>CAWGMO010000010.1:0-1022834 GCA_963823735.1 uncultured Actinomycetota bacterium | reverse complement strand
TTCAGACAGGCCCTAGGCCGCACCTGCCTCACTTGCTGGGCTGGGGGGTGCGGCAGGAGGCGCTGGGGTTGAGGCCTATGTAGTTCAGCGGGCCGGAGATGATCGTGATGCCGATCGTGGCGGAACGGCCGCAGCTGGCGTCATAGTGGGCGTAATAGTGGCGTTGACCTGCGGCGACGCCTCCGATGAGCAGCCAAGTCAAGGCGAACACCGGTCCGGCCCGCATTGCCACCTCCGCTGACGATCTCGCTGCCCACCTGAGAGGCGGCGACTATGACAAGACCGCCCATAGTTAAGCAAGCTCGGACGCGCAGTGTCATCTCTTGGGCGCTTTACGCGCGTCGGGGGCGGAGCACGAAGCTCCGCCCCCGACGCGTTCCGGCTATGGGATCAGTGGGACAGTGCCCAATCGACCGACGCGTCGAAGACCTTCAGGGACGCGGGCTTCACCTCGTCGGACAGGAACGCGGTGTCGCCGAGGTAGATGCCGACCCGGCGGGCCGGTGCGGCCCCCGACGTCATGGTCGCGCCCTTCTCGTACCCGAACAGCAGCACCAGGGCGTCGGACGTGGCGGGAACCGTCGCGCCGACGATCGCGCTCGGTGCGACCCCGGCACCCCAGAACTGCATGCCGGGCAGCTGGTAGACGTCGACCGTGCCCGTCAGGCCCGCCGACAAGGGCGAGGACTTGAAGTCGGCCTGCTTGCCCGCGAACACGAATGCTCCCGCCTTCGCCATGCCCAGGGCCGGGTACACGTCGGACTTCGCCACGACCATGGGCACCTTGACGCCGGTGAGCTTGTCCTTCAGGTCGGTCGCGACCACGTCCGGGGAGATGTCGACCAGGGCGTCACCGCTCGTGTCGGCGGCGGTGACGTCGGCGGCCGTCTTGGTGGTGACCGCGAGGCCGAGGTAGTTCAGCCGCTGGCCGATGGCCTGCTCACCCGGCGTGGGCGCCGCCGCGTTGGTCACGAGCAGTGCGGCGTCGGGCTTGCCGATCGTCAGGTTCACCGGGGCCGACGGGACGGTCGCCCCGGTGGCGTCGGTGGCCTTCACGGTGATCTGCGCGACCCGGCGCGGCGCGTTGTGCCACACCACCTTCCACGGTGCCTTGGTGGCGGTGCCGATGAGCTTGGCGCCCGCGTAGAAGCGCACGGACTTGATCGCGACGCTGCCGCTCTTCACCGCCGGGGTCAGCGTGACGTCGCTGCCCGGCTCCAGCACGCCGCCCGGCGCGGGCGACGCGAGCGACACCCGGTCGCTCTGCTGCTGCGACCAGGTCAGGAACGGCTCGATGACCTTGTCACCGACGACCACGGGAAGCTTCAGTGCCGCCTTGACGGACGTGTCGAGGGCCACCCGCTGCTTCCAGGCGGTCGTGTCGTCGTTCTTCTTCTGCGCGGTCAGCGACCGTACGGCCGCGGCGCCGCCGGTGCCGTAGAACTGGGACTTCATCAGCCACGACGCGGCCTGGGCGGAGAAGCCCGCGGGCAGCTTGTGCTGGATCGTCGGCGTCGCCGCGGCGACCTTGTCGAACGCGGCGGCGAGGGTCGCGGACGACGACGGAGCGCCGCCGGCGAACTCCTTCTCGAACGCCGTGATCCCGGGTGCGAGGTCGGGCGACTCGGTCTTCGTCAGGCCGGAGGACAGGTTGTTGTCGGCGAACGTCCGCAGCGCGTCACTGGCTGATCCGCCGACGGCGTTGAGCGCGGCGTCCCACGAGGCCTTCGGGTCGTAGCCGGCCGGGTTCCAGGCCATGTCGGCGTTGGTGGTCAGGGGGAGCCGCGACGGCGAGGGCTGGATCGTCGGGTTGGCGACGTAGCCGACGGCGCCGTCGTCGGCCGGCTTCTGCCCGCGCCCGGACACCGGGCCGAGGAACAGCCGCCAGGACTCGAAGTCGTTGACCGGGTAGTTGTCCCAGATCTGGATCGGGTGCTTGAACAGCGCCTTGGCGTTCGCGATGTCGGCGTCGCTGATCGTGGCGGACACGACGTCCGTGCCCGTCCAGTACATCTGCACGTCGGGGTCGACCAGCGCGGCGAAGCGCGTCTTGTACGGCGAGGATTTCAGGCCGTTGTACTCCGTCGGCACGGTGCCCAGCGGCTCGGTGCCCGGGTGCGTCGCGACGAACTTGTCGCGGAACTCGTTCAGCAGGTAGGCCTGCGCGGCGGCCGACGGCGAGGCGTCGGAGCCGAACTTGGCCTTGTCCGAGTCGCAGCCGAGCGTCGGCGTGATGTCGTCGAAGAAGATCGCGAACGACCGTACGCCCAGGTCGTACATGGCCTGGGTCTTCTTCTCCAGCGCGGCGAAGTCCTTGGCGTCGGAGAAGCAGATGCTCAGCCCGGGGGAGACGGCGAAGGTGAAGTCGACGTGGTTGGCCTGCGCGGCCTTCACCACCGTGCCGAGCTGCTTGAGCTGGTCGGCGGGGTACGGCTCACGCCACTTCTCGCGGTGGTACGGGTCGAGCTTGGGCGCGTAGACGTAGGAGTTCATCTTGTTCTGCCCGGCGAACTGCATCATCGCCGTGCGGGCGGCGGTGGTCCACGGCGCGCCGTAGAACCCCTCGATCATCCCGCGCTTGGCCAGCCCGGGCTCGTCACGTACGACCACGCCTGGAACGTGCCACTTCCCGTTCACCTTGTGCACGAGCTGGCGGAAGGTCTGTGCGGCGTAGAAGGTGCCGGCCGGGTCGGCGCCCGCGAGGACCACGTCGAAGCGGTGCCCGTCCGGCCCGCTCGCCACCACGTAGCCGTCCTTCGGCAGCCCGGAGGTGCCGGTGGTCTTCAGCCGCCTCAGCGCGTCTCCGCTCCCGGAGTTCTCCTTCAGACCGCCGACGAAGACGGTGAGGCGCGCGCTCGCCGGGACGGCGGACAGGCTCTTGACCGTCTGTACCTTCGCCCCGGTGGCCCGCAGGGAGGCCGTGACGGTGGCGGTCGCGGCGGCGTCGCTGCCCGGGCCGGTGACGACGGCGGCGGTGCCGGAGAGCACCGTGTCGGTGCCGGTCGGCCGCATCGACTGCGGCGCGGGGCTGACGCGAGGGAGCTCGACGCTCGGCGTCGTTCTCGCCGACGCGGCCGTGAGCGGCGCGAACACGGCGAGGACCATGGTGCCCGCAAGAAGGACTCGGGTACGGACGCCGGGTGGACTGGGACTCATGACGCGCACCTTCGATCGAGATCTAGGGGTGCCACATCCTGGCCAGTACGTGTGCATTTGTCCAGGCTGGCATTGCGCTTCACGAAGGGTCTGTAAAAAATGCCAGATATGGACACGAAACGCTGCTGAGCAGCGGACATCGGTGCATCGGCGCGCCCGCGTCGTACGACGCCGGGCGGCGCGCCGGCGGTCCTGCTGGCCGGCCCGCCCCGTAGGGACGCGGGCGGGCGGCGGAAGGCGGTCTCGCCGGCGGTGTGAACGACCGCGGCGTGAACTCTCGCCGAAGAATCAGAGAGAGCGCGCCCGATCGAATTCGAAGACCGGAAGAATGCCCTTCTGCTCCGCCTCGGAAAGGGTCGGAGCCGTCAGATCTCTGGTCGAAAGGCGATGCTTGTTGCCGCCCGGCCAGGTGACGGAAAGCTGTGGGTCATAAGGGTCGACGGTGTGCTCGTGGCCCGGGTCGTATTCGGTCGAGCAGAGATAAGTGACGGCGGTATTGTCCCGCAGGGCCATGAAGGCGTGCCCGAGGCCTTCGGCGAGATAAACGCACTGCCGGGACACGTCGTCCAGGACGACCGACTCCCATTGGCCGAACGTCGGCGACCCGAGACGCACGTCGATGACGACGTCGAAGATGGCGCCGCTGATACACGTGACGAACTTCGCCTGTCCAGGGGGAACGTCCGAAAAATGGATTCCCCGCAGCGCGCCTGCCTGGGAGATGGAGCAGTTGACCTGCGCCGCGTCGAACCGTGACCCGACGATCTTCTCGATCGTCGTGGTCTTGAACAACTCAAAGAAAATTCCGCGTTCGTCGGCGTGCGTTTCGGGCGTGATGACGAAGGCGCCGGGAATGCCGACTTCTCGTACGTTCATTTACAGGTCTCGACAATCTCTAGCCGGACTGGAATGCTACGGCCATGAAATGGTTGGTGACTGGAGCGAGTGGAATGCTTGGAACCGATCTGGTCGATCGGCTCCGACAATGCGGGGAGTCCGTTACGGCGGCACCGCGCGACCGGCTGGACATCACCGATCTCGCGGCATGTGTATCCGTGGTCGCCGGACACGATGTCGTCGTGAACGCGGCGGCGTGGACGGCCGTGGACGACGCGGAGACCGCTGAGGCCGAGGCGTTCGAGATAAACGCGACCGGCGCGGCCAACCTCGCCCTCGCGTGCGCCGCGCGCGAGGCACGGATCGTGCACATCTCGACCGACTATGTCTTCGACGGAGCGGCGGACGTGCCGTATCCCGAGGACGCGCCGCTGGCACCGCGCGCCGCGTACGGACGGACCAAGGCGGCCGGGGAGTGGGCCGTGCGCGCCGGCTGCGCCGATCATCTGATCGTGCGGACGGCGTGGCTCTACGGAGCCGCCGGAGGCTGCTTCCCGAAGGCGATCGCGCGCCTGGCCGCCGAGCGCGACCGGCTCACCGTGGTCGCCGACCAGGTCGGGCAGCCCACGTGGACACGTGATCTCGCCGACCTCGTCATCGGCCTCGCCGTCGCGGACGCGCCGGCGGGCATCTACCACGGCACCGCTGCCGGGGCCGCGTCGTGGTGCGACTTCGCCCGCGCGATCGTGGGCGCGATCGGCCGGGACCCCGAGATGGTGGACCCCACCACGACCGAGAACTTCCCTCGCCCGGCGTTCCGCCCGCCGTACTCCGTCCTCGGGCACGCCGCCGTCGAGGCACTGGCCCGCCGCGGGGGCCCGCCCGCGATCGGCGCGTGGGAAGAGCGCTGGACCGTCGCGGCCGGCACGGTCCTGGCCGGTGTCACCACCTGACCGGACGGGCCGGGCGGCGCGTTCGCTCCCGGCGCGCTCCCGGCCGGACGCGACCGCGCGCCCCTGCTCCGTACGGTCAGAAGGGGCGTCGGGGTCCGGACCGCCGGGACCACGGCCGGCCCGGCGGCCGGCCGTGCGTGGCCGGTGCCGGGCGTCCTTCTCGGCTGCGCTCATGCGCGGATCCCACAGGCTCTCAGTGGTAGATGCGGTCGGCGACGGCGCGCTTGCCGGCGCGTAGCTCGGCGATCCGGGCGGCGCCGAAGCCGCCGCCCGAGGGGCGCGGCGCGACGGTCGGCTTTTCGAGCAGTGTCCAGCCGGAGCCGCGCTCGATCAGTGAACGATGCTTCGTCCCGTAGTAGTCACCGTTGATGTTCACGGCGACGCCCGAGGCGCCGCCCGCGGCGGCCACCAGGTGCGGGTGGAAGCGGGTGGACAGCCAGACCTGCCCAGGAGCGACCGGGAGTCCGTGTTCCAGCACCTCGTGCACGGGGTAGCGCCGAATGCCGGGGATCTCCTTCTCGACCATGGCCAGCAGATCGCGGTCCTCGTCGGGGATGCACTCGAGCAGCCCGATGTCGGAGATGTCCCACGCGGCGGCCGTCTCGGCGACGAGCTCGACCACGGCATGTGTCGGCAGCCCGGACAGCTGCGACTGGACGGAGACCATCATCTCCGGTGCGTCCCGCGGGTTCGTGTCCGCTTCGGGGGCGAGGAAGGCGTCGTCGCCGGAGCAGATCGCGGCGTCGCCCACGAAGGCGGCCGACGGGGTGTCGCGGACGTCGACCACGTCGAAGCGCGCGAGGAACTCGGCGTACAGGTCGTCGACGCCGCCGACCTGCGGGCACATGCCCTGGCCCGTCATCGCGGCCGTGCCGCCGGACACCTCCGCGGCCGCGGCGACCCCGCCGAGGAGGCCGAGGAAGCCGGGCCAGATGCCGTTGAGGAACCCGCCGCCGAGGATGTGAACCGTGTCGGCCTCGCGGAGCAGCTCCAGGCTTTCGAGCAGGTCCTCGATGTCGACGGTGGCGGAGCCGGGGTCGCGGACGACGCCGTCCACCGATACGGCCGCCTCGGCGCCCTGTTCCCAATGCCGGAAGCACAGCTGCCACAGTGCCGTCGTCGGGTGCAGCCGCTCGTTCGCCCGCTGGACGGCCTCGGTGATCCCGATCGGGTTGAGGCAGTCGAGAACGACGTCCGCGTCCGGCGCGATCTCGGCCAGGTGCCGGAGCCAGGTGGCCGCGATGAGCTCGTCCCCGTAATTCGGCGCGCCCGTGGGAGCCACCAGATAGTGGAGCGGGCGAGATCGTTTCGGCATGTCGCCATGGTCGCCGCGTTCCCCGGACCATGACAAGCCCAGAGGCCCCGGGCCAGGACAAAACGAGGAATTCGACCAGAGAACTTGTCGAACGCTGGGTATATCGGGTCGTGTGATCCAGGCTTTTCGGCGAACCGTGCGGTATGGCGGTGGTGTCGGCGTGATCGACCAACTTTGGTTGACGAAACCGACCACCTTCGCTCCTAGCTGCACGCGTTCCAGCACGGTTGGCTTGAAGGGTAAGGAGAGCCGCCAGCGGCTTAGGGAAGTGGAAACCAATGATCGAGGCACGTGGCCTTTCGAAACGATACGGCCAGACGACAGCCGTCGACGACCTGACGTTCACCGTCAAGCCGGGTGTCATCACGGGCTTCCTCGGGCCCAACGGTGCGGGCAAGTCCACGACCATGCGCATGATCCTTGGTCTGGACGTCCCGAGCGACGGAACCGTCACCGTCGATGGGAAGAACTACCGCGAACTAGCGGCCCCGATCCACGAGGTGGGCGCGCTACTGACGCCAGGGCGATCCAGGGCGGCCGTTCGGCCTACAACCACCTGTTGTGGGTGGCGCAGGCGGCCGGGATCGGCAAGAAACGCGTCAAGGAGCTCCTGGACGACGTGGGGCTCAGTGAGGTCGCCGACCGGCGCGTCTCCGGGTTCTCGCTGGGCATGTACCAGCGGCTCGGCATCGCGACCGCGCTCCTGGGCGACCCGCCGACGCTGCTGTTCGACGAGCCCCTGAACGGGCTCGACCCGGACGGCATCCTCTGGGTTCGCACGCTCGTGAAGGACCTCGCGGCCGAGGGCCGCACGGTGTTCGTCTCCAGCCATCTGATGAACGAGATGGAGGAGACCGCCGAGCACGTCATCGTCATCGGCCAGGGCAAGCTCATGGCCGACATGCCGATCAGTGAGCTGACGCAGCACAGCGCGCGCAGCCACGTACGTGTGGTCTCACCCAAGGCCACCGATCTGGCCGAGGCGTTGAAGCGCGCCGGTGCCACGGTGACCGCCGAGGACAACGGTGTGCTGATCGTGGCCGAGATGGACGCCGCACGCGTCGGCGACATCGCGCTGGAGGAGCGGATCGGGCTGCACGAGCTGACGCCGCGCCGGGCCAGCCTGGAGGCCGCGTTCATGGACCTCACGCACGACAGCGTGCAGTACCGCGCCAGGGGGGCGAACCTGCCCCCGAAGAGCTGGCCGAGACCATGAAGGCCGTCGCCGGGACCTCGAAGGCGGCGGTCGGGGAAGGGAGTGAGACATCATGAGTGCCCCGCCCGTGACCACGGCTCCGGCCGTGCCGAAGCCCGGCCTGCACGACACGCGGCGGTCCGAGTGGACCAAGCTGAAGTCGGTGCGGTCGACGTGGATGCTGCTGGCGCTCGCCGCGGTCATCGGCATCGGCATGTCGATGCTGTTCACGTTCGCCAGCACGACCAGTTTCCACTCGATGTCGGCGGCGGACCGCGCGAACTACGACGCGGCCGGCGCCACGCGTGTCGGCATCGACCTGAGCGTCATCCTCTACGTCGTCTTCGGTGCGCTCGCCGCGGCGTCGGAGTTCTCCAGCGGGATGATCCGGATGACGCTGACGGTCACCCCGAACCGCATGCGCGTCCTGCTCGCCAAGGCGATCGTGGTCGCGTTGCCCGCCTACCTGTCGGGCGCGGTCTTCGCGACCGTCGCCTTCCTGGGCGGACAGCTGATCATCCACAACGCCGACCCGTCGATGTCGATCGGCATCGGCAGCCCCGGCGTGCCGGGCAGCCTCGTCAACTGGGGCACCGAGATGGCCGCGTGGTCGCTGATCGCGCTCGCGCTCGGCCTCATGCTGCGCAGCGCCGCCGGCGCGATCGCGACGGGCATCGGCCTCATCTTCGCGCCGCTGCTCGTCGGCCAGCTGATGCCGGTGTGGGTGCTGAAGCACATCATGGCCTACCTGCCGGCATCGGCCGCGGCCAACATGACCAACACCCACAAGGACCTGAGCTCGTCGACCTACGTCGACCCGCAGATCGCCGGCTGGATCCTGGGCGCGTGGGTGATCGCCTTCCTCGGCGGCGCCTACCTGACCATGACGAGGCGGGACTCATGAGAGAGCAGGTCCCAGGCTAGACGGGAGGCCCTCCTCCCGTCCGAGGACCGGCGTCCGGCGCACAACCCCCAGTAGCTGCGCCGGGCGCCGCTTTCGTGCGCCCAAAAAGGGTTAATGGGGCCCGATCGACCTTGTGAGGGATTTGCTAGACCTCGCACTCGACCGGCGACATGTGCCCGGATCGAGGTGACGATACATAACGTGCGTAGTCATCCCGATCCAAGACGACACATCCTGTTCCTGCCGTATCCGTCGCCGGGGCACGTCGACGCCGACCCTCGCCGTGGCAAGAGAACTGATCGCCCGGGGTCATCGCGTGACGTACGCGGTGACCGAGGCCGTCACACCGGCCGCGGCGAGCACGGGCGCGTCCGTGATCGGATACGACACCTCGCTGATGTCGACGGTCAAGCCGCCGGCCGTCTGGGCCGATGACGAGCTCGGCCGCGCGTTCCTGCAGTACGGCTCCGAGATCATCGGAACGACCGCGGTGATCGAGCGGCAGCTCGAGGCCGACCGGCCCGACGTCATCGCCTACGACTCCACCGTCTGGGCCCCGGGCCGTGTCCTCAGCCGCAAGTGGGGCGTCCCGGCCTACCAGATGCTGCCGGTGTTCGCCTCCAACGACTCGTTCTCGCTGATGGAAGCCCAGGTCGAGCGCGCCGGGCACCCGCAGCTCGCCGAGGACCACCCGGCCATCGTGACCTTCAAGGAGCTGATGGCCCGCTTCCTCGCTGACAACGGCCTCGACCCCGACGAGACCGACGCGATCACCACGGACAAGGGCGAGCGCAGCCTGGTGTTCCTGCCGCGCTCGTTCCAGCCGTACGGGGAGACCTTCGGTGAGGACCACGCGTTCGTCGGTCCCTGCCACGCGCCGGACGACGGTGAGCCGGAGTGGACCCCGCCCGGCGACGGGCGTCCGATCGTGTTCGTGTCGCTGGGAACCGTCGTCAACGACCAGCCCGAGTTCTTCCGGATCTGCGCCGAGGCGCTGTCCGGGCTCTCCCACCACGTGGTGCTCGCGGTCGGCGACGCGCTCGACGACGAGACCGCGGCCGCCCTGCCCGACGAGTTCGAGGTACGGCGCTGGGTTCCGTACGGCGATGTGCTGCGCCACGCCGATGTGTTCGTCTCCCAGGCCGGGATGGGCAGCATCATGCGCGCCGCCCGGCACGCGACCCCGCTCGTGGTCGTGCCGTACCAGCCCGAGCAGCGGATCAACGCCGACCGCCTCACCGAGCTGGGCCTCGGCCGCCGCGTCGACCCGGACGGCCTGACCGCCGAGGCGCTGCGGGAGGCGGTGCTCGCGGTCGCGGACGACCAGGGCATGCGGGACCGGATGCGCGCCATGGGCAGGGACATCGAGGACGCCGGCGGCGCGGTGCGCGCTGCCGGGCTCCTCGCGGGTGCCGCCGCCGGCGAGGCGATCGACCTGCCCCGGCGGCGTACGTGCCCCTTCGACCCGCCGGACGGGTACCGCGAGGAGGCCGGCAACGGCGCCGTGCACCGCCTCCGGTTCCCGTCCGGAGGTGAGGGCTGGCTCGTCACCGGCCACGCGGAGGCCAAGGCGGTGCTGTCGGACTCGCGGTTCAGCCACCGCGCCGAGCTGCTCGCGTCGCCGCTGCCGCCGCCGTTCGAGCTGCCGCCCGGCGACCACACGCCGCCCGCGGCCGAACCCGGGGCCTTCAACAAGATGGACCCGCCGGACCACACCCGCTACCGCCGGATCATCGGAGCGTTCTTCAGCCCGCACATGGCCACCGGCCTGCGGCCCGCGATCGAGTCGGCCGTCGGCGAGCTGCTGGACGCCATGGAGGCGAAGGGCCCGCCCGCCGAGCTCGTACGCGACTTCGCCCGTCCGCTGCCGGCCCGTCTGATCTTCGACTTCCTCGGCGTCCCCGAGGACATCCGTGCCCCGCTGCAGGACAACCTCGACGTCATGATGAAGCTCCAGCTCACCCTGGACGAGCTGATCGAGTCGGTGCGGATCGTCGGCGAGCTGCTGGACGAGCTCGTCGTCGGCGACCGTGCCACCGGCGTGCTGCGCAAGCTCGCCGCGCGCGGCGAACTGGACGCCACCGAGCGGCGCAACGTCGCCTGGGCGCTGCTCGGCGGCGGCACCGACACGACGTCGAACATGATCGGCCTGGGCACGCTCGCCCTCCTGGAGAACCCGGACCAGCGCGACCTGCTGCTGGCCGACCCGGAGCTCGTCGACAACGCCGTCGAGGAGCTCCTGAGGTACCTGACGATCTCCCAGTTCGGCGCCAGCCGCTGTGCGCTGGAGGACGTCACCGTCGGTGGCCGGCGCGTGCGCGAAGGCGAGACCGTCGTGGTCGCGCTGCCCGCCGCCAACCGCGACGCCGGGGCGTTCCCCGATTCCGACCGTCTCGACCTGACCCGCAACGTACGCGGGCACGTGGCGTTCGGGCACGGCGTGCACAAGTGCATCGGCCAGTACCTCGCCCGCGAGACACTGCGGGTCGCCTACCCGGCCCTGCTGGGCCGGTTCCCCGGGCTGCGCCTCGACGTGCCGCGGGAGGACCTGCGGATGCGGGACGACATGGACCACTACGGCGTGCACGAGCTCCCGCTGACCTGGTGACCTGCCCCCCTGAGAAGGAAGTGATCATTGTGCGTCAGCGCGGCTCGCTCATTGTGGCCGCCCTCCGTGCCGGGCGTGGTTCGGTGGTCAGCCTGGTGCTGCTCGGCCTCGCGGACACCGGGTTGACCATCGCCGTCCCGGCGCTGCTCGGCGGCACGGTCAACCGCGTGCTCCACGACGGCTCCGGCAGCACGTTCGTCTGGCTGCTGGTCGGCCTGCTGCTGGCCGGCGTCATAGTGGAGAGCCTCAACGAGATCGCCGACTTCTCGGCCCGCGTGCGCGCGCTGAGGTTCCTGCGCCACGGGCTGCTGACGCACCTGTTCGCCATCGGCTTCCGTGGCCAGCGCAGGTTCAACCAGGGTGACATGGTCAACCGGCTCACCGCCTCGACCGACCAGACCGCCCGCGCCGCCAACGTCGTCACCAAGATCCTCATCCCGACGCTGACCTCGATCGGCGGCATCGTCGCGCTGTACGTGATCGACTGGCGGATCGGCGTGGTGTTCTCGGTCCTCGGCCCGTTCCTCGTCTTCATCATGACGCGCCACATCAAGTGGATCACCTCGCTGTGCATCGACGCGGCGGGCGAGCAGGCGGCCGTCTCGACCCGGCTGATGGACGCCATCCGCGGCCTGCGCACCATCCGCGCGAGCGGCACCGTCGACCATGAGATCGATCGCGTGATGAGCTCGGCGCGCACGCTGCGCCAGTTGTCGATGCAGATCTGGCAGAGGCAACGGCGGGTGACCTGGGAAGTATCGATCTTCGCGCCCCTCCTGCAGATCCTGGTGCTGATCGTGGCCGGTGACGGGCTGGTGCGGCACCGGATCAGCCCGGGCGAGCTGCTCGCGGCGTCCTCCTACCTCACGTACGCGATGGGGATCTTCCAGCAGGCCGGCAGCATGCGCGAGGTCGGCCAGATCCGCGCCGCCGCGAAGCGGATCGAGGAGGTCCTCGAAGAGCCCGGACTCCCGGGCGGCACGCGTGCGCTGCCCGAGGGGCGCGGGGCACTCAGGTTCGAGGGTGTCGGTTCCCGCGTCGGCGACCAGCAGATCCTGCACGACGTCAGCTTCGAGGTCCCGGCGGGCAGCACCGTCGCGATCGTCGGGGAGTCCGGCGTCGGGAAGACCACGGTCACCGCGATGGCCGGCGGCATGCTCGAACCGGATGGCGGCACCGTCACCTTCGACGGCGTGCCCATCGGCGAGCTGCGCCAGGAGGATCTCCGCAAGGCCGTCGTGTACGCCTTCGAACGGCCGCACCTGCTCGGCGAGACGATCGCCGACGCCCTGCGCTACGGCGACGACACGGTCACCGACGCGCGGCTGCGGGACGCCCTGCGCTCGACGAGCGCGGAGGAGTTCCTGTCCCGCCTTCCCGATCAGGCCGACGCGAAGCTCGAAGGGCTCCAGCTGTCCGGCGGCGAGGTCCAGCGGCTCGGGCTGGCACGGGCGGCCTGCCGCTCCGCGCGGCTCTTCGTCATGGACGACGCGCTGTCCAGCGTGGACACCGCGACCGAGGCGGCGATCAGCGCGGCCCTGCACGAGGCCACCAGGGGCTCGACCCGGCTGCTCATCGCGCACCGCGCCTCCACCGCGTCGCGCGCGGACCACGTCGTCTGGCTGCACGAAGGGACCGTCGCCGGGATCGGGTCGCACCGCGAACTCCTCGCCGACCCCGGATACCGCTCGGTCTTCGCGGTCGCCGACCCAGAGGCCGGCGCCCTCGACACCGCCGCCGCCGAAGCGACAAGGAGCTGAGACGACGATGGCCAGCACCATCACCGCGCTGGAGTCGGACACCGACTGGCGGATCATCGGTGAGACCGCCGGCAGGCACCGCGGAGACCTCGTCCAGCTACTGCTGTGGTCGATCCTGGAGGCCATGCCGACCCTGTTCTCCGGCGTGCTCATCGCGGGCGCACTCGACCTGGGCTTCATGAAGGGCGACTTCACCGTCGGCGCGCAGCTCCTGGGCATCTACGCCGTAGTGATCATGATCGCGGGCTTCGGGGCGCGCCAGGCCGTGCTCCCGCTCGCCCGCATCACCGAGGACCTGCGCTACGACCTGGTCAACCGCGTCGTACGCGCCACGCTCCGGAGGGGGATCACACCCGGCGAGCGTGTCGACGGCCGCACCGTCGAGGCCGCGGCCAAGCACACCGAAGTGCTGCGGATCCTGCTCTCGCAGATCCTCACCGTGCTGAAGACCGCGATCTTTTCGCTGATCTTCGTCATCATCGGGCTGTTCTGGCTGGCCCCGCTGGTGGCCTGGGTGGCCATCGGCAGCTCGCTCGATGGTGATCGTGGTGCTGGCCCTCACCGCACGCAAGTGGCAGCGCGCCATCCGCGAGTCCCTCATCGCCGACGAACGGCTGTCGGCCACCGCGGGCACCACGCTGCTCGGGCTGCGCGACGTCGTCGCGGTCGGCGCGACCGAGCGGGCCACCCGCGACGTCGCGGCGGACGTCGACCGGCACGCGGACGCGACCAACCGGATCGGCCGGGTGGTGTCGGGCCGCATCGCGATCCTCGCGTTCGGCGGCCGGCTGCCGCTGTGCGTCCTGCTGATCACCGCCCCGCTGGCCATCCGCTCGCACACCCTCACGACCGGGCAGCTGCTCGGCGCGGCGACGTATCTCATCGGCAGCCTCGACCCGGTGCTGCGCTCGATCGTCCGCGTGGTCGGCGACATCGGCCTGCAGATCGGCGTGCTGTTCGGCCGGGTGAAGGTCTACACGCGGATGCCGCCGGCCATCGGCGCGCCGACGGACGTCACCGTGGCCGGACGGGCGCTGGCCCTGCGCGGCGTCGAGTTCGCCTACAGCGCGACGTCGGAGAAGGTCCTCGACGGCGTCGACCTCGACATCACGCCGGGGGAGCGGTTCGTCGTGGTCGGTCCCAGCGGCGCCGGGAAGTCCACCCTGGCGAACCTGCTGGCCGGGCTCGACCGTCCCCAGGAGGGCACGATCACGCTGGGCGGCGCGCACGTGACCGACCTCGGACGTACCGCGCAGAACCGCAGGATCACCCTGCTGCCGCAGGAGGCGTACGTGTTCTCCGGCACGGTGCGGGAGAACCTCGCCTACCTCAACCCCGGCGTCGGCGACGACGAGCTGCACGACGCCTGCGAAGCCGTCGGCGCGACCGAACTCATCGCGAGCCGCGGTGGGCTCGACGGCCGGATCCACGCGCCGAACGAGCTGTCGGAGGGGCAGAAACAGCTGATCACCCTCGCCCGCGCGTACGCGTCCGACACCGACGTGGTCGTGCTGGACGAGGCCACCTGCCATCTGCATCCCGAACGCGAGCGCCAGGTCGAGGCCGCCTTCGCGGAGACGGGCCGCACCATCATCGTCATCGCGCACCGGATGAGCTCGGCGATGCGCGCGGACCGGGTCATGTTGCTGCACGCGGGTTCACCGGACGTCGGCACCCACCAGGAGCTTCGGGAAAGCTCTCCGTTGTACGCCGACCTCGTCGGCTACTGGAATGAGGCTTGAGATGACCGCTGAACCGACCAAGGTCGGACACATCCTCTTCAACCCGCTTCCGGCGTACGGGCACGTCACGCCGACGCTCGCGGTGGTGCGCGAGCTCATCGAGCGCGGGCACAAGGTCACCTTCGCCACCACGGAAGAGCACGCGGACGCGGTCGCGGCCACGGGAGCGGTACCGCTGACCTATGAGTCCGAGATGGCGAGCAAGGTTCAGCCGGAGCGGTTCACCGCCGACTACGTCGCGCGCGAGCCGCTGCGGTGCATCGAGGAGAACATCCTCACCACGCGGCATTTCGAGCGGAGCCTCGCCGATATGCCCGACCTGTTCGTCTACGACGTGAGCACGTTCCCGACCGGCCGCGCGCTGGCGCGCAAGTACGGCCGCCCGGCCATCCAGCTGTTCCCGGTGTTCGCCTCCAACGACAGGTTCAGCTTCGGGCACGTGCAGGCAGCAGAGTTGGAGGGCACTATCTCCGCCGAGCACCCGGCGATCGTGGACTTCCTGAAGAAGGTCGACGCGTTCATCGAGGAGCACGGGCTCGGCGTCTCCGCCGAGGAGTTCCTGTACCCGTGCGACGAGGCGAACCTCGTGTTCATGCCGGAGGAGTTCCAGCTGAGCGCGCATGAGTTCGACGAGCGGCACACGTTCGTCGGCCCGTGCCTGCCGCGCGTACAGGACACCACCTCCTGGCGGCGCCCGGACGACTCGCCCGTCGTGCTGATCTCACTCGGCACCACCTTCAACCGCAATCCCGAGTTCTTCCGCCGCTGCGCCGAGGTCTTCGCGGACCTGCCGTGGCGGGTCGTCATCACCCTGGGCTCCCGCGTGGAGGTCGCCGAGCTCGGCGAGCTCCCGCCGAACGTCGAGGCCCACCAGTGGCTCACGCACTCGGCGGTGCTCCAGCACGCGTCGGTGTTCGTCAACCACGCGGGCATGGGCACGATGATGGAGGCGCTGTCCTTCGGCGTCCCGCTGGTCCTCGTGCCGCCGGACGTCACCGAGCACCGGCTGAACGCCCGCCGCGCGGCGGAGCTGGGCCTCGGCCGGATGGTGTCGTCCGTGGACGTCTCGGCCGACGAGATCCGCGACGCGGTGCTCGCCGTGGTGAGCGACGAGAAGGTACGTGAGCGGGTGACCTGGATGCGAGACGTCGTCAACGGCGCGGGCGGAGCCGCCCGCGCGGCCGACGTCGTCGAGGCCAGGCTGGCCGCCGCCCGGTAGACACGCGGCCGCGCCGCCACGAAGGCCACCCTGAGGTGACTCAGGGTGGCCTTCGTCCGTCTGACGTCCGGGCGCTCACATGGACGCGCTGATCGCCTCCCGGGCGCCGCGCGCCTCCAGGGCACGGGCGCGGATGGCCTCCGCGGCCCGGACGGCGCCTCCGCCGCGGGCCCCCATCGCGCGCAGGTCGGCGATGCGCTTGCCGAGGCCGGGGGCGGCGCGCAGCCGGTCGACCGCCTCTCTGATCATGTTCGGGGTCAGGCCGGCCTCGTCGAGCACGAGGCCGGCGCCGAACTCCTCGACGCGACGGGCGTTGGTGATCTGCTCGGGGTGGTGGGGGATGAGCACCATGGGCGTGTCGTGGCAGACCGCCTCCATCACGCCGCTGATGCCGCCCTGGCACAGGTAGGCCGACGCGTGCCGCAGCACCGCGCCGATCGGGATCCACTGGTGGACCTCGACGTTGGGCGGCAGGGGGCCCAGGTCCGCCGGGTCGACCTTGGCGCCGAGCGCGATCACGACATGCCACGGCGAGCCGTCGAAGGCGCGGGCGCAGTCGGCGAAGAACTCGGCGGAGTAGAAGGTGGAGGTGCCCATCGAGATGAGGGCGACCGGGCCGGCGCCCTCGGGGGACTCCACTCGCCGGTGACCTCGCCGAAGGTGGGGCCGACGAAGAGGTGGTCGTCGCCGAAGGTGTCCCCGGCGATCTGGAACTCCCGCGGCATGAAGACGACGCTCAGCTCGCCGTCGCCCGACAGCGCCAGCCCGGCCCGCTCTCCGGTCAGTCCCTGGCCGTGGACGTAGTCGATCATCAGCTCGTTGGCGCGGATCTGCTCCGGCAGCGGCGGTGCCCCCGGCTCGGCGGGTGGTGCGAGGTCGCCGATCGTCGCGTCGATCGAGAAGTGCTCGTTGGAGGCGAAGATCGGCAGAATCCGCACGTTCGGCAGGCCCCACTTGGCCGCCAGTATCCGTCCGGGGATCGTGAGAGCGACGTCGTGCACCACGATGTCCGGCTTCCCGGCGAGCGCGGCGTCGATCGCCGGCGACGCGCTGAGCGCGTCCTTCAGCAGCGCCGTGATCGCCTCGGCGAGCTTCTCCCGCGTGGTGTAGTCCGGCAGCCGCGCGTCCAGCGGTGAGGCGTAGGTGAGGACCTCGTCCACGCCGAGCGCGCGTACGCGGTCCTCCAGGTCCGGCGTGATGGTGGCCGTCACCCGGCAGCCGGAGCGCACCAGTTCCTCGACGACCGGCAGGGTCGGCAGCAGGTGTCCCATCGCCGGGTAGAGCGCGCAGAACACGTGGGGTTGCCTGTCCATGAGGTCTCCCTGGGTCTGGTCAGGCTAGGTTCGGGTCAGGGTCGCGTGGTTCTCGATCGCCTCGGCGGCGCGGTCCGCCCCGCCCGAGGCGTGCAGGTGGTCGCGCATGCGCAGCACGCGGGCGCGTACGTCGGCGTCGGTGTCGACGGCGGTGACCGCCTCGCGCACCAGCTCGCCGGTCACCGTGTGGCGGTGCAGCACGCGGCCCAGGCCGAGTTCGGCGATGCGGTCGGCGTTGGCCCGCTGTTCGGGGTGGTGGGGCACGACGACCATCGGCACACCGTGGTGCAGCGCCTCCTGCACACTGCCCATCCCGCCCTGGCAGACGAACACGGCGGCATGCCGCAGCACGTCCCCGTGCGGGATCCAGTCGTGGGCCTCCACCTCCGGCGGCAGCGGCCCGAGCTCGTCGGGCTTGACCCGGCCGCCGAGCGAGAGCACGACATGGTGGCCGGAGCCGGTGAAGGACTCCACACAGTGGCGGAAGAAGTCGGGCCGCTCGTTCACCGTGGTGCCGAGCGAGATGAGGACGACCGGCCGGCCGTCCTCCGGAGGAGCCCACCGCCCGGGGTCCTCGCCGAGGCACGGGCCGACGAACACGTGGTCGTCGCCGAAGGTCTCGCCGTGGACCTGGAACTCCCGCGCGAGGGTGACGACGTTGAGCTCGCCCTCGCCGGAGTAGACCGTGCCGATCTCGGCGGCGGGCAGACCGGCGTCCGTCGCGTGCTCGGCCATCCGCTCGCCGAATCGGATCAGCGCGGGATGGGAGAGGTCCATCGGGGTGGACAGCTCGGCGAGCTTCTCGGTCACCGAGAAGTGCTCGTTCGAGGCGAACGTCGGGATGATCTGTACGGCGGGCCGTCCCAGCCGCGCCGCCAGCACCCGGCTCGGTGCCCACAGGGTCGTGTCGAACACGACGGCGTCCGGGACGGGGTCGGCGGCCCGGTCCAGCACCGGCCCGATCGCGAGGATCTCCTCCAGGTACCGCAGTGACCTCTCGGCCAGCTCGTCCGGCGGCACGGAGTCCGGCGGCGCGGACGTGGTCAGGTGCGAGGTGTAGGTCACGGTCTCGGCGCCGGCCGCGCGTACGCGGTCGGCGAAGTCGGTTCCCGTCGTCGCGGTCACCCGGCAGCCGCGCCGTACGAGCTGCTCGATCATCGGGAGCATCGGCAGCGTGTGGCCGAACGCGGGATAGAGCACGAAGAGAAGTCGGGGTCCCGGCGTCACGGTCCCATGAAAGTCGGACGGGATTAGGGAAACCGCTAGAGCTCGTCCGCTATCACCTGGTGCGCGCGGACGTTGGCACAAACCCTAGTTGGAAGTCCGTAACTTTTGGTGACAGCACGTCGTGAAAGGGACGAGGACGCCCAGAGAGGCCGTGATGCCGATGAGCTATCCCGAAGCGGGGCGGACTGTGCCGACATCCGTCGTCGGGACGGCCTGCCGGCTTCCTTCGGCGTCAGGGCCGGCCCGGTTCTGGCGTCTGCTCAGCGCACCTCACCGGACCTGGCATCCGGGTTCTAACCGTCATATGTAGTTTCGGTACGGAGCGGATAATGAGCAGGTCAAAGCGGATTTCCTCCAGGGAGCCCCTGGCGATCGTCGGGATGAGCTGCCGCTATCCCGGCGGGATCGGTTCGCCGGAGGACCTGTGGCATGTCGTCGCGGACGAGCGCGAGGTCCTCTCGCCGTTCCCCGACGACCGCGGCTGGGACCTGGACGCGCTCCACGGCCCCGGCGAGGGAGTCTCCGGCACCGCTTACGTCGACCGCGGCGGTTTCCTGGACGACGTCGCCGGGTTCGACCCGGCGTTCTTCGGCATCTCACCGCGTGAGGCCCTCGCCATGGACCCGCAGCAGCGGCTGCTGCTGGAGGCGGCGTGGGAGGCGATCGAACGCGCCTCGCTCGACCCGGCGGCGCTGCGCGGCACGCGGACCGGCGTGTTCGTCGGCGCCGAGCCGCGTGAGTACGGGCCTCCGCTGCACCGCGCGCCGGACGGCCTGGCCGGCTACCTGCTCACCGGAACCACCAGCAGCGTCATCTCCGGACGCGTCGCCTACCTGCTCGGCCTCGCGGGGCCCGCGCTGACCGTCGACACGTCCGCGTCGAGCTCGCTGGTCGCCATCCACCTCGCCGCCGAGTCATTGGGCCGCGGCGAATGCACGCTGGCGATCGCCGGAGGCGTCTCGGTGATGGCCACGCCGGGACAGTTCGTGGCGTTCAGCGCCTTGCGCGGCCTCGCCCCGGACGGCCGTTGCAAGCCGTTCTCCGCCGACGCCGACGGCACCGCGTGGTCCGAGGGCGTCGGGCTGCTGGTCCTGGAGCGGCTGTCGGACGCGGTGCGGAACGGGCACCGGGTGCTGGCGCTGCTCCGCGGTACCGCGATCAACTCCGACGGGGCCAGCGACACGCTGACGTCGCCGAGCGAGGCCGCTCAGCGGGCCGTCATCGGTGAGGCTCTGGCCGCCGCGGGACTCGAGCGGGCGGACATCGACATCGTCGAGGCGCACGGCACCGGGACGGCGCTGGGCGACGCGACCGAGGCACGCGCGCTCCTGGCCGCGTACGGCGCGGGCCGCCCGGCGGACCGGCCGCTGCGGGTCGGGTCGGTCAAGGGCAACATCGGCCACACGCTGGCCGCCGCGGGCGCCGCCGGCGTGATCAAGACCGTCATGGCGATGCGGCACGGACTGGCGCCGAGGTCCTTGCACATCAGCGAGCCGTCGCCGCAGGTGGACTGGGAGGCCGGGAACGTACGGCCGCTGACGGAGGCCATGCCGTGGCCAGGTGACGGCCGTCCGCCGCGCGCGGGCGTGTCCGGGTTCGGGGTCAGCGGCACGAACGCGCACCTCATCCTCGAAGGTGCCCCAGAGGACATCACCGACCGGCCGGACTCCGCGAAGCCCACAGTGCTGTCGGGCTCCGAAGAGGTCGTCTGGCCGGTGGCGGGACGCTCGGAAGCGGCGCTGGCCGACCAGGCCAGGCGGCTGGCCGAGTACGCGGCCGCCCACCCGGAGACCTCCGCGAAGGACGTGGCGTGGTCGCTGGCCACGACGCGGTCGGCCTTCGAACACCGCGCGGTGGTCGTCGGCTCGGGCCGCGACGAGCTGGCGGCCGGGCTGGCGGCCGTGGCCGACGGCGGCCCCGCTCCCGGGGTGATCTCCGGTTCCGTCGCTCCCGACGGCACGGGCCGTACGGTCTTCGTGTTCCCGGGGCAGGGTTCGCAGTGGCTGGGCATGGGCCGTGAGCTGCTGGAGAGCTCACCGGTGTTCGCGGCGAAGATCGACGAGTGCGCCGCCGCGCTGGCCCCCTACGTGGACTGGTCCCTGCGCGACGCGCTGACGGGATCGGCCGAACTCGAGTCCGCCGACGTCGTCCAGCCGGCGCTGTGGGCGATCATGATCTCGCTCGCGGCCGTGTGGCAGGCGGCCGGCGTGACCCCCGACGCGGTCGTCGGGCACAGCCAGGGCGAGATCGCCGCGGCGTACGTGGCCGGGATCCTGTCGGTCGACGACGCCGCGCGCGTGGTCGCGCTGCGGAGCAAGGCACTCACCGCGCTCGCGGGCAAGGGCGGGATGCTGTCCATCGCCGAACCCGCCGAGCGGGTGCGCGAGCGGCTCGCCGACTTCGGCGACCGCGTGTCGATCGCCGTGGTGAACGGCTCGGCCGCCACCGTCGTCTCCGGAGACCCCGAAGCCCTCGAACGGCTGGCCGAGACCTGCCGGGCCGAGGACGTACGGGTCCGGATGGTCCCGGTGGACTACGCCTCGCACAGCGCCCACGTCGACGCTCTGGAAGAGGAGATCCGCGAGGTCCTGGCCGGGATCGCGCCGCGGGCCGCACGGATCCCGATGGTCTCGGCGATGACCGGTGAACCGCTGGCGGGCCCGGAGCTGGACGCGGGCTACTGGTACACCAGCCTGCGCTCCCCGGTGGAGTTCCACCGGACCGTAAGCGCGCTGATCGAGGACGGTCACCGCGCGTTCGTCGAGGTGTCGCCGCACCCGGTGCTCACAGGTGCGATCACCGAAACGCTCGCCGAGGCGGGCGCGGAGGCCTCGCTGGTCACCGGAACGCTGCGCCGGGACGAAGGCGGTCCCGCGCGGCTGCTGGCCTCCCTGTCCGAGGCGCACGTCAACGGCGTTCCCGTCGACTGGACCGCCGTCCTCACGCCCGCCGATCCGATCGACCTGCCCACCTACGCCTTCCAGCACCAGAACTACTGGCTCACCGACACCACGGCCGCGACCGGCACCGTCGTGACCCAGGAGCCCGAGCCCGAGTCCGAGCCGGACGCGTCGCCGCGCCTGCGCCTGGCGGGCCTGCCCGAGACCGACCAGATCCGGATCCTGCTCGACCTCGTCCGTACACACGCCGCGGCGATCCTGGGCCACACGTCGTCCACGGCCGTCCAGGACCGCCGGACCTTCAAACAGCTCGGCTTCGACTCCGTCACCGCCGTCGACCTGCGCACCCGGCTCAACGCCGCCCTCGCACTCCGGCTTCCTCCAGGCGTCGTCTACGACCATCCCACCCCCGCGTCGATGGCACGCTTCCTGCGGACCGAGATCCTCGGCATCGCCGAGGCCGACGCCGTCCCCACCGGCAACGCCGGGCACGCGGCCGAAGACCCGATCGTGATCGTCGGAATGAGCTGCCGGCTGCCCGGCGGCGTCGCCTCGCCCGAGGACCTGTGGTCCCTCGTCCAGGACGGCCGCGACGGCATCGGCCCGTTCCCGTCCGACCGCGGCTGGACCGTGACCGGCACCGGTGGCTTCCTCGACGGCGCGACCGACTTCGACGCCGGCTTCTTCGAGATCTCGCCGCGCGAGGCCCTCGCCATGGACCCGCAGCAGCGGCTGATGCTGGAGTGCTCCTGGGAGGCCCTCGAACGCTCCGGCATCGACCCGGACTCGCTGCGCGAGTCCGACACCGGCGTCTTCACCGGCGTCATGGGGCAGGACTACCTGGCCCCGCTGAACGACATCGACGACAGCACGCGGGGTTTCGCGCTCACCGGCGGCTCGGCCAGTGTCGTGTCGGGCCGCGTCGCGTACGCCCTGGGCCTGGAGGGCCCGGCGGTGTCGGTGGACACCGCGTGCTCCTCGTCGCTGGTCGCGCTGCACTGGGCGGTCCAGGCCCTGCGACGCGGCGAGTGCTCGCTCGCGCTCGCCGGCGGCGTGACCGTCATGTCGAGCCCGGGCATGTTCGCCGAGTTCGGCAAGCAGGGCGGCCTGGCCTCGGACGGACGGTGCAAGGCGTTCTCGGATGAGGCCGACGGCACGGGCTGGTCCGAGGGCGTCGGTGTGCTGGTCGTCGAGCGCAGGTCGGACGCCGTGCGCAACGGGCACGAGATCCTCGCGGTGGTGCGCGGGTCGGCGGTGAACCAGGACGGCGCCTCGAACGGCCTGACCGCGCCGAACGGCCCCTCGCAGCAGCGCGTCATCCGCCGCGCCCTGGCCGACGCCGGGCTGGACGCCGCCGACGTCGACGCCGTCGAGGCGCACGGCACCGGTACGAAGCTCGGCGACCCGATCGAGGCGCAGGCGCTGATGGCGACGTACGGCCGGGACCGGCCGGACCGCCCGCTGCGCCTCGGGTCGCTGAAGTCCAACATCGGGCACACCCAGGCCGCGGCCGGCGTCGCCGGTGTGATCAAGATGGTCGAGGCCATGCGCCGCGGCGTCCTGCCGAAGACCCTGCACGCCGGCACGCCCACGTCGCAGGTCGACTGGAGCGACGGCGCGATCGAGCTGCTGACCTCGGCGGCCGAGTGGCAGGCCGACGGTCCGCGCCGCGCCGGCGTGTCCTCCTTCGGCATCAGCGGCACCAACGCCCACGTCATCCTCGAACAGGGCCCGGAGCCCGCCGCCGCCCCCGCGGAGCCGGAGCCCGCCGCCGTCCCCTGGATCCTGTCGGCACGGAGCCCCGAGGCGCTCGACGAGCAGGCCGCGCGCCTGCGCGACGTCACGGCCTCGCCGGTCGACGTCGGCTGGTCCCTGGCGACCACCCGCGCCGCGCTGGCGGAACGGGCCGTCGTCGTCGGAACCGGCGCCGAGGACTTCCACGCCGGCCTCGCCGACCTGGCCGTACGCCGCCGCGCCGGTGAGGACGGCCGGGCGGGCGTGCTGTTCTCCGGCCAGGGTTCGCAGCGTGCGGGCATGGGGCAGGAGCTGAGCGCGCGGTTCCCGGTGTTCGCGGAGGCGTTCGGGGAGGTCTGCGCGCACTTCGACATCCCGGTCGCCGACGCGATGCGCACCGGTGAGTCCCTGGACGAGACCCGGTTCACCCAGGCCGCGCTCTTCGCGTACGGGGTCGCGCTGTACCGGCTCCTCGAGTCCTGGGGCGTACGGCCCGAGGTCCTCATCGGGCACTCGATCGGCGAGATCGCCGCCGCGTACGTCGCGGGTGTCTGGTCGCTGGAGGACGCGTGCGCGCTCGTCGCCGCGCGTGGCCGTCTGATGCAGGAGCTGCCGGCGGGCGGCGCGATGGTCTCGGTCGAGGCGACCGAGGACGAGGTCGCGCCGCTGCTCACCGGGAACGTCTCGATCGCGGCGGTCAACGGCCCGCGCGCCGTGGTGATCTCCGGCGCCGAGGACGAGGTCGAGGCGGTCGCCGGCCGCCTGGAAGGCCGCAAGACCAAGCGGCTGCGGGTGAGCCACGCGTTCCACTCGCCGCTGATGGACCCGATGCTGGAGGAGTTCCGCAGCGTCGCCGAGGGCCTCACCTACCGCGAGCCGCGCGTCCCGGTCATCTCCAACCTCACCGGTGAGCCGGCTTCGGCCGAGCTGACCGACCCGGGCTACTGGGTGCGGCACGTACGCGAGACGGTCCGATTCGCCGACGGAGCGGCCGCGCTGGCGGGCCTCGGCGTGAACGTGGTCGCCGAGATCGGCCCGCGCCCCGTCCTCAGCGCCGCCCTCACGGACGTGGCACCCGCGCCCCTCGCCCGCGACTCGCTCACCGAGGACCACGCCGTGCTCACCGGCGTCGGGCACCTCTGGACGAACGGCGTCGACGTCGACTGGGCCGAGGTCTTCGACGGCCTCGGCGCCCGCCGCGTCGACCTGCCCACGTACCCCTTCCAGCGCGAGCGGTTCTGGCCCACGCCGGCGGGGGCCGACGTGGACGCGTGGCGGCACGAGATCATCTGGACTCCGGTCGACGTCCCGGAGGGCACGCTCGACGGCGATTGGGCGGTCGTCGCCGGCGACGGCTGCCCCGAGCAGGACGCGACCGAGCTGCGGGCGGCCCTCGTCGCGCGCGGCGCGCGCCTCGCCGACCCGGGCGCACCCGGCCTCAGCGGCGTCGTCGCCCTGCTCGGGTACGGCGGCGGCGCGCCGGCCGACGGCCTCTGGGAGCTCGTCGAGCTCCTGCACGCCCTCGACGGGAACGCGCCGCTCTGGTGCGTGACCCGCGGCGGCGTGCCGGCCGACGGCGAGGCCGTGACCTCGCCGGTCTCCGCCGGGCTGCGCGGCCTCGGCCGCGTCGCCGGCCTGGAGCTGGGCACGGCCTGGGGCGGTGCCATCGATATCGCCGGTGACGGCTGGTCACGGGTCGCCGACGTCATCGCCGCCGACGACGAGAACGACGTCGCCGTCCGGCCGTCCGGCGTGTTCGCGCGCCGCCTGGCTCCGGCCGCCGTCCGCGACGCTCCGGCCGCCCCGGACATCGCGGGCGGCACCGTACTGGTCACCGGCGGCACCGGCGCGCTCGGCCTCCGGGTGGCGCGGTGGCTGGAGGACCGCGGCGCCGCGCGGATCGTGCTGGTGAGCCGGTCGGGTACCGCGGTGGACGCCGGACCGCGCGTCGAGGTCATGGCCTGCGACGTCGCCGACGCCGGCGCCGTACACGACCTGGTCGCCGAGCTGGGACCGTCGCTGCGCGGCGTCGTCCACGCGGCGGGCGTCGTCAACGACGGCCTGCTCTCGGACCTCACCAGGGAGACCTTCGACGAGGTCGCCCGCGCCAAGGTGACCGGCGGCCAGAACCTGCACGAGGCGACCCGTGAGCTGGACCTCGCGCTGTTCCTCACCTTCTCCTCCGTCGTCGGCGTCTGGGGCAACGGCGGCCAGAGCGCGTACGCGGCGGGCAACGCCTTCCTCGACGGGCTGGTCGCGCACCGCCGCGCCCTGGGTCTCCCCGGAACCTCCATCGCCTGGGGTCCGTGGGGCGGCGAGGGCATGGCCGCGACGGACGGCGTCGTGAGCCGCTTCGAACGCGACGGCATCATGCCGCTCCCCCCGGAAGCGGCCGTCACCGCGCTGGACCGCGCGGCGGCGAGCGGATCCGCGCTGACCGTGGTCGCGGACGTGGACTGGCCTCGCCTGGCCGCCGCCGACGGCACGCGGGCGCGGCTGTTCGCCGACCTCACCGGGACCAAGCCGCAGGAGAAGGCGGGCTCGCTCGCCGCGCGTGTCGCGGGCGTCTCGGCCGCGGAGCGGCGCCGCGTCGTCCTCGACCTCGTACGTGACCAGGTCGCGACCGTCACCGGCCGCCGCGACCCGGCCGCGCTCGACCTGTCACGGCCCTTCAAGGAACTCGGCTTCGACTCGCTCACCGCCGTGGAGTTCCGCACCAAGCTGGCGACGGTCACCGGGCTGTCCCTCAGCGGCACGCTCGTCTTCGACCACCCGACGCCCACGGCGGCGGCCGACCATCTGATCGGCCTGCTGGACGAGACCGAGCCCGAGAACGTCGCGCGGGCCGTGACCGCCTCCGACGAGCCGGTGGCGATCGTCGGTATGGCCTGCCGCCTGCCGGGCGGCGTGTCCACACCGGACCAGCTGTGGTCGCTGGTCGAGTCCGGCGGCGACGCGATCGGGCCGTTCCCCGCCGACCGCGGCTGGGACCCGGCGCTGTCCGGCTCCGGCGGCTTCCTGTACGACGCCGCCGAGTTCGACGCCGGCTTCTTCGGGATCTCACCGCGCGAGGCCCTCGCGATGGACCCGCAGCAGCGGCTCGTCCTGGAGTGCTCGTGGGAGGCGCTGGAGCACGCCGGCGTCGACCCGGCCTCGTTGCGCGGCACCGAGGCGGGCGTCTTCCTCGGCGTCAGCCACCAGGACTACGGGCCCCGCCTGCACGAGCCCGCGGACATCGCGGAGGGCTACCTGCTCACCGGCTCCGTGCCGAGCGTCGTGTCCGGCCGGGTCGCCTACGTGCTCGGGCTGGAGGGCCCGGCCGTGTCGGTGGACACCGCCTGCTCGTCGTCGCTGGTCGCGCTGCACTGGGCGATCCAGGCGCTGCGGCGCGGCGAGTGCACGATGGCGCTGGCGGGCGGTGTCACCGTGATGTCGAGCCCCGGATCGTTCGTCGAGTTCGCCCGGCAGGGCGGCCTTTCGCCCGACGGCCGCTGCAAGGCCTTCTCCGACGACGCGGACGGCACCGGCTGGGCCGAAGGCGTCGGCGTGATCGCCGTCGAGCGCCTCTCCGACGCGCTGCGGAACGGGCACGAGGTGCTCGGCGTGATCCGCGGGTCGGCGATCAACCAGGACGGCGCCTCCAACGGCCTGACCGCCCCGAACGGCCCGTCGCAGCAGCGCGTCATCGAGCGGGCGCTGGCCGACGCCGGGCTGAACGCCGGAGACATCGACGCCGTCGAGGCGCACGGCACCGGCACCAGGCTCGGCGACCCGATCGAGGCCCAGGCCCTGGTCGCCACCTTCGGCCGTGACCGCGCGGACCGCCCGCTCCGGCTCGGGTCGCTGAAGTCCAACCTCGGGCACACCCAGGCGGCGGCCGGCGTCGCCGGGATCATCAAGATGGTCCAGGCCATGCGGCACGGTGTGCTGCCCGAGACCCTGCACGTCGGCACGCCGTCGTCGTACGTCGACTGGGACGCCGGCGCGATCGAGCTGCTGACCTCGGCCGTCGAGTGGCGGTCCGACGCGCCGCGCCGGGCCGGGGTGTCCTCGTTCGGGATCAGCGGCACCAACGCCCACGTGATCCTCGAACAGGCACCGGAGACCGAGACGGAGCCGGCGTCCGGCACGGACGGCGTCCTGCCCTGGGTGCTGTCGGCCGCCGAACCGGCCGCGCTGCGCGAGCAGGCGATCCGCATCGCTTCCGCCTCCGGGGACGCCGGCGTCACGGACGTGGCATGGACGCTCGCCCGGTCCCGTACCGGGCTCGCGCGCCGTGCGGTCGTGCTCGGCGCGGGCCACGACGAGCTGGTCGAGGGGCTGCGCGCTCTGGCCGCCGGTGACACCGCGCCCGGTGTGATCGTGGCGGACGAGCCGCTCACCGGCGCGACGGCGATGGTCTTCTCCGGCCAGGGTTCGCAGCGCGCGGGCATGGGGCAGGAGCTGAGCGCGCGGTTCCCGGTGTTCGCGGAGGCGTTCGGGGAGGTCTGCGCGGCACTTCGACATCCCGGTCGCCGACGCGATGCGCACCGGCGAGTCCCTGGACGAGACGCGCTTCACCCAGGCCGCGCTCTTCGCCTTCGAGGTCGCGCTGTTCCGGCTCGTGGAGTCGTGGGGCGTGCGCGCGGACGTGCTGCTGGGCCACTCGATCGGCGAGATCGCCGCCGCGTACGTCGCGGGCGTGTGGTCGCTGGAGGACGCGTGCGCGCTCGTCGCCGCGCGTGGCCGTCTGATGCAGGAGCTGCCCGCGGGCGGCGCGATGGTGTCGCTGGAGGCGGCCGAGGACGAGGTCGCGCCGCTGCTCACCGACGCCGTCTCGATCGCGGCGGTCAACGGACCCGCGCGACCGTCGTGATCTCCGGCGCCGAGGACGAGGTCGAGGCCATCGCGAGCGAGATCGCGGACCAGGGGCGCAAGACCAAGCGGCTCACCGTCAGCCACGCCTTCCACTCGCCGCTGATGGACCCGATGCTGGAGGAGTTCCGCCGCGTCGCCGAAGGCCTGACGTACCGCGAGCCGGAGATCCCGATCATTTCGAACCTCACCGGCGAGCTCGCGTCGGCCGAGCTGACCGACCCGGGCTACTGGGTGCGGCACGTGCGCGAGGCCGTGCGGTTCGCCGACGGCGCCGCCGCCCTGCTGGAGCGCGGCGTCGCGCGCACGGTCGAGATCGGCCCGGACGCCGTGCTCGCCCCGGCCGTGCACGCGTGCGCCGGCGAACGGCCGCTGCTGGTGACGGCGGCGCAGCGCCGCAAGCGCCCCGAGGTGGAGACGCTCCTCGAGTCGGTCGCGCGGCTGTACGCGCACGGCGCCGACGTCGACTGGTGCGCGGTCATCACCTCC
This sequence comes from uncultured Actinomycetota bacterium, assembly GCA_963823735.1. Taxonomy (GTDB): domain Bacteria; phylum Actinomycetota; class Actinomycetes; order Streptosporangiales; family Streptosporangiaceae; genus Actinoallomurus. The sequence continues at coordinate 994,628 of CAWGMO010000010.1, read as the reverse complement.
GGCGGCGCGAAGCCGCGGCCGGTCGCGCTGCCCACCTATCCGTTCCGGCGCACACGCTTCTGGCTCGACGCGCCGTCCGCCGGAGCCGCCGCCACGGGAGGACACCCGTGGGCCGCCGGCCAGCTCGTGCTCGGAGGCACGGGCGGGCTCGTGTTCACCTACCGCTTCCGCGCCGCCGACCATCCCTGGCTCGTGTACGACCGTCCCGACGGCACCGCCCTGGTGCCCACCGCGGTGCTGCTGGAGATCGCTCTGCACTCCGCCGCGCGCACGGGCTCCGGCAGGATCGAGCGGCTGGACGTCACCGCCGTACCCGCCGCCGGCGAGAACGCCGAGCTGGAGTTCCAGGTCACCGTGGACACCGCCGACGAGGGCGCGCGGGCCGCCGAGATCCACGTGGGGTCCGCCGGCGCGGACTGGCTGCGATGCGCCTCCTTCACCTTGGACGCCGAGGCGGGCGGGCCGGAGCTCGACGAGACGCGCGAGGGCCACCTGCTCGACCCGGCGGCGGTGGACGCCGCGCTGCGCGAGCACGGCGTGACCGCGGACGAGGACGAGCCGCGGGTCGCCGCCCTGTTCACCGATATCACGCTGAGCGGCGAGAGCACGGACACCGTCGAGGTGACCCCGCTGGACGACGGCGCGTTCGCGATCGTGGCCGACCCCGCCGTGCGCGTCGGCTCCGCGTCGCTCGGGCCGGTAGAGGTCGCGGTCTTCGCCGGCCGGCACGAGCTCCCCGCGGACTCGCTGTTCGAGGTGGACTGGATGCCGGTGACGCTCGGCGCGGAGGCTCCCGGGCGCACGGCCGAGCTCGCCACCGTCAACGGGAGCGCCCCCGACATCGTCGTGCTGCGCCCCACCGGCGACCTGGCCGAGACGATGGCGCGCGTACAGGAGTTCCTCGCCTCGGAGACACTGGTCTCCGCGCGGCTCGCCGTGATCACCGAGGGCGCCGAGACCGACCCGGGACAGGCCGCCGCCGTCGGCCTGGTGCGGAGTGCGCAGTCCGAGCATCCCGGCCGGATCCTGCTGGTCGACGGCGCTGCCGCGGATGACACGCTCGCGGCGGCCTTCGCGACCGGAGAGACGCAGCTCGCCCTGCGCGACGGGCGGTGGCTGGCGCCGCGGCTCGTCCGCGTGAACGACCCCGCGCAGCGCGGCGACGAGCCGTGGGAGCGTGGAGGCACCGTCCTGCTCACCGGCGGGACCGGTGCCCTGGGCCGGGAGTTCGCCCGCCACCTGGCCGGGGCGCACGGCGTACGCCGGATGCTGCTGGTCAGCCGCAGGGGTCCGGACGCGCCCGGCGTCACCGAGCTGGTCGAGGAGCTCGACGGGCTCGGGTGCGCCGCCGAGGTCGCGGCCTGCGACGTCGCCGACCGTGCCCGGCTGTCCGAGACGCTGGCCGCGATCCCTCCGGAGTTCCCGCTGACCGGCGTCCTGCACGCCGCGGGCGTCCTGGACGACGGTGTGCTGGCGACCCTGACCTCCGAGCGGCTCGCCACGGTGATGCGCGCCAAGGCCGATGCCGCCTGGAACCTGCACGAGCTGACCCGCGACCTGCCTCTCTCGCACTTCCTGCTGTGCTCGGGGTTCGCGGGCCTGGTGGGCAACCCCGGCCAGGCCAACTACGCCGCCGCGAACGCCTTCGTGGAGGCGCTGGCCGCGAAGCGGCGCGCCGAGGGCCTGCCCGCGATCGCCCTCGCCTGGGGCCTCTGGCAGGCCGAGGAGGGCATGGCGGGCGACCTCAGCGGCGCCGATCTGCGCAGACTGGCCCGGCTCGGTGTCGTGCCGATGCGCTCGGAGGACTGCCTGCGGCTGTTCGACCGCTGCCACAACGCCGACCGCTCACTGCTCGTGCCCGCCCACCTGGCGCTCACCGACCCGCGGGTCGAGGCGCACCCGCTGCTCACGCGGCTGGTACGCGCCCGGCCGGAACCCGTCGAGGAGGCCGTCGCGGAGATCGGCCTGGCGGATCGGATCGCGGAGATGAGCGAGAGCGAGCGGAGGAGCCACCTGCTCGGGCTCGTACGGGCCGAGGCCGCCGCCGTGCTCGGCCACGCCGACCGGGACGCCGTCGCGCCGCGGACCGGCTTCCTGGAGCAGGGATTCGACTCCCTCACCGCGGTCGAGTTCCGCAACCGGCTCGGCCGCCTGGTGGGGCAGACCCTGACCACGACGTTGATCTTCGACCATCCGTCACCGGAGGCGGTGGCGGCGCATCTGGCCACGGACGTCTTCAAGAACGCCGGCCCCGCGGGCGCGACGCTCGACGACCTGGAGCGCGAGTTCGCCAAGCTCACCTCGTCGGCGGCGGACCGCGACGCGCTCGCCACCCGCCTGCGGAGGCTTCTCGACCGGCTTGAGGCGGCAGAAGAGTCGGAGCAGGCGGACCCGGACGGAGTCGAGGATCGGATCGGCGCTGCCAGCGACGACGAGATCTTCGCCTTCATCGACAACGAACTCGGTACGTCCTAGCGGCTCCATCGAAGGACAGAGGAAGGTCACCAGTGTCGGAAGAGAAGCTGCGCGAGTACCTGAAGCGTGTGACGTCTGACCTGCACCGCAGCCGCCTGCGAGTGAAGGAGCTCGAGGAGCAGCGGCCCGAGACGATCGCGATCGTCGGCATGGCCTGCCGTTTCCCGGGCGGGGCGACCTCTCCGGCACGGCTGTGGGAGCTCCTCGAACGCGGTGGTGACGCCGTCGCCGACTTCCCGCCCGACCGGGGCTGGGACATCGGTGAACTGCTCGAACTGGGCGTCGCGCCCGTCGGCGGGTTCCTTCCGAAGGCGACCGAGTTCGACGCGGGGTTCTTCGGGATCTCGCCGCGCGAGGCGCTCGCGATGGACCCGCAGCAGCGGGTCGCGCTGGAGTGCACGTGGGAGGCGCTGGAGAACGCCGGCGTCGACCCGACGGGCCTGCGCGGAAGCGACGCCGGCGTGTTCATGGGGACCAACGGCCAGGACTACGCGGCACACGTGAACGCGTCGGCCGACGCGGGTGACCTGGTCGGGCACGTCGCCACCGGGAACGCCGCGAGCGTGCTGTCCGGGCGGGTCGCCTACGTCCTCGGCCTCGAAGGGCCGTCGGTGTCGGTGGACACCGCCTGCTCCTCGTCGCTGGTCGCGCTGCACTGGGCGGTGCAGGCGCTGCGCCGCGGCGAGTGCTCGCTGGCGCTGACCGGCGGCGTGACGATCATGTCGACCGTCGGCGCGTTCGCCGAGTTCGCGCACCAGGGCGGCCTGGCGGCGGACGGCCGCTGCAAGGCGTTCTCCGACGACGCGGACGGCACCGGCTGGGGCGAGGGCGTCGGCGTCCTCGTCATGGAACGCCTCACCGACGCGGAGCGCCTGGGACACCGGGTGCTCGCCGTCGTACGCGGCTCCGCCGTCAACTCCGACGGGGCGAGCAGCAGCCTGACCGCGCCGAACGGCCCGTCGCAGCAGCGCGTGATCCAGCGCGCGCTGGCGGAGGCCCGCTTGGCGCCGGCCGACGTGGACGCGGTCGAGGCGCACGGCACGGGCACGAAACTGGGCGACCCGATCGAGGCCCAGGCGCTGATGGCGACCTACGGCCAGGACAGGGCCGACGGACCCCTGTGGCTCGGTTCGATCAAGTCGAACATCGGCCACACGCAGGCCGCCGCGGGCGTCGCCGGCGTGATCAAGATGATCGAGGCCATGCGGCACCGCGTGCTGCCCGGAACCCTTCACGCCGGGACGCCGTCGACGCAGGTGGACTGGTCGATGGGCGCGGTGGAGGTGCTGAAGGAGGCGCGTCCGTGGGAGGCGGACCGTCCGCGCCGCGCCGGCGTCTCCTCCTTCGGGATCAGCGGCACCAACGCGCACGTCATCCTGGAGGAGGGCCCGGATGCCGCGCGGGCGGCGGAACCCGTCACCGACCCGCGTACGGACTCCGTCGTGCCGTGGGTGCTGTCGGCCCGCGACGCCGACGCGCTCGCCGCGCAGGTCGAGCGGCTGAAGGAGGTGCCGGGGTCGGCCGTCGACATCGGCTGGTCACTGGCGACGACGCGCGCCGCGCTGGAGGAGCGCGCGGTGGTGGTCGGCGCCGACCGGGACGAGCTGATGGCCGGGCTCGAAGGCCTGATGGTGAGGGGCCGCGTCACGGGCGAGGGCCGGGTCGGCATCGTGTTCTCCGGCCAGGGCTCGCAGCGCGCGGGCATGGGCCAGGAGCTGAGCGCGCGTTTCTCGGTGTTCGAGAAGGTCTTCGAGGAGATCTGCGGTCACTTCGACATCCCGGTCGCCGAGGCGATGCGCACCGGTGACCTGCTGGACGAGACCCGGTACACGCAGGCCGCGCTCTTCGCGTACGAGGTCGCGATGTTCCGGCTGCTGGAGTCCTGGGGCGTACGGGCGGACGTGCTGCTCGGGCACTCGATCGGCGAGATCGCCGCCGCGTACGTCGCCGGTGTCTGGTCGCTGGAGGACGCGTGCAGGCTCGTCGCCGCGCGTGGCCGCCTCATGTCCGAGCTGCCGCCCGGCGGCTCGATGGTCTCCCTGGAGGCCGGCGAGGACGAGGTCGAGCCGCTGCTCACCGCGAACGTCTCGATCGCGGCCGTCAACGGTCCCCGTGCCGTGGTGATCTCCGGCGCGGAGGACGAGGTCGGCGCGATCGCGGCCCGGTTCGACCGGGCCAAGCGCCTGAAGGTCAGCCACGCGTTCCACTCGCCGCTGATGGACCCGATGCTGAAGGAGTTCCGCCGGGTGGCGGAGGGCCTGACGTACGCCGAGCCGTCGATCCCGGTGATCTCGAACCTGACCGGCCAGGTCGTCTCCGCCGAGCTGACCGACCCGGGCTACTGGGTGCGGCACGTGCGCGAGGCCGTGCGCTTCGCCGACGGCGTGCGGGCGATGGCCGCGCGCGGCGTCGACGCCATCGCCGAGATCGCTCCCAAGCCCGTGCTCAGCTCCGTCGTACGGGAGATCACCGACGTCGTCGTCGCGCCGCTGACCCGCAAGGCGCTGAACGGCGACTGGGCCACGCTCGCCGGGCTCGGGCACCTGTGGGCGCACGGGGTCGGCGTCGACTGGAGCGCCGTGTTCGACGGCCTGTCGCCGCGAACGGTCGAGCTGCCCAACTACCCGTTCCAGCGCCGGCGTTTCTGGCCGGAACCGATCATCGACAACGGCGACTCCTGGCGGTACGAGGTCTCCTGGACGCCCACGGCGCCGCCCATGGGCCGCCCCGCGGGCACCTGGGCGGTCGTCACCGGCGAGGGCGCCGGATCCGCGGCCTGCGTCGAGGAGCTGCGGTCACGCGGCGCCGAGGTCACCGAGCTCGCCCTGTCCGGGCTGGGCCGCGAGGCCGTCGCCGAGCGGCTCGCCGAGATCAGGCCGTCCGCCGTCGTCGCGCTGCTCGGCGGCGCGGACGAACCGGCGGAGGCTCTCTGGGAGCTCGTGGTCCTCGGGCAGGGCCTGGCGGGCTCGGGTGTCGAGGCGCCGCTCTGGGTCGTGACCCGCGGCGCCGTGGCGGCGGTGGACGGAGACGACGTCTCGCCCGCGTCGGCGGGGCTCTGGGGCCTCGGCCGGGTGTTCGGGCTGGAGCACGCGGCGGCCTGGGGCGGCCTGGTCGACGTCGCGGACGACGAGTCGTGGTCGCGGGTCACCGACGTGATCGTGGCCGCCGACGAGAATGAGGTGGCCGTACGCCCGTCCGGGCTCCTGGCGCGCCGCCTCGTACCCCAGCGGCTGGCGAGCTCCGCCGGGGCACCGGAGCTCGCGGGCGGCACCGTGCTGGTGACCGGGGGCACGGGCTCGCTCGGCTCCCGTGTCGCGCGCTGGCTGGGCGGGCGCGGTGTCTCGCGCCTCGTCCTCGCCGGGCGTTCCGGGCGGCGCACCGAGGCCGTCGCGGCATTGGAGAGCGCGCTCCCCGGAGTCCGGATCGAGGTCGCCGCCTGTGACGTGGCCGACCCGGCCGCCGTACGGGGTCTCGTCGCGGGCCTGGACGACCTGCGCGGCGTCGTGCACGCCGCCGGCGTCGTCGACGACCTCGCCCTGCTGGACCTGGACCGCGCCGCCTTCGACCAGGCCGTACGCGCCAAGGTGCTCGGCGGCTGGAACCTCCACGAGGCGGCGCCGGACGTCGCCCTGTTCGTCACCTTCTCCTCGATCTCGGGCGTCTGGGGGGCGAGCGGCCAGGCCGCGTACGCGGCCGGCAACGCCTTCCTCGACGGGCTGATCGCGTACCGGCGCGGCCAGGGCCTCGCCGGGACGTCGGTGGCGTGGGGCCCGTGGGCCGGCGGCGGCATGGCCGCCTCCGACGAGATCGCCCAGGCTCTCAACAGCCGCGGCCTGCGTCTCATGCGTCCCGAGTCGGCGGTCACGGCACTGGCGCGCTCGGTGGACCACGGCCTCGCCCACTCGGTGGTCGCCGACGTCGACTGGCCGCGCCTCGTCGGCATGTTCGACATGGTCGGCCTGGCAGGCCTGTTCGCGGACGTCCGGGCCGCCGAGGAGGCCGACCCCGACCCGGCGGACGGCGGACTCGCCGAGGTCCCCGAGGACGAGCGCCCGGGCGCCGTCACCGCGATCGTGCGCGAGCAGGTGGCCGGCGTCCTCGGCTACGCCGGCCCTGAGGCCGTCGCGATGGACCGGCCCTTCCGCGACCTGGGCTTCGACTCGCTGACCGCCGTGGAGTTCCGCGACCGCCTGCGCACCTCCACCGGGCTGAAGGTCGGCAGCACGGTCGTCTACGACCACCCCACGCCCGGACGCCTGGTCGAGCACATCCTCGGCCTGCTGGCGCCCGCGCCGGCCAGGCGGGCCGTGTCCGCCGCCACCACGCCCGTCGACGAGCCGGTGGCGATCGTCGGCATGGCCTGCCGCCTGCCGGGCGGCATCTCCTCGCCCGAGCAGCTCTGGTCGCTGGTCGAGTCCGGCGGTGAGGCCATCGGGCCGTTCCCGTCCGACCGCGGCTGGGACCCGTCGATGACCGGGTCCGGCGGCTTCCTGTACGACGCCGCCGAGTTCGACGCCGGCTTCTTCGGGATCTCGCCGCGCGAGGCCCTCGCCATGGACCCGCAGCAGCGCCTCGTCCTGGAGTGCTCGTGGGAGGCCCTGGAGCGGGCCGGCATCGACCCGGACTCGCTGCGCGGCACCGACGCCGGGGTCTTCCTCGGCCTCAGCCACCAGGACTACGGCCCCCGCCTGCACGAGCCCTCCGACGAGGCCGAGGGATACCTGCTCACCGGCTCCGCGCAGGGCGTCGCCTCCGGCCGCGTCGCGTACGTGCTGGGCCTGGAGGGCCCGGCGGTCTCCGTCGACACCGCCTGCTCGTCGTCGCTGGTCTCGCTGCACCTCGCGGCGCAGGCCCTGCGGCGCGGCGAGTGCACGCTTGCGCTGGCCGGCGGCGTCATGGTGATGGCCACGCCCGGCGCGTTCGCCGAGTTCGGCCGCCAGGGCGGCCTCGCCGCCGACGGCCGCTGCAAGGCCTTCTCCGACAGCGCCGACGGCACCGGCTGGTCCGAGGGCGCCGGGATCATCGCCGTGGAGCGGCTCTCGGACGCCAAGCGCCTCGGGCACCCCGTCCTCGCGGTCGTGCGCGGCTCCGCGATGAACCAGGACGGCGCCTCCAACGGCCTGACCGCCCCGAACGGGCCCGCGCAGCAGCGGGTCATCGAGCGGGCGCTGGCCGACGCCGGACTGCGCCCGAGTGACATCGACGCCGTCGAGGCGCACGGCACCGGCACCAGGCTCGGCGACCCGATCGAGGCCCAGGCCCTGCTCGCCACGTACGGGCAGGACCGCCCGGACGGCGACCCGCTGTGGATGGGCTCGCTGAAGTCCAACCTCGGGCACACCCAGGCCGCGGCCGGGGTGTCCGGGATCATCAAGATGGTCCAGGCCATGCGCAACGGCGTCCTGCCCAGGACCCTGCACGCGGAGGCCCGGTCCTCCCACGTCGACTGGGACGCCGGCGCGGTCGAGCTGCTCACCGAGGCGCGGCGCTGGCCGGAGCGCGAGCGCCCGCGCCGGGCCGGCGTGTCCGCGTTCGGGCTCAGCGGCACCAACGCGCACGTCATCCTGGAACAGGACCCCGAGCCGGAGCCCGCCGAGCCTTCCGAGCAGGCCCCGGACGACGTCGTCGTCCCGTGGGTGTTCTCGGCCAAGACCGCCGAGGCCCTCGACGGGCAGGCGGCACGCCTCGCCGGCGCGCGCGGCACGGCCGTCGACGTCGGCTGGTCGCTCGCGACGACCCGCGCCGAGCTGGCCGAACGCGCGGTCGTCGTCGGCGCCGGCCGCGACGAGCTGCGTACGGGCCTGCGCGCCCTGACCATCCGCGGCCGCGCCGAGGGCGAGGGCCGCATCGGCGTCGTGTTCTCCGGCCAGGGCTCGCAGCGCGCGGGCATGGGCGAGGAGCTGCGCGCGCGCTTCCCGGTGTTCGCCGAGACCTTCGACGAGGTGTGCTCGCACTTCGACATCGACATCGCCGAGGCCATGCGCACCGGTGAGTCGCTGGACGAGACGCGGTACACGCAGGCGGCCCTGTTCGCCTACGAGGTCGCGACACACTGCCTGCTGGAGTCCTGGGGCATCGAGCCCGAGGTCCTCCTCGGCCACTCCATCGGCGAGATCTCCGCGGCGTACGTCGCCGGCGTCTGGTCCATCGAGGACGCCTGCGCCCTCGTCGCCGCGCGCGGCCGTCTCATGCAGGAGCTGCCCTCCGGCGGCGCGATGATCTCGCTCCAGGCGACCGAGGAGGAGGTCGCGCCGCTCCTCACCGACGGCGTCTCGATCGCGGCGGTCAACGGGCCGCGCTCGGTCGTCGTCTCGGGCGCCGAGGACGAGGTCGAGGCGGTCGCCGCGGCCCTGCCCGACCGTAAGGCCAAGCGGCTGCGGGTGAGCCACGCGTTCCACTCGCCGCTGATGGAGCCGATGCTGGAGGAGTTCCGCCGGGTCGCCGAAGGCCTGACCTACCACGAGCCGGTGCTGCCGGTCGTGTCGAACGTCACCGGGCGGCTGGCCGGGACCGAGCTGACCGACCCGGAGTACTGGGTGCGGCACGTTCGCGAGGCGGTGCGCTTCGCCGACGGCGTACGCGCCATGGCCGAGCACGGCGTGGACGCCTACGCCGAGATCGGCCCGAGCCCGGTGCTGTCCTCGGCGATCCACGAGCTCGGCGACGTCACGGTCGCGCCCATGGCGCGGGACAAGGTGAGCGAGGACCGCGCCGTGCTCGCCGGCGTCGGCCGCCTGTGGGTGAGCGGCGCGCACGTCGACTGGGACACCGTGTTCGACGGCCTGCGGCCGAGCCGTGTCGACCTGCCCACCTACGCGTTCAAGCGCGAGCGGTTCTGGCTGGCGCCCAGCGTGCCCGAGGAGACGCCGGCCGCCGACCAGCCGTTCTGGGAGGCCGTGCACCGCCTCGACGCGGCCCACCTCGCCACCGAGCTGGGCATCGGCGACACCGCCGGCCTGGAGGGCCTGGAGACCCTGCTGCCCGCGCTGTCGGAGTGGCGCCGCCGCCGCGAGGACGACGCCCTTCTCGACGACATGCGGTACGGCACCGAGTGGGTCGCCACCGACCCGGCGCCGGGCAACCCCGGTCCCGACGACCGCTGGCTCGTCGTCGTCGGCGGCGAGGGCCACCGGCTGGAGGCGCGCGTCCTCCGCACGATGACCGAGTGCGGCATGCGCACCGAGACGCTGACCGTGGAACCCGGCGACGACCGCGCCTCCCTGGCCGGCCGCGTCGACGACCTCGGCGGCGAGTTCGACGGCGTCCTGTCGCTGCTCGCCGTCGGCTCCGGGCAGGACGCCGGCCCCGACGTACCCCTGCTGGCCGCGACCCTGGCGCTGTTCCAGGCCCTCGGCGACGCCGGTGTGACCGCGCCGCTCTGGTGCGTGACCCGCGAGGCCGTCGGCCTCGGCGGCGACCCGGTCGACCCGGCCCGCGCGCCGCTGTGGGGCTTCGGCCGCTCCGCCGCGCTGGAGGCGCCGCAGCGCTGGGGCGGCATGGTCGATCTGCCCGACGTTCCGGCCGGCTTCCAGCTTGAGCGCCTCTGCGCCCTGCTGACCTCGCCGGACGCCGAGGACCAGCTGCTCATCCGCGCCAACACGACCTTCGCCAGGCGGCTCGTACGACGCCAGGCCCCGAGCGTCGCCGACACGTGGGAGCCGCGCGGCACCGTACTGGTCACCGGCGGCACCGGAGCCCTCGGCAAGCAGGTCGCGCGCTGGCTGGCCGACCGCGGCGCCGAGCACATCCTGCTGCTCAGCCGGAGCGGTACCGAGGCCGGCTGGGTGGCCGAGCTGCGCGAGCGTACGGAGGTCACCGTCGCGCGCTGCGACGTCGCCGACGAGACGCGCCTGCGCGAGGTGCTCGACGGGATACCGGAGCACCTTCCGCTCCGCGCGGTGATCCACGCGGCGGGTGTGCTCGACGACGGAGTCCTGGACGCCATGAAGCCGGATCAGCTCGCCACGGTGCTCGCCCCGAAGGCGGCCGGCGCGTGGAACCTGCACCGCCTCACCTCCGACCTCGACCGCTTCATCATGTTCTCCTCCGTGGCCGCCACCTGGGGCAACGCGGGCCAGGCGAACTACGCCGCGGCCAACGCCTACCTCGACGCGCTCGCCCGCCACCGCCACGCGCACGGGCAGCCCGCCGGCACGATCGCCTGGGGCCCCTGGGCCGATGGCGGCATGGCGGCCGACGACGCCGTCACACGGCGCATGGCGCGCGCGGGCATGACCGCGCTCCGCCCGGACCAGGCGCTCAAGGCGCTCCGCCAGGTGCTCGACTCCGGCGAGACCGACGTGACCGTGATCGACCTGGACTGGTCCCGGTTCGTGACACACCACACCGCGTCGCGGCCCAGCGGCCTGTTCGCCAACCTGGCCGTCCAGACGGAGCAGGTGGCAGAGGAGCAGCCGGCCCTGCCGTCGCTCGCCGACCTCAAGCCCGCCGAGCGCGAGCGCGTACTGCTCAAGCAGGTGCGGGGCACCATCGCGGCCGTGCTCGCGTACGGCTCGGCGGACGCGGTCGGCCCGCGGCAGCGCTTCACCGACCTGGGCTTCGACTCGCTGACGGCGGTGGAGCTGCGCAACCAGCTCACCGCGGCCACCGGGCTGGAGCTCCCGGCGACGCTGGTGTTCGACTTCCCGACACCGGCCGACCTGGCCGACGAGCTGAGCCGGCGCCTCGCGCCGGAGACGACCGGCGAGACGGGCGAGACCGGCGAGGCCGACGACGAGGCCGTACGTGTCGCGATCAACTCCATTCCGCTGCAGAAGCTGCGGGAGGCGGGCCTGCTGGACGTCCTGCTGAGCATGGGAAGCGAGTCCGGCGAAGAGACCGCGCCGACCCTGGACGACGAGTTCGAGTCGATGAACGCACAGGACCTGATCCGTCTGGCACTCGGTGACGAAGGATGAGGAGAGAGGCGCGATGACCGATTCAGCGAAACTTGTCGAGGCGCTCCGCTCGGCCCTCCGGGAGAACGAGCGGCTCCGCAAGCTCACCGACGACATGGCGGCGCGTACCGACGGCGAGCCGATCGCCGTGGTCGGCACCGGCTGCCGGTACGGCGGGGGAGTGAGCTCCGCCGCCGGGCTCTGGGACCTCGTCGAAGGCGAGGCCGACGCCGTCACGGCGCCGCCCGCCGACCGGGGCTGGCGTTCGGGCGCGGCCGGGCAGGCCGCCTACCTGGACCGCGCGGCCGGGTTCGACGCCGGGTTCTTCGGCATCTCGCCGCGCGAGGCGCTCGCGATGGACCCGCAGCAGCGGCTGGCGCTGGAGTGCGCGTGGGAGGCCCTGGAGCAGGCGGGCATCGACCCGCTGGCGCTCAAGGGCTCCGCCACGGCGGTCTACCTCGGGTCGAGCCTGCACGACTACGCGCAGCGCGTACGTGGTGTCCCGGACCTGGAGGGCCTGCTCGCCACCGGCAACGCCGCGGCCGTGCTGTCCGGGCGCGTGTCGTACGCGCTCGGGCTGGAGGGCCCGGCCGCGACCGTCGACACGGCGTGCTCGTCGTCCCTGGTCGCCCTGCACCTGGCGGTGAGCTCCCTGCGCCGCGGCGAGTGCTCGCTGGCGCTCGTCGGAGGCGCGACGATCATGGCCACCGACGACATGTTCGTCGAGTTCGGCAAGCAGGGCGGGCTGGCCGACGACGGGCGCTGCAAGGCGTTCGGCGCGGGCGCCGACGGCACCGGCTGGGGCGAGGGCGTCGGCGTGCTCGTCGTCGAGCGTCTCTCCGACGCCGAGCGCCTCGGGCACGAGGTGCTCGCCGTGGTCCGCGGCACCGCCGTCAACCAGGACGGCGCCTCCAACGGCCTCACCGCGCCGAACGGACCGGCGCAGCAGCGGGTCATCCGGCAGGCGCTGGAGGACGCCGGGCTGACCACCGGCGACGTCGACGCCGTCGAGGCGCACGGCACCGGGACGAAGCTGGGCGACCCGATCGAGGCGCAGGCGCTGCTGGCGACGTACGGCAAGGGCCGCGAGGACGGCCCGCTGTGGCTCGGTTCGGTCAAGTCCAACGTCGGCCACACGCAGGCCGCCGCGGGCGTCGCGGGCCTGCTCAAGATGATCGAGGCGATGCGGCACGGCCTCCTGCCGAAGACGCTGCACGCCGACGAGCCCTCCCCGCACGTCGACTGGTCCGCCGGTGAGGTGCGGCTGCTCACCGAGGCGCGCCCGTGGCCCGCCGGGGACCGCCCGCGCCGCGCCGGCGTCTCCTCCTTCGGCGTCAGCGGCACCAACGCGCACGTCATCATCGAACAGGGGCCGGAGAAGGCGCCCGAACCCGAGCGCGAGGAGACCGGCGGCGTCGTGCCGTGGGTGCTCTCGGCGCGCGGCCAGGGCGGCCTCGCCCGGCAGGCGCGGCGGCTCGCCCCCGCCGTCGACGGTCGTTCCCCGGCCGACGTCGGCCGGTCGCTGGCCACCACCCGCGCCGCGCTGGAGGAGCGCGCCGTGTTCATCGGCGCCGACCCGGCGTCGATGCTGGGCGACCTCGACGAGGCCGTGACCGGCACCGCGCGCGACCAGACCGGCGTCGTCTTCGTCTTCCCCGGCCAGGGGTCGCAGTGGGCCGGGATGGGCCGCGAGCTGTGGGCGGCCTCGCCGGTGTTCGCCGAGGCGATGGACGAGTGCGACCAGATCCTCGGCAAGCTCACCGACTGGTCGCTGCGTGAGATCCTGCACGCCGAACCGGACTCCGAGCAGGCCGCCGACCTGGAGCGCGTCGACGTCGTACAGCCCGCGCTGTGCGCGGTGATGATCTCTCTGGCGCGGCTGTGGGCCGCCTACGGCGTACGCCCGGACGTCGTCCTCGGGCACTCCCAGGGCGAGGTCGCGGCCGCCTGCGTCGCCGGGATCCTGACCCTGCCGGAGGCGCTGACCGTCGTCGTCGCGCGGTCGCGGCTGCTGACCGGGCTGGCCGGCTCCGGCGGCATGCTGTCGGTCCAGGCGGGCGTCGACGACATCGGGCCCGCGCTGGAGGACGTGTCCGTCGCGGCCGTGAACGGCCCGACGTCGACCGTGCTGTCCGGGACCGTCGCCGATCTGGACGCCGCCGCCGCGTGGTGTGAGGAGCAGGGGATCCGCGCCCGCCGGGTGCCGGTCGACTACGCCTCCCACTCGCCGCAGGTCGCCTCGATCCGCGACGAGCTCGTCGCCGCGCTGAAGGTGCTCACGCCCAAATCCGGCGACATCACCTTCCACTCCACCGTGACCGGTGGCGCGCTCGACGGGACCGAGCTGGGCCCCGAGTACTGGTTCCGCAACCTGCGCGAGCCCGTCAGATTCGGCGACGCGGTCACCGACCTGGCCGGGCAGGGCTTCGGCTGCTTCGTCGAGGCCAGCTCGCACCCCGTGCTGACCATGGCCATCTCCGACACGCCCGCCGCCAAGGACGCCGTCATCGCCGGCACGCTGCGCCGCGACGACGGCGGGCCGGACCGGTTCCTGCGGTCCGCCGCCGAACTCTGGGTCCAGGGCGTCGAGGTCGACTGGACGCCCGCGTTCGGCGAGGCGCGCCGCGTGCCACTGCCGACGTACGCCTTCGAGCACCGCGACTACTGGGCCGAGCCGGTACGCCGGGCGGAGGCCGCCGGATCGGCCGGGGACGGCTGGCGCTACCGCGTGAGCTGGAAGCCCGTCGAGCCCGAGCCGGCGCCGCCGGGGGCCGTGAGCCGCTGGGCGGTGGTCCCGTCCTCCGGCGACCGCGCCTGGGTAAGCGCCGTGCTGGCCGCGCTCCGCGCGGACGGCGACGTGGCCGAGATCGAGGTCGGCGCGGACACGGACCGCGCGGACCTCGCCGGGCGCCTGCCCGAAGGGGACGTCGACACCGTCGTCTCGCTGCTCGGCGCGGCCGACGGCGACACGGGATCCGGCGTCGCGACCGCCTGGACGTCGACGGCCCTGCTCACGCAGGCCCTGGCGGACCGCGGCGTCGAGGCGCCGCTGTGGTGCGTCACGCGCGGCGCCGTGAGCGCGCTGCCCGGCGACGCCGTGGACCCGGTCACGTCCGGGCTGTGGGGGCTCGGCCGCGTCATCGGCCTCGAACGGCCGAAGAGCTGGGGCGGCCTGGTCGACCTGCCGGCCGAGCCGGACGAGGATTCGCTCGGACGCCTGGTCTGGGCGCTGCGCGGCGCCGGCGACGAGGACCAGCTGGCCGTGCGCGGGTCGCGCGTGCTCGCCCGCCGCCTGCGGCGCAGTCCGGCGCCGGACGGTGACCGGAAGGAACGCCCGGACGAGGGCGCCGTACTGGTGACCGGCGGCACCGGCGGCATCGGCCTCCGGCTCGCCCGCTGGCTGGCCGAGCGCGGCGAGACCGAGATCGTGCTGGTGAGCCGCTCCGCCGGTGACTCCGGCGCCGCCCGCGAGCTGGGGGAGGAGCTCGACGCCCGCGTCGAGGCGGTCTCCTGCGACGTCACCGACCCGGCCGCCGTGGCCGCGCTGCGGGATGACCTGAGGGGCCGCGGGCTGGCCGTACGGTCGGTGTACCACGCGGCCGGCGTCGTCGACAGCGTCCCGGTGGAGCGGGCCGACCTGGCCGACTGGCCGCGCGTGTGCGCGGCGAAGGTCGCGGGAGCGCGGAACCTGGACGAGGTCTTCGGCGACGACCTCGCCGAGTTCGTCCTGTTCTCCTCGAACGCCGGGGTGTGGGGGAGCGCGGGCCAGAGCGCCTACGCCGCCGCCAACGCCTACCTCGACGGCTTCGCCGAGGAGCGCCGCGCGCGCGGACGGCACGCGCTGTCCGTCGCCTGGGGCGCCTGGGACGAGGTCGGCATGGCCAGCGGCGACGCGGCGAAGGAGCTCGCGCGCTTCGGCGTGCGCGCCATGCCGCCGGCCGGCTCGCTCGGTGTGCTGGGCGACGCGCTGGACGCCGACGAGACCTTCGTGGCCGTGGCCGACGTGGACTGGCCGAGGTTCGCCGAGACCTACACCGCCGCGCGACGCGAGGCCGCTGCTGGCGGAGATCCCCGAGGCCGTGGCCGCGCTGCCGGACACCACCGGCGGAGATGATCTCGTCGGCGAACTGGCCAGCCTAACCCGGGCGGAACGAGGAGAACACCTACTACGACTGGTGACTACCCAAGCGGGGGCCGCCCTAGGTTATCGAAAGGACGAGGCCCTGCCCGCGGAGAAGTCCTTCCGCGATCTGGGCTTCGACTCGGTCACCGCCGTGGACCTGCGTAACCGGCTGGCTCCGCTCACCGGGCTGGCGCTGCCGGCGACGCTGGTGTTCGACCACCCGACGGCGACCGCGCTCGCCGGGCACCTGCACCACGAGCTGTTCCCGGCGGCCACCCCGGACACCGTTCACACCGACCTGGACGCGATGGAAGAAGCACTGGCCGAACTTGGAAAGGACAGCGAACACCGGGCCGCGCTCGGGCCGATCGCGCAGCGCCTGCGCCGCCTGGCCGCCCGGATGACCGACGAGAACGAGGACGTGCCCGCGGAGGGCGGCGATCTGGACTCGGCCAGTGCGGACGAGATGCTCTCCCTCCTGCAGAAGGAGTTCGGCCGCCAGTGACCGGCGGGCGTGGCATCGGTCCCTCGCGACGGATTGGGTGAAGCCTCAGTGGCGAAGGAACAAGAGCTCCTCGAGAGCCTGAAGTGGACCACCTCCGAGCTGCGGGATGCCCGCCGCCGGCTCCGCGAGGCGGAGGAACGGGACGCCGAGCCGATCGCCATCGTCGGCATGGCGTGCCGGTACCCGGGTGGGGTGTCCTCGCCGGAGGGGCTGTGGGAGCTGGTCGAGTCGGGCGCGGACGCGATGGGGGCCTTCCCCGGCGACCGCGGCTGGGACCTCGACAACCTCTACCACCCGGACCCCGGTCACGACGGCACGTTCTACGCGCGCGAGGCCGGCTTCATCTACGACGCGGCCGAGTTCGACGCCGCGTTCTTCGGGATCTCGCCGCGCGAGGCGCTCGCGATGGACCCGCAGCAGCGCGTGCTGCTGGAGATCGCCTGGGAGGCGTTCGAGCGGGCCGGCATCGCGCCGCACACGCTGCGCGGCAGCCAGACCGGCGTGTTCACCGGCGCGCCCGCGTCGCTGTACGGCCTGGGCTCGCCGGACCTCACCAAGGAGCTGGAGGGGTACGCCCTGACGGGCACCGGCATGGGCATGATGTCCGGCCGGGTCTCCTACACGCTCGGGCTCGAAGGGCCCGCGGTCTCGATCGACACCCAGTGCTCGACGTCGCTCGTGGCGATGCACCTGGCCTGCCGCTCGCTGCGCGCGGGGGACTGCACGCTCGCCCTGGCCGGCGGCGTCACGCTGATGCCGACGGTCGGCGCGTTCGTGGAGTTCAGCCGGCAGGGCGGGCTGTCCGCGGACGGCCGCTGCCGCGCGTTCGCGGCGGGCGCCGACGGCACCGGCTGGGCCGAGGGCGCGGGCGTCATCGTGCTGGAGCGCCTGTCCGAGGCGCGGCGGAACGGCCACCGGGTGCTGGCGACCGTACGCGGCTCGGCCCTGAACCAGGACGGCGCCTCCAACGGGCTCACCGCGCCGAGCGGCCCGGCGCAGCGCCGGGTCATCCGGCAGGCGCTGGGCGCGGCCGGGCTGTCCGTCGGCCAGGTCGACGCGGTCGAGGCGCACGGCACGGGCACCGTGCTCGGCGACCCGATCGAGGCGCGCGCGCTGGTCGCGACGTACGGCGGCCGCAGCGAGAAGACCGAGCCGCTCTACCTCGGCTCGGTGAAGTCGAACATCGGCCACACCCAGGCCGCCTCCGGCGTCGCCGGCGTGATCAAGATGGTCATGGCCATGCGGCGCGGGGTCCTGCCCAAGACGCTGCACGCCGAGGACCCGACGCCGCACGTCGACTGGTCGGCGGGGCGGGTCGAGCTGCTGAACGAGGCGCGCGCCTGGCCGCGCGGCGAGGAGCCGCGCCGGGCCGCCGTGTCGTCGTTCGGCGGCAGCGGCACGAACGCCCACGTGATCCTCGAAGAGGCCCCGGAGCCGGAGCCGATCGACGCGCCTGAGGACCCGGCGGCCGTGCCGTGGGTGCTGTCCGCCGCGAGCGAGGCCGCGCTGCGCGGCCAGGCCGCGCGGCTCCTGTCCCACGCGCGCTCCGAGCCGGGCGTCTCCGCCGCGGACATCGGGTACTCCCTCGCCACGGCCCGGTCACCGCTGCCGCACCGCGCCGTGCTCGTCGAGGGCGACCGCGACGCGCTCACCGGCGCGCTGGAGGCGTTCGGCGAGGACGTCGTCGCGGGCGTCGCCGACCTGTCCGGCAAGACGGTCTTCGTCTTCCCGGGCCAGGGCGCGCAGTGGGCCGGGATGGCCCGCGAGCTGCTCGACACGACACCCGTGTTCGCCGAGCGGATCCGCGCGTGCGAGGCCGCGCTCGCGCCGCACGTCGACTGGTCGCTCGAAGCCGTGCTGCGCGAGGACGAGGGCGCGCCGGCGCTCGACCGCGTGGACGTCGTCCAGCCCGCGCTGTTCGCGGTCATGGTGTCCCTCGCGGCGCTGTGGCAGTCCCACGGCGTACGGCCCGCCGCCGTCGTCGGCCACAGCCAGGGCGAGATCGCCGCCGCGTACGTCGCCGGCGCGCTCACGCTGGAGGACGCCGCACGCGCGGTCGCCCTGCGCAGCAAGGAGATCACCGCGCTGGCGGGCTCCGGCGGGATGGTCTCGGTGGCGCTGCCCGCCGACGAGGCCGAACGCGACCTCGCCGCGTACGAGGGCAGGGTGTCCGTCGCCGCCCTCAACGGCCCGTCGTCCGTCGTCGTCGCCGGTGACCCGGCCGCGCTGGACGAGCTGGTCGTGGCCTGGACGGCGCGCGACGTCAGGGCCCGCAAGATCCCCGTCGACTACGCCTCCCACTCGCCGCAGGTCGAGAGCATCAAGGACCGTCTCCTGGACGTGCTGGCCGGCATCGCGCCGACCACCACGGAGATCCCGTTCCACTCCACGGTCACCGGCACCGTCCTCGACGGCACCGAGCTGGACGCCGGCTACTGGTACCGCAACCTGCGCGAGACGGTGCGGTTCGACCCGGTCGTCTCGGCGCTGGCCGAGGCGGGCCACGACGTGTTCGTCGAGCTGAGCCCGCGCCCGGTGCTCACCATGGCCGTCGAGCAGACCCTCGACGCGGCCGGACGGCCGTACGCCGTCGTCGGGTCGCTGCGCCGCGACGAGGGCGGCCCGCGCAGGTTCCTCACGTCGCTGGCCGAGGCGTACGTGCGCGGCGCGCGCGTCGACTGGGGCCCCGCCTTCGGCGCGGGCGCGCGGCGCCCGGTCGACCTGCCCACCTACGCCTTCCAGCGCGAGCGCTACTGGCTCTCGACCCCCGGCCTGCCCGGCGCCGGATCCAGCCTGCCCGGCATGTCGGACAACGGCCACCCGCTGCTCGGCGCGGTCGTCGCGACCGGCGACGGCTACCTGTTCACCGGGCGGCTCTCCGCCCGCACCACGCCGTGGCTGGCCGAGCACGTCGTCGGCGGCGCCATCGTGCTGCCCGGCACGGCCTACACCGAGCTGGCGCTCGCCGCGGGCGAGCGCGTCGGCTGCGCCGCCCTCACCGAGCTCACGCTGAGCAGCCCGCTCGTCCTCGCCGAGGACCGCGACACCGCGCTGCGCGTCGTGCTCAGCGGCCCCGACGAGGCCGGCGACCGCGCGCTCACCGTCCACGCGCGGCCGGAGAACGCCGACGAGGACACTCCCTGGACCTGCCACGCCACCGGCGTGCTGTCACCGGAGACCCCTTCGGCCGGCTTCGACCTCGCCCAGTGGCCGCCGCCCGGCGCGGCGCCCGTCGACCTCACCGGCTACTACGACCGGCTGACCGAGGCCGGCATCGACTACGGCGAGCCGTTCCGCGGCCTGCGCGCGGTCTGGCGGGACGGCGACGACGTCCTCGCCGAGATCGAGGCGCCCGAGGACTCACTGCCCGACGCCGAGGCCTTCACGCTCCACCCCGCGCTGCTCGACGCGGCGCTCCAGGGGCTCGGGTTCACCGCGCAGGAGTCCTCCGGGCGCCGCATGCCGTTCGCGTGGACCCAGGTGAACCTGTACGCGGCGGGACCGGCGGCGCTGCGCTGCCGGCTGAGCGTCGTCGACGACGACACGATCGCGCTGCGGGTCGCCGACTCCACCGGCGCGCCCGTCCTGGAGATCGGCTCGCTGCGGCTGCGCGCCGCGCCCGCCGAGCTCTCCGCCGAGGCGGCGCGTGACCTGGACCTGTTCGCCGTCGAGCGGGCGGCCGTCGCCCTCGCCGACGGCGTGCCGTCCGAGGTCGCGGTGCTCGGCGACGACCCGCTGGACCTGCGCACCCGGCTGGCCGCGCCCGGCGTCGAGGTACGCCACCTCGCCGAGGCCGGAGCCGGCCTGCCGGAGCTGACGTTCTGGAGCTGCGCGGGACCTGACGGCCCGCCGCCGAACGAGCGGGCGCGCCCGATGGTCACCGCGACCGTCGAGGCGGCGCGGTCGTTCCTCGCGGCCGAACCGCCGCCGGACCGGCGCCTCGTGATCGTGACCGAGGACGCCGACGGCGACCCGGCCGCCGCCGCCGTGCACGGCCTGGTCCGCTCGATCCAGGCCGAGCACCCCGACCGGTTCGTGCTGGCCGACATCGGCGGCGCCGCCGGCCCCGCGCTGCTGCGCGCCGTCGCGAGCGGCGAACCGCAGCTCACCGTGCGCGACGACGAGGCGACGGCGCCACGGCTCGCCCGCCTGCGCGCGTCCTCCGAAGGCGACGACACCCCCGTCTTCGACCGGGACGGCACCGTCCTGGTCACCGGCTCCGCCGAAGGCCTGGCCGGGCTCGTCGCCCGGCACCTGGTCACGGGCCACGACGTCGAGCACGTCCTGCTGCTGAGCCGCCGCGGCCCGGAGGCGCCCGGCGCGGCCGAGCTGGCCGAAGAGCTGGGCGACCGGCTGGAGGTCGCCGCCTGCGACGCCGCGGACCACGAGGCGCTGGCCGCCGCGGTCGGCGACCGGCGGCTCACCGGCGTCGTGCACACCGCCGCGACCCTCGACGACGGCCTGCTCGACTCGCTCACCACCGAACAGCTCGACCGGGTCCTGCGGTCCAAGGTGGACGCCGCGATGGCCCTGCACGAGCTGGCCGCGGACCGCGAGGCCGGCGCGTTCGTGCTGTTCTCCTCGGTCGCCGGGCTGCTCGGCGGCGCCGGCCAGGCGTACTACACCGCGGCCAACGCGTTCCTCGACACCCTGGCGCGGTCGCGCCACGCCGACGGACTGCCCGCCGTCTCGCTGCCCTGGGGTCTCTGGGACGCCCAGGGCGGCATGGCCGGGCGCCTCGGCGAGCGCAACCTCGGCCGCGCCACCCGCTCCGGCCTCGTACCCCTCGACGCCGGCGACGCGCTGCGGATGTTCGACGCCGCCTGCGCGAGCGGCGAGCCGGTCGTCGCGCCCGCCAGGTTCGACACGGCGGTCTGGCGTTCGGCGACCGCGCCCGTCGCCCCGCCCGCGATGCTGCGCGGGATCGTACGCGCGCCGGTGCGCCGCGCCGCCACCAAGGCCGACCGATCCTCGTTCGCCGAGAAGCTGGCCGCGATGCCGGAGGCGGACCGCGGGCACGCCGTGCTCGACCTGGTCAGCGGCCAGGCCGCCGCCGTGCTCGGGCACGGCGACGCGAGCGCGGTCGACCCGGGCCGCGCGTTCCGCGACGTCGGCTTCGACTCGCTCACCGCCGTCGACCTGCGCAACCGCCTCGCCGCGGCCAGCGGGGTCCGGCTGCCCGCCACCGCCGTCTTCGACCACCCGACCCCGAAGGCGCTCGCCGAAGAGCTGCACCGCGCCGTTCTCGGCACCGCGCCCGCCGAGGCCGCCGCGGTGGTCACGCGCGCCGAGACCGGTGGCGCGCTCGCCATCGTCGGCATGGCCTGCCGGTTCGGCGGCGGCATCGACTCGCCCGCCGCGCTGTGGGACGTCGTCGCCGGCGGCGTCGACGTGCTCGGCTCCGTGCCGCCCGGCCGTGGCTGGCGCCAGGGCGTCGGCGGCTACCTCAGCGACATCGCCGGCTTCGACGCCGGGTTCTTCGGGATCTCGCCGCGCGAGGCCCTCGCGATGGACCCGCAGCAGCGGCTCGTCCTGGAGTGCGCGTGGGAGGCCCTCGAAGGCGCCGGCGTCGACCCGCTCGGCCTGCGCGGCTCCGAGACCGGGGTGTTCCTCGGTTCCAGCCTGCACGACTACGGCGAGCGCGTGCGCAACGACCCCGAGCTGGAAGGGCTGCTGGCCACCGGCAACGCCGCCTCGGTGCTGTCCGGGCGCGTCTCGTACGTGCTGGGCCTCGAAGGCCCGGCCGTCTCCATCGACACCGCGTGCTCGTCCTCGCTGGTCGCGATGCACCTCGCCGCGCAGGCGCTGCGCCGGGGCGAGGTCGGCATGGCCCTCGCGGGCGGCGTGACGATCATGGCGACGCCGAGCATGTTCGGCGAGTTCGAACGCCAGGGCGGCCTGTCCTCCGACGGCCGCTGCAAGGCGTACGGCGCGGGCGCGGACGGCACCGGCTGGGGCGAGGGCGTCGGCATCCTCGTGCTCGAACGCCTGGAGGACGCCGAGCGCGCCGGCCACGAGGTCCTCGCGGTGCTGCGCGGCTCGGCCATCAACCAGGACGGCGCGTCCAACGGCCTCACCGCGCCGAACGGCCCCTCGCAGCGCCGCGTGATCCAGCGGGCGCTGGCCGACGCGGGCCTGCGCACCGGCGAGATCGACGTCGTCGAGGGCCACGGCACGGGCACCAGGCTCGGCGACCCGATCGAGGCACAGGCGCTGCTCGCGACGTACGGGCAGGAGCGGTCCGACGGACCGCTCCTCCTCGGCTCGGTCAAGTCGAACCTCGGCCACACCCAGGCCGCCGCCGGCACCGCCGGCGTGATCAAGATGATCGAGGCGCTGCGCCACGGCGTGGTGCCCAAGACCCTGTACGCCGACGAGCCCTCACGCGAGGTCGACTGGGACACCGGCGAGATCGAGCTGGCGACCGAGACGCGGCCGTGGCCGGAGCGCACGAGCCCGCGCCGCGCCGCCGTGTCCGCCTTCGGCGTCAGCGGCACGAACGCGCACGTCATCCTGGAGCAGGCGCCGGACGAAGAGCCCGCGCCCGCGCCCGAAACGGTTCACGCGCCCGTCCCGTGGATCGTGTCGGGACGCGGCCAGGGCGGCCTGTCCGGGCAGCTCGCGCGCCTCGCCGAGGTGGCCGCGTCCGACCGTTCGCCCGCCGACGTCGGATACTCGCTGAGCCTGCGGTCGCGGTTCGAGGACCGCGCCGTGGTCGTCGGCGAGACCCTGCCGGACTTCGCGGCCGCGCTCGCCGCCGGCGAGACCGTCGCCGGCCGCGTCGCGCCGGGCGGCCCCGGCCGTACGGTCTTCGTCTTCCCGGGGCAGGGCTCGCAGTGGACCGGCATGGGCCGCGAGCTGTGGGAGACCTCCCCGGTCTTCGCGGACGCCATGGACCGCTGCGCCGCCGTCCTCGACGGGCTCGTCGACTGGTCGCTGCGCGACGTGCTCTTCGCCGGCGACGAGGCCGCCGGGCTGCTCGAACGCGTCGATATCGTCCAGCCCGCGCTGTGCGCCGTGATGATCTCGCTGGCCGCGCTGTGGCGCGCCCACGGCGTCGAGCCGGACGCCGTGCTGGGCCACTCACAGGGAGAGGTGGCCGCCGCGCACGTCGCGGGCGTGCTGACCCTGGAGGACGCCCTGCACATCGTCGTCGCGCGGTCCGGGCTGCTGGCCGGGCTCGACGGCGGCGGGATGCTGTCCGTACAGGCCCGTACGGACGCCCTGGAGGACGTGCTCGGCGACGTCTCGGTCGCGGCGGTCAACGGGCCGTCGTCGGTCGTGCTGTCCGGCACCGACGCCGCCCTGGACCGGGTCAAGGACTGGTGCGAGGAGCGGGACATCCGCGCCAAGCGGGTGCCCGTGGACTACGCGTCCCACTCGCCGCAGGTCGAGGCCGTACGCGACGCGCTCGGCGACGCGCTCGACGGGCTCACCCCCGCCGACGGCGACGTGCCGTTCTACTCCACGGTGACCGGCGGCTTCCTGCCCGGCACCGAGCTGGACGCCGGCTACTGGTACCGCAACCTCCGCGAGCAGGTGCGCTTCGCCGAGGCCGTACGCGACCTGGCCGGGCAGGGCTACCGGGCCTTCGTCGAGGCGAGCCCGCACCCCGTGCTCACCGCCGCCACCGAGGACACCCTGTCCGAGGTCGACGGCGCCGGGGGCGGCGTCGTCGCCGGCTCGCTCCGGCGCGGCGACGGCGGCACCGGACGCTTCCTCACCTCGCTCGCCGAGGTGTGGGTGCGCGGCGTCGAGGTCGGCTGGTCCGGCCTCTTCGCGGGCGCGCGCCGGGTCCCGCTGCCCACGTACGCCTTCGACCGCCGCCCGTACTGGCCCGAGCCGGTCGCCGAGACCGTGAACGGCGTGGGCGCGGAGTTCTGGTCGGCCGTCGATCACGCCGACTCCGCCGGGCTGGCCAAACTGCTCGGCGCGGAGGACGACCTGCCGGAGCTGGGCGCGCTGATGCCGCGCCTGTCGTCGTGGTGGCGCGGCCGTCAGACCGCCCACGCCACGCGCGACTGGCGGTACCGCGTGTCCTGGATCCCGGCGGACCTCACGCCGTCCGCCTCGGAGGCGCGCTGGCACGTCGTCGTGCCGCAGGGCACGCCCGGATGGTCGGCGAAGCTCCTGGACCTGCTGCGCGAACGCGGTGAGGTGCTGGCCGTCGAGGCGGGCCCCGGAACCACGCGCGAGGAGCTCGCCGGCGCGCTCGCCGGACCGGCCACCGCCGTGGTCTCGCTGCTGGCCGCCGACCCGGGCCTGCCGGCCTCGGGTGTCGCGGCGGCATGGGCGTCGACGGTCCGGCTGGCCCAGGCGCTCGGCGACGCCGGGACCGAGGCGCCGCTCTGGTGCGTCACCGCCGGCGAGGAGGACCCCCTGCAGAACGGCGTCTGGGGCCTGGGCCGCGTACTCGGCCTGGAGTCGCCGGACACCTGGGGAGGCCTCGTCGACCTGGAGACCATCGACGACGCCACCGCCGACGCCCTGGTGGAGATCGTCGGCACGCGCGGCGACGAGGACCAGCTCGCGATCCGCGCGTCCGGCGTCCTCGCCCGCAGGCTCGTACGCGACGACGCGCCCGCCGTCGCCTCGGAGCCGTCCGGGCCGCGCGAGGGCGCGGTCCTGGTGACCGGCGGCTCCGGCGGGATCGGCGCGCGGCTCGTCCAGTGGCTGTCCGATCGCGGCGAGCGCGAGATCGTGGTCGTCAGCCGCTCCGGCCGCGCCCCCGACGTACCCGGTGTGATCGCCGAGAGCTGTGACGTCGCCGACGCCGGCGCGGTCACGCGCCTGCGCGACGACCTGGCCGGGCGCGGCGTGCGCGTGCGGTCGGTCTTCCACGCCGCCGGCGTGGTCGCGAGCGTCCCGGCGGAGGGGAGCGACCTGTCCGAGTGGGACGCGGTGTGCGCCCCGAAGGTCGCGGGCGTACGCAACCTGGACGAGGCCTTCGGCGACGACCTCGACGCGTTCGTGCTGTTCTCCTCCAACGCCGGCGTGTGGGGCAGCGCGGGGCAGACCGCCTACGCCGCCGCCAACGCCTACCTCGACGGGTTCGCGCGCGAACGCCGCGAGAACGGCAGGCACGGGCTCTCGATCGCCTGGGGCGCCTGGGCCGAGGTCGGCATGGCGGCGGAGGGCACGGCGGCCGAGGAGCTCTCGCGCCGCGGCGTCGAGGCGATGGCACCGGACCTGGCGCTGAGCGTGCTGGGCGAGGCGCTCGACGCCGACGAGACGTTCCTCGCCGTGGCCGACGTCGACTGGCCGCGCTTCGCGGCGACGTACGGCGCGATGCGCCGCAGGCCGCTCATCGAGGACATCCCCGAGGTCAGGGTCGCCCTCGCCGAACTGCCGGGGAGCGACGCCGGGTTCACCACCACCCTGGCCGAGCTGCCGCCCGAGGAGCGGATGGACTACCTGCTGGAGCTGGTGAGCGGCCGTGCCAAGGCCGTGCTCGGCTTCGCGCCCGGCGACGAGCTCGACCCGGAGCGCGCCTTCCGCGACCTCGGGTTCGACTCGCTGACAGCGGTCGACCTGCGCAACATCCTCGCCAGGACGACCGGGCTGACCCTGCCGACCACGCTCGTGTTCGACCACCCGACCGCGTCCGCGCTCGCGGCTCACCTGCACGACCGGCTCGTACCCGAGGCCGGCGCGCAGAGCCTGGAGGCGGAGCTGGACCGGCTGGAACACGCGATGACCGGGCTGGACGGCGGTGAGCGCGACATGCTCGCCGACCGGCTGCGCGGCCTGCTCAGGGCCCTCGGCGGAGAGACGCGCGCCGAAGGCGGATCCCTCGCCGAGAAGCTGGGGGAGGCCACCGACGACGACCTGTTCGCCTTCATCGACGAAGGGCGCGGTGACTCCTAGCGACGCAAAGGGCTCCGAACGTACCCGGCAGGAACCAGGTGATCCCCTAGTTCCACTGGTGACAACCCAAGCGGGGACGGCCATACGTTGGCGACTGACGTCGCCCAGGTGCCGTAGGGAAGTCGAACGCCCACGTCGGAACGGAAGGCCCAGATGCCGAGCGAGCAGGAACAAAAGCTCCGGGACTACCTCAAGCGTGCGACGGCCGAGCTGGCCGAGGCTCGTGACCGGGTGCGCGAAGCCGAGGACCGCGAGAACGAGCCGATCGCGGTCGTCGGAATGGCATGCCGGTATCCCGGTGGCGTGTTCTCGCCGGAGGATCTGTGGCAGCTGGTCAGCGGCGGCATCGACGCCATCGGCGACCTGCCCGACGGCCGCGGCTGGGACCTGAGCGCGCTGTCCGGCCACCAGGGCGGATTCGTGCGGGGAGCCGACGAGTTCGACCCCGGCTTCTTCGGCATCTCGCCGCGCGAGGCCCTCGCCATGGACCCGCAGCAGCGCGTCGTCCTCCAGGTCGCCTGGGAGGCTCTCGAACGCGCCCGCATCGACGTGACGGGCCTGCGCGGGACCCGTGCGGGGGTGTTCGTCGGCGCCGGGCCGTCCGGGTACGGCGCGTCCGCGACGTCGGTGCCCGAAGGCGCCGAGGGCCACCTGCTCACCGGCGGCTCCGGAGCCGTCCTCTCCGGCCGCATCGCCTACACGTTCGGCTTCGAGGGCCCGGCCGTCACGATCGACACGGCGTGCTCGTCCTCGCTGGTCGCCGTCCACCTCGCCGTCCAGGCGCTGCGCCGCGGCGAGTGCGCGACGGCCCTCGCCGGCGGCGTCACGGTCATGGTGCTGCCGACCGCGTTCCAGGAGTTCGCCAAGCAGGGCGGGCTGGCCTCCGACGGCCGCTGCCGCGCGTTCGGGGCGAACGCCGACGGCACCGGCTGGGGCGAGGGCGCCGGCGTCCTGGTGCTGGAACGGCTCTCCCAGGCCAAGCGGATGGGCC
Organism: uncultured Actinomycetota bacterium; assembly: GCA_963823735.1. Lineage (GTDB taxonomy): Bacteria > Actinomycetota > Actinomycetes > Streptosporangiales > Streptosporangiaceae > Actinoallomurus. The sequence continues at coordinate 967,770 of CAWGMO010000010.1, read as the reverse complement.
ACCGGGTGCTCGCGGTCATCCGCGGCTCGGCCGTCAACTCCGATGGCGCGTCCAACGGCCTGACCGCGCCCAGCGGTGCCGCGCAGCAGCGCGTCATCCGGCAGGCGCTGTCCTCGGCCGGGCTGTCCGAGCGGCAGATCGACGCCGTCGAGGCGCACGGCACCGGCACGACCCTGGGCGACCCCATCGAGGCGCACGCGCTCCTCGCGACGTACGGGCGTGACCGCCCGGAGGACCGCCCGCTGTGGCTCGGCTCGGTGAAGTCGAACATCGGTCACACCCAGGCGGCCTCCGGGGTCGCCGGGCTGATCAAGATGATCCTCGCCATGCGGCGTGACGTCCTGCCGATGACCCTGCACGCCGACCCGCGGACACCGGACGTCGACTGGTCCGCCGGCCGCGTCGAGCTGCTCACCGAGAACCGGCCCTGGCCCGAAACCGGCGAACGCCGCCGCGCCGCGGTCTCCGCGTTCGGCGTCAGCGGCACCAACGCCCACATCATCCTGGAGGCCGTACCGGCCGAGGAGCCCGCCGGGGCGCCGGACCGCCCGGCCGCGCCGGGCGCCGTCCCGTGGCTCATCTCCGGCCGCACCAAGGACTCCCTGCCGCGCCAGGCGCGCAGGCTGCTCACCGGCATCGACGCCGGCGCCGACCCGGTCGCCGTCGCCTCCGCCCTGGCCACGACCCGCGCCGCGCTGCCGCACCGCACGGCCGTCGTCGGAACCGGCACCGCCGAGCTGCTCGCGGGCCTGCGCGCGATCGCGGACGGCACCCCGTCGCCGCAGGTCGTACCGGCCGCCGTCGCCGGCACGGGCAAGCTCGCGCTGCTGTTCTCCGGACAGGGCGCGCAGCGGCCCGGCATGGGCGCCGAGCTGTACGCCGAGTGGCCGGTCTTCGCCACCGCGTTCGACGAGCTCTGCGCTCTGTTCGACGGCCTGACCCGCGAGAACGTCCGCGAGATCATGTTCGCCGCCGACGGTACCCCCGAGGCGGCGTCGCTCGACCAGACCGAGTACACGCAGGTCGCCCTCTTCGTCTTCGAGGTGGCGCTGTACCGGCTGCTGGAGAGCCTGGGCGTGAAGGCCGACCATCTCATCGGCCACTCCATCGGCGAGCTCGCCGCCGCGCACGTCGCCGGTGTGTTCTCCGCCGAGGACGCGTGCCGCCTCGTCGCGGCGCGCGGCCGTCTCATGCAGTCGGTCACCGCGAACGGCGCGATGCTGTCCGTACGCGCGGCCGAGGCCGACGTACGCGAGCTGATCGGCACGGCCGCGGTGAGCGTCGCCGCGGTGAACGGCCCGGCGTCGACCGTGGTCTCCGGCGACGAGGACGCGATCGAGGAGATCGCCCGCGTGGCCGGGGAACGCGGCTACCGGCCGAAGCGGCTGCGCGTCAGCCACGCCTTCCACTCGGCGCAGATGGACTCCATCCTGGAGGAGTTCCGCGAGGTCGCCGAGGCCGTCGACTACCGGCCGCCGACCATGCCCATCGTGTCGAACCTGACCGGCGAGGCCGCGACCCCGGAGCGGATCTGCTCGGCCGGCTACTGGGTCTCCCATGTGCGCGAGGCGGTCCGCTTCGCCGACGGCGTGACGTTCCTGCGCGGCAAGGGCGTACGCCGCTTCGTCGAGGTGGGGCCGTCGGCCGCGCTGACCGGCATGGTCGAGGAGACCCTGGACGGCGACACCGACGCCACCGTCATCCCGGTCATGCGCTCCAGCGCCCCGGAGCCCGTCTCGCTGGCGACCGCGCTCGCGCGGATCCACGCCGCCGGCACCAAGCTGGACTGGAGCGCCGTCTTCCCCGGCGCCGAGCCCGCGGACCTTCCCGTGCACGCCTTCGCGCGCGACCGGTTCTGGCTGGCGCCGGAGCCCCGGCGCGCCCCGGGCGACGACCTCCTCGACGCCGTACGCCGCGCCGACCCGGCCGAGCTCGGCCGGGCACTGAACGCCGATGACGATCAGCGCCGGTCGCTGGAGACCGCGCTGCCCCTGCTCTCACGCTGGCTGGAGCGCCGCAAGGAGAGCGAGACCGTCGAGCGCTGGACCTACCGGGGCACCTGGGAGGCCGTCGGCCTCGACGAGGCCGCGCTTTCCGGTGACTGGCTCCTCGTGGTGCCGCCCGGTCCGGCCTCGGACGTCGTCACCGGCGTCGAGGCCGCGCTCCGCGCCGCCGGCGCCAACGTCCTCCCCACGACCCTCGAAGCGATCTCCCTGCCCGCCCGGGAGAACCTGGCCGGGATCGTCTCGCTGCTGGCGCTGGACGAGCGCGTCCACCCGGACTGGCCCTCGCTGCCCGCCGGCCTCGCCGAGAACACCGCGCTCGCGCAGGAGCAGGCGCGCATGTCCGACTCCGTCCCCCTGTGGCTGCTGACGAGCGGAGCGGTGTCGACCGGCCGGTCCGACACCCTCAAGGCCGACCTGCAGGCCACCTCGTGGGGGCTCGGGCAGGTCGTCGCGCTGGAGTCGCCGGAGCGCTGGGGCGGGATCATCGACCTGCCGCACGAGTGGGACGAGCGCGCCGGCCGCCACCTCGCGGCCTGCCTCACGGCCGGCACCGAGGCACAGCTCGCGGTGCGGGCCACGGGCGTTCTCGCCCGCCGGCTCGCGCGCTTCGGCCAGGCGGCCGACCCGGACCGGCGGTGGCCGGCCGGGACCGTTCTGCTCACCGGTGGCTCCGGCGCCCTCGCCGCCAACGTCGCCCGCTGGCTCGCCGACCACGGCGCCGAGCACGTCGTGCTCGCCAGCCGCCGCGGCGAGGACGCCCCCGGCACCGCCGAGCTGACCGCCGAGCTCACCGCCAGGGGAACCGGCGTCACGGCCGCGGCCTGCGACACGGCCGACCGGGACGCGCTCGCCGCGCTGATCGCCTCGATCCCCGCGGAGCGCCCGCTCACGTCGGTGATCCACACCGCCGGCGTGCTGGAAGACGGCGTGCTCGACTCGATGTCGCCGGAGCGGCTCGCCCGTGTCCTGCGCCCCAAGGTCGACACCGCCCGCCACCTCGACGAGCTCACCCGCGACCACCCGATCTCCTCGTTCGTGCTGTTCTCCTCGCTGGCCGCGACCACGGGCTCGGCCGGCCAGGCCAACTACGCCGCGGCCAACGCCTACCTGGACGCGCTCGCGTACCGGCGCCGGGCGGAGGGCCTGCCGGCCACCGCGATCGCGTGGGGGCCCTGGGCCGGCTCCGGCATGGCCGCCACCGACGTCGTCGCCGACCGCCTGCGCCGGATCGGCACACCTCCCATGGACACCGACCTGGCCTGCGCGGCGATGCAGGCCGCGGTCATCGGCGACCACCCGGCCGTGGTGATCGCCGACATCGACTGGTCCCGGTTCGTTCCCGCGGCGGCCGGCGCGAAGGCCCGATCGTTCCTGGCGCTGCTGGCCGACGAGCTGCCCGCCGTGGAGAACCCGATCGTGACCACCGGGCCGAGCATGCTGGCCGGGCTGTCCGGTGCCGATCGTGAGGCCGCGCTCACCGGCATCGTCCGCGCCGAGGCCGCCGCCGTACTCGGCCACGACGGCCCCGACGGCATCGAGCCGTCGCGGTCGTTCCGCGAGAACGGCTTCGACTCGCTCACCGCCGTGGAGTTCCGCAACCGCCTGAACGCCGCCACCGGCCTGCGGCTGCCCGCGACCCTCGTCTTCGACTTCCCGACACCGGGCGAGCTGGCCCGCCACATCGACGGCCTCCTGTCCGGCGAGGCGGCCCCCGTCATCACGGGCACCGTCACCACCGCCGTGGACGAGCCCATCGCCATCGTCGGCATCGGCTGCCGCTTCCCCGGCGGCGTGTCCACGCCCGAGGACTACTGGCGGCTCGTCGCCGACGGCGTCGACGCGGTCGGCCCGTTCCCGCGCGACCGCGGCTGGGCGACCTCCGGCGGCGACTACGCGCGCGAGGGCGCCTTCCTCACCGGCGCCGACCGTTTCGACGCCGCGTTCTTCGAGATCTCCCCGCGCGAGGCCCTCGCCATGGACCCGCAGCAGCGCCTGCTGCTGCAGACCTCCTGGGAGGCCCTCGAACGCGCCGGGATCGACCCCGCCACGCTGCGCGGCGAGCGGGTCGGCGTCTTCGTCGGCACCAACGGCCAGGACTACCCGGCGCTGCTCGCCCGCGCCGAGGACGACCTCGGCGGCCACGCCGGCACCGGCAACGCGGCCAGCGTCGTGTCCGGCCGCATCGCGTACGCGCTCGGCCTGAACGGTCCCGCGCTCACCGTCGACACCGCCTGCTCGGCCTCGCTCGTCGCCCTGCACCTGGCCGCCGAGTCGCTGCGCCGGGGCGAGTGCACGATGGCGCTGACCGGCGGCGCGACCGTCATGTCGACGCCCGCCGCGTTCGCCGAGTTCGCGCGGCAGGGCGGCCTCGCGGCCGACGGCCGCTGCAAGCCGTTCGGCGCGAACGCCGACGGCACCGGCTGGGGCGAGGGCGTGGGCATGCTCGCCGTCGAGCGCCTGTCCGACGCCCGTGCGAACGGCCACCCGGTGCTCGCCGTCGTGCGCGGCACCGCCGTCAACTCCGACGGCGCCAGCAACGGCCTGACCGCGCCGAACGGCCCCGCGCAGCAGCGAGTGATCGCCGACGCGCTGGCCAACGCGGGCCTCTCGCCCGCCGACGTCGACGTGGTCGAGGCGCACGGCACCGGCACGGTGCTGGGCGACCCGATCGAGGCGCAGGCGCTGCTCGCCACGTACGGCCGCGACCGCGACGAGGACCGCCCGCTGTGGATCGGCTCGGTGAAGTCGAACATCGGCCACACCCAGGCCGCCGCGGGTGTCGCCGGCGTGATCAAGATGATCCTCGCGATGCGCGAGGGCGTCGCGCCGCGCAGCCTGCACGCCGAGGAGACCTCGCCGCACGTCGACTGGACCGAGGGCGGCGTGCGCGTCCTGTCCACGGACGTGCCGTGGCCCGAGCACGACGGCCCGCGCCGCGCGGCCGTCTCCGCGTTCGGCGTCAGCGGCACCAACGCCCACGTCGTCCTGGAGGCGGAGGTCCCCGCCCCGCCGGCACCCGCCGAGGCGGACCGCCCGTCGGTCTGGCTCCTGTCCGGCCGCACCGAGGACGCGCTGCGCGCACAGGCCGAGCGCCTGCTGCCGGCCGTCGACGGCCTGGCCACCCAGGACATCGGCCTCTCGCTCGCGACGACGCGCACCTCCTTCGGCCACCGCGGCGCCCTCGTCGGCGCCGGCCGCGACGAGCTCCTGGCCGGGCTGCGCGCGCTGCGCGACGGCGAGCCGGGCGCGCTCACCGGCACCGCGCGCGGCGACGGCAGGCTCGCCTTCGTCTTCCCGGGCCAGGGCGCCCAGCGCTCCGGCATGGGCCTGGAGCTGGCCGCGCGGTACGACGTCTTCGCCGAGGCGCTCGACGAGGTGGCCGCCCACCTCGACCCGCTGCTGCCCCGCCCGCTGCGCGAGGTCCTGGCCGACGGCGACCTGGACCGCACCGAGTTCACCCAGCCCGCGCTGTTCGCCGTCGAGGTCGCCCTGTACCGGCTCCTGGAGAGCTTCGGCCTGCGGCCCGACTACGTCGCCGGGCACTCGATCGGCGAGTTCGCCGCCGCGCACGTCGCCGGCGTCTGGACCGTCGAGGACGCCTGCGCCCTGGTCGCCGCGCGCGGGCGCCTCATGCAGGCGCTGCCGGCGGGCGGCCTGATGGTCTCCGTCGCCGCACCCGAGGACGAGGTCCTCCCGCTCCTGGACGGCACGGGCGTCGACGTCGCCGCCGTGAACGGCCCGCGCTCGGTCGTGCTGTCCGGCCCCGAGGACGCGGTCCGCCGGATCGCCGGGACGCTCGCCGAGGGCGGCAGCCGTACCAAGGAGCTGCGCGTCAGCCACGCGTTCCACTCCGCGCTGATGGAGCCGATGCTCGCGGACTTCCGCGAGGTCCTCGGCGGCGTGACCTTCGCCGAGCCGCGCATCCCGGTGATCTCGGACCTCACCGGCCGCGACGCGACGGCCGAAGAGCTCGCCTCGCCCGGCTACTGGGTCGAGCACGTACGCCGCGCCGTGCGCTTCGCCGACGTCATCACGTGCCTCGGCGACCACGGCGTCACCCGCGTGGTCGAGGCCGGCCCGGGCGGCGCGCTCAGCGCGATGGTCCGCGAGTGCCTGCCCGGCGCCACCGCCGTGCCGATGCTGCGCGGCGACGGTGACGAGCCGTCGCGCGTCCGCACCGGGCTGGCGCGGCTGCACGTCGACGGGGCCGCCCCGGACTGGGCCGCGGTGTTCGCCGCCGACGGCGCACGCCGCGTGGACCTGCCGACGTACGCGTTCCGCACCGAGCGGTTCTGGCCGCGCCTGCGCCCGGAGCGCACCGACCAGCTCGAGCTCTGCTACGAGGTCGCCTGGACGTCGCTGTCCGGCGGCGAGCGTGCCACCGGCCGCTGGCTGCTGCTCGGCTCCGCCGACGAGGCCCTCACGGCCGGGCTCGCCGCGCGCGGGCTCGACGTCACCGATGACATCGCCGCCGGTGAGATCGACGGCGTCCTGTACACACCGGAGGACGCCGCGGACGTGCCGCGCGTCCTGCGCGAGCTCGACGCGGCCGGTGTGGACGCGCCGCTGTGGTGCCTCACCCGCTCCGCCGTGTCCGTCGCCGGTTCGGACGCTCCGGCCGAGCCCGGCCAGGCCGCGATCTGGGGCCTCGGCCGCGTCGCCGCGCTCGAAGCGGGGAAGCGCTGGGGCGGTCTCGTCGACCTGCCCGGCACGCTCGACGACCGCGCGCTCGACCGTCTCGTCACCACGATCGCCGGCACCGAGGACCAGGTCGCCATCCGCGGCTCGGGACGCCTCGGACGGCGCATCACCCGCGCCGCCCAGAGCGGCCGCGCGTGGACGCCGGCCGGCAAGGCGCTGATCACCGGCGGCACCGGCGGCCTCGGCGCGTACGTCGCGCGGTGGCTCGCCGGCAACGGCGCCGAGCACCTCGTCCTGGTCAGCCGCCGCGGCCCGGACGCCGACGGCGTCGCCGAGCTGCAGGCCGAGCTGTCCGAGCTCGGTGCCCAGGTGACGGTCGCGGCCTGCGACGTCGCCGACCGCGCCGCCGTCGAGTCCCTGATCGCCGACGTCACCGCGGACGGCGAGCCGATCCGCAGTGTCTTCCACGCCGCGGGCGTCGCCATCGACGCGCCCGTCGCCGAGCTGGACGCCGGCGGCCTGGCCGAGTCCATGGCGGCCAAGTCCGACGGCGCCGCGCACCTCGACGAGCTCCTCGGCGACCTGGACGCCTTCGTGCTGTTCTCCTCCGTCGCCGCCGCCTGGGGCAGCGGAGGCCAGGCCGCGTACGCGGCGGCCAACGCCTACCTCGACGGGCTGGCCGCGCGCCGCCACGCGCGGGGCGCCGCCGCGACCTCGGTCGCCTGGGGCCCGTGGGCCGAGACGGGGATGGCCACCCGCGAGGGCGCGGCACGCCGCCTCGCCGAGCGCGGCCTGAACCTCATCGCGCCGGAGCAGGCCCTCGCCGTGCTCGGCTCCGCGATCGCGGACGGCGTGCCGAGCATCGTCGCCGCCGACATGAACTGGGCGAAGTTCGCGCCGATGTTCACGATCTCCCGGCCGAGCCCGCTGCTCGAAGAGCTGATCGAAGCGCCCGAGAGCGACCAGGAGTCGCCGGCCGAGGACTCCGAGCTGGCCGCCGAGCTCAGCGGCCGTACCGAGGGGGAGCGGCGCCGCTTCGTCCTCGACCTGGTGCGGCGCCACGCGGCGGCCGTGCTCGGGCACGCCGACGCCGCCGCGGTCAGCCCGGACAGCGCCTTCCAGAGCCTCGGGTTCGACTCGCTCACCGCCGTGGAGTTCCGCAACGCCCTCGCCGGGCGTACGGGCCTCGACCTGCCGGTCAGCCTCGTCTTCGACCACCCGACCCCGGCCGTGCTCACCGACCACCTCCTCGGTGAGATCGCCAGTGCCGGGCCGGTCGCCGCCGTGGCGGCCAGCGGCCCGGTCAGCGACGACCCGATCGTCATCGTCGGCATGAGCTGCCGCTACCCGGGCGGGATCGACTCGCCCGAGCAGCTGTGGGACCTCGTCGCCACCGGCGGCGACGCCATCGGGGAGTTCCCCGGCGACCGCGGCTGGGACACCGCCCGCCTGTACGACCCGGACCCCGACAGCTCCGGCACCTCCACCACCCGCTCGGGCGGCTTCGTCTACGACGCGGCCGAGTTCGACGCCCCGTTCTTCGGGATGAGCCCGCGTGAGGCGCTCGCCACCGACCCGCAGCAGCGCCTGATCCTGGAGACCGTCTGGGAGACCTTCGAGCGCGCCGGGATCGCGCCGTCGTCCCTGCGCGGCAGCGACACCGCCGTCTACGTCGGCGCCGGCGCCTCCGGGTACGGCGCGGGCGTCACCTCGGTGCCCGAAGGCACCGAGGGCTACCTGATGACCGGCGGCGCGGGCAGCGTCCTGTCCGGCCGGGTCGCCTACACGCTGGGCCTGGAGGGCCCGGCGGTCACCATCGACACGGCGTGCTCGTCGTCGCTGGTAGCGATGCACCTGGCGTGCCGCGCGCTGGCCACCGGCGAGACCTCGCTCGCGCTCGCGGGCGGCGTCACCGTGATGGCCACGCCGGGCGCGTTCATCGAGTTCTCGCGCCAGCGCGGGCTGTCCGAGGACGGCCGCTGCAAGCCGTTCGCCGCCGCCGCCGACGGCACCGGCTGGGCCGAGGGCGCGGGCATGCTCCTGCTCGAACGCCTTTCGGACGCCAAGAGGAACGGCCACCCCGTGCTCGCCGTCGTACGCGGCAGCGCGGTGAACCAGGACGGCGCCTCCAACGGCCTGACCGCGCCCAGCGGCACCGCGCAGCAGCGCGTCATCCGCCAGGCCCTGGCCAACGCGGGCCTCACCGCCTCCGACGTGGACGTCGTCGAGGCGCACGGCACCGGCACCACGCTCGGCGACCCGATCGAGGCGCAGGCGCTGCTGGCGACGTACGGGCAGGAGCGCCCGGAGCGCCCGCTCTGGCTCGGCTCGATCAAGTCCAACCTCGGGCACACCCAGGCCGCCGCCGGCGCGGCGGGGATCATCAAGATGGTCCTCGCGATGCGGCACGGCACGCTGCCCAAGAGCCTGCACATCGACGAGCCGACCCCGCACGTCGACTGGTCGTCCGGCACGATCCGCCTGCTGGAGGAGACCACGCCGTGGGAGGCCGAGGGGCCGCGCCGCGCGGCGGTCTCCGCCTTCGGCGTCAGCGGGACCAACGCGCACGTCATCATCGAGGGCCTCGCCGAGGACGTCGCGGAGGAGACCCATGAGGAGGGGACCGGCCCGGTCCTCGTGCCCGTCTCCGGCCGCACCCCGGACGCGCTGCGCGCCAACGCGGCACGGCTCGCCGCCCTGCTGGACGAGCGGGACGACCTGTCGCCCGCCGCGCTCGCCTCAGCCCTCGCCACCGGCCGCGGCAGCTTCGAGAACCGCGCCGTCGTACGCGCCGCCGACCGTGACACGCTGAGCGCCGGCCTGCGCGCCGTCGCCGAGGGCGCCAAGGCGCCCGGAGTCGTCACCGGCACCGCGGACGGCGCGCGTACGGTCGCGTTCGTCTTCTCCGGCCAGGGCGCGCAGCGCACCGGCATGGGCAAGGAGCTGTACGCGGCCCACCCCGTGTTCGCCGACGCCTTCGACGAGGTCTGCGCGCGGCTCGACCGCCACCTGGACCGCCCGATCAAGGACGTCGTGTTCGACGGCGGCGAGCTGCTCGACCAGACCCAGTACACCCAGGCCGGGCTGTTCGCGGTCGAGGTCGCCCTGGTACGCCTCCTGGACTCCTGGGGGATCAAGCCCGACTTCGTGGGCGGCCACTCGATCGGCGAGCTGACCGCCGCGTACGTCGCGGGCGTGCTCGACCTCGCCGACGCCGCCGAGCTGGTCGCCGCGCGCGGCCGGCTCATGCAGGCGCTCCCGGCGGGCGGCGCGATGGTCGCCCTGCAGGCCGACGAGGACGAGGTCCTCCCGCTGATCGGCGAGTACGCGGACCAGGTCTCCATCGCGGCGGTCAACGGGCCGCGCGCCGTGGTCCTGTCCGGCGCCGAGGAGGCCGTCCTCGCCGTCGCCGAGCAGGTCAAGGCCATGGACCGCAAGACGCAGCGGCTGCGCGTCAGCCACGCGTTCCACTCGCCGCTGATGGACCCGATGCTGGCGGACTTCCGCGAGGTCGCCACCCGCGTCACCTACCGGCGGCCCGAGCTTTCCGTCGTCTCCAATGTCACCGGCGGCCTGGCCACCGGCGACGACCTGTGCACCCCGGAGTACTGGGTGGACCACGTGCGGGGCTCCGTACGGTTCGCCGACGGGATCCGCGCGCTGAGCGGCGAAGGCGTCGACTGCTTCGTCGAGGTCGGCCCGGACGCCGTCCTCTCGGCCATGATCGGCTCGGCCGTCCCGGAGGACGCCGAAGAGCCGCTCGTCGCCGCCACGCTCCGCCGCGACCGGGACGAGGACGACGCCCTGTCGGCCACGGTCGCGCGGCTGCACGCCGACGGCGTGCGGGTCGACTGGCCCGCGCTGGCCGGGGCGCCGCGCACGGCCGTCGAGCTGCCCACGTACGCCTTCCAGCGCCGCCACTACTGGCTCTCCGGCGGCACCGGCACCGGCGACCCGGCCGCCGCGGGCCAGGAGCGCACCGGACGTGAGCTGCTGCCCGCGGCGGTGCCGATCGCCGGCGACGGCGGTTTCGTCTTCACCCACCGGCTGTCGGTCCGCACGCACCCGTGGCTGGCCGCGCACCGCGTCTCCGGCCGGATCCTGTTCCCGGGCACGGCCTTCCTGGAGCTCGCGGTCATCGCGGGCGACCAGGTCGGCGCGCCGTGGGTCGAGGAGTTCGTGCTGGAGGCGCCGCTGGTCCTCGACGACGAGGCCCAGCTCCAGGTGGCCGTCGGCGGGCGCGACCAGACCGGCGCGCGCGCCGTCCAGGTGTTCTCACGCCGCGACGACGCGCACGCGTGGACCCGGCACGGGAGCGCCGTCCTGCTGGAGACCGGTACGGACGCCGCGTTCGACCTGACCGCGTGGCCGCCGGCCGGCGCGGAGCCCGTGGACGTCGAGGGCCTGTACGAGAGCTTCGCGTCGCGCGGCGTCGAGTACGAGCCGCCGTTCCAGGGCATGCGCCGCGCCTGGCGTTCGGGCGACGAGCTGTACGCCGAGGTCGCGCTGCCCGCCGAGGGCGCGGACGTGCGCGCGTTCGGCCTGCACCCGGCCCTCCTGGACGCCGCGCTGCACACCCTGGCCTTCAGCGCCACAGACGGCGAGGAGCCCGAGCAGCGGCTGCCGTACATGTGGGGCGGCGTCGCCCTGCACGCGACCGGCGCCACCGAGCTGCGGGTCCGGCTCGCCCCGACCGGGCGCGAGACGACGTTCCGCGTCGAGGCCGCGGACGGCGCGGGACAGCCGGTGTTCTCGGCCGAGTCCCTGGTGCTGCGCGCGGCGGCGACGGACGCCGAAGCCCCGGCCCCGGCGGAGGAGCCGGTGAGGGCGGCGCCCAAGACGCCGGCACGGCGCACGGCCGCCGCGGCCACCCCGGCCGCCGGCCCGATGGCCGACCGCCTGAACGGGCGCAGCGACGCGGAGCAGGAAGAGGTCCTGCTCGCGATGGTGCTGCGCGAGGCCGCCGCCGTCCTCGGCTACGAGGGCGCCGACGAGATCCAGCCCAAGCGCGCCTTCTCCGACCTCGGCTTCACGTCGCTGACCGCGGTCGAGCTGCGCAACGCCATCACCACCGAGGTCGGCATCCGGCTGCCCGCGACGCTGATCTTCGACTACCCGACGCCGCTGGCCCTGGCCAAGCACCTGCGCTCCGCGCTGTCCGGTGAGGACCTCGCGCAGCTGACCGCCGTGCCGCGCGCGGCCCTGTCCGACGACCCGATCGTCATCGTCGGCATGGCCTGCCGGTACCCGGGCGGCGTCGACTCGCCGGCCGCGCTCTGGGAGCTGGTCGACTCCGGCACCGACGCGATCACCACGTTCCCGCCGGACCGCGGCTGGGACCTGGAGGCCCTGTACGACCCGGACCCGGACGCGCCGGGCACCTGCTACGCGCGTGAGGGCGGCCTCCTGCACGAGGCCGGGATGTTCGACCCGGGCTTCTTCGGGATCTCCCCGCGCGAGGCCATCGCGATGGACCCGCAGCAGCGCCTGCTGCTGGAGACCTCGTGGGAGGCGCTGGAGCGCGCCGGGATCGACCCCGAGACCCTGCGCGGCACGCCCGCGGGCGTGTTCGCCGGCGTGACGTACCAGGACTACACGCAGCTCCTGCTGTCGGCCACGGACAGCTTCGAGGGCTTCCTCGGCACGGGCAACTCGCCCAGCGTGCTGTCCGGCCGCGTCGCCTACACGCTCGGGCTGGAGGGCCCGGCGGTCACCGTCGACACGGCCTGCTCGTCCTCGCTGGTCGCGCTGCACTGGGCGTGCCACTCGCTGCGCCAGGGCGACTGCTCGGTCGCCCTCGCCGGCGGCGTCACCGTGATGGCGACGCCGGGCTCGCTGATCGAGTTCAGCCGCCAGCGCGCGCTCGCCGAGGACGGCCGCAGCAAGGCGTTCTCCGCCGAGGCGGACGGCGCGAGCTGGGGCGAGGGCGCGGGCATGCTCGTGCTCGAACGCCTTTCGGACGCGAAGAAGAACGGCCACCCGATCCTCGCCGTCGTGCGGGGCAGCGCGGTCAACTCCGACGGCGCCTCCAACGGCCTCACCGCGCCGAACGGCCCCTCGCAGCAGCGCGTGATCCTGCGCGCGCTGGCCACCGCCGGGGTCCCGGCGTCCGAGGTGGACGTCGTCGAGGCGCACGGCACCGGCACCACGCTCGGCGACCCGATCGAGGCGCAGGCGCTGCTCGCCACGTACGGACGCGAACACCCCGAGGACCGGCCGCTGTGGCTGGGATCGGTGAAGTCCAACATGGGGCACCCGCAGGCGGCGGCCGGTGTCGCCGGCATCATCAAGATGGTCGAGGCGATGCGCCACGAGCGGATCCCCAAGACCCTCCACGCCGATGAGCCGTCGCCGCACGTCGACTGGACCGAGGGCGCCGTACGCCTGCTCTCGGAGGCGCGCCCGTGGGAGAGCGACGGCCACCCGCGCCGTGCCGCGGTCTCCTCGTTCGGCATGAGCGGCACCAACGCGCACGTCATCCTCGAACAGCACGAGGCCGCCGCGACCCCGGACACCCCGGAGGAGCCGGAGGTCCAGGGTCCGAAGCCGCTGCTGCTGTCCGCGCGCGGTGTCGCACCGCTCCGCGACCAGGCGCGCCGGATCCTCGCGCTCGCCGAGGGCACCGCACCACGCCTCGGCGACCTGGCCCACTCCCTGGCCGTCACCAGGACCCGTTTCGAGCACCGCGCCGTCGTGGTCGCCGAGGACGCCGATGAGTTCCTGCGCGGCACCCGCGCGCTGGCCGACGGCGAGCAGGCGGACGAGGTCGTCACCGGCGTCGCCGACCTGGCCGGCAAGACCGTCTTCGTCTTCCCCGGCCAGGGCGCGCAGTGGGCCGGCATGGCCGCGCGGCTGCTCGCCGACGCCCCCGTGTTCGCCGACGCGATCGGCGACTGCGAGCGCGCGCTGAGCGCCCACGTCGACTGGTCGCTGCGCGACGTGCTCACCGAGGCCGAGGGCGCGCCCTCGCTGGAGCGGCTCGACGTCGTCCAGCCGGTGCTCTTCTCGGTGATGGTGTCGCTGGCGCGGCTCTGGCAGTCGTTCGGCGTACGCCCCGCCGCCGTCCTCGGACACTCCCAGGGCGAGATCGCCGCCGCGTACATCGCCGGGGCCCTCTCGCTCGACGACGCCGCCAAGGTCGTCGCCCTGCGCAGCAAGGCGCTCGGCGCGCTCAGCGGCGACGGCGGCATGGTGTCGCTCCAGCTCGACCTCGAGACCGTCGAGGAGCTGACGGCCCGCTGGGACGGCCGGATCTCGCTCGCCGCCGTCAACGGACCGGTCAGCGTGGTCGTGTCCGGTGACGCCTCCGCGCTCGACGAGCTGATGGACGCCTGTGAGCGGGAGGGCAAGCGGGCCCGCCGGGTACCGGTGGACTACGCCTCGCACTCCGCGCACGTCGAGCGCATCGAGGACGAGCTGAGCGAGGTCCTCGCCGGGCTGGAGCCCGGCCCGGCCGAGATCCCGTTCTACTCGACCGTCGACGACACCTGGCTCGACACGACCGAGATGGACGCCGGGTACTGGTACCGCAACCTGCGGCAGACCGTACGGTTCGAGGCGGGCACCCGCGCGCTCCTGGAGCAGAATTACGACGCCTTCGTCGAGATCAGCCCGCACCCGGTGCTCGGCATGGCGATCCAGCAGACCATCGACGGGATGGACCTGGACGGCGAGCCGGCCGTCGTCGGCTCGCTGCGCCGCGACGAGGGTTCGCCCGCGCGGTTCCTGCGGTCCGTGGCCGAGGCGCACGTACGCGGCGTCGAGGTCGACTTCACGCCGGTGACGGGCGGGCGGCGCGTCGAGCTGCCGACCTACCCGTTCCAGCGCGAGAACTACTGGCCCACCCTCGGCACGGCCGCGGACGAGACGACGACCGTGGACGCGGTGTCCGCGGAGTTCTGGCGGTCCGTCGAGCAGGACGACCCGGCCGAGCTGTCCCGCCGGCTCGGCATCGGCCCGGACACCCCGCTGCACGAGGTCGTGCCCGCCCTCGCCGGCTGGCGCCGCCGCCAGGAGGAGCGCCACACCGTCGAGGACTGGCGCTACCGCGTCCGCTGGCAGCCGCTGCGCGACAAGCCGGAGGTCCCGGGCGGGACCTGGCTCGCCGCCGTACCGGCCACCATGGACGGCGACCCCTGGATCGCCGCGACGCTCGACGCGGTACGCGCGAGCGGCGTGACGCTGACGGTCCTGCCGGTCGGCGACACCGGCCGCGAGGCCCTGGCCGGGCAGCTCTCCGGGCAGGAGTTCGACGGCGTGCTGTCGCTGCTGGCCCTGGACGAGAGCCCCTCGGCCGCCGCACCGTCACTGCCGTCCGGCCTGGTCGCCACGCTGGCGCTGGTCCAGGCCCTCGACGACGCCGGGGCGAACGGCGCGCTGTGGTGTGTCACCCGCGAGGCGATGGCGCCGCGCCAGGTCGACAAGGTGGAGAACGTCGCCCAGTCCCTCGTCTGGGGCTTCGGGCGGGTCGTCGCCGTGGAGAACCCCTCCCGCTGGGGCGGCCTCATCGACCTTCCCGCCGAGCCCGACCGCCGTACGGGGGCGCGGATCGCCGCCGCGCTGGCCGGTACCGAGGACCAGCTGGCCGTACGCGCGTCCGGCCTGTTCGCGCGGAGGCTCGTACGTGCCCCGGAGCGCGCCGGCAAGGCGGCGCCCTGGCGGCCCGAGGGCACCACGCTCATCACCGGTGGCACCGGCGCCCTCGGCGCACGCCTGGCCCGCCGCCTCGCCGAGGCCGGCGCCGAGCATCTGCTGCTGCTGAGCCGCAGGGGCGCGGACGCCGACGGCGCGTCGGAGCTGACCGAGGAGCTCACCGCGCTCGGCGCCGGCGTCACGGTGGCCGCCTGCGACGCCGCCGACCGTGACGCGCTGGCCGCTGTGCTGGCCGAGATCCCCGGCGACCGCCCGCTGCGCGCGGTCGTGCACGCGGCCGGTGTCCTCGACGACGGTGTCGTCGAGGCGCTGACCCCCGAGCAGCTCGCGGGCGTCGTACGCCCCAAGTGGACGTCGGCCTGGAACCTGCACGAGCTGACCACCGACCTGGACGCCTTCGTCCTGTTCGCCTCCACCGCCGGTGTCTGGGGCGGTCCCGGCCAGGCCAACTACGCGGCGGCCAACGCCGGGCTGGACGCCCTGGCCGAGCACCGCGCCGGGCTCGGCCTGGCGGCGACGTCGATCGCCTGGGGCCCCTGGGACAACGAGGGCATGGCCGGGAACGCCGCGGTCGCCGAACGCCAGCGCCGCGGCGGCATCCACGCGCTGCCGTCCGGCCTCGCGCTGGACGCCCTGCTCAAGATCGTCGCCTCGGGTGAGCCCACGCTGACCGTGGCCGGCGTCGAGTGGAGCGTCTACGCGCCGGCGTTCACGACGATGCGCCCGAGCCCGCTGCTGGCCGAGCTGCCCGAGGCCGCCAAGGCCATCGAGGCGGCGTCGCGCGACCGGTCCGCCACCGAGACGACCGGCCTGAAGCAGCGCGTCGCGGGCCTGACCGGCGCCGACCGCGAGCGCGCCGTCCTGGAAGTGGTGCGCGAGCAGGCCGCGGCCGTGCTCGGGCACGCCGGAGCCGAGGCCGTCGAGCCGAGGCGGGCGTTCTCCGACCTCGGGTTCGACTCGCTGACCGCCGTCGACCTGCGCAACCGGCTCACCATCGCCACCGGCCTGCGGCTGCCCAGCACGCTGATCTTCGACTACCCGACGTCCACCGCGCTGGCCCGCTACCTGCGTGAGCAGATCGGCGACGACACCGGCGCCGAGCAGGCGCCCGCGGCCACCCCCGCGGTGGCCGCCAAGGACACCGACCCGATCGCGATCGTCGGCATGGCCTGCCGCTTCCCCGGCGGGGTCTCCTCGCCGGAGCAGCTCTGGGAGCTGGTGCGGTCCGGCACCGACGCGATCGCGCCGCTGCCCACCGACCGCGGCTGGCCGCTGGAGGCGCTGTCCGGCGGCGGCGACACCGGCACCAGCGACGCGCGTGAGGGCGGCTTCCTGCGCGACGCGTCGGAGTTCGACGCGGCCTTCTTCGGGATCTCCCCGCGCGAGGCCCTGGCCATGGACCCGCAGCAGCGGCTCATGCTGGAGTGCGCGTGGGAGGCCCTCGAACGCTCGGGCATCGACCCGCACGCCCTGCGCGGCACCGACGCCGGCGTCTTCGCCGGCAGCAACGGCCAGGACTACACGTCGCTGGTGGTCAACTCCCGCGAGGGCGGCGAGGGCCACCTGATGACCGGGAACGCCGCGAGCGTGCTGTCCGGCCGCATCGCGTACGTCCTCGGCCTCGAAGGCCCGGCGGTCACCGTCGACACGGCCTGCTCGTCGTCGCTGGTCGCGCTGCACTGGGCGGTACGCGCCATCCAGCGCGGCGAGTGCTCGCTCGCGCTCGCGGGCGGCGTCACCATCATGGCGACGCCCGGGTCGCTCATCGAGTTCTCCCGCCAGCGCGGCCTGTCCGCCGACGGGCGCTGCAAGGCGTTCTCCGACGACGCGGACGGCACCGGCTGGTCCGAGGGCGCGGGCATCCTCGTCGTCGAGCGGCTCTCGGAGGCGCAGCGGCAGGGACACCGGGTCCTCGCCGTCGTACGCGGCTCCGCGATCAACCAGGACGGCGCCTCCAACGGCCTGACCGCGCCGAACGGCCCGTCGCAGCAGCGCGTCATCCAGCGCGCCCTCGCGGACGCCGGGCTCACCCCGGCCGACGTGCACGCCGTCGAGGCGCACGGCACCGGCACCAGGCTCGGCGACCCGATCGAGGCGCAGGCGCTGATGGCGACCTACGGCCAGAACCGCGCCGACGGGCCGCTGTGGCTCGGCTCCATCAAGTCGAACATCGGCCACACGCAGGCCGCCGCCGGCGTCGCCGGCGTGATCAAGATGATCGAGGCGATGCGGCACGGCGAGCTTCCCCGCACGCTGCACGCGGAGACGCCGTCGACGCAGATCGACTGGGAGTTCGGCGCCGTCGAGGTGCTGAACGAGGCACGGCCGTGGGAGACCGGGGGACCGCGCCGCGCCGGCGTCTCCTCCTTCGGGATCAGCGGCACCAACGCGCACGTCATCCTCGAACAGGGCCCCGAGCCGGAGCCGGCCGGGGAGTCCGCGGCCGACGCCGTCGTGCCGTGGCTCGTCTCGGCACGCGACGCGGACGCGCTGACCGCCCAGGCCGAGCGCCTGAAGGAGGTACCCGGGTCGGCCGCCGACATCGGCCTGTCGCTGGCGACGTCACGCGCCGCGCTCGACGAGCGCGCGTTCGTGGTCGGCGCCGACCGCGACGAGCTGGTCGCCGGCCTGGACGACCTGACCGTACGCGGCCGGGTCTCCGGCGAGGGACGCGTCGGCGTCGTGTTCTCCGGCCAGGGCTCGCAGCGCGCGGGCATGGGCCAGGAGCTGCGCGCCCGGTTCCCCGTCTTCGCCGAGACCTTCGACGAGATCTGCGCGACCTTCGACCTCGACGTCGCCGAGGCCATGCGCACCGGCGAGTCGCTGGACCGCACCGAGTTCACCCAGCCGGCCCTGTTCGCCTACGAGGTCGCCCTCTACCGGCTGCTGGAGTCGTGGGGGATCGAGCCCGAGGTGCTCGTCGGCCACTCGATCGGCGAGATCGCCGCCGCGTACGTCGCCGGGGTCTGGTCCGTCGAGGACGCCTGCGCCCTGGTCGCGGCGCGGGGCCGCCTCATGCAGGCCCTGCCCGAGGGCGGCGCGATGATCTCGCTCCAGGCCACCGAGGACGAGGTCACCCCGCTGCTCACCGGGAACGTCTCGCTCGCGGCGGTCAACGGCCCCGCGTCCGTGGTGATCTCCGGCGCGGCGGAGGAGGCCGAGGCCATCGCGGCCGGGCTCGCGGAGAAGGGGCGGAAGACCAAGCGGCTCACGGTCAGCCACGCGTTCCACTCACCGCTGATGGACCCGATGCTGGACGGCTTCCGCGAGATCGCCGAGGGCCTGACGTACCGCGAGCCGGAGATGCCCGTCATCTCCAACCTCACGGGCGAGGCGGTCACCGGCGAGCTGACCGACCCGGGCTACTGGGTGCGGCATGTGCGCGAGGCCGTACGCTTCGCCGACGGCGTCACCGCGATGCTGGCACGCGGCATCGACGCGGTCGTCGAGATCGGGCCGCGCCCGGTGCTGACCTCGGCCGTCCACGAGATCGCCGAGAACCCGGTCACCGTCGCCCCGCTGGCCCGCAAGGACGTCACCGAGGACCGCGCCGCGCTGGCCGGGCTGGGCGCCCTCTGGGTCAAGGGCATCGAGCCGGACTGGACCGCGGTCTTCGACGGGCTCGGCGCGCACCGCGTCGACCTGCCCACCTACCCGTTCCAGCGCGAGCGCTTCTGGCCCACCCCGGCGTCGGGCGGCGCGGCGGACGTCGCCGCGGCCGGCCTCGGCGCGGCGGACCACCCGCTCCTGGGCGCGGTCGTCGGCCTGGCCGGCGGCGGCTGGGTCCTGTCCGGGCGCCTGTCGCTCCAGTCCCAGCCGTGGCTCGCCGACCACCGCGTACTCGGCCAGGTGCTGTTCCCCGGCACCGGCTTCGTCGAGCTGGCCCTGCGCGCCGGCGAGCTGACCGGCGCGGACGGGCTCGACGAGCTGACCCTCGCCGCGCCGCTCGTCCTGCCCGACCAGGGATCGGTGCAGATCCAGGTGCTCGTCGACGGCGACGACGTGCGGATCCACTCGCGCCGTGACGAGTTCGGCGAGTGGACCCTGCACGCGACCGGCCTGCTCGCCGACGACGTCCCGGCCGTGGACTTCGACGCCACGACCTGGCCGCCCGAGGACGCCGAGAGCGTCGACGTCTCCCGCTTCTACGCCGACTACGAGGAGGGCGGCTTCGCCTACGGCCCGGTGTTCCGCGGCCTGAAGGCGGCCTGGCAGGCGGAGACCGAGGCCTACCTGGAGATCGAGCTGCCCGAGGGCGGCGGCGAGGCCTCCGACTTCGCCGTGCACCCCGCGATGCTCGACGCGGCCCTGCAGGGGCTCGTGTTCGTGTCGGCGGGCGGCGCGCGGGTGCCGTTCTCCTGGGACCGGGTCTCGCTGCACGCCGTCGGCGCCGAGCGCGTACGGGTCCGCGTGGCCGCCACCGGCGAGAACGTCGTCTCGCTGGTCGCCGTGGACACGAACGGCGAGCTGGTCCTGTCGGCGCAGGGCGTCGTGATGCGCGAGGTCTCGCGCGAACGCCTCACCAGCGCCGACCCGCTGCTCGAACTCTCCTGGGAGCCGTACGAGCCGGTCGCCGGACCGGACGCCGAGGTCGTCACGCTCCGCGTGGACGGCGACGACCCCCTTGAGGAGACCGCGCGGGTGCTGGCCGCCCTGCAGGGCCACCTCGCAGAGGACACCGGCGCGCGGCTCGTCGTGCTCACGCGCGGCGCCGTCGCCCTGGACGACGGCGAGAGCGTCGGCGCCCAGCCGATCGACGTCGCGGGCGCCGCGGTGTGGGGTCTGCTGAGGTCGGCCGCCAACGAGCAGCCCGGCCGCGTGTCGGTGATCGACGCCGACGACCGGTCCGAGGACGTCCTCGCCGAGGTGATCGCCTCGGGCGTCCCGCAGGCCGCGGTGCGGTCGGGACGCGCGTTCACGCCGCACCTGACACGGGTCGCCGAGCGGCCGTCCCTGCCGGACGGCGAGTGGCGCGCCGTGCACGACGACTCCGGTTCGCTGGACGCGATCGGCACCGTACGCGGCGAGCGGCGCCCGCTGCGGGCCGGCGAGGTCCGCGTGTCGATGCGGGCCACGGGCCTGAACTTCCGCGACGTCCTCACCGTGCTCGGGATGTACCCGGGCGAGCCGAGCCCGCTCGGCCTCGAAGGCGCCGGCGTGGTGACCGAGGTCGGCGACGGCGTCGAGGGCTTCGCCGAGGGTGACCGGGTGCTGGGGATGTTCCCCGCCGCGCTCGCCACCACGGCCGTCGCCGACGCCCGCATGCTGGCCGGGATCCCCGAGGGCTGCTCGTTCGCCGACGCCGCGTCGATCCCGATCGCCTACCTGTCCGCGTACTACGCGCTGCACGACCTGGCCGGGCTGAAATCCGGCGAGCGCCTGCTCGTGCACGCGGCGGCGGGCGGCGTCGGGATGGCCGCCGTGCAGCTCGCCAAGCACTGGGGCGCCGCCGTCGTCGGCACCGCGAGCCCGGCCAAGCACGGCGCGCTGCGCGACCTCGGGTTGGCCGCCGACGAGATCGCCTCGTCGCGGACCACGGAGTTCGCGGACCGCTTCGCCCCGGTCGACGTGGTGCTGAACTCCCTCGCGGGCGAGTTCATCGACGCGTCGCTGCGGCTGCTGGCCGAGGACGGCCGGTTCATCGAGCTGGGCAAGACCGACATCCGGGAGCCCGAAGGCGTGCGGTACCGCGCGTTCGACCTGGTCGAGGCCGGGCCCGAGCGTACGGGCGAGATGCTCGCCGACATCATGGGCCTGCTGCGCGACGGCAGGATCGGCGCCCTGCCGATCACCGTCCGGCACGCGCGTGAGCTGCCGGAGGCGTTCCGCCACATGGCCGCGGCCCGGCACGTCGGCAAGGTCGTCATCACGGTCCCGCAGCCGATCGGCGACCGCCCGGTGCTGGTCACCGGCGGTACCGGCGGCATCGGGTCGCAGCTCGCGCGGCACCTGGTCACCACGCACGGCGTACGCGACCTGGTCCTGCTGAGCCGCGGTGGCGAGGCCAAGGACCTGGTCGACGAGCTCGCCGCGCAGGACGCCCGCGTACGGGTCTTCGCCTGCGACGTGACCGACCGGTCGCGGCTGGCCGAGGTCATCGACGAGGTGGGCGAGCTGTCCGCGGTCTTCCACACCGCCGGGGTCGTCGACGACGCCACGGTGGCGGGGCTGACCACGGAAAGGCTGGCCACGGTCATGGCGCCCAAGCTGGACGGCGCCCGGTGGCTGCACGAGCTGACGCTCGGCATGGACCTGTCCCGGTTCGTGGTGTTCTCCGCGGCGGCCGGGCTGCTCGGCGGTCCCGGCCAGGGCAACTACGCGGCGGCCAACACGGCGCTGGACGCCTTCGCGCGCGAACGCCGCGCGCTCGGGCTGCCGGCGACGACGCTGGCCTGGGGCCCGTGGACCACGGACTTCGGCATGACCAGCTCGCTGTCCGAGGTCGACGTCAACCGGATGGCGCGGGGCGGCATGCTCCCGCTGTCCGCGAGCGAGGGCATGGCGATGCTCGACGCGGCGATGGCCTCGGCGCGCACCGAGCTGGTGCCGGTGAAGCTCAACACGCAGGCGATCCGCACCGACCCCGCTCAGGTGCCCGTGCTGTTCCACGGCCTGGTCGCCCCGGCGAGGCAGCGTACGCGCGCCGCCGCGGCCGCCGAGGAGACCGCGGAGTCCCTCACGGACCGGCTGGCCGGCCAGAACGCCGAGGAGCGGCTGGAGACGCTGCTCGACCTCGTCACCGGCGAGGCCGCGGCGGTCCTCGGCTTCGCCTCGGCGGACCGCGTCGACCCGGACCGCAGCTTCAACGACCTGGGCTTCGACTCGCTCACGGCCGTCGAGCTGCGCAACCGCGTGGGCGCGGCCAGCGGCGTACGCCTGCCGGCCACGCTCGTCTTCGACTACCCGACGGCCACCGAGCTCGTCGGCTACCTGCTCACCGAACTCATCCCCGAAAGCGATGCAGCGGAGGAACCGGCCGCCCCGGAGGCGGACGAGGAGGTCGAGGCCGCGGACGCGGACGCGATCTTCGCCCTGCTGGACCAGGAACTGGAGTCATAGTGATCCGCCCGTGCCGTCCGGAGGGAACGCAGTAGTGCCTGACGAGAGCAAGTACCTCGACTACCTGAAGCGTGCGACCGCGGACCTGCGGCAGGCGAACAAGCGGGTACGTGAGCTGGAGGGCGCGGACCGCGAGCCGATCGCCGTGATCGGCATGGCCTGCCGGTTCCCGGGCGGGATCAACACGCCCGAGGACCTGTGGACGCTGCTGGCCGAGGACGGCGACGCGATCGGGGAGTTCCCCACCGACCGCGGCTGGGATCTCGACGCGATGTACGACCCGGACCCGGACCGGCAGGGCTCCATCTACGCGCGCGAGGGCGGCTTCCTGCACGACGCGGGCCGCTTCGACGCGTCGTTCTTCGGGATGAGCCCGCGCGAGGCGCTGGCCACCGACCCGCAGCAGCGGCTGATGCTGCAGATCGCCTGGGAGGCGTTCGAGCGCGCGCGGATCGACCCGGCGTCGGTCAGCGGCCAGGAGGTCGGCGTGTTCGTCGGCGCCGCCGCGACCGGTTACGGCTCGGTCGCGGTGCTGCCCGAGGGCGTCGAGGGTCACCTGCTCACCGGCACGTCGACGTCCGTCGTCTCGGGCCGGATCGCGTTCGTGCTGGGCCTGAAGGGCCCGGCGGTCACCGTCGACACGGCCTGCTCGTCGTCGCTGGTCGGCGCGCACCTCGCGATGCGCGCGCTGCGCAAGCAGGAGTGCTCGCTGGCCCTGGCCGGCGGCGTCACCGTGATGCCGACGCCGGGCATGTTCCTGGAGTTCAGCCGCCAGCGCGGCCTGGCGCCGAACGGGCGCTGCAAGCCGTTCGCCGAGGCCGCCGACGGGACCGGCTGGTCCGAGGGCGCCGGGCTCCTTCTGCTCGAACGCCTCTCCGACGCCGAGGCGAACGGCCACCCGGTGCTCGCCGTCCTGCGCGGCAGCGCGGTCAACTCCGACGGCGCGTCGAACGGGCTCACCGCCCCGAACGGCCCCTCGCAGCGGAAGGTCATCGCCAAGGCGCTGGCCGACGCGCGGCTCACCGCGGCCGACGTGGACGCCGTCGAGGCGCACGGCACCGGCACCACGCTGGGCGACCCGATCGAGGCGCAGGCGCTCCTGGCCACGTACGGCAAGGAGCGCACGCCGGAGAAGCCGCTCTGGCTCGGCTCGGTCAAGTCCAACCTGGGGCACACCCAGGCGGCGGCCGGCGTCGCCGGGATGATGAAGGTCGTGCTCGCGCTCGGCAACGAGTCGCTGCCGCGCAGCCTGCACATCGACGAGCCGACGCGCCACGTCGAGTGGGACGACGGCACCGTACGGCTGCTCACCGACGCCCAGCCCTGGCCCGCCTCCGAGACGCCGCGCCGCGCGGCCGTCTCGTCGTTCGGGATCAGCGGCACCAACGCCCACATCATCATCGAGCAGGCACCCGTCCCGGAGACCGACGCCGAGGCCGAGCCCGAGGAGACGCCGGCGCGCCCGGACGCGCCGCTGACATGGCTGCTGTCGGCCAAGACCGAGCAGGCCCTGGCCGCGCAGGCCGGGCGTCTGCTCGCGCACGTGACGGCGCGCCCGGACCTTCACCCCGCCGACCTCGCGCACGCGCTCGCCACCACGCGGACCTCCTTCGAGTACCGCGCCGCCGCCGTCGGCGACGACGCCGGTGAGCTCGCCGCCGCGCTCTCCGCGCTGGCCGCCGGCGAGGAGTCCGCCGCGGTCGTACGCGGCCGCAACACCGGCAAGGGCAAGCTGGCGTTCCTGTTCTCCGGGCAGGGCGCGCAGCGCGCCGGCATGGGCCGCGGGCTGTACGAGGCGTTCCCGGTGTTCGCCGAGGCCCTGGACGAGGTCTGCGCCGCGTTCGACCTCGGGCGGCCGCTCCGCGAGGTGATCTTCGAGGACGGCGACACGCTCGGCGAGACCGCCTGGACCCAGCCGGCGCTGTTCGCCGTCGAGACGGCTCTGTTCCGCCTGCTCGGAAGCCTCGGCGTCACCCCCGACCTGCTGCTCGGGCACTCGATCGGCGAGCTGACCGCCGCGCACGTCGCCGGCATGCTGTCGCTGAAGGACGCCGCCGCGCTCGTCACGGCGCGTGCGCGCCTGATGCAGGCGTGCCCGTCCGGCGGCGCGATGATCTCCCTCCAGGCGAGCGAGGACGAGGTACGCCCGCTGCTGCGGGACGGCGTCTCGATCGCGGCCCTCAACGGCCCGTCCGCCACCGTCGTCTCCGGCGACGAGGAGGCGGCCGAGGCGATCGCCGCCGAGGTGTCGTCCTGGGGGCGCAAGACCAAGCGCCTGCGGGTCAGCCACGCGTTCCACTCGCCGCACATGGACGGCATGCTGGAGGAGTTCACCCAGGTCGCGTCCGGTGTCGAGTTCGCCGAGCCGCGCCTGCCCATCGTGTCCAACGTGACCGGCGCGCTCGCCACCGCCGGCGAGCTGCGCGACCCGGCGTACTGGGCGAAGCACGTACGCGGGGGCGTACGGTTCCACAGCGGCGTCGAGGCGCTGCTCGGCGCGGGCGCCACCCGTTTCCTGGAGCTCGGGCCCGACCCCGTGCTGACCGCGATGACCCGCGAGGCCCTGCCGTCCGACCGTGACCTGTTCGCCGGGTGCCTTCTCCGCGAGGGCCGCCCGGAGCCGCGTACGCTCGTCACCGCGCTGGCCGGCCTGCACGCGCACGGCCGCGCGGTCGACTGGCGCCCGCTGACCGGCGGGCAGCCGGTGCCGCTGCCCACCTACGCCTTCCAGCAGCAGCGTTTCTGGCTGGAGTCGGCCGTCGTCGCCGACGAGGGGCTGGCCTACCGCAGCGCGTGGGTGCCGGCCTCCCTCGGGCAGGCCACGCCGCCGGCCTCCTGGCTGGTCGTCGTGCCCGACGAGGGCGTGCCGGACGACCTCGCCGCGAGCGTCGCCGAGACCCTCGGCGCGGATGTCGTGACGGTGTCCGGCCTGCGGGAACGTGACGCGGCCGATCTCGGCGGCATCCTGTCGCTGCTCGCGCTCGACGAGCGGATGCGCGACGGTGTCCCGGAGGGCGTCACCGCCACCCTCGACCTCCTCGGCCTGGTGCGCCGCACCGGCCTCACCGCGCCGGTGTGGCTCGCCACCTCCGGCGCGGTCGCCGTCTCGGCCGGGGACGGCCCGCGCAACCCGGTCCAGGCCGCGATGTGCGGCCTCGGCCGCTCGCTCGCCGTCGAGGACCCGGGCCGCCGCGGCGGCCTGGTCGACCTCCCGGAGGACCCCGACAAGCGCGCGCTGCGCCTGCTCACGGACGTCGTCGGCACCCCCGGCGGCGAGTTCGCGATCCGCAGGGCGGGCGTGTTCACCCGCCGGCTGCGCCGTGCCACCGCCGACGGCCGGTCGTGGACGCCGGACGGGCCCGTACTGATCACCGGCGGCACCGGCGCGCTCGGCGCGCGGGTGGCCCGCTGGCTCGTCGCCGAGGGCGCGCGCCGCATCGTCCTGCTCAGCCGTACCGGAGCGAACGCGCCCGGCGCCGAGGAGCTCACCACCGAGCTGACCGAGGCGGGCGCGAACGTCACCGTCGCCGAGTGCGACGCCGCCGACCGCGACCGGCTCGCCGAGCTGCTGGACCGGCTCGACGCCGAGGGCGACGGGATCCGCGCGGTCGTCCACGCGGCCGGCGTCCTGGACGACGGGACGCTCGACACGCTCACGCCGGAGCGCTTCGCCACCGTCCTGCGCCCGAAGATGGTCGCCGCCGCCAACCTCCACGAGCTGACCAGGGAACGCGACCTGTCGGCGTTCGTGCTGTTCTCCTCCCTGGCCGCGACGACGGGCTCGGCCGGGCAGGCGAACTACGCCGCCGCCAACGCCTACCTCGACGCGCTGGCCGAACACCGCGCGTCCGCGGGCCTGCCCGCGCTGTCGGTCGCCTGGGGCCCCTGGGCGGGCACCGGCATGGCCGGCGACGAGGCCACCGCCGCCCGCCTGCGGCGCGGAGGCCTGCCGCCCCTGAGCGAGGGCCCGGCCCTGGCCGCCCTCGGCAGGGCGATCGGCGGCGCGGCGACCGTCGCGATCGCCGACATCGACTGGTCCGTGTTCGGTGACCCGGCGGACCCGCTGGTGAGCGAGCTGCCCGAGGTACGGGGCGCACGCGGGCGTGACACCGCTCCCGAGGAGACCGTCACCGAGATCCTGCGCGGCGTCCCGGAGCACGAGCGCGAGCACCGCCTGCTCGAACTCGTACGGGTGCACTCGGCCGCCGCGCTGGGCCACGCCGGCCCCGACGACGTCGCGCCGGACCGCGCCTTCGGCGACCTCGGCTTCGACTCGCTGACCGCGCTCGAACTGCGGAACCGGCTCTCGTCGGTCACCGGCGTCGCCCTGCCCAGCACGCTGATCTTCGACCACCCGACCCCGGTCGCGCTCGCCCGTCACCTGCTGTCCGGGATCGACGTGGGCGCCGCGCCGGAGGCCGGCCGCAAGGTGAGCACCGACGAGCCGATCGCGATCGTCGGGATCGGCTGCCGCTTCCCCGGCGGCGTGCGCTCCCCGGAGGAGTTCTGGGACCTGCTCGCCGAGGGCCGCGACGCCATCACCACGCCGCCCGCCGACCGCGGCTGGCCGGGCTCGGTGACCGCGACCGTACGTGGCGCGTTCCTCGGCGACGCCACCGAGTTCGACGCGGCGTTCTTCGGCATCTCCCCGCGCGAGGCGCTCGCCATGGACCCGCAGCAGCGGCTGCTGCTGGAGACCGCCTGGGAGGCCCTCGAACACGCCGGGATGGACCCGCTGTCGGTACGCGAGAGCGAGACCGGCGTGTTCATCGGCACCAACGGACAGGACTACGGCGCGCTGCTCCGCTACGCCAAGGAGGACGTCGAGGGCCACGCCGGCATCGGCAACGCCGCCGCCGTGCTGGCCGGGCGCCTCTCGTACGTGCTCGGCCTGCACGGCCCCGCGTTCACCGTCGACACCGCGTGCTCCTCGGCGCTGGTCGCGATGCACTCGGCCGGCCAGGCGCTGCGCTCCGGCGAGTGCTCGATGGCGCTCGCGGGCGGCATCACCGTCATGTCGACGCCCGGCGCGTTCGCCGAGTTCGGCCGCCAGGGCGGGCTGTCCGCCGACGGGCGCTGCAAGGCGTTCGGCGCGGGCGCCGACGGCACCGGCTGGGGCGAGGGCGTCGGCGTCCTCGTACTGGAGCGCCTGTCCGACGCGCGGCGGAACGGCCACCGTGTCCTCGCCCTCGTGCGCGGCTCCGCGGTGAACCAGGACGGCGCCTCCAACGGCCTCACGGCCCCGAACGGTCCCGCGCAGCAGCGCGTCATCCAGCAGGCCCTCGCCGCGTCCGGCGTCGCCGCCGGTGACGTGGACGCCATCGAGGCGCACGGCACCGGGACCGAGCTCGGCGACCCCATCGAGGCGCAGGCGCTGATGGCGACGTACGGCCGTGACCGCGAGCGTCCCCTGTGGCTGGGCTCGGTGAAGTCGAACATCGGCCACACGCAGGCCGCGGCGGGCGTCGCGGGCGTCATCAAGATGGTCGAGGCGATGAACCGCGGCCTGCTGCCGAGGACGCTCCACGCCGAGGAGCCGTCGCCGCACATCGACTGGTCCGCCGCGCCCGTACGCCTGCCGTCCGAGACGGTCGACTGGCCCGCGACCGGCGAACCGCGCCGCGCGGGCGTCTCGTCGTTCGGCGTGAGCGGCACCAACGCGCACGTCATCCTCGAACAGGGCACACCTGTGCCCGAGCGCGACGACGCGCCGGACGAGGGCGTCCACGCCTGGGTGCTGTCCGCGCGCGGCAGCGCCGGGCTCGCCGCGCAGGCCGCGCGGCTGAAGCGCCACCTGGAGACGGCGTCCGTGCGCCCGGCCGACCTCGCCGTGGCCCTGGGCACGGCGCGCGCCGCGCTGCCGGACCGCGCTGCGGTCGTCGGCACCGGCCTGGACGACCTGCGGTCCGGTCTGGACGCGCTGTCCGCCGGGCGCAAGGCGCCCGGTGTCCTGCTCGGCACGGCGGGCTCCGGCGGGCGGCTGGCGTTCCTGTTCACCGGACAGGGCTCGCAGCGGCTCGGCATGGGGACCGGCCTGTACGAGGCGTACCCGGTGTTCGCCGAGGCGTTCGACGAGGTCTGCTCGCACTTCGACGGGCCCGTGCGCGAGGTGATCGAGGGCGACGGGGAGCGGCTCGACCGCACCGGCTTCGCCCAGCCCGCGCTGTTCGCGGTCGAGGTCGCCCTGGCGCGGCTGTGGGAGTCCTGGGGAGTGCGCCCGGAGTTCGTGGCCGGCCACTCCATCGGCGAGTTCGCCGCCGCGTACCTCGCGGGCGTCTTCGACCTGGCCGGCGCCTGCGCCCTCGTCGAGGCGCGCGGGCGCCTCATGGAGGCGCTGCCCGACGGCGGCGCGATGCTCGCCGTCGCCGCGACGGAAGACGAGGTCAGGGCCGTCCTGGACGGCGACGTGGGCATCGCCGCCGTCAACGGCGACCAGGCCACGGTGGTCAGCGGGGCCGAGGAAGCCGTCGCCGAGGTGGAACGCCGGTTCGGCGAAGAAAGCCGGAAGACTAGGCGTTTGCGGGTCTCACATGCGTTTCACTCGACCCTGATGGAACCGATGCTGGACGAATTCGCCGAGGTGGCCGCGAAGATCGATTACGCGGCGCCGTCCCTCGGCATGGTCTCGACCGTCACCGGCGAGATCGCCGGTGACGAGGTCGCGACCCCGGACTACTGGGTCGGCCAGGTGCGCTCGACCGTACGCTTCGCCGACGCCGTCCGCACCCTCGCCGACCGGCGGGTCACCGGCTTCCTGGAGGTCGGGCCCGGCCACGCGCTCGCCGCGATGACCAGCGAGATCACCGCGGGCCGTACGGTCGTCGCGGGCCTGCGCGCCGGCGACGACGAGCCCGGCACCCTCGTACGCGCCGCCGCCGCGCTGCACGTCGGCGGGTTCGCGCCGGACTGGCGCGAGGTCTTCCCCGCGGGCGACGCCGCCGCGGTCGGCCTGCCGACCTACGCCTTCCAGCCCGTGCGCTTCTGGCCCGAGCTGGACATGCCGGGCGAGGAACGCGACCGGCTGCGCTACCGCGTCGACTGGCTCCCCGTCTCCGGGCGCACGGCCGTGCCGTCCGGCACCTGGCTGCTCGTCACGCCGGAGACCGGGAACCCGCTCGCCGAGACCCTCACGGCACGCGGCCTGGACGTCCGCACCGTCGCCGCCGGCACCGACCGCGAGGACCTCGCCGCGCGGCTGCGGGACTCCGGCACCGACACCGCCGACACCGCCGACATCGCCGGCGTGCTCGCGCTGCCGTCCGACCTCGACCACACGCTCGCGCTCGTGCAGGCCCTGGGCGACGCCGCCATCGGCGCGCCGCTCTGGCTCACCACCACCGAGGCCGTGGCCGCGGGCGGCGTCACCGTACGCGAGCCCGAGCGGCACGAGGTGTGGGGCTTCGGTCTCGTCGCGGGACTCGAACACCCCGACCGCTGGGGCGGCCTCATCGACCTGCCGGAGACCGTGGACGAGCGCGCGGCCGGCCTGCTGCTGTCGGCGCTCACCGGCGCGTACGGCGACACCCAGCTCGCGGTGCGCTCCTCCGGCGTGCTGGCCCGGCGGCTGGCCCGCGACCCGGCCACGCGTACCGGCACCGAGTGGACGCCCTCCGGCACCGTTCTGATCACCGGCGGCTCGGGCGCGCTCGCCGCCGAGGTCGCCCGCTGGGCCGCCGGCAACGGCGCCGAACGCGTCCTGCTGCTGAGCCGCAGCGGCGCCGCCGCCGCGGACCTCGGCGACGCGGTCGTCCCGGTCGCCTGCGACGTCACCGACCGCGCCGCGCTGGCGAAGGTCATCGAGGACATCCCCGAGGACCGGCCGCTGACCGCCGTCGTGCACGCCGCCGGCGTCCTCGACGACGCGACCATCGGCTCGCTGACCCCGTCGCGGGTCCACGCCGTGCTCACCGCGAAGGTCGAGGGCGCGCGCAACCTCGACGAGCTGACCGCGGGCCTCGACCTCGACGCCTTCGTGCTGTTCTCCTCGCTCGCGGCGACCGTCGGCTCGGCCGGCCAGGCGAACTACGCCGCGGCCAACGCCTTCCTCGACGCGTTCGCGCACGCGCGCCGCGCCGCCGGGCGCACCGTCACCTCGGTCGCGTGGGGCCCCTGGGCGGGCGAGGGCATGGCCGGCGGCGGCGAGATCGCCGACCGGATGCGCCGCAACGGCATGAACCCCCTCGCCGCCGCCACCGCGATCGGCTCCCTGCGCGACGCCGTGGGCTCCGGCGACGTCCAGGTGGCGGTCGCCGACATCGACTGGGAGCGCTTCGGCACCGGCTACCTGTCGACCCCGCACCGCGCCCTGCTGAGCGGCCTGGTCCGCGCCGACGCCGCACCGGCCGAGGCGGACGAGTCGCTGCTCGCCGGGCTCGCGGAGATGCCGGAGGCGGAGCTGAACCGCACGCTGCTGAGGCTCGTGCGCGAGCACGCCGCGGCGGTGCTGGGCCACGACGGCGTCGACGGCATCGGCGACCGTACGCCCTTCAAGGACCTGGGGTTCGACTCGCTCACCGCGGTCGAGTTCCGCAACTCCCTGGCCACGACCGTGGGCCTCACCCTGCCCTCCACGTTGATCTTCGACCACCCGACCCCGGTCGCGCTGACGGCGTTGCTGCGCGAGGAGCTGGTGCCCGCGCCGCCGGACCCGGCGGAACGCGTCGGCCGGCTGCTCGACGAGCTGGAGGCCGGGCTGGCCGAGCTTCCCGAGTCGGACGCGGGCCGCGCCGAGCTGCTCGTACGCGTGCGGCGGCTGCTCGCCAGGCCGGACACCGGGACAGGGTCGCTGGAGAACGCCAGCCAGGACGAGGTATTCGACTTCATCGATCAGGAGCTGGGGCTGTCGTGAGCCCTGGCCACCGTGCTCCCGGCATAACGGGGAGGTCCCTATGAGCAATGACGAGAAGCTGCTGGGCTATTTGAAGAAAGTGACCACCGACCTACAGCGGACCCGCCAGGAGCTGGAGGAGACGCAGGCACGGAGTCGCGAGCCGATCGCCGTCGTCGGGATGGCGTGCCGGTTCCCGGGCTCGGTGTCGACTCCCGAGGAGTTCTGGGAGCTGCTGCACGGCGGGGTCGACGCGATGAGCGGCTTCCCGTCCGACCGCGGCTGGGACCTCGACGCGTTCGCCGGCGGCGGCCCGGCGCCCGTCGGCGGGTTCCTGTCGGGCGTCGGTGACTTCGACGCGGGCTTCTTCGGGATCTCGCCCCGCGAGGCCCTCGCGATGGACCCGCAGCAGCGGCTGCTGCTCGAGTGCTCGTGGGAGGCCCTGGAACGCTCCGGAATCGACCCCGAGTCGCTGCGCGGTTCGGCGACCGGCGTCTTCGCCGGCACCAACGGCCAGGACTACCCGGGCCTGCTCGACCACGCCGTCGAGGGCGCGGAGGTCAGCGGCCACGCCGCCATCGGCAACATCTCCTCGGTGCTGTCCGGCCGCGTCTCGTACGCCCTGGGCCTGGAGGGCCCGGCGGTGTCGGTGGACACCGCGTGCTCCTCGTCGCTGGTCGCGCTGCACTGGGCGGCCCAGGCGCTGCGCGCCGGCGACTGCTCGCTCGCGCTGGTCGGCGGCGTCACCGTGATGGCGACCCCCGCGGCGTTCGCCGAGTTCGCCCGCCAGGGCGGGCTGGCCGGCGACGGCCGCTGCAAGGCCTTCTCCGACGACGCCGACGGCACGAGCTGGGGCGAGGGCGTCGGTGTGCTCGTCGTCGAACGCCTTTCGGAGGCGCGGCGCCTCGGGCACGACATCCTCGCGGTCGTCCGCGGCTCCGCCGTGAACCAGGACGGCGCCTCCAACGGGCTGACCGCGCCGAACGGACCTTCCCAGCGCCGCGTGATCCAGCGCGCGCTCGCCGAGGCCGGGCTCAAGGCCACCGAGATCGACGCCGTCGAGGCGCACGGCACCGGCACCGCGCTCGGCGACCCCATCGAGGCGCAGGCGCTGCTGGCGACGTACGGGCAGGGCCGCACGGACCGCCCGCTGCTGCTCGGCTCGGTGAAGTCCAACATCGGGCACACCCAGGCCGCCGCGGGCGTGGCCGGCGTGATCAAGATGATCCAGGCGATGCGCCACGACATCCTGCCGCGCACGCTGCACGCCGACGCTCCGACGTCGCACGTCGACTGGTCGGCCGGCTCGATCGAGCTGCTGAACGAGGAGCGGCCGTGGACCTCCGACCGGCCGCGCCGCGCCGGAGTCTCCTCCTTCGGGATCAGCGGGACGAACGCGCACGTCATCATCGAGGAGGCACCCGCCGCCGAGGAGGCCGAGGCCGCGCCGGAGGCGGGCGTCGAGGACCCCGTCGTACCGTGGATCCTGTCGGCGCGTGACGCCGGCGGGCTCGACGCGCAGGCCGAGCGCCTCGCCGGGGTGTCCGGCTCGCCCAAGGACGTCGGCTGGTCCCTCGCCACGACGCGCGCGGCACTCGCCGAGCGCGCCGTCGTCGTCGGATCCGGCCTCGACGAGCTGCGCGGTGGCCTCGCGGGCCTGGCCGTACGCGGCC
Source organism: uncultured Actinomycetota bacterium (assembly GCA_963823735.1). Classification (GTDB taxonomy): domain Bacteria; phylum Actinomycetota; class Actinomycetes; order Streptosporangiales; family Streptosporangiaceae; genus Actinoallomurus. Next base: position 934,912 of record CAWGMO010000010.1, on the reverse strand, counting down.
GTGCGTCCGGCGAGGGCCGGGTCGGCGTGGTGTTCTCCGGCCAGGGGTCACAGCGCGCCGGCATGGGCGACGACCTGTACGCGCGGTTCCCCGTCTTCGCACGCGCCTTCGACGAGGTGTGCGAGCGCTTCGACCTCGACGTGAAGAGCGCCATGGCGACCGGGGAGTCGCTGGACGAGACGCGGTTCACGCAGCCGGCGCTGTTCGCCTACGAGGTCGCGCTGTTCCGGCTCGTCGAGTCCTGGGGCGTACGGCCCGAGGTCGTGATGGGCCACTCGATCGGCGAGATCGCCGCCGCGCACGTCGCGGGCGTCTGGTCGCTCGACGACGCCTGCACGCTGGTGGCCGCGCGCGGCCGGCTGATGCAGGCGCTGCCGGGCGGCGGCGCGATGATCGCGATCGAGGCCACCGAGGACGAGATCCGGCCCGTGCTCACCGACGGCGTCTCGATCGCCGCGGTGAACGGCCCGAAGGCCGTGGTCGTGTCGGGCGCCGAGGACGAGGCCGAGGCGGTCGCGGGCCGGTTCGGCGACCGCCGGACCAAGCGGCTCACCGTGAGCCACGCGTTCCACTCGCCGCTGATGGAGCCGATGCTGGCCGAGTTCGCCGAGGTGGCGCGGGGTCTGACCTACGCCGAACCGGCGATCCCGGTGGTATCGAACCTCACCGGCGCGTTCGCGACGGCCGAGCTCACCGACCCGGACTACTGGGTACGGCACGTACGCGAGGCCGTGCGCTTCGCCGACGGCGTGGAGGCCATGACGGCACGCGGCGTCGACGCCGTCATGGAGGTCGGCCCGAGCCCCGCGCTGTCGTCGGCGGTGCACGCGCTCACCGATGTCACGGTCGCGCCCCTCGCGCGTGACACGCTGACCGAGGATCGCGCGGTGCTCTCCGGCGTCGGACGGCTCTGGGCGTCCGGCGTGCCCGTCGACTGGGACGCCGTCTTCGCCGGGCTGGCGCCGCGCCGCGTCGACCTGCCGACCTACCCCTTCCAGCGCGAGCGCTTCTGGCCCACCCCGGCCGAGCCCGTGGCCGTGGCCGAGTCCGAGGACGGCCGTGAGGCACGCCTGTGGGAGCTCGTCGCCTGCGAGGACGTCACCGGCGTCGCCGGGCTGCTCGGCACCGACGAGGACGAACCCGTCCAGGGCATGGAGGGCCTCGTGTCCCTCCTCGGCTCGTGGCGGCGCGGCGTGGAGGAGGCGACGTTCGTCGAGTCCTGCCGGTACGCCATGCGCTGGGTCTCGCTGAGCCCCGCGCAGGTCACGACGTCCGGCCTCTGGGCGCTGATCTGCAGCGGCGGCTGCGAGGACGACGCGGTGAACGCGCTGGACGAGGCCCTGCGGGCGCGCGGCGCGGAGACCGTGATCGTTTCGCTCGGCGTCGGCGTGACACGCGAGAGCGTCGCGGACCGCATCGAGTCCGTGCTCGGCGACCGCGCCTCCGAGCTCACCGGGGCCGTCGGCCTGCTGGGCTGGGAGGAGGACGGCGACGGCGCCGTCGGCGGCCTGTGGGAGATGGTCGTTCTCGTGCAGGGGCTCGCGGACCTCGGCGTGACCGCGCCGCTGTGGTGCGTCACCCGTGGCGGCGTCACCGTCGGCAGCGACGACGCGACCGTCTCGCCCGTGTCGGCCGGGCTCTGGGGCCTCGGCCGGGTGGTCGGGCTCGAACGCGGCGAGGCCTGGGGCGGCATGGTCGACGTGCCGGCCGGCTCGCCGGCCCCCGCCGTCTGGAAGCGCGCCGCCGCCGCGGTCTGCGGCGGCTCCGCCGGGGAGAACGAGATCGCGGTCCGTTCCTCGGGAGTGTTCGGCCGCAGGCTCGTACCCCACCACGACCCCGTCGACGTCTCCGGCCCGCGGCCGGGCGCCGACCTGGCCGGCACCACCGTGCTGATCACCGGTGGCACCGGCGCGCTCGGGCTCCGCCTGGTCGACTGGCTGGTCGAGCACGGTGTCGCCCGCGTCTCGCTGCTCAGCCGCAGCGGAGCGCGCGCGCCGGGCGTGGCCGAGCTCGAAGGACGGCTCGCGCCGTACGGCATCGAGCTGGACGTGCACGCCTGCGATGTCGTGGACCGATCCGCCCTGGCCAGGGTCGTGCACCGGATCCGCGCGTCGGGAGCGCCGCTGCGCGGTGTCGTGCACGCCGCCGGCGTCGTGGAGAACAGCCTCGTCGAGGAGCTGTCCTGGGAGGAGTTCGTCGGCGTCGTCCGCGCGAAGGTCGTCGGCGGCTGGAACCTCCACGAGGTCACGCGTGACCTCGACCTGAACCAGTTCGTTACGTTCTCCTCCATCGCCGGCGTCTGGGGCTCCGGAGCCCAGGGCGCGTACGCGGCGGCCAACGCCTTCCTCGACGGCCTCGTCGCCCACCGCCGCGGGCTCGGCCTCACCGGCTCGTCGGTCGCGTGGGGACCCTGGCAGGGCAGCGGCATGGCCGCCGACGACGAGACCGTCCAGCACCTGTACCGGCGCGGCCTGGCGCCCATCGCGCCCGATGTCGGGATCGCCGCGCTCGAGCGCATCACCGCCGACGGCGCCGCGTTCGCGGTCGTGGCCGACGTCGACTGGTCGCGGCTCGCGTCCGTCTTCTCCACCGCCGGGATGGCACGGCTGTTCGACGAGATCCCCGAGGCGCGCGCCGCGCTGGAGGGCGAGCCGCCGGACGCCGGTGGCGGAAGCGACCTCGCCGCCGAGCTGCTGGCCCTGCCCGAGATCGAGCGCGACCGCGCGCTCGTCGAGCTGATCAGGGAGCACGGCGCGCTCGTGCTCGGCTACCACGACAGCGTCAAGTTCGACGTCGACCGGCCGTTCCGCGACCTCGGCTTCGACTCGCTGACCGCGGTCGAGCTGCGCAACCGCCTGGTCACCGAGGTGGGCGGTGCGCTGCCCGCCTCCGTCATCTTCGACTTCCCGACGCCACGCGCCCTCGCCGCGCACCTGCGGTCGCGGCTGGTGGGCGAGGCGGCCCCGGCCGGCCCCGCGCCGGTCACCGCCGCCGTGGTCGACGACGACCCGGTCGTCATCGTCGGCATGGCGTGCCGCCTGCCGGGCGGCGTCTCCTCGCCGTCGGACTGCTGGGACCTGGTCGAGTCGGGCCGCGAGGGCATCGGCCCGTTCCCGGCCGACCGCGGCTGGGGCGTGCAGGCCGAGGGCGGCTTCATCGACGGGGCGGGCGAGTTCGACGCCGCCTTCTTCGAGATCTCACCGCGTGAGGCGCTGTCGATGGACCCGCAGCAGCGGCTCGTCCTCGAAGGCTCCTGGGAGGCGCTGGAGAACGCCGGGATCGACCCGGTCTCGCTGCGCCGTACCGACGCCGGTGTCTTCGTGGGCGTCACGTACTCCGGCTACCAGGCCGCGGTCGAGGCCTCGGCCGAGGAGGCCGCACGCGGGTACGGCCTGACCGGGTCCGCGCCCAGCGTCGTGTCCGGCCGGGTGGCGTACGCCCTGGGCCTGGAGGGCCCGGCGGTGTCGGTGGACACGGCCTGCTCGTCGTCGCTGGTCGCGCTGCACTGGGCGGCGCAGTCCCTGCGGCGCGGAGAGTGCTCCATCGCCCTGGCGGGCGGGGTCACCGTGATGGCGACGCCCGGCGCCTTCATCGAGTTCGGACGGCAGGGCGGGCTGGCCTCGGACGGGCGCTGCAAGGCGTTCTCCGACGACGCCGACGGCACCGGCTGGTCCGAGGGCGTCGGCGTCCTCGTGGTCGAGCGGATGTCGGACGCCGTACGCAACGGGCACGAGATCCTCGCGGTCGTCCGCGGCTCCGCCGTCAACCAGGACGGCGCCTCCAACGGGCTGACCGCGCCGAACGGCCCCTCACAGCAGCGCGTCATCCGCCGCGCCCTCGCCGACGCCGGGCTCAGCCCGGCCGAGGTCGACGCGGTCGAGGCGCACGGCACCGGCACCAGGCTCGGCGACCCCATCGAGGCGCAGGCGCTGCTCGCCACGTACGGCAGGGAGCACGCCGAGACGCCGCTCTGGCTCGGGTCGATCAAGTCCAACATCGGGCACACCCAGGCCGCGGCCGGCGCGGCCGGGATCATCAAGATGGTGCAGGCCATGCGCCACGGCGTCCTGCCCAAGACCCTGCACGCCGGCACGCCCTCGACGCAGGTCGACTGGAGCGAGGGCGGCATCGAGCTGCTGCACGAGGCGCAGCCCTGGCCGGACACCGGACGGCCGCGCCGCGCGGGCGTGTCCTCCTTCGGGATCAGCGGCACCAACGCGCACGTCATCATCGAACAGGGCCCGCGGGCGGATAGGCCGTCCGAGCCCTCAGAGCCCGACGTGACCCCGTTCGTGCTCTCCGCGCGTGCCCCGGCCGCGCTCGCCGACCAGGCGGCCCGGCTCACCGGCGTCGCCGAGACGGCCCCCGTGGCCGACCTCGGCCGCTCCCTGGCCCGTTCGCGCGCCGGGCTCCCGCACCGCGCCGTCATCCTCGGCGCCGGCCGCGGTGAGCTGCTCGACGGCCTGCGCACCCTCGCCGAGGGCGGCCGTTCCGCCGGCATCGTCACGGGCGTCGCGCCGGCCGAGGCGTCGCCGCTCGCGGTGGTCTTCGCCGGGCAGGGCGCGCAGCGGCCGGGAATGGGACGCGAGCTGTACGAGAGCCAGCCCGTGTTCGCCAGTGCGCTGGACGAGATCTGCGGGCGGTTCGACCTGCTCCTCGAACACCCGCTGCGCGAGGTCATGTTCGGCGAGAACGACCTGCTCAACCAGACTGCCTACACCCAGCCCGCGCTGTTCGCGCACGGCGTCGCGCTGTGGCGCCTCGCCGAGTCGTGGGGCGTGCGCGCCGACTACCTGATGGGCCACTCGATCGGCGAGCTGACCGCGGCGTACATCGCCGGCATGTGGTCGCTGGAGGACGCCTGCCGCCTGATCGCGGCGCGCGGCCGGCTGATGCAGGTGCTGCCGCCGGGCGGCGCGATGGTCGCCGTGCAGGCGGCCGAGGACGACGTTTTGCCGCTGCTGGAGGGCCGGTCCGGAGAGGTCGGCATCGCCGCGGTGAACGCGCCCGGCTCGGTCGTGCTGTCCGGCGACGAGGGCGCGGTGCTGGAGATCGCCGAGCGGATGGCGGCCGGCGGCCGCAAGACCCGCAGGCTCCAGGTCAGCCACGCCTTCCACTCGCCGCACATGGACGCGATGGTGGCCGACTTCGCGCGGGTCGCCGGCGAGGTGGAGTACAACCCGCCGCAGGTACCGCTCGTGTCGAACCTCACCGGGGCTCTCGCCGACCCCGAGCACATCTGCACGGCACAGTACTGGGCGTCCCACGTGCGCCAGCCCGTCCGGTTCGCCGAGGGCGTCGGCCACCTGGCCGGGCGCGGCGTGACGAGGTTCGCCGAGGCGGGCCCCGACGCCGTGCTGTCGTCGGCGATCCACGAGGGCGTCGAGGGCTCCGCGCGGGTCACCGCGTTGCAGCGCGGCGGGCGGCCGGAGGTCACGACCGTCCTCGCCGGTGTCGCCCGGCTCTACACCGAGGGCACGCCGGTCGACTGGACGTCGATGTTCACCGGCGAGCACGCGCCGGTCGCCCTGCCGACGTACCCGTTCCAGCGCAAGCACTACTGGCTCAAGCCCGCCGCCAGCACTCCCGGCGACCGCGCCGCCACCTGCGACTACGAGGTCACCTGGCAGCCGCTGACCGCCGGCGCCGCGACGTCCGCGCCGGAACGCTGGCTGATCGTCGCGCCGCGGAACGACGACCTCGCGCCGAGGCTCGCCGAACGCCTGCACGTCGCGGAGATCCTCATCGCGTTCGAGAGCGACCGCGCGTCGCTGCGCGAGCGCCTGCACGTCCCCGAGGACACCGGCGTCATCTCGCTGCTGGGCGAGTCCGGCGACGGCCTCGCCGCGACGACCGCGCTGGTCCAGGCGCTCGCCGACCTGGAGGTACCGGGCCCGGTGTGGTGCGTCACCCGCGACGCCGTACCGGTCGGCGGCACCGCCGTCGACCCGGAGCAGACCCAGCTCTGGGGCCTCGGCCGCGTGGCCGCGCTGGAGTACCCGCAGCGCTGGGGCGGTCTCATCGACGTCGCCGGCGAGGTGGACGACGAGGACCTCGACACCGTGGCCACCGTCCTGTCCGGCGCGTACGGCGAGGACCAGATCGCCGTACGCGACCACGAGGCGCACGGCCGCCGCGTGACCAGGCGTGACGCCGGGTCCACGGACGAGTGGGAGCCGCACGGCACCGTGCTCGTCTCCGGCGGCACCGGTGGCCTCGGCGCCGAGGTCGCGCGCTGGCTCGCCGGGCACGGCGCGCGGCACCTGGTGCTGCTCAGCCGCTCCGGCGAGGCGAACGCCGGCGGCCTGCGCGACGAGCTCGCCGAGCTGGGCGCGGGCGTCACGTTCGCCGCCTGCGACGTCGCCGACCGCGACGCCCTCGCCGGCGCGCTGGCCGGGATACCGGAGGAACACCCGCTGACCGCCGTCGTGCACGCGGCCGGGGTCGGGCAGTCCTGCCCGCTCGACGCGATGGACGAGGCCGAACTGTCCCGTGTCATGACCGCGAAGGTGCGCGGCGCGGAGAACCTCCACGAGCTGACCCGTGACCTGGAGCTCGACGCGTTCGTCCTGTTCTCCTCGATCGCCGGGGTGTGGGGGAGCGGCGCGCAGGCCGGGTACGCCGCCGCCAACGCCCACCTCGACGGGCTCGCGGCCCGCCGCCACGCGGAGGGGCTGCCCGCGACCGCGATCGCCTGGGGCCCGTGGGCGGGCGCCGGCCTGGCCGTCGACGAGGGCGGCTCCGAGCAGCTCGCCAAGCGCGGCCTGCCGCTGATGGCCCCCGAGCTGGCGTTGTCCGGGCTCTCCCGGCTCGTCGGGTCCGGGGTGTCCGAGGCGGTCTTCGCCGATGTCGACTGGAGCCGGTTCGCTCCCGCGTTCACCGCGCTGCGCGGCAGCACCCTGTTCGACGGGCTGCCCGAGGCGCGCGCGGCCCTGCCCGAAGAGGAGACCACGGACGGCGCCGCCGCGGAGGCCTTCGCCCGCGAGCTCGCCGGGCTCCCCGAGGCCGGGCGGCGCGAGACCGTGCTCCGCCTGGTGCGCACCGAGACCGCGACCGTGCTGGGCTTCGGCGGCACGGACGAGGTGCCTGCGGGCCAGGCGTTCAAGGAGATGGGCTTCGACTCGCTCACCGCGGTCGAGCTGCGCAACGCCCTGACCGCCACGACCGGCGCCGCGCTGCCCGCGACGCTGGTCTTCGACCACCCGACCCCCACCGCGCTGGCCGACCACCTGTACCGCACGCTCGGCGACGGCGCCGACATGCTCAAGACCATGCTGACCGACCTGGACCGGCTCCGCACCGGGCTCACCGGTGCCGACCTGTCGGCCACCGACCGGCTCACCGTCGAGCGGCGGCTGAACGAGCTGGTCTTCGCGGTCACCGGCCGTGGCATGTCCACGGACGGCGGCGACGGTGACGACCGAGACCACGCGGACCTGACCGAGGCGACAGACGACGAACTCTTCAACGCGCTCGACGACGAGTTCGGTTCGCGGTGATTTTCCACCCCAAGGAGTGCTTCCGGTGAGCGTTGAGCAGAAACTACGCGACTACCTCAAGCGTGCGACCACGGACCTGCGGGAAGCCAACCGCCGGGTGCGTGAGCTCGAGGACCAACAGCGTGGCGAACCCATTGCGATCGTCGGAATGTCGTGCCGTTACCCCGGAGGCGTGACCTCGCCCGAGACCATGTGGGACCTGGTCACCGGCGAGGTCGACGCGGTCACCGACATCCCGGCCGACCGCGGCTGGGACCTGAGTGAGCTGGCCACCGCCGGAGTGCTCCCGGTGGGCGGTTTCCTCGATGACGCCGGCGGGTTCGACGCGGGCCTGTTCGGCATCTCGCCGCGCGAGGCGATGGCCATGGACCCGCAGCAGCGGCTGCTGCTCGAATGCTCCTGGGAGGCGCTGGAGTCGGCGGGGCTCTCCCCGACCTCCCTCGCTGGGTCGGACACCGGCGTGTTCATCGGCACCAGCGGCCAGGACTACCCGGCGCTCCTGACGGCGTTCGGCGGCGGCGAGGACCTCGCGGGCCACATCGCGACCGGTGCTCTCGCCTCCGTGCTGTCCGGCCGTGTCGCGTACGTGCTGGGCCTCGAAGGCCCCACGATCTCGCTCGACACCGCCTGCTCCTCCTCGCTGGTCGCGCTGCACCAGGCGGCGCAGGCGCTGCGGCGCGGCGAGTGCTCGGCGGCCCTCGTCGGTGGCGTCGCCGTCATGTCGACGCCCGGCGCGTTCGTCGAGTTCGGCAAGCAGGGCGCGCTCGGCTCTGACGGACGCTGCAAGGCCTTCGCCGAAGGCGCGGACGGCATCGCCTGGGCCGAGGGCGTCGGCATGCTCGTCATCGAGCGGCTGTCCGACGCGCGCCGCGCCGGGCATCGCGTGCTCGCCGTGGTCCGTGGGTCCGCGGTCAACTCCGACGGAGCCTCCAACGGCCTCACCGCGCCGAACGGCCCGTCCCAGCAGCGGGTCATCACCCGCGCGCTGGCCAACGCCGGCCTGCCGGCCGCCGAGATCGACGCCGTGGAGGCGCACGGCACCGGAACCTCGCTCGGCGACCCCATCGAGGCGCAGGCGCTGCTGGCGACATACGGCGCGGACCGCCCCGCCGACCGCCCGCTGCTGCTCGGCTCGCTGAAGTCCAACATCGGGCACTCGCAGGCCGCCGCGGGCGTGGCCGGCGTGATCAAGATGGTCCAGGCGATGCGCCACGGCGAGCTGCCGCGCACGCTGCACGTCGAACAGCCCACCACCCGGGTCGACTGGTCGTCCGGCGCGGTGGAACTGCTCCGCGAGCGCCGTCCGTGGCCGGAGGCCGAACACCCCCGCCGGGCGGCCGTGTCCTCCTTCGGCGTCAGCGGCACCAACGCGCACGTGATCCTGGAGCAGGGCGATCCCGAGCCGGAGAGCGGCACCGAGCCTCTCGCGGAGCCCCTTCCGGCGGGCGGCGTCGTGCCGTGGCAGGTGTCGGCGGCGGACGAGGGCGCGGTGCGCGCCCAGGCCGCCCGGCTCCACGCCGAGCTGGACCGGGCGCCCGCAGCGGTCGGGCTCTCGCTGGCCACGACGCGAGCGCTGCTGCCCCGCCGGGCCGTGGTCGTCGGCGCCACCCGGGAGGACTTCGAGACCGCGCTCGACGCGCTCGCCTCCGGCGCCTCGTCGGGAGCGGTCGTCGAGGGCGTCGCCGACCTCGCCGGCAAGACCGTCTTCGTCTTTCCCGGCCAGGGCGGCCAGTGGGCCGGGATGGGCCGGGAGCTGCTCGACACCTCGCCCGTCTTCGCCGAGAAGGTACGTGAGTGCGAGGCCGCGTTCGCGCCGCACATCGACTGGTCGGTGACCGCGGTCCTGCGCGACGAGCCGGACGCGCCCTCGCTCGACCGTATCGAGGTCCTCCAGCCCGCGCTGTTCGCGATGATGATGGGGCTGGTCGCGCTCTGGGAGTCCTACGGGGTACGCCCGGACGCCGTCATCGGGCACAGCCAGGGCGAGGTCGCCGCGGCCTGCGTCGCCGGCGCGCTCTCCCTGGAGGACGCGGCCCGTGTGGTGGCGGTGCGCAGCCGGGAGTTCGCCACGCTCCAGGGCATCGGCGGCATGGTGACGGTGCAGCTCTCGGCGGCCGAGGTCGAGGCCGACCTCCAAGACGTGTCCGGCGTGACGATCCTCGCGCTGAACAGCCCGTCGTCGGTCGTCGTCGGCGGGGAGAACGCCGGCCTGGACGAACTGCAGGAACGCTGGACCGCCCGCGAGACGCAGTGGCGGCGGATCAAGGTCGCGTTCGCCTCGCACTCGCCCCAGGTCGAGCCGATCCGCGAACGCCTGCTCGCCGGTCTGGAGGGCCTCCGGCCCAGAACCACCACGATCCCGTTCCACTCGACGGTCACCGGCGCCGTGCTCGACGGCGGCGAGTGCGACGCCGAGTACTGGTACGCCAACCTGCGGCAGATGGTCCGGTTCGAACCGGGCGTCGGCGACCTGATCGACGCGGGCCACGACACGTTCGTCGAGCTCAGCCCGAAGCCGGTGCTCACCCTGGCGCTGCAGGACGCCCTGGAGAGCCGCCGGGCCCGCGGCGTCGTCACCGGATCGCTGCGCCGCGACGAGGGCGGGATGCGGCGTTTCGTCTCGTCGGTCGCCGAGATCTTCGTCCGCGGCGCCGAGGTCGACTGGACGCCCGCGTTCGGCACGGCGACCACGGTGCCGCTTCCGACGTACGCGTTCCAGCACCGGCGGTTCTGGCCGCGCCCCGCGCGCGGCCGCCAGGACGCGAGCTCGCTCGGCCTCGGCACCGTGGCGGACCACGCCTTCCTCGGCGCCACCATCGGGCTCGCCGAGGGCGGCTGGGTGCTGTCCGGCCGCGTCTCCGCCGAGACCCATCCCTGGCTCGCCGACCACGCGGTCGGCGGCTCGATCGTCTTCCCCGGCACCGGGTTCGTCGACCTCGCCCTGCGAGCGGGCGAGCTGGTCGACTGCGACGCGCTGAGCGACCTCACGCTCGTGGCGCCGCTGGTGCTGCCCGAGAAGGGCGCCGTACGGCTGCAGGTCGTGCTCACCGACCACGAGATCACCATCCACTCGGCGCCCGAGGAGACGGGCGACGAGGTGCCGTGGACGCTCCACGCGACCGGCACCCTCAGCCCGTCGGCCGGCGACCGGGCACCTGAGGACGCCCAGTGGCCGCCCGAGGGCGCCGAAACCGTCGACCTCTCCGGGCACTACGAACGCCTCGCCGCCGCCGGCATCGCCTACGGCCCGCTGTTCCAGGGCCTGACGGCGGCGTGGCGGCGCGGCGACGAGGTGTTCGTCGAGGCCGAGCTGCCCGACGGCGGCATGGCCGGCGACCACGCCGCCCACCCGGCGCTCCTCGACGCGGCACTGCAGGGCATGGCCTTCCTGTCCGAGGGCTCCGGCGCCCTCGTCCCGTTCAGCTGGGACGGCGTCACGCTCGGCGCGGTCGGCGCGGAACGGCTGCGCGTACGCCTGAGCCCGGCCGGCGCCGACGCGGTCGCGCTCGTCGCGGTCGACGACGCGGGCGACCTCGTGCTCTCCGCCGACGCCGTGACGATGCGACCGGTGAAGACCGAGGAGTTCGGCGCCGTCACCGCCGCCGAGCCGCTGCTGGAGCCCGCCTGGATCCTCGTCGACCTGCCGGAGCCCGAAGACGAGGCCGCCGAAGGACACTGGCGCGTGCTCGGCGACGACGTCTTCGGTCTGGCCGAGCGCAACTTCCCGGGCGACGTGGTCGCGCTGGGCGTCTCCGGAGGCGACCCGTACGAGCAGGTCTGCCGCGTACTGGCCGCGGTGCAGAACGCCATCGACGAGGACGACCGCCTGATCGTCGTCACCCGCGGCGCCGTGGGCGGTGGCGACCCCGTCGACGTGGCGGGCGCGGCCGTCTGGGGCCTGCTGCGTTCGGCGGCCACCGAGAACCCCGGCCTCATCACCGTGGCCGACGCCGACGAGGCGTCCCTCGACCTGCTGCCCGAGGTGCTCGCCGCCGAGCTCGACGAGGCCGTGCTGCGCGACCGCGAGTGCCGTGTCCTCCGGCTGGCCAAGCCCACCGGAGAGCCCGGGCCCGGAACGCCCGCTGCGTGAGGGCACCGTTCTCATCACCGGCGGCACCGGTGACATCGGCTCGATACTGGCCCGTCATCTGGTCACCGCGCACGGTGTACGCGACCTGCTGCTGCTCAGCCGCTCCGCCGAGGCCCCCGAGCTGGAGGCCGAACTCACCGGGCTCGGCGCGAACGTGCGGATCCGCGCCTGCGACGTCTCCGACCGCGACGCGCTCGCCGCCGTCATCGAGGAGGCCGGCCGGATCGCCGCGGTCTTCCACTCCGCCGGCGTGGTCGACGACGCCGTGGTCGGCCACCTGACCCCCGAGCACATCGCGCGCACGCTCAGCACGAAGCTCGACGGCGCGCGCTGGCTGCACGAGCTCACCGAGTCGCACGAGCCGAGCCACTTCGTGCTCTTCTCCTCGGTCGCCGGTCTGCTCGGCAGCGCCGGCCAGGCCAACCACGCCGCCGCCAACGCCGCCCTCGACGCCTTCGCCGAGTGGCGCCAAGGACTCGGCCTGCCGGCCACCTCGCTGGCCTGGGGCCCGTGGGAGGGCGGAACCGTCGGGCGCCTGTCCGCGGCCGACATCGCCCGCATGGGCCGGTCCGGGATGCGGCTGCTCACCGGGGCGAGCGGCATGGCGCTGCTGGACGCGTCCCTGAACTCCGGCCTTCCGCTGCTCGCCCCCGTGCTGGTCGGCGGACCGTCGGTCGTCGACGACCAGGTTCCGCCGCTGCTGCGCGGCGTCCTGCGCTCGTCGCGGCGTAAGGCGACCCGCCGGTCCTCCGGGGCGGCCGGCGGGCTCGCCGACAAGCTGGCCACGGTGCCGGCCGGTGACCGGCTTGAGCTGGTCACCGACGTGGTCCGCGGTGAGGTCGCCGCCGTGCTCGGACACGCGTCCGGCCGTGACGTCGACCCGCACCGCACCTTCAAGGACCTCGGGTTCGACTCGCTGACCTCGGTCGACCTGCGTAACCGGCTGTCCGCGGCCACCGGGCTGCGGCTGCCCGCCACGCTGGTGTTCGACTACCCCGACGCCACCACCCTCGCCGGTTTCCTGCTCGAAGGGCTCGGCGACACCACGTCTTCGGTCACCGCGCGCGCCGTCGTGGCGGCGGCGCCGACGGATCCCATCGCGATCGTCGGCATGGCCTGCCGGTTCCCCGGCGCCGACTCGCCGGAAGCGCTCTGGGAGATGGTCGCCTCAGAGACCGACATGATCGGGCCGCTGCCCACCGACCGCGGCTGGAACAGGACCCAGGGCGTCGGCGGGTTCGTCCACAACGCGACCGAGTTCGACGCGGAGTTCTTCGGCATCTCACCGCGCGAGGCGCTGGGCATGGACCCCCAGCAGCGGCTCGCGCTCGAATGCGCCTGGGAGGCGCTGGAGCGCGCCGGCATCGATCCGAGCGGCCTGCGCCGCAGCGACACCGGCGTGTTCGTCGGTCTCTCCCACTCGGTCTACCAGGACGCGGGCGGCGGCCTCGACGAGGCGCGCGGATTCGCGGTCACCGGAACCGCGCCCGGCGTGGCCTCCGGCCGCATCGCCTACGTGCTCGGCCTGGAGGGCCCGACCCTCTCGGTGGACACCGCGTGCTCGTCCTCGCTGGTCGCCCTGCACCTCGCCGTGCAGTCGCTGCGGAGCGGTGAGTGCGGCCTCGCGCTCATCGGCGGTACGGCCGTGATGGCCGTCGACGGGCTGTTCGAGGAGTTCGGGCTTCAGGGCAACCTGTCCACCGACGGCCGGGTCAAGGCCTTCGCCGACGCCGCGGACGGGACGAGCTGGTCCGAGGGAGCGGGCGTCCTGGTCGCCGAGCGGCTCTCGGACGCGCGCCGCGCCGGCCACCCCGTCCTGGCCGTCGTACGAGGCAGCGCGGTCAACTCCGACGGCGCCTCCAACGGACTCACGGCGCCGAACGGGCCGTCACAGCAGCGCGTCATCACCCGGGCGCTGGCCGACGCCGGCGTCCGGGCGGACGAGGTCGACGCCGTCGAGGCGCACGGCACCGGTACGACGCTCGGCGACCCGATCGAGGCCCAGGCACTGCTGGCCACGTACGGGCAGGAGCGTGCGCAGGACCCGCTGTGGCTCGGCTCGATCAAGTCGAACATCGGGCACGCGCAGGCCGCGGCCGGCATGGCCGGGTTCATCAAGATGGTCCAGTCGATGCGCCACGGCACGCTGCCGCGCACCCTGCACGTCGATCAGCCGTCCACCCACGTCGACTGGTCCGAGGGCGCCGTCGAGCTGCTGACCGAGTCCCGCCCCTGGCCCGAGACCGGCCGCGCGCGGCGCGGCGCCGTGTCGGCGTTCGGCATCGGCGGCACCAACGCGCACGTCATCATCGAACACGAGCCGGAGCCGGAACCGGCCGAGCGGGCGGACGACCCGCACGGGACCGTCCCGCTGGTCCTGTCGGCCCGCAACGCGACCGCGCTGACCGAGTACGCCGCCGTCCTGCGGGCCGCGCTCGCCGACCGGCAGGACTGGAGTCCCGCGCCGCTGGCCCGGTACCTCACCACCACGCGAAGCCGGTTCGACCAGCGCGCGGTGCTGCTCGCCGGCGACCGCGACGGGCTGCTGGCCGGGCTGGACGCGCTGGCCACGGGCGGCGAGAGCGACGCGCTGGTGCGCGGCACGGCCAGGACCGGGGGCAAGACGGTCTTCGTCTTCCCCGGCCAGGGCGCGCAGTGGCCCGGGATGGCGGCCGGCCTCATGGAGGACTCCCCGGTCTTCCGCGAGGCCGTCGAGGACTGCGCACGCGTCCTGGACGAGCTGGTCGACTGGTCGCTGATCGATGTGCTCACCGGGGCGGAGGGCGCACCGGAACTCGAACAGCGCGAGGTCCTGCAGCCCACGAACTTCGCGATGGCGGTCGCGCTGGCCCGGCTGTGGCGCCACCACGGCGTCGAGCCCGCCGCCGTGATCGGGACCTCCCAGGGCGAGATCGCCGCCGCGCACGTCGCCGGAGCGCTCACGCTGGAGGACGCCGCGCGCCTCAGCGTGATCCGCAGCAGGTCCGTCGAGGCGCTGAGCGGCCACGGCGGGATGGCCACGGTCGCCTTGGGCGCCGAACGCACCGCGGAGATCATCGAGCCGTACGGGCTCTCCGTCGCCGCGCACAACGGCCCGCGTTCCACGGTCGTGTCCGGTGACGCCGACGCCGTCACCGCCTTCGTCGCCGACTACGAGGACGGCGACATCCGGGTGAAGCGCTTCGTCTCGGACTACGCGTCGCACTCGTCGCACGTCGAGCGCATCCGCGACGAGGTGATCGAGGCCCTCGACTGGCTCACGCCGCGCCAGGGCGACATCGCCTTCCACTCGACCGCGCGCGGCGAGCGGATCGACACGACCGAGCTCACCGCCGAGTACTGGTACGAGAACCTCCGCATGCCGGTGCGGTTCGACGACGGGATCCGCGCGCTGATCGAACGCGAGTACAGCGCCTTCCTCGAGATAAGCGCGCACCCGGTACTCGGGCTCGGCATCGAGGAGACCATCGACGAACTGGAAGCCCCGGCCGTCGCCCTCGGCACGCTGCGGCGTGACCACGGCGGCGCGGACGAGTTCCGTGCCGCGATGGCGCGGGCGCACGCGCACGGCGTCGGGCTCGACTGGGCGACCGTCTTCGACGGCGTCCCGCAGCGTCACTTCGACGTTCCGACCTACCGGTTCCAGCGGAAGCACTACTGGCCGAGCGGCTCGGCGGCCGACGCCGCGGGCGCGCAGGCGGCCGGGCTACAGGCGGCCGGCCATCCGTTCCTCGGCACGGTCGTCGAACTGCCGGGCTCGGACGGGTTCGTCTACCTCGGCCGGGTCTCGATCAGGACCCACCCGTGGCTCGCGGACCATGCCGTCGACGGGACCGTACTGCTGCCCGGCACCGCGTTCGTCGAACTCGCCACGACGGCCGCCGCGCGCGCGGGCTGCGAGCGGCTCGACGAGCTGACCCTGGCGACCCCCCTCATCCTGCCGCCCGGCGAGGCCCGGCGCCTCCAGGTCACCGTCGGCGGCCCCGACGATGAGGGACGCCGCCCGCTGGAGGTCTTCTCCCTGCGGGAGGACGCGCCGGACGGCGAGCGGTGGACCCGGCACGCGACCGGCTTCGCGAGCGCGGCCGTCGCGGAACCCCTCACCGAGACGTTCGCCTGGCCGCCGTCCGACGCCTCCGAGGTGGACGTCGACGCCCTCTACCGGCGGGCCGGCGAGGCCGGGCTGTACTACGGCCCGACGTTCGCCCGGCTCCGCCGCGCCTGGCGGCGCGGCGACGAACTGTTCGCCGAGGTCGACCTGGCCGCCGAGGACGAGGACGCCGCCGGCCAGTTCCGCCTGCACCCCGCCCTGTTCGACGCGGGTCTGCACGTGCTCGGCGCGCCGCCGGAGGACGCGGCCGGCTCCGAGGACGTGAAGGTCCAGGTCGAGCTGCCCTTCTCGTGGACCGGCGTGACCCTGCCGGCGACCGGCGGCGTAGCCGCGCGGATCCGGATCGCCCCGGCCGACGACGGGCTCGTCTCGATGACGGCCATCGACCCGGACGGCGTCGTGATCGCCTCGGTCGGCGGCCTGGTGTTGCGGCCGTTCACCAACGAGCAGCTCGCGGCGGGCAAACGCGCCGCCGGGAGCGGCGTCCTCGGGGTCGAGTGGCCGGTCGTGGACCTGCGGCCCGTCACCGATCCGGTCCCGATGCGCTTCGTCACCGTCGAGGCGGAGGGGGCGGCCGACGTCGCCACCCGCGCCCTCGAACTCGTACAGCGGCACGAGTCGTCCGACGAGCGCCTGGTGCTCGTCACACGGAACGCCGTGGCGGCCGGCGAGGACGACCGGCCCGATCCGGCCGCGGCGGCGGCATGGGGCCTCGTACGGTCGGCCCAGACCGAGCACCCGGACCGTTTCGTGCTGGTCGACACCGACGGCGACGCCGAGGTGCCCGCCGATCTCGTCGCCCGCGCGGTCGGCGCCGGCGAGCCGCAGCTCGCGCTGCGCGGCGGCCGGCTCCGCGTACCGCGCCTGGCGGTGGCGCCGGCCACGGGCGAGCCGCCGAAGCTCGACCCGTCGGGCACCGTGGTGATCACTGGTGGGACCGGCGGGCTGGGCGCCCGTGTGGCGCGTCACCTCGTCGCCGAGCACGGCGTGCGCAACCTGCTGCTGCTCAGCCGCCGGGGCCCGGACACCCCCGGCGCCGACGAGCTGCGCGCCGAGCTGACCGAGGCGGGGGCGAACGTCACCGTCACGGCATGCGACATCGCCGACCGCGCGCAGCTCGCGGCCGCGCTGGAAGGCCACGAGCCGACCGCGGTCGTGCACTCCGCGGCCGCTCTCGACGACGGTGTCATCAGTTCGCTGGACCGTGGCCGGATCGAGCACGTCTTCGGGGCCAAGGTCACGGGGGCGATGAACCTCCGCGAGCTCACCGCGGACGCGGATCTGCGGGCGTTCGTCCTGTTCTCCTCGGCCTCCGGTGTACTCGGCGGGGCCGGCCAGGCGAACTACGCCGCCGCGAACGTGGTTCTCGACACCCTCGCGCAGCGATGGCGTTCGGAGGGCGTCCCGGCCACGTCCGTGGCCTGGGGCCCCTGGGCCACCGCGACCGAGCTGATGGGCGACCTCGGCGAGAGCGGGCTCGCCCGGCTCGCGCAGGCGGGCACCGTCCCGATGCGGGACGAGGAGGGCCTGGAACTGTTCGACCAGGCCCTGTCCTCCGGCATCGCCCTGGTCTTCGGCGCGCGCCTGGACCTCGGCGCGCTGCGGGCACGCGGAAGCGCGCTGCCCGCGGTCTTCCGCGGCCTGGTCCCGGACGTCGCCAAGGCCGCAGCGGCCGCGCCGGACAAGTCCGTCGCGGACGAGCTGCGGCAGATGGACCCGGAGGAACGCGCCTCGGCGCTGCTCACACTGCTGCGCCGCCAGGTCGCCGGCGTGCTCGGCTTCGCCTCACCCGACGACGTCGAGGACGGGCGCCCGTTCAAGGAGATGGGCTTCGACTCGCTCACCGCCGTCGAGCTGCGCAACCGGCTCGCCGCGGTGACCGGGCTGAGGCTGCCGCCCACGCTGGTCTTCGACTACCCGACCCCGAAGTCGGTGGCCCAGTACCTGCTGGCCGGTCTCGTGCCCGACGAGGACACGGGGTCGGTGCTCGACGAGCTCGACCGGATCGAGGCGGCCCTCGCCGGGCTCGACGGCGACGACCTGCTGCGCACCACGGCGATGGCACGGATGGCCGACCTGGTCGCGCGGTGGGGCGGCAGCGTACGCCCCGCGGCGGCCGAACCCGAGTCCGAGCAGGTCAGCGACGACGACATGTTCGAAATGCTGGGACGACGCTATGGAGGCAAGGATGCCGACTGACGAGCAGCTGCGTTACTACCTCAAGCGGGTCGTCGGCGATCTCGACGAGGCGAACGCACGGATCCGCGAGCTGGAGCAGAAGGACTCCGAGCCGATCGCGATCGTGGGTATGGCCTGCCGGTTCCCCGGCGGGGTGAGCGACCCGGAACAGCTGTGGCACCTGGTGGCCGAGGGCCGGGACGCCATCTCGACGTTCCCTCCCAACCGGGGCTGGGACCTCGAAGGCCTCTACCACCCGGACGCCGACAACCCCGGCACCGCGTACACCCGTGAGGGCGGCTTCCTCTACGAGGCCGGCGACTTCGACGCCGCGTTCTTCGGCATCTCGCCCAACGAGGCCCGCGCGATGGACCCGCAGCAGCGGCTGCTGCTGGAGTGCTCGTGGGAGGCCATCGAGAGCGCCGGGATCGACCCGCTCTCGCTGAAGGAGAGCCGTACCGGCGTGTTCGCCGGGCTGATGTACCAGGACTACGCGATCCTCGCCAGCGGCGACGAGAGCGCGCAGGACCACGTGGGCACCGGCACCTCCGGCAGTGTCGGGTCCGGCCGGATCGCGTACGCCCTGGGGCTGGAGGGACCGGCCGTCACCATCGACACCGCGTGCTCCTCCTCGCTGGTCGCCATGCACCTGGCGGCGTACAGCCTGCGCGCCGGCGACACCTCGCTCGCGCTCGCCGGCGGCGTCTCGCTGATGGCGACGCCGGGAATGCTCGTGGCGTTCACCAAGCAGCGCGCCCTGTCCCGTGACGGGCGCTGCAAGCCGTTCTCCAACGACGCCGACGGCACCGGCTTCTCCGAGGGCGTCGGCGTCGTGGCGCTGGAACGCCTCTCCGACGCGCGCCGCAACGGCCACCAGGTGCACGCGATCATGCGCGGCTCCGCGGTCAACTCCGACGGCGCGAGCAACGGGCTGTCCGCCCCCAACGGACCCTCTCAGCAGCGGGTGATCGCCCAGGCGCTCGCCAGCGCGCGGCTCGGCCCGGACGCCGTCGACATCGTCGAGGCGCACGGTACGGGGACCATGCTCGGCGACCCCATCGAGGCGCAGGCGCTGCTGGCGACGTACGGCCGGCACCGCGGCCACGGCCGCCCGCTGCGGCTCGGCTCGATCAAGTCGAACTTCGGCCACACCCAGGCCGCGGCCGGAATGGCCGGCGTGATCAAGATGGTCGAGGCGATGCGGCACGGCGTCCTGCCCAAGTCGCTGCACGTGGGGAAGCCCTCGGAGAAGGTCGACTGGACGGCCGGAGCGGTGAAGGTGCTCGACGAGGCCGAACCCTGGCCCGACACCGGGCAGCCGCGCCGGTCGGCGGTGTCCTCCTTCGGCATCAGCGGCACCAACGCGCACATCATCCTGGAGGCGCCCGAGAGCCCGCCGCCGGTCGAGACGCGCGTCACGGTCGCGGGCGGCACCACGGACCGGGTGCCGATCCTGCTGTCCGGCAAGAGCCCGGAGGCGGTGGTGGCCCAGGCGGCACGCCTGCGCACCCACCTCGTGGACCACCCCGACCTCGCCCTCGCCGACGTCGGCCGTACGCTCGCCACCCGCCGGACCGTGTTCGAGCACCGCGCGGGCCTGGTGGCCGCGGACCGCGACGACCTGCTCGCGCGGCTGGACGAGCTCAAGGAGACCGTCCGCGCGCGGCAGAGCGGCAAGGTGCTGTTCGTCTTCCCCGGCCAGGGCTCCCAGTGGACCGGCATGGGCGCGGCCCTGCTCGACACCAGCGAGGTCTTCGCCCAGCGGATCGGCGAGTGCGCCGAAGCGCTGGAGGAGTTCGTCGACTGGTCGCTGCTCGACGTGCTCCGCGGCACGCCGGACGCCCCGTCGCTGCGCCGGATCGACATCGTGCAGCCCGCGCTGTGGGCGATGATGGTCGGCCTCGCCGAGGTCTGGCGCGCGCACGGCGTGACCCCCGCCGCGGTGACGGGCCACTCGCAGGGCGAGATCGCCGCCGTCTGCTTCGCCGGGGGCCTGAGCCTGCGCGACGGCGCCCGTATCATCGCCGCCCGCAGCCGGCTGTGGACCGAGCTGGAGGGGGGAAAGGGCGGGACGCACACGGTGTCGCTGCCCGCCGACGAGACCGCGCGCCTGCTCGAACCCTGGGGCGGCAAGCTGTCCGTTGCGTCGGACAACGGCCCGCACGCCACCACCATCTCCGGAGAGGTGGACGCGCTCGACGAGTTCGCCGCCGAGCTGGACTCGCGGGGCGTGACGAACCGCCGCATCCGCGGGATCGGCGTCGCCGCGCACTCCGCGCAGGTCGACGTGCTCCACGACCGGCTGCTGGAACGCCTGACGGACCTGTCGCCGACGGCCTGCGACATCCCGGTCTACTCGACCGCCACCGGCGGCGTGGTGGACACGGCACGGATGGACTCCGTGCACTGGTGGGAGAACGCCCGCAAGCCGGTGTTGTTCCAGCAGGCCATCCGCAAGGCGCTGGCCGACGGGATCGACGGCTTCGTCGAGATCAGCCCGCATCCGACTCTGCTCTCATCCATCGAGGAGATCGCCGACGACGCCGGGGTCCGCGTCGCGACCGCCGCGACCCTCAACCGTGACGAGGGCGGCCTGGACCGCGTGGCGACCGCGCTCGCCGAGGGCCACGCCCACGGGGTTCCGGTCGACTGGACCACGGTGTTCGGCGGTGACCAGGCCCCGGGTGTGCCGCTGCCGCCCTACGCCTTCCAGCGCCGCCGCTACTGGGCCGAGCCGACGGCCCTCTCCGTCGTCGCCGCTCCCGCGGGAGCGGCGGCCGACGCGTGGCGTTACCGCGTCCGGTGGCGGCCCCTGCAGGACGCCGCCCGTTCCGCGCCGTGGGGCCGGTGGACGGTGCTGACGCCGGGCACGTCCGAGGACACGGCCGTCGCCGACGCCCTGCGCCGTCGCGGCGCGACCGTCGACGTCGTCACCGTGAACGGGTCCGAGGAGCCGGCGCCGGCGCTGGAGGAGTCCGACGGCGTCGTGTCGCTGCTCGCGCTGGCGGACGACCACACCCTGATCGACACGGTGCGCCTCGTCCAGAGGTTCGAGGCCGCCGACGGCGCCGGCCGCCTGTGGTGCGTCACGCGTGAGGCCGTGACCACCTCCGACTCCGACGCCCCGCCCCGGCCGGAGCAGGCCGGGCTGTGGGCGTTCGGCCGCGTCGTGGCGCTGGAACAGCCCGCGCGGTGGGGCGGGCTCATCGACCTGCCGGCCCTTACCGGGGAGCGCACCTTCGACCTGCTCGCCGAGGCCCTCGGGCGCACCGACGGAGAGGACCAGCTGGCCGTGCGCGAGTCCGGGCTGCTGGGACGGCGGCTCGTACGCGCCGCGCCCCGCGGCGCCGCGGAGCCGAAGTGGCGGGCGCGCGGCACGGTGCTCGTCACCGGCGGCGTGTCCGGAGTCGGCGCGCTGATGGCCCGGTGGCTGGCGCGCAACGGCGCCGAGCGGCTCGTGCTGACGAGCCGCCGTGGCCCCGACGCCCCCGGCGTCGACGAGCTCACCAAGGAACTGACCGAGTCCGGCGCCCAGGTACGCGTCGTGGCCTGCGACGTCGGCGACCGGAAGGCCGTCGCGGAGCTCTTCGAGGAGTTCGACGTCGACGCCGTCTTCCACTCGGCGGGCGCGATGACCGGTGCACCCGTCTCGGAGATCGACGAGGCGCACCTGGAGGAGACCTTCGCCGCCAAGGTCGGCGGCGCGTGGAATCTGCACGAGCTGGCCGGCGACCTCGACGCCTTCGTGCTGGTGTCGTCGGGCGCCGGTGTGTGGGCCGGCGGCGGCCAGGGCGCGTACGCCGCGGCCAACGCGCAGCTCGACGCGCTCGCGGAGCTGTGGAGGTCGCAGGGCCGCCCGGCGACCGCCGTCGCGTGGGGCGCCTGGGGCGGAGGCGGCACGCTCACCAAGGACCCGAAGGCCGCCGAGGCCATGCGCCGCCGGGGCAACCGGATGATGGACCCCGACCTCGCACTCGGCGCGCTGCACGGTGCCCTCGACGACGGCGACACCACTCTCGTGGTCGCCGACATGGACTGGACCCTTTTCGCGCCGACCTTCACCATCGGCCGCGCGGCACCCCTGCTGACCGAGATCCCCGAGGCCGCGGCCGAGGCGCCGGCCGCCGAGAAGGCCGCCGGCCGCCGGCCGGACGAGTCAACGCCCGACCTGGTACGGCGGCTCGTGGCGTCGGTGCTCGGCCACGGCTCGCCCGCCGACCTGGACCCGGAGCAGAGCCTGCCGGAGGCCGGGTTCGACTCGCTCATGTCGATCCGCCTGCGCAACGCGCTCGCGGAGGCGACCGGACGCCGTCTCCAGTCCGACCTCGCGTTCGCGTACCCGACGCTCAAGGCGATCACCGAGCTGCTGGCGGACGACGAGCCGGACGGTGCCGCCGACGTGTCCGGCCGTTCCGACCCCTCCGACACGCTGTACGCCTTCTTCCGCTCGGCCTGGGAGCAGGACCGCATCGGAGACGGCTACCGGCTGCTGAACGCCGCCGCCGACCTGCGGCCGACGTTCGGCCTGGCGGAGGCGGCCGGCAACCGCGTGGCGCCCGTGCGGATCTCGCGCGGTGAGGCCGAGCCGATGGTGATCCTCTTCAGCACGTACGTGGCGATCGGCGGCGTGCACGAGTACGTGCGCCTGGCCTCGCACTTCCGCGGGCGCCGCGAGGTGGCGGTGCTGCAGCCGCCGGGGTTCGAGCGCGAGCACGGGCTGCCGGCCGACCTCGACGTCTTCCTCGACGCCCAGGCCGAGGCGGTGCTGGAGGCCGCGGGCGGGCGGCCGTTCGTCCTGGCCGGCCTGTCGTCGGGCGGCACCATGGCCCACGCGATCGCCGCGCGCCTAGAGAACGCGGGCCACGCGGTCACCGGCGTCGGCCTGCTCGACGTCTACTACAACCCAGGGGACATCCTCACGCTGTTCGACGGCGATCTCGACTCCGGGATGTTCGAACGCGAGGACACCTGGACGCCGATGACCACACCGCGCCTGACCGCGGCGGCCTGGTACCTGCGGCTGTTCGGCGGGTGGAAGCCGCCCGCCATCGAGGCGCCGACGCTGCTGATGCGGGCGAGCGAGCCGCACAGCCGCCCGCTGGGCGAGCGGCCCGAGGACTGGCAGGCCCGCTGGGACCTGCCGCACCAAGCGGTCGACGTGCCCGGCCACCACTTCTCGATCGTCGAGGAGCACGCGGAGGCGACCGCCGCGGCCCTGGACGCCTGGCTGACGTCGCTCTGAGCGGCGAGGGTCAGCGGACGCCGTCGAGGCGGGCGAGCTGTTCCTTCGACAGGGACACCCGCCCGGCGGCGTGATTCTCCTTCAGGTGCGCGATCGAGGACGTGCCCGGGATCAGCAGGATCGCGGGGGAGCGGTGCAGCAGCCAGGCCAGCGCGACCTGGGACGGCGTGGCGTCCAGCTCGGCGGCGATCTCGGCCACCGGTCCTGCGGGGCCGGTCAGTGACCCCTTCCCGACGGGATGCCAGGGGATGAACGCGATGCCCTCGCGCTCGCAGTAGTCCAGGACGGCCTCGTGCTTGCGGTCGGTGAGGTTGTAGCGGTTCTGGACGCTCGCCACCTCGATCTGCCGGCGTGCCGCCTCCAGTTCGGCGAGCGTGACCTCGGACAGGCCGATGTGCCTGACCTTGCCCTCGCTCCGCAGCTCCCCGAGGACGCCGAACTGTTCCTCGGCCGGCACGTGCGGATCGAGGCGGTGGAGCTGGAACAGGTCCAGCCGCTCCAGCCGCAGGCGGCGCAGGCTCAGCTCGGCCTGCTGGCGGAGGTACTCCGGGCGGCCCAGCGGCACCCACTCGAAGGGCCCGGGACGGCACTGGCCGGCCTTGGTGGCGATGACCAGGTCGTCGGGGTAGGGGTGCAGCGTCGAGGCGATCAGCTCCTCGTTGGTGCCGGGCCCGTACGCGTCGGCCGTGTCGATGAGCCGCACACCGAGCTCGACGGCGTGCCGCAGAACCGCACGCGCGCCCTCCAGGTCGTCGGGCAGACCCCAGCCGCCCTCTCCGGTGAGCCGCAGAGCGCCGAACCCGACGCGGCGGACCACCAGATCGCCGCCGAGCGGAAAGGTGTCTTCGACGGGCGCCATCGGGTCTCCTCCAACCACTCGCCTGACCGACGAAACCACTATCCCGTGCGATCTCTGGGAGTTTCGCCAGTGGTCCTCCTGAGAGTCTGGCTCCGAGAAGACTCCCAATCCAGCCGACCCCGCCGAGGCGAACACTATGACGATCGCTGAGACACCGCCTGCAACCAAGCCGGACCACCGTGATCCGACCCACAGGATGAACCAGCTCTTCGATCCCGGCACCCTTCGGCCCGTCAACGAGCGAGATGAGAGCGCGGTACTCAGCGCCCGCGGGCTCGTGAACGGTCATCCCGTGATCGCGTACTGCACCGACGGCACCTACCGCGGTGGCTCACTCGGCGCGGCCGGTTCCAACCGGATCATCGACGCGATCGAGCTGGCGGTACGCGAGCGCTGCCCGGTCATCGGGCTGTGGCACTCCGGGGGCGCCCGGCTCGCCGACGGCGTCGAGTCGATGGACGGCGTGGGCCGGATGTTCGCCGCGATGACCGCGGCCTCGGGCCGGATCCCGCAGATCTCGGTGATCCTCGGCCCGGCGGCCGGCGCCGCGGCGTACGGCCCCGCGCTGACCGACGTCGTCATCATGGCCGACACGGCACGGCTCTTCGTGACCGGGCCGGACGTCATCAAGCAGGTCACCGCCGAGAGCGTCGACATGGAGACCCTCGGCGGCCCCGACACCCACCACCGCCAGTCCGGTGTCACGCACGTGGTCACCGACTCCGAGCCCGAGGCGTACGAGCGGGCCCGTTCGATCGCCACGCTCTTCGCCCGCCCCGGGCTGATGGACATCACGGCCGCCGCCGCGCCGTCCGACTTCCGCAGCCTCCTGCCCGAGAGCTCACGCCGCGCGTACGACGTACGGCCGCTGGTGCGCGAGATCCTGGACTCCGGCGACGGCGAGCAGTTCGAGGAACTGCAGGCCCGGTGGGCGCCCAACGTCGTCATCGGGCTCGGCCGGCTGGCCGGGCGCACGGTCGGCGTCATCGCCAACAACCCGCTGCGAAAGGGCGGCTGCCTCGACTCGCTCAGCGCCGAGAAGGCCTCCCGGTTCGTACGCCTGTGCGACGCCTTCGGCATCCCGCTGGTCGTGCTCGTGGACGTCCCCGGTTACCTGCCGGGCGTCAACCAGGAGTGGCAGGGCGTCGTACGGCGCGGTGCCAAGCTCCTGCACGCGTTCGCCGCCGCCACGGTGCCGCGCGTCACGCTGGTGACCCGGAAGTCCTACGGCGGCGCGTACATCGCGATGAACTCCCGTTCGCTGGGCGCCACCGCGGTGTTCGCCTGGCCGGACGCCGAGGTCGCCGTCATGAGCGCCGAGGCCGCCGTCGGTGTGCTGCACCGCAAGACCCTCGCCGCCGCAGCCGAGGACGAGCGTCCCGTCCTGCGCGCGAGGCTCGTCGCCGACCACGAGCGCGAGTCCGGCGGGGTGAGCCGCGCGCTGGAGCTCGGAGTGGTCGACGAGGTGATCGAGCCGACCGAGACCCGGTCGCGGCTCGCGTACGCGCTGGCCGCGGCTCCCGCCGGCCGCGGTCACCTCACTAACATTCCGCTCTGACCCTCGACTCCAATGGAAGGACGAACCATGGCGGGATCCGATAGCGGCAGCGACCTGTGGTTCCGGCGCTACCAGCCGGCCCAGGACGCCGCGGTCCGGCTGGTGGCCCTGCCGCACGCGGGCGGCTCGGCCAGCTTCTGGCTGCCGCTGGCCCGCGCGCTGAGCCCGTCCCTCGACGTGCTCTCCGTGCAGTACCCGGGGCGGCAGGACCGCAGGCAGGAGCCCTGCATCGACGACATCCGCCGGCTCGCCGACGAGGTCGAGGCCGCGCTGGCGCCCTGGTGCGACCGGCCGATCGCGCTCTTCGGGCACAGCATGGGCGCGACCCTCGGCTTCGAGCTGGCCCTCCGCATGGAGGCGAAGGGCACGAAGGTGGCGCGGCTGTTCGCCTCGGGCCGCCGGGCGCCCTCGGTGCACCGGGTGGAGACCGTGCACCAGCGCGACGAGGAGGGCGTGCTGGCGGAGCTGAAGAAGCTCAGCGGCACCGACACGCGCATCCTCGGCGACGAGGAGATCCTCCGCATGGCGATGCCGGCGATCCGCGCGGACTACAAGGCGGCCGAGACCTACCGCTACGAGCCGGGCCCGAAGCTGCACTGCCCCATCACGGCGCTGTCCGGCGACGCCGACCCGAAGGCGCCGCTGGACGAGGTACGCCCGTGGGCCGACCACACCGAGGGGGAGTTCGAGCTGTCCGTGTACCCGGGCGGGCACTTCTTCCTCGCCGACAACGCGCGCGAGGTCAACGAGCTGATCCTGAAGCGCCTCGTCTGAGGCGGCACAAATACATGAGGTGAGGGCCGGCGACGTCGCCGGCCCTCACCTCATGTACGGGGTCAGGCGCGGGTGGCGTGCACGAGGTACAGCGCCTGGTCCTCGGGGATGAGCGGGGCGGGCTCGGAGGTGACGGCGTACCCGTGGTCGGTCAGCAGCCCGCACACACCGGCCAGCCTGCCGTCGACATCGCTCACCTCGATCACGAACGACCGGACGAGGTCCCAGTCGGCCGCGGACATGCCCTTGAGCACGTCGAGTTCGGAGCCCTCCACGTCGATCTTGACCAGGTCGATCCGGCCCAGCTCGGGGTGCTTCCGCAGGATCGCCGCCACCGTGGTCACGTCGACCAGGACGGTGGTGGTCTTCTCCATCATCGGGATGCCCACCGGCTTCTCCTCGGGGTAACGCGTGGAGTTCGCCGGAGCCTGCACGTAGAAGGTGAACTCCACCTTGGAGTCCTCCTCGGTGCCGAGCGCGATCGGGTAGACCGTCACCCCGCTCAGCTCGTGCAGCTCGATGTTCTTGCGCAGCGCGTCCAGGGTGGCCGGCATCGGCTCGAACGCCAGCACGGTCGCGGCGGGCTTGGCGGTCTTCACTCCGAGCGAGAACATGCCGACGTTCGCCCCGATGTCCAGCACCACGGCGTCGTCGGGCAGCCGCGCGATCTCGTCCGCGTAGGTGTTCCCGCCGAAGATCTCCGAGTACACGAACCGCAGTTCGAGGAAGTATCCGTCCGGATCTGATGGCGCGTAGCAGCGGAAGTCGTCCGACAGCTGCACCAGGCTGATGTCACTCACCGGTTTCCTCCAGGACTTGTTCGATGACGTCCGCCGCGACTCTCGCGCCGCCGGATCGTTGGATGTGCTCCCGCATGCCGGCGAGGCTCCGCGCGATCGCGGGATCGTGCGCGACCGCCTCCACGGCCTCGCGCACTCCGCGCCCGGTCACGTCATCGGCGGGGATCCAACGCCCGAGCCCGAGCTCGGTGAGCCGCTGTCCGTTGCTGATGGCCTCCGGATGGCTCGGCACCGCGACGACGGGCACGGCGTACGCCAGCGACTCCATGACGCTGCCCATGCCGGCCTGGCAGACGTACGCGCTCGCGTGGGCGAGCACCTCAGGGTGGCGTATCCACTCGTGCGCCTCGACGTTCGGGGGGAGCGGCCCGAGGTCCTCGGGCCGGAACCGCCCGCCGAGGGTGATCACCATGTGCCACGGCGAGTCCGCGAAGGCCTGGACGCAGTCGACGAACAGGGAGAGCCGGTCGTTCGAGGTGGTGCCGAGCGAGAACAGCAGCACCGGCCGCCCGTCACCGGGCGGGGTCCACGCCGGCGCGCCGTCCGTCACGGGCAGGCAGGGGCCGGCGAAGGTGTACCGCTCGTCGTAGCGCTCCACTCCCGGCTGGAAGTCCCTGGGCACGAAGGCGATCGTGCGCTCGCCGGGACGCGCCGTGAAGGCCTCCTCCGACGCTCCGGGCAGGCCGTGCTGGTCCAGCAGCTTGATCAGCACGTCGGTGAACATCGAGAGCCGCTCGCGTTCGGCCTGCTCGTCCGGCTCGCCCATGCGGAAGCTGCCGGTGGTGAACGGCTCCCGGTCGATGACCGTGGGGACCAGCTGAACGGCCGGGACGCCGGCCTGCGCGCTGACGACGCGCGCGGGGGTCCACAGCGCGGAGTCGAACGCGATGACGGCGGGCGGATCCGCGGAGACGATCTTGCCGATCGCCGCGGACGCCTTGATGACGTCGAGGAAGACGTCCTTGCTGGTCTCGGCCCATATCTCTTCGGTCATCCCGGCCAGTGACGGCACCGCGCCGAGAGGCGGGTCGAACCCGAGCGGCTCGGCGCCCACGTCGCTGATCGCGGTGGCGTAGCGGTCGCCGACGACCGCGCGGACGCGCCATCCGCGGCGTACGAGCTCGGCGATGACGGCGAGGTTCGGCGTCACATGACCATGCGTCGGGTACAACAGGAAGAGAACGTCACGACGGCTCGTAGCTGATTCCCGGGGCATGCCGACGACGTTAATCGCGCGAGCCCGCGAAAGCGCCGGCTAGCAGCGCAAGACTAGTGACCTACCCATAGTGTCGCGAATCTGGTCCGTGGTCTGCTGAGACTCCTGATTCTCGGCACGCTCACGACGATTTCGACGAGGCGGTGGTTGCCGTGCGCGCGGCGTTCCTCACCTTCCCCCTGCACGGTCATGTGAACCCGACGCTGGGTGTCGTCGCGGAGCTGGTGCGACGAGGCCACGAGGTGACCTTCGCGACGACCGTCGAGTTCGCCGACGCGGTGCGGGCGGCGGGCGCCGAGCCGCTGCTGTACGAGAGCGGGATGGGCCGGTCGCTCGACCTGGTCATCAAGCCGCCGGGCGAGGTCTCCCACGAGGAGTTCCACCAGTCGATCCTCAGCATCACCGACGAGGGCCTCGCGCCGCTGTCGCACGTGCACGACGCTCTCGACGACCGCCGGCCCGACGTGATCCTGCACGACCTCACGGCGTTCCACACCGGGCGGCTGCTGGCCCGCAAGTGGGACCTGCCGGCGATCCAGCTGTGCACGACCATGGTGTTCAGCGAGAAGTTCAACCCCTACCTGCGCTTCGTCGGCGTGGCGCACCCCGACATCGACCTCGAGCACCCCGCGATCACCGGGGAGCGTGAGCTCATGGTGAAGACGCTCGCGAACCACGGCTTCGGCGACCTGACGCCGGACGAGTTCAGGGCCGACGCCTCGACGGTGCGCCGCAACCTGGTCTTCCTGCCGCGCGCCATGCAGGTCGGCCAGGAGCACTTCGACGACGACGAGTACGCCTTCGTCGGCCCTTGCCTGGGCGACCGCGGCTACCAGGGCCGGTGGGAGTCCTCCCGGCCGCGCGCTGAGGGGGTCCCGCTGGTCGTCATCGCCTTCGGCACCTTCGGGTACACCTCCCAGCAGAGGCTGTTCACCGAGTGCGTGAAGGAGTTCGGCGGCAAGCCGTGGCACGTGGTCCTCGTGATCGGCAACCAGGTGGACCCGGCCGACCTCGAACCCCTGCCGGACAACATCGAGGTGCACCGCTGGGTGCCGCAGCTGGCCCTGCTGGAGGAGGCCGACGTCTTCGTCTCCCACGCCGGCATGGGCAGCGTCACCGAGGCGATGTACACCGGCACTCCCGTCGTGCTGCTGCCGCAGCTCACCGAGCAGGACCTGGTCGCCGGGCAGGTTCGCGACCTCGGGCTCGGCAGGCTGGTCCCGCGCGACGAGCTCGGCGCCGAGGCCGTCGGCGACGCGGTCGAGTCGCTGCTCGCCGACGAGGGCATCGCGGACCGGCTGTCGTGGATGCGCGAGCAGATGCGCGCGGCGGGCGGCGCGGTGCGCGCCGCGGACGCGATCGAGCAGGTGTACCGGGATTCTTAGGAAAGCCCTAGACCGGAAACGCTCCAGGCCAGAGCGGGTGTTCGCGTAGGTAGCATTCGGCGCATGACGAGCAGCCCGAGTACCGGACGGCGGCATATCGCCATCGTCCTGGTCACGTCGAAGAGCCACATCCTCCCCACGCTCGGGTTGGTCCGGGAGCTCGTCGAGCGTGGCCATCGGGTGAGCGTCGGGGTGGGGTACGCCGAGCACGAGCGGCTCGTACCGACCGGTGCCCGTCTGGTCGGACACCGGTCGACACTGCCCGGCCTGGGCGACGCCGAGGTGGACGCCGCCTTCGTGATCCCGACGGACGCGGGGGAGGCCATGCAGGTGTTCCTGCGCGAGGCGATGACGCAGTTCCCGTACCTCGCCAAGCACTTCGACGACGACCCGCCGGACCTCGTGCTGCACGACCCGGGCGCGATGGCCGCCCAGGTCCTCGCGCGCCGTTACGGCGTATCGGCGATCCAGCTCTCCATCACCCCGGTGTCCTGGCCCGAGGAGGACCAGAAGCCGGATCGGGCGGCGATCGAGGCGCTGAGGTCCGTCGAGTCGGTGCGCCGCTACTACGAGCTGGCCGACGCCTGGCTCCGCGAGAACGGGATCTCCGAGACCGCCAACGAGCTGCAGAGCCACCCCGAGGGCGTGCTCTCCCTGATACCCCGCAGCCTGCAACCGGGTGTGGAGCGGGCGCCCGGCTACTGGCGCTTCGTCGGCCCCTGCTTCGACCCGGAGCGGCTCGCCGACCGTAGCTGGACCCCGCCGGGTGACGGGCGGCCCGTCGTGCTGGTGTCCCTCGGCAACACCTTCAACGACCGGCCGGAGTTCTACCGGAGCTGCGTGGACGCGTTCACCGGGATGGACTGGCATGTCGTGCTCGTCATGGCCAGGAAGTACGTGAACGACCCGAAGTTCCGCGATGTGCCGGACAACATCGAGATCCACGAGTGGGTGCCGCAGCTGACGGTGCTCGAGCACACGAGCGTGTTCGTGACCCACGCCGGCGCGGGCTCGTGCGTCGAGGCCTTCTGGTACGGCGTGCCGATGATCGCGGTGCCGCAGGGCAGCGAGCAGTTCGACAACGCCAGGTACATCCCCGAGCTCGGTATCGGCACGCACCTGCCGATCGAGACGGTCACCGCCGAGTCGCTCCGGACGGCCGTCAGCGACCTTCTGAAGGACTCGGATGCCGCAGAGCGGCTCGCGAGGATCCGTGACGAGGTACGCGCTACCGGGGGCGTCTCCGGGGCCGCTGACGCGGTCGAGGACTACCTTCGCGGATGACGCTCCGCAATGGCAGCGAGTAGTCGCAACTTTCGTTGCCGGCAAAGCATCTTTCGGCCGCTGATGGGCAGATGCCCGTGTAGTTCAATAGACATGGGTATAGTCAAGACAGCGATTTACCGAAACCGAAGGAGTTGTCATGAAGGAGCGGACCAAGGGCAGGCGCCTCATTGCGCTGGTCGTCGCAGTGGTGCTCATCACGAGTGGTGTCGCGGGACTCGCCGTGGCGCACGGCCCGGCGGCCAGCAAAATCACCTCGGCCCTCGCCATCGTCGCTGGCCTGGTCTTCTTGAACATGGCCCGGTCGAAGCGTTCGGCCTGACGTTGCGGCCCGCGTTCAGCGGCGACGCTCAGGCGAGCCCGGCACTCTTGAGAGCATCCTCGACGGAGTGCCGGGCTTTCTTGAAGTGACGCTGCGTGCGCATCGCGGGCGTGGCCCCCATGTTGACGACGAAGCCCTCGGCCCCGTTGGTCCTCTTCTCGAGCACCAGGTCAGAGGCCGTCACTTGCAGACCGAGTAGCAGCTTGCGGGAGCTCCTCTTCGTGATCTCTTTACCGCCCTCGTGCGCCTCGGCGCTCGCGTTGCCGGTCTGGATCCATTTGAAGCCCTTGTTTTCCAGCGTTGTCCTGGCGACGTCCAAAACGGCAGCGGGATTGCTGCCGTCGGTCAGTGAAATCTTGGCCGAACGCATCATGATTCCCTTTTCGAGTCGAATTACTCCGCTCAATTATATGCACTGAGGCGGTGGCTTCGCTGCCATCGAAAGTTGTTGTCCCTTCCCGACAAATCACCTAAAACGGATAGTGCGCCCATGTCGCTGGCATTCGGGGAGAATCCAGGCCACAGGCGCACCATCGGTCGCGTCGCGGCGGTCAACACGCCGCGGGGTGTCGTCGGTCAGCGAGCCTTGAGCGGCTCCCACCACGCACGGTTCTCCGTGTACCAGGCGACCGTCTCGCGTAGTCCCTTCTCGATGTCGACCTGGGGCCGGTAGCCCAGCTCGGCACTGATCTTCGAGATGTCCACGGAGTAGCGGCGGTCGTGCGCCTTCCGGTCGGCCACGGGCCGGATCGCCGACTCGTCGCGCCCGGTGATCTCCAGCAGCCGCGCGGTCAGCTCACGGTTGGTCAGCTCGGTGCCGCCGCCGATGTTGTAGACCTCGCCCGCACGCCCCTTGGTGGCGACGAGCTGGATGCCGTTGCAGTGGTCGTCGACGTGCAACCAGTCCCGTACGTTGAGGCCGTCGCCGTACAGCGGCACCTGGCCGCCGTCGATCAGGTTCGTGACGAACAGCGGGATGACCTTCTCCGGGTACTGGTACGGCCCGTAGTTGTTGGAACAGCGAGTGACGCACACGTCGAGGCCGTGCGTGATGTGGAAGGCGCGCGCGATCAGGTCGGAGGACGCCTTCGACGCGGCGTACGGCGAGTTGGGGGCGAGAGGATGATCCTCCGGCCACGACCCCTCGTCGATGGAGCCGTACACCTCGTCCGTCGACACGTGCAGGAACCGGCCGACCTCCGCCTCCAGCGCACCCTGCAGCAGGGTCTGGGTGCCGACGACGTTCGTCATCACGAACTCCGAGGAGCCCGCGATCGAACGGTCCACGTGGGACTCGGCGGCGAAGTGCACGACCAGGTCGGTGCCGGCCATCTCCTGCTTGACCACCGCGGGGTCGCAGATGTCCCCGCGGACGACGCGCAGCCGCCCGTCGTCGGCGACCGGCGCCAGGTTCGCGTGGTTGCCGGCGTAGGTGAACTTGTCGAGCACCACCAGCTCGTCCGGCTCCAGGTCGGGGTAGCGCCCGGACAGGGTGTTGCGGACGAAGTCGGATCCGATGAATCCGGCGGCGCCGGTGACCAGCAGGCGCATCAGACACGACCTCCGGTGAGGGAACGGCCCTGGGAACGCTCGCGCATGGACTCCGCGACCTCCATGATGTAGCGGCCGTACTTGGTCTTGTCGAGCTTCTCACCCAGCTCGTACGCGGCGTCGGCGCCGATGAAGCCCATGCGCAGCGCGATCTCCTCCAGGCAGGCGATCCGGGTGCCCTGCCGCTCTTCGAGGGTCTGGACGTACTGCGCGGCGTCGAGCAGCGACTCGTGGGTCCCGGTGTCCAGCCACGCGAAGCCGCGCCCGAGGTTCACCATCTGCGCGCGCCCGCGCTGGACGTAGGTGTTGTTGATGTCGGTGATCTCCAGCTCGCCCCGCGCCGACGGCGTCAGGCCCTTGGCGATCTCCACGACGTCGTTGTCGTAGAAGTAGAGCCCGGTGACCGCCTGGTTGGAGCGCGGCTTCTCGGGCTTCTCCTCGATCGAGATGAGGTTACCCTCGTCGTCGACCTCGCCGATGCCGTGCCGGTGCGGGTCGGACACGTGGTAGCCGTACAGCACGCAGCCCTTGAGGTCGCGGGCCTTGCCCTGGAGCAGGGTCGAGAAGCCGGGGCCGTAGAAGATGTTGTCGCCGAGGATGAGCGCGCTCGTGTCCCCGCCGATGTGGTCGGCGCCGATGATGAAGGCCTCGGCGAGCCCGTTCGGCTCGGGCTGTTCCGCGTAGGTGATGTTCAGCCCCAGCCAGGACCCGTCGCCGAGCAGGTGCTGGAAGGCCGGCATGTCCCACGGGGTGGTGATGATCAGGATGTCCCGGATGTCGGCGAGCATCAGGACCGAGAGCGGGTAGTAGATCATCGGTTTGTTGTAGACCGGCACGAGCTGCTTGGACACGGCCAGCGTGACCGGATGCAGCCTGCTGCCGGTACCGCCGGCGAGGATGATGCCTTTCATCATTGTCCCTGGTGGTCTCGGGGGTGGTGGAGGGGCCTCGCAGCCGGGAACGAGCCCTAGAGCCCGATCATCGACTGCGACTCGAGGTCGCGGTGCGCCTTCTCGGCCAGTTCGGTGATGTGCCGGTCCAGCAACGCGGGCAGGTAGCCCGGGCCGAAACCCAGCTCGTCGAACGAGGGCATCAGCCCACGGATCTTGGAAACGTCGATGTTGGCGCGCTTGGTCGGCATCTCGACCAGCTTCCGTGCCGCCTTGGTGCCGAGCCGTTCCTCCAGCCCGTCGACGATGGCCTCGATGGTCTCCGGATGCCCCGAGGCGACGTTGACCACTTCGTCGCGCACCTCGCGGGCGAGGAGGGTGTCGAGCATCTGCAGCATGTCGTTCACGTCCAGCAGGTCGCGCGACACCCCCGCGTGCACGGTGATCGCGCCCGCCAGTAGCTGGCGGGTCAGCGCGGGCAGCAGCTGGTGCTGCTGCTGGCCCGAGCCGACCAGGTGGGCCAGCCGGAGGACCAGCCAGTGCGCGCCGGACGCCGCGCACACCCGCTCCAGGCACAGCTTGTGCCGGCCGTACGGGGTGAGCGGGAACACCAGGCCGTCCTCGGTGCCGGGCGACTCGTCCGCGCCGTACATGCCCGGCGACGCCGTGGACAGGAAGATGACCGTGCGTCCCTCGGCCTTGCAGCGCCGGATGGTGTCGTAGACGAGCGAGGCCTCGCGTTCGAAGGCGGACTCATCGGTGATGAGCACGCTCGACACGCCCGCCGCGATCAGCGTCGCGTCCGGGTACCGCTCGCCGAAGTACCGCCGTGTATGGCCGGCGATGAAGCCCCTGCCAATGATCTCCATCAGTGTTGCTCCGCCTTGTGGTCGGGGACGCGCGCCGCGTTCGTCATCACGTCGTCGACGAGCCGCGCGGTTTCGATACTGGAGGCGCCCTCCTCAGCGGCCTCCCGAGGGTCGCGGCCGGCCAGCGCGGCCCTCGTGAACGAGCGGACCGCGAGCGAGAACTGGTCGGCGGCGGGCAGGGTGAGCTCCTCCGCGTGGTTCTGCTCCTCGATCCGGAGTACCGGCTGCATGCTCGCCGGCGGCGTGAAGACGCGGTCGACCGTGAGCGTGCCGGAGCTGCCGAACAGCGAGTAGCGGGACCGGTAGCCGTGCTGGAACCCGAACTCGAGAGAGGCGAAGACACCGTCGGGCGAGACCAGCAGCACGTGTCCCGCGACGTCGACGCCGCGCGCCTCGTCGACCCGCAGTGTGGCGCCCGCGAGTGTGAGGCCGGGGCCGAGCATCAGCTGCGCGGCGCGAAGCGGGTAGACCCCGGCGTCGAGCAGCGCGCCGCCGCCGAGCTCCGGTTGGTACCGGATGTCGGTGTCGGGCAGTGGGGGAATGCAGAAGGCGGCCGCGAAGGTTCGCAGGCCGCCGATCCGTCCGCCGCCGAGGAGGTGCCGGACCCTCGCGTGCTGCGGATGGTGCAGGAAGGTGAAGTTCTCCCGCAGTACGAGCCCGCGGCTCGCCGCGAGCTCCACGAGCTCGGCGGTCCGCGCGGGCGTCGTGGTCATCGGTTTCTCGCACAGCACGTGCTTGCCCGCGGCCAGTGCCCGCCCGGCCCACTCGAAGTGGTTCCCGTTCGGTGTGGAGACGTACACCGCGTCGACGTCGTCGTCGGTGACGAGCTCCTCGTAGGTACGGGCGTTCGCGCCGGAGTCCCCGGCGAGCTCCTTCGCCCGGTCCGGCGAACGCGAGGCCACCGCGGTCACGGTGGCCTCCTCGATCCCGCGCAGAGCGGGCAGCGTACGCCGCCGGGCGATCGAGGAGCAGCCGAGCAGTCCGACCCGGAGTGTCCCTGTCACCGCAGTCCCCTCAGGCAGGCGATCAGACTGCGCGCCTGCACGTTGATGTAGTGGCTGTGCCGCAGCAGCTCGTTGAGCTGGTAGAGGGTGAGCCAGCGGAAGTCCGCGAGCCCGGCGTCCGGGAAGTCACCGGGAACCTCGATGATCTGGTACTCGCTGGAGGCGTAGTGGAACCGCCCGCCCTCCTCCGACAGCGGCGTCGAGAACAGCACCTGCTCCGGATGGCGGCCGAGCACCACGTCCAGGAACGGCGGGCTGTCGGTGGCCGGAAGGTGCGCGTAGTTCTCGGGCGTGCACTGCACGGTGGGCGCCAGCTCGACGACGTCGAGGTAGCCGGGCTCGACCCGCGCGTTGACCAGCGCGTGCAGGATGCCGTCCACCCGCTTGACGAGCAGCGCGACCAGCCCGGTCCCGTGCGGGCGTACGAGGGGCTGGGTCCAGTTGGCGACCTCGCGCCCGTTGGTCGTGATGTCGACCGCGATGATGCTGAAGAACAGCCCGAGCTCGTGCGCGATCTCGGTGGGCGACCGGTTCCACTGCTTGACGTCGCGCAGCGGGATCGATCGCGTGCTCACCGAGTGCTCGGCCTGGCGCGAGGTGATCCAGCTCATCATCTCGGTCGAGGTGTGCAGGCTGCCGGCGCCGGGCTGTGAGGAGCGGGCGATCGAGGCGGCCAGCTCGCTGTACGTCTCGGCGAGCCCGCCCTCCGCGGCGGCCGGCATGCAGGACATCACGGTGCGCGCGTCCATGTTCACCAGGTTGTCGACCTTCAGCAGCTCGTGGAGCTGTCCGAGGGTCAGCCAGCGGAAGTCCTCCGCCGGTGTGTCCATGCCGTCGGCGCGCGGGTCGTCGGTGACGTCGATGACCATGTTCCGGTTGCGCTTGCGGTAGAACCACGAGCCCTGCTCGGACTGCAGGACGTCGGCCACCACGTTCTCGGGCGGCGGGTCGCGGAAGAACTCCAGGTACGGGACGTTCCGCCCGCCGTGCACCCGCGTGTAGTTGCTCTTGGTCGCCTGGACCGTCGGCGAGATCTGCACGCCGTTGACGTTGCCCGGCTCGGACTTGGCCTGCATCAGGCAGTGCAGGACACCGTCGATCTCGCGGACGAGGATGCCCAGGATGCCGATCTCCGGCTGGTTGATGATCGGCTGCGACCAGCTGGAGACGGGACCGTGGTCGGTCTCGACCTCCAGCCCCTGCACGCCGAAGAAGCGTCCGCTCTCGTGGCGCAGGTCGCCGGTCTGGGGATCGAAGCCCCACTGGCGCAGCTCGTCGAAGGCGATGCGCCGTACCTCGTGCCGGTGCGCCGCGTTGCGCGCGGCGATCCAGCCGTCGATGTCCTCGTTGGGGGTCACGCCACCGCTCACGGCCGACGCTGACTTCGCGAGCCGGTGCGGCAGCGTCACGTCCGGCTTGCGGAGCAAGCCCGTTCCGGCGTGACGCTCCATGTCGTTTCCTCCAGGGGCCGATGGGGGTGCTTTCTATTGGTAACAAGGAGAAACTAGGCAGAACACCCGTTCCTTCGGCGCCTGAGAGGGCAGCTCTAGGAGATCGTCCACACCTGACGTGCTAGTCCCCGCGCGGCGTCGCGCGAGAGGGCAGAGTGGCCGGATTCCCGGACCCGTTCCGCGTCATCGACGGCGACCAGCGCCGCCGCGGTGCCACCCTGCCGGTCGAGCGGCCGTACTCACGCCCCGCGGCGTGAACCACTAGGCGAACACCTTGAATAGGCCTGCCGCCGATGGGTTTCCGCCTCCGGCCCGCCTAGGGTGATCGCGTGGAAGTCTCCCGCCTGCACCTGGCATTCTTCAGCTTTCCGGGCCTCGGACACCTCCGTCCGGTCCTGCCGGTGGTGCGCGAGTCACTCGCCCGTGGGCACGACGTGTCCTTCGTGGTCGCCGAGCGCTTCGCCGGCATGGTCGCGAAGACCGGGGCCCGCGTGATCACCTACGAGTCGGAGTTCCCGGCCGCCGTGCCCGACGTGGTCACGGCCGACGACCTCGCGGCCGTCATCGTGCACTACGTCACGGAGGCGTTCGCCGCGCTGCCGATCGCATGGCGAGAGTTCGCCGAGCGGCCCGTCGACGTCGTGGTGGAGGATGCACTCAGCACCGTGGTCAGCGGCCTGGTCGCCGACCGGGCCGGCAGTCCGGTCGTGCGCGTGTTCCCCGGCTTCGCGGGGAACGACGACGTCCCGCTCAACGGCAGCGAGCCCGAACCCGGTGGCCCGAGCCTCGACCCGGAGCACCCGGCCATCACCGGGCTCCAGCGCGAGCTGCCCGGGCGCCTCGCCGCGTACGGGATCGAGCAGGAGCGGCTCGACCGCGTCCAGGCGGTCGCGGCGGTCGCGGCGAACCTCGTCTTCGTGCCAGAGCTGTTCCAGCCACGCGCCGAATGCTTCGGCGACGACTTCGTGTTCGTCGGCCCGGAGCCGCCCGG
This sequence comes from uncultured Actinomycetota bacterium, assembly GCA_963823735.1. Lineage (GTDB taxonomy): Bacteria > Actinomycetota > Actinomycetes > Streptosporangiales > Streptosporangiaceae > Actinoallomurus. The sequence goes on along the minus strand of CAWGMO010000010.1, from coordinate 896,838 downwards.
CGACCGGCCCCCGGCCGGCTGGACACCCCCCGAGGACGGCGCCCGCGTCGTCCTGGTCTCGCTGGGCACGTCGTCGAACAGCAACCCGGAGTTCTTCCGCGCCTGCGGGCAGGCGTTCGCCGGCAGCGGGTGGCGGGTCGTGATGACCACCGCCGGCCACGTGGACGCGGACACCGCGTCCGCCATGCCGGACAACGTCGAGCTGCACGCCTGGCTGGACCACCACGCCGTGCTTCCCCACGCGGACGTCGTGGTCTGCCAGGCGGGCGCCGGGTCGCTGATGGACGCCTTCGGCCACGGAGTGCCGGTGGTCGTCGTACCCCAGCAGCCCGACGCGAAGGCGATGGCCCGTCACGTCGCCGCGCTCGGGCTGGGCCGGGCCCTCTTCGGGCCGGTCACCGGAACTCAGGTGCGGGAGGCAGTGGACGCCGTCGCGGCGGACACCGCGACGGCGGCTCGGGTGGCGGCGATGCGAACCGCCATCCGGTCGGGGGGAGGAGCGGCGCGCGCGGCCGACGTGCTGGAGCGCGTCGCGGCAGGGCCACCGATCGACAGAGAGAGCGATGCTGCGTGGACATAGTCGAGATGGCAGTGAAGGACGCGTACCGGATCACTCCGCGGCACAACCGTGACCGGCGTGGGAGCTTTTTCGAGGGGTGGCGTCACAGCGAACTGTCCGAACGCATCGGCCGCCCGTTCCGTATCGAGCAGGTGAACTACTCGGTCTCCGAGCGGAACACCCTGCGCGGGATCCACGGTACGAAGATCCCGCCGGGGCAGGCGAAGCTGGTGACGTGCGTCTCGGGCGCGGCGCTCGACGTCGTCGTGGACCTGCGCGTCGGCTCGCCCACGTTCGGCATGTTCGACAGCACGCTGCAGGAGGCGGGCTCCGGCATCGGGGTGTACATCCCCGACGGCCTCGGCCACGCGTTCCTCGCGCTGGAGCCGAACACCTGCATGAACTACCTGTGCGGAACCGAGTACGTCGAGGGCACGATGATCGACATCCAGGCGCTGGACCCTGAGCTGGGCATCCCCTGGGACCTCAAGGAGCCGCCGATCATGTCGGACAAGGACGCCGCCGCGCCGACCCTCGCGGAGGTCGCGGCGAGCGGTGTACTGCCGACGTACCGCAACGCCCTCGCCGAGATCAGTTGACGAGGCCCGCCTCGTACGCCAGCAGCCCCGCCTGGGTGCGGTTGGTGCAGTCGAGCTTGCTCAGCATGCGGGAGACATAGCTCTTCACGGTGGCCTCGGACAGGTGCAGCCGCTCCGCGATGGCCGCGTTCGACAGCCCCTCGCCGAGGCAACGGAGCATGTCGACCTCGCGGTCGGTGAGGTCGGACGTACGCCGGCGTGCCTTGTCGGTGCGCTGGTGCTCACCGGCCGAGGCGGCGACCAGCCGGCGGGTCGCCTCGGGCGACAGGACGGTGTGGCCCTCTGAGGCGACGCGGACGAGGCTGATGAGGTCCTCCGCCGGGGTCGTCTTGAGCAGGAACCCGGACGCGCCGGCCGACAGCGCGCGCAGCACGTACGTGTCGGCGTCGAAGGTGGTCAGCGCGATCATCACCGGGGGGTCCGGCAGTTTCGCGATCTTCTCCATCGCGGTGAGCCCGTCCACGCCCGGCATCCGGAGGTCCATCAGCATCACGTCGGGTCGCTGGACCGCCGCCGCCTCCACCGCCTCGGCGCCGTCCTCGGCCTGCGCGACGACGGTGATGTCCTCGGCGGATTCGAGAACGGTGCGCAGATGCACGAGCACCATCGGCTCGTCATCGACGATGACCAGACGAATCATGTTGGCGACTTTCCGCTGTGGGGACATATGCGGGAAGTATCGCACTCAGCTGGAACCCGCCGGTGCCCGTCGGTCCGCTTTCCAGAGAGCCGCCGATCACCTCGACCCGGTGACGCAGGCCGGTGAGACCCGCGCCTGACCCGGTGCCGGCCAGCGCGGGGTCGGTCTCCTCCGCCGGCGCGGTGTTGAGGATCTGGAGGACGACGTCCTGCGGGCGGTAGCGCAGTGTCACCGTGGCGTCCGAACCGGGCGCGTGCTTGCGGATGTTCGTCAGCGCCTCCTGCACCACCCGGTAGGCCGTACGGGCCACTATCGGGGTGAGCTGCGTGACCTCGCCCTCGACCTCCAGCCCGGTCCGGATGCCGACCGACGTCGACTCGTCGACCAGCGCCTGCAGGTCGACGACCGTGGGGCCGGGCTTGGGGTCGGTGGCCGGCCCGGTGGACAGCGCCTCCGCGGTCTCGCTGCGCAGGACGCCCATCAGGTCGCGCAGCTCCTCCATCGCCTGGGTGCCCGCCGAACGGATGTCGTCGGCGGTGTGCTGCACCGAGCCGTCCGCCGACGTGAGGCGCAGCGCACCGGCGTGCAGCACGATCAGGCTGAGCCGGTGGGTGACGACGTCGTGCATCTCGGCGGCGATCCTGCGCCGCTCCTCGAACCGCGCCTTCTCGGCGAGCAGTAGTTGCTCGCGCTCCGCGCGCTCGGCCCGGTCGCGCAGCGACTGCATGAGCTGCTTGCGCGCGTCGAAGTAGAGCGCGGCCAGTGCCGGCCCGACCGTGCTCATCAGGCCGAACGGGGTGATGTCCCAGCTCGGAGCCCACAGCCTGCCCGCGAGCACGGCGAACAGCGCGGTGATGGTGAGCGCGTAGCGGCGGTCCTGGCGCAGGACGGCGACGATGACGATGACGGGGGTGGCCCGCGGCACGGTGACCGGGCTGATGGCGTGCTCGACGACGAGCAGCCCGGGGGAGAGGGTCGTCGACGCCAGCATCGCCGCGGCGACCCCGAGGACGAAGCCGTTCACGAGCCGGGGGAAGCGCGGTAGGAGAAGCAGAGAGGCGTCCGCCAGCAACTGGAGCACCAGGCCGGCGTGCGGGCCCAGCCAGCCGCTGGTGGGGCCGTCGCTCAGGCTGATGGAGGTGTCGAGCGCCGCGAGGCAGGCCGCCAGGCTCGCCAGCCTGACCGCCTCATGGCGGTCACGGGGGGTCTGGTGCTCCTGCCATCGGCTGAGTAGGCCTTGCCACACAGGGAGCCACATTATCGAGGTCCGGGCGACCACGCGGCCACAGGCAGCGGTGAATCGGCGGAGAACTAGTGGTACCCCCAGTCTTGCGATCAGGTCGCGTGTCAAGTGAACCGGTGGGCGGGTGTTCCGGTCGGCACGCTTCTCGAGGTAGGTCGCAAGGCAGGCGTGCGCCGGGCGGCGTCACACGGTCCGATTCGGCGAATAGGGGTTCGTGGTAGGGGTCGAATGTGGGGTTGGATACTTGTTAGGGAGGCCACGTCAGGGGAATGCCATGCCATGCCTCCGCGGAGACGGGTACGGGTCGCGATCCGGTTGCCCCTCACTGTGGCGGCCAGGGGGTGACGATGTTTCGGTCCTACCTTTATGGGCTGCACGCCGTCACTGTCCGATCGCAGTCAGTGACCGTGGAGGCCCTAACTGCACGGACACCTTCTAGTTGAAAATGACAGCACCGTGGTCGCCCTCCCGGGCTTCGCTGGCGCCTTGACCCCCTACGAACAAAGTGGTCATGTGGCCCCCGTGACCCGCGTCGTCGGTGGTCAAGAGCCTTCTGCCGGTGTTTGTCGGTGATCATGATCATTATGTGCGTGTGACGCGCGAAGTTGCTTGGCAACAATTCACCTTGCCAATGCCCCTCCTTCTCTTTCGACCTGTACCCGGCACCCCTGAAAGCGCTGTGACCTGCGAATTCTTGAGGCGGGCGAGCGGGCGTCCAGGTCCGGCCAGCAAGGTGTTCATGTAATGCCGAACAGGCTAAGGCGTGAGGCTACCGCTCTGTGTAGCGCTCTGATCTGCGGAGAGATCGAGGGGGCCGGAGATTGCCGGGAGGTAAATCCGGTGCTACGGGCCTGTAACGCGACGGGCTCTCATGTTCAGCCCGACAATTTGGTCTGGTTTGGCCCATTATGTTGACCGATTAAGGGCCGCTAGCTAACGTGGGTGCATGATCTCGGTGAGTCGACGTCCCTCGGGATAAAGGACCGCCTTTCACCGTAATCGTGTACGTCATCCATCTGGGGAGGTTGCTTTAGTCATGAGTACTGCCTTGGATTCGGTGTCTCCGCATCCGGAACGTTCCAAAGCCGTCGTGGACAAACACGGTGTGCATGAGTGCCGGGGGCTCGAACTCTCCGACGTCTGCATCGCGACCCTCGACCCGAGCCTCCGTGTCCTGGAGGCGAACGGCGGTTTCCTGTACCAGCTCGGCCGCTCGGCGTCGGAGGTGTGCGGCCAGAACTTCGGCGACTTCGTGCACCCCAGCGTCAAGCAGGTCATGGTCCAGCAGCTCGTACGCCTCGGCGAGAGCAGGCGAGACCGGTTCAACGACCGTCTCGTCGGGCTGCGGCCGAACGACGGAGTCTTCTTCGGAGATCTCACCGGTGTGGCCGTCCGTGCCGACAGCCGCCAGGTCAGCAAGATCGTCCTGCTGATGCGCCCCGACCGCGCCGCCGAGCCGATGCGTTCGGTCGCCGACCGCCGCAAGGTGCTCAGCGAGCTCGACGCGAAGGTCCTTGAGGGCGTCGCCGCCGGAATCTCCACGGTCCAGCTCGCCGCCAAGCTGTACTTGAGCCGTCAGGGCATCGAGTACCACGTGGCCGCGATGCTCCGCCGCTTCAAGTCCCCCAACCGTTCCGCCCTCGTCGCGAAGGCCTACTCGCAGGGGATTCTCCGCATCGGCCAGTGGCCGCCGCGGGTGACGCCGGAGTACGTCCGCTGACCGCTTCGCTCCCCGCACAGGCGCACGCACCGCCTCGTGGCCGCCCCAGGCGCCGCGAGGCGGTTTCGTTTTTTCGGGGAGAAGGTGGGCCGCCGGCGGCACCGCCTACCTAAGCGTTATGGATGACCGGATTCGGGGAGACGGTCGCTCACTTCCCTGGGCGCAGCGAGATGACGGCCCGGGACCCGTCCGAGGCGACGACCGTGAGCGCGAGACTCTGCTTCCCCGTCGGCGCGGCCCACGAGCCCGAGTACGGAGGGGCGAGGAACTTCAGGTGCCCGCTGCCGCCGGCGGTATAGGTGTAACGCCACGTCGAGTCGGCGGGGTCGAATGAGAAGGTCCTGAACCCGAACCGCGCGGCGAGCGGGATGGTCACCCGCGCGCCGGCCAGGATCTCGCAGTTCCCGTCGCGGCAGGCGTGCACGTCCGTACCATCGGCCGCCTGGGGAAACGATGGGGTACGAACCGTCGCCCGCGGGGTGACGCTCGCCCGTGCGGGCAGCGCCGGGCCGTGTTCCGTGCCGCCGCACCCCGCGCAGCCGAGTGCCAGGCTCAGACCGGCGACGGCCAGGCCGCCCGGTTTCATGATCACCATCATGGTGCAGAGTATGGCGCCGGATTTTCGGGACCGGTCCCGCCGCCGTCCCCTCGCCCACTGGGCCGACAGGGGAGAAAACGGGCAGATCGGACGCCGTTCCCGATCGTTCACCTGCCGCGTCGCGACGGCACGCGATCCTTCGGTGACCTGTGGTGAGACGGCGCTGCGTACGGCCGCCGCGCGTGCCTGTCCACAGGCCGCGTAAGTGATGACTTAATCCGCTGTTGCTAGCCGCCAGGGTGCGGCGGAGCATGCCTCCCATGATGCGGCGGCGGCGCCTCACGGGCTCCGCCGGGCGGAAGGGGCACACGCGATGCCGGTCGAGTCGGATGGGCACAGCCGGGGCAATCCTCGCCTGTACGAGCTGGTCGAGAACGCGCTGAAGACGGGCAAGAGCCCCACGGTGTGGGCGTTCCCCCAGTTCGTGGACTTTCTGAAGGTCGCGGGCCAGCCGGTGCAGGGACCGTGGCCACCGCACCAGCGTCCGAGGCCCGACCCGGCGGACGAGGAGTCGGGGCCGGTGGCCGTGCCCGACCCGAAGGCCGCAGACCGCGCCGAATCGTGAGTCCCCGACCCCGGAGGTTGGTATGTATCCGTCGCGGTTCCGCTATGAGGCGCCCCGTTCGATCGACGAGGCGATCGGCCTGCTGCGCGCGGGCGACGGCGAGGCGAAGGTCCTCGCCGGCGGGCAGAGCCTGGTCCCCCTGCTGAAGCTGCGCTTCGCCTCGCCGGAGATGCTGGTCGACATCAACGGGCTGCCCGGCCTCGGCTACCACCGCGCCGACCCGGACGGCACGATCCGCGTGGGCGCGCTGTGCCGCCACGCCGACCTGGAGCACTCCACGGTGCTGCCCGGCCGCCAGCCGACGATGGCCGCCGCCGCACCGCTGGTCGCCGATCCCATCGTCCGCAACCGCGGCACGCTGGTCGGGTCGCTGTGCCACGCCGACCCGCAGGGCGACTGGGCCGCCGTCGTCACCGCGCTCGGCGGGCACGTCGTCGCGCAGGGGCCGGACGGGCGGCGCACGATCCCGATCGGCGCGTTCGTCGACGGCCCGTTCCAGAACGCGCTCGCCTACGACGAGATCGCCGTCGAGGCCGTGATCCCCGCTCCCGAGGGAACCCCCGCCGGCGGCTACCTCAAGCTGGAGCGCCGGGTGGGCGACTTCGCCACCGCCGGCACCGCGGTCGCGATCGAGACCTCCCAGGGCCTGGTCACCCGCGCCGGCATCGCGCTCACCGGCGTCGGCGGTTCGACCATCGACGCGGCCGAGGCCGCGCGGGTGCTCGTCGGCCATCCGCTGGGCGCCGAGGTCATCGCGGAGGCCGCCGGCCTCGCCGCGCGGGCCGCGCAGCCGAGGTCCGACCACCGCGGCAGCGCCAAGTACAAGCGGCACCTGGTGAGCACCTTCGTCGAACGCATCCTCACCCGCGTCGGCGACACGACTGAGAGGGCGGCCTGACGATGACACTGTTCGAGGAGATCGCCGCCGAGCCCGCCGAACCGGTCCCGGTCCGGCGCGTGACCATCACCGTCAACGGCACGCGGCGTACGGCCGACATCGAGCCGAGGCTGCTGCTGGCCCACCTGCTGCGGCAGGGGCTGCGGCTCACCGGCACCCACACCGGCTGCGACACGACGAACTGCGGCGCCTGCACGGTGCTGTTCGACGGCAGGCCCGTCAAGAGCTGCACCATGCTCGCCGTCCAGGCCGACGGGCACGAGGTCACCACCGTGGAGGGGCTGGCCGGCGCCGGTGAGCTGCACCCCATCCAGGAGGGCTTCCGCGACGAGCACGGCCTGCAGTGCGGGTTCTGCACGCCCGGCATGATGCTCGCCGCCAAAGCGCTGCTCGAAGAGAATCCCGACCCCACCGAGGACGAGGTCCGGTGGGCGCTGTCGGGCAACCTGTGCCGCTGCACCGGCTACCAGAACATCGTGAAGTCCGTCCTGCTGGCAGCCAGGCGGATGCAGGGCCAAGCCGTGGATGGGAGCTGACGTCGTGACGGCACTCGACGAGATCAAGATCGGTGGGATGGGCGCCCGCCGCCGGCGGGTGGAGGACAGCCGGTTCATCCGCGGTCGCGGCAACTACATCGACGACATCACGTTGCCCGGCATGCTGCACATGGAGATCCTGCGCAGCCCGCTGGCGCACGCGAGGATCAGGTCGATCGACACGAGCAAGGCCTGGGACATCCCCGGCGTACGCCTCGTGCTCACCGGCGAGATGATGGCGGCCCGCAACCTGGCCTGGATGCCGACGCTGTCCTATGACACGCAGGCCGTGCTGGCCACCGACAAGGTGCGCTTCCAGGGGCAGGAGGTCGCCTGCGTCGTCGCCGACGATCCGTACATCGCCAAGGACGCGCTGCGAGGCGATCGTCGTCGACTACGAGCCGCTGCCGGTATCGTGAACCCGGCGCAGCGCTCGCCGTCGACGCCCCGCTGATCCGGACGACAAGGAGACCCAGCCCGACAACGTCATCGACGGGGGAGGGGGGGGCGGGGGCGAACTGGGAGGTCGGCGACAAGGCCGCCATCGACCCGGCCTTCGAGCGCGCCGACGTCGTCGCCAAGATCACGCCTGCACTTCCCGCGGTCGCACCCGTCGCCGCTGGAGTGCTGCGGGTCGATCGCGGACCTGGGAGCAGGAGGGGGGGGGGGGGGGCGGTGGGGGGGGGGGGGGTGGGGGGAGGGGGGGGGGGCGGGGGGGGGGACGGCGGAGGGGGGGGCGGGGGGGAGAGCGGGGGGAGCGGGGCCCGCGGGGTGGGGGGGCGTTGCGGGTGTGTTCTGGGGGGGGGGGGGGCGGGGCGAGGGTCCAGCGGTGAGGTCGGCGTGTGGGGGCGCTTCAGCGCGACCGGGGGGGGCGGGGATGGCGCAAGGAGGAGGCGCGGCGCGAGTAGCCGTGGTAGGGGGGGGCCGGTGCAGCTCAGGTGCGGTTGAGGTCAGCACGACAGGGGGCTTCTGCCGCGATGGTGCCGCTCGGCACGGGATCTAAGTCGACAGCAGTCCAGAGGAACGCCTCGAACTCGTCGTCGCGCGGTCGACCTGGCGACGAGCAAGGACCGCGCGGTCGCCGGCGCGCACCGCCTCCAGCAGCGGGCGTTCGAGCAGGAACGCCGGGCCGTACAGCTTGTCGACCGCCCGGTCGTCGTCCAGGCCGCGCTCGGACAGCGCGCGGATCTGCAGCATCTGGCGGGCGTAGTCCCATTCGTACAGGGCCTGGTTGGTGTCGATGCCCTCGTAGCACTGCAAACGGATCAGCCGGCGGCCGAGGACGTCCGCGAGAACCTCGGCGATCTCGGTCTTGCCGACGCCGACCTCGCCTTCGAGCAGGATCGGGCGGTCCAGCGACAGCGCGACGAACACCGCCGTGGAGAGTCCTCGGCCGGCGAGGTAACCCCCGCCGCGCAGCAGCTCGGTCAGCTCGCCGATGCTTCCGGGACGATCCATCCGGTGCTCTCCTCCTGTCAGGGCCGCTCGGACTCCCGCGGCCCCAGGACCAGGTCGCGTACGGTGCCGCCCGAGGTGTTCAGCTTGCCCTCGCGCTCCAGCCGCTCACGCCACGGCGCCCCCAGGTCGGTGCCCGGCTCGGCCATGCCGTCGAAGCTCACGTGCTTCATGTTCTTGCACGGCTTCTGCGCGCCGAACTCCTCGTCGAGGTCCGTGCGGTCCTGGCCGTCGGCCGCCCACACCGCGCGAAGGACCTCGGCCGCGTCCTCGTGGCTCATCCGCTGACTCCTTTCGGCCGGACGCCCAATGTAGGTCGCGGTGCCCGACCACGCGACGGCGGATTAAGCATTCGCTTCATGGATCGACCCGGTACGCGCGCGCAGCGGGGTCCCGCCCGCGCCGGACCGTACGGCGAGCGCCTCGGCGATGATCGACACCGCGATCTCGGCCGGGGTGTTCGCGCCGATGTGGAGGCCCGCCGGCCCGTGGATCCGGTCCAGCTCGGTGACGCCGCGCTCTTCGAGCCACGCGGCGCGCGCCTGCTGCGTACGGCGTGAGCCGAGGGCCCCGATGTAGCCCGCGCCGCCGTCCAGCACCGCCATCAGCGCCCGGCCCGCGATCTCGGCGTCGTGGCTGATCACCACCACGTTGTCGAGCGCGGCCAGCTCGGCGAGCACGGTGGCGGCGGCGTCCGCGTCGACCATCGTCCGGGTGTTCCAGCCGAGGAGGGCGGCGTTCGCGGTCAGCGCCTCCGCGATCGCGCCGGCGCCGATGACGACGAGCTTGGGAACCGGCCAGAGCACGGTGACCACCGTGTCGCCGTCGACGGCGGTCGCGCTCGCCGCCCGCCCGAACAGCTTCTTCGCGTCCTCGCCCGCACCGTCGATTGTGTCCTGTCCGAAAACCTGGATATCGGCCACCGCGTCGCCGTCGAGCCGGGTGACGAGGCAGACCGGCTCACGCGCGACGAGCATGCCCCACAGCTCCACCGGCAGCTCGGTGGCGGGGACCAGCAGGCAGCGCGCGTCACCCCCGCAGGAGAGCCCCGCGACCAGCGCGTCGACCTCCCGACGTGCAGATCGACGACCCGCCCGCTCGCCCGCCCGGCCAGACCGGCGAGCTGCCCGTCGACGGACCCCGACAGCACCGACCCCACCCGGCCGCCGCCGGGCGTGAGCATCAGGGCCTCGGTGTGGTCCCGCGAGCTGAACCCGCGCGTCTCCACCACCCAGGCCACCTCCACCTGGGTACCGGCGCGAAGACAGGCGGCGACACTGATGGCGATGTCGTACATGTCCCGAGCGTAAGCCCGCACGGGCGCTTTCCCCATATCCGCCGACGCCAAAGCTACCCTTTCATCGCCATCCCCTGACGGTCCGGGAGTAGCCATGGGCAATACGAATGAACACAATGCGGCCGTTCAGCAGGCGGTGACGCAGCTACGCCGGGAAATGGAGTCGCAATTCGCCAAGTCCCGTGACGAGCGCCGGCGGATGGATCAGAAGTTCGACCGTCTGTCCGAGGACGTGCAGGAGGTAGGGAGGAAAGTCGGCGCGGTCCTTGAGGCGATCCGGCAGGTCGGACGGCAACTAGAGCGCAGCGCCCGGTCCGATCGTGCCCAGGCGGAGCTGGACCGCCTCAAGGAGAGCCGCGAACAACGGTTCGGTGGCTACCAGAAGGTCCGTGGGATGGCTCGCTCGTTAGCGAGCGGTTCGCTTCAGACACATCTGGACCACTCCACCATCGAGAGGTTCGCGGTGGACCTCAAGGGTGTCGACCCGATGATCTACGCACCGGACTTCTGGCTTTCCTCAGTCGTCGTCGCACTCGTCGCGGAACTGCGCGGCGATACCGATCGCGGCAACACGGCGCTGAGCATCTCGACGGCGGAGGACCGTCCCAAGATCGAACTGTTCACCGGATTGCTGGCCGCATATCGAGGTCGAGGTTCCGAGGCGGCCCGCTGCATCAGCCACTATCTGGAGACCACCGATCCCAAGGCACTGAACCTGGAGTTCCCGCACGTCCTCAACGCCTTGGTCGAGGGAGAACTCGGTGACGCACCGCGTTCCTACGCCGCCCAGGCCCTTCGCCGCTGGGGAATCGAGCTGGACCTGCGCCCGGACATCGCGGACTCGGCGTACGCGGCGCAGACCGAGGCATGCCATCAGCGCCTCCTCACCCATCACACCCCTCTGCCGGCCGAGCGCTATCCGACACTGAGGGTGCTCACCGGCGACCACGAATGGGCGGAGCTGGAGGAGATGTGGCGGATGTCCACGGCATGTGGTGGTGTTTCCGCCGAGCTGGCGCGCCGGCTCGACATGGAGGTTCGAACCTCCAACACGTCCACCTCCCACCCCCACACAAAGCGCGCCCTCGACGCGCTGATCAATCAGCCGTCCGCCGACGAACAACGGCTTCGTCAGGCCATCGAATGGCACGAGCGCGTCCGGGACAACGGCGACCTGGCCGTCGCGAAGCCCCCGCCTGACGGGCCGCCGACGATTGACCTGCCGACCCTGCTCACCACGCTCGCACTCGCCCCCGAGTCGCGTGGCGTCGGGATCGCCACCCAGCGTTTCGCGCTGGCCTGCGCCGGAGGCTGGATCGAGCATGCGGCTCGTTCCCTGACAACGGAGGCCCTCAACCGGCGGCGTGTGGGGATCCGGCTGGGTGACGGGCACCCGTGGTCGGGTGAGCTGCGCATGGTCACGGCGGTACAGCGTGCGCAGGCCGTCGACAGGCTCGTCGAAGAGGTCGGCCGGGCGAGGCGTCCCGCATCGGTGGTTCCTATGGCGGCGGTGTCCATGGGGCTGGTGGCGCTCGGCGCCATGCCAGCCGTGTTCGGGCTCATCTGGTTGAGCGACAAGGCCGTGGTGGCTGTGGTAGCCGTCGCCGTCGTCATCTGCGTCCTGGTCACCGCGGCATCGGGGCGTGTCGCGCACCTGCGAAAACGAGACGCCCTGGAGGAGCGCCGCAGGACCCGAGCCGAGATCGACGCCGCCGCGAAGGAGTACGCAAGGTTCCTCGCCGACTGCGGTCAGGAGGCACAGGCGGGGCTCGACCGTCTCCAGAAGCTGCTCGCGGACCTGGAATCGGAACCCCGGCGATGAACGGACCACTGCCGGGCAGGTACGAGCACACCGGCACCAGACGCCAACGTGGGGGACAAGCCACCGTATTCCAGGCGCGGGACGTCAACACGGGACAACTGGTCGCGATCAAACAGGTCAGCCGGCCCGACGAAGAGCGGGGCCGGCGGCGCTTTCATCGAGAGGTCGCGATTCTCCGCTCGCTCCACGGAAACGAGCGGGTGATCTCCGTCCGTGACACGTTCACACGTGGTGACGATCTCTTCCTCGTCATGGACTGGATCGACGGGCGGTCTCTTCGCGACCTGCTGGATCCAGTGCCCAGGCTGGAGAACGTGCTGCGCTGGTCCGTGCAGATCTGTGAAGGGCTGCTCCACTGCCATGCCAAGGGTGTCGTCCACCGTGACATCAAGCCGCACAACATCATGGTCAGGACGAACGGCGACGCGGTTCTCATCGATTTCGGGATCGGGCGGTTTACCGACTCCACGGCGACCGCTGAAATCCTGGCTGGCAGCTATGCGTACCTGGCGCCCGAGCGCTGGAAGGAACGCCCTGGAGACCATCGGACGGATCTGTACGCGTTCGGCTGTGTCCTCTATGAGATGCTCACGCGCGATCCGCCGTTCGGCCGAGGGAACTCTCCCCTCGTAGGGCAACGTCACCTGTCGGAGCCAGTCGTTCCACCGACGGCTCGCCGCGCGGGTGTGCCTCGATCCCTCAACGATCTCACCGTCGAGTTGCTCGCCAAGGATCCGGACGAGCGGCCCGCGGGCGCCGCCGAGGTGATCGGCCGGCTGCGCGACCTCCTGCATGGCCCAGTGATCCGCTCGGCCGAAGACAGGCGAACGGCCCGTTCCGACGACCTGTACGTGGACCTGCGGTACGTCCCGGATCTGCGTGCAGCCGAGCAGCGGCTTCAGAAGCTGACCGATCTGTACGGATCACTGGACGACCGCTCGCTCCAAGCCCGCGAGGATCTCGCCGAACTGATCGCCGGATCCGGTGATACCACCGGAGCCATCCGCGAACTCGACCAGGTCCTTGAGGGCTACACGGCCAAGTACGGAGTGCGCCACAGAAGGACCGTCGAGGTCAACGCCCGCCGATTCGGCCTGATGCGCGGTCACTAGCGGTCTCCGTGGCCGTCTCTAGCCTTCGCGTGGACCGGTTGAGGGGGTGTGGCGGCCCCTCAACCGGTCTTGGTCAGGGGGCGTTGTTCAGGGCGTTCAGGCTGGTGGCCGCCTGGCCGGAGCGCAGCGGCAGGAAGACCTGCTGGCCGCCGACGACCTGCTGGCCCTGCTTGCTCAGGATGAAGCGCGCCAGCTCGTCCAGCACCGGGTCGAACTGCTTGCCGGGGCGCTTGTTGGCGTTGAAGTAGGTGACCCGGCTGAGCGGGTACGCGGTCGAGGCGACGTTGTCGTACGTCGGCGCGTAGGCGGGGTCCGCGTTGTGGTCCGAAAGCGAGATGACCTTGACGCCCTGGTCGACGTACGCCATGCCCGTGTACCCGATGGCGTACGGGTCGTCCTTCACGTCCTGGGCGATGTTGAAGACGGTCTTCTCCCAGTGCACCGCCGGGTCGGCCGGGGTGGAGCCGTCGGCGGCGCCGGGCCGCCACTCGCCACGCTTGCCGTTGAAGTTCAGCACCCGCTGGCGGACGAACTCCTCGAACCCGTTCCACGGCTGGAGACCGACGATGTGGATCGGCTTGTCCGCCCACGAACCCGTCGCGCCGAGGTCGCCCCAGGTGGTGGCGGCCTTGCCGCCACGGTTCCGTGTGGTGGACAGGGCGGCGTCGAGCTGGTCGAAGGAGAGCTTCTGGACCGGGTTCGCCTTGTTGACGACGAACCCGACGGAGTCCAGGAACCCGTAGTGCCGGTAGCTGCCGCCCGAGATCGGAATGCTGAGCGGGTCGTACCCGAAGGCGTCGTGGAAGCCGCTGATGTCGGTCGGCTTCAGCTCACGGGAGACGAAGACACAGTCGAGGTTTCCCTTGACGAGTTCCAGCGCGCCGAGGCTGCCCGCGTACGGCGGGTCCACCGAGATGTGAACCTTCGGATACCGCTGCTCGAACGCGCTGATCCACTTCTTGGAGAGGTCGGCGAGCACGTCCGAGGCCGCACACTTGTAGTCGCCGTGCAGGGAGTTCTTCGGCTTGGCCCGGTACTTCTTGAGCGCCGGGTCGAGCGTGGGCTGGAGAATCTCCCGGTCGGGCAGCGGACGCCCGTGCGCCTGGTTGTAGGCGTCCTGCTCGTCGGACTGCGGCGTGACCTTGTCCTGCGGCGCGATGGCCCAGGTGGTGAGGTCGTCGGCGTTGTTGTTGCTGCTGGCGAGGCCGGTGAGTGTCCCGGCGGAGGCGAGGACGGCGGTCAGGGCGAGCGCCGTCACGGCGCGGGCTCTGTTCTTCATCGATGGCTCCCAGATGGAAGGGCCTGGATGAGGCCAGAGGCTAGAAGCGTGTTACCGGGCCGTTAAGTCTTGCCGTCGATGTGGTCACAAGCCGCGTTTCCGGTGGTTAGCCGCTTAACGAGTTGTTCTGCGTCTTTTGCTCACCCGCCATAACGCGAATTGCGGACCCTTCCCGCCTTGGTAAAGCTTGATGGTTCGATCGCCCGTTGACATCATTTACGCGTCGTTTCCGACGTCGGGCAGGGGGCTCCGCGTGCTGAACGGAGAGAATCGGCATCGCCTGATCGCGGCTTTCCTCGTCGCCGCCATCGTGGGCGCGGGGGGATGCGATTCGGGAGCCCGCCGGCCGCTCGCCATCGACGTGGACGCGCCTGCGGCTCTGACGGACCAGCCGGTCCACATGACGATCAGCGGCCTCGCTCCACGGGAGACGGTGACGGTGAGCGCCACGGCCTCGGACCGCCACCACGAGCAATGGCGTAGCCGGGCGACCTTCCGCGCGGACGCCCACGGCGCCCTCGCCCTCGACCATGCCCGGCCGATCTCGGGCACCTACGCGAGCGTCGACGGGATGGGCCTGTTCTGGTCGATGATCCCGGCCTCCGGTGACCCGGAGCGGTCGTCGTTCGTCCCGGCCGGGTCGCCCGCGAACCTGCCTCCGTACGCGGTGCGGGTCACCGCGACCGCGCGCGGACACCGTCCGGCCGCACGGACCCTGACCCGCCGGCTGGCCGGTACGGGCGTTGTCCACCGATCCTTCACCGTGGCGTCCGACAAGGTCTCCGGGGAGTTCTTCCGGCCGTCGGACGGGGCCGCGCGGCGCCCGGCGGTGCTCCTGTTCGGCGGGTCCGAAGGCGGTGACGTCGGCGTGTCGGAGGCCGCTCTGCTCGCGTCGCACGGCTTCCCGGCCCTCAGCATCGCCTACTTCCGCGCGCCCGGTCTGCCTCCCACACTGCGGGACGTCCCGCTGGAGTACTTCGCGCGCGCCGCGAGGCTCCTCGCCGCGCAGCCTGGGGTGAATCCCGCCGAGGTGGCCGTCCAGGGCTACTCCCGGGGCAGCGAGGCCGCGCTGCTGCTGGGCCAGCACTACTCCGGCCTGATCCACGGCGTGGTCGTCTACTCGCCGTCGAACTCCGTCCATCCGGGCATTCCGGACCAGAGCAAGGCTGCCTGGACCGTGAAGGGCCGTCCCGTCGACGGCGGTGTGATCCCCCTCACCCACCTCAGCGGACCGCTCCTGGCGGTCGCCGGAGGGGACGACCTCCTGTGGGGGTCGGAGGGGTCGACCCGGGCGATGATGACCGAGCTGATGAACGACCGTCACCCTCATCAGGTCCTGACGTACGTGTCAGCGGGTCATGGAGTCGGTGTCGTCCCCTATACCGCCTCCGGCACCGTGTCGGTCAACCCGCTCACCGGCGCGCGCGTCTCCCTGGGCGGCAGCCGCGCCGCCGACGCCGCCGCGAAGGAACAGGGCTGGCCGAAACTCCTGTCCTTCCTGGCAGGGCTCGCCCACTGACCTGTATCAGCAGGTCAGGCGCATAGCGGGTGATACCGTTTGCTATGGGCGCGTCACGACGGTGGTTGCGCGATCGGGGCGTGTCCTTTCCGCGTGCGCGCCGGAGTTCGGCGGCCGCGATGGCGGATGAACAGGCCGCGCTGCGCCGCCTCGCGATGCTCGTCGCCCAAGGGGTCCCCCCGATGGAGGTCTTCGACGCCGTCGCCCAGGAGATGGGGCGGCTCCTCAAGGTGCGGCACGTCGTCGTCGCCCGTTTCGAGTCGGAGGGCACGGCCGTGACCACCCTCGGCGCGTGGAACCCCCGCGAGATCGTCCCTCGCGGCTCGCGCTGGGCGATCGAGAAGGGGACCGTCTCCGAGCTCGTCCACCGTACGGGCGCGCCCGGGCGGATCCGTGAGTACGACGGGACCGACGAGCTGTCCACGACGCTGCGCGAAGGTGGCCTCACCTCGTCCGTCGGCTGCCCCATCGTCGTCGGGCGGAACATCTGGGGGGTGGTGGTCGCGTCGGCGCACACCTCAGAGCCGCTTCCTCCCGACACCGAGGAGCGCATGCGGAACTTCAGCGAGCTCGCGGCCATCGCCATCGCGAACGCGCAGAGCGCCGCCGATCTGAGGGCGTCGCGGACGCGTCTGGTCACCGCCGCCGACGAGGCCCGCCGCCGTATCGAGCGCGACCTGCACGACGGGACGCAGCAGCGCCTCGTGGCGATCGGCCTTGAGGTCCGCGGGATCCAGGCCTTGCTCCCGCACGGCCTGGACGAGATCGAGGAACGCCTGTCCCGTGTGTCCCGCGCCGTCGAGGAGACGACCAAGGACCTGCGGGAGATCTCGCGGGGCGTGCACCCGGGGATCCTCGCGAAGGGCGGCCTCGGCCCCGCCCTGAGGAGCCTCGCGCGCGGCTCGCAGGTCGCCGTCGAGCTCGACCTTTCCATCGGCCGGAGGCTGCCGGACCGGCTGGAGGTGACCGTCTACTACGTCGTGTCCGAGGCCCTGACGAACATCGCCAAGCACGCACGCGCGTCCGCCGTGTTCGTCGGCCTCACCGCGGACGACGCGACCGTCCGGCTCACGATCCGCGACGACGGGGTCGGCGGCGCCGTCGCGGGTGGCGGGTCGGGGCTCGTCGGCCTCGCCGACCGGGTGGAGGCCATCGGCGGGACCCTTGAGGTCCTGAGCCCGCTGGGCGAGGGGACGACGGTGATCGTCGAGATTCCGCTGTAGACGATGTTATTCTCACCGTGGATATATCCGGAATGAGAATAAACGATGACAGAGAACCCGCTGACGCCCGCGATCTTCGCGCTGCTCCTCGCCCTGCACGACGGTGAGCGGCACGGGTACGCCCTGATGGCCGACGTGAGCGACCTGACCGGCGGCACCGTCTCGCTCGGCCCGGCCACCCTGTACCGCTCCCTCCAGCGCATGCGCGTCGAGGGGCTCGTCGAGGAGGCCGAGGCGGAAGAGCCGTCGCGAAGCGACCGGCGGGCCGAGCGGCGCAGGTCGTACCGGATCACCCCCGCCGGACGGGCGGCCGCCAGGGGCGAGGCGTACCGGCTGGCCCGGCTGATGGAGGCGGCGAGCGCCCTCGGGGTGCTCGGCCGACCGGACGAGAGGAATGAGTCATGACCGGACTGCCGGCGGAGTTCCCCGGCCCGACCCCGCAGATCGTCGTGGACGACGCCGACGCGGCCATCCGTTTCTACACCGACGTCTTCGCGGCCGACGAGCTCGTGCGCAACCACGCGCCCGACGGCCGCGTCATGCACTGTGAGCTGCTGATGTTCGGCGGGCGGATCCTCGTCGTCGACGACTTCGACGAGGACGCGATCACCTCGCCCAGGCGGCTGGGCGGCAGCACCGTACGCCTGCACCTGTACGTCCCCGACACCGACGCCGTCCACGAGCGTGCGGTGAGCGCGGGCGCGACGTCGCTGATGGAGCCGTCGGACGCCTTCTGGGGCGACCGGTACGCCATCGTGCGCGACCCGTACGGCCACCACTGGTCCATCGCCACCCAGCGCGAGGACCTGTCAGTGTCCGAACTGGAGGAACGCGGCGACGTCTGGGCAGGTCAGCGGGCCGGTCATGGCGAGTGACGCCCTGCGTGCCCGGTGGTGGCGCCGTCAGGCCCTCGACGGCTCGCGAGCAGTCGAGGGCGCCGCGGCGATCCTGGCCGCGACCGGCTGGGCGCGTTCGGTCGGTGGCGTGAACCCGTACCTCACGCTGTTCGCGCGCGCCGGCCTCGGCCGGGCCGAGGTCGACGCGGCGGTCGCCGATCTGGAGATCTGCGAGCTCCCGGCGGCTCGCGGCTGCACGTACGTCGTCCCCGCGGCCGACTTCGGCCTCGCCCTCCAGGCCGGGCGGCACGCCCCGGAGGCCGAGGCCTCGCTGGCCGTACGCCTCGGGGTGGCGCGCCGAGAGATCGACGACCTGTGCGACGCGGTGCTCGGCGCCCTGGACGATCGCCCGCTCGGCCCGGCCGACCTCAAGACCGTCCTGGGGTCCGCGGTCCGAACCCTCGGCGAGGACGGACGTAAGAAGGGCCTGAGCACGACCCTGCCCGTGGCGCTCGGCCTTCTGCAGGCCGCCGGGGAGATCCGCCGGACCTCCGTCAACGGCCGCCTGGACCAGCAGCGATACACCTACACCCGCTGGCGGCACACCGGGACCGGCCTGACCGACGAGGAGGCGCGCGCCGAGCTGGCCCGCAGGTACTTCACGTGGACCGGAGGGGCGTCGATGGCCGAACTCCGGGGGTTCACCGCGTTCGGCGCCCGTGACGCGAAGGCGGCCGTCGCCGGGCTCGGCCTCATCGACATCGGGGAGGGCCGCCTGGCCCTGCCCGAGGACGCCGGTGCCCCGGAGACGGTCCCCGCCGCCCCCGCGTACGCCCTGATCGCGGGCATCGACGCGCTGTTGCTGCTGCGCCGCGACGTGAACGGCCTGCTGGCCGAGGCGGACACGGACCGCGTGGTCCCCGGGACCGGCAGGCCGCTCGGGGCCGTACCCGACCTGACCGGGCACCATGCCATCGTCGACCGCGGCCGGCTGGTCGGGCTGTGGCTGTACGACGTGGACGCCGGGGGCATCGCCTGGTGGGTCTTCGACGACACCGCGGCGAAGGATCCGGCCCTGTGGTCGGCGGTCGAGCTGACCGAGACCTACGTACGCGATCAGCTCGGCGACGCGCGCGGATTCAGCCTCGACTCGCCCAAGTCCAGAAAACCCCGGATCACCGCCCTGCGCGACGCGAGCTGAGCCCGTTGTCGGATTCGGGCAACGCTGTTCGTAGTCATGGTGAGAGGCGCCCACGAGGGCGCTGTCACGACCAGAGGAGATGCCGAGCGATGTCGCACCCACAGGCCAAGGTCCACCGCATGTCCGAGCTCGTCGAGCCGATCGGCACCGTCACCTTCTCCGAGGTGCCGAACGAGGAGTTCCTGGCCCTCGGCATGCGCGACTACTGGGACGGATACTTCGCGGGCCGGGCCGCGCCGCTGGGACTGGCGCCGGCCGAGGTGGTGCACGCGGTCTTCTACAACTTCGCCGACGGCGAGGTGGCGCGCCACATCCCGTGGGTCTGGGGGAAGATCACCCCGGAGGAGGCCATCGCCGTGCGCGAGCGGGGCAGTGCCGCCGCGCTGCGGCGGATGCTCGGGGAGCTCGCCGGCTCTCCCGGTCTGGTGCGGGTCGCCGACCTCGCCACCCGGGCGGCGGTCAGCGCGCCGATCGAGGGCCGGGCGCTGTACGCGGGGCTCCGGGCGCTCGACGTGCCCGAGGAGCCGGTGGCCAGGCTGTGGCACGCGGCGACGCTGCTGCGGGAGCACCGCGGGGACGGCCACAACGCCGCCCTCGTCGCCCACGGCATCGGCGGCACCGAGGCCCACGTCCTCCTCGCTCTCACCCTCGGAATGAGGGCGGAGGAGTTCGGCCGGATCCACCACCTGCCCAAGGCACGGCTGGCCGCCGTCGTCGACGGGCTGCGCGACCGTGGCCTCGTGGACGCCGACGGCGGGTTCACCGACGCCGGCCGGGAGACCAGGGAGCGGATCGAGGCCCTCACCGACGAGCTGGCGGCGCCGGCGTACGACGTGCTCGGCGCGGACGAACTCGACGAGTTGATCGCGGGGCTCGAGCCGGTCGCCGCCGCGATATCGGCCTTCGGCGACTGAAAAGGCGAGGTTCACTGGATGTGGACCTCGCCTTTTCAGTGATCTGCTTATCGAATGGCGGTGCCGCCGTTCACCTTGAACTTCTGTGCGGGCGCGCCATTACAGTCCCAGATCTGTAGTCGCGTGCCGTTGCCGGTCGCTCCACTGGGCGAGTCGAGGCAGCGTCCGGATTGTGGATTTCGCAGCGAGCCGTCGGCCTGCTGCTGCCAGACCTGGCCGCCGACTCCGTTGCAGTCGTACAGCTCCACCTGGGTTCCGTTCGCGGTGCCGTTGCCGTTGATGTCGAGGCAGCGGCCGAGCGTACGCAGGGTGCCGTCGCCGAAGCGCGTCCAGTACTGGTCCTCCGCGTAGCTCTGGCAGTCCCAGAGCTGCACGGCGGACAGGTTGCCACCGGTGTCGTCGGCGGCGACGTCGACGCACTTGCCGCCCGGGCCGGTGATCGTGCCCTGCGGGCCGTTCGGCACGTTCGTCTCGCCCGAGTAGCCGACCGAGACGATGTTGGCCTGCACCGCGTCGTCGGCGGCGTCGGTCGGGTAGCCGGAGGTCATGACGCCTTCGAAGAAGGTGCCCATGTTCCAGTTGCTGTTGTCACCGCCCGTGCCCAGGATGATCGAGCCTTCCTGCTGCATCGGCATGTAGCCGCCGCGGTTCGGCAGCGCGCCGTTCCACCAGGTCGACAGGCCGCCGGACTGGGAGTTGCCGCCCTTGAGCGCGTACGTGGTCTGGCCGTTGTTCTTCAGCAGCGCCGTGACGTACGGGGTCTTGTTCCCCTGGTTGGCGGTGTTGGAGCCGTTGGCGCCCTGGAACATGCCGTTCTCCAGGTCCGCCTCCACCCAGGGGCCCGAGCCGCTGCACGGCGTGAAGTAGCAGGTGGTGGCGATGCTGACGGCGTCCATGTGGCCGTTGCCGGTGTCGGCCGGCACGGCTTCGGCGTTGCCGTAGTCGAAGCAGCACGCGGACCCGACGTGCGTGCCGCTCGCGACCATGTACATGCCCTCGGGCTGGCCGTGTTGCGCGACCCCGGAGCCGACGGCGTGGCGGTAGCCGTGCTGCGGGGAGATCCACACGCCGTACACCTTGTGACCGCCGGCCGTGACCGCGATCTCGCCGGCGTCCGCGGGGGAGTCGGCACCGGTGCCGGCGGTGCCCGCCGGGGACGGCGTCAGGTCGTTGTGGCGCGACGTCTGGTCGTAGATCGTCGTGATGCTGCACGTGGTGCCGGCGCAGAACGCGTCGTGGTCGGCGGCGTTGGCGTAACCACCCGCGGACAGGGTGCCCACGTCGTGAGTGGCGTGGTCGGAGGCCCTGGTCAGCTGGTAGAGCCGGCCGGAGTAGGACCCGAACAGGGCGCGTACGGTGCTGTGCGCGGCGACGCACTGCGTACCGGCCGTGCCGTAGATGTCGCAGGGAAGGTTCCCGGCGGCCTGCGCCGAGCCGGCCAGGCCGGTCAGACCGGCGAGGGCGACGACGACGGAAGCGACGACGGAGAGCAGCCCGCGCCAACGGCGGCGGGATTCGATGAAGCGCGTCGGCGGTGACGCGGTGTGGCGGAAAGCGGCAGTCTCGCTTGGGGCATGGCGATTTCTGCGCATGGCGACAACTCCTCGTGGCGGAAGGGAGTCGAATCGTCTGCGGGTGGCCGGCGCAGCAGACTTGTTGGCGGGTTAACACCTAGATGTTGAAATGACGTTACGTAGCACGGTGAATTGTGTCAATGTTCCCGCACCTTTTGTTCGAGTGGACCATTGTCCGTGTTTGATCTCGTTGATTTCGCCGTTAAGCGGCGCGCGGGCGGGTAGGGGGAGATGGAGAGTGTCTGGGGGGTCCGGCATGGCTTCAACCGTTGATTCGATGATCGGTCTGCTCATCGGAGATCACCGGCGGATCGAGGAGCGCCTTCTGGAACTGGAGAGGACCTCTGATCCCGCCGAGCGCCGGCGGCTCACCGACCTGCTGGTGGTCGAGTGCGTACGGCACAGCGTGGCCGAGGAGGTCTACCTGCATCCGATCGTCGAGAAGGCGCTTCCGCGCGGGGCCGACCGCATCGCGGAAGAGGTCCGTGATCACGCCTGGATCGAGGAGAGGCTGGAGGAGCTGGAGCGGATGGATATGGCCGGGCGTGGGTTCAAGGCGCTGGTCACCTCGCTGCGGGCGGAGACGCACCAGCACGTGGTGAACGAGGAGCTCAGCCTGTTCACCTGGGTGGAGCAGTACACGGACCCGCTGGCGAGCGTCGACGCGGGCGACCGGATGAAAGCGCTGGAGAACACCGACCCGCACGTGCCCGGCGGGCCCGGTCTCGCCGGGCGTGTCCGCCGTTCCCTGGCGATGACCTGGCCGGATGTCAACCTGGGGTGTACGCGAAGTGCCAACGATGGGTGGCTGAAGTAGACCCTCGCCAACCCATATGTTGGCTGAGATCGAAGGCACGGACCCGGCCAGGCGGCCAGCGGTGAATTGGGGGATTCCCGCTGTGCTCTGGCCTCCCTGCGGCCCGGCAGTGTGAAGCCGCCCACGGGGTCGCTGGAATCGGGCGCCCGCAGCAGTCTCCTTGGGGGAGGGGACACCGCTGCGGGCGTCCGCGCTTTCCCGGGGTGACGCGGGCACGGCCGCCCCTCAACGCTCGCCGATTGTCGAACACTTCTCGGGGTGCCTACCCGTTTGCCCAGTACATCTTGTTGTCATGAGTCCGTGCTGTTACGGTTCCTCGAAGATTGTTCGACAATCATGGGCAGTGGGGGTTGCAACTCTTGAACACGTACACCGTGGCAGTACGTGACTACGCGCACTCGACGCCGTTGAAGACGGGTGAGCGCCAGGTCGAGAACTGCCGGCTGGAATTCGTGGAGATCAACCCCATCTACAAGGCGTTCGCGCCCATGGTCCGCGACCTGAGGTTCGACATCTGTGAGATGCCGATCGCGACGTACCTCCAGGCCAGAGAGGCCGGCAAGCCGATCAGCCTCCTCCCGATCGCCATGAACGGCGACTTCCACCACCACTCCATCTCGCGGTGGCCCGGGGGGCAGGTCCGGAATCCGAGGGATCTGGTCGGCGGGCGCGTCGGCGTCAGGGCGTACAGCCAGACGACCGGGCTGTGGGTGCGCGGTGTCCTCAAGGAGGAGTACGGCGTCGACGCCGACCAGATCATGTGGGTCACCACCGAGGGCCCGCACGTGAGCGAGTACGTCGAGCCCCCGAACGTGGAACGGACCGATCGCAAGCTCGTCGACCTGCTGCGCGACGGCGACATCGCCGCCGCGGTGCTCGGCCCCGTGGCGATCGACGACGACGGCGCCGCGCTCGTCCCGGTCATCCAGGACTGGAAGGAAGCCGAGCGGGCGTGGTTCGAGCGCTACTCGGCGGTGCCGGTGAACCACCTGCTCACCGTGCGCACGGACGTACTGAAGAACGATCCGGACGCGGTCAGGGGCGTCTACGACGCGATCACGGCGAGCATCGACGCCTCCAGGCCGGAGGGTGAGCCGACGTCGCGGCAGCGCGCCGTCTCGTACGGCCTCAACGACGCCCTCCTGTCGGCGGTGCGCGTGGCCGTCCGGTACGCACGCGAGCAACGGCTGACCCGGTCCGACGTCACGACCGGCGAGCTGTTCGCGGACTTCGACCAGTACCTGGCCGCATGATGCCCGCCGTGGAGTGACCATGGATGTCGTCGACACGCACTGCCACATCATCTCCGAGGACCTCACCCGGTACCCCCGCGCGCCGATCGGCGGGAAACAGTCGGAATGGGCCGCGTCCCGGCCCGTCACCGCGGACACCCTGGTCGCCCGCATGGACGACGCGGGCGTCGGGCAGGCCGTCCTGGTGCAGGCCACCACCGCGTACGGCTACGACAACTCCTACGTCGTGGAGAGCCGCCGGCGCCTGCCGGGGCGCTTCATCGCCGTGGGCACGTTCGACCCGCTGGAGCCGGACGCGGGCGCGCGCCTCACGGCCGTCTGCGGCGACGGAGCCCTGGCGGGCGTACGCCTGTTCACCAGCGGCAGCACCGTACCGACCCAGGGCGAGTGGTTCGCCGCGCCGGAGACGGAGGAGTTCTGGCGTAAGGCCGCCGAGCTCGACGTCACGGTCTGCCTCCAGACGCGCCTGGGGTCGGCGACGAAGCAGCTCGTGTCGGTCCTGGAGCGTCACCCGTCCGTACGGGTGCTCCTCGACCATTGCGGCTACCCCGACATCGCGGCCTCGCCCGCGCGAGCGGGAGGCTTGGGAAGATATCTTCGCGGGCACCGCCCGGCGCCTGTACCCGGGGCTCGAAGGCGCACGTAAATGAACCGCGCGGGGCGGTTCTCACACGACAGAGGCGTATAGGCGATCACGGTGGATCAAAGCGTTGACAATGGCGTCACGGACAAGGCCGGAGCGTCGGCCACACGGTACAGCCAGGCCTACGACGGCCTGCGTTCGCTGCTGCTGTCCGGGAGCATCGAGCCGAACACCCGCCTGACGGAGGCGGGCCTGACCGCGATGTTCAATGTCTCACGCGGCACGATGCGTTCGGTTCTGGTCCAGTTGGTGCAGGAGGGCTACGTCACCAGCGAGGTCAACCGCGGGGTGCGGACGCGGAGCTTCTCGGTCGAGGAGGCGGCGGACATCCTGGAGGCACGGGAGACCCTGGAGGCCGCCCTCGCCGGGAAGGCCGCCGAGCGGGCGACCGAGGAGGACATCCGCGGGCTGCGCGCCACGCTGGAGGAGATGGAGGCGGCACAGGGCCGCGGCGAGCAGGCGGAGTACTCCAAGGGCAACCGGAGGTTCCACCAGCAGGTCAAGGAGGCCGCACACCAGAAGACGCTGGCCCGCGCGTACGACGGCCTGCTGTACCCGCTCGTGATGCGGCAGTACCGCAACATCTCGGCGCCCCATCCGAGGCGCGGCTCGCTGGAGGAACACCAGGCGATCTTCCTCGCGATCGTGACGCGCAACCCGGAGGCGGCCGTCGCCACGATGCGCCACCACGTCAGCTCGGCCCGGCAGCAGTTGCTGCTGGAGTAGCCCTCGGCCGCCTCGCGCAGGCATTGCGCGATTATGACCACTTGTGTTATCAAACCATCATAAGCGCTCATCATCAGCTGACCTCAGGCAAGGCGGAACGGAGTTACCGTGACAACGCACGTCGAGACGGAGATCGCGGACCAGCCGGCCTGCTGGCAACGGGCCGCCGAGCTCGCCGCCACGCCCCTGCCCGGTCTTCCCGATCACGGCGAGCGCGTCGCCGTGATCGGCTGCGGCACCTCGCTGTTCATCGCGCAGGCGTACGCCTCGCTGCGCGAGAGCGCGGGCCTGGGCGAGACCGACGCCTTCGCGGCCTCGGAGATGCCGGCCGGCCGCCGGTACGACCGGGTCGTGGCGCTGTCGCGGTCCGGCACCACCACCGAGGTCCTCGACACTGCTCGGCGCGCTCCGCGGCACCGTGCCCACCAGCGCGATCACCGGCCGACCCCGCCACCCCGGTCATGACCGTCGCCGACGAGGTGGTGGTCCTCGACTTCGCCGACGAGCGCTCGGTCGTGCAGACCCGCTTCGCCACCACGACCCTCATGCTGCTGCGCGCCCACCTCGGGCTGGACCCGTCGAAGGCCATCGCGGACGCGCGGCGCGCCGTCGCGGAGCCGCTCCCGGCCGGGGTCACCGGCCGTACGCAGTTCACGTTCCTCGGCACGGGCTGGACCGTCGGCCTGGCCGCCGAGGCCGCGCTGAAGATGCGGGAGGCGTCGCTGAGCTGGACGGAGTCCTACCCGGCCAAGGAGTACCGGCACGGCCCGATCGCGATCACCGACGAGCGCTCGGCGGTCTGGATGTTCGGGCCCGCGCCCGACGGGCTGGAGGAGCAGGTCACATCGACGGGGGGCCTGTGGGTCCAGCCGGACCTCGACCCGGTCGCGTCGCTCGTCCTGGCCCAGCGCCTCGCCGTCGCCCTGGCCGGCGCGCGGAACCTCGACCCCGACCTCCCGCGCCACCTGACCCGCTCGGTGATCCTGCGCCCGGCCGCCGGCGCTGACCCCGATGCCGCGTCGTCCCCACCGCGGCCATCGTCGGCGCCGCCCGTGCGCGGGCGGCGGGGCGCCGCCGCGTTCAACGTCATCCAGATCGAGCACGCCCAGGCGATCGTCGCGGGCGCGCGGCGGGCGGAGCGCCGGTGATCCTGCAGCTCAGCCAGAACGCCGTCCGCTACCACGGCGCGCTCCGCCCGATCGCCGCGGCGATGCGCGCCGTCGCCGAGCTCGCCGAGACGCCCGTCGCGCTCCATCTCGACCACGCCACCGACGCCGGCCTGGTCCGCGAGGCCGTCGGCCTCGGCTTCGGGTCGGTGATGTACGACGCGTCGGCCCTCGGCTATGAGGAGAACGTCGCCGCCACCGCCGACGTGGCGCGTTCTGCCACGACCAGGACGTGTGGGTGGAGGCGGAGCTCGGTGAGATCGGCGGCAAGGACGGCGTGCACGCGCCCGGCGCCCGCACCGACCCGGCCGAGGCGGCGGCGTACGTCGCGGCCACCGGCGTGGACGGCCTGGCCGTGGCGGTCGGCACCTCGCACGCCATGCTCACCCGCGACGCGGCGCTGGACCTGCCGCTCATCGCCGCGCTGCGCGAGACCGTGCCGGTCCCGCTGGTTCTGCACGGCTCGTCCGGCGTGGCCGACGCCGACCTGACCGCCGCCGTCGACGCCGGCATGACCAAGATCAATATCGCCACCCAGCTGAACAAGGTGTTCACCGCGCGCCGTACGCGACCGCCTCGCCGCCGATCCCGGCCCTGGTCGACACCCGGCAGTACCTCGGCGCGGCGCGGGACGCCACCGCCGCCGAGGTCGCACGGCTGCTCGGCGTCCTTCGCGCCGCTTCGACGGAAGGCGCACCCATGACCTCGGACCCGCCCATCAACATCGTCTTCGTCGGCGCCGGCTCGGTGGAGTTCACCTGGCAGCTGCTGCGCGACATCTTCTCCTTCCCCGAGCTGCGACGGCGTACGGATCGCCCTGCACGACATCGACGCCGAACGCCTGTCGGTGGCCGAGGCGCTGGCGCACCGTACGGCCGAACGCCACGGCGCCTAGCCGCAGTTATCGTCGCCAGCGCTCGACCGCCGTACCGCCCTGGAGGGCGCGCAGGTCGTGGTGAACATGGTCGCCGTCGGCGGCCACCGCGCCACCCTGACCGACTTCGAGGTGCCCGCGCGCTTCGGGCTCCGGCAGACGATCGGCGACACCCTCGGGATCGGCGGGATCTTCCGCGCGCTGCGGACCTTCCCGTTCCTGGAGGCGCTGGCCGCCGACATGGCCGCGGTGTGCCCGGACGCGTGGCTGCTCAACTACACCAACCCGATGGCGATGAACCTCAGTACCTCGCGCGGATCGCGCCGGGCCTGAAGGCCGCCGGGCTGTGCCACTCGGTCTACTGGACCGTACGCGACCTGTGCGAGATCGTCGGCGTGCCGTACGAGGAGGCCGACGTCTTCTCGGCCGGGGTCAACCACCAGGCGTGGATCCTGGGCTGGCAGCACCAGGGCCGCGACCTGTACCCGGCGCTGGACGCGGCGATCGCCGCCGACCCGGAGCTGCTCCGGCGCGTACGCGTCGACATGTACCGGCGGCTCGGCTACTACCCGACCGAGACGAGCGAGCACTCCTCGGAGTACGTGCCGTGGTACCTGCGGCACGCCGCCGAGATCGAGCGGCTGCGCATCCCGGTCGACGACTACGTGGGGATCAGCGCCGGCAACCTCGCCGAGTACGCCGCCGTCCGCGACGCGCTGGCGGCCGGCCGCGACCCGGAGCCCCGCGAGGAGGAGGACGCCGCCGAGTACGCCCCCCAGGTGATCCACAGCCTGGCGACCGGCACGCTCCGCACCATCCAGGTGACCACCGCCAACACCGGACTGATCACCAACCTGCCCGCCGGAGCGGGCGTGGAGGTCCCGGCGACCCTGGACCGGCGCGGCGTGCACCCGCACCACGTGGGCGCGCTGCCGCCGCAGCTGGCCGCGCTGAACCGAAGCTTCCTCAACGTGGTCGACCTGACCGTGGCCGCCGCGCTCGAGGGCGACCCGCGCCACGTACGGCACGCCGCCATGGCCGACCCCGCCACCGCGGCGGCGCTGACGGTGGACGAGATCTGGACGCTCTGCGACGCGATGGTCGCCGCGCACGGAGACGCCCTCGCCACCCGCGCTACGCGGCTCGCTGACAACCGTGATCGACCTGCTGGTCGTCGGGTGACGCCAACCCGGACGTGCTGGTGTCGGGCGCGCCTCGAGCCCCCGCCCGCGGGGCAGGCCGAGACGTTGGTGGACAGTGGCACGCTGCCCTCGGCGGGTCGGCGGCGATCGTGGCGCACGGCGCGGCGGTGCTCGGACTGTCGACCGCGCTCGCGGCGATGGTCGGCCGTGACGCCGCCGGCGACTTCGTGCTCGACACCCTGGCCACGGCCGGGGTCGACATCCGCCACGTGCGTCCGGCACGAGAGCCTGCCGACCGCGCTGACCGTGTGCCTCAACCGGCCGGACGGTGACCGGGCGATCCTGACCGCGCCGGGCTGCCTGCCGTCCTTCGGGCCCTCGGAGCAGGTGCCCGCGGTGGAGACGCGGCATGTGCACGCCGCCTCGTACTTCCTCCAGCCTCGGCTGGCCGCGGGGCTGCCCGGCGTGCTGGAGGGGTTCCGGCGTGCGGGCGCGTCCACCTCGCTCGACACCAACGACGACCCGGCGGGCGAGTGGTCGCTCGCCCCCGGCCTGCTCGCCGCCTGTGACCTGCTGCTGCCCAACGAGGCCGAGGCGTAGGCGCTGGCCGGTACCAGTGACGGGCTGCTGCCTGATGAGGCCGAGGCGTACGCTCCGCCCGGCACGCCGTCCGGCGACGGGCTGCCCGGTGAGGCCGAGGCGTACACCCCGCCCGGCGACGGGCTGCGCGCGGCGCTCGCGGTCCTGGCGGCGAGTGGTCCGCTGCCGGTGGTCAAACGTGGCGGCGAGGGGGCGCTGGCCCTGGTCGGCGGTGCGCTCGTCCGCGCGCGCGGCCCGCTGGTCGTCCCCGTCGACACCGTGGGCGCCGGCGACGGGTTCGACGCGGGTTTCCTGGCCCGGTGGCTGGGGTCCGGCGACGTCGCCGAGGCGCTGGCCTGGGGATGCGCGTGCGGTGCGCTCTCCACCCGTGCGCCGGGAGGCGCGGCCGGTCAGCCGACCGCCGACGAGGCGTGGCCCGTCGCGGCCCAGGTTCAGGTCAGCCGGTTTGGTGAGCGAATGAGCACACCAGTGCGTGCATCGGCGCTGAATTAACTATTAGCATGCGCGAAACTGCTTTATAGTGATCGAATGCGTCAACAGGAGCGTCTGGGGCTGATCCTCGACCGGCTCGCGAAGCACGGCACGGTCTCCGTCCTCGACCTCACCACCGAGCTGAGCGCCTCACCGGCCTCCATCCGCCGTGACCTGCGCGCGCTTGAGGAGCAGCAGCTGCTCAAGCGCACGCACGGCGGCGCGGTGGCGGCAGAGGTGATCTACGAGCTCCCCATGCGCTACCGGACCGGCCGTCACCAGGAGGAGAAGCTCCGCATCGCGCAGGCAGCCGTGCGGCTGGTCACCGACTCGGTCCACTCGGTGGGGCTGGGCGGAGGCACGACGACGACCGAGCTGGGCCGCGCGCTCGGGGCCGGCCGGCCGTTCCCTGAAGGTCGTCACCAACGCGCTCAACATCGCCGGTGACCTGTCCGTACGCTCCGCGATCGACCTGGTCGTCACCGGCGGCAGCGTACGCCCGGAGTCCTACGAGCTGGTCGGCCCGATCGCCGACCGCGCGCTCGCCGGCATCCACCTCGACCTGGTGTTCCTCGGTGTCGACGGCATCGACGCGGCGGGCGGCATCAGCACTCACGACGAGGTCGAGGCGCAGACCGACCACTGCCTGATGCGGACCGCCGCGCGCGTCGTGGTGCTGGCCGACATGTCCAAGGTCGGCAACCGGGCCTTCACCCGCATCGCCCCGATCGAGGAGGTCTCCATGCTCATCACCGACTCGGCGGCCGACCCCGCTCGAGCTGGACCGCCTGCGCGCCGCGGGCGTCGAGGTCATCACCGTCTGAGCGGGCTCACCTGAGGCCGGACGACGCGATCGACCGTACGAAGAACCTCTGGGCGAGGACGAAGAGCGCCAGAACGGGCACCTGGCTGGTCACGGTCGCCGCCATCAGCGTGGGCCACCGCGTCAGGTGCGAGCCCTGGAAGTTCTGCAGGCCCATCTGAACGGTCATGTTCCCCGGGCTCTGGATGGCGATCAGCGGCCACAGGAAGTCGTTCCACACGTTCAGGAACGTCAGGACCGACAGCGTCGCCAGCGTGGGTCCCATCAGCGGCAGCAGGATCCGCGACAGCGTACGCAGCCGTCCCGCCCCGTCGATGCGCGCGGCCTCCTCCAGCTCGCGCGGTACGGCCGTGAAGAACTGGCGCATGAGGAACACCCCGAACGGGGTGGCGAGGTTCGGTGCGATCAGCGCGCCGAGCGTGTCGGTCAGGTGCAGGTCGCGCACCACGATCAGCGTCGGCAGCATGACGATCTGGAACGGCACCATCAGCGTCGCGAGCACGGCGACGAACAGCACCCGGCTGCCGAAGAACGGGATCCGCGCGAAGGCGTACCCGGCCAGCGCGCAGAACACCAGGTTGCCCAGCACGCACGTGACCGACACGGCCGTGCTGTTGAGCAGCCAGTGCCCGAACGGCGCCTGGTGCCAGGCGTCGAGATAGTTCCGCCAGTGCACGCCGCCCGGCAGGCCGGGCGGGAAACGCCGGCTCTCCGCCTCGGTGGAGATCGACAGCAGCACCATCCAGACCAGCGGCGCGAGCATCACCGCGGCGAGCGGGACGAGCAGCAGGTGCAGCGGGCTCGGCCGGCGGCGGCGCCGGCCCGTGCTCGCGCGCGGCTCCGTACGGGCGGACGGGGGAGCGGGCGCCAGGACCGTACCGCTCATGTCAGCCCGCCTCGTAGTGGGAGGTACGCCGCCCCAGCCAGAGCTGGACGACGGTCACGATGAGGATCACCACGAACAGCGCGCACCCGATGGCCGCGGCGTAGCCGCCGTCGAAGTCCACGAACGCCTGCTGGTAGAGGTAGTAGACGAGCACGGTGCTGGCGTGCAGCGGCCCGCCCTTGGTCGTCACGTACACCTCGTCGAACAGTTGCAGCGCGTTGATGGTCAGCCAGACCAGCAGGAACGCCGACGCCGGTGACAGCAGCGGCAGCTCGACCTTCCAGAAGGCGCGCACCGGCCCGCAGCCGTCCAGCGCGGCGGCCTCCATCAGCTCCCCCGGCACGTTCTGCAGCGCGGACAGGTAGATGATGACCGCGAAGCCGAGCCAGCCCCACACGGTCATGCCGACGACGGCCGGCAGTGCCTCGCCGGTGCTCTGGAAGAAGCCCTGCTGCGGGAGGCCGAGCTTGTCCAGCCCCGCGTTGATCAGACCGATCTGCGGGTTGTAGAGCCAGCTGAAGATCACGCCGGTGGCGACGGTGGAGGTGACGAGCGGGGCGAACACCGCCATCCGGTAGAAGGTCATGCCGCGCACCTTCTGGTTGAGCAGCACCGCGATCGGCACCGCCAGCACCATGGTGATCGGCACGAACAGCACGCAGTAGAGCAGAGTCTGCCGCGCCGCCTGCCAGAAGACCGGGTCGTGCACCATGCGCCGGTAGTTGGCGCCACCGGACCAGCTGCCCGCCGAGGTCAGATCCGTCCGCTGGAACGACAGCAGCAGCGACCACACGACCGGGACCAGGCCGAACACCGCGATGAGCAGCACCGCGGGCGAGACGAACGCCCACCCGGTGAGGTGGTCGCCCGTACGCACCCCGCGCCCGCGTCTCCTCCGTCCGGCCGTGGCCGCGACCATCATGCCCCCGAGAGGATCTGGTCGACCTGCTGCCGCGCCTGGTCGAGCGCCGCCTTCGGCTGTGCCTTGCCGAGCAGCACCGCCTGCACCGCGGTGCCGAGCGCCTGGGAGATCTTCGGGTACTCGGGGATGTTCGGCCGCGACTTGGTGGCGTTCTTGGCGAGGTTGTCGACGAACACCTTGTTGGCCGGGAAGCGCTTGAGGAAGTCCTGGTACCCGGGAAGCGTGGTCTCCGACTGGCGTATGGGCAGGTCACCGGTGGCGGTGGCGAACCTCAGGTGGATCGGCGCCGAGTCCAGCCACTGGAGGAACGCCCACGCGGTCTTGCGGTCGCCCTTGCCGAACAGCATGTAGTTGTCCGGCCCGGAGATGGTCGAGTGGTTGACCTTGCCGGGCAGGATCTGGGCGTCGTAGGAGATGTCCTTGTTGATGACCCCCAGGTCCCACGGCCCGGTCCAGAGCATGCCGATCTTTCCGGAGTTGAAGAGGTTCTGGTACTGCTGGTCGCCGGTGTCGAGGTAGACCGAGTGATCGGTCACGGCCATGTCGTGCAGAAGCTGCATGGCCTGGAGCCCGGCCGGAGAGTCGAACGCCGCCTTCTTGTTGTCGGCGGTGAGCAGGTCGCCGCCCGCCTGCCACAACATCGCCACGAACCGCCAGACGGTGTCCTCGGACCCGTCGTTGACGTACGCCCAGCCGTACTTGTGCTGCCCGGGGTCGCTCAGCTTGCGCGCGGCGTTACGGAAGTCGTCCCAGGTCCAGCTCGCCGTAGGGTAGGAGATCCCGGCGGCGTCGAAGAGCTTCTTGTTGTAGACGAGCGCGAGGTCGTCCACCAGCGCGGGCACGCCGTAGATCTTGCCGTCCGGCGAGGTGGTCGCCTGCCGGGCCACGGGGAAGAAGTCGTCCCACTTGAACGACGGGGAGCTCTTGATCAGCGAGGTGAGATCCTGCGTCTGGGACCGCTTGCTCAGGGTCGTGATCGAGGATCCGTACTCGTAGGCGACGCCCGGAGGCTTCCCGGAGACGAAGGACGCCAGCGTCTTCTTCAGCGCGTCGTCGTTCTGCCCGGCGAAGGTGAGATCGACCTTCTGATCGGGATGAGCGGCGTTCCACTCCTGCCCGAGCTGAGTGATCGCCTTGGCCTCGACGTCGGTGTACCCGTGCCACATGACCATCGCCCCATGCGACTTCGCCGAGCCTCCGGAACACGCCGCCAGAGTCCCGAGCGCGAGCACCGCCGCGCCGGCGGTCATCCGTACCCCAAGCCGCCGACCAGGTCGTTGCCGTCTTGCGCGCATCTCCACGCTCCCTCTGACCAACGGCGCACCCCGAGTGGCTCACCCCCGGGTTCTTGTGCTCGTTAGCGATTGTTGTTGGGGACTTTAGATCACAAACAATCACCAAACAAGACATAAAGCGAAGAAAGCGCCAGATGAGGAGGCCTTTTCGATCACCGCTCGCCGCGGTCGGCGGGTTCGAGGTCTCAGAGCCCGTGCGGCTCGAATGAGACCTCAGCTCGCGTGTTTCAGCCTCAACGGCAGCTTGCGGAGGCCGCGGAAGCTGACGTTCGGGCGCCAGACCAGGGGTTCGCCCGTCAGCTCGATCTCGGAGTAGCGCCGTAGGAGCTCCGTCAGCACCATCGACGTTTCCAGTTTGCCCAGTGCGGCGCCGACGCAGTAGTGCGGGCCGCCGCTGAAGGCCAGGGTCTTCACTCCCGTGCGCCGTACGTCCAGGCGGTCCGGGTCGGGGTAACGCTCCGGGTCGCGGCTCGCCGCGCCGAAGAGCAACATGACCCTGTCACCCGCCGGAAGTGTGGCGTCCTCCAGGACTACATCGTCGTCCAGCAGGCGGGAGACGATCTGGACCGGCGCGTCGTAGCGGGTGATCTCGTCGATGGCGCCCGGGATGAGCGACGGGTCGTCGCGGAGGATCTCCAGCTGCTCGGGGTGGCGGAGCAGGGCCAGCAGGCCGTTTCCGATCAGGTTCACCGTCGTCTCGTGGCCGGCGACGAACAGGAACAGGACGTTGGCGATGATCTCGTGGTCGGTCAGGCGTGAGCCGTCGACCTCGGCGTGCGCCAGGAGGGACAGGATGTCCTCTCGCGGTGTGGTCCTGCGCTCGGAGAGCTCGGCGGTGACGTACTCGCGGAACTCGACCTCCGCGGCGTTCATGCCGGCCGCGTCCTCCACCGTGATCGACGGGTCGATCACGCGGCTGATCTGTTCCGTCCAGGCGCGGCACTGGTCGCGGTCGGACGTCGGCAGGCCGAGGAGCTCGCAGGTGACCGTCACCGGAAGGGGCAGTGCGAGGCTTTCGATCAGGTCGGTCTCGCCGTCGTCCACGGCGTCGAGCAGCCGTGCGGTCTCGGCGGCGATGCGCGGCCGCAGGCCCTCCACGGACCCGCGCGTGAAGACCTTGCTGATCACGCTGCGGATCCGCCGGTGCGGGGGCCCGTCGAGCATCAGCATCCAGCTCCGTACGCTCTGGACGAGCGGGCTGTCCGCGCCGCCGCGGCGGTTGGCCCAGGTGGTGCTCCGGTAGAACTCGCTCGAAACCCCGGGCGCGCGCAGTACGGCGTCGACGTCGGCGTAGCGGGAGAGGACCCAGAAGCCGAAGTCGGACCGGTGGATCGGGTCCGTCTCGCGCAGGCGCCGGTAGATCGGGTACGGGTCGGTGCGGACCGCCGGGTCGCGCGGATCGAAGACCACTGTCATCAGGTGCTCCGGATGCGGTGGACGAACTCGGCCAGGTCGGCCGCTGACGCGTCGCCCTTCGACGTGGCGAAGTTGCCGACGAGCTTCACCAGCGCGTCGTACGCCTCGGTGTGGTCGTACGACGTGGCGTCGGTGATCTTCAGCGACCACCGCCAGTACCCCTTCAGCGTGTCGGCGAGGGGCATGCGGAAGGTGGACAGCACGTCCTTCAGGTCCGGCACCGTCGCCGCGAGCCCGTGCCGCGAGATGTACGCGCCGAGGAGCTCGGCGTAGAAGGCGAAGTGGCGGGCCTCGTCCTTGGCCAGCCGGTGCAGCAGGTCGCGCAGCACCGGCTCCGTGGCCACCGACTTGAACCGCTGGTAGAACAGCTGCGTGGCCTTCTCCTGCACGAGTGTGTAGGTGAAGGCCTGCACCGGGCTCTCGTACGGCAGCGCGAACTTCTTCCGGCCCTCCTCGGCGAGCTCCCGCATCAGGGTGTCGGGGTCGCTGATTCCGGCCTCGACCTGGTACCTGGTCAGCGCCGAGGCGTGGCGCTCCTCCTCGTTCGCCCAGCCGATGAGGAACCGGAAGTACTCCCGGTTGAAGCAGAACTCCTCGATCGCCAGGTCCTCGCCGGACACGGGGAAGGCGTCCAGGAAGAACGTCAGGTACCCCGGGATGTGGTCCTCGATGAAGGTGATGAACCGGACCACCGAGCGGTCGGTGTCGGTGAGCTCCTCCGGCCGGATCGACGACCAGGCCAGGTCGTCGATCGACCACTGCCGGGTGTCGGCGCGGCTCGACGCCTTCCGCGTCAGCTCGCGGATCTCCCCGGGGTCCGTGAACACGCTCATGGCGCCTCCAGCGGGCCCATTCGAGACTTCATCGCGCTGAGCGCGTAGTGCTTCGTGGTGTAGCCCCAGCCGGCGTTGGCGGTCTGGAGGTAGCGGATGAGCGGCTCGCTCATCCCCGGCGCGACCTGTTCGACGCGGTCGCGCGCGGCGTCGGCCCGCCGTTCCCACTCCTCGATGGTGCGGTGGTAGTGCGCGGTGAGGTCGGTGAGCCCGGTGAGCCCGAACCCGGCCGACTCCACGGCCTCGACGAGGACGGAGAGCGGCACCATGTCGGCGAACCCGAAGATGCTCTCGGTGACGTGCTTGGTGCCGGGCCGCCGGGAGAACTCCTCGTACGCGGCCTGGTCACGGAAGCAGCTCTCCGACAGGTACATCGTCCCGCCGCGCGGCAGCAGCCCGTACACCTTGCGGAGCACCGCCGTCCGGTTCGGCATGTGCACGATCGAGCCGAGCAGGGTGACCGCGTCGAACCGGCCCTCCACCTCGACGTCGGCGAACGAGCCGACCTTGAGCGTGATCAGGTCGGTCACGCCGGCCTTCTCCGCCTGCGCCCGTATGTACTCGGCCTGCGGCTGCGACGGGGTGACGCCGGTGGCGTGGCAGCCGTACTCCTCGGCCATGAACAGGATCAGGCTGCCCCAGCCGCAGCCGACGTCGAGCAGCCGCTCGCCGCCGGAGAGGCCGAGCCGCTTCGCGACGAAGTGCAGCTTGTTCGTCTGGGCCTGGTCGAGGTCGGTGTGCTCGTCGGTGTAGAGGCCGGCACTGTACTTGAGCCGCCGGTCGAGGTAGATGCCGAACAGCTCGGCGGGCAGCTCGTAGTGCTTGTTGGTGGCCTGATACGCCTCTTGGGGGCTCAGGGTGGTCATGACGCCGTCAGTTCTCCTCCGACGTACTTGTGGACCAGCGTGACCAGCTCGTCGACGGTCTTCACGGCGAAGATCGCCTCGTCGTCGAACTCGACGTCCCAGTGACGCTCCAGCTTGGAGACCACTCGCAGCTGCTTCATCGAGTCGGCGCCGGGCAGCTCCCTGAGCACGTCGTCGGCGCCGATCTCGGTGGGGGAGATCTTCAGCTCGGTCGCGAGGTACTCGGTGGTGACCTTGGCGATCTGCTCGCGGTCGGTGAAATCGGCGGTCATGAGTCTCCAGTCCCGTGGTCGAAGTAGTGCCGGACGCGGCCGAAGGCGTCGTCGTCCAGCTTCATCAGGCTCCTGGCCTGCTCGGAGCGGATCGGCTGGTAGGTGCCGGTGGCCATGACGCACACCTCGCCGGCCGGCCCGGTGATCTCGGCTTCGGTGTGCACCACGCCGTTGCCCCGGCCGCTGATCCGCGCGACGGTCAGGTACGGCTCGCCGATCTTGAGCGGCAGCAGGAGCTTGCTGCGCAGGGTCACCGCGAACGCGAGCATGCCGTGCACCAGCGCGAGGGTGTCGCCCATCACCTCGTCCAGCAGCACGTTGACGATGCCGCCGTGCACGATTCCCGGGTACGACGCGTAATTCTCGGAAAACGTCGTCTCGGCCGCGTAGTCGCCATTCGGCAGCCGCTGCATATGCAGTTTGAGACCGATCGGATTACGCGGCGAGCAGCCAAAACAGTTGAAAGAGGGCTCCGCGTGCCAGGGGAGTTCAATCGCCTCGCCCACAGTGCTCATACGGAGACCTTCATTGACTCATCGGCGATCGCCCGGCGTACGTCGGCCATTTTCGTCAGCGTGTACCCGGTGATCGAGGAGAAGTATTTGAACAGTTGTTCGCAACACTTCGCCCATTCGCTGCCGTCCTCGTCCACTTCGGCGAAGTAGGCGAACATCTCGTCGATGGTCTCGTGGTTCTCCAGCTCGGGCAGGTTCCCCTTGAACCGGCTGACCGGGTGCTGGTACAGGTCGCGGGTGGTGCCCATGTAGATGTACAGGGTCTCCACCACCGACGCGCACTCCTCCGGCCGCGCGGCGACCTGCTCCGCGGTGTAGCGGACGAACTCCCGCGCGTGCCGCGCCTCGTCGCCGCTGGCCTTCCGCAGGATCGCGGCGAGCACCGGCTCCGGCATGCTGCGCGCGACGCACTTGTACGCGTGCGTGGCGAGCACCTCGCAGATCACGTTGGTGGCCAGGGTGGCCGCCCTGGTGATCCCCGGCGGGTACGCCTCGCGCATCGAGGCGATCGTGCCGAAGTCGATGCCGTGCCCGGCCATCTGGAGCCAGGTCTGGAAGGCGAGGCTGTGCTGGATCTCCTGGTAGCCCCAGATGCACGCGAACTGCGAGAAGTCATAGTCCATGGCGAACTCGTTCAGCAGCCCGTGGGTCGCGGCGATGACGTTCGACTCGCCCACGATGGCGCCCTTGGCGAACACGATGTGCTCGGGCCGCACCAGGTCGGCGCGGAAGGAGTCCCACGGGATGTGGTGCATCTCCCACGTCGCGTGCTGGTACTCGGCGAACACCCGGGCGCTGTTCATCCGGTCGTCTTCGAGCAGGGGGACCCCGGCCGGCGATTCGGTTCTGCGGTTCACACCCGTTCTCCTTGGTCTGGGCTTTCGGTGGCGGGGTGGACGCCGTCGGCGTCGCCGGCGGTGACGCGCCGCGCGGCCAGTACGCGCTGCCATTTCCCGCTGCTGGTACGGGGGATCCAGCGCGGCCGCACGGCGTAGACGCGCACCTGGGCCAGGTCCAGCTCGGCGGCGACCCGCCTGCGGACCTCCTCGCGCACCGCGGCGGGATCGTCCTCGGTCTCCACGATGACGCCGATCCGCTCGCCGCCCTCGGGGTCGGTGTCGGAGAAGGCGACACAGCGGCGGCGGTACACGCCGGGCACGGTGCGCGCGACGTTCTCGACGTCGTCGGGGAAGAAGTTCTGCCCGCGTACGACGACCATCTCCTTGCGCCGCCCGGTGACGTACAGCTCGCCGTCGAGCAGGAAGCCGAGGTCTCCGGTGCGCAGCCAGCCGCCGTCGAACGCCGCCGCCGTCGCCCCGGGGTCGTTGAAGTACCCGGTGGTCACCGCGTCGCCGGTGATCTGGATCTCCCCGAGCGTGCCGTCGGCCGCCACGGCCCCGTCCTCACCGACGACCCGCAGGTCGAGGCCGTGTACGGCACGGCCGACCGAGACGACCTGCTTGGCCGAGGGCGCGGTCTCGTCGACGAGGCGTACGGCGCCGGACCTGGCGAGCTCGTCGCGGTCCACGGCGCGGATCCGCGCCGTGGCGCCGAGACCGGGGTAGCTGATCGACAGGGTGGCCTCGGCCATGCCGTACACCGGGAACATCACCGTCGGGTCCACGCCGCTGGGCGCGAAGGCCTCGGTGAAGCGGCGGACGGTCGCCGCGGTGACGGGTTCGGCGCCGTTGAACGCCAGCCGCCAGCTCGACAGGTCGAGCGCGGCGAGCCGCTCCGCCGGCACGTTGTCGAGCAGGTGGTCGTAGGAGAAGTTGGGGCCGCAGAGCACCGTCCCGCGATGCGCGGCGAAGTGTTCGAGCATCGCGCCCGGCCGCCGGAGGAAGGTGGTCGGGGCGAAGACGTGGACGTCGGCGCCGTTGAGCCAGTGCGACTGCATGCCGATGAGGCCCATGTCGTGGAAGGTCGGCACCCACTGGACGAACACGTCGTCGGGGCTGAAACCGCCCGAGACCACGCACGCGCGCAGGCCGGCCATGGTCGTCCGGTGCGGCAGCATCACGCCCTTGGGCAGGCTCGTGCTCCCCGAGGTGAACTGGACGATGGCCAGGGAGCCTGGGTCGACGGTCGGGAGGGTGATCGGGCTGCCGGTGCCGCCGGGCGAGGGCGGGGGAACCAGGGTCAGCCCGGTGTCCGCGAGCTCGCGCCCGAGGTCGTCGTAGTCGGCGTCCAGTACGAGGTGGCGCATGCCCGCGACGGCCGCGATGCGGGCGAGGCGGCGCGCGGCACCCTGGACGTCACGGAAACCGGCCTGGATCGGCAGCACGCTGATCGCCGCGCCGGCCCGCCAGAGCCCGTAGATCGTGGTGAGGAAGCGGGCGGCCGTGGGCACCAGCACGCCGACGATGTCGCCTGGCCGTACCCCCGCACGCAGGAACTCGTGCGCGGCCGCCGCCGAGGCGGAGTCGAGCTCCGACGCGGTGATCTCGTCGCCGGCGGTGGGGAACCGTGCGCGCGAATCCGGCGATGCCTTCGCCGACCGAGCCAGGCTTTCCCCGAGAGTCTCCCCGTCGATCAGGGCAGGTCGCATGCTAATTCCCAATCGTGGTGACTTCTGCTCCAGGCCGCATCATTACATGAACGCTTAAACGTCGAAATATCAGTTGCAAAGACTATTGAATCTACTAGAGATAGCAGACTGGCCTTGATGGCTTCAGCGTGCATATATTTGGTGGTTCCATGCATTCCGGCAGCACTGCTCGCCCGGTGTCGGTCGCCGTGATCGGCGTGTCCAATGGGCCTTCGACAATTTCACCGGCACAAACGGCGCTGAGGGCGCTGGAAAACGCCGGTATCGTCCCAGATCGGCTACGGGACACTGCGACCGGTGTGTTCACGACGGCGCAGGCCGATCTGATCGCCACCGAACTCGGTGTGCTCGGCCCCGCACTGTCGGTGGACGGCGGCGCCGCCGGACTGGTCCACCTGGCCTGCCAGAGCATCCAGGCGGGGGAGTCCGCGCTCGCGCTCGCCGGGTACCTCTCACCGGACGGAAGCGGCGCCTTCCTGCTGCTGAGGCCGGTCACGGCCGCGGTCGCCGACGACGACCCGATCCACTGCGTGATCGACGGCAGCGCGCTTGGCCGAGGTGACGTCGTACGCCAGGCGTGCGCGCGCGCCGGGGTGGACCGCGACGACATCCGGTTCGCGTGGCGGGGCGGCTACCGCTCTTCACCGGACGACCTGGACGCCTGGACGACCTGGGTGACGACGATCCGGGCGATGAGGCGGCGGCTCTGCTGGAGATGCCGGAGCTGCTCGGCGGCCGGCGGATCCCGGTCGACGGCGTCGCGCTCGAACCCGGCCGGCGCCTGACCGCGCTGCTCAGGTCCGCGGACTGCGCGCTCGTGCTGTCGGAACCGCCCGCACGCGAGCGCCGGGAGACGCCGGACATCCCGGTCTTGCCGATGGTGCTGTCGGCCGCCGACGAGGAGACCCTGCGCGGCAAGGCGGAGAGCCTGCGCCTCCACCTGGCCGGGGCCGGCGACCTGGACCTGCTGGACACCGCGCACACCCTGGCGGTCGCGCGCCCGCACCTGCCACATCGCGCCGTGCTCCTCGCCGGTGACCGCGCCGAGCTGGCCGAAGGGCTCGGCGAGCTCGCGTCCGGCGGCGGCGCCACGGCGACGGCAGGCGACGGGCGCACGGTGGCGTTCCTGTTCCCCGGCGAGGGCGGGCAGCGGCCCGGCATGGGCCGCGAGCTGTACCCGGTGTTCGACGTGTTCGCCGACGCGCTCGACGAAGTGTGCGACCACATGGCGGCGGCCTCCACCTGGGCGGTGCGCGACCTGCTGCTCGGTGACGGCGGCCCCGACCTCGCGCCGGCCGACGAGGCGCTCTACACGCAGGACGCGCTTTTCGCCCTCCAGGTGGCGCTGTTCCGGCAGTTCGAGCACTGGGGGGTGCGCCCGGACTACGTGGCCGGGCACTCGGTGGGGGAGCTGGCGGCGGCGACGGCGGCCGGGGTGTACTCCCTGCCCGACGTGTGCGCGCTGCTGGCCGAGCGGATCCGGCTGTTCCGCGAGAAGACCCCGGCCGGCGGCGCGATGGTCGCGATGCGCGTCTCCGAGAACGAGGCGCTTGAGTCGCTCGCCGGGCTCGAACACCTGGCCGGGATCTCCGCGGTGAACGCCCCGAACTCCGTGGTCGTCTCCGGCGACCGCGAGACCGTGCTGCGGATCGCCGCGCTCTGGTCGGACCGCGGGCGCAAGGTGAAGCGGCTCCCGGTCGACCGGGCCTTCCACTCACCGCACATGGCCGCGATGGCCGACGACTTCGAGCGGTTCGCCGGCGGCCTGTCGCCGCGACCGCCGCGCATCCCCCTGGTCCCGGTGCACACCGGGCTCGGATCGGACCCCGATGTCGTGTGCCGGCCCGAGTACTGGGGCGCGCAGGTACGCGGCACGGGGCACTTCCTCAACTGCGTGAACACCCTCGACGCGGCCGGCGTGGACACCTACGTGGACATGAGCGCCAACGGGGTGCTCGCCGCGCTGGTCGAGGAGACGCTTCCCGTACGCGTCGCCGAGAACGTGCTCGTCACCGCCGCGCTGCGCGGCGGCCCGTCCGACCTGCGCGCCGTGCTCGGCACGCTCGGCGAACTGCATTCGAGCGGTGTCCCGGTGGACTGGCCCGCCGTCGTCGGCGGCTGGCACGGCCGGCGTACGCACCTGCCGGCCGGCGTGACGCGACCGCCACGCCCCGCCTCCCGCACGACGGACCTGCCGCGGCTGATCCGCGCCGAGACCGAGGCGATGATCGAGGGCGGGTACGGTCCGGACCGGTCCTTCTTCGACCTCGGGCTCGACTCCGTCGGGATCGTGGCACTGGTGAACCGGCTGCGGCAGCGGACCGGGCTGAAGATCCCGACCGCCGCGCTGTTCGACCACCCCACCCCGAACAGGCTGGCCGCCTACCTGGAGAACCGCGCTCCCACGCCGGTGCCCGCCGTCCCGCGCCGTACCGGTTCGGACGAGCCGATCGCCATCGTCGGCATGAGCTGCCGTTTCCCCGGAGGCATCCGGTCGCCGGAGGACCTGTGGCAGCTCGTCGCCTCGGGCCGTGACGTCATCACCTCGATGCCGGAGGACCGCGGCTGGGACGTGGCCGGGCTGTACGACCCGGATCGCGAACGGCCGGGCACGACCTACGTACGCCGGGGCGGGTTCCTCCACGACGCCGCCGACTTCGACCCCGCGTTCTTCGGCATCGGCGGGCATGAGGCGCTGGAGATGGACCCGCAGCAGCGGCTGCTGCTCGAACTGGCGTGGGAGGCGTTCGAACGCGCCGGCGTCGACCCGGCGACTCTGCGCGGCAGCGACACCGGCGTCTACGCCGGGCTGACCCACACCGACTACGGCATGGGCCCCGGGTACACGGACTTCCCCACGCGGCGGCATCTGGCGATCGGGACCGTGTCCAGCGTGGCCTCGGGCCGGATCTCGTTCACCTTCGGGCTGCAGGGCCCCAACCTCGCGATCGACACGGCGTGCTCGTCGTCGCTGGTCGGGCTGCACCTCGCCGCCGCCGCGCTGCGCGGTGGCGAGTGCTCGCTGGCCCTCGCCGGCGCGGTGACGGTGCTGTCGTCGCCGATGGTGTTCGTGGAGTTCAGCCGTCAGGGCGGGCTCGCGCCGGACGCGCGGGCCAAGCCGTTCGCCGAGGACGCCGACGGCACCGTCTGGGCCGAGGGCGGCGGCATGTTCGTCGTGGAGCGGCTTTCGGACGCGCGCCGCAACGGCCACCCCGTTCTGGCGCTGATCAGGGGCTCGGCGGTCAACTCCGACGGCGCGAGCAACGGCCTCACCGCGCCCAACGGCGCCGCGCAGCACCGGCTGCTGCTCTCCGCGGTCGCCGACGCCCGGCTCCGCCCGTCGGACGTCGACGTCGTGGAAGCGCACGGCACCGGCACGAA
Organism: uncultured Actinomycetota bacterium; assembly: GCA_963823735.1. GTDB lineage: Bacteria > Actinomycetota > Actinomycetes > Streptosporangiales > Streptosporangiaceae > Actinoallomurus. The sequence goes on along the minus strand of CAWGMO010000010.1, from coordinate 853,799 downwards.
GCTCGGCGACCCGATCGAGGCCGGCGCGCTGCTGGAGGCGTACGGCGCGCACCGCCCACCGGACCGGCCGCTGCTGGTGGGCTCGCTGAAGTCCAACCTGGGCCACACCCAGGCCGCGGCCGGGGCGGCCGGGGTCATCAAGATGGTGCAGGCCATGCGGCACGGAGTGGTCCCGGCCACCCTGAACGTCGACCGGCCCAGCCCCCACGTCGACTGGGACGCCGGGCTGCGGCTGGTGACCGAGCCGACGCCGTGGCCCGACCAGGGGCCGCTGCGGCGTGCGGGCGTCTCGTCGTTCGGGATCGGCGGCACCAACGCCCACGTGATCATCGAGCAGCCGCCGGCGGAGCCGGAGACACGGGAGACGTCGCCCGTCCGGCCGCTGTGGACCCTCTCGGGCGGCTCGGAGCAGGCCCTCCGCGCCCAGGCCGGACGCCTCGCCGCGTACCTGGACGCCCACCCTGACCTCGACGAAGGCGACGTCGGCCTGTCCCTGGCCACGACCCGCGCGGCGCTGCCGCACCGGGCCGTGCTGACCGGCGACGGGCTGCGGCGCTCGCTGGCCGCGCTGGCGGCGGGCGGGCAGGACCCCGGCCTCACCACCGGCGTGCAGGACGAAGGCGGCCTGGCGTACCTGCTGACCGGCCAGGGCAGCCAGCGGACCGGCATGGGACGCGAGCTGTACGCCGCGTATCCGGTCTTCGCCACGGCCTTCGACGAGGTGTGCGCCGGGCTGGACCTGCCGGTGAAGAAGACCGTGTTCGGCACCGACCAGGAGGCCCTCGACCGTACGGAGTTCGCGCAGACCGGCCTGTTCGCCTTCGAGGTGGCGCTGTTCCGGCTGCTGGAGAGCCAGGGCGTACGGCCGGACCTGCTGCTGGGCCACTCCATCGGCGGGCTGACCGCCGCCCACCTGGCCGGCGTGCTGTCCCTGGACGACGCGTGCGCGCTGGTCGCGGCGCGCGGCAGGCTCATGCGGGCGCTGCCCGAGGGCGGCGCGATGTACGCGGTGGCGGCCTCAGAGGACGAGGTCGAGCACCTTCCTTCAGGAGTGTCGCTGGCGGCGGTGAACGGGCCGCGCTCGATGGTGATCTCCGGGACGGAGGACGAGGTCGTCGCGTTCGCCGAGCGGCTGCGCGCCGAGGGACGCAAGACCAAGCGGCTGCGGGTCAGCCACGCGTTCCACTCCTCGCTGATGGATCCCATGCTGGAGGAGTTCCGCGCGGTCGCCGAGGGCCTCGACTACCGGCCGCCCGAGATCCGCGTCGTGTCCGACGTGACCGGGCGGGTCGCCACCGCCGAGGAGCTGTGCTCGCCGGCGTACTGGGTCGGCCACGTGCGCGGCACGGTCCGGTTCCTCGACGGGATGCGGACGCTCCAGGACGAGGGCGTCACCACGTTCCTGGAGCTGGGGCCGGAGACGACGCTCACCGAGATGGGCGCCGGCTGCCTCACCGAGACCACCGACGCCGAGGTGGTGCCGGCCCTCCGCGACGACGACGTGCTCGGCGCCCTCGCGACGCTGCACGTCCGGGGCCATGGGCCCGACTGGTCCGTGTGGTTCGCCGGGAGCGGCGCGCGGCGCGTCGACCTGCCCACGTACGCCTTCCAGCGCAAGCGGTTCTGGCTGATGCCCGACGCGGCCGAGAGTCCGTCCTCCGGGACGGACTCGGCGTTCTGGGAGGCCGTGGAGAGCGGGGACTCCCGGCACCTGACGGGCCTGCTGGGCACGAGCGACGCCCCGGAGTTCGCCGAGCTGCTGCCCGCGATGGCGCGGTGGCGGCGCGCCAACGACAACGAGACGGAGATGAGCCGGCTCCGGTACCGGATCGCCTGGCGGCCCGCACCGGACCCGGTCGCACGGCGGCGCGACTGGCTGATCGTCCACTCCGAGGACGTCGACGTGCCGGAACCGCTGGCCGAGGCCCTCGGCGGCCGTACGCTGCCGCTCGCCGCCGGCGCGGACCGCGCGCAGATCGCCGGACGGCTCGCGTCGGAGCGGGCCGACGCGGTGGTGTCGTTGCTGGCATGGGACGAGCGCGAGACGGCCGGGGTGCCCGCCGGGCTCGCGCTGACCACCGCGCTCATCCAGGCCATGGGCGACGCGGAGCTCGACGTGCCGCTGTGGTGCGTGACGCGCGGAGCGGTCTCCACCGGGCACGGCGACCGGCTCGCCGCCCCCGTACAGGCCGTGGTGTGGGGGCTCGGCCGGGTCGCGGCCCTGGAGTACCCGGGACGCTGGGGCGGGCTGGTCGACCTCCCTCCCGACGTGGACGCGGCGGCGGCCGCACGCCTGGCCGGTGTGCTGTGCGGCGACGAGGACCAGGTCGCCGTGCGCGCCCCCGGGGTGTTCGTACGGCGCCTGCTGCACGCGCCCGCCGGAGCCGGGCCCCGGCGCGACTGGCCGTTGGGCGGCACCACGCTCATCACCGGCGCGTTCGGTGCTCTGGGCCGTCACCTCGCCCGGTCGCTGGCGGCCAGGGGCGCCGAGCGGCTGCTCCTGACGGGCCGGCACGCGAACGACCCCGAGCTGGTCGCGGAGCTGACCGCGCTCGGCGCCGAGGTCGACGTCGCCGCCTGCGACGTGGCCGACCGGGAGGCCGTACGCGCCCTGCTCGCCGCGATCCCCGCCGACCGCCCGCTGACCTCGGTCGCGCACGCCGCCGGGGTGCTCGACGACGGCGTCATCGACGCGATGGACCCGGAGCGGTTCGCGCGGGTGCTGGGCGCCAAGGTCGCGGGCGCGCGGAACCTGCACGACCTCGCCGGAGAGCTGAAGGCGTTCGTGCTGTTCTCCTCCGCCACCGGCGCGGTCGGCAACGCCGGCCAGGCCAACTACGCGGCGGCCAACACCTACCTCGACGCGCTGGCCGAGCAGCGCCGCGCCGACGGGCTCGCGGCGACCTCGGTCGCCTGGGGGCCGTGGGGCGCCGGCGGCATGGCGGTCGACGGCGAGGACGTCACCGCGCGGCTCCGCCGTAACGGCATGACCGTGCTCGACCCGGACCTGGCGATCTCCGCCCTGGACGTCGCCTACGCGCGCGACGAGTCCGGGCTGGTGGTCGCCGACATCGACTGGGAGCGGTTCCTCTCGGTGTTCGCCACCACCCGGCAGAGCCCGCTGCTCGCCGAGCTCCCCGAAGTGCGCGACAGCAAGGCCGCGAACGCGCCCGCGGAGGCGTCCGCGCTCGTCGAACGGCTCGCCGGGATGTCGCAGGCCGGGCGCGTCCGCGCGCTGCGCGACCTGGTGTGCCACCACGCGGCCGTGGTGCTCGGGCACGAGTCCGCCGCGCAGGTACGGCCCGGGGAGCCCTTCCACGAGCAGGGGCTCAGCTCCCTCGGCGTGGTGGAGCTGCGCAACCAGCTGAGCGCGGAGACCGGGCTGAAGGTGACGGCGACCGCGCTGTTCGACCATCCGACGCCCACCGCGCTGGCCGCGCACCTCGACTCCGAGCTCGCCCCGGCCGAGGCGCCGCCGGAACCGCCCGAAGACGAACCGGAAGATCTCGACGACGTGCTGAGCCGCGCCGAGGAAGAGCTCTCCCTGGCACTGGGGGACGGCCTCGATGGCTGAAGACGGCAAGGTGCTCGACACCGTACGGCGCCTCACCGCCGTGCTGCGGGACACACGGGAACGCCTGCACACCGCCGAGGCGGGCGCGCGCGAGCCGATCGCCATCGTCGGCATGGGATGCAGGTTTCCCGGCGGGGTGAACGACCCGGAGGCGCTGTGGCGGCTTGTCGACGCGGGCCGTGACGCGGTCACGCCGTTTCCCGCCGACCGCGGCTGGGCGGACGAGTTCACCGGCGCGGGCGCGTTCCTGTCCGACGCCGCCTGGTTCGACGCGGGCTTCTTCGGGATCGGCCCGCGTGAGGCCCTGTCGATGGACCCGCAGCAGCGGCTGATGCTGGAGACCTCGTGGGAGGCGGTGGAGCGGGCCGGGATCGACCCGGCGTCGCTGCGCGGCTCACGTACCGGCGTGTTCGCCGGGACCAGCGACCAGGACTACCGCATGCTGCTGGGCGAGCTCAGCAACCGCCACGACCACGGCGACCACCTGGCGACCGCCACCGCCGGGAGCGCGTTGTCCGGGCGGGTCTCCTACCTGCTCGGGCTGGAGGGGCCGTCGGTCGCGATCGACACCGCGTGCTCGTCCTCGCTGGTGGCGCTGCATCTGGCGGTCCGGTCGCTGCGTACGCGGGAGTGCGACCTCGCGCTGGCCGGGGGCGTCGTCGTGATGTCCACGCCCGGCCTGTTCGCCGCGTTCCAGACCAACGGCGCGCTGGCCGCGGACGGACGCTGCAAGGCGTTCGCCGAGGCCGCCGACGGTGTGGGCTGGGGTGAGGGCGCCGGCGTCGTGGTCGTCGAACGGCTGGCGGACGCCCTCGCCAACGGCCACCAGGTGCTGGCCGTCGTTCGCGGCACCGCGGTCAACTCCGACGGCGCGTCCAACGGGCTGACCGCGCCGAACGGGCTCGCGCAGCAGCGGGTGATCCGCGACGCGCTGGCCAACGCCGGGCTGCGCGGCCAGGACATCGACGCCGTCGAGGCCCACGGCACGGGGACCCGCCTCGGCGACCCGATCGAGGCGTCGGCGCTGCAGGCGGTGTACGGCCGCGACCGGGAGACCCCGCTGGCACTCGGGTCGGTGAAGTCGAACATCGGGCACACCCAGGCCGCCGCGGGCGTCGCCGGAGTACTGAAGATGGTGCTCGCGCTGCGCCACCGGACCCTCCCGAAGACGCTCCACGTGGACCGCCCGACGTCGCACGTGGACTGGAGCGGCGGCGGGGTGGAACCGCTCACCGAGAGCCGTCCCTGGCCGGGCGGCGCGGACCGGCTCCGGCGGGCGGGCGTGTCCTCGTTCGGCATCAGCGGCACCAACGCCCACGTGATCCTCGAAGAGGCACCGCCCGCCGGGGAGCCGGTGGGCGTCACGGCGGAGCCGCTGCCGTGGGTGCTGTCCGCGCGCACCGACTCCGCGCTGCGGGCACGGGCCGCGCAGCTTCTCCCGCGCCTGGACGGCGCCGAACCCGCGGCCCTCGCGCACGCGCTGGCCACCTCACGCGGCACGTTCGAGCGGCGCGCCGTGGTCCTCGACACGGATCCACGCCGCGCGCTCACCGCGTTGAGCCAGGGCCGCGCCGTGCCGGGCCTGGTCACCGGCACCGCCGACCTGGCGGGCAAGGTGGTGTTCGTCTTCTCCGGCCAGGGCGGCCAGTGGGCGGGAATGGCCGGCGACCTGCTGGACGCGTCGCCGGTGTTCCGTGAGCACATCGACCGCTGCGCCGAGGCGCTCGCGCCGCACGTCGGCTGGGATCTGACGGCGGTGCTGCGGGACGCGTCCTCGCTGGAACGCGTGGACGTCGTGCAGCCGGCGCTGTTCGCGGTCATGGTCGCGCTCGCCGGCCTCTGGCGTTCCTGCGGCATCGAACCGGACGCCGTCGTCGGGCACAGCCAGGGGGAGATCGCCGCCGCGCACGTCGCCGGCGCGCTGTCCCTCGACGACGCCGCGCTGGTGGTCGCCCGCCGCGCGAAGGCGCTGACCGAGCTGTCCGGCCGCGGCGGGATGGCGTCGGTGGAGATGCCCGCGGACGAGCTGAGGTCCCGGCTGGACGAACGGTTGTCGATCGCGACGGTCAACGGGCCGGGGTCGTCGGTGGTCGCCGGAGACACCGGCGCGCTCGACGCGCTGCTGGAGGACCTGGCCGGATCCGGGGTCCGCGTGCGGAGGCTGGACGTCGACTACGCGTCCCATTCGCCGCAGGTGGAGCTCGTACGCGACCGGGTCCTGGCCGACCTGGCGCCCGTGTCGCCGAAGGCGGCCGAGATCCCGTTCCACTCCACGGTGACCGGCACCGTACTCGACGGGACCGGGCTGGACGCCGCGTACTGGTACCGGAACCTGCGTATGCCGGTGCGGTTCGACGAGGCGGTCGCCGGGCTCGCGGTGCCGGACCACTCCTTCTTCGTGGAGGTCGGCCCGCATCCCGTCCTCGTCCCCGCGCTCCTGGAGACCGTCGGCGACAAGGCCGTGGCCGTCGGGTCGCTGCGCCGCGACGAGAACGGCCGGGCGGCGTTCCTCGCCTCGCTCGCCGAGCTGTACGTCCGCGGTCTCCGTCCCCGGTGGACGGCATGGGCCGGACCGGACGCCCCCGGCTTCGCCGACCTGCCGACCTATCCCTTCGAACGCAAGCGGTACTGGCTGATGCCGGGCGCGTCCGGCGGCGGCGCCGGTCATCCGGTGCTGGGGACGCCGGTCGAGCTGGCGGGCACCGGCGAGCTGCTGCTGACCGGACGCCTGCCGGTCGCGTCGATCCCGTGGCTGGCGGACCACCAGGTGCTGGACGAGGTGATCCTGCCCGGGACCGCCTGGCTGGAGTTCGCGCTGCGCGCGGGCGAGGCCGCGGGCTGCCCGGCGGTCGAGGAACTCACCCTGGAGACGCCACTGGTCCTGCCGGACGACGGCGCGGCGACGGTGCAGCTAAGGGCCGGCGCGCCCGACGGCACCGGCCGCCGCGGGCTGACCCTCCACGCGAAGGTGGACGGCGCCGGCTGGGTGCGCCACGGCGAGGGCGTGCTGGGACCCGCGCCGGACGAGCCGCCGAGCCTTGAGGAGTGGCCGCCCGCCGGCGCGGAACCGGTCCCGCACGCCGGGCTCTACCCCGCGCTGACCGGCCACGGGCTGCGGTACGGCCCCGCGTTCCAGGGGCTGCGGAAGGTGTGGCGGCGCGACGACGAGGTCTTCGCCGAGGTGGCCTGCCCGGTGGACACGCGCGGGTACATGGTCCATCCGGCGCTGCTGGACTCCGCCCTGCACGCTCTCGGGTTCGGCGACGGCGCGGAGACCGACGGGCCGGTACTCCCGTTCGCGTGGACCGGGGTGACCGCGCACGCCTCCGAACCGGAGACCCTCCGGGTGCGGCTCCACGGGTCCATCGAGAGCGGGGTACGGCTGACCGCGACCGACGGCGCGGGCACGCCGGTCCTGTCCGTGGACTCGCTGGTGCTGCGGCCCGCCGTCGGGCGAAGCGCCGCGCCACGTGACGCCCTGTTCCGTAACAAGTGGGTCGAGGTGCACCCGGCGAGCGGTGCCGCGTCGGGGGTCGTCGCGACCGTCGGGTTCGAGCTCGGCGATCTCCCCGATTTCGCCGACCTGCCGGCCCTCGGGGACGCGGTCTCCGCGGGCCTGCCGACGCCCGGCGTGGTGCTCGTCAAGGGCTCTCCCGGCTCGGTACGGGAGTCCGCGCACCGGGCGCTGGAGCTGGTCCAGTGGTGGAGTTCGCGCTCGGAGTTCGCCTCCTCCCGGCTGGTGATCATCACCACGGGCGCGGTGGCGGTCCGGTCCGGCGAGGACGTCCCCGACCTGGCCGGCGCGGCCGCCATCGGCCTGGTCCGGTCGGCGCAGGCCGAGGAGCCCGGACGGTTCGTCCTCCTGGACGCCGACGAGATCACCCCGCTGACGGTCACCGCCGCCCTCGCGGCGGACGAGCCGGAGGTCGCCGTACGCGGCGGGCAGGTGCTGGCGCGCCGCCTGGTCCGCGTCTTCCCGCGCGGTTCCGCGAAGTTCGCCGACGCCGGGGACACCGTGCTGATCACCGGGGGCACCGGAACGCTCGGCGGCCTGCTGGCCCGCCATCTGGTCACCGCGCACGGCGTACGGCGGCTGGTCCTGGCCGGCCGCCGGGGCCACGCGCCCGAGCTGCGCGACGAGCTCACCGGGCTCGGCGCGGACGTCACCGTGGCCGCCTGCGACGTCGCGGACCGTACGGAGCTGGCCGGGCTGCTCGCCGCGCACCCGCCGACGATCGTCGTCCACGCGGCCGGGGTGCTCGACGACGGCGTGGCGATGACCATGACGCCGGAGCGCCTTGACGCCGTACTGCGGCCGAAGGCGGAGGCCGCGCTCGCCCTGCACGAGCTCACCCGTGACCTGCCGCTGAAGGCGTTCGTGCTGTTCTCGTCGGCCGCCGCCACCGCGGGCAGCGCCGGCCAGGCGAACTACGCCGCCGCGAACGCCGTCCTCGACGCGCTGGCCTGCCACCGGCGCGCGCGAGGACTCCCCGCGCTCTCGCTCGCCTGGGGTCTGTGGGCGGAACGCAGCGGCATGACCCGCCACCTCGGCGCCACGGCCGGCTCGCTGTCCACGGAGGAGGCGCTGGCACTGTTCGACGCCGCCGTCGGGCACTCCGAACCGGTGCTGGTGCCCACCCGGCTCAACCTGGGCGGTGAGGTCAGGCCCCTGCTGCGGGAGCTGGTGAGCACGCCGGAGACCCCGGACGGGAGCCTGCGCAAGCTCCTCGACCTCCTCGACGGGCCGGAGCGGGAGCGCGCGCTGCTCGACCTGGTCCTTGAGAAGGTCGCGGTGACCCTCGGGCACGACGGCACGGAGGAGCTCAGCCCGCACACCGGGTTCCTGGAGATGGGCGTGGACTCGCTGGCCGCCGTCCGCATCCGCAACCACCTCGGCGAGGCACTCGACGTACGGCTGCCGCCGACCGTCACCTTCGACCACCCGACGCCGACCGCGCTGGTCCGCCGCCTGACGGAGGTGCTGGCCCACGGAACGGACGAACCGGCGGCGGCGGAGGAGGACGCCGAGACCGTCGGCTGGCTGATCGTCCGCGCCCGGGCCGCCGGCTGGGGGCGGACCCGTACGACCTTCGCCTCGCTCGACGAGCTACCGGAGATCCCCCGGCCGGTCCGCCTGGCGCGCGGGCCGGAGGGCCCGGCGCTCGTGTGCGTCACCGCCGTCGTCGGGAAGTCGGATCCGGTGCAGTACTCACGCCTGGCCAAGCCCTTCCAGGGCGAACGGGACGTCTGGTCGCTCCGGCAGCCGGGCTTCCGCCGGAGCGAGGCGCTCCCGAAGAGCCGTGACCTGCTGCTGGAGATGCACGCCGCCGGCCTGCGCGAAGAGCTCGGGTCGCGTCCCTTCGTCCTCACCGGCCTGTCCTCCGGAGGCCTGGTCGCCTACCTGCTCGCCCAGCGCCTGTGCGACGAGGGCACGCCGCCGGCCGGTGTCATCGTGCTCGACAGCTACGCGCCGAGTGAGTACCGGCGGCTCGTCCGCCTGCTGCCCAGCCTGGGAGAGGGACTGCAGCAACGGATGGACGACCCGAAGTACGCGACGTCCGCCGACAACGGCTGGATCACCGCCATGCTCCACTACGAGAGGTTCGACTGGCCCGTCGCCGAACTCCCGGTCCCGGTGCTGTTCGTACGCGCCGGCAGCCCCCTGGAGGGCTGGCCGGAGGACTGGGAGCCCACCTGGCCGTTCGCCCACACCCTGGCCACCACCCGAGGCGACCACTTCAGCATGCTGGAGGACCACGCCTCGTACACGGCGGACCTGATGCGCGACTGGATGCGGTCCACCTTCTCCTGACCAGGCCGTTCGCGGCGGTTCACCTCCCGGACACGGTCCGGTCGCCCGGAGGGAGAAGGGTTGGCCGTCGCGTCATTTCGTCCGGGGGAGACAGATGGCAACCGCCGTGAGGCCGGATCTGGCCGCGCTGGTCCGGCGACCGGCCGTGCCGCTCGTCGCCGTCGCCGTGCTGCTGGTGGCGGTCCAGTTCGCGGTGGTGGTCCCGCACGGCGGCGTGGGCTGGGACGAGGCGCTGTACATCGGCCAGGTGAGCCCGCGGGTCCCGGCGGCCTTCCTCAGCGCGCCACGTGCGCGCGGCATCACGTATCTGGTCGCGCCCGTCGTGTGGCTGACCGGGTCGGTCCCGGTGCTGCGCGCGTACCTGGCCGTCCTCAGCGGCGCGGCGATCGTCGCGGCGTACTGGCCGTGGCTCGCCCTGACCTCGCGGCGCGCCGTCGTGCCGCTCGCGGCGCTGCTGTTCGGCACCCTCTGGGTCGCCGGGTTCTACGGGTCCGAAGTGATCCCGAACTTCTGGGTCGCGGTGGCCGGCGTCGCCATGGCCGGATGGTTCGTACGCTGCGCCCGCTCGGGCGGCGGAGCGGCCTTCACCGGCCTCGTGGCCGCGGGCGCCGTGGCGGCGCTCATGCGGCCGGGAGACCTCTTCTGGCTGTGGCTGCCGCTGCCCGTCGCGGCGGTGCTCATGCGCGAGTGGAGGCGCCCCGCTGTCATCCTCGCCGTGGTCGCCGGGCCGGTGCTCGGAACCGCCCAGTGGGTCATCGAGGCGTTCCTGCGGTACGGCGGGCCGGTCGAGCGGCTGCGGCGGTCGAGCGCCATCGAGGGCGGGATGGGCTGGCATCCACGGGGGCTCCTCTACGAGCTGCGCACGCTCAACGGCCCGCTGCTGTGCCGCCCGTGCGGCACCGGCCTGAGGTACCCGGCGCTCGGCCTGTGGTGGGAACTCCTCCCTCTGCTGGCCGTGGGAGGGCTCGCCGTCGCCGTCCACGCGCGCCGCGCGGCACCGGCGGTGGTGGCCGCCGCGTGCGGGCTGTCCGCGGCGGTGCCCTACCTGTTCCTCCTCACGTACGCGGCGCCGCGCTTCCTGCTGCCCGCGTACGCGCTGCTGGCACTGCCCGTCGCCGAGTGCCTGGCCGGGCTCCCCGCGTGGTCCCCCCGGCTGCGGCGCCCGCTGGCCGCGCTGGTCCTCGTCGCGGTTGTCACTCAGGTGTTCGGCCAGCAGTTCCTGCTGGTCAAGGCCGTGACCGTCAACGTCACGCAACGCCGGATCTACGCGCGCGGCGCGGGCGGGCTGAGACGGCTGGGTTTCCGCGAGCCCTGCTTCCTGAGCGGCCCGCGCTCGGTCCCCGTCGCCTTCTACCTCGGCTGCGCGACCGGCAGACCCACGGAATCCTGAAGTCGATCACGTCGGCCCGCCTCACCGAGATCGCCCACCGGGAACCGGCCGGGATCCTCGCGCACGGCGGCTCACCGCCCGCGTACGCCGCCTCGTGGATCGCCCACCCGATCTCCGGGCTGGGCCGCCACTGGCTGGTCTACCTTCCGCCGTGGCACCGGCACTGAGCCGGAGTCCAGCGCCTCCTGGAGACCGCGGGTGGCGAGGGCGTCGGCGAGCTCGTTGCCCGGGTCACCGGCGTGGCCGCGCACCCACAGCCACTCCATCTCGTGCCGCGCGGCGGCCTCTTCGAGCCGCCGCCACAGGTCGGCGTTCTTCACGGGCTGCCGGCCCGCCGTCATCCATCCGTTGGCGCGCCACCGGGGGATCCATTCGGTGATTCCGCGGCGGACGTACTGGCTGTCGGTGTGCAGCCGCACGGCCGCGGGCCGGTTCAGGCTCTCCAGCGCCCGGCAGGCCGCCAGCAGCTCCATCCGGTTGTTGGTGGTCGGCTCGGGTTCGCCACCCCAGAGCTCCTTCTGATGGGAGCCGTACCGCAACACCACGCCCCATCCGCCGGGACCGGGGTTGGGCACGCAGCCCCCGTCGGTGTAGATCTCCACATGCGTCGCCGCGGCCGGGCCGTTCACCATGACCGGCAACCGTATGCCCTCGGCGGGCACCGCGCGGCATCGGAGCACGCGTGGCGATTTTCCCAGGGAGGGAGCGTCCGCACAAGGGTGCGGTCGACCCTCGACGCGGCGTGCTCGACGCGGCGAATCCGCCCGTGACAGAGTGATCGCCGGTTTCGTCGGGGCTCCGGTCGCTGGCTCTCGCCGTACGCGGCGGAGCAGGATCGGGAGCAAAGATGACCAAGGGCCCGCGCGAGGTAGTCGGCTCACCGCAGGGAGCGTTGATCCTGTGCACCGGCCGGTGCGGATCGACCATCGTGGCTGATCTCGTGGCCGAGTATCCCGGGATGCTGCCGCTCATCGAGTTCTTCTACGCGCAGTTCCAGGACGGTATCCCCGAGGGCGTCCTGTCCGGCGCGGAGTTCTGGTCGCTGCTCGGCCGGCCGTGGCGGGAGCTGAACACCGCCATCGGCCTCGGGCGCGTACCGGACGAGCTGCGCTACGCGATCGGCGATCCGGCGAAGGCGCCCGTGATGACGGGGCTGCTCGGGTTCACGTTGCCGGCGATCAGCGAGGAGCCGGACAAGCTTCTCGCCGAGCTGTCCGAGATCGTGCCGGCCTTTCCGGCCCAGCCGGTGAGCGCGCACTACCACCGGCTGTTCGGGCTGCTGTGCGAGCTGTCCGGCCGTGACCGCTGGGTGGAGAAGTCCGCCGGGTCCTGCACGTACGCGTCCGACCTGCTGCCGATGTTCCCCCAGGCGAAGATCGTCTACCTGGTGCGCGACTGCGTGGACGTCGCGTTGTCCATGACCCGTCACCCGATGTTCCAGCTCGCCGAACTGCGCGTGGACCTGGCCTCCCGCATGGGAGTGGACCCCTACACGGACGGGTTCACGTTGCCGGAGGGCGATCTGGACCCCGAGCTGGAGCGGCTGCTCCCGGGCCGGCTCGTCGCCGGCACGCTGGACGAACGCGCCGGGTCGGTGGACTCCCTGATCCGGCTCGTCATCATCCAGGCGACGATGGCGAAGGAGGCCGAGAAGGCCCTGGCCGTACGGCCCGCCGGCCAGGTGCTGCGGGTCCGCTACGAGGCCCTTCTGGACCGGCCGCAGCAGGAGCTCGAACGCCTCGGCCGGTTCCTCGGGCTCCCGGAGTGGGAGGCGTGGGCGCGGCGGTCGGCGCTGCGGATCCGGCGCCCTCGCCGTACCCATCCCGAGCCGGCGCCCGCCCAGCGGAACCTGCTCAACAGCGTTTACCGCAGCATCATCAACGCACCCTAGAACCGCTCCCGACCACCGCAGACAACCGCAGATCCCACCGTTATCTTCGACGTCGGAATGGTGCGCCCACCAGGCGCCGGATGCGCTTTCGGCATTCACCGGCTGTGCCGGCCGGGCGCGGAAGATCCGCACCCGGCCGCTGTTTCGAAGTCGACTGTGGACACCTGTTTCGGATCAACCTGTGCACCAGGAGCGGAGCTTCAGTCGTGACCTCATCTTCTGCGGACGAGAGCGTGCTCGCGCGGCAGTTGGAGTATTGGCGTGGTGAGCTGGCCGACGTGGTGCAGCCGATGGAGTTGCCGGCCGATCGTCCGCGGCCCGCGGTGGCGTCCCTGCGCGGCGGCACGGCCGGCTTCGAGCTGAGGCCGGGGCTGGTGGCCGCCGTCGAGGAGCTGGCGAGCCGCCGTGGGGTGACGGCGTCGACGGTGCTGCAGTCGGCGTTCGCGGTGCTGCTGTCGCGGCTGGGCGCCGGTGACGACGTGGTGCTGGGCTCGCCGATCGAAGGGTGGGCCGACGCGGCGGCGCTGATGGGCCTGATCGGGCTGTCCGCCAACACGTGGGTGCTGCGGGCCGACCTGTCGGGGAACCCGTCGTTCGACGTGGTGCTGGACCGCGTACGGGACAAGGCGCGCAGGGCGTACGAGAACCAGGACGTTCCGTTCGAGCGGCTCGTGGAGGTGCTCGGACTCGAACGGTCGCAGGCGTACCACCCGCTGTTCCAGGTGATGTTCGAGCTGCGGGACGCCGAGTGGGCGGATCCGTGGACGCCGGGCGGCGCGGAGACGGCGAAGTTCGACCTGACGTTGACGCTGAGCGAGGCGCGTTCGGCGTCCGGCGAGCGGACACTGGCCGGCGAGCTGGGATACGCGGCCGACCTGTTCGACCGCGAGACGGCCGAGGAGCTGGCCGAACGGTTCGAGCTGGTGCTGGAGCAGGTGGTGGCCGACCCGGCGGTGCCGGTCGTGGTCGTGGACGTGCTGCTGCCCTACGAACGGGACTACCTGGTGCCCGCCGGTGCCCCGGCCGCCGTTCGCGAGGCGACGGCGGTGTCGCTGGTGGCGGAGCGCGTGGCCGCGTCGCCGGGCGCGGTCGCGGTGGTGTGCGACGGCGTGGAGCTGACGTACCGCGAGCTGGACGCGCGGGCCGGCGAGCTGGCCCGGCGGCTGGTGGCGGCGGGTGTCGGGCCCGATGTGGTGGTGGGCGTGGCGTTGCCGCGTTCGGTGGACCTGGTGGTGGGGTTGCTGGCGGTGTGGCGGGCGGGCGGCGGGTACCTGCCGATCGACCCGAGGTACCCGAGCGCACGCCTGGACGCGGTGCTGGCCGGCGCGCGGCCGTGCCTCGTGCTCGTCGACGCCGAGACCGCGCACGTGGTGCCGGCCGGTGTCGCGCGCCTGTTCGTGGACGCGCCCGCGGGCCCGGACACGGGCGCCGTGCCGAGAGGGCCGCGCCCGGAGAACCTCGCGTACCTGATGTACACGTCCGGGTCGACGGGCGAGCCCAAGGGCGTCGGCATCACGCACGCCAACGTCGTCGCGGTCCTCGCGACCCTCGCCGCACGTGCGGGCATCGGCGAGGGGTCACGGGTGCTGGCCTCGACGTCGGTGGCCTTCGACGTCTCGGTGTTCGAGATCTTCTCGACGCTGGCCAGTGGCGGCTGCGTGGAGGTCGTACGCGACGTCCTGGTGCTGGGGGAGCGGGACGGCTGGTCGGGCAGCGTGATCTCCACGGTCCCGTCGGTGTTCGCCGAGCTGCTGGACCAGATCGCCGGCCGGGTGAAGGTCGAGACCCTGGTGTTCGCCGGTGAGGCGCTGACGTCGTCGCTGGTGAACCGCGTACGCGAGGTCTGGCCGGACGTACGGGTCGTGAACTCCTTCGGCCAGTCCGAGACCTTCTACGACTCGACGCACGAGGTGCCCCCCGGCATCGGCGCGGACGGCCCGGTGCCGATCGGCAGCCCCCTGAACGGCGTCCGCATGTACGTCCTCGGCCCCAGCCTGCGCCCCGTCCCGGTCGACGTGGCCGGTGAGCTGTACGTCGGCGGCGACGTCGTCGGACGCGGCTACCTGGGCCGCGCGGACCTGACCGCGTCGCGGTTCGTCGCCGACCCGTTCGGCGACCGGCCCGGCGGGCGCCTGTACCGCACCGGCGACCTCGTACGCTGGCGTTCCTCCACGTCGGGAGGGCTCGGCGAGCTGGAGTACGTCGGCCGCGCCGACGCCCAGGTCAAGGTGCGCGGCATCCGCATCGAGCCCGCCGAGATCGAGGCCGTCCTGCTGAGCCACCCGCCGGTGGGCCAGGCCGTCGTGGTCGCGTACGGCGCGGACGCCGCGAAGCAGCTCGTGGCGTACGTGGTCCCGGCCCGTACGGCACAGCAGGAGCCCGCCGCGATCGACGTGGACGAGCTGCGCCGTCACGCCGCCGGGCGGCTCCCGGAGTTCATGGTCCCGGCGATCACCATGGTGCTGGACCAGTTCCCGCTGACGTCGAACGGCAAGCTGGACCGCAAGGCCCTGCCCGTGCCGGAGGCCGCCGACCGGCCGTACCGCGCACCGCGCAACCGGCAGGAGGAGGTCCTCGCCGAGATCTTCGCGGAGGTCCTGGGCCTGGAGCGGGCCGGCATCGACGACGACTTCTTCGCGCTCGGCGGCCAGTCCCTGCTCGCCACCCGGCTGATGGCCCGCGTCCGCGCCACCCTGGACGCCGAGTTCCCGATCAAAGCGATCTTCGATTCGCCGACCGTGGCCGGCCTGGTCACGCGGCTGTCGGCGGGGCGTACGAGGCCGCCGCTGGTCGCGGTGGAGCACCCGGAACGCATCCCGCTCTCGTACGCGCAGCAGCGGCTCTGGTTCATCGACAAGTTCGAGGGGCCGTCGGCCACCTACAACATCCCGTTCGCGGTCCGGCTGTCCGGCGACACGGACCGCGCGGTCCTCCAGGCCGCCGTCACCGACGTGATCGCCCGGCACGACAGCCTGCGGACCCTGTTCCGCGAAGACGCCTCCGGAGTCGGCTACCAGCAGGTCCTGCCGCCGGAACAGGTCGTGTTCGAGCTGCCGCAGGTCGACGTCGCCGCCGCGGACCGCGAGGCCGAGGTCACCGCCGTCGTGCGGCACCGCTTCGACCTGACGACGGACATCCCGGTCCACGGCCGGTTGCTGCGGATCGCCGAGGGCGGCGCGCACACGTACCTGCTGGTGATGATCGTCCACCACATCGCCGGCGACGGCGCCTCGATGTCGGTGTTCGCGAACGACCTGGCCGTGGCCGCCGCCGCCCGCCACGCCGGGCACGCGCCGGACTGGGCGCCGCTGGAGGTGCAGTACGCCGACTACGCGCTGTGGCAGCGGAACCTGCTCGGCGACGAGTCCGACCCCGAGAGCCTGGTCGCGCGCCAGCTCGACTACTGGCGCGGCGAGCTGGCCGAGGTCGTGCAGCCGATGGGGCTGCCCGTGGACCGCGCGCGGCCCGCGGTGGCGTCCCTGCGCGGCGGGATGGTCGACTTCGAGCTGCGTCCCGGGCTGACGGCCGGCCTGGAGGCCCTCGCCGGGCGCCGCGGGATGACGGCGTCGATGGTGTTGCAGTCGGCGTTCGCGGTGCTGCTGTCGCGGCTGGGCGCCGGCGAGGACGTCGTCGTGGGTTCGCCGATCGCGGGGCGGACCGACGAGGCGCTCGCGGACCTGATCGGGTTCTTCGTCAACACGTGGGTGCTGCGGGTCGACCTGTCGGGGAGCCCGTCGTTCGACGCGCTGCTGGACCGCGTACGCGCCAAGGCGCTCGCGGCGTACGAGAACCAGGACGTCCCGTTCGAGCGGCTCGTCGAGCTGCTCAACCCGGACCGTTCGCGGTCCTACCACCCGCTGTTCCAGGTGATGTTCGTCCTGCAGGACGCCGGCTGGGTGGACCCGGCGGGCGCCGAGTCCGGGTGGGCGCTGGAGTCGGCGGTCACCCAGACGGCCAAGTTCGACCTGACCATGACGATGAACGACGTGCGTTCGGCGTCGGGTGAACGGACCCTGGCCGGGCACCTGGAGTACGCCGCCGACCTGTTCGACCGCGAGACCGCGCAGGGGCTGGCCGACCGTTTCGTACGGGTGCTGGAGCAGGTGGTGGCCGACCCGGCGGTGCCGGTCATGGTCGTGGACGTGCTGCTGCCGGCCGAGCGGGACCTCCTGACGCCCGCCGCCGCGGTGGCCGCGCCGGGCGCCGCGACGGTCGTGTCGCTGGTCGCCGAGCGGACGGCCGCGTCGCCGGGCACCCTCGCCGTGGTGTGCGACGGCGTCGAACTGACGTACCGCGAGCTGGAGGCACGGACCGAGCGGCTGGCCCGGCGGCTGGCGGCGGCCGGAGTGGGCCCCGACGTCGTGGTGGGCGTCGCGCTGCCGAGGTCGGCGGACCTCGTGGTGGGGCTGCTGGCGGTCTGGCGGGCCGGGGGCGCGTACCTGCCGATCGACCCGCGCTACCCCAGCGCGCGCCTGGACGCGGTGCTGGCCGACGCGCGGCCGTGCCTGGTGCTCGTCGACGCCGAGACCGAGCACGTCGTCCCGGCCGGCGTCGACCGGCTGTTCGTCGGCTCCCAGGAGCCGGACACGGACGCCGTGCCGTGCGGCCCGCGCCCGGAGAACCTCGCGTACCTGATGTACACGTCCGGGTCGACGGGCGAGCCGAAGGGCGTCGGCATCACGCAGGCCAACGTCGTCGCCGTCCTGGAGGCCCTGGCCGAAAGGGCCGGGATCGGCGAGGGCTCGCGGGTGCTGGCCGGAACATCGGTGGCCTTCGACGTCTCGGTGTTCGAGATCTTCGCGACCCTGGCCGCCGGCGGCTGCGTCGAGGTCGTACGCGACGTCCTGGTGCTCGCGGAGCGGGACGGCTGGTCCGGAAGCGTGATCTCCACGGTCCCGTCGGTGTTCGCCGAGCTGCTGGACCAGATCGCCGACCGGGTGAAGGTCGACACGCTCGTGTTCGCGGGCGAGGCCCTGCCCGCGTCGCTGGTGAACCGCGTACGCGGCGTGTGGCCGGACGTGCGCGTCGTGAACTCCTTCGGCCAGTCGGAGACCTTCTACGACTCGACTTACGAGCTGCCCGCCGGCGTCCACGCCGAGGGCCCCGTGCCGATCGGCAGCCCCCTGGACGGCGTCCGCATGTACGTCCTCGGGCCCGGCCTGGTCCCGAACCCCGTCGGCGTGGCCGGCGAGCTGTACGTGTCCGGCGACGTCGTCGGCCGCGGCTACCTGGGCCGCGCGGACCTCACCGCGTCGCGGTTCGTCGCCGACCCGTTCAGCGACCGGCCCGGCGCGCGCCTGTACCGCACCGGCGACCTCGTACGGCGTCGCCCGGGAGGCCTCGGCGAGCTGGAGTACGTCGGCCGCGCCGACGTACAGGTCAAGGTGCGCGGGATCCGCATCGAGCCCGCCGAGATCGAGGCCGTCCTGCTGTCGCACCCGATGGTGTCGGCGGCCACCGTCGTCGTGATCGACACCGCCAACGGGAAGCGGCTCGTGGGCTACGTCGTCCCGCTGCGCGAGGCGGGCCCGGCCGCTCCCGTGCCGGGCGGCGCCGGCGCGGGCGTCGACGTCGAGTTCTACAGCGTCGCCATCGACCCTCGCGGGCTGCGCCAGTACGTCGCCGACCGGCTGCCGGAGTTCATGGTCCCGGCGGCGATCATGGTGCTCGACCGGATGCCGCTGACGTCGAACGGGAAGCTGAACCGTACGGCGCTGCCGGAGCCCGTCTTCGAGAGCACCGGATACCGGGCGCCGCAGACCCCGGCAGAGGTCACGATCGCCGGCATCTTCGCCGAAGTGCTCGGCGTGGAGCGCATCGGCGTCGACGACGACTTCTTCGCCGTCGGCGGCGACAGCATCCGCTCCATCCAGGTCGTGGCCCGCGCACGCGCGGCCGGCCTGAACCTCACCGCGCGCGACGTGTTCAAGCACGGCAACGTCGCGGAACTCGCCGCCGTCGCCGGCCGGGCGGCCGAGCGCCCCGTACTGGAAGAGCTGGAGGGCGGCGGCGTCGGACGGCTGCCCCTGCTGCCGATCGCCCGGTTCCTCGTCGAGTCCGGCCCGCACATCGCGCGGTACACGCAGTCGATGCTGCTCGAACTCCCGATCGGCATCGACCCGATCGGGCTGGCCGCGACGCTGGACGCCGTACTGGACCGCCACGACATGCTCCGGTCCCGGCTGGTCGCCGGAGGCACGGAACTCGAGATCGCCCCGCCGGGCGCCACCGCCGCGGCCGGGCTGATCCGCCGCATCGAGCTGCCCGGCGACCGGCCGGACACCATCCGCGCGGAGTTCGACGCCGCCGCGGACCGCCTGGACCCCGCCGAGGGCGTGATCCTCCAGTGCGTGTGGTTCGACCACGGGCCGGCACACCGTGGCCGCCTCGCGGTCGTCGTGCACCACCTCGCGGTCGACGCCGTGTCCTGGCAGATCCTGGTGACCGACTTCAACACCGCGTGGGACCGCCTGCGCCTGGGCAGATCCGCCGCGCTGGCGCCGGTGGGCACCTCGGCGCGCCGCTGGTCGCACGCGCTGCGGGACGAAGCGGTGTCGCCGGCCCGCGCCGCGGAGCTGCCGTACTGGCTGGAGACCGTCCAGGGCCCCGACCCGCTGCTCGGCGACCGTCCGCTCGACCCGGCCGTCGACGTGGTGTCGACCGTCGAGCACGTACGCGTCGAGCTGCCCGCCGCCGCGACCGAAGCGGTGCTGACCACGCTGCCCGCGCGGTTCCGCGCCGGCGCCAATGACGGGCTGCTGACCGCGCTGGCGCTGGCCGTCGCGAAGTGGCGCAGCCGCGACATGGCCGAACCCACCACGCTGCTCCGCCTGGAGGGGCACGGCCGCGAGGAGTCGGTCGTCCCCGCCTCGGAGCTGTCGCGTACGGTCGGCTGGTTCGCCACCCTGTTCCCGGTCCGGCTCGACGTCGACGGCATCGACCTCGACGAGGCGCTGAGCGGCGGCCCCGCCGCCGGCCGCGCGATCAAGGCGGTCAAGGAACAGTTGCTGGCCGTCCCCGACAAGGGCATCGGCTACGGGCTGCTGCGCTACCTGAACCCCGAGACCGGCCCCGCGCTCGCCGCCCACGCCACCGGGCAGATCGCGTTCAACTACCTCGGCCGGGTCTCCGGCGGTACGGCACCGGACGGCCACGAGGGCGCGGTGTGGTCGCCGGTGCCCGGCGGCGAGGAGCTGGCCCCGGCGCTGAACGCGGACATGCCCGTGTCGGCCACCGTCGACATCGGCGCCGCCGTCACGGACGGGCCGGACGGGCCCGCGCTGCGCGCGAGCTTCGGCTTCCCGGCCGGCGCGATCGACCGCGACGAGGTGCAGGAGCTGGCCGAGCTGTGGATCGAGGCCCTGGCCGGCCTGGCGCTGCACGTGGCCGAACCGGACGCCGGCGGGCTCACCCCGTCCGACGTGCCGCTCGTGTCGCTGCGGCAGCCGGAGCTCGAAGAGCTGGAGCGGGCCCACTCCCGTGTCGTCGACGTGTGGCCGGTGACCCCGATGCAGGCGGGGCTGCTGTTCCACGCCGACCTGGCCGACCCGGGCGCGGACGTCTACCAGGTGCAGTTCGTGTTCCACCTGCGCGGCGCCGTCGACGCGGCCCGCCTGCGCGCCGCCGGGCAGTCGCTGCTGGACCGGCACGCGAACCTGCGCGCCGCGTTCGTGACCAACTCCGAGGGCACGACGCTGTCGGTCATCCGCGACTCCGTCGACCTGCCCTGGCAGGAGGTCGACCTGGGCGCCTTCGCCGACGGCGAGCGCGCCGGCGCCTTCGAACGGCTGCTGGAGGCGGACCGCGACTCGGGCTTCGCGACGGACGAGCCCCCGATGCTGCGCATGATGCTGGTCGCGGCGGGCCCCGAGCAGTACGAGCTGGTGCTGACCGTGCATCACGTGCTGTTCGACGGCTGGTCGCTGCCGCTGCTGCTGCGGCACCTGCTGTGGGTGTACGCCGCGGGCGGCGACGCCGAGCTGCCGCGCGTGCCGGGCTACCGGAACTTCCTGGAGTGGCTGGCGGCGCGTGACCGGCAGGAGTCGGTCGGCGCCTGGCAGACGGAGCTCACCGGCGTCACCACGCCGACCCTGCTGGCCGGCCCGTCGAGCCGGCCCGGCAACGGCGTCCACGAGGTCGACCAGGTCGACGTGCCGCTGCCCGTGGACACCGCCCGCACGATCGCCCGCGTCGCCTCGGACCTGTCCGTCACGCTGAACACCGTCGTGCAGGGCGCGTGGGCGCTGCTGCTGGGCACGATGACCGGGCGTACGGACACCGTCTTCGGCGCCACCGTGTCCGGACGGCCGGCCGACCTGCCGGACGTGGACGCGATGGTCGGCCTGTTCATCAACACCATCCCGGTACGGGCCCGCTGCGCGCCGGGGCTCACCATGGCCGAGTACCTCTCGGACCTGCAGACCGGGCAGGCGGCGATGCTGGACCACCAGTACATCGGCCTGACGGAGATCTACGAGGCCACCGGGCACCGGTCGCTGTTCGACACGCT
The DNA here is from genome assembly GCA_963823735.1 of uncultured Actinomycetota bacterium. GTDB lineage: Bacteria > Actinomycetota > Actinomycetes > Streptosporangiales > Streptosporangiaceae > Actinoallomurus. The sequence continues at coordinate 832,623 of CAWGMO010000010.1, read as the reverse complement.
GGTGAGCTTCGATTCCTACCCGGTCGACCAGGCGGGGCTCGTGCGGGCCAACCTGGAGACCGGGATGGAGATCACCGGGCTGCGCACGATCGGCGGCAACAACTATCCGATGGCCGTGGTCGCCGCCGCCGACCCGGACCTGCGGGTGGTGCTGAAGTTCCGCACGGACGTGTTCACCCGGGAGGACGTGGACTCCTTCGCGGCCCACCTCCTGCGGATCCTGGAGGCGATCGCCGAGGACCCGGGAGCACGCCTTGCGGCGATCGACCTGCTCGGGCCGGACGAGCGGGCGCGAGCCGTCCGGCCGCTCGCGGACGTTCCGGAGGCCGTCGCGGGCGAGCTCGCCGCCGAGGGATCGGCCGTCGTGCTGGGGGCCGGTCTGCGGCCGGTGCCGGTCGGCGCGGTCGGCGAGCTCTATGTCACCGGCGGCCCGGACGGCGGCACTGACGGCGGCACGGACAAGCCCGCCGAGACGGCGGCGCGTCTCGTCGCCGACCCGCTGTCGACGGGCGGCCGGATCCGCCGGACCGGCCACCTGGTGCGCCGCGTCGAGAACGGCCTGGAATATGTCGGACTGGTAGGCGCCGAGACCGTCACGGACGCGCCGGACCAGACGTCCACGAGGGAATACCGGGCACCGGGCAATTCCGGTGAGGAGGTGCTCGCAGGATTGTTCGCCGAGGTCCTGGGGATCGCCCGGATCGGCGTCGATGATGACTTCTTCGAGCTCGGCGGGCACTCGCTGCGGGCGACATGGCTGATCAGCCGGATCCGCTCGGTCATCGGGGTGACCGTGACGATGCGTACGATCTTCGAATACCCGACGGTCGCGCAGCTGGAACCCGAATTGCGCAATTCTGCTGCTCCCGCCCGCCCGAAACTGCGGCGGATGAGGGAGGAATAGCTCGTGTCATCGGCCCTCGACGACGTATGAAAGCCGATACAAAATGTACGATGTAATCGTAGTCGGTGCGCGATGCGCAGGTGCTTCGGCGGCATTGTTGCTGGCCCGGCAGGGGCGCAGGGTGCTCCTGATCGACCGTATGGAATTCCCTTCGGACATCATGTCCACCCTCTACATCCATCCGCCCGGTGTGGCGCTCCTCGCCCGGTGGGGCCTCCTCGACGCCGTCGTCGCCACCGGATGCCCGCCGCTGGACACCGTCGGCTACGACGTGGCCGGCCTGCGGCTGACCGCTCCCACGCCCCCCACCCCGTACTCCGCCGTCGCGTACGCGCCGCGCCGCCGGCTGCTCGACGACCTGCTGGTACGCGCCGCGGTCGAGGCCGGCGCCGAGTTCCGTGACCGGACCAGCCTGCGCGAGGTGATCTGGCACGACGACCGGGTCGCCGGGGTGCGGATACAGACCGAGGACGGCATGGAGGCCGTACGGGCGAAACTGGTGATCGGCGCGGACGGCCTGGGTTCGCGGCTCGCCACGCTGGTGGACGCGCCGTTCCGTACGCGGGACCAGCTGGCCAGCTGCGTCTACTACAGCTGCTGGAAGGGCGTCCAGACCGGGTTCGGGTACCACGAGCGGCCTGGAAGCTGGATCGCGCGCATCCCCACCAACGACGGCGTGACCATCGTGGCCACGTACTTCCCGCAGGACCGGTTCGCGGACATCCGGCACGACCCGCTCGCCGCGCACCTGGAGTCGATCAGGCAGAACGCGCCGGACCTGCACGAGCAGGTCGCCGTCGCCGAGCGTGTCGAGCGCCTCACGGGGACCGGCAACCAGCAGAACTTCTTCCGCCGTCCGTACGGCCCCGGGTGGGCGCTGACCGGCGACGCCGCGCACCACCTCGACTCGATCACGGCGCGGGGCATCACCAACGCGCTCACGCAGTCCCAGCTCATCTCCGACGCGCTCGCGGGCCAGGACCTCGACGACGCCTCCGGCGTCGACACCCGCCTGGCCGGCTTCGCGAAGGAGGCCGACGACGTGCTCGGCGAGCCCTACCAGGCGGCTCTGGACCTGGCGAAACTGCGGCTCACCGACTCCCGGGCGGCGCTGTTGCGCGCCGTCGCCCGCTCGCCGGAGCTGACCGACCGGTACTTCGCGATGATCGCCGGAGTCATCGACCGGTCCCAGTTCTTCACGCCCGATGTGGTCGACCTGCTGCCGACCGCGACGATCTGAACGACCGAATGATGGAGCGCGAGAGAATGCTCGAGTTGGACGCGGTGCCCGACATCGAGGCCGAGCGGTCGCTGACGGAGCTGGTGCGCCGGACGACCGTAGAGATCCTCCGTTCCATCTCGCCGGGTGAGGAACCCGGCCCGTTCGTGCCCGAGCGCTCGTTCCGCGACCTGGGCGTGGACTCCGTCGGCGCCGTCGAGCTGCACGCGCGGCTGGTGGCGGCGACCGGCACCGCCCTGCCGACGACCGTCGTCTTCGAACACCCCACGCCCGCCGCGCTCGCGCGGCACCTGTTCACCGTGCTCCGGGGCACGGAGCCGCCCGCCGAGGCGGCCGTCGTCTCCGAACCCGCCGACGAACCCCTCGCGATCGTGGGGATGAGCTGCCGGTACCCCGGGGGAGCGCGCTCCCCGGAGGACCTGTGGCGGCTCGTCATGGACGAGCGGGACGTCATCTCCGATCTCCCGGCCGAACGCGGATGGGACCTGGACTCCCTCGTCGATCCCGACCCCGACCGGCACGGGCGGACCTACGTCGGCCGCGGCGGTTTCCTCTACGACGCGGGCGACTTCGACCCGGCCTTCTTCGGGATCTCCCCGCGTGAGGCCGCCGCGATGGACCCGCAGCAGCGGCTGCTGCTGGAGACCTCGTGGGAGGTGCTCGAACGGGCCGGCATCGATCCCGCCGGGCTGCGCGGCACCCGTACGGGCGTGTTCGTGGGCGCCGAGGCCCAGGAGTACGGCCCACGGCTGCACGAGGCGCCGGAGGGCACGGAGGGGTACCTCCTGACCGGCAACGCGGCCAGCGTGATGTCGGGCCGGATCGCCTACACGTTCGGGCTGGAGGGCCCGGCCGTGACCGTCGACACGGCGTGCTCCAGCTCCCTCGTCGCGCTGCACGTCGCGGCGCGCTCCCTGCTGCGCGGCGAGTGCTCGCTCGCTCTGGCGGGCGGCGTCTCGGTGATGGCCGGCCCGGGGGCGTTCGTCGCCTTCAGCCGGCTGCGCGGGCTGTCGGCGGACGGCCGGTGCAAGGCGTTCGCCGCCGCCGCCGACGGCACCGGGTGGGGCGAGGGCGTCGGCATGGTCGCCCTGGAGCGTCTCTCCGACGCCCTGCGGAACGGGCACGAGGTCCTCGCCGTGCTGCGCGGTTCGGCGATCAACCAGGACGGCGCGAGCAACGGCCTGACCGCGCCGAACGGCCTCGCGCAGCAGCAGGTGATCCGGCAGGCCCTCGCCGACGCGGCCCTCACCGCCGGCGAGGTCGACGCCGTCGAGGCCCACGGCACCGGCACCCCGCTGGGCGACCCCATCGAGGCGCAGGCGCTGATCGGCGTCTACGGACGTGACCGGCAGGCCGGGCACCCGCTCCGGCTGGGGTCGATCAAATCCAACATCGGCCACACGCAGGCCGCCGCCGGCGTCGCCGGTGTGATCAAGATGGTCATGGCGATGCGGCACGGCGTGCTGCCACGGTCGCTGCACCTAGACGAGCCGACACCGCACGTGGACTGGTCCTCGGCGGAGGTCGAGCTGCTGACCGAGACGCGCGCCTGGCCCGACTCCGGCCACCTTCGCCGCGCCGGTGTCTCCTCGTTCGGCATCAGCGGCACGAACGCGCACGTGATCCTGGAGCAGGCGCCGCTGCCGGTGACCGAGCCCGCCGAGCCCGCCGCGTCGACCGGCCCGCTGGCCTGGCCCGTCTCCGCGCGCTCTGCGGGCGCCCTGGCGGCGCAGGCGAGCAGGCTGGCGCCGTTCGCGGACCGTCCCGCCGACACCGGCTACTCCCTGGGGACCACGCGCTCGGCCCTCGAACACCGCGCGGTCATCCTCGGGACGGCACCCGAGGACTTCCGCGACGGCCTCAAGGCCCTGGCCCTCGGCGACGAGGCGCCCGGCCTGGTACGCGGCACGGCTTCGTCGGGCGGCAAGGTCGCCTTCCTGTTCACCGGGCAGGGCAGCCAGCGGCCGGGGATGGGACGCGAGCTCTACGAGACGTACGCGGTCTTCCGCGAGGCGTTCGACGAGGTCTGCGCCTACCTCGACCGCTATCTCGAACGCCCGCTGGCCGAGGTGCTCGGCGACTCCGAGGCGCTCGGCCGGACCGAGTACACCCAGCCCGCCCTCTTCGCGATCGAGACCGCGCTGTTCCGGCTGCTGGAGTCCTGGGGGCTGCGGCCGGACTTCGTCGCCGGCCACTCGATCGGGGAGCTGACCGCCGCGCACGTCGCCGGTGTGCTCTCGCTCGACGACGCGACCTCGCTCGTGGTGATCCGCGGCGCGCTCATGCAGGAGCTGCCCGGCGGCGGCGCGATGGTGGCGGTCGAGGCGACCGAGGACGAGGTGCGCCCGATGCTGGCGGGACGCGAGTCCGAGGCCGGCATCGCCGCGATCAACGGCCCGTCGTCGGTCGTGCTGTCCGGCGACGAGACCGCCGTCCTGGAGATCGCCGCCCGCTGGAGCGACCGCGGCCGCCGTACCCGCAGGCTGGACGTCTCCCACGCGTTCCACTCACCGCACATGGACGGGATGCTCGCCGGGTTCCGGCGCGTCGCGGAGACGATGACGTACCACGCGCCGGCGATCCCGATGGTGTCGAACCTGACCGGGGAACTGGCGACGGCGGACGAGCTGTGCTCCCCGGAGTACTGGGTCCGGCACGTACGCGAGGCCGTGCGGTTCGCCGACGGGATCCGGCGGCTCGAGAGCCACGGCGTACGGACCTACGTCGAGCTCGGCCCGGACGCCGTCCTGAGCGCCATGGCGCAGGAGTGCCTGGCCTCCTCCGGCGAGCAGGCGCTGTTCGCGCCGGTGCTGCGCCGGGACCGGCCCGAGGCGGCGCACCTGCTGGACGCCGTCGCGCGCGTCCACGCGGCAGGGGCCGGCCTGGACTGGGCCGGCGTCTACGCGGACCAGGACGCCCGCCGGATCGACCTGCCCACGTACGCGTTCCAGCACCGGCACTACTGGATGAACCAGGGCACGGGCTCCGGCGGCGCGGAGGAACTCGGCCAGCGCGCCCCGGGGCACCCGCTCCTCGGATCGAGGGTCACGATCGCCGAGGACGGCCGCCTGCTGCTCACCGGCCGGCTGTCCGTGGACACCCACCGCTGGCTCGCCGACCACGTCATGGCCGGTACGGTCCTGCTGCCCGGCACGGCCTTCGTCGACCTGGCGATCACCGCCGGTGACCAGGTCGGATGCGGCCTCCTCGAAGAGCTGACCATCGAGGGCCCGCTCGTACTCCCCGAGCGCGGCGCGGTCTCCGTCCAGCTCGGCGTCGGCGCCGCCGACGACACCGGACGGCGCTCGCTCGTCCTGCACTCCCAGCCCGCCGGCGCCGCCGAGGACGAGCCGTGGACCCGCCACGCCACGGGAGTGCTCGCTCCCGCGCCCCAGGCCGGTACCTCGTCTTTGACCGAGTGGCCGCCCCACGGCGCCGTCGAGGCGGACCTCGACGGCTTCTACGAGCGCCTGGCCGGGATCGGGTACGGCTACGGCCCGGTGTTCCAGGGGCTGCGGAGGGCCTGGCGACGCGGCACGGAGGTCTTCGCCGAGGTCGCCCTCCCCGACGACGTCGAGGTCGGCGCGTTCGGCCTGCACCCCGCCCTGCTCGACGCCGTGTTCCACGCGCTGGACGTCGTCCCGGCCTCCGGCGAGGACCGGGTGGAGCTCCCCTTCGCCTGGACCGGTGTCACCCTGCACGCCACCGGGGCGTCGGCGCTCCGCGCCCACCTCGTCCCCTCCGGCCGGGAGGGGGTCTCGCTGACCCTCGCCGACCCGGGCGGGAAACCGGTCGCGTCGGTCGAGTCGCTGGTCCTGCGGCCCCTGCCCGCCGGTCGGGCGGGCGAGCACCGCGACTCGCTGTTCCGCCTGGACTGGACGCCCGTCCCGGAGTCCGGCACGGCGCCGCCCGCGTGGGTGGTGCTCGGCCCCGACGAGCTGGGGATCGGCGGCGAGCGCCACGCCGACCTGGAGTCGCTCGCCGCGTCCGGCGGAACGCCCGACGTCGTGGTGTCGCTGGCGCCGGACGGCCGGGCGGACGTCGTGGCCGCCGCCCGCGAGGCGACCTGCCGCGTACTGGGATTCGTCCAGGCATGGCTGGCCGACGAGCGGTTCGCCGACGCCCGCATGATCATCGTGACCCGGGGGGCGGCCGCCCGCGACGAGGTGAACCTCGCGCACGCGCCGGTCTGGGGCCTCGTACGTACGGCGCAGGCGGAGCACCCCGGCGGCTTCGTCCTGGTGGATCTGGACGACGAGCCCGGGGCCGTACGCGCGATCCCGCGCGCCCTCGCGTCGGGCGAGCCCGAGGTGACCATCCGCGAGGGACGCGTGTTCGCGTCCCGTCTCGTACGTGCCACCGGCGACTCCCGCCGGTCCGGCGGCGCGTGGAACCCGGATGGAACGGTCCTGGTGACCGGCGGTACGGGCGGCCTCGGCAGCCTGGTCGCGCGGCACCTCGCCGGCGAACGCGGCGTCCGGCACCTCCTCCTGACGAGCCGCCGGGGCGCCGACGCGGCGGGCTCGGCCGAGCTCCTGGCGTCGCTCGCGGAGCTCGGCGCGTCCGCGCGGATCGTCGCGTGCGACGCCGCGGACCGGCCGGCGCTGGCCGAACTCCTGGCGTCGGTGCCCTCGGACCACCCGCTCACCGCCGTCGTGCACGTGGCCGGGATCGTCGACGACGGGCTGGTCGGCTCGCTCACCCCCGAACGCGTCGACAGCGTGTTCCGTCCCAAGGTCGACGCCGCGTGGAACCTGCACGAGCTGACCGACGGCCTCGCGGACTTCGTCCTGTTCTCCTCGGCGTCCGCGACCCTGGACGGCTCCGGCCAGGCCAACTACGCCGCCGCGAACTTCTTCCTTGAGGCACTCGCGTGCCACCGGCGTTCGCTGGGGCTCCCCGCCGTGGCCCTCGGCTGGGGTCTCTGGGCCGAGCGGGCCGGCATGGCGGGCCGCCTCACCGAGGCCGACGTGGAGCGGATGGCCCGCCAGGGCGTACTCCCGCTCTCCGCCGACCAGGGGCTGGCCCTGCTCGACGTCGCTCTCGGACGGGACGAGCCGGTCCTGCTGCCGATCCGCATGGACCTCGCCGCGCTCCGCGCCGCCGAGGCCACCGAGGTACGGCCGATGCTGCGCGCCCTCATCCGGCAGCCGCTCCGGCGGGCGCGGGCCGGCGACGCGTCGCTGCGCGACAGCCTGGAGGCGCTTCCGGAGGCACGGCGCGACGAGGAACTGCTCGAGGTCGTACGGTCCAACGCGGCGGCGGTCCTGGGCCACGCCGGGTCGGAGGAGATCTCCGCCGAGACGCCGTTCAGCTCGATCGGCTTCGACTCGCTGGCCGCCGTGGAGTTCCGCAACCGGCTGAACACGGCGACGGGCCTGCGCCTGCCCGCGACGCTCACGTTCGACCACCCCAACCCGCTGGCCATCGCCCGGTACCTGCGCGGACGGCTGATGGGCGAGGAGGCCCGGCCGGACGACGTCGTACGGCCCGTCGTCGTCGCGGACGACGACCCGGTCGTGATCGTGGGGATGAGCTGCCGGTTCCCCGGCGGGGTGTCCTCACCGGACGAGCTGTGGGACCTGGTGTCGCGCGGCGGTGACGGCGTTTCGGAGTTCCCCGCCGACCGTGGCTGGGACGCCGGGCTGTTCGCCCCGGGTTTCGTGGGTGAGGGCGGGTTCCTGTACGACGCGGCCGACTTCGACCCTGACTTCTTCGGCATCTCGCCGCGTGAGGCCGTGGCGATGGATCCGCAGCAGCGGCTGCTGCTGGAGGCGTCGTGGGAGGCCCTGGAGAGTGCCGGGATCGACCCGGTCGGGCTGCGGGGTTCCAGTACGGGTGTGTTCGCCGGGGTGATGTACCACGACTACGGGTCCCGGGTGCGGGTCGTACCCGAGGACCTGGCGGCGTTCCTGGGCAACGGCAGCTTGGGCAGTGTGGCGTCCGGGCGTGTGTCGTACACGTTCGGCTTCGAGGGCCCGGCGGTTTCCGTGGACACGGCGTGCTCGTCGTCGTTGGTGGCGTTGCACTGGGCCGGTCAGGCGCTGCGTTCGGGGGAGTGCTCGCTGGCTCTGGTGGGCGGCGTGACGGTGATGGCGACGCCGGACACGTTCGTCGACTTCATCCGTCAGGGCGGGCTGGCCGCCGATGGGCGGTGCAAGTCGTTCGCGGAGGCGGCGGACGGTACGGGCTGGTCCGAGGGTGTCGGCATGCTCGTCGTCGAGCGTCTTTCCGACGCCCGGCGCAACGGCCACAAGGTCCTCGCTGTTGTACGTGGCTCGGCGGTCAACCAGGACGGTGCGTCGAACGGCCTCACCGCCCCGAACGGCCCCTCCCAGCAACGCGTGATCCGCCAGGCGCTGGCGAGCGCCGGGCTGTCGGCGGCGGACGTGGACGCGGTCGAGGCCCACGGCACCGGTACGACGCTGGGTGACCCGATCGAGGCCCAGGCGCTGCTGGCCACGTACGGGCAGGACCGCGAGCTGCCGTTGTGGGTCGGTTCGATCAAGTCGAACATCGGCCACACCCAGGCCGCCGCCGGAGTGGCGGGCGTGATCAAGATGGTGCAGGCGATGCGCCACGAGACGCTGCCGAAGTCGCTGCACGTCGACGCGCCGTCCTCGCACGTGGACTGGTCCGCGGGCGAGGTGGAACTGCTGGCCGAGGCGCGCCCGTGGCACGCCGCGGGCGGCCCGCGCCGCGCCGGAGTGTCCTCCTTCGGGATCAGCGGCACGAACGCGCACGTGATCCTGGAGGAGCCGCCCGCCTCCGAGCCCGGAACCCCTGCCTCGGCCGGGGTCGTGCCGTGGATGGTGTCGGCGCGGTCGGCGGAGGCGCTGTCGGACCAGGTCGCCCGGCTGCGGGACTTCGTGGCCGGCCGTCCGGACCTCGACCCGGCCGATGTCGGGTTCTCGCTGGCGACGTCGCGCGCGCACCTGCCGCACCGCGCCGTGGCGGTGGGTTCGACCAGGGAAGAGCTTCTGGCCGGGTTGGGCGGCGGAGCGATCGCCACGGGCGGGAAGCTGGCGGTGTTGTTCACCGGTCAGGGCGCGCAGCGGCTCGGCATGGGCCGGGGCCTGTACGAGGCGTTCCCGGTGTTCGCCGAGGCGTTCGACGCGGTGTGCGCGGTCCTGGATGAGCACGTCGACCGCCCGATCCGCGACGTCATCTCCGGCGACGCGGAACTGCTGGACCAGACCGCGTACACGCAGCCCGCGTTGTTCGCGGTCGAGGTGGCGCTGTTCCGCCTGCTGGAGTCGTGGGGTGTGTCGCCGGACTTCGTGGCCGGTCACTCGATCGGTGAACTCGCCGCCGCGCATGTCGCGGGCGTGTGGTCGTTGCCGGACGCCGCGCTGCTGGTGGCGGCTCGCGGCCGGTTGATGCAGGCGCTGCCTTCGGGCGGTGCGATGGCCGCGATCGGCGTGCCCGAGGACGAGGTCCGTCCCTTCGATGTGTGATGTCGCGGCGGTGAACGCCCCGTCCCAGGTGGTGGTGTCGGGTCCGGAGGCCGCAGTGGCGGCGGTGCTGGCGGAGTTCGAGGAGCGGGGCGTACGGACGCGGCGGCTGCGGGTCTCGCACGCGTTCCATTCGTCGTTGATGGAGCCGATGCTGGCGGAGTTCGCTGAGGTGGCGCGGACCGTCTCGTACGCGGAACCGGCCATCGAGGTCGTGTCCGGGGTGACGGGCCGTCTGGCCGGGCCGGGCGAGCTGACCGACCCTGGCGTACTGGGTGCGGCAGGTCCGCGAGGCGGTGCGGTTCGGCGACGTGGTCGCGTCGTTGCGCGGTGAGGGCGTCGGGACGTTCGTGGAAGCGGGGCCGGACGGTGCCTTGACCGCCATGGCCGCCGATACCGTTTCCGCTGAGACCACGGGCGACGAAGCGGAACTGGTCGCGGTGCTGCGTCGTGACCGCGATGAGGAACTCACCGCCGTGTCCGCGCTGGGGCGTGTCCACGCGCGCGGTCACGGATCGATTGGGCGGCGTTCTTCACCGGCGGTCGCCGGGTGGACCTGCCCACGTACGCGTTCCAGCACCAGCGGTACTGGCTGGACGCCGGCGCCGACGCGGGTGACGCGGCCGGGCTGGGCCTGGCGGCGGTCGACCACCGGCTCCTGGGCGCGGCCGTCGCGCTGCCGGACTCCGGCGGCGTGGTCGTGACCGGCCGCCTGTCGCTCCGTTCGCACCCCTGGCTGGCCGACCACGCCGTAGGTGGCGCCGTGCTGCTGCCGGGGACGGCCTTCGTCGAGATGGCGATCCGGGCCGGGGACGAGGTCGGCGCGGGTCGCCTGGAGGAGCTGGTCCTGGAGGCGCCGCTCGTGATCCGCGACGCGGTGCGGGTGCAGGTGGTGGTCGAGCAGGCCGACGAGCGGGGACGCCGCTCGGTCGTCATCCGGTCCCAGACCGGCGCGGCGAGTGAGCCCTGGACCAAGCACGGCGAAGGCGTACTGGCGCCGGCCTCGGCGACGCCGCCGTTCGACCTGGCCCAGTGGCCGCCGAACGGGGCCGAGGCGGTCGACCTCGACGGCTTCTACGCGGGGCTGAGCGCCGCGGGCCTGGAGTACGGGCCGGTCTTCCAGGGGCTTCGCTCCGCCTGGCGGCGCGGCGACGAGGTGTTCGCCGAGGTCACGCTGCCGGAGGACGTACCGGCGGACGGGTTCGGGCTGCACCCGGCGCTGCTCGACGCGGCGCTGCACGGCCTGGGGCTGGGGCGCGCCGCGGCCGAGCCGACGCTGCCGTTCGCGTGGTCGGACGTGTCGTTGCACGCGGTCGGCGCGAGGCGGCTGCGGGTGCGCCTTGAAGAGGTCGCCGACGACACGGTGTCGCTGGACCTGGCGGACGCCGAAGGCCGTCCCGTCGCGTCCGTGGGGTCGCTGGTGCTGCGCGCGCTCCCGGCCGGGCGCCTGGGCGGCCCGTCCCTGCACGACTCCCTGTTCGGGCTCGAATGGGTCCCGGTGACCGTGCCCGAACCGGTCCCGTCCGGAACGTGGGCCGTCGTGGGGAACGACCTGGGCTTCGACGGACCGGTCCACCCGGACCTGGACGCCCTCGACGGCACGCCGGACAACGTGGTCGTCGCCTGCGTCACGGACGGCGCCGGAGACGTGGCCGAGGAGGCCGGGCGGGCGGCGAATCGGGCGCTCGCCCTGGTTCAGCGCTGGCTGAGCGACGACCGGTACGCCGACGCCCGGCTGGTCGTGCTCACGTCCCGCGCGGTCGCGGCCGGCGACCCGGCCAGTGACCAGGTCGATCTCACCCAGGCTCCCGTGTGGGGTCTGCTGCGGACCGCCCGCGCGGAGAACCCGGGCCGGTTCGTGCTGGCCGACGTCGACGTGCTTCCCGGCTGCGGCCGGTCGGTCGTCGCCGGGGTGGAGTCGGGCGAGCCCGAGTTCGCCGTACGAGGCGGCGAGGTACGTGCGCCCCGGATCGCGCGGACGCCGTCGGCGGCTCTGGCGGTCCCGTCCGGTGCGGCGGAGTGGCGCCTGGACAGCCCCGTCAAGGGGACGCTCGACGAGCTGTGCCTCATCGAGCGCACCGACGTGTCCGGGCCGCTCGGAGCGGGCGAGGTCCGCGTCGGGCTGCGCGCCGCCGGGATGAACTTCCGCGACGCGCTCAACGCGCTGGGCATGTACCCGGGCGACGCCGGCCTGCTCGGAGTGGAAGGCGCGGGCGTCGTACTGGAGGTCGGCCCGGACGTGACCGGCCTGAGGGCCGGCGACCGCGTCATGGGGATGTTCACCGGGGCGTTCGGCCCGGTGGCCGTCGCCGACCAGCGGCTCATGACCCGCGTCCCGGCGGGCTGGACGTTCGCCGAGGCCGCGACCGTACCGGTGGTGTTCCTGACGGCGTACTACGGCCTCGTGGACCTCGCGGAACTGCGGCGCGGGTGAGTCGGTGCTGATCCACGCCGCCGCCGGCGGGGTCGGTATCGCCGCGCTCCAGCTGGCCCGGCACCTGGGCGCCGAGGTCTATGCCACCGCGAGCCCCGGCAAGTGGGACGCGTTGCGGTCGTGGGGCCTGGACGACGCCCACATCGCCTCGTCGAGGACCCTGGAGTTCGAGCCCGCGTTCGCGACGGCCACGGATGGCCGGGGCGTGGACGTGGTCCTGGACTCCCTGGCGCGCGAGTTCGTGGACGCCTCGCTGCGGCTGCTGCCACGCGGCGGCCGGTTCATCGAGATGGGCAAGACCGACATCCGTGACGCGGCCGAGTCGCGGCCGACCATCCGGGCGTCCGCTACCATGCGTTCGACGTCATGGACGCCGGTCCGGAGCGGATCCAGGAGATGTTCGGCGATTCTGGTCGGCCTCTTCGAGAAGGGCGTTCTCATCCCGCTGCCGCTGGCGACCTGGGATGTACGCCGGGCTCCGGAGGCGTTCCGTTTCCTGAGCCAGGCCCGCCACATCGGCAAGATCGTCCTGACGATCCCGCAGCCTGTCGATCCGTCGGGAACGGTCCTGATCACGGGCGGCACCGGCGCGCTGGGCAGGCGGTGGCCCGCCACCTGTCATCGAGCGGGGCGGCGCCACCTGCTGCTGGTGAGCCGGCGCGGGGCCGAGGCTCCTGACGTGGGCGAGCGGTCGCGGAGTTGGAAGGCCGGGCGCGGCCGTACGGGTGGCGGCGTGCGACGTCGCCGACCGAGCCGCGGTCGCCGAGGTCTCGCGGTCCGCCGACCGGCCGCTGACGGCTCGTGGTGCACACGGCCGGGTGTGCTCGACGACGGCATGATCGGGTCGCTGTCCCCGGACCGGATGGGCGCGGTGATGCGCCCCAAGGTCGACGCGGCGTGGAACCTCCACGAGCTGACCGAGGACCTCGACCTGTCGATGTTCGTGCTGTTCTCCTCCGTGTCGGGCGTCATGGGCAGCGCGGGCCAGGGCAACTACGCGGCCGCGAACACGTTCCTGGACGCGCTCGCCGTCTACCGGCGTGGCCTGGGTCTGCCCGCGACCTCTCTGGCGTGGGGCTTGTGGGAGCGGGTCAGCGCGATGACCGGCGACCTGGACGCGACCGACCGGGAGCGCATCGCCCGGGACGGGATCATCGCCCTGTCGGACGAGCTAGGCCTGGCGCTGTTCGACGCCGCCGACGCTGCCGGTGAGGCGCTGCTCCTGGCAGTACGTCTGGACGTCGCGCGGCTCCGCGACGCGCCGCCGCTGCTGCGGGCCTGGTCGGCGCACCGGGACGGCGCGCCGCGGCAGCACCCGGCAGGGTGAAGGGCTCGCGGCCCGGCTGCTGGCCTTCCCGCCACCGAGGCGGCCACCGAGGTCGTGGACCTGGTCCGCAAGAACGTCGCGGTCGTCCTCGGCCACTCGAACGCGGACAGCGTCGACCTCGACCGTTCCTTCCGCGAGGCGGGCGTCGACTCGCTGATCGCCCTGGAGCTGCGCAACCGCCTCGCGGGCGAGACCGAGCTCCGCCTTCCGGCGACGCTGATCTTCGACTACCCGTCCCCGGCGGAGGTCGCCGACTTCCTGCGCACCGAACTCCTCGGCGAACAGCCGATGACCGAAGAGACGGCCGCCCCGGTCGCCGTTTCCGACGACCCGGTCGTGATCGTGGGGATGGGCTGCCGCTTCCCCGGCGGCGTGTCCTCGCCCGAGGAGCTGTGGCGCCTGCTCGACCGTGGCGGAGACGCGATGGCGGAGTTCCCCGCCGACCGAGGCTGGGACGAGGACCTGTACGACCCCGACCCGGGAGCCGTCGGCAAGAGCTACGTACGTGAGGGCGGGTTCCTCTACGACGCGGCCGAGTTCGACCCCGTCTTCTTCGGGATCTCGCCGCGTGAGGCCCTGGCGATGGACCCGCAGCAGCGGCTGCTGCTGGAGACCTCCTGGGAGGCGTTCGAGAGCGCCGGGATCGACCCGGCCACGCTGCGCGGCACCCGCACCGGCGTCTTCGCCGGCCTGATCTACCACGACTACGTCGCAGCACGCCGCCACGCCCGACGGCGTCGAGGGGTACCTGGGCACCGGCGGCGCCGGCGGCGTCGCCTCCGGGCGCATCTCCTACACGCTCGGCCTGGAAGGTCCGGCCGTGACGGTCGACACGGCGTGCTCGTCGTCGCTGGTCGCGCTCCACCTGGCCGGGCAGGCGCTCCGGTCCGGCGAATGCTCCCTGGCCTTGGCCGGCGGCGTAACGGTGATGGCCACCCCGAGCACCTTCGTCGACTTCTCCCGCCAGCGCGGCCTCGCCCCGAACGGCCGCTGCAAGGCCTTCGCCGACGCCGCCGACGGTACGGCCTGGTCCGAAGGCGTCGGCGTGCTGGTGCTCGAACGGCTGTCGGACGCCGAGCGCAACGGTCACCAGGTCCTGGCGGTGCTGCGTGGCTCGGCGGTCAACCAGGACGGCGCCTCCAACGGTCTGACCGCGCCGAACGGGCCGTCGCAGCAGCGCGTGATCCGTCAGGCCCTGGCCAGCGGCGGCCTGTCGGCGGCCGATGTGGACGTGGTCGAGGCCCACGGCACCGGCACCAAGCTCGGTGACCCGATCGAGGCCCAGGCGCTGCTCGCCACGTACGGGCAGGGCCGCGAGACGGCCGCTGTGGGTCGGCTCGATCAAGTCGAACATCGGTCACACCCAAGCCGCCGCCGGAGTGGCGGGTGTGATCAAGATGGTCGAGGCGATGCGGCACGAGGCATTGCCGAAGTCGCTGCACGTCGACGACGCCGTCCTCGCACGTGGACTGGTCCGCGGGCGAGGTGGAGGTCCTGGCCGACTCACGACCGTGGCCGTCCACCGGGCAGCCTCGCCGGGCCGGAGTCTCCTCCTTCGGCTTCAGCGGCACGAACGCGCACGTGATCCTGGAGGAGCCGCCCGCCTCGGAGCCCGGTTCTCCTTCTGAGGCCGGTGTGGTGCCGTGGGTCGTGTCGGCGCGGTCGGCGGAGGCGTTGTCGGGCCAGGTGGCCCGGTTGCGTGAGTTCGTCGCTGCCCGTCCGGATCTCGACCCGGCGGATGTCGCGTTCTCGCTGGCGACATCTCGGTCGCATCTTCCGTATCGGGCCGTGGCGGCGGGGGCGACCCGCGAAGAGCTTCTGGCCGGGCTGGACGGCGGCGAGATCGTCACGGGCGGGAAGCTTGCGGTCCTGTTCACCGGTCAGGGCGCGCAGCGGCTCGGCATGGGCCGGGGCCTGTACGAGGCGTTCCCGGTGTTCGCCGAGGCGTTCGACGCGGTGTGCGCTGTCTTGGACGAGCATGTCGACCGCCCGATCCGTGAGGTCATCTCCGGCGACGGCGACCTGCTGGACCAGACGGCCTACACCCAGCCCGCGCTGTTCGCGGTAGAGGTGGCCTTGTTCCGCCTGCTGGAGTCGTGGGGGATCGCGCCGGACTTCGTGTCGGGTCATTCGATCGGCGAGCTCGCCGCCGCGCACATCGCGGGCGTGTGGTCCCTCCCGGATGCCGCCGCTCTGGTGGCGGCGCGTGGCCGGCTGATGCAGGCCCTGCCCGAAGGCGGCGCGATGGCCGCGATCGGCGCCCCCGAGGACGAGGTCCGTCCGCTTCGATGTGGACATCGCGGCGGTGAACGGGCCTGGCCAGGTGGTGGTGTCCGGGCCGGAGGCCGCGGTGGCGGCCGTGGTGGCGGAGTTCGAACAGCGAGGCGTACGGACGCGGCGGCTGCGGGTCTCGCACGCGTTCCACTCGTCGTTGATGGAGCCGATGCTGGCGGAGTTCGCGGCCGTGGCGCGTACCGTCTCGTACGCCGAACCGGTGATCCCCGTGGTGTCAGGCGTCACCGGCCGCATGGCGACGCCGGGCGACCTGACCGACCCGGCGTACTGGGTGCGCCAGGTCCGCGAAGCCGTACGGTTCGGCGACGTCGTACAGACCCTCACCGGCGAAGGTGTCGGGATCTTCGTCGAGGCGGGACCGGACGCGGCGTTGACCGCGATGGCCACCGACACGGCGATGGTCGCCGTCCTGCGCCGCGACCGCGACGAGGAACACACCGCCGTCTCCGCCCTGGCCCGCATCCACGCACTCGGACACAACGTGGACTGGCCAGGGTTCTTCACCGGCGGGCGCCGGGTGGACCTGCCGACGTACGCGTTCCAGCGTCAGCGCTACTGGCTCGACGCACCCGCCTCTTCAGGTGACGCCTCCGAACTGGGCCAAGAGCCCACCGGCCACCCGCTGCTCGGCGCGGCCGTACCGCTGCCCGACTCCGACGGCGTGCTGCTGACCGGGCGCCTGTCGCTCCGTACCCACCCCTGGCTCGCGGACCACGTCGTCGGCGACATGGTGCTCCTCCCCGGGACGGCCTTCGTCGAGATGGCCATCCGCGCCGGAGACGAGATCGGCGCCGGGCACCTGGAAGAACTCGTCCTGGAGGCACCCCTCGTCCTCCACGGCACGGTCCAGTTGCAGGTGGCGGTCGAACAGGCCGACGAGCGAGGCCGCCGGCAGGTGATCATTCGTTCGCACTCCGGGCAGGCGGGGGAGCCGTGGACACGGCACGCCGAAGGCGTGCTGGCCCCCGCGCCGGCGGCTCCGGCGTTCGATCTGACCCAGTGGCCACCGCCCGGCGCCGAACCCGTGGACGTCACCGCACTGTACGAGGACATCGCCGCCACCGGCCTGTCCTACGGCCCGGTCTTCCAGGGCGTACGCGCGGCATGGCGGCGCGGCAGCGAGGTGTTCGCCGAGGTCGCGCTGCCGGAGGGCGCGTCGGCCGGCGGGTTCGGGCTGCACCCGGCGCTGCTGGACGCGGCGCTGCACGGCGCGGGCCTGGGCCGTGAGATGGCCGAGCCGACGCTGCCGTTCGCGTGGTCGCGGGTGTCGTTGCACGCGGTCGGCGCGACCGGCCTGCGAGTACGCCTCGACGAGACCGAGGCCGACACCGTGTCGCTGGACCTGGCCGACGCGGACGGCCACCCCGTCGCGTCCGTGGGCTCCCTGGTCCTGCGCGCGCTCCCGGCCGAACAGCGGGCCGCCCCGTCCTCGCACGACTCCCTCTTCACGGTGGAGTGGACGCCGGTGCCCGCGCCCGCCGAGACCGGGACGTGGGCCGTCGTTGGGGATGACGGTCTCGGCCTGGACGAGCAGGTCTACCCGGACCTGGCCGCCATCACCGCCGTACCCGATCTCGTCATCCTGCCCTGCGCCGCCGCCACCTCTGAGAACGTCCCCGGCGACGTCAGGACCGTCCTGTACCGCGTCCTGGAAACCGTACGGACCTGGCTCGACGACCCTCGTTTCGAGACGTCGAAGCTCGTCGTGGTCACCCGGGGAGCCGTCGGCGACGGCCGGATCGACCTCACCCAGGCACCGGTCTGGGGCCTCGTGCGCTCCGCGCAGGAGGAGAACTCCGGCCGGTTCCTGCTGGTGGACATCGACGACCATCCCGCCTCTCTCGCCGTGCTGCCCCGGGCGGCCCGGTACGACGAACCCGAGCTGATGGTGCGGGCGGGAGAGGCCGCCGTACCGAGGCTGGCCCAGGCGCCACGGGCCACGGACCCCACGCCGAGCTTCGACCCGGACGGGACCGTCCTCGTCACCGGAGCGACCGGCGCGCTCGGCGGGCTGGTCGCGCGGCATCTGGTCACCGACCACGGCGTACGGCGCCTGATGCTGCTCAGCCGCCGGGGCGGCACGGACGGCGCGCTGGTCGCCGAGCTCAAGGCCCTGGGCGCCGTCGCCGAACACGTCGCCTGTGACGCGGCCGACCGGCAGGCGCTCGCCGGAGCGCTCGCGGGCGTGCCGGCCGATCACCCGCTCACCGCCGTGGTCCACGCGGCGGGCGTACTGGACGACGGGGTCATCTCCTCGCTGACCACGGAACGGCTCGACCGGGTGCTGCGGCCGAAGGTCGACGCGGCGTGGAACCTGCACGAGCTCACCAAGGACCTGTCGGCGTTCGTCCTGTTCTCCTCCGCCGCGGGCGTCTACACCCCCTCAGGGCAGGCGAACTACGCCGCCGCCAACGTCTTCCTGGACGCGCTGGCGGCCCACCGGCACGCCGAGGGCCTGCCCGCCGTCTCCATGGCCTGGGGAGCCTGGGGCGGAGCCGGCGGCATGGCCGGGCACCTTGCCGAGGCCGACCGGCAGCGCATGGCGCGATCCGGGCTCAGGCCGCTCACCGCCGACGAGGGCCTCGCCCTCTTCGACGCCGCCCTCGGGCAGGAACGCCCCGTCGTCCTGCCGATGGGCCTGGACCTGCGAGGTCTGCGTTCACGCGCGAGGTCGGCGCCCGTCCCGGCGCTCCTGCACGGCCTGATCCGGGTGCCGAACCGGCGTACGTCGGAGGCCGGCGAGCCGAAGCCGCTGAACGAGCGGCTCGCGGGCCTGTCCGAACGCGAGCGCGACGACCTGCTCCTGACGTCCGTGCGGAGCAACGTCGCCGCCGTCATCGGCCACACCGGTCCGCCGATCGAGCCGGAGCGGAGCTTCACCGAACTCGGGCTGGACTCGCTGACGTCCCTGGAACTGCGCAACCGGCTGGGAACGCTCACCGGCCTCCGGCTGCCGGCCACCCTGATCTTCGACTACCCGAACATCCAGGTGCTGTCCCGGTATCTCCTGACCGAACTCGTGCCGGACGTCGCCCCGCCGTCGCTGGAGGAAGAACTCGACAAGTTCGAAAGAATTCTGGCGACGGGCACGACGGACGAAAGGGAGAAGGGGCGTATCGCCCTGCGCCTGCGCGCCCTCGTGACGAAGTGGACCGACGGTGTGAATGACGAACCAGAGGACACGGAACTGAATTCAGCGACCGTCGAGGAGATGTTCGAGATTCTCGACAACGAGCTGGAGAGCCCTTAGGCCAACGCCTTACGGCGGGGCCGCAGAGCGGTCATCGGTGCGACCGGGACGACCTCGAAATTGCGCGTGGTGCACGCGACGCGCCCAAAGAGGTGGTCCCGGCCGGACACGTACAGCTTTTCGATGTCCATTCGCTTCAGCGTGGCCACGACATCGGGCCACCGAACCGGCCGTACGAAACCGTCCAGCAGCATTTTCCGCAGCCCGGCCGCGGAGTCGATCAGGGTTCCGTCCTGGTCCGCGATGACGGGGATTCTCGGGTCGGTGAACGTCAGGTCGCCGAAGACCTCTTCTTCCACCGTGTCGCGCAGCGCGCCGAACGCGCTCGAATGCATGGGAGGGCGCATCGCGTACACGGGCATCCCGCCCACCGCGCGCAGCCGTCCGTTCAGCCAGTCCAGCCGTTCCTCGCGCAGGGACAGCAGGTAGATGTCGTGGTCGACGTAGCAGGAGATGTCGTACCACTCGCCCTGTTCGTCGAGCTCCCGCAGCACTTCGGCGAGGCTGTCCTCGGGGGTGCGCAGGAAGGACTGCGTCACCAGGTCCGTGTGCTCGCGCGCGAAGTACTCGTCCACGCGGCGGGCCCACCGGGCGGCCATCAGCACGGCGTCGGGGAAGGCCAGCCCGCCCGAGTAGACCGCGGCGGCCCGCCCGCCGAAGCTCGGGCCGACGCAGATCTCCGGCCGCATGCCGAGGGTCTCCTCGGCCCATTCCGCCAAGGCGAGACTGGTCACGAAAAAGGAGACCTGGGAGAACTCCGTGTAGTCGCCGTCCGTCTCGCGGTAACGGTCGATGAGGGAATATCCGAGGACCTCGTCAGCGATCTTTACAAGTTTGCGGGCGAACGGGTTGATCAGCATGAACTTCGCCAGATCCGAGAAACTCGTCGGGCCCATCCCGGGAAAGACGATGGCGGTACCTGTCGGGGAGTCGGCGCCCACGTTTCTGTCCTTCCACACCGTTCGGTTTTCGCGACCCGACGTTACACTCATCGAGTTATCGGCGCGCGGGCACCCTCATTTATTTTGGTCGGGATGGATTCTTGC
The DNA here is from genome assembly GCA_963823735.1 of uncultured Actinomycetota bacterium. GTDB lineage: Bacteria > Actinomycetota > Actinomycetes > Streptosporangiales > Streptosporangiaceae > Actinoallomurus. The sequence goes on along the minus strand of CAWGMO010000010.1, from coordinate 812,673 downwards.
CGCCGCTGATCAGGCCATGTTAAGAGTTGGACCGACAACTGAGTAGGCGAGGCGACAATGGCCAAGGGGAGCACCGCGTGAGCCTGGAACGACAAGGTTCGACCCGCGTGCACGGCTCAGTCGAGAACATGCACACGTTCATGCTGGCGAGCGCTAAGACGACGCCGGACCGCCCGGCGGTGATCGAGCCGGCCGGCGACGACGGTTTCACGGTCGTGACCTTCCGGCAGCTCGAACGCCAGGTGCACGACTACATGGTCTCCCTCGGCGAGCTCGGCCTCGACATCGGTGACCGCTGCGTCCTGGAGTCCGACACCTCGGCGTCGGCCATCGCGATGTTCCTGGCCTGCTCCTCGCTCGGGCTGACGTTCATTCCGGTGAGCCCGGAGACGCCCGCGCAGCGGCTGATGTCGATCATCGACACGACCGAGCCGGCGCTGCACCTGCAGACCGACGGCGGACGCCGGGAGGGCATCCCGGAGCAGGTCGGCACCGCCCGGTTCGGCACGGACGGGCTGCGGGTGGAGCGCCCGCCCGTACCGCGTGTCCGGCACCGGCGTGAGGTCACCGCCACCGACACGGCGTACATCATCTTCACGTCGGGGACGACCGGCCGCCCCAAGGGCGTCGTGATGAGCCAGCGCGGGGTCACGTCGTTCTACCGGGGGATGCTGCAGCACGGCATCGTCACCGGTGAGGACCGTGTCGCCACGACGTCGCCGCTCCAGTTCGACTTCTCCCTCCTGGACATCGGCCTCGCGCTCGGCAGCGGAGCGGCCGTCGTACCCGTGTCGCGGGAGCGGCTCCAGTTCCCCCGCCGGTTCATGCGTTTCCTCCAGGACGCGCAGGTGACGCACGTCAACGGCGTGCCGTCGATCTGGCGGTCGACCCTGCGGACCGAGCCCGAGCTGCTGGCCGGCCTCGACCGGCTGCGCGGCGTCCTCTTCTGCGGCGAGGACTTCCCGCTGCCCGAGCTGCGGCACCTCCAGCGGCTGCGGCCCGAGATGCGCATCGTCAACTGCTACGGGGCCACCGAGTCGATGGCGGCCTCGTTCACGGACGTGCCGAACCCCATCCCGGACGACCTGGAGCGCCTCTCGATCGGGTTCGCCCACCCCGGCGCCGAGATGATGGTCGTGGACGAGACCGGCCGCCCGGTCGAGCGTCCGAACGCCGTCGGCGAGATCTACCTGCGCAGCCCCGCGCTGTTCACCGGCTACTGGGACGACCCGGAGGCCACGCGGGCGGCCCTGGTGCCGGATCCGCTCAGCCCGCGTTCCGGGAAGATCGTGCTGCGCACCGGCGACCTCGCCTACCGGGGCGAGCACGGCGAGCTGTACTTCTGCGGTCGCGCCGACTCCCAGGTGCAGGTCCGCGGCAACCGGGTCGAGCTCGGCGAGATCGAGCGGAGGCTGCTCGCGTTCCCGGGTATCGCCGCCTCCGCCGCGGTACTCCTGCCGCGCGGCGACGAGGAGCCGGTGCTGAGCGCGTTCCTCGTCATGGAGTCCCAAGCGCGGGCCTTCGACAAGCTGGAGCTGCGCGCCTTCTGCATGGAGGCGCTGCCCGGCTACATGATCCCCCAGCAGCTGCACGTCCTCGAAGAGCTTCCCGTCACCCCGCACGGGAAGGTCGACCGGACCGCGCTGGCGGAACGGTTCGGAGCCGGCCATGCGTGACGGCGGCGCGGAGCGCGCGGCGTGAACGCTCCCCTCCGGGGAGTTCCGTCCCGGGGCATCTCACCGAACCTCGCCCTCAACCAGCTCGTCGCCCAGCGCCGGGCCTGCGGCGAGTCGATCGTCCACCTCGGGTTCGGCGAGGCGCGCCTGCCGGTCTTCCCTCCGCTGCTGGAACGGCTCGTCGCGGGCGCCGTGCGCAACGCGTACGCCCCGGTCGCCGGTGACGGGCCCGTACGGCGGGCGGTCGCGGGCTACTTCACGCGCCGCCGCATGCCGACCGAGCCCGGACAGGTGATCGTCGCGCCGGGCAGCAAGCCGCTGCTGCTCGCCCTGCACATGGTCGTCCCCGGTGACGTGCTGCTGCCGCGTCCCTGCTGGAACACCTACGGCCCGCAGGCCCAGCTCGCCGGCAAGAAGGCCTGGGGAATCCCGATCTCGGAGGAGTGCGGCGGTGTCCCCGAGCCCGACGCGCTGCTGGAGACCGTACGCGCGGCGCGGGCCGGCGGGCACGACCCGCGGATCCTCATCGTCACGCTCCCCGACAACCCGACCGGGACCCTCGCCTCACCCGAGCTCGTACGCCGGATCTGCGCGATCGCCGAGCAGGAGGACCTGCTCATCGTCTCCGACGAGATCTACCGCGACACCGTGCACGACCCGGCGAGGCCCGTACTGAGCCCGGCGGAGATCGCGCCCGGCCGTACGGTCGTGACCACCGGGCTGAGCAAGAGCCACGCGCTCGGGGGCTGGCGCATCGGCGTCGCGCGGTTCCCCGACGGCGTGTGGGGAGACCAGATCAGGGACGCCGTCACGGCCCTCGCCAGCGAGGTCTGGTCGACGCTCGCCAGCCCGATGCAGGAGGTCGCGGCGTACGCCTACGACGAGCCGCCCGAGCTCCTCGACCACCTCGCGGCCGTCACCCGGCTGCACGGAACGGTGGCGCGGGAGGTGCACCGGTGCGCGGTCGCGGCCGGCGCCGTCTGCCGTCCGCCGACGGGCGGCTTCTACGTCTACCCGGACTTCGCGCCGATGCGCGAGGTGCTCGCCCGGCGCGCCATCACCGACTCGATGACACTGCAACGGCAACTGCTGGACGAGTTCGGCATCGCGGTGCTGGCCGGCCACGACCTCGGCGACGACGTGCGGGCGCTGCGGTTCAAGGCCGCGACCGGGCAGCTCTACGGCGAGACGCCCGAACAGCAGTGGACGACGCTGCACGCCGACGACCCGCTACGGCTGCGTCACGTCACCGACATCCTCACCAGGATCGAAGAGAGCTTCATGAAGCTCTGCGCCTGATCATCAACGCGATCGTAAGCCCCGTTTTCGCCGCTCTCATTTGGGATGACATCAGTGGAGAATGAGAAGAAGCTTCTCGACTATCTAAAGCGGGCGACGAGCGATCTACGGGAAGCGCGGCGCCGCCTTCGCGAGTACGAGGAGGCCGGCGACGACCCGGTCGTGATCGTGGGCATGAGCTGCCGGTACCCCGGCGGTGTCTCGTCCCCGGACGACCTGTGGGACCTGGTCGAACGCGGCGGGGACGGCATCTCGGCGTTCCCCGCCGACCGCGGCTGGGACGTCGGGTCCGCCTTCGAGGGCGCCGGCGGATTCCTCCATGACGCGGCCGACTTCGACTCGGCGTTCTTCGGGATCTCACCGCGCGAGGCGCTCGCGACGGACCCGCAGCAGCGGCTGCTGCTGGAGGCGTCGTGGGAGGCCCTGGAGGACGCCGGGATCGACCCGATCGGGCTGCGGGGCTCCAGCACGGGCGTCTTCGCCGGCGTGATGTACCACGACTACGGCTCCCGGGTCCGTGTCGTGCCCGAGGACGTCGCCGGGTTCCTGAGCAACGGCAGCCTGGGCAGCGTGGCGTCGGGGCGTGTCTCCTACGCCTTCGGTTTCGAGGGGCCCGCCGTCTCGGTGGACACGGCCTGCTCCTCGTCGCTGGTCGCGCTGCACTGGGCGGCGCAGGCGCTCCAGGCCCGCGAGTGTTCGCTGGCGCTCGTGGGCGGCGTCACGGTGATGGCCACGCCCGACACCTTCGTTGACTTCTTCCGCCAGGGCGGGCTCGCGGCGGACGGCCGGTGCAAGTCGTTCGCGGACGCGGCCGACGGTACGGGCTGGTCCGAGGGCGTCGGAATCCTCGTGGTCGAACGCCTCTCCGACGCGCGGCGCAACGGCCACCGGATCCTCGCGGTCGTACGCGGCTCGGCCGTCAACCAGGACGGCGCGTCGAACGGGCTGACCGCGCCGAACGGCCCCTCGCAGCGGCAGGTCATCCGCCAGGCCCTGGCCAACGCCGGGCTGGGCGCGGGCGACGTGGACGTCGTCGAGGCGCACGGGACGGGCACCAGGCTCGGCGACCCGATCGAGGCACAGGCGCTGCTCGCCACGTACGGGCAGGGCCGCGACGAGCTCGGGCCCCTCTGGGTGGGGTCGATCAAATCCAACATCGGCCACACCCAGGCCGCCGCGGGCGTCGCCGGCGTGATCAAAATGGTGCAGGCGATGCGCCACGGAACGCTCCCCAGGTCGCTGCACGTGGACATGCCGTCCACGCACGTGGACTGGTCCGCGGGCGACGTGGAGATCCTCGTCGAGGCGCGGTCCTGGCCCTCCGGCGAGCGACCGCGCCGCGCCGGGGTGTCCTCGTTCGGGATCAGCGGCACGAACGCGCACGTGATCCTGGAGGAGCCGCCCGCGTCCGAACCCGAGACCGTTCCGTCGGTGCCCGGGATGGTGCCGTGGGTGGTGTCGGCGCGGTCGGCGGACGCGTTCTCGGACCAGGTGAACCGCCTGCGCGACTTCGTCGAGGCACGGCCTGACCTGGACCCGGTGGACGTGGCGTTCTCGCTGGCGACGTCGCGGGCGCACCTTCAGTACCGGGCCGTCGTCGCCGGATCGACCAGGGACGAGCTGCTGGCGGGGCTGGGCACCATCCGCCCGGAGACCGCCACGGGCGGGAAGCTGGCGGTGCTGTTCACCGGCCAGGGCGCCCAGCGTCTCGGCATGGGCCGTGGCCTGTACGAGGCTTTCCCGGTCTTCGCCGAGGCGTTCGACGCGGTCTGTGACGTCCTGGACGAGCACGTCGACCGCCCGATCCGTGACGTCATCTCCGGCGACGCCGACCTGCTGGACCAGACGGCGTACACGCAGACGGCGCTGTTCGCGGTCGAGGTGGCGCTGTTCCGTCTCCTGGCGTCGTGGGGCATCACGCCGGACTTCGTGTCGGGTCACTCGATCGGCGAGCTCGCCGCCGCGCATGTCGCGGGCGTGTGGTCCCTGCCGGACGCCGCCGCGCTGGTGGCGGCGCGTGGCCGTTTGATGCAGGCGCTGCCCGAAGGCGGCGCGATGGCCGCGATCGCCGCCCCCGAGGACGAGGTCCGTCCCTTCGAGGTGGACATCGCGGCCGTGAACGGGCCGTCCCAGGTCGTGATCTCCGGCCCGGAGGCCGCCGTGGCGGCCGTCGTGGCGGAGTTCACGGAGCGGGGCGTACGGACCCGGCGGCTGCGGGTCTCGCACGCGTTCCACTCGTCCCTGGTCGAGCCGATGCTGGCGGAGTTCGCCGCGGTGGCGCGGACCGTCTCGTACGCGGAACCGGCCATCGAGGTCGTGTCCGCGGTCACCGGCCGTCTCGCCCAGCCGGGCGAGCTGACCGACCCCGGCTACTGGGTGCGCCAGGTCCGTGAGGCCGTGCGCTTCGGCGACGTCGTACGGACCCTGCGTCGCGAAGGCGTCGGGATCTTCGTCGAGGCAGGTCCCGACGGCGCGCTGACCGCCATGGCCGCCGACACCCTGTCCGCCGAGACCACCGGCGACGACGCCGCGCTGGTCGCGGTGCTGCGCCGCGCCCGCGACGAGGAACACAGCGCCGTCTCCGCGCTGGGGCGTGTCCACGCGCGCGGCCACGCCGTGGACTGGCCGGGATACTTCACCGGCCGGGGCGGCCACCGGATCGCCCTGCCCACGTACGCGTTCCAGCACCAGCGGTACTGGCTGGAGACGGGCGCGGAGGCGGGGGACGCCGCCGGGCTCGGACTGGTGCCGGTCGACCACCGGCTGCTCGGCGCGGCCGTCGCGCTGCCGGACTCCGACGGCGTGGTCGTGACGGGCAGTCTGTCGCTCCGCTCCCACCCGTGGCTCGCCGACCACGTCGTGAACAGCGTGGTGCTCCTCCCGGGGACCGCCTTCGTGGAGATGGCGATCCGCGCCGGTGACGAGGTCGGCGCCGGTCACCTCGAAGAGCTGGTCCTGGAGACCCCGCTCGTCCTCCCCGAGCAGGACGCCGTCCAGGTGCAGGTGGTGGTCGAGCGGGCGGACGAGCGAGGCCGCAGGCCGGTCGTCATCCGCTCGCACACCGGCGTGGCGAGTGAGCCCTGGACCAGGCACGGCGAAGGCGTACTGGCGCCGGGCTCGGCGACGCCGCCGGTCGACCTGACCCAGTGGCCGCCGGCCGGCGCCGAACCCGTGGACGTCACCGGGCTGTACGAGGACATGGCCCAGAGCGGACTCGCCTACGGGCCGGTGTTCCAGGGCGTACGCGCCGCGTGGAGGCGTGGCGGCGAGCTGTTCGCCGAGGTCGTCCTGCCCGACGGGACGCCGCCCGACGGGTACGGCGTGCATCCGGCCCTGCTGGACGCGGCGCTGCACGCCCTCGGCGCGGAGCGTGACCTCGCCGCGGAACCGGCGCTGCCGTTCGCGTGGTCGGGCGTCGTGTTGCACGCAGTGGGCGCCGCCGAGCTGCGCGTACGCCTCGAAGAGACGGCCACCGACACGGTGTCGCTGCACCTCGCCGACTCCGCCGGGAACCCGGTCGCGTCGGTGGGCTCACTGGTGCTGCGCGCACTCCCCGCCGGGCAGCTGAACCGCCCGGCCCTGCGCGACTCCCTGTTCGCGGTGGAGTGGGTGCCGGTGCCGGTGCGGGACCAGGACACGATCGGCTCCTACGCCGTCGTCGGGACCGACGATCTCGGCCTCGACGCGCCGGTCCATCCGGACCTGGCCGCGCTCGCCGCCGCGGGCCCCGTACCCGATGTCGTCGTCCTGCCCTGCGGCGCCGCAACGTCCGGCGGCGTGCCCGGTGATGTCCGGGCGGTGCTGTACCGCGTGCTGGAGACGGTTCAGCTCTGGACCGGCGATCCTCGCTTCGAGGCGTCGAGGCTCGTCGTGGTCACCCAGGCGGCGGTCACGGCCGGCGACCAGCGGATCGACCTCGCGCAGGCCCCGGTCTGGGGTCTGCTGCGGACCGCGCGTGCGGAGAACCCGGGCCGTTTCGTGCTGGCCGACGTCGACGTGCTGCCGGGGTGCGGCCGGCCGGTGCTCGCCGGGGTGGAGTCGGGCGAGCCCGAGTTCGCCGTACGGGACGGCGAGGTGCGTGTGCCCCGTCTCGTACGAAGGGCCGCGCGCGAGGCGGTACGGAGTTTCGACCCGGCGGGAACGGTGCTGGTCACCGGGGCGTCAGGTGCTCTGGGCAAGCTGGTGGCCCGCCATCTGGTCGCCGAACGGGGTGTGCGGAACCTGCTGCTGGTGAGCCGGCGCGGTGTCGAGGCTCCGGGCGCGGTGGCCGAGCTGGAGGGGCTGGGCGCGGCCGTACGGGTCGTCGCGTGCGACGTCGCCGACCGCGACGCGCTCGCGGAGGTCATCGGATCGATCGACCCTCCGCTGACGGGTGTGGTGCACGCGGCGGGTGTCCTGGACGACGGGGTGATCTCGTCGCTGACCCCGGAGCGCGTCGACACGGTGCTGAAGCCGAAGGTCGACGCGGCGTGGAACCTGCACGAGCTCACTTCCGACCTGTCGATGTTCGTGCTGTTCTCCTCGGTGTCGGGCGTCATGGGCAGCGCGGGCCAGGGCAACTACGCCGCCGCCAACACGTTCCTGGACGCGCTCGCCGTACATCGGCACGGCCTGGGCCTGCCCGCCGTCTCCCTGGCGTGGGGGCTGTGGGAGCGGACCAGCGAGATGACCGCCGACCTGGAGGAGGCCGACCGGGAGCGCATCGCGCGTGACGGGGTCATCGCGCTGCCCGACGAGGTCGGCCTGGCGCTGTTCGACGCCGCCGAGGCGACCGGTGAGGCCGTGCTCCTGCCGGTGCACCTCGACACGGCGCGGCTCCGAGACGGCGGCCCGGTGCCGGCGTTGCTCCAGGGCCTCGTCGGCGCACCGGGGCGGCGTGTCGCGGGCAACAGCCGTCCGGGTGAGGGCTTCGCGGCCCGCTTGCAGGCACTTCCGGCGGCCGTGGCGTACGCCGAGATCGTGGACCTGGTCCGCCGGAGCGTCGCCGTCGTGCTCGGCCACCCGAACGCCGAGAGCGTCGACGTCGACCGTTCCTTCCGTGAGGCGGGCGTCGACTCGCTCATCGCCCTGGAACTGCGGAACCGCCTGTCCGCCGAGACCGAGCTCCGCCTGCCGGCGACGCTGGTCTTCGACTACCCGTCCCCGGCGGACCTCGCCGCGTTCCTGCGCGCCGAGCTGCTGAGCGAACCATCGGTGATCGACGACGTGGTCATTCCGATCGCGGTCTCGGACGACCCGATCGTGATCGTGGGGATGAGCTGCCGGTTCCCCGGCGGGGTGTCCTCTCCGGGCGAGCTGTGGGACCTGGTCGCGCGCGGTGGTGACGGCGTCTCGGAGTTCCCCGCCGACCGTGGCTGGGACGAGGGGCTGTTCGGATCGGACTTCTCGGGGGCGGGCGGGTTCCTGCACGACGCGGCCGACTTCGACCCTGACTTCTTCGGCATCTCACCGCGCGAGGCCCTGGCGATCGACCCGCAGCAGCGGCTGCTGCTGGAGGCGTCGTGGGAAGCCCTGGAAAGCGCCGGGATCGACCCGGTCGGGCTGCGCGGCTCCAGTACGGGTGTCTTCGCCGGCGTGATGTACCAGGACTACGCCTCCCGGGTGCGGGTCGTACCCGAGGACATGGCCGGGTTCCTGGGTAACGGCAGCCTGGGCAGTGTCGCGTCCGGGCGGGTCGCCTACACGTTCGGGTTCGAGGGTCCCGCCGTGTCGGTGGACACGGCGTGCTCCTCGTCGCTGGTGGCGCTGCACTGGGCCGGTCAGGCGCTGCGCGCGGGAGAGTGCTCGCTCGCGCTGGTCGGCGGTGTCACGGTGATGGCGACGCCCGACACGTTCGTCGAGTTCTACCGCCAGGGCGGCCTGGCCTCTGATGGGCGCTGCAAGTCGTTCGCGGACGCGGCCGACGGCACGGGCTGGTCCGAGGGCGTCGGCATGCTCGTCGTCGAGCGCCTCTCCGACGCTAAGCGCAACGGCCACCAGATCCTCGCGGTCGTACGCGGCTCGGCGGTCAACCAGGACGGCGCGTCCAACGGGCTGACCGCCCCGAACGGCCCCTCCCAGCAGCGCGTGATCCGCCAGGCCCTCGCGAGCGCCGGGCTGGGCGCCGACGATGTCGACGCGGTCGAGGCTCACGGCACCGGTACGAGGCTCGGTGACCCGATCGAGGCCCAGGCGCTGATCGCCACGTACGGGCAGGGCCGGGGTGAGGCCGGTCCGCTGTGGGTGGGGTCGGTGAAGTCGAACATCGGTCACGCGCAGGCCGCCGCCGGGGTCGCCGGTGTGATCAAGATGATCGAGGCGATGCGCCACGAGGCGCTGCCGAGGTCGCTGCACGTCGACACGCTGTCCTCGCACGTGGACTGGTCCGCGGGCGAGGTGGAGGTCCTGGTCGAGTCCCGGCCGTGGGCGTCCGACGGCAGGCCGCGCCGTGCCGGGATCTCCGCGTTCGGGATCAGCGGCACCAACGCGCACGTGATCCTGGAGGAGGCCCCGGCGCCTGAGGCCGACGAGGCGGAACCGGCGGACGGGATCGTTCCGTGGGTCGTGTCCGCGCGGTCGGCCCAGGCGTTGTCCGACCAGGTCGCCCGGCTGCGGGACTTCGTCGCCGCACGTACGGACCTTCACCCGCTGGACGTGGGCCGGTCGCTCGCGACGTCGCGCGCGCATCTCCCGCATCGGGTCGCGGTGGTGGGGACATCACGGGACGAGCTCCTCGACGCGCTGGGCCTGGCCGGCGGCGAGGCCGCCACGGGCGGGAAGCTGGCCGTGCTGTTCACCGGTCAAGGCGCGCAGCGTCTCGGCATGGGCAAGGGCCTGTACGAGGCGTTCCCGGTGTTCGCCGAGGCGTTCGACGCGGTGTGCGCGGTCCTGGACGAGCACGTCGGACGCCCGATCCGTGAGGTCATCTCCGGCGGCGGCGACCTGCTGGACCAGACGGCGAACACGCAGCCCGCGTTGTTCGCGGTCGAGGTGGCGCTGTTCCGTCTCCTTGAGTCGTGGGGTGTGTCGCCGGACTTCGTCGCGGGCCATTCGATCGGCGAACTGGCCGCGGCTCACGTCGCAGGTGTGTGGTCGCTGCCGGACGCCGCCGCGCTGGTCGCGGCCCGTGGCCGGTTGATGCAGGCGCTGCCTTCGGGTGGCGCGATGGCGGCGATCGCCGCGTCCGAGGACGACGTGCGTCCCTTCGACGTTGATATCGCGGCGGTGAACGGGCCGTCCCAGGTCGTGATCTCCGGGCCGGAGGCCGCCGTGGCGGCGGTGGTGGCGGAGTTCGAGGAGCGGGGCGTACGGACGCGGCGGCTGCGTGTCTCGCACGCGTTCCATTCGTCGTTGATGGAGCCGATGCTGGCGGAGTTCGCGGCGGTGGCCGGGACGGTGTCGTACGCCGAGCCGCTGATCGGAGTGATGTCCGGGGTCACGGGTCGCCTGTCCGAGCCGGGCGAGCTGACCGACCCGGGCTACTGGGTACGCCAGGTCCGCGAAGCCGTGCGGTTCGGCGACGTGGTCGCGTCGTTGCGCGGCGAAGGCGTCGGGATCTTCGTGGAGGCCGGTCCGGACGGTGCCTTGACCGCCATGGCCGCTGAAACCTTGTCCGCGCAACCCATTGGCGACGACGCGGAGCTGGTCGCGGTGCTGCGCCGTGACCGGGACGAGCGGCACACCGCCGTGTCCGCGCTCGCCCGCATCCACACTCGTGGTCACGGGGTGGACTGGGCGGCGTTCTTCACCGGCGGCCGCCGGATCGACCTGCCCACGTACGCGTTCCAGCACCAGCGGTACTGGCTGGACGCGGGTGTGTCGACGGGTGACGCCGCGGGCCTCGGGCAGGAGCCGGCGAATCACCCGCTGCTGGGCGCGGCCGTGGCGTTGCCGGATTCGGACGGCGTCCTGCTGACCGGGCGCCTGTCGCCCCGCTCCCACCCCTGGCTCGCCGACCACGTGGTGAACGGTGTCGTGCTCCTGCCGGGGACGGCCTTCGTCGAGATGGCCATCCGCGCCGGGGACGAGGTCGGCGCGGGTCACCTCGAAGAGCTGGTCCTGGAGGCACCGCTCGTGATCCGCGACGCGGTGCGGGTGCAGGTGATGGTCGAGCAGGCCGACGAGCGAGGCCGCCGCCAGATGGTCATCCGCTCACGTACGGGCGGTGAGCCGTGGACGCGGCACGCCGAAGGCGTCCTGGCGCCCGCCTCGGCGGCGCCGTCGTTCGACCTGGCCCAGTGGCCGCCTGCGGGCGCGGAGCCGGTGGACGTGTCGGGGTTGTACGAGGACATGGCCCGCGGTGGGCTGGCGTACGGCCCGGTGTTCCAGGGCGTACGCGCGGCGTGGCGGCGCGGGAACGAGCTGTTCGCCGAGGTCGCGTTGCCTGAGGGCGCGTCGGCGGAGGGGTTCGGGTTGCATCCGGCGCTGCTGGACGCGGCGCTGCACGCCCTGGGGCGTGGGGTGGCCGAGCCGACGCTGCCGTTCGCCTGGTCGGACGTTTCATTGCACGCGGTCGGCGCGACCGTGCTGCGCGTGCGCCTCGAAGAGACCGACACCGTGTCGCTGGACCTGGCGGACGCGGGCGGGCGACCGGTCGCGTCGGTGGGTTCACTGGTGCTGCGCGCGCTCCCCGCCGGGCAGCTGAACGGCCCGTCCCTGCACGACTCGCTCTTCGGGGTGGAGTGGGTCCCGGTGGCCGTGCCCGAGGTGACCGGGGACGGCCTTGACGTCCACACGGACCTGGACGCCCTCGACGGTGCGGCGATACCGGACACCGTGGTCGTCGCCTGTGTCCCGGACGATGCCGGGGATGTTGTCGAGGAGGCCCGGCGGTCGGCGCACCGGGCGCTCGCTCTGGTTCAGCGCTGGCTGTCCGACGACCGGTACGCCGATGCCCGGCTGGTCGTCCTCACGTCCCGCGCGGTGGCCGCCGACGACCAGGTCGACCTCGCGCAGGCCCCGATCTGGGGTCTGCTGCGGACCGCGCAGGCGGAGAACCCGGGCCGTTTCGTGCTGGCCGACGTCGACGTGCTGCCGGGGTCCGGCCGGTTGATCCTGGCCGGAGTGGAGTCGGGCGAGCCTGAGTTCGCCGTACGGGACGGCGAGGTGCGCGCGCCCCGTCTCGTACGGAGGGCGCCGCGCGAGGCGGCGCGGAGCCTCGACCCTGAAGGCACGGTGCTGGTCACCGGGGCGTCAGGTGCCCTCGGCGGGCTCGTGGCCCGCCACCTCGTCGCCGAACGGGGTGCGCGGAACCTGCTGCTGGTGAGCCGGCGCGGTCCCGAGGCTCCCGGCGCGGCCATGCTGGTCGCCGAGCTCGAAGGGCTGGGCGCGGCCGTACGGATGGTCGCGTGCGACGTCGCCGACCGCGACGCGCTCGCGCAGGTCATCAGGTCGAACGATCGTCCGCTGACGGGCGTCGTGCACACGGCGGGCGTCCTGGACGACGGGGTGATCGGGTCGCTGTCGCCCGAACGGATGGACGCGGTGATGCGTCCCAAGGTCGACGCGGCGTGGAACCTGCACGAGCTCACTTCTGACCTGTCGATGTTCGTGATGTTCTCCTCGGTCTCCGGGGTGATGGGCAGCGCGGGCCAGGGCAACTACGCCGCCGCGAACACGTTCCTGGACGCTTTGGCCGCACACCGGCGTGGCCTGGGGTTGCCCGCCGTCTCCCTGGCGTGGGGTCTGTGGGAGCGGACGAGCGAGATGACCGGCGGCCTGGACACGGCCGACCGGGAGCGGATGGCACGGGACGGGGTCATCGCGCTGTCGGACGAGGTGGGTCTGGCGCTGTTCGACGCCGCCGACGCCGCCGATGAGGCGCTGCTGGTGCCCGTACGCCTGGACGTCGCGCGGCTGCCCGGCGCGGCGCTGCTCCAGGGCCTGACCGGCGCGCCGGGACGGCGCGAAGCGGGCAACACCAGGCCGGGTGGCTGGCTCGGCCTGCCCGCCGCCGAGGCCGCCGCCGAGATCGTGGACCTGGTTCGCAGGAACGTCGCGATCGTGCTCGGCCACGCGAACGCCGACAGCGTCGACCTCGACCGTTCCTTCCGCGAGGCCGGCGTCGACTCGCTGATCGCTTTGGAACTGCGGAACCGCCTGTCCGCCGAGACGGAGCTCCGCCTGCCGGCGACGCTGGTCTTCGACTACCCGTCCCCGGCGGAGGTCGCCGCGTTCCTGCGTACGGAACTGCTCGGCGAGCGGCCGGTCACCGAGGACGCCGTCGTGCCGGTCGCCGTTTCCGACGATCCCGTGGTGATCGTGGGGATGAGCTGCCGCTACCCCGGCGGGGTGTCCTCACCGGAGGACCTGTGGCGGCTGCTCGACCGTGGCGGGGACGCGATGGCGGAGTTCCCCGCCGACCGTGGCTGGGACGAGGACCCGTTCGACGGCGAACCCGGCGTCGCCGGGAAGAGCCACGTACGCGAGGGCGGTTTCCTGTACGACGCGGCCGACTTCGACCCTGCCTTCTTCGGCATCTCACCGCGTGAAGCCCTGGCCATGGATCCGCAGCAGCGGCTGCTGCTGGAGGCGTCCTGGGAAGCCCTGGAAAGCGCCGGGATCGACCCCGTCGGGTTGCGGGGCTCCAGTACGGGCGTCTTCGCCGGGGTGATGTACCACGACTACGGCTCCCGGGTGCGGGTCGTACCCGAGGACGTGGCGGGCTTCCTGGGCAACGGAAGCCTGGGAAGTGTCGCGTCGGGGCGTGTGTCGTACACGTTCGGCTTCGAGGGCCCGGCGGTGTCGGTCGACACGGCTTGTTCCTCGTCGCTGGTGGCGTTGCACTGGGCCGGTCAGGCGCTGCGCGCGGGGGAGTGCTCGCTCGCGCTGGTCGGCGGCGTGACCGTGATGGCCACCCCGGACACCTTCGTCGACTTCTACCGCCAGGGCGGCCTGGCCGCCGACGGCCGGTGCAAGTCGTTCGCGGACACGGCGGACGGCACGGGCTGGTCCGAAGGCGTCGGCATGCTCGTCGTCGAACGCCTCTCCGACGCCCAGCGCAACGGCCATCGGATCCTCGCGGTCGTACGCGGCTCGGCGATCAACCAGGACGGCGCCTCCAACGGCCTCACCGCCCCGAACGGCCCCTCCCAGCAGCGCGTGATCCGCCAGGCGCTGGCCAGCGCGGGCCTGTCCGCCACGGACGTCGACGCGGTCGAGGCCCACGGCACCGGCACGACCCTCGGCGACCCCATCGAGGCCCAGGCGCTGCTCGCCACGTACGGGCAGGGCCGCGAGCGGCCGCTGTGGGTCGGCTCGATCAAGTCGAACATCGGCCACGCCCAAGCCGCCGCCGGGGTCGCCGGTGTGATCAAGATGATCGAGGCGATGCGGCACGAGACGCTGCCGAAGTCGCTGCACGTCGACACGCCGTCCTCCCACGTGGACTGGACGGCAGGCGACGTCGAACTGCTGGCCGACCCACACCCGTGGCCGCAGGCAGACAAGCCGCGCCGGGCAGGCATCTCCTCCTTCGGAATCAGCGGCACGAACGCGCACGTGATCCTGGAGGAGCCGCCCGCCTCCGAGCCCGGAACCCCTGCTGAGACCGGTGTGGTGCCGTGGGTCGTGTCGGCACGGTCGCCGGAGGCGCTGACGGGCCAGGTCGCCCGGTTGCGTGACTTCGTCGCGGCCCGCCCGGACCTCGACCCGGCCGATGTCGCGTTCTCGCTGGCGACGTCCCGATGCGCATCTCCCATATCGAGCGGTGGCCGCTGGTTCGACCCGCGAAGAGCTTCTGGCCGGACTGGACGGCGGCGAGACCGCGACGGGCGGGAAACTGGCGATCCTGTTCACCGGTCAGGGTGCCCAACGACTCGGCATGGGCCGGGGCCTGTATGAGGCGTTCCCGGTCTTCGCCGAGGCGTTCGACGCGGTCTGCGCGGTCCTGGACGAGCACGTCGACCGCCCGATCCGCGAGGTCATCTCCGAGGACGCGGATCTGCTGGACCAGACCGCGTACACCCAGCCCGCGCTGTTCGCGGTCGAGGTGGCCCTGTTCCGTCTCCTGGAGTCGTGGGGGATCACGCCGGACTTCGTAGGAGGTCACTCGATCGGTGAACTCGCCGCCGCGCACGTCGCCGGAGTGTGGTCTCTGCCCGACGCCGCAGCGCTGGTAGCGCGCTCGCGGCCGGTTGATGCAGGCGCTGCCTGCAGGCGGCGCGATGGCCGCGATCGGCGCCGCCGAGGACGAGGTTCGTCCCTTCGATGTGGACATCGCGGCGGTGAACGGCCCGTCCCAGGTCGTGATCTCCGGGCCGGAAGCCGCAGTAGCGGCCGTGGTGGCGGAGTTCGAACAGCGAGGCGTACGGACGCGGCGCCTGCGGGTCTCGCACGCGTTCCATTCGTCGCTGATGGAGCCGATGCTGGCGGAGTTCGCGGCGGTGGCCGGGACGGTGTCCTACGCCGAGCCGGTGATCCCCGTTGTCTCCGGAGTGACGGGCCGTCTGGCCCAGCCGGAAGAGCTGACCGACCCGGCGTACTGGGTGCGCCAGGTCCGTGAAGCCGTGCGTTTCGGCGACGTCGTACAGACCCTCACCGGCGAAGGTGTCGGGATCTTCGTCGAGGCGGGACCGGACGCGGCGTTGACCGCGATGGCCACCGACACGGCGATGGTCGCCGTCCTGCGCCGCGACCGCGACGAGGAACACGCCGCCGTCTCCGCCCTGGCCCGCATCCACGCACTCGGACACAACGTGGACTGGCCGGGATTCTTCACCGGCGGACGCCGCGTCGACCTGCCCACGTACGCCTTCCAGCACCAGCGGTACTGGCTCGACGCGTCGTCGGGCGACGCCGCCGAACTGGGCCTGGAATCGGCGAACCATCCGCTGCTGGGCGCGGCCGTCGCGGTGCAGGGCTCTGACTCCGTGCTGGTGACCGGGCGGCTGTCGCTCCGTTCGCACCCCTGGCTCGCGGACCACGTCGTGGGCGGCGTGGTCCTCCTGCCTGGAACCGCCTTCGTCGAGATGGCGATCCGCGCCGGAGACGAGGTCGGCGCAGGGCACCTGGAAGAACTCGTCCTGGAGGCACCGCTCGTCCTGCCGGAGAAGAGCGCGGTCAAGCTCCAGCTCACAGTCGGCGCCCCGGACGGGTCCGGCCGCCGGGACGTGAGCGTCTACTCCAGCTCCGGCGGCCCGTGGACGCTCCACGCACGAGGCGTTCTCACGCCCGCCCCGGCGACGCCGTCGTTCGACCTGGCCCAGTGGCCCCCGGCGGGTGCCGAGCCGGTGGACACGACCGGACTGTATGAGGACCTGGCCCGCGGCGGGCTGGCGTACGGCGCGGTGTTCCAGGGCGTACGCGCGGCGTGGCAGCGCGGCAACGAGGTCTTCGCGGAGGTCGCGCTGCCGGAGGGCACCTCGGCCGACGGGTTCGGGCTGCACCCGGCGCTGCTGGACGCGGCGCTGCACGCCCTGGGGCGTGGAGTCGCCGAGCCGACGCTGCCGTTCGCCTGGTCGCGCGTGTCGTTGCACGCGGTCGGCGCGACCGGGCTGCGGGTGCGCCTCGAAGAGACCGCCGGCGACACGGTGTCGCTGGACCTGGCGGACGCGGACGGACGCCCCGTCGCGTCCGTGGGCTCCCTGGTGCTGCGCGCGCTCCCGGCCGAGCGGCGGAGGCGGCCCGTCCCTGCACGACTCCCTGTTCGGGCTGGAATGGGTCCCGGCGCCGATGCCCGTACCCGCCGAGGCCAGGACGTGGGCCGTGCTGGAGGGCCAGGACCTCGCCGCGCTCGCCGCCGCGGGCCCCGTACCCGACCTCGTCATCCTGCCCTGCACTACCGCGACCACCGAGAGCGTTCCCGGTGACGTCAGGACGGTTCTGTACCGGGTTCTGGAGACCGTACAGGCCTGGCTCGGCGACCCCCGTTTCGCGGCGTCGAAGCTCGTGGTGGTCACCCGGGGAGCGGTCGGCGACGGCCGTACCGACCTCGCCCAGGCCCCGGTGTGGGGGCTGCTGCGAGCCGCGCAGGCGGAGAACCCGGGCCGGTTCGTGCTGGCCGACGCCGACGCCGACGCGCCGGCGGAGGTGATCGCCGGGGTGGAGTCGGGCGAGCCCGAGTTCGCCGTACGCGGCGGGGAGCTGCGCGTTCCCCGGCTCGTACGCCCCGGGGCGGCGCTGGCGGTTCCGTCCGGTGCGGCGGAATGGCGGCTGGACAGCCCGGTCAAGGGAACCCTGGACGAGCTGTGCCTGGTCGAACGCACCGACGTGTCCGGTCCCCTCGGAGCGGGCGAGATCCGCGTCGCGTTGCGCGCGGGCGGAGTGAACTTCCGCGACGCGCTCAACGTGCTGGGCATGTATCCGGGCGACGCCGGGATGCTCGGCCTGGAGGGCTCGGGCGTCGTGCTGGAGGCCGGTCCGGGCGTGACCGACCTGGCGGTGGGCGACCGCGTGATGGGGTTGTTCACCGGGGCGTTCGGCCCGGTGGCCGTCGCCGACCGGCGGATGGTGGCGCCGATCCCGGCGGGCTGGACGTTCGCCGAGGCCGCGACCGTACCGGTGGTGTTCCTGACGGCGTACTACGGCCTCGTGGACCTCGCGGACCTGCGCCCGGGGGAGTCGGTGCTGATCCACGCCGCCGCCGGCGGGGTCGGGATCGCCGCGCTCCAGCTGGCCCGGCATCTCGGTGCCGAGGTGTACGGCACCGCGAGCACCGGCAAGTGGGACACGCTGAGGTCGTGGGGCCTCGACGACGCCCACATCGCCTCATCCAGGACGCTCGACTTCGAGGCCGCCTTCACGAAGGCCACCGGCGGCCGGGGCATGGACGTGGTCCTGGACTCCCTCGCCCGCGAGTTCGTGGACGCCTCGCTGCGGCTCCTGCCGAACGGCGGGCGTTTCGTCGAGATCGGAAAGACCGACATCCGTGACGCCGCCGAGGTCGCGGCCGAGCATCCGGGCGTCCGCTACCAGGCGTTCGACGTGATGGAAGCGGGCCCGGCACGCATCAAGGAGATGTTCGAGGTCCTGGGCGGCCTCTTCGCGAAGGGCGTCCTCCGGCCACTGCCGCTGACGGCATGGGACGTGCGCCGTGCCCCGGAGGCGTTCCGTCACCTGAGCCAGGGCCGCAACATCGGCAAGGTCGTCCTGTCGATCCCCCAGACCCTCGACCCCGAGGGAACGGTGCTGGTCACCGGCGCGTCGGGTGCCCTGGGCGGCCTGGTCGCACGCCACCTGGTCACCGAGCGGGGCGTACGGAACCTGCTGCTGGTGAGCCGGCGCGGGGCCGAGGCTCCTGGCGTGGGTGATCTGGTCGCGGAGCTGGAAGGCCAGGGCGCGACCGTACGGGTGGCGGCCTGTGACGTCGCCGACCGCGACGCGCTCGCCGAGGTCATCGGGTCGGCCGACCGCCCGCTCACGGGTGTGGTGCACACGGCGGGCGTACTGGACGACGGAGTCGTCCCGTCGCTGACCCGGGAACGCGTCGACAGAGTGCTGAAGCCGAAGGTCGACGCGGCGTGGAACCTGCACGAGCTCACCGCCGACCTGTCGATGTTCGTGCTGTTCTCCTCGGCGTCCGGTGTGATGGGCGGCGCCGGCCAGGGCAACTACGCGGCCGCGAACACGTTCCTGGACGCGCTCGCCGCACTACCGGCGCGGCCTGGGTCTGCCCGCGACCTCTCTGGCGTGGGGTCTGTGGGAGCGGGCCAGCGCCATGACCGGCGACCTCGACGCCGCCGACCGGGAGCGGATGGCCCGGGACGGGATCATCGCCCTGTCGGACGAGGCCGGCCTGGCGCTGTTCGACGCCGCCGAGGAGACCGGTGAGGCGCTGCTCCTGCCGGTGCGTCTGGACGTCGCGCGGCTCCGCGACGCGCCGCCGCTGCTGCGGGGCCTGGTCGGCGCACCGGGACGGCGCGCCGCGGGAACGCCCGGTCCGGTGAAGGACTCGCCGAACGGTTGATGAGCCTCACCGCCGCCGAGGCCGCCGCTCAGGTCGTGGACCTGGTCCGCAAGAACGTCGCCGTCGTCCTCGGCCATTCGAACGCGGACAGCGTCGACCTCGACCGTTCCTTCCGGGAAGCGGGCGTCGACTCGCTGATCGCCCTGGAGCTGCGCAACCGCCTCGCGGGCGAGACCGGACTCCGCCTGCCCGCGACATTGGTCTTCGACTACCCGTCCCCGGCGGAGCTCGCCGCGTTCCTCCGTACGGAACTCCTCGGCGAACGGCCCGAGGCCGCCCAGACCATCGCAGCGGTCGCCGTCTCGGACGACCCGGTCGTGATCGTCGGGATGAGCTGCCGCTTCCCAGGCGGAGTGTCCTCCCCGGGAGAGCTCTGGGACCTGGTCGAACGCGGCGGCGACGGCGTCTCCGTGTTCCCCGCCGACCGAGGCTGGGACGAGGACCTGTACGACCCCGACCCGGGAGCCGTCGGCAAGAGCTACGTACGTGAGGGCGGGTTCCTCTACGACGCGGCCGAGTTCGACCCGGCCTTCTTCGGCATCTCGCCGCGCGAGGCCCTGGCGATGGACCCGCAGCAGCGGCTGCTGCTCGAAGCGTCCTGGGAGGCGTTCGAGAGCGCCGGGATCGACCCCGTCGGGCTGCGAGGCAGCGACACCGGTGTGTTCGCGGGAGTCATGTACCACGACTACGCGCAGCACGCGGTCACCCCCGACGGCGTCGAGGGATACATGGGCACGGGCGGCTCCGGCGGTGTCGCCTCCGGGCGCATCTCCTACACGTTCGGCCTGGAAGGACCGGCCGTGTCGGTCGACACGGCGTGCTCGTCGTCGCTGGTGGCGCTGCATCTGGCGGGCCAGGCGCTGCGCACGGGCGAATGCTCGCTCGCGCTGGCCGGTGGCGTGACCGTCATGGCCACCCCGGGCACGTTCGTCGACTTCTCCCGCCAGCGCGGTCTCGCCGCGAACGGCCGTTGCAAGTCGTTCGCCGACGCGGCGGACGGTACGGCCTGGTCCGAAGGTGTCGGCGTCCTGGTCCTGGAACGCCTGTCGGACGCCGAACGCAACGGCCACCAGATCCTCGCGGTACTACGTGGCTCGGCGGTCAACCAGGACGGCGCCTCCAACGGCCTCACGGCCCCGAACGGACCCTCCCAGCAGCGCGTGATCCGCCAAGCCCTGGCCAGCGGCGGCCTGTCGGCGGCCGATGTGGACGCGGTCGAAGCGCACGGCACCGGCACGACCCTCGGCGACCCGATCGAAGCCCAGGCGCTGCTCGCGACGTACGGGCAGGACCGCCAGCGGCCGCTGTGGGTCGGCTCGATCAAATCCAACATCGGCCACGCTCAGGCCGCCGCCGGAGTGGCGGGCGTGATCAAGATGATCGAGGCGATGCGGCACGAGACCCTGCCGAAGTCGCTGCACGTCGACACGCCCTCCTCGCACGTGGACTGGTCCGCGGGCGAGGTGGAGGTCCTGGTCGAGGCGCACCCGTGGCCGTCCGAGGGCAGGCCGCGCCGGGCCGGCGTCTCCTCCTTCGGCTTCAGCGGCACCAACGCCCACGTCATCCTCGAAGAGCCCCCCGCGCACGACCCCGGAACCCCCGCCGAGGCCGGTGTGGTGCCGTGGGTCGTGTCGGCGCGATCGCCGGAGGCGCTGTCCGGCCAGGTCACGCGGCTCCGCGACTTCGTGAACGCCCGTCCGGACCTCGACCCGGCCGACGTCGCGTTCTCACTCGCGACGTCGCGATCGCACCTCCCGTACCGGGCCGCGGTCGCGGGAGCGTCCAGGGAAGAACTCCTGGACGCCCTGGGCGCGGCGAGCGGCGGAGCCACCACGGGCGGGAAGCTGGCCGTGCTGTTCACCGGTCAGGGCGCCCAGCGTCTCGGCATGGGCCAGGGCCTGTACGAGGCCTTCCCGGTCTTCGCCGAGGCGTTCGACGCCGTCTGTGCGGCCTTGGACGAGCACGTCGACCGCCCGATCCGCGACGTCATCTCCGGCGACGCGGACCTGCTGGACCAGACGGCGTACACGCAGCCCGCGCTGTTCGCCGTCGAGGTGGCGCTGTACCGCCTCCTGGAGGCCTGGGGGATCACGCCGGACTTCGTGGCAGGCCACTCGATCGGCGAGCTCGCCGCCGCCCACGTCGCCGGTGTCTGGTCGCTCCCGGACGCCGTAGCGCTGGTGGCCGCGCGCGGCCGGCTCATGCAGGCGCTGCCCGAAGGCGGCGCGATGGCCGCGATCGCCGCCCCCGAGGACGACGTCCGCCCCCTGCTGGACGGCGTCGACGTCGCGGCCGTGAACGGCCCGTCCCAGGTCGTCATCTCCGGCCCGGAAGCCGCCGTGACGGCCGTGGTGGAGCGGTTCGAGCAGCGCGGCGTACGCACCCGGCGCCTGCGGGTCTCGCACGCCTTCCATTCGAGCCTGGTCGAGCCGATGCTGGCGGAGTTCGCCGCCGTCGCCGGAACCGTCTCCTACGCCGAACCGGCCATCGGCGTGGTCTCCACGGTCACCGGCCGCCTCGCCCGGCCGGGCGAGCTCACCGACCCGGCCTACTGGGTGCGCCAGGTCCGCGAAGCCGTACGCTTCGGCGACGTCGTACGGACCCTGCGCGACGAAGGCGCCGGCACGTTCCTGGAGGCGGGCCCCGACGGGGCGCTGACCGCCATGGCCGCCGACACCTTGTCCGCTGATACCACGGGCGACGACGCGGCACTGGTGGCCGTCCTGCGCCGTGACCGCGACGAGGAACACACCGCCGTCTCCGCCTTGGCCCGCATCCACGCTCTCGGCCACAAGGTGGACTGGCCAGGGTTCTTCACCGGCGGGCGCCGGGTGGCTCTGCCGACGTACGCGTTCCAGCGTCAGCGCTACTGGCTCGACGCACCCGCCTCTTCAGGTGACGCCTCCGAACTGGGCCAAGAGCCCACCGGCCACCCGCTACTGGGCGCGGCCGTGCCACTGCCGGACTCCGACGGCGTGCTGCTGACCGGGCGACTGTCGCTCCGTACCCACCCCTGGCTCGCCGACCACGTCGTGGCCGGAGTGGTCCTCCTCCCGGGAACCGCCTTCGTCGAGATGGCGATCCGCGCCGGAGACGAGATCGGCGCCGGGCACCTGGAAGAACTCGTCCTGGAAGCACCCCTCGTCCTGCCGGAGAAGAGCGCGGTCAGGCTCCAGCTCATGGTGAGCGGCGCCGACGAGCGAGGCCGCCGCGACGTGAGCGTCCACTCCGCCTCCGACGGCCCCTGGACGCTCCACGCACGAGGCGTCCTGGCACCCGACCCGGCGGCAGCGGCGTTCGACCTGGCCCAGTGGCCCCCGGCCGGCGCCGAGCCCGTCGACCTCGACGGCTTCTACCCCGAGCTGAACGCCGCCGGGCTGGAGTACGGGCCGGTGTTCCAGGGCGTACGCGCGGCCTGGCGGCACGGCTACGAGGTGTTCGCCGAGGTCGCGCTGCCCGAGGACGTGGCCGGCGGTCCGTTCGGCCTGCATCCCGCCCTGCTCGACGCGGCACTCCACGGCCTCGGCCTCGGCACCTTCCTCAAGGACGAGGAAGGCGGCCCCGCCCTGCCGTTCTCCTGGACCGGAGTCGCGCTCCACGCGGCCGGCGCGTCCGACCTGCGCGTACGGCTCGCTCCGGCGGGCGAGGGCACGGTGCGGGTCGAGGTGACGGACGGGACGGGCGCGCCCGTGGCCTCCGTCGACTCCCTGGCGCTGCGCCGCGTCACGGCCGAGCAGCTCAGGGCGCTCGACGAGGAGACCGTCGACTCGCTGTACCGGATCGACTGGCCCGCGCTCGCCGTCCCGGCCCCGGGGCACACGTCCCGGGTCGTCATGCCGAAGGACGGCCTCGCCGCGCTGGCGGACGTACCGGACACCGTCGTCATGGCGCTGCCACCCCAGGACGTGACGACCCCGGACACGGTACGAGCCGCCGTACGCGCCGCGCTCGCGACGGTGCAGGAGTGGCTGGCGGACCCGCGGTTCGAGCAGTCCCGGCTCGTGTTCGCGACCCGCGGCGCGGTGAGCGCGGCCGGTGAGGAGATCACCGACCTCGCCGGAGCGGCCGTCTGGGGCCTGGTCCGCACGGCGGAGTCGGAGAATCCCGGCCGGTTCCTGCTCGTGGACCTGGACGAGGAGCCCACCCCGGACGCGATCGCCGGGCTGCTCACCCTGGACGAGTCGCAGCTCGCCGTACGCGGCGGCACCGTCCACGCACCCCGGCTCGCCGGCGTCCGCACGGCGGGGGAGGGCACGCCCGGATGGGGCGGCGGCACCGTCCTGATCACCGGCGGCACCGGTGACCTGGGCGCGCTGGTGGCCAGGCATCTCGTCCAGACCCACGGCGTCGAGCACCTGCTCCTGACGAGCAGGCGCGGGCTGAGGACCCCCGGCGCCGTCGAGCTGATGGAGGAGCTGGCCGCTCTGGGCGCCTCGGTGCACGTCGCGGCCTGCGACGTGGCGGACCGCGCGTCGCTGCGGAACCTGCTCGCCGGGATCCCCGCCGAGCACCCGCTGACGGCCGTCGTGCACGCCGCGGGCGTCCTGGACGACGGCGTCATCGGCTCGCTGAACGACGAGCGCGTCGACGCGGTGCTGCGCCCGAAGGTCGACGCCGCCTGGAACCTGCACGAGCTCACCAAGGACCTGTCGGCGTTCGTGCTGTTCTCCTCGGCGGCCGGCGTGCTCGGCGCCCCGGGGCAGGGCAACTACGCCGCCGCGAACGCCTTCCTGGACGCTCTGGCCACCCACCGCAGGTCCGCCGGCCTCCCGGCCACGTCACTGGCCTGGGGCCTGTGGGAGCAGACCGGCGGGATGGCGGGCGACGGCGAGGTGAGCCGCCTCGCGCGCACCGGCGTACGGGCACTCCACCCGGAGAAGGGGCTGGCGCTGCTCGACGCCGCCACCGCCGGTCCCGACCCGGTCCGGGTGCCCATCGGGCTGGACCCGGACAAGCTCCGCGGCCTCCCCGTACCGCCGCTCCTGCGCGATCTGGTGCGGGCGCCGGCGCGGCGGGCCGCCGAGGCCACGTCGACCGTCCTGGACCGGCTCACGGCGCTCCCGCCGGAGCAGCGCAGGGACGCGCTCCTGGACCTCGTGCGCACCCACGTCGCGAGCGTCCTCGGCCACGGCGCCGCCGCCGCGATCGACCCGGAGCAGGCGTTCAACCTGCTCGGGTTCGACTCGCTGTCCGCGGTGGAGTTCCGCAACCGGCTGGGGGCGGCGACCGGCCTGCGGCTGCCCGCCACGCTCCTGTTCGACTACCCGAACGTCGCCACGCTCACGAAGTACGTCGAGGCGGAACTGGACCCGGGACCGGCGACCGCCGCCGACTCGACGGCCGACCGCATCCGCGGGCTCCTGACGTCCATTCCCATCGAACGGCTGCGGGACGCCGGGCTCCTCGACGCCCTGCTCGGGCTCGCCGAGATCCAGGACGAGCCGCGCGAACAGGCCGGGAGCGAAGAACAGGCGTCGATCGACGAGATGGACACCGAGAGCCTCATCCAGATGGCGCTGGGCGAGGAGCAATGAGCGCCGGACGCGGAGGGCTTGTGTCCGCACGGCCCCCGTCAGAAGACTGACCACCTCCGGTTGAGACGCACCCCTCAGAATCGCGAAGAGCACGAGGCAAGAATGGCTGACGACCCCAAGCTCATCGAAGCCCTGCGTTCGGCGTTGAAGGAGACGCAGCGGCTGCGCGAGCAGAACCGCGCGCTCGCCGAGGCCGCGCGCGAGCCGGTCGCGATCGTGGGGATGGCGTGCCGGTTCCCCGGCGGCGTGGTCTCACCGGAGGGCCTGTGGCGGCTGGTCGCCGACGGCACCGACGCGATCGGGGAGTTCCCGGACGATCGCGGGTGGGACGTCGAGACGCTGTACGACCCGGACCCGGACAGCCTGGGCACCTCCTACAGCCGGCACGGCGGGTTCCTCTACGACGCGGCCGGCTTCGACCCGGCCTTCTTCGGGATCAGCCCCGTCGAGGCGCTCGCCATGGACCCGCAGCAGCGGCTGATGCTGGAGACGTCCTGGGAGGCGATCGAGCGGGCCGGGATCGACCCGCTCTCGCTGCGGGGAAGCCGTACGGGCGTGTTCGCGGGGCTCATGTACCACGACTACGCGACCCAGCTCTCGTCCGTGCCCGCCGAGCTGGAAGGGCTGCTCGGGAGCGGCAGCGCCGGCAGCGTGGCGTCGGGCCGGGTGGCGTACGCGCTCGGGCTGGAGGGCCCGGCGGTGACGGTGGACACCGCGTGTTCGTCGTCGCTGGTGGCGTTGCACTGGGCGCGGCAGGCGCTGCGGGCGGGGGAGTGCGACCTCGCGCTCGCCGGCGGTGTGGCGGTGATGGCGACGCCGTACACGTTCGTGGAGTTCTCCCGGCAGCGGGGGCTGGCGGCCGACGGGCGGTGCAAGTCGTTCGCGAAGGGCGCGGACGGCACGGGATGGGCCGAGGGCGCGGGCATGCTGCTGGTCGAGCGGCTCGCGGACGCGCGCCGCAACGGGCACCCGATCCTCGCCGTGATCAAGGGCAGCGCGGTCAACCAGGACGGCGCGTCGAACGGCCTGACGGCGCCGAACGGCCCGTCGCAGCAGCGGGTGATCCGGCAGGCGCTCGCCGACGCCGGGCTGACGTGCGAGGACGTGGACGCGGTGGAGGCGCACGGCACCGGCACGACGCTCGGTGACCCGATCGAGGCGCAGGCGCTGATGGCCACGTACGGGCAGGACCGCCCGGAGGGCCGCCCGCTGTGGCTGGGGTCGGTCAAGTCGAACTTCGGTCACACCCAGTCGGCCGCGGGCGCCGCCGGTGTGATCAAGATGGTGATGGCGATGCGGCACGGGGTGCTGCCGCCGACGCTGCACGTGGACGAGCCGTCGCCGATCATCGACTGGTCGGCGGGCGAGGTGGAGCTGCTGACCGAGGCGCGTGACTGGCAGGAGTCCGGCGGCCCGCGCCGCGCCGCCGTGTCCTCGTTCGGGATCAGCGGCACGAACGCGCACCTGATCCTTGAGCAGGGGCCGGGTGAGCCCGAGCCGTCCGAGGCCGGCGCCCACGAGTCGGCGGTGGTGCCGTGGACGCTGTCGGCCAGGTCGCTGGAGGCCCTGGCCGGTCAGGCGCGGGGGCTGGTGGACTGGCTCGGCGAGGCGGAGATCGCTCCGGAGCCCGCCGACGTGGCCGCGGCGCTGTCGCGGCGGACGATGTTCGAGCACCGGGCGGTCGTGATCGGCACGGGCCGTGAGGACCTGGCGGCCGGAGTCGCCGACCTCGCCGGCGGACGTGAGAACCCCGGTGTCGTGACCGGGACCGCGCACACCGGCGGCGGTGTCGTGTTCGTGTTCCCGGGCCAGGGCTCCCAGTGGCCGGAGATGGGGCGTGAGCTGGCGGCGTCGTCGCCCGTGTTCGCGGCCGAGCTGAACCGCTGCGCGGAGGCGTTCGCCGAGTTCGCCGACTGGTCGCTGCTGGACGTCGTACGCGGCGAGCCGGGGAGCCCCGACCCCGAACGGGTCGACGTGGTCCAGCCGGTCCTGTTCGCGATCATGGTGTCGCTGGCGGAGCTGTGGCGGTCGGTCGGCGTCGTGCCGGACGCCGTCATCGGCCACTCGCAGGGCGAGATCGCCGCGGCGTACGTCGCCGGAGCACTGACCCTCCAGGACGCGGCGCGGATCGTGCTGCTGCGCTCGAAGGCCCTGACGGAGGTCGCCGGCACCGGCACGATGGTGTCGATCATCGCCCCGGCCGACGACGTACGGGCGAGGCTGGAAGGCTGGAAGACCCTCGCGGTGGCGGCGGTGAACAACCCCTCGACGACGGTCGTTTCCGGTGCGTACGACGAGGTGGAGGAGTTCCTGGCCGGCTGTGAGGCCGACGGGATCAAGTTCCGCCGGATCGCGGTGGACTACGCCTCGCACTCGCCCGGGATGGAGGTGCTGCGCGACCGGCTGCTGGAGACCCTGGCCGATGTGGCGCCGCGTACGTCGCGGATCCCGTTCTACTCGACGGTGACCGGCGGGCTGCTGGACACCGCCGCGCTGACCGCCGGCTACTGGTACGAGAGCATGCGCGAGACGGTGTGCTTCGAGCAGGCCACGCGGGCCGCGATGGCCGACAAGAACGCCTTCTTCGTCGAGGTCAGCGCACATCCGGTGCTGACCGTCGGCCTGGAGGAGACGTGCGAGACCGCCGGGGTCGCGACCGTCGTCGGCACGCTGCGCCGAGGCGAGGGCGGCCTGGACCGCTTCGTACGCTCCGCGGCCGAACTCCAGGTGTCCGGCGGGCAGGTGGACTGGACGGCGTTCAACGCCGGCGGCCGGTGGGTCGACGTGCCGACGTACCGGTTCCAGCGGGAGCGGTACTGGCTGACGCCGTCGGCGGCGCCGGGCGACGTGACCGCCGCCGGTCTGAGCGCGGCCGGGCACCCCATGCTCGGCGCGGTGGTGGGGCTGCCGGCCTTCGACGGCGTCCTGCTGACGGGCCGTGAGTCGCTGCGGACCCAGCCGTGGCTGGCCGACCATTCCGTGCTGGGACACGTGATCGTGCCGGGCGCCGGGTTCGTCGAGCTGGCGATGTACGCCGGGGACCAGGTGGGATGCCCGGTCGTACGCGAGCTGACGCTGCGGCAGCCGCTGGTGATGCCGCCGGACGGCGGTGTGCGGCTCAACGTCGCCGTCGCCGAGGCCGACGCCGCCGGTGACCGCGTCGTGTCGATCCACTCGTGCCGCGCGGACGACGACGAGTGGACGCTGCACGCTGAGGCCGTGGTGACGGCGAAGGCCGCCGCGTCCGGGCCGCCGTTCAACACCAAGCGCTGGCCGCCGGTCGGTGCGCGGGCGGTCGACGTCCCGGAGGCCTACGCGGCGGTGGCCGGGCAGGGCTACGGGTACGGGCCCGCGTTCCAGGGCGTACGCGCGGTGTGGCGGCGCGGGCCGGAGGTGTTCGCCGAGGTGAGCCTCCCGTCCGGAGTGGACGTGGACGGATTCGGCATCCACCCGGCGCTGCTCGACGCGGTGGTGCACGCGTCGTTGCTGGCCGCCGTGGGGCCGGACACCGGCGACGCGGAGGTGCGCGTCCCGTTCCTGTGGGAAGGGGTGTCCCTGCACGCGGTGGGCGCCACGACGGTGCGGGTGCGGATCAGCCCGGCCGGCGGCGAGGCGCTCTCGGTGCGGGTGGCCGACGAGACCGGCGCCCCGGTGCTGAGCGTGGACTCGCTGGTGACGCGGCCGGTCTCGAAGCGGGCGCTGGCGGCGGCGGCCTCGGGCGCGGGCCCGGACGGTCTGTTCGAGGTGCGCTGGACGCCGGTGCCGTCCTCCGATCATGAGGGCGTGTCGTGGGCCCGCTGGGACGACGTGGACCCGGAGGGTCCCGCCGACGGCGTCGTGGTGTGGGAGTGGGCCTCCGAACCGGACGTCGTGGGGGCGGTGCACGCCGGGACGCACCAGGCACTGGCGATGCTCCAGGCATGGCTGGCCTCCGAGCGGTTCGCGCGCTCGACGCTGATGGTCGTCACGCGCGGGGCGGCGTGCCTGCCCGGCGAGGTCGCGACGGACGTGGCGGCCTCGGCGGTGTGGGGGCTCATGCGGTCCGCGCAGGCGGAGAACCCGGGCCGGATCGTGCTCGTCGACACCGACGCCGAAGGCGACGTGGACGTGGCCGGCCTGCTGGCCGCGGACGAGCCGCAACTCGTGGTGCGCGGCGGTGCCGTGCACGCGGCGCGGCTGGCGCGCGCGGCACCGCCGGCGGACGGCGCGGAGTTCGCGGGCCTGTCGGGCGGCGCGGTGATCGTGACGGGCGGTACGGGCGGCGTCGGCGGAGTGCTGGCACGGCGGCTCGTGGAGTCGCACGGCGCGGGCTGCGTGGTGCTGGCCAGCCGCCGGGGCGCGACGGCCGAAGGCGCCGAGGAGCTGGTGGCCGGGCTGGAGGCCGCCGGCGCCGTCGTACGGGTCGTGGCGTGCGACGTGTCGGACCGGCGGGCGGTGGCGGAGCTGGTCGCCTCAGTGCCGGACGGGTTCGCACTGCGCGGCGTGGTGCACGCCGCGGGCGTGCTGGACGACGGCGTGATCGGGTCGTTGACGCCGGAGCGGCTGGACCGCGTGCTGGCGGCCAAGGCCGACGCCGCGTGGTACCTGCACGAGGCCACCAAGGACCTGGAACTGGACCTGTTCGCGCTCGTGTCGTCCCTGTCCGGAGTGCTCGGCGGCCCGGGGCAGGGCAACTACGCGGCGGCTAACGCGTTCCTCGACGCCCTGGCGACGCTCCGGCGCGCCTCCGGGCTCGCGGGCCAGTCGGTGTCATGGGGTCTGTGGGCCCTGGACAGCGGGATGACCGGCCACCTCGGCGCCGGTGAGGTCGCGGTGAAGCGCGAGGAGGGCGTCCTGGCCCTCGGCACCGGGCAGGCGCTGGAGCTGTTCGACGCGGCGGTGTCCGCTCCGGCGGAGCACCTGGTCGCGGTGCGGTGGGACCTGCCGGCGCTGCGGAAGCTGGCCGGGGCGGGTGAGCTGGCGCCGCTGCTGGCCGAGCTCGTGCCCGCGGTGCGCCGTACCGCGGCGGCCGGGGAGTCGGTGTCACAGCTCGTGGCACGGCTGCGCGGCGCGGACCGGGCCAAGCGGCACGATGTGCTGGTGGAGCTGGTGTCGTCGCACGTCGCGGCGGTGCTGGGACACGAACGGGCCGACGCGGTGGACGCGAGCGTGCCCATCCAGAACCTCGGCCTGGACTCGCTCGGCGGCATCAAGTTGCGCAACCGCCTGCAGGACGCGACCGGCCTGGTGCTGCCCGCGATGCTCGTCTACAGTAACCCGACATCCGAGGCCCTCGCCGAGCATATTCACCAGCAATTGATTCCGGCGTCCGCCGGCTGATCGGATGTATCTCGTCTCAAGGTCGCGTGCGGAAGATCCGCACCCGTCCGCGCCATAATCCGCACCCATTTCCCGCGCGCTCGACCTGGTTGATCGGCGTGAGCTCTCGGCAGTAAATTACGGTCGCAGCGGCGAATGCTGAATGCCGTGCGACTTCCGAGAGGGTAATGATGCTTCCTTCGCGTTCGTTCGGTATGTCGTCGGCGCAGAAGGAGATGTGGCTGGCGCAGCGATTGACGCCGGACAACCCCAATAACCCGTGCCTGGTGGTCGATGTTCAGGGCGACGTGGACGTCGCGCTGTTCGGATCGGCATTCCGCACGCTGCTGAACGAGGCCGAAGTCCTCCGGGTCAATTTCCGGGAGTTCGAGGACGGAATTCGCCAGGTCGTCGTCGACGCCGGCGAATGGGCGCCGTTCCACCATGACGTCAGCGCCGAGCCCGACCCGGAGGCGGCGGCGCAGGCGCTCGTGGAGTCGATCACGGCGACCTGCTTCGACCTGGACGGCGACATCCTGGTCCGCGCCGGCACGATCCGGCTCTCGGCGTCGCGGTTCCTGCTGTTCATGGGCTTCCACCACCTGGTGACCGACGGTTTCGGCATGGCCATGCTCGTCGCGCGCGTCGCGGAGCTGTACGCGGCGGCGTACGAGGGACGGCCGGCGTCGGAGCCGGCGTTCGGCGGCGCCGGGCTCATCGCCGACGAGGACGCGCGGTACCGGGCCTCGGAGCAGTTCACGGCCGACCAGGCGTTCTGGCGCGACTACCTCGCCGACATCCCGGACCCGGTGCGGCTGCACGGCGAGCGGAGCTCCGACAAGCCGGACCTCGTGCGCCGCAGCGCGGTCATCTCCCGCGCCGAACTCACCGAATGGGAGCAGGTCGCCGAGTCCGTCGGGATGTCGGTCAACGGCCTGCTCTCGGGAGCGGTCGCGGTCTTCTTCAACCGTATGTGCGGGCTCCAGGACTTCGTGTTCTGCGTCGCCGGCGCGAATCGCTCCGGCGTTACCGCCCTTTCGCCCGGCCTGATGTCGGGCGTGGTGCCGCTGCGCGTCACGGTGCCGGTCACCGCGAGCTTCGTCGAGGTCGCCACGGATGTGGTGGAAGGGTCACGCGCTGTCGCGCAGCACGGCCTGTGCCAGATCTCCGATATCCGCAGTGCGGTCGGCGTCTCGAACGCCAATGGCGTTTTCGGCCCCATTCTGAATATCATTCCGTGGGTCGAGCCGCTGGATTTCGGAGATTGCCGCGGATACATCACCGATCTTCGATTCGGCGCCGTTCAGGATTTGACGATCACGATGCTGGGGGACTCCCGTCCCGGCAACGGAATGACGATCTACGTCGACGGAAACGCGACCCTGTGCGGCGGCGCCGACCTGGCCCTGTTCCTCGACCAGTTGCTCAACGTCGTGCGCTCGGTCGCCGACGACCCGTACGTGCCCGTGAGCCTGCTCGAGATGATGGACGCGGAGCAGGCGCACCAGGTGCTCGTGGAGTGGAACTCCACCGCGCGCGAGCGGGTACCGGCCACGATCACGCGGACGTTCACCGAGCACGCGCGCAGGACGCCGCAGGAACCGGCGCTGGTGAGCGGCGACCGCGTGCTCACCTACGCCGAGCTGGACGCGTGGTCGGACCGGCTCGCGGCCCGGCTGGCGCACCGCGGCGTGGGTCCGGAGTCCGTCGTGGGCCTGGCGTTCCCCCGGTCGCCCGAGTTCGTCGTGTCGATGCTCGCGATCCTGAAGGCGGGCGCCGCGTACCTGCCGGTCGACGTGAACTATCCGCCGGACCGCATCGAGTACATGTTCGCCGACACGAGGCCGCTGCTGGTGCTGGCGGCACCGGAGTCGGTCGAGGTCGTGCCGCGGACCGGCGCCCCGGTCCTGACGTTCGCCGACCTCGACGCCGGGGGCGAGGAGTCGGCCCCCGCCGGTGCCTGCTCGCCGTCGAGCCTGGCGTTCGTCATGTACACCTCCGGGTCCACCGGCGGCCCCAAGGGCCTGATGATCACCCATGAGGACGTCGTGGCGCTGGCGACGGACCGGCGGTTCACCGGCCTGGACCGGGTGCTGCTGCACTCGTCGCTGTCGTTCGACGCCTCCACCTGGGAGATGTGGGTTCCGCTGCTGACCGGCGGCCGTCTCGTCGTGGCGCCGCCGGGGAACGTCGACGCGGTGGCGCTGCGCGACCTCGTGTCCGCGCACGGCCTGTCGGGCGCGTGCGTGCCGACCGGGCTGTTCGCGGCCGTCGTCGAGCAGGACCCGTCGTGCCTGGCCGGCCTGTCCCAGGTGTGGACGGGCGGCGAGGTGCTGCCGGTCACCACCGTCCGGCAGATGCGCGAGCACTGCCCGGACACCCTCGTCGTCAACGGCTACGGCCCGTCCGAGATCACGACCTACTGCCTCGCCCACGCGGTGCCGCCGCACGAGGACGTGTCCGCGGGGGTGCCCATCGGGGTGCCGCTGGACAACATGCGGATGTACGTCCTGGGTGCCGGCCTCGTCCCGGTGCCTCCGGGTGTGGCCGGCGAGCTGTACATCGCCGGCGACGGCATGGCGCGCGGATACCTCGGCCGGCCGTCGCTGACCGCGTCCCGCTTCGTCGCCGACCCGTTCGGCCCGCCCGGCGGCCGCCTCTACCGCTCCGGCGACCTCGTCCGCTGGACCAGGTCCGGCGAGCTGCTGTTCGTCGGACGCGTCGACAACCAGGTGAAGATCCGCGGGTTCCGCATCGAGCCGGGCGAGGTGGACACGGTCCTGGCCGGGCACCCCATGGTCACCCGGTCCGCGGTGATCGTGCGCGAGAGCGAGGGCGACCGTGCCGCGGGCGAGGTCAGCAAGCAGCTGATCGCCTACGTGGTCGTCGACGGGCACGGGAGCCACGACGAGATCACCGCCGACCTGCGCGGGTTCGTGGCGGACCGGCTGCCGGAGTTCATGGTGCCCGCCGCGTTCGTGGTGCTGGACCGGCTGCCGCTGACGGCGAACGGCAAGGTGGACCGCGCGGCGCTGCCGGCCCCGGTGTTCGGCAGCGAGGTGTACCGCGCGCCGCGGACGGCCGAGGAGGAGCTGCTCGCCGGGATCTTCGCCGAGGTGCTGGAGGTCGAGCGGGTCGGCATCGACGACGACTTCTTCGACCTCGGCGGCCACTCGCTCAAGGCGACGCGGCTGATCGGCCGCGTCCGTCGCGCGTTCGGCGCGGAGGTGCCGATCCGTGCCGTGTTCGACTACCCGACCGTGGCGCAGCTCGTCGCCCACGTGGGGACGGGCGAGCGGGTACGGCCGCGCGTGGAGCCGGCCGTACGGCCCGAGCGGCTGCCGCTGTCGTACGCGCAGAGCCGGCTGTGGTTCCTGTACCGGTTCGAGGGCCCGTCCGTGACGTACAACCTGCCGGTCGTGCTGCGGCTGCGCGGGGCGCTGGACGTCAAGGTCCTGGCCGAGGCGTTCCGCGACGTCGTGCTGCGGCACGAGAGCCTCCGCACGGTCATCGGCGACGAGGACGACCAGGGCGCGGCGTACCAGCGGATCCTCCCGGCCGACGAGGTCGTGGTCGAGATCCCGGATCGCGCCGTCGAGCCGGACGGGATGGGCGCCGCGGTCGTCGAGGCGCTGGAGCACCGCTTCGACCTCCGGTCGGAGATCCCGGTACGCGCGTCCATGCTGCGAAGCGACCAGGACGGCGACCACCTGGTGCTGGTGATGCACCACATCGCGGGTGACGGCGCCTCGATGGCGCCGCTGATGCGGGACCTGGTGACGGCCTACACGGCACGCGCGGAGGGGCGGGAGCCGGCGTGGTCGCCGCTGCCGGTCCAGTACGCGGACTACACGATGTGGCAGCGCGGGCTGCTCGGCGACGTGTCCGATCCCCGCAGCGTGGTCGCCACGCAGCTTGAGTACTGGCGCGAGGAGCTCGCGGGCGCCCCGCAGCCCCTCACGCTGCCGGCCGACCGGCCGCGCCCCGTACGGCCGAGCTACCAGGGCGAGACCATCGGATTCGTGATCGGCGCGGACCTCGTACGGGCCGTGGAGCGGCTGGCGCAGGCGCACGGCGCGACGCCGCCGATCGTGTTCCAGGCGGCGCTGGCGATCCTCCTGTCCCGGCTGGGCGCCGGTGACGACGTGACGATCGGGTCGCCGATCGCCGGCCGCATGGACCAGGACCTGAACGACCTGGTCGGGTTCTTCGCCAACAACTGGGTGCTGCGGGCCGACCTGCACGGGAACCCGTCGTTCGAGCAGGTCGTGGACGCCGTACGCGACAAGGCGCTCGCGGCGTACGACCACCAGGACGTGCCGTTCGAGCGGCTCGTCGAGCTGCTGAACCCGGAACGCTCCTCGGCCTACCACCCGCTGTTCCAGGTCATGTTCGTCTGGCACAAGGACATCTGGCCCGAGCTGGAGCTGCCCGGCCTCTCCCTAGAGCCGCTGATGAACATGGCCGACGGGATCCAGGTGGCGAAGTTCGACCTCACCGTCACGCTGACCGAGGCCGGCGCCGACGGTGACGTACGCGGATACCTCGAATACGCGCTCGACCTGTTCGACCGGGACACCGCCGAGGCGCTCGCGGCCAGGTTCGTACGGGTGCTGGAGCAGGTCCTCGCCACCCCGCGGATCCCGGTCACCGCCGTCGAGGTGCTGGACCCGGCCGAGCGGCAGCGGGTGCTGGTGGACTGGAACGACACCGCGCGCGAGGCGGTACGGCGCACCGTGCCGGAGGCGTTCGCGGCCCAGGCGGCACGGACGCCCGAGGCACCCGCGGTGGTCTTCGGTGACTCCACGCTGACGTACGCCGAGCTCGACGCCCGGTCCGGCCGGCTCGCGGCGAGCCTGGTGACGTGGGGCGCCGGGCCGGAGACGCTGGTGGCGCTCGCGATCCCGCACTCGGCCGACATGATCGTCGCGGTGCTGGCGGTGCTGAAGGCCGGCGCCGGATACCTGCCGCTCGACGTGGACTACCCGCCGGAGCGGATCGAGTTCATCTTCGCGGACGCCAAGCCGGTCCTGGTGCTGGCGGCGGCCGGTTCGGTGCCGTCGGCCGACGTCCCGGTGCACACGCTCGACGAGGCCGTGGACGGTGAGGCGCCCGCCGGGCCCTGCTCGGACTCGGGCCTCGCGTACGTCATGTACACGTCCGGCTCGACCGGCGTGCCCAAGGGCGTGGCGGTCACGCACGCGGACGTCGTCGCGCTGGCGACGGACCGGGGGTTCGCGGGCCTGGAACGCGTCCTGGTCCACTCGTCGCAGGCGTTCGACGCCATCACCTTCGAGATCTGGGCTCCGCTGCTCACCGGCGGCTGCGCGGTCGTGGCCCCGCCCGGCGACCTCGACGCGGTGGCGCTGCGCGAGCTGGTGGCCGCGCACGACCTGACGGCGGCGTGGCTGCCGGCCGGCCTGTTCGCGGCACTGGTCGACCAGGACCCGGCGTGCCTCGCCGGCCTGTCCCGGCTGTGGGCGGGCGGCGACGCGCTGCCCGTCGCCACACTGCAACAGCTCTGGGAGCACTGCCCCGGCACCCAGGTCGTCAACGGCTACGGGCCCACCGAGACCACGACCTTCGCCGTGACGCACGCGTTCGCCCGGCACGAGGACCTGTCCGCGGGCGTCCCGATCGGCGTGCCCCTCGACGGCATGCGCGCGTACGTGCTCGGCGGCGGCCTCGACCCCGTCGCGCCCGGCGTGGTCGGCGAGCTGTACCTCGCCGGCGACGGCCTGGCACGCGGCTACCTGGACCGTCCGGGCCTGACCGCCTCCCGGTTCGTGGCGAACCCGTTCGACGAGGGCGAGCGCCTGTACCGCACCGGCGACCTGGTCCGCTGGACGCGGTCGGGCGAGATCGTCTACGTCGGCCGCAACGACACCCAGGTGAAGGTGCGCGGATTCCGGGTCGAGCTCGGCGAGATCGAGGCGCTCCTGACCGAGCACCCCGCCGTCGACCAGGCCGTCGTCATCGCGCGCGAGACCGACACCGCCAACGGTTCCAAGCAGGTCGTCGCCTATCTGGTCGCGGACGCCGCCGCCGTCGCGGGGATGCGCGAGTTCGTGGCGGACCGGCTGCCGGAGTTCATGGTCCCGGCGGCGTTCGTCGCGCTGGAGAGCCTGCCGCTGACCGTGAACGGCAAGGTGGACAAGGCCGCGCTGCCGGCGCCGGTGTTCTCCGGCGAGGAGTACCGGGCGCCGAGGTCGGTGGAGGAGGAGCTCCTCGCCGGGATCTTCGCCGAGGTGCTGGAGGTCGAGCGGGTCGGCGTCGACGACGACTTCTTCGCCCTGGGCGGGCACTCGCTGCGCGCGACGCGCCTCGTCGGCCGGATCCGGCGGGCGTTCGGTGCGGAGGTGCCGATCCGTGCCGTGTTCGACCACCCGACCGTGGCGCGGCTCGCGGCGCACGTCGGGGCGGGCGCACGCGTACGGCCGCAGGTGACCCCGGCCGTACGGCCCGAGCGGCTGCCGCTGTCGTACGCGCAGAGCCGGCTGTGGTTCCTGTACCGGTTCGAGGGCCCGTCGGTGACGTACAACCTGCCCGTGGTGCTGCGGCTGCGCGGCGCGCTGGACGTCGCGGTGCTCGCCGAGGCGGTCCGCGACGTGGTGGCGCGGCACGAGAGCCTGCGCACGGTGATCGGCGAGGACGAGCACGGCGTCGCCTACCAGCGGATCCTGGCGGACGCCGACGTCGACGTCCCGGTACGTACGGTCGAGCCGCAGCAGGTCGCGGACGCGATCGCCGAGGCGGTGCGGCACGAGTTCGACCTGGAGTCGGAGATCCCGGTACGCGTGAGCCTGCTCGCGTGCGGCGCCGACGAGCACGTGCTCGTCATCCTCATGCACCACATCGCCGGTGACGGCGCGTCGATGGCGCCGCTGGCCCGCGACCTGTCCGTCGCCTACGCGGCGCGCACGGAGGGCCGCGAGCCGGGATGGGCGCCGCTGCCGGTGCAGTACGCGGACTACACGCTGTGGCAGCAGCGCCTGCTCGGCGACGTGTCGGACCCCGGCAGCCTGGTCTCCGAGCAGCTCGGCTACTGGCGCAACGAGCTCGCGGGCGCCCCGCAGCCCCTGGCACTGCCCACGGACCGCCCCCGTCCCGTACGGCCGGGGTACCGCGGCGACACCGTGGAGTTCCTGATCACGCCGGAGCTGGTCGCCGGGGTCGAGGCCCTCGCGCGTACGCACGGCGCGACGGTGCCGATGGTGTTGCAGGCGGCGTACGCGGTGATGCTGTCGCGCCTGGGCGCCGGGGACGACGTGACGATGGGCTCGCCGATCGCGGGCCGTACCGACGAGGACCTGAACGACCTGGTCGGCTTCTTCGCGAACAACTGGGTCCTGCGCGTCGACCTGTCCGGCGACCGCTCGTTCGAGCAGGTCGTCGGGCAGGTGCGGGGCAAGGCCCTGGCCGCGTACGACAACCAGGACGTTCCGTTCGAGCGTCTGGTGGAGCTGCTGAACCCGGAGCGGTCGACGGCGTACCACCCGCTGTTCCAGGTCGCGTTCGTGTGGAACAAGGACGTCCTGCCCGCCCTCACGTCGTCGGACGTGCGCGTGACGGTCGAACCGACGCCGAACGAGACGGCCAAGTTCGACCTCACCCTGCGGCTCGTCGAAGCCGGGGCGCAGGCGCTGCACGGCAGCGTCGAGTACGCGGTCGACCTGTTCGACCGCGGCACCGCCGAGGCGCTCGCGGACCGTTTCGTACGGGTGCTGGAGCAGGTCGTGGCGGACCCGGAGGTCCCCGTCGCCTCCGTGAACGTCCTGTCGGCCGGCGAGCGGTCGCTGGTGGACGAGTGGAACGACACGGCCGTCGAGGTCCCGTCGTCGCTGCTGCCGGACGTGTTCGAGTCCGTGGCCGCCGGGTCGCCGGACGCGGTCGCGGTGGTGGCGGGCGATGAGTCGCTGACGTACGCGGAGCTGGACGCGCGCGCGAACGCGCTGGCGTCCGAGCTGGCCGGGCGTGGTGTGGGCCCGGATGTGCTGGTCGCGGTGGCGACCGGCCGGACGGTCGATCTGGTGGTGGGGCTGCTGGCGGTGTCCAAGGCCGGTGGCGCCTATCTCCCGATCGACCCGCAGTATCCGGGGCCGCGCATGGAGTACGTGCTCGGCGACGCCAAGCCGCTCGTGATGGTGACCGACCGGGAGACGGACCGCATCCTGCCCGCGGTGGACGTGCCGCGTGTGTTCCTGGAGGACGAGCGCCCGGCCGCCGGTGCTCCGAGCCGTTCCGTACGGCCCGAGCACCTGGCGTACGTCATCTACACCTCGGGCTCCACCGGCGAGCCCAAGGGCGTGCAGGTGAGTCTCGGCAGCGTGATGTCGCTGTTCGCCGGTACGCGACCACTGGGCCGGGTTCGGCGGCGGCGACGTGTGGGCGTGGTGCCACTCCCAGGCGTTCGACTTCTCCGTCTGGGAGATGTGGGGCGCGCTGCTCTACGGCGGCACGGTCGTCGTGGTGCCGTGGGACGTGTGCGGTCCCCGGCGGACCTGTGGGACCTGCTCGTCGAGCGGCGCGTGACGGTCCTGTCGCAGACGCCCGCCGCCTTCTACGCGCTGATCGAGTCGCGTCCCGAGGACACGTCGTCGTCGTTGCGGATGGTCGTGCTCGGCGGCGAGGCGCTGGACCCGGCACGCGTTCAGAGCTGGGGCGCGACTCCAGCGGTGATCAACATGTACGGGATCACCGAGACGACCGTCCACGTCACCCGCCTGGAACTGGACCCCGACCTCGCCGTGCCCGGGGTGTCGCCGATCGGCGTGCCCCTGGCGAACACCCGCACCTACGTCCTGGACCAGAGCCTGTCTCCGGTACCTCCGGGCGTCGTCGGCGAGCTGTACGTGGCGGGCAACGGCGTGGCGCGGGGCTACCGGGGCCGTCCGGGGCTGACGGCGTCGCGGTTCGTCGCCGACCCGTTCGACGACGGCGGGCGGCTGTACCGGACCGGCGACCTGGCGCGCTGGACCTCCGACGGAGACCTCGTCTACCTGGGACGTGGCGACGACCAGGTGCAACTGCGCGGCTTCCGCGTCGAGCCCGGCGAGATCGAGGCCGCCCTCGTGTCCCACCCGGGCGTCGCCCAGGCCGTGGTCGTCGCCCGTTCCGACGACGAGTCCGGCAAACGGCTCGTCGCCTACGTCGTCCCCGACCGTACGGACACGACGCCGGAAACCCCCGCCGACGGCGGCGGCATCGACGGCGTACTGGAGTTCAACGACGACCTGGTCGTCGTGGACGGGGTCGTCACCGACCACATCATGACCGAGCTGCGCGGGTTCGCGGCCGAACGGCTGCCGGAGTACATGGTCCCGGCCGCGTTCGTCGTGCTGGAGAGCCTGCCGCTGACCGTGAACGGCAAGGTCGACAAGGCGGCCCTGCCCGCCCCGCTGTTCACCGGCGGTGTCTACCGTGCGCCCCGGACGGCGGAGGAAGAGCTCCTCGCGGGCGTCTTCGCCGAGGTGCTGGGCGTCGACCGGGTCGGCGCCGACGACGACTTCTTCGCCCTCGGCGGCGACAGCATCCGCTCGATCCAGGTCGTGACGCGGGCCCGCCAGGTGGGCCTGGTCGTGAAGGCACGCGAGGTCTTCGAGGCGCGTACGGTCGCGGAACTGGCCCTGGTGGCCGCCGCGAACGGCCGTACCGGAGCGGAAGAGACCCTCGCCGAACTCCCCGGCGGCGGCGTCGGAGAGATCGGGCTGCTGCCGGTCGCCGAATGGATGCTGGAGCGCGGCGGGCACTTCGGCCGGTACTCCCAGTGGCAGGTGCTGGGCCTGCCGGACGGCATCGACCACGCCGGTCTGGTCGCGACGCTCGGCGCTGTGGTCGACCGGCACGACCTGTGGCGGTCGCGCCTGGTCGACGGCGCGTCGCTGGTGGCGGGCGAGCCGGGTTCGGTGGACGTCGCCTCCCTCGTACGCCGCGTCGAGTGCGCCGACCTCACCGCCGAGGAGTCCTGGGGCGCGCTGATCTCGGCGGAGCTGGACCGCGCCCTGGACCGGCTCGACCCGGCGGCCGGGGTGATGCTGCAGTTCGTGTGGTTCGCCCCGGAGAGCTCCGCCGGCCGGCTGCTGGTGGTCGCGCACCACCTGGTCGTCGACGGCGTCTCGTGGCGGATCGTGGTCCCCGACCTCGCCGAGGCCTGGGCGGCGGTGCGGAACGGACGCGCGCCGGCCCTGCCGCCGGTCGGGACGTCGGTACGGCGCTGGAGCGCCGCCCTCGCCGAGGAGTCGCGGCGCCCCGAGCGGGTGGCCGAGCTGGAGCTGTGGCGGTCGATGCTGGGCGCCCCGGACCCCGTACTCGGCTCACGCCGCCTCGACCCGGCGATCGACGTGGTCTCGACCGTCGACCAGGTGCGGGTACGCCTGCCCCAGGACGTCACCGAGACCCTGCTGACGGCGCTGCCCGCCGCGTTCCACTGCGGCCCGAACGACGGGCTGCTCGCGGGCGTCGCACTGGCCGTCGCGGCCTGGCGGCGCGGACGTGGCGTGGCCGAGCCGTCGGTGCTGGTGAACCTGGAGGGCCACGGCCGCGAGGAGGCGGTCGTACCGGGCGCCGACCTGTCGCGTACGGTCGGCTGGTTCACCACGATCTTCCCCGTACGTGTCGGCGTCGGCGGGGTCGACCTGGACGACGCCTTCGCCGGCGGCGCCGGCGCGGCCCAGGCCATCAAGGCGGTCAAGGAACAGCTCCGGGCCGTCCCGGACCGCGGCGTCGGCTACGGCCTGCTCCGCTACCTCAACGCCGACACCGCCATGCGGCTCGGCCCGTCACCGGACGGCCAGATCGGCTTCAACTACCTCGGCCGCTTCTCCGGCGACGACCCGCGCGGCGAGGGCTGGGCGCCGATCTCGGTACTGGAGACCGTCTCGGCGGACTTCGACGCCGACATGCCCGTCGCCCACGCCCTCGACATCAACGCGGTCGTCACCGACACCGAGCAGGGACCCGTACTCAGCGCGTTGATCACCTTCGCGTCCGGGGTCCTGACGCGCGACGACGCGCAGGAGCTGGCCGACCTGTGGTGCGCGGCCCTGACGGGCCTGGCCCGGCAGGCCGGCGGCCCGGACGCGGGCGGGCTGACGCCGTCGGACCTGCCCCTGGTGTCCCTGAGCCAGGCCGAGATCGACGCCGTCGAGGCCCGCCACCCGGACCTCGTGGACGTCTGGCCGCTGACCGCGATGCAGTCGGGCCTGCTGTTCCACGTCATGCTGGCCGGCCAGGAGTTCGACCCGTACCAGATGCAGTTCGTGCTGCACCTCGACGGGGACGTGGACGCGGACCGGATGCGGGCCGCCGGGCAGGCGATGCTGAACCGGTACCCGAACCTGCGCGTCGCGTTCGGTTTCGGATCCGACGGCGAGCCGATGCAGATCGTGCCCTCCGGCGTGGTGCTGCCCTGGCGGCAGATCGACCTGCGCCACCTGCACGAGGACGGGCGCCCGGCCCGGCTGGAGGAGATCCTCTCCGCCGACCAGCGGGAGAACTTCGACCCGGCGGTGGCGCCGCTGTTCCGGCTCACGCTGATCCGGATGGGCGACCGGAGCTTCGAACTGGTCGTGACCAGCCACCACCTGATGTTCGACGGCTGGTCGCTGCCCCTGCTCATGCAGGACCTGATGGGCCTGTACGGCGAGAACGGCGACGCCTCGGCGCTGCCCAGGGCCCGCGACTATCGCGACTTCCTGGCCTGGCTGTCGCGGCAGGACCAGGCCGTGTCGGCGCG
Organism: uncultured Actinomycetota bacterium; assembly: GCA_963823735.1. Classification (GTDB taxonomy): domain Bacteria; phylum Actinomycetota; class Actinomycetes; order Streptosporangiales; family Streptosporangiaceae; genus Actinoallomurus. The sequence continues at coordinate 771,249 of CAWGMO010000010.1, read as the reverse complement.
CGCGTGGGCCCGCGAGCTCGACGGCGTGACCGAGCCGACGATGCTCGCCCCGCAGGCGCGCGCCGCCGACGGCATCGGCCGCGTGGAGGTCGGGCTGTCCGCCGAGGGCGCGCGGGAGCTCGTACGCCGCGCCACCGAGCTGGGCGTGACGGTCAACACCGTCGTACAGGGCGCCTGGGCGATCCTGCTGGCCCAGCTCACCGCCCGCAACGACGTGCTCTTCGGCACGACCGTGTCGGGCCGCCCGCCGGTGGTCCCGGGCGTCGACGAGATGGTCGGCCTGTTCATCAACACCCTGCCGGTACGCCTGCGCTACAACCCCGGCGACTCGCTGGCCCAGGTGCTGAACGACCTCCAGGACCACCAGGCGCGGCTCCTCGACCACCACCACTACGGCCTCGCCGACCTCCAGCAGGACACCGGCCTGCGCAGCCTCTTCGACACCGTCGTCGTGTTCGAGTCCTACCCGTGGGACGGCACCGGCGGCGCGATCTCCGAACTCGGCCTCACCATCAGCCGCCTCCGGTACTCGACGGGCACGCACTACGCGATGACGCTGATGGCGGCGCCCGAGCCGCTGCGGATGACGCTCCAGTACCAGCGCGGCGCGTTCGACCAGCCCGCCGTCGAGCGGATGGCGGACCGGTATCTGCGGGTCCTCCAGCAGATCATCGCCGACCCGGACGTCGCCGTCGGCGCGGTGGAGGTGCTCACCGACGCGGAACGCGCGCTCGTCGAGCAGAAGCCCGTCACGGTGAACGACCCGTCGCTGCTGCCGGGAATGTTCGAGGCGGCCGTCGCCGCGTCACCGGACGCGGTCGCCGTCGTGTCGGACACGGTGTCGCTGACCTACGCCGAGCTGGACGCGCGCGCCAACGCCCTGGCGTTCGAGCTGATCGGGAACGGTGCCGGCCCCGACGACGGCGTTCTGGTGGCGACGGGGCGTCCCCTGGAGTCCCTGACAGCGCTGCTCGCGGTCGCCAAGGCCGGCGGCGTGTACCTGCCGTCCGGCGCGCGGCCGTACGGCACCGCCCCGCTGGTCGTCCTGACCGACCACGAGACCGACGCGGCGCTGCCCGGCACTCCACGGCTGTACCTGGACGACGTGCGGACGAACGACCGGGTGCCGACGGACGCGGACCGGCTACGCCCGCTGCGCCCGCAGCACCTCGCGTACGCCGACGGGCCGTACGGCGCGGCCGTCACCCACCGCGACGTCACCGGCCTCGCGGCGCGCCTCGCCGCCCGGCTCGACCTCGGGCCCGGCGTACGCCTCGTGCCCTGCCCGCGGACGGACGTCGGCGTACGGGTCGTCGAGGCGCTCGCCGTCCTGTCGGCGGGCGGTGGCCTCGACCTCGGCGGCGACCGTACCGGCGACTGGACCACGACCGTCATCAGCACGGTGCCCTCCGCCTTCGTCCCGGCGCCGAACGACCCCGTCGACACCGTCCTGTTCTCCGGCGAGCCGCTGCCGGCCGAGCTGGCCGCCCGCGTGCACGCCGCGATCCCGGGCGTCCGGGTGCTCACCGCGTACGGGCCGATCGGGCCCGTGACCACCGGATCGGTCCGGCCGGACGAGGCCGTCGCCGGAACCGCACCGTTGGGGCTGCCGCTGCCGGACGTCCAGGTGCTCGTGCTCGGCCCGGGCCTCGCGCCGGTGCCGCCGCGCGTCACCGGCGAGCTCTACCTCGCCGGCGCCGGACTCGGCCGCGGCCACCTCGACGGAGCGGGCCTGACGGCGTCGCGGTTCGTGGCCAACCCGTACGACCCGGCCGGCGGGCGGATGTACCGCACCGGCGACCTGGTCCGGCGGACGCGGTCCGGTGAGCTCGTGTACATGGGCCGAGGCGACGACCGCGTGAGGGATCCGCTGACACAGCGCCCCGCCAACGATTTTCGAGAGGTAACGTCATGATCCCGTTGTCGTTCGCGCAGAGCCGGCTGTGGTTCCTGTACCGGTACGAGGGCCCGTCGGTCACGTACAACCAGCCGGTCGTGCTGCGGCTGCGGGCGGAGGTGGACCCCGGCCTGATGGCCGTCGCGGTACGCGATGTCGTGATGCGGCACGAGAGCCTGCGCACGGTGATCGGCGAGGACGAGCGCGGGGTCGCGTTCCAGCGGATCCTGCCGGCCGAGGACGTCGTCATCGAGGTCCCGACCCGTACCGTCGAGCCGGAGCAGGTGGCCGGCGCGATCGCCGAGGCCGTGGAGTACAGGTTCGTGCTCGAGACGGAGATCCCGATCCGGGTGAGCCTGCTCGCGTGCGGGCCCGGCGAGTACGTCCTGGTCATCCTCATGCACCACATCGCCGGCGACGCCGCGTCGATGGCGCCGCTCGCCCGCGACCTGTCGGTGGCCTACCTGACACGGGCGGCGGGGGAGGCCCCGCAGTGGGAACCGCTGCCGGTGCAGTACGCGGACTACACGCTGTGGCAGCAGGAGCTGCTCGGAGAGCTGTCCAACCCCAAGAGCGTCGCGTCCGCGCAGGTCGGGTACTGGCGCAAGGAGCTGGCGGGCGCACCGCAGCCGCTCGCGCTGCCCGCCGACCGGCCGCGGCCGCCGAGGCGGAGCCACAGCGGCGAGACGGTGGAGTTCACCGTGCCGGCGGACCTGGCCGCCGCCGTGGACGCGCTGGCGCGTACGCACGGCGCGACGGTGCCGATGGTGCTCCAGGCCGCGTACGCGGTGATGCTGTCGCGCCTCGGTGCAGGCGACGACATCACGATGGGCTCGCCGATCGCGGGCCGTACCGACGAGGACCTGAACGACCTGGTCGGCTTCTTCGTCAACAACTGGGTGCTGCGCGTCGACCTGTCCGGCGACCGGACCTTCGAGCAGGTCGTCGGTGAGGTGCGGGGCAAGGCCCTCGCCGCGTACGACAACCAGGACGTTCCGTTCGACCGCCTCGTCGAGCTGCTCAACCCGGAGCGCTCCACGGCGTACCACCCGCTGTTCCAGGTGGCGTTCGTGTGGCAGAGCACGATCGCGACGCCCGGGGCGGAGATGCGGCTGCCCGGCCTGGAATGGTCGATCGAGCCGACGGTGAACCAGGTCGCGAAGTTCGACCTGAGCCTGATCATGGCCGAGGTCGACGGCGTGTTCCGCGGCTTCGTCGAGTTCGCGCTGGACCTGTTCGACCGGGACACCGCCGAGGCGCTCGCGGCCCGGTTCGTACGCGTGCTGAGGCAGGTCGTGGGCGACCCGGCGACGCCGGTCACGTCGGTGGACGTCCTGTCGCCGGCCGAACGGTCGCTGGTGGTGGACGGGTGGAACGCGACGGAGGTCGAGATCCCGTCGGCGGTGCTCCCGGACGTGTTCGAGTCGGTGGCGGCGTCCACGCCCGACGCGGTGGCCGTGGTGGCGGGCGAAGAGTCGCTGACCTACGCGGAGCTGGACGCGCGGGCGAACGCGCTGGCGTCCGAGCTGGCCGGCCGTGGTGTCGGCCCGGATGTGCTGGTCGCCGTCGCGACCGGCCGGACCGTGGACCTGGTCGTAGGTCTGCTGGCGGTGTCCAAGGCCGGTGGCGCGTATCTGCCGATCGACCCGCAGTATCCGGGGCCGCGCATGGAGTACGTGCTCGGCGACGCGAAGCCGCTCGTGATGGTCACGGACCGGGAGACGGACCGCATGCTGCCCGCGGTGGACGTGCCGCGTGTGTTCCTGGAGGACGAGCGCCCGGCCGCCGGTGCTCCGAGCCGTTCCGTACGGCCCGAGCACCTGGCCTATGTCATCTACACCTCGGGCTCCACCGGTGAGCCCAAGGGCGTGCAGGTGAGTTTCGGCAGCGTGATGTCGCTGTTCGCCGGTACGGATCACTGGGCCGGGTTCGGCGCCGATGACGTGTGGGCGTGGTGCCACTCCCAGGCGTTCGACTTCTCCGTCTGGGAGATGTGGGGCGCGCTGCTCTACGGCGGCACCGTCGTCATCGTGCCGTGGGACGTCGTACGGTCCCCGGCCGACCTGTGGGACGTCCTCGTCGAGCGGCGCGTGACGGTCCTGTCGCAGACCCCGGCCGCCTTCTACGCGCTGATCGAGTCACGGCCCGAGGACACGGCGTCGTCGTTGCGGATGGTCGTGCTCGGCGGCGAGGCGCTGGACCCGGCACGCGTACAGGACTGGTGGCCCGACGACGGCCGGGCACCGGCGGTGATCAACATGTACGGGATCACCGAGACGACCGTGCACGTAACGCGCCTCGACCTCGAACCCGGCGACGCCACGCCGGGAGTGTCGCCGATCGGCGTACCGCTCGCGAACACCCGCACGTACGTCCTGGACGAGACCCTCACCCCCGTGCCGCCGGGCGTCGTCGGCGAGCTCTACGTGGCGGGCAACGGCGTGGCGCGGGGCTACCGGGGCCGTCCGGGGCTGACCGCGTCGCGGTTCGTCGCCGACCCGTTCGACGACGGCGGGCGGCTGTACCGGACCGGCGACCTCGCGCGCTGGACCGCCGGCGGCGAGCTGGTCTACATCGGCCGCAGCGACGACCAGGTACAGCTCCGCGGCTTCCGCGTCGAGCCCGGCGAGATCGAGGCCGCGCTCATGTCCCACCCGGGCGTCACCCAGGCCGTGGTCGCCGCCCGCTCCGACGACGACTCCGGCATGCGGCTCGTCGCCTACATCGTCGGCTCTGACGACGCCGCCGGTGAACTGCGGAGCTTCGTCGCCGGGCGGCTGCCGGAGTACATGGTCCCGGCCGCGTTCGTCGTGCTGGACGGCCTGCCGCTGACGGTGAACGGCAAGGTCGACAAGGCCGCCCTGCCCGCCCCGGTGTTCGAGGGCGGCGCGTACCGCGCGCCGCGATCGGTGGAGGAGGAGCTCCTCGCCGGAGTCTTCGCCGAGGTCCTGGGCGTCGACCAGGTCGGCGCCGACGACGACTTCTTCGCCCTGGGCGGCGACAGCATCCGCTCGATCCAGGTCGTGACCCGCGCACGCCAGGTGGGCCTCGTCGTGAAGGCACGCGAGATCTTCGAGGCGCGTACGGTCGCCGCTCTCGCGGCCGTCGCCGCCGCGAACGGCGGCGCGGAGGACGTACTGGCCGAGCTCCCCGGCGGCGGCGTCGGGGAGACGGCCCTGCTGCCGGTCGCCGAATGGATGCTGGAGCGCGGCGGCCACTTCGGCCGGTACGCCCAGTGGATGGTCCTGGGACTGCCCGCCGGCATCGAGCACACCGGCCTCGTGGAGACGCTCGGCGCCGTCGTCGACCGGCACGACATGTGGCGGTCACGGCTGGTCGACGGCGAGTCGCTGCTCGTGGGCGAGCCGGGATCGGTGGACGTCGCCGCCCTGGTCCACCGGGTGGGCTGCTCGGGTGTCGCCGACGAGAAGTCCTGGGGCGCCCTGATCTCGGCGGAGCTGGACCAGGCGCTCGACCGCCTGGACCCGGCGGCGGGAGTGATGCTGCAGTTCGTGTGGTTCGACCCCGAGGACGCCGACGGCCGCCTGCTGGTGATCGCGCACCACCTCGTCGTCGACGGCGTCTCGTGGCGCATCGTCGTCCCCGACTTCGTCGAGGCGTGGTCGGCGGTGCGGGCGGGCCGGACCCCCATGCTGCCCCGGGTCGGAACGTCGGTACGGCGCTGGAGCGCCGCCCTCGCCGACGAGGCCCGCAGCCCGGAGCGTGTCGCGGAGCTGGACCTGTGGCGGTCGATGCTCGCCGCCCCGGACCCCGTACTCGGCTCACGGCCCCTCGACCCGGCCGTCGACGTGGTCGGGACCGTCGACCGGGTCCAGGTGAGCCTGCCCGGAGACGTCACCGAGACCCTGCTGACCACGCTGCCCGCCGCGTTCCACTGCGGGCCGAACGACGGGCTCCTGACCGGCGTGGCGCTGGCCGTCGCGGCCTGGCGCCGCGCCCACGGGACGGCCGGGCCGTCCGTGCTGCTGAACATGGAGGGCCACGGCCGCGAGGAGGCCGTCGTACCGGGCGCGGACCTGTCGCGTACGGTCGGCTGGTTCACCACGATCTTCCCCGTACGGGTCGGCACGGGCGAGGTGGACCTGGACGACGCCTTCGCCGGCGGCGGCGCCGCGGGGCGTGCGATCAAGGCGGTGAAGGAGCAGCTTCGAGCGGTCCCGGACCGCGGCGTCGGCTACGGCCTGCTCCGTTACCTCAACGCCGACACCGCCGAGCAGCTCGCGCGGCTGCCGGAAGGCCAGATCGGCTTCAACTACCTGGGCCGGTTCTCCGGCGGCGACATGCCGGAGCAGGCGAGCGGCTGGATGCCGGTCGCCGACCTGGAGGACGTGTCCGCCCGGTTCGACGCGGACATGCCGATCGCCCACGCGCTGGACGTCAACGCGGTCGTCACCGACACGGACTCCGGGCCGGTGCTGAGCGCGTCGTTCTCGTACGCGTCGGGTGTGCTGGCGCGCGAGCAGGCACAGGAGCTGGCGGACCTGTGGGTCGACGCCCTCACCGGGCTCGCACGGCACGCCGAGCGGCGCCGGAGCCGGCGGCCTGACGCCGTCGGACCTGCCGATGGTGTCGCTGACCCAGCTTGAGATCAACGTGCTGGAGGCCCGCCACGACGACGTGGCGGACGTCTGGCCGCTGACCGCCATGCAGTCGGGCCTGCTGTTCCACACGATCCTCGCGGGCCGTGAGCTGGACCCGTACCAGATGCAGTTCGTCATGCATCTGGACGGCGTGGTGGACGCCGAGCGCATGCGCACGGCGGGCCAGGGGCTGCTGGACCGGTACCCGAACCTGCGGGTCGCGTTCGGCTTCGGGACCGGCGGCGAGCCGATCCAGATCGTGCCGGCGCGCGCCGAGCTGCCCTGGCAGGAGATCGACGTCCGGGACGTGCCCGAGCGCGAGCGGGCCGCCAAGGTGGACGAGCTGCTCGCCGCCGACCGGCGCGACCACTTCGACGTGATGGTGGCGCCGCTGGTCCGGCTGAAGCTGATCCGGGTCGACGAGCGCCGCTCCGAGCTCGTCCTGATGGCCCACCACCTGCTGTTCGACGGCTGGTCGACGCCACTGCTGATGCACGACCTGATGTGGCTGTACGGCGCGCACGGCGACGCCTCGGTGCTCCCGCGCGCCCAGAACTACCGTGACTTCCTGGTCTGGCTGTCGCGCCAGGACCAGGCCGTGTCCGCGCGGGTGTGGGCCGACGAGCTCGAGGGCGTGACCGAGCCGACGATGCTCGCCCCGCAGGCGCAGCCCGACGACACCGCCGGCGGCATCGGCCGCGTGCAGGTCGGCCTGTCCGCCGAGAACGCACGCCAGCTCGTACGCCGGGCCGCCGAGCTGGGCCTGACGGTCAACACCGTCGTGCAGGGCGCGTGGGCGATCATGCTGGGGCAGCTGACGGCCCGCAACGACGTGATGTTCGGCATGACGGTGTCGGGCCGGCCCCCGGTCGTGCCGGGCGTCGACGCGATGGTCGGCCTGTTCATCAACACCCTGCCGGTACGCCTGCGCTACAACCCCGGCGACTCGCTGGCCAAGGTGCTGAACGACCTCCAGGACCGCCAGGCCGTACTCCTCGACCACCACCACTACAGCCTGGCCGACATCCAGAAGAACACCGGCCTGCCGACCCTGTTCGACACCATCGTGGGCTTCGAGTCCTACCCGATCGACCGGGACAAGCTGACGCAGCCGATCGACGACGCCGGGTTCACCATCAGCCGCTCCACACCCGTCGACGGCACGCACTACCCGCTGACGCTGATGGCGGCGCCCGAGCCCCTGCGGATGTCGCTCCAGTACCAGCAGACCGTCTTCGAGCACGCGACGATCGAGCAGATCTCCGAGCGGTACGTACGGGTCCTCGAACAGATCATCGCCGACCCGTCCGTGGCGATCGGCGCGATCGAGATGGTGACGCACGCGGAGCGGTCGCTCGTGGTGGGGGAGTGGAACGACACGGCGCTGCCGGTCGCGGAGTCCACGCTGCCGGCGATGTTCGACGCCGTCGTGACCGCGTCTCCGGACGCCGTGGCCGTCACGTCACGCTCGCGGTCGCTGACCTACGCCGAGCTGGACGCCTGGGCCAACGGCCTGGCGTTCGAGCTGGTCGAGCACGGGGTCGGCCCGGACCAGGTGGTCGCCATCGCGACCACGCGCTCGGTCGACTACGTGGTCGCCCTCCTCGCCGTGGTCAAGGCGGGCGGCGCTTACCTGCCCATCGACCCCCGGTACCCCGGACCCCGCGTGGCGTTCATCCTCGACGACGCGCGCCCGGCGGTGATCCTCACCGATCACGAGACCGACCCGGTCCTGCCACGGCTGGACGTTCCGAGGCTCTACCTCGACGACGACCGCGCGGGCAGCCGCCGGACCGTCACGGACGCGGACCGGCTCCGGCCGGTGCGGCCGGACCACCTGGCCTACGTCATCTACACCTCCGGCTCCACCGGCCGCCCGAAGGGCGTCGCCATCACCCACCGCAACGTCGCGGACATGGCGTCGCACGGCTGGCCGGAGCCGGGCGGGCGGACGCTGCTGCTGTCCTCCATCGCCTTCGACGCTTCGGCGTTCGAGACGTGGCCCGCGCTGATGGGCGGCGGCACGCTGGTGATCGGCCCGGCCGACTCCGGCGACGTCGACGAGCTGGCGCGCATCGTCGACGAGCAGGGCGTGACCGCCGTGTTCGCGGTGCCGGCGCTGCTGGAGATGCTCGCGGCCGGCGACTTCGGGCTGGAGTCCCTGGAGCGGGTCGTCACGGGCGGCGACGCCGTGTCGGCCCGGGTGATCGAGGAGTTCCAGCGCAAGCACCCGGGCGTCGACGTGGTCAACGCGTACGGGCCGACGGAGATCACCGTCGACGCGACGTACTACACCGTGGCGGACGCGGGCCGGCTGCCGGCCGGAGGGGTGCCGATCGGCGCCCCGCTGCCGAACACCCGGACGTACGTGCTTGGGCCGGGCCTGGTCCCGGTGCCGCCCGGCGTCGTCGGCGAGCTGTACGTGGCCGGCGCCGGCGTCGGCCGCGGGTACCGGGACCGCCCCGGGCTGACGGCGTCGCGGTTCGTGGCCGACCCGTTCGACCCGGCCGGCGGGCGGCTCTACCGCACCGGCGACCTGGTGCAGTGGAACGCCTCCGGCGAGCTGGTCTTCGCGGGCCGCAGCGACGACCAGGTCAAGATCCGTGGCTTCCGCATCGAACCGGGCGAGGTCGAGGCGTCGCTGGCCTCGCACCCGGCCATCGCCCAGGCCGTGGTCGTCGCCCGCGACTCCGACACCACCGCCGGTTCCAAGGACCTGGTCGGCTACGTCGTGCTGGACCGCGAGGCCTCGCTCATCCGCCAGGAGACGGTGGAGGCGGAGTCGGTCGGCCAGTGGGAGGAGGTCTATGACGACCTCTACTCCCACAAGGAGGCGTACTCCGCCGAGGACGTCGACGCGGAGGAGCGGCCGGCGGCGGTCGAGTTCGGCGAGAACTTCCAGGGCTGGCACAGCAGCTACTCGGGTGCGCCCATCGCGCTGAGCGAGATGCGAGAGTGGCGGGCCGCGACCGTCGACCGGATCCGGGACCTCGCCCCGTCCCGCGTGCTGGAGATCGGCGTCGGATCGGGCCTGCTGCTGGCGCCGCTGGCGCGCGAGACCACCGAGTACTGGGCCCTGGACTTCTCCAGCGCCACCATCGGCTCGCTGAAGGAGCAGATCAGCCGGCTGGACACGCCGTTGGCCGCCCGGGTGAAGCTGCGCACGCGGCGCGCCGACGACATCGACGACCTGCCGGCCGCGTACTTCGACACGATCGTCGTCAACTCGGTCGTGCAGTACTTCCCCAACGCCGGTTACCTGATCGACGTCATCGCCAAGGCCATGCGGCTGCTGGCCCCCGGCGGCGCGATGTACCTCGGCGACATCCGCAACAACACGCTGCTGCGGGAGTTCGCGACCGAGGTGCAGCTCGCGCACGCCGACGCCGACACGACCGTGGAGAGCCTGCGCGAGCGGGTGCGCCTGGAGGTGCTCGCCGAACGCGAGCTGCTGCTGGCCCCGGAGTTCTTCGCCGCGCTGCCCCAGCTCGTACCCGAGATCGGCGCCGTCGACATCCGGCTCAAGGACATGGAGACCGCCAATGAGCTGAGCCGGTACCGCTACGAGGTGGTGCTGCGCAAGGAGCCGGGGGAGGTACGGTCGCTGGCCGGCGTCACCCCGCTCGCCTGGGACGGGTTCGGCTCACCGGAGGTGCTGCGGCGGCTCCTGGCCGAGCAGCGTCCCGAGAGCGTACGGCTGACGGGGATCCCGCACGCGGAGGTGCAGCCGGTCGTCGACACCGTACGCAGGCTCGACGCCGCGGCCGGTCACCTGACCGCGACCGAGGTCCGGCAGGTCGACGGCGACAAGGCGATGCTCACGCCGGGCGACTGCCGCCGGATGGCCGAGGAGCTCGGCTACCAGGTGGTGGTGACGTGGTCGGCCGTCCCGGGCCGGATGGACGCGGTCTTCCTCCGGACGGGTGCGGAAATTCCGCTCACGGACGTTTTCGTGCCGGACGGGCCCGTGGACGTGCTGTCCGAGTACGTCAACGACCCGGGCGCCGCCGGACGCGTGGACGACCTGCGCCAGTTCATGGCGGGACGGCTGCCCGACCACATGGTGCCGGCGGCGTTCGTCGTGCTGGACCGGATGCCGCTCATGCCGAACGGCAAGCTGGACAAGGCCGCGCTGCCGTCGCCCGTCATCACCGGCAACGCGTACCGGGCGCCGCGCACGGTGGAGGAGGAGGTGCTCGCGAACCTGTTCGCCGAGGTGCTGGGCGTCGACCGGGTCGGCGTCGACGACGACTTCTTCGCCCTGGGCGGGCACTCGCTGCGCGCGACACGGCTGCTCGGCCGCATCCGGAGCGCGCTGGGCGTGGACATCCCGCTGCGGGCCGTCTTCGAGTCGCCGACGGTGGCGAAGCTGACCCCGCAGCTGCGGCCCGAGACGAACACGCAGGCCACCGACCCGTTCGCGATCGTGCTCCCGATCAAGGCCGAGGGCACGCGCAACCCGGTGTGGTGCCTGCACCCCGGCGGCGGGCTGAGCTGGGCGTACCTCGGCCTGTCCGCGGCCTTCCCCGACCGTCCCGTCTACGGGATCCAGGCCCGCGGCTTCGACGGCGTCACGCCGCTGCCCGAGTCCACCGACGCGATGGCCGAGGACTACCTCGACCACATCCTCCAGACCCAGCCGGAAGGGCCGTTCCACCTGCTCGGATACTCGTTCGGCGGCATCCTGGCCCACCTGATCGCGGTGAAGCTGCGGGCGCGCGGCCACCAGGTCGGCATGCTGGCCCTGCTGGACGCGGCCCCGCGCAACGGGGCCGACGCCTACGGCCGCGCCGAGTTCGAGCGGCTGATGCGGGCCGAGTACGAGAAGTACTTCGAGAACATGCGCGGCGGCGACGACTACCTGACGATGATCGACACCGCCACGATGATCATCACCGACCACCACGAGAAGCTGCAGTCGTTCGTCTCGCCGGTCTACGAGGGCGACGCGCTGCTGTTCACCGCGATGCTGGGCCGGCAGGCGGACGACCCGCCCGGCCGGCAGAGGTGGCAGCCGAACATCACGGGAGCCATCGACGAGCACGAGGTCTCGTGCACCCACCACGACATGCACCTGCCGGAGAACACCCGGCACATGGCCACGATCATGAACGAACTGCTGGCGCGCTGGTCGTGAACGCGCGATGGGGCGGGCCGGCCGGCCCGCCCCATCGAACTCCCCGTCCGCCCGCCCTCTACTTCAGGAGGCGGCGTTCCTTGCCCTCGGGGATCTCGTGGACGACGTGGACGGTGGCGGAGAAGGCCATGCCGGTCACGTTGATCACGTGCGTCGACGCGTAGCCGGTGCTCTCGCGGTCCTGTTTGAACCCGCCGAAGATCCCGGTGCCGGAGACCCGCACCTCGACGTTCTCCGGAACGACGACATAAACGGTGCTGAGCCACGAGTTGACGCTGATGGTCGTCTCCGGTCCGGTGAACTCGGCCTCGCGCAGGTCGATCACTCCGGTGCCGATGATCGCGGTGGCGCGATACTTTTCTCCCACCACCCAGCGTCCTTTGCGGACGAGGGAGCCGATCACGCCGAGATCTTTGGTCGCGGTCGGTGTGCCACCTCCCCATTGCATCGGCTGCAAGTCCTTTACGATGGTTTCCAGGTCGCCCTTGGACTTGGCGCTGTACACCAATTCGAGACGTTTTTCGAGCTCGCCTGAGGAGACCCGGCCATCGGCGGTCGCGGCCTGCAGAACGGCGGCGGCGCGCTCGCGGTCGGAATCGGAGGCGCGGAGCGCCGAATCGGCGGAAATGGATTGTTCGGCAGGAAGATTGCCTGCCCCTGATGACTGTGAGGAGTCCATGGTGGGAGCATACGCCGCAGGTCGGGCCGTGGCCTCCCGGTTCGGCGCGCTGGAACCTTGACCGGCTCCGCGTACGGGCAATAGCGTGACCGAAATTGAAGACGGGAGTTGGTCCATGCGAGTCGATGGAGCCAGAATTTACGATGTGGTCGGAATAGGATTCGGGCCATCCAATCTGTCACTCGCGACGGCTCTCGACGAGCTTCGAACTGACTCCGGCGACCCCGTGCTCGACGCGGTGTTCTTCGAGAAGCAGGCGGCGCTTGGATGGCATCGCGGCATGTTGCTGCCGGGCTCGAAGATGCAGGTCTCCTTCCTTAAGGACCTGGCGACGTTCCGCAATCCGGCGTCTCCGTACAGCTTCGTGGCCTATCTGCATTCAGAAGGCCGCCTGGCCGCGTTCGTGAACCGCAAGGACTTCTTCCCCCGCCGGCAGGAGTTCCACGACTACCTCGAATGGGTCGAGGCGCAGCTCACCAAATACGTGACCTACAATTCCGAGGTCATGTCGGTGCTGCCGCTGCGCGGCGACGGCGCCGAGGTGGACGAGCTTCGCCTGGAGATCCGGCAGACCGACGTGCCGGGCGCCACGAGCACCGTGAACACGCGCAACGTCGTGATCTCCACCGGCCTGGCGCCCCAGATGCCGCGAGGGATCGAGCGCGGCGACGCCGTGTGGCACAGCTCCGAGTTCATGACCAGGTTCCGTGAGCTGGACACCTCCGGGATCCGGAGCGTCGCGGTCGTCGGCGCGGGCCAGAGCGCGGCAGAGATCCTCCGCTTCACCTACGACAGCCTTCCCGGCGCCGACGTGCACGCGATCCTGTCCCCGCTCGGCTACTCCGTCGCCGACAACACGCCGCTGGCCAACCAGGTCTTCGACCCGAGCGCGGTGGACGACTTCTACTACTCGTCGGAGCAGTCCAAAGAGGCCGTCTGGCACTACCACCGCAACACCAACTACTCGGTGGTCGACGACGAGCTGATCCAGGACCTGTACGAGCGCGGCTACCACGATGAGCTGGCCCGCACCACGCGGCTGAAGTTCCTGAACCTGAGCCGGGCCAGGTCGGCCGAGCCCGTCGGCGGCCGTACGCGCGTCGCGGTCGAGTCGCTGCGTTCCGGCGCGGTGGACCACCTGGACGTCGACCTGCTCGTGTGCGCCACCGGCTACGAGCCCATGGACCCCACCCGGGTGCTCGGCGAGCTCGGCGGCCACTGCCTGCGCGACGACCAGGGCCGGCTGCGCGTCGACCGCGACTACCGGGTGGTGACGAGCCCGGAGATCCGCTGCGGGATCTACCTCCAGGGCGGCACGGAGCACACGCACGGCCTGTCGTCGTCGCTGCTGTCCAACATCGCGGTGCGCAGCGGCGAGATCGCGAACTCCATCGCGCGGTCGTGCGCGGGTTCCCCCGCCGAGTTCGGCGAGGACGCGGTGCCCGACCGGAACGGCCTGTCCGGCGTGAAGGCGGTCTGAATGCTCGTCCCCAAGATGTACCGGCCGCGCCGGGCGAGCCGGGTCACCGAGACGGTCCGCTGCAACCCGCTGGCGCTGGTGGCCACCAACGGCGGAGAGACGCCGTTCGCGAGCCACCTGCCGGTCATCATCGACCGGATCCCGGACGAACCCGGTGAGGAGTCGCTCGTCGGAGCGACCCTCCTGGGGCACATGAACCGCTCCAACGACCACTGGCAGGCGCTACAGCAGGGCGGGAACGTCCTGCTCGTCTTCCAGGGCCCGCACTACTACATCTCCCCGGTCGCGTACGAGCAGCGGCCCGCGGCGCCGACGTGGAACTTCATCACCGTGCACCTGCGCGGGCGCGTCGAGGCCCTGGAGGCCGGCGAGCCGACCTTCGACGTCATCACGCGGACGGTACGCGAGCTGGAGAAGGTCGCCGGCACCGCGTGGGACATGACGGACTCCCTCGGCTACTTCCGCAACATCGTCCCCGCGGTCGGTGCCTTCCGCGTGCATGTCGAGTCGGCCGAGGCCATGTTCAAACTCAGCCAGGAGCACCCGGCCGAGGTACGCCGCTCGATCCGCGACCACCTGGCCGTGCAGGGCGGCGGGATGAGCCGCGAGCTGTACGAGGCCATGTGGTCCGAGGAGCTCGCGGATCGCGTACCGCAGCCCGCCGGTGCCGGCGAGCCCGCGGCGAAGCGACTGGAGGTATGACGGCCTTGGAGCTACAGGCATCGCCGGACACGCTGGGCGGCTTCCTCCGATCACTCGGCGGCCCGGGCTCGGCGGTGGTCATCGACGACCTGTGCGCCGACCTCGTCGACGCCAAGGCGCTCGCGGCGTACGCCGGGGCGATCTGCGCCGAGCTGAGCGCCGCCGGTGTGGACGCCGGGGCGACGATCGCGGTCCGCGTCGGCCACGACGCGCCCTCGGTCGTGGCGCTGCTCGCGGCGGCGGCGTACGGCGTGGCCGTACCCGTCGCGGCGGACGCGCCGGACCTGCCGACCGGCCCGTTCGACGTCGGCGCGCTCGTCACGGCCGTCCCGTCGTCCGGCGACGAGGCACCGGTGACCGTCGACGTCTCGGACCTGACGGCGCTGCCGTTCGGCGACGCGGCCGCGGTGCCGGTCCGCGCCTCGTCGGACCCAGCCCTGCTGCTGTGCACCTCCGGCACCACCGGCGACCCGAAGTGGGTGAGCCTCTCCCAGCGCAACCTCATCGCGGCGGGCACGTTCATCGCGGGGTCGCTGGGCCTGTCCCCGGCCGACCGCGGCCTGTCGATGATGCCGCTGCACCACGGCCACGGGATCACGGCCGGCGTCCTCGCCCCGCTGCTCAGCGGCGGCGAGCTGGTCATCATCGACTCCTCGGACCTGACGTTCCTGCAGGAGGGCCTGAACTGCGCGATCACCTGGTACTCGGCGGCTCCGACGGTGCACGCCTCCGTACTGGTCGCGAAGCGGTCCTGGCCGTCGTGGTTCGACTCGTTCCACCCCCGCGTGATCCGGTCGACCTCCGAGGCGCTGCCGGCGAGCGACCGCGCCCTGCTGGAGTCGGAGTTCTCCGCCCCGGTGATCGAGGCGTACGCGCTGACCGAGGTCCCCGGGCACGTCTGCACCCAGGTGTCCGGCGCCGCCGCCGAGCCCGGCTGGATGCCGCCCCAGGTCGGTGTCGAGGTCGAGACGATCGACGAGGACGGGCACCCGACCGGGCCGGGCGTACCGGGCCGGATCCGGGTGCGAGGCCCGAACGTCATGCTCGGCTACGTCGGTCACGAACCACTCGACCCGGATGGCTGGTACCTCACCAGCGACATCGGCGTACGCAGGCCGGACGGCCCGGTGGCCGTCCTGGGGCGCGACTCCGACGCGATCAAGCGCGGTGGCGAGACCATCGCCCCGAGCGCCGTCGAGGCCCTGGTGGAGAAGCACCCCGACATCGAACGCGCCCGGGTCTGCGGGATGCCGCACGAGAGCCTCGGCGAGCAGATCTGCGTGGCCGTGATCACCGCGCGCGGCGAGCCCGCGGCCGGTGAGCTGCTGCGTGAGCTGCGAGGGATGCTGCCGACGAACATGACGCCGTCGAAGCTGCGCGTCGTCGACGCGTTCCCCGGGAGCACCGAAGGAAAGATCAGAAGAAGCGACCTACGCCCGCTGTTCGCGGAGTAGACCGATGCAACTGAGTCGAGAGGCCGCTACGTCACGGCCCGATCCGGGATCGCTCGCCGACGTCAGCCGCGAGGTGCTGCGCCTGGCGTCCGGCCGCGACGACGGTGTGCACCGGCCCAGGGTGCTCGTGCTGAGCGACGGTTCGTCCGTGCTGAGCCGCGGTGACCTCGGCGTCGAGGCGGTGCGCCCGGTCCTGGACCGCAAGTGCGACGTGATCGAGCGGGCCACCGGGATGAGCGCGTTCCCGCTGTCCTTCGCGCGGGCCGAGCCCGCCGAGCTCGTACGGGCGCTGGAGCTGCTGCGGTCGAACTACGACGCGATCCTGATCGCCGACATCGCGGCGCCGCGCTGCTTCGAGCTGCAGCGGCTGCTCGCCGGCAGCGCCGTCGACTGCCCGGTGCTCCACGACGACCAGCAGGGCACGGCGGTCATGGCCGCCGCGGTGGTGCTCACGTCGGTGACCCGGTCCGGCCGCAGGCTGGAGGAGTCCTGCGCCGTCGTCGTCGGCGCCGGTGCCGCCGGGTCCAGTACGGCCCGGCTGCTGCACCACATCGGCGTCGGTGAACTCCGCGTGGTCGACTCCGCGGGGATCCTGCACTCCGGCCGCGTCGGCCTCAACGCGGAGAAGGCGGAGCTCGCCGCCCTGTCGAACCCGCACGGCATCCAGGGTTCGCTGGGCACGGCGCTGCGGGGCGCCGACGTGTGCGTCGCCCTGTCGGGCAGCCCGATCGCCGCCGAGGACCTCGCGGAGATGAACGCCAAGCCGATCATCATCCCGCTGTCCTACCCGGACATCGAGGTGCGGCCGGCGGATGCCGCCGCCCTGGGCGCGGACTACCTCCCCGCGCTGGAGAACAACCTCAGCAACAACCTCGCCACGCCGGGCCTGCTGCTGGCGGCCTGCCGGCTCGGCCTGCGGCGCCTCTCGATGCGCGACCTCCAGACGGCGGTGTACTGCCTGACGTCCCTGTCGGAGCCGGATCCCTCGCCCGTGCCCCGGGTCGATCCGGAGCTGCTGGCGAGTTCGATCGCACGCGCCATCGCCGAGGGTTCGAGGGTCACCGGCGTCACGACACACACCTGACGATGAGGGGTCATGATCACGGAACGCCAGAGCGATGTGTGGCTGCGGCCGTACCGGTCGGTGCGGCGGCCACGCCTGAGGCTCGTCTGCTTCCCGCACGCCGGCGGCGCGGCCAGCGCGTTCTTCAACTGGCCGCGGCACCTGCCGGATGACGTGGAGGTCCTCGCCGCCTGCTATCCCGGCCGCGAGGGCCGGCTGGACGAGACGCCCATCGACCGGATGGACCGGCTCGTCGACGCCTTCATCGAGACGCTGCGTCCCCTGCTGGACCGGCCGCTGGCGCTGTTCGGGCACAGCATGGGCGCGTCGGTCGCGCACGAGGTGGCCATCCGGCTGAGCGCTCTGCCCGAGGCGACGCTCGCCGGGCTGTTCGTCTCCAGCCGGGTGCCGCCGCACCGCCTCGACGAGGTCGAGGACTTCGCGGACGACGACGCCCTCATCGAAGAGGTCCTGCGGCTCGGCCACGGGAACGCCGAGGTCTTCGACGAGCCCGAGCTCCGCGAGCTGATCCTGCCGGCGCTCAGGGCCGACTACCGCCTCGTCGCGGCCTACCCGCCGGGCCCGCGCGAAGGCATCGCCGTCCCGGTCACCGCGTACGGCGGGACCGCGGATCCGGACGTGAGCATGGAGGACGTACGCGGCTGGTCGGAGGCCACGACAGGCACCTTCGACTGCCGCGTCTTCACCGGCGGGCACTTCTACCTCGAACCGCACGAGACGCAGCTGGTCCAGGACATCGCGCACCGGCTCGCCGCGCCGCGTACGGCGCCGCTGCCGCGAAAGGCCGGGTGAACCGCGTCATGACCTCGTCCACCGAGGCGCCCGCGAGCAAGGGGCTGCTGCCCTTCCGCGAGTACGAGACCTGGTACCGGATCACGGGCACCCCGGGCGGCGGGCGCCCCGCCGTCGTCGTCGTGCACGGCGGCCCCGGCAGCACCCACGACTACCTGAAGAACCTGGCCGCGCTCGCCGCCGACGGGTGGCCGGTGGTCCACTACGACCAGCTCGGCAACGGCGGCTCCACGCACCTTCCGGAGCGTCCCGCCGCGTTCTGGACACCTGAGCTCTTCCTCGACGAGCTCGACAACCTGCTGACCCGGCTGCGCATCGCGGACGACTACGTCCTGTTCGGCCAGTCGTGGGGCGGGATGCTCGCGGCGTCGCACGCCGCCAGGCGCCCGCCGGGCCTGCGCGGCCTGGTCGTGGCGAACGCGCCGGCCTCGTACCCGACGTGGCGCGCGGAGATGGAGGTCCTGCGAGCCGCCCTGCCGGACGGCGTCGATGAGGTTCTGCGGGCGCACGAGGCGGCCGGGACCACCGACAGCGCCGAGTACTTCGCCGCGATGCGCGTCTTCTACGGCCGGCACGTGTGCCGCCTCGACCCGTGGCCGCGCGAGTACCTGGCGACGTTCATGGAGATCGTGAACGACCCGACGGTCTACTCCGCGATGAACGGCCCCAACGAGTTCCTCGTCACCGGGTCGCTGCGGGACCGGTCGATCGAGGACGTCCTGCCCGGCATCGAGGTGCCCACGCTGGTGCTGTCGGGACGGTACGACGAGGCGACGGAGGCCGTGGTCCGGCCGTACCACGAGCTCATTCCGGACTCCCGCCACGTGGTCTTCGAGGAGTCCAGCCACCTGCCGCACCTGGAGGAACCCGAGCGCTTCCTCAGCGTGCTCGCCGGGTTCCTCCGCGGGCTGCGCTGACCCCGATGTCTCGTCGCGGAGGGTCAGACGGCGGACGACCCGAGGGACGCCGACAGCGTCGAGAACAGCGTGGACGGCGTACGGAAGTTCTCCATGCGCAGGGCGTCGTCACGGAACTTGACCTGGAAGCGGCTCTCGATCGCCGACAGCAGTTCCACGGTCGCCATGGAGTCGAGCCCGTAGTCGCGGAGTTCGGCGTCCGGCGACAGCGGCTCGTCACCCTGGAGGTAGGGCAGGTGCTGCCGGACCGTCTGCTCAAACTCATCCCACATGACCACTCCTGGGTTCGACCGGGCTCCTCTGGCGTGCTGCACACGGACGTTAGCGCTAGCGACCCGCGGCTGCCGACCCCTACGTTCCCGCCCATCGGCGACTGATCGACCTACGGAGCATGCGATGAACGGACCGGCGCCGGGCGGGCTCTACTCCCGCTTCCTGCGCGGACTCGCCCTCTCCCCGGAGGGGGCGGCGATACGGGCCGGAGGCCTTGAGGTCACGTACGCGGAGGCGCACGAGCGAGCCCTGGCCTGGGCGGGTGCCCTGGCCGGGTCGAAGGCCGTCGCGGTGCTCACCGGCAAGAGCCCCACGGCGTACGCCGGCGTGCTGGCCGCGCTCTGCGCCGGCGCGGCGGTGGTGCCGATGCGCCCCGACTTCCCGGCGGTCCGCAACGCGCGGATGCTCACCGACTCCGGGGCGACGGTGCTCATCGTCGACCGCGACGGCGCGAAGACCCTGGCCGGCCTGGCGGAGGCCGGCGTCTCCGGCGTCTCCGTGTTCGCACCGGACGGCGGCCTGGACGACCCGCCGCCCTTCCCCGTCCTGGAGGCGGACCCGCGCCGCGCGCTCCCCGAACCACGGGGAGCCGGGCCGGAGGACCCCGCGTTCATCCTGTTCACCAGCGGCTCCACCGGCCGCCCCAAGGGCGTGGTGATCACCCACGGGAACACCGGCCACTACTTCGGCCTGCTCGACGCCCGCTACGACTTCACCCCGAGGGACGTCTTCTCCCACGCCTTCGACCTGAACTTCGACTGCGCGCTGTTCGACCTGTTCTGCGCGTGGGGGGCGGGGGCGACGGCCGTGGCGATCCCGCCGGCCGCGTACCGCGACCTGCCCGGCTTCCTCGCGGACAACGGCGTCACCGTCTGGTTCTCCACGCCGAGCGCCATCGACCTGGTCCGCCGGATGGGCGGGCTGAGCCCCGGCTCCATGCCCGGACTGCGGTGGAGCTTCTTCGCCGGAGAGGCGTTCCGGTGCCGTGACGCGCGGGACTGGCAGGCGGCGGCGCCCGGCGCCGTGATCGAGAACCTCTACGGGCCCACGGAGCTGACCGTGACGATCGCCGCCGCACGCTGGGCGGGCGAGGGCGCGGAGGCCGTCAACGGCGTCGTGCCCATCGGCGAGATCCACGGCGGCCACGAGCACCTCCTGCTCGGCGACGACGGCGAGCCGGCCCGCGACGAGGGAGAGCTCTGCGTCGCCGGCCCGCAGCTCGCCCGCGGCTACCTGGACCCGGCCGACGAGGAAGGGCGCTTCCTCCACCTGCGCGGACGACGCTGGTACCGGACCGGAGACCGGGTGCGCCGCATCGGTGCCGGGCTCGCCTACCTGGGCCGCCTCGACTCCCAGATCCAGGTGCAGGGCTGGCGGATCGAGCTCGCCGAGGTCGAACACGCGCTGCGCGAGGCGGGCCTTCCCGACGCCGTCGCGGTCGGCGCCGAAGGGCACGGAGGTACGGTCCTCGTCGCCTTCCACACCGGCTCGCCGGTCCCGACCGTCGAGCTCATCGCGAGGCTGCGCCGGCTCCTGCCGGACGGCGCCATCCCACGCCACTTCCACCGCCTGGCGGAGCTCCCGCTGAACGCGAACCGCAAGACGGATCGGTCGGCGCTCGCCTCCCATGCCACGGAAGTGCTCACCGGACCGCGCGAATAAAGGCCAGAAGAATTGCACAACGAGTAGCGCCGACTCTTACGACGATGTGCACGAAGCCCTACCCTGATCGTGAGCCTGGTCTGCTCCGCTATTGAGAAAGCAGAATTCATGATGGAATCGCTCGACTGCGTAGTCATCGGCTATAACGAGGGTGATTTCCAGGACTACCGTGCGATGTGCGAAGGCAGCGGCGAAGGGTCGCCTACTTTTCAGATTTATCGCAAGGAGTATCTGGAAGTCGACGGCGTGCCGATGTCCTGGATGGACGGGCTCAGCGCTCTGCGGAACAAGGCGACCGGGCGCAACGACCGTTACCATGTGGGCGAGGTGCACAACCTCGCGGGCCTTTATCTGAGCAGCTTCCTGCGCAAGGCGGGCCTGAGCGCGGAGGCGATCTCGCTCTTCAGCGCCGAGCAGGAGCGCCTCGCGGATCTGCTCGACCGCAAGCCCGTGGTGGTCGCGATCACGACGACGTTCTACGTCAACATCATGCCCGTGCTGCCCATCGTCGACGTCATCCGGCACTACTCGCCGGAGTCCCACATCGTCGTCGGCGGCCCGCTGGTCGACAACCTGTGCACGGACGGCGTCGGCGGCATGACGCAGGACCTCCTGCACGGCATGGGCGCCGACAGCTACATCGTGGAGTCCCAGGGTGAGGCCGCGCTGGTCGCCCTCTGCGAGGCGCTGAAGGCCGGCCGGCCGCTCGACACCATCGCGAACCTCGTCACCCGCTCCGGCGACGGCAAGTGGGTCGCCAACGCGCGTACGCCCGAGGCCAACGACCTCGACCACGCCGTGATCGACTGGTCCCGGTTCAGCCGCGAGCAGATCGGTGTCACGGCGCAGACCCGTACGGCGCGCAGCTGCGCGTTCAAGTGCAGCTTCTGCGACTACCCCCAGCGCGCCGGCGCCCTGACCACCGCCTCGGTGGACGCGATCCGGCACGAGGTCAGGGCTCTGGCGGAGCTCGGCGTCAAGAACCTCGTGTTCGTGGACGACACCTTCAACGTCCCGCCCAAGCGGTTCAAGGAACTGTGCAGGATGCTGATCGAAGAGGACCTCGGCCTCGACTGGTACTCCTACTTCCGCTGCTCCAACGCTCGCGACGAGGAGACCTTCGACCTGGCCGCCGAGAGCGGATGCCGCGGCGTCTTCCTGGGGATCGAGTCCGGCGACGCGACCATCCTGGCCAACATGAACAAGCTGGCGCAGGGCGAGCAGTACCGGAACGGCATCGCCAAGCTCAAGGAACGGAACATCACCACGTTCGCGTCGATCATCGTGGGATTCCCCGGTGAGAACGAACGCACGGTGCAGAACACCATCGACTTCATCAACGAGACCGGGCCGAACTTCTGGCGTGCGCAGGCCTGGTGGGGCAACCCGCGCGCACCTGTCTACAAGCAGGTGGACCGCTTCGAGATCCAGGGCGAGGCGTACAACTGGTCGCACCGGACGATGAACTCCTCCGAGGCCGCGAACTGGTGCGACATCATGTTCGACAAGGTCACCGAGTCGGTCTGGCTTCCCCTGTACGACTTCGACTTCTGGGCGCTGCCCTATCTGGACGGCAAAGGGCTCGGTGTCAAGGATCTCGAGTCGATTCTGCGCCTCTCCCAGACCATCATGCGCGAACGGGACTCCGCCACCCCGGACGAAGTGCGGCTGAAGTCTCTCAACGTGGACCTCTTCAACGCCGTCGCCGCGGTCGACATGGCTCCGGCACGCTTTTCCTTCAACGATTGACTGATTGATCAGGAGGCCTATCCAATGACGAACCAGCCCCTGGAAATCGAAGTCGAAGAGGCGACCGTCCGCGAGTACTACCGCCTGGTGGACCTCGACGACGTCGATGGTCTGCTCGCCCTCTTCACCGACGACGCCGTCTACAGCCGGCCTGGATATCCGCCCATGCACGGCCGCGCCGAGCTGGCGAAGTTCTACGGCGGCGAGCGGGTCATCGCCCGCGGCCGCCACACGTTGGAGCAGGTCGTGACGCACAACCCGCAGATCGCGGTGACCGGCGCCTTCGAGGGCGTACTGAAGGACGGTTCCGCCGCCCAGCTCCGCTTCGCCGACTTCTTCGTGTTCGACGGCGCCCGGATCGCCCGGCGCGACACCTACTTCTTCGCACCGCTGGTGTAGCGGCCCGAGCCCGAGAGGACGCCATGCTCCAGAGTTCTGAGTCGCCGCGCACCCGATCCCTCGCTTTCGGCACGGCCTTCACCGACCACATGGTCTCGATGGAGTGGAACGCCGACCAGGGCTGGCACGGCATGGAGGTGGTGCCCCACGCGCCCCTCGTCATGGACCCGGCCATGATCGGCATCCACTACGGGCAGAGCGTCTTCGAAGGTCTCAAGGCGCACCGGGTGCCCGGCGGCGTCGCGATCTTCCGGCCGGAGACGCACGCCGCCCGCATGCGCGACTCGGCCCGCCGGCTCATGATGCCGGAGGTTCCCGAGGCCGACTTCCTGGCGGCGGTGGACGCGCTCACCGCCCTGGACCAGGGTGAACTCCCCGACGACCCGGGCGTGAGCCTCTACCTGCGGCCGATCATCTTCGCGAGCGAGCGCACGCTGGCCCTGCGCCCCGCGCGGGAGTACCGCTTCCTGCTCATGGCCTTCCTCACCGAGGGGTACTTCGGCTCCGAGCAGCGGCCGGTCAGCGTGTGGGCCACCACGGAGTTCTCGCGCGCCGCCCCGGGCGGCACCGGCTTCGCCAAGTGCGCCGGCAACTACGCCGGGTCGCTCATGGCCCAGGAGGCGGCCAAGGAGAAGGGCTGCGACCAGGTCGTCTGGCTCGACCCGGTGGAGCGCCGCTGGGTCGAGGAGATGGGCGGGATGAACCTGTTCTTCGTCTACGGCAGTGGTGCCGGCGCGCGCCTGGTCACCCCGCCGCTGAACGGCAACCTGCTGCCCGGCGTGACGCGCGACTCGATCCTGCGTCTCGCGCCCGCGCTCGGCATCCCGGCGGCGGAGGAGATGGTGAGCCTCGACGACTGGCGCGCGGGCTGCGAGTCGGGGGAGATCACCGAGGTGTTCGCGTGCGGCACCGCCGCGCGGATCACCGCCGTCGGCGAGGTGAAGTCGGAGGAAGGCGGCTGGACCATCGGCGACGGGACCTGCGGAGAGGTGACGGGCATGCTCTTCGAGCAACTGTCCGGCATCCAGGGGGGAAGGCTCCCGGACCCGTACGGCTGGCTGCGCAGGATTTAAGTCCAGTACCGTGTGGCTTCGGACGTATCTGTTGGGTTGGCTGGCTGGATGTGGGTGATCTGTGGTGACCAGGGGATCGGTCGTATCGTTCGACCGGAACAAGGGGTACGGCTTCGTCGCGCCCGAGTCCGGCGGTGAGGACGTCTTCGTCCACGTCAACGATCTTCTGGAAGACAAGAGCCTGATGGTCCCCGGGCGGATCGTGGAGTTCATCCTCGACGAGGGCGACCGCGGCCCGAAGGCGTCCAGGGTCAAGGTGGTCTCGCCCGGCGCCTCGCCGCACCGGGCGGAGACGCGGCAGGTACGCGCGGAGCCCTCCGACGGCGACGAGATGTGCGACGTGCTCTCGGCCGACGAGCTCGAACGCGAGCTCACCGAGACGCTGCTCCGCAGTGACCAGTCCCTGCTGGGCTCACAGATCCTCGACATCCGCAGGCGTGTCGTGACGCTCGCCCAGTCCCACGGCTGGGTCGACCGCTGAGTGCGCGGCGAACGGCCGGACCGGCCGTTCGCCGCTGTTTCAGGCCGCGTCGGGGGAGTCGTGCAGTTCCAGCGTGCAGCACTTGGCGCCGCCGCCGGCCTTGAGCAGCTCGGACGTGTCGACGCCGATCGGCTCGTAACCCCGCTCGCGCAGCTCGCCGGCCAGGCGCGTCGCCCCCGGCGGCAGGAGAACGTGCAGGCCGTCGGAGACGGCGTTGAGCCCGAACAGGCAGGCCTCCTCCTCGGTGGCGAAGATCGCGTCGGGGTAGCGGTCCGCGAGCAGCTCGCGGCTCTCCGGCGAGAACGCCTCCGGCAGGTACATGACCTCCTCGTCGTCGAGTACGGCCAGCGCCGTGTCGAGGTGGTAGAAGCGCGGATCCACCAGCTCCAGGCCCAGCACCTCCTTGCCGAAGAAGTCGCCGACCTCGTCGTGTGACCTGGGATCGCTGCGGAACCCCGCGCCGGCGAGGATCAGCTTGCCGGCGGTCAGGAAGTCGCCTTCGCCCTCGTTGACCACCGAGGCCTGCCGTACGTCCTGGTAGCCGTGGAGCCGGAACCAGTCGAGGTAGGCCGCGGCCTCGTCGGCCCGCTGCGGGTAGCGGAACCGCGCCACCAGCGCGCGGCCGTCCGCCGCGATCGCCCCGTTGGCGGAGAACACCATGTCGGGCAGGCCCGGCACCGGGTCGATCCGCTCGACGGTGTGCCCGAGGTCCACGAGCAGGTCGTGCAGCCGGTGCCACTGGGCCAGGGCCGTGTCGGCGGAGGTCGGCCGATCGGGATCCATCCAGGGGTTGATGGAATAGCGAACATCGAAATAAGCCGGCGCGCAGAGCAGATAGTGTCGGCGCCGCGCGAATCTCGTGAGAGCAGGCACTTGTGGCGGCCCTTTCTGCGATATTCGAAGTGCAGAGGGATTTCTGCGTCGGCTATGAATACACCGAAGGCCTGGTTCGTGTCATCAAACACGAACCAGGCCTTCGGTCTTCGGCCGTTCAGCCCTCGCTGTCCGCCGCCATGGCCAGGCGCAGGCTTTTGGGCCGCATGTCCGTCCACTGCTTCTCGACGTAGTCCACGCATTCCGCGCGGCCCTCCTCGCCGAACACGACCCGCCAGCCGCTCGGAACCTCGGCGAAGGCCGGCCAGAGGGAATACTGCTCTTCTTCGTTGACGAGCACGAAGAATCTTCCGGACTCGTCATCAAATGGGTTTGTGCTCAAGTCATCTCTCCGGTTCGAGGCACGAATTCGGGCGGCTAAGGATATCGACGGGACGGGGTCGGCTACGAGGTCGCGCGTACGCGCCGGTCGAGCGCCATGGCGAAGTTCCGCCAGTCCTCCGAACGCTGCCGCGCCATCTCGGCGACGGCCGGCGCGCAGTGGCTCGGCACGCTGTCCGCGATCGCCGACCACTCGTTCTGGTCGCTGCCCAGCGCCTCGAGCCAGCGGAGCAGCGTGCGGCCCGACTCGGAGAAGCGCAGCGAGGGGTCGGTGCGCAGGCGGCTGAGCGCGATGGTGGGCGCGCGCCGTGTGGCGACCCGGACCGGGGCCGCCGTCTCGTGGGCGGGCTCGCCGCTGTTCTCGCGCTGCTTCGGCGGTACGGGGTCCTCGCCGCGGAGCAGCCGGTTGCGGACGTCCTTGGCGGTGGTCGCGGAGATCTCGGCCAGCTTGGCGACCTCGCGGGTCGTGGCGTTCGGGTTCTGCCGGAACAGCTCGCTGGCGCGCAGCCGTCCCTGCATGGAGTTGAGCGGGTAGCTCTCGTTGTTCCGGCCGATGCGGGTCGTCGTCTGGGGGAGGTTGTCGCCCTCCCGGCGCCGGATGGCCCCGACGGTCTTGTCGGAGATGCTGACGAGCGCGGCGATGGCGCGATCAGACCATTCCGGGTGGTAATGCATGATTCGCAGGGCCGCGTTCTTTCGCTCCGCCAATGTCAGCGGCAGGCCGTGCGCACTGTTGAGCCGCACCGACATCACAAAGGCTTCGCGTTCGTCGCCGTCGAAGTACCGGACCGCGATGGTCTGCGCGCCTCGTCGCTGTGCGGCGCGCAGGCGGTGCATTCCGTCGATCACGCGCAGGCTGTTACGATGCACCAAAATAGGGGGGAGCTCGGTATCGGCTTCCGAAAGCACCTGGATATGCTCGTCGACTTCCGCGAGTCGCGGCGAATTCGCCGGCAGCAGTTCGGCGATCGACACCTTTGCCGTGTCGCTGTCCCGGACCTCCCGGAGTTTCGCCGGCCCCGCCGGCTCGTCCTCCAGCAACGAACTGACGTATGTGACAGTCACTTTGTAGCCCCTGTTCGGTGGTACATCCCAAAGCCCTGCGACGAGGCCGTTGAGTCCCGTGCCCGTCTTGTGGCGATGAGTAAAACAGCGACCGCCGTCCTCCGCGATAGCACAGCGACGCCAGGGACGTAATTGAGCGGCGAGTCGTAGATCGCGATACGACTTTCGTCGTATCGCGGAGTCAGCACGGTGAGTAACCATCGGGCCGGCGTGCGCCCGCGTGTGCGGCGACACCGTCGCGCCCCTGGTGAGTTCCCGGTTGGCAGGCGGTGAAACACACGGATGGTCGGCCGTGGCCGCGACGAAATCAGAGCCGTTCGGCTACTTAGCGTGTTCGGTGAGGCCGGTTCGGCGGCTCGGCGCGCCGGTCGTATTCGCCGGGTATCGCAGCCGTGAATCCTTGAATAGGGTCCTCTAATAGTGGCCGCAAGCCCGATTCGGCAGGGGCGGCGGTCGGCTGCGGAATATCCGCATGCGCCCCTTCCAGCGGACTGATCGCCATCAGCGCGCGCCGCTCCCCATTTCATCACTCGCGGGACTTGTTCGGCGCACCTCGTCGCGCTCGACCGGCCCGCACCCTTGATCTCGATCGGGTGCGACCGCCCATAGTGACGCGCCGTCCTGATCAGTAGGCTCTGCCCCGTGCAACAGCCGGCGGTACGTCCCCGCGTGGCCGCCGGTCGCAAATCGTCATGACACTGCCCGAAATGCGGAAAGCCACTTTGCGTTGGGGTGGGCTGTGCCTGTCGGCAGGCGGATTCCGGAGGCCTGGGCTCGTGACACCACCTGTGCCTTCGACGATTTCTCCCAGCGTCTCCTGATGAAGATGAGGACTAAATGACTGTCGCGCCATCAGCCAACGCGATCGAGGTGGCAGGGCTCAGAAAATCGTTCGGCACGAACACGGTGCTCGACGGTATCGATTTCGAGGTCCCCGCCGGTACGGTCTTCTCACTGCTCGGGCCCAACGGAGCCGGCAAGACGACGACCGTACAGATCCTGACCACCCTCATCGGCCCGGACGCCGGCCAGGCGAAGATCGCCGGCCATGACCTCGCCAAGGAGCCCCGCGCCGTACGCGAGGCGATCGGTGTCACCGGCCAGTTCTCGGCGGTCGACAAGCTGCTCAGCGGCGAGGAGAACCTCCAGCTGATGGCGGATCTGGCGCACCTGGGCAAGAAGGAGGGGCGCGCGAGAGCGGCCGAGCTGCTGGAGCGGTTCGACCTGGTGGACGCCGCCAAGAAGCTCGCGACGACGTACTCGGGCGGCATGAAGCGCCGGCTCGACCTCGCGATGAGCCTGATGGGGCGCCCGTCGATCATCTTCCTCGACGAACCGACGGCCGGCCTCGACCCCCGGAGCCGCCGCACCATGTGGCAGATCGTGCAGGAGCTCGTCAAAGAGGGAACCACGATCTTCCTGACCACCCAGATGCTGGACGAGGCGGATCGCCTCGCCGACCGGATCGCGCTGCTGGACCGGGGCAAGCTGGTCGCGGAGGGCAGCCCGCAGGAGCTGAAGAAGCTGGTTCCGGGCGGCTACGTGACGCTGACGTTCGCCGACGTACCCAGCCTCGAGGCCGCGATCGGCATCCTCGGCAACCCGCCGGCCGACCGCGACGTGCTCTCGGTGAACGTCCCCAGCGACGGCAGCATGGAGTCGCTCAAGGGTCTGCTGGACAAGTTCGGCGACCAGTCGATCGACGTGGAAAACCTCTCCATTCACTCTCCCGATCTCGACGACGTCTTCTTCGCCCTCACCGATCGGAGCGTCGACGAGCCCGCGATTGAGACCGACGCAAAGAAAGCGACCATCTGATGAGCGCCATCACCTTCGCGGTGTCCGACTCGCGGACGATGATCCGCCGGGTGCTCCGGCACACGAAGCGCAACCCGTCGACCCTGCTGATGTCGATCACGCTTCCGCTCCTCCTGCTCGCGCTGATGAACTACGGCATCGGGGGAGCGCTCAACACCGGCGGCGGCGTCAGGTACATCGACTACCTGATCCCCGGCGTCATCATGATGGGGGCCGGATACTCGGCCAGCGCCACCGCCGTCGCCGTGGCCACCGACATGGGTGAAGGCATCATCGACCGGTTCCGTACGCTGGCCATCTCCCGCGGCTCGGTCCTCACCGGACACGTCGTCGGCAACACCATCCGCACCGGGTTCGGTGTCCTGGTGGTCGTACTGGCCGGCCTCGCGATGGGCTTCCGGCCCACCGGCGACCCGCTCAGGTGGCTCGCCGCCGCCGGCATCGTCGTGCTCATGCTGGTCGCGGTCTCGTGGCTGGCGACCGCGATGGGGCTCGCCGCGAAGAACACCTCGTCGGCGGCGAGCATGGCGTCGCTCATCTCGCTGCTGCCGTTCCTCAGCGGTGCCTTCGCGCCGACGAACAGCGAGCCGGGCTGGCTCCAGGTGTTCACCGCGAACCAGCCGATGACGCAGATCATCGAGGCGCTGCGCGGGCTGATGCTGGACAGGCCGATCGGGAACCACGGCTGGCTCTCCGTGGTGTGGTGTGTCGGAATCGCCATCGTCGGATACGTCTGGGCGAAGTCGGTCTTCGGCAAGAAGACGGTCCGATAGCTCAGTTCATGATCGGTCGCCTCTCGGGGCCTTCGAGCATGCCGAGCGCAATGGCCCGGTTCACGGCATCAAGCCGTGACCGGGCCTTGAGCTTGGTGAAGATGTTGGTGAGGTGCCGTTTGACGGTGGCCTCGCTGACGTACAGCTTCATGGCGATCTGCGAGTTGCTCATCGCCATGCTCACCAGGCACAGGATCTCGATCTCACGGTCGGTCAGCGCCGTCGCCGACCGCATGACGTTCTCACCGCCGGCGAGGACGTTCCGCGGAACCCGCGCGGCGAACGTACGGCTGTCCGCGGCCACCGACCGGAGCTCGCAGCACAGCTCACTGCCGCCGATGTCCTTCGAGAGGTAGGCGGCGGCGCCGGCCGCGACGAGGCTGAGGATCAGATCGGTGTCGGAGTGCATCGACAGAACCACGATCCGCGTCGCCGGCGAGACCTTGGTGACCTGCCGGATCGTCACGACAGGGCTCATCCCCGACGTCCGTACGTCGAGCAGCAGGATGTCGGGCTGGTACTGGGCGGCCAGCCCCACCGCCTCCGCTCCGGACCCTCCTTCGACGACGACCTCGAGGTCGTCCTCGGCCGAGAGGATTCCGCGCAGGCCTTCACGGAACAGCCGCCGATCATCAATGAGCACAATTCTGATCTTCTCGATCAGGTCGCGTGTCATACCGTCCCCTCGAGGGAAATATCGACCCGGCCTCCTGGGCCTGGGGCGGCTTCGAAACTGATCGCGTGGCCGAAGCCTGACTCGCCCGCCGGTGCCCGCACCGTCGAGGCGTGACGCGCATCGCTGGGGGCCGATCACCACCGGATGCAGGCTCGTGACCTCACGAAAAACCTTCTAAAATCCAAGGGCGGGCTGTGATCCCGCCGTACGCGCGCCCGCCGGCCGGGCCTCAGACGGCATGCCGCCGCGAGAGCCTGGGCCGATCACGCAGGAGCGCGCCGTCCATCCGGCGAACGCCGCCGTGGCGCTGAGGCTAACGTCGCGCTGCAACGTTCCAAACGGACGCGGGCCGCGTGTGGCGGCGGCGTCTCACCGGCCATGCCGGAGTCACCGACCCGGCCTCGGCCGCATCGGCACTTCACGGACGAACCCGCAGGTGATACGGGCTTTCCTCGTCGCTCGACCAGGATCACGGCGCACGCCTCCCCAGACTGCTGTGCTCCCCAGAGGGCCACCGAGCAAGGTAAATTAGTTACCCAGGGTCCGTTGGCGGGGAAAGCATTACACTGGGCGCAAGGAGTCGTCAACGAGCGATTCGTCACTTCTTGACTCCGGTCGGTGAGATACATGCCACTGACCTGGACTTGCGAATTCCTTTTCCGCAACAGCGGGTTATTACAACTGTTACCTATAACACCCCGCGCCGTCTTGTGGAACCGGACATAACGCCCACGTAGCCTGCGTGTGGTCAAGGCCTGTGCACGGGCGTCGGCGCCTAGATTTGGCCAGCTCAGGTCAACCGTGGGCGGAGGGCCGGCCGGGCTGTGCATGGATCCCCCGCGTCGTTGTACGCGAGAGTTCTTCATGTAAGGGTTTAATTGACTCTTCAACAGATCGCCCAATGTAACGATCCCTGACTGGTGCGTATCCGAGACGGCTCTGAGGCCCTTGGCCGACGGTCAAATAGCCGCCCACATTTGCCTGCGTCAATTCGTGTCTCGCCCTGCGGCGGGCCGGGGGAGCGCGTACGGCCGGCCCGGCGTGGCCGCCGCGGGCGGGCGTGGAACCCGGCGCGGTGCGAGCCACCTCGCTGAACAGGCGGGCGACCACGGTACGAACACGAATCGACGTTCGACCGGCGAGGGGACGAAACACGGTGGTCTTCGCGGGTTCTGGACCCACGTGTGCCCGCCAGGAGGTAGAAAAACGAGTGATGCGGGATTTGCCTGCATCGCTCCACATGTCCGGGAGGACCTTATGGCTTCGATCGATTTGAACGGCGTGCTCGACAAGGCGTGGGCAGACAAGAGCCTCCCCGAGATCATGGCCGCGCCGGTGGCGGCGCTGAAGGGGATCTCCGACCGTAGCGGCGAGCTCCTGAACGAGGCGCTCGGCATCAAGACGGTCGCGGACCTGGCCAACCTGCCGTACGCCCGCTGGGCCCAGGCCCTGGCCGAACTGAACGCGACCAACAAGTAACGAGCCGCGTACCGGCCACGCGCTTCAGGGCACGACCCGGCTGAGCCGCCACTCCAGCGGGTCGTTCCCAGGTGCGTGGGGACGCCGCGCCGTTCCGATTCACCGCGCCTGTTCGGGACGCGTACCTGGCCGCGCTGCGTCAGGTAGTCGTGCGGGAGGACACCGACGCCGTACGCGCCCGGGTGTCCGGTTCGTGGCGGGCCGGTCACTGCGGCTCGGCCACCGTGAATCTCGCGTTTCGCGGCAGGTCGGCTGACGCGGCTCGGCCGCGTGAATCGCATTTCGCGTCGGACCGCCTGATGCGGCTCGGCCAGCGTGAATCTCCCATTTCGCGGCGGACCGGCCGGCCCGGCTCGGCCGCCGTGCATCTCGCATGAGGCCGCAGCCGTCGCCGGCGGGCGATGATCGCTGAATGACGCTCCAGCGGATCAAGGCCGTTCTCTCCGCCCGTCATCGCGACGTGAACCCCCCGGACCTGCGGTCAAGCCCGTACACGCGGGTTGATCGGGCACCGCAGAGCTGCCGGCCGTCCGGCTCGGCGCTGGTGTTGACCGTTTCGTACACGCCGGCGTCGGCCAGGTCCGGGCGGCTTCAGATCATGAGGTCGGGGCCGGTCACGCGGCGACCTCGCTCACCTCTTCCGGTTCAGCCGACGCATCCAGGGATCGTGTTCAGCGGAGCACAGTTGTCCGGGGTGTTGTCGCGGATGATCGATTTGAGCAGGGTCGTTCGGGGGTTCCCGGCGATGCCGCCGCCGACGGTGGCGCGATTGCGTTCCACGAGGGTGCGGGTGAGGGTGGCGCGGCCGAGCGCGGCGATGCCGCCGCCCGCGCCTCCGGACTCGTTGGCGCTGAACGTGCTCTGGACGATGTTCGCCGTCGCGCCCGGCTGGACGTCGAGGCCGCCTCCGTCGCTGGGCGCGGAGTTCGCGCTCACGCGGCTCGTGGCCAGATCCAGGATGCTGGGGCCGATGGCGAAGATCGCACCCCCGGCGAAGTTGATCGCGGAGTTCGCCGTGAAGACCGACCGCGAGATCGTCGCCCGCCCGGACACGACGGAGACCGCCCCGCCGGCGCTGCTTGAGTTCCCCGACATGCTGACACGGTCCAGCACGAGAATGCTGTTGGTGTTGGTCAGGATTCCGCCACCGCTGGCAGTGTCGCCACTGTTCCCGTTCAGGACATAGATCCCCGCCAGGTCGAGCCGAGCGGCCGCGGCGACCTCGAAGATACGGAAGAGCGTCGCGACCGTGGGGTCACGCCTGATCGTCGTCCCCGGCCCACCGACGATCGTGACGTTCCCGGTGATCATCGGCAGCCCGTCCATGGCGGCGGCGGGCGTGACAATGTTGTAGACGCAGTGCGCGGACAGCCGCAGGATCGCGGCACGAAGCCCGTTGGCCGTATTGATCGTGTTGACGAGCGCAGGCGTGTTACACGGCACCGTGATCGTCTGCGCCCCGGCCACCGGCGCCGTCGCGACCGCACTTCCGGCGAATGCCACGGCGACCAGGCCACCCGAAACTGTCCGACTTCGCCTCATGAAGGGCTCTCCCAAGCATAAAAGTGCATTTACCGTCGAGGACGTAGCCGCCACTCCGCCGTCGACAAGGAGATCACGCTGTTAAGGCGCAACCTCCACGCGCACATCGTTCATATAGTGCCGTTGACCAGCGTTGACCAATTCTTTCCGCCACCAATCCGCGATTTCCCTATAAGGAAGGACAGCGATTAGTGGTCCGTCACGAGTCGGCGATGTCACTGAGGAGTTCCGCTGCGCGGGCGATTATCGCGCGGTCGTCGTCACTGAGGGCCCGTAGCCGCCGATCGAGCCAGGCGTTGCGTTGTGCCCTGGCGGCACCGGCGAATTCATGGCCGTCGGCAGTGGCACTGAAGAGCACTTTCCGCCGATCGCCCGTGTCACGAGCGCGAACGGCGTAGCCGGCCGAGGTGAGGCGGTTCACGGTCTGGCTCATGGAGGCGGGGGAGACCCGGTCGTACTCACTGAGCTCGGTCAGAGTCTGCGGCCCATGCTTGTGCAGGCGAGTGAGCACGGCGAGCGCCGAGTCCCCAAGGCCACCTTCGGGACGCTCACTACGAAAGCGCCGGTACAGACGCCCGACCGCGGAGCGCAACTGACCGCCGAGGTCGGCTCCTTCCGCGTACTGCTCTTCAGTTGCAGTCGTCTCCATGGATCTTTAATATACCTAAACAGTGACCTGGGTGATGAACAGTCGACCGGCTCCGGCAGTACGTGACGCAGGCGGTGGTGTACTCGGCCGCGCCCCTGACCGACGCCTTCCCGGAAACGGCGCGGCATCGCCCTGGTTCTGAACCAGCTCTCGGAACTCGCCGCCCAGGCCTACTCGCGGCATGGGACTGGCGGACGGTGCTCCGGGGTGAACGTGCGCGGCGGCAAGCCGCCGCCCGAGACGGCGGCCGTCCAGACCACCCCTGATATTCCTGAGGAGCACGATCCATGCCGCTGACCACCCTCGACCCCACGCCCGCCCTGGTAGTCATCGACCTGCAGAAGGGAATCGTCACTGCCGAGGTCGCCCACGCGGTGCCGCGAGCAGCGTCCCTGACGAGGGCCTTCCGCGAACACGACCTACCCGTCGTGCTGGTCAACGTCACCGGCCGCGCCCCCGGCCGTACCGACGCCGGCAGCGGCGCCTCCCGACCTACGAATGCGAGCGGTCGCGCTTCTGGCCGTATTGACGCGGGTGGCCGTGGTGGTGCTGGTGTGCTTCCCGTGGGCTGGGCGGACATCGTCGATGAGCTTGAGCGGCAGCCGGGCGATCACCTGATCACCAAGCGGCGCCGCAGTGCCTTCCACGACACCGGCCTCGACACCCTGCTGCGCGACCTCGGCGTCACCCAGATCGTGCTCGCCGGTGTCTCCACCAGCGCCGGCGTCGAGTCCACCGCACGCTCAGCGCACGATCACGGCTACCACGTCGTACTCGCCACGGACGCGATGGCCGACCCCGATCCCGACTCCCACCGGCACAGCCTCGAACGCGTCTTCCCCAAGCTCGGCGAGACCGCGCCCAGCGCCGAGATCATTGAGTTCCTCCAGCGTGGCTGACCGTGCCGTCCGTCCAGCCACTCACAGGTAGAAGGAGTCCGAGCCATGCCCGCGAACCCCATCGGCGTCCTGCTGCGCAACCGGCGCGCCGGCCATCACACCCTCGTCTGGGCCCGCCCCGGCCTGCGGGCCCCGGAGAACTTCACCCTGACCAGCCCCGCCTTCGACCACGGGACGCCCATCCCGGAGAAGCACCGGGGCAGGCTGTTCGGCGCGAACATCTCGCCCGCCCTCGACTGGACGCAGCCGCCGGCCGGCACCGCCGAGCTCGCGCTCATCGTGCAGGACCCCGACGTCCCCCTGGGAAAGCCGGCCGTTCACGCACTCACGCTGGGCATCGACCCCTCGCTGAACGGCATCCCCGAGAACGCCCTCACCCACCCCAGCCCGATCCCGGGCATCCGGCACGGAAAAGGCGCATTCGGGCGGCGCGGCTGGGCCGGACCCATGCCGGTACGGTCGCACGGCCCCCACGCGTACGTCTTCCAGCTCTTCGCCCTCGACCAGGCCCCCGACCTGCCCGGCGGCTTCACCCTCGACGACGTGATCGCCGCCATCGAAGGCCACACCATCGGCCGCGCCCGTCTGGACGGAACCTACGAGATCCGCTAGACGGTGTCCGGTGGGTCTTGGCCGTCGCGAGCGGCACCGCGTAGCAGGCTGAAGATCCCGCGGACACCCCTTAGGGCCTGTGGCTCGCCATCGCCGTCCGGGCCCAGGTGCGCCGTCACGGCCGCAGGACGGCCTTGATGATTCCTTCGGCGCGCTGGTCGAACGCCCGGTACAGGCCGGGCGCGTCGTCGAGCCGGCCATGGTGGGTGACGACCACGCTGGGGCGGGCACGGCCGGACAGGATGAGGTCGCGTAGCAACACCGTGTACCGGCGGTCGTGCGTGCGGCCGAACCGTACCGATATCCCCTTGGAGAAGAAGGTCGCCCACGGCACCGTGAGGCGGCCGTCGGCGTGCCCCTCAGGGGCCGGGTGCAGGTCTTTCTCGGCGTAGACGCCGATGATGCCCAGATGCCCGGCCGGATTGATCAGCCGGGCGAGATCGCTGACGACCCGCGTCGGGTTCTCCGCGCCCCGCGCCATGCGGTCGTGCGCCTGGAACCCCACCGCGTCGATGCCCACCTGGACTCCGCTCATGGCCGCCTCTCCGGGCGCCGGGCCGCCGGCGCGGCGTCGTTCGCGGATCTGGTCGACCGGGTCGCCCCGCCGGTAGTCGATGGGCACCGCGCCGATCTCGCCGGCCTTGTCCAGCCGTTCGGGCACCGCGTCGACGACGTAGACCTCGGCGGCCCCCTTCAGCAGGGAACTGTAGGCCGCGAGCAGGCCGATGGCCCCGGCGCCGAACACCGCGACCGTCGACCCCGCGCTCACCTGCGCGAGCTCGGTCGCGTGCCAGCCGGTCACGAACGCGTCGGCGAGCAGCACCAGATCGTCTTCCAGCTCATCGCCCGGTTCACCGGGTACCGGGACGCAGTTGGCGTCGGCGTACGGCACCCGCAGCAGCTCGGCCTGCGCCCCGCGGTACGGTCCCATGCCCGCGTACCCGTACGCGGCGCCGAAGCCCCCGGGGCGCACCCGCAGGCAGGCGGCCGACAACCCTCGTGCGCAGTTGACGCACACTCCGCAGTACACGTGGGTCGGGATCACCACTCGGTCCCCGGGCTGACCATCTCCACCGCCGAACCCGCCCGCTCGACGACCCCGAGCGGCTCGTGCCCCATGACCAGCCCAGGCCGGGCCCCGGTACGCCCGTCGTACATGTGCAGGTCGGTCCCGCAGATCGCGCTCGAGGTGATCCGGACGACCACGTCGCCGGGTTCCTCCAGCTCCGCGTCAGGTACGTCCTCGACCGCGACCGAGCGGGTGCCGGCGAAGACGACGGCCTTCATGCCGGTCGTACGCCGCTAGTGGCCACTCGAACCTCCGTCACCGTACGCACTCATCGCCCTTTGTCGCCATACCCACCCGCTCGCCGCCTACAGGTACGCCCGCGTAATGAGGCGGCAAGACCGCGGCAGGACATTCGTACGACGGCCCGGAGGGTATGCGTCTGTACGAGCCCTGCTCTCGTGATGGAACCAGCGGCCGCGTTCGGTCCCCTGGGACCGCCGAAATCTTGGAGATTCGACAATGAGGATCGGGATAGGGCTGCCGAACCAGGTACGCGATGTCCGCCCCGCCGTCATCCCTGAATGGGCCACGCTGGCCGAGGGGGCCGGCTTCTCCGCACTCGGTAGCGTCGGCCGCATCGCCTACCCGGGCGTGATGGACACGGTCGCGCTCGCCGCCGCCGCGGGCGCCACGAAGACCATCGAGTTGATCAGCAACGTTCTCATCGCACCGGCGTGGCCTCCGGTTCTGCTCGCGAAGGAAGCCGCCGGCATCGACGGTGTGTCGGGTGGGCGCCTCACACTCGGTCTTGGCATCGGCGGGCGCGCGGACGACTTCGTGGTCGAGGGCTTGGGGCGTGAGGGCCGGGGCAAGAGGCTCGATCACGACCTCGCGATCTACCGTGACGTCTGGCGGGGAGAGCCGATCGGAGGAACGAATGCGGCGGTGCCCGGCGGCACTCGTCAGGTACCCCTCCTGTTCGGCGGTTTCGCCCCGCCGGCCTTGGAACGGATGGCCCGATGGGGAGAGGGATACGTCGGCGCGTCCATGCCGGCGGCCAAGGTCGCCGATACGTTCGACAGGGCCAGGGCCGCATGGAACGACGCGGGACGAGAAGGTTCACCCCGCCTGGTCGCGATCGCCTATTACGCACTTGGCGACGTCGACAAAGGCCGCGCCAATGTCCGCGACTACTACAGCGCGAGCGGGGCCGAAATCGCTGACGCCACCGCGTCCGGAGTGCACGGCGGGCCCGAGGCGGTGAAGGCCGCGGTCGGAGAATTCGCGAGAATGGGCGCCGATGAGCTGATCTTCAACCCGACACTTGATGATCTCGACGAGATAGCGCGGCTCGCCGACGCCGTCCTTTAGGAACCTGCTGAACACCAGTTGGCCTGGACGGGAAGGGCGCCGACAGGGCGTCTGAACGGCACCCGCAACGCCGATGGATCACTCGTGCCCGACCGGGATCGAGAGCACTGCGCCGAACAAGTGCCCCCAAGCCGGACACTATGTCTGACCTGGGGGCCGCCTGGGACGTCAGACCTTGGAGCCCCGGTCGGTCGCCAGGGCCGGCTGCATGACCTGCACCTCCCGGCGTCCGATCAGCCGGTCGAGCGACCACGGGCCAGGGCCGAAGAACACGATGAGCAGGAACGCCCAGCAGAACATCGCCGCGGGTTCACCGTTGTTCTGGATGGGGAACAAGCTGTGCTCGGCGTGCACGGTGAAGTACGCGTAGGCCATTGAGCCCGATGCCAGCAGCGCGGCCACTCTTGTGCCCAGCCCCGCGAACACCAGAACGCCCGCGACGAGCTGGATCAGCGCGGCCCACCAGCCGGGCCAGGTGCCCACCGGGACCGAGCCGCCCTTTCCCATGCTCCCGCCCAGCAGGCCGAAGACGGACGCGAGCCCGTGACAGGCGAAGAGCAGCCCGACCACCAGCCGGAACAGCGACAGCGTGTGCTCTTTGTAACGGTCAACAATACTCACAGTAAACTCTTTCGTGAATAGATCATGAACAGAACAAAGGCGAGAAGGTGTCTGCGGGTACTCCTAGGGGCGGGAACGCTTCACGCCTCTAGCACGGAAGATCCGGCCATCCGGTTCAGCTCTGGTGGAAATCGGATTCCGGATCTCCGGGACTCATTGACACTATTCACAACTACGCGTCGTTAAATTTGTCGGAAGCCGCGCCGAAGAGAGAATTCGCCAGTCGGCCGCATGTCCATTGACCAAACCGGCGGAATCGCGCACGGTAGAGCTCCAGAAATGATCAAGGCCCTGTTCCCCGTGACCGGGGAACAGGGCCTATGACGCTCTGCGGGTGTGCGTATACGAGCCGTCAGGCGGAGTAGCCCTTCGGCGGGATCAGGGTGGCGAGCTGGTCGAAGGAGAGCCAGTAGATCTGGTTGCCGCCGAAGTTCGCGGGGTCGGCGATGAGGACCGTGCTGTTCGCGTCGTCGTACCCGATGACGGTGAAGTAGTGGTAGATCGTCTCGTTCGGGTAGCCCGGCGGGTGGTTGCTCGGCGGGGCGACGATGTTGGCCACGATCGGGTAGTTGTTGTTGATGTCCAGCACGACGTCGTTCCACAGCAGGTCTCGCTGGGCCTGGGTGGGCGGGTCGTTGGGCATGTTCTTGGTCTCGTACCAGCCGGTGCCGAGGTTGTTGTTCAGTACGCCGGTGACCTGACCGATGTAGTCGGTCCCGTTCGTCGTGGTGCCCAGCTGCGCGGCCAGGTCGGACTGGCTCGGCGGGGAGATGCGGGCGGACAGGGCGATACGGGTGGCGGCGGGGCCGCACCAGTAACCGGTCACCTGGACCTGGTAGTCGATCGAAAGCGAGTGGGCGGTGTCGGTGTGAACGGCGTCGACATGCAGGCTGGTGCCGGCCTTGTCGTGACCGCTGACGACGGCCGTCCCGGCCTTCGATCCGTGGGCCAGCACCGATACCGACTGAGGGTGCGGTGCGGGCGCCGCCTGGGCGGCGGCCGGAGAGATGAGGGCGGCGATGACCGCCGCGGTGGACACCAAACTCTTGCGCATGAAGCCTCCTGGGAAGTGTGGGGAGAGATGCGGGGCACAACCAGGTGCAAAGGCCCGACAAGCGTGCTTGCTGGATGCTCGAATGTGCAAGAACTTAAAGCCCAGCCCAAAACCGCAGGCGCGAGCGAGTTTCCTCCTGAGCCGGTGGCACGAGAAACACCGTGCACGACGCCCTGGACCATGAGAGAGGAGAAGGTCGTGGGCGACATCGATGAGGCGACACGCTTCACCGACCATCGAGTGCCGGACCCGGGCATTCGTGTTCTGTTCGGGCAGGCTGACCGATGGCAGCGATGGCTTGACGTCGAGGCGGCCCTGGCTCTGGCGGAGGCGGAGCTGGGGATCGTTCCCGCCGACTCCGCCTCTGCCATCGTGGCGGCGGCGCGGCTGGACGGCCTGGACCATGCCCGGCTCCGGCACGGGTTCGAGACTCTGAGTCATCCGCTGATGCCGTTGATCACCGAGTTGAGCAGGGTCGCCGGAGAGCCTCACGGCGGGTGGGTGCACTGGGGTGCGACCACGCAGAACATCACCCAGACCGGCGACGTGCTCGTCCTGCGAGACGTGCACGCCATCGTGCTCGACCTGATCGGGCGCATTCTGGCCGACGCGGCGGAGCTGGCCGACCGGGGGGCGGAGATGGCGTTGCCCGGGCGTACGCATGGGCAGCACGCCGTGCCGATCACCTTCGGGCTGAAGGCCGCCGTGTGGATCGACGAGCTCGCCCGGCACGTGAGGCGCCTGCGCCGGGTCGAGGACGACCTGTTCACCGCCATGATGGGCGGCGCGGCCGGCACCTTCGCCTCACTCGGCACGGCGGGACCAGAGGTTCAGGAACGGGTCGCGAGACGGCTCGGTCTGCGTCCGATGACCGTACCCGCGCGCAACATCGGCGACCCGTTCGCCGAGTACGTGTGCCTGCTCGCCCTCCTCGCGGGGACCTGCGGGAAGATCGGCCGCGAGCTGTACGCGCTGGCCGCGCCGGAGATCGCCGAGGCCCGCGAGAGTACGACGGCGGAGGCCGTGGGCAGCTCGACCATGCCGCACAAGCGCAACCCGCAGCTCGCCGCCGACGCCGTCACCATCTCGGCGCAGATCCGTGCGCTCGTGCCCCTCGCGCTGGAGGCCCTCGACCACCCGTACGAGGCCGACGGAGCCCACACCGCGATGATGGACGACGCGCTCATCCGGGCCTGCACGCTGACCGGCGACCTCCTGGCCCGTGTCCATCTCATGCTGAGCGGAATCGAGCTCGACCCGGCGCGCATGCGAGCCAACCTGGACCTCACCGGCGGGCTCATCACGTCCGAGGCGGTCATGCTCGCGCTGGGCGGGATCGTCGGCCGGCAGCAGGCTCACGAGATCGTGCACGAACTGGCACGCGCCACGGACGACGGCCGGGGCTTCGCCGAGGTCCTCGCCGCGGACCCACGGGTCGCCGCACACCTCGACACGGCCGCCATCGAGGCGCTCCTCGACCCCGCACGCCATGTCGGCCTCTCGGCCGACATCGCCCGCGCGGCCGCCCGGCGGGCGCGCGACCTGGTGCCGGAACTCCTCGGCCCCGGTGAGCGGAAACCCGGCATCGGAGAGGCGAACCCATGACCGGGCGTGTCGCCAGACGTACGAGGCCGGCCTCGATCTGCGGCGTTCGTATCCGACGCCCGGGCGCACACCGATGGTTTCCGGTGGTGCACGGCCGCCCGCCCGCGGGCGGGCGGCCGTGGGCGGGCTACTTCACCCAGACCTTGAAGAAGTCCAGGCTGAACTTGGCGGGGAACGGGGTGCCCGAGGACGAGGGCGGGCTGTTGGGGTCACCGCCGACGGCGAGGTTGAGGATGACCTGGGGGGCGGAGCCGTTCCAGGTGAAGTAGGTGCCCTTCACCTGGGTGTCGTCCACCCATTTCTGGATGTCGCCTTCTTTCCACACCAGCGTGTACGTGTGGTAATCGTCGGCGAAGTCGAAGCCGGGATGCCACACCCACTGGTTGGTCATGATGTTGTAGTAGTCGGAGCCGACCCCGTCACCGTGGTCGTAGCCGGTCCAGTCGTGGGTGTCCTGGGTCGGGGAGTTGAAGAACTCGAAAGCGTCGATCTCCGAGGCGGTGTGGGGGTCGTTCGCGGCGTAGAGCCAGAACGCCGGCCACAGACCGGTGCCGTGCGGGATCTTCGCCCTTACCTGGAACACGTAGGTCTTGCCGTTGGAGGGGTAGAACGTTTCCTTGGTGGCGATCTGGCCGCTGCTGATGCCGCCGTTGTAGATGCCGCCCTTGTCGGGGGTCGCGGTCAGTTCCAGCCGGTCGGCGGTGATGTGGTGGTTGGTGCCGTTGAACGACTGGTAGCGCTGCCACTCGTTGTTGATCACCGAGGTGCCGGCGATGCCGTACGGGTTGAAGTTCGCCGAAAGGTCGGAGGTGTTGCGGCCGCTTCCGGTGCCGAACTCGTAGTCGCGCGACAGGGTGAAGTCGGACAGGTCGAGTCCGCCGCCGCTACTGCCGCCGGCGCCGTAGACCGCGAACTCCCACAGCGAGTAGCCGTACGCGGTGGCGCGCTGGGTGCCGTACATGCGCACGTAGCGGGCGGAGACGGAAGTGATCGGGATCGTCTGGGTGCCGCCGGTGCCACTCGTGGTCGAGTAGTCGTCGGCCCAGTTCGCGTTGTCGTTCGAGGTCTGGATCTTGAACGAGCGGCCGTACGCGGCTTCCCATCGCAGGGTCACCGAGGTGATGGTCTGCGCGGCGCCGAGGTCCACGGTGATCCACTGCGGATCGCCGTAGGCGCTCGACCAGCGCGTCGACGTGTCGCCGTCGACGGCGTTGGTGGCCGCGTTCGACGAGTCGTCGGTCGAGCTGACCGTCACGGTCTTGCCGAGGGCGAGGTTGGTAGCGGCGAATGCCGTTCCGGGCACGCTGAAGAGCGCCGAACACACGGCCATCACCGTGATCAGGGCGGCGCCCAGTCTTCGTCGGGACATGGTTAAGCCTCCATGGCGGATTTGGGGGCACTTGAACCGGTTCAGACTGAAAATAGATGACGGTCGTGTGCTCGAAAAGGGGTACCGGCAAACTTTCTGTCCGAGCCTGGCCCCCGAAAGGCACACAGCCCTCCGATGTGCGGGGTTATCGTGCCGATATGCCGGATGAGGGCAGTGGGCTGATCAATGGGCGGTATCGCCTGATTTCCGTGATCGGCCAGGGGGCGATGGGCATCGTCTGGCGCGGCCATGACGAGATGCTCGGCCGGGAAGTCGCGATCAAGAAGATCATTCTGCCGGAGGACCCGGTGGAGTGCGCCGAGCTGAAGGCGCTGGCGATGCAGGAGGCGCGGGCGACCGCCGCGCTCCACCATCCGAGTGTGATCACGGTGTACGACGTCGTCGAGGATGACGGTGCGCCCGTGATCGTGATGGAGCTCATCGAGGGGGAGTCCCTCGCGGAGATCATCCGGGTGAACGTCCGGCTGCCGTGGCGGCGCGTCGCCGAGCTCGGCGCGGCGATGGCGGACGCGCTGGGGGAGGCGCACGCCGCCGGGATCGTGCACCGGGATCTCAAGCCCGCCAACGTCCTGATCGCCGGGCGCCGCGTCGTCATCACCGACTTCGGCATCGCCCAGCGGGCGGGTGAGCATGTCGCCGGCATCCCCGGTGAGGTGAGCGGCACTCCGGCGTTCATGTCTCCGGAACAGGCGGAGAACGCCGCGGCGAGCCCGGCCGCGGACCTGTGGTCGT
Organism: uncultured Actinomycetota bacterium; assembly: GCA_963823735.1. GTDB lineage: Bacteria > Actinomycetota > Actinomycetes > Streptosporangiales > Streptosporangiaceae > Actinoallomurus. The sequence continues at coordinate 728,359 of CAWGMO010000010.1, read as the reverse complement.
TGGGCGCGACCCTGTTCAACGCGGTGGAGGGTGTGCCGCCGTACCAGGGGCCGGACTACGCGAGTGTGCTGCTGCTCCTGCTCACTCAGGATCCGCCCCGGCCGCGGAACGCCGGTCCGCTCACGCCTCTCATCACCGCGTTGTTCAGCCGGGTTCCCGCGCGGCGGCCGACCGTCGAGCAGGTCGCCGAAGAGCTCGCGGCGATCCAGCGGGACGCCGCACCCCCGAAGGCTCCCGCCCCGCCGCCCCCGGCTGCCGCCCCGCTGTCTTCAACTCCACCGCGCAGGTCCCCGGTGACGAGCGCGACGAGCGCGGCGAGGGTGAAGGGCGCCGGCAGGTCCCGGGCCGCCCGGAGTACGCCGGCGCCGCCCGCGCCGGGCGCCGGGCCGGCACTCCCGAAGCCGCGGTTGAGTTCTCCCGGCCGGCGCGTGGCCCTCACCGGCGTCGCCTTCGCAGGCGCCGTCGTCGTGGCCTTCGGGTTCGGCTCCTTCCTGACCGGCCACTCCGGCGCGCATCCGGCGACCCCCTCCGTACGCGCGGGCGCGCCGGGCTCCGGGGTGACACTGAACGGCTCGCTGGCGTTCAGCCCCAGCGGGACGATGCTCGCGGCCGGTGAAACGGAGGTGGTCGGCCCTGTGAGCACCGGCCTGGTGGAGCTGTTCGACGCGGCCGACCACCAGCGGGCGGGCACGATCACCCTCGACACGTCGAGCGCGGCGACCCTGGCCTTCAGCCCGGACGGCGGCACGCTCGCGGTCGGCACCCGCGACGGCGACCTCGAACTCTGGAACGTCGCCACCCGGACGAGAACCGACGTCACGACGATGAACTCCACGGGCGAGGGCGCTGACGACGACATACGTGCCTTGCAGTTCAGCCGGGACGGAAAGGTCCTCTACGCCTGCGACGACGTCGGCCAGTACGGAAAATGGACGTACGGCGAGTCCAAGCCGGTCATCGCGTCTGTCATCGGCACCGGTGTGTGCCACGCGCTCAGTCCCGACGGAACGGCCCTCACCGCGTACACCGCCGCGTCCGGCGAACTCACCCTGTGGAAGCACCTCGACGGGCATCCCACACAGACGGTGCTGGCCGCGCCCTGGCGGAACAGCACCGTCACCGTGAGCAACACGACGTTCAGCCCGGACGGCAGGACCCTGGCCGTCACCCGGTGCGACCCCGGCGCGGCCCTGAAGGAACCGGCCCCCGGCGCGGTCGAGATCTGGGACGTCGCCTCCCAGACGAGGCTCGCGACCCACGACATCACGCTCTACAAGGGCAGCGGCCTGGCGATCGGCCGGGACGGTAAGACCCTGGCCGCCACCGCGGCCGACGGCGACATCGACCTGTGGAAGATCGGCGGCTACCAGCGGCCCGCGACGATCACCGCCCCGTTCGAGGGAGGCTCCGACGGCCTCGTCTTCAGCGGCGCCTACCTCGCCGCCGCCGGCAACGACGGCACGATCCGGCTGTACGACCCGAAGACCGACCATCTGATCGTGAGCTGGCCCGCCGGCCGCGCGTACTGACGAGCGGGCACGTCAACCGGCACCGACCCGCCGGGAGCCGTTAGTAGGTCTTGTAGTAGAGCAGCTCGCCGGCTTCTCCCGGCGCCGCGCCCTCGCTCGGGACGAACAGCGTCACGAGCATGGCGCGATCACCGCTCGGAGTCTTCAGCGCCGTCAGCGTGGGGTTCGCGAACGCCGTGCTGCCGCCGTCGGTGTGGATGGCGGTCTGGTCGGCGTTGCCGGTCTGGTAGTCGTACAGGAAGGCCCGCCAGGAGCCGAAGTCTCCCTTGGTGTACTGGCCTTCGATCAGCCCGAAGCTGTAGCCGAGAAATGCGGCCTGGTCGCGGTCGCCGATGTTCCCGCCGACGCCCCAGTAGAGCAGTGCGTTGTCGAAGTTCGGTTGTGCCGAGGTCGTCCAGGAGCCGAAGTTCGTGAGCGTTCCCCGCTGCTGACGGTCCCGGTCGCAGTTCCACCAGTAATGCCCGCCGACATCGATGGTCGAGTGGTCGATGTCCGGTGACAGATTGATCGAGTAGATGTTCGGCGTACCTTCCGCGCAGGACGAAAGCTGCCGCGGCGCGTCGAACGAGCGGGAGACATTGCCGGCGAGCAGGTCGGCGCGACCGGCGAAATAGCGGAAGGCGAGATGGTTGTTGCCGCCGCCCGGATTCTCCTGCTCCCAGGCGAGGACGAAACCGCCGTTGGAGGCCTGCGCGATGGTCGGCTGCGAGGCCGGTCCGGTGTTGCTACCGGCGAGCTCGCGCACCCAGTGCCAGGTCAGCAGGTCGCTCGACGTCGCGAGGTTGACCCGGAAATGGCCGTCGGAGGCCATGAAGTGCGAGACGGCGAGATAGCCACCCGTGTTGTCCTGGATGACTTTGACGGTGTCCATTGTGTGGCCGGCGTCGTCGTGCAGCCCATAGCGCTTTCCGTCCGCCTGGTTCACGTTCTCCACGATCGTGCGAAGCTGCGCGCGAGTCGGGTCGGACGGCGCTCCGGCCGCCTGCGCCGGAGTGGGCAGAAACGCGGCGACCAGGACCAGTCCGGCGGCGAGTTTGGCGAGCACGGCGCCCCTCCTTCATGAAGACCACAGCCGATGCACGGTATCCCGGTTCACGCGGACACGGTTGGCCGAATTCGGCCGGTGTGATTCCTTGATGCCTTTCATTTCAGGAGACGGCCCGCTCGACGCGGCGGTCGTCAGGAGAACGCTGTGGCGCGCCGGCGATAGGCTGCTGACCAGCAAGGCGTCCGCGCCGGCCATCGCTCAGAGGGCCGGTCTGACGGGCGGGACGCAGGGGCGGCCGCGTCGCGGCGAGAGATTTCTCCGGGGCCGTGTCGATCCGCGGGCGGCCCGTTCGACCTATGGGGGCGAGGGCCGAGAGGCGGCTCCGCCGGACGAGGAGAACGCGATGCCGAAGTACATGCTGATCATGCGGGGCACCGATGAGACGAACGCGGCCATGATGGCCTCGATCGAGGAGTCGATGGCCGCGACCCGCGAGTTCATCGAGGAGATGCTCAAGGCCGGAGTCCTCCTCGCCGCCGAAGGGCTCGACGACCCGAGCCGGGGCGTCGTGGTCGAGTTCACCGGCGAGGCCCCGGTGGTCACCGACGGGCCGTACGGAGAGACCAAGGAACTGTTCGGGGGCTACTTCCTGCTCGATGTCGCCTCGAAGCAGGAGGCGGTCGAGTGGGCCAAGCGGCTCCCGGCGGTCCCCGGGTCCAAGCTGGAGGTCCGCCGCGTGGCCGGCGACGACGAGACGCCGCACGACCCGGACCCGGCCGGGCGCGAGAGCAGCAGCCGGATCTGATGGACACGGCCGACGTCGAGGCCGTCTGGCGGATCGAGTCGGCGCGGATCGTCGCCACGCTGACCCGGCTGACCGGCGATTTCGGCCTGGCCGAGGACGCCGCCCAGGAGGCGGTGGCCGAGGCGCTGGTGTCGTGGCCGCTCACCGCTCCGGCCAGTCCGGCCGGGTGGCTGATGGCCACGGCCCGGCGGCGGGCGATCGACGCGATCCGCCGCCGCGCCGCCCTGCAGGACCGGTACGCCCTGCTGGCGGCCGATCCGGCGGCCGACGACGAGATCGACCCCGACCGGATCGACGACGACGTCCTGGCGCTGATGTTCGTCAGCTGCCACCCGGTGCTCTCCCGCGAGGCCCAGGTGGCGCTGACCCTGCGCGTGGTCGGCGGCCTGTCCAGCGAGGAGATCGCCCGCGCGTTCCTCGTGCCGGTGCCGACCGTGCAGGCCCGCATCACCCGGGGCAAGAAGACGATCGCGGCGGCCGGCGTGCCGTTCGAGCTGCCGGCGGCCGACGAGCGCCGGCAGCGGCTGGGCGGCGTGCTCAGCGTCCTCTACGTGATCTTCACGGAGGGGTCGACGGCCACGTCGGGCGACCGGCTGCTGCGCCCCGACGTCGCGTACGAGGCGATCCGGCTGGCCCGCACGCTGGCCGCGCTGCAGCCGGACGAGCCGGAGGTGCACGGCCTGCTGGCGTTGTGCGAGCTGACGGCCGCGCGCTTCCCGGCCCGTACCGGCCCGGACGGTTCGCCGGTCCTGCTGGAGGACCAGGACCGGCGGCGGTGGGACTTCTCGGCGATTCGCCGTGGGCTGGCCGCGCTGGTCAAGGCGTCGAGTCGCGGCGGCCTCGGCCCGTACGGCCTGCAGGCCGCGATCGCCGCCGCCCACGCGTCGGCGCCCTCGGTCGAGGCGACCGACTGGGACCGGATCGTGGTGCTCTACGAGGCACTCGGCCGGGTCGCGCCCTCACCGGTCGTCGACCTCAACCGGGCGGTCGCCGTGGCCATGACCTCAGGCCCGGCGCAGGCCCTCGCCATCGTGGACGAACTGATCGCCTCGGACCGGCTCCCCGGTTCGCACCTGGTTCCGACCGTACGCGGGGAGCTGCTGACCCGCCTCGGCCGGACACCGGAGGCACGCGCCGAACTGGAACTGGCGGCCCGCCTGTGCACCAACCAGCGCGAGCGCTCGGTACTCCTGCGCAAGGCGGCCGCGCTGCACTGACTTCGGGCACGTATACGTCCGGTTCAGGCTGTGGACCGGTCGTCCAGCAGGCCGGTCTCGCCGGCCTTGGCGGCGGCCTGGGTACGGGACACGACATCGAGTTTGGTGAGGATCCTGGCCACGTGGGTGGCGACGGTGTTGACGGAGATGAACAGCTCCACGGCGATCTGCTGGTTCGACCGTCCGCGTGCCAGGACGCGCAGTACGTCGAGTTCGCGGCGGGTCAGGCCGAAGGCGTTTCCGGAGGTGCCGCCGGCGGTGTCGGTGAGGCGTCCGCGGGCCGTGAGGTCGTCGATGCGCGCCCGCAGCGGCGCGGCACCCAGCTCGGTGGCGATGGCGCGTGCCTCGCGCAGCCGGGACCGCGCGCCGGGACGGTTGTTGGACGCGAGCGCCGAGGCCGCGCCCTCCACCAGCACGACGGCGGTCTCGTAGCGGTTGCCGAGGTCACGCCAGGCCGTGGCCGCGTCGTCCCAGGCGGGCAGCTCGCCGCCCGCTGTCAGCGCGCGGAAGGTCAGGCGCAGGGCGTCGATCACCGGCGTGGTCGTGCGCACCGAGCCGAGCATGCGCGCGAGCTCCGCGAGCCGGTCTGCGGTCTCGCCCGCGACCCGCCGGTTTCGCGGCGCGGCCGTTCGCCGGGCCCGCTGCACCCGTGCCCCGGACACCGCCAGCCGCGCCGTCTCGTGCGGCGGCCAGGTGCCCAGTGCCGTCGCCAGGTGCTCGCCCACGATCAGATCGGCCGTGCCGAGGTCGTCCTGGTCGATCGCGCGGGCGATGCGCAGGAGGGCCAGCAGGGATTCCGCCTCCGCCGTCCCCTCGGTGTGCACGGCGAACTCGGTGATCTGGCGCAGCAGGGTCCCGCCCTGCTCGGTCTGGCCGCGCCGGTGCGCGATGTCCGCGGCGACCAGGCGCAGGTACGCGGCGTACAGCGGGGGCGGCGCCAGGCTGAGGGCGTCGTCGACGATTCGCAGGGCCTCGTCCCAGCGCCCCAGGAAGGACAGGGGAACGGCGCGGGCCGTGGCGAGCATGCTGCCCCGGGCACGGGCCTGGCCGAGGCGTTCGGCGGCCCGTTGCCCGGTGTGGGCGAGCTCGACCGCCTCCTCGTACCGGCCGCTGTCACTCAGCGCACTCGACTCCCACTGGAAGGCGGTCAGGAACGCGTGCGCGTCGCCCGCCGCGTCGGCCGTACGGCGGGCCTCGGCGAACGCGCCGCAGGCCTGCTCCAGGTCGCCGAGCGTGCCGTGGAGCGCGCCCAGCACCAGCAGCGCGGGCGCGCGCAGGGCGTCGTCGTCGAGGCGCTCGGCGATGTCCAGGGCCTCCGTGGCGTGCCGCCGGCCGTCGGCGACATCGAGCGCCATGTACTCGATGAACGCCAGGGCGGACAGCAGGCGGCCGCGCAACGCGTCCGATGTCCCGGGCGGCACCAGCGCGACCGCCCGCTCCAGGTCCTCGCGTCCACCGCCGTCGAGACGGCTCTGCAACCGGCCGCGCAGTCCGAACAGCCGGGCCGCGCGCTCCGGCTCGGCCGCGGGGTCCAGCTCGTCCAGCGCGGCGGTGCCGTACGCCACGCCGGCGGCCGACCTGCCCGCGGCGAACGCCGCCGTGGCCGCGCGTTCCAGCACGACCGTACGGTCGGCGCCGATGAGCGTGACCGGCTCCCGCACCTTCGCCGACTGCTCCAGGACCAGCTCCAGCAGATGGAGCTGCTCGTCGTAGGCGTTCTGGTGCCCGGCACGGTCGGCCGCGTGCCACGCGGCGGGCAGCGCCCGCTCGAACTCACCCGCGGCCGTCCAGTGCTCGGCCAGGGCCATGCTGCCCTCGGCGCCGCCGTCGGCGAGCGCGGCGGCGTACCGGGCGTGCATGCGCCGTCGCCGGGTCGGCGGCAGCGCGTCGTAGACCGCCTCGCGGATGAGGTCGTGCCGGATCGCGTACCCGTTCTCCCGCGCCACCACGAGTTCGCGCCCGGTCAGGTCGTCGAGGGCGTCCCGGAGCCGGCGGCCGGGCAGGTCGGCGACCGCGTGGACGAGGTCGTCGGCCAGCTCGGCGCCCGCCACCGCCATGGCCTCCAGCGCTTCGCGTGCCGGGTCCGGCAGGTCGGTGATCCGGGCGAGCAGGAGGGTCCGCAGGTCGCCCGGCGGCGCCTCGCCCGCGGTGCTCAGCGCCTCGACGAACAGCGGGTTCCCGCCGCTGCGCCGGTGGATGCGGACGCTGCGCTCCGGGTCCGGAGGCCGTCCGTCGACGGCCGCCAGCAGCGCGGTGACGTGCCGGTGCTCCAGCGGGCCGAGGGCGATGCTCTCCACCGAGCCGCTGCGGCCCAGCTCCGCGAGCATCCGCCGGTTCGGATTCCCGGCGGCCGGCTCGCCGGTGCGTACGGTGCCGACCAGCGACACGGCGACGCCGGTCAGGTTGCGGGCCAGGTAGGCGAACAACTCGCGGCTCGACGCGTCCGCCCAGTGCAGGTCCTCGACCACCACGACGACGGGCCGTGCCTCCGCCACCCGGCCCAGCAGCGTCAGCATCTCCTCCAGCAGCCGGGTCGGCCCGTACCGCGCCGGCGCCGGGCCCAGATCCGGCAGCCAGTCACCGAGCGCGGCACCGCCCGGAGGCAGCAGCGCCGCCACCCGGTCGCGTCCGAGCCGGCGTAGGAGATCGCGTAGTACGGCGACGAACGGCACGTACGGGGCGCCTTCCGCGCCGAGCTCCAGGCACCCCCCGGACAGCACCATCGGATCGCCGGGCAGGTCCCGCACCGCCGCGGCGACCAGCCGGGACTTGCCGATGCCCGCCTCACCGGAGACAAGGATCGTTCCCGGGTGGCCCGCCCGGGCCCGTTCGCAGGCACCGCGCAGCACGGCGATCTCGTCATCCCGCCCGACCAGCACCGGGCTGACGACCGAACCCGTCATCGACGCGGACCTCCAAGCCCGGACCAGATGTCACCAACTCTGACGACGACAGCCTGCCATCGAAGCGGCCACTGTGAGCGGGTGATCCCAAACCGAGAGGAACCGACGATGACCGGCCACAACGCCCGCCGTACCGTCACCGCCAACATCACGCTGTCCCTGGACGGCCGCGTCAGCGGCCCCGGCGGCGAGTACGACATGAGCTGGATCGTGCCGCACGCCATCTCGTCCAAGTCCCGCGACCACATGGTGTCCGTCACCGGCACGGCGACCACCGCCCTGCTCGGCCGCAAGAACTACGAGGGCTTCGCCGGGTTCTGGCCCGCCGTCGCCGACGACGAGAACGCCGCCCCGCAGGACCGGGAGTTCTCCCGCTGGCTCAACGCGGCCGAGAAGGTCGTCTTCTCCACCACCCTCAAGGAGGCCGCCTGGGACAACGCGCGCGTCTCCGACACCGACCCGGTCACGGAGGTCAAGCGGCTGCGCGAGCAGGAGGGCGGCGACATCATCGTCCTGGCCAGCGCCAGCGTGATCCGCGGCCTCCTGGAGGCGGGAGAAGTGGACCGGCTGAGCATCACTCTGTGCCCCGAACTCGTCGGCGGCGGCGCCCGGCTGTTCACCGACGGCCCGTCCGGATCGTGGTCGCTGACCTCCAGCCAGGTCACCGAGAGCGGCGCGATCTGCCTCCTCTACGACCGGGTCGAGGCCTGACCGCACCAAAGCCTGGGGACTGGCCGCGTGCGGCCGATCCCCGCCGTACGGCCCTTCACCGACCCGCCCCACCGACAGCGACCTACAGGAGAATCTGATGACCACCACCACCGACACCACCACCACCGCCGGCCCGCAGACGCCCGAGGGCTGGGCCGCGGGCACCTGGACCATCGATCCCGCCCACACCGTGGTGAGCTTTTCGGTGCGCCACCTGATGAGCCGGGCACGCGGAACGTTCACCGAGGTCAGCGGCCAGATCGTCACCGACCTCGACCCCGCGCGCTCGACCGTCGCCGCCGTGGTCGCGACCACCTCGGTCAACACCGGCAACCAGATGCGCGATGACCATCTGCGGTCTGGTGACTTCTTCGACGCCGAGCGGTACCCGCGGATGAGCTTCGCCGGCCGGACACTGCGCCCGGTGGCCGGCTCCTGGGTGCTGTCAGGTGAGCTGACGATCCGCGACGTCACCCGGCCGGTGGACCTTGAGGTCGAGTTCCTGGGCTCCGACCCGACCGGGCTCCAGGGCGAGCCGCGGATCGGGTTCTCGGCCCAGACGACCATCAGCCGCCGCGACTTCGGCATCACCTTCGGCCTGGTCACCGACGGCTCCAAGATCGTCGTCGCCGACAGGATCGACATCTCCCTGGACGTCGAGGCGTTCCTGGCCGCCTGAGACGTGTTGGGAGAGGGACGACGATGAGTACTCGGAACCGCGCCCGCTGGGTGGCGCTGGCGGTGGTGTGCGCGGGTTCGCTGATGAACGTGCTGGACACCACGATCGTGGGTGTCGCTCTGCCCGCGATCCAGCGGGATCTTGGGTTCGGCCAGGCGTCGCTGGCGTGGGTGGTGAACGCCTACCTGATCACCTACGGCGGGTTCCTGGTGCTGGGCGGGCGGCTGGGTGACCTGTACGGTCAGCGGCGGCTGTTCGCCGCCGCGATCGGCCTCTTCACCCTGGCCTCGCTCGCCTGCGGCCTGGCGCCCGGGCAGGGGTTCCTGCTGGCCGCGCGTGCGGTGCAGGGGCTGGCCGGGGCGATCGCCTCCGCGGTCGCGCTGTCGCTGGTGGTCTCGCTGTTCCCCGAACCCGGCGAGCGGGCCAAGGCGATGGGCGTGTTCGGATTGGTCGCCGCCGGCGGCGGCAGCATAGGGGTGCTGGCCGGCGGTGTCCTGACCGGCCTGCTGTCCTGGCAATGGATCTTCTGGGTCAACGTCCCGATCGGCGCCGGGGTGTTCCTCGCCGCGCTGCGCGTGCTGCCCGCCGGCCCGGCACGGCGGCGCGGACGGCTGGACGTGGTCGGCGCGGGGCTGGTGACCGCCGGGATGGTGCTGGCCGTGTACGCGATCAGCGGCGTCGGCCAGACCGGCTGGGCCTCAAGCCGCACCATCGTCCCGCTGGCCGCCGCCGCGGTACTGTTCGCGGCGTTCGGCCCGGTGGAGTCCCGGACCACCGCCCCGCTGGTGCCGCTCCGGCTGCTACGCCGGCGCAACCTGGTCGCCGCCGCCGTCATCGGCCTGCTGTGGACCGCCGCCATGTTCGCCAACTTCTTCCTCACGACCCTGTACCTGCAGCAGGTCCTCGGCTACAGCGCGCTCCAGACCGGGCTGGCGTTCCTGCCCCCGAACCTGATCATGGCCGCGCTGTCCGCCGGCGCCTCGGCCCGGCTGGTCGCCCGCTTCGGCACCAAACCGCCGCTGGTGACCGGACTCCTGCTCGCCGCCACCGGCCTGGCACTACTGGGCCGCGCCCCCGTCGCGGGCCACTACGCCGTGGACGTGCTGCCCGGCGCCCTCCTGCTCGGCATCGGCGCCGGGACGGCCCTGTCCCCACTCCTGCTGGCCGCCACCGGCGACCTGACACCGGATGAGTCCGGCCTGGCCTCCGGTATCGCCACCACGTCATCCATGCTCGGCGGCGCACTCGGCCTCGCCGTCCTGGCCGGCCTCGCCGTCGGCCGTACGAACCACCTGACCGCCACCGGACACTCCCACCTGGACGCCCTGACGAGCGGCTACCACGCCGCGTACCTCGCCGGCGCCGCCTGCGCGGCTCTCGCCGCCCTGCTCGCCGCGTGCTGGCTCCGCCCCACCACCACACCCGTTCCCGCCCCCACCCCGGCCACCGAACCCGCACTCGCCACTGCGACAGGCAACAGATGAAAGCCCACGGACATATCGCCGCGCGCATGACCATCGCCCCACCTGACCGACGACTACGGTGATGGGCATGACGGGGTACATCGAGGTGGCCGGGCTGCGTACGTGGCATGAGGTGTCCGGTGAGGGCGATCCGCTCGTCCTGCTGCACGGCGGGTTCGTCGGCGCGTCCTCGTTCCACGCGCAGGTCCCGGCGCTGGTCGAGGCCGGCTACCGGGTCCATGTCCCCGAGCGCCGAGGGCACGCTCACACCCCGGACGTCGAGGGCCCGCTGAGCTACTCGGTGATGGCCGACGACACGATCGCCTACCTGGAGCAGGAGATCGGCGCGCCGGCTCACCTCGTCGGGTGGAGCGACGGGGCGGTGGTCGCGCTGCTGGTGGCCCAGCGCCGCCCGGACCTGGTGGCCCGGATGGTGCTGATCGGCCAGTACTACAACTCCTCCGGCAGGGTCGCCGGAGGCGACCTGCTGGCGTACCTCGACTCGCCGGGCGCGGTCATGTTCCTGCGCCGCGCGTACGACCCGGTCTCTCCGGACGGCCCCGACCACTTCCCCGTCGTGCACGCCAAGATGATGCGCATGATCGCCACCGAGCCCGAGATCGCACTGGACACCCTGGGTGGCGTCACCGCCCCCACGCTGGTGCTTCAGGGCGACCGGGACGAGGTCACCGTCGAACACTCCCTGGCCGTCGTCGCCGCACTGCCCGAGGCGCGCCTGGCAGTGCTGCCGGGCACGCACACCCTCCCGCTGGAGCGCCCGGAACTCGTCAATCCGCTGATCCTCGCGTTCCTGCGCGGCACCGATCCGGCTCCGGACTGGAACGCCTTCACCGGGTGACCCGGGTCAGTCCCGGATGGCCGGTGGTGCCTGCAGGTCGTGGGCGCGGAACAGGACGGCGTGCTCGACGCCCATGGCCTTGCCGCTCATCGCGGTGAAACCCGGGATGAACTCCTCGGGGGCGGGATGGTCGGGGAGCGCGGCCAGGTACGCGGCGTGCGCCTCGAGCGAGGCGACGCCACGGCGCAGCGGCTCACCCGTGACGTCGACGCCGTGGGTCGCGGAGCCCGCGAGGCCGGGGACGATGTACCAGCGTGCGGAGTGCGGTTCGAGGCCCTCGTCGTCGACCTGCTCCGGGAAGACCCACCGGTTCCCGGCGTCGCGTACGGCGTCGAGTGTCGCGAGCCCGGCCGCGCGGTGGTCGGCCTGGTCGAAGCCATAAGGCGTCTCGACCTCATAACCGGCGCCGAGTACGACGTCGGGCTTGAACCGGCGGATCTCCCGGCAGATGTCCCGGCGCAGGTCGAGGCCGTAGACGAGCACGCCGTCCGGATGTTCGAGGACGGTCAGGTGCGTGACGCCGACGACGGCGCAGGCGGCCCGCTGCTCGGCGACGCGCAGGCGGGCCGTCTCCTCGGGAGGGTTCGGCATGCCGGCCTCGCCGCGGGTGAGCAGGAGATAACCGACCTCGATGCCGCGCGCGGTCCAGCGGGCGACGGCCGCGGACCCGCCGTACTCCATGTCGTCCGGGTGCGCGACGACGCAGAGCACGCGCTGGAAGGACTCCTCGGGGAGGGCAGGCAGTGACATACCGGCCATCTTTTCGCGTTGAACGCCCGCCGTCCGCCCTTTTTGGGGCGTGCCGCGGAGATGATCGCTCAACGCCGCCCGAACGAGCCTGAGGCCCTGCCCCTCGAAGTGAGGGGCAGGGCCTCAGGCTCGTTCTTTCGCGTGGTGCCGCGATCGGTGGGTCAGATGAGGTCCATCGCGGCGACCTCGTCGGGGCGGCCGTAGCTGACCGGGCCCTGGAACCGCCGGCGCGCGGTGGCGAACCACCATGCCGTGGCGGTGACCAGCACCACGCCCAGCGCGATCGGCGCGTAGTTCAACGACGTGGACGTGATCGGGGAGGTCTGCGGAAGCATGAACAGCACACTGCTGATCACGATCCAGGTCACCGCGATCCATCCGACCGGCTTGCTGTACCGGCCCAGGTTCCACGGGCCGGGCTCGAAGGTGTTCAGCCGCAGCCGGAGGAAGATCGGGATTCCGTAGGCAAGGAAGAGCCCGACCACGTTGACGCTCACCACGGCGTTGAACACGGTCGATGACCACAGGCCCGGGAGTACGAGCACCAGCGAGCAACCGGCGGCCAGCCAGACGGCCTTGACCGGCGTACGGGTACGGGACGAGACCGAGTTCCACAGGCTCGACCCGGGCATGGCGCCGTCGCGGGAGAAGGCGAAGATCTGGCGGGTGTTGCTCGTCATGTTGGCCAGACCGCAGAACAGCATCGAGCCGATCACGATGAGCAGGATCAGCTTGGCGGCGCCGCTTCCGAGCGCGTCGATGAGGATCTGCACCGGCGGAGCCGCGGCGCTCGCCTCCTGGGCGTAGTCGCGGATCGAGTAGATCAGGGCGAGCATCAGGAGCAGGCCGGTGAGCGACGAGAACGCGATCGCACGCGTGATGCCCCTGGGGGCGTTCACGGTGGCTCGGATGGTCTCCTCGGACATGTGGAAACTGCCGTCGAAACCGGTGAAGGTCCAGCTGGTGACCAGCAGGCCGAGCATGCCGCCGTACAGGCTGTTGTGGAAGCCGGTGTTGTTGACGAAGTGGGTCACGAACGAGGCCGACTGGTGGTGTGAGGGCACCAGGGTGAGTGCGACGACGATCGTCACCATGCCGATCAACAGCCACCAGACCGAGATCCGGTTGAAGACGGCGATCAACCGCACCGTGAAGGTGTTCGCCAGCGCCTGGATCAGCAAGATGAAAGCCGTGATCGCCACCGTCTTCTGCGGCGTCACGTTGTAGCCGGACCACTGCATGGCGATGAACGCCTGGATGAATACGGCGGCGGCGTAGTCGGTGGCCGCGGTGCCACCGATCTGGCCGACGAAGTTCAGCCAGCCCGTGTACCAGGACCAGGCGCCCTTGCGGTTTCTGGCGAGCTTGCCGGCCGAGAAGTACAGCGCGCCGCTGGTCGGGTAGGCGGACGCGATCTCACCCATGGAGGCACCGACGAACAGCACCATGATCGAGACGCTGATCCAGCCGAACACCAGCACCCGCGGCCCACCCGCGTTCATTCCCAGGCCGAACGAGGAGAAGATGCCCGAGATGATGTTGATGATCGTGAAGGAGATCGCGAAGTTGTCGAACGCGCGGAAACGGCGTGTCAGTTTCCGCGGGTATCCCATGAGGTGCAGTACTTCATCATCATTGAATTCGGTCGATCTTGAATCACGCCTGACGTTTTCAAGTTCGGCGGGTGCTGGGGCCCTGTGACGCACAATTAACCTTTCGTCGTGGCGGAGCGGAGGGGCTCAGATGAGAGCGGTCAGGTCTCTGTCGAGCGGCGGGTGTGGACACCGACGGGTACGGGGAGTCCACACGCGCGTCTGACGATGGTGAGTTGCTCAACGGGGTCACCGAAGGCCGCCCAGGGCATCCGTGACGCATAGGGTCCCATCGTCATGAGCACCTGCCGAGCCTCGGATCGGCACTTCGCCATGAACAGCGCGTGTGCCAGGTAGGACAGATCCAGCACCGGAGTGAAACGGTAGGTGGAAATGCCGGAGAACCAGTTCTGGTAAACCGTCGTGGCGGCGGCGTGCCACGCGGGCTGTTCCCAGATCTGGTCATCCACCAGGGTCTTCGGATCGTGCTCGGCGATGAGGGCGACGAACGGGAGGAGCCGGAGGGCGGACGGAAGCGGCGCACGCTGGCTCAGGTAGAGCGAGATGTCCCACGCCGCGGTCGTCGGTCCACCGTGGCGGGCGAAGAAATGGGCCAGCATCCGATGGTGAGCCTCGCGATGGGACGGCGCGAACCTGAGGATGCGCGTGAAAAGCTTCCACGGACCGCGCGGGGTTCTCGGCACGTCCTTTGGAGCGGGATCGCTCACGCCGAGCAGGTGGGCGATGGACAGGTGAGCCACCAGCGGTGTCGGATCGCCAGGGAACTCGTCCGCCGCACGCTCACAGGCGCTCCGTGCGATGCCCGTCAGGGCGGGGAGCCGGTTGTCCCGCGTCGCGCTCATCCTTGTCGCGCGGAGCACGGCGACCCGCGCCCACATCAGCGTCGACTCGGCGCTCGGCTCTTCCGTCACCCAGCGTTCCACCAGGTCCGAGTCGGCCGCCTCGGATGCCAGCACCAGCGATCGGTGTGCCCTCAGCTCGAAGTCCGACCGCGTTTCCTTCAGCACCTCGGCCGCGCCGAAGTACCGGCCCGCCCGGAGATCGGTGCACGCCTGCGCCAACTGCCGATCATCAGCGGCTGGATGCCATCGATACTGCCTATCGAACGCTTCAGCGATCAAGTACCTCTCCTCCACGTCCAACCAGGCGAAGGCTGTCACCCGCTGATTCCGGTCGAAAGCATCCAAGTGCGCAAGCGGTCGGGACTCAACCGCCTGCGGAAGATATCGTGCTCACCATCAATAGACCCGGCGCGGGGGAGTATTGCGTAGATCTTGTGACCTTTTGATGATCTTCTCGTTGTCCTCGGTACCGTAACGCCATAGGAGCGCTCTCCGAGAGGCCGGGCTGATCCACCGCCCGGCTGCATCAGTCGGATGAGGACAGGAACGAATGACGCTGTTCACGTCCGGCGGCGCGTGCGGCGGCGCGGCTTGGGAGTGGACTGTTTTTGCGGGGGCTTCTTACGGGCGGGTTGCGGTTGCTGAGGGGTACGGCCACGGGAGCTGTTGGCCGTGCGTCCGCGGACGATGCCGATCAGCTCCTCCATGAGGTCGGTCGTCTCCGCCTCGAGCCAGGCCAGCCCGATCTGGGACTGAGGGGCGTCGGTCACGGTGCGGTAGGTGAGGTCTTTGCGGTGGTGCAGACGGGCCAGAGACTGGGGGAGCGGTAGTACGCCGCCCCCCGACGCCACCAGCTCGATCGCGTCCACCGTGCTCTCAGGACGGGTGAAAGCGGGCTGCCCGGGGCGGTCGACCCAGGTCAGGACCTCGTCGAGCGGCTCGATCACATCCTCGTCGGCGAGGTCGGCGAGCTCCACCTCGTCGACCGCGGCCACCGCGTGATCCTTCGGCACCACTATCACGGTCGTCTCCACGTACAGCGGGATCACATGAAGGCCTTCGCGCTCGACGGGCAGACGCACCAACGCCGCGTCCACGCCGCCGTCGCGCAGCAGGGCGACAGCCTCGGCGGCGGGCATCTGGATCAGCCGAAGCGGCACCTCCCGCACCCGCTCGCCCCACACCCGGGCCCATTTCCCGGGCGTCACCCCCGGCGCGTAGGCCAGCCGGAACTCGCTATTAGTCACCTTTCTCAGCCTAGTCGCGTCCTGACGACTCATCCCGCTGACTAGGGTTGAGGGCATGAGCACGTCCAAGGCGAAGGCCCCGCAGAGCATGAAGCCCGCGACCGCGGCGAAGAAGCTGGGGATCCTGCTGTCCGCAGCGCCCACCGAATTCCAGGAGGGCGTCGTCTCCCGCGACGAGCTGAACGCACTCCAGGCCAACCCACCCTCCTGGCTCGCCGACCTACGCCGCGAGGGTCCCCACCCGCGCCAGGTCGTCGCCGCCAAGCTCCGCGTCTCCGCCTCGGGCCTGGCCCGCGCCGGCATCACCGGCCCGCTCACCACCGCCGAGATCGAGACCCTGAAGGCCGAAGGCCCCGACTGGCTGGAACACGAACGGGCCGTCCACACCCGGGTCCGCGAAGAGGAACTCCGCCTCAAGCAGCAGCGCGCCAAGGCCTGATTCACGGGAACGAGGCAGGCCTCGCCCGGGGAGTGAGGGCTGGGTGGAGCCCTCACTCCCGTGGCTCGTCTATCAGGGGCCGTCGTTCAGGTAGGCGACGGTGCTACCGGAGCGGACGGCGCCGCCGGAGTTGTTGATGAGGTGGTTGATGGTTCCGCTGCCGCCGAGGGAGACGGTGACCATGTCGTGGAAGGCCGAGCCCGTTGAGGGCACCTCGATGGCCCGGTCGGCGACCACGCCCGGGTTCGTACTGAAGAAGCAGTAGACGCCGAGCCCCCATGCCTGGTGGGAGGTGACGCCCGCGCCGACCTTGTACGAGGCGTAGCCGTTGGTGCCACCGCCCGGCGTCCAGCTCGAGTTGCCGGGGACGTCGTACGGCATCTCGGACTGGTAGAAGTACGTGCGGCCGCCGTTCCCGTTCCACAGGACCTGATACTGCTGGTAGTGCTCGGTGAAGAGTCCGTACGCCGTGACGTTGGCGCCGTTCACGACCAGGCCGTTGGCGGCGGTGTTGGTGTTCCAGCCGACGGTGCCGCCGTTGCCGTGGTCGGCGCGCCAGAGCCACGAATGGTCGATGACCGTGTTGTTGCTGTTGACCACCAGCGACTGGGTGGCCTTGCCGGCGGCGTCGCCGCCGACGCGGAAGAACACGTCGTGCAGGGTGATGGGGTCGGCGGAGTGGCCGGCCGAGGAGCCCGCGGGGCCGACCCGCATGAGCGTCTGGCTGTTGGTGGTACCGGCGCTGATCATCAGCCCGGAGATGTCGATGCCGTCGACGTCGGCGGTGGTGATGGCGGTGACGCCGTTGTCCGGTACGAAGGTCGCCAGGCCGAGCCCGAGTACGACGGTGTCGGGCCGGGTGATGTTCAGCGGCGCGTTCAGGTGGTACACCCCCGGCGTCACGAGCAGGTTCTTGCCGGACGCGAGGGCGGCGTTGATGCTCGCCGCGGTGTCGCCGGACTTGACGACGTAGAACTGCGTGATCGGGATGGTGGTGCCGGCCGTGCCGCCGGAGGTCCAGTCGGGCCCGACGGCGTTCGTACGCTGCGCGGGGACCCGCACGTTGTAGAGGCCGGTGGAGTCCGCGTAGAGGTACGGCTTCTCGCGCAGCGTCGGCGTCGACGACACGTTGGTGTACGTCGGGAACGACTGCCCGGGGGCGCCGGTGTCGCCGACGAACACCATGTTCCAGTTCGAGCCGGTCCAGCTGCCCATCGCGGTGTTGCGAGTGAGGAACTGCTGCTGGGTGCCGGAGTCGATCCGACCCGAGACGCGGCTGTCGCCGATGTATCCGCCGGACGACCAGTTGCTCGTGTTGTTGCCCGATGTGTAGTCGTCCAGTGTCATGCCGCCGTGGACGTCGACGCGCCGGAACGGGTCGGCTTGCGAGACCGCCCATTCCAGGGTGCCGGAACTGGGCGTGTCGGAGAGGTTCTCGACCCCGCGCCAGAAGTTCTGCGTGGCGTTGCCACCGGACCAGGCCGCGTCCACGTGCACGCCGCCGCCGGTCAGTGAGACGTCGGTGGGCTGGGCGCCGAGCCCGGCGACCTGGGTGTAGAAGCCGACGGGAACGTCGACGTTGTAGCTGCCGGGCATGAACAGCAGCGCGTACCGGTTCGTCCCGAACTGGTTGGTCTGCTGGGAGCCGTAGACCGAGTTGATCGTGGACTGGATGCTCGACGCCGGCATCGACGGGTCGAAGATCTTGACGTTCGGCCCGAGATCGGGGTTGTCCGGGTTACCCGGCACGCCGCCGCCGACGGGCGTGAGGGTGAACGCCTGGGCGCCCGTGCCGTTGCAGGTGTACTGGTCGAGCTGGACGCCATCGGCGGTCGACGCCCCAGGAACGTCCAGGCATTTCCCGCTGTTGCGGTTGACGAAGTGGTAGTTGCCGCCGGCCTCCTGCACCGGCTGCCATTCCTGGCTGGCCCAGCCACCGTTCGACCACAGGTGGATCTTGGCGCCGTCGGCGGTCGAAGGGCCGTCGACGTCGATCGCGGGCTGCGATCCGTTGGCGTTGACGATCACGTAGTAGCCGGAGTCGGCGGCGGTCTTCAGCTGCCACTGCTGCGCGGTGCTGGAGTTGCACGCGTACTGCTGCACGGCGGTGCCGTTGGCGGTTCCGGCGGAGGCGGCGTCAACGCATTTGCCGCTGCCGGCGCTGACGAAGGTGTAGGGCGTATTGACCGCGGGGGCTGCGGACGCGGGCGCTGCGGCGAGGGCACAGAGCGCGGCGGCCGCCAACGTGGTCGCCGAGCTCAGCGCGAGCGCGCGCCGGCCGGAGAGGTATCGCATGGACGTTCCTTCGCTTCGGGGCGGGGATGCGGAGGGCATGACGCAATTCGTCGGGCCGGCGGTCGAGCACATGCCGGCGCCGGTCCGGTTCGCGCCCGGCCGTTGCCGCGATAGCGGCACGGCGGGGCTCAGGGACGAGGAGGCTCAGCCGGCGAGACGCCGTGCGACGGGGGAGTGAAGGCGTTCATCGCATGGCAGCGGGTGTTCTGGCGGAGGCATGGCGGTGCTCCCTGCTCGAGACGAGCCCATCACACCAGGCGGACGCCGGCCCGGATGTCAGAGCGGTGGCAACTGAAAGGAAACCTTTCAGTTGAAAGAAAACACCGAACACATCAAGGCGTCAATCAGATGAGGCAACTTTATTTTCGCCTCGAAGAAAGTAGCCGGCGCGGCGTGGGCCGGAGGCGACGAGGCCGCGGTCCGCTCGTACGGTGAGCGGCCTGCCCAGGCTGGGCCCCGTCTCGAGGTTCTCGAAACAGGGCCCTCACCTGCGGGTGGGCGATACGGGGATCGAACCAGTGACCCGGCTACGTCGCTGAGTTGTCGTAGGAGAGGTAGCAGCCCGTCGCGTCGTTCCACGGGCCGTATGCGGTGCCGTCGTAGGCGCGAGCGCTCCACTGGACCGTGACCTGCCGTGGAAGGGATGACGGCAGCGGCGTACTGAAGGTCGATCCGCTGAATTTCGGACCGAGCAGTGGCGAGTCCCATTCGTGGTGCCCGGACGCGTCGTCCCAGACCGCCCGGAACTCACCGGAGATCTGCTCGATGTCAGGGTCGGAGAGCCTGGCGCTCACGGTAGGGACGGTCGCGACCAGCGCGGGGGCGTCCGGCCCGGCGCAGGGCCCGCCGGGCGAGGACGCCAGGTCCGCGGCGCTCGGTTGCGACGGTGGATTGTCGTAGTACACCCGCAAGCCCCCTATCAGGAGGACAGATGCCCATCCCCAGATCGATCCGCCAAATGCAGTAGGCCGGTCGCATCGCATGCCGTAGACGGGTCGTCGTGATCCTCTAACGGCCGGGTGAGCTCGACGTCATCGGGCATCAAAGCCACCTCTTGTTCATCACCATTTCGCATTGCTTCTATTGGCATGCCCGTTGGAAGGTTCGCAGTGACCAAGCAGCATCAATCCTCTCGCCCGGCGGACTCCCGCGGGTCGGCCGCCGTCTTCGCCAGGGTGCTTTGATGGAAGGGCTGCTCACCCGAAGCGCCATTCCGGCCTGGCTCGGGGAAGAATTCTCCGAATTGGTCGAGGAACGCTTCTCGGTCGAGGCGTTAAACGGAGAAGGCGGTAGGGCTTTGGAGGCGGCAAATGAGCTGGCCGAGGCGGTTGCCAAGGCGGTCGCGCAATGTCAGGCGGCCGGTGCGGGGAGGGAGGAAGCCGAGGACTGTGTGCAGGACGCGGTCGTGGCGATGCTGACCTCAAGGTCGTCCGACGCGGCGGTGCGGCGCCCGGAAGCATGGCTCACAGTAGTCGCCCGGCGACGTCTGGTCGATCATATCCGGCGACGGCAGGCTGAGCAGACCGCGTTGAACCAGGGTTCGAGGATGTCATCGCAGGTGTCGACCTGCGGTTGCACGCCGACGCCGATGGGTTCTCCCACGTGCTCGTCGTCAGGACCCGCGAAGCGGCCGCCGGTGGAAAGCTGGCTCGCCTGAGGTTCGCGATGACCGAACGAGGGCTGAACCTCACGAAGGACGCGGCGGGCGGGCTGGTGGCGAACGGTGAAGGAGATCCGGTGTTCGCCGCGCCACGGCCGCTGATGTGGGACTCGGCGGGGGGATCCACTGCGGCGGAACCGGCATACGGGTCGCATCGGGCGGCAGTCGGCGTTCAGGTCGGCGCTCGCACGGTCACCCTGAAGCCGGACCGTGCGATGCTCACCGACGCGGCGACGGTGTTCCCGGTGTACATCGACCCGACATACCGGACCGTCCTGGACGAGCACCGGCTGATGGTCTCCAGCGACGGCTCCAGCGCGTACGACTTCTCCGGTGACGAAGGCATCGGCCGGTGCCCGGACGACATCGCCGACTGTGGGCCCTCCCACGTGAACCGGTTGCTCTACGCGATGCCGACCGACGCGTACGCGGGCGCGACGGTCATCTCGGCGGAGTTCCAGCTCCGCGAGACCTTCGCGCCGACGTGCACGGCCGGCACCGTCGAACTCTGGCAGACCCAGGACGGCACCTCTCACCCCGATCCAGCAGTGGTTCTTCGAGACGCACACCGTCAACCCTCGCCACTTCAACCAGTCCACCCTGGTCGAGCTCGTCGGCGCCTCCGACGAGGAGGCCCTGCGACGCGTACTGGACGCGCTCGTGGCACACCACGACGCGCTGCGGATGCGGTTCGAGCGGGCCGACGGCGCGTGGCGGCAGTACAACGAGGAGACCGGTTCGGACACGGTGCTCCTCCTGCGTGACGTGTCCTCCGTGCCGGCCTCCGGCCAGTTCGCCGCGATGGAGGAGATCGCCGACGAGGTCCACGCGAGCTTCGACCTCGACCGCGGGCCGCTGCTGCGGGCGGTGCTGTTCTCCCGTGGTCCGGACGCGCGGCCGTACCTGTTCCTGGTGGCGCACCACCTCGTCGTCGACGGCGTCTCGTGGCGCATCCTGCTCGACGACCTCGACACCGCCTACCGGCAGGCGCTGCGCGGCGAGACCGTGCGCTTCGGCCCGAAGACCACGTCGTACCGCGACTGGGCGTGCCGGCTGGAGGAGCACGTGGCCGCCGGCAAGCTGGACCACGAGCTGGAGCACTGGGCCTCGGCGCTCGACGGGTCGCCGCCGCTCGCCGGAGAGTCGGCCGTACCGGCCCAGACCGTGTCGGTGGAGCTGAGCCCGGAGGACACCGACACCCTGTTGCGGGTGGCGCCGGCCGTGTACCGCACCCGGATCAACGACGTCCTGCTGACCGCTCTGGGCTGGGCGCTGTCCCGGCTGACCGGGCGGGACCGGGTGTCGATCTCACTGGAGGGCCACGGCCGGGAGGAGATCCTCGACGACGTCGACCTGTCACGTACGGTCGGCTGGTTCACCACGATCTTCCCCGTCGCCTTCGACGTGCCCGCCGACGCCGACTGGCGCACCCGCGTCAAGTCGGTACGCCGGCAGTTGCGAGCGGCGCCCGCCAACGGGTTCGGCTTCGGGGCGCTGCGCCACCTCGGCGCCCCCGCCGTACGCGAGCGGCTGTCCGCACCGGGGCCGCAGGTCGTGTTCAACTACCTGGGCCAGTGGGACGCCCGGTCGGCCGAGCCCGGCGCGAGTCTCCTGAGGGACACGCACATGACACTCGGCCACGAACACGACCCGGCCGAGCGGAGCGGCCACGCCCTGGAGGTGGTCGGCGCCGTCCACGACGGCCGCCTGACGTTCACCGTCTACTACCAGCCGGATCTGCATTCGCCGGCGGAGGCGGCCACGGCCGGCGACGACTTCGCCGAAGCGCTGCGGCAGATCGCCCGCAACTGCCGGGAGCTGGCCCGATGAGCGCCGGTACCGCGCTGTCCCGCAACCGCGACTACCGCCTGCTGTGGGCAGGCCGGGCGGCGTCGGACTGCGGCACCAGCGCCACCACGATCGCCTACCCGCTGCTGGTGCTCGCGGTCACCGGATCCGCGGCGTCGTCCGGGCTGGTCCTGGGCGTCATCGCCGCGGCGCAACTGCTGGCCGGGTTGCCGGCGGGCGCCCTCGCCGACCGCTGCGACCGTAAGAAGATCATGCTGGGCTGTGAGGCGGCCCAGGCGGTCGCGGCCGCCAGCCTCGTCGCCGCGGTGTGGTCGAACGCCGTGACCCTTCCGCACCTGGTCGCGGTCGCCGCCGTGCTCGGCGCCTGCGCGGCCCTGTTCGAACCGGCCGAAGACGCCTCACTTCCCAATCTCGTGCCGGACGACCAGTTGCCGACCGCACTGGCGATGAACGCGGCCCGCGGCAGCCTGGGACACCTGTCGGGCACCGCGGCCGGCGGATTCCTGTTCGCCGTCGGCCGCTTCGTGCCGTTCGTGGCCGACCTGCTGGCCCACCTCGCGGCACTGACGTCGCTGGCGTTCGTACGCTTGCCACCGAGGCCGGCCCGTACGACGCCGAGCGGGCACCTAGGCCAGGAGATCAGAGAGGGCCTGTCCTGGGTCTGGCGGAACCCTCACCTGCGCGTCACGGCGCTCTGCGCGGTGGTGCTGAACCTGTTCTTCAACGCCTTCTACCTGGTGGTCATCGTGCTGGCCAGGACACGGGGCGTGTCCAGCGGACAGATCGGCGTCATGGCGGCCATGCTGGGCGCCGGCGGCATCGTGGGAGCCCTGGCCGCACCCACGATGCGCCGCAGAATGAGCCCGTACGTCTCGATCGCCGGCGTCTTCTGGGTCCTCACCGCCCTGACCCCGATCGCGATCTTCGTCGACAACGGGCTCCTCATGGGCACACTGTTCTTCGCCATGGCAGTGCTCCCCCCGACCGCGAACACCACGATCATGACCGAACAGCTGCTGCTCACCCCCGACGAACTACGCGGCCGGCTGAGCGGAGTACTCGGCCTGCTGACGGGAATCGCCGGCGCGGCCGGCCCGATGCTGGGCGGCATCCTGACGGACGTGGTCTCAGGCAACACCGCGGTCCTGGTCTGCGCCGGCGGAATCGCGACCGTCACGTTGCTGATCACCGCCAGCGCGACCCTGCGCGGATTTCCCAGCCGTTCTCTAGAACAACTCCCCGCTGAAATGTCCTAACGAGAGGAAGAACAATGGACGACAACGCCAAGTACGAGGTACTCCGTAACGCCGAGGACCAGTACTCCCTCTGGCCCGCCGGCCAGGAAGTACCGTCAGGGTGGCAGAAGGTGGGCAAGGATGGCACCAGGGAAGAATGCTCTGAGTACGTCGACCAGGTATGGACGGACATGCGCCCCCTGAGCCTGCGCCGCCGAATGGACGAGGCCCGAGGCTAAACGAGCACCCGCGCCCGCCACGGCCACCTCGCGGCGGGCGCGACTCTCCAGCCTGGCGCATGCGCCGGGCGATCCGCGACGAACCGCGAGCGGCCGGGAGCACTGCTCCCGGCTGACCACGACCCGTACATGGGTCGTGTCTTAGGCCCCGTGGAGCAGCCTGCTCCCGATTTGCTCCCGGAAGCGGCCCGAACAGGGCCGGAAAACAAGAATCCCCAGACCAGACACTAGGTCTGACCTGCGGACATGCGGGTGGGTGCTACTGGGATTGAACCGGTGCCCCCTACCGTGTCAAGGGCGTACCGATCAAATCGCTGACCTGTGGGTTTTCGAAATGCCGCAGGTCAGCAGCGGATGTTGACGCTCGTTGGTGTCCGTTCAGGACGGTTCAGGAACCGTGCGTGCTCCCCACGCTCCCCGCTCCGGGCGGGAGCAGGGGAGCATGCACCGGGGGAGCGTGACGGTGATTCCTTCTGGGTGTGGGGCGACGTCCGGTCGTGGTTCATGGTCGTCCGTCCTGCACGGGATGGCTCTGGTGAACCCGGTCGGGGGATTCGTGCGTTCGGCGGCAGTGTTCGCCTGCGGTGATCCTTAGCTGGTTGAGCTTCGAGCGGTACGGGATCGCATGCCGCACAGGGGCGTTGGGACAATCGCCCGGTGGACGACATCGTCGCGGTCCTTCTGAACGCCGGATCGACATCGCGCGTAGCCGTCAGTGGGATGTCGGGAGGGATCGCGATGAAGCTGAAGCTGGACCTGCACGGTATCTACAACAACAACTACGAGATCGACCGCGCGCTCCGCGGAATCATCCGGGAGGCCGTCGAAAAGAAGGCGACGCTGGTCGAGATCATCCCTGGTAAGGGATCGGGCCAGCTCAAGAAGCGGGTGCTGCGTTTTCTCGACCAGAAGGACGTTAAGGCGCTCTACCACCGGATCGACAAGGATTCGAAGAACTTCGGCCGTATCTTCGTGCACTTCCGCTGGAAGTGATGGCGTTCAGGCTGCCGCTCGCGCCTCGCCGACGAGATGTCCGCTCGAGAATAGGGTTCAACTCGTTAACCTGCAGGTTCAGGCGCCATCTGCCGGCTGCATGCGGACGCCACCCAGATCGCCCAGCGAGGCGACACCGCCCTGCGCGCCGGCCACCCCGTGGACACGCCCGGACCTTAGTCGATGATGAACCAGTTGCCGTGCCGGTAGGACAGCGTCATATCGCTCAGGTCGTGTTCGGTGAACCTTGCGTCGGCGACCACGGCGCGCGCCGGGATGTCCACGTTTCCGTTGGCCCGCCTCGTCACCTTCGACTTGCTGACGGTGGCGGTCCGCAGCGCCTTCAACTGCGAGGTGGAGAACATGCTCAGCGTGATGGCGAACGTGGTCCGGCATTTCCCGAATCCCTCGGCCTCGGCCTGCTTGGCTGCCGGCCCGGCTATTGCGCACATGGTCCTCAGGTCACCTCGGCTTAGCGCGTGCAGAAAGGTCAGGTAACGCGCGATCGCGGCCTCGGTGGTTCTGGGCACCTCGGTCGAGGAGGGTGACGGAGGCAACGCGTTGGGCGCCGACGGCGTGGAACTCGCTGTCGGCAGGCCGGCCTCCGGGCTGGACTTGGCGTCGTCGGTCTTCGCATCGTCCTTGCACGCGGACGTGGCGAAGACGGCGGTCAGTGCCAGCACGCTGGCGCCGAGACGTACAGCGTGGTTATTCACGACGATCCTTAATGGCCGACATTCGGGCGGACTAAAGATAGCCGGATTACACGCTCGGTATGTAGCCTCGCTCGATATGACCCGTGATCTCGCGAGGGAGAAATAGACGGGCCGGCGGTTACCGCTCGCGTAGCGTCCGGCCTGGTCGTTGAAGTGCGGCGAGCCGGGTGACCGCTCCCGCCGCCCGCGGTCACCGCCCAGACACGCAGCCTCGGCCGGAACTCTACGACCGCCACGAAGCTGTTGCCGCTCGTTCCGTAGTAGTGCTTCGTTCCCGGATGGCTCTTCGCCCCGAAAGAGGCGAGCGAACCCACTGTGCGCGTTCGGCTCCGGACACTGCCTCGTAGAGGGGGATGAGGTCCTGCCGGATCGTGTGCCTGTGCTGCCGCCCATGACGTCGCGTACCCGCTGGTTGAAGTGACCCCGTGTGGCTCGTCGCCACAGGGGCGCGCTGGTGTCTGCGGGCGACCTGGGAGGCGAACGGAATCACCTTCACGGCGAATCAGCCTCCCATGTACCGGAGCGTCGAAAGCGCCACCGCGCGTGGACGCAGGGTGTTGTGGTCGCGTCCCTATGACCCGTCGCTGCATAGCGCGGCGACCCGAGGACCCGCCGGGAGATGCTCGTGGCCGTGTGACGAGCCGGCGGTCTGGTCGACACGCCTGGGACCGAGACCACGTTCGCGCTGTGCGGAGCCCACCATCGACGCGTCGAGGACGTCTACCGCGGATAGCTCGTCGTATCCGCAACGCAAAGCAGCCCTCTGTCTGCTCCTGAAGGCCAACCGGTCCGGACCCGCATCCCGCCTCGACATCCACCGACAAGATCGCCTAAGTGGCGGCCTCTATGAGGACCGACTTGCTGCTTGACCAGCCGGAATGCCCGACAAGAACTTCTCGGTCGTGCCTTGATCTGGAAACAGCACCACGTCCTACACGCCCTGCGCGAGTTCGAGGTGTCCGGTCGTCTATGCAGCGAAGCCTCCGGTCGTGGGCGATGTCACCCGGCACCAGGTGATCGATGGGCAGCAGCGCACCACCACCCTGCAGTTGATGATCGATGCGGTGCAAGCGGTCGTTGCCGAGCGCGGTTACGAACTTCTCGCCGAAGACCTCGGGGAACTCATCCTGAACCGGTCATCAGCGTTTAAGGGAAAGCCGTAGCGGTTCAAGCTGTGGCCGTCAAAACGGGACCGGCGGCGTTCGCCCAGGCAATGGATCCTCACCCTGATTGGAGAGGTGAACACCGCATCCTGGAAGCGCACAACTTCTTCAGCAACGACGCGCGCACCTGGCTTGCTGGCACACCCGACCCCGACGGCAACGAGCCCCCCGGAACCGAGGAACAACGGGCCACTGCGCTTTCGGCCACACTCCGCGATCACCTGTTTCTGGTGGCGATCAACCTCACCGGTCACGACGACCAACGGCCGCAGCGGAGGACAGGATGATCGCCACCGCCGGGCATGTCCTGGCGATCGCCGAACGCGCCGGTGAGCGCAGCGGACGGCGTGCCTACGCGATGGTGATCCTGAGAGTGTTCACCGGCATGCGCTGGGGGAAGATCACTGGGCTGGCGCGAGTCAACTGTCACACCGAGGCCGGCTACCTTCTCATCGACCCAGAAGCCGGAGCGCTGCACGAGATGAACGGGACGATGTGGCTCGGCCCCCGAAAAGCGACGCCGCGCCCGCCGTATCGACCTGCCCGCTTTCCTCGCAGCGCTGCTCGAGGAGATCATCGGCAGCCATGAGCAGGTCTTCGTCGGTCCGCCCGGCCAGTGACTGCGCCGCTCCAACTTCGACCGGCGCGTCCGGCTGCCGGACTGCGACGGCGACCCCGCCCACGGAAGCGACCCTGTCGTGCCCGGTGCGGTCTTCCACGGGCTCCGGCACTTCCACAAAACCCTGCTGGATGAGACCGGCTCACCCGACATGCTCGTGCACGAGCGAATGGGACACCAGATGCCCGGCATCGCCGGCGTCTACAGCCACGTCACCCCGACCGTGCGCACCCAACTCACCCACGAACTCCAGATGAGATGGACCCGGCTCACCGGTAACGAACCTGACCACAACCCGCGATCGTCGACGAACCGCGAGCGACCGGGAGCACTGCTCCCGGCTGACCACGACCCGTACATGGGTCGTGTCTTAGGCCCCGTGGAGCAGCCTGCTCCCGATTTGCTCCCGATGCGGCCCGAACAGGGCCGGAAAACAAGAATCCCCAGACCAGACACTAGGTCTGACCTGGGGACATGCGGGTGGGCGATACTGGGATTGAACCAGTGACCCCTACCGTGTCAAGGTAGTGCTCTCCCACTGAGCTAATCGCCCGCGAAGCATGAGTGCTTCAGAGGTGGAGACGGGATTTGAACCCGTGTACACGGCTTTGCAGGCCGTTGCCTCGCCTCTCGGCCACTCCACCGAGTGAGGTCCTCGGCAAGACCTCTCCGAGCGGACGACGGGATTTGAACCCGCGACCCTCACCTTGGCAAGGTGATGCTCTACCACTGAGCCACGTCCGCGTGTTGCCCCGGAGTCTCCCCCGTGGCGACGCACCAAACATTAGCGGATCCTCACCCCAACCCCCAACTCGGTTACGCCACAGCGCGCCCTTCGATGGGTGTCGAAGCGTCGCGGGCGTAGCGTCGGGGGCATGTCCGCACCGTATGGGTCTGATATCGCCCCTGTGGCCGCGTTGCTCGCTGATCGGGCTCGGGCGGCGATGCTCACGGCTCTGCTCGATGGGCGGCCGTTGGCGGCGGGGGAGTTGGCCAGGACGGCTGGGGTCAGTGCGGCTACGGGTAGTGCGCATCTCGGGAAGTTGCTCGATGGTGGGCTGGTGACCGTGGTCAAGCAGGGGCGGCATCGGTACTACCGGCTCAAGGGGGCCGAGGTCGCCGGGGTGATCGAGGCGCTCAGCCGGATCAGTCCCGATCTGGAGGTTCGGAGTCTCACGCAGTCGCGGCAGGCTCGAGCCTTGCAGGAGGCGCGTACCTGTTATGACCATCTGGCGGGTAGGGCGGGTTCGGCGCTCTTCGAGGCCATGCTCGGGCGTGGGCTGCTCGAACCTCTTGTCGCCTCGTACGACGATCCGGCGCACAGCGCGTACGACGTCACCGACAAGGGGGAGGAGCGGTTCGCTCTCGTCGGTGTCGACGTCGACAAGGCGCGGCGTTCGCGGCGGAGGTTCGCGGGGCACTGTCTCGACTGGACGGAGCGGCGTCCGCATCTCAACGGGGCCTTGGGCGCGGCGGTCGCGGACGGTCTTGTGGGGCGGGGCTGGTTCGAGCGTGGGCCGACGCGGCGTTCGCTTGTGCTGACCAAGGAGGGGCGCGGCGGCCTTTCCGATGTGTTCGGCTGCGTCCTCGACTAGGGCCTGTCTGACAGATCCGCTGCGCGACGCCCAGACGCACCCTCGCCGCGTTACGTCGGTCGCCGGCCAACACCAGGCCGACTCCCTCCTCCGCCAGGGCACGCCTGGACGCCGCTCGCTACGAACGTGATCTGTCAGACAGGCCCTAGGTGTACTGACCACGGACGTTGGTAACGGCGACACGGCTGGATGATCTTGAAATAGGAAGGACCTCCTGGCGAGGTGTGTGTCACCACAACATGCACATCTCGCCTGGAGGTCCTCGATGGTCCACGCTAACGCCAAACTCACTCCCCGGGGCCGGTTGGAGTTGGCGCGTTGCGTCGTAGAAGGCGGGTGGCCGTTGCGGGGGCGGCCGAGCGGTTCCAGGTGTCGGTCACGACCGCCAAACGGTGGGCGGACCGGTACCGGCTCCACGGCTGCGCCGGGATGAACGACCGTTCCAGCCGCCCGCACCACAGTCCGTCCCGGACGCCACGCAAAACCGAGCAGCGAATCATCAAAGTCCGCCTCACCCACCGGCTGGGACCGGCCAGAATCGCCGGCCGACTGGGCCTGAACCCGGCCACGGTGCATCGGGTCCTCATCCGATACCACTGCCCGCGGCTGGCCCATCTGGACCGCGGCACCGGCCGGGTGATCCGCCGCTACGAACACGACCGGCCCGGTGACCTGATCCACGTCGATGTCAAGAAACTCGGCAACATCCCCGACGGCGGGGGATGGCGCATCACCGGCCGAAGCGTCGGCAAACGCAACCGGGCCGCCACCTCCGGCGCCACTCGCGACCGGCACGGCGGAGCACACCTGGGCTATGGCTACCTGCATACCGCCCTCGATGACCACTCCCGTCTGGCCTACACCGAGATCTTGACCGACGAGCGCAAGGAAACCGCTGTGGCGTTCTGGCAACGCGCACACGCCTACTTCACCGGCTGTGGGATCACCGTGCGACGGGTCCTGACCGACAACGGCGCCTGCTACAAATCCTTCGCCTGGCGCGACGCTCTCACCGCCGTCGGTATCACCCACAAACGCACCCGCCCCTACCGGCCACAAACCAACGGCAAAGTCGAACGCTTCCACCGCACCCTCGCCGACGAATGGGCCTACGCCCGCCCCTACCACTCAGAAACCGAACGCCGCGCCGCGCTTGCACCCTGGCTGCACATGTACAACCATCACCGCAGCCACACCGCACTCGGCGGCCTTCCACCCGCCAACCGCGTCCCCAACCTCACGGGTCAGTACACCTAGGACCGGAACCGTACGGCCGCGGCCCACGTCACACCACTCGCGTTCGTGGGATTTGAGAGGCATGAACGCATTAGGGTGACCTTGCGCCAAAGCGGGGGCGCGAGTGGAGAGGTGTAGCGGTGAGCGGGGAGCGCAGGTTCTTTCGTCGTGATCGCCTGACCGGGCATATCGCGATCGGTGTGGTCGGTGTTCTCTGTGCGGCGGCCGTGATCTTCGGCGTCGGCATGGCGAGTGCCAAGTATCACCTCGCGGATGTCGGAGGCTGGCTGAGCTCGACGAAGAAGGGTGAGCTCGTCCACGTCAACGGGCTCTCGGGCAAGGTCGACGGCAAGGTCAGCTCGCCGGCGCGACCGGGCACCGGATGCGGGTCGTGCAGCAGGGCGGTGTCGTCCTGATCGTCGACGAGGTCACCGGCGTCGTCAGCCGTGTCGACCCCGCCCACCTGAACGTCGTGCAGGGCGCCTCGTACCGGGGGCCGCCGACATGGACGTCGTCTCCGGCTCCGGCGCCGCGTACGCCCTGGACCAGGCCAAGGGCAGTGTCCAGCGGCTCGACCCGATGACGCTCGCCACGCTCGGCAACCCGCTGGCCCTCACCGGCCCGCTCGGCGCCGGCGCCATCGACGCCACGTCGGTGCTCTGGGTGCCGGTGCCCGCGAACGGCCAGGCGGCCTCCGTGAACGCCGGGCAGGCCGGTCGGCCGGTCGGCATCGGACGGGCCGGCGACGACCTCGCGCTCACGATCGCGGCCGGCGCCGCGGTCGTCACCGACTTCACAGCCGCCGAGAGCATCATCCTGAACCCCAACGGCACGCAGACGCGGGTGAAGCTCCCATCGTCGGTCGCCCAGGCGGGCAAGGGCACGGTCCTGGCGCCCGGCAGCACCGACGGCCAGCTCGTCCCCCTGCTCGCCGGTGGCTCGCTCGTCGTACTGAACTCCGGCAGCGGCTCGCTCAGCAGTGTCTCTCTTCAGCTTCCGCACCACCGGCTGGCCCCGCCGCAGGCGCTCGGCCAGAAGGTCTACATCCCGGACCAGAGCTCGGGCACCTGCTCGTGTACGACGCCGCGACCAATCGCATGGACCAGCAGGTCCCGGTCACCGGGCGGCCCGGCGTGCTGGACGCGTTCGTCAAGGACGGCCTGCTCTGGGTGAACGGCCCGGACTCCTCCAAGGCCGTCGTGGTCGACAACACCGGCGGCCACAAGCCGATCCAGAAGTACTCACCGGACGTCCCGGGCGGCCCGGACAACCCGCTCCCGAAGGCGGGCGCCCCGAACGGCAACCGGGGGAACCCGAGCCCGGGCCGCCACGGACCCGGCGACACCGTCCGGCGCCGCCGAGAGTCCCGCCGACGCACAAGCCCGCCCCGCCGAAGGTCGTTCCGCCGACGCCCCCGCTGAACCTCCGGGCCGCCGCGCAGCCGGACGGCAGCATCAAGGTCGCCTTCCAGCCGGCGGCGGCGGGACGACGACGGGCTTCAAGCTGATCATGCCGGCCGGCCTGACGGCGACGCCGCCACAGCTCGGCGCGACGGGACCGGATACACGTTCACCGTCACCGGCGGCGTGTGCGGCACGGAGTACGCCGTTCGCGGTCGGCGCGCTCTACCAGAACGGCGATCAGTCTCCGAGGTCGACTCGGCACGTACACGCAGCCCACGTACTCGTGTACCAAGCCGAACGCCGCCACCGCCCTGAACGGCGTCGGCACCGCGCAGGGCGCGCAGTTCAGCTGGCAGCCGCCGCCGAACGCGCAGGCGCAGCACGTCACGTACGACCTGCAGGTGACCGGCCCGAAGACGTTCTCGAACGCCAACTTCTCCGGCACCTCGGTCATGGTCCCGCAGATCTGGCAGAACGGGATGTACTCGATCACGGTGACCGCGCACAACGTCGCCGGCGCCCAGGCGACCAGCGTGAGCCGGACATCACGGGCCCGGTCCAGCACTACGTCGGCCAGCACGCCGGCAACCCGGGTGACAAGAGCTAGCTGCACCGACGGCGAACAACGACCGAACGAGCAACTCATCACCAACTACAACGGCCAGTGCCTGCAAGTCGACTGCCAGATGATCGGCGCCAACTTCACGCACACCGGCGGCGACCCGCACTACTCCGGAGACCTGTGGGACTACGTCCACTACCAGGGCAAAGACGGTTTCATCATCGGCTACCTCATGCGCGACACCGCGGCAGCCGGACTGGCAGCAGCTACATTGGCCTGCCGCTTGTGGGAGTGTGCCGGCTGATGACCGTGGAGGTGTACGGGGCGCCGACGCGGACGCACTCGCCGGAAGGTTCGCGCGGCTGTTCGGCGCGCTCGCGGGCAACATCGAGCGCGTCATCCGCGGCAAGCGGGAGAACGTCGAGCTGGCCCTGGTCTGCCTGCTCAGCGAGGGCCACCTGCTCCTCGAGGACGTCCCGGGCGTGGGTAAGACCACCCTCGCCCGTACCATCGCGGCCAGCGTCGACGCCACAGTGGACGCGCATCCAGTTCACGCCCGACCTGCTGCCGTCCGACGTCACCGGCGTGTCGATCTTCAACCAGGCGAACAGCCGGTTCGAGTTCCACCAGGGTCCGATCTTCGCCAACATCGTCGTCGCGCGACGAGATCAACCGCGGCTCGCCGAAGACGCAGTCGGCGCTGCTGGAGGTCATGGAGGAGCGGCGGGTCACCGTCGACGGCGTGCCGCATCCGGTGCCGCGCCCGTTCATGGTGATCGCGACCCAGAACCCCGTCGACATGGACGGCACGTACCCGCTGCCCGAGGCGCAGCTCGACCGGTTCCTGATGAAGATCTCGATGGGCTACCCCGACCACGCGTCCGAGGTCGCCGTACTCTCCGGGACGCCGCCCGGCACGACGGTCGACCAGCTCTCCACGGTCGCCGAGCCGCGACGACGTGAAGAACATGATCGACTTCGCGCGCGCGGATCCACGTCGCGCCGCCGCTGTACGACTACGTCGTACGTGTCGTCGCCGTCACCCGCCAGCCACTCCGACGTACGGCTCGGCGCCAGCCCGCGTGCGAGCCTCGCGCTGCTGCGGGCGGTCGCGCGTACGCGCCGCGGCGGCGGGCCGGCCCTTCGTCGTCCCCGAGGACGTCAAGGCCCTCGCCTCGCACGTGATCGCGCACCGGCTGATGCTGACGCCCGAGGCGGAGCTGCGCGGCCGTACCGCCGCCGACCTGGTCACCGAGGCGCTCAACGCCGATCCCCGTTCCGCAGGCGGCCGGAGTCTGAACGTGCTGACGCGGCTCGGCTGGGGGATCGCCGCGACGTCGCTGGCGTCGTACGCCGCGGGCGCCTGGCTCGGCTACCCCGAACCCGCGGTCCTCGCGGTCGGCGGCCTCGCCGCCGTGGTCGCCGCCGTCTGTGGACGCTCCCGCGGCCGAGCCTGACCGTACGCCGGCAGATCTCACCCCTCAAGGTCGAACGCGGCGCCGAGTCGCACGGGATCCTGCACGTCACCAACACCGGCCGTACGCGCCGGGCCGGGCTGCGCGCCCAGGACGCGTGCGGCGAAGGGGAGATCGAGGTCGACCTGCCGCGCCTGCGTCCCGGCCGCGCCGAGTCGGTCACGTACGCGCTGCCCACGGACCGGCGCGGCGAGATCCCGGTCGGCCCGCTGCGGCTCGTACGCGCCGACCCGTTCGGCCTCGCGCGGCGCGTCCGCGAGTACGGCGCGGCGGAGACCCTCCTCGTACGCCCCCGCACCGTGGGCCTGCCGCTGCTGCCGTCCGGCCGCAACCACCACCTGGAAGGCCCGACGAGCGACACGGCCCCGGCCGGAACGGTCACCTTCCACGCGCTGCGCGAGTACGTCGTCGGCGACGACCTGCGGCACATCCACTGGCGGTCCAGCGCCCGTACGGGAACCCTGATGGTCCGCCAGCTCGTGGACGCCAGCCTGCCGCAGACCACCGTCGTGATCGACACGAGACGCGACGCCTACCCGGACCCGGACGACTTCGAACTGGCCGTCGACGCCGCGGCCTCGGTCGCGGTGGGCGCCGCGAGGTCCGGCTTCCCGGTGAGGATCGTCACGGGCGACGGCCCGCTGGTCGAGACGAAGGGCGGCTCCCACGACGTGGACGACCTCCTGGACCGCCTGGCCCGCCTGACCGCCCACGAGGCCCCCCATCCCGCGCTGGAGGTCGCCCGCCGCGTACGAGCGGGCGGCGCGCTGGTCCTGATCACCGGGGCTCGAGGCGAGACGTCCCGCGCGGGAGCCCTGCGCCGCCGCTTCGACCGCGTCGTGTGCGTGCGAATCCGCCCGGAAGCCCCAGGCCCGAGCCTCCCGGGAGTCGGCCTGATCGAAATGGCCGACCTGGACGAGCTCCGCGCCGCCTGGAAGGGCACCACCCGATGACGGCGGAGGCGCCTCCGAAGGTCGCCGTACCGGCGGGGCGGCATGGTGTCCGGCTCGGTGTCGGGCTGGTGCTGGTGGCGGCTCTGGCCGCGACCGGAGGGCTGGCGTTTCATCGGGTCTTCGCCTACGGGGACCTGGCGCCCGTCGTCGCCGTCCCGGCCGTGGTCCCCGTGCTGCTCGCGGCGCTGATCTCCTGGCCGCGGCGCCGGTCCTGGCCGCTCTGGACCTCGGTCGCCGCGACCGTCGCGGGCTGGACGCTCGTCGCCGGGCTGATGCTGTTCCACGGTGCTTTCGGCGCGCTCGGGGGCGCGCTGCGCGACTCCTGGAAGGGCATTCTCACCACGCTGCTGCCGGCTCCCGGGCGGCCTGAGCTGCTCGTACTGCCGGATGTCCTGGTCTGGTTCGCCGGGGCCGTCGGCGCCGAGGCTGTACTCCGGTCGCGGACCAAGGCGCTTCCGGCGTTGCCGTCCGTCGTGGTGTTCGGCGTCGCGTTGCTGCTCGGCGTGGGCGGGCCGGGTCCAACCTGCCGGTCGCCGCCGCGCTCGTCGGGCTCGTCGCCGTGCTGATGACCGTACGGAGCGGCGGGCGGGCCGTCTGGGTACTGGGGATGCTTCCCGCCGGTGCGCTGCTCGGGCTGCTGGCCGCGACGGCCGGGCCGGTGCTGCCGCTCGCCGGCGCGCCGTACGACCCGAGGGAGAAGGTCAAGGCGCCGCCGCCGCAGCAGCGGGACAGCGTCAGCCCGCTCGATCGCGTCTCGGCGTGGCTGCAGAGTCCTGACCAGCAGATGTTCACCGTGCACACCACCGCGCCGGAGAACTGGCGGCTCGCCGTACTCGACCGGTTCGACGGCGAGACGTGGACGTCCGGTGCCAGTTTCGTCCCGGCGGGGGACCGCGTCCCGGCCGGTGTTCCCGGCCCCGCCACCCACGTCGACCAGCGCTTCGTCATCCAGAACCTGCCCGGCGTGTGGATGCCCGCCGCGGACCGGCCGCGCAGCGTCACCGGCCTGGGCGTCATCGCCGACCCCGCCAGCGGCATGATCACGTCGGCGCGGCCGCTGAAGGCCGGCCAGGCGTACGAGGTCGGCTCGACGGTGCCGGACTACGACCCCGACCGGCTCGCCGCCGCCGAACCCGCGCGCGACGCCCAGGCACGCGACGCCACCGCCCTGCCCGAGTCGCCGGGCACCACGCCCGCCAACGCGCAGGTGCCCGCCTTCCGAAGGCTCGCCCAGCAGATCGTCCGCGACCAGGGCTCGCCCTTCCAGCGCGCCGCCAAGATCGCCCAGTACCTGAGCACGACCGCGAAGTACGACGTCTCGGGCCTTCCGGGCCACAGCTACGCGCAGCTGAAATACTTTCTGGGCCACAAGAGCGGCACCTCCGAACAGTTCGCCACCGCGTACGCCGTACTGGCCCGTTCCGTCGGGCTGCCGACCCGCGTCGTGGTCGGCTTCCGGCCGGGTGTGGGCAGCGGAGGAGACTTCGAGGTTCGCTCGGGCGACGTCCTGGTCTGGCCCGAGGTGGACTTCGCACACCTGGGCTGGGTGCCGTTCTACCCGACGCCGGAACGCGAGGGCAGCTCGGCACAGTCCGGCGCCGTACCCGCGGGGGAGACGCAACAGAAACTCCAGGCAGCGCAGAAGAACGCCGCCTCCACAGACCAAGGGCAGCGGCTCCGGCACGAACGACCAGCCCCCACCGAAGAAACAGCCGGTACCGAAACCACCGGCCGAACCGACACCGTGGTGGGTGTACGCGGCGGTGGCCTTCCCCTGGCCGTACTCGCCTACCTGACCGCCGCCCTGGCACTACCGATACGTCGCCGCCGCCGCAGACGCACCGCACCGACCCCCGCCGACCGCATCACCGGCGCCTGGCAACAGACCGTGGAATCACTACGCGCCACAGGCCTACCACCGGCGAGTACGTTGACGGCCCACGAGGTCGCCGAATACGGCAGCCGCACGATCGCAGGGACGGAACGCCACCTACGCCCCCTGGCGGATCTGGTGAACCGAGCCGAGTACGCCGAACTCCCACCCGACCATGCCGCCGCCGAAACCGCCTGGCACCACACCGACCGAATCAGCCGCCTGACGGCCCGGTCCGCCGGCCCAGCCCGCCGCACCGCCCGCCGCCTCCACCCAAGATCCCTCCGCCCCCGCTGACCAGGCCCGTACGAGGGGGTTGCCCGCACCTGGGGTGGTCGTGCGGGTCCGAGGGGCTCGGTGGGGAGTCGCCCGGGGCGCTGCCCGTACCCGAGGCCGCTGCACTCCGCGCTGACCGAACCGGCCATCGCTGGGGTCTGACCTCCCAGCGGCCCAGTACGAGCGGCCGCTACCGCCCGTACTGGGTTCGCCGGTCCGGAGAGCGCTGTCCGCGCTCGCCACCTGCGCGAGACCGGCCATTCCCCGGCGCGCGGGAGTGGGCCGTCGTCAGGTCATCAAGGTCGCGGTCATGGCGGCCATGTCGAACGTGAGCGGGCGGGCGTCGGCCAGCCGCAGACCGGCGAGGCTCAGCAGCCTGCGGTACTCCTCGTACGTGCGTTCCCGGCCGCCGATGTTGTTGACGGCCATGTGCACGTCCCAGGCGATGGCCAGGGATGGTGTGCCGTCCGTGGGGATGGGGCGTTCGATGATGACCAACCGGGAGGTCTCCGACATGGCCTGGCGGCAGTTCGCCAGGATCTTCAGGCACTGCTCGTCGCCCCAGTCGTGAAGGATGCGGGAGAGCAGGTACACGTCGCCGCCTGATGGCACCCGTTCGATGAAGTCGCCACCGACGACCTCGCACCGGTCGAGCAGGCCGTCCTTCTCGAGCTCCTCCCGGGCCGAGCCGACCACCGCGGGCTGGTCGAACAGCACGCCACGTACGGCGGGAGCGGCCGTCAGAACGTGCCGGAGGAGATCGCCACGTCCACCGGCGACGTCGACGACGGTGCCCGCATCGCTGAAGTCGATCACCTCGGGCACACCGCTGAACCATGACGACCCGGCCGCCATCGCGCCGTGGAAGACTCGGGCCTGGTCGGGATGCTCGTTCAGGTAGTCGAACGGCGGCAGGCCCAGCGCGTGCTCGAAGGCGTTCTCGCCCGTCCTGACGGAATGCGTGAGCGAGCCGAAGCTGCGGTAGAAGATCCCGCCGTAGAGCCGTGCGACGTCCCGAAACGCCCCGGTTCGGAGCGTCATGCCGAGCCCGGTCAGGGTCCACCGCTCGTCGACCCGGCGTACGACGCCCAGCGAGTCCAGGTACCGCAGTACCCGGTGCAGCAGGTCGGGATCGGCACCTGTGAGCGCGGCGAGCCGGGCACTGCTCGCGGGCTCCGACTCCAGGAGGTCGGCGATGCCGAGCTCCGCGGCCGCGCACAGCGCCTGGGTGGTCCAGGCGCCGGTCAGCATCTCCAGCATCCGCCGCGCCGCCTCGTCACCGACCGGCTCCGTACGGTCCGCGGCGACCCGCAGGTGAGTGGCCAGAAGCTCATGACGCCCGTCAATGAGCAGTTCCAGCCTGCGCGGCCATGCCTTGCCCCGCGACCATTCCCTCGGTACGGAAGTACAGCACCGTACGGCCCGCCGAACCTTCGTGCGGATTGAATCCACCACCGTCGGGCGCCATTCCGGCAG
This sequence comes from uncultured Actinomycetota bacterium, assembly GCA_963823735.1. Lineage (GTDB taxonomy): Bacteria > Actinomycetota > Actinomycetes > Streptosporangiales > Streptosporangiaceae > Actinoallomurus. The sequence continues at coordinate 690,736 of CAWGMO010000010.1, read as the reverse complement.
GACCGGTGAGCAACTCCCACAGCCGTATCATCAACTGCGGCTCCGGCGTGAGAACATCGAGCGCGAAATGCGTCTCGCGGTTGGCCTCCCGCTCGTCATCCACCAGCCCTTTGAATCTTCCCTCAGAATCCACCGGACAAAGGAAGATTTCGATTCCGGCGGAGCGCTCCTCGCCTGAAATGGCGGCCTGTACGATCTGAACCTGCAGCTCCGCCTCGGAGAAACCATACTCCCGAGCGATCTTCTCGCGTACGACCGTACTGGGCCGCAGCGCCCCGCAGCTCAGCCCGACACCGGTGAGCCCGTCGGCGACGGCGTCCAGCGGCCCGGCGGGAAAGACCATGACGGATCCGTGCGCGAAACGACAGTTCCGCGCGATCTCCGAGGCGACGTGCGCAGGCGTGCCACCCGGCAGAATCTCAGCGAGCAACTCGCCGGTAGTTAATGACCGGGTGAAGTCAACCACCCGCCGGATACGCTCGACGTCGACGTCCTCAATCGACGAGTCGGCCCCGGCTCTACGCACTTCCGAATATTCCACGAGATTCTCCCGAGTGGCTGGACCATCTATTCCGGCCGCGCTCAGTCGGCCGCGACGACATGGTTCCGTAAGACCTCCGTGACAGGAATCGTCAATGACGGTCATCGTCCCACAGGCTCACACCGAGACGGCTGGCCACGACAGAACCACACTCGCCCACGAGGCTCTTTCGGTGTTCACCACGACGAGCCATGCACCCTGGGCGAGGTCACGACCGACGTCGCGTACGCGGGCGTCGACTTCATCGACGTGATGGCGCGCCGTGGCGACCCCGGGTACGCGACCCCTACCTTGACACCGAAGGCCGGTAGATCAGGGCCAGGGACCGGTACCGGCAGCCGGAGCTAAACACTGTCGCCTTTTCTAGTCCCAGGTGATGCTTGACGTTTCTGTCCCGAGTATTGCTTTACAGGTGGGCTAGGAAACATGGCCGGCCTTGCGGGGCCGGTTAGCTTTGGTATTCCGCACCGATGTGGTCGTGGTTCTTCGGATGGTGCGAGTGTCGTCACCGTCGAGGTCGATGGTGACGGTGGTTTCGGTGACGTGGACGGTCACGGTCTTGTGAGCGTGCCCTCGTCCGAGGGCGATTTTCTTGTCCGCAGATCATGATGACGCCGGTGTTGCTGACCCTGCGCTGGACCGTGATTGGTGCGGTCGACGTAACGGGCGGCGGGCCGGCCGGGCGGGCACCACACAGCTTCCGGACTTGGCCGGAGGGAGTGGGTTGGGGCGGGTGTGCAGTAGTTTCGCGGGTGCCGAGGTCGAAGAACATGAGCGTCGTGGTATCGATGCGGATGCTGACTTGCCGGCCGGACAGGATCTCTGCGGCCAGGAGCAGGTGGCCGGCGAGGCTGATGCCGCCGTCTTTGTTGACGGTGCGGTCGACCTCGATGGCTTCGCTGTTTTCGGGTGCGGGGATCGGCGGTGGGCCTGCTTCGCGGGCACCACCGGCGGTCAAGTGGATGACATCGGCGTCGGCCCAGAACGTGATGGTCATGCCTGCTTTGGCGGGTCCGAGCCAGAACTGTTTGCTGGCCAGGGCCATGTTCCCGCTGGCGGGCACCACTCGTTCGAACTCGATCGCCTCGCCGTCCCAGCCTGGCGGAACCGCCAGGGCCGCCTCGTGGAGAGGGTCTCGATCGCCGGGGGTGGTGACTGCGGTGGCACGGTGCTCGGTGGATCGGGGCGGGCAGCCGCAGCGGCAGCACGTCCTGTTCGGCCTTGGACCGGGCGGTGCTGAACCGATCGGCCGGGGTGGCCATGCCAAGAGCCTGGTGCGGGCGAGTGGTGGCTGTCATGGACGTGGATCTCGGGATCACACCGTGGTCTTGGCGACGTGGCACGCTTCGAGTTCGTCAGCTCGCATGCCGATGGCGTCGCAGACGTCAAGGGAGTCCTGCTGCTGATCGAGAACGCCTCGTAATGCCAGCCGGTTCTATGCACTGAACTCTCCGTGGCCATTCCCATTCCTCATGCACGCCTGGTGTCGTCATTGCCGATCCATCGAGCGAACTACTCAGGCACGCATCCGAAGAAGCTAGTTGCCGCCCCGGTTGGCGGCACATGTTCCTGTGCAGCCGGATCGCTGATGCTGGCGAAGCGCTCCTTCGACAAGCCCTGAGGCACGATTTCGCTCTGACCATCTGATCGGTCTGGTGGGGCACCGGGCAGGCGCGGGCTAGGCCTGCCTCAGATGAGTGCACTACATCGTACAGCTTCCGAATCATATGCGATCGCCCTAACCAAAGGATCTGCACTGGAAAACATCAGTGTGCCTTCGCATCTCCGCTACTACCCACGGAAACATCAGCCCCAGTCCCTGAGCTCTCTGATTTCCCCAATGTCAGAAACCAGATATCGCCAAAGTATGATATACAACCCGAGAGGCGCATCTGTGCATATCAGCTACGCATGCTCATCACAGCAAAAGATCAGCTTCTGGTTAAAAACCATTTTGCATGGCGGAGATCGATGAGCTGAATATCACAGGGTCTACATGAAAATTTCACAGAAATAAGCATCAGAAGATCAAGCCTGCACGGTAGATGGCACAAGAATATCAGGATGCGCTATCGGCGCAGGAACCTGCACGCAAGCGTGATCATTTTTGCTCCGTGCTCAGAAGATCATCAGGATAACGATTGACATCACGTACGAATAATAAGATAGTAAGCGCAACGGCATCATCAAATTCATGGGCTAACTGTTGAGGGAGCAGTCCAAACGACAGGAGATGCTCCTTTGGGAGCATAAGAACATACCCATCGCAGCATGAACCAATGGCGGAAGTACCAAAAGTGCTCGGTCTCATAAAGTACGTATTCATTGTAAGTGTGCGAGCCTGCCGAGAAGGCCGTCCAATGCACTGCCATTTGCGATTCCGGCAATCTCGGCGCAGTATGAGCAGGTGGAGTTGGTCTCATAGTTCGACATGGGTCGTAGGTCCGCTTCATCGTGCATGCTCATTTGTTCCTCTTTCGCAGACCGGCGGCCACAACAAACAGAATCGCGGATGCGACAAAGTTAGGTGCTAGATCGCCCCACTTAGTGGTAAACAATGAACTTATACCACGTTAGGCTAAGCGACTACCATGCTGATGGCGAGAGCAAGTCCAAATCTGAGCGCAGTGCTCCTGCCAATTGAATAGATGCCATTTATTGTGCGGTATGTTACTTGTACATGCCGACGAGCTGATAGCCGATCTTGAATGCTCGCGAGACCGTCTAGAAAGATGCCGTTAGTACGGTCGAACAGATGCTCCCACAGGACGTACCTAAAACCTATTGGCTGACAGGCGGCTGCGGCTGCCGCCATCAGACGTTGTTGGACCAGCGGATAGAGGAAGACTCGAAACGGGCTTATCCTGCATGCAAGCTCCGCTAGATGGAGTTGCCATGGCTCCCGAATGTAGTAATGCGTGCGGCCGCTAACATACTCGAAATTTGCTTCGGCGTCAGAGTGCATCATGTATTCACATGCCACCCACAGGCGTCTTAATGACTTTCGAAGCTCACGGTCGCTGCACGCGCCGACTCGGGAAAGGGATAGAAGTGCGAAGCAGACGGTAGGAGCATCTTGGGGGCGTCCATCCCAGCCATCGATAAAATGTCGAATTATATCAAGGTCTGAATCGCTTATTGGCACTCGATTGGCATGCAGCGCCCTAACTGCATGAGCTGTTGCGATGACAGATGGCTGCCCTGTGGGACTCAACAGATAATTCCATCCCCCGGTCGGTATGCGTCCCGATAGCAAGGTTTTTACAAGCTTCTGGATAGGTTGGTCACGCATCGGTATTGCTGGAGATACATAACTCAAAACGTAGAGGAGATCCGTTGCCTTTACGGTGGAAGACTGATCAAACTCCAGTGCGGCTTCGACTGCTCTGAGCTCAACAGAGTTCTTGGCTAGCGCACGCTCGACCTTTGGACGGGCGTCCAAGTATGAAATTAGCTTAGGCAACAACTCGCGTTCCGGTGAGCCGAGTTGCCCATCGGCCAGGACTCTGATTGCGGCGGCAGTGCCATATATTCCGCGTTGTGTCCGTTGATACTCGCTGAGATACTGCCCTGCGGCAGTCATTTCAGCCGGTAGTTCCAGAGCCTGGCTGCCGGCTGTCAATAATTGGAATGAAGCGCGCGCGTATCGCTTGTCGTGCCGCTTGGACCACTGCAGCGTCAACGCATACAACGCGTCGTTCGACAGGTATCCGTGTCGGAATCAACTCTACAACCTAATGGTCGAAATTCCCTGGCCACTATACTGGCGCATTATCTCGGCCCCCTTTGTGATACATAGGCGCGCACGGCGTGAACCAAAGCCGGAATAAGGCGTAGACGATCGACCTCCCCAAGAGGAACCCACCAAGCTCGTCTAGATGGTCATCTGTAGTGCGGTATTCCTCGCTAGTCCCCGAGGACAGCGCTTCACAATTACGCGCAATGGCAACTACGCGGGTGGCGTAGTCCGGTCCAGATGGAAAGCGCCAAGACCATGCGTGAACGGCGTGCCCGGCCGCACCGACAGTCCGGTTTCCTCCCATACCTCGCGCTGGAGAGCCACATCAATATCCTCGTCTGCAAGATGCGACCACCGGGAACGTCCCACAATCCCGCTTCGAACGGATCGCTGGTGATTTATGTGCAGTAGCAGCATTCCAGAGACTTCGATGCACGCTTTTTGTGCGAATTATACGTTGGCCGCTTTGGGACTTTTCCGTTGATATTATGGTCTCAAGAAAGAGGCGCGATTGAAAGCTTCCGCGCTCTTGTCGCTTACTTTCGGCTGCACGAATAATGTTAGCAAAATCGAATCTATGGAGATGGGAAATCGCGAGCAAGACCTCGTAGATGTCGGCCAGTTCACTGAGACGCTCATCCCCTTCTGCTGTACGCAATTCCTCAGATTCTTCTAGAAGCTTTTGGTAAAGCGCATACGCGTACGCGTCATCCTCAAGTTTGCGGACGATGGGCTCGCTACCAGACGCCCGAATGAGAGAGGGAATTTTGTCCCGGACTAGCTTACCCATTAGGAATGTCTCTAGTTGAGGCCGGTCGAATCTTCTGCCTTTCCCGAAATCAACATAGGTGCTAACCTCTGCGTCGGTTACCAGTTTCAGGGACAGATGTCCGTATGTACGCGCGTGACCGAACGATCAGATGCGGGGTCAGGAGTTCTCGCGTTATGCGTCATTAGAGTCTGTCTGGAGATTCTGTGCGAATCAAGCAGAGCCTCGGATATTGATCGATCAGTCTATCGCAGACTAGAGACGATCGGTAGCCGAGTATGTATTCAGTGGTGGGTATCCACTGGCCGGCGGACAAAATGGGGAGATGGAGTCTCGGGAGGCGGAGACGAAGGTTCACGCCCGCCTTCAGGCTTACGATCGCAAGTCGATCTACCCTCTCCAGGGTGCGCTCGGGGTACGAACTCGCGCAGAGCATGTTCTCGCAGAAGCGGATTCTCGTCTGCGATGGCGTGACCGACATGTTCTACATCAACGCGGCTAGCGACGCCGCAGCCGTACAGGGCCGCCCTGCGCTGAAGAACTCTCCCGCGACCATCTCGGCGGGACGGCGAGCAAGGTCGTCTACTTCTACACTATGTACACCAGTCCAGAACCTGTCCGTCGCAGCACTTCTCGACTCCGACAACGAGGGGGACCGAGCCGCACAGCAGGATGCACTCGGGCGTTGCTTCCCGCCAAGGCGATCCTGCTGGCCGGCGACTTGCTCAGCCCGACTTACAAGGTGCCGAGACCGAAGATCTGTTGCGCTACAGCCTCGCCGAGGTCGCTAGGTACATCGTTGGGTCGGCATCGCTACAATTGAGCCGCAGCGCACGCGCCCGATCATGGAGATCCTCACTGCGGAGCACGGCAAGAAGCCGTCCTGGATGGATCCGATCTTTGGAGCAATAATCCACCTAGCATGGCTTGGAACACCACGCGGCTGATCTCCTCAGACAGAGGGTGGTGCGAGCGGCAGTCGACGTCTGAGCGACCCGGCGTGTTGTGTTTGCGACGGTCTCCCCCATCCTGAATACCCACTACGACCCAAGTGACCTGGTCGTTCTCCGTGATATCCACGTTCAGATCGCGTCCGTGTCGCTACGTCCGTCTACCTCGTCAACCGCCATGCCGTGTGCCTCCAGGAGAGTACGCACGGCATTGATGTCCCCCCGCTCGTTTATGTGTCCCACCCAAAACTGCTTGCGCTGACCGCTCTAGGCCTCCTCAGACGTGTAAGTTCCGGTCGGCTCCGCGACCTCTTTGTTCGGTGCCGAATCTGCGTGATCAAACATTGGCCGAATTCTTACCGGATCATTATTTTCTCAATTCACCATCACGGTGTCCATTCCCGCCAGAAAGGGACACCGTGCCTACATTCCTCCGCCGCATCACGATGGCCGTCACCGCCGGTTTGGTGGTGTTCGGCGCGCTCGTCCCTGGGGCTCGCGCGGCCACCTCGTCAGATGCCGCCCATCCCGCCTCACCGCAGGCCCGCTGGGCGGTCAACCACTCCACGGATCGAGCGGTTCGCTCGTTCTGGACCCCGCAGCGCCTGGCCGCGGCGAAGCCCGCTCCGCTACCGCCGCGCCCCGATACCGCGGTCACCATCGGCGCCCCCGCCGGAACCCCGCACGTGATCCACGCGACGCGTCCCGCCGTCGCGGGCGGGGTCGAGCCCGACTCCAGCGTGTGGTCGACGGTCGGCCGCCTGTTCTTCCACAATCCCGCGGACGGCGGCACGTACGTCTGCACAGCCAACATCGTCACCAGCAACAACCGCGACGTGATCGCCACGGCGCGCCACTGCGTCATGGACATCGCCACCGGCACCTGGTTCACCGACTTCCAGTTCGCGCCGGGCTACGACAGGGGCAACGCCCCGAACGGCTGGTGGACCTGGCGGTCCGCCGGCGTCCGCGTCGATGACACCAGCCCCGGCGGGGACAACGCCTTCATCGTGCTCAACACCGGCGGCAACGGCGGCGCGCACGTCCAGGACGCCATCGGCAGCTCCGGTATCGGCTTCAATGTCGCGACCAACAACTACGCGCACGCGATCGGCATCCCCGCGAACCTCGACTACGCCGTGTGGTGCGAGGGCACGCCGGTCGACAGCTACAACGGCGGCGTGCACATTCCCAACTGCCAGGGTCTGAGCGGTGGCGCCAGCGGCGGCCCGTTCATCTTCAACTACGCAGCCGACGGGTCGGCCATGCAGACCGGCAGCTTCTTCGGCAGCTGGGGCTCCGGCACCGACGGCAACTCCTATTTCGCCTACTACCGCGACCCGGCCTTGGACGTCTATAACGGCGCTCAGAACGCCTGAACTCGCGAATCGGTCTGATCCCGGCCCCGACGCTCCTCATGGAGCTCGGGGCCGCGGCTCCTGCGAGGCCAGGAGAGAACGCAGGAGGTACGCGCCGGATCCCGTCGGCGCGCGCCGAGCGCCGTTCAGCAGCTCAAGCAGGAGCCGGGTGAGGCTGTACGCGGGAGGCGCCCGCTCAGTCCAGACAGAACTCGTTGCCCTCGATGTCCTGCATCAGAAGACACGACTCGTTTTCGTCGTCGGCGAGCAGCAGCCGCCCGCGTACCGCGCCGAGCGCGACCAGCCGTGCGCATTCGGCCTCGAACACGGCGAGGCGCTCCTCACCCACGAGCCCGGTGCCGACCCGTACGTCGAGATGCACCCGATTCTTGACGACCTTGCCTTCAGGAACGCGCTGGAAGAACAGTCGCGGGCCCACGCCCGAGGGATCAGCGCATGAGAACCATTCACCCCGCCGCTCAGGTGGCAGCGTGAGATTGAAGTCGTCCCACGTCGCGAACCCCTCCGGCGGCGAAGGCGCGACGTATCCCAACACCTCGCACCAGAAACGAGCGACACGCTCAGGTTCCGCACAGTCGAAGGTGACCTGGACCTGCTTGACCGACGCCATCGGCCAACCATAGACGGCAGGCCGAGCATCTTACGACCGAAATAAACCAGGGCTCAGCTGCACACATCAGCCCGCAGGTAGGTCGTAAGAAGCGACCACGGGGGCGTGGGGAAGCCCCCACATCGGAGGCTCCAGAGGGCGCCCCCGGAAACACCGCGGGCCACGGCGAAGCCGACCAAAAGTGCGCCCGGAGGGTACCGCTCATGCCCACGGATCCGGATCCGCACCAGGTACTGGCCGCCGGTGAGTTCGCCGACGAGGTCATCCGCGGCAGGGTCCCCGGCATCCGCACCATCGAGCAACGGCTCGGCCGGCCGAAGGCGCAGGAGGTACGTGAGTACCTGACCGCGCCCGCGAACCGGTAACCCGCGTAGCTGCCCCCGGGCCGTCAGCAAGGTATGCGGTCCGGGAGCACATCCACAGGCCGAACAGTTCCATCTGCCAGATACGTGCATCGGCCCCGGGATCCCGTCACCGCGGCACCGCATCGATCGGTCCGCCGTCAGGCCGGGAGCCGACATCCCGCCGCCGCGCGCGAGCGGTGGCGGCGGCCGGACGGCTCACCTGGACCGGGTCAGCAGCTACCGGTCTCCGTACCGGCGTAGCCGCCGTACCCGACGTTGGTCGACAACGTGCCCATGAGGTAGTCGGTCTGGGCGGGTACGCAGTGGTCGCCTCTGTCGACCTCCACGGGGAGATCGCTGCCCACCGGGAAGTAGATGAGCAGCATGTGGATGTTCACCGCGTTGTCTTTGCAGTTGCCGAAGTAGGAGGTCTGGGTGGTCCCGGACGTCTGCTGGTGGGTCCCACACGTGATGGCCGGCGTCACGGCCGCGGTGGCGGCGGGCGCCGCCAGTCCCGTGGCACCCAGAACGACCGCACCGGTGGCGACGGCGATGGCCAGGCGTTTCATCATGTTCGACTCCTTACGTCAGCAGGCGCCGGTCTCGGTGCCCGTGTAACCGCCGAAGAAATCGGTCGGCATGGTACCCATGAGGTAGTCGGTCTGGGCGGCCACGCAGTGGTCGCCCTTGTCGATGTTCACCGGGAGGTCGCTGCCCGGCGGGATGTAGATCTCCCAGACGTGAATGCTGACCGCGTTGTCCTTGCAGTTGCCGAAGTAGGAGTAGCGGGTGGACCCGACCTCCTGCGAGTGAGTCAGACACGTGATGGCCGGCGTGACGGCAGCGGGTCTCGCCGCCGCGGCGGCGGGCGCCGTCAGCCCCACGGCCCCCAGAACGGCCGCGCCGGCGACGACGGCCAGGCGTTTCGTCATCCTCAACTCCATAGGTGGATTCGCCCCACCAGAAGAACACTGCGAGGTATAGGGAAACGCCTAGCCGTTCACTGCGCGTACACGGCCATCGCGATCCTGTGACGGGGCCATGCTCGACCCCGGACCTCAGCAGGTACCGGTCTCGTACGCCCCGGCTCCGGCGAAGTAGTACTCGGCGGAGCCGATCGGCATCGTGCCGATGAGGTGGTCGGTCTGGGCGGGCACGCAACGGGTCCTCCTGACGGATGCCACATTCGGTGGCCCGAGTGACCTTTGCGTGTCTGGGCACCGCGTGCTCAGCCCTGTGGGGGCGGGCTTGGGCAGGCGAGTCACGGCGAAACCCCAGTTGACGCGAAACGCCGAGCAACGACATGGCCGTTCTATGGCTTGTCGTGCTCGGCTTCCCGTTCTGGGGTGTGTTCGGCGGCGCCTGGCCTTGACCTCAAAGGGGCGAGTAGCCGCACTCATTCACGCCGTCTGGCACAACAGTGGCGCGAAATGGATCAGGCCCGGCGAAAGCCGGGCCTGATCAGGTAAAACCTAGGTGGGCGATACTGGGTTCGAACCAGTGACCTCTTCGGTGTGAACGAAGCGCTCTACCACTGAGCCAATCGCCCTTCCAGCGGTTGCCCGCCGCCCGAACAGACTAGCGCATCTCACCCCCTGCCCGTGCACCACTAATGCCAGGGCAGCGACAGTCCGAACGCCGCCAGGTAGATCAGGATCGCGGCGGCCGCGGCCACGCCCGTTGCTACGGCCAGCCATGTGTTGCGGCGGCGGTCGGCGGGGTCCAGAGCCTTGTCCTTTGCCTGGTTCACGCGGTCCTTCGTCCAGCGGAGTACGTACTGTGCCCAGGCGAACTCTGTGGCCAGGATCGCGAAGCCTACGAAGATCGCCGCCCAGCCTGGGCCGGGGAGGATCAGCATCGCGCAACCGGCCAGTAGGACGGTTGCGCCCACGGTGAACACGGCCACTCGCCAAACATTGTTCAACAAGGCGTGGCGGCGGACACGTTCGCGTAGCCGTGTCAGGGTCTCCTTCACACAGCGAGCCTAGATCACTCGGCTTCCGCGCAGGTCAGAGCGGGTATCAGGGGAGGGAGGCCGGTCACACTGGGTACGGGGGGCGGAATGTTCTTAGGAGTTTCGGCAGTTACGGGTCATAGACCGAAGGGGACACCCGTTGGAGGGAGCGAAGTCCTCACCGAGTGCCCGCGATGCGGGTCCGACGCCTGAAGGAATGGCCCGATGAACAGCAGCAGCACCGCCTCAGCAGAGGTCGGCCTTCGGCTCGTCGTTCCTGACCGTACGACGGTCCCGCTGCTCGCGACCCTGGAGTACTCCGCCGACGACCCGTACGCGATTCGTGTCGCCTTCCACGTGGGAGACGACGACCCGGTGGAGTGGATCTTCGCTCGTGAGCTGCTCACCGTCGGTGTCGTGCACAAGGTCGGGGACGGGGACGTTCAGGTCTGGCCGGCGGACGACGCGGGTGATTGCGGACTGAACCTGACACTCTCGTCGCCGTTCGGCACGGCGCACTTCGAGGCTCCTCTGACGCCGCTGACCGACTTCCTCAACCGGACGTACGAGATCGTCGCCGCCGGCCGGGAATCGGATTTCATCGACATCGAGGCGGAACTCGACGATCTGCTCTGGCACTCCTGACGTAAAAACTTCACCACGGCCCCGCGCCGGATGCCTCCCGCAACCGGCCCGCACCCCGCGCGGGGCTTCAGGATCACGGATCGATGTCGGCCGCGCTGCGCTCGGCGAAGATCTCCATGGCCTTGCGGGTGATGGGTCCGGGCGCGCTCGGCAGGATGACGCCGTCGACGGCACGGATCGGCTGGACGTCGCGGGTCGTCGAGGTCAGGAACGCCTCGTCGGCGGCGGCGAACTCGGTGAGCGGCACGTCGGCCTCGTCTCCGCCGGACCATTCGAGCACCAGGGCGCGGGTGATCCCGGCGAGGCAGCCCGAGGACAGCGGCGGGGTGATCAGCCGGCCGCCGCGGGCGAGGAAGACGTTCGAGCCGGTGCCCTCGCAGAGGTTCCCGGCGAGGTTCCCGAAGATCGCCTCGGCGCCGCCGTGCTGGTGGGCGTAGTCGAGCGCCTTGGCGTTGTCGCCGTACGACGTGGTCTTCAGGCCGGACAGGGCGCCGCGCTCGTTGCGCGGCCACGGCACGACCGTCACGTCACCGGTGGGCGGGAACGGTGTCTGCGGCGCGGCGGCGACGATCGCGGTCGGGCCCTGGGTGCCGCGGTCGGAGCCGAGCGGGCCCGTACCGCTGGTGAAGGTGATGCGGATGCGGCCGAGCTCCCAGTCCGGGAGGGCGGCGAGCAGGTCGAGGGTGCCCTGGCGGATCGCGTCCAGGTCCGGCTCTGGCAGGCCGAGGCCGGCCGCCGAGACGGCGAGCCGGTCGAGGTGACGGGTCAGCGCGAAGGTCTGCCCGCGCACCGCCTTGACCGTCTCGAACACGCCGTCGCCCACGAGGATCCCGTGGTCGAAAACTGACACGCGCGCGTCTTCAGGGGCGCGCAGTTCCCCGTTGATCCAGACCGGCACGCCGCCGTCGGATCCCTGACTGTTGATCACCGCGAAGCTACCTCCAATAGCCGAGCCGCTTTCAGCTCGGTCTCCAGCCATTCGCGCCTGGGGTCGGAGTGCCACGTGATGCCCGCGCCGGTGCCGAACCTGAGCATGTCGTCCTCCGCCCAGAAGGTCCGGATGCCGACCGCGAGTGCGCCACGCCGGGACTCCGCGTCCACCCAGCCGATGCCCCCACAGTACGGGCCGCGCGGCTCCGGTTCGAGTTCATTGAGCACGGTCAGGGCGCTGGACTTCGGCGCTCCGGTGACCGAGCCGGGCGGGAACGTCGCGCCGATCAGCTCCGGCCATCCCGCTCCCGGCAGCAGCCGCGCCCGTACGGTCGAGACGAGGTGCACCAGACCGGGATGTTCCTCCAGGGCGCACAGCGCGGGTACCGTCACCGACCCCACCGAGGCGACCCGGCCGAGGTCGTTGCGCACCAGGTCGACGATCATGACGTTCTCGGCGTGGTCCTTGGGCAGCAGGTCGTCCGGCGTACGCCCGGTGCCCTTGATCGGCCGGGACTCCACGACGTCGCCGTCGCGGGACAGGTACAGCTCGGGCGAGGCCGAGGCGATCTGCAGGCCGGGCAGCCGCATGACGGCGGCGTACGGGGCGGGGTTGCGCCGGGACAGCGCGTACCCGAGCCCGAGCAGGTCGGGCGAGGTCAACGGGGCGGCCAGCACGCGGCAAAGGTTCGCCTGGTAGACGATGCCCTCGGCGATCGCCGCGCGGATCGCCTCGACGCCGGTGACGTACGCGGCCTCGTCCAGCGAGGTGGACCAGGCGTCGCGCGGCGGGCCCTCCCACGGGGCGAAGGCGAGTGGAGCCGTACGGACCGTGGCGAAGCGGGCGCACGTCACCTTTCCCTCATAAGTGATCACGACGGCCCAGAACCCCGACGAGTCGAGCGCGGCGAGGTCGCTGGTCACGTCGACGAGGTCGGTCGCCAGGTATCCCCCGACATGGGCGTACATGCCACCAGTCTGGCGGTCACCAGGTGTCGAGCGGCATCCGGCGGTCCCCGCGAGGCGCGTCGCGTACGGCGGTGGTGATCCACCGGCGGGTATCGGCCGGGTCGATCACGTCGTCGATCTCATAGACCGTCGCCGCCGACAGCGCCTTGCCCTTCTCGTACGAGGCGGCGACCAGCTCGTCGAAGAGGGCGTCCGGGTCCTCGGCGGCCTCCAGCTCCTTGCGGTACCCGAGGCGTACGGCGCCTTCGAGGCCCATGCCGCCCAGCTCGCCGGTCGGCCAGGCGACGGTGGCGGCCGGCGTCTTGAGGCTGCCGCCGGCCATGGCCTGGGCGCCGAGGCCGTACGCCTTGCGCAGGATGACCGTCACGAGCGGGACGCGAAGGTTCGCCCCGGTCACGAACATCCGGGAGAAATGCCGCACGGTGGCCGTCTTCTCGGCGTCGGGGCCGACCATGAACCCGGGAGTGTCGCAGAGCGAGACCAGCGGCAGCCCGAAGGCGTCGCAGAGCTTCATGAAACGCGACGCCTTGTCCGCCCCGTCCGCGTCGATCGCGCCGCCGAGATGGGCAGGGTTGCTGGCGACCAGGCCCATCGGCACGCCCTCGACGCGGACCAGCGCCGTCACGATGCCCGGCCCGTACGCGCGCCGCAGCTCCAGCGCCGAGCCGGTGTCGGCGAGGGCGTCGATCACCGCGCGCACGTCGTACACGCGCTTGCGGTCCTCCGGGACGAGGTCCCGCAGCATCTCCTGTTCCGCGCACTCCCAGCCGCCGGAAGGCCCCTGGAAGTAGGAGAGGTACCGCTTCGCGGCGCGTACGGCCTCGGCCTCGTCGGCGACCGGTATGTCCACCACGCCGTTCGGGACCTGCACGGACATCGGCCCGACCTCCTCGGGAGCGAAGACCCCGAGGCCGCCCCCCTCGATCATCGCCGGGCCGCCCATGCCGATGTTCGAGTCCTCCGTCGCGATCACGACGTCGCAGCAGCCGAGGAGGGCGGCGTTGCCGGCGAAGCAGCGTCCCGACGCGATCCCGACGAGTGGCACCTGGCCGCTGAGCCGCGCGAACAGGTAGAACGCCATGCAGTCCAGGCCGGACACCGAGGTGGTGTCCGTGTCGCCGGGCCGTCCGCCCCCGCCTTCGGCGAACAGCACGACGGGCAGTTCGCGCCGGGCGGCCAGCTCCAGCATCCGGTCCTTCTTGTAGTGGTTCATGGCGCCCTGGGTGCCGGCCAGGACCATGTAGTCGTACGCCATGACGACGGCGGGCCGCCCGTTGACGTCGCCGACGCCGGCGACGAGGCCGTCCGCCGGGGTCTTCTCGATCAGGTCGTCGAGGGAGCGGCGGCGCCGCTGGGCGGCGATGACCAGCGCGCCGTACTCGGTGAAGGTGTCGCAGAGGTCGTCGATGTTCTCGCGCGCGGTGCGGTGCCCGGTGGAGTGCCGGCGGCGTACGGCCTCGGTACGGGCGGCGTCGAGGCCCGTGTCATGGCGGCGCAGCACCTCGGCGAGGTCCCGGCGCTCTCCGGCCGTGGCCGTGGCGGAGTCCTCGGCCGCCTCGACGTCGCTCTCCTCCAGGTCGACCAGCACCTGCCCCTCGGTGACGATCTCGCCCGGCTCGACGGGGACGCCGCGGACGATGCCGCCGGCGGGCGCGCTCACCAGGTGTTCCATCTTCATCGACTCGATCACCAGCAGCGGCGTCCCTTCGGGAACGGACTGCCCGGGGGCGACGTCGATACTGACGATGGTGCCGTGCATCGGCGCCGTCACGGGGATGGTCTCCATGCGCTGCTCCGTCTCTCTGCGGCCAGGGACTCGTACTACCATCAACCGGGACGCAGTCCCCGCTGCTCCCCACCCCTACGACGAAGGGACCGCATGATCGACCAGGTCCCCGGCTATCGCATCCTGGAGCGGGCGGGCGAAGGCGGGTTCAGCGTCGTCTACCGCGCCCAGCAGGAGCGTCTCGACCGGGTCGTCGCGCTGAAGGTGCTGTCCGTCGAGGCGGTCGACGACGCGACGATGCGGCGGTTCGAGCGCGAGTGCCAGATCACCGGGCGGCTCACCGGCCACCCGAACGTCGTGACGGTGCTCGACACGGGGATGACGGCCGCCGGCCGCCCGTTCATCGCGATGGACTACTTCGAACGCGGCTCGCTGCGCGACCGGCTGTCCCGCGAGGGCCCGCTGCCCGTACCCGACGTACTCCGCATCGGAGTGAAGATCGCCGGCGCGCTCGCGGCGACGCACGAGGCCGAGGTACTGCACCGCGACGTCAAACCGCAGAACATCCTCGTCTCCAAGTACGGCGAACCGGCCCTCGCCGACTTCGGCGTCGCACGCCTCGTCGACGCCTCCGAGGCCACCCACACGAACGCCTTCACGCCGCACCACGCCGCCCCGGAGATCGTCAACGGCCTGCCGCCGGGAGTGACGTCGGACGTGTACGCGCTGGCGTCGTCGATGTACCAGCTCCTCGCGGGCGGCCCGCCGTTCAAGGGCGGCGCCGGCTCGGGCATCGGGCCACTGATGATGCGCATCCTCAACGACCCGCCGCCGCAGTTCCAGCGCCCCGACATCGCGCCGCAGGTGTACGACGTCATCGCCAAGGCCATGGCCAAGTCCCCGGACGCCCGCTACCCGACGGCCGTGGCGTTCGCGACCCGGCTCCAGCAGCTCCAGTCCGACCTCCGGCTGCCCGTGACGGAGCTGGCCGGCAGCGACTCGATGACCTCCCCGCCGCCACCGGCGCCGCCTGAGGTCGACCACTCGGGCTACACGAGCCCGGCGTTCGAACAGCTGATGCAGCAGTACGAACCCCACCTGCCCGCCGCCCACCCGGACGCCGCGGCGCCGGCGGCGCCGGTCGCGCCCGCGGCGCCTGTGGCGCCGGCCGCCGCGTACCAGCAGACGACGGCCCCGCCGAGGCCGCGCCACGGCCCACGCGAGGCCACGCCACGCACACTGGCCGCGACCAAGGAACAGCGGGAACGCGAAACCGAGACACCGCCCGTCGACACCGCGGGCCGCCGCGGAGGCCTCGTCGCCGGCGCCCTCGCCGTCCTGCTGCTCGGCACGGGAATCGGCGTAGGCGCCTTGCTGCTCCTGGGAAAGGGCGCCGACAAGCCGACGAACGCCCCGACGCCGACCCCGGCCGCCGCCCAGACCCCCAGCCCCTCGGCCCCGGCAGTCCCCGAACGCGTCATGCTCGCCGCCAAACCCCGAGCCCTGCGCGCCGTCGCCAAGGGCCCGCTGGTCGTCCTCCACTGGAGGCTGGCGAGGGGCAACAACTACCCGATCATGGTCCAGCAGGCCGACGACACCGGCTCCCAGCCCCCTCAGGCCCTGCCGCAGCACACGCTGACGACGACGATCACCGGCCTGAACCCGACCAAGGGCTACTGCTTCACCGTCGGCTCGATCGTCGCCCTGGGCCAGAGCAACGGCCAGGCCCCAACGATCTCCTGGGCAAAGGCCGCCTGCATCCGCAACGCCAGCGTCCAGTAGCCGACCCCGCCCGCAGCACCCCGGTGGGCGGTGGTCGATCGGTCACGCAGGCGACCCCGGTCTGCCCTGTGAGCCGCCCGCTGTGGGCTGTGCACCGCCAGCCGGCGTCGACGTCCAGTGCGCCATAACGGCGCGACCCGAACCAGGCCCCACCTGCCGCGCGGTTCAGGTGGTCCGACCGCGAGCCAGGCCCCTTGGCCTACGCGGACGGAGCGGCCTTGGACACAGGCGGTTTGCCACCAGGCTGTGCCAGAGGCCAGTCAACGCCGCGACGCCCGCACTCGCGACCACCTCCCGACCTCCGCTACGTGCGTGACGTTCCGCTACGCGCGCGACGTCCGCACTCGCTACGCCTTCAGGTTGACCCGATGCGGGCGTCGGCTGGGCCTGGTGTGACGTTGCGGGCCTGTGACGTGGGCGGCAACCGGATCCGGCGCGACGTTTTGCGGGCGGGGCGAGCGCGGGGCATGGGGTTGGCCGGGTCTAAAGCCGCGTCGGTGTGTGGTGGACCGGGAGGCTGACGTCGTGCCAGGGGTCGGACTGAGACCCCGGCCGCCTTTTGATCTTGGCGCCTAAAAATGTCTATCTGGCGCGAATTCGGTCGATGGGTGATACTCGAACGGACAAGACGTTTTGCCTATTTCTTCGTTGACTTGAGCGGCTCGTCGGACACTTATGCCATCTTCCGGTTCACCCCTATAAGCGCGCCGTTGCTACGGCGCAAGATGAAAGGAGTGGTCAGTATGGAGGAAGTTCTGCGTTTGCAGGCCGAGGTGGCGTTGCAGGAGGAACTGGCTTGCAACCTGCTCACAATGAGCAGCAAGGGCAGCGTCTGCCTGTGAACCGTCGCCTGCCGGGCGCGGCGACCACCGTGTCTCGGCAGGCCCCTCACCTGAAGCGACTACCGTAACTTACGGCCATTTCGGCATCCCGGATTTGGTACGGCCGAAAAACCGCTGACCCTGTCAATCCGCACGTGCAGAGGCAGGGCGTGGTCAATGATGGGCCGTGTATTGGTTTGGATAGGCGCCATTGTCAGCGTCCTCGCTGTCGTGGCGTTGGTCGTTGTCGCGGCAAAGGCTGTCGACACCGCCGCAGGACCTGTGCGCCATCGCCGGGGCGGCCACCGGTCATGCCGCGGCGGTGCTCCGGAAGGGGCGGCACCACGGCGTTAAGGGCCCTTTTCCCGCGAACTCTCTGGCCAACGTCAGCGCCTGCGCCGATCCGGCGACGCGCAGCTCGCCGTCATTCCAGGTCTCAGCGCACGGGACGGGGAACGCGACGTGGGCGGCTGGCGGACCGGCGACCAGACCGGCGTACGTGCCGGAGTGCTGTTCTCCCGTGACGACGACCTGACGGACGACGGGCGGACGGTGATGCTCGGCGGCAGGCGAAGCCATGTGAGCCCGAAGGGGGACGGCGAGGGTAGTTGTACCGTACGCGTCCAGTATCGGCGCTACGTCGACAGCGTCGCCGGGACCACCATCGACGAGGTCACCGTGAACGTCTACGCCGCCTGGCCTACCGAACGGCTGTGCCGGACGATCGAGGAATCTCGCGACGGCGGTGGCGAAGAAGCTGCCTACGCCGTAGCGACGACGACGTAGAAGGTCACGGCTGCGAGGAAGACCCCGTGCGCGAGGTGGTCCAGCCAGCGCCGTGCCTCGTCGGCGGTGAGGTCGCCGGCCGCGACTGCGCGTTCGGTCGTACGCTCGAAGCCGAGGATCCGGTCGGCGGCGCGCGCGTCACGGAACACCGGGGTGACGGGGGCGACCGTGGGGACGGAGAATCCGGCGCCGGTCGCCAGCCGGGTCAGCTGGCGGCCGATCTCGGCGTTGCGCACCACCTTGTCGGTGACGTGGCGGGTGTACGCGTGGGTGAGGGTGGGGTCGGGATGGTCGATGGCCAAGGTGCTCCAGTCGGGCTCGCCCATGACCAGGCGCCCGCCCGGCCGCAGCACCCGGCGGATCTCGCCGAGTGCCCGTGCGGGGTCGGCGACGTGTTGCAGCACCCGGTCGGTACGTGCCCGGTCGGCGATGCCGTCCGCCAGCGGCAGCTCATGGACGTCTCCGTTCCGGACGTCCACGACGCCATCGCCGGCCGTGCGCTCCCGCGCGGTGTCGACCATGCGAGGGTCGTGGTCGACGCCGATCACCGTGCCCGTCGAAGTGACGGCCGAGGCGAGGGCTCCCAGGTCGGTGCCCGGACCGCAGCCGAGATCCAGGACGGTCTGCCCGGCGCGTACGTCGAGCTCTTCGAGCATGAGCCGTTTGTAGGAGCGGCCCGTGTCGGTGCCGGCGAGCCGGTCGAGGTAGGCGATCTGGTCCGGCCTGGTCGTCTCGAACGAGGTCATGAGGCCAGTGAATCAGCGGACGGCAGTACGGAATCGTCCTTCGCGGGAACGCCGGTCAGTCGGCGGCCGGGTAGTACGGGATCGGGAAACGTCTCGTCAGGGACGCGACGCGCGCGGTGACCGTCTCGCGTACGTCGCGGGCGAGCGTACGGCCGTCGTCGAGGGAGGCGATGACGTCGGTGATACGGCTCACCGCCACCCGGCGAACGACACCCGGCGACACCCGGCGGCACCCGGCGGTACGGGCCGTAGCGGCAGGGGAGGGCCGGGGGCAGGTTCGCCGCCGGCCGGCGCGGTGTAGATCCGCGCGAGCCGGTCCGCGGTGAGCTGGTCGCGTAGCCGTCGTGCACGCGGTGGTGGAACGCCTCCAGCCAGTAGGAACGGCCGGCGGCGCGGAACAACGCCATCGTGTGGTTCGGGCCGTGCTCCAGGTCGGCCTGACGCGCCGTCCAGGCCTGGATCCAGGCCTGGACGGCGGTGGGTCAGAGGCGGTTCCAGGCGTACGTGGGCAGGCCCTGGCTGCTCGCTGTCGGCTTCCACAGCGCGATCACCTGGCGTTTGGCGGGGCCCGCCTTGCCGTTGGCGGTGATGGCGTCCTTGTAGTGCGCCGTCAGCGGGGCGACCTTCTTGCCGCACCCCTTCGACTGGATCTCCTGCGCCCAGGCGAGGTAGGCCTGGTCGGCGCTGAGGGAGCTCTGGTACGCGGCGATCATCGACTTGCGGAGGCGCGCGCCGTTCGGCAGCCCGTTGACGGCGAGCTGCTTGGACTTGGTGAGCTCCTGCTGCCGGTCGCGTACGACCCGCTGGAAGCCGGGGACGCCCGCCGACACGTCGTCACAGGTCCTGAGCCGCCCCGGCAGGTGGCCGCGCGCGGCCTGGCCGGACTTGAGGATCTCGTTGACGGCTGCGGCCTGCTGCGCGGAACCCGTGGGGGCCGGCGTCGCCCCGGAGGTGCTGGTTCCGCCACCCTTGCCGCCGCCCTGCGTCAGGAGGTACGCGGTGCCGCCGCCGAGCAGGACCACCGCCACGATCCCGCCGACCAGCAGCGGAGTCTTCTTGCTCGTACCGCCCGAAGGCTGCTCGGGACCCGGCGGAACGCCCTGGTTCCAGCCGCCCTGGTCGTATCCGGGCGGTGGCATCGACGGGTCGTAGCCAGGTGGCGGCATCTGGCCCGCTCCCGCGCCGCCGAGGATCTGCGTGGAGTTCTCCGGCGGCGTCTGCTCCGGGCGCGGGGGGTTCCAGATGTCATGGGGTGGCGGCTGCGCCGGGGGTGGTCCCTGCTGGCCGGGGGTCCAGGAGTTCTGCCGCCCCACGGGCGCCTTGGGGCCCGGCCCGCTCGGCGGGCCGCCGTCACCGGGGCCCGGAGGCGCGGACGGCGCACCGGGGCCGGCGCCAGGACCAGGGCCAGGACCAGGGCCGGGGCCGGGGCCAGGACCAGGGCCGAATTCGGACGGCGGAGCCTCCCAGTCCGGAATCGGGAGCGGTTCGGTGCCCGGATTCGCAGGTCCGGGCTGTGGGTCGTTCGACGACCCGAAGGCGAAGCGCGGCTCCGGGCGTTCCCCTGACGACGGGAGTGGCACGCCGCACTGTACGCAGGCGGCATGGCCTGCGGGTACGTCGTTCTGGCACGCCGGGCACTTCATGCACGGTCCCTTCTCGTCGACCATCGCTCATCGGACGGGAAACATTGTGCCGCCCTGGAGAAGTCGTCCGATACCCAGATGGCGTCGGCCGAAAAGTGATCCGGCCTAAGCCGAGGTCGCGGCGGCATAGTGTTGGCGCTCTATGACCGCAACTCTTGTCGCGAAGGAACTCACCGCCGGGCACGGTGACCGCTCCTTGTTCTCCGGGCTCGACCTGGTCGTCTCCGAAGGAGACGTCATCGGCCTGGTCGGGGTCAACGGCGCGGGGAAGTCCACCCTGCTGCGCACTCTCGGAGGCCTGCTGGCCCCCGAGGGCGGCTCCGTGACGCTCAGCCCCTCGTCGGCGGCCGTCGGCTACCTGCCGCAGGAGCCCGAGCGCCGTGACGGCGAGACCGTCATCGGTTTCCTCGCCCGGCGTACGGGCGTGGCGGAGGCTCAGCGGGAGCTCGACGCCGCGACCGAGGGCCTCGTCGGCGGGCGTGACGGGGCCGATGACGACTACTCGCTGGCCCTGGAGAAGTGGCTGGCCCTCGGCGGCGCCGACCTTGAGGACCGCGCCGGTGAGGTGGCCGCCGAGCTGGGGCTCGCGGCCGGCCTCGATCAGGCGATGACCTCGCTGTCCGGCGGGCAGGCGGCCCGCGCCGGCATGGCGTCGCTGCTGCTCAGCCGCTACGACATCTTCCTGCTCGACGAGCCGACCAACGATCTGGACCTCGACGGGCTGGAGCGCCTGGAGCGGTTCGTCACGGGCCTGCGGGCCGGCACGGTCCTGGTGAGCCACGACCGGGAGTTCCTCGACCGTACGGTCACCCGCGTCGTCGAGCTCGACCTCGCCCAGCAGCAGGTGAACTCCTACGGCGGCGGGTACGCCGCGTACCTCGCCGAGCGCGAGGTCGCCCGCAGGCACGCGCGCGCCGACTACGAGGAGTACGCCGGCAAGGTCGCCACGCTGGAGGACCGCGGCCGTACCCAGCGGGACTGGGCCGCCAAGGGCGTGCGCAACGCGCGGAAGAAGGCGCGGGGCGCGAACGGCGGCGACAACGACAAGGTCGGCCGTAACTTCCGCTCCGACGCGAGCGAGAAGCAGGCCTCCAAGGTCCGCCAGACCGAGCGCGCGCTCGAACGCCTCGACGTCGTCGACGAGC
Source organism: uncultured Actinomycetota bacterium (assembly GCA_963823735.1). Classification (GTDB taxonomy): domain Bacteria; phylum Actinomycetota; class Actinomycetes; order Streptosporangiales; family Streptosporangiaceae; genus Actinoallomurus. Next base: position 669,257 of record CAWGMO010000010.1, on the reverse strand, counting down.
CCCGCAAGGAGTGGGAGCTGCGGATGGAGATCGCCGCCGCGCCGCGCGCCGGCGCCGTGGTCGCCACCCTCCGCTCGGCCGTACTCCGGCTCGGCACCTTCACCCTCGGCCCCGTCGACCTGCAGATCGGCTGGGCCGAACGCGTCACGATCACCGGGGCCAACGGCGCCGGCAAGTCGACGCTGCTGTCGGCGCTGCTGGGCCGTACCCCGCTCACCTCGGGCGACGCCGCGCTCGGTCCGGGCGTCGTCATAGGCGAGATCGACCAGGCGCGGGCCCTGTTCCTCGGTGAGGGCGCCCTGCTGGACGCCTTCGGCGCGGAGGTCCCCGACCTCCCGCCGGCCGAGGTGCGTACCCTGCTGGCGAAGTTCGGCCTGCGTGCCGCGCACGTGACCCGCCCGGCGGCGACGCTGTCGCCCGGCGAGCGCACCCGCGCGGCCCTCGCGCTGCTCCAGGCGAGGGGCGTGAACCTCCTCGTCCTGGACGAGCCCACCAACCACCTCGACCTGGCGGCGATCGAACAACTGGAGTCCGCGCTCGACTCCTACGGCGGCACGCTGCTGCTGGTGACCCACGACCGCCGGATGATCGACGCGGTGCGCACCACCCGCCGCCTGCACGTCACCGACGGCCGCGTCGCCGAGACGGTCACCGGCTGAGGCGCCTCACTTCCAGGTTCGCTTGCTCGTCGCGTCGCGCTCGCGGCGTACGGTCGCCTTCCGTCCCTTGATGCTGCTGCGCCGCAGGGCCTTGATCACCTCGTCGGCGGCGGACTCCGGCACCTCCACCAGCGAGAACCGGTCGGCGATCTCGATCGCGCCGATGTCGCGTCCGGACAGGTGCGACTCGCCGGCGATCGCGCCGACCAGGTCCTGCGGGCGGATCCCGGCGGCGCGGCCGACATTGAAGAACAGGCGGGTCATGCCGGGACGGCCGCGGCGGTTCTGGCGGCCACCGGCGGAGTCCCGGCGGTCCCTGCCGTCGTGCCCGGGCTGGGCGACCTGCGGGATCTCCTCGTCGTCCGTCGTCGCCCCGCTGGCATCGGAGGCCATTTTCACCGCGGCGAGCGCCACCTCCATGATGTCGTACTCCTCGGCGAGGGGTTCGACGACGGCGCGGAAGTGGTCGAGGTCGTCTTCGAGGAGGATCTCGGCCAGGGTGGCCCGCGTCATCTCCAGGCGCCGCGCGCGCAGGTCGGCGGTGGTCGGGATCTTCTCGACCTTGATCCGCTGTTTGGTCGCCCGCTCGATGGCCTTGAGCATCCGGTGCTCACGCGGCTCCGCCAGCGTGATCGCCACGCCCTCGCGGCCGGCCCGGCCGATCCGCCCGATGCGGTGCACGTACGAGTCGGACGCGGACGGGACGTTGTAGTTGATGACGTGCGTGAGGTGATCGATGTCGAGCCCGCGCGCGGCCACGTCGGTGGCGATGAGGAGCTCGGCCGTCCCGCCGCGCAGGCGTCCCATGACGCGGTCGCGCTGCTCCTGGCTCATGCCGCCGTGCAGAGGCTCGGCCCGGTAGCCGCGCCCGTTGAGGGTCTCGGTCAGCTGGTCGACCTCCTCACGGGTGCGGCAGAAGACGATCGCGGCCGTGGGCGCCTCGACGTCGAGGACGCGGCCGAGCGCCGCGGGCTTGTGCGCGCGGGCGACCATGTACGCGCTCTGGCGTACGAGCGGCGCCTCGTCCGCGGGCCGCGTCTCGCGGCCCATCTGGATCCGCTCCGGGTCCCTCAGGTAGCGCCCCGTGAGCCCTTCGATCCGTGGCGGCAGCGTCGCGGAGAACAACACCGTCTGGCGCTCGCCGGGGGTCTCCTGGAGGATCTCCTCGATGTCGTCGGCGAAGCCCATGTCGAGCATCTCGTCCGCTTCGTCCAGGACGACGGTCTTGATCTCGTCGAGCCGGAGCGTCTCGCGCCCGATGTGGTCGAGCGCGCGGCCCGGCGTGGCGACGACGACGTCGATCCCACGCTGGAGCGCCTTGACCTGCCAGCCGATCGGCTGGCCGCCGTAGATGGGCAGCACGCGCACGCCCAGCGCGCGCCCGTAGCTGTGGAAGGCCTGGGAGACCTGCACGGCGAGCTCGCGCGTGGGTACCAGCACCAGCGCCGTGGGCCTGGTCCCACGGTCGCCGTCGGGCATCAGCTGCAGGAGCGGCAGGGCGAACGCCGCCGTCTTCCCCGTCCCGGTCGCGGCCTGCCCGACCAGGTCCTTCCGCTCCAGCAACGGCGGAATCGCCTCGCGCTGAATCGGCGTCGGCTCCTCGTAGCCGAGCCCGGACAGCGCGTCGACGAGCTTGCTCCCCAACCCCAGCTCCGCGAAGCCCGTCACTTCTCCGGACTCGTTTTCGATCATCGTGGACTCGTCCTCCTGAACAGACACTTCTAGACCTACACCTCCGCTTTCCGCAGGCGTACGGCGCCCCAGCCGGAGATCTTGGCACGCATCGGGCCCGTACGCGTCCCCGACGGCGACCTCCGTACACGTCGAAAAGCCCGAACGCACCGCTCGTTCGGGCTGAAATCCGTCATTCGCGGTGCGGGCGGCGCCTCCGGCGACCGCCCGCTCCCACGCCGATCAGCAGGACAGGTTGCCGCCCGCACTGGTGTGGAGTACGCCCGTGTACCTCTTGTACAGGTCGATGCGGTTCTGGCGCTCGGCGGGGTTCTTGCCGTTGCACTCCAGGTCGCCGTTGATGCTGCGGATGGTCTCGCCGAAGCCCCTGTTCCTCGCCATCGCGTCGTGCGGGGTCATCCCGCCCGCGCCCCGCTGGGCGTTCCAGAACCACAGGCCGGTCTTCCACGAGGTGGCGGGGTCCCGCTCGACCCGGTACGGGTCGTGCAGCAGGTCGATGTGCAGGGCGTCGCCGGCGGCCTTGTAGTTGTAGTTCCAGCTCAGCTGCAGCGGACCGCGCCCGTAGTAGGCCCGGTCGCCCGCCGGGCAGCCGAACGGCTGTCCCTTGTCACAGTAGTGGCCGTAATTGCCCTTGTTCTGCTCGACGGTGTATCTCAGGCCACCCGTCTCATGGCCGACGTTGGCGAGGAAGGCCGCCGCCTCGCGCTTCCTGGTCGTGTCATCACCGGTCCGCGCGAACCCCGGGTAGGCGCCCAGCGCGTCGGTCAGGCCCTTGTACGAGTAGAAGGGGTTCCGGTTCGGGAACATCGCGTTGAACTGCGACTGGCTGACCACGAACCCGCCCCCCGCCGAAGCGTTCACCGGACCGGCCATGGACAGCGCCATGGCGGCCGAGGCGACGGGGATCATGAGACCACGTACGGACATTTCTCGACTCCTTGTGCCACGTCTTCGGTGCTCGGGATTCCGGCACCGAGGAGATGGTCCCGCTCACGCTCCGTAGAGGAAGCGCGACACACCGTGCGTCAGGCGCCGATGGACGGGGCGACGCGTCGCCGCCGCGCCTGGTGGACGATCAGGACGAGGAGCGTCGACGCGAGCACGAGGGAGGCGCCGACGGTGCCGTAGCCGAGGCCGCCGTGGGCGATGGGCTTGCTGAAGAAGTCGCCGGCGGTCGCGCCCAGCGGGCGCGTGAGGACGAACGCGATCCAGAACAGCAGCGTGGTCGAGACGCCGGTGGTGTACTTCGCCACGACGATCAGCGCCAGGACTCCGCAGATCAGCAGGGCGCCGCCGGCGAAGCCGAGCCGGGTGTCGTCGGCGAGGAAGTCGCCCAGCGAGGTGCCCAGCGTGTTGGAGAACAGGATCGCGGTCCAGTAGAGCGTCTCCCCGCGGAAGGTCGTGACGCGCGTGACGTCGAAGGGGTAGCCGCTGATCTTCCATGCCCAGAACACCGCCGCCAGGCAGGTGATCAGGACCAGCGCCCCCTTGAAATAGCCCAGGCCCGCGCTGCGGTTCATGAAGTCCGACATCGTCGTGCCGGCCGTGCTGGTCGAGAGGATCACCGTCCAGTACAGCGCCGGATGGAATCTCCTGGCCCGCAGCTGCGCCACGAGGCTGACGGCGAACAGCGAGAACAGGATCAGCGAGGCGACGGCGTAGCCGACCCTCATGGTCTGGGCGAGGAGGTCCCCCGCCGTCTCTCCCAGGGTCGTCGCGGCGATCTTCATGATCCAGAAGATCAGCGTGATCTCGGGAAGCCTCTTCGGCGAGACGGCGGGGCCGGGCATGTGATCTCCGTGAACACTGAGAGTGACGGGTCGATCACAACATGCTACTCGTGTAGTAGGTCAGGCCGTCAGAGGTCGATCTGCGTGCCCATCACGACGGTGCGCTGCTCCGGGAGGCGGAAGTACTCGGCGGGGCTGGCGGCGTTGTTGGCCAGGGCCAGGAAGAGTTTCTTGCGCCACTGCCGCATGCCGGGCTCGTGGGTGAGCCGCAGGCTCATGCGGGACAGGAAGTACGAGGCGGTGTCCGGGTCGATGCCGAGTTCCGCGCCGTGGCCGGCGCAGCGGAGTGCGTGAGGGATGTCCTGCTCGTCCTGGAAGCCGTAGCGGACGGTCAGGTGCACGATCCCGTCGTCCTTGTAGCCGAGGTGGTCGACCTCGATGCGCTCCTCCTCGGGAATGTGCGGGACGTCCTCCGACAGGGCCGAGACGATCACGACGTGCCGGTGCACGACGTGGTTGTGCTCGTAGTTGGCGCGCAGCGCGAGCGGTGCGGTGTCCTTCGACGGATGGGGGAAGACCGCCGTGCCCGGCACCCGAAGCGTGCCGTCGCCGCGGATCCGCTCGATGAACTCCGGCAGCGGGCCCTCCTCCGCCGTACGGCGGCCGATGACGAGCTTCCGGCCGCGCTCCCAGGTCTTCATGATCGTGAACACGGTGATCGCGATCAGCAGGGGCATCCAGCCGCCGTGCGCGACCTTCGTCAGGTTCGCGGCGAAGTAGGTCACCTCCAGGCCGCCGAGCAGGACCCCGGCGACGACGAGCCGCCACGCGGGCCAGTGCCACTTCGTCCGCGCCACGACCAGGAACAGGGTCGTGGAGATGATGAGGGTGCCGGTGACGGCGACGCCGTACGCGGTCGCCAGGTGCTCGGAGGAGCGGAAGCCGAACATGATCGCCAGGACGGTGGCGAACAGGATCCAGTTCACCGCCGGTACGTACACCTGGCCGACCTCCTGCGGCGAGGTGTGCCGGATCCGCAGATACGGCAGGAACCCGAGGCGTACGGCCTGGCGCGACACCGAGAACGCCCCGGTGATCACGGCCTGCGAGGCGATCACGGTGGCCGCGGTCGCGAGCACCACCATCGGCACGCGCGCCCAGTGCGGCGTCAGCAGGAAGAAGGGGTTCGCCACGCTCCCTCGGTCGCGCAGGATCAGCGCGCCCTGGCCGAGGTAGTTCAGGGTGAGCGCCGGGAAGACGATGGAGAACCACGCGCGCCGGATGGGCGAGCGGCCGAAGTGGCCCATGTCGGCGTACAGCGCCTCCGCGCCGGTGATCGCCAGCACCACGGCGCCCATCGCGATGAACGCGATGTAGGGGTGCTGGACGGCGAAGGCCCCGGCGTACGTGGGGGAGAGCCCCTTGAGGATGCCCGGGGCCCGGATCACCTCGTTCAGGCCGGTGACCGCGATCGCCGCGAACCACAGGACCATGACCGGCCCGAACAGCTTCCCGACGCGGTGGGTGCCCCACCGCTGCATGACGAACAGCAGCGTGAGGATCGTGGCCGCGACCGGCACGACCACGTGTGACAGGCTCGGCGTGGCCACCTTGATGCCCTCGACCGCGGACAGCACCGAGATCGCCGGGGTGATCACGCAGTCGCCGGTGAACAGGGAGGCGCCCATGATGCCGAGCGCCATCACGAGGGCCGCACGGCCGCGCACCTCGCCCAGCAGCCTGCGCACGAAGGCGGCGAGCGCCATCACGCCGCCCTCGCCGTCGTTGTCGGCCCGCAGCATGAACGTCACGTACTTCACCGACACGACCAGCGTGATCGACCAGAAGACCATCGAGATCACGCCGTAGACGTCGCCGACGGTCGGGCGCACCGCGCCCTGGTCGATGGAGAAGACGGTCTGGAGCGCGTACAGCGGGCTGGTGCCGATGTCGCCGAACACGACTCCGAGCGCGCCCAGCATCAACGCCGCGGAGCCCGTGTGCGCCTTCGGGGGAGAGACGGCCGAGTCTGTCATAGGGAACACCTAACCCGACGGCGATGACATCAGGAACGGCGGGGGACCCTGCCGGTGCTCTCGCGTACGCGCAGTTCGTGGCTGACGGTGACCTCGCGGGCGGGCGACTCGACCGCGTCGATGCGGTCGAGGAGGAGCCGGAGCGCGGACCGGGCGATCCCCACCTTGTCAGGGCTGATCGTGGTCAGGCTCGGCACGTTGTACCGGCCGTCGTCGATGTCGTCGAAGCCGACGACGGCGACGTCCTCGGGGATCCGGTAGCCGCGGTCGTGGAGGGTGCGCATCGCGCCGAGCGCCAGCGTGTCGTTGAAGCAGAACACCGCGTCCGGCGGCTCTTCCAGCTCGGTGAGGTACGCCGCGGCCTCGGCGCCGTCGCGGCGGTGGTAGTCGCGGGCGGGCACGATGAGCGCCTCGTCGATGCCCAGCCCGGCGTCGGCGAGCGCCGTACGGTAGCCGCTCTCGCGCATGCGGGCGGTGCTCTGGGCGTGCGCGGGCTGGGCGCCGATCGCGGCGACGCGGCGGCGGCCCAGGGCGATGAGGTGCTCGGTCGCCGTACGCGCGGCGGCGACGTTGTCGATGGCGACGTGGTCCGCCGGGCCGGCCGAGACGCGCTCGCCGAGCAGGACGAGCGGTGTGGCGTCGGTACGGCGCGCGATGTCGAGGCGGTTCATCGCGATGGGGCTGAAGATGATGCCGTCGACGAGCTGCTTGCCCATGCCGTCGACGACGTACTGCTCGCGCCTCGGGTCGCCGTTCGTCTGGTCGATGAGGATCGTGTACCGGTGCTCCTCGGCGGTGTCCACGATGAGCCGCGCGAGCTCGGCGAAGTACGGGACGTCGATCTCGGAGACCGCGAGCGCCAGGATGCCGGTGCGCCCCTGGCGGAGGTTGCGCGCGGTGATGTTGGGCCGGTAGCCGAGCTCCGTGACGGCCCGCTCGACGCGTTCGCGGGTGGGCGGCGCCACCTGCGCGCCGTTGATGACGTTGGAGACGGTCTTGACCGAGACGCCCGCGCGCGCGGCGACGTCCTTCATGCTCGCCGGGCGATTCCTGGCCCGCTCCGCCGGCGTGCTCGTCATCCGCTCGACCCCTCTCCCCGGCGAAACCGTAACCCGACGCCTCCGCAGAGTACATCGTTGTAATGGCTCTGACGTAGGCATATGCAGCATTATCACGAAAGGGTGTACATCGATTACGGCACGATGTATCTTCCCCGTTAATTCAGGCACGGCGTCGAGCCGGCCGACTCATCCATCCCGTCGAGGGAGGACGCTGTGAACCTACGCAGGAAGATCACCGCAGTGGCCGCGCTGGCCGTGCTCGGCTCGTCCGCCGCGTGCGGCGGCTCGGGTTCGTCGGACTCGAAGGGCGGCACGGTGACGCTGTCCTTCTGGAACGGCTTCACCGGAGGCGACCGGCCCGCCGTCGAGCACCTGGTCTCGCAGTACAACGCGTCGCACCCGAAGACCCACGTGAACATGCAGATCATGCCGTGGGACGTCTTCTACCAGAAGCTGCTGCCCGCCTACGGCGCCGGCAAGGGCCCGGACATCACGGCGATGAACGCCAGCCAGGTCCCGGTCTACGCCTCCAAGCACGTGTTCGCGCCCCTTGACGACGCGTCCTCGAACGGCGTCCAGGCGTCCGCGCTCTTCCCCGGGGCCGTGGCCGCCGGAAAGTACGACGGCAAGCAGTACGGCCTGCCCGCCAACTACACGCCGCTGCTGCTCTTCTACAACAAGGCACTGTTCAAGAAGGCCGGTATCTCGGCCCCGCCGGCGAGCTGGGACGAGTGGTCGGCCGACCTGAAGAAGCTGACCAAGCCCGGCGGTCCCGGCGGCAAGCCGTCGCAGTACGGCCTGTCGGTCGGCACACACGACACGGTCGAGATCATCCCGCTGCTGATGCGCGAGCAGGGCGGCGGCGTGATGTCCGACGACGGCAAGACCCTGCTGCTCGACAGCCCCCAGTCCATCCAGGCGATGACGTACTGGACGAACCTCATCAAGGACGGGCAGGTCTCGCCGAGCGGCCAGTCCGGCGCCGACGCGGACAAGCTCCTGCAGTCGGGCAAGGCCGCGATGGAGATCAACGGTCCCTGGCTGACGTCCTCGCTGGACGACTCCAAGATCGACTATGGGCTCGCGATGGTGCCCGCCGGGCCCACGACGCAGAGCACGCTGTACGACAGCACGATGTTCTCGGTCGGCAGCAAGGCGACCGGCGCGAAGAAGAAGGCCGCCGAGGACTTCATCGGCTTCTGGAACTCCAAGGAGTCCCAGGTCTACTTCGCCAACACCACGGGCTTCCCGCCCACCCGCACTGACGTCGCCCCGTCCGAGCTGAAGAACGCCTCGGTGGCGCAGTTCGCCAAGTACGCCGGCAAGGCCGGCCCGCTCATGCAGGGCCAGCCGAACTTCGGCCAGATCCAGCGGAACGTCCTCGACCCGACGATCACCAAGATCCTCGACGGCAAGGGCGACCCCGCCACGCTGCTGAAGCAGGCCGCGGCGCAGATCAAGCCGATGCTGGCGCCGGGGAGCTGACCGGTCGATGCCCCGATCCGGTGACCGGGTGCGCGGGATGAGCCTGCGCACCCGGCGGAGCCTCAGCGCCTACACGTTCGTCGCGCCGTCCGTGATCATCCTCGGCGTCTTCCTGGCGTGGCCGATGATCTGGTCGTTCCGCACGTCGTTCTACGAGGCCTCGCAGTTCGCGCCACCGACCTTCGTCGGCCTGGACAACTACACCAAGCTGCTGTCCGACCCGACGTTCCGCGGCGACTTGATCAACACGCTGGTGTACGCCGCGGTGGTGACGCCCGTCGCGGTCGGGCTGGCGCTGATCTTCGCGCTGATGCTGCACCGGCGGCTCCGCGGCCGGTCGTTCTTCCGCGCCTCGATCTTCCTGCCCGCCGTGCTGTCTCTGGGCGTCATGGGCATCGCCTGGGACTTCGTGCTCGACCCGAACATCGGGCTGCTGCCGCGATGGCTCGCGCACGTCGGATGGTCGCTTGGCAACGGCGTCGACGACCCGACGTGGGCCATGGCGTACGTGATGTTCGTCGGCGTCTGGAAGAACGCCGGCTTCTACATGGTGATGTACCTCGCCGGCCTGGGCACGGTCCCGTCGGAGTTCTACGAGGCCGCCGCCATCGACGGGGCGGGCCCGTGGGCGAGGTTCCGCCACATCACCTGGCCGCTGCTGTCCAACACGACGCTGTTCGTGTTCGTCATCGCCGCGATCGCCTCGTTGCAGGCGTTCGACCAGATCTTCGTGATGACCAACGGCGGGCCGTTCTTCAAGACCGAGACGCTCGTCTATCTCGTCTACCGCAAGGGCTTCTCCGACTTCGAGTTCGGGTACGCGTCGGCGGTCGCCTGGGTGCTGGTCCTGATGGTCTTCCTGGTCAGCATCGTCCAGAACTTCTACTTCGGCCGCCGGCAGGTGAGGTACTGATGCCGATCGCGATCCGCCGCACGCTGCTTTACGGCGGGCTGATCCTCGCCGCGGCCGTCGTCCTGCTCCCGGTCGTCTGGATGGTGTTCGCGTCGGTCAAACCGGAGGCGGACATCACCGGAAACCCCGGTCAGCTCCTCCCGCAGCACCTGACCGCGCACAACTACCGCGAGGTCACCCACCAGATCCCGTTCGCGCGCCAGTTCCTCAACACCGTGGTGTTCGCCGGCGGCGTCACCCTCCTGTCGCTGTGCTTCGACTCGATGACGGCGTTCGCGCTGGCCCGGCTGGAGTTCCCCGGCCGCCGCCTGCTGTTCTTGGCGGTGATCCTCTTCCTGATGATCCCGTTCCAGGTCACGTTGATCCCGGTGTACCAGCTGGTGTCCAAGCTCGGGATGATGAACACCTTCCCCGGGCTGATCATCCCGCGTGCCACCAACGCGTTCGGCATCTTCTTCCTGCGGCAGTTCTTCCTCGGCATCCCGCGCTCGCTGGACGAGGCCGCGCGCATCGACGGCGCGGGCGACTGGCGGATCTACGCGCGCATCATCCTGCCGCTGTCCACACCGGCGTTGCTGACGCTCGCGCTGTTCCACTTCATGGCCAACTGGAACGACCTGCTGTGGCCACTGATCTTCACGACCAGTACGAAGATGGAGACGCTGCCCGCCGGGCTCGCGCTGTTCATGGGCCGCCACGTCAGCCAGTACGGCGTGGTGATGGCGGGCGCGACGCTGACGACCGTGCCGATTGTCGTGGCGTTCCTGTTCGTGCAGCGAAAGTTCATCCAGGGCATCGCGACCACGGGGCTGAAGTGACCGTCGTACGGGAGGCGACCCTCGTCCTGGACCCGGCGTACCGGATCGGGCCGGTCTCGCGGCGTGTGTTCGGCTCGTTCGTCGAGCACATGGGCCGCTGCGTCTACACGGGAATCTACGAGCCCGGCCACCCGTCCGCCGACGAGCACGGCCTGCGGCGCGACGTCCTGGACCTCACGCGCGAGATGGGCGTGACCGTCGTGCGCTACCCCGGCGGCAACTTCGTCTCCGGCTACCGCTGGGAGGACGGCGTGGGCCCGGACCGGCCCGTACGCCTCGACCTCGCCTGGCAGTCCGTGGAGACCAACGCCTTCGGCCTGCACGAGTTCATGACCTGGGCGGACGCGGCGCGCGTCGAGCCGATGATGGCGGTGAACCTCGGCACGCGCGGCGTCCAGGAGGCCGTCGACCTGCTGGAGTACTGCAACCACCCCGGCGGCACCGCGCTGTCGGACCGGCGCGTGGCCAACGGGCGCGCCGAGCCGTACGGCATCGGCCTGTGGTGCCTCGGCAACGAGATGGACGGCCCCTGGCAGATCGGCCACAAGACCGCGCGGGAGTACGGCCGCCTCGCCCAGGAGACCGGCAAGGCGATGAAGCTCCTCGACCCGTCGATCGAGCTGGTCGCCTGCGGCAGCTCCAACGCGCGGATGCCGACGTTCGGGAGCTGGGAGGCGACCGTCCTGGAGCACTGCTACGACGAGGCCGACTACATCTCCCTGCACGCCTACTACGGCCAGGACGGCGACCTGGGCAGCTTCCTGGCCTCGGCCGTCGACATGGACGCCTTCATCGAGGGCGTCATCGCCACCGCCGACCACGTACGCGCGAAACTGCGCGGGTCCAAGCGGATCCAGCTCTCCTTCGACGAGTGGAACGTCTGGTACACCGACGGGTTCGACGGCGGCACCTGGGAGCGGGCGCCGGCGATGAGCGAGGACCGCTTCGACGTCGCCGACGCCGTCGTCGTGGGCGGCCTGCTCATCTCGCTGCTCAAGCACGCCGACCGGATCGGCGTCGCCTGCCAGGCGCAGCTCGCCAACATCCTCGCGCCGATCCGCACCGAGGCGGGCGGCCCCGCCTGGCGGCAGACGATCTTCCATCCGTTCGCGCACGCCGCCGCGTACGCGCGGGGCGACGCGCTCCGCGTCGTACTGGACTCACCGCTGTACGAGACCGCGCGCTACGGCGACGTGCCCGTGGTCGACGCGGTCGCGACGCGGGACGACGAGGGCGTGACGGTGTTCGCCGTCAACCGCTCCGTGGACGGGCCGGTCGGTCTCACCCTCGACCCGCGCGCCTTCCCCGGCGTCTCACGCGCCGAGCGGATCGTGCTCGCCGACGACGACCTCGCGGCGGTCAACACCGCTTCCGAGCCCGCCCGTGTGGTGCCGAGGCGTTCGCCTCTTCCGGTACGCCCGGGCGAGCCGCTGCGGGTCGAGCTGCCGCCCGTGTCCTGGAACGTCATCCGGCTCACCGCCGGTGCGTGACGGCGAACCACACCGATCGGGGAGAGAGATGCACGAGCAGTTCGCGTTGGACGGCACATGGGACCTGGTCACCGGAGACCCCGGGATCGGCGCCGTGGCCTCGGCTCCGGCGCGCCCGGTCACCGTGCCCGGCCTGTGGGAGGCGTCGGGCGAGGTCGGCCTGGACGGCGTCGCCTGGTACCGCCGTACGTTCCACTGCGACGACCCGTCCGGGTACTGGACGCTGCGCTTCGGCGCCGTGATGGACGTCGCCGAGGTGTTCCTGAACGGTCAGGCGCTCGGCGGGCACGAGGGCGCGTTCACGCCGTTCGAGGTCTCGCCCGGCGACGCGCTCGCCGCCGGGGAGAACCTCCTCGCCGTACGCGTCACCGACCACGCGCTCGACGACCCCGAACACCGGCGCACCGCGCACGGCAAGCAGGGCTGGGCGAACCAGGCGTTCCCGAGCCCGCCCAGCCTGTACCTGACGTACGGCGGGATCTGGCAGCCGGTCACGCTCCGCCGCCACGGGCCGGTCGTCGTCGACGACGTCTTCGTGGACGGCGACCCTTCCGCGCTCACCGTCACCGTCGAGCTGACCAACCGGACCCCCGCGCCCGTCACGGCCTCGCTGCGGGTCGAGGTGCCCGGCGGCGTACGCGAGGGCGAGGTCCTGCTGACGCCGGGCGGCCGCACCGTCGCCGTCGTGGACCTCGGCGCGTCGCCCTTGGGGCGCTGGTCGCCGGAGGACCCGGTGCTGCATGACGCTCTGGTGCGCGTCGTGGCCGGTGGCGAGGTCAGCGACACGCGTGAGACGCGGTTCGGCCTGCGTACCGTTACCGTACGCGGCGACCGGCTGCTGCTGAACGGCGAGCCGTACCGGATGCGCAGCGCCCTGGTGCAGGGCTTCTACGCCGGGACCCTGTACGCCGAGCCGGACCGCGCCGCGATCGTCGCCGAGGTCGCGGCGGCCAAGCGGGCCGGGCTCAACACGCTGCGGCTGCACATCAAGGCGTTCGACCCGGTCTACCTGGACGTCTGTGACGAGCTGGGCATGCTGTTGCACTGCGACATCCCGGTCGCCGAGCCGATCGCCCACGCGGAGCTGGGCTTCTCCGGCCCGCTGGCGGACCGCTGCGCCGCCGCCGCGTCCGAACAGGTCCGCCGCGACCGCAACCACCCGAGCGTCGTGCTCTGGTCCGCCATGAACGAACTGGGTCTCGAACACGGCCCGTCCCGCGCGAGCGACGGGTACGAGGGCTTCGCCCGGCGCCTCTACGCGGCCATCGCGGACGCCGACCCCACCCGGCCGATCATCGAGAACGACTGGGTCGACCCCGACCCGGACCGTGTCTTCTCGAGCACGATCCTCACCGCGCACTGGTACGGGCGGCTGTCCACGGCGTACCTGGCGGAACTGACCGCCAAGGTTGTGCCCTGGGCGGAGTCACCCCGGCCGTTCCTGATGAGCGAGTTCGGCGACTGGGGCCTGCCGGACCTGACGCCGCGTACGGACGCGCCCTTCTGGTGGTACGGCGACGACCTGACCCGCGCGATCTCGCGAACCCCGTGGCCGGGGACGGTCGCGGAGTTCGTCGAGGGCACACAGCGCTACCAGGGCCTGGCCGACCGGCTGCAGATCGAGCTGTTCCGTCGCCTGGACGGAGTGGCGGGCTGGTGCCTGACGGAGCTGACGGACGTACCGCACGAGTTCAACGGCCTGTGGAGCCTGGAACGCGCCCCGAAGCCCGCCGCGCTGGCGGAGTTCTCCCGAGCGTGCCAGGACGTCCTGCCGATCGTCGGCCGGACGACCTGGACGGCGTGCGCGGGATCGCCGGTCGACCTCCCCGTCTCGGTCGCCAACGACGGCCCGGCGCTGGCGGGGGTGGAGCTGGAAGTCACCGTGTGCGGCGAGACGGTACGCCACGGGCCCTTGGACCTGCCCGCGCACACGGCCTCGTCGATCACGACGCTCCAGGTCACGGCATCCGCGGACACGGGCACCCACGAGCTGACCGTCCGGCTGACCGGGAACGGCGTCGAGGCGGAGAACCGCTATCCGCTCCATGTGGTGGCGGCTGACATCGAGGTGCGGGGCGACGCCTCGTCGTACGTGGTCGGAGACGTCGAGGTCCGGGTCTTCGGGGGTGTCCCCTCGCCGGACGCCGCGGCCCCGCTGGTGGTGGCGGAAGGCGGACTGGACGCCGAGAGCGGCGCAGCGATCGCCGCCGCTCTGGCGGCGGGCGCACCGGTCCTGGTCCTCGCCCAGGACGCGGACAGCGCCCACCACCTGCCGATCGACGCCGAACTGACCGAGGTCGCCACGGCGTGGGGCTCGACACCGTTCCTGTTCACGACAGCGGAGACGGCCGTACCGTCACTGCCCCCGGCCAGGGTCCTGACGACCGAACCGATGCCGATCGTGCCGGACGCGGTCTGGACCCGCCTCGGCGGTAACGGTTTCCCGCCCGTGGTCATCGCCGGCCTCCTGAAGCCTTTTCCGGACGAGATCGCCGGCACGGTCGTGGGCGAGATCCAGGTGGGGGAGGGGCGCCTCGTCGTCTGCCAGTTCCCGCTGCGGGAAGCCGTACGCCGGGGAGACCCACTGGCCACCGCGGTCCTCACCGACCTGCTCAGGCACCTGGTCGACCCGAAGCGATAGCCGCCCGCGCGCGGCCGGACGACGTGGGGTGTTCCCGGTATGCCCTCATGGCGCTTCGGCTTGACTGTCGCGCGGCAACTGTTGCACCCTGTAAACTGTCCTCCCGTGTGACCGCGCGGGCAGGCGGGTCAAGCACGGCCCTCTGTGAGCCGGGACCGAGAGGATGTGGTTGCCCGTGCGATCGGTGATCCGATCTCCGCTGACCGTCAGCCGAGACCCCGAACGGACGGTGGTCCGCTTCCCGGCCGAGGTCGACGTCCGCAACGCGTCCATGATCCGAGAACGCCTGCTCCGCCTCCTCAACCGTGGAACCGGCCCGCTGATCCTGGACCTGACCTCCACCCGCTTCTGCGACTGCGCCGGCGTCCGCGCCATCATGCGCGCCCACCGCCGCGCCTCCGGCCTGGGCACCCCCATTCGCGTCGCCGTCGCGGAGAACGGCCCGGTCCGAAGAATCGCGTCCCTCACCGGCCTAACGGCGACGATCCCGGTACGCCCCGACGTGGCCGAGGCGTGCGCGTCCCTGACGGACGACCCCTTGGCGGCGCCGCGCAGCACGGTCGAACCGACCTGACCAAGCGGTGCTTACGTTCATTAATGGCGGGCAAAAGGAAACCTTTTACCGTATGACTCCTGAATGAGCGTATTGGTTGACGTTCGGTCCTTATCTGGTCATTGCGCCTTGTCGCCATGTGATTACCGATAGAACCGAAATGTCACCCCGCTTTTCGGAGGAGTCGAATGCTGAAGAAATTCGCCGTCACCGTCGCCGGTGTCGCGATGCTGGCCGGCGGCGCGATCGCACTGGAGGCACCGGCGTCCGCCGCGCCGTCGGTGAGCATCGCCCGCTGCCACGCCCACAAGGTCTCCAAGACCAGTCACTGGACGTGCGTGACCCCGGGCAGCTACTGCCCGGCCGCCGCGCACAGCCACTACGGATACGCGTACAAGACCGGCAAGCGGTACCGCTGCGTCAAGTACTCCAACGGCCGCTGGCGCTGGAAGCGCGCCTGAGCCGAGAATCCCCCCATGGGGGACCATCTCAACGGGCTCGGCCGGGAGGTCGTCGGCGGCCGGCCCGTTGAGGCCGGTCAGGTGCGGGTGGCCGGCGAACCTGTCCGTCGTGCCCCGGCGGTGTCTGGACGCACGGTCTTTAGGACAGCCGGTTGCGGATCCACCAGGTGCACAGGCCGCACAGAAGGAAGGTCGCGGCCAGGTACAGCGCCGTCTCGTAAGTCTGTAGCGCCCAGAAGCGGCCGGCGGGCTGGTACGACACCAGTTGGCGGTAGCCCAGGGCCCTCAGGCGGGAGAAGCAGCCGGGTTTGTCTGGTTTGTCGGGGTCGGGTGGGCAGTCCACGGCCCATGCCGGAGGGTGGGCCGGGTGGCCGGACAGGATGGTGTGCTGGGACGTCACCCATGCGCCCGGCCGGGCGAGGGTCACCGTCAGGTTGCCGTTGATGCCGATGAACGTCAGGTTCGACGATGTGATCGTCTCTGTCGTCTGTTCCGGGGCGATCAGGTGCGGGCGTACCCACATCGACATCGTGATCTGGACGGCCGTGAACACCACCAGCAGGATGGCCATGGACGGGAGTGTGCGGCGGGCGATCGCGCCGATCAGGACGCCCGCTACGAACATGAAGGCCGCGTAGCCCAGTGGGGTGATGCCCCTCGCGTCGAAGATCTCCTGGGACAGGCGGGGGAAGACGAACACTCCCGGGCCCGGGCGGCCGTCGCGGGTGGCCACGGCCGCGTCGATCGGGCTTGACCACCAGCTCACGGCCAGGCTCAGCAGGCCCGTCGCGGCCATCGCGGCCAGGCCGATCATGAGGAGTTTGGTGGTCAGCCAGCGGGTGCGGGTGGTCAGGCTCCAGGCCAGGCGGTGGGTTCCGGCGTCGAGTTCGCGGGTGATCAGCGGGGCGCCCCAGAACATGCCGATCAGGGCCGGCAGGAGCAGTAGCGCGAGGACGCTCACGGCGTACAGCGCGCTGTATCCGCCGCTCAGGTCGTCGATGAACGAAGGGCCGTGGGCCCGGCGCAGGTGGACCAGCCGCGGGCCGGTCACCGCGAGTACGGCGGCGAAGGCGAGTACGGCGCCGAAGACGACCGCGGCCTGAAGGCGGAACTGCCGCCACGTGAGCCAGGTCATCCCGTCACCGCCGGAGCGGACATGTACCCGAGGACGAGGTCCTCCAGGGTCGCCGGCGAGGAGGTCCAGGAAGGGGGAACCGGCGCCGGCGTACGGGCCAGCACCGTGGTCTCCCGGTCCCCGCGCCGTACCGACACGACGGAGACGGAAGGGATCTCCGAAGACGCCGGACCCCGCAACAGAAGGTGGTCGGCCAGGAGCGCGGGCACCGGGCCCGCCAGGCGTACCTGCGACGCGACGAGCACGATCAGGTGGTCGCAGACACGTTCCAGGTCGGAGACCAGGTGGGAGGAGTGTACGACGCTGAGGTCCTGGTCGGCGGTGGCCGCGCCCAGGTCCTGCAGGAACTCCCGCCGGGCGAGCGGGTCGAGGCCGGCGACCGGCTCATCGAGGATCAGGAGCCTGGGGCGTTTGGCGATGGCGAGCGTGAGGGCGAGCTGGGCGCGCTGGCCGCCGGACAGGCTCCCGGCCCGCTGGCCGGGCGGCAGGCCGAGCCGCCGTATCCGCTCCTCCGCGAGCGACGGGTCCCATCCCGGGCTGAGCCGTGCGCCCATCCTGAGGTGCTCGGCGACGGTCAGCCGGGCGTACGTCGGGGCGTCCTGGGCGACGAAGCCGACCTTGGCCGCCTGCGTACGACCGCCGGGGCGCCCGCCGCACACCTCGATCGTGCCGGACGTCGGGCTCAGCAGGCCCGCGGCCAGGCCGAGCAGCGTGCTCTTGCCCGCCCCGTTGGGGCCGACGAGCCCGACGACGCGTCCGGCGGGCACGTCGAGGGCGCAGTCCGACAGCGCCCAGTTCCGCCGGTATCTCTTGCCGAGCCCCTCGGCCCGGAGAACAGTGGTCATGGATCCTCCTAGGTGACGTAAGAGACTCTGGAGGCCACGCGGGGACGGCGGCACCGGCCGGAAGTACGGTTCGCGTCGTACTTTCGGCCATTACGTCACCCGCGCCGTATCCGTACGCTGAGCAGCATGAACGATCGCCGCGCCGCCGACGCCGGGCTCGCCGCGCTGTTCGCCGTCGCGCTCGCCGCGGAGGCGCGCGTCGTGGCGGGTTACCACGGAGACTGGGGGTTCGACCTCGCCGTCGGTGCCCTCGTGTGCGTGGCCGCGCTGCTGCGGGAGCACTCCCGCGTGTGGGCGGCGGCCGCCGGCATCGCCGTCACGACCGCCGCGGAGGCCGCCGCGTGGCGCTGGCACCTGCCCGGCCAGCCGGGCGGCGTCGCGCTCCTCGCCCTCCTCGTGCTCGTCGGCTCCGCCGTCCGCGTGCTGCCGGTGCGTACGGCGGCGTTCGTCGTGGCCGGCGGGGTGCCGGTGCTGGTCGGCTCCGTGGAGAGGTACCTCCCCTTCATCAGGAACGGCGTGCCGTGCACCTTCGCGGCGACTTGGCTCGTCGGGCTGGGGTGGTGCGCCGCGGCCGGCGCCGGTCTGTGGCTGCGCGTCCTCGGGGCCCGCCGCGAGGAGACCATCGAGGCGGTACGCCGCGGCGAGCGCCTCGACCTGGCCCGTGAGCTGCACGACGCCGCCGCGCACCACATCACCGGCATCGTGGTGCAGGCGCAGGCCGCCCGCATCGCCGCGCGCAGGCGGCCCGAGACGCTCGACGAGGCGCTCGTAGGCATCGAGTCCGCCGGGACCGAGGCGCTCGACTCGATGCGCCGGGTCATCGGGCTGCTGCGCGACGCCGACGACGCGGGCGGCGTCACGCCCGGCCCCGAGCGGCTCGCCGACCTCGTGGAGCGCTTCGCCGGGCGCGTCCCGGCCGTACGGCTGCACCTGTCCGAACGGCCCGCCGACCCGGCGTGGCCGCCGGAGGTGACGACCACCATCAACCGGGTGGTGCAGGAGGCCCTCACCAACATCACCCGGCACGCGCCCGACGCGCGCGAGGTCACCGTGAGCCTCGCCCACGACCGGCGCGCCATCACCGTCCAGGTCACCGACGACGCGCCTTCGGGGGTGACGCCGCGGTTCCCGTTCAACGGCGGGTACGGGCTCGTCGGCATGCGTGAGCGCGTCGAGGCGCTCGGCGGGGCCCTCAGCGCCGGTCCGTCCGCCGGGACCGGCTGGTCGGTACGGGCCACCCTGCCGGCGCCGGGCCGCACGTGACGATCCGGGTCCTGGTCGCCGACGACCAGGCGATGGTACGGAGCGGGCTGCGCCTCATCCTGGAGGACCAGCCCGATATCACCGTGGTCGGCGAGGCCGCGGACGGGGCCGAGACCGTCACCCTGGCCCGGCGGCTGCGCCCCGACGTGTGCCTCGTGGACATCCGGATGCCACGGCTCGACGGCATCGAGGTCACGCGCGCGCTGGCCGGCCCCGGCGCCGCCGACCCGATGCGCGTGGTCATCGTCACGACGTTCGACCTGGACGAGTACGTCTACGGGGCGCTGCGCGCCGGCGCGGTCGGTTTCGTCCTGAAGAACGCCGGACCCGTCCTGCTCGCCGAGGCGGTGCGCGCCGCCAGCACCGGTGACGCCCTGATCTCCCCGTCGATCACCCTGCGGCTGCTCCAGCGCCTCACCGAGCGGACGGCGCCGGCGCCGGCGGTGCGCACCGTGCCGCTGTCGGAGCGGGAGGGTGAGGTCATCCGGTTCATCGCGCGTGGCCGTACGAACCAGGAGATCGCCGCCGAGCTGTTCATCTCCCTCAGCACGGTGAAGAGCCACCTGGCCAGCGTCCAGGCCAAGCTCGGCCTGCGGAACCGCGTCGAGATCGCCGCCTGGGCCTGGGAGAGCCGCTTCGTCACCGCGTAGCGGTCAGAGACGTTCGACGGTCTCCGAGGGCGCCAGGACGCCACGGGTGTCCAGGACCAGCGAGGCCTGGGCGGCGATGACGGACAGGTCGAAGAAGCGGTGCGGCTGCAGCAGGATGACCAGGTCGGCCTCCAGCGCCTCCTCCAGCTTGGCCGCGCGCGGCACCGGCACTCCGTCGGCCGTCCACTCGGTGATCAGCGGGTCGAAGTAGCCGACGTTCACCCCGGCCGCGCGCAGGCGGCGGGTGAGGGGTTCGGCGGGTGACTCGCGGCCGTCGGCGATGTCGGGCTTGTACGTGACGCCGAGCAGCATGACGTTCGCGTGGCTGGCGCATCGGCCGCTGCGGTGCAGGAGGCGCATGGCGCGGTCGGCGACGTACGCGGGCATGTGGTCGTTGATCTCCTGGGCCAGCTCGGCGAACTGGAACCGGTGACCGAGCCGCCGTACGCGGTGCGACAGGTAGCTCGGGTCGATCGGGATGCAGTGCCCGCCGACGCCCGGACCCGGACGGAACGCCTGGTAGCCGAACGGTTTGGTCGACGCCGCCGAGATGGTGTCCCAGACGTCGATCCCCAGCTCGTCGCAGAGGATCGCGATCTCGTTGACGAGCGCGATGTTGACCTGCCGGTAGGTGTTCTCCAGGAGCTTGGCCATCTCCGCCTCGCGGGTGCCGCGCACCGGCACGACCTCCTCCACGAGCTTGCCGTAGAAGGCCATCGCGCGGGACAGGCACGCGTCGGTCAGGCCACCGACGATCTTGGGAGTGTTGCGGATGCCGTACGTCGGGTTCCCCGGGTCGATCCGCTCGGGGGAGTAGGCGAGGAAGAAGTCGGTGCCGGCGGTCAGCCCGCTCGTCTCCAGCAGCGGCAGCACGACCTCCTCGGTCGTGCCGGGCCAGGTGGTCGACTCCAGGACGACCAGGGTGTCGGGCGTCAGGTGGTCCGCGACCATCGCCGTGGCCGAGGTCACCGCGTCGAGGTCCGGGCGCTTGTCCTGGTCCAGCGGCGTCGGGACGCAGATGACGATGGTGTCGGCCGCGGCGAGGACGCCCGGGTCCGTGGTCGCGCGGAAGTCCTGCGCGAGGAGGTTCGCGACGTCACCGTCGCCGACGTCGTCGACGTGGGAGAACCCCGCGTTGAGGAGGTTCACGAGCGTGGTGTCCACGTCGAGGCCGACGACGCGCAGCCCGTCGCGTACGGCCTCACGGACGATCGGCATCCCCACATAGCCGAGCCCCACCACGGCCAGGTCCCAAGATCGTTCCACTACGCCTCCAGAGTGTGCGGATCACGCGGTCATGACGGCGTACGCGGGCTGCGCGCGGAACCAGGCGACGGTCTGCTCCAGCCCGGCGTCCAGCGGAACGGCCGTGACGCCGGGGAACAGGCGGCGGAGCCGCTCGTCCGCGGCCTGCGAGTCGCGGATGTCACCGGCGCGCGCCGGCCCGTGGCGTACCTCGACCGGCTCCCGCAGCACGGCGGCGAGCCGGCGCGTGAGCTCCAGCAGCGAGACCCGCGTGCCGAACGCCAGGTTCACCGCCTCGTCGTTCGTCACCCGGCGCAGCACCGCGTCGGCGAGCACACCGGTCACGGTGCGCACGTACGTGAAGTCGCGCGTCTGGCAGCCGTCACCGTGGATGAAGACGGGATCGCCGCGCAGCGCCGCGTCGATGAACGCCGGCACGACCGCCGCGTACGCGTGCCCCGCGGGCTGGAGCGGGCCGTACACGTTGAAGAAACGGAAGGTCAGCACCGGCAGGCCGAACCCGGCGCCGTACGCGAGCGTGTACGCCTCGGCGGCGAGCTTGCTGGCGCCGTACGGGCTGAGCGGCCGCGTGGGCAGGTCCTCGTGCTTCGGCAGGTCGGCGGTGGACCCGTAGACCGAGGACGACGAGGCGACCACCACGTGCACCGAGCGGCGCCGGCATGCCTCCAGGACGCGGACCGTACCGGTCGCGTTGACGTCGTGGCTGGTCACCGGGTCGGCCATCGACCGCGGGACCGACGGGCGCGCGGCCAGGTGCACGACCGCGTCGGCGCCGTCGACGAGGCCCGCGAGCAGGCCGGGGTCCAGGATGGTCCCCTCGACCAGCCGCGCGCCGGTGCCGTCGAGGTTCTCCGCGCGGCCCGTGCTGAGGTCGTCGAGCGCGGTGACCTCGGTGATCTCGGGACGCGCCATCAGATCACGGCAGAGATTGGCGCCGATGAACCCGGCGCCGCCGGTGACGAGGACTCTCATCGGGCTTCCTCTTTCTCTCGTATCTCGGGAGACGGCCACCAGCCGCGTTCTTCGGCGATGGACGCGTAGACCCCGGCCACGTCCGACACGAGGCGGTCGGGGCCGAAACGCCGGGTCGTCCACGCGTGCGCGCGGTGGCCCATCTCACGGCGCAGCGGCTCGTCCAGCAGCAGCCGCGCGGCCCGGTGGGCCAGCTCGTCGGCGTCGCACGGCGCGAGCAGGCCTGTGACGCCGTCGCGGACGACCTCGCCGATGCTGCCGACCCGTGTCGCGACGACGGGAAGCCCGGCGAGCCCGGCCTCGATCAGCGAGACGGGCATGCCCTCGTTGTCGGAGGTGAGAAGGACCAGGTCGGCCGCCGCGTACACGGTCTCGACGTCGGGGCGCCAGCCGACCAGCCGCATCGCGCCGCCGAACCCCTTCGCCGCCGTCTCGATCTCCTGGGCCGCGTCGCCGCCGCCGCAGACCACGAACCGCACGCCCGGGACCGACCGGCGAAGCTCGCGCGCGACCGCGATGAGGCGGTCCGGCCGTTTGATCCGGGTCAGCCGGCCGACGTACGCGACGACGGGCTCGTCGCCGGGAACGCCGAGCGCCAGCCGCGCCGCGGCACGGTCGGGCAGCGGCCCGAGGGCGGTCCCCGGCGGCACCACGACGTACTGGCCGGCCCGTCCGACGCCCGCCGCGACCAGGTCGTCGCGTACGCGGGTGCCGACGGCGACGAGGCGGTCGGAGACGCGCGCCGACATCCGCTCCGCGCCCACCACCAGCCGCGTCTTACCCGGCGAGAAGTACCCGTACAGCAGGTGGCCGTGGTAGGTGTGCACGCGGGCGGGCACCCGCGCCAGCACCGCGGCCGTACGCCCGAGGAGCCCGGCCTTGGCGGTGTGGGTGTGCACGATGTGCGGCCGGAAGCGCCGCATCTCGGCGGCCAGGGCCGTGACGGCGCGCAGGTCGTCGAACGGGCGCACCGAGCGCCCGAGCGTCGGCACCCGGTGGGGCGTGACGTCGGGCGCGCGCAGGTCCAGGTAGTCGGCCTCGCCCGGCTCCAGGATCCCCGTGTAGAGGCGCTGGTCGAAGCGTTCGGGGTCCAGTCCGCGCATGAGCACGCTCGCCTGCAGCGCGGGACCGCCGACGTTCATCCGCGCGATGACGCGCATCACCCGGATGCGCTCGGCGCTCACGGCGAGACCAGGTCGGGACGCGGCGCCGCCTCCAGGCGGGCCTCGGCGATCGCGTCGGTGAGGACGTCGGCGAGGGTGTACCTCGGCGCCCAGCCGGTCTGGGCGCGCAGCTTCGTGGTGTCGGGGACCCTCCGCTGCATGTCCTCGAAACCGGCGCCGTACGCCTGGTCGTAGGGGATCAGCTCGATCCGCGACCGGCTCTGGCAGCGCGCGATGATCGTCTCGGCCAGGCGGCCGATGCTGATCTCCTCCGACGAGCCGATGTTGAACGTCTGCCCGACCGCGGCCTCGTCGTCGAGGAGCCGCAGCAGCGCGTCCACGACGTCCAGGACGTGCGCGAAGCAGCGCGTCTGGCGGCCGTCACCGAAGACGGTCAGCGGCTCGCCGCGCAGGGCCTGCTGGACCAGCCTCGGGATGACCATGCCGTACGCCGGGCTCTGCCGGGCGCCGACGGTGTTGAACAGGCGCACGACGATCGTCGGCAGGCCGCGTTCGCGGTGGTAGCAGTTGGCCAGGATCTCGTCGACGGCCTTGGCGGTGCTGTAGGCCCAGCGCACGATGGACGGGCTGCCCAGGACGCGGTCGGCGTCCTCGTGGAGCGGCCCGAGGGAGTTCTTCCCGTAGATCTCCGAGGTGCTGGTGACCAGGATCTTGCGGCGGTAGCGGTGCGCGGCGTCGATGACGACCTGCGACCCGCGGATGTTGGTGGTCAGCGACTTCAGGGGCTGCTCCACCACGAGCCGCACGCCCACGGCCGCGGCCATGTGGATGACGACGTCGCACTGGTGGACCAGCTCGTCGATGACGAGCTCGTCGAGCACCGACCCCTGGACGAAGTGGAAGCCGGGCGACGCGCTGGCCTCATCGAGATTGCTCAGCCGCCCCGTCGTGAGGTTGTCGAGGGCGACGACCGCGTCACCGCGCGCCAAGAGTGCGTTGACGAGATAGGACCCGATGAAGCCGGCACCACCCGTCACCAAATATCTCGTCTTGGTGCTGTCTGCCATGACACGCCCTTTCGAGATTCCAGCCGGTCGGCGAACTAGCGGCTACTCTTCGTGATCACATGATCACATAACGCTGAGAAGTGATGATCAAAAGGATGGTCAGCAGGCCACACGGCGAAGACATCTTCTGAGCGCGGAACCAAAGAGAGTCCGTGCCGACGGGCAGGCGGCGATGCGAATTGCGGGACTGACGGCGCGTGATTCCGCGCCGCGGCTGCTGCCTGTGCTGGCCCCGCTCGTCACCGTTCTGGTGGTCGGCCGTTCGTGGCACGCCGTCGCGGCGGTGGCGCTCGCCGCCCTCGCGCTGCTCGCCGTGTGCGGGCCGTTCGCGGCGCTGTCGCTGATCCCGCTGAGCGTGGCCGGCGGCGTGACCGCCACCCTTCCCGCCGTCGCCGTCGTCACGCTGGTCGTCGCCGTGCGCGCCGTCGCCGGTTTCCGCCGGCCACGCCCGCCGCACCTGGTCATCGCGGCGCTGGCCCTGCTCGTGCTCGCCGCCTACTTCTTCCCCTCGGCCGGGCTCACGCCGCAGCCGGACCGCGCCGCGGACCTGATCGCCCTGCTCGCCGGCCTCGGTATGGCCGCTGCCACCGCCGCGTCACCCCCGTCGCCGGACGCGATCGCGCGCGTCACCGCGCTGACCGGCGGGATCGCCGCCGGAGTCGCGCTGGCGCTCGGCGAACAGGCGGGCGGGCGCCTCCAGGCCTTCGGCCTCAACCCGAACTACCTCGGCACCTACCTGGCCCTGCCGCTGGTCGCCTCGGCCGGCCTGGCGCGCCGGCACCGGCAGCCGCTGTGGCTCGTCCCCGCCGCCGCCTGCCTCGCCGGGATGGTCGCGACGCAGTCGCGCGGCGCGTTCGTCGCCGGGGTGGCCGGCGTGGCCATCGTGTTCGTCCACGGACGCAGGCCGGGACGGCAGGCGCTGATCGTGGCCGTGGCCGCCGCCTCCGGCGTGCTGTTCCCCGGCGTCATCCGCGCGGCCGAGCGGATCGCGGCCGGCGGCCGGAAGGCGGCGGAGCTGAGCTACGACACGGCGGTACGCGAGAACGTCGCGTGGTTCGCGGCGCGGGTCGCGATCGACCATCCGCTGCGCGGAATCGGCTACGGAATGTTCCCGCGCTATGCCGAAAACTCCACTTCTCTCGGCATTTACCTTGCCACTCACAACGACTATCTGCGGCTGGCGGCCGAATCGGGAATCCCGTCCCTCATCGCCTTTCTCGCCCTTGTCCAGATCGGGATGAGAAGGCGCGGGGATCTCGGGGTGCTCCGCGCGATGACGGCCGCCTACGCCGCCGGCCTGTTCTTCGCCAACGAGTTGGCCAATCTCGCGGTCAGCACGCCGTTCTGGCTTTCGCTGGGCTGCCTGCTGGCCGCGTCACGACTACCTGAGGGAGCGGAACACACATGATCGACGGCCGGAAAGAGATCTCCACCGGCGACCGGTTCGCGTTCGGCAGCAACTGGCGCGACTTCATCGACCTCGTCGACGAGCGGAGGATCGGCGCCGCCGTCGACTCCCTCACCGGCCCGCTGGGGACCCGCGACCTGAGCGGGCGCACGTTCCTGGACGTCGGCTGCGGCAGCGGCCTGTTCTCCCTCGCCGCACACCGCCTGGGCGCGCGCGTCCGGTCCTTCGACTACGACGCCGACTCCGTCGCCGCCACGGCCGAGCTGCGTGACCGGTTCGCCCAGGACGCCGACTGGGACGTCGGCCAGGGGTCGATCCTCGACGAGGGCACCGTCGCGGACCTCGGCCGGTTCGACGTCGTGTACTCCTGGGGCGTCCTGCACCACACCGGCGACCTGTGGCACGCGATGGACCTCGTCGCCGGCCTGGTCGCGCCGGGCGGCCTGCTGTACATCTCCGTCTACAACGACCAGGGGTTCGAGAGCCGCATGTGGAGGCGCGTCAAGCGCCGCTACAACAAGGCCGGCACGCTGACCCGGCGGCTCCTCCTGCTCGGCAGCGCCGCCTACCTGCACCGGCACCGGCCGCTGGCGAGCGTCCTGCGCGTGTTCTACGGCACCGAGCCGGCGCTCGTACGCAAGCCGAGAGCGCGCGGCATGTCGGCCAGGCACGACATGGTCGACTGGGTCGGCGGGTACCCGTTCGAGGTCGCCAGGCCCGAGCAGGTGTTCGGCTTCCTGCGCGCCCGCGGCTTCGAGCTGCGCCACCTGACCACGTGCGCCGGCGGCCTGGGCTGCAACGAGTACGTCTTCGCGCGGTCAGGAGACTGAGAGCCGCGCGAACCGGTCGCGCACGTAGCGGACCTCGGCAGCCCCGGGCAGCAGCGCGCGGAACGGCGTCCCGGTGGCGCGGACGAACCAGGCGCTCTGCAGGATCGCCAGCGCCGTGTACGCGACGCTGGAGGCCACCGCGCTGCCGAGGATCCCGTACACGGGCACGAGCACCAGGTTCAACGCGATGTTCACCAGCAGCGCCGCGACCGCCATGGCCGAGCCGAGCATCGGGCGGTCCAGCCGCAGCAGGTACGCGCCGATCGGCCTGGTCGCGCCGAGGGCGAGCAGGCCCGGCGCCAGCGCCAGCAGCGAGGGCACGCTGCCGGCGAACGACGAGCCGTACACGAACGGGATCAGCGGCGGCGCGGCGGCGCACATCAGGCCGACCGAGACCAGCGCGACGATCGTCGTGAGGCGCGTGACGCTCACGGTCGCCGTGGCGGCGCCGTGGTCGTCGGTGTCGAGCTGGCGGGGCAGCGCGATCTGCGCGATGGCGTCCGTGACCAGCCTGGTCAGCTCGGCCAGGCTCACCGCGAGCGAGTACAGGCCCACGGCGGCCGTCGTCGTCAGCCCGTCGATGATCAGGATGTCGGACCGGAACAGCAGGAACAGCGACGCCAGGCCGACGTGGTACCGCAGGCCACGGCCGACGGCGGTACGCGCGAGCGGCCCGCTCCAGCACCGGAGCCGCGGCCGTACGCGCGCCAGGAGCACGACGAGCGGTACCGACACCGAGACCGCCCACAGCGCGATGACCGCGGCGGGGGACAGGCGTGACACCAGCGCCAGGGCCAGCAGCACGCCGCACTGCAACGTGCCGCCGAGCAGCGCGCCGCGGTTCACCACCTGGACCTCGGAGCGCAGCACCAGGATGTTGTTGAGGTACAGCACGGCCATCGCGCAGGGGATCGCGGCGAGCGCCACCGCGAGCTGCCCGTAGCCGGCCACCGGGACGATGTCCGGCCCGAGCACCCACACCGTCACCGCCGCCACCAGCGCCGCCAGCGCGCCCACCACGACGCCGAGCACGAGGCTGTTCGCGGCGAGCGCTCTCGGGTCGGCCGCGCGCGACCACAGCCAGACGTGCGCCTGCTCGACCGACAGGTGCCCGGCGGAGATCGTGATCGTGGCGATCGTCGCGATCACGTAGTAGGCGCCACGGCCCTCGGGCTGTAGCTCCCGTGCGATGACGACGCCGCTGAGCGCGCCCAGCACCATCAGGATCGCGCGGACGACGACCGTGTGCGCGACCTGGCGGAGTTCGGTCCTCACCGCAGGAGGGCCCGGTACACCGCTTCGTGCCGTGCGGCGCACTCGTCGACGCTCAGCCCCTCGGCCACGCGGCGGCCGGCGGCGCCCATGCGCGCGCGCAGGTGCGGGTCGCCGGCGAGCAGCTCGATCGCCGAGGCCAGCTCCGCCGGCGCGCGGGGACGTACGAGGATGCCGCTCATGCCGTCGGTGAGGATCTCCGGCACGCCGCCGACCGAGGTCGCGATCACCGGCAGGCCCGCCGCCATCGCCTCCAGGACCGCGTTCGGCATGCCCTCGGAGTGGGAGGGCAGCACGGCGAACTGGTAGTCGCCGAGCACTGCGCGCGCGTCGGGGACGGCTCCGGCCAGGCTCACGACGTGCCCGAGCCCGCGCTCCGTGACGAGCGCGGCCAGCCGTTCGCGCTCCGGCCCGTCGCCGACGAGGCACATGGGCGGCGGCTCCGCCAGCAGGGCGAGCGCCTCGATCAGGTCGGCGTGGCCCTTGTAGCCGATGAGGCTCGCGACGACGACGCCGCGTGCCGGCCGCCGTGCGGGTTCCGCGGTCCGCTCCGGGAGCTCGACGCCGTTCGCGATCACCTCGACGCGGTGCGGCGGCACGCCCTCGTCCCGTACCAGCCCGGCGCGCAGCGCGCGTGAGTTGGTGACGTACAGGCTGGTGGCGCGGTGGCCCGCGCCGTCCAGCACCGCGCGCAGGAGGCCGGTGGGGACCGACGGCGGCTCGCCGCGGCGGCCGTTGACGCGCGCGGGCACGCCGGCCGCCCACGCCAGCGGCAGGACGTGCGTGTAGCAGGTGAACAGGAACCCGTGGCAGACGTCCGGCCGCAGCGTCCGCAGGAGACGCCACAGGGACAGGAGGCTGCGGATCTCACGTACGAGCACGCGCGCGGACCGCCGGCCGTCGTCGCCGCGCAGCCGCACCCCGCCGTAGCCGATGACCCGCGTCGGCACGCCCATGGCCCGGAGCACGTCCTCGTACGGGCCGCCGCACCGCAGCGCGACGACGTGCACGGAGTGGCCGCGCCCGGTGAGGCTCGACGCCAGCTTGACGATCTGGGACTCGGTGCCGCCGACCTGGAGCGAGCCGACGGTCAGCACGATACGGAGCGGCCGCATCAGGCCCGCCAGTGGTCGGCGCCGGCGGCGATGGCCGTGCTCGCACGCGTGTGGGCACCGTCGAGGAAGATCCGGTGCCACAGCTCGAACTGGATCAGCGCCCAGATCCGCGCGCTGTGGTCGCTTCCGGCGTCGTGCCCGCGGAGCAGCTCGGTGACGGCCTCGGGGCGGAAGTACCCGCGCGAGCGCGCCGTACGGTCGGTCAGCAGGTCCCACGAGAGGTCGCGCAGCTCGGTGCGCAGCCAGGCCGCCAGCGGTACCCCGAACCCCATCTTCGGCCGGTGGACCAGATCGGGCGGCAGCCATGGCGCGACGGCCTTCTTCAGCAGGTACTTCGTCGTGCCCGCGCGTACCTTCAGGTGGGACGGGAGCCCGGCGGCCCACTCCATCAGGTGGTGGTCGAGGAACGGCGACCGCGCCTCGATCGAGTTGGCCATCGTCGTGATGTCCGACTTCACCAGGAGGTCGCCGGGAAGGTAGGTGTTGACGTCGACGTCCATGACGGAACCCGTGGTCGAGCCGGCCAGCGACGCCGCGAACGCCGCGTCCAAGAGCGCGTAGCTGTCCACGCCCGCGAGCCGCTCCCGGAGTCCGTCGGAGTAGAGCGCGGTCTTCTGCTCGGGCCCGAAGTAGGACATCATCCGCGCGTACCGCCGGGGCAGCGGATGGCCGAGGATCTCCAGGATCCGGCCGGCCTTCCACGGCGGCGACTGCGGACGGCCGCGCGCGGTGAGCAGCGCGCCGAGGCGTTCGAGACGGGGGCCCAGCACGGCGGGCACCGTGATCCTCCGGGTCCGCGCCAGCGCGACGTACCGGAGGTAGCCGCCGAAGCTCTCGTCGCCGCCGTCGCCGTTGAGGACGACGGTCACCCGGTCCCGGCTCATCCGCGCCACGTAGAAGCTCGGGATCGCCGACGAGTCGGCGAACGGCTCGTCGAAGTGCCACGCCAGCGTCGGGAGCACGTCGAGCGCGGACGGGGAGACCACCAGCTCGTGGTGGTCGGTGCCGTACCACTCGGCAAGCCTGCGGGCGTGGCGGCGCTCGTCGAACGCGGCCTCGTCGAAGCCGATGCTGAAGGTCTTCACGCTGCCGGAGCTCTGGCGGGCCATCGCCGCCACGACCGCGGAGGAGTCGAGGCCGCCGGACAGGAAGGCGCCGAGCGGGCGCTCGCTGACCATCCGCACCCGGGTGGCGTCCAGGAGGTGTTCGCGCAGCTCCTCGGCGGCCTCGCGCTCGCCGGCGACCTCCCTGGGAGTGGAGTCCAGCCGCCAGTACCTGCGTACCTCCGCCGAGCCGTCCCCCCAGACCAGCAGGTGACCCGGCGGCAGCTTCCGCACGTCGCGGAGGATCGACCACGGCGCGGGAACGTACTGGTAGGTGAGGTAGTGGTGGAGGGCCACCGGGTCGACCTCGCGTCGCAGCGCGGGGTCCTGCATCAGCGCCTTCAGCTCGGACCCGAAGACCAGCGACGTGCCGTCGGACCTCCAGTACAGCGGCTTCTTCCCGACGCGGTCGCGGGCGAGCAGCAGCCGGCGCCTCGGCGCGTCCCAGATCGCGAAGGCGAACATCCCGCGCAGCCGGTCGACCAGGCCGTCGCCGTACTCCTCGTACAGATGCACGAGGCACTCGGTGTCGCCCTCGCTGGTGAAGCGGTGCCCGCGGGCGCGCAGCGAGTCCCGCAGCTCGGCGAAGTTGTACAGCTCGCCGTTCATTACGGCGACCACGGTCCGGTCCTCGTTGTAGACGGGCTGGTCACCGCCGGCCACGTCGATGATGGCGAGGCGGCGGATGCCCAGCGCCGCGTGGCCGTCGGTGTGGAAGCCCTCGCTGTCCGGCCCGCGGTGGACCAGGGCGTCGCACATGAGGCGGACCAGCCCGCTGTCGGGCGAGCCCGCCGACACGGTTCCGGCTATTCCGCACATCGGCGCTCCAACAGATCTCGGTAGAGGTGGACATGACGGTCGACCATCGCGTCGACGTGGAGGTGGCCGAGGCTCCAGGCGCGCGCGTCGGCGGCCAGGCGTGCCGCCAGCGGCGGATCGCCGAGTACGCGGGCGAGCGCGGCGGCCAGCGCCCCGGCGTCACGCGGAGGCACCAGCAGCCCCCGGCCGCGCAGCAGCTCACCGGTGCCGCCGACGTCGGTGGCGACCACCGGGCGCCCGGCGGCCATCGCCTCCATGACGGCGTTGCTCATGCCCTCGTGGAGCGACGGCAGCACCACGGCGTCCGCGCGGGCCAGCAACGGCTCGACGTCGGTGCGGGACCCGAGGAACCGCACGTCGACGCCCAGGCGTGCGGCCTGTTCCTCCAGGGCGGGGCGCTCCGGGCCGTCGCCGACGAGGGCGAGCGTGCAGGCCAGGTCCTGGTCGCGCAGCCGCGCGACGGCCTCCAGGAGGTAGCGATGGCCCTTGTAGGGCTTGAGGTTGGCGACGCACAGCAGGACCTTCGCGGTCGTGTCCAGCGTCGCGGGGGCGGCCGGCTCGAAGGCGGAGTCCGGCAGGCCGTTGTAGACCACCGTGATCTTGTCCGGGCGTACGCGTTCACGGCGCATCGTGTCCTCGGCCACGGCGCCGGCGTTCGCCACGAGCAGGTCCGTACGGCGCGTCGCGAGGCGTTCCACCGCGAGCAGCGCACGGCGGCCCTCCTTGAAGTCGCCGAGGCTGCGGCGGCCCGCGACCAGCACCTTGACGCCGGCGAGCCGCGCCGCCGGTACCGCCGTCACGTAGCTGTGGAACAGGAACGCGTGCAGGACGTCGGGCCGTAGCCGCCGCAGGCGGCGCACGAGCCGGGTGAATGCCGCGGCGTTGGCCGGCAGCATGCCTGGCGCGGAGGTGAAGGGCACGAATCCCAGGTGGATCACCGGCACGCCGGCGGACCGGAGCGTGTCCTCCCACGGGCCGCCCGCGAACATCACCAGCACGGTCGTGTCGACGCCGCGGGAGCGCAGGCCCTGGGCGAGCAGGGCGACTTGCTTCTCGGTGCCGCCGAGGCCGAGCTGGCCGATCAGCAGGCAGACGCGCGCAGGCGCCGTACGGGTGCGCACGGAGATCCCTGCGCGTGGTTCCGGCGACGGGAATTCAGGCATGCGAACAGAGCCTCCACTCGCGCACGCCTCGTGTGCCATCGCCGGCACACGAGGCGTGTCCAGGGTCGGATCAGCCGACGCAGCCGATGATGGTGCCCACCGGCGCGCAGTTGTTCGGAGTGTTCGGGCCGATGATGCTGGTGACGAGCGAGACACGAGTGGACAGGCCGGCGTTGAAGAGCCCGCCGCCGTTTCCGGACGTGTTGCGGTCGATCAATGTCCGGACCAGCGTGAGGTGGCCGTCCTGGGCGTTGAAGATCCCGCCACCGGTGGAGCCGGCGGTGTTCTGGTCCACGGTGCTCTGCGTCATCATGGTGACGCCGCCCTGGCCGTTGTAGAGGCCGCCGCCATTCGTGTTGGCGTGGTTGGCTCGCAGAATGCTGGTGTTGACGATGAGCTCGCCGTCGTTGTACAGGCCGCCGCCACCGCCGCCGCCCGTACGCGTCGAATTGCCGTCGACGAGCGTGTTCGTCAGCGTCGCTCCGGAACTGTCGTTGGAGATTCCGGCGCCGCTGTCAGCGGTGTTTCCGGACACCGTCGACTGGGTCAGCACCAAGGTGCCGCGCGAGTTCAGGATGCCGCCACCGGTGTCATTGGTGGGAATGGTGCCGTCGGCGTTGCCTCCCGTGACGAAGGTGTTCACCACATGCAGAACCGCCCCGGCCGCGACCTCCAGGATGCGGAACCGCGGGGCCGCCGCCGCCCGTGCGATGTGGGTGGACGTGCCTCCGACGAGGTCGATGTTCCCGAGGATGACCGGCAGCCCGTCGGGACCGCGCCCGACACCGGACGCCGTGGTCAGGGTGTATGTGCAGTTCGAGGCCAGCAGGAGCGTCCCCGAGCCGGCGGTGTTGGCCGCGTTGACCGCCGCGATCAGCGACGGCGTGCTGCACGGAACGCTCACGATCGCCTTGACGGTCGCGGCGGACGCGGCGGTCGGCGCCGCCCCTGTGAGGATGAGTGCCGCGGCGGCGATGCCACCGGATGCTCTCAGTACCAAATTCATCAGGCCCCCTGCCTAATATGGACATTTCACATTTCAGTTACTCGTAATTCTTTGACGCCATTCACGATGACCTATTGATGGATGCTGCCGAAGGCTAGCACGTAAGATCGTCGCGCAAAAGATTCGCTTTGTTTATTCGTCTTTGGAAAGCCTTTGTTTGGCCCCGTGTTTCGACATTGGACCGTTCGGACAGGGGGCCGGGTATGGCAATGGCGTGGGCGGGGCCGGTGGCTTTTGTGCTGGTGGCGATGTTGACGGAGTTCGTCCGGAGAATCGCCCTTCATCTGTCGCTGACCGACCATCCGGGCGCGCGGAAGGGCCATCGGCGCCCGACGCCGTACCTGGGGGGAGTCGCCATCGTGGCCGGCGTCCTGCTGCCGGTCCTCGCCGGAGGCGACGGGCTTCTGTGCGCCGTCCTCGTGCCCGCGGCGGCCGTCGCGCTGCTCGGCCTCGCCGACGACGTGCGTCCGCTGCCCGCGTCTCTGCGCCTCGCCGTCGAGGGGGTGGCGGCGGTCGCGGTGACCGCGGGCGCCGCCCACGTGAACGTGTTCGGGAACTGGCTGGACTACGTGGTCCCGGCTCTGTGGATCGTCGTCCTCACCAACTCCTTCAACCTGCTCGACAACATGGACGGCGCCGCCGCGAGCGTCGCGTGCGCGACGGCCGCGGCCCTCGCGCTCACCGCGCTCATGACGGGGCAGCGGAGCGTGGCGGTGCTGCTCGTCGCGCTGGCCTGCGGGTGCGCGGGCTTCCTCCCGCACAACTGGCCCCCGGCACGGATCTTCATGGGCGACGCGGGGTCGCTGTTCATCGGCTTCGTCATCGCGTCGTCGGCGCTGCTGGTCTTCGCGCCGTCGGCCCACGGCACGCGGGTCGCCGGGCCGGTGCTGGCGACCTTCGTCGCGACCGTCGACACGTGCGTCGTCATGGTGTCGCGGCGCCGCGCGGGCCGTTCGCCGCTGCTGGGCGGAACCGACCACGTCTCGCACCGGCTGCGCCGGCTCGGCCTCCGCACCTGGCAGGTGGCGTTCGCGCTCGCCGGGACGGCCGCGCTCACGTGCCTGGCCGCGATCCCGATCGTGCACCACCAGGTGCCCGCCGCCGTACCGCTCACCGTCGCCGGCCTGCTGGGAGCACTCGTGGTCTGGGCGCTGCAGAAGGTGCCGGTCTACGCCGCGCACGACGAGCGCTCACCTGCCCCGGCCCGAGTACCGATGTGAAAGGCGGCACCATGGAGCTGCTCTACTACCTGCGCGTCCTGCGCCGCCGATGGGTCCTCGTGGCGGCGTCGGTGCTGCTGGCGCTCACCGCGGCTGCCTTCGCGACCCTGCGGGCCGAGCCGGTGTACGCCTCGTCGATCACGCTGGTCGTGTCCGCGCCCGACGACGGAGGAAACGCGTCGGCGGCGTACCAGGGCATCCTGCTGTCGCAGGAGCGCGCGAAGTCGTACGCGAAGCTGATCCGCAGCCGGAGCGTCACGGACAAGGTGGCCAAGGCGCTGCGCGACGGCCTGACCGCCGAGGAGATCCAGCAGCGGATCACCGCCGAGGCCGTCCCGCAGACCGTTCTGCTGCGGGTCACCGTCACGGACGGCTCGCCCATCCTGGCCATGCAGATCGCCCACACGCTCGGGACCGAGTTCGCGTCGTACGCGAGCGGCCTGGAGAGCGCGCACTCCACCGCGAAGATCACGATCGCGGACGACGCGGAGCCGTCGATGGCGCCGGTGAGCCCGCGCCCGCTGCTCAACCTCGCGCTCGGCCTGGTGATCGGGCTGCTCGTCGGGACGGTCGCCGCCATCCTGCGTGAGCTGACGGACACGTCGGTGACGTCCGTCCCCGCGCTGCGCGAGGCCGGTGCCGGCGCCGTGCTGGGTGTCGTCGGCGCCGGCCGCGGCGCCGTGGCCGCGCCGGCGTCCGGACGGACGGAGGCGTTCCGCTCGCTCGCCGCCGGCCTGCGTTTCGGCCGCGACGGACTGCCCGGTTCGCTGGTCGTCACCGGCGCGGTCACCGGCGAGGGCGCGTCCACGGTCGCCCGCGGCCTCGCGGTCGCACTCGCCGACCTCGGCCTGAAGGTGATCCTCGTCGACGCGGACCCCGTGCGGCCGTACTTCACCGGCGGTTTCCGCGGCGCGGCGTCACTGCCCGGCGTGCTGGTCGGCGACCGGCAGCTCGACGACTCCCTCGTCCAGTGGGGACCGGACTCACTCCGGGTGCTGCCGGACGCCGGGGGAGTCCTGACCGAGCTGCCCTCGATCGCCGCCGAGCTCGCGGAGCGCGCCGACATCGTGCTGTACGACGCGCCGCCGGTCCTGTCCACGATCGACACCGCGATCCTCGCGCACGGCTGCGCGGGCGCCGTCCTCGTCACCCGGTACGCGCGTACGCGGCGCGGGGAGGTGGCGCGGGCCGCCGACCGGCTGGACCGCGTCGGCGCCCAGATCCTGGGCACCGTCCTGAACTTCGCCCAGCCGTCGGGCCGGATCCTGTCCGACCCCGTGGCCGTACGGTCCGCGGGACGGCGGGCGCTCGCGGCGGAGGGCTCCTAGAAGGTACGGCCCGGCCAGGCCGCGCGGCGTATCGGCGCGGTGTCGGCCTCGCGGGGCCAGAGGCGCAGGCGGTAGTGGTCGTCGCCGTCGGACCCCTCGTCGCCCGTAGCGGTGTAGCCGGCGCCGGAGACACGGGCCCGGTAGCGGCCCGCGGTGACCTGGACCGGGATCTGGCCGCCGCTCTCCGGCGCCTGGAAGACCAGGCGGCCGTCGGGGACGTCCAGGTCCACGTCGACCTCGTCGAACCACTCTTCGGTGTCGGCGGGCGGCACGCTGGACCAGACCTCGATCCGCATCGGGGTCTCGGCGTTGCGGGTCCCCGGGGTCAGCAGGTCGAGGAGGCCGCCGGCGGTGCCGACGAACCGCTCGCCGTCCCACGC
The DNA here is from genome assembly GCA_963823735.1 of uncultured Actinomycetota bacterium. Lineage (GTDB taxonomy): Bacteria > Actinomycetota > Actinomycetes > Streptosporangiales > Streptosporangiaceae > Actinoallomurus. The sequence goes on along the minus strand of CAWGMO010000010.1, from coordinate 633,752 downwards.
GTCTTCCAGCGCGTCGAACGCGTCGTCCCAGTCGACCGCCGGGTCGGAGTAGATCATGATCTGGCCGTAGTCCGCCGCGACGCGCAGGTCGACGGCCGACAGCGGCTCTCGCGGAGTCGTCATCACACAGATGACACGTGCGCGGCGCCGCCGCGGGTTCACGCCACCGGGGCGAGGGCGTCGTCCCTGGAGACCAGGGCGGCGTAGTGGCCGCCCAGGGCGAGGAGCTCGTCGTGCGTGCCGCGCTCGGCGACCCGGCCGTGGTCCAGGACGATGATCTGGTCGGCGTCGCGGATCGTGGACAGGCGGTGGGCGATCGTGATGGTCGTACGGCCACGCGCGAGGGCGTCGATGGCCTGCTGCACGGCGCGCTCGGTCTGGGTGTCCAGCGCGCTGGTCGCCTCGTCCAGGACGAGGATGGGCGGGTTGCGCAGGATGGTGCGGGCGATGGCCAGCCGCTGCTTCTCCCCGCCGGAGAAACGGTAGCCGCGCTCCCCGACCAGCGTGTCGTAGCCGTCGGGCAGGCCGCTGATGTGGTCGTGGATCTGGGCGGCGCGGGCGGCGGCGTGGAGTTCCTCATCGGTCGCGTCGGGTTTGGCGAAGCGGAGGTTGTCGGCGACCGAGGCGTGGAACAGGTACGTCTCCTGTGACACGACGCCGACGGCGTCGGCGATGCCGGTGAAGGCCAGGTCGCGTACGTCGACACCGTCGATGGTGACCCGGCCCGACGTCGCGTCGTACAACCTGGGCACCAGGTAGCTGAGGGTCGTCTTGCCGGAGCCGGTCTCGCCGACCACGGCCAGGCTCGTGCCGGCGGGCACGCTCACGTCGACGTCGCGCAGGGCCTCGCCCGCTTCGCTGTCGTAGGAGAAGCCGACGTGCTCGAAGCGTACGTCGCCGCGGACCTCGGGGATCTCGCGCGGCTCGGCCGGCTCCTCGATGTCGGACCTCAGGTCCAGGTACTCGAAGATGCGGCTGAACAGCGCCATCGAGCTCTGGACGTCGACGCCCGTCTGGAGCAGCTGGACCATCGGGCGGAACAGGCTCGACTGCAGCGTCGTGAAGGCCACGAGGGTGCCGATCGAGACGAGCGCGTGGCCACGGGAGACGGTGAGGCCGGCGGCCCAGTAGATGACGGCGGGCATCGCCGACATGACGATCTGGATGGTGGACTGCCGCCAGCGGCCGGCCATGCTGGCGCGGATCTCCAGGTCGACGAGGTCACGCGACTCGTCGGCGAACTGGTCGGTCAGCGCGCGGGAGCGGCCCATCGTACGGCCGAGCAGGATGCCGCTCACCGACAGCGACTCCTCCACGATCGCCGACATCGCGGCGAGCTGGCCCTGCCGCTTGGAGGTGATCTTCCTGCGCTCGCTGCCGACGCGGCGGCTCACCCACACGAAGAACGGCAGCATGACCAGCGAGACGAGGGTCAGCCGCCAGTCGAGGGCGACCATCGCGATGACGGTGGCGGTCACCGACGTGAAGTTGGAGACGAGCGAGGTGGCCGTGGACGTGACGGTGGACTGCATCCCGCCGATGTCGTTGGCGATACGGGACTGGACCTCGCCGGTACGCGTGCGGGTGAAGAACGCCAGCGGCATGCGCTGGAGGTGCGCGTAGACGGCAGTGCGCAGGTCGTGCATGACGCGCTGGCCGACGCCGGTGGAGATGTAGGTCTGCAGCACGCTGAAGACGCTGGTCAGCACGGCCACGGCGATCATGCCGACGGCGAGCGCGGCGAGCAGGCCCGTACGGCCCTGCGGCAGCGCGACGTCGAGGACCTCGCGCAGCATGAACGGCGAGGCCAGCGCCACGAGCGAGGACAGGCCGACCAGGAGGGCGACCAGGGCGAGGCGGCTGCGGTAGGGGTGGAAGAGGCGCAGGATGCGCCGTATCTGAGCTGGTTCGCGGGTTTCGGCGGACTTCACAGGCGGCTCCTCATTGATGTCTTGTGATGCCAAACTGAGTATGGCTCATAGTTATTCCCAAAGACAATGAGGTAAGCTCAGTTACATGGAGAGCGAGCTGGCGGACCTGTTCCTGCGGGCGTCCAAGCGGATACGCCGCAACCAGGTCCAGCGCCTGGCCCCGCTGGGCCTCACCCCGGCCCAGGCGCGCGCCCTGAGAGTGATCGTCGGAGACGGCGCGCCGCTGCGCATGGTCGACCTCGCCGGCCGCCTGGGCGTCGTCCCCCGCTCGGTGACCACCCTCGTCGACGCCCTGGAGTCGGCCGGCCTCGCCGCGCGAACCCCTGACCCGGCCAACCGCCGGTCGCTGCTGGTGGCACCCACGGAGAAGGGCCGCGCCACCCGCGACCACATGGCCACCGCCCGCCGCGAGGCGGTCGCGGAGCTCCTCGCCCCGCTTTCGGCCGGGCAGCGCGAGACGCTGCGCGAACTCCTCACCGTCATCGACACAGGGAACCGCTCGGACTGAGGGCGCCGCCGGTAGAGTCGGGGGTACCGCCCGTGCTGTCCGATACCGAGGAACGATGCCAGACCTGAGCCGCCGTGACCTGCTGGCCGACTGTGGTGACTGCTTCGGACTGTGCTGCGTCGCCCTGCCGTTCTCGGCCTCGGCGGACTTCGCCATCACCAAGGACGCCGGAAAGCCCTGCCCCAATCTTCAGACCGGCTTCCAGTGCGGCATCCACACCCGCCTGCGCGCCTCGGGCTTTCCCGGCTGCACCGCCTTCGACTGTTTCGGCGCCGGGCAGAAGGTCGCGCAGGTCACCTTCGAGGGGCGGAGCTGGCGTGAGGCGCCCGAGACGGCGCGGCGGATGTTCGCCGTCTTCCCCGTCATGCGGCAGTTGCACGAGCTGCTCTGGTACCTCACCGAGGCGCTGACCCTGGACGCCGCCCGCCCGCTCCACGACGACCTGCGCCGCCTGCTCGACGAGACCGAGAGCCTCACGCTCGGCCGTCCCGACGAGCTGGAGAGGGTCGACGTCGCCGCCCACCGGAGCCGGGTCGACGAGCTGCTGTTGAAGACGAGCGAGCTCATTCGCGGGGGCGTCCGCCGCAAGCGGAGGGACCACCGGGGCGCGGACCTCATGGGCGCCGAGCTTCGCGGCGCCGACCTGCGCGGCGTGAGCCTGCGAGGTGCCCTCCTGATCGCAGCCGACCTCCGCGACGCCGACCTGCGCACCGCCGACGTGATCGGCGCGGACTTCCGCGACACCGACGTACGCGGCGCCGACCTTTCCGCGTGCCTGTTCCTGACCCAGGCCCAGGTCAACGCCGCGCGGGGCGACGACCGCACCAGGCTCCCGGCATCGGTCACGCGTCCGCCGCACTGGTCGAGCCGGAAATAACGCATAGTCGCCCGGAAAATGCGTCGAAGAACGGCGTCCGGCACAGCATCCTGGGACCGTGCGGAGGATGACGTTACGACACTGGGCGGCGCTCGCGGCGGGTGCCGCGCTGATACTCGGCGGCTACCTCCTGGGCTCCGGGCCGTACGACGACCGGCAGCGGTTCGAGCACGCCGGGCTCTGCGCCGCGACGGCGGTCCGGCACGCCGACTGCGTCACCCGTTCCCACGCGGTCGTCGTCTCACGGTCCACCGAGACCCATGACGACCCCGACCCGCCGGACCCCAACTGGCCGCCCCAGCCGCAACCGCCGCCGCCCCCAGTCCAGCCGCCGATCTACTTCATGCGGCCGGCGCACGTGCTCGCCTCGCAGACCACGACGTACACGGTCGTCCTGCGGACCGACGACGGCAGGCGGCACACGTTCGACGTCGGGTACGGGCTGTACCACGTGGCGAGGACCGGCGCGCAGGCGAACGTCGACCGCTGGCACGGCCGGATCAAGCGGATCTCGATCGGCACCCACAGCGACGACCAGTGGTCGACCTGGAAGCTCACGCTCGCCTGGCTGATCGCCTGGACCGGCGTCATGCTGATCGTCACCTTCGCGCCGCCCTTCGAGGAGGACGCCGTCGGCGCGGGCTTCGGCGCGTGGTGGGGCGGCTTCGTCGGGTACCTGATCGTCGGCCGCTGGGGCCCCGCGTGGTACGTCCTCCCGCTCGTCGTGGCCGGGGCGGTCGTCCTGGTCAAGGTGAACTTCGCCGTCGCCGACGCGCGCCGGTACCCCCGCCGCCGATGGCGGTGACAGCTCACCCGCTCCATTCGAGAGGAGCCCCGATGACAACGCCGCTTCCCGTACGCCTCGACCCCCGGAGCAGGGACCTTCACGGGCAGAACGCCCGGTTACGCGAGCAGGGAGCGGCCGTCCTGGTCGAGCTGCCCGGTGGTGTCACCGCGTGGGCGGTGACGCGTTACCGGCTGCTCCGCGACCTGCTCGCCGACCCGCGCGTCGCGACGAACGCGCGCCACTGGCGGGCCCTGGCCGAGGGTGAGGTCCCCGACGGCTGGCCGCTGACCGCCTTCGTGACGAACCCCTCGATGGCCACCGCCGACGGCGCCGACCACCGGCGGCTGCGCGCCCTCGTCTCCCAGGCCTTCACCCCGCGCCGCGTCGCGACGCTGCGCCCGGACATCGAGCGTACGGTCGGCGCGCTGCTCGACGACCTCGCCGACGCCTTGGCCGAGGGCCCGGCCGACCTGCAGCGGCTCTTCGCGTATCCGCTGCCGCTGACGGTCATCTGCGACCTGCTGGGGTTCCCGGTGGAGCGGCGCGCCGAGCTGCGGAGGCTCGCGTCGGTCACGGTCAGCACCGTCACGGCGCCCGCCGACGAGATCGCCAACTCCCGCGCCCTGTCCGGCCTGCTCGCCGCCTTCGTCGCCGACCGCCGCGCGGCCCCTCGCGACGACCTCACCAGCGCGCTGATCGACGCCGTCACGGATGAAGGGGAGGTGCTCAGCGAGGCCGAACTGGTCGGCACGCTGGCGACCCTCCTCGTCGCCGGGCACGGCACGGTGACCGCCCTGATCTCCAACGCCGTGCGCGCGCTGCTCGCCGACCCCGGCCAGCTGAACCTCGTCACCTCCGGCAGAGTGCCATGGCGTGCGGTGATCGAGGAGGCGCTGCGCTGGGACTCCCCGCTCGGCCACTTCCCGATGCGCTTCGCCACCGAGGACATCGACGCCGGGGGCGTGATCATCCGCCGTGGCGACGCCATTCTGGCCTCGTACGCCGCCGCGGGCCGCGACGCCGAGCAGTACGGCGAGGACGCCGGGCGGTTCGACGCGACGCGTCCGGCGTCGCCGCACCTGTCCTTCGGCCACGGCGTCCACTTCTGCGTCGGCGCGTCACTGGCGCGCCTGGAGGCGGAGATCGCCCTGCCGGCGCTGTTCGAACGCTTCCCGTCGCTGACCATCGCGACCGGCACCCTCACCCCGGTCCCTTCGATCATCAGCAACACCGTCCATCCGCTGCCGGTGTCTCAGGCCTGAGAGCGCGCGGTCAGGATCGCGGCCGTCGCCTGGTCGGCGGGCAGGAACGCCTCCAGCCTCAGCTCGGCGACCGTGACGTCGACGGCGGTGGCGAAGGTCGTGATGGTGGTCATCAGCCGCAGGTCGCCGGCGTCCGAGCGCAGACGCAGGGGCACGGCGAAGCCCAGGTGGCCGTGCTCGGGTCCGGCGGGCGGCACGTACGCGGAGAGTTCGGCGTGCAGGTCCGCGAGGCGGTCGTCGGGCTCGCGGAGGAGGCCGTCCAGGATGTGGCGCCCCCACTCGGCCAGGTTGACGATGCGCGGCGCGACGCCGCGCGGGTGCAGGGCCAGCCGGTAGACGTTGGCCGCCGGCCCGAGCAGCTCCGGCGCGGCGCCCTCGGTGAGCAGGCCGAACGCCTCGTTCGCGAGCACCAGCCCGCCGTGCCGGTCCACGACGATCGCCGGGTACGGCCGGTGCGCCGCCACGACGTGCTCCAACGCGGCGCGCACGGACTCCAGGGCGGGGTCGCCGAGCGGGGTCTCCGGGTACGCCGGCGCGTACCCGGCCGACAGGAGGAGGGCGTTGCGCTCGCGCAGCGGCAGGCGCAGCGACTCGGCGAGCCGCACGACCATGTCGCGGCCCGGCTCCGAACGCCCGCTCTCCAGGAAACTCACGTGCCGCTGCGTCGTCTCCGCGCGCAGCGCGAGCTGGAGCTGGCTGAGGCTCCGGCGGGTCCGGCCCTCGCGGAGGGCCTGGGGAAAGTCCACACCCCCAGTTCTAGCCCCCGGCGAGGGAACGCCGCGATTCCCCCCGGGGAATTGCCCGGTGCCACGCCTGATCAGCACCATTCGGGCATGAACGACGACATACGCGTTGGGGTCCTCCTGCCGACCGGCCACGCGTTCTGGGACGGCGGGGACGCACGGCGGATCATCGACTTCGCCGTCGAGGCCGAGCGCCTGGGGTACGGCTCGCTGTGGGTGAACGACTCGCTGCTCAGCCCCCGGATCGAGGCGCTCACGATGCTGGCCGCCGTCGCGCCGGTGACGACGCGCGTCACGCTGGGCACCGCGGCGCTGCTGCCCGTGCTGCGGCGCCCCGTCCAGGCCGCGCAGGTGCTCGCCTCGCTCGACCTGCTGTCCGGCGGAAGGCTGGTGGTGGCGGTCGGCGCGGCGTTCCCGGGCCGCTTCGGGCGGCCCGTGCACGCGCTCTCGGAGGTGCCGTGGGAGGGGAGGTTCGGCCGGCTCGACGAGACCGTCGCGCTCTGGCGGCGGCTGTGGAGCGCCGGCGGGCCGAGCGACTTCCACGGCACGGTGCTGAACTTCGACGACATCCCGGCGGCCACGCCGGCGTACCGGAAGGAGGGGCCACCGATCTGGTACGGCGGCGCGTCCGGAGCGGCGCTGGAGCGTACGGGCCGCCTCTACGACGGATGGCTGCCCTACCCGCCGGACCCGGAGGACTACCGGACCGGCCTGGGCGAGGTACGGCGCGCGGCGGCGGGCCGTACGGACGTCACACCGGCGCTCTTCGTGTCCGTGCTGGTCGCCGAGACCGAGGAGATCGGACGGCGCGCACTCCAGGTGTACAGCAGGAACAACTACGGGATGCCGCTGGAGGAGCTGGAGACCGTCCAGGCCGTCGTCACCGGACCGCCGGAGCGGGTGGTGGAGCGCCTGGGCGCCTACGTCGAGGCGGGGGCGCGGCACCTGGTCTGCCGGCTCGGCGCGGTCGACCTGGCGTCACAGCGCGAGCAGCTCGGACGTCTCGCCGAGATCGTCCCGCTGATCGGGCGATGATCGGTGCCGCGCGGGGACCCGTCCCGCGCGGCGGAGCGTCAGTTGCCCTTCGTCACCATGCGCGTGAGCGCCGGCGTCCACTTGGCGTGGGTGATGAGGATGATGGTGGCGAGCCCGACGTACAAAGCGGGGACGACCACGTATTTCTCCACCTTTTTGCCGGTGTCGATGCTGGCGATCCGGAACCGTTTCCTGTACGGCCAGAACCAGTTCACGCCCATCTCCGTCATCGAGTCACCGATCAGGTGGACGACGTAGCCGACGCCGATCGCGTACGGGACGACGGTGCGGTCCATTCCGGAACGGGCGAGCTGGATGGCGATGAAAGCGGCGATGGCGGCGTGGATGAGCCCGGCGACGTCGCCGTAGTCGAGCTTGCCGTTCGGCTTGTTCTTCGGGTGCTTCCACAGGGCGCGCACGCCGAGGCCGATGCACAGCCAGATGGCGACCGCGGTCGTCCAGATGTTGTACGTCGCGCCGATGGCCAGGGCCGTGAAGAAGGCGATCCCGATGAAGCTGTGCGTCCCGTGCCGGTGGCCTCCGCCGAGTTTCCCGATGAGCCACGCGGCACCGCGCGAGATCGGGCCGAACGACCGCGCGGGGGTCGCGCTGTGGTGGTCCAGGTCGGGGAGGAGGCCCGCGCCTGCGGCGACGACGGTGCCGACAGCGGCGCTGACCGGGGACAAATGGTGCAAATTGTGCGAAATGGGGAATGCGACCCCAAGGAAAATCACGCCTGCTGACAAGGCGTGCGTCGGGCCCATCATCGGTGGCTCCGGTACGGGTCGGTAGCGGGGCGGGGTTGTTCGATCACGGGGCCTAAGCCGATCATGTATGTCCGACACTTTCCACTTCATCGGTATCGGGTCCCCATACTTTTCTGCGGATTTTTTGGCGTGTGAGCCGGTCTGGGGGGCTGCGTCCGGAAGCGGACGCGAAGGTCAAGGGGGAGTAAAGCCGTATTGACCGGTATGTGCCGAATGTCTATGGTCCGCAGCAAGCACCACGGCTCGTGGTGCCACTCGCCTGGCCGGGCAAGCCCCACCCCGCACCCTGCTGACTCCCCCTGTCGCATCGCCCGGCCACCGCCTCGAAAGGGAGCAGGATGTCACCCCACACCCTGGCTCGAAGAATGAGACGTGCCGGCCTGACCGTGCTGGCAGCGCTCACTTTGACCGCCGGCTCGCTGGCCAGCGCGGCCACCGCCGGAGCCTCACCCGTCGCGCACGCGACGAGCCGTACCTCCTCCGCCCACACGCAGGCCACCACCGCGCGGCCCAAGGCCGCCGCTTCGGTGAAGCACGCGTGCGCCACCCCGGCACACCGCGGGCAGATGTCCTGCCTGTCGCTGGTCCGCACCGACGTGGCCGCCCACCACGGCATCCAGCCGCTGGTCGCGCCCTCCGGCTACGGCCCCAGCGACCTGAAGAGCGCGTACGCCCTGCCGGCCGGCGGGTCGGGCCAGACCGTGGCGATCATCGACGCCTACGACGACCCGAACGCCGCCGCCGACCTCGCGACCTACCGCTCGCAGTACGGCCTGCCGGCCTGCACGGTCGCGAACGGCTGCTTCAAGAAGGTGAACGAGACCGGCGGCACCAGCCTGCCGACCGCGGACTCCGGATGGGCCGAGGAGGAGTCGCTGGACCTGGACATGGTCTCGGCGGTCTGCCCCAGCTGCAAGATCCTCCTGGTCGAGGCGAGCCAGCCCGAGATGGCCAACCTCGGCACCGCGGTCAACACCGCGATCAGCCTGGGCGCCAAGTTCGTCTCCAACAGCTACGGCGGCAGCGAGGACTCCACCGACACCAGCTCGGACTCCTCCTACTTCAACCACCCCGGCGTGGCCATCACCGTCTCCTCCGGTGACAACGGCTACGGCGCGGAGTACCCCGCGGCGTCGCAGTACGTCACGGCCGTCGGCGGCACCACGCTGTCCAGCGGCGGCGGCACGCGCGGCTGGTCCGAGACCGCGTGGAGCGGCGCCGGCTCCGGCTGCTCGGCCTACGACGCGAAGCCTTCCTGGCAGCACGACACCGGCTGCGCGAAGCGGACCATCGCCGACGTGTCGGCGGTCGCCGACCCGAACACCGGCCTCGCCGTCTACGACTCCTACCAGGTCGGCGGCTGGCTCGTCGTCGGTGGCACCAGCGCCTCCGCGCCGATCATCGCCAGCACGTACGCCCTTGCGGGCGCGCCGGCGGCCGGCACCTACGCCGCGTCGTATCCGTACGCCCACACCGGCAACCTGTTCGACATCACCTCGGGCAGCAACGGCTCGCTGCAGCCCGACCTACCTGTGCAAGGCCGCCGCGGGCTATGACGGCCCGACCGGGCTGGGCACGCCGAACGGCGTCGCCGCCTTCACCAACGGCGGTGGCGGCGGTGGCAACACCGTGACGGTGACGAGCCCGGGCGACCAGACGACCACGTCCGGCACCGCGGTCAGCCTCCAGGTCCACGCGACCGACTCGGCGTCGGGACAGACCCTGACCTACAGCGCGACGGGCCTGCCCGCCGGGCTGTCGATCAATGCCTCGACCGGCCTCATCTCCGGTACCCCGACCACCGCGGGCACCTCCTCGGTGACGGTCACCGCGAAGGACACGACCAACGCCTCCGGCTCGGCGTCGTTCACCTGGACGGTCAACCCGGTCGGCGGCGGCTGCTCCTCGCCGGGCAACAAGGTCGTCAACGGCGGCTTCGAGAGCGGAACGGCTCCGTGGACGACCAGCTCGGGCGTCGTGTCGGCGAACGGCAGCGGTGAGACCGCCCACGGCGGCACCCACTTCGCCTGGTTCGACGGCTACGGCACCACCCACACGGACACCGCCACCCAGTCCGTGACCATCCCCGCGGGCTGCACCGCCTCGCTCAGCCTGTCGCTGCACATCGACACGGCCGAGACGGGCTCCACCGCGTACGACAAGTTCACCGTCAAGGTCGGCAGCACGACCCTCGGCACCTACAGCAACGCGAACGCCGCCTCCGGCTACGCGACGAAGACCTTCAACGTGTCCTCGTTCGCCGGCCAGACCGTGACGCTCTCGTTCACGGGCGCCGAGGACTCGTCGCAGCAGACGAGCTTCGTGCTCGACGACGTGTCGATCAACGCGTCCTGATCACGAACTGAGCGAGCCCCCCGGACAACGGCGTCCGGGGGGCTCGTTTCGTTCATGGGGCCGTCCGCAGCTCCCCGCCGGAGATCGTCGCCACGGGCACGACGTGCGCCTCCGGAGTGATCACGTTCCCGGTGGCGTCCCGGTAGGAACGGCCGTCCGGCGCGTCCGGGGCCAGGCGGAACACGGTCGCGTGCCGTACGCCGCCGTCCTCACCGAGCCACGGATCGGGCTCGCGGAGCACGCGGCGCGGCGTCGTGGTCACCGCCGTGACCACCTCCGCCGCCGTCATTCCGCAGGCGAGCAGCTTGGTCATCGTGGTGGCGAGGTCGTGCACGGGCCCGCCGATGTTCCGGATGTGGACGTCGGTGCTGATCGTGTGCGGCGGGAAGCCCGCCGCCACGGCGCGGCGCGCGACCGCGTGGCTGAAGCTCGCGGCGCCGTGGCCGACGTCGAGCAGCACGCCCCGGTCCAGGGCGCGCGCGAGCGCCGGCGACGGGCGGCCGTCGCGCAGCCACGGCGTGCCGAGCTTCCCGTGGTAGCAGTGCGTCACGGCGTCACCGTCGCCGAGCAGGTCGAGGACGTCCTCGACCAGCGGCGGCGCCTCGCCGATGTGCACGAGGAGCGGCAGCCCGGCCTCGCGCGCGACGAGGCGGCCGAGCCGCAGCGGCTGCAGACCCATCGCGCCGACGATCGCGCCGCTGGAGCGGACCTTCACGCCGCGTACGACGTCGCGGTGGCGCTCGATCGCGGCGAGGGTGGCGTCGACGTCGATGTCGCGCGGGTCGGCGGTCTCCCGCAGGTCGACCAGGCCGCGGGACCCGATGTTCAGCCAGGCGAGGATCCGGACGCGTGCGGCGGGCAGGACGTACTTGACCAGCCCGTCCAGGGTGGCCTCGCCGGCGCTGCCGGCGTCGGCGACGAGGTGCACGCCCGCGGCGTGGCCGACGTCGTCGGGCGGCACGCCGAGCGAGGTCATGCCGTCGTAGACGTGCGCGTGCAGGTCGGCCCAGCCCGGCCCGGCCGCCAGCTCACCGGGCGGCCGGTCGTCCGGCAGCAGCGCGAACGCCCCGTCGGCGCGCCGCTCCAGCCGGCACGTACGCGGTGGGCCGCCGTCGAGGATCCGCAGCGGCTCGCCGAGGATCACGACGCCGCCTGGTACGCGGCGACGGCCGCGTTGTGGAACCGCCTCCGCAGCCGCACGATCGCGTCGGAGGAGCGTACGGGGTGCACGCGGTTGGTGAGCAGCACCACGAAGACGTCGAGCACCGGGTCGACCCAGACGCTGGTGCCGGTGAAGCCGGTGTGCCCGTACGCCGCCGGTGTCAGCAGGTCACCGCCGGGGCACAGCCGCGGGTCGCGTCCCTGCCAGGCGAGCGAGCGCCGCAGCGGCAGGGCGTCGGTCCGCGGTTCGGTCATCACCGCGAGGGTGCGCGGCGACAGGACCGCGCCGCCGCCGCGGCAGAGGGTCTCGCCGAGCGCGGCGAGGTCATCGAGGGTGCCGAAGAGCCCGGCGTGCGCCGCGACGCCGCCGAGGACCTGGGCGTTCTCGTCGTGCACGGTTCCCCGCACGACACGTCCGCGCCACGGGCAGTCCTCGGTGGCGGCGGCGCGCCCGCGGTCGCCCTCGGGGAGCAGGTACCGCGTCCCGTCCATGCCGGCGGGCGCCGTGACGCGCTCGGCGACCAGCCGGTCGAGCGGGACGCCGGACGCGCGCTCGGCGATCAGGCCGAGCACGATGAACCCGGCCGAGCTGTAGTCGACGCCGGTGCCGGGCGGGAAGCGGAGCGGCAGCCGTACCAGCGCGGCGAGGAGCTCATCGCGCGTGCCGTGCTCGCGCCACAGCGGAGTCTGCCCCGGGATGCCGGACGTGTGGGTGAGCAGCTCGGCGACCGTGATGGCCGCTTTGTCGGTGCCGGCGTACGCGGGCAGGTGCGCGGCGATCGGGTCGTCGAGCGTGAGCTCGCCGGTCTCGACCAGGGACATGACGGCGAGCCCGGCGATCGGCTTGGTCACCGACGCGAGGTCCCACAGGGTGGATGGGCCGACCGGGTCGCCGCCCCACGACAGCGTGCCGAGGGAGCCGCGTGCGCGCGTCCCGCCGCTGCCTCCGACGGCCCAGGCCGCGCCGGAGAAGACGCGGTCCGCGTGGGCGCCGGCGAGGACCGCGGCCGGATCGGGGATCACGGCTCGCTCCGGCGCTCGTGCATCCCGAGCGCGGCCGAGATGCGGCCGGCCGCCGTCATGACCAGCGGGCCGAGCAGCGCGACGTCGTCCTCTTTCAGCGCGAACGTCAGGCCGGAGACGCTCACCCCGCCGATCGCGGTGCCGTGCCGGTCGCGCACCACGGCGCCGACGCAGCGTACGTCGCGCTCGTTCTCCTCCTCGTCGACGGCGAAGCCGGTCGCGCGCACGGCGGCGAGCTCCTCGACGAGCCGGTCGGGCTCGACGATCGTCGCGGAGGTGTGCCCGATCAGCGGCGACGTCGCGGCGATGACGGCGCGTACGTCGTCCTCGGGAAGCCCGGACAGGATCGCCTTGCCGATCGCGGTGCAGTGCAGCGCGATCTGCATCCCGACCTTGGACCCCATCTGGTACGGCTCCTGGGACTCGATCTTGGCGAGGTACACCGCGACCGTCCCGCTGCGCACCGCGAAGTGCACGCAGTGGCCGGCCTGGCGCTGGAGGTTCTCCAGGATCGGGCGGGCCACGGCGCCGAGGTCGCGGTCGGCCAGGGCCGAGCCGGCGAGCGCGACGAGGGCCGGGCCCGAGGCGTACGCGCCGTCGCCGTTCGTCACCGCGTAGCCCTCGGAGGCGAGGATCTGCAGGATCCGGTGCGCCGTCGTCTTGTTGATGCCCGTGCGGCCGGCGATGTCCGCGAGCCGCCTCGGCTGATCGGGGCTCGAGAGGGCCCGCAGGATCGCGAGCGTCTTCTCGATCGAGTTCATGATCGCACCTTAAACCGGGTTTCGGGATGCACCTAAGGGTTGACCGGCCGCGCCGACGTGCGGCATATTCAACCATATGACATAGCGTTTCACCATATGAAACGCACGCTTGATCGTGCGTCCCGTCAGCCCCCGATGCCCCCACCGGCACGGGCCGCGGGGCACAAGGAGGCAGCGAGACGTGACCGAACGAATCACGATGGGCCGCCGGGACATCCTGCGGTTCGGCGGCCTCGCCGTGGCGGGCCTTTCCATGCCGGGCCTGCTGGCCGCGTGCAAGGCCGGATCCAACCCCGCCGCCAAGGCCGGCAAGGAGCTACGGGTCTCCCAGGCCGCCGACGCGACCACCCTGGACCCCCACAAGCAGGGCGACCTGCCCTCGATGAACATCCTGATGAACATCTTCGACACGCTCACCGTGCGCGATGTGAGCGACAAGCTCGTCGGCGGCCTCGCCGAGCGCTGGGAGTCGACCTCGCCGAAGACCTGGCGCTTCCACCTGCGCTCCGGGGTGACCTTCCACAACGGCGAGCCGTGCGACGCCGCGGCCGTGGCGTACAGCCTGGAGCGCCTCATCGACCCGGCGACCAAGTCGCCCATCGTCGAGCTGCGCTTCGTCGACAAGGTCAAGGTCGTCGACGCGACGACCGTCGACGTCTTCACGAGCCAGCCCGACCCGATCCTCCCGGAGAAGATGTCGCTGTTCGGCGGCGTCGTCGTGCCGCCGAAGTACATCAAGGAGAAGGGCGACGCGGCGTTCGCCGCGAGCCCCGTCGGCACCGGCCCGTTCGTCTTCGAGTCCTGGAAGCGCGACAGCCAGGTGTCGATGAAGGCCAACCCGAAGTACTGGGGCGGCAAGCCGTCCGTCGAGAAGCTGACCGTCAAGGTGCTGCCCGACGCGTCCGCCTCGCTCGCGGCGCTGCAGTCCGGCGAGGTCGACATCGTGACCGGGCTGACCCCCGACGCGGCCCAGCAGATCGGGAACACCCCGGACATCAAGGTCGTGACCTCGCCCGGCATCCGGACGTTCTTCGTGTCCATCGACACGCTGAACGGCGGGCCGCTGGCGAAGAAGGAGGTCCGGCAGGCCCTCAACCTCGCCCTCGACGTCCCGACGCTCATCAAGTCGGTGCTGAACGGCGCCGCGCGGCAGACCCCGACGCTGATCCCGCACCAGTCGTTCGGGTACGACCCGTCGGTCGCGGCGTTCCCCTATGACATCGCCAAGGCCAAGGGCCTCCTCGCGCAGGCCGGGTACCCGAACGGGTTCGCGACCAAGCTGTCGGCCTCCTCGGCCGACAAGGACATGGTGCAGGCGATCGCCGGCCAGCTGCAGAAGATCGGCGTGAAGGTGACGGTCTCGCTGCTGGACGCCGCGACCTTCAAGCAGCGTCTCGTCTCGTCGAACAAGGGCGCGCTCGGGCCGATGTACTTCACCGGCAACACGGGCTGGACCCTGGACGCCGAGAGCAACCTGCAGTCCTTCGTGCGCCACGACCGGCGGCAGAGCCGCTGGAACAACCCCGACGCCGACAAGCTCGTCGACGCCGAGGAGAGCTCGGTGGAGCCCGCCGCCCGCAAGGAGGCGTTCGCGAAGATGCAGCGGCTGCTGGCCGACGAGGCGCCGTTCCTGTACCTGTACCAGATCAGCAACGGGTTCGCGATCAACGACCGCGTGCAGTGGAAGTCGAACTCCAACGGGACGCTGGCGCTGGCGAGCGCCAAGCTGACGTGAGCGGCGGCCTGACGGCGCAGCCCGGCGTGTGGCCGCGTGCGCGGCTCGGCGGTCTCGGCGACCGCGCGCTCTGGATGTTCGTCGGCCGCCGTGTCGGTCACGCGGTCCTCGTGCTGTTCTGCGTCGCGACCGTGTCGTTCTTCCTCGTACGCCTGGCCGGCGACCCGGTGCGCCAGATGCTCCCGCCGGACGCCACCCTGGCCCAGGAGAGGACCCTGCGGGCCACGCTCGGCCTGGACCGGTCCCTCCTCGGCCAGTACGTCTCGTACATGACGGGCCTGCTCCACCTCGACCTCGGGCAGTCGGTGTTCTTCCACCGGCCGGCCCTGGACGTGATCTCCGAGCGGCTGCCCGCGACGATCCTGCTGGCGGGCGGCGCGCTCGTGGTGTCGCTGGCCATCGCGATCCCGGCCGGCATCGTGTCCGCGCTGCGGCGCGGCACCGCGACCGACAGCGCGGTCATGGCCGCCGTCCTGGTCGGCCAGTCGACGCCGGCGTTCTGGGTGGGGATCCTGCTCATCCTGGTGTTCTCGGTGAACCTCCAGGTCCTGCCCGCGTCCGGCATGGGCGACCTGTCCAACCTCGTGCTGCCCGCGGTCACCCTCGGCCTGTACTCCATGGCGATGATCGCGCGGCTGCTCAGGTCGTCGCTGGTCGACGTGCTGGGGGAGGACTACATCCGTACGGCGCGGGCCAAGGGCCTGGCCGGCTGGCAGGTCGTGATGTCGCACGGCCTGCGGAACGCCTCGCTGCCCGTGATCACCGTCGTCGGCCTGGAGATCGGCAACCTCCTGGGCGGCGCGATCCTCACCGAGCAGGTGTTCTCCTGGCCGGGCGTCGGGCGCCTCACCGTCGAGGCCGTCACCTACCGCGACTACCCGCTGATGCAGGCGACCGTGCTCTTCCTGGCCACCGTCTTCGTGGTCGTGAACCTGCTCGTCGACCTCTCCTATGCCGCCCTCGACCCCCGAGTGAGGCTGAGCTGATGACGACCGTCACCGCCGGCACCGGGCGGCCCGCCCGCCCGGCGCAGGGCACGATGCTGCACGGCGTACGGCGCGCGCTGCGCCGCAACCACGCCGCCAAGGTCGCGCTCGGCGTCCTGTTCCTCGTCGTGGTCGTCGGCGTCCTCGCGCCGCTGATCGCGCCGCACGACCCGAACGCCCAGCACCTCGAACTCAAGCTGCGCCCGCCCTTCTGGAGCGCCGGCCACCAGCCCGGATACCTGCTCGGCACCGACAAGCTCGGCCGCGACGTGCTGAGCCGCGTCATCTACGGCACCCGGATCTCGCTGCTCGTCGGCATCGCCGCGACGCTGCTGTCCGGCGTCGTCGGCTCCGCCGTCGGGCTGATCACCGGGTACTACCGCGGCTGGCGCGAGCAGGTGTTCATGCGCCTGGCCGACATCCAGCTGGCCTTCCCCACGATCCTGCTCGCGCTGGTCGTCATCGCGGTGTTCGGGCCGAGCCTGTGGTTCCTTATCCTCGTGCTCGGCCTGACCGGATGGGTGTCGTACGCCCGCGTGGTCCGCGCCGAGGTGCTGTCGCTGCGCACGCGTGAGTTCGTCGTGGCGGCGCGCGCGATCGGCGACAGCGACCGGCAGATCATGGTCCGCCACCTGCTGCCCAACATCGTCGCCCCGCTGACGACCATCGGCACCCTCCAGGTCGCGGCGATGATCGTCGCGGAGGCGTCCCTCAGCTACCTGGGCCTCGGCGTGCCGCCCGCGATCCCGACCTGGGGAGGGATGCTGTCCGACGGCCAGCTCTACCTCCGCAGCGCCTGGTGGATCGCCGTCTTCAGCGGAGTTGCGATCATGCTCACGACACTGGCGATCAATGTGACCGGCGACATGCTCCGCGACGTCGCCGACCCGAAGGCGTACAACAAATGAACCTGGCCACCCATTACGTCTGCGACGACTGCCACGCGCGCGCGCCGCTGGACGTTCCCGTCCTGCTGTGCACGGCGTGCGGCGGGCTCCTCGAGATCCAGTACGACCTGTCCCGTGCCTCGCGGGACATCCTGGACCGCGCGGCGGCCGGGCGTGAGATCGGCCTGTGGCGCTGGGCGGACCTGCTGCCGGTGCCCGACGGCGTCGAGCCGCTGTACCTCGGCGAGGGCGACACACCGCTCCTGACCACGCGCAGGCTCGGCGAGCGGCTCGGCATCCCCGGCCTGCTGGTGAAGAACGACACGCTCATGCCGACCGGCAGCTTCAAGGACCGCGGCTTCGCGGTCGCCGTCGGCTTCGCCCGCTCCATCGGGGTGACCGAGGCGTTCACCTACAGCTCCGGCAACGCCGGCGCCTCGTTCGCGACGTACGCCGCGCGCGCAGGCATCGACGCCACCGTGCTGGTCGAGGACGTCGCCAACGAGTCCAAGATCGCCGCGATCGGCCTGTACGGCGCGCGGGTGCTGCGGCTCAGGTACCGCTCCAGCCTGGAGATCTTCGCGAGTGTCAGCGCGCTGTCCGAGGCGGGCTTCTACTCGTTCGTCAACTTCATCAACCCGGTCCGGCACGAGGGGATGAAGACGTACGCCTACGAGATCTGCGAGGCGCTCGGCTGGAAGGTCCCGGACGTCATGGTGCACCCGGTCGGCACCGGCGGTGGCCTGTGGGGAGCCTGGAAGGGCTTCCGCGAGCTGCGGCGCATGGGCGTCATCGACCGGCTGCCGCGCATGATCGGCGTGCAGGCCGCGGCCTCCGCGCCGATCGTCCGCGCCTTCAACGAAGGGAAGGCCGCCGCCGGGCCGCACGGCGACGCGACGCGCACCGTCGCGCAGAGCATCGCCGGCGACGCGCCCATCCAGGGCGGCACGCGCGTGCTGCGCGCCATCTACGACTCCGGCGGCCGTGCCGTCGCCGTCGACGACCGTGACCTGTACGAGGCGATGC
Source organism: uncultured Actinomycetota bacterium (assembly GCA_963823735.1). Classification (GTDB taxonomy): domain Bacteria; phylum Actinomycetota; class Actinomycetes; order Streptosporangiales; family Streptosporangiaceae; genus Actinoallomurus. The sequence goes on along the minus strand of CAWGMO010000010.1, from coordinate 615,908 downwards.
GGCTGCTCGGCGCCGAGGGCGTCACGGCCGAACCCTCCGCCGCGGCGTCGGTCGCCGCCCTGCTCCGCGCGCGTGCGCAGGGCTGGGTGTCAGAGGACGACACGGTCGTCGCCGTCGTCACCGGCTCGGGGCAGAAGGCCCCCGAGGCGCTGGTACGTGCGGCGCCCCCGCCGGCCGGCGTGGTGCGCGCCGACCCGGCGGAGCTCCTGAAACTGTTCGGCGACACCGTGCGAAGCGGCTGATGAGCGCCGTCGTCGAGCGGCTGGCCGCCTGCGTCGCGCTGCCCAGCCCGACGCCGCCGGGCGACGTGGCGCGCGTCGCCGGCTGGGTGCAGGCCTGGGCCGAGGGCTTCGGCGCGTCGGTGACGCGCCAGTACGTCACGCCGGACGCCTGCAACGTGCTCGCGTCCCTGCGCTTCGGCGACGGGCCGCGTCTCGTCCTCAACAGCCACATGGACGTGGTCGACCCGTCCACGCAGGACTGGGCGACCCCGCCGTACGACCCCGTGGTCCGCGACGGGCGCATGATCGGACGCGGTACCTGCGACGCCAAGGGCAGCCTCGTCGCCATGCTCGCCGCGATGGAACGCCTCGCGCGCCGCGACGACCTGACCGGCGAGGTGCTGCTCACCGCCGTGATGGGGGAGGAGGCGGGCGGGCTGGGCAGCGCGCACCTGGTCGCCCAGGGGCTGCGCGCGGACGCCGCCGTGGTCGGCGAGCCGACCGGGCTGGCGGTCGCGCGTGCGCACAAGGGCACCTACATGAAGCGGCTGCGCTTCGCGGGCCGCGCGGCGCACAGTGCCTCGCCGTGGCTCGGCCACAGCGCCGTGGCCGACGCCGCGGCGTTCGTCGCCGCCTCCGAGGCGGAGACCGTACGCCTGGCCGCCTCGCCGCACCCGGCGCTCGGGCCCGCCACGATGACGGTCACCGTCATGTCCGGCGGCTCGCTGCAGAACACCGTGCCCGACGAGGCGCGGCTCATCGTCGACCGGCGGCTCGTCCCCGGCGAGACCCACGACGCCTGCGACCGTGAGCTGCGGGCGATGCTCGACGCGCTCGGCCGTACGCGGCCCGGCCTCGACGTCGCCGAACCGGAGGTCGTCGTGGCCACCGTCCCGTCCGAGACCGCCGCCGGGGAACCCGTCGTCGCCGCCGCGCTGGCCGCCGCGGCCGACGCGGGACGCCCGGGAGAGCCGGCCGGCTTCAACGCGGGATGTGACATGAGCAAGCTCGTCGGCGCCGGCATCCCCACCGTCATCTGCGGTCCGGGCGGCCTCTCCGAGGCGCACCGCCCGGACGAGTCCGTGCCCCTCGACGAGGTCGAGGCCGCCGTCGACATCTACGAGGGAATCGCCCGACGCCTCCTCACCCGACCACGGGAAAGGTGACCGCCGTGCCCGTACTGGAGATCAACGACCTGCACGCGGAGTTCCGGCTCGACACCGGGACGGTACGCGCCGTCAACGGCGTGTCCCTGTCCGTCGAGGAGGGGCAGACGCTCGCCGTCGTCGGGGAGTCCGGCAGCGGCAAGACGGCCACCGCGCTGTCGATCCTGCGCCTGCACCCGACCCCGCCGTGCGTCTACACCGGCGGTGAGATCCTCTCCGGCGGCCGTGACCTGCTGAAACTGTCCGAACGGGAGATGCGCCGTGTCCGCGGCAACGACATCGCGATGATCTTCCAGGACCCGATGACCAGCCTGAACCCGGTCAAGACGATCGGCGCGCAGATCGTCGAGTCGCTGCGGCGGCACCAGTCGCTGTCGCGCGGCGAGGCGCGCGCACGCGCCGTGGAGGCGCTGCACGAGGTCGGCATCGTCGACCCGGCGCGGCGGGCGGGCCAGTACCCGCACCAGTTCTCCGGCGGCATGCGCCAGCGCGCGATGATCGCGATGGCGCTGGCATGCCGGCCGAAGCTGCTGATCGCCGACGAGCCCACGACCGCGCTGGACGTCACCGTGCAGGCGCAGATCATGGAGCTGATGGCCGATCTCCAGGAGAGGTTCGGCATGGCGATCGTGCTGATCACCCACGACCTCGGCGTCGTGGCCCAGGCCGCCGACCAGGTCCTGGTCATGTACGCGGGCCGTCCCGTCGAGTCCGCCGGCGTCGACGACCTCTTCGAACGCTCGCGGATGCCGTACACCCGCGCGCTGCTGGAGTCGATGCCGCGCCCCGACGTTCCCGGCGGCGCGGTCCTCGATCCGGTCCACGGCTCACCGCCGAACCTGCTCGACCTGCCGTCCGGGTGCGCGTTCCACCCGCGCTGCGGCTTCGCGATGCCCGAATGCGAGCGCGGCGTGCCGCCCCTGGAGGAGAAGGCGCCCGGTCACGCCGCCGCCTGCGTCCTGCCGGACCTGACCACGCGCACCGTCGAGGAGGTCTCATGAGCACTCCGCTGCTGTCGCTGCGCGGCGTACGCAAGGAGTTCGAAGGCCACGGGTTCGGACGCGGCGCGCCGGTCGTCGCGGTCGACGACGTGTCCCTGGACGTCCACCCGGGCGAGACGCTCGGCCTGGTCGGGGAGTCCGGCTGCGGGAAGACGACGCTCGCCCGCGTGATCCTGCGCCTCATCGACGCGACCGCCGGTGAGATCCGCTTCGACGGGCGCGACCTGCTGTCCCTGTCCAAGCGCGACATGCTGTCCGTACGGCAGGACCTCCAGGTCGTCCTCCAGGACCCGTACGCCAGCCTGAACCCGCGGATGCGGGTCGGCGAGATCGTCGCCGAGCCGCTGATCACCCACCACAAGGTGCCGCGAGGGCGGCGCGGCCGTGCCGAGGCACGCGAGCGTGTCGCGGAGCTCCTCGACGCGGTCGGCCTGGACTCCTCGCTCCAGGACCGGTACCCGCACGAGTTCTCCGGCGGCCAGCGGCAGCGCATCGGCATCGCGCGCGCCCTGGCCCTCGAACCCAAACTGGTGATCTGCGACGAGCCGACCAGCGCCCTCGACGTCTCGATCCAGGCTCAGATCATCAACCTGCTGAAACGGCTCCAGCGCGAGCGCGGGCTCGCGTACCTGTACGTCTCGCACGACCTGTCGATGATGCGCCAGATCGCGGACCGGGTCGCGGTGATGAACCTCGGGCGCGTCGTCGAGCTGGCCGGGACCGAGGAGCTGTTCACCGGCCCGCGCCACCCGTACTCCCACTCGCTGCTGTCGGCCGCGCCGATCGCGGACCCCAAGGCCGAGCGGGAGCGCCGCCGTGTCGTACTGCGCGGCGAGGCGCCGTCACCGGCCGACCCGCCGTCCGGCTGCGTCTTCCGCACCCGCTGCCCGGTCGCCCGCGACGAGTGCGCGGACGAGCGCCCGCCGCTCGCCGGAACGGGCGGTCACACCGTGGCCTGCCTGTTCCCGGTCGAGCGGACCGCCGACCTGCTGTGAGCCGCCGGACATGAACGGGGCCCGGGCCGTCTCGGCCCGGGCCCCGCTGTCGTTCCTCGTTACTTGTGGCAGTGGCCCGCGTTCGCGTAGCGGCAGGCCACGACGGACGGGGTGCCGATCGGCCTCCCGGCCGCGATCGTCCAGGCGAGGCGCAGGTACTCACCGTGCGACCAGCCCAGCGGCGTCGCGGACAGGGTCGGCGTGCCCGCCTTGAAACCGGGGTTCCCGGCCGGGGCCTCGTTGTCCCAGACCTGCTCGGCGAGCAGGTCACCGCTGTTGGCGGTCGCGGCCATCGCCGTGAGCCGCGCGTCGGCGCGCTGCCCCGCCGCGATCTCGTACTCGCCGCGTTCGCCGGCGAACAGCGGCCACAGCCTGCCGCGCGTCTTCTGCGAGCCGGGGTCGAAGCCGATGTTCCACGGTCCGCCGTCGGCCTGCTCGCCGTACCCGTCGAAGTTGTACCGGTGCCAGAACTCACCGGTCGGCGTCTTCTCACCGAGCTTGGCGTCGACGACCTTCAGCGAGTTGGTGACGGCCGCGTCGTCCGGCGAGAGCACGCCGAGCCGTACGAGCTCCAGGAAGCTCGGGTCGACGATGGCACGCTGGTCGACGTTGTCCGGGCCGCTGTCGCCGACGTTGTACTTCGTGCCGGTGTCGGGCTTACCGTCCTTGGTGAGGCGCAGGAAGTACGGCTTGGAGCTGAACGGGCCGGTCTTGGTGACCGTCCAGGACTTCACCTTCGCGTGCCATTCGTCGGCGGTCGCGAGGTAGGCCTTGGCCGTCTTCGCCTGCCCGTTCGCCTTCGCGATGTCGGCGGCGCACACGAGACCGGCGATCTCCGAGGCGATGGTCGCGGGGGAGTAGCCGTCCTGGTTCTCCCAGCGCTCCTGCGGGGTCTTCGGCCCCTTGGCGACGATGTAGTCGGCGGCCCGCTTGACGTGGCTCCAGGTGCCGGAGTCGTGCTTGCCGAGCTGCCAGGCCAAAATGATCGGGTCGGCGACCTCGTCGAGCTGGGTGTTGGTCCAGTGCGGCACGCCGGCGACCGTACTGTTCTGCGGGAACGACCCGTCGGCCTTCTGCTGCGTGTCGAGCAGATACGTCAGCGCACGCCCGGCCGCCGCACGGTCACCATCGGCGAGCAGCCCGTTGGCCTTCTCGTAAAGGTCACGCGCCCACACCAGGTGGTACGCGCCGGAGGGATTCTCCAGGTCGTCGTTGAACCCCCACGACCACGGCATCGTCGGCGACGCCACGAAAGCGCCCCGGTACGTCTTGTCCTCCAGCGAGGCCAGCACCATCTGCGAGGACCGGTAGATCGCCCGCTCCTGCGGGGTACGCAGCGAGGCCGGCGGGCGCCGCAGCCCGTCGACGTAGCCGTGCCAGCCGCGCGCGTACGCCCAGGCGACGGCCCCGAAGCCCGACTTCAGCGACGTACGGGCCGTCGTGAGCGCCGTGCTGTCCTTCGCTCCGAGGCCGAGGGACAGCGTGAGCCGGCGGTGGACGCCGACGCCGGTGAGGGCGGTCTGCCCGGTCTGGACGATGTTGCCCTTCTTGGCGCTGTCGTAGTGCCAGTCCATCGTGTGGTCGGACTTCAGGTCCTGCCAGCCGTCGCTCTTGCCCAGGTAGCCGCTGGAGGTCGCGGTGAACGCGGGGGAGGCGACCAGGGCGCTGCCGGTCTTGGCGTCGGACGCGGTCAGCGCCGTGCCCTGCGTACGGCCGCTGTCGTCCAGCTTGTCCGACGCGCCGTTGGACAGCCGCGGGTTGTACAGCGCGTACACCTTGTACGGCTGTCCTGTCAGCGACTCGAAGTCGACGTTCACCATCACGGTCGCCCGCGCCGGGTCGGTGACGTACGTCTTGGTGATGCGCCAGCGGCGCGACTTCTCGGTGTTGACCTGCTTGTAGACCAGGGACTTCTGGTCGGCCAGCCGGGTCGTGTGCGTCGTCGAGTCGGTCTCCCGCTCGGCGAACGTCTTGCCGTCGGAGACGACGAACTGCAGGTCACGCACGCTCGGCGTGCTCAGGTTCGGGTAGTAGACCTCGGACAGGTCGCCGTTCTCGAGCGTGAACCACACCTTGCTGGCCGTGCTCTTGGCGGTGCCGAACCCGTCCTTGTCGGACGGAGCCCAGGTCGGCTTGTCCCCGGGACCGCCCGGCGCGCCGCCTCCGGCGAGCGCGGGCGTCCCGAACCCGACGAGCAGCGCGGCGCCGGCGAGCACCGCGCACCCGCCCGCCAGGGCTTTCGGTTTGAACGACCTCATCCGGAGCCTCCTGCGTCAGGGCGGCCCCGAGATGCACGCGACCGCCGCCGTGTCCCACGGCGCACGGGCGGGGGACGCGCCGGTCTCGTCAGGAAGCACGGCCCGGCGACGCGGGAAAGTTGGTGCGGGGAGTCTCCCCTTGATCACTTTGTCCGTCAAGCGCGGATAGCGCCTGGTACCGCACGCTTCCTGGAGAAACGCCTAAGATCGCGGCCGCGGCGGGTTCACGGCACCGGGGTCTGGGACACCTGATAGTGGAGCGTGCTGTCGCCGACGGCCGACCAGGCCTCGACGAACCATCCCGCGACCGACTCGCCGCCCTGGCTCGTCGCGCGGCCGTACGCGCCCTGCACGAAGCCGACGACGGTGCTCGTGCCCGCGGCGTACGCCGGGCTGACGATGCGGGCGACGTCGCACAGGCGGATGCGCTCGTTCTTCATCATGACCGCGCGCGGCTGCCCGCCGCCGGGGTTGGAGGCGCCCGAGGAGTCGGTCAGCCAGCTCCACAGCAGGTAGTCGTAGTGGACGCCCGCCGGATGGTAGGTGCCCTGCGTCTGCGCCGGGTCGCCGTAGTTCTGCCAGTCCGAGCTGGTCTCATTGGGCTTGTACTGGAAGTTCGCCGGGATCGGCTGCGGGGCGTTGTAGTACAGCGTGCCGGTCGCGCTCGCGCAGTCGCGGCCGTTGGGCGCCGACGGCGTCACCGGGTTCGGCCGCGCGCTCAGGTCGCCGACGCGTACGAACCCGTGCCGGATCGCCGAGCCGTCCTGGTCGGTCGTGCCGCTCCCGCCACGCTGCATGTACATGGTCGTGCCGTTGATCTGCACGGGCGGGAAGTCGCTGATCCGCATCTGCCCCGGCCCGCACGGGTCATCGCCCGACCAGCGGATACCGTTGAACCGGAACTGCGTGTCGGTGCCGTCGAGCGCCCACATCTGCACCGGGCCGCCGCCCGAGCGCGGGGCGATGCAGTCGTAGGAACTTTGGATCGGGCCGTTGTAGTCGCTCGCCGGTGCCTCCGCGTACGCCCTCCCGGGCAGCAGGGGAAGGGCCAGAGCGGCGGCGACGGCGGCGGTGCACAGAGCTGATCTCACATTCGTCTCCTTGTTGGCGGTCGGCCGGCTGCCATGGTGTGGTGCTCGTACGGACGGTGTCGCCGTTCATGGGAGAGTTCGGAGTCCGAGAATTCCGACATGCCAGGCGACCTGCGCGTTTCCGAGGAGCAGGGATGGGCGAGGAGACCTTCGCGGCGCTGTGGCGCGAGCTGGACGAGGTACGCGAGGCGAAGGGCTGGACCCGCGAGCGGCTCGCGCGGAGGGTCGGCGCGCTGAGCGGCCGCGAACGCAGCCCGAAGACCGTCCACGACCGCATGTCCAACGGCCGCCGCGTGGCGTGGGCCGAGGCCCGCTGGTTCGTCGAGGCCCTGGACCTGAACCTGGACGAGTGGCACGCCCGCTGGAATCTCGCCGAGACCCACCGCCGCGAGACCCCACCCGCCCTCACCCCACCACCCGAGCGCCGGCTCACTCCGCCGCCCGAGGCCGAGCCCGTACCGCCACGCGAGCGCGTGTCCGCGTCGCCACGCCGCCGTGGCCTGTTAGCGCTCGCCGTGCTGGGAGTGGCGGCGGCGGCGTACGCCGCCTGGCCCTCCGGACACCCGGCCGAGCCCGAGGGCTGCCACCCGGCCCGCCACTACCGCGTCACCGCCCACGGCAACGTCGTGAACGACGAGGGCCGAGGCTTCGACGACGTGGAGCCGGGCGACGACTTCCTGCGCGCCGACCCGACCGGCCCGACCCGGCTCGCGGGCCGCTACCACGGCACGATCACGGGCCGCGACGTCACCGGCTGGGTCCGTATCGGCAAACTCGCCTACGACCGCACGGCCCACGTCTGCCCGCCCCGATGACTCAGGCGAGGAGTTCCCGTACGAGCCCGACCATCAGGTCAGGGTGCCCGACGAACGGTGAGTGTCCCGTCCGCCATTCCCGTGAGGCCGTGCAGCGCGTCGCCATCGTCCGTTGAAGGGACGGGTCGATCGCGCGGTCCTCCGCGCACACCACGTACGTCGACGGGGTGTCCTTCCATGCCTGGCGTTCCGGGATCCCGCGGCCGCAGCCCGGTGCCTGGGCGCGCAGCAGGTTCACCGCCCACGTCGCGAGGTGGCCGGGGCAGTCGGCGTAGAGGACCTCGGCCGCCCGGCCGGGGTGGAGGTGTGTGGAGTCGTTCGGGCCCGGCAATACGGCGGCGCGGAGGGCGGGTGAGGTTCCGCCTAACGCCGCGGCGCTCTCGCCGGCTTCCGGGACGAAGGCCGCCAGGTAGACCAGGTGCCGTACGCCCCGCAGGCCTGTGATCACCGATCCGCCGTAGGAGTGGCCCAGGACCAGAGGCGGTTCGTCCAGGGCGTCCACGACGGCCTGGACCGCGGCGGTGTCCGCGGCGAGCGAGCCCCGGTGCAGCTCGGGGACCTCCACGTCGAAGCCCCGCAGACCATCCGCACCGGCGTGAGGTGTTCGGGGCGGTGGTACAGGCCGTGCACCAGCACTACTCCTGCCACGGTATCGAGTGTCTCATCCCGGAATCGGGCCATGAAGACCGGTTCGTGGCGGTACGTGATGGTCTAATCTGCGACGAGATTCTGATCGGCCAGGAGACGAAGAGGCTTCGATGACGAGGTTCGCGCCGTTGTCCCGGTTGCCACGGACCGCGCGGTGGGCGGTGCGGACGCTGGTCCTGCTGCTGGTGCTCGCGCTCGTGCTCACGATGTACGTGTACTGGACGATCCACCGATCGTACCCGCAGCTCAGCGGCAAGATCGCGGTGCCCGGTATCGGGCGGGACGTCACCGTCTACCGTGACAAGTACGGCGTCCCGCAGATCTACGCCGACGACCCCGACGACCTGATGCGCGCGCAGGGGTACGTCCACGCGCAGGACCGGTTCTGGGAGATGGACTTCCGCCGTCACGTCACCGCCGGACGGCTCTCGGAGCTGTTCGGCAAGACCACGCTCGACACCGACAAGGTCGTGCGGACGATGGGCTGGCGGCGTGTCGCCGAGCAGGAGCTGCCGCTGCTCCGGGTCGACACGCGGCGCTACCTGGAGGCGTACGCCCAGGGCGTCAACGCCTGGCTCGGCCAGCACAAGAACACCTCCACGCAGAGCCTGGAGTACGCGGTGCTCGGCCTCCAGCAGACCGGGTACGAGCCCGAGCCCTGGACGGCCGTCGACTCCCTCGCCTGGCTCAAGGCCATGGCCTGGGACCTGCGCAGCAACATGGACGACGAGCTCGGCCGGGCGATCGCCGACACCAAGGTCGCTCCCGCGCGCGTCGACCAGCTCTACCCCGACTATCCGTACGACCGGAACCCGGTGATCGTCGATGGCGGGAAGGCCGGCAAGGCGCCGAAGGCCACGCCGCGCGCCCGTGCGCTCTCACCGGCGCTGACCCGCGTCTCCGAAGCGCTGCGCGCGGTGCCGTCGATGATCGGCGACGGCGGGCCGGGCATCGGGTCCAACTCGTGGGTGGTCGCGGGCAGCCGGACGAACACCGGCAAACCGCTGCTCGCGAACGACCCGCACCTCGCTCCGCACATGCCGTCGCTGTGGGCGCAGACCGGGCTGCACTGCCGTACGGTCTCCACCGCCTGCCCGTTCGACGTCGTCGGGTTCGGCTTCTCCGGCGTGCCCGGTGTCGTGATCGGGCACGACGACCGGATCGCGTGGGGCTTCACGAACCTCGGCCCGGACGTCACCGACCTCTACCTCGAACACGTCTCCGGCACGACGTACGAGTACAAGGGCGCCCGGCTGCCGATGGACACCCGCACCGAGCAGATCAAGGTCGCGGGCGCCGCGACGGTCAAGCTGACCGTACGCTCGACGCGGCACGGCCCGCTGCTGTCCGACGTGTACACCGACGCGCGTACGGCGGGCCACGGCATGGCCGTCGCGCTGCGCTGGACCGCGCTCGACCCCGGGCGTACCGCCGACGCGATCGTGTCGCTCGACACCGCGCGGAACTGGGACGACTTCCGCGCGGCGGCCAAGACGTTCGAGGTCCCCGCCCAGAACCTCGTGTACGCCGACGTGGACGGCAACATCGGCTACCAGGCGCCCGGCGTCATCCCGATCCGTACGAAGGGCGACGGGCGGCGGCCCGCCGAGGGCTGGACCGGCGACCAGGAGTGGAAGGGCTTCGTCCCCTTCGACAAGCTGCCCAGCGTCCTCAACCCGCCGCAGGGTTACATCGTCACCGCCAACAACGCCGCGACGCCCGACGGCGTCGGGCCGATGCTGACGAAGGACTGGTCGTACGGCTACCGCGCCGCGCGCATCCGGCAGCTCGTCGCCGGGACGCCGAAGATGGACGCCGCGACGATGGGCCGCATCCAGCTCGACAGCCGCAACGGGTTCGCGCCGACGCTCGTGCCGCAGCTGCTGCGGGTCGGCTCGGGACCGGCCGTGTCGCTGCTCAGGAACTGGGACTTCGGCCAGGGGAGCGGCTCGGCGCCCGCGGCGTTCTACAACGCGGTCTACCGGCACCTGATGATCCGTACCTTCAACGACGAGCTGCCCGAGGGCGCGCGCCCCGACAGCGGCGACCGCTGGTACGAGGTCATGCGCAATCTCCTGAACGCGCCCGGCGACCCGTGGTGGGACGACGTGCGTACGGCCGGGAAGAAGGAGACCCGCGACGACATCCTGCGCCTGGCGCTCAAGGACGCCGACGCGGAGCTGCGCGACAAGCTGGGCGGAAACCCCTCCAAGTGGAAGTGGGGCGACCTGCACAAGCTGGAGCTGACGAACGAGACCTTCGGGACGTCCGGCATCGGGCCGATCGAGTGGCTGTTCAACCGCGGCCCGATCAAGCTCGCGGGCGGCGACTCGGTCGTGGACGCCACCGGCTGGGACCTCCAGGAGGGCTACCAGGTCAGCTGGGTTCCGTCGATGCGCATGATCGCCGACCTGGCGGATCTGGACCGCTCGCGCTGGATCAACCTGACCGGCGCCTCCGGGCACGCCTTCGACAGCCACTACTGGGACCAGGCACCGCTGTGGGCGCGCGGCGACACGATCCCGATGCGGTCGAACCCCTCCACGGTACGGCGCGAGGCGGCGCACACACTGACGCTGACACCGTCGTGATCAGGCATTATGCCCAGAGGTATCTCACTCAGCGTGATGGATGAACGGTGATCTGACAGATCGGAGCGTTATCGTGGGAGGGCATTGACTCTGGGGCGGGGGGTGCGTCATCAGTCGCATGGGAGACTCCGAGCCGGGCCCGCTGCTGCGGTGGTCACCGTTCGCGGTCCTGGTCGTCGTGGCGTTGGTCGATCTGCTGGCCACCCGCGACGTCAGGTTCAGGCCGCTGCTCGTCCTCGGGCCGGCGTTCGCGGCCCTGTGGTGCGGCGTGCGCCGTACGGCCGTCGTCGGGTTATGCGCGCTCATCCTCTGCGTGCTGCTCAGCTCGCATGACCACGCGCTCGGCCGCCGGCAGAACACCCTGATGCTCGCCACGATGGCGGGCGTGACGGTCGCGAGCGTGTTCGCCAGCGCGGGCCGCCAGCGCCGCGAACGCCTCCTGGCCGACGTACGCTCCGTCGCCGAGGTGGCACAGCAGGTCCTGCTCCGCCCGGTGCCCAGACGCGTCGGCCCGGTCCGTGTGGCGGTCAGCTACACGTCCGCGACCGCCGAGGCCCGGATCGGCGGCGACCTGTACGAGGTGACGTCGACGAAGTCCGGAGTCCGCGTCATCGTCGGCGACGTGCAGGGCAAGGGCCTGGAGGCGGTCGAGACGGCCGCGGCCGTACTCGGCGCGTTCCGCGAGGCCGCCTACGACGAAGATGATCTGACGGGCGTCGTCAACCGCATCGAGGCCGCGCTGAGCCGCCGGCTGTCGGGTGAGAAGTTCGTGACCGCGGTACTCGCCGAGTTCGCCGAGACCGACACGGTGACCCTGCTGAACTGCGGCCACCCGTCCCCTCTGGTACTCAACGCCGACGGCGACGCCACCTTGGCCGAACCCGACGACGTGGCCCCGCCCCTGGGCCTGACCGAGCTCGTCGACGCCCCGCCGAGCCCGTACACCGTGAAGTTCGCCCCCGGCGACCAGATGCTGCTGTACACCGACGGAGTGGTCGAGGCCCGCGACGGCGATGGCCGCTTCTACCCACTGGCGGACCGCCTCGGCCTGCTCGCGGCCGCCGACCCGGAACGCGCCCTGGAGGAACTCAGAGGCGACGTCCTCCGCCACGTCGGCGGCCGAATCGCCGACGACGCGGCGATGCTCCTGATCCGCCGCCGCTGACGAGCCGTACGCCGGGGACTACGCGCTTCGGTGGGGCTCGATGCCCAGGGTCGCGCAGGCGCCGTCGACGGCCGCCCGGCGGAGGGCGTCCCTTGGGGGTGTCGGGGAACATCTTCAGCGCCGTCTCCGACCGGCACGCCGAGATCATGCGCGACGACCTGAGCGAGATCTACTACGGCGCCACGCGCGACGACGCCGAGTACGTCTTCGGCGACTCGATCACCGAGATCTCACCCGGCGGCGAGGTGCGGTTCGAGAACGCCGCGCCGCGCCGTTTCGACCCGAACTCGACCGCACCCCGGCGTTCTACTTCGACTCGATCACCCAGCTCCACATGGAGACCTGGTCGCGGGGGAGGGCGTCGCTGGTCGGCGACGCGGGTTACTGTCCCGGCCCGGCCGTGGGCGGCAGCACCACGCTGGCCATCGTCGGCGCGTACGTCCTGGCCGGCGAGCTGGCGAGGGCGGGCGGCGACCACGAACGCGCCTTCCCTGCCTACGAGCACAAGATGGCGGAGCACGTACGCGGCAGCCGCGCGGTGGCGCTGAGCGCCGCGAAGACCCTGATCCCGGTGTCCCGCCTGGGTGTACAGGGCCTGGCCCAGGGCGCACGCCTGCTCTCCGCCCTGCCCGCGGCCCCCGGCCGGGCCCTCATCCGCCTGACCACCAAGAGCGCGCGCCTCTATGACTCCATGACCGTCGACGACTATCCGCAGCTCGAACTTACTATGTAAAGGCGGCGGCGCCCCGTCCGGCCGGACGGGGCGCCGGGCGGGAACTACGGCACCAGCGTGCCGCGCGGGACGATCTCGTCCAGGGCGGCCAGGTCCTCGGGAGTCGGCTCCCAGAGGCCGGCGGCGGCGTTGGCGTGGACCTGTTCCGGCTTGGTCGCACCGGCGATCACGGACGACACCGCGGGCTGGGCGGCCAGGGCCGACACCGCCACCGTGAGCAGGCTCACGTCGCGCTCCTCGGCGAACTTCGTCAGGCTCTCCACCGCGTCGAACTTCGTCGACGTCAGGCGGTCGCCGAAGTTCCACACCTGGTAGCGGCTGTCCTCCGGCAGGTCGGCGCCGCGGCGGTACTTGCCGGTCAGCAGGCCGCTGGCCAGCGGGAAGTACGGCAGGACGCCCACGCCGAAGCGGGAGGCGGCGGGCAGGAGCTCGGTCTCCGGGCGGCGGTCCAGGAGGCTGTAGCCGTTCTGCGCGCTGATGAACGGCGCCAGCCCCCGGGTCTCGGAGATCCAGTGCGCGTCGGTGAGTTGCCACGCGGCCAGGTTCGACGAGCCGATGTAGCGGACCTTGCCCTCGCGTACGAGCTCGGTCAGAGCCTCCAGGGTCTCGGCGAGCGGCGTGTGCGGGTCCGGGAAGTGCAGCTGGTACAGGTCGATGTGGTCGGTGCGCAGACGGCGCAGCGAGCGTTCGACGGCCTTGCGGATGTAGCGGCGTGATCCTCTCGCGCCCCAGTCCGGGCCGTTGCCGCCCTTCACGTCGCTGCCGAACTTGGTCGCGACGACGAACTCGTCGCGACGGCCCTCCAGGACCTCGCCGAGCAACTCCTCGGAGTCGCCGTACGAGTCGGACGTGTCGATGAGCGTCACGCCGGCCTCCTGGGCGGCGTCGATCACCTTGCGGGTTCCCTCCAGGTCGACCCGGCCGCGGTTGCCGAAGTTGTTGGCACCGAGGCCGACGACGGAGACGGTCAGGCCGGAGTCGCCGAGGCGGCGATATCTCATGTCAGGCATCTTCGAAAAAGCCGCTCCGGCGCGCGGTTATTCCGGCCGCCGGAGAACCGGGATCGAAGCCGGGCGAACCAGACCCCCTCCATTTCGGCATGGTTGACATGCCGTTTTTGGGTGTCGTAGGAGGCGTGCCCGGCAAACCATGGCCGTACGCGCCGGGGCGGCCAACGGTGATGTCGCCTCCAGGGAAGTGCGGTCGGGCGGCGCGGCTACTCCTCACGAACAGCAAAGTGGCCACTACTAAGAGTAGTGAGCTACTGAAAGTAATCACCGCAGGTCATCGCAGGGTTGGAAGCGTCCACCCGGGGCCTGCCACGCCTTTGTGAGGAGCCGAAATGTCGGGCAAGGTGGTCACCATTCCTGCCCTGAAGGCGCCGCGAGCGCCGACGGTGGCACGACATCATCCATACCTGTACGTGTCAGGGCCCGTACGGACGAGGCCTTTACGGACACGCCGCCCCCCGAGACCGGAGGGCGCCGCGTGATCGCGACACTGCGGCAGTTCAAGTCGTTCGGGCGGCCCGCGCAGGTGCTGTTCGTCAACGAGATCGGCGTGACGGTGGCGCTGCTCATGCTCGCCCCCTACCTCGCCGACCACCTGGTGCACGGCATCGGGATGGCGGTCTGGATCGTCGGCATCGTCCTCAGCATCCGGCACTTCGCCGAGGGGCTGTTCGTCATCGGCGGCACGCTCGCCGACCGCATCGGCTACAAGCCGATGATCATGGCGGGCTGCCTGCTGAAGGCCGTCGGCTGCGGGATGTTCGCCTTCTTCACCAGCATGCCGTGGCTGATCGCCGCCTCGGTGCTGACCGGTGTGGCCAGCGCGCTGTTCATCCCGGCGAACCGGGCGTACCTCGCACGCGAGGAGCGCGAGCGCATGGTCGACGCGTTCGCCGTGTTCAGCGTCTGCCGGCGGCTCGGGGTCCTCATCGGGCCGCTCATCGGGATTCCGCTCGTCCAGGTCGACTTCCGGCTCGTGAGCCTGACCTCGGTCGCGATCCTGCTCGCGCTCACCGTCGCGCAGTGGCGCATGCTGCCGGCCGTCGCCGGGCCTGAGGCCGGTTCGGCCCGGCCCATGTGGGAGGACTGGAAGGAGGCCCTGGGCAACCGGGCGTTCCTCGGCTTCGCGATGACGATGTTCGCGTCGTACGCGCTGGTCTTTCAGATCACGTTCGGCCTGCCGCTGGAGGTACGCCACGTGTCCGGCGGCCAGGCGGGCGTGACCGCGCTGTTCATGATCTCCGCCGTGCTCGGGCTGGCGCTGCAGGTGCGCCTCATCAGCTGGTGCGAGCGGCGCTGGACGGCTGGCCAGGCCATGATCCGCGGATTGATCATCATGGGATGCGCGTTCGTCCCGCTGACGCTGCCGCCGCTGCACGGCAACGTCGTCGTACGGCTGCTGCCGGTGCTGCTCTGCGCCGCGACGCTGACCATCGGCACGATGATGGTCTTCCCGTTCGAGATGGCGACGATCGCGAACCTGTCACAGGGCCGCGTGATCGGGACGTACTACAGCGTCAACAACCTGCTGTCCGGCTTCGGGATCGTCTTCGGCAACCTGGTGAGCGCCGCGGCGATCGGACTGTCGCACAGCATGCGGATGGCGAGCCTGCCGTGGCTGATGCTGCTGCTTCTCGGGCTGCTGTCCGCCGCCGGCCTGAAGTTCGTGGACCGCGACGGCCGGCTGACACCGGCCCCGCTGACACCACAGAGCGCAGGCGCCACTCCGTGAGCACAGTGCCGAAGGTCTGGTCGCGCGTACGTCACACGTGACCGGACCTCCGGCCCCCCGTGAACGCTAGGGCGTGAACGGGGTGCCGTGGCCGGGGATGATGAGCGACGGGCGCAGGTCCAGCAGGCGTTCGCGGGACTTCGTGAGCTGCCGGGCGTCCGTGGCGCGCGGGTCGACTTCGGGGCCGAGGGCGTTCCACCACGCGTGCGTGGCGGCGACCAGGCCGGAGTCGGTGTCGGCGAGCGTCGTGATGTCCTCCGGCGTGTGGCCGGGGGTCCGTATGAGGCGTACGGAGGGCGACAGCGCGAAGCCTTCGGCGTCCCGGTCCTCCCAGACGTCACCGGAGTAGATCGCCCAGTGGTCGTGGAAGCGGGCGCGGGGGAACAGCGCGGCGTTCAGCGTGTGGTCGGGATGGTGGTGGGAGAACACCACGTCGGTGACGTCGTCGGGCGTCAGGCCGAGGTCGGCGATCGGATCCAGGATCAGGCGCCGGTCGGCGACCATCCCCGGATCGACGACGGCGATCAGGTCGCCATCGAGGATCAGTGTCACCGTGCCGGCCACGCGCTCGTTGGCGTAGCCGCTGGTCAGGACGTGTACAGTCGCGGACATTTCGCTCCCCCTTCCTCAAGAGTACGAGGAGCCGTCCGGGCCGGGCGACCCCGCGGGGCCGCCCGGTGAAGCGACGGTCAGTTACTGCTCTGAGAAGGCGCCGGCGTGGTCGGCGTGACCGGCGGCGTGCTCGTCGCCGGAAGCTGGGTCGTCATGACCGGCTGCTTGATGGCGCCGCCCTTGACCCACTTGCTCCAGGAAAGCTGCCAGTAGCCCCACCCGTTGTCCGGGGACAGGGTGCGCGAGCTGCCGGAGATGTCGATGACGTCGCCGCGCACGCTCAGCTTGTAGAACCACGCGGCGCCCGCGACCGTCTGCCGTACGCAGCCGTGGCTGCAGTTGCGGTGACCGAGGCACTCGTACTCGCCGGGGCTCTGGTGGAGGTACTCGCCGCTGTTGCTGATCTGAACGTCCTTCAGGACCAGCTCGTGGTAGTAGCCGGGCTCGCCCTTCTTGATGTTCGGCGAGGTCATCCAGACCTCGGGCAGCTTGCCCATGGCGAGGTGGACGCCGCTGGTCGTACGGAAGTCGTTGCCGTGCGAGTCGGCGCCGCCCATGCCGCCGCTGACCGGGATGGTCTTGGCGAGCTTGCCGTCGACGTAGACCTTGCTCTTGTCCTTCTTCAGGCTGACCTTCGCGATGTGCGAGGCGCCGATCTTGAAGGTACGGCCGTAGTCCTTCGTGCCGTAGACGCCGGACGCCGCGCGTACACCGGACAGGTGCGCCACGACGGCGACCGAGGTGTGGGCGGGCCAGTACGTCTTCGTGCGGAACATGACCTGCTGGTTGGTCATCCAGTGCCAGGCGCCCTGCACCGGCGTGGTCGACCTGACCTCAAGGGCCTTCTCGACCGCCGAGCGGTTCGCGACCGGGCTGTCGAAGTTCACCGTGATCGGCATGCCGACGCCCACGGTCTCCTTCGCCATCGGAGTGACGTCGCTGACCTTGAAGGTCTTGGAGGCCTTCAGGGTGGTGAAGCTGCTCGTCGCGGTGGTGACCTTGCCGGCCGCGTTCTTCACCGTCGCCGACACCGTGTACTTCGTGCCCGGCTTGAGCGCCCACTTGGTGTGCCAGGTCTTGTGGTCCGCGGACAGGGCCCCCTCGGCGGCCTTGCCGTCCCCCTGGACGGTGACGCTCTCCAGCGCCCCGCTGGCGGCGGACACCGCGACGCCCTTCTCCGGACGGACCTTCGTGGTTCCGTTGGCGGGAGCGATCGTGGCCGAGGCGTCAGGTGCCTTGGCGTCCGCCTTGCTCTGGGCGGTGCCGCTGGAAGAGCAGGCCGTCGCCAAAATCAATAGCATTCCGGCCGCCGCCGGAGCAGTCCAACGCGTGAAACTCATCTTGTTGCCCAGCACCCCTGATGACCCCATCTGCTGCAGACCATGTCAACTCATCTCAGATACCATTCGAGTCGTACATGGGATCGACCCCGCACAATCCGGGCATCATACTATCGATCACCGGACCGATCCGCTGGCGTTTGCCCGTCCTGTCGGTGACGTGTGCATTACGGAGTCGTTTCCCCCTACAGAGGCGTGACCTCGTAGTTCCTCCCACGGTATGCGGATTTGCCGGTGCGTTGTGTCAGTGCGACTCGCGCTGTACGGCGCTGCCGCTGGAGCCCGTGAGGAAATCCAGGTCGGCGCCGAGATCCGCCTGAAGCACATGATCGATATAAAGGCGTTCCCACCCTCGGGACGGGGCGGCGTGACCGGTCGAGGCGGCGGGGGCACGGGACTCCAGTTCCCCCGGGGGCAGGTCGACCTCCAGGCGGCGTTCCGCGGCGTCCAGGATGATCGGGTCGCCGGTCCGTACCCGCGCCAGCGGGCCGTCCGCGGCGGACTCCGGCGACACGTGCAGCACCACCGTCCCGTACGCCGTGCCGCTCATGCGGGCGTCGCTGATCCGCACCATGTCACGCACGCCCTTGGCCAGCAGTTTCGCGGGCAGCGGCATGTTGCCGACCTCCGGCATCCCCGGGTAGCCCTTGGGGCCGCAGCCGCGCAGGACCAGCACGCTGTCCGCGTCCACGTCCAGATCCGGGTCGTCCAGGCGAGCCCGCAGGTCCTCGATGCTGTCGAAGACGACCGCGCGTCCCCGGTGGCGCAGGAGGGACGGGGTCGCGGCGGCGGGCTTGATGACCGCGCCGCCCGGGCACAGGTTGCCGCGCAGCACCGCGATTCCGGCCGACTCCTGGAGGGGTGAGGAGCGGCGGTGGATGACCGACTCGTCCTCCAGCGCGGCACCGGAGAGACCCTCGACGAGCGGGCGCCCGTTCACGGCCACGGCCGAGGAGTCCAGCAGGTCGCTCACCTCGGACAGGACCGCCCGCAGGCCGCCCGCGCGGTGGAAGTCCTCCATCAGGTGCGTACCGGCCGGTTGCAGGTCCACGAGCAGCGGGACGCCCGCTCCGGTGCGGTCGAAGTCGTCCAGCGTGAGGGGGACGCCCACGCGCCCGGCGATGGCGAGCAGGTGCACGACCGCGTTGGTGGACCCGCCGATCGCGGCCAGCGCGACGATCGCGTTCAGGAAGGACGCGCGGGTCAGCACCGTGCTGGGCCGCCGGTCCGACGCCACCATCTCCAGGATCGTGCGGCCGGCGCCGTGGGCGTGCTCCAGCAGGCGGCTGTCGGCGGCCGGGATGCCGGCCACGCCCGGCAGGGTCATGCCCAGCGCCTCGGCCAGGCAGCCCATCGTGGACGCCGTCCCCATCGTGTTGCAGTGGCCGCGGCTGCGGATCATCGACGACTCGGCCTCCATGAAGCGTTCGCGGGACAGCACCCCCGCGCGTACCTCCTCGGACAGCCGCCACACGTCCGTCCCGCACCCCAGCGGCGTGCCGCGGAAATGGCCCGTGAGCATCGGGCCGCCGGGGACGACGATCGCCGGCAGATCCACCGACGCGGCCGCCATCAGCAGCGCGGGGATCGTCTTGTCGCACCCGCCGAGCAGGACCAGGCCGTCGACCGGGTTGGCGCGGAACATCTCCTCGGCGGCCATCGCGGCGAGGTTGCGGAACAACATCGCCGTCGGGCGCATCAGCGTCTCGCCCAGCGACGGCACGGGAAGCTCCAAAGGCACCCCGCCCGCCTCCCACACGCCCGCCTTCACGCTCGACGCGACCTCGCCCAGGTGGCTGTTGCACGGCGTCAGGTCGGAGGCGGTGTTGGCGATCGCGATGTGCGGCCGCCCGTCGAAGGCGTCGGAGGGCAGACCGCGCCGCATCCAGGCACGGTGGATGAAGGCGTTGCGGTCGGTCCCGGCGTACCAGTCCTGACTGCGGGGTGTGGTGGTCATCGTCCCATCTTGCGACGTCAAGGGTGCCGCCGCCAGGTTGCGCCGCGTCCGCGCCGCCGCGATTCTGGGCGGATGGCCGAGGTGAACGAGATCATCCGTGGTGCGTACGACGACCTCGTGCGCGCCGTACGCGACGCCGGCGAGGAGGCCGCGTGGCTGCCCACCGGCTGCGCGGGATGGTCCGTACGCGACCTGGTCTTCCACCTGCTCGGCGACGCGCGCCGCGCCCTCGTGGCACTCGCCACCCCGGCGGGCGCGGAGCCCGACACGGACGCCGTCACGTACTGGGGCCACTGGAGCCCCGACACCCCGGGCTCCCACGTCAACCTGCGTATGACCCGGATCAGCGCGAGCGTCTACTCCACGCTCACCCCCGTGCTCGACCTGTACGAGGAGACCGCGCGGGCCGTGATCTACCTCGCCGGGCGCACCGACCCCGCCATGGCGGTGCGGACCCAGGGCTTCGTGCTGCGGGCCGGAGACCTCGTGCGGACGCTGGTCGTCGAGGCCGCAGTCCACCACCTCGACCTGGCCGTCGCGCTGCCCGGCACCGGGCCCTCCAAGGAGTCGCTGCTGGTGGTCAGGGAGACGCTCGACGGCCTGCTCGGCGAGCCGCTCCCGGTCAGGTGGGACGACGCGACGTACGCGCGGGTCGGCACCGGCCGCGCCCCGGTGCCCGAGGGCGACCGCGACGCCCTCGGCGGGACGGCCGGAAGGTTCCCGCTGTTCGGCTGACGGCACAACGGCTACGAATGTCGGTGCGGTTGCCTACGCTTCGTTGTCGTGCCCGGCCGATTTGGTTCCACGATCGGCATGTGGCTGGATGGTGGGCCGCTCCCGGGGAGGGGCGGCGGTTACGGGGGAGGCGTGTGGACGGGCGCAGGGCGTTGGATCTCGACTCACTGGCGGTGAGCGACCGTTTCCGGCTCTTCAACTTCACCCGGCGCGACGACCACGTCGCCTACCTGTGGGTGCTGCGGGCCATGGACCGCCTCCGCGCGGTGCACCACGTCCAGGTCGACGCCGACGAGGTCGCCGCGGCACTCACCGAGCTGTCCGGCCTGCACGACGGCGTGCCCACCTTCGACGGCAACGTCCGCAGCAGGCTCGACGCCCTGTACGACGACCGGGTCGTGCACCGCTTCGACGACGCCTCGCGCGCCGGCAACCTGGTCCGCTACCGCAACCGCCAGTCCGTCTACCAGTTCAGCGAGCTGGGCTACTGGGCCTACACCTCGGTCGAGGACCTCCTCGCCGCCCGCATCCAGGACGCCAACCTGTCGCGCCTGGTCTTCTCCGACATCCTGGAAGACCTGAAGGCCCTCGCCGAGGCGAACCAGGCGGGCGACTCCGAGCAGGTGTACCGGCGCCTGTCGCGCCTCGACTCGGTGATGGAGGACATGGGGCGGCGGTCCGCACAGTTCCACGTCACCCTCGGGGAGATCGTCCGCTCCACCGACACCTCGCCCGACCTCTTCCTGCGGTACAAGAACGCCCTGCTCACCCACATGACCGACTTCATGGCCGAGCTCGACCGCTACCTCGGCCGCCTCGGCCGCGCCGTGCACGACGTCGAGGACACCGGCCTCGCCACGCTGCTCACGCGCGCCGCCGAGGCCGACGAGCGGCCGTTCATGACCTACGCCGAGCGGCTCGACGAGTGGAGCCGCCGCTGGGCCGCGCTGCGCGAGTGGTTCGCCGCCGACGGCTCCGGCGACTCGCGCGCCGGTGAGCTGCGCACGGCGACCCGTACGGCCGTGTCGGGCGTGATCGCGCTGCTCCGCCAGATCACCGAGGCGCAGCGCGGCGGCGTCAACCGCGCCACCCAGCTTCGCCACCTGGCCGAATGGGTGTGGGGCACGCCGGACACCGACGCCGCGCACGCGCTGATGTCCGCGGCGTTCAACCTGCGCTCGGCCCGTCACCTCGGCGGCGTCCACGACGACGCCGAGCAGATCTCCGAGCGCGCCACCTGGTGGGACGCCCCCGGCGTCGAACTGTCGATCAGCCTGTTCCGCACCGGGAAGGCGCCGTCGTCCGGCCTGCCGCAGCCGGTGCGCACGGGCACCGGCGCACGCACCGAGCTGCGCAAGAAACAGGCGGCCGAGCGCGCCGCCGAGCGCGAGGCCGCCCGGCGGCTCCTGGGCTCCGGCGCGTACGACCGGGTCCTCGACGAGGCCGAGACCGGGGTGCTGCTCAAGCTGCTCACCCGCGCCCTGGAGGCCCGCACGGTCGTCGCGGGCCGCCTCGGCGCCGCCTCGGGGGCCAACGACGTGATGACGATGCGCCTGACACCGGCCGACACCGGCACCACGGTCACGACCGCGCGCGGCGTGCTGTACCTCCCCGGCTTCCGGCTCGACCTCGTGCCGATGGCGCGCGTGCGCCCGTGACGCGGCGTACGCGAGCGGCCGCCGGGGTCCAGTCCACCGACCTGGCCGCCTACCAGCAGGCCGTACGCCGGGTCCTGACCTGCGACGTGATCACGGCGACGCGGCCGAGGCCCGGCGTGCTGGAGCAGGTGCTGCGCTGGGCCGACGAGATGTCCGCCGACTTCCGCGAGCTGCTCGGCTACACCCTGGTCGCCGACACCCGCCAGGTGCGTCTCGTCCGCCGCCTCGACCGGCTCGACGCCACGCAGGGGCTGATGTTCGCCAAGAAGGGCAAGCCGTTCGACCGGCGCCGGATGGCCTACCTCTGCCTCGTCCTCGCGTCGTTCCAGCGGTCCCGCGTGGAGATCAGCCTGGCCGACCTCGTACGCGTCTTCACGCCGGCGGCCAACGCCATCGCCGGGCTCGGCTTCGACCCGACGATGAGCGGCCACAAGGCCGCCGTCGTCGACGTCCTCGGCTGGCTCGTCGACCGCGGCGCGCTGCGGCTGTCCGACGGCTCGCTGGAGGCGTGGGCGCGCGACAGCGAGCGCGGCGACGCCCTCTACGACATCGACCACGACATCTGCGCCGTCCTGTTCAAGCCCGCGCGGCCGGTGCAGCACCTCACCAGCGCCGCGGGACTGCTCGACGACCCGCTCGCCCGCGTCGACGGCGCCGTGCACCGCCAGGCCGTGGCCCAGCGCGCCCGCCGGCTCCTCACCGAGCAGCCCGTCGTCTACTACGCCGACGTCGACCCGCTGATCGCCGACGTGCTGCGCGGGCAGGGCCTCGCCGAGGACCTCGCGCGGTTCACCGGCCTCGTCGTCGAACGCCGCGCGGAGGGCGTCATGCTCGCCGACGCCGGCGGCTCCTTCACCGACCGGCCGTTCCCGGGGCGCGGCGGCGCCGTCAACCGTACGGCCGGGCTATTGCTCGCCAAGATCGCCGACCTCCTGGAAGACCCCGCGCACGAGCCGGCGCCGATCCCGGTGCCGGGCCACGCCGACGACCAGGCCGAGCTGGTCGCGCGAATCGACGCCGGGCTGCCCGAGGAGGGCGTCGTACGCGAGCTGGCCTGGACCCCACCGGAGATCACGGCCGCCCCGCCCGCCGCCGACAACACCGCGCCGCTCGTGGAGACGAGCCGCCTCGAAGCGATGGTCGACGAGCTGTTCGAGGAGTTCGGCGCGGCCTCCTTCACCAGCGCCTGGCAGCAGGACCCCCGCGGCCTGCTGTCGGCCGCGGTCACCTTCCTGACGGAGCTCTGCCTGCTGCGGCCCGTACCCGGCGGGGTGCTCGTGCTGCCCGCGGCCGTGCGCTACCGCAACATCACCCTCGCCCTCGCCGACGACGGCGGCCGGCTGCCCTTCGACCTGCGAGAGACGTCATGAAGGCACGCTTCCAGCCCGCACGGGCCGGTGTGATCAACATCTGGGACTACGCCGACGAGGAGTTCGTCTTCGCCGACGGCCGCCTGGTGCTGCGCGGCCACAACGGCTCGGGCAAGACCAAGGCCCTTGAGGTGCTGTTCCCGTTCGTGCTCGACGGCGTCGCCGACGCGCGGCGGCTCGACCCGTTCAGCGGCGACAACCGGACGATGAAGTCCAACCTGCTGTACCGCGGCCAGGAGGCCGAGTACGGCTACGTGTGGATGGAGTTCGCAGGTCCGGACGAGACGGTCACGCTGGTCATCGGCCTGCGCGCGCACCGGCACCGCGACGGCGTGCGCTCCTCGTTCTTCGTCACGTCGCAGCGGCTGGGCGTCGACTTCGGCCTGCTGGGCCCCGACTCGCGCCCGCTCACCGAGAAGCAGCTCAAGGAGACCCTCGGCGCCGGCGCCGCGTACAAGACCGCGACCGAGTACCGCGACGCGGTCGACGCGCGGCTGTTCGGTCTCGGCCGCGAGCGCTACACCCAGCTCCTCGACCTGCTCCTGGCGCTGCGCCGCCCCCTGCTGGCCAAAGACCTCGACCCGGGCAAGGTCTCCGACACGCTCACCGCCGGCCTCAGCCCCGTCGATGAGGAGCTCGTCGACCAGGCGGCGCGCGACTTCGAGAACCTCGCCGCCGTACAACGCCTGTTCGACGACCTGACCTCGGCGAACACCGCCGTCACGTCGTTCATGGCCGACTACACGACCTACCTGCGGACGCACGCGAAGGCCAAGCTCGACCGCGTACAGGACGCCACCGACACCGCCGTGGGCCACGCGACGACGATCGCCGGCGCGCTGGCCGAGGTCGCGCGGGCGACCTCGGCCCTGGAGACGGCGGAGGCCGCACGCGACGCCGCCGAGGCGAAACGCGACACCCTCGCCGTACGCCTCGACACCCTGAAGGACGACGACGCCTACCGCCAGCAGGGCGACCTCGAACGCATGCGCCTGCGCATCACCGCCGCCGAGGCCGAGACCGTCAAGGAGCGCGCGCGGCTGGCCCGCGCACGCGACAACCTCCTCGTGCTCACGCGCGAGGCCGCCGAGGTCTCCACACGCCTCGAAGGCCTGCGGCAGGCGGCGGCACGCTCCTCGACCGCTCTCGTCGAGGCGGCCGAGCGGGCCGGCATCGCCTCCGACGGCGACGGCCCCGCCGACTCCGGCGACGACCTGCTGCTGAGCGCGGGCGCCCGCGGCACGGCCCGGCGCGACGACATCACGTGCCTGCGCGCGCGCCTCGCCGAGGTGACCGAGGCCGAGGACGACCGCCGCCGCGCCGAGACCGCCGTGAACGACGCGGCCGAGGCCCTCGCCAAGCGCGAGGACGACTGCCGCGCCGCCGACGACCACCTCGCGCGCGTACGCGCCGACGCCGCCGAGCACCTGCGGCTGTGGGCGGGCCGCTGGTCCGCCGGCGACGACGCCGTGGCCGCGCCGGACGACCACGAGGCGCTGCTGGCGGCGCTCGACCAGATCGGAGAGGCGGGGGCGCCGAGCCTGGCCGAGGTGTTCGCCGGCCGGTCCGACGACCGGCGCCTCGCCGTCGTCGCACGGCGCCAGACCCTGGTCACCCGTCAGGAACAGCTCGGCGCCGACCTGGAGCGGCTGCGGGCCGAGCGCGACGACGTACGCTCCGAACACGACGACGCGCCCCGCGCGAACGACCTGCGCACCGCCGACCGCGCCGGCCGTCCCGGCGCCGCGCTGTGGCAGCTCGTGCGCTTCGCCGACGGCGTCGACGGCGAGCGGGCCGCGGGCATCGAGGGCGCGCTGTACGGCGCGGGCCTGCTCACCGCCTGGATCCACCCGGACCCGGCGCTGACCGCCGAAGCGGTACGCGACGCGTCCTCCGACGGCTACCTGCTGCCCGCCTCGCCTCCCTCGGGCCGTACCCTCGCGGACGTCCTCGTGCCGGAGGACGAGCAGGACCTCGTCCCGGTCCCGGCGATCGCGGCGGTCATCGGCTCGATCGCGCTCGCGGACGACCTGGACGCCTTCGACGGTTCGGTGACGGTCACGGAGAAGGCGCAGTTCGGCCTCGGCGTGCACGTGGGAGCGCGGCCCAAGCCGGCGCCGGAGTACATCGGCGCCACCAACCGGGCGGCGCGGCGCCGGACGCGGCTCCGCGAGTACGACGAGACCATCGCCCGCCTGGAGGCCGAGGAGGTCGAGACCGCGGCCGTACTGGAGCGGCTGAAGACTCTCATCGCCGACTTCCGGCGCGCCGGCCAGGAGCTGCCCGCAGCGAAGCCGCTGGTCAGCGCCGTGAAACGGGTCGCGGACAACGCGATCCTGCTGACCGTCGCGCGTACGGCCGACGGCGAGGCGCGCAAGGCGTTCGAGGGCGCGGCGGCGGAGGTCGACGCCCGTCGGCGCAGGCTGCGGCAGGCGGCGTCCGAACGCTCGATGCCGTCGACGGCCGACGCGGTCGACGCCGTCGCCAAAGCCGTCGACGACTTCACCGCCGCCGCCGGCCGCCTGGAGACAGAGCGCCAGAACACCACGATCACCGAACAGGACCTCGCCGCCCGCGAGGCGAGCGTCGAACGCCTGAACACCGACCACGCCGAAGACGCCGAGACCCTCGCGGAGAAGGAGAAGGCACACGCCGCCGCCGTCGAGGAGTACACCGCACGCGAACAGGCCCTGGACGCCCCGCTGAAGGAGATCCTGGCCCGCATCTCCGACACGGAGAAGCGCCTGGCCGAGGCCCGCGCGGAGTACGACCGCCAGCACCGCGAGGCCGCCGGGCAGGAGAAGACCCGGATCATCGCCGAGACGAACCTCGCGAACGGCCGTACGGCGATCGGCGACGCGATGAAGGCCCTTTTCGAACAGGCCGCGTCCTTCGCGCCGTTCGCCCACCGCGACGTACGCGTCCTGCTCGGCGTCACCGACACGACCCCCTGGCCACCCGAGGCGAGCTGGTCCGCAGGCCACGCCGGCGAGCACGTCGCCACCGCCCTCACGGAAGGGGGCGTGGAGCCGGTAACGGCGGTGGAGGCGGCTCTGCCGGACGGCGTCGTCGACCTGCTCGGCGCGTTCCGGGCCCAGGTCGGGGCGGGGCGCGCGGTCGCCGACGGGGTACTGAAGAGCTCCGCCGGCCGGATGTCGGAGGCGTTGCGGTCCTTCGGCGACGCGCTCGGGGCCTGCGAGGCCGACTACCGGCTCGACTACGACCCCACCGGCGTCGTGATGGTCTTCGTCATCGACGAGGAGGGCCGCAACCCCGTCGCCGTCTTCGCGCGGCGCGTCGCCGAACGCGCGCGTGACCAGGGCGTACTCCTGGAGGACCGCGAGCGCACGGTCCTGGAGGACGAGCTCCTCACCGGCCTCGCCCAGCAGATCCACGGCCGGGTCCTCACGGCGCGCGACCTCGTACGCGGCATGAACGCCGACACCAGGTCCCGCCCGATGTCGTCGGGCACCTCGATCGGCATCCGCTGGGCCCACTCCGACCGGATCGACGACCGGCAACGCGCCACCTCGAGGCTGCTCGCGCGCGACGCCCAGGGCCTCGGCCCGTCCGGTCTCGCCGAGCTGCGGTCGGCCCTGCGCGAGATGATCCGCGACCACCGCGCGAACCACCCACGCGCCACTTACAAGGAGGTGCTCGCCGCGGTACTCGACTACCGCACCTGGCACACCTTCGAACTCCTGCTCGTCGTACCCGGCGAGCCCGAGGTGAGGCTCACCCGCGCGAAGCACTCCGTCATGTCCGGCGGCGAGAAGTCCGCCGCGATCCACCTGCCCCTCTTCGCCGCCGCCAACGCCCTGTACTCCTCCGCCCGCCCCGACTGCCCACGCGTCATCGCGCTGGACGAGGCGTTCGCCGGCATCGACGACAAGTACAAACCGGACCTCCTGGGCCTGACCGTAAAGTTCAACCTGGACCTGTTCATGACGGGCCACGACCTGTGGGTCCACTACGACTCGGTCCCGATGGCCGCCCACTACGACATGCACCACGACAAGGCGTCACACGTCGTCTCGGCCATGCTGATCCTCTGGGACGGCATCCAAATGATCGACGCCGAGGCGGGCTTCGCCGGCAACGACGAACTCGCCGAGGAACTCCTGGGCATCAAACCCCGCCGCCACGTCCCGCCGACGGTCGAGGAGAACCTCCTCACGTCCCTGGCCGAGGAGTGAACTTCGTCGAAGCCTTCCGGCACCCGAAGTACGAGCGGCTGCTCACCGGAGCACGGGAGTCCCTGGAAGGACGCCGAGGAGCGCTGCACGGCACCTTCAGCGTCCCGGACCTCGACGCCGCCGAGCGCGCGGCGCTGACCGGCCTGCTCGGCCGACCGCGCAACCCCGAAGCGGCGCGATCCGTCGTCCACCTGCGCAAACTCGACGAGGCCGTTCGGACGTCGTGTGGGCTGGGCCTGGTGGAGCTGCTGGAGACCATCGGCCCGAAGCTTCGTGACCGCAAGGCGGAGAAGGACGCGAAGGCGACGGCCCGCGCGGAACTGCTCCGCATCGCCGAGGCGAGCCCGCTGCACGAGCGAGAGGGCTGGTACCGGGAGTGGGTCCGGTCTCCAGGCCGCCTGGCCCGCCTCACTCCGCGCCTGCTCACCCAGGCCATCGCCGTGTTCGAGCGCCTGGAGGCCGACCGGCCGGTCTTCCTGCCGGAGCTCGCGGACGCCGCGACCGGAGACACCAAGGCCCTGAACCACGAGAGCCCGCTGTCGACCCAGGTGCTCGCCGCGCTGGCCGGCCGTCTCGGAGTCGACCGTCCGGAGGGTGCGGAAGACCGTCGCGCGCTGTGGGAGGCCTTCAACGTTCTCCCCGACGACCTGGCCAGTCGCGTCCTCGTCCTGAACCTCCCGGCCGAGGGCGACGGTCTGGGGGAGTGGCTGACCGGCGCGGCGTGCCACGGCACCCCGTTCCAGGTGACGTTGCACCAGCTCACCACACTCCCGATCACGACTCGATGCCCGGTCGTGTACGTCTGTGAGAACCCGACCGTCCTCCGCCGCGCCGCCGCCGAGGCGGGCGCCGCGTCGCCGCCCCTGCTGTGCACGGAAGGCCTGCCCTCGATCGCCTTCCACCGCCTCGCCGAGACGATCACCGCCGGGGGAGGGACACTGCGCTACCACGGCGACTTCGACTGGCCGGGCATCCTCATGGCCACGTCCGTCATTCGCCGCCACGGCGCCCTGCCATGGCGAATGTCGGCCGCCGACTACCGTGCGGGCCTGCGAGGCACCGACCGTCACCTCCCCCTGAAGGGCAGGCCACAGCCCACTCCCTGGGCGGGCGACCTGATGCCGGCCATGGTCGAGGCCGGTGCCGTCGTCTATGAGGAGACGGTCGCCGACCGCCTTCTGATCGACCTCACCTGACCGCGCCCATCTTCTGGAAGTCCGCGCGCATCGCCTCCAGGGTCGCCGGTTCGATCTCGCCGTGGACGCGCAGGCGCGCGACGCCTCCGTCAGGGAAGACGTCCAGGCGGATCCGGCTCACCGGGGTGTCCTCCTCGACCACGAAGTGGTGGCGGGTGTCGGGCCGTAGGCGGGTCTTCGGGACGAGGGGTACGTCCTCGTCTCCCGTGACGCTCGCCCAGCCTGGGGCGTTGCCCACGAAGTACGACGTGTCGATCTCGACTCTCCGTATCCTGCCGCTCGCCGCCAGCCGTACCGTGACGTGGTCGTTGCCGTCGTCGCGGCGGCGGGAGTTCTCCCAGCCCTCGCCCATCGTGCGCGGGCGGCCGGGGAGGAGCAGGTTGTCGGGGGAGGAGTAGTACCGGTTGGAGCAGTCGACGACCCGGCCGCCGTGTTCGAGTGCGGCCAGGTCGATCGTGCCGGTCAGGAGGTGCGCGACTACTGGTCGCCGTTCGGCGACGGCGACATGCTGGGCCGTGCGTGGCAGCTCGCGTTCGTCAGCGGGCTGCGCCGGGACGACCACATCGAACGCTGCGTGGCGCTGGCGAGCGTCGGCGGGCGTGCCGTCATCGACCCGGCCGCCGCGCCGGCGCACTGGTCGGCCCCCGGTGCTCGCGGCCTCGCCCCCGGCGCCCCCGCGGACCTCGTGCTCCTCCCCGGCGAGACCGTGACCTCCGCGGTCATGGACCGCCCGGAACAACGCCTGGTGATCCACCGCGGCCGGGTCGTCGCCGACGACGGCGCCCTGGTCTGAACACGTCACCTCAGCCGAACAGCAGCAGGCCGAAAAGCGCGCACCCGGCGGCCAGCCACGCGACATAGTCGCCCACGTGGCCCGAGTGCAGGCGGTGCAGCAGCGCCGCACGCGGGCTCGGCCCGCGCACGCCCAGGAACGCCACTTCGAACGCCAGCAGCGTCGCCACGACCCCGCTCGTCACGCCCGAGATCGTCCACGGGCTCGGCGGGGGCGTGGCGATGTGCGTGTACGACTCCACCGCGTGGCCGATGACCGTGCCCGGCAGCAGGCCCAGCGTCAACCCCGCCACGGCCAGGACGACGCCCGGTGCCAGCATCGTCCACGGCAGGCTGGACAGCGGGCGGCCCGTCTCGGAGTCCTCCTGGTGGTCGGCACCCGAGCGCGTCGAGGGGCCCGCGCCGCGGAAGACCCGCAGCCACACGCGCAGCACCGCGCCCGCGGTCAGCGCCGACGCCGCGACCGCCAGCACCGTCACCCACATGCCGCCGGTCTCCTCGATGATCGCCTTGCCCGCCCACGTGCCCGACGGCGGCAGGCCCGCGAGGCCCAGGCCGCCCAGGAGGAAGATCAGGCCGGTGACGGGCATCGCACGGCCGCGGCCGTGCAGGTCCAGTTCGTCGACGCTCTCGTGCCGGTTGAGCAGCGCGCCCGCGCCCACGAACAGCGCGGCCTTCACGCCCGCGTGCCCCAGGAAGTACGCCACCGAGCCCGCCAGGGCGTCCTTGCCGAAGAACGCGACGCCGACGAGCAGCAGGCCCACGTGGCTGATCGTGGAGTAGGCGAGCAGCCGCTTGATGTGGCGTTGCAGCACGCACATCACGGCGCCCAGCACCGCGGCGGCCGTGCCGAAGACCACCAGCGCGTTTCGTACGGCCGACGGCGGGAGCGCGCCGGCGAAGGCGGCCAGGTACGTACGGGCGATCGCGTACACGCCCAGCTCCACCATCACGCCGGAGAACAGCATGCACACGGGGGTCGGCGCGACGGCGTGCGCGTCGGCCAGCCAGAAGTGGAACGGCACCGCCGCGGACTTCACCAGGAAACCCGTGCAGATCAGGGCGAAGGAGACGACGACCAGCGCGTCGTCGCCGTGCAGGTGCGCGCCGATCGCGGCGAAGCCGAGCTGGCCCGTACGCGCGTAGACCAGGGCGATGCCGGTGAGCGTGAGGTAGGCGCCGAGGGAGTTGACGACGCCGAAGTTCAGCGCGCCGTGCACGGTCGCGGGCTCTTCGGACTTGTAGCCGGTCAGCGCGTACGCGACGACGCTCATCAGCTCGAAGAACACGAACGAGTCGAACAGGTCACCGGTGAGGACGAACGCGCACATCGCGCCGGTGAACAGCAGCATCAGCGCGTGGAAGACGGCCTGAACCTCGGCGAAGTAGCGCCAGGAGACGATGAGTGCGGCCAGCGCCACGACCGAGACCGTCAGCGCCAGGCCGGTGGCGAGCGGCTCGGCGACCAGCGAGATCCCGACGCCCGGACCCCAGCCGCCCAGCCACACCGTCGTGGGGCCGCCGGCCAGGACGACGCCGAGCAGCGCGATCAGTACGCCGACGGTCAGGGTCGTCACCGCGTCGACCACGACGCGCGGCAGCCACCGGCCGGTCGCGGCGAGGAGCGTGGCCACCACGAACGGCAGCCCGGTCGCGATCTGAAGGATCATGATTCGAGGGATCGGAGCTCGTCGGGGTCGACGGTGCCGCGCCGCTTGGCGACCTGCACGGTCAGGGCGAGCAGCAGCGCGGTGACCGTGGCGCCGACGACGATGTCGGTGAGCGTCATCGCCTGGACGACCGGGTCGACGACGTTCCTCGTCGGCTTGATGTCGGAGAAGACCGGCGCCGTCGCCTTCCTCCGGTAGCCGATGGTGAGCAGCAGCACGTACGTCGCGGACTGGGCGACCGACAGGCACACCACGGCGTGGACGAGGTTACGGCTGGTCACCAGGCCGTACACCCCCGCGAGCAGGATCCAGCCCGCTACCAGATACGGCAGATGACTCACGCGCTCCTCCTCACCAGCAGGGCCTGCTCGAAGAACTTCGCCAGCACCAGGACGACCGCGCAGCCCACTTCGAGCCCCACCGCGGCGTTCATGGCGGTCACCTGCCCGGCGAAGGCGATGGCGAGCACGACGAACGCGCCCGCCGCGATCGCCTCGCCGTTCTCGAACATCGGGATCGGCCGCACCCGCTCCAGCGCCGGATAGTCGCCCGCCAGGTAGATCAGGTGGATCGCGCTGCCCAGGACGATGCCGCCCTGGAAGCCGCCGCCGGGCGACTGGTAGCCGTGCGCGACGATGTACACGCCCGCGACGACCGTCACCGGCAGCAGCAGGTAGCCGGTGATCCGCAGCGCGTCGAAGACCTCGGCGGGCCCGTACGCGTGCTCGCCGGCGGTGTCCTCCTGCTCCGCGCGTACGGTGCGCAGGACCACGACGGCGGCCAGCGCCGAGGCCATCAGGATCAGTTCCTCGCCGAGCGTGTCGAAGGCGCGCTGGTCGAAGTTGATCGAGGAGATGACGTTCGGGGTGTGGTGCCGGACCGCGTTCGGCAGGGTCCGGTCGCCGTACGGGTGCGAGGCCCCGCCGAAGTCCGGCAGGCGCAGCGCGGCGAGCGTGAACAGCACCGCGATGCCGGCGCCCCCGGCGAGGAGGACGAGCAGGCGCACGCGGCGGGTCACGTGTCGTCCTCGTCGGGTTCGCTCGTGTGGTGGCGGCGGATCGCGTGGATCGCCAGGATCACCATCAGCGGGACGACGACGGTGCCGACGGCCGCCTGTGACATGGCGACGTCGGGCGCCTGCAGCACCACGAAGAGGACGGCGAGCACGAGCCCGTACCCCGAGAGCACGATCGCCTGGCGCGCCGGGTCGCGGGTGAGCACCACCGCGGTCGCCATGAACGCGGTCAGGAGCAGCGAGGCGAGGACCAGCGCGTCAGCCATCGGAGGCCCGCCTGGACGCCTGTCCGGCGGTGATGACGGTCGCCGGCCCGGTGACGAACAGCAGCGCCCCGATGATCACCAGCTTGGCGACGTCGTGCCACGACGACCACGACGCGACGGCCAGACCCGTGATGACCAGCGGTGCGGCGAGCACCGACCCCAGGGAGACGAAGTGCAGCCGTACGAAGCGGTCGCGCGTCAGCAGCAGGCGTATCGCGGCGAACGCGCTCACCACGGCGCCGGCCCAGATCAGGATCGCGCTCACACCGTCCTCCCGAGGAACCGCGCGAACACCAGCGAGCCCGCGAACGACAGCAGCGCCACCACGAACGCCGCGTCGAGGTAGGCCGGCCGCCCGTACCCGGCGGCCAGCAGCAGGAGGACCAGCGTGGTGGCCGGGCCGGCGAGGATCAGCCCGGCGAGCCGGTCCAGCGGCTCACCGCGGAGCATGGCGAGAAGGCAGGGGAGGACCGCCGCCGCCAGCAGCGCGAACGCCGCGGGCAGCGCCACGGCGAGCGGGCTCACCGGGACACCCGGCGTTCCAGCGCCGAGGGGCGCCCGCCGATCCGGTGGACGATGAGGACGTCGCGGTCCGTGTCGACGTCGGCCACGTACGTGCCGGGTGACACGGACACGACGAGGGAGGCGAAGCCGCGCAGCGCCGCCGACCGGCGGTCGCCGGGCAGGTGTATCTCGGCGAACTCGCCGCGCGGGCGGAGCAGGCGTACGGAGTCGGCCAGGATCTGGACCGGCACGCGGGGGAGCCACCGCAGCCACGCGGGGCGCGGCCGGTAGCGCTCGTCGTTGTCGGCGGCCAGCAGCGCGCGGCGGGTGAGGACCGCTCCGGCGGCTCCGGCCGCGGCGGAGGCCGCGCCCACGGCGATCTCGACGGGGGTGATGCTCGAGATGACGGCCAGGTAGGTGCCGGACAGCACCGCCCACCAGACCGCGGGCTCGATGAGGTTCCGTCCTGTCATGCGGTGCGTCTTCCCCGCCTGCGCGGTTCGATGCGCGCGGCCCTCTATCACCGGGGTGACGATTGCGGGGGCGCATCTTATCCATCGATGACTAGGTTTACACCCCCCTTTTCGGACCTGACTGGGTGGCGGGTGGATCCTGACCACTCGATTAAACCGAAAGTGACTCGGTCGCGGACCTGTCCAGGACAGCGCTCTGACCAGGTCATTCGATTGGATCGTTAGCAGGCTGCCTTTACTACTCGCCGGTACGGATCTTGACTTACGCCAGCGGTATGGCCGGTTTGGGACGCCCGTATAGGGTTGCGGCACTTGTCAATCCTTGTCAGGGTTTCGAGTGGCGGCAGCCGGTTCTCATCCCCCGCTCCGGTGGCCTACAGGAAGCCCTCAGGGTCTTCTTGTAAGTCGTCGGGAGCCGAGCGCCATTGCCACGCCACCCGAGGCTCGCCATCAGGGCGTGCCCGCTCCTCTGGGAGGCACATGTGAAGTTCAACCCCCCGTCCGGGCGTGCTGGACTGACCGTCGCGGCAGCTGGGCTGCTGGCCCTCTCCGTCGTGCCGGCGGCCAACGCGGCCACTGCCAAGTCGGTTTCGACTTCGGCGGTCGCGTCGACTCTGGCCAAGACGCTCGGATCTCGCTCCGCAGGTTCGTACCTCGAGGGCGGCAAGCTCGTCGTCAACGTCACGAACGCCGCGGACGCGAAGACCGTCACCGCAGCGGGCGCCACCGCCCGTACCGTCGCCCGTAGTGGCGCGGTGCTCGCCACGGCCAAGAAGGCCATGGACAGCGCCGCGGTTCCGGGCACCGCGCGGATGACGGACCCGAAGACCGACCAGGTCATCGTCTCGGTGGACAGCACCGTCAAGGGTGCCAAGCTCGCCAAGGTGAAGGCCGCTGCGAAGGCGCAGGGCGACGCCGTGCGCGTTCGCCAGGTCAAGGGCAAGTTCCGTCTGCTGGTCGCCGGCGGCGACGCCATCTACGGCAGCGGCTACCGCTGCTCGGTTGGCTTCAACGTCAACGGCGGCTCGGCCTTCATCACGGCCGGCCACTGCGGCAACGATGTCCCGACCTGGTACTCGGACTCGGGTGAGGGCAACGAGGTCGCGACGACCGGCGAGAGTGACTTCCCCGGCACCGACTACTCGATCGCGACGTACACCGACGGTGGCGGCCACGCCAGCACCGTCGACCTGTACAACGGTTCGACGCAGTCGATCTCCGGTGCGAAGGACGCGACGGTCGGCGAGTCCGTCCAGCGTAGCGGCAGCACCTCGGGTCTCCACGGCGGAACCGTCAGCGCGGTCGACGCCTCGGTGACCTACCAGGAAGGCACCGTCAACGGACTCATCGACACGAACGTGTGCGCTGAGCCCGGCGACTCCGGTGGCGCCCTGTTCGACGGCAGCTCGGCCGTTGGCCTCACCTCCGGTGGCAGCGGCGACTGCTCATCGGGCGGCGAGACCTTCTTCCAGCCGGTCACCGCGGCGCTCAGCGCCCTCGGTGCCAGCATCG
This sequence comes from uncultured Actinomycetota bacterium, assembly GCA_963823735.1. Lineage (GTDB taxonomy): Bacteria > Actinomycetota > Actinomycetes > Streptosporangiales > Streptosporangiaceae > Actinoallomurus. Next base: position 581,186 of record CAWGMO010000010.1, on the reverse strand, counting down.
GCTGACCGTCTCACCTTTTGACGAAGCCCCCCCGGCCATCCGGCCGGGGGGGCTTCGTTGTTCTCACGAGGTGAGCAGGCGCGCGGCGGCGTCCAGGCTGGTCGCGATGTAGGTCGGCACGGGCGCGGCGGGCAGGGGAGCCTTGCCGTTCCGCGCGATGAACGCCGTGCGCAGGCCCGCCGCCGCGGCGCCCGCGACGTCCCAGCCGTGGACGGCGATGAGGACCGTGCCGGCCGGTTCGGCGCCCTGGGAGTCCAGGACGAGCCGGTAGGCCTCGGGCGCCGGTTTGAGCCGGCGCACCGTGTCGGCGGAGTAAGCGGCGTCGACCAGGCCGTCGAGGCCCGCGTTGCGCAGCTGGTCCTCGGCCAGGGAGTTGGTCAGCGTGACGACGCCGAAGCCCGCGTCGCGCAGCCGGGCCAGCGCGGCCGCCGCGTCCGGGTGGGCGGGCAGCCGGCGCATCCGTTCGCCGAGTTCGCGTGCCTGGCCGGCTGTCGTGGCGCGGCCGTGGCGGGCCGCGACCGCCGGCAGGCAGGCGGCCCCGATCTCACCGAGGGGCCGGTAGGCGCCGGCGGCGGTCAGCGCCAGGACGTTGTGGATCGTCAGGTCGAACCACTCGCGCCGCGCCCTCGCGTCGCCGGTGACCTCGGCGAAGAAGCCGTCGAGTCCGGCGAGGTCGAGCAGTGTCTCGTTGACGTCGAACACGCACAGCACAAGAGCCTCCAAGGCACTCTCGTACGGCCGGTGCGCCTTCTGTGTCAGGCGCGGCGGTCGTTCTTCGCCTCGCCGGCGAGCTCGCGGGTCAGGTCCTGCAGGGCGTGGGTGAGCAGCGCCACCTTCGTCTCCAGTTGCAGGATGCGTTCCTCCAGTACGGGAATCGACGGGGGCCCGAACCAGGGGGCGATCTGCCGTGCCATGCGTTTCTCCTTCGTTGCGGCTGTAGACCCGGTTCGGCCGGGTCCGCGGCGGCTTTCCGGCCGCCGGTGGTCTGTCAGGCGTGTCCTCGCCGTCCGGCCGGGAGCACCGGCTCGATCCGGTACATCGCGGGCCATCCGGCCGGGCCGGATCCCGTCGCGTGCTTCCGGCCGGCGACCGTCGCGATCAGGTCGCGGGCGGTGACCAGGCCGACGAGCTGTTCGTCGTCGTCGGTCACCGGGACGAAGTCGATCCGCGCGGTGAGCATCGCCTGCGCGGCCGTCGCGACGGAGTCCGTCACGACGACGTGAGGGAGCGGGCGTCCGGCGACGACGGTGCTGACCGGTTTGCGCATCCGGTCGGGGCCGCCGCCGTCCCACGCGGCGGCCATCGTCTCCGCGTCCAGCACCCCGACGCAGTGCCCGTCGGGGCTGACGACCGGTACGTGGTCGTATCCGCCCTGGCGCATGAGTTCCCACGCCATGAGCGTCGTCTCGGTGTCCGCCACGGTGAGCACATCGGTGGACATCACCTCGGCGACGGGGCGTTCCGCGATGGCAGCGGTCATGAGGTGGCCTCCAGGTAGGTCGGGTGGATCCGCTGCCCGCGCACGTACTCGCCGCGGATGCGGATGAAGCAGGAACGCCGTCCCGGGGACCATGACCGCAGGGGCAGCCGCGACAGCCGGTCGATCTCGGTGGCACCGCCGACGGCGCGCGCCTGCCCGATGATCGTCACGGACCAGCCCGAACGGCTTCCGGACTCGAACGCGTCGGTCTCGAAGGCGACGATCGTCCCGCGCATGGCCGAGGCGAGCTTCGAACCGGGCGGCGTCGCGATGATCACATCGTCGCCGTCGAGGATGAAGTGCACCGGTTCGATCGCCGGAAGCGCTCGCTCGGTGAAGACGACGCGGCCGAGCGTCACGGAGCGCATCAGGTCGAGGCAGTCCTCGCGGTCGAGGACCTCGAGCCCGTTGGCGTCGAGTCTCATGCCTCGATGCTCCTCTGGCCACGGCAGCGGCAGCAGGGGCGAAGGTCCCGCGCGAGCCGCCCTTCTCCGGCGGCGCGCCCGGCCGAAGGGCCCACGGTCACTCGTCGGAGCGCGAGTCGTTCCTGGCCGCCTTGAGCTGGGCCGCGAAGGCCGCGGCCTGTGTACGGCGGCGCATGTCGAGCTTGGTGAACAGGTTGGACACGTAGTTCTTCACGGTCTTCTCGGCGAGGAAGAGCCGCTCGCCGATCTGCCGGTTCGTCAGGCCTTCGCCGATGAGCTGCAGGATCTGGCGTTCCTGGTCGGACAGGGCGGCCAGAGGGTCCTTGCGTGTCTGGCGTTCCCGCAGGTGCGCGAGCATCTGCGCGGTGCTGTGGGGGTCCAGGAGCGACTGGCCGGAGGCCACCGTGCGCACCGCCGTGACGAGGTCGGAGCCGTGGATCTGCTTCAGGACGTACCCGGCCGCGCCCGCCATGACGGCGTCGAAGAGCGCCTCCTCGTCGGAGAAGGAGGTGAGCATGAGGCAGGCGAGCTCGGGGAGGCGCGAGCGGATCTCGCGGCAGACCGTGACGCCGTCGCCGTCGGGCAGGCGCACGTCGAGGATGGCGACATCAGGGCGTACGGCGGGGATGCGGGCGAGGGCGTGCGCCGCCGTGGCCGCCTCACCGGCGATCTCGATGTCGCTCTCGGCCTCGAGGAGGGCCGCGACCCCGCGGCGCACGACCTCGTGATCGTCGAGCAGGAACACCCGGACGGTCACGACCGCGCCCTCCTCATTGGGTCCGCCGACAAGTGGAGCATTCCCCTATTGGAACGCCCATAAGCCGCTGACCAGGGGACCTTGACCCAAGCCGCTCCACCGGGTGACCCATACTGGTCTAGTCAGAGCGTGACAGGAGGCTCAGTGCGCCCCGAGGATCAGCCGGGTGACGATCGCGTACGCCTGACGCTGCCCCAGATGCGGCTCGACGATCTTCTCGCCGAGCTGCAGAACCGCCTTGCCGCGGTGCTGGTCACCCGCGACCGCGTCCATACGCTGCTGGAGGCCGTCGTCTCCATCGAGAGCGACCTCGATCTGGAGACCCTGCTGAAGCGGATCACCGAGGCCGCCATGCGCCTGGTCGACGCCCGCTACGGCGCGCTCGGCGTGATCGGGGAGGGCGACCGGCTGGCCCGGTTCGTGACGGCGGGGATGACCGAGGAGGAGATCGCCGCGATCGGGCGCCTGCCGACCGGCGAAGGCCTCCTCGGCATGATGATCAAGGAGCGCGGTGACGTGCGCCTGCCGGAGATCTCCGAGCATCCCGACTCGTCCGGCTTTCCCAAGCGCCACCCGGCGATGAACCGCTTCCTCGAGGTGCCGATCCGCGTCCGCGACGAGATCTTCGGCAACCTCTACCTGACCAAGGACAAGGGCTCGGAGTTCGACGAGGAGGACGAGAACGTCGTCGCGGCGCTGGCCACGGCGGCCGGCGTGGCCATCGAGAACGCCCGTCTCTACCAGGAGGCGCGCCTGCGGGAGCGGTGGCTGGAGGCGTCCGCGGAGGTGTCGACGTCGCTGCTGTCGGGCACCGAGCCGGCGGCGGTCCTCAACCTCGTCGCGCGGCGGGCGCGGGAGATCTGTGACGCGGCGTCGGCGGCGGTGACGCTGGCGCGCGGCGGGGAGTTCGTGGTCGAGGCCGCCGACGGCGAGCACGCGGAGATCCTGCACGGCCTGAAGGTCGCCATCGACGAGTCCGTGTCGGGCCCGGTCTTCCGCCGGGGCGAGACCCTCATTTTGGACGACGCGACCGAGGCCGCGCGGGAGATGAACGTCCCGGCCCGCATCCGCGTCGGGCCGGCGATCATCGTCGCGCTCGGCACCGGCGACGCCGCCCGCGGGGTCCTGTCGGTCGCCAACCGCACCGGCGGCCCGGCGTTCAGCGATCCCGTGCGGCGGCTGCTGGAGGCGTTCGCCGCCCAGGCCGCCGTGGCGCTGGAGCTCGGCGAGCGGCGCCGCGACGCCGAGCGCCTGGTCGTGCTGGAGGACCGCGACCGGATCGCCAAGGACCTGCACGACACGGTGATCCAGCGGCTGTTCGCGACCGCCATGACCCTGATGAGTGCCATCAAGATCACCCAGAAGCGCGACGTCGCGGTCCGCGTCCAGCGCGCCGTCGACGACCTGGACGAGACGATCCGGCAGATCCGGTCCACGATCTTCGCCCTGCAGGCCTCGCCGGACAGCGAGCACTCCCTGCGCACCCGGCTCCTGGCGGCCGTCGACGCCGCCGCCGAGAGCCTCGGCTTCTCCCCGGCGGTACGCCTGGAGGGCCTGCTGGACACCCTGGTCGGCGACGAGATGGGCGACCAGCTGATCGCGGTGCTGAGCGAGGCGCTGTCGAACGTCGTCCGGCACGCGGAGGCCGGCTGGGCGAGCGTCTCGGTCGACGCCGGCGACGCCCTGGTCCTCGTCGTCGAGGACGACGGCACGGGCATCCCGTCCTCGGGGCGCCGCAGCGGCCTGCGCAACATGGCCGAACGCGCCGAGGCGCTCGGCGGCTCCTTCGCGACCCGCGACCGCGAGGGCGGCGGCACGACGCTCGAATGGCGCGTCCCGATCGGCTGACCGCCGAGTGAGAGGCCACCGGCGGCGGCGTGGGGGACCTTCGGCCCCTTCATCGAGGCCCCCGGGCTGGTGAGGCTGAGAGTGCGGGCGGTCGCCGTCTCGCGCAGGCCCCCCGAATCCAGAGGAGCACAAGATGATCGAACCGATCGTCGTCGGTACCGATGGCTCAGGGCGCGCGGATCTCGCGGTCGAGTGGGCCGCCGACGAGGCCGCCCTCCGGCGGCTCCCGCTGCACATCGTGCACGCGGTCGAGCGCTGGGAGTACGACGTGTCGCCCGGTTCGTCGGCGACGCTCATCGAGACGGGCGGGCGAGTGACCTCCGAGGCCGTCGACCGCGCCCTGAAGGCACGGCCCGGCCTGGCGGTCACCACGGAGCTGATCTTCGATTCGCCGGCGAACGCCCTGCGGTCGATGGGCCGCCGGTCCAGCGAGATCGTCGTCGGCCACCGCGGCCTGGGCGGCTTCACCGGCATGCTGCTCGGCTCGACCGGCCTCAAGCTCGCCGGGCACGTGCCCGTCCCGGTCGTCCTGGTACGAGGAGAGTGCCACGAGCGCCGCGGCGAGGTGCTGGTCGGCGTCGACTTCACCGAGCGGTCGAAAGGGGCCTTGAAGTACGCCTTCGAGGCCGCGTCGATCCGGGGTGCCTGGGTCCGCGCGGTGCACGTGTGGCCGGTGCCGATGTTCACCGGCGCGTACCCGGTCAGCGTGCACAACGCCGCCGCCGTCAGCCAGGAGTGCCTCGCCGACACGATCGCGCCGTGGCGCGCCGCGTTCCCGGACGTTCCCGTCATCGAGCAGGCGCCGCCGGGGCAGGTCGTCCGTGAGCTGTCCGTACGCTCGGCGCGCGCCGCCCTGCTGGTCGTCGGGTCGCACGGAGAGCACCACGGCCTCCACGTCGGCTCGGTCGGCCACGGCGTCATCCACCACGCGGACTGCCCGGTCGCCGTCGTACGGGAGTGATACACCGGTTGCCTCAAGTGGAGAATGGTTTTCCCCAGCCCGTCTCGGTTGATACCGTCGAGTCAGGTCGAGAGGCGCTGCAACGGACTCAGGTCCGCCACGCTCGGCCTGCCGTATGCACCAAGGGCGCCTCCCACAACTGGGAGGTAGTCCGGTGGACAGGTCTTTCGACCACGGCGGCGAGCATGACAAGACGCAGGCCCTGCGCGAGCTCATGGATTCGCGGGTCGCGGTGCTCGACGGAGCCTGGGGCACGATGCTGCAGGCAGCGGGGCTCAGCGCGGAGGACTACCAGGGAGACCGGTTCCAGGATCACCCGCGCGACGTGACCGGTGATCCGGACCTGCTGAACCTCACGCGGCCCGATGTCATCCTCGACGTGCACCGGCAGTACCTGGCGGCGGGCGCCGACATCACGACGACGAACACGTTCACCGCGACGAGCATCGGCCAGTCCGACTACGGGCTGCAGGACTACGTACGGGAGATGAACCTGCGCGCCGCCGAGCTGGCGCGCCAGGCCGCGGACGAGGCCGGCGGGCAGCGTTTCGTCGCCGGCTCGATCGGGCCGCTGAACGTCACGCTGTCGCTCTCCCCCCGGGTGGAGGACCCCGCGTACCGGGCCGTGACGTTCGACGAGGTCCGCGCCGCGTACGCCGAGCAGATCCAGGCGCTGGCCGACGGCGGTGTCGACCTGCTGCTGATCGAGACGATCTTCGACACGCTCAACGCGAAGGCCGCGATCGCCGCCGCGCGCGACGTCGCCCCGCACCTGCCGCTGTGGATCTCGGTGACGATCGTCGACCTCAGCGGCCGTACGCTGTCGGGCCAGACCGTCGAGGCGTTCTGGAACTCCATCGAACACGCCCACCCGCTGGTCGTCGGCGTGAACTGTTCGCTGGGCGCCGAGGAGATGCGCCCGCACCTCGTCGAGCTGTCGCGGCTCGCCGGCACGTACACCGCCTGCCACCCGAACGCCGGCCTGCCGAACGCGTTCGGCGGCTATGACCAGACGCCGGAGGAGACCGGAGGGCTGCTCGGCGAGTTCGCCGAGTCCGGGCTGGTCAACATCGTCGGCGGGTGCTGCGGGACGACGCCGGAGCACATCGCGCGCATCGCGGCCGCCGCGAAGGACCTCCCGGCCCGTACGGCCCCGGAAAGGTCCACGCGCACCCGCTTCAGCGGCCTGGAGCCCTTCGAGATCGGCCCGGACACCGGGTTCGTGATGATCGGCGAACGCACCAACGTCACCGGGTCCAAGCGCTTCCGGCGCCTGATCGAGGGCGACGACCACCAGGCCGCCGTCGACGTCGCGCTGGAGCAGGTACGCGGCGGGGCCAACCTGCTCGACGTCAACATGGACGCCGACCTGCTCGACAGCGAACGCGCCATGACCACGTTCCTGAACCTGATCGCGACCGAGCCGGAGGTCGCCCGGATCCCGATCGTGGTCGACAGCTCGCGCTGGAGCGTGCTGGAGGCGGGCCTCAAGTGCGTCCAGGGCAAGGGCGTGGTCAACTCGATCAGTCTCAAGGAGGGCGAGGAGCCCTTCCTGGAGCAGGCACGGCGCATCCGCGACTACGGTGCCGGCGCGGTCGTGATGGCCTTCGACGAGAAGGGCCAGGCCGACACCGCCGAGCGCAAGGTGGCGATCTGCGTCCGCGCGTACGAGCTGCTCACGAAGCAGGCCGGGTTCGCCCCCGACGACATCGTGTTCGACCCCAACGTGCTCGCGGTCGCCACCGGCATCGACGAGCACAACGGGTACGCGAAGGCGTTCCTCGAAGCGCTGCCGCAGATCAAGGAGCGCTGCCCGGGAGCGCACATCAGCGGCGGCATCTCCAACCTGTCGTTCTCCTTCCGCGGCAACGACGTCGTCCGCGAGGCGATGCACTCCTCGTTCCTGTTCCACGCCGTACGGGCCGGGCTCGACATGGGCATCGTCAACGCCGGCCAGCTCGCCGTCTACCAGGACATCCCCGCCGACCTGCTCGAACTCGTCGAGGACGTCCTCTTCGACCGGCGCGAGGACGCCACGGACCGGCTCGTGACGTTCGCCGAGACCGTGAGCGGGTCCGGGACCCAGCGTGTCGTCGACCTGTCGTGGCGTGAGGCCCCGGTGGAGGACCGCCTCTCGCACGCGCTCGTGAACGGCATCGTCGACTTCATCGAAGAGGACACCGAAGAGGCCCGGCAGCTGAAGGCGCGTCCGCTCGAGGTGATCGAGGGACCGCTCATGGACGGCATGAAGATCGTCGGCGACCTGTTCGGCTCCGGGAAGATGTTCCTGCCGCAGGTCGTGAAGAGCGCGCGGGTGATGAAGCGCGCGGTCGCCTACCTCGAGCCGTACATGGAGGCCGAGAAGGAGAAGATGCGGCTCGCGGGCCACATCGACAACGGCCGCGGCAACGGCAAGGTCGTGCTCGCGACCGTCAAGGGCGACGTGCACGACATCGGCAAGAACATCGTCGGCGTGGTGCTCGGCTGCAACAACTACGAGGTCATCGACCTCGGCGTCATGGTCCCCGCCTCCGTCATCCTCGACACCGCGGTGGCCGAGAACGCCGACGCCGTGGGCCTGTCCGGGCTGATCACCCCGTCGCTGGACGAGATGGTCACCGTCGCGGCGGAGATGCAGCGCCGAGGGCTGAAACTGCCCCTGCTGATCGGCGGCGCCACCACCTCCCGCCAGCACACGGCGGTTCGCATCGCCCCCGCGTACGACGCCACCACGGTCCACGTGCTCGACGCGTCGCGCGTCGTCGGAGTGGTCTCGAACCTGCTCGACGAAGATCGCGCCGAGGAGCTCGACAAGACCAACCGCGCCGAGCAGGAGCGCCTGCGCGAGCAGCACGAGACCAGGCAACGGATTCCGCTGCTGACGGTCGCGAAGGCCCGGGCCAACCGTGAGCAGGTCGACTTCGACGACCTGCCCGTGCCCGGCTTCACCGGCGTACGCGCCGTCGACCCGGACATCACCGCCCTCCGGGCGATGATCGACTGGCAGTTCCTGTTCCTCGCCTGGGAGCTGAAGGGCAAGTACCCGGCGATCCTCGACCAGCCGGTGGCGCGCGAGCTCTTCGACGACGCGAACACCCTGCTCGACCAGATCATCGAGGAGGGCCGGTTCGAGGCGCGCGGCGCGTACGGCTTCTGGCCCGCGCACGCCGAGGACGACGACATCGTGATCGACGCCGGCGTACGGCTGCCGATGCTGCGCCAGCAGACGTCCAAGCCCGAGGGCCGGCCGAACCGCTGCCTCGCCGACTACGTGGCCCCGGAAGGGGATCACCTCGGCGGGTTCGCCGTGGCCATCCACGGCGCCGAAGATCTCGCCGCCACCTACGAGGCCCAGAACGACGACTACCGGGCGATCATGGTGAAGGCCCTGGCCGACCGTCTCGCCGAGGCGTTCGCCGAGTACATCCACCTTGAGGCGCGGCGCGCCTGGTTCGAGCCGGACGCCGACCCGAAACTGGAGGACCTGCACGCCGAGCGCTTCCGCGGCATCCGTCCCGCGCTCGGCTACCCCGCGAGCCCGGACCACACCCAGAAGCAGTCCCTGTTCGACCTGCTCGACGCCGGCAAGCTCAAGATGGGCCTGACCGAGTCCTTCGCGATGACCCCGGCGGCGAGCGTCAGCGGCCTGATCTTCGCCCACCCGTCGTCGCGGTACTTCACCGTGGGACGCATCGGCAGGGACCAGACCGAGGACTACGCCCGGCGGCGAGGCCTCGCCCTCTCCGATGTCGAACGCTGGCTGCGCCCCAACCTCGCCTACGAACCCGAGTGACTCGAACGTCCCGGCCGGCCCGGAAATAGGGCGGAAAGCGACCGTCCGTCGGTGTTACCGTTCCGGGGCCGGCCGCGGGACTCCGGTGCGACTTCCGGAACCCGCCTGTGAAGCGATGATTCGCAGTTCGTGCCCTCAATCCCCGGCCGGCTCCGTACCAGGGCCGGGAGGAACCGATCGAGACGCACGCGGACCTGATCGCCGCGGACGACGTCCTGCTGTTCGTGAACGCGGCGATCACCTCCACCGGCCAGCGCGAGTTCGGGTCCGACGCCTCGTCGCAGACGCTCTCGCTGGGCTTCCTGCACGAGTACCTGCTCGGCAACTACCGCGACCTGTACGCGGCCACGCTCGCGCTGGACATCAACGACCACAACGCCGCGATGATCGCGTTGAACCTGCTGGTCACGGCCTCGTCGGCGAGCCCGTCGCAGCGCCGTTCGGAGGGGCGACTGATCGCGCGGCGGCTCGCGCTGCTGCCGCCGCAGCGGGTGTACCGGCTGTTCCGGCGGCTGCGCCGCGCCAAGGTCAACAACCGGCGCACCCGCGCGATCGTGCGCGACTGGCTGGCCGCGCGGCCCGACCTGGCGTTCGACGCGGTGAAGTACCGCAGCGCCGTCAAGGACACCCTCCGCCACACCCACGTGGACATGGGCGGCGAACTGGGGACCTTCCTCTTCCGGCCGCACGCGCCGGCCGCGTACGCCACGCCCATCCTGGAGAGCTGGCGCCGGGCGCACTACGAGCAGGGCGCGCTGTACGACCTGCCGTACACGGTGGCCGAGGGGTTCGCCACCAGGCACCGCGTGCCACGCGGCGTGTTCCTGGAGCGCATCGCGCCCCGGCTCACGCGGCTGGAGCGGCTGCGCCTGCGGGAGTCCACCGGCCTGGACGCGGACCTGACCACGATGCCGCTGACCCGGCTCGCGTCGTACGTGCTCGGCCTGTCGCTGGACGACCGCGCCGCACGCCGCGGCGAGCTGACGACGGCGCTGCGCACGGCCGCGCGCCGCACCGCCGGGCCCCAGGCCGGACGCTGGGGCCGTGTCGTCGCCGTCCTGGACGACAGCTTCTCCGCGTACGGGTCGGGTCAGAAGCGCCGCCGCCCGCTCGCCGTCGCCCTCGCGTGCCACTTCCTGCTGGAGGCGCTGGCCTCGGAGTACACGCCGCTGTGGCTGTCGGGGCGCACGGACGCGCTGCTCGTCTTCCCGTACGGGCCGACGCCGCTCGGCGAGCGCGTCCTGGACGGCTTGGAGCTCCGGCCCGCGCGCCTGCTGATCGTCTCCGACGGTGCCGACAACGCGCCGCCGGGCCTCGCGGGCGAGGTGCTGCGCGTCTGGCGCACCCGGCTCGACCCCGGCCGTACCTGCGCGATCACGCACCTCAACCCCGTGTACGACGCCGCCGACTTCGACATACGGCGGCTGGCGCCCACGGTCCCGACCGCCGGCATCCGCGACGCCGAGGACCTGGTCGCGCTCGTGGAGCTGGCGTCGTTCGCGGAGGGCCGCACGGGCCTGCCCGAGCTGCGCGCCCACCTGGCGCGGCGGGTCGCGGACTTCCTGGAGGACGCGTGACGTCTCTGACCCTCACCGGGCTGTCGTCGCGCCCGTCGCAGACGTGGGGCGGCGTACGGCTCGTCCCGCTGGTCCGCGACGAGCCGATCGAGGACCTGCGGCTGGACGCCCGGCTGTACGGCGACGGCGACGGCGTCGTGGAGCTCGACGCGCGCACCGCGTACTGGTCCTACATCCCGCACGGCTTCGTCGCGACGTGGACCCGCGACGGCACACCGGCCGCGTCGTACGGAACCCAGCTCTCCACGCCGGGCCGGGACGTCGCACGGATGCCGCTGCGGTTCCACCGCCGGATGGCCCGGCGGGTCGACAAGAACCGGCTGCGCTTCCTGCCGCTGCACCTGGCACTGGAGGGGTACCTCGCGCTGCACTTCGGCGGCCCGGCGATCGCCTGGTCGGAGATGTCGCACCGCGCCCTGACCCACGGGCTCTCGCCCCGCACCGAGGAGGCGTACACGGGAGCGGCCGTCCAGGGACTCGGCGAGGCCCTGCGCGTCTTCGAGATCCACCCGGGCCAGTGCGGGGTCCTGCTGTACGTCGCGGACGCCCTGGCCGCCGCCTTCGTGGTGCCTCACCCGGCCGACTACCGCGCCCTGCACCTGACCCTGCTGCACGACCTGTACGGCGAGCTGATCCACCACTACGCGACGTTCGGCATGGACGTCCCGTCCTTCCGCGCCTCCATCAGGGACACGGCGGTCCGGTCGCTCGCCGACCTCCGTACCGAAGCGCGCCGGCAGCGGTCGGAGTGGGCGGACTTCCACGACCGCTACATGACGGGCGGGCTGCTCGGTGACGAGTACACCTTCCAGGAGGTGTACAAGATGGGGCACTACCGGCTGTCCCGCTTCCTGCCGTCGTTCGAGCGCCGGCGTGAGAACCACGTCGGCGAGACGATCCGCGACGAGACGGGTCGCGTCGCGTACCTGAAGACGTTCCGCCTGTCGGAGAACCAGATCCGCCGCGGCCACCTGCTGAACCGGCTGGCCGCCAATGACTGGAACCTGCCCGCCACCGCCGCCGAGTTCGGGGTGTCCACCCACCAGCTCGGCCTGCGCGTCGACGCGGCGGCCTTCGGCCACCTTCTCCGCCGGGACGTCCTGGACCACTACCGCGCCCAGGCCCGCCGCTGATCAGTCGACCATGTCCACGAGCTCGGCGATGGACTCCGCGACGCGGGACGGCTTGAACGGGAAACGGTCGATGTCCTCCGGCTGGGTGACGCCCGTCAGCACCAGGATCGTGTACAGACCGGCCTCCATGCCCGACACGACGTCCGTGTCCATGCGGTCGCCGATCATCGCGGTCGACTCGGAGTGGCCGCCCACGGTGTTCAGGGCGTTGCGCATCATCAGCGGGTTCGGCTTGCCGACGAAGTACGGCTCGACCTTGGTGGCCTTGGTGATCAGCGCGGCGACCGAGCCGGTCGCGGGCAGCGCGCCCTCGATCGACGGGCCGATGGGGTCCGGGTTGGTGGCGATGAAGCGCGCGCCCGCGGTGATCAGGCGGATGGCGCGGGTGATGGCGGTGAAGCTGTACGTCCGGGTCTCACCCAGGACGACGTAGTCGGGATCGTGGTCGGTCAGGACGTATCCGGCCTCGTGCAGCGCCGTCGTCAGGCCGGCCTCGCCCAGCACGAACGCCGAGCCGTGCGGGCGCTGGTCGGTGAGGAACTGGGCGGTGGCGAGCGCGGAGGTGTAGATCGCCTCGACGGGGACGTTCAGGCCGGCGGACCGCAGGCGTACGTGCAGGTCACGCGGGGTGTACATGGAGTTGTTGGTGAGGACGAGGAAGGGCTTGCCCGCCCGGGTCAGCCGGGACAGGAACTCCTCGGCGCCGGGCACCGGGCTGCCCTCGTGGACGAGCACCCCGTCCATGTCGGTCAGCCAGCACTCGATCGGCTTACGGTCGCTCATGCGATCAATATCCCGCACCGGCGCGGGTGCCCCGAGCACCGGCCCTACAACTGGAGCTCGAACCAGACGGCTTTGCCGGCGGCGGTGTGGCTGGCGCCCCAGCGGTGGGCGAGGCGGTCGATCAGATAGATGCCCCGGCCTCCCTCGTCCGTGTCACTTGGTTCGCAGAGCACGGGCAGGTGGTGGTCGTCGTCGGTGACCTCGCAAAGCAGGCTCTCGGTGCGCAGCAGGCGCATGCTGATCGGGCGGGTCGTGTAGCGGATGGCGTTGGCGACCAGCTCGGTCGCCATCAGCTCCGTGGAGTCGATGTGCTCGTCCAGGCCCCAGCCGGTCAGCGTCGCGGAGACCAGGCCGCGCACGTGGCGGGCCGCGCGAGGGTGCGGCCGCATGATCCAGTTGGCCACGCTCGCGCTGGGGATGCCGTCGAAGCGGGCGATCAGCAGGGCGACGTCGTCCTCGCGCTCGTCGGTGTGCAGGGCGCGCAGGACCTTCTCGCACAGGTCGTCCGGCGCCTCTTTGGAGTACGACAGGCTCTCGCGCAGCGTGTCGAGGCCCTCGGACAGGTCGCGCTCGCGCGACTCGACCAGGCCGTCGGTGCACAGGGCGATCAGGCCGCCGTCCGGAGCGGCGACCTCGACCGTCTGGAAGGCGACGTTGCCGACGCCCAGCGGCACGCCCGCCGGGACCGGGATCAGCTCGGTACGGCCGTCGGGGTGGACCATGACCGGGGGGACGTGCCCGGCGTTGGCGATCGCGCAGCGGCGCGCGACCGGGTCGTACACGCAGTAGACGCACGTCGCCATCGACTGCTCCTCGGACTGGCCGACGGTGTCGTCGAACAGCTGGTCGAGGTGGCGCAGCACCTGGTCGGGCGGCGGGTCGAGGGCGGCGAGGGTACGGACGGCGGTGCGAAGCTGGCCCATCGTGGCGGCCGAGTGCACGCCGTGCCCCATGACGTCGCCGACGACGAGCGCGACCCGGCTGCCGGGCAGCGGGATGGCGTCGAACCAGTCGCCGCCGACCTGCGCGGTGGGGTTGCCCGGCAGGTAGCGGTACGCGACCTCGACGCCGGGCAGCAGCGGCGGATGCTTGGGCAGCATGCTGCGCTGGAGCGCGTCCGCGACGCGCGCCTCGCGCTGGTAGAGCAGCGCCTTGTGCACGCCGATCGCCGCCTGGTCGGCCATGAGCGTGGCCGTGAGCATGTCGGTCTCGTCGAAGGGCATCCGGCGGTTCACCCGCATCAACAGGACGAACCCCAGGACGAGCTGACCCGCCCGCAGGGGGACGACGAGCAGCGAGCCGTTCCAGCCCGAGGGCAGCAGGCAGGAGACGTCCTCGTCGCGGTGGCCGCTGTCGATCCCGGGGTCGGGCCACATGACGAGCTGCCCGCTGGAGACCGTCGAGGCGAACGGCCCGGTGAGGTCGGACACGGTCACCTTGCGGGTGAGGGTCTCGTCGCGCATCCGCTGGCCGCGCGAGACGGCGACCTGCCGCAGGACGGCGGTGTCGGACGGCGCCTCCGGCAGGTCGCCGTCGGTCACCACCGGCTCGTAGAGGTAGGCGGAGGCGAGGTCGGCGACGCGGGGCACGGCCGTACGGCACAGCGCGGTCACGACCTGGCTGAGCTCCAGGTCGCCTCCGATGCGCACCGTCGCCCCGTGAAGGAAGGCGAGGTGCTCACGGACCGAGGTGGGGTCCGTACGCCCGCGGCCGCGGATCCTCACCGATGGCCGTCGCGTCGGCAGAACAGGAACAACTGCACCTCCGGGGGAGCCTGAGTGCTGGCCGGAGCGTACGACAGATGCCGTGACTCGGAGACTTCGAAGCCCGCCTTCGTGACCATCTCCCGTAGCTCGTCGCGCATGTAGCCGGTGACGCGGATCTGGGTGCCGAGGAACCGGATCGGCGTGTCGTCGAGGTCGGCCTCGACCATGCTCAGCAGAAAGTGACCGCCAGGCTCCAAAAGATCGTGGATCTTCTCCAGGACCGGCGGAATCTCGGCGCGGGGGAGCATCAGCAAGGAGAAAAAGGCGACTACTGCCGAAAATTCCCCCAATGATGGTCCAAGGTCGACGGCATCGGCGTGGTGGAATTCGGCCTCGGGAACGTCGCGCCGCGCGAGCGCGAGCATTCCGTCGGAGATGTCGACACCGACCACCCGGTGGCCCGCCTCGGTGAGCTGGCGCGCGGTGGGGATGCCCGTGCCGCAGCCGACGTCGAGCACGCGCGAGGCCGGCGCGAGCCGCTCGATGAGCCACGCACCCGCCGCGAGCTGGCCGTCCTTGTGCGGGAACGCCTCGTCGTAGTGCTCGCCGATCCGGTCGAAAGCCCACGCCTGTGCGGCCTGACGCTCGGAGCGGCCGCGTATCAGGTCCGGATCCTGAGTCATCGCACCGTCCTTCCTCACCTTTGGGTACACCGGTGGCGCATCCTATTCAACACGGAATCAGGTTGAAGCTCCTCTGGACGCTGGTTACAAGACTTGACAGATTTGGTATCTATTGGCGGGTGGCCGACGAGATCGAGCTGTTCGCGCCGGAGTTCGAAGCAGACCCTTATGCCGTCTACGCGAGGCTTCGCGACTCGAACCCGGTGTGCCGGGTGACAGCGCGTGACGGCCTGTACGGCTGGCTGGTCACCCGCCACGACGACGCGCGGGCCGCCCTGGCCGACGCGCGGCTGAGCAAGGATCCGCGCCTGGCGCCCGCCGACTGGCAGGAGGCGGGGCGCGGACGCCCGCTGGAGGACCGCACCGGCCTGGGCACCCACCTGCTGACCACGGACCCGCCCGACCATACCCGGCTGCGCCGTCTGGTCTCGGCGGCCTTCACCGCCCGCCGCGTCGAGGCCCTGCGCGGGCGCGTCCAGGAGATCGCCGGCGCGCTCGCCGACGACATCGTCGCGCGCGGCTCCGCCGATCTCATCGCGGACTTCGCCGCGCCGCTGCCGGTGACGGTCATCGGCGAGATGCTCGGCGTGCCGGAGGAGCACCGGGCGGACTTCCGCCGCTGGACCGCCGGCGTGGTCTCCTCCGAGGTCGAGCCGGGCACCACGCGCCCGGCGGCGCTCGCCGGGCTGCACGGCCTGATCACCGGCCTCATCGGCGCCCGTCGCGCGGACCCCGGCGACGACCTGCTGAGCGCGCTCATCGCCGCCGGCGACGAGAAGGACGCGCTGACCGGCGCCGAGCTGGTCGCGATGGTCTTCCTGCTCCTGCTCGCCGGGCAGGAGACCACGGTCGGCCTCATCGGCAACGGCGTCCTCGCCCTGCTGACCCACCCGGACCAGCTCGCACTGCTGCGCGGGCGCCCGGACCTCCTCGGCGCGGCGGTCGAGGAGATCCTGCGCTACGACGGCCCGGTGGAGATGGCGACGTGGCGGTTCGCCACCGAGCCGGTGGAGATCGGCGGGCGGACCGTGCCCGCCGGGCAGCCGATCCTGCTCGCGCTGGCGTCGGCGGGCCGGGACCCGGACCGGTACGACGCGCCCGACCGCCTGGACGTCACCCGGGAGGACACCCGCCACCTGGCCTTCGGCCACGGCCTCCACTACTGCGTGGGCGCCGCGCTGGCCCGCCTGGAGGGCGAGGTCGCCCTCGCGACGATCCTCGACCGCATGCCCGGCCTCAGGCTGACCACCCCGGCCGAGCACCTGCGCCGCCGCCGAAGCCTGACCATGCGCGGCCCCGCCGAACTACCGGTCACTTTCGGCTGAGGAGGCGCAGGACGCGCTGGAGGCCGTGCTGTGACGGTACGCGGAACGGCGTGGCGAGCCGGGTGCGGGCCGTACGGCCGCGCAGCGTGATCGTGTTGCCGAGGCGCCAGTGCCCCGCCTCCGAGGCGCGTGCCGCCGACACGACCGTGGCGGAGGCGAGCAGCCGGTCGGGGGAGGACTTGGCGATGTCGCTGAGCCGGGCCGCCTCGTTCACCGGGTCGCCGATCACCGTGTACTCCAGGCGCTCTTCCGCGCCGATGTGCCCGGCGACCACCTGGCCGGACGAGACGCCGATCCCGGCGAGAAGCTGCGGCAGCTCCGCCTGCAGGCGCCGCGACAGGGTGCGCGCGGCGGCCAGGGCCTGCCCGGCCGCGTCGTCCAGCGGCTTGGGCGCCCCGAAGATCGCCAGCGCGGCGTCGCCCTGGAACTTGTTGATCAGCCCGCCGTGCGAGGAGACCACGTCGACGACGATGCCGAAGTAGGCGTTGAGGAGACCGACGACCTCGCCGGGCGGGCGGGTCGCGGCCAGCCTGGTCGACCCCTGGAGGTCCGCGAAGATGACCGCGGCCTCGCACACCTCGCCGCCGAGCGCCGAGCCGTGCTCCAGGGCGTACCGTGCGACGTCCTCGCCGACGTGCCGCCCGAACAGGTCGCGTACGCGCTCGTTCTCCCGCAGCCCGGACGCCATCTCGTTGAACCCGGCCTGGAGCAGGCCCAGCTCGCTCGCGTCGTACACCGGCACCGCCGCCTGGAGGTCGCCGCGCTCGATCCTGGCCAGCCCCTCGCTCACGGACCGTACGGGGTCGGCGACGGCGCGCGCGGCGATGTAGGTGACCTGGAAGCCCACCAGCAGCGCGACGCCGGCCAGCACCAGGATCGTGACCGCGAGCTGGGTGAGCGACATCCCGGTGACCACCAGCGCGGACAGCGCGGTCGCGACCAGCCCGAGGAGCGGTACGGCGCTGCCGAGCGCCCACGCCAGCATGGTCCGCGGCGTGATGCCGGACCAGGCGTTCGGCGTGGCCGGGCGCGCCGCCATCACGACCGCCGCGATCGGGCGCAGCAGGCGTTCGGTGAGGAGGTACGCGATGGCGCAGGTCGTGATCCCGCCGAGCAGCGTGATCATGCAGACCTTCAGCGCGAGGAGCGCGGAGAAGCCCAGGTCGATCGCCGCCCAGCCGATCGCGCCGAGCGCCCACAGGGTGCCCTGCATGGCCATCAGCCGCAGCGGCCCGCGCAGGACCGCGCGCCGCTCGGCGTCGCTCGGGTCGTGCTCGTGTCCGGCGAGGCGGCGCAGCGGCCGGAACAGCCACATGCCCCACGCCACGCCGATCGGCGCGCCGAAGACGACGTAGGAGGAGAACACGGCCAGGTTGATCACCCGGATGTGCTCCGGGTCGGCCAGGCCCGGCGGGTCGGGCATCACGAAGGTGGTGAACAGCAGGACGAACAGCGCGCCGCTGAGGTTCGCGCCGCCGACCGCCACGATGAGGAACCACCGGGTGCGGCGTTCGAGCATGGCGCGCGAGGCTCCCGGCGGGCCGTCGAGCCAGTTGCGGAACGTGTCGCCGGCCACCGCCCACCTCTCCCGTCCGGCATATTTCACACAACAGTGTGACGGAAGCCCTCCAGAACGGTGAAGCCGGTGGGCCCCGGCGTCGCGTTGGTCCGGCTCCGGCGGGATCATGGCCTACTGCACACCGCCGACGCTGCTGGGAGCGAACCATGATCACTCTCGAGGAGGCGAGCGCGCTGGCACGTACGGCGCACGCCGGCCAGTTCGACCTCGCCGGGAATCCGTACCACCTGCACGTGTTCGCGGTACGCGACCTGCTCGCCGCGCACGGCACCGACGCGCAGATCGCCGGTGTGCTCCACGACATCCTGGAGGACACCGAGACGACCTCGGACGACCTGCGCGCGGCCGGGGTGCCCGAGCACATCGTCGAGGCCGTCGAGTCGGTCACGAAGTGGCCGGGCGAGCCGTACCTGGAGCTGATCGCCCGTGCCGCCGAGAACCCGCTCGGGCGGCTCGTGAAGCTCGCCGACAACGCGCACAACAGCGACGAGACGCGGCTGGCCCTGCTCAAGGAGGAACGCGCCGCCGAGCTGCGCGAGAAGTACGCGGGCGCGCGCGCCGTGCTGAAGGGCGAGACGCCGTGATCGGGCGGATGGGCCTCGGCCTCGCGGCGCTCGGCCGCCCGGCGTACATCAACGTGGGCCGCGAGGGCGAGCTGCCGGCCGGGCGCACCGTCGATGAGATGCGGGAGGCGAGCTGGACGGTGCTCGACGCCGCGTACGCCGCGGGTGTCCGCTGGGTCGACGCGGCCCGCTCCTACGGCCGCTCGGAGGAGTTCCTGGCCGGCTGGCTGGACGAACGTGGCCACGCGGACGTCACGGTGTCCAGCAAGTGGGGGTACGCCTACGTCGGCGGCTGGCGCACCGAAGCGGACGTGCACGAGGTCAAGGAGCACTCCCTGGAGCGCTTCCGCGCCCAGCTCGCCGAGACGCGCGGGCTGCTGGGCGACCGGGTCGACGTGTACCAGGTGCACTCCCTGACGCCGGACAGCCCGCTGTTCGGCGACGCCGCCCTCCAGGACGCCCTCGCCGAGCTGGCGGCCGGAGGCGTACGCGTCGGGTTCTCCACGTCCGGGCCCGCGCAGGCCGACACGATCCGGCGGGCCCTCGACCTGCGCGCCGGCGGCCGGAGGCTGTTCACGACCGTGCAGTCCACCTGGAACCTCCTCGAACCCTCCGCGGGCGACGCGCTCCGCGAGGCGCGGGCGGACGGCGCGCACGTGCTCCTGAAGGAGGTGCTCGCCAACGGGCGGCTCGCCGTCGACCCGCCCGAGACGCTGCGCCGCGTCGCCGAGCGGCACGGCGCCGCGCCGGACGCGATCGCGCTGGCCGCCGCCCTCGCGCGGCCGTGGGCCGGCACGGTGCTGTCGGGCGCGGTCAGCGCCGCCCAGCTCGCCGGGAACCTCGCCGCCACCCGCGTGACCCTGGACGAGAACGACCTCGCCGAACTCACCCGGCTCGCCACGCCACCGGCCCGGTACTGGGAGGAGCGTTCGGAGATGCCCTGGACGTGACGCACCGATCACGCACGGTCGAACAATTAGCGGGACATGATGCTCGCCATGCGCGAATAATGGCTCATGTCGGCGCGGGTACGGAAGGCTCGGTGAATGGGCGCATCTGACGTCAGAGGTGCGATCTTGGCGATGATGGCGACCATCATCTACTACCTGGGCTTCATCGTCTTCAGGGTCGCCGCCGGCCGCATGCCCGTCCTGCGCGGCACCCGCCCGTTCCGGCTGATCAGGTCCATCTACTCCAACCGGCTCTGGCTCACCGGCCTGGTCATCGTGCTGGCCGGGGTGATCACCCAGGTGAAGGCGCTGACGATGCTTCCGCTCAGCCTCGCCGAGCCGATCTTCGCCGCCAGCCTGGTCTTCGTCCTCTTCTACGCCCGCGTGTTCTTCGGCGAGCGCCTGGCCTTGCGCGAGTGGAGCAGCATCGCCCTGTTCGGCCTCGCGACCGGGCTGATCACCGTCTCCAACGGCCGCCGCGAGGTGCTCACCACCACGATCGCCTCGCCGCTCGCCCTGGCCGCGGTGGCCGTCCCCGGCGTGCTGGTCGGGGTGATCGTGCTCGTCGGCGGCGACATCAGCGCCTTCGGCAAGCACGCGCGGCCGGTCGCCGGCATCGCGTACGGCATCGGCGCGGGCGTCAGCCTCGGCGTCTCCGAGCTGGCCATCAAGGGCATCGCCGCGGTGTACAGCTCCGACGGCCTCGCGGCGGCGGCCTACGCCTCGGCCTACCCGTACGTCGCGGTGGGGATGGCCGCGCTCGGCCTCGCCCAGCTCCAGATCGGCCTGCAGCGCTGCCGGATGTCGATCGTCGTGACGGTGCTGACGGTGACCGCCAAGACAATGCTCGCCACCGTCGGGACGACGCTGTTCAAGGAGGCGTGGCCGAGCGACCGCCTGCTGCTCGCCCTGCGGATCGGCGCGTTCGCGCTCGCGGTCTTCGCCCTCGTGCTGTTCCCCCGGCACGAGGCGGTGCCGGACGCCGACGGCATCCCGCTGGCGACGCCCCTGCGGGAGAGCGGGCGCGCCTGATCAGGCGTGGCCGCGGAACGCCTCCTCCAGCCACCACGAGGCGCGGTCGCGCGTGACCTGGGCGTGCACGACGAACGGCCGGTCGCGCGGGCCCGCCAGCCACGCGGTCAGCGGCGCGAGGTCCTCCGGCCGCCGTACGGTGACGGCCTCGCAGCCGAAGCCCCGCCCGATCTCCGCGATGTCGGCGGGCGGGAAGCGCACCGTGCCGAGCGGGTGCCCGTCCGGCTTGAAATGGTGGACCTCCGCGCCGTACGCCTCGTCGTCGTAGACCACGACGAGCAGGTCCAGCCCCAGGCGTACGGCGGTCTCCAGCTCCGAGACGCCCATCAGCGCGCCGCCGTCGCCCAGCGCGGCGACGGTCAGCCGGTCCGGGCGCGCGACCGCGGCGCCGATCGCGGTGGCCAGCCCGAGCCCGACCGACTGGAACGCCTGCGTGAACACGAGCGAGCCCGCGCCGGGGACACCGAGGTACATCGCCGGGTAGCCCATGAAGTTGCCGGAGTCGACCGCGACCGTACGCTCGGCCGGGAGCAGGTCGTCCAGCGCGATCGACAGGGTGCGCGGGTCGATCCGCGAGCCGTCGGAGTCGTCGTCGTAGGGCACGTCGCGCCAGCGGACCTCGCGGGACAGCCGCGCGGCCAGCTCCTCCGACCGCGCGCCTCGCGAGACGTGGCCGCGCCGCGCCAGCTCCGCCTCGACCGCGAGCGCGGTGCCCGCGGAGTCGCCCACGAGGCCCACGTCGACCGGCCGGTGCGCGCCGAGGGCGTCGGGGTCCAGGTCGACCTGGACCACCGTCGTCCCCTCGCCGACGAGGGCGCCGTGGCGCAGCGTCCACATGTTCAGCGCGCAGCCCCACCCGACGAGCAGGTCGGCGCCGCGGATCAGCTCGGCGGCCACCGGCGAGGCGAACCCGCCGCTGACGTCGAGGTCGAAGGGGTCGCCGAGGAACAGCCCGCGCGCGACCGCCGAGGTGGCGAGCAGCGCCCCGGAACGCCCGGCCAGCGCCCGCAGCGGCTCGCGCGCGCCCAGGGCGCCGCGTCCGGCGACGAAGACGGGGCGGCGCGCCCCGGCGAGCAGGTCGGCCAGCCGCCCGATCGCCTCCGGCGGCGGTACGGGAGCGGCCGTCGCCGGCGGCTCTGGTACGGCGCCGGGCCCGGTGTACTCCACGGCCTGCACGTCGAGCGGCAGACCCAGCACGACGGTACGGCGCCCGGCGACCGCGGCACGCCACGCCCGCACCGCGTCGGCCACCGCCGTCTCGGGTGAGTGCACCCGCTCGGGCACCGCGCCGACGGCCGCCGCGAGCGCCGCCTGGTCGATCCGGAAGTTCGACCGCACCGCCGAGCCCGCCGTCTCGGCGGCGAGCACCAGCAGCGGGGTACGGCTCTTGGCGGCCTCGGTGATGCCGGTCAGCGCGTTGGTGAGGCCGGGCCCCTGATGCACGGTCAGCACGCCGGCCTCGCCGGAGACCCGCGCGAAGGCGTCCGCCATCGTCGCGGCACCGCTCTCATGCCGCGCCGCGACGAACCGCGCACCCGCCTGCGACCAGCGCGTTCGTGACGTGGAAGTTGCCGCTCCCGACGACGCCGAACACCGTGCGGACACCGAGCCGCGCGAGCACGGCCCCGACCGCCTCCGCGACGATCAAAGCGTGCCCCGCGTGCGGACGCCGCCGGTCGTCTTCGTGACGGTCAACGTTCGACCAGGGCGAGGACGCGGGCCGGGCTGCCGGAGCCGCCCACGATCGGCAGCGGTGACGCGATCACCATGGCGCCGGTGGCCGGCAGCCGGTCGAGGTTGCGCAGTTGCGTCAGCCCGTACTTGCCCGCGCCCAGCAGGAACGAGTGGCAGGGGAACGGCGGGTCGAGGCCCGGCGCGCCGCCCGCGTCGGTGCCGACGGTCTCCATGCCGAGCCCGATGATCGGCGTCTCCTCGGCGAGCCAGCGCGCGCATTCGGCCGAGATGCCCGGAGTGTGGGAGCCGGTCTCGTCGGCGTTGAGGAACTCCTCCTGGTCGGAGGAGCGGGAGTCCCAGCCGGTGCGGTACAGCAGCCAGCCGCCGTCGGGCAGCGGCCCGTTGGCCTTCGCCCAGTCGCGTACGTGGTCGATCTCCAGCAGGAAGTCCGGGATCGGCGGCGACCTGGTCCGCGACGTCGAGCACGACGGCCGGGCGCGACCAGCCGCGCGCGGCGCGACCTGCGAGACGTCCTGCCCGTCGCGCCCGGTGATCCAGTGCACGGGCGCGTCGAAGTGGGTGCCGGTGTGCTCCCCGGTGACGATGTCGTTCCAGTACCAGGCCGGACCGCGGTCGTCGTAACGGCTGATCTCCCGCAGCGAGAAGTTGACGGTGTTCGCGAACGGCTCCGGCAACTGGAGGATCGGCGTGGTCTCCGACAGCGGCGCGGTCAGGTCGACGACCTCGACGGTGCCCGCCGCGAGCGCGGCCGTGAGTTGAGCGAGCAGGGACATGGTTCCTCCCACCGGCCCGGCGAGGTGCGTCCCAGCGGGCCTGCCGCTTCGAACGTACGGCACGGCCGCGCCATCGGCCAGTGACCTGCTCGTCTGGGCGGAGCGGGGTGGTTCTTGACTCAAAGGGTGAAGAGCCGTGATTGTCTTGCCGGTGAACGGGGTGGAAATCGTACGGCCGCGTACGACCGGACCGATGGGAAGCAATGGCCGAGAGTGACGCCGACGAGAACGGCGTAAAGGGCGGGGAGGGCGAAAAGCCGGAGGACGTTTCCGGCGGGCCCGTGGACGAAGCCGGCGAGCCGGAGACGCCGCCCACAGCGGACACACCGGACACACCGATCGCGCCGCCGCGGCGTACGCGCGGGCGGGCGCTCAAATGGGTGGCCGGCTCGCTCGCGCTGGTGGTCGTCGCGGCGGGAGGTACGGCGTTCGCGCTGTACGAGAAGTTCCAGGGGAACATTCACAAGGAGCACGTCGAGGATCAGCTCGGGCCGAACCGGCCGGTCAAGCTGAACAAGTCGATGAACATCCTGCTGCTCGGCTCGGACTCCCGCGACGGCGCGAACAAGCACTACTGGTCGCCCGACATCAGCGGCGAGCGGTCCGACACGACCATCCTGATCCACCTGTCGCCGAACCGGGACCGCGCCGTCGCGGTCAGTTTCCCGCGCGACTCCATGGTGTCGGTGCCGCAGTGCGAGAAGAAGAACGGCCAGAAGGTCCCCGGCTTCTTCGGCATGATCAACGCGGCGTTCGCGTACGCGGGTGCCCCCTGTACGTGGAAGACGATCGAGTCGACGACCGACATCCACATCGACCACTACGTGAAGATCGACTTCACCGGGTTCAAGCGGGTCGTCGACGCGCTCGGCGGTGTGGAGATCTGCGTGCCGCACGCCGTGAACGACCCACGTGCCGAGCTGAGCCTGCGGGCCGGGCGGCAGGTCGTCAAGGGTGACGAGGCGCTGGGGTACGTCCGCACCCGGTACGGCATCGGCGACGGCTCGGACCTGGAGCGCATCCAGCGGCAGCAGAAGTTCATGGCCTCGGTGGTGAAGAAGGCGACCAGCGGCAGCATGCTGACCGACCCGCGCCGCGCGTACCGGTTCCTCGACGCGGTGACCAAGTCGATCGCCGCCGACGACAAGCTCAGCGTGTCGGCGATGCGGAAGCTGGAGTCGAGCCTGAAGGGCATCAGCGCGGGCACCGTACGGTTCGTCACCGTGCCGACGCAGACCTACCCGAAGGACCCGAACCGCGTGCAGTGGGACATGGCCCAGGCCGCTCCGCTGTTTCAGGCCATCCGCAAGGACGACGCGCTGCCCGCCCCGGCGCCGGTGGCGGCGCCGCCGGTGCAGCCGAAGCCGGAAGAGGTGAAGGTCACGGTCGTCAACGCGCCGGCGAAGGCCGTGAAGGCCCTGAAGGGGCAGCGCTTCCACGTGACGGCGAGGAAGGGCCCGGCGCAGACCGAGACGAAGATCCTCTACGGCCCCGGCGCCGAACGCCAGGCCGACGCGCTGGCCGTCGTCGTGCCCGGCGTACGCCTCGTGCCGGACCCGACGGTCCCGGCGGGCCGCGTCTCGCTGGTGGTCGCGCCCGCCGGTGTGACGGTCCAGCCGAAGGAGATCCCGAAGGTCAGCGGCGAGATCAAGGCGGACCAGAACGTGTGTGCGTGAGCACGTCGGAGTTGGGCCGTGGGCCGGAGCGCACGCCCGCCCAGAACCCGCGGCCCAGCTCACGCGTCAGCCGCCCGCGCTCGCCGGAGCCCGCGAACGCGCGGACCCAGCGGCGCGCGGTCGACCCGGCGTACAGCAGGCGCTCGCCGGGCGCCAGGCAGCGGCTGCGGGTGAACAGCCAGATCTTGTTGCGCACCTCGTAGTAGAACCGGGCGCCGGGGTCGAAGGCGTACCCCTGGGTCCGGTGCGTGACGACGCTGTCCAGGCACAGCAGCCCGAGGCGACCGCGCAGGAGCCGCAGCGTGTACTCGAAGTCGTCGTTCCACAGGAAGTAGTCGGCGATGGGCAGGCCGCGCGAGCGTACGGCGCCGGCGGAGATCAGCACGGACACGAACGACGCGGAGCGGATGCGCGCGCAGCCCGGCACGGCGTACGGACGGGACCGCGGGGTGTTCATCGGGTGGTCGCGGCCGTCGGTCCACACGACGCGGCTGGCGACGAGGTCCGCGCCGTGCTCGGCGGCCGACAGCAGCGCCGCGAGGGCGCCGGGCTCCGGCACGGTGTCGTCGTCCATGAGCCACAGGGAGGTGGAGCCGAGGTCGAGGGCGCGCTCGATGCCCGCGGCGAACCCGCCGGCGCCGCCGGTGTTGTGCGGCAGGCGTACGACGTCGGCCGTGGGGAAGCGGTCGCGCAGGAGGTCGGCGGTGCCGTCGGAGGAGGCGTTGTCGACGACCACCACGGCGTCCGGGACACGCGTCTGGGCGCCGATCGCGGCGAGCGCCCCGGCGAGCAGGTCACGCCGGTCACGAGTGACAACCACGGCACTGATATAAGCGTCTTTCAGTTGACACCTCACGCTATCGCCGGGTCAACCGGGAACGAAGTGGCGGAAAGTAATAAAGCGCAATTAGCATAAGATGCATTCCGCCCAAATGGCCCCAGGGATCTCCCCGTTGTACCGAGACGGACGCATGGCCGAACCCTTCTCGCTTCTTCTCACCGTCTATGGCGGAGATCGCGCGGACTATGTCCGCGACGCGTTCCAGAGCGCCGTCGGCGCCCAGACACGCCCCCCTGAGCAGGTCGTTCTCGTGCAGGACGGTCCGGTCGGCGACGACCTTACCGCCTGCCTGGCGGAACTGCGCGAGACCGAAAAGGCAGATGTGACGTTCCTGAAACTGGAACGGAACGGCGGCCTCGGCATCGCGCTCGACACCGGGCTGGAGGCCAGCCGGCACGACATCGTCGCCCGGATGGACGCCGACGACATCGCGATGCCACAACGATTCGCCGTCCAGCTCCCCGTGATCGAGGAGGGCGCCGACCTCGTCGGCGCCGGCATGCTGGAGTTCGGCTCCGACCGGCGACGACATCGTCGGCCGCCGCACCCCGGTCTCCGACCCGGGGCGACATCGCCCGGTACGCACGCCTGCACGACCCGTTCAACCACCCGACCGTGGTCTACCGGCGCGCCGCCGTGCTCGCCGCGGGCGGCTACGGCGACCTCCCGCTGATGGAGGACTACTGGCTGTTCGCCCGCATGATCGCGAACGGCGCGCAGGTCGTGAACCTCACCGAGCCGCTCGTGTACTACCGCGTCGGCGACGGCGCGTACGAGCGGCGCGGCGGGATCGCGCTGCTACGCGCCGAGCTGCGCCTGCAGCGCGAGCTGTTCGAGGGCGGCTTCACCACCCGCGCGCAGTACCTGCGCAACGTCGGGCTCCGCGGCGGCTACCGGCTGACTCCCGCCTCGATCCGCCGCCCGCTCTACCGGCGTTTCGTCGCACCGCGCGGCGCGCGGTCTCGAGGCTCACATGGGACCTGACCTGGTCATCGCCGGCTCGGGCCTGTTCGGCCTGACGATCGCCGAGCGCTGCGCGCGCGAGCTGGGCCTGCGCGTGCTCGTCGTCGAACGCCGCGACCACATCGGCGGCAACGCGTACAGCGAGGTCGAGCCCTCCACCGGCATCGAGGTGCACCGGTACGGCGCGCACCTGTTCCACACCTCCAACGAGCGCGTGTGGGACTACGTCAACCGCTTCACCTCCTTCACCGGCTACCGGCACCGCGTCTTCTCGATCTTCAAGGGCCGCGTGTACCCGATGCCGATCAACCTCGGGCACGATCTGCGAGTACTTCGGCCGCGCGATGTCGCCCGGACGAGGCGCGTGCGCTGATCGCCGGTCAGGCCGCGGAGGTCGACCGGCCCGGCGAACCTGGAGGAGAAGGCGATCTCGCTGATCGGCCGGCCGCTCTACGAGGCGTTCATCCGCGGCTACACCGCCAAGCAGTGGCAGACCGACCCGCGCGAGCTGCCCGCCGAGATCATCACGCGGCTGCCGGTGCGCTACACCTTCGACGACCGCTACTTCGACGACCGCTACGAGGGTCTGCCGGTGGACGGCTACGCGGCCTGGCTGGAGCGGATGGCCGACCACCCGCGCATCGAGGTGCGGCTCGGCACCGACTTCTTCGACCTGGACGCGAACGGGCAACGTCCCGGTCGTCTACACCGGCCCGCTGGACCGCTACTTCGGCCACTCCGAGGGCGCCCTCGGCTGGCGCACCCTCGACTTCGACCGGAGGTGCTGCCGACCGGCGACTTCCAGGGCACCCCGGTGATGAACTACGCCGACGAGGACGTGCCGTACACCCGCATCCATGAGTTCCGCCACTTCCACCCCGAACGCGACTATCCGCGCGACCGGACCGTCATCGTGCGGGAGTACTCGCGGTCCGCGGGCACGGACGACGAGCCGTACTACCCGATCGACACGGCGGCCGACCGCGAACGGCTCGCGCCGCTACCGCGAGCTGGCGCGCGCCGAGCGCGACGTCCTGTTCGGCGGACGCCTCGGCACCTACCAGTACCTCGACATGCACATGGCCATCGCGTCCGCGCTGACCATGGTCGACAACCAGCTGCGGCCGCACTTCTGCCGGCCGCCCCACCGCAAGGATGTGCGATGAGGTCCTCCAGCGGGTCGTGCTGCCCGTCGACCGCGACCTCGACGTGATGAAGCTCTACGTCGACGGGCGCATCGTGCGCGGTGAGAGCGCCGTCGCCGACGTGACGGCCGCCGCGAGCGCGCCGGCGCGAGCGGGCGACCGCGAGGCGCAGATCGTCGGACGGCGCAGCGTCGTCGTCCCGATCGGCCGCCGCGTGTCCTTCTGCACCTACTTCAACGCGTTCCCGGCGAGCTACTGGCGGCGCTGGAGCGTGCTGGAGTCGATCACGCTGCGGCTGTGCCTGCGCGGCGAGGCCATCGTCATCGTCTACCGCTCCACCGGCAAGGGCTTCCCCAGCGCGTCACGCAGATCCACGTCGACTCCGACACGGCGGCCGACCGGGAGATCGAGCTGCCGCTGAAGCCGTTCATCGACGGCGGCTGGTACTGGTTCGACATCGTCGGCGGCGACGGCAACGCGGTGCTGGAACACGCCGAGTGGTGCGCGGAGACCGACCGGCCGCAGGGCAGCACCACATCGGCATCACGACGTTCAACCGGCCCTCGTTCTGCGTCGACCAGTTGCAGGCCCTCGGCGAGGCCAGCGACGTGATCGAGGTCATCGACGAAGTTCTCGTCGTCGACCAGGGCGCCGACCGGGTGAGGACCACCCGGACTTCGCCGCGGCGGCCGCCGCCCTCGGGCCCGGCTCCGCGTCATCGACCAGGCCAACCTCGGCGGCTCCGGCGGCTTCGCCCGCGCGATGGCCGAGACCCTCGACGCCGGGCGCAGCGACTACGTCCTGCTCCTCGACGACGACGTGGTCGTCGAGCCGGAGGGCATGCTGCGCGCGGTCACCTTCGCCGACCTCGCGCGTACGCCCACGATCGTCGGCGGGCACATGTTCGACCTCTTCGACCGCTCGGTCCTGCACGCGTTCGGCGAGGCGTGGCGCCGTTCCGCTGGTGCATGACGGCCCGCGCCGCACACGCTCTACGGCCACGACTTGCCCAGCGCCCCTGCGCGCCACGCCCTGGCTGCACCGCCGCGTCGACGTGGACTACAACGCCTGGTGGATGTGCCTGATCCCGGTCGACGTGCTGCGCAAGATCGGCCTGTCGCTCCCGCTGTTCATCAAGTGGGACGACACCGAGTACGGCATCCGCGCCAGCGCAGGCGGGCATCCCGACGGTGTCGCTGCCGGGCGCGGCCGTCTGGCACGTGCCCTGGCACGCCAAGGACGACACGCTCGACTGGCAGGCCTACTTCCACGCGCGCAACCGGATCGTCACGGCGCTCCTGCACTCCCCGTACGACCGCGGCGGCAACATGGTGAAGGAGAGCCTGTTCATCACCGCCAAGCACGCCCTGGCCATGCAGTACTCCACCGCCGAGCTGATGCTGCCGGGCGCTGGAGGACGTCCTGCGCGGGCCCGGACGCACCTGCACGCCTCCATCGACACGAAGATGGCCGAGATCCGCGCGCTGCGGGCCGGGTTCGCCGACGCGCGGGCCGGCGACGACCTCGACGACTTCCCGACGGTGCAAGCGCCGCAGGCCGCCGCGGCGGGGCCGCGAGCCGCGGCCCCCGAAGGGCCGCGGCGATGGTCAAGGCGGCGCTGACCGGCGGTCCTGAAGCAGCTGCGGCCGGTCGAGCGACTTCGCCGCGCGGCACCCGCGAGATCAGCGTGCCGCACGTCGACCAGCGGTGGTGGCTGCTGGCGCAGTTCGACAGCGCGCTCGTCTCCTCCGCCGACGGGACCCAGGTCGTCCTGGTACCGGCGCGACCCGTAGCGGTTCCGCTCGCTGCGCCGGCGCACGACCGCGCTGCACGCGCGCCTCCTGCGCGACTGGCCCGGCTCGAGCCGGCGTACCGCGCGGCGCTGCCGGACCTGGTGTCGGCGGAGAGCTGGGGCGAGACGTTCGAGGACGCCGCGGCCGGAGGAACGGTGAGCGGTCGAGCCGCTGACCGCCCCGGGGCGCGGGCGGCGGCCTGCTGGAGGTGGTGCGCCGGCGTTACCTGCTGCGCCTGCTCGTCCGCCGGGAGCTGCGCAGCCGCTACCAGGGTTCGCTGCTCGGGCTGGGCTGGTCCTACGTACGGCCGGCGGTGAACTTCGCGGTGTACTTCTTCGTCGTCGGCGTCTTCCTGCAAGATGAGCAAGGCGATCCCGACTTCCCGGTCTTCCTGTTCTCCGGGATGGTGCTCGTCAGCTTCTTCACCGAGACGCTGATCACGAGCACCTGGTCCGTCGATCGGCAACGCGCTCGCTCGTCCAGAAGATCTACCTGCCGCGCGAGCTGTTCCCGGTCGCCTCGATGCTGGTCTCCGGTCGTCCACATGCTGCCGGCACTGGGCATCCTGATGGGCGGCGCGGTGCTGGCGGGCTGGTCGCCCTCGCGTGCTCGCGATCGGCTCGATGCCGCCTGGCGCTTCGCCATCGTCGCCATCGCTGGCGATGGCCTTCGGCCTGCTGTTCTCCGCGGTCAACGTCTTCTTCCGCGACTTCGGCCAGGTCGTCGACATCCTCATCATCGTCATCCCGTGGACCGCGCCGATGATCTACCCGTGGACCGCGGTCCAGGAGGCCGCGACGGGAGCTGGCGGCTGCAGATCTACCTCGCCAACCCGCTGGGCACCGCGGTGCTCGCTCTTCCAGCGGGCGTTCTGGTGGCCGCGGCGCGCACCGGACGCGCCGACGGGCGCCGCCTGCCCGGAGACCTGCCGCCTTCCCCGACCACCTGACCGACGCGGGCTGGTCAGCCTGCTCGCGCGCGCTGCTGCTGCTCGGCCTTGGCCCAGCTCGTCTTCCGCCGGCTGCAGCGCCGCTTCGCCCAGGAGCTGTGATGGAAGCGATCGTCGTCGACGGGGTGAGCAAGCGGTTCACCCTGCGCCACGCCCACTCCATCAAGGAGATGACCGTACGGGCGGCGCGGCGGCAGAGCCTGTCCGAGCGGTTCACGGCGCTGGACGACGTGTCGCTCACGGTCGAGCAGGGCGAGTCGCGTCGCCCTGATGGGCCTGAACGGGTCGGGCAAGAGCACCCTGCTCAAGCTGATCTCCGGCGTCATGCAGCCCGACGCCGGCTCGGTACGGGTGCGCGGGAAGGTCGCCGGGCTGATCGAGGTCGGCGCGGGCCTGCACCCGGACCTCACCGGCCGGGAGAACATCTTCCTCAACGCCGCGATCCTCGGGCATGACCGAGGCCGAGACCGAGCGCGAGTACGACGCGATCGTGGACTTCTCCGAGATCGAGACGTTCCTCGACACCCAGGTGAAGTTCTACTCCTCCGGGATGTTCATGCGGCTCGGCTTCTCCGTCGCCGTGCACACCGAGCCGGACGTCTTCCTCGTCGACGAGGCCCTGGCCGTCGGCGACCCGCCGTTCCAGAAGAAGTGCCTCGAACGGATCCAGGAGCTGCACGCGGCGGGACGTACGCTCGTCATCGTCGTCCCACGACATGGGCACGCTGGAGAAGGTGTGCGACCGGGGCGTCGTCCTGCGCGAGGGGCGCGCCGCGTTCGAGGGCGGCATCTAGGACGCGGTCGACCTCCTGGTCGCCGCCGGAGGGCGCGCTGGAGCAGGCGCAGCGCCACCGGGGACGCGAAGAGGCCGCCTCGGAGCGTGCCACCGCCAAGATCGTCCGCGCGGGCATGGCGGACATCCCGTCCTTCACCGACCCGGTCGCCACGCTGGAGTACGCCCTCTCGCTCGCCGCCGGGCAGGAGGGCATGGCCCTGGAGTTCGGCGTCCACTCCGGCGGCACGCTGCGGGTCATCACCGCCGGACGCGACGGGAAGAACGTCTTCGGCTTCGACTCCTTCCAGGGGCTGCCCGAGGACTGGCGCGACGGCTTCCCGAAGGGCCACTTCGCCGTCGACGCGCCGCCGGAGGTGCTCGGCGCCGAGCTGGTCGTCGGCCTGTTCGAGGACACCCTGCCGGGCTTCCTGGAGTCCCACCCGGAGCCGGTCGCCTTCGTGCACGTCGACTCCGACCTGTACTCCTCGGCCGCGACCGTGCTCCGCCACGTCGGCCCGCGCCTGCGGCCCGGCAGCGTCATCGTCTTCGACGAGTACTTCAACTATCCAGGCTGGCAGGACCACGAGTACCGCGCGTGGCGGGAGTGGGTCGCCTCCCCGGCGCGCGGTTCGAGTACGAGGCGTACACCTCGGGGAACGAGCAGGTCGTCGTGCGGATCACGGACATCTGATGGCCATCGAGAACCCGCGCCTCGTGGACGGCCGTCCCGAACGGCGGCTGCGCGAGCTGTACCTCCTGCGCTTCGTCGCCGCCGCGGCCGTGATGCTGCACCACTTCACCGGCGTGCCCGCGCCGGAGTGGCCCGGCGGGAGCGCGCGCGAGGTCGTTCCCCGAGCTGGGCCGGCGTCACGCGCTACGGCTTCCTCGGCGTCGAGCTGTTCTTCCTGATCAGCGGCTTCGTCATCCTGATGAGCGTGTGGGGCCGCAAGCCCGGCGACTTCGCGGTCTCCGCGGTCCTGCGGCTGTTCCCCGCGTACTGGGTCGGCGTGACGCTGTCCCTCGCGGTGTACGTGGCGTTCCGCCTCGCGGCCGTCGCCGTTCGGGCCGGGCACCGACGGCCCGCTGACGCGGTTCATCCCGAACCTCACGATGCTCCAGGAGGGCATCGGGTCGCAGCGCATGGAGGTCGTCTACTGGACCCTCTACGTCGAGCTGCACTTCTACGCGCTGATCACGCTGCTCGCTGTGGCGGGGCATCACCTACCGGCGGTGCGTGGCGTTCATGGCGCCGTGGCTGCTGCTGAGCGTGTTCGCCCTGGAGGCGGCGCCGGGTTCGCGAAGGTGCTGCTCCTGTGGAGGTACGCGCCGTTCTTCGTGGCCGGGATGGGCTTCTACCTGATCTACCGGTACGGGCACAACCTGATCGTCTGGCTGCTGATCGGCTGCTGGCTGGGCGCTCGGCTCTACTACGACGTGAAGTACAACTTCCCCGACTTCACGGTGCCGGGCCGATCGGAGTACGTCATCCCGGCGGTGGTGACGGCGATCTTCGCCGTGATGGCCCTGGTGGCGACGCACCGCCTGTCGTGGCTGCGCTGGCGCGGCCTCACGGTGCTGGGCATGCTGACGTACCCGCTCTACCTGGTCCACCAGACGGTCTCCCGCACCTTCTCCTCGCCGCCGCCCCACATGGGCCGCTGGGGGTGCTCGGCGTACTGATCGCGGGCTCGCTCCTGCTGGCGTACGCCATCCACGTCTTGGTCGAACGCCCGGCCCAGCCTGACCCTGCGCCCCCGCCTGAAGGCCGCCCTGTCTCAGATCCGCACCGCGGACCACCCACCGGCCGAACCGCCCGCCGAAGTGGAAACGCCGAGCGGCGAGTGCGCCGCCTCGGCGAAGTGAGGCGGCTCGGCTCTCAGCGCGCCGGGGCGAGGTCGATCGAGTCCATCTCCGCGCTGCACGTGGCGCGGGTGAAACGTACGGTGTTGCGGCCCGCGTGCAGGGTGATGTCCGTCGCGGTGATGGTCCAGCGGTCCCAGCCGTACGCGGAGTAGGTCAGCAGGCCGTGCGGGGCGCCGTCGACGGTCAGGCGCTGGGAGCACGGGCCGCTCATGCCGTCGCCCGCGCGTACGTACAGGCGACGTGCCGTCGCGCGGGGCCTGGACGGCGTACTCCAGATAGCTTCCCGGGGCCGACAGGTAGCCGACCTTGCCGTTGCCCGAGGCGGTGCCCGTCGTGAGGCGTTCGCCGTTGTTGACCGTCGTGTACGCCGGTTTCTCCGCCTCCCAGCGCGTCGTCGGCACGCCGGTCAGCGCGGAGTACCAGCGGGCGGCCATCTTTGAGTAGCCGCCGTTCGTCGGGTGGATGCCGTCGACGGAGATGTCCTTGCCGGTCAGCGCGGCGTGCATGTCGACGAGGTGGACGTGCCGGCCCTTGGCGGCGCGTTCGGACACGAGGCCGGGCACGGCGGCGTTGAACGCGCGTACCCTCCGCTCGCCCGCCGGGTCGGCCAGCGGGATGATCGTCGCGACGTACACGTGGGCGGACGGCAGGGTCGTCGGCGATGAGGTCGACCAGCGCGCCCAGCCGTCGCGGTGCCCGCTTGAGGTTCGACCGCTGGATGACGTCGTTGGTGCCGATGTGCAACAGGACCACGTCCGGGCGGTACCGGAGCAGCCAGCCGCGCGCGTGCGCGTACAGCTCCTGGATCCGCCAGCCCGGGTGGCCCTCCTCGTCGCGGTCGCCGAGCTGGGGCGGCCCGTTCGACCGTGAGCCGACGAAGTCCGCGTCCAGCCCGTCGGCGGTCAGGTACTGCCACAGGTCGCTGCGGTAGCCGCCCGGCGGCAGGAGTCCGTCGGTGATCGAGTCGCCGAGCGGCATGACGCGCATCGCCGGTTTCGGCGGCGGGACCGCGAGCGGGTGGTGGACGCTCGCCTTCGCCCGCGCCCCCAGGGCGCACCCGGTGGCCCCGGCCAGCAGTGACACGGTGGCCGCGACCGCGCGGAACCGGCGTGTTCGACCCCTCACGGCAGTGGCCGCTGCCACAGCGTCGGCTGCTCACCCTGGTGGTCCGCGGTGACCCCGACGGCCACCAGGTCGCCGCCGAGCGCGGTCATGCCGGTGAGCCACTGGTCGCCGCGCCCGGACAGGCCCGTTCCCTGCGGGGTCCGCGCCGTCCACGAACGCCCGTCCGCGGAGGTCCACAGCACGACGTCCGAACGCCCCGACGCCCCGACGGTGCCCGCCAGCACGAAGCCCTTCGGCGTCGCCGTCAGCGCGGTGAGGACCGTGTCGCCGGCCTGGCCCACGGACGGAAGCTGGACCTCCTGCCACGTACCTCCGCCGTCGGCGGAGGTGTACGCGAAGGCGCTGCGGCCGGAGTTGGTCGTCGCGGTACCGGAGGCGACGAGCAGGTTCCCCTTCACCGCGACCTTGTCGAACCAGCCCTCCTGAGCACCAGACGGAGGCGTCAGCGGCTTCATCGTCCACGTCGCGCCGTCGGGCGAGGTCCACACGGCGGGCCGCCCTCGCGGGGCGTTCTTCACCGCGGGGTCGCTGAGGCCGCCGACCGCGACGTACCCCGACGGCCCGGCGACGACGCCGCGCATCCAGCGGTTCGCCGCCTTGGTGCCGGCCAGGTCGGCGCCGCCGCCGCGCTTCCACGTCTTCAGGTCGGGGGAGTACCAGGTGCCCGCGGAGTACCCGCTCTCGCCGACGACCACGTACCCGGACGGTCCGGCCGCCGCGGAGTACGTCGCGGCGTGGCCGTCCTTGCCGGGCGCGAAGGCGCCGCCCGCGTCCGCGCGCCAGGCCGCGCCGTCCGCCGAGGTGACGACCAGCGGCCGGTTCCCGTCGGTGCCGACGGCCAGCCATCCCGCGCCGCCCGGCGCGACGCTGAGGAGGCGCTGCTTGCCGGGCCGCGCGAGGGCCTGCCCGGTGTCGCGCCCGCGCGTCCAGCGGTCGCCGTCGGAGGAGGTCCACACCGCGGCGTCGCCGTTCGTGCTGCCGACCGCCACCGCCGCGGCGCGCCCCGCCGCGACCGACGTCACCGTACGGTCCGGCGTGACCGCCCCCGCCACGCGCGCGAGGTCGACGGGGATCTCCTGGCCGAGCGTGTCGCGTACGGCCAGGACCGCGTCGGCCTCCTGGCCGTCGTCGTCCCTCGCCGCGACGACGGTCGCGCCGGCGGTCACCGCGACGCCCTCGACCGTACGGCCCGCGGACACCGGCACCTCACCGGCGTTCTGCCAGGTACGGCCGTCCGCGCTGCGCGCGATCAGCACCTTCTTGTCGCCGCCGATCACCGCGGCCATGCCACGGTCGGTGCCGGCGAACCGCTGGAGCCCGCCGTACCCCGGCAGGTGGATCTCGCCCGAGGACGCCCAGCGGACGCCGTCCGGCGACGTCATCACGACGCCGTACCGCTCGGACTTGCTGCTGGCGTTCCTCCCGGCGACGAAGCCCGAGGGCGTCGCCGCGATCGCGATGCCCGGCCCCGCCGAGCCCTTCGGGTGCGGGATGTCGACGGGCTTCCAGGAGCGCCCGCCGTCCGCCGAACGCCACACGCCGTCCTTGACGACCTGCCCCTTGGCGTTACTGGTCCAGCCGTACGCGATGACGTTGTTGCCGGCCGCCGCGACGTCGATCAGCGACAGCGGGCCGCCGCTCAGCGACATCTTCAGCTGGTCGTTGCCGAGCCGCTCCCAGTGACGGCCGTCCTCCGACAGCCACACGACCGGGACTGCGTCGGAGTAGTCGCCCTTCTGGGAGGTGTTCCCGACGGCGACGAACCCGCTGCCGGTCCTGGCGACCCGGGTGATCTTGTCCCGCCCGAACGCGGCGCCCGTGGCGTCGGGCTGCCGGATCCACGACTTCCCGTCGCGGCTCGTCCAGACGGCCGTACCCGCGTGCGACCCGCCGAGCGCGACCCAGGCGCCGTCGGACCCGGCGACGACACGGGGCGTGTCCCCGCCCCCGGGCTCGTCTCCCTGCGCGGTGCGCACGTCAGCGAGCCGGAACGACCGGCCGCCGTCACTGGAGACGAGGAACTCGCCACGGTAGTCCGCGGTCCCGGCCTCCCCGCCGATCGCCACGACGATCGACCCCGCGGAGGCGACACCGAGCAGCTCCTGGTCCCGCCCGTCCGTCTTGGCGTTCGGGTCGGTCGTGAAGACGGCCCCGGCGAGCTTGGCGGGCGGCCCGTCCGTGGCGTGCCCGCCACCGTGCCCACCGGAGAAGACGACGATCCCGCCCGCGATGAGCGCCGCCACGGCGACCCCGGCGGCACCGATGACGATCGGCCGCACCGGCACACCACTGCTGCGCCGCGCGGGCGTCTCCCGCCGCCAGGGCTCGTCGAAGACGGTCGGGTACGGCCCGGAGGCACGCGTCTCTGAGGGCGGCCTGGGCGTCGACCGCGGCGCGGTCGCGGAAGGCGGCAGGTCGAGAGCGGTGGCGTTGGGGTCGACGGGTCCCGGTGGCGGACCGGGCACCCGCCCGCCCGGACCAGGCGGATGAACGGGACCACCAGGAGGCCGCCGGGCCGGCTCACGCGCAGCCGGGTCGTAGTAGGTGGCCGGCGGGGAGGGCGGCGGCGGCTCCGCCGAGGGATTCCACGGAGGCTGCGGCGCGATCCGCCAGGGGTCGGAGGAGTCATCGCCGGACGTCTCGTCCACCGGGCTGAACGGCGGCGGCGCCGCCCAGGGCGGAAGCGCGGGCGCACCGGCGTCCCGTCCCCAGTCCGCGGGCGGCGGAGGAGGAGGAACGGACCAGGAACCCTCGGCCGGAGGCTCCGGCACCGAAACCGACCATGGCCCGGAGGGAAGAGGCGGCGACACGGCCCACGGCCCTTCCGCCGTCACCGACGGGGGCCACGGGTTCTCCGACGTGGGGTCCCCCTCACCGGGCGCGGGGGTCGAGGGCGGTCGGCCGTGCGGGGGAGCGGGGGCGGGCCCCGGCTCCTCGGGCGGCTGGTCTTCAATCGGAGCGCCGTCAGGCGTCTCTTGACCGGCCACGCTCATCCTCCCCGTCGGTCACCACGGCACGTCGACCACGCGACCCGGCCTTCCACCGTAAAAGCCGTGACGGCATCTTATCGAGGCAAACCACTCGTTCGCGCTGCGCCACACGCCGCTCATTGACGGTTCGGCGACGCCGTGTGGCGAAGGTGGCGTCAGGGCCCTCGTCAGAGCAGGACGCGTGCGGCGCTCATCGGCCGGTGGCCGAGTCCGAGGCGCCGGTAGAGGCGTATCGCCGCCAGGTTGCCCGCGTCGACCATCAGGGCGACGGTTCCGTGCCGGGCCAGCCCGTCGCCGAGCACGAACCGGCACACCTCGCCCCCCGCGCCGAGCCCGCGGGCGTCGGCGCGCACGGCCACCCCGACCAGCAGCCCGACGGACGGCGCCGACCATCCGAGCGCCGCGACCGCCACCAGCCGCCCCGCACGATCGCGTACACCCGCCCACCGCTCCACGCCGGCCACCCCGGGCCGCGCGTACGAGCCGGGGAACTCCGCGTCCAGCAGTGAAGTGATCTCGGCCATCGCGTCCTCACCCAGCCATCGGGCCACTCCTGCCTGAGGTTCCGTGACGGCGGAGCCGGTCTCCATCCAGGCGAACGCGCCCGCGTGGACCAGCGACGGGACGCCTTTCACCACGTGGTCGATCAGTTCCGGGTCGCCCAGCGGCCGGTACGTGGGCCCGAGCCGGGCAGCAGCGACCGGACCAGCGTGACTGCCTCCGCCGGCGGCCCGTACACCGCGAGCCGGTCGCGCGCCGACAGGCCCGGGCCCGCCACGGCCACCGCGCGCCCGCTCTCACCGGCCCAGGCGCGGCCGGACCCGGCCAGCCCCTGCGCCGCCCACACGCACAGGGTGTCGCCGCCGCACAGGCCGGCCAGTTCACCGGGGTCGTGGATCTCTCGCATCGGTACAAGTCTGCCGACCGTGCGGGCGGCGGGCCGGACGGGCCGGCCCGCCGCCCGGCTCACGCCGCTTCGGAGGTGATGCGGCGGGTGACGTCGTTCCGGAGGGAGGGGAGGTCGACGCCCGCGTCGACGAGGAGCTTGGCGCCGAGGCCCTCGCCCTCGCGGAGCAGGCCGAGGAGGAGGTGGCCGGTGCCGATGTACTTGTGTCCCAGCCGCAGGGCCTCACGCAGTGACAGTTCCAGCACCTTCTTGGAGCGCTTCGCGAAGGGGATGTGCCCGCTGCGCACCGCGCCCGGGCTCGTCGTGTCCAGGGCGCCCGGCCCGAAGCTCGCCTCCGTCACCCGGCGCACCTCCTCCAGATCGATCCCCAGAGTCGCCAGTGCCTCGGAGTCGAGCCCGGCCCGCGGCACGGCGGTGGAGGGGATCCGCCGGCGCAGGTCGGCGACGTCCACGTCGCAGGCGCGCAGCGCCTGCGCGGCGGGCCCCTTGTCCTCGGCGAGGAGGGCGATCAGCAGGTGTTCGGTGCCGATGTGGTCGTGGCGCATCCGGCGGGCCTCCTCCTGCGCCAGCCGCACGACCATGCGTGCCTCGTCCGTGAAACGTTCGAACATTTCCTATCGCTCCTTACCGAGGATCCGCCGGCCGCCGCCGTGCTTCTTGTGGACCGCCTGCCTGCTGACGCCGAGGCAGACGGCGATCTCCTGCCACGACCAACCCGCGTCGCGTGCGTTCCCGACCTGCAGCGCTTCGAGCCGCTCGGCGAGTTCGCGCAGTGCGCGGACCGCTCGCAGCCCTACCGCCGGGTCGCGGCTGCTCGCCTCCTGGGCGAGCTGGACTCCATCGCTCATGCCGTCAACATAGGTTGACACGCGAGGGAATGTCAACCCAAGTTGACGGTGGGAGAATAGACCGAATGAGATTCGCCTCAGTCCGATAATGATCTTCCTTGCGGCGAGGCGCTTGGCCATACTCGACAAGGCGAGGGCCGTACGAGACGGTCCGGAACACAACGGAAGGCCCCCGGATGACCGTTCTTCCCAGCATGCTCGACCCCGCCGGCGAGGTGTACGCCGCGCGGCGGGCGGCGATGCTGGCCTCGCTCGAGGCGCTCGGCGCCGAGCAGGCCAAGGCGGTGGCCGGTGGCGGGCCGAAGTACGTCGACCGGCACCGCGGGCGCGGCAAGCTGCTCGCCCGCGAGCGGATCGAGCTGCTCATCGACCCGGACTCCCCGTTCCTGGAGCTGTCGCCACTGGCCGCCTGGGGGAGCGACTTCGCGGTCGGCGCCAGCGTCGTCACCGGGATCGGCGTGGTCGAGGGCGTCGAGTGCGTGATCGTCGCGAGCGACCCGACCGTACGCGGCGGGGCGAGCAACCCGTGGACGGTGACCAAGTCGTTCCGAGCCGCCGACATCGCGCTGGAGAACCGCCTGCCGCTGATCAACCTCGTCGAGTCCGGCGGCGCCGACCTGCCCACGCAGAAGGAGATCTTCATCCCGGGCGGCCGCGTCTTCCGCGACCTCACCCGGCTCTCCGCCGCGGGCATCCCGACGATCGCGCTCGTCTTCGGCAACTCCACGGCCGGCGGCGCGTACCTGCCGGGCATGAGCGACTACGTCGTCATGGTCAAGGACCGCGCGAAGGTCTTCCTCGGCGGGCCTCCGCTGGTGAAGATGGCCACCGGCGAGGAGTCCGGCGACGAGGAGCTCGGCGGCGCCGAGATGCACGCGCGTACGAGCGGCCTCGCCGACTACATGGCCGCCGACGAGCAGGACGCCCTCCGTATCGGCCGCCGCGTCGTGGCGCGCCTCAACTGGCGCAAACAGGGCCGCGAGCCCCTGGAGTCGCGCCCTCCGGCGCATGACCCGGACGAGCTGGCCGGCATCGTCCCAGAGGACCTGAAGGTGCCGTTCGACCCGCGCGAGGTGATCGCCCGGATCGTCGACGGCTCGGACTTCGACGAGTTCAAGCCGCTGTACGGCACGAGCCTCGTCACCGGCTGGGCCGCCCTGCACGGCTACCCGATCGGGATCCTCGCCAACGCCCAGGGCGTGCTGTTCGGTGCCGAGGCGACCAAGGCCGCGCAGTTCATCCAGCTCGCGAACCAGACCGGCACCCCGCTGCTGTTCCTGCAGAACACGACCGGTTACATGGTCGGCAAGGAGTACGAGCAGGGAGGCATCATCAAGCAGGGCGCGACGATGATCAACGCGGTGTCGAACAGCTCGGTGCCGCACCTGACCGTCGTCATGGGAGCGTCGTACGGCGCCGGGAACTACGGCATGTGCGGCCGGGCGTAC
The DNA here is from genome assembly GCA_963823735.1 of uncultured Actinomycetota bacterium. Classification (GTDB taxonomy): domain Bacteria; phylum Actinomycetota; class Actinomycetes; order Streptosporangiales; family Streptosporangiaceae; genus Actinoallomurus. The sequence goes on along the minus strand of CAWGMO010000010.1, from coordinate 540,800 downwards.
GCCCCGCGTTTCCTGTTCACCTGGCCGAGCGCGAAGTCCGCGGTGATGGGCCCGGCGCAGCTCGCCGGCGTGCTGTCCATCGTGGGGCGCCAGGCGGCGCAGGCGCGCGGCCAGGAGTTCGACGAGGAGGCCGACCGGCAGATGCGCGCCCTGGTCGAGGAGCAGATCGAGAAGGAGTCGCTGCCGTTCTTCCTGTCCGGGCGGCTGTACGACGACGGTGTCATCGACCCGCGCGACACGCGTACCGTCCTCGGGCTCTGCCTGTCCGCCATCAACAGCGCCCCCGCCGCCGAACGCACCGGCGGCTTCGGCGTCTTCAGGATCTAGGCGAATGATTTCACGACTGCTGGTGGCCAACCGGGGCGAGATCGCCCGCCGTGTCTTCCGTACGTGCCGTGACCTCGGCATCGAGACGGTCGCGGTCTTCTCCGACCCGGACGCCGCCCTTCCGCACGCCTCAGAGGCCGACCTCGCCGTACGCCTTCCGGGCGCGACTCCGGCCGAGACCTACCTCGACCAGGACGCGATCCTCGCCGCGGCAGCCGCCTCGGGGGCGGACGCCGTCCATCCCGGGTACGGCTTCCTGTCCGAGAACGCCGGGTTCGCCGAGGCGGTGACCGCGAAGGGGCTCACCTGGGTCGGCCCGCCGCCGTCGGCGATCTCCGCGATGGGGCTCAAGGTCGAGGCCAAGCGCCTGATGCGGACCGCCGGCGTACCCGTCCTGCCCGACCTGGACCCCGGGGAGATCACCACCTTCCCGGTGCTGGTCAAGGCGTCGGCGGGTGGTGGCGGGCGCGGCATGCGCGTCGTGGAGACCGCGGACGCCCTGGGCGACGCGATCGAGTCGGCGCGGCGCGAGGCTGAGTCGGCGTTCGGCGACCCGGCGGTGTTCTGCGAGCCGCTGCTGACCGGCGCGCGCCACATCGAGGTGCAGGTGCTCGCCGACACGCACGGCACCGTGTGGACCCTGGGGGAGCGGGAGTGCTCCATCCAGCGGCGCCACCAGAAGGTCATCGAGGAGGCGCCGTCGCCGGCGGTCGACTCCGAGCTGCGCCAGCGCCTGTCCGAGGCCGCCGCGGCGGCGGCCCGCGCGATCGGGTACACCGGCGCGGGCACGGTCGAGTTCATGCTCTCCCCGGACGGCGGGTTCTTCTTCCTGGAGGTCAACACCCGCCTTCAGGTGGAGCACCCGGTCACCGAGTGCGTCTTCGGCGTCGACCTGGTCGCGCTGCAGATCGAGGTGGCCGAAGGCGCCGCGCTGCACGACCCGCCGCGCCCCAGGGGCCACGCCATCGAGGCGCGCCTGTACGCCGAGGACCCCGCGGAGGGCTACCGGCCGCACAGCGGCACGCTGCACGCGTTCGAGGTGCCCGGCGTCGACGTGGAGTTCCGCGTGCCGGACGGCTACGGGCTGCGGCTCGACGCCGGCGTCGTCTCCGGCAGCGTCGTCTCCACGTTCTACGACCCCATGCTCGCCAAGGTCATCGCGTACGCCCCGACGCGCGCCGCCGCGGCGCGCAGGCTCGCGTCCGCGCTGGCCGGCGCCCGCGTGCACGGCCTGGTCACCAACCGCGACCAGCTCGTCAACACCCTGCGGCACGAGGCCTTCACCGGCGGCGCCACCGACACGGGCTTCCTCGACCGGCACGACACGACGGCGCGCCTCGCCGGCGACGACGCCGTACGCCTGTCCGCGCTCGCCGCCGCCCTCGCCCAGGCCGCCGCGAACCGCGCGTCCGCGCGCGTCCTGCGGAACCTGCCGGGCGGCTGGCGCAACGTGCCCTCCCAGCCGCAGCGGGTGTCCTTCGAGGGCGGGATCGAGGTCGAGTACCTCCTCACCCGCGACGGCCTGACCGGCCACGACGGGGTCTCGCTGGTCGAGGCGTCCCCGGACCGCGTCGTGCTGGACCGCGACGGCGTACGCCTGCGCCTGGCCGTCGCCCGCCACGGCGCGAGCGTCCACGTGGACTCCGTCCTCGGCCCGGTGACGCTCACGCCGCTCGAACGCCTTCCCGACCCCGCCGAACAGGTCGCCCCCGGCACGCTGCTCGCGCCCATGCCCGGTTCGGTGGTACGCGTGGCGGTGAAGGAGGGCGACACGGTCGAACGCGGCCAGCCGATGCTGTGGCTGGAGGCGATGAAGATGGAGCATCAGATCGTCGCCCCGGCCGCCGGAGTGGTGTCCGCCCTGCACGCCGAGGTCGGCCGCCAGGTCGAGTCCGGCGCCGTGCTCGCCGTCGTGGCCGAGCAGTGAAGTGAGGAGAACGATGGAACCCCTCGTCCGTCTCGCCGCCGAGGGCGGCGTCGCGACGATCACCCTGGACTCGCCGCGCAACCGCAACGCGCTGTCACGCCGCCTCGTCGCCGAACTGCGCGAGACGCTCGTCGCCGCGCTCGGCGACGACGCCGTCCGCGTCATCGTGCTGACCGGCGCCGGCACCGTCTTCTGCGCCGGCGCCGACCTCAAAGAGCAGTCCGCCGGCGAGCCGCCGCCGGACGTCCCCGGGCTCGTGACGCTGATCTGGGACAGCCCGAAGCCGGTCGTGGCCCGCCTCAACGGCCCGGCGCGCGCCGGCGGCCTCGGCCTGGTCACCGCCTGCGACCTGGCCGTCGCCCCGGACACCGCGACGTTCGCCTTCACCGAGGTACGCCTGGGCGTCGTCCCCGCGATGATCGCCGTGACGTGCCTGCGCCGCATGGAGTCGCGCGCCGCCGCCGAGTACTTCCTCACCGGGGAGGTCTTCGACGCCGCGCGCGCCCAGGAGATCGGCCTGATCAACCGCGCGGTGCCCGCCGGGGAGCTGGACGCCACCGTCGGCCACTACACGGACATGCTGCTGCGCGGCGCGCCCGAGGCGCTGGCCATCGCCAAGAAGCTGCCCCGCACCGTGACCGCGATGCCGGTCGAGGAGGGGTTCGCGGCGATGACGGAGCTGTCCGCCCGCTGCTTCGCCTCGGACGAGGCCAAGGAGGGAATCGCCGCCTTCCTGGAGAAACGCGACCCGAACTGGCTGCCCTGACCAGCGCTGCTACGGTGCGGACGTGACCTCGCCTGCGACCCACGCGGAGGCCGGAGCCGGGCCCGTGCTGACGCCGCGGCTGATCACGGCGGAGATCTGGGTGGTCTTCGCCGTGTCGCTCGGCGCCAGCGGCGCGCAGGCGCTGCTCCAGCTCATCGCCTCGCTGACCGCGCCCAAGTCGCTCTCCCACCAGCAGGCGCTCCTCGTGGGCTCGCTCGCGCCCGGACGCCCGTGGATCGACCTGTCGTTCCAGTTGCTGAGCATCGCGGTGACGGTCGCGCCGGTGGCGCTCGTGGCGTACCTGCTGGTGCGGTCGGGCGAGTCACTGGCGACCGTGGGCGTCGACCGCCGCCGTCCCGGGCAGGACCTCCTGCGCGGCGCGGTGCTGGCCGCCGTCGTCGGAGGCTGCGGCCTCGCGCTGTACCTCGGCGCCTACCACGCGGGCGTCAACCTCACGGTCGTGCCGGCGTCGCTGCCGCCCGTGTGGTGGCGGATCCCGGTGCTGATCCTGTCGGCCGCCCAGGACGGCGTGCTGGAGGAGATCCTCGTCGTCGGCTACCTGCTCCACCGGCTGTCGCAGCTCGGCTGGGGCCGGAACCGCTCGCTGGCGACGAGCGCCCTGCTCCGGGGGTCGTACCACCTCTACCAGGGGTTCGGCGGCTTCGCCGGCAACGTGGTGATGGGCCTGCTGTTCGGCCGCCTTTACCAGCGCTGGGGCCGTACGACGCCGCTCATCGTCGCGCACACCCTCATCGACGCCGTCACCTTCGTCGGCTACACCCTCCTGCACCGCCACGTCGCCTGGCTGCCGTAGCCCTGTTTTCATCTGCTTTCACGGAGCGTCCGTACGCCCCGAACGGGTTACGTCCCTGCTCGCGGTGAGGAACGCGTAGCACGCCGAAACGCGCGCGTTACCCGACCGACATGACTCCCTTGACACCCGTTCGTCCGAATTGGATTGTGTGGGAGCGCTCCCACAGACCCGCCAAGCGCCCGAAGGGAGTCTCGCCTTGAACGGAACCGACCTCGCCGGGACACCGACGCTGGCCCACGTCGCCGCCCTCGCGGGCGTGTCGCCCGCCACGGCCTCGCGCGTCATCAACGGCACGGCCCACGTCAGCCATCACGCGCGCACCCGTGTCGAGGAGGCCGTGCGCAGCCTCGGATACGTACGGATCCGCGCCGTACGCCGCGTGGGGTCGATCGCCGCGGTGATCTGCGAGGACGAGTCGCGGGTCTTCGGCGACGACTTCTTCACCCGCGTCCTGGCCGGTGTACGCCGCGAGCTGGACGGGCGCGAGCTCGTGGTGCTCGTCATCGGCCGGGAGGGGCGGTGGAGCACCGTCTCGGCCTACCTGCGCGGCGGCGGTGCCGACGGCGCGCTCGTACTGAGCGCGCACGGAGAACCCGCCACGCTCTTACGCCACCTGCCGATCCCGGTGCTGTTCGCGGGCCGCCCGCTGTGGCCGGCTCCGCTGCCGTACGTCGACGCCGACAACCACGGCGGCGCGCGTACCGCCGTCGACTACCTGCTGCGGTCCGGCCGCCGGACCATCGGCACCATCGCCGGGCCGCCCGACATGGCCGCCGGCCTCGACCGGCTCGCCGGGTACCAGGCGTCCATGGCCGACGCCGGGCTGTCGAGCACCGGCCTCGTCACCTACGGCGACCTGCGGCAGGCGTCGGGCGAGCACGCGATGAACCGGCTGCTCGGCCGCCGTCCGGACATTGACGCCGTCCTGGCCGCGTCGGACCAGATGGCGGTCGGCGCCCTGCGCGCGCTCCGGCGTACGGGACGCCGGGTGCCCGACGACGTCGCGGTCATCGGGTTCGACGACGCGCCGATCGCCGAGAGGGTCCGCCCCAGGCTCACGACCGTACGGCAGCCCATCGCCGAGATGGGGGCACGGATGGCGCGCGAGCTGCTCGGCCGGATCGCCGGCGAGCCCTCACCGCTCCCAGGAGTGGTCCTCGAGACCCGCCTCATCATTCGTGATTCCGCGTGAACCCCGCCAGAAGGAGATGCCCATGAAGAGACGACGCCGATGGCGAGCCGCGCTGGTCGCCCTCTCACTCCTGGCCGCCTCGCTGGTGGCCAGGCCGCGGCGCGGAGGCCGCCGACGTCCAGTGCAGGGTCGACTACTCGGCGAATGACTGGTGCGGTGGCTTCACCGCGAACCTCACCATCGCCAACCTCGGCGCCGCGATCAACGGCTGGACCCTGAAGTACTCCTACACCGGCGACCAGACGCTCACGCAGGGCTGGAGCGGCGACTGGAGCCAGTCCGGCAAGGACGTCACCGTCAAGAACCTGAGCCGGAACGGCGCGCTCGCCACCGGCGCGAGCACGACCATCGGCGCCAACTTCACCGGCACCGGCGCGACCCCCTCGTCGTTCGCGCTGAACGGCACTACCTGCACCGGCGCGCACAAGGCGCCCACGGTGGCGCTGACCAGCCCGGCGGCGGGCGCGACGGCCGAGTCCACGCCGGTGGGCGTGCACGTCCTCAGCGGGCCGCCCGTCGTCGCCAGCCCCGCGGCGCTCACCGTCCAGCAGGGCAAGACCGCGTCGTACGGCGTGAAGCTCTCCGGGCAGCCGTCCGGGCCCGTCACCGTCACCACCACGCGGGCGAGCGGCGCGACCGGCCTGTCCGTCGCGTCCGGCGGCACGCTGACCTTCACCGCCGCGAACTGGTCCACCGCGCAGACCGCTTCCTCAACAGCTACCTGATCTGGATGCAGGCCGCGTACGGCAGGGTCACCGGCGACTGGAGCAAGTTCAACGGCGCGTGGGCGCTCATGGAGAAGTACATGATCCCCACGCACGCGGACCAGCCCACGAACTCCTTCTACAACGCGGGCAAGCCCGCGACGTACGCGGCAGAGCACGACCTGCCCGAGCAGTACCCCTCGCAGATCGACTCCGGCGTGAGCGTCGGTTCAGGACCCGATCGCCGCCGAGCTGAAGTCCGCGTACGGCACCGACGACATCTACGGCATGCACTGGCTGCAGGACGTCGACAACGTCTACGGCTACGGCGACACCCCTGGCGGCGGCTGCGAGACCGGCCCGGGGAACGCGCCGTCGTACATCAACAGCTACCAGCGCGGCCCACCTGAACGGCGGTGCCGCCCCCGTCTTCGACTACCACCGTTTCTGGGCGGAATCGGACATCGCGCTGGCGATGGCCTCGTTCGGTCAGCTCTTCGACCAGTAAGGAGAACCGGGGAGTTCGGCACCACACTCGCCGACCCGCGCGACCAGACCTGGCTGCGGACCCTGCTGGCCTACCTGGGCAAGGGAGCGGGCGGGATCGACTTCACGTTCTGGTCCTGGAACCCCAACTCCGGCGACACGGGCGGCATCCTCAACGACGACTGGACCACCGTCAACACCACCAAACAGGCCTACCTCGACCCGTACCTCATCCCTACGGCTTCGTAACGGGTCAGCCGACCGCCGGTTCCACGAGCGACAGGGTGCCGGCGGTCGCGTCCACCTCGGCGCGTACGCCGATGGGGAGGAGGAGGTTGGGTACGGCGTGGCCGAAGTCGACGTTGCCCAGCACCGGGATGTCGCGGTCGCCCAGGGCGTCGAGCACCGCCTCCCGCAGGGTCGGTGGGTTCGGGCCGCTGTCCGGGGCGGTGACGTTCGACGGGACGCCGACCACCATCGCCGCGATCCGGTCCAGGACGCCCGCGAGCCGCAGGATGTGGAGGTTGTTCCAGACCTCCGGCACCGGCCGGTTGACCTCCTCCCAGAAGAAGACGGCCCCGTCGAAGAGCTCGTGAGGAGGCGCGAAACCGGTGCCCTGCAGCCGGATCAGCCGGTTGAGGAGGCCACCGACCAGCGGGCCGGACGCGCGGCCCTCCCGCCAGCACTCCCACGGCGCCCCGGCCGGGAGGGGGCCCGCGGGCGACGCCTTGGTCAGCACGCGTTCGTACAGGTCGACCAGCTGCGCGCGCCGGTCGCCGTCGGCGTGTTCGTGCCAGCCGAGACCGATGCCGTGGGTGAGGACGTCGGCGTGGAACCCGACCAGGCCGGTCCGCGCGTACAGCGCCAGGTGCAGGACCGAGATGTCGCTGTAGCCCAGGATCGGCTTCGGGTCGGCCCGGATCGCGTCCAGGTCGATCAGGTCCAGGTAGGCGAACGTGGCCTTGCCGCCGGTGTGCGCGAAGATCGCCCGGACCTCCGGGTCGCGCAGCAGGGAGTTCAGCTCCTCCGCCTGCGCGGCCGGTGTCCCCGACGCCCACCACCGGCGGCGCCCGCTGGTGGCGGACGGCACCACGCGTACGCGGAAGCCCATCCCCTCCAGGGTCGCCACGCCGCGCTCGATGAGCGGCCGGTCGGACGCCGTGACCACCGGGCCCGACGGGGTCGCGACCGCGACCAGGTCGCCGGGGGACAGCGCGCGGGGGCGCAGAACGGCGTGCATACGGGCTCCTCGGTCGGCGGGCGGCGCTTCTCACCGTAACCCGGACCGGGGAAGCAGCAGCGCCGGGACCACCGCGACGACCCTGGCCTCGGACCTCCTCCGCCACGGGACGCCGCTGAAGCGGCGTCCCGTCGGCGAGGAGAGCCTGATCGGGATACTCGACGAGGTGTTCCTGCCCCTCGTCAGGTCTCCAGGAGCTCCTTCAGCGCGCTGAGCCGCTCCCGCCAGAACGCCTTCATGAGGGCCGCGTCCTCCGCGTTCCCGATCCGCTCGTGCCTGACGGCGAGCTGCGCCTTCGCCTCGCCCTTGGCCACGAAGCCGGCCGCGATCCGGGTTGCGCCGTCCTCCCAGCCCGCGCGGAACGACTTCGGCGCCGTCGACGTGGTGACGCTCAGCTCGACGCCGGGCAGCCAGCGCGACCGCAGGTCCTCGTCCGCGAACGCCTCGAACAGGCGGTCCACGGACACCGCGACGGTCTTGCTGCCGGTGGCGGAGAAGTACCCGTCGGCGCCCTGGCCGGGCACGCGCGTCCCGCGCGCCTGCTCGTAGGTCACCGTGACGTTCTGGGACCACCAGCTCTCCACGCCGTGCTCGTCGCGGAGCCAGCGGGCGATCTCGGTGTGCGTACGTCCCGTCGCGCCCCACGTGTCGAGCAGCGCGAACCACTCGTCCCAGCCGCGCCCGGTGCGCTCGCGCACCGCGCCGTCGGGGACGGACTGCGGCCGTACGGGGGTGGACTTCTCCAGCAGTCGGCGCCGTGCGGTCGTGTAGCTCTCGCCGGTGCGGGAGGCGCGGTCGCGTACGCGGGTCTTGAAGGTCTTCTGCCTGGTCATCACATGCTCCCTGTCGACGGCGCGGCCGCGGGGCTCACGCTCCCGTCGACCCCGCCGGATGGGGCATGCGAACCGGCGTTCCGAGAACTCGGGGTTCCCTTTGCCTCCACGACGCCGATGGCGTGAGCACCGGAACGGAGGTGAGGCGCGGAACAGCGCCACCAGCAGAGTACATATCGGTGCAGACTTCGGATACCCCTTGACGTGGGACGTTTCAAGGCTGTTTCATACTCCTCACCCATGTAAACGTTTACGGCTCTGGCTTCATAGCTCGTCTGTAAACGTTTACGACAAGAACTTCAACAGGCCGGAGGTGACCGTGCGCCAGGGACCGACCATCACGACGCTCGCCGCGCACGCGGGCGTCTCGATCGCCTCCGTGTCGCGCGTCCTCAACGGCCTGCCCACGCGCGACGACACCGTACGGCGCGTGATGGCCGCCGCCGACGAGCTCGGCTACGTCCCCAACTCGGTCGCGCGCTCGCTGCGGTCGAACCGGACGAACCAGGTCGCCTTCGCGATGGCCGACATCGGGAACCCGACGTACGTGGCGATGGTCCGCGCGATGCAGCCGGTGCTGAAGGACGCGGGCTTCCGTCTCGTCCTGCACTCCACCGACGCCGACATCGCCGACGAGCTCGACGTGCTGCGGCAGCTCGGCGAGCGCTTCGCGGACGGCCTCATCATCAGCCCGCTGCGCGTGACCGAGCGGCACCTCAAGGCGTTCGCCGAGGCCAGGGCGCCGGTCGTGGTCATCGGCTCGGTCCCCGAGGGCACGCCCGTGGACAACGTACGCGCCGACTCCCGTACCGGACTGCGCCTGGCCCTCGACCACCTGTACGCCCAGGGCCGGCGCCGGATCGGCTTCGTCAACGGCCCGCTCGACACGGTCCCCGGCGCGGCGCGTGCCCGCGCGTACGCCGACGCGCTCGCCGCGCTCGGCCTGCCCTACGACGACGATCTCGTCGAGATCGGCGACTTCTACCGCGAGGACGGCGCCGCCGCCGCCCGCCGCCTCCTCACGCGCACACGGCCGGACGCCCTCATGTGCGCCAACGACCTGATCGCGCTCGGCGCGCTCGACGTACTGCGCGCGGACCGGCTCCGCGTGCCCGAGGACGTCGCGCTCGTCGGCATCGACGACACCGACCTGGCGCGCGCGGCCTGGCCGACGCTCACCAGCGTGGCCCTCGGCTCCGCCGAACGCGGCCGCCGCGCCGCCGAACTCCTGCTCGACCGTCTCGCGGACGGGAGCGCCGGGCCACGCGTCGTCACGGTCGAGCCACGGCTCACCGTGCGCGCCTCGACGGGAGGCTCCCGATGACCGCCGTCCAGACGACGATCCGGCGCGGAGGCCGGGACCGCGGGGCGCTGCTGCTCCTCCTGCCCGCGCTCGTACCGGTACTGATCTTCAGCGTCGGCCCGCTGCTGTACGGGATCTACCTGTCCTTCACGGACGCGCGCGGCGGGCGCAACGCGATCATCTCCTTCGTCGGGCTGAAGAACTTCGGCGAGGTGCTCGGCGACGGCGACTTCTGGTCGTCGTTCAAGATCGGGCTGGTCTGGGCGTTCAGCGTCACGGCTCTGCAGTTCCTCGCCGCGCTCGGGCTCGCGCTGCTCCTGAACCAGAACCTCCGGCTGCGGGGCTTCGCCCGCGTGCTGGCCATGGCGCCGTGGGCGATGCCGCCGATCGTGATCGGGCTGATGTGGCGGCTCGTCTACCACCCGAGCGCCGGCGTCCTCAACGAGACGCTGCGGAACGCCCACGTCATCGGGCACAACGTCGACTGGCTGAACAACTTCGGCACCGCCCTCCCGGCGATCATCGTGGTGGGCGTCTGGACCGGCATGCCGCAGACGACCGTCGTACTGCTCGCGGGTCTGCAGGGCGTGCCCGAGGAACTCCACGAGGCCGCCTCCGTCGACGGCGCGAGCGTGGGGCGCCGCTTCTGGAGCGTGACGCTCCCGCAGCTTCGCCCCGTGATCGTCGCGATCACCTCGCTGGACTTCGTGTGGAACATCAACCAGTTCGCGATGGTCTACGCGCTGACCCAGGGCGGCCCGGGCGGCCGTACGCGGCTGCCGATGCTTTTTGCGTACGAGGAGGCGTTCCGCTACGGCTTCTTCGGCTACGCGGCGGCGCTGGGCGTGGCGATCACGATCGTCGTGCTCGCGGTCCTCGGCTTCTACCTCTGGCGCCAGATGAGGGAGAACACCCGATGAAGATCACTCTGAAGTACGCCGCGCTCGCGGGCTACCTGGTCTTCCTGGCGTTCCCGCTGCTCTGGCTGCTGTCCACGTCGTTCAAGACGCAGCGCGAGATGGCGGACCTCCACCCGAGGTGGATCCCGCACCACCCGACGCTGCGCAACTTCACCGACGCGTTCAGCGCGCAGGACCTCACCGGCAGCGCGCTGCGCAGCCTGGTCGTCGCGGTGTCCGTGGCCGTCATCGTGGTCGTGCTGGCGCTGCCCGCGGCGTACGCCCTGGCGCGGCACCGGTCGTTCCTCAACCGGGTGGCCATCGGGTGGGTGCTGGTCAGCCAGGTCTTCCCGGTGATGCTGATCATCATCCCGCTGTTCATGATCCTGCGCCGGATGGACCTGGTGAACACCCTGCCGGGCCTCGTCGCGGTGCACGTGACGTTCACGCTGCCGTTCGCGCTGTGGATGCTGCAGGGCTACGTGCGCGGCGTGCCGCGCGAGCTGGAGGACGCCGCGGCCGTCGACGGCGCCGGGCGGGTGCGGACGCTCGTACGCGTCATCGCGCCGCTGCTGGCCCCGGGCGTCGTGGCCACGCTGCTGTTCGCGTTCATCTCGTCGTGGAACGAGTTCTTCTTCGCCCTGGTGATCCTCAAGGACCCGGGCGAGGCGACCCTGCCGCTCACGCTCGTGAAGTTCACCGGCTCCGAGCAGGCCGCGCGGCTCGGGCCGCTCGCGGCGGCCTCGGTGCTGGCGACCATCCCCAGCCTCGTCTTCTTCGCAGTCATCCAACGCCGGCTCCGCTCGGGGCTCACGGCCGGCGCCGTCAAAGGTTAATCAGGAGGTGCCCATGCGTCACAGTCTTCGTTCCGTCGTCGCGGTCGCCGCTGCCGCTGTGATCGGCCTGGCCGCCGGTTGCTCCGGCGGAGGCGGCAGCGACTCCGGCAAACCGGTCAAGCTGAAGTTCCTCAGCCTGGCCTGGCAGAAGGACTCGCTCGCGGCCAACAAACGGCTGGTCGCCGAGTGGAACAAGGCCAACCCGAACATCCAGGTCCAGTACGTCCAGGGCAGCTGGGACAACGTCAACGACCAGCTCGTGACCTCGTTCGAGGGCGGCGACCCGCCGGACGTCATCCACGACGACTCCTCGGCGCTGGCGAGCTTCGCCGGCCAGGGCTACCTCGCGGACCTGACCAAGCTGATCCCCTCGAGCCTGAAGAACGACATCTCGCCGAACTCCTGGGGGACCGGCACGTTCGCCGGCCAGGGCGGCGGCGAGCAGGGGATCTACGGCGTGCCGTTCCTGCTGGAGTCGCAGGTCATCATCGCCAACAAGAAGATGCTCGACCAGGCGAAGGTGCCCGTCCCGACCGCCGCGAACCCGTGGACGTGGGACCAGTACCGCGAGATCTCCAAGAAGCTCACGATCGGCAAGCGCTACGGCACGGCCTGGGCGATGAAGGCCCCGGTCAACCGCGTGCTGAACCTCGCGCTGAACTACGGCGGGACGTTCTTCCAGACCGCGGGCGGCAAGACGACGGTGAAGGTCGGCCCGGAGGAGCGCGAGGTGCTCCAGCGGATCCACGACCAGCTCTACGTCGACAAGAGCGCCGACCCGTCGACGCTGGGCATGAGCACCTCCGACCCGCTGCCGGGCTTCTACGCCGGCAAGTTCGCCATGCTCCCGACGAGCATCTTCATGCGCCAGCAGGTCGTCGAGCAGGCGCCGAAGGGCTTCCAGTGGGTGACGATCCCGCCGCTGAAGGGCCAGTCGACGCAGGAGGGCGCCATCTCACAGACGCTGTCCGTCGCCGCCGACAGCAAGCACCCCAAGGAGGCGGTGAAGTTCATCAGCTGGTTCCTCAACGGGCAGCACCAGGTGGAGCTGGCCAAGGGCGACTGGCTGATCCCGACGAGCCTCGCGGCCGCCAAGGACCCGTCGCTGACCACGCCGAAGGACGGCTGGGACATCGCCACCGAGTCGGCGAAGAGCCTCATCCTGGCGCCGTACCTGAAGGTCGACGGCTACGACGAGTTCAAGACCAAGGTCGCGACGCCGGCGCTCCAGTCCTACTTCAACAACAAGATCACCATCGACCAGCTGGCGCAGAAGCTGACCGGCGACGGTGACAAGGTCCTGGCGAGGTACGGGCAACATTGAGCGTGACGACCCTGGCTCCGCGTGACCGCGCCCGCGGGTGTCTGCTCGGCCTCGCGGCCGGCGACGCCCTCGGGCGCCCCGCCGAGAACCTCACGCCGGAGGAGATCACCCGCCGGTGGGGCCGCCTGACCGAGCTGGAGCCCGGCGCGGACGGCACGGCGGCGGGCACCGACGACACGGAGTACGCGATCTTCGTCGCGATGCTCCTCGAACGACACGGGTCGCGCCTGACCAGCGAGGACGTCGTCCGCGCCTACCACGAGCACATCCTGCCCATCTCCGGGCCGATGAAGGGCGCGGGCTTCTCCGAGCTCGGCACGATCCAGGCGCTGCGGCGCGGCCTCGAACCCCCGATGACCGGCCGGTCCCACCTGCACGGCTGGTCCGACGGGCTGGCCATGCGCGCCGCGCCGTACGGGGTGTTCGCCGCCGGGGCTCCGGCGGAGGCGGCGCGGCTCGCGTCCGTCGACGGCGTGGTCAGCCAGAGCGGTGAGGGCATCCACGGCGGCCGTGCCGTCGCGGCGGCGGTCGCGGTCGCGATGACCGGCGCCGCACCGGACGAGGTCGTCGCGGCCGGGCTCGCGGCCGTACCGGAACGCTCCTGGACGGCGCGCAACCTGCGCCGTGCCACCGAGATCGCCGCGACACCTGACGACCTGGCGGCGCGGCTGCACGACGCGGTCGTCGCCCGCCACTACCCGTGGACCGACCTCGCCCCGGAGGCCGTCGCGCTGGCGTTCGCCGCGTACCTGGCCGGCGGTGGCGACGTCGAGGAGTCCGTGGTCACCGCGGTCAGCCTGGGACGCGACGCGGACACCACCGCGGCGATCGCGGGTGCCCTGGCAGGAGCGGGGCAGGGGGAGGGCGGGGTACCCGAGCGCTGGGCGAACGCCATCGGCCCCGTCAAGGGCACCTGCCTGCCCGCCGTCGCGGGCCGAGACGTGCGCGACGCCGCCGACACCCTGTCGCGCGGGCGCTGACGAGCGGAAGGAGAGGAATGTCATCGGCTGATCGGGTGCGCGGCGCCTTCGCCGGGCTCGCCATCGGCGACGCCGCCGGCTGGCCGGCCGCGCGCCACCGCTGGGGGCTGCTGGCGCCGTGGACCCGCAGGCTGGGCCGCGAGCTGGACGCCTTCGCCGAGGAGCACGGCCTGACCTCGCTGCCGGTGCCGTTCGCGCTGAACCAGCCGGTCGCGCCGCTGGCCATCGGCCCCTCCGACGACGCCGAGTGGCTCGCCTGGACGGCCAACACCATGAACACCGACCGCCGGGCCGCGTTCGCCGCGCTCGGCCCCGACGTCCGCGCCCGCATCTCGGTGCGCACGGCGCTGGACAACCTGGCGCGCGGCACCGAGCCGCCCGCCAGCGGGCACGACAACCCGCACTTCTTCGACGACGCGGCGGCCGTGCGCGCCGTGGCGTTCGGCGCGGCGCACCCCGGCGAGCCGCAGAAGGCGGTCGACGGCGCGTGCGCGGACGCCGAGATCACCAACGCCGAGGACGGCGTGCACGGAGCCTGCGCGATGGCCGCCGCGGTCGCCGTCGCCACGGGTGGCGGCCGCGCCGACGAGGCGGTCGACGCCGGCCTCGCCGAGCTGCCGCGCGACACCGCGATCCGGCACGCCGCGCTGGCCGCGCTGGACGTGCGCGGCGACGCCTTCGCGTCCGTGCCGGCGCTGGACGCGATCGTGCAGGACCACGTCTACAGCTACGGGCTCGCGGCGGCACAGACCGTGCCGGTCGCGCTGGCGCTGACCCGCGCCTCCGGCGGCGACCTGAGCCGCGCCGTGCCGGCCGCCGCGTGCCTCGCCTCGCTCGCCGACTCCGCGCCCGCGCTGACGGGCGCGCTGACCGGGGCGATCACCGGCTTCGACCGCCTGCCGGAGAGCTGGCGGGAGAGCAGCAGGACCCTCGCCGGATGCTGCCTGCCGGAGCTGGCCGGCACCGACATCGTCGCCATCGCCGACCGGCTCGGCGGACGCAACGCTTCCACGGGAGGACAGCAATGACCCCGCTGCAGGACAAGGCCGTCGGCGCGATCGCCGGAGCGGCGGTCGGGGACGCCCTCGGCGGTGCGACGGAGGGATGGACCCCCGAGCAGATCCGCGAACGCTACGACGGCTGGGTCACCGGCATCGTGCCGCCGTACTTCGCCGACTGGCGCAACGCGCGGCCGATCGCGCCGTACCACAAGGGCGACGGGCACGTCACCGACGACACCCTCATGACGCACGCGCTCATCCGTGTGTACGAGCGGGCCGGCGACCACCTCGACGCGTACTCGGCGGCCGAGCACCTCGTGCCGGAGATGATGGGGGAGAAGCGCTGGATCCCCGAGCTGGAGGCCGAGGCGCTGCCCCTCCAGCGCGTCTTCCTCGCCGAGAAGTGGCTGGTCCTGCGGCTGCACTACGGCCACGTCGACCCGCGTGAGGCCGGCACCGGCAACATCGTCAACTGCGGCGCCGCGATGTACATGGCCCCGGTCGGCGTGGTCAACGCCGCCGACCCCGACCGCGCGTACGCCGAGGCGGTCGACCTCGCCGGGGCGCACCAGTCCAGCTACGGGCGCGAGGCGGCCGGGGTGTTCGCCGCCTCGGTGGCCGAGGCGATGCGGCCCGGCGCGACCGCCGGACTCCATCGTCGCGGCGGCCCTGCGGCTCGCCAAGGACGGCACCCGCGCCGCGATCGAGGCGGTCTGCGAGCGAGCGCGCGACTTCGCGCACTGGGAGGGCTCGTTCGAGGGCCTGCGGGCGGCGATCCGCCCGTACGACACGGTCGCCGACACCTACCGCGACCAGGGCCTGGGCGCGCGCAGACCCAGCCGTACGCACGCGATCGAGGAGCTGCCGCTCGCGCTGGCGTTCCTGATGATCGCCGCGGGCGAATACCGTGAGACCGTGCTCGGCGCGGTCAACTACGGACGCGACGCCGACTCGATCGCGAGCATGGGCGGCGCCATCGCCGGAGCGCTGGGCGGCGCCGCCTCCGTGCCCGCTGAATGGCGTAAGGAGATCGCCACCGCCAGCCGTATGGACCTGGAGGCCCCGGGCCTGGCCGTCGCGGCGGTGGCGGAACGCGTGCACGCGGCCGACCTCGCACGTCGGCGCGCGCACGAGCTGGCATTCGAGGAGCTGCTGTGATGCGACTGACGTGGGTACAGCCGGAGGATCTCATCGGGCACGAGCTGCGCCAGGCCGCGCAGGACGGCCGTGACGTGGCCGGGATCGCGGGCGCGGTGGCACGCCGCGGGCGGCCACGACGCCCCCGAGCGCGCCGGGGCGTCGGCGGAGGACGGCCTCGCCGGAGCTGCGGAGCCTGGCCTGCGAGCTGCTGGCCGAGCTGGAGATCCTGGACTCGGCCTACGACGAGCCGACCGGCCTGCCGGAGATCGTGGAGGCGTGCGCGGACTGGCCCGCGGGCAAGCGGCTCCCGGTCGCCGGCGACCGCGTGCACGGCGCGTGGCTCGGCCGCGCCGCGGGCTGCGTGCTCGGCAAACCGGTGGAGAAGATCCCCCGCGAGGGCATCCGGGAGATCGCCGAGGCCACCGGCAACTGGCCGATCCGCGGCTGGTTCACCGCGAAGGGCCTGCCGGCCGAGGTCGCCGCGCGCTGGCCGTGGAACCGCCGCAGCGCCGTGAACAGCCTCGCCGAGAACATCGACGGCACGCCCGAGGACGACGACCTCAACTTCCCGCTGCTCGCCCTCGCCCTCCTGGAGCGGCACGGGCGCGACTTCACCACCGCCGACGTCGCCCAGGCGTGGCTCGACGAGCTGCCGGCGGGCCGCGTCTTCACCGCCGAGCGCGTCGCCTACCGGAACCTCCTGCTCGGCATGGAACCCCCGCGCACCGCGACGTACCGCAACCCGTTCCGCGAGTGGATCGGCGCGCAGATCCGCGCCGACGTCTACGGCTGGGTGAACCCCGGCGACCCGGCCGCCGCGGCCGGCGATGGCGCACCGCGACGCCGTGGTCAGCCACACCGCCAACGGCGTCTACGGCGCGATGTTCGCCGCCGCGATGTGCGCCACCTCCCTGGTCGCCACGACGATGGACGAGGTACTGGCGGCGGGCCGCTCGGTGCTGCCGGACGGCTCGCGGATGGCGCGCGCGGTCGACGAGGCGGTGGCCTCCGCCCGCGCCGAGAGCGACTTCGAGCGCGTCGTCGACGGGCTGCACGAGCGCCACCGTGACCTGCACTGGGTCCACGCGATCAACAACGCGGCCCTGGTCGCGGCGGCCCTCGCCCACGGCGACGGCGACTTCACCCGGTCGATCGCGGCGGCCGTCGCGGCCGGCTGGGACACCGACTCCGACGGCGCCACCGTCGGCTCGATCGCCGGCGGCCTGGCCGGCGCCGCGCGCCTCCCCGCGCACTGGACCGAGCCGCTGCGCGACCGGATGGCCAGCAGCCTCACCGGCTTCGACGGCGTGCGCATCGCGGACCTCGCCGCCCGCACGGCCGCCCTGGCCACGTGATGACACCCGCTCTGGAAGGGGTACGCGTCCTCGACGTCGCGACGCTGTTCGCGGGCCCGATGGCGGCGATGCTGCTCGGTGACTTCGGCGCCGACGTCATCAAGGTCGAGCACCCCCGAAAGCCCGACCCGTCGCGCGGGCACGGCGCAGCCAAGGACGGCGTCGGCCTGTGGTGGAAGATGCTCGGCCGCAACAAGCGGGCGATCACCCTCGACCTGTCGGCCGCCGAGGGGCAGGAGCTGCTCCTCGGCCTCGTCCGCGACGCCGACGTGCTCATCGAGAACTTCCGGCCCGGCACCCTCGAACGCTGGAACCTGTCCTATGACCGGCTGGCCGAGGCCAACCCCGGGCTGGTCCTCGCCCGCGTCACCGGGTTCGGGCAGTTCGGCCCGTACGCCCGGCGGCCGGGCTTCGGCACGCTCGCCGAGGCGATGAGCGGGTTCGCCGCGATGACGGGCGAGCCCGACGGGCCGCCGACGCTGCCGCCGTTCGGCCTCGCCGACGGCATCGCCGCGCTCGCCACCGCGTACGCCGTGATGGCCGCGCTGCGCGCGCGCGACGCCGACGGGCAAGGGCCAGGTCGTCGACCTGTCGATCATCGAGCCGATCCTGACGGTCCTCGGCGGCCAGCCGACCGCCTACGACCAGCTCGGCCTCGTGCCGCCGCGCACCGGCAACCGGTCGGTCAACAACGCGCCGCGCAACACCTACCGCTGCGCCGACGGGTCGTGGGTGGCCGTCTCGACGTCCGCGCAGAGCATCGCCGAACGCGTGATGCGCCTCGTCGGCCGGCCCGAGTACATCGACGAGCCGTGGTTCGCCACCGGAGCCGGCCGCGCGGCGCACGCCGACGAGCTGGACGCCGCCGTCGCCGGATGGGTCGGCGCGCGTACGCGCGATGAGGTCCTGGAGGAGTTCGAGAAGGCCGAGGCCGCGGTCGCGCCCGTCTACGACGTGGCCGACGTCATGGCCGACCCGCAGCTCGCCGCCCTGGAGGCGATCACGACCGTGCCCGATCCGGACCTCGGCCCGCTGCGCATGCAGAACGTCATGTTCCGGCTGTCGGCCACGCCGGGCGCGCTGCGCTGGACCGGGCGCTCGCACGGCGCCGACACCGACGAGGTCCTGGGCTCTCTCGGGCTCGGCGCCGAAGAGGTCGCGGGCCTGCGCGCACGCGGAGTGGTCTGAGATGACCGTCCTGCTCTACGTGCCGGCCGACCGCCCCGAGCGGGTCGCGAAGGCGCTCGCGTCGGAGGCCGGCGTGGTGATCCTGGACCTGGAGGACGCCGTCGCCGCCGGCGCCAAGGACACCGCGCGCGCCGGGACCGTACGGCTGCTGGCGGACGTCACGCGGCCCGTCCAGGTCCGCGTCAACGATCTCGGGACGGCCGCGGGCCGCGCCGACCTGGAGGCGCTGGCCGGTGCGCTGACCGCGACCGACGGCGTACGCCTGCCGAAGGTCGAGTCGGCCGGGCGCGTGCGCGAGGCCGCCTCCCTGGCGCCCGGCGTACGCCTGCACCTGCTGCTGGAGTCCGCGCTCGGCGTCGAGCGCGCCTACGAGCTGGCCGCCGCGCACCCGGCCGTGGCGAGCGTCGGGCTCGGCGAGGCCGACCTGCGCGCCGACCTCGGCGTGTCCGACGACGCGGGGCTGGCGTGGGCGCGGTCGCGCGTCGTCGTCGCGGCGCGCGCGGCCGGGCTGCCCGCGCCGGTCCAGTCGGTCTACCCGGACGTACGCGACCTGGACGGGCTCGCGGCGTCCTGCCGCCTCGGGCGCGCGCTCGGGTTCCGCGGCCGTGCCGCCATCCACCCGGCGCAGCTCCCGGTCATCGCCGAGGCCTACCGCCCGACCCCGGAGGAGATCGACGGCGCCCGCCGGATCCTCGCGGCGCACGCGCGCGACGAGGGAGCCGTGGCCCTTCCGGACGGAGGTTTCGTGGACATCGCCGTGGTCCGCCAGGCGCGACGCGTCCTGGCCGACGCGGAGTCCACATCCGGGCGGAAAACAGGCGCGAAGACCCGATAGCGTCACAGTTATGAGACTCGGTGTTCTGGATGTGGGATCCAACACGGTGCATCTTCTGGTCGTGGACGCGCACACGGGCGCCCGCCCGCTGCCCGCGTTCTCCCACAAGGAGCAGCTCCGGCTCGCCGACCACCTGGACGGCGACCGGCTCTCGGACGAGGGCGCCGGCCGCCTGCGCGCCTTCGTCGAGGACGCCCTGCGCGTCGCCGAGGACAAGGGCGTCGAGGACGTCATCGCCTTCGCCACCTCGGCCGTCCGCGACGCGGTCAACGGCGAGGAGATCCTTTCGGCGATCCGCGCCGGCAGCGGCATGGGCATCCGGGTCCTGTCCGGCGAGGACGAAGCCCGCCTGACCTTCCTCGCCGCCCGCCGCTGGTTCGGCTGGTCGTCCGGACGCCTCCTCGTGCTCGACATCGGCGGAGGCTCGCTGGAGATCGCCTCCGGAGCCGACGAGGAGCCCGACTTCGCGGTGTCCCTGCCGCTCGGCGCGGGCCGCCTGACCCGCGACTGGTTCACCGCCGACCCGCCACCGCCGGAGGAGATCCGCCGGCTGCGCAAGCACGTCCGTACGATGATCGCCCGCGAGGTCGGCGGCGTGATGAAGTACGGCGCGCCCGACCACGCGGTGGCCACCTCCAAGACCTTCAAGCAGCTCGCGCGGATCTCCGGCGCGCCGCCGACCAGCGCGGGCCTCCTCGTCAAGCGCTCGCTGAGCCACGCCGACCTGAGGGAGTGGGCCGTACGCCTCGCCGCGATGCCCGAGGACGAGCGCGCGCGCCTCCAGGGAGTGTCGGAGGGACGCGCGCCGCAGCTCGTCGCCGGCGCGATCGTCGCGGACGCCGCGATGGACCTCCTCGGCCAGGAGGAGGTCGCGATCTGCCCGTGGGCGCTGCGCGAAGGCGTGATCCTCCGCCGCCTCGACGCCCTGCCGGAGATCGGCCCGCGCGCCGAGCACAACGCGCGGGCCAACTGACGGGCCGGCTGAAGGCTCAGCCCGCGGGCGTCCAGTAGTCGCCGGCCATCACGATGTAGACCAGCATCTTGATGGTCTCGCCGTAGTAGGTGTCGTCGTAGGGGTTGGTGGCGAGGAAGTTCCAGAGCGCGTCGGTCCACGCCTGGTCGCCGGCGGCCATCGCCGCGACGCCGACCGGGTCGTTCGCGGCCTCGCTCTGGTCGCCGGTCTGCGTCGGGGTGCCGTCCAGCTTCGTGTGCGGGTAGATGTGGTCCGGGTCACCGCCCGCGTGGCTCTTGTAGCTCGCCGACTCCTTCTTCGCGACGCCGATGCTGACCGTGTCGCCGGAGACCAGCGCGTCCGTGCCGACGTGCCACGGCACCCGCACGGAGTTGTAGCCGACGATGTTGTCCGGCTGGCTCTCCTGGTAGTCGGCCGGGGCCGGCTTGGGGCTCTGTCGTGTTCGCCTTCACCACGAAGTCCGACAGCAGGTTCGCCGAGGAGGAGTACGCGGCGGTGAACTCCTGGATGACGGCCTTCGTGCGGGTCACGACCTTGGCCCAGTCGTGGCTCGTGTCGTACGCCGCGAAGGCGCGCAGGTGGTCGAGCATGAAGTCCGACGGCCTCGTGTCGGTGTCCGGCCCGTCGTCCTCGCACTTGAGGTGCCCGTCGGGCGCGACGTCGGCCGCGTAGAGCTTGGAGAGCCAGTCGTGGGCGGCGCTGGAGTAGCCGCCCCACTGCTTGTCGGCCAGGATCAGCCCGTAGCCGACGTCGAGGTCGCCGTCGGTGGCGGCGTCGGGCGTGCCGGAGTCGGCGTACGCGCACGTCTTGCCGTCGAGCTTCCACTCCATCATGCCCTGGCCGTCCCGGTGGGTGGAGGCGACGTGCCACAGCCCGTCGAACTCCGCCTGGGCGTTCGCGTCGTATCCCGCCATGAGCGGCACGATGTTCATGCCGTACCCCTGCGCCTCGGACACGGTGCCCTTGTTCGGGGCGTCGCCGCTCGCGTAGACGAGGTAGCCGCCGCAGGCGGATCTCAGGTACGCCTTCTTCCACGAGTCGTACTGCTTCTTGACGGCCGTGTCCCGGGCGCTCTGGCTCGCGGAGGGCATCACGCCGGTCTTGTAGGTCACGTGGGCCGGGAACGGGTGTGCGGGGCTCGCAGCGGGCCGCACGGCGCCGTCTGCGGCCGTGATGGCCGCCGCGGCCGCCAGTGGTTCGCTCTGGGCCGCCGGGCGCGTGGCGGACGTGTGGTCGCCGCGCACGGCGCAGGCGGAGAGGGAGACGGCGGCGATCGCTGCGGCCGCCGCGACGGAGAGGGCGGGCCGGCCCTTTCGCACGAGCATGCGGAGCTCCTCGGGGGACTCTGTCGCCGGGGCGTACGGGGGCGGGCCGTCCCAGGCGGTGAGGGCAAGTTAGGAAGGTTTCCTAACTTTGAAGACGAGAATGAGGCCCGTCGTCCGCTCCGTCAAGAGGCCGGGGAAAGCGAACGGGGGACGGCGCCGCCGTCCCCCGTTGATCTGAACGTCGAACCCCTTAGTGGTGGTGCACCACGTGGTGGTGGACGACGTGGTGCACGACAACGTGGTGGGTGTGGTGCGAGTGGCCGCACGCCGACAGGCCCAGAAGTGCCGGCACGAGCACCAGGCTCGCCACGGTCGCGGTACGAAGCCGCTGAACCATTACGTCATCCTCCGTTGTTCACGAATATGCAGGTATTACTCAGGTTCTATCCAGAAACCCGCATGAGCGTACAAGACAGACGCCGTGCGGCGCCGTCCGGTTCCGCTCTTCCGTGAACGGTTACCGCGTCACAGCCCCATGCAGGACAGGGCGCGGTGGAAGGCCTCCTTCTGGCCGTCGGCGCGGCCGGCGGCGCCGAGCAGCTCCGCCAGCTCGAACCAGGTGCGCGCCGCCGGGCGGTGCGCCTCCATCTTCTCCAGGTACTCCACGGCCTGCGAGAGGGCCGTGACGGCCTCCTCGCGCCGGTCCAGGCGTACGCAGGCGTCGCCCAGGACCGTGTAGGCCTCGGCGATGGCCAGCCCGGCGGTGCCGTGCAGCAGGTCGGTCGCGCGGCGGCCCATCGCGGCGGCCTCGATCGGGCGGCCGAGCGTCAGCTCGACGCGCGCCTGGATCGTGAGGCACCACGCGGTGTCGACCGTGCTGGCGGCGCTCTCGTCCACTTCGCGCTCGGACCGGATCAGCAGCTCGCGCGCCTCCTCGGCGCGTTCCGGCCGGGCGGTCGAGCAGGAAGTGCGCGTAGGCGGTGCGGAGGCGGCTGAGGTTACGGGGGTCGTTCTCCTCGCCGAGCAGCGCGACCGCGCGCTCGGCCAGTTTGAGGGCGCCGTCGAAGTCGCCGCGCGACTCCGCGACCCAGGCGGCGTTCCAGTACGCCGCCATGAGCGCCTTCGGGCTGCCGATGCTCTCGGCGCGCTCGACCAGCGTCTGGGCGAACTGCGTGGCGTACGCGAGGTCGCCGCGGACGTCGTAGGCGGCGAGGATGGTGGCGCCGAGCATGACCATGGAGTCGGTCCACTGGCCGCCGCTCTCGGTCAGCCGGTCCAGCGCGTTCTCGCCGGTGCTGATGCTCGCGGCCAGGTCGCCGCGCTCACGGTGGCAGCGGCTGAGCGAGGTGTGCAGCTCGGCCCAGCGCTCGGGCTCGCTCTGCGGCGAGATCATCTGCGCCGCGATCTCGAGCTCGGTGATGGCCTGTTCGAGGGCGCCGGTCGCCTCCAGGGCGAGCGCGTGACCCCAGCGGGCCTCGTGCGCGAGCGACGGCAGGTCCGACAGGGCAGGGTGGGACAGGACCTCGGCGAAGCAGACGCGGGCCTCGTCCGCGGCGCCGTTCTGCAGGGCGATGTGGGCGTACCCCAGGGTCTCCTGGAGCCCGCTCATGGCCTCTTCGGTGACCCCGGTGGTGAGATAGGCCGACGAACAGTCGAGCTTCCGGGCGATCAGTGCGATCATCGCGGGTGCCGGAGTGCGTTTACCGCTCTCGATAAGTGATACATAGCTGTCGGACAGCTCTGGCCAGGCCAGTTGCGCCTGAGACATGTTCTTGCGTAGCCGCAAGTTGCGTATCCGTTCGCCGAGTGATTCTTGACCCCGCATCCCGCCCGCCTCTACAAGAAAGTGACAGAACCACACGAAAGGATAGAAAGAATGTCACATCTTGGCAGGATCGTCTCCCTGATCATTGTCAGTACGGCTACCTGGCTGGTCGCGTACGGTGCCGTAGGCACCCTCGCGGTCTCCGCCTCGTCCACATCCGTCACCTCCTCCACCCTCCCTACAGAACCCCCAGTTCGGTGCTGTTGACCGACTGAACCGCAGATCAGGCAGCCAAAAGCCGAAGCCGGGTGACGCCAGACGCTCCCCGGGGTATCGGCTCCACAGCCGCCACGGGGCGTCGTGCTCCCGCTATGACGACGCCCCTGACAGTTCGGTTGTGGCCTAGTGTGGCCGCGAAACGGGCGGCCGCCGACGAGATCGACCGGTCGCCCGGAACGCCGTCCCGGCCGCCGGAACCCCCCGCCGAGGCCGGGAGCGGTCGAGACGGCATCCCTGGAATTTCGGTCCCCTTCGCCCGGTTGTGCCGAGGGCGGCGGTACGAGGGCACCGTCGCTGACTTCCACGACGAGGAGCTGATGACGTGGCCACGACGACACTGACCGTCGAGAACTTCGACGAGAAGACGAGCGCCGAGGGCATCGTGCTGGTCGACTTCTGGGCGAGCTGGTGCGGCCCGTGCCGGATGTTCGCGCCGGTCTACGAGCGCTCGGCCGACAAGCACGCCGACATCACCTTCGGCAAGGTCGACACCGAGGCCGAGCAGGAGCTGGCGGCACGGTTCGAGATCTCCTCGATCCCCACGATCATGGCGATCCGCGACGGCGTGATCGTCTTCGCCAAGCCGGGCGCCCTTCCCGAGCAGGCTCTGGAGAGCCTCATCGAACAGGTGCGCGCCCTGGACATGGACGACGTGCGCAGCCGCCTCGCCGGCCAGTCCTGATCGAGGCCGCGCCGTGAATCGCCGCGCCGTGACCGGCCCGATCGGCTAAAGTCCCCACTGTGGCAGCCGCACATCTGACGACGACGCCGGGCACACCCCGGCGCAGCGGCCGCACGCACTGACATACGCGGTACTGAGGCCCCGGGAGCGATCCCGGGGCCTCAGTGCTGCGGTGGTCCGCTCCCTGACGAAAGGAGCGCGCCATGGAGCGGGTAGCGTCCGGCGTAGGCGCGGAATCGATAGCATTCGACGCCGATATCACTGACCAACGAGGAGCACACGTGTCTGAGCTGCGCATCACCCTCGGCGGAAGCGAGCGTGTGGTGGCGGCCGGCACCACCGCCGGGGAAGCGCTCGAAGCCGACGGGCGCACCGTCATCGCGGCCCGCGTGAACGGCCAGGCCCGCGACCTGGCGTACGCCCTGTGCGACGGCGACGCCGCCGAGCCGATCGAGATCGGCTCCGACGAGGGGCTCGCCATCATGCGCCACTCGGCCGCGCATGTCATGGCGCAGGCCGTACAGGAGCTGTTCCCCGAGGCCAAGCTGGGCATCGGCCCGCCGGTCGAGAACGGCTTCTACTACGACTTCGACGTCGAGGTCCCCTTCCAGCCCGACGACATCAAGCGCATCGAGAAGCGCATGCGCGAGATCGTCAAGCAGGGCCAGCGGTTCTCCCGCCGCGTCATCGCCGACGACGACGCGCGCGAGGAGCTCGCCGCCGAGCCGTACAAGCTGGAGCTGATCGGCCTCAAGGGCGCCGCCGCGGACGAGGAGAGCGTGGAGGTCGGCGGTGGCGAGCTGACCATCTATGACAACCTCGACGCCAAGACCGGCGACCTGTGCTGGAAGGACCTCTGCCGCGGCCCGCACCTGCCGACCACCCGCGTGATCCCGGCCTTCAAGCTGATGCGCACCGGCGGTGCGTACTGGCGGGGGAGTGAGAAGAACCCCCAGCTCCAGCGCATCTACGGCACCGCCTGGGAGTCGCGCGACCGGCAGGACGCCTACCTGAAGATGCTGGAGGAGGCCGAGAAGCGCGACCACCGCAAGCTCGGCGCCGAGCTCGACCTGTTCTCCTTCCCCAGCCAGATCGGCAGCGGCCTGGCGGTCTTCCACCCCAAGGGCGGCGTCGTCCGCCGGGTCATGGAGGACTACGCCCGCCGCCGGCACGAGGAGGCGGGGTATGAGTTCGTCAACACCCCGCACATCACCAAGGGCCAGCTGTTCGAGACCTCCGGCCACCTGCCGTGGTACGCCGAGGACATGTTCCCGGCCTTCGAGGTCGACGGCACCGACTACCGGCTCAAGCCGATGAACTGCCCGATGCACAACCTGATCTTCGACGCCCGTGGGCGGTCCTACCGCGAGCTGCCGCTGCGGCTGTTCGAGTTCGGCACCGTCTACCGGTTCGAGAAGTCCGGCGTCGTGCACGGCCTCACCCGCGTCCGCGGCATGACCCAGGACGACTCGCACATCTACTGCACCCGCGAGCAGATGGGCGGGGAGATCAAGAACCTCCTCACCTTCGTCCTCGACCTGCTGCGCGACTACGGGCTGAACGAGTTCTTCCTGGAGCTGTCCACCCGCGACGACTCCGACAAGTTCATCGGTGACGCCGCCGACTGGGCCGAGGCCACCGAGGCGCTGGCGACCGCCGCCGCCGAGTCCGGCCTGGAGCTCGTCGCCGACCCGGGCGGCGCGGCCTTCTACGGCCCGAAGATCTCCGTGCAGGCCAAGGACGCCATCGGCCGTAGCTGGCAGCTGTCGACCATCCAGGTCGACTTCAACCAGCCCAAGCGGTTCGGGCTGGAGTTCCAGGCGGCCGACGGCACCCGCCAGCAGCCGGTCATGATCCACCGGGCGCTGTTCGGCTCGATCGAGCGCTTCTTCGGCGTGCTCCTGGAGCACTACGCGGGCGCCATGCCGCCGTGGCTGTCCCCGGTGCAGGTCGTCGGCATCCCGATCGGCGACGCCCACGCCTCCCACCTGGAGAAGGTCGCCGCGAAGCTGCGCGAGCGCGGCATCCGCGTGGAGGTCGACACCTCCTCCGACCGCATGCAGAAGAAGATCCGCAACGCCCAGAAGCTGAAGATCCCCTTCATGCTGCTGGCCGGCGACGACGACGTCGAGAAGAGCGCGGTCTCCTTCCGCTACCGCAGCGGTGAGCAGAAGAACGCCGTCGCGGTGGACGAGGCCGTCGAGGAGATCGTCAAGGCCGTCGAGGCGCGCGTCCAGATCTGACGGTGCGCCGCCCCGGCGCGCTCCACGCGGAGCGCGCCGGGGCGGCACCCGAAGGACCCACGGCCGGACCTATGCTGCTGCCATGACCGAGCCAAAGCCTGAGGAGCAGTTCGGCGCGGGAGACCCCGACCAGTTCCAGCGCCTGTGGACACCGCACCGGATGGCCTACATCAAAGGTGAGAGCAAGCCCACCGGCTCGGGACCGGGCGACGGGTGCCCGTTCTGCGACATCCCGAAGATGGACGACGACGAGGGTCTCATCATCCGCCGGGGCGACCTCGCGTACGTCGTGCTGAACCTCTACCCGTACAACTCGGGTCACCTCATGGTCTGCCCGTACCGCCACGTCGGCGACTACACCGAGCTGGACGCCGCCGAGAGCGCGGAGGTGGCGCTGCTCACCAAGGGCGCCCTGGAGGCGCTGCGCAAGGCCAGCGGCGCGCACGGCTTCAACGTCGGCATGAACCTCGGGACGGTCGCGGGCGCGGGCATCGCCGCCCACCTGCACCAGCACGTCGTGCCGCGCTGGGGCGGCGACACGAACTTCATGCCGGTCATCGGCCAGACCAAGGTGCTGCCGCAGTTGCTGCGCGACACCCGGCAGCTCGTCGCGGACGCCTGGCCGAACGACTGACGGGTCTCAGACCCGGGGCGGCTTCGTATCGCCGGTGGCGGCGAGCAGGTCGGGGACCGTGACGAACTCATACCCCTTGGCCCGCAGCCCCTTGATCATCGCGGGCAGCCCGCGGATCGAGATCAGCCGGTCGCGGTGGCCGGTGTCGTGCGCGAGCAGGATGGTGCCGGGCTCGACCGAGTCGACGATGTAGTCGACCAGGCGGCCCGGCGGATGCCCGAGGTAGGCCTCGCGCATCTTCAGCGACCACAGGATCACGTGGTAGCCGAGCCGTCCGGCGGCGCTCAGCGTGGTCCCCCCGATGTTGCCGAGCGGCGGCCGCAGGAGCTCCGCCTCCTTGCCCGTCACCTCGGCGATCATGGCGTGCGCGCGGTGCATGGCCTGGTACGCCTGCTGGTGGCTCATGCGGGACAGGTCGCTGTGCCCCCAGGTGTGGTTGCCGACCGCGTGGCGGTCCATCCGGCCGTGGATGAGGCGGCCGTGACGGCGTACGCGCCGCCCCACCATGAAGAAGGTCGCCGGGATCCGGGCGTCGTCCAGGATGTCGTGGACCATCGGGGTCCAGTTCGGCATCGGCCCGTCGTCGAACGTTAACGCGACGAGCTTCTGCGACGTGTCGACCGCCCAGGAGACGTCCACGTGGGCGGGGCTCGGCCGCCAGGGACCCGCCGTCGGCACCCCCATCGCCGAGACGGGTGTCGCCGGCATCGCGTCGGTGCCGTCGAGGGCGGAGCCGGCGAGAAGGCCGCCCGCCGTGCCCGCGGCGCCCGCCGCGATCCCCGCGCCGCCCGCGCCCAGAACCCGCAGGATCGACCGCCTCGAGCTCCCCTTCTCCGGGCCGCCCGCCCCTGAAGCGCTCATAACTTGGATGATGCCAAAGCGCAGGTAAGGACTGAGTCATCCCTCAGGATGAATACAGGTGTCCTCCAGGGTGAGGCCCGTGACCCCGAGGGCCACGGGCCGGGTCCCTAGATCTCCGCGACGACCTTTTCGGCCAGGCTCGATGGCATGGGTTCGTACCGCAGGAAGGTGCGGTTGAACGTCCCGGTTCCGTGCGACATCGACCGGAGATCGATGGCGTACCGGGTGATCTCCACCTGCGGCACCTCGGCCTTGACCAGCGAACGCCCGCCCGCGACGTTCTCGCTGCCCAGCACGCGGCCGCGCCGCGAGGACAGGTCGGACATCACCGCGCCGACGAAATCGTCCGCGACCAGCACGGACACCACGTCCACCGGTTCGAGCAGCGAGACCTTCGTCTTGCCCGCGGCGTCTTTCAGCCCGAGCTGCCCCGCCGTCTGGAACGCCATGTCGGACGAGTCGACGGAGTGCGCCTTGCCGTCGTAGAGCGTCACGCGGATGTCGACGAGCGGATATCCGGCGAGCACACCGCGCTCCATCTGCTGACGGAGTCCCTTCTCCACCGAAGGGATGAACTGCCGGGGCACGACCCCGCCGACGATCTTGTCGACGAACTCGAACCCTGTGCCCGAGGGCAGCGGCTCGACCTCGATGTGGCAGATGGCGTACTGGCCGTGGCCGCCGCTCTGCTTGACGTGACGGCCCAGGCCGCGCGCGGTTCCGCCGAACGTCTCCCGCAGGGGCACCCGCAGCGTGACCGTCTCGACCTCGACGCCGTAGCGGCTGCTCAGCCGGTCGAGGAGGACGTCCGCGTGCGCCTCGCCCATGTTCCACAGCACGAGCTGCCGGGTCTCGGCGTTGTTCTCCAGCCGCAGGGTCGGGTCCTCGGCCACCAGCCGGGCCAGGGCCTGTGACAGCTTGTCCTCGTCGGCCTTCGACTTCGCCTGGATCGCCGTCGGCAGCAGCGGGTCCGGCATCGACCACGGCGCCATCAGCAGCGGCTCGTCCTTGGAGGAGATCGTGTCTCCGGTCTCGGCACGCGTCAGCTTGGCGATCGCGCAGATGTCGCCGGCCACGCACGAGGACAGCGTGCGCTGGACCTTGCCCAGCGGCGCGGTCAGCGCGCCCACGCGCTCGTCGACGTCGTGGTCCTCGTGGCCGCGGTCCTCCAGGCCGTGGCCGGACACGTGCACCGTCGCGTCGGGCGTGAGCGTGCCGCTGAACACCCGTACCAGCGAGATGCGCCCGACGTACGGGTCGGAGGTGGTCTTCACGACCTCCGCGACGAGCGGCCCGGCGGGGTCGCACGTCAAGACCCTGGAGGCCTTGCCGTCGGTCCCGGTCACCGCGGGGATGCCGTGCTCCAGCGGCGACGGGAACGCCTGGGTGATCACTTCGAGCAGCTCGGCCATGCCGATGACCGGCCCCGGGTTGTCGCCGTGGGGCACGGAGGTGGTCAGCACCGGGTAGAACGTGCCCCGCGCCACCGCCTTCTCCATGTCGTCGATGAGGGCCTTGACGTCGATCTCCTCACCGGACAGGTAGCGGTCCATGAGGGTCTCGTCTTCGCTCTCCTGGATGATCCCCTCGATGAGGGCGCCGCGCTGCTCCTCCAGGCGGTCCGACAGGCCGGCGTCGGGCTCGCATTCGGAGCGCGAACCCGAGGAGTAGTCGAGGCACTTCTTGGACAGCAGCCCGATCAGGCCGGTGTCGCACGGGAAGTAACACGGGAGAACGCCCTCGCCGAAGGCGTCCTGGCACTCGGTGAGCACCTCGTCGAAGTCGCCGCGCTGCTGGTCGATCTTGGTGATCACGACGGCGCGCGGCATGCCGACCGTCGCGCACTCCTCCCACAGCATCCGGGTCACGCCGTCGATGCCGTCGACCGCCGAGACCACGAACAGGGCCGCGTCGGCCGCCCGCAGCCCGGCACGCAGGTCGCCGACGAAATCGGCGTATCCTGGGGTGTCCAGCAGGTTCACCTTGACGCCGCCGTGAGTGAAGGAGGCGAGCGCGAGGTTCACCGAGCGCTGCTGGCGCGTCTCCACGTCGTCGTAGTCGCTGACCGTCGAGCCGTCCTCGACGCGACCGGGACGCTGGATGGTCCCGGTCTCGGCGAGCAACGCCTCGGCGAGAGTCGTCTTGCCCGCCCCGGAATGGCCGACCAGTGCGACATTGCGGATCTTCTCGGGCTGGTCGGCCGCCGGTGCCCTGCCGGCGGTTCCTTGGGCTGTCCTGTCCGCCACACGCCCACCTCCAAAGGACCTGGGTGTGACGGGCGCCACACCCGTGGTCACCACCTTTACCGCCTGCGCGTCATATCACAAGGGGTGACCGGCAAACGCTTGCCGCCCCCTCCGTTATGTGCCGTTCCCACCTGGGCCGACGCCACGCACTAGCATTGGCCCGCCTGGAGGCGGCGAGGCCGAAAGCCACGGGCGATCACACCCGCCGCCGATCACGATCACAAGGATGGAAATGCTCAACGCACTGCGGCGTGAGGCGCTCTCGCGCGTCACCGACCCTGTGGGCCACGCCCTGGCCCGTACGGGCGTCACGCCCAACACGATCACCGTCATCGGCACCCTCGGTGTCATCGGCGGCGCGCTCGGGTTCTACCCGCGAGGGGAGTTCTTCTGGGGAT
The DNA here is from genome assembly GCA_963823735.1 of uncultured Actinomycetota bacterium. Taxonomy (GTDB): domain Bacteria; phylum Actinomycetota; class Actinomycetes; order Streptosporangiales; family Streptosporangiaceae; genus Actinoallomurus. The sequence continues at coordinate 510,304 of CAWGMO010000010.1, read as the reverse complement.
CGCTCGTCATCACCATCTTCGTCCTGTTCGACATGTTCGACGGCGCGGTGGCCCGGGTGACGGGAAAGTCCAGCGCCTTCGGCGCGTTCCTCGACTCCAACATGGACCGCGTCTCGGACGCGGCGATCTTCTCCGGTCTGATCATCTGCTTCGCCGGCAAGGACCGGCACGACACGCTGCTCCTGTCGCTGGCGCTGTTCTGCCTGGTCTCGGGCGCGCTCGTCTCGTACGCACGCGCGCGCGCCGAGGGAGTGGGCCTCAACGCCACCGTCGGCATCGCCGAGCGCGGCGAGCGGCTGATCCTCGCCCTCGTCGCCATCGGCCTGTCCGGGCTGGGCGTGCCCTACATCCTGGCGGCCGGCCTGTGGATCCTCGCCATCGCCAGCGCGATCACCGTCGCGCAGCGCTACATCGCCGTGATGCGCCAGGTGGAGGCGAGAGAGGCCAAGTGAGAGGCGACGTCCAGTGAGAGACGAGGCGATGGACGCCGCGTACGCGCTCGGCTGGGGTGCGGTACGCCTGATGCCCGAGGCGGTGGCGCAGGAGATCTTCATCCTGATCGCCGACCGCACCTGGCGGCGCCGTGGCCGCGGCGTCCTGCAACTGGAGAAGAACCTCCGCCGCGTCGTCGGCGACGACGTCTCCGAGGACGAGCTGCGCGACCTCAGCCGCCTGGGGATGCGCTCCTACCTCCGCTACTGGATGGAGTGCTTCCGGCTGCCGTCGATGAGCGACGACCGGATCCTGTCCGGCATGCGCATCACCGGCGTCGATGAGATCTTCAAGGACGTCGCGGCCGGACGCGGGGTGATCGCCGCCCTGCCGCACATGGGCAACTGGGACCACGCCGGCGCCTGGATCGCGCTGTCGGGCACCCCGTTCACGACGGTCATGGAGCGCCTGCGGCCCGAGTCGCTCTACGACCGGTTCGTGGAGTACCGCGCCGGCCTCGGCATGGAGGTCCTGCCGGCGAGCGGCGGTGTGTTCGAGACGCTGGCCGAGCGCCTGGACGCCGGCCGCCTCGTCTGCCTGGTCGCCGACCGCGACCTCACCGCGACCGGTGTCGAGGTCGACTTCTTCGGGCGCGCGGCGAAGATGCCTGCGGGTCCCGCCGCGTTGGCCCTACGGACCGGGGCCGCTCTACGGCCCGTCACCCTGTGGTACGAAGATGAGCACTGGGGAGTGCGCGTCCACGAGGAGATCCCGGTGCCCGACGACGGCGACCGTCAGGAGAAGATCCAGTCGATGACGCAGTCTCTCGCGCACACGTTCCAGCAGGGCGTCGCCGCCCACCCGGAAGACTGGCACATGCTCCAGCGCGTCTGGGTGGAGGACCTGAAGGCGACCGGTGAGAAGGGCTGATGGGCATTGAGGATCGGCATCGTCTGCCCGTACACCTGGGATGTCCCCGGCGGGGTGATGCAGCATGTGCGCGACCTGACGGAGGCCTTGTTCGCCTCCGGCCATGAGGTCTCGGTGATCGCCCCCGCCGACGAGGACACCCCGCTGCCGCCGTACGTCGTGTCGGCGGGGCGCGCCGTCCCGGTGCCCTTCAACGGCTCGGTGGCGCGCCTGTCCTTCGGCTTCCTGTCCGCCGGGCGCGTACGCCGGTGGATCCGCGAGGGCGCCTTCGACGTCCTGCACGTGCACGAGCCCGCCGCGCCCTCGCTCGGCCTCCTCGCCTGCTGGGCGGCCGACGGCCCGATCGTGGCCACCTTCCACGCCTCCTTCGAACGCTCGCGCGCGCTCTCGGCGGCCGGGCCGATCCTGCAGAGCGCCCTGGAGAAGATCACCGCCCGGATCGCGGTCTCGGAGAAGGCGCGCAAGACCCTCGTCGAGCACCTCGGCGGCGACGCGGTGCTGATCCCCAACGGCGTCACCACCGAGCGCTACGCCATGGCCGAGCCGCTGCCCGGCTGGCCCGGCGACGGCGGCGCCCTCGGCTTCCTCGGCCGCATGGACGAGCAGCGCAAGGGGCTGACGGTGCTGCTGAGGGCCTTCGAGACCCTGGGCCGCGCGCGCCCCGGGCTGCGGCTGCTGCTCGCCGGGCCCGGCGACGCCGACGAGGTGCGCGCGAAGGTCTCGCGCGACCTGCGGGACCGCGTCGTCATCCTCGGCATGGTCAGCGACGCCGACAAGGTGCGCGCCCTGCACTCCGTCGACGTCTTCGTGGCGCCCAACACCGGCGGCGAGAGCTTCGGCATCGTGCTCGCCGAGGCCATGTCGGCGGGCGCGCCGATCCTGGCCAGCGACATCGACGCCTTCCGCCACGTGCTGCTCGACGGCCGCGCGGGCGCGCTGTTCCCGGTCGGCGACGCGGCGAGCCTGGCCGCCGCTGCGGCCGACCTCCTCGACGACGCCCCGCGCCGCAAACAGCTGTCCGGCGAGGCCAAGGCGGCCGTACGCGTCTACGACTGGTCGACCGTCGCCCGCGACGTGGTCCGCGTGTACGAGACGGTCGCCGGCGACGACACCGTCGTCGAGATCTCGGCGAGCTGACCGTGCCGGAGACCCTCCTCGACATCGCCCTCCTCATGGCGATCCTCATCCTCATGGGCGTCTACATCTCCTGGCGCGCGACCCGCATCGACCGGCTGAACGTCCGCCTGGAGACCGCCCGCGCGGGCCTGGACGCCGCGCTGGTGCGCCGCGCGGCCGTCGCCCTTGAGCTGGCGGCCTCCCGCCAGCTCGACCCCGCCACGAGCCTCCTGCTGGCCGCCGCGGCGCACGAGGCCCGCATCGCCGACACCGACAACCGGGAGTTCGCCGAGAGCGACCTCTCACGCGCCCTGCGGGCCGTCGTGGACCAGCCCGACTTCCGCGGCACCCTGATGGAACGCCCGGACGGCCCGGCGCTCCTGGACGACCTCGACGCCGCCGTGCGCAAGGTCTCCTACGCCCGCAGCTTCTACAACAACGCCGTGACGGCCACCCGCGCGGCGCGGCGGAAACTCATCCCGAGAGCCCTCCACCTGGCCGGCCGCGCGCCGGTCCCGGAGTTCTTCGAGATCGACGACGCTCCGCCGGGAAACTGACCCACGAACCCCACGCGCACCACGCCTCACGTACCGCCGGAAGCACGGCCGGGCATCGGCTAGCCTCACCGACGACAAAGGCTGCCGATATGTCGGAGAGGTCGAGTCGTGCCCCGAATCCCGCTCGCTTGCGCGTGCGCGGCCACGCTGGTCGCCGCGTCGCTCGCGGCCTGCTCGAACGGGCCGGCCTCGCAGAGCGCGCCGCCTCCGACCGCCTCCGCCCCGAGCCCGTCCGCCTCCCCGACGCCCACGCCGGTCGCGGCCCAGCCGTTCACCGGGAAGCCCGGAGGCAAGGCCGGCCCGGTCCTGGTCGTCAAGGTCGACAACACGCACGCGGCGAAGCCGCAGACGGGCCTGCGGTCCGCGGACATCGTCTACGTCGAGCAGGTCGAGGGCGGCCTCAGCCGCGTCATGGCGGTGTTCTCCTCCAAGCTGCCCGCCAAGGTCGGCCCCGTACGCAGCGCCCGCATCTCCGACCTGCACCTTCTCCCGCAGTTCGGCCGGCCCGCGTTCGCCTACTCCGGCGTGCAGGGCAAGATGCTCCCGTACGTCGCCAAGGCGCCGCTGATCGACGTCTCCCAGGACAAGGGCGGCCGCGGCTACACCCGCGGCGGGTCGAACCCCGCGCCCTACAACCTCTACGGATCGCCGCAGGACCTGCTCTCCCGCGCCAAGGGCGCGGGCACGGCGCGTGACATCGGCTTCCGCTTCGGCCCGGCGCCGGCGGGCGGCAGGAAGGTGAGCACCTTCACCGCCCGGTACCCGGCGGCGTCGTTCGCCTTCCACTGGTCCGCCAAGGACGCACGCTGGCTGGTCACCCAGGACGGCCGGTCGGACCAGGCCGCGGAGGGCGGGCGTCTCGGCGGCCAGACGGTCGTGGTGCAGCGGGTGAGGACCACGCGTTCGCAGTTCCACGACTTCCTGGGCAACTACACGCCCCTGGTCCAGACGGTCGGCTCCGGCGCGGCCACGGTGCTGCGCGACGGCAAGGCGTACGACGCCCGCTGGACGCGGTCGTCGGAGGACCAGGGCACCACGTACACGACCGCCTCCGGCGCGCCGATGACGTTCGCGCCCGGCCAGGTCTGGGTGGTCCTGATCAACGACGGAAAGCCCACTACACCATAAAGATGTGGATTTCCCTGATTTGACGGACAACAGGCTATTCGATTCGATCTCTTTCCCAAGGTGAGGTGGCCTTCCGTGCCGCCGTATGCCCGGTGATAAATCGAGGAGCCCCTGTGCGTCATTCCCTTTCCCGGCCTGTCGCGGTCGCCGTACTGGCCGCCGTGCTGCCCCTGGCCCTCACGGCCTGCGGAGGCGACCCCAAGGTCAGCAAGGTCGACGTGTCGTCCAAGCTGAAGTCCGACGCGCAGTTCAAGGCGCTGAACGACAAGCAGCGCGACTGCCTCGCCGACCTGATGCTGAAGAAGGGCAACAAGGGCGACCTGAAGCAGTGGATCGACGGAAAGAAGAAGCTGGAGGACATCAAGGGCGACTCGAACGGAATCGAGAGCGCCGCCAGCAAGTGCGCCACGAGCTGACCCGGTCGGCCGCCGCCCCCGTACAACCTGTCCGGATCGCGCGTTGATTCGTGACGCTGTGACGGGGGCGAAGCCCTCCTAACCTGGCCCTACCATGGGAGAGACAGCTTGATCGACTCCTGAAGAGGTAGCGCCGTGTCCACTGCCACTCCCGCCCAGTCCAACGCCGTTCCGGAGACCGGCACCGGCCGTGTCAAGCGGGGCATGGCGGAGATGCTCAAGGGCGGCGTGATCATGGATGTCGTCACGCCGGAGCAGGCGAAGATCGCCGAGGACGCCGGCGCGGTCGCGGTGATGGCGCTGGAGCGCGTTCCCGCCGACATCCGCGCCGAGGGCGGCGTCTCCCGCATGAGCGACCCGGACATGATCGACGGCATCATCAGCGCCGTCTCGATCCCGGTCATGGCCAAGGCGCGCATCGGCCACTTCGTCGAGGCGCAGGTCCTGCAGGCGCTCGGCGTCGACTACATCGACGAGTCCGAGGTGCTGACCCCCGCGGACTATGAGAACCACATCGACAAGTGGGCGTTCACCGTCCCCTTCGTCTGCGGCGCCACCAACCTCGGCGAGGCCCTGCGCCGCATCACCGAGGGCGCGGCGATGATCCGCTCCAAGGGCGAGGCGGGCACCGGCGACGTCTCCAACGCCACCACGCACATGCGCCAGCTCCGCCAGCAGATCCGCCGCCTCGGCTCGCTGCCCGAGGACGAGCTCTTCGTCGCGGCCAAGGAGCTCCAGGCCCCGTACGAACTGGTCAAGGAGATCGCCCAGAGCGGCAAGCTCCCCGTGGTGCTGTTCACCGCCGGCGGCATCGCGACGCCCGCCGACGCCGCGATGATGATGCAGCTCGGCGCCGAGGGCGTGTTCGTCGGCTCCGGCATCTTCAAGTCCGGCGACCCGGCCAAGCGCGCCGAGGCGATCGTGAAGGCCACCACGTTCTACGACGACCCCGACGTGATCGCCAAGGTCTCGCGCGGGCTCGGCGAGGCGATGGTCGGCATCAACGTGGCCGCGCTGCCCGAGGGCGACCGCCTCGCCGGACGCGGCTGGTGACGAACCCCCTCCCGTAGCGGCCGGGCGCCGGGTTAGTCTGGCCGCTGCCGAAGGTACGGGCCCGGTGAGGCGGGCCTGCGCCACGGGAGGGACGAAAGCCGATGGGTTGGTCGGTCGCGTTGGCGTGCGCGAGCCTCGGTGAGGTGGGAGAGGCCTTCGGTCAGGGGCTGACACCCGATCCGGACGCCGCGGCCGGGCTCGCCCGGCGCCTCTACCCGGACAACGCCGTGGTCGAGACCGGTGACACGGTCCTCGACTTCGCGATGTGGCCCTACGAGGACGAACTGTTCGTCGGCGCGTACGGACGCGCGCTGGTCGTCTGCGACCGGCGGCTCTACTGCGTCGACGACCAGGCGCGCTCGCTCGCCGACGAGATCGCCAGGGCGCTTCCCGGCGCCTCCTGCGGCGTGCTCGTCCTGCACAGCGTCGTGTCCGGGTGCTGGTTCCGCTGGTACGAACGCAACGTCCCGCGGCGCGACGTCTTCCTGACCGCAGAGGACGGCGTTGTCGTCGACCTCGGCGAGCCGCTGGAGGCCGAGGCGCCGTTCTGGGCCGAGATCGAGAGCGGCGGCGGCGATGACGTGCCCCTGCCGTTCGACTACGAGGAGTACGGCCTCGCGCTGGCGCGCGCCCACCTGTTCGGGCGCGACATCGCCGAGCGCGGCCCCGACGGCTTCCTGCCGCTGGAGCTGCCGCTGCGCCGTTTCAAGCTCGTCTGACGGCCCGCCGGGGAAGAGCGGCGCACCCTCCCGTCGTTGTAACTGGCACTAAGCTCTTCGGCTGGAACAACGGAAAGGCTGGTTCGTGGCTGCTGTCCCGACGATCGGCGTGCTCGCCCTCCAGGGCGACGTGCGCGAGCACCGGAGCGCCCTCGAGTCCTGCGGCGCCGCCACCGTGGTCGTACGCCGCCCCGAGGAGCTCGAGCGCGCCGACGCGCTGGTGATCCCGGGCGGTGAGTCCACGACGATGTGGCGGCTCGCCCGCACCTTCGAGCTGCTCGAACCCCTCCGCAAGCGCATCGAGCAGGGCATGCCCGCGTACGGCTCGTGCGCCGGGATGATCATGCTGGCCGACCGGATCCTCGACGGCGCGCAGGGCCAGGAGACCGTCGGCGGCATCGACATGGTCGTACGCCGCAACGCCTTCGGGCGCCAGGTCGACTCCTTCGAGGGCGACGTGAACATGGACGGCCTCGACGCGCCGTTCCACGCCGTCTTCATCCGCGCGCCGTGGGTCGAGTCGGTCGGTGACGGGGCCGAGGTCCTCGGACGTGCCGAGTCCGGCGACGCCGCCGGTAGGATCGTCGCGGTCCGGCAGGGCCACCTCCTAGCGACGTCGTTCCATCCGGAGCTCACCGGTGACCCGCGGATCCACGAGCTCTTCCTCCAGATGGTGAAGGGGCGGGCCTGACCTTCTTCCCCGCGGCGGCGGAGGGGGCCGGCCGCCCGAAAACATTGCGTGATCTCTGAGATTGGAGGAAGGGGCTTTCTCTTCGGCTCCCGGGCCGGGGTCCCGCCCCACAAACCAGATGAGTGGCCACTCCAAATGGGCGACGACCAAGCACAAGAAGGCCGCCGTCGACGCCAAGCGCGGCAAGCTCTTCGCCAAGCTCATCAAGAACATCGAGGTGGCGGCGCGCACCGGCGGCGGTGACCCCGACGGCAACCCCACGCTCTACGACGCCATCCAGAAGGCACGTAAGAACTCCGTGCCGCTGGACAACATCGAGCGCGCGCGCAAGCGCGGCGGCGGCGAAGAGGCCGGCGGCGCCGAGTGGCAGACCATCATGTACGAGGGCTACGGGCCCGGTGGTGTCGCCGTGCTGATCGAGTGCCTGACCGACAACCGCAACCGCGCCGCCTCCGACGTCCGCACGGCGCTGACCCGCAACGGCGGCACGCTCGCGGACCCCAACTCGGTGTCCTACATGTTCACCCGCAAGGGCGTCATCCTCCTGCCCAAGGAGGGCACCACCGAGGACGACGTGATGATGGCGGTCCTCGACGCCGGCGCCGAGGAGGTCAACGACCTCGGTGAGTCGTTCGAGGTGATCAGTGAGGCCGGCGACCTCGTCGCGGTCCGCAAGGCCCTGCAGGACGCCGGCGTCGACTACGAGTCCGCCGAGGCGAACTTCCTGCCGAGCGTCAGCGTCGAGCTCGACGAGGACAACGCCAAGAAGGTCTTCCGCCTGCTCGAGGCGCTCGAGGACAGCGACGACGTGCAGAACGTCTTCGCCAACTTCGACGTGTCCGACGAGATCATGGAGAAGATCGACGCCTGACGGCACGCCCCGCCCCCGGCCCCGCCGGGGGCACGGGCGATGCCGTAGGTTCGTGGCCCGTGGAGATCCGCGTACTCGACCCTGACGAGCTCGACGCCGTCTTCGACCTGCGGGCCCGCGCCTTCGGGCCGAACGACAACCCCCGTCGGCGCCGGATCGGGCTGGCCGACATCGCCGCCGGACGCCTGCTCGGCGTCTACGACGGCACGCGCCTGGTCGCCTCGGCCACCCACTTCGTCTTCGAGCAGTGGTGGCTCGGCCGCGCGGTGCCGATGGGCGGCGTCGCGTCGGTCTGCGTCGCGCCGCAGGAGCGCGGGCGCGGCGTCGGGCGCCTGCTGGCCACGGCGTTCCTCGACTCGATGCGCGGCCTCCCGATCTCGGTGCTCTTCCCGGCGACCTCGCCGCTCTACCGCGGGGCCGGATACGAGCACGCGGGCGCCCAGCACATGGTCACCCTCCGCCCCGAGGATCTGCGCACCCTCGCCGCCGGCCACGTCGCCGTACGCCCGGCCGGCGTCGAGGACGCCGCCGAGGTGACCGCGCTGCTCCGCCGGCTGCACGCCGAGGCACGGGACTGCGGGCCGATCGACCGCGGCGAGGACTTCTTCCGCGACCTCCTCGCGAACGACGACATCTACACCTATCTCGCCGAGGACGGCTTCCTGGCGTACGGCTGGGCGGGCGGCGACGAGGCGATGAACGTGCACCGGTGCGTGGCCGGGTCGCCCGAGACCGCACGCGCGCTGTGGTCGATCGTCGGCTCCGGCTCCTCGGTCGCCCAGAGCGTCAGCGCCTACGTCTCACCGGCCGACCCGATGCTGTGGCTGCTGCGCGACCGCTCGAAGGAATGGATGCACCGCGAGTCGTGGATGCTGCGGGTGCTCGACGCGCCCGCGGCCGTCGCGGCACGCGGCTTCCCCGCGGGTGTCTCCGCCGAGATCCCGCTGGTCATCGACGACGAGCGGCTGCCCGCCAACTCCGGCGGCTGGCGCCTGACCGTCGCCGGGGGACAGGGCCGCCTGGAGCGCGCGCCCGAGGAGCCCGGTGCCGTACGCCTGCCGGCGCGCGGCGTCTCGGCGCTGTACGCCGGCGTCCCCCTGCCGACCCTGCGCGGTGCCGGGATCATCGAGGGCGGCGGCGCGAGCGACCCGCTCCTCGAATCGGTCTTCGCCGCGACGCCGTACATGCTCGACAACTTCTGACAGAGGGCGACACGCCGGTGCGGGCGCGGCCCCTGAGGCCGTCGGCCGAGTAGCCTCGCTGCGAACAGATGTTCGGAGTCGAGAGGAGCCGTCGTGCGGGTACTGGGCGTCGATCCGGGGCTGACCCGGTGCGGAGTGGGCGTCGTCGACGGCGCCCCCGGCACGCCCCTGAAGCTGGTGTCGGTCGGCGTCATCCGCACCAGCCCCGACGCGGACCTCGGCGTCCGGCTGATCGGCATCGAGCGCGGCGTCGAGGAGATCCTCGACGAGTTCGCCCCCGACGCCGTCGCCGTCGAGCGGGTGTTCAGCCAGCACAACGTCTCCACGGTCATCGGCACCGCACAGGCCGGGGCGATCGCCATCGCCTGCGGCGCGCGGCGCGGCCTGCCGGTCACCCTGCACACCCCGAGCGAGGCCAAGGCCGCCATCACCGGCAGCGGCCAGGCCGACAAGGCCCAGGTCACCGCCATGGTGACCCGCCTGCTGCGGCTCGACACGCCGCCGAAGCCCGCCGACGCGGCCGACGCCCTGGCCCTGGCCATCTGCCACGTCTGGCGCGGCGGCGCCCAGGCCCGCCTCCAGGCCGCCAGGATGAAGGCCCAGGGGGCCCGCCCGTGACCCGGGGCGTCCACGGTCGTTCGTCCGATGAGTGAGAGAGTGGGCCCCGACATGGGCAACGGAGGTGCGCGGTAGTGATCGCATTCGTCAACGGCACGGTCGCCGGTGCCGGTCCGGACGGCGCGGTGATCGAGGTCGGCGGGGTCGGCCTTTCGGTGCTGTGCACGCCGGCGACCATCGCCGGGCTGCGCGTGGGGGAGCGGGCGCACGTTCCGACCTCTCTCATCGTGCGCGAGGACTCCCTCACCCTGTACGGCTTCGCCGACGACGACGAGCGTGTCGTGTTCGAGCTCCTCCAGACCGCGAGCGGCGTCGGGCCCCGACTGGCCCTCGCGATGCTGGCCGTCCACCCGCCCAACTCCCTGCGCCGCGCGGTCGCCACCGAGGACGTCTCGGCCCTGACCAAGGTGCCCGGCATCGGCAAGAAGGGCGCGCAGCGCATCGTCCTGGAGCTGAAGGACCGCCTGGGCCTGCCGCTGGACGACGACCTGCCCGTGCACCCGGTGTTCCGCCAGGACCCCTGGCGCTCCCAGGTGCACGCCGGCCTCACCAACCTCGGCTGGACGGCGCGCGACGCCGAGGCCGCGGTCGACGCGGTGGCCGCCGAGGTCGACGGCCAGGACGTCCCCGACGTCGCCACGCTGCTGCGGCTCGCCATGAGGAAACTGAGCCGATGACCGCGTGCTCCGCTGACCAGGTCCGGCCGTGTCCGGGGGCCCCGGCGTGACCGAGGACCGCTTCGTCTCGCCGGTCGCCGACGGTGAGGAGAAACTCATCGAGGCCGCGTTGCGGCCCAAGCGCCTCGACGACTTCATCGGGCAGGCTCGGGTCCGTGAGCAGCTCTCTCTGGTCCTGCAGAGCGCCGTACGCCGCGGCCGCCCGCCGGACCACCTCCTGATGTCCGGCCCGCCCGGACTCGGCAAGACCACCCTCGCGATGATCATCTCGAGCGAGCTGGGCATGCCGCTGCGCATCTCCTCCGGCCCGGCGATCGAGCGGGCCGGCGACCTCGCCGCTGTACTCTCGACGCTGTCCGAGGGTGAGGTGCTCTTCCTCGACGAGATCCACCGGATGGCGCGGCCCGCCGAGGAGATGCTGTACGTGGCGATGGAGGACTTCCGCGTGGACGTCGTGGTCGGAAAGGGCCCCGGCGCGACCGCGATCCCCCTCGACATCGCGCCGTTCACGCTGGTGGGAGCCACCACACGCGCCGGGCTGCTGCCCGCGCCGCTGCGCGACCGGTTCGGGTTCGTCGCGCACATGGACTTCTACGAACCGGCCGACCTGGAGCGCATCATCGACCGCTCGGCGCGGCTCCTCGACGTGCGCATCGACCCGGCCGGCGCCGCCGAGATCGCCCGCCGGTCGCGCGGCACGCCCCGCATCTCCAACCGGCTCCTGCGCCGCGTACGCGACTACGCCGAGGTGCGCGCCGACGGTGTCATCACCGAGGAGATCGCCCACCACGCCCTCTCGCTGTACGAGGTCGACGCTGAGGGACTTGACCGTCTCGACAGGTCGGTGCTCGACGCGCTGCTGCGCAAGTTCGGCGGCGGCCCCGTCGGCCTGTCGACGCTCGCCGTCGCGGTGGGGGAGGAGCCCGAGACCGTCGAGGTGGTCGCGGAGCCGTTCCTCGTACGAAAAGGCCTGATAGCGCGCACTCCACGCGGGCGGATCGCCACGCCGGGGGCCTGGCGGCATCTGGGAGTAACGCCACCGCCCACGGTTGAAGGTACGCTTTTCGAAGTGACGGACGAGTGATGCGGAACTTCCCGGCGCGCTCAGGCGTCACGTCGTTGCCGGGGTTTCGTCAACTCCTTTACACTCCGGAGCTTGGTCGCCGTCGTCAGGCGACACGCCTTTCGCGCGCGAAAACGTCGCCGGCGGGCCTGAACTCACATATCGGAAGGACGCCCCGGTGCAGGGCAACACAGAACTAACAGCGCTCACTCACGTCGTAGCGGCGAAGAGTGGCGGTAACCCGCTGGTCACTCTCCTCCCGGTGATTCTCATCGGTGTGGTCTTCTACTTCCTGCTCTTCCGCCCGCAGCGCCGGCGGCAGCAGCAGCAGGCGCAGATGCAGAGCCGGATCCAGCCGGGTCAGCGCGTCATGACCACCGCGGGAATGCTCGCGACCGTCGTCGCGGTCGAGGACGACGCGATCGTCCTCGAGATCGCCCCGGGCGTCGAGGCCCGTTTCGTCAAGCAGGCCGTCGGACAGGTGATCGACGACACGGCCGACGACGAGGATGATGACCTCGAGGAGGAGGCCGAGGAGACCGACGAGGTCTCGGAGGCGGAAGAGACCCCGCACGACGACGTGGAGGCCAAGCCGGACGACGTCGAGGCGAAGACCGAGACTCTTCCCGGCACTACCACCGGGAAGAAGCCGGAAGCGGACCCTCTGAACGACGGTGAGAACAACACCGGCAAGAGGCCCTCCGCCTGACCAGCTCCTGACCGTAGACAAAGGACGAAGACGACCGTGGCTCCGCCAAACAAAAACGCCTCGAAACCGGGGCGTGTGCTTCTCGCGCTGCTTGTGATTGCCGTCGCTTTGGTGGGCCTGATGTTCTGGCAGGGCCAAACGACGCCAAAGCTCGGGCTCGACCTGGCCGGAGGCACGACCGTGAACCTCACGGCGCAACCGACCAAGCCCGGCGCGAAGATCGGTGACTCTGAGATGGGTCAGGCGATCAACATCATGCGCGAGCGCGTGAACGGCCTCGGCGTCTCCGAGGCCGAGGTCACGAAGCAGGGCTCGAACGTCATCGTCGTCCAGGTCCCCGGTCAGGGACAACAGCGGGTCGTCGCGACGATCGGCACCACGGCCAAGCTGGAGTTCCGGCAGGTCCTGGTCGCGGAGCCGGTCGGGGTCCCGCAGACCCCGACCACGTCGCCGTCCCCGACCGGCAAGGGCTCGGCCACCCCGAAGCCCTCCGCCAGCGCCAAGGCGTCCGCGAAGTCCTCCCCGTCGAGCAGCCCGTCCCCCAAGGGCCGGGCGCTCGCCGGGGCGCTGCTCGCGCCGACCCCCAAGCCGACCGCGAAGACCTCGGGGAAGGCCACGCCGGCCCCCAGCGCCTCCCAGTCGCTGTCGCCGGAGCAGATGCAGCAGCTTCAGCAGCAGCTCCAGCAGCAACAGCAACAGCAAGCAGCAGCAGCGGGCGCCGAGGACTTCAGCGGCATCGACCCCAAGGTGAAGGCGCAGTTCGACAAGCTCACCTGCACCGGCGCCAACATCGGCCAGGGCCAGGTGCTCGACCCGTCCAAGCAGTCCGCGATCTGCGCGAAGCCGGACGAGAAGACGCACAAGAGCGACTACAAGTTCATCGTCGGCCCGACCAAGATCGCCGGTGAGCAGCTGACCCAGGCCCAGGCCCTTCCGCCGGACCCGCAGTCCGGCCGGGTGCAGTGGACGGTCAGCCTCGACATGAACGGCGCCGCCACCAAGACCTTCGCGACCTTCACCCAGCAGGCCGCGGCCCTGGGCGAGTCCAACACCCGCAACCACTTCGCGATCATCCTCGACGGCACGGTCTACACCTGGCCGAGCGTCAAGGAGGCGATCACGTCGGGCAACGCGCAGATCGAGGGGCAGTTCGGCCAGCAGGAGGCCACCGATCTCGCCAACGTCCTGAAGTACGGCGCGCTGCCGCTGAAGTTCCAGCCGAGCTCCATCGAGTCCGTCTCGCCCACGCTGGGCAAGGACCAGCTGAACGCCGGCCTGCTCGCGGGCGCGATCGGCCTCGGCCTCGTCGTGCTCTACTGCCTCTTCTATTACCGGGGCCTCGGCTTCGTCGCGATCTCCAGCCTCGTGGTCGCGGGTGCCCTGACGTACGAGTCCGTGGTGCTGCTCGGCAAGTTCATCGACTTCCGTATGTCCCTCGCGGGCATCGCCGGTGCCATCGTCGCGATCGGTATCACCGCAGACTCCTTCGTCGTGTTCTTCGAACGACTACGTGACGAAGTGCGTGAGGGACGCAGCCTGCGGACGGCCGTCGAGCGCGGCTGGCACCGCGCGCGGCGCACGATCGTCACCGCCGACTCCGTGTCGTTCATCGCCGCGCTGATCCTGTACTGGTTCACGATCGGTGGGGTGAAGGGCTTCGCGTTCACGCTGGGCCTGACCACGCTCATCGACATCGTCGTCGTGTTCTTCTTCACCAAGCCGCTCGTCACGATGCTGGCCAGGACCAGTTTCTTCGGCCGAGGCCACCGGTGGTCCGGTCTCGATCCGGCGACACTGGGCATGAAGAAGCGTGTCACCGCCCGCACCGTCACCAAGGAGGCCTGATGTCTCGCCTGGGTAACATCGGCGGCCGCCTCCACCGCGGCGAGATCGACCTCAACTTCGTCGGCAAGCAGAAGGCCTGGTACACCGTCTCCGGCCTGATCCTGGTCATCAGCATCGCCTCGCTGCTGACGCTCGGCCTCAACTTCGGCGTCGAGTTCAAGGGCGGCACCGTCTTCCAGTTCCCCGCCCCGGCGGGGTCCACGACGGCGCAGGCGCGTGACGCGGTCAAGAGCGCCGGGGTGGTCACAGAGGACCCCATCGTCCAGAAGACCGGCACCGGCGTGAACAGCGGCGGCTGGCGCGTGCAGACCGAGAGCCTGAGCTCGGCCGACGTGACGAAGGTCCAGGACGCCGTCCAGAAGACGTTCCACCTGGCCAACCCCGACGACGTCAGCCCGCAGACGGTCGGCGCGAGCTGGGGTAAGGACATCTCCAAGAAGGCGCTCGAAGGCCTGATCGTCTTCCTGATCGCCATCGTCGTCTACCTGTCGGTCGCGTTCGAGTGGCGGATGGCGCTCGCGGCGCTGATCGCGCTCGCGCACGACATCCTGATCACGACCGGTGTCTACTCGCTCGTGCAGTTCGAGGTGACGCCGTCCTCGGTGGTCGGCCTGCTGACGATCCTCGGTTACTCCCTCTACGACACGGTCGTGGTCTTCGACAAGGTCCGTGAGAACACCCGCGGGCTGACGACGTCCAACAAGATGACGTACAGCCAGGCGGCCAACCTGGCGGTCAACCAGACCCTGGTCCGGTCGATCAACACGTCGGTGATCGCGCTGCTGCCGGTCGCCGGCCTGCTGTTCATCGGCGCCGGCCTCCTGGGCGCGGGCACCCTGAAGGACCTGGCGCTCGTCCTGTTCGTCGGCATGCTCGCCGGCGCGTACTCCTCCATCTGCATCGCGACGCCGATCCTGGCCGACCTGCAGGAACGTCAGGAGAAGTACAAGACGCTGGCCAAGCGGGTCACCGCCAAGGTGAGCAGCCCGAAGCGCCGTGCCAAGACCGGCACCGCTCCGGCCGCGGGCACCGACACCGAGGAGGGCTCCGCTCCGGCGGAGACCGACGAGCCGGTCGACGACGACGACGAGGCGACGTCCTCGGTGGGCGCCGGATCCGTGCGGATGGTCCAGCAGGGCCCGCGGCAGCAGCCGCGCCGCGCCGGTGCCAAGGGCCGTCCCAGCGGGAAGAAGAAGCGCTGAGGTGGCCGCACTACCGGTCGACCTGACGCAACTGATCGAGAAGCGGATCCGTGACGTCCCCGACTACCCCAAGCCGGGAGTGGTCTTCAAGGACATCACGCCGCTGCTCGCCGACCACACCGCCTTCGCGGCCGTGGTCGACGCGATCGTCGCCTTCTACGGGCGCGGCACCATCGACAAGGTCGTCGGCATCGAGGCTCGCGGGTTCATCCTCGCGGCCCCGGTGGCGTACCACTTCGGTGCCGGCTTCGTGCCCGTCCGCAAGGAGGGCAAGCTGCCGGCGGCGACCTACACCGAGAGTTACGACCTGGAGTACGGCAGCGAGACGATCCAGGTGCACCAGGACGCCCTCGTTCCGGGTGAGCGGGTGCTCATCGTCGACGATGTGCTCGCGACCGGCGGCACGGCGCGGGCGGCGGTGGAGCTCGTACGCCGTACCGGCGCGGAGGTAGTGGGTATTTCGGTACTCATGGAACTCGCCTTCCTGCATGGCAGGGACAAGCTCGAAAAGGTCGACGTCCACGCTCTGACGGTCGTCTGACCTGCGCTGACCAGCGTCCCCGGCGCCCATTGGGGTGCCGGGGCCGATGTCGCCCATTCCGCCGTGATCGGACCGGAATGGGTGATCGGCACCGACTGGAAATGCGTGACCGCTAAACTGGTGTTCCGACGCAGGCATGGGGAGGCTGGGTGCCCGGTGAGGTGGTGTCGACCGACGCGGTGTCCGATGACGGACTGAAGCCGCGCGTCGATCCGACCTCGCTCGAAATACCGACCGGCACGCCTTCTCCCGCCCCGGACGAAGGCGACCCGACGCCTACGAGCCCGGCTGCGCCGTCGGCCGCCCGGGTTCGCCGGCGGCTCGCCCGCCTAGGCGCCCAGCGTGGTCCCATCATGAATCCCGTACTCGAACCGCTGATCAAGACGCTCCGGAACACCCATCCCAAGGCGGATGTGCGTCTCGTCGAGCGCGCTTACGACGTGGCGGCCCACCATCACCGCGAGCAGAAGCGCAAGAGCGGTGATCCCTACATCACCCACCCTCTCGCGGTGGCGACGATCCTCGCCGAGCTCGGCATGAACACCGAGACGCTCTGCGCGGCCCTGCTGCACGACACGGTCGAGGACACCAGCTACACCCTCGACCAGTTGCGCGCCGACTTCGGTGACGTGGTGGCGGCCCTGGTCGACGGCGTGACCAAGCTCGACAAGGTCAAGTACGGCGAGGCCGCCGAGGCCGAGACGGTCCGCAAGATGGTCGTCGCCATGTCGCGCGACATCAGGGTCCTGGTCATCAAGCTGTCCGACCGGCTGCACAACATGCGCACCCTCCGGTACCTCCCGCGCGCCAAGCAGGAGCGCAAGGCGCGCGAGACCCTGGAGATCTTCGCGCCGCTCGCGCACCGCCTCGGCATGAACACCCTGAAGTGGGAGCTGGAGGACCTCGCCTTCCAGACGCTCTACCCCAAGCGGTTCGACGAGATCGCCCGCCTGGTGTCCGAGCGCGCCCCGCGCCGCGACGTCTACCTCCAGGACGTCATCGAGCACGTCTCGGGCGACCTGCGCGAGGCCAAGCTGAAGGCGACCGTCAAGGGCCGCCCGAAGCACTATTACTCGATCTACCAGAAGATGATCGCCCGCGAGCTGAGCTTCGAGGACATCTACGACCTGGTCGGCATCCGGGTGCTCGTCGACACCGTCCGCGACTGCTACGCGGCGCTGGGCACCATTCACGCGCGATGGAATCCGGTCCCCGGCCGGTTCAAGGACTACATCGCGATGCCGAAGTTCAACATGTACCAGTCGCTGCACACGACCGTGATCGGCCCCGAGGGCAAGCCGGTCGAGCTGCAGATCCGTACCCGCGCCATGCACAACCGCGCGGAGTACGGCATCGCGGCGCACTGGAAGTACAAGGAGGAGATGGTCGGCGCGGGCGGCCAGGCCGCGCAGGCCGGCGACATGGCCTGGCTGCGTCAGCTCCTCGACTGGCAGAAGGAGACGACCGACCCGGCCGAGTTCCTCGAGTCGCTGCGCTTCGACCTGTCCGTGTCGGAGGTGTTCGTCTTCACCCCGAAGGGGCAGGTCCTCGCGCTGCCCCAGGGCGCCACGCCGGTCGACTTCTCGTACGCGATCCACACCGAGGTCGGCCACCGGACCATCGGCGCCCGCGTCAACGGCCGCCTGGTCCCGCTGGAGTCGACCCTCGACAACGGCGACACGGTCGAGATCTTCACGTCCAAGTCCCCGGACGCAGGGCCCAGCCGCGACTGGCTCAACTTCGTCAAGAGCGCCCGCGCCCGCAACAAGATCAAGCACTGGTTCTCCAAGGAGCGCCGCGAGACCGCGATCGAGCAGGGCAAGGAGTCGCTGGCGCGTGCCATGCGCAAGCAGAACCTCCCCCTGCAGCGCATGCTGTCCGGCGAGGCGCTGCTCACGCTCGCGCACACCATGCGCTACGCCGACGTCTCCGCCCTGTACGCCGCGATCGGCGAGAACCACGTCTCGGCGCAGAGCGTCGTCCAGAAGCTCGTCGAGGCCCTCGGTGGCCCCGACAGCGCCGAAGAGGATCTCGCCGAGACCGCGATTCCGACCCGCAAGCAGCGGGCACGCCCGGCGGGCGACCCCGGCGTGGTGGTGGCCGGCGACCGCGACGTCTGGGTGCGCCTGTCGCGGTGCTGCACCCCGGTGCCGGGCGATGAGATCGTCGGGTTCGTGACCCGCGGCAACGGCGTCTCGGTGCACCGCGCCGACTGCGTCAACGTCACCAACCTGCAGACCCAGCCCGACCGCATGGTCGACGTCAAGTGGTCACCCGGTGAGGACTCCGTCTTCCTGGTGGCCGTGCAGGTCGAGGCGCTCGACCGGCCCAGGCTGCTGTCCGACATCACCCGCGTGCTGTCCGACCAGCACGTGAACATCCTGTCGGCGTCGGTGACGACCAACCGCGAGCGGGTCGCGGTCAGCCGGTTCAGCTTCGAGATGGGCGACCCCAAGCACCTCGGCCACGTGCTGCGGGCCGTGCGCTCCGTCGACGGCGTCTACGACGTCTACCGGGTCACCAGCTAGCAGACATACGAAAAGACCCGGCCGGTACGCGTACCGGCCGGGTCTTCTCATGTGTCCTCAGGACAGTTCGGCGAGCGTGTGCTCGGCCTCCTCAAGCCACGAGCGGCGGGCCGTCAGGGCCTCTTCGGCGTCCTTGACGTCCTTGTCGCGGCCGGCGGTGCGCGCCTTCTCCAGGCGCTTCTCCAGCTGGTCGATCGAGGAGCGAAGCTGCGTGACCGTCGCCTCGGCGCGTGCCCTGGCCTCGGGGTTGGTGCGCCGCCACTCGTTGTCCTCGGCGCCGCGTACGGTCTCCTCGATCTTGCGGAGGCGACCTTCGAGGCGCTCGCGCGAGTCGCGCGGCACCATGCCGATGGCCTCCCAGCGCTCCTGGATCGAGCGCAGGGACTGCCGTGCGGAGCGCACGTCGCGTACGGGGAGCAGGCGCTCGGCCTCGACCAGGAGCTTCTCCTTGGCCTCGGCGTGCACCTGGAACTCCGCGTCGCGCTCGGCGAAGACGGCGGACCGGGCCGAGAAGAACACGTCCTGGGCGCCCTTGAAGCGCGTCCACAGGTCGTCCTCGACGTCGCGGGCCGCGCGCCCGGCCATCTTCCAGCGCCGCATCAGGTCGCGGTAGGCCGCGGCCGTCGGGCCCCAGTCGGTGGAACCGGACATCGACTCCGCCTCGGAGACGAGGCGCTCCTTCTCGGCGCGCGCGAGGTCGCGCTCCTCCTCCAGGTTGGAGAAGTAGGCCTTACGGCGCTTGGTGAACGCGTTGCGCGCGGACGACAGCCGCTTCCAGAGCGCGGTCTCGGTGGGGCGGTCGACGCGCTCGGCGGCCTTCCACTCCTCGACGAGCTGGCGGAGGCGTTCGCCGCCGTTCTTCCAGTGCGTCTCTTCGGTCGCGATCCGCTCGGCCTCGGCGACGATGCGCTCTTTGATCTCCTTGGCCTGCCCGCGAGCCTGGTCGCGCTGGACCTTCAGCTGCTCGCGGCGCTTGCCGAGGATCTCGGTGAGGCCGTCGAGGCGCTTGCCGAGGCTGTCGAGGTCGCCCACGGCGTGGGCCTCGGCGACCGACTCGCGCAGCCGCGCGATCGTGTGCTCGGCCTGCGCCGCCGCCAGGTCGGTGGTCTTGATCCGCTGTTCGAGCAGATCGATCTCGGTGACCAGGGCGTCGTACTTGCGCTTGAAGTAGGCGAGCGCCTCGTCGGGCGCACCGGCCTGCCAGGACCCGACGGCCCGTTCGCCGGCCGCGGTGCGGACGTAGACGGTGCCGTCATCATCGACGCGGCCCCAGGGATCAGTGGCCACCGTGGGCCTCCTGTATCAGAAGTCTGTTCGTGGACCGCAGGGCGGCCATCGCGCGTGTCGTCCCGTCGTCATGCGGGCCGAGCGGGTCCCGCACACCCGCTGCCGGGTTCCCCAAGGATTCGGTGGCGCTGGACACCGTTGCCTCCTGTGTCAGGGCCCAGGACATCCCCACGTGCGCTGGGCCCACCGTGATGACGACTGCGGGAGTAGCGCTCCCGCAGGCCACCCTAACCTTCCGCATTCCTACATCTTGGTGACGGTGAGGTCTTTTATCTGGATTTTCTTCTTCGGGGCAGTCGTCCCGTTCTGGTCAGCGGGAGCCGCGCCGGCCTTGGCGACCGAGTCCACGATGTCCATTCCCTGCGTGATCTGGCCGAAGACCGTGTAGTCGGCCGGCAGCGGGGACTTCGCGTACACGATGAAGAACTGGCTGCCGTTGCTGTTCGGCTGGCTGTTGTGCGCCATCGCGATGTAGCCGCGCTGATAGTCGGCCTGGCCGGACTTGTCAGCCTTGGGAACGTTCTCGTTGCCGAACCCGTACGCGGGGCCGCCGGTGCCGGTGCCCGTCGGGTCGCCACACTGCAGCACCTTGATGCCCTCGGTGACGAGCCGGTGACATGGGGTGTTGTCGAAGAAGTTCTTGCCCGCGAGATACTTGAACGAGTTGACCGTGCACGCGGCCTTGGTGCCGTCGAGCTTGGCGACGATCTTCCCGAGGCTGGTGTTGATCGCCATCTCGTAGGTTCCCTTGACGGGCTTCAGAGGCGGCTTGCCGACGTCCTTGGCGCCCTGGGCCTGCGCCCCGGACAGCGGCTGGTATCCGCATTCCCCGGGCTTGACCGAGACGCTCGGCGCGGGGGTCGGTGTCGAGGAAGGATTCGCGGATGCGGAGTCCTTCTTCTTTCCTGACCCGTCCATGGCGAATGCCAGAGCGCTTCCGCCGGACGCGAGCACCACGACGACCACGATGGTCCCGATGATCTTCATCCTGCGTGCCTTCGCCTGCCGCACGGCTCGGCTCTGCTGCTGGCGCTCGTAGCGCTGCCGGGCCAACTGCTTCTTGCGGTCCTTACCCGCCACCGGTGTCGCACCTCATTGAATCGCGTCATGAACTGGGAAACGTGCTGCGCATCGTAGCGGGCTTGGCTGATGTTTTCTTGGTCGGCCACGTCGGGGCGTAAACCGGTCGAACATCCTGTACCGTCCGCCCCTCCCGTCAAGTCGTTCGCGGTCGGCCTCGCACCGCCGGTACGCTCGACCTGCCGGAAAGGTCAGGCGTCTCAGAGAGGACGATCGTGCTCATCGCCGGGTTCCCCACGGGGTCCTTCGCCGCCAACTGCTTCGTCGTGGCACCCGCCGCAGGTGAGGAATGCGTGATCATCGACCCCGGGGAGGGCGCCGAGGCCGGTATCGAGGAGATCCTCCGCGAGCACCGGCTCAAGCCGGTCGCGGTCGCGCTGACCCACGGGCACGTCGACCACATCTGGTCGGTCGCCCCCGTATGCGGCGCGCGCGACATCCCGGCCTACGTCCACCCCGACGACCGTGACCTGCTCTCGGACCCGGCGAAGGGGTTCCCCTCGGGCGTGAGCGACCGGCTGCTGGCGGGGCTGACCTTCAGCGAGCCCGACGACGTACAGGAGATCACCGACGGCGCCACGCTGTCGCTGGCGGGCCTGGAGATGATCGTCGACCACGCCCCGGGCCATACACCGGGGTCGGTGACCTTCCGGCTCGCGGAGGAGCAGGTGATGTTCTCCGGAGACCTGTTGTTCGCCGGCTCCATCGGGCGCACCGACCTGCCGGGCGGCGACTACGACTCGATCATCGCCAGCCTCGCGCGTGTCTGCCTTTCGCTGCCGGACGAGACCACGGTGCTGCCCGGCCACGGCACCCAGACCACCATCGGCCGCGAGCGGACGGCCAATCCGTTCCTCAAGGAATGCGCACCGCTCGACGGCCCGCACAGGGGACTCTGAACACACGATGAGCTTGGAATTCCAGGCCCCCAAGGGGGTCAACGAGTATTTCCCGCCGCGGTCGGGCACCTACCTCGCGGCGCGCGACGCGTTCGCGGCGGCGGCGCACCGCGCGGGCTACTCCTACCTCGAACTCCCGGTGTTCGAGGACACCGGCCTGTTCTCCCGCGGCGTCGGTGAGTCCACCGACGTCGTCTCCAAGGAGATGTACACCTTCGAGGACCGCGGCGGCCGGTCGATCACGCTGCGCCCGGAGTTCACGGTCGGCGTGTTGCGGTCGGTGCTCCAGCACAACCTGCACCGGAGCGGCGAGCTGCCGGTGAAGGTCTGGGCCACGGGGCCCGCCTTCCGCTACGAGCGCGCCCAGGCCGGCCGGTACCGCCAGTTCTACCAGGTCGACCTGGAGGCGATCGGCTCCGAGGACCCCGCCGTCGACGTCGAGACGATCGCGCTGGCCGCCGACTGGTACCGCGACCTGGGCCTCACCGAGCTCAGCCTGCACCTCAACTCCCTGGGGTGCCGCGAGTGCCGTCCGGTCTACCGCACAGCGCTCCAGGAGTTCCTGCGCGCGCTCGACCTCGACGAGGCCACGATGGCCCGGGTCGAGATCAACCCGCTGCGCGTCCTGGACGACAAGCGGCCCGCCGTACGCGCCCAGGTGGCGGACGCCCCGCTGGTGATCGACTACCTGTGCGGCTCCTGCAAGGCCCACCACGACCGCGTACGCGAGCTGCTGGCCGACCTGTCGATCACGTGGGTCGACGACCCGCGCCTCGTGCGCGGCCTCGACTACTACACGCGCACCACGTACGAGTTCGACCACCCGCTGCTCGGCGCCCAGTCCGGCATCGGCGGCGGTGGCCGCTACGACGGCCTGTCGGAGGAGATCGGCGGCCCGCCGCTGCCCGGCATCGGGTTCGGGCTGGGCCTGGACCGCACGGTGCTCGCGATGGAGGCCGAGAAGACCGCCACGGCCGCGGCCTCGACCGTCGACGTGTACGGCGTGCCGCTCGGCGAGGAGGCCGAGCGGAAGATCTTCACCTTGGTGGCCGGCCTGCGCAGGGCCGGGATCTCCGCCGACATGTCCTTCGACGGCAAGAAGATCAAGGGCGCCATGCGCGGTGCCGACCGGTCCGGCGCCGCGTACGCCGTGATCCTCGGCGAGCGCGATATCGCCGACGGTTCCGTGCAGGTCAAGCACATGACCAGCGGCGAGCAGTTCGCCGTGCCGCTGGACCGTCTCACCGAGGTGCTCAAGGAGAAACTGGGCTGATCGCCGTCCTGGTGACGGCGGCGCCGGGGGACCGGCGTGGCGCAGTGTGTCGATGATGAAAGAAAGGCTTGCCGAGAAATGATCCGCACACATGACGCGGGGTCGCTGCGCCGCGAGCACAGCGGTGAGCGGGTGGTGCTCGCCGGCTGGGTCGCGCGCCGCCGCGACCACGGAGGCGTCACGTTCATCGACCTCCGCGACGCCTCGGGCATCGCGCAGGTCGTCTTCCGCGAGGAGGACACCGCGCACGACCTCCGCTCGGAGTTCTGCGTGAAGGTGACCGGCGACGTCCGGGTGCGCCCCGAGGGCAACGAGAACGCCGAGATCCCGACCGGCGACATCGAGGTCGTCGCCGCGGAGATCGAGGTGCTCAGCGAGTCGGCGCCGCTGCCGTTCCCGATCGACACCGACGTCAACGTCAACGAGGAGGTGCGCCTCAAGCACCGCTACCTCGACATCCGGCGCGACGCCGTGGCGAAGGCCCTGCGGGTCCGCTCCCAGGCGTCCTACCTCGTGCACGACGTCATGCGCGAGCACGGCTTCGTCAACGTCGAGACCCCGACCCTGACCCGCTCGACGCCCGAGGGCGCGCGCGACTTCCTGGTCCCGGTCCGGCTCAAGCCCGGCCATTGGTACGCCCTGCCGCAGTCGCCCCAGCTGTTCAAGCAGCTGCTCATGGTGTCCGGGCTGGAGCGGTACTACCAGATCGCCCGCTGCTACCGCGACGAGGACTCCCGCGCCGACCGGCAGCCGGAGTTCACCCAGATCGACATTGAGATGTCCTTCGTCGAGGAGGACGACGTCCTCAAGGTCGCCGAGGACCTCGTCGGGCGGCTGTGGAGCGAGACGGTCGGGTACGACATCCCGATGCCGATCCCGCGCATGACCTACGCCGACGCCCTGAGCCGGTTCGGGTCCGACAAGCCCGACCTGCGGTTCGGCAACGAGCTCGTCGAGATGACCGAGTTCTTCAAGGACACCTCGTTCCGTGTCTTCCAGGCCGCCTACGTCGGCGCGGTCGTCATGCCCGGCGGCGCCGCGCAGACCCGCAAGGAGCTCGACGGCTGGCAGGACTGGGCGAAGGCACGCGGCGCCAAGGGCCTCGCGTACGTCCTCGTCCAGGACGACGGCACCCTCGGCGGCCCGGTCGCCAAGAACCTGTCCGAAACCGAGCGCGCGGGCCTGGCCGAGAAGGTCGGCGCGGGCCCCGGCGACGCGGTGTTCTTCGGCGCCGGCAAGCAGCACTCCACGCAGGAGCTGCTCGGCGCGGCCCGCCTGGAGATCGGCCGCCGCAAGGGGCTGATCGACGAGTCCAAGTGGGCGTTCCTGTGGGTCGTCGACGCCCCCATGTTCGAGGAGACGGACGAGGGCGGCTGGACGGCCGTGCACCACCCCTTCACCTCGCCGCGTCCCGAGTGGGCCGACTCCTTCCAGGACAAGCCCGGCGAGGCGCTCGCCAACGCGTACGACATCGTCTGCAACGGCAACGAGATCGGCGGCGGCTCGATCCGTATCCACCGCGGCGAGATGCAGCAGCGCGTCTTCGAGACCCTCGGTCTTGACCGCGAGGAGGCCGAGGAGAAGTTCGGCTTCCTGCTGGACGCCTTCAACTACGGCCCGCCGCCGCACGGCGGCATCGCGTTCGGCTGGGACCGCATCGTCATGCTGCTCTCCGGTCGCGACACGATCCGCGACGTGATCGCCTTCCCGAAGGCCGCGTCCGGCTTCGACCCGCTGACCGCCGCGCCCACGCCGATCACCCCGGCCCAGCGCAAGGAGGCCGGCGTCGACGTACGCCCCGAGGCGCAGGCCCCGGCGCCGAACACCCCGGGCGGCGACGTACGCCCGGACGAGAAGCGCAACTAGGGGATATGGCCGCCAGGTCCCGCGGATCTGGCGGCCACACCCTGGTCTGACACGTCCCCCGGCCCGCGCGGCCGGGGGACGCATCAGCTGCCGTCCCCGGGCACGACGACTCCGGGCCGGTGAGCTCCGCCACGTCAGGCCCGAGCGCCGCCGGTGATCGACGACCTCGTCCATCGAGCAGGGGATCACCGGCCCCCAGCGTGGGCGTCGTCCGCGACCGGTGCCGTGTGCGGATAGTGTCGGCACGTGGCGCGCAGGGACGACGAGCAGGCCGACAGCCTCTTCGACACGCAGGCGGAGGAGGCCGAGCAGGCGAACGCGCCGCTCGCCGTACGGATGCGCCCTCGCGGGCTGGACGAGGTGGTGGGGCAGGAGCATCTCCTCGGGCCCGGCACCCCGCTGCGCCAGCTCGTCGAGCGTGACGTGTCCATGTCGCTGCTGCTCTGGGGACCGCCCGGCACGGGCAAGACGACCCTCGCGTACGTCGTGAGCCGCGCCACCGAGCGGCGGTTCGTGGAGATCTCCGCGGTGTCCGACGGCGTGAAGCAGGTGCGCGCCGCGATCGACCAGGCCAAACGCGACCTCGGCATGAGCGGCCGGCAGACCATGCTGTTCGTCGACGAGGTGCACCGGTTCAACAAGGCGCAGCAGGACGCCCTGCTCCCCGCCGTGGAGAACCGCTGGGTGTCGTTCATCGGCGCGACCACCGAGAACCCCTTCTTCTCCGTCATCAGCCCGCTGCTGTCCCGCTCGCTGCTGCTCACGCTGGAGCCGATCGGCGACGACCACCTGCGCGAGGTCCTCCGCCGCGCGCTGACCGACGAGCGCGGCCTGGCCGGCGCCGCCGAGCTCACCGAGGCCGCCGAGGACCACCTCGTACGCCTCGCCGGGGGAGACGCGCGCCGCGCGCTCACCTACCTCGAAGCCGCCTCGTACGTCGCCCAGCGCGGGCGCCCGATCGACGTCGACGTCCTGGAGAAGGCCGTCGACCGGGCCGCGGTCCGCTACGACCGCGAGGGCGACCAGCACTACGACGTGATCAGCGCGTTCATCAAGAGCATCCGCGGCTCCGACGTCGACGCCGCGCTGCACTACCTCGCCCGCATGATCGAGGCCGGTGAGGATCCCAGGTTCATCGCGCGGCGGCTCATCGTGCACGCCAGCGAGGACATCGGGATGGCCGACCCGACCGCGCTGCAGACCGCGACGGCCGCCGCGCACGCGGTCGAGTTCGTCGGCCTCCCGGAGGCGCGCATCAACCTCGCGCAGGCGGTCATCCACCTTTCGCTGGCGCCGAAGTCCAACGCCGTCATACGCGCCATCGGCGAGGCGAGCGCCGATGTGAAGAAAGGCCTGATCGGCCCGGTGCCCGCCCATCTGCGCGACGCGCACTACAAGGGCGCGAGCAAGCTCGACCATGGCAAGGGCTACAAATACGCGCACGACTTCCCGGGCGGTGTGGTGGCGCAGCAGCACGCCCCCGACCCCGTCGCCGGACGCGACTACTACCACCCGACCCGGCACGGGATGGAGGCACGTTTCTCGGAGGTCGTCGACCGCCTGCGCGCCGTCCT
The DNA here is from genome assembly GCA_963823735.1 of uncultured Actinomycetota bacterium. Taxonomy (GTDB): domain Bacteria; phylum Actinomycetota; class Actinomycetes; order Streptosporangiales; family Streptosporangiaceae; genus Actinoallomurus. Next base: position 484,027 of record CAWGMO010000010.1, on the reverse strand, counting down.
ACGTGGCCGGGCGCGCGACTGACCCGGGCGACGCGGCCGACAGGGCCTATTTCGGGAGGCCGGGGACGGTAAGGTCGGTCCGACCAAGTTCTCCGCGAGCGAAGAGAGGAAGCCGATGCTGACTGCCGGACAGCTGGCGGGCCTGATCGTCGCCTTTTTCTGGGCCCTGCTCGTCTGCTTTCTCTCTTACGTACTCGTGAAGCTGGCCAGGCTGCTGACCGACGCGGCGTCAATGGTCGCCGAGTTCGGTGAGCAGGCCGCTCCGCTGCTGGAGGACATGACCGACACGGTGGCGCAGGCCAGCGAGCAGCTCGGCCGCGTCGAGCTGATCACCAAGAGCGTGGGCAGCGTCACCCAGAACGCCGCCGCGGTCACCACGACGGTCACCTCGATCGTCGGCGGCCCGCTCGTGAAGGCCGCCGCGTTCTCCTACGGCGTCCGCAAGGTCATCGGCTCTCGCAACCAGGACGGCAAGCGATGATCCGCCGGCTGCTCTGGCTGTTCACCGGAGCGGCGCTGGGCGCGTGGGCCACCCTGCGCCTCAAGCGCCTCGTTCGTTCGCTCATGCCGCAGAGCCTCGCCCACCAGGCGACCGGCGTCGGCCGGAAGGTCCGCAGGATCGCCGGCGACGTACGCGTGGCGTCGGACGCACGTGAGGCCCAGCTCCGCGACGCTCTCGGCCTCGACACGCAAGTGCACCCCGAAACAGACAAGGACCACCACTGATGGAGTCGGCAGAGATCGCCCGCCGTTTCCTCCGCTTCTTCGAGGAGCGCGGGCACAATGTGGTGCCCTCGGCCAGCCTTATCGCCGAGGACCCCACCCTGCTGCTGGTCAACGCGGGCATGGTGCCTTTCAAGCCCTATTTCCTGGGGCAGCGGAAGGCCGCGCATCCGCGGGCCACGAGCGTGCAGAAGTGCATCCGCACGCCCGACATCGACGAGGTCGGCAGAACCACCCGCCACGGCACCTTCTTCCAGATGCTCGGCAACTTCTCCTTCGGGGACTACTTCAAGGAGCAGGCGATCCCGTTCGCCTGGGACCTCCTGACGCGGTCCGAGGCCGACGGCGGCTTCGGCTTCCCCGAGGACAAGCTCTGGGCGACCGTCTACCACGACGACGATGACGGCTACCGCATCTGGCGCGACAAGGTCGGCCTGCCCGGTGACCGCATCCAGCGCCGCGGCATGGCCGACAACTACTGGTCGATGGGCGTGCCCGGCCCCTGTGGTCCCTGTTCGGAGATCTACTACGACCGCGGCCCCGAGTACGGCCGCGAGGGCGGCCCCGTCGCCGACGAGGACCGCTACCTCGAAGTGTGGAACCTCGTCTTCATGCAGTTCGAGCGGGGCCCCGGCGCGGGCAAGGACGGCTGGCCGATCCTCGGCGAGCTGCCCGCCAAGAACATCGACACCGGCATGGGCCTGGAGCGGATGGCCTCCATCCTCCAGGGCGTCGACAACATCTACGAGATCGACACCATGTGGCGGATCCTCGACCGGGCCGCCGACCTGACCGAGACCAAGTACGGCCGCGACCCGAAGTCCGACGTGTCGCTCCGCGTCATCGCCGACCACGTGCGCAGCGGCACGATGATGGTCGCCGACGGCGTCGTCCCCTCCAACGAGGGCCGCGGCTACGTCCTGCGCCGCATCCTGCGCCGCAGCATCCGTAACCTGCGGCTGCTCGGCGCCGGCGACGAGCGCCACATGAACGACCTCACCACCGCGGCGATCGAGGGCATGGGCGAGACCTACCCCGAGCTGAGGAACGACGCCGCGCACATCCAGACGGTCATCGACGCCGAGGAGCTGTCCTTCCTCGCGACGCTCCGCACCGGCACGGCCATCTTCGACGCCTCGGTCGAGGAGACCAAGCGCCGCAAGGAGCCGACGCTGTCGGGCAACCAGGCGTTCACGCTGCACGACACCTACGGCTTCCCCATCGACCTGACCCTGGAGATGGCGGCCGAGCAGGGCCTGTCCGTCGACGAGGGCGAGTTCCGCCGGTTGATGAACGAGCAGCGGCAGCGGGCCAAGGCCGACGCCGCCGCGAAGAAGACCGGCAATCTCGACATCACGGTCCTCGGTGACCTGCTGGAGGCGGCCGGGTCGGTCGCCTTCACCGGCTACGACTCGGTCGCCGGTGAGGCTCACGTCGTCGGCCTCCTCGTCGGCGGGGCGAACGTCCAGTCCGCGCCCGAGGGCTCCGACGTCGAGGTCGTGCTCGACCGCACCCCGTTCTACGCCGAGGGCGGCGGCCAGCTCGCCGACCAGGGCACGATCAAGTTCGGCGGCGGTGCCGAGGTCGAGGTGCTCGACGTGCAGACGCCGCTGGCCGGCCTCGTCGTGCACCGCGGCCGCGTCCGCAGCGGCGAGGCGCGCGCCGGCGAGACCGCGTACGCCGAGATCGACATCGAGCGGCGCCGGGCGATCTCCCGCTCGCACACCGCGACCCACATGGTGCACCGTGGCTTCCGCAACGCCCTCGGCGAGTCCGCCGCCCAGGCCGGGTCGGAGAACTCCCCCGGCCGGTTCCGGTTCGACTTCACCGCGGCGGGCGCCGTGCCGCTCAACGTCCTGCGCGACGTCGAGGACGAGGTCAACGCGACCCTCACCAACGACCTCGGCGTGCACGCGTCCACGCACTCCATCGACGAGGCGCGCAAGATGGGCGCCCTCGCCCTCTTCGGCGAGAAGTACGGCTCCGAGGTGCGCGTCGTCGAGATCGGCGACTACTCACGCGAGCTGTGCGGCGGCACCCACGTCGCCCGCTCCGGCCAGCTCGGCCTGATCAAGGTCCTCGGCGAGCAGTCGATCGGCGCCGGCGTACGCCGCGTCGAGGCGCTCGTCGGCATCGACGCGTTCCGGTTCCTGGCCAAGGAGAACGTCCTGGTCGCCCAGCTCGCCGAGCAGTTGAAGACCCGGCGCGAGGATCTGCCCGAACGGATCTCCGGCCTGGTCAGCCGCCTGCGCGACGCCGAGAAGGAGCTGGAGCGCGTGCGGTCGCAGCAGGTGCTGCAGATCGCCGGCGAGCTCGCGACCGGCGCCGAGGACATCGGCGGCATCGCCCTCGTCGCCCACCGCGCCCCTGACGGCACCGGCGCCGACGACATCCGCAAGCTCGCCGTAGACGTGCGCGGGCGCCTCACCGGGCGGCCCAGCGTGGTCATCGTCGCGGGCGCGCCCAAGGACCGGCCCGTCGTCGTCGTCGCGGTCAGCGAGGAGGCCCGCGGACGCGGCCTCCGCGCCGGGGCGCTCGTCGGCGTCGCCGCCAAGGTCCTCGGCGGCGGCGGCGGAGGCAAGGACGACCTCGCACAGGGCGGAGGGGCGAACACCGGCGCGATCGGCGACGCCCTGGCCGCCGTACGCCGAGCCGTGGGGAGCGCGTGAGCCGGTCGGTTCCGGGGAGCAGGGCATGAGAGAGGGCGTACGGCTGGGCGTCGACGCGGGCAGCGTCCGCATCGGAGTCGCCCGGAGCGATCCGGGCGGCGTCCTGGCCTCACCACTGGAGACCGTCCGCAGCGGGCGGGGCGACGTGGACCGAATCGTCCACCTCGTCGACGAGAACGAGGTCATGGAAGTGATCGTCGGTCTGCCGACGACGCTGGCGGGCCGTGAGGGCCAGTCCGCGGGTGCGGCGCGCAAGCTCGCCGGCCGCCTCGCGGGCCGCCTCGCCCCCGAGTCCGTACGCCTGTTCGACGAAAGGCTCACGACGGTGACCGCGGAGAGCGCTTTCCGCGAGCGTGGAATACGCGGCCAGGCACGGCGGAAGGTCGTTGACCAGGCCGCCGCCGCGGTGCTGCTCCAGGCCGCTTTGGACGCCGAACGCTTGACGGGGCGTCCTCCTGGGGAGATTGTCCAGGGGGGCTCATGAGTGACGCGGACCTTGATTTCCTGAGACAGCTCTCGGAGAGGCAGCGGTCTTCGCGCGCCGAGGGCGGCACACGGCACGGCGGACGCGGCCACCGGGGACGCCGGCGCAAGAAGAGCCGGAAGGGCCGGAAACTCGCGCCCGTACTGGCGATCGTCTTCCTGCTCGTCGTGGTCGTCGGCGGCGGCTACGCCGGCTTCACGGTGCTGCACGGCATCCTCGTGCCACCGGACTACACCGGCAGCGGCACCACGCCGGTCACCGTGCAGATCCAGGAGGGCGACTCCGTCAGCCTGATGGGTAAGCGGCTGAAGGACGCCGACGTCGTCAAGTCGGCCAAGGCCTTCGTCAAGGTCGCCAAGAACGAACCCAGCGCCACGGGCATCCAGCCGGGCTACTACCAGCTGAAACTGCACATGGCCGCCAAGTCGGCGCTGACGCTCCTGCTCGACCCGGCCTCGCGCGCGGGCCGCCTGGTCTTCCCCGAAGGCAAGCGGGCCAGCGAGATCATGTCGATGCTGTCGAAGAAGACCCACATCCCGCTGCGCAACTTCCAGAAGGCGGCCAAGAACCCCAAGGCGCTCGGCCTGCCGTCGTACGCCAACGGAAACGTCGAGGGCTACCTCTACCCGTTCACCTACGACCCGAGCCCCAAGGCCACCGCCACACAGGTGCTCCGCGACATGGTCACGCAGTACAAGAAGGTCGCGACAAGCATCGACCTGGAGAACCAGGCACGCGCCATCGGCATGACACCGCACGACATCGTGACGATCGCGAGCCTCGTACAGGCCGAGAGCGGCACGGCCGACGACATGCCCAAGATCTCCCGTGTCATCTACAACCGGCTGCACAACCCGCAGCCGTGGATGCACAAGCTTCAGCTCGACAGCACCGTCATGTACGGCCTGGGCAAGTACGGCATCGTCGCCACCGCGCAGGACCTCAAGTCGACGAGCCCGTACAACACCTACAACCGTGACGGCCTGCCGCCGGGAGCGATCTCCAACCCGGGTGAGACGGCGCTCAAGGCGGCGCTGAACCCCGCGAAGGGCCCCTGGGTCTACTTCGTGGCGACCGATCCCGCGAAGCACATCACCAAGTTCACGGCCAGCCACGACGAGTTCCTCAAGTTCAGGCAGGAGCTCCAGCAGAACACGAGTCACGGGTGAACGGAGCCGCTGTCCTCGGCTCACCGATCGCCCACTCGCTGTCGCCGGTGCTGCACCGGTCGGCGTACGCCGGGCTGGGGCTCGACTGGCGGTACGAGGCGATCGAGTGCCGCGAGGACGACCTGCCGGGGATACTGGAACGCGGCTGGTCGGGCCTGTCGCTGACCATGCCGCTGAAACGCGCCGTCCTGCCGCTGCTCGACGAGGCATCCGACCTCGCGAGAGCGGTCGGCGGCGCCAACACGGTCGTCTTCGACGGCGCGCGCCGCCTGGGCTTCAACACGGATGTGTACGGCGTGGTCACCGCGCTGGCCGACGTCGGCGTACGCGCGCCGGGCTCCGCGGTGGTGCTGGGCGGCGGCGCGACCGCCTGCTCGGCCTTGGCCGCCCTGCGCGACCTGGGCCTGCCGAAGGCGATCCTGGTCGTACGCGACCCGTCCCGCGCCACCGAGGCCCTGGCCGCGGCAGCCCGCCTGGGAGTGGGAACGACCGTACGCACCTTCGCCGACCATTTCCCCGAAGCCGACCTGGTGATCTCCACGCTGCCGGCGGGCGGAGCCGATCCGTACGCGGAGACGATCGCCAGATCGACGGCAGCGTTCTTCGACGTGGTCTACGCCCCCTGGCCGACCCCCGCCGCCGAGGCGGTGAGAACCCAGGGCGGCACAGTGATCGAAGGCTTCACCATGCTCCTGTACCAGGCCGCCCGCCAGGTCTCCCTGATGACCGGCCGCCAGGACGTCCCCGTCGACCTGATGCGGGAAGCGGGCCTGGCCGAGATCACCCGCCGCGCGAACACCCCCTCTGGGTGAGACACCGGCGCGCAAGCCCACGAACCCACCCGCCAGGCAGTGTGACGGGCAGGGGTTCGGCTGCACCATGATGGAGCGATGCTCGCCGACGCCCTTCCCTACCTCCTCTGCCCCGTCTGTGGCGGGGATCTGGCCTGTGACGGCGGTGCCGTGCGCTGTGACTCCGGGCACGCCTTCGACGTCGCCCGGCAGGGCTACGTCAGCCTGCTGACCGGCGCGGCGCGTGCCGGTACCGCTGACAGTTCCGCGATGGTCGCGGCGCGGGCGGAGTTCCTCGAAGGCGGGCACTTCGCGCCGCTGGCGGAGCTCGTCGCCGGGGTCGCGGCGGAGCACGCCCCGGAAGGCGGGTGTGTCCTGGACGCCGGGGCCGGCACCGGCTACTACCTCGCCGCCGTCCTCGACAGGCTGCCCGGCCGCGAAGGCATCGCGCTCGACCTGTCCAAGCACGCGCTGCGGCGCGCGGCGCGTGCCCACCCGCGTGCCGGCGCGTTCACCTGGGATGTCTGGCGTCCCCTTCCCGTACGCACGGGCGAGGTCTCGGTGCTCCTGGACGTCTTCGCGCCTCGCAACGGCGCCGAGTTCCAGCGGGTCCTGCGCCCGGACGGCATCCTGATCGTCGTCACGCCCGCGGCGCATCACCTGGGGGAGCTGGTGGAATCCCTCGGGCTGCTCACGGTCGACGAGCGCAAGGCCGACCGGGTCGCCGACGCCGTGAGCGGCCATTTCACCCTCGCCGCCACCCGGCGCCTGGAGATCCCGCTGCGGCTCACGCACGCCGAGACGGGGGCCCTCGCCGGGATGGGGCCCAGCGCGTGGCACACTGATCCGCAGACGCTGGCGGCACGCGTCGAGGCCCAACCGGAACCGGTCGAGGTCACCGCCGCCTTCGAGGTCCGTGTTTTCGACGTGTGCCCCGAAAGCTGATATCTTTGGTCGTTGACTGGCCTGGCGTTCACGCGTCGGGCGCGCAAGCGGAGGCTACCTCCCACCTGATCGGCCGCGCTCTTCGGAGCCGCAAAGGCTGATGGGTCCCGGTCAGGCACGTTGTTTTTCGGCGTGCTCACCTTGTCGGCTATGTCGGCGAGGTGTCCGGTGGTGGCCTCGCATGCGAGTCGTGCGGGGCTTTTTCGCGTGAAGGGCCCGGGGTGCGACCGGTCTGAACAGTACGGAACCCCAAGGAGGTCCCATCAGCGCCGAACCGCGTATCAACGAGCGCATTCGCGTGCCCGAGGTCCGGCTCGTCGGCCCGAACGGCGAACAGGTCGGAATCGTTCCCATCGCCAAGGCACTCGACCTTGCCCGGGAGTCTGATCTCGACCTCGTCGAGGTCGCCCCGACCGCGCGGCCGCCCGTGGCCAAGCTCATGGACTACGGCAAGTTCAAGTACGAGTCCGCGATGAAGGCCCGCGATGCGCGACGTAACCAGGCGCACACGGTCATCAAGGAGATCAAACTCCGGCCGAAGATCGACCCGCACGACTACGGCACCAAGAAGGGCCACGTCGAGCGGTTCCTCAAGGCAGGTGACAAGGTCAAGGTCACGATCATGTTCCGTGGCCGCGAGCAGTCCCGACCGGAATTGGGGTTCCGGTTGTTGCAGCGGCTGGCGGAGGACGTTGAGGAGCTCGGCTTCGTCGAGTCCCGTCCCAAGCAGGACGGCCGCAACATGATCATGGTGCTCGGCCCGCATCGGAAGAAGAGCGAGGCGAAGGCCGACCAGGCTCGCGCCGCGACGGGCAGCCGTCTGCGCCGGCAGGAGGAGAACGAGTCCCCGGCCTGACCGGGGGCTCGGCCCACCTGGCCCTGCCCGCGAAGCAGGGCGCCTCGCTATGTAGTACGCACACAGCGCCTAGCCGGGCGTGCGATTCTCCCCGAGGGGATGCCGCATGCCGGGCGATGGCGCACGGACTAGGGAGACGTCGGCGACCATGCCGAAGATGAAGACGCACAGCGGTGCCAAGAAGCGGTTCAAGGTGACCGGCACCGGCAAGGTGTTGCGCCGCCGCGCCAACCGCAACCACCTGCTCGAGCACAAGCCGACCAAGCGCACCCGCCGGCTGGACGGGGACGTCGTCGTCTCCAAGAACGACGAGAAGAAGATCAAGAAGCTGCTCGGCAAGTAACCAGCCCGGCAAAACACGATTGCCGGGCTCCGGTGCCCGATCAAGGCGCCGGGAGCCTCGCAAGTCGTACGACCGGCCGGAGCCAATGGCACCGGCCCCCACGAGGGAGTTGTAAACGTGGCACGCGTGAAGAGGGCGGTCAACGCCGCCAAGAAGCGCCGGGTCGTCCTCGAGCGTTCGAGTGGCTACCGCGGCCAGAGGTCGCGGCTGTACCGCAAGGCCAAGGAGCAGCAGCTCCACTCGATGACGTACGCCTTCCGTGACCGGAAGGACCGTAAGGGGCAGTTCCGTCGCCTGTGGATCCAGCGGATCAACGCTGCCGCCCGCGCGAACGGCATGACCTACAACCGCTTCATCCAGGGGCTGCGCGAGGCCGGCGTCGAGGTCGACCGCCGCATGCTCGCCGAGCTCGCGGTGAACGACGCCGCGGCCTTCGCGGTGCTCGTCGAGACGGCCAAGAAGGCGCTGCCCGCCGAGGGCAACGCCGCGGCCTGACCGCGGATCACGATGGCGGGCCGCGAGCTGACCTCAACCCGATCACCACGGGTGAAGTCGGCCCGGCGGCTCGCCAAACGTGCTTTCCGGCGGCGTGAGCATCGGTTCCTCGCCGAGGGGCCGCAGGCCGTACGCGAGGCACTGGCTCTCGACGGCGTGCTCGTCGAGCTGTTCACGACCCCCGAGGCCGAGACCCGGCACGAGGATCTGGTGACGCGTGCCGAGAAGGCCGACGTCCCGATCTTCCGGGTCGGCGGCGAGATCATGGCCGAGCTGGCCCAGACGGTGACGCCGCAGGGCCTGCTGGCCGTCTGCTCCTTCGTCGACACCCCGCTCGAATCAGTGCTCTCACCGGCTCCCCGGCTGGTGACGGTGCTGGCGCACGTCCGCGACCCCGGCAACGCCGGCACGGTCCTGCGGACCGCAGACGCCGCCGGCTCCGACTCGGTGATCTTCACCGACGCCTCCGTCGACCCGTACAACGGCAAGTGCGTACGTGCCTCGGCCGGCAGCCTGTTCCACCTTCCCGTGGTCGTCGGCCCGCGCTTCGACACGGTCGTGCCCGCGCTCAAGGAGGCCGGGCTGACCATCGTCGCCGCCGACGGCGCGGGGACCCGCTCGCTCGACGAGGCCCTCGACTCCGGCACGCTCGCCGGGCCCACCGCGTGGGTCTTCGGCAACGAGGCGTGGGGCCTGCCCGACGAGATCCTCAGCGCCGTCGACGAGGTCGTCAGCGTTCCGATCTACGGCGGCGCGGAGAGCCTCAACCTCGCCACCGCCGCGGCCGTCTGCCTCTACACGAGCGCCCGTGCCCAGCGTTCCGCCGGGGAACCACCTGCGTGACCGGTCCGTCCAACGGGCGTGAGTCTCGGTGGCAGCGCGTCGGTGGCAGTGGGCGTCGGCGTCGTCCTTCTCTTCTTTCTCGGGTTCATCGCTCTCTTCGTGGTGCTGGCCGTCGTGCTCACGAAGGCGGCCCGGCGCGAGGGGAACCAGCGGTGGGAGCGGCTCTGGTCGGCCGCCACGGCGTACGGCTGGCGGCGACCGGCCGCGGGGGAGCGGCTTCCGCCCGCCGTACTCGAGGCCGCGGGGACATCCCGGACCAAGCTGGTCCTCGTCACGCGCTATCAGGGCTTCGACCTGTGGCTCGTCTGGCACCAGTGGACCGAGTCCAGGAGCAGCGGTGACAGCACGACGACCACGACCGAGAACCTGACCCGGTACTACCTGTGGCCGCTCTCGCCGCACCCGGACATGAAGGTGACCCGGCGCACTCGCCTGGGCGCGGCGCTGATGCCCGTACGCGGACCGGGCACCGGCGACGTCGAGTTCGACAGGCAATTCATGGTGCACGGCCCACCGCGGGCGTTCCTGCCGGACCGGCTCCGGTACGCCATGCTCACCGGCGAGGTCCCCGCCTGGGAGATCGCCGGCGGCACGCTCGTCCTCGCGTACGGGACCCAGCCGACCCCTGAGAACCTCCAGCCCGGCGCCGACCTGACCGTGCGCCTCGCCCACCTGATGGGGTGAGGCGCCGGGCTCAGTGCAGCGCCAGGGCGACGGCCACACCGAGGCCGAACGTCACGATCACGCCCCGCAGCACGGCGGGGGACAGGCGCCGCGCGATGCGCGCCCCGAAGAACCCGCCCGCCAGGCTCGCCACCGCCATCACCGCGACGGCGTACCACCGTACGGGCCCGAACAGCGCGAACGCCGCGAACGCCACCGTGTTGATGACCAGTGACAGCACCGCGCGGATCGCGTTCACGCGCTGCAGGTGGTCGTGGACGAAGACGCCCAGGATGCCGAGCAGCATGACGCCGAGCCCCGCGCCGAAGTAGGCGCCGTAGACGCCGCCGAACAGGATCCCGGCGTGCAGCAGGAGCTGGTGCGGGCGGCCCGTCAGCCGGTCCGAGGCGGTGATCTTCTTCTTCAGCCAGGGCTGCACCGCGAGCAGCAGGCTGGAGACGGCGATCAGGATCGGCACCAGGGCGTCGAACACCCCGTCCGGGGTGATCAGCAGCAGCAGGCAGCCCACCGCGGCGCCGACGACGGCGGTGACGCTGAACTCGACGAGCCGACGGCGCTGGTCGGTGAGCTCCGAGCGGTACCCGGCCGCCCCGCCGATGTAGCCCGGCCACAGCGCCACCGTGTTGGTCACGTTGGCGGCCACGGTCGGGTATCCGAAGGCGAGGAGGGCCGGGAACGAGATCAGGGAGCCGCCACCGGCGATCGCGTTGACCACACCGGCCGCGACGCCGGCGCCGGCGAGCAGGAGGGTCCCCAGGACGTCCACTTAGCGTCCGACCGCGTAGCCCTGGGCACCCCGCGGGTTGGCGGCCGCGCGCAGGAAGCCGGGCGCGCCGGTGTCACGGGTGACCGCGCTCATCCGCCCGAGGACCCAGGGGCCCTCTACCTCCACGTCGTGGCCGCGCCGCCGCAGCTCGCCGATGACGTCCGCGCCGATCCGGTCCTCGACGACCATGCCTCCGGGCTGGGCGGCGCGCGGGTAGAACGAGCTGGGGAAGTGCACGGAGTGGTGCGCCGGCGCGTCGATCGCCTCCTGGAGGTTCAGCCCGCCGTGGACGACCGACAGGAAGAAGCTGAGGCTCCACTGGTCCTGCTGGTCGCCGCCAGGGGTGCCGAACGCCATCCACGGACGGCCGTCCTTCAGCGCCATGGACGGGGACAGGGTCGTACGCGGCCGTGAGCCGGGCCGTAGCGAGGCTGGCAGGCCGGGTTCCAGCCAGAACATCTGTGCCCTGCTGCCCAGCGGGAAGCCGAGTTCGGGGATGTAGGGAGAGCTCTGCAGCCAGCCGCCGCTCGGCGTGGCGGACACCAGGTTGCCCCAGCGGTCGGCGACGTCGAGGTGGCACGTGTCGCCGCGTACCTCGCCGTCGGCCTTCACGGTCGGCTCTCCGGATCCCTCGGACGCCTCGGCGGGGGCGTCGGAAGGCGTGGGCAGGACGGGCTTGCGCCCGTCGGGGCTGCCCGGCCGCAGGTCACGGCTCGCCTCGGCGCCCACGAGCGTACGGCGCTCGGCGTTGTAGCCGTCGGAGAGCAGCGCGTCGAGCGGGACGTCGACGTGGCCGGGGTCGCCGTACCAGGCCTCACGGTCGGCGAAGGCGAGCTTGGAGACCTCGGTGACGGTGTGGATGTAGTCGGCCGACAGGTGGCCGGCGGCCTCCAGGTCGAAGCCGGACAGCAGCGCGAGCTGCTGGAGGAACACCGGGCCCTGGCCCCACGGGCCGGTCTTGAGCACGGTGTACCCGTGATAGTCGTGCGCGGCGGGCTCCTCGGTCGTGGCCTCCCAGCCGGCGAGGTCGTCGCCGGTCAGCAGCCCGCCGTGGGAGCGCCCGGAGCTGTCGCGCCACGACGTCTCCGCGCAGAACCTCGTGATCGCCTCGGCGACGAACCCGCGGTACCAGGCGGTGCGCGCGGCGGCGATCTGCCCCTCGCGGGTGTGCGACGCCGCGCGCGCCTCCACGACGATCCGCCGGTACGTCTCGCCCAGCGCGGGGTTGCGCATCCGCGACCCGGCGGACGGGAACGTCGCCGTCGCGCAGCCAGGCGTCGGCGGACGTCGGCCAGTCCTCGGTGAACAGCCGCTGTACGGTGCCGATCGTGCCGGCGATCCGGTCGAGGACGGGGAAGCCGTTCTCGGCGTAGTAGACGGCCGGCTCCAGGACGTCGGCGAGCGGCCAGGTGCCCCAGCGCTCCAGCATCAGCATCCAGGCGCCGAACGCCCCGGGCACGGTCGCGGCCAGCAGCCCGGTGCCGGGCACGAGGTCCAGACCCAGGTCCGTGTACCGCTCGATGGTGGCGGAGGCCGGGGCGGTTCCCTGGCCGCAGATCGTGGTCGCGCGCCCGTCGGCCTCGCTCCAGACCAGGATCGGCACCTCGCCGCCCGGCCCGTTCAGGTGCGGTTCGACGACCTGCAGGACGAACCCGGCGGCGACGGCCGCGTCGAACGCGTTGCCTCCGCGTTCGAGCACGCTCATCCCGACGGCGGATGCGAGCCAGTGGGTGCTCGCCACCATGCCGAAGTCGCCGGTCAGCTCGGGGCGGGTTGTGAACACGCTAGTTCCCTTCAGTGATGTCGGGCACGTCAGTGGATGTCACGAGATGGCAGGCGACCGGCTGATCCTCGTCGCGTACGGCGACCAGCCGGGGGACCTCCGTACGGCAGACGTCGACGGCCACCGGGCACCGGGTGTGGAACCGGCATCCGGACGGCGGGTCGATCGGGCTCGGCACCTCACCGCCGAGGACCACGCGCCGTCGCTGCCGCTGCTTCACCGGGTCGGGCTCGGGCGCCGCCGAGAGCAGGGCCTGCGTGTACGGGTGCTGCGGCGCCGCGAAGATCTTCTTCGTCGGCCCGATCTCGACGATCTCGCCGAGGTACATGACCGCGATCCGGTCCGCGAGGAACTCCACGACCGACAGGTCATGGGTGATGAACAGGCACGAGAAGCCCATGTCCTGCTGAAGGTCGGCGATCAGGTTGAGAACCGACGCCTGCACGGACACGTCCAGCGCCGACACGGGTTCGTCCGCCACGACCAGCTTCGGTTCGAGCACCAGGGCGCGCGCCAGGCCGACGCGCTGGCGCTGCCCGCCGGACAGCTCGTGCGGACGGCGGGTCCGCATGTCGGCGCGCAGCCCCACGCGTTCCAGCATCTCCGCGACGCGCCGCGTGACGTCGGCCCCTTGCGCCACCCCGTGCCTGCGCAGCGGCTCGGCGACGATCTGGCCGACGGTGAACCGCGGGTTGAGCGAGGAGTACGGGTCCTGGAAGACGGTGTGCACGTCGCGGCGCAACGGCCGCAGCGCCCGGCGCGGCAGGTGGGTGATGTCACGGCCGGACAGGCGGATCGACCCGCCGGTCGGCTCGGTCAGCCGCAGGACGCACTTGCCGATCGTCGACTTGCCGCTGCCGGACTCGCCGACCAGGCCGAGCACCTCGCCCTGCCCGATGCTCAGCGACACCCCGTCGACGGCGCGCACGGCCTGGCCGCGCCCTCGCGCCGGGTAGTGCTTGACGAGGTCGGTCACTTCGAGAACGGGTTCGCTCATGTCGCGGCCTCCGTCTCAAGGGGGTGGAAACAGGCGGCATCGTGGCCCTCGCCGTGGCCTTCGAGGGGCGGGCGGCTCGCGCGGCAGTCGTCCTGGGCGCGCGGGCAGCGCGGATGGAAGGCGCACTCGTCCGGGTCGGAGTACGGCGGCGGCACCAGGCCCGGGATCTCCGACAGCCGCCTGCGCCCGTCGTCGCGGGTCACCGCCGCCGCCGGCAGCGCGCGCATGAGCCCCGCCGTGTACGGGTGGCGCGGCCGCGCGAACAGCTCGGTCACCGGCGCCTGCTCCACGGCGCGTCCCGCGTACATGACGATCGCGCGGTCGGCGATGTCGGCGACCACGCCGAGGTCGTGCGTGATCAGGATGATGGCCGTGCCGAGCCGGTCGCGCAGGTCGCGGAAGACGTCCAGCACGCCGGCCTGGATCGTCACGTCGAGCGCGGTGGTCGGCTCGTCGGCGATCAGCACCCGCGGCGAGCACGCCACCGCGATCGCGATCATCACGCGCTGGCGCATCCCGCCGGACAGCTGGTGCGGGTACTCCTTGACCCGCCGGGCCGGCGCGGGGATGCCGACGAGCTCCAGGAGCTCGACCGCGCGGGCCTTCGCCGCCGTACGCGAGATGTCCTCGTGGCGGCGCAGCACCTCGGTGATCTGGAAGCCGACGGTGAAGGACGGGTTCAGCGAGGTCATCGGCTCCTGGAACACCATGGAGACGTCCTTGCCGCGCAGCTCGCGCAGGTCGCTTGTCCGGCAGGCCGGTCAGCTCGCGGTCGTCGAGCCGGATGGACCCGGACAGCCGGGTGCTGTCCGGCGGCAGCAGGCGCGGGATCGACATCGCCGTGACGGACTTGCCGCAGCCCGACTCCCCGCACAGGGCGAGGATCTCGCCGCGGTTCGAGGCTCAGCGAGATCTCGCGTACGGCGTGCACCTCGCCGTCCTCGGTGTCGAAGCCGACCCGCAGGCCGGTGATCTCCAGAAGGCTCATCGGCTGCTCCGGGGGTCGAGGACGTCGCGCAGGCCGTCGCCGAGCAGGTTGAACCCGAGGGTGGCCAGCGCGATCATCAGGCCGGGCCAGATGGCCAGCCACGGCGCCTGGTCGAGGAACTGCTGCGCGTCGGTGAGCATCACGCCCCACGACGGCGTCGGCGGCTGCACGCCCAGGCCGAGGAAGGACAGCGTCGCCTCGCCGATGATGGCCGTCGGGATGCCGATGGTCGCCTGCACGATCAGCGCGCTGGTCGCGCCGGGCAGGACGTACCGGAACATGATCCGCCCGTCGCCCGCGCCGTCCGCGACGGCGGCCGACACGTAGTCCATCTCGCGCAGGACGAGCACCTCGCCGCGCGTGATCCGGATGATGCCGGGGAGCTGGGAGACGCTGAGCGCGATGATGACGTTGCGCAGCGACGGCCCCAGGATCGCGGCCATGCCCACGGCGAACACCAGGAACGGGAACGCCAGCACGACGTCGACGAGCCGCATCACGACCGGGTCGAGCAGGCGCCGGTAGTAGCCGGCGACGAGCCCGATCGGGACGCCGACGACCATCGCCAGGACCGTGGACAGCACGCCGGCCTCCAGCGAGACGCGCGCCCCGTACGCGATCCGGGCGAGCAGGTCGCGGCCGAGGTCGTCGGTGCCGAGCAGGTGCGTGCCCGACGGCGGTTTGAGCGTCGCGACGTAGTCCTGCTTGGCCGGGTCGCCGGCGACGAAGGGGCCGACGATCGCCAGGAGCAGGAACGCGGCGACGAGGATGAGCCCCGCCATCGCGGCGGGCCTGCGGCGGAAGCGACGCCAGTTCTGGCGGGCGCGCCCGGCGGGCACCGGGACGGCCGCGGTGGTCGCGGCGGTGAGGGTCTGGTCAGCCATCGCTCGCCCCCGAGAGCCGGATGCGCGGGTTCAGCAGCGCGTACGTGATGTCGACGAGGAGGTTCACCGCGATGTAGCCGGCGACCGTGACCAGCACCACCGCCTCGATGACCGGGTAGTTGCGGGTCAGCACCGCGTCGACCGTGAGCTTGCCGAACCCCGGGATGACGAAGATCTGCTCGGTCACGACCGCGCCGCTGATCAGCGCGCCGAGCTGGAGGCCGAGCACGGTCACCACGGTCGTCAGGCTGTTGCGCAGCGCGTGCACGCCGACGACCGAGCGCTTCGGACAGGCCCTTGGACCGCGCCGTACGCACGTAGTCCGCCGACAGCGACCCGAGCATCGCCGAGCGCGTCTGCCGCATGAGCACGGCGGCGAACCCGGTGCCGAGCACGAGCGCGGGCATCAGCATGCGTTCCAGGTTTCCCGCCGGATCGCCGGTGAACGGCAGATACCCCGAGGCGGGCAGCCAGTGCAGCTGGACCGAGAACAGCAGGATGCCGAGGATCCCGAGCCAGAAGTGCGGCACGGAGAGCCCGACCAGGCCGAAGCCGGTGGCGACGTAGTCGGCGAGCTTGCCGCGTCTGGTCGCCGCGATGATGCCGGCCGTGACACCGACCCCGATGGCGACGACCATCGCGAGCACCGACAGCTCGATGGTGACCGGCAGCCGCTGGGCCAGGATGTGGCCGACGGGCAGCGGTCCTGGGTGGAGCGGCCGAAGTCGCCGCGTATCGCGTGGCCGACGTAGTGGGCGTACTGGACGGGGATCGGCTGGTCGAGGCCGTACTCGTGGCGGATGGCGGTGATCGCCTCCGGGCCGGCCTCCTCGTCCGGCGAGCACGCGCGCCGGGTCCCCCGGCAGCGCCCTGACTCCGAGGAAGACCAGGACGCTGCCCAGGAACAGCACGATCGCCGCCGCGCCGAGCCGGCGCAGGATGAACGGGCCCATGGGTTACTGGGCGCGCGTAGCCGGCGGTGCCGAGCCGGGGGAGGCCGTCGGCGTAGTACTTGATTCCGGCGATGTTCTTGCGACATCCCCAGGTAGTACAGGTTGTGGTAGAGGTAAATGTTCCCGCGCAGCTCGGCGGAGCGTGGAGTCGCCTTGGCGTAGAGCGCCTTGCGCTGCGCCACGTCGCTGGTGGCGGCGGCCTGCTTGATCGGGTCGTCGATCCCCGGGTCGGACGATGCCGGAGTAGTTGTTCTTCCCGCCGCCGGTGATGAGGCCGGACAGGTCGCCGTCGGGGTCGATGCGGCCGGACCACCCGCTCATGTAGGCGTCGAACTTCCCGGCCGCGGCCTGGTCCAGAGAGGTCGCGAAGTCGATCGGCTGTACCTAGACGTCGAAACCGGTCTCCTTGGTCATCTGCTGGATGACCTGGGCGAGCCGCTCGTTGGTCGCGTCCGAGGGGACGGTGAGCTTCACCGGGATCGGCGTCTTCACGCCCGACTTGGCGACGAGCGCCTTGGCCGGCGGCGACGTCGCGGCCCGAGCAGGTCACGCCGGTCGGGCCGGTACGGGCTCTTCAGCGGCAGCGGGCTGCAGTCGGGCTGGTTCAGCCCGTTGTAGACGGCCTTGTTGATCAGGTTGCGGTCCAGGGACAGCTCGAACGCCTGGCGCAGCTGCGGGCTCTTGCCGAGCGGGGTGTTCACCTGCGCGGGCTTGGCCGTCGAGCCGTTCGCGTTGGTGACGTTGATGTCGAGGCCGTAGTTGCCGAGTCCGCCGCCGGAGACGACGCGGAGGTTCGGGGCGGACTGGACGCCCGGCGACCGTGGTGGTGGCGAGTTCCTCGGCGGCCTGCACGTCGCCGGACTTGAGGTTCGCGGCCCGTACGTTCGGGTCCACGATGACCTTGTAGACGACGTGGTCGAGCTTGACCTTGGACGCGTCGTAGTAGTCCGGGGCGCGGTCCAGCACGATCTGGTTGCCCGACGTGCGGCTCTCGAACTTGAACGGCCCGACGCAGACGGGGTTCGTGCCGAAGTTGTCGCCCTCGGCGTCCAGGGCCTTCGGCGACATGACCATGCCGGCGCGGTCGGCGAGCTGCGCGGTCAGCGGCGTGAACTGGCGGCGAGAGCGTGAGCCTTCACGGTCGACGGGTCGACCACGTCGACCTTGGAGACGGCGGCGAGGTCGGAGATGCGCGCCGACTTCTTCCAGGTGCGGTGGCGGTCGAGCGACTTCTTCACGGCCGCGGCGTCGAAGGCGGTGCCGTCGTTGAACTTCACCCCGCCGCGCAGCTTGATCGTGGCCGTCTTCCCGTCCGCGGACATCGTCGGCAGCCCGGACGCGAGCTGGGGAACGATCGTGGAGTTCGCGTCGATGTCGTAGAGCTTCTCGCAGAGCGAGGTGAACACCTCACGGCCGATCAGCGTGGTGGAGGTGCTGGGGTCGAGCGCGTCGGGGTCGGCGGAGAGCGCCATCGTGAGGGTCCCGCCGTTCTTCACCGTGCGGTTGTCGGCCGCGGCGCCGCTGACGGAGGGCTTCGTGGTGCTTCCGCCTCCGGAGCAGGCGGCGGCGAAGGCGAGGGCATGCCGCGACGAGCGCGGTGGTCAGCAAGCGTGGGAGGTGCTTCAAGGTCGCTCCTTCTCCGATCGGGGGTTCGGGAGGGGACAGGAGACGTTGGCTGGACACTGTATACAAAATCCTGTTAATTGGGTGTTTCGTGTTTAAAGGGGCGAACGTTACGCCTTGCCGATGGCAGCGAGGAAGGAGCGTCGCGACGCCGCGACGTGGGCCACGGCCCTCGCCTCCGCCTCGAACTCGTCGCCCGCGGCGATCGCCTCGTACAGCCCCAGGTGCTCGGTCCACGAGTGCGGCGCCCGCTGCCAGGCGGTCTGCTGCGAACACCCACTGCGCGCGCCGGAGCATCGGCCCGACGACGAGGTTCAGGTACGCGTTGCCGGCCGTCTCGGCCACCGCGGTGTGGAAGGCGGTGTTGAGGTCCGCGACCTCGTCGAGCCGGCCCTCGTCGACGGCGACGCGCGCGTCGTCCAGGACCCCGCGCAGCGCGGCCGACGTCGCCGGTGTCACCTTGCGCGCCGACAGCCGCGCGGTGAGGCCCTCCAGGGCCATGCGCACGTCGAACATCTCCTCGGCCTCACCGGCGGGCAGGCGCGCGACGGCGGCGCCCCGCCTGGGCGTCACCTCGACGAACCCTTCGGCCGCGAGCACCCGGATGGCCTCGCGTACGGGGTTGCGTGAGACGCCGAGCTGCTGGGCGAGCCGATCCTCGACGAGCCGCTCTCCGGGAATCAGCTCACCCGCGAGGATCAAACGGCGCAGTTCAGCCGTCACCACGTCGCGTAGGGGGCGGTGTGTTGAGCCCACGGTGTTATCGGCCATCGGCGATACACCATAATCAATAACAAAGCGCCCCGCTTGACCGGCCATGTGCCGGGCGGCCGACGGAGCATCGTCGCAGGCGCGGGCTCTGAGGGGACCCTGGGTGGGCGAAATGCCCCACGGCACCCCAAACGAGGCGCCGATTGGTTCATCAGAGCAAAAACCGACATGATCAGTGGCATCGGCTCCACCGGAAGGATGATTTTGAACCAACCTCTCGACGGAGCCGTGCGTCCTAAGAGTTGCCTATGGTGTCCATGGGTATTTCGATGAACGGGGCGAAACCGTGAACTTGAACGTGAGTGGCACCCCTACGCCACGCCGCCGCAGGGCGGGGTGCGAGGGCGGCGCCACCGGAAGGCCGCGGCCGGCGTATGGGGGCGTACGCCGTTGCCGCGCGGGCGGCCGGGAGCTGACGACCACGGTCGTACGGCGCGACGGCACGTCCGCGGTAGTGGAGATCGGCGGTGAGATCGACGTGCACACCGCGGGGGAGCTGCGTGCCGTCCTGCTCACCCTGGCCGACGAGGGCCACACGCACATCGTCGCCGACTTCACCGGCGTGCGCTTCTGCGACGCCGCCGGGCTCGGCGCGCTCGTCGCCGCCAACAACCGCGTCCGCGAGCACGGCGGCGCCCTGCGCCTGACCAACGTGCGCCCGGCGCAGCGCCGCATCCTGCAGATCACCAGGCTGGACCAGGTGTTCCGGCCGTACGACAGTGTCGACGACGCACTCAGGCCGTAGAGCCTGCCCTGGAACGGAACACGCGGTGGAGCTGGGCTTAAGCGGCCTGCGTGGCGGTCTTTCGGCCACCCGGACTAGAGTCGTGCCGTTCGCGGTGTCATGGACCCGGGGAGGTGTCGGCGGCCGTGGGCGGAACTGACCACGCTGGGCTCTGTCCCGACTCTCTCCCCGACGGCCTGCTCGTCGCCGACTCCGACCGGCGGGTCGTGGTCTTCAACCGTGCCGCCGTGCGGCTCACGGGCGTCGCTCAAGCCGACGCCCTCGGACGCGACTTCGCCGACGTCCTGCCCTTCTTCGACGCGGAGGGCCGCGACTGGTGGAAGTGCGTGGACCCCTACCACGGCCTGGCCACCCGCACCCGTCACCCCGAGCGCGCGCTGCACCTCGCCGACGGCCCCGAGCTCCTCGTGGCCGCCGCCTACACGCGCGACGACGACGGCGGCGTCACCGCCTTCACCGTCACCCTGCGCGACGCGCTGCACCGCGCGCGCCAGGAGCGCAGCCGCGCCGACCTCGTCTCCACGGTCGCCCACGAGCTGCGATCCCCTCTGACCAGCGTCAAGGGCTTCACCGCGACCCTCCTCGCCAAGTGGCACCGCTTCAACGACGACCAGAAGCGCGTCATGCTGGAGACGGTCAACGCCGACGCCGACCGGGTGACCCGGCTGATCACCGAGCTGCTCGACGTCTCCCGCATCGAGGCCGGCCGGCTGGAGATGCGCCGCCAGGTCGTCGACGTCGCCGAGCAGGCCCGCAAGATCATCGCGGGCCGCGTCGTCGCCGGTGAGCCCGCCGACCGATTCCATCTCGACGTGCGCGGAGAGCTGCCCGAAATGTGGCTCGACCCCGACAAGGTCGAGCAGATCCTCGGCAACCTGGTGGAGAACGCCGTCCGGCACGGGGCTGGTACTGTCACGATTGTGGTGGAGCCGGACTCACGCGAGCAGGGGGCCGTCGTGTCCGTACGCGACGAGGGCGAGGGAATCCCGCCCGAGGCCACCCAGCGCGTCTTCCGGCAGTTCTGGCGAGGTCACGGCCAGCCGCGCGGCGGCACCGGCCTCGGCCTCTACATCGTGAAGGGCCTCATCGAGGCGCACGGCGGCGTGATCAGCGTCCGGCGCGCGCCCAGTGGCGGCGCCGAGTTCCGATTTACCCTGCCCGCCGGGGCTCCAGACTTCGCCTGAGAGCGCCGAGCGGGCTTCCCGGCCGTTCCTCCGGCGGGCGTTTCGCGCACGGCCGGTGGCGCAGGCAGCACGCCGAATAGACTTGATCGCCGTTCCGTCACGTCCTGGAGTTGTCCGAACACATGTCCGCACCCAACCAGTCCTATGATCCGGTCGAGGTCACCGCGCTGCATCCGGACGAAGTCGCCCGCGTACGCGGCGAGGCGCTCGCCGCGATCGAGGCCGCCTCGTCCCTCGACGAGCTGAAGCAGACGCGCCTCGCCCACGCCGGCGACCGCTCGCCGCTCGCGCTGGCCAACCGTGAGATCGGCGCCCTGCCGCCGCAGGCCAAGGCCGAGGCCGGCAAGCGCGTCGGAACGGCGCGCCGCGACGTCTCCGAGGCGCTCAAGCGGCGCCAGGCCGAGCTGGAGGAGGAGCGCGACCAGCGCGTCCTCGTCGAGGAGGCCGTCGACGTCACCCTGCCGTGGGACCGTACGCCCCGTGGCGCGCGGCACCCGCTGACCACGATCGCCGAGCGCATGACCGACGTCTTCGTCTCCATGGGCTTCGAGATCGCCGAGGGGCCCGAGGTCGAGGCGGAGTGGTTCAACTTCGACGCCCTGAACTTCCCGCCCGCCCACCCGGCGCGCGAGATGCAGGACACCTTCTTCGTCGAGTCCGAGGACTCCGGCCTGGTCATGCGCACCCACACGTCCCCGGTGCAGATCCGCGCGCTGCTGTCGCGCGAGCTGCCGGTGTACGTCGTCTGCGCCGGCAAGACCTTCCGCACCGACGAGCTCGACGCCACGCACAGCCCGGTCTTCCACCAGATGGAGGGCCTGGTCGTCGACGAGGGCATCACGATGGCCGACCTGCGCGGCGCGATCGACTCGTTCGTCACGGGCATGTTCGGCGAGGAGCTGCGGACCCGGTTCCGCCCCTACTTCTTCCCGTTCACCGAGCCGTCCGCCGAGGTCGATATGGAGTGCTTCGCGTGCCGCGGCGCCTCCGCCAAGCCGGGCGGCCCGCCGTGCCGCGCCTGCCGGTCCGAGGGATGGATCGAGCTGGGCGGCTGCGGCATGGTCAACCCGCGCGTGCTCGTCGCCTGCGGCGTCGACCCGGAGCGCTACAGCGGCTGGGCCTTCGGGCTCGGCGTGGAACGCACGCTGATGTTCCGGCACGGCGTTGAGGACATGCACGACATGGTCGAGGGTGACGTGCGGTTCACCCAGGCGTTCGGGATGGAGATCTGATGCGCGCCCCTGTTTCCTGGCTGCGGGAGTACGCCGACCTGCCCGCCGAGGCGACCTCGCGTGACATCGCCGACCGGCTGATCGCGGCGGGCCTCGAGGTCGAGACCGTCGACGAGCTCGGCGCCGACCTGACCGGCCCGCTCGTGGTCGGCCGCGTCCTGGCGGTCAAGGAGCTCACCGAGTTCAAGAAGCCGATCCGCTACTGCCAGGTCGACGTCGGCAACGCCGAGCCGCAGAACATCATCTGCGGCGCGCCCAACTTCGGCGAGGGCGACCTGGTCGTCGTGATCCTGCCCGGCGGCGTGCTGCCCGGCGGGTTCGAGATCAGCGCGCGCAAGACGTACGGCCACGTGTCGGAGGGCATGATCTGCTCCGAGCGCGAGCTGGGCATGGGCGAGGGCCACGAGGGCATCCTCGTGCTGCCCGAGTCGTCCGGCGTCACGCCCGGCCAGGACGCCGTCGAGTTCCTGCAGCTCCGCGACGACGTCCTCGACATCTCGATCACGCCCGACCGTGGCTACGCCGCCTCGATCCGCGGCGTGGCACGTGAGGCGGCCACCGCGTTCGGCGTGGCCTTCCACGACCCGGCCGCCGAGGTGCCGCCCGCGCAGCCGGACGACTCCTACCCGGCCTCCATCGCGGACCCCTCGGCGTGCTCGCGGTACGTCCTGCGCTCGGTGACCGGCCTCGACCCGGCGGCGCCCAGCCCGCTGTGGCTGGTGAGGCGCCTGCAGAAGTGCGGCATGCGGTCGATCTCGCTCGCCGTCGACATCACCAACTACCTGATGCTCGACCTCGGCCAGCCGCTGCACGCCTGGGACCGCGGCAAGCTCGAAGGTCCCATCGTCGTACGCCGCGCCGAGCCCGGTGAGCGCATGGAGACCCTCGACCACGTCGTCCGCGACCTGGACCCCGAGGACATCCTGATCACCGACGGGTCCGGCCCGGTCAACATCGCCGGCGTCATGGGCGGCCTGACCACCGAGATCGACGAGAAGTCCACCGACATCGTCATCGAGTCCGCGCACTTCTCGCCCGAGGCCATCGCGCGTACGGCGCGGCGGCACAAGCTGCACAGCGACTCCTCGTACCGGTTCGAGCGCGGCGTCGACCACGAGCTGCAGCGGCAGGCCGCCGCGGCGGCCGTGCGCATGCTCGCCGAGCTCGGCGGCGCGCGGATCCTGCCGGGCGAGACCGACCTGCGGGCACCGGTCGAGACCGTCGAGATCACGATGTCCGCCGGCCACCCGGAGAAGGTCGCCGGCATGGCGTACGCCCACGACACCGTGGTCGCGCGGCTGCGCGACGTCGGCTGCGAGGTCTCCGGCGACGACGTGCTGACCGTGACCCCGCCGTCGTGGCGCCCGGACCTCCGCTACCCGAACGACCTCGCCGAAGAGGTCCTCCGGCTGGAGGGGTATGAGAACATCCCGTCACGCAAGCCGCGTTCGATACCCGGCCGTGGCCTCACTCCCGCGCAGCGGATGCGCCGCCGCGTCGGGCGCGCCCTGGCCGCGAGCGGCTACGCCGAGGTCTACACGATGCCGTTCGCGTCCGAGGCCGACTGGGACTCCCTGCAGCTCCCCGCCGGCGACGCCCGGCGGCGCGCGCTGCGGCTGGCCAACCCGCTGACCGACGAGGAGCCGCTGCTCCGTACGACGCTGCTGCCGGGCCTGCTCCGCACGCTCGCCCGCAACATCGGACGCGGCTTCGCCGACGCGTCCCTGTTCGAGATGGGGCGCGTGTTCCGCCCGGAGGAGGGCGCCCCGAAGCCGGTACGCCCGCCGGTCGACCGAGGCCCGACCCCGGAGGAACTCGCCAAGATCGAGGCGGCCCTCCCGGCCCAGCCGTTGCGCGTGGCCGCCGTCCTGGCCGGCGACCGCGAACCCGCCGGCTGGTGGGGCAAGAGCCGCCCCGCGACGTGGGCGGACGCGATCGAGGCCGCCCGTACGGTGGCGGCCGAGGCGGGCGTGGAGCTTGAGATCAAAGCCGACCAGCACGCCCCGTGGCACCCGGGCCGCTGCGCGGCCCTGTACGCCGGCGGCGAGCTGATCGGCCACGCCGGCGAGCTGCACCCGCGCGTCACCAAGGCGTACGACCTGCCGGCGCGTGCCTGCGCGATGGAGCTCGACCTGACCGGAGTGGAGCGGCACGCCACGCTCCTGGTCCCCGGCCCGAGCATCACCACCTACCCGGTGGCCACCCAGGACGTCGCCTTGATCGTCGCCGAGAACGTCCCCGCCGCCGAGGTGGAGACCGCCCTGCGCGCCGGGATCGAGGCCCACGGAGCGGGAGCCCTGCTGGAGTCCATCCGGCTGTTCGACGTGTACACGGGCGAGCAGGCGGGGGAGGGCAACAAGTCGCTTGCCTACTCCCTGCGCTTCCGCGCGGCGGACCGCACGCTGACCGCCGAGGAGACGACGGCGGCGCGAGACGCCGCCGTCTCCGCCACCACGGAACGCGTGGGCGCCGTCCTTCGAGGCGCCTGAGCAGGACGTCCCCGCCGCCATCTCGTGGCGGCGGGGACGCCGCGGGCCTCAGCCGAGCGGGAACTCCGCGACGGTGCTCCAGGAGCCCGGTTCCGCGGATCCGCGCATGAGCCGCACCGCGCCCACCGAGGCCCGGATGGGCAGGAAGGCGGACACGGCGTCCGCCGCCTCGCGCAGCACGCCGTACGGCGCGTCATGCCCGATCGTCAGATGCGGCATCGAGTCCGTGTGGACCCCCTCGTACGGCGGGACCTCGGGAAACCGCCGCCACACCGCCGCCGTGAGCGCGCGGAACGGGTCCGGAGGCCTCGGGGCGAGCCAGGCCACCGTCTGGTCGAACCAGTCGACGTGGGTGAACGTGACCTCGAAACGCCGTACACCCGCCACCAGGGATCCGACCGCCGCCAGCACCTCGTCGTCGATCCGCTCGGGCGGCAGGAACGGGTAGAGCACCGTCACGTGGGCGGGCACGCCCCACGACGCGGCGGTGTCAAGCCTCGTACGCCAGGGACCGACGGCCGTCTCGGCCTCCGGTACCGGCACGATCAGGGCGGTCCGCATGGACCGCAGTGTCACCCCGCCCGGCCCCGGCGTGCCATCGAATATCAGAGGGCTCCGTCGATCAGCGCCTCGGCGGCGGCGCGCGCGTCGTCGAAGGGCGCGGGGGAGTTCAGCGCCGTGGACAGCGACGTCGCGCCCTCTGCGAGCACCGCGAGCCGCCGCCCGAGACCTTCGGGGTCCCGCGCCCCCGCCTCGGCCGCGACGTCCGCGATCCGCTGGGCGAAGGCGCGCTTGTGCGACGCCACGAGCGTGCGAGCCGGAGCCGCCGTGTCGGACACCTCGACCGCGGCATTGTGGAGCGGGCACCCGCTGGCCCGTCGGCGCCGAGCCCGCCGAGGCGAGGAGGATGTTCGAACGCTTCGCGGAGACCGGCGGCACCTTCATCGACACGGCCGAGAGCTACCAGTTCGGCGAGTCCGAGGAGATCATCGGCGGTCTGCTCGGCGATGATCGCGACCACTTCACCCTCGCCACGAAGTACTCCAACGGCGTCGACGCCACCACGGGCCTGAACGGCACCGGCAACGGCCGCAAGGCCATGGTCCGCGCCGTCGAGGGCAGCCTCAGGCGCCTGAACACCGACCACATCGACCTGCTGTGGGCGCACTTCCCGAACGACGTCACGCCCGCCGAGGAGATCGTGCGCGGCCTGGACGACCTCATGCGATCCGGCAAGATCCTGCACGGCGGCCTGTCGAACTTCCCGGCCTGGCGGGTCTCGCGCGCCGCGACCATCGCCGACCTGCGAGGCTGGTCACCGATCATCGGGGTCCAGCTGGAGTACAGCCTCGTGGAGCGCTCCGCCGATCGCGAGCAGCTCCCGATGGCCGAGGCGCTCGGCCTCGGTGCCGCCCTGTGGTCACCGCTCGGCGGCGGCCTGCTGACCGGCAAATACCGCACGAGCGACGAAGGCCGCCTCGCCGACTGGAACCGCCTGATCCACACGGAGGACGACGGGCGAAAGACCGCGATCGTCGACGAGGTGCTCGCGGTCGCGAAGGAGACCGGCGCGACGCCCGCACAGGTGTCCATGGCCTGGCTGCGCGAGCGGTCCGCGCACGCCGCCACCCCGCTCGTCTCCGTCATCGGCCCCCGCGACACGCGCCAGCTTGAGGGGTACCTCGGGGCGCTCGACGTGGTGCTGACCTCCGAGCAGTACGCGCGGCTGACCGAGACCAGCGCCATCGCCCTCGGCCAGCCCTACGAGCAGATCGCCGCGACCCACGACACCGTCCTGGGCGGCCGGTCCGCCGACTTCCGTACGCCCGCGGTGCCGGTCGCCTGAGCGGACTCCCTCGCCGAGGTTGCATGACAATGCACGATCATGCATACTTCAAGCATCGGCATCGAGGGGGAGACGATGGGCGCGCGGGCGGCGGTCGCCGGAGCGAGCGGCTATGCGGGCGGTGAGCTGCTGCGCATCCTCGCAGGTCACCCCAGCTTTGAGATCGGCTCGCTGACCGCCGGTTCGAGCGCGGGCTCCCTTTTGGGTACCCACCATCCTCAGTTGCATCCATTCGCCGACCGGGTTCTTGCCGAGACCACGCCCGAGACACTCGCCGGGCACGACGTCGTCTTCCTGGCGCTGCCGCACGGCCAGTCCGGGCCGCTGGCGGCCCGGCTCGGCGACGACGTCCTGGTCGTCGACTGCGGCGCCGACTTCCGGCTGTCCGACGCCGCCGACTGGGAGCACTTCTACGGCACCCCGCACGCCGGCACCTGGCCCTACGGCCTGCCCGAGCTGCCCGGCAACCGCGAGCGGCTGCGCGGCACACGCCGCATCGCCGTGCCCGGCTGCTATCCGACCGTGTCGCTGCTCGCGCTCTTCCCCGCGTACGCCGCGGGGCTCGCCGAGCCCGAGGCCGTCGTCGTCGCCGCGTCCGGCGCCTCCGGGGCCGGCCGGTCGCCCAAGGCGAGCCTGCTCGGCAGCGAGGTCATGGGCTCGATGAGCGCCTACGGCGTCGGCGGCTCGCACCGCCACACCCCAGAGATCGTCCAGGAGCTCTCCGCGGTCGCCGGCCGGCCGGTGACCGTCTCCTTCACACCGACGCTCGCGCCGATGAGCCGCGGCATCCTCGCCACCTGCTCGGCCAAGGCCGCGCCCGGCGTCACGGCGGCGTCGCTGCGCGAGGCGTACGAGCAGGCCTACTCCGACGAGCGATTCGTGCGGCTGCTGCCCGAGGGCGAGTGGCCCGCCACGGCGATGACGGCCGGTGCCAACGTCGCCGCCGTCCAGGTCGCCCTCGACGAGCGGGCCGGGCGCGTCATCGCGGTCGCCGCCATCGACAACCTCACCAAGGGCACCGCCGGCGGCGCCGTCCAGAGCGCCAACCTCGCCCTCGGCCTCCCTGAGCACCTCGGACTCACCACGATCGGAGTAGCCCCGTGAGCGTCACCGCTCCCCTCGGCTTCAGGGCCACCGGACTCGTCGCCGGCATCAAGGGCGACGGCCGGCGTGACCTGGCCATGGTCGTCAACGACGGCCCGTCCAACGCCGCGGCCGGCGTGTTCACGCGCAACCGCGTGAAGGCCGCCCCGGTGCTGTGGTCCGAGCAGGTCCTGAGCGGCGGCCGGGTCTCCGCCGTCGTGCTCAACTCCGGCGGCGCCAACGCCTGCACCGGCCCGGCCGGCTTCCAGGACACCCACCAGACCGCGGAGAAGGCCGCCGACGTGCTCGGCGGGTCCGCAGCCGAGATCGCGATCTGCTCGACCGGCCTGATCGGCGACCGGCTGCCGATGCCCGAGCTGCTGGCCGGGGTCGGCACGGCCGCGGGGGAGCTGTCCCGCGACGGCGGGCTGGCCGCCGCCGACGCGATCCGCACCACCGACTCCGTCGCCAAGATCGCCTTTCGCCGGGCGGACGCCGGCTACACGGTCGGCGGCATGGCCAAGGGCGCGGGCATGCTCGCCCCGGCCCTCGCCACGATGCTCTGCGTGATCACCACCGACGCCGAGGCCGACGCCGCCACCCTCGACCGGGTGCTGCGGCGTGCCACCGAGCTGACCTTCGACCGGATCGACACCGACGGCTGCATGTCCACCAACGACGCGGTCCTGCTGCTCGCCAGCGGCGCGTCCGGGGTCACCCCGTCCGAAGACGAGCTCGCCGGCACCGTCACCGACATCTGCGCCGACCTGGCCCGCCAGCTCCTCACCGACGCCGAGGGCGCGACCAAGGCCATCGCGATCGAGGTCGTCGGCGCGGCCAGCGACCACGACGCCGTCCTCGCCGGCCGCGCGGTCGCACGCAGCAACCTGCTGAAGTGCGCCATCCACGGTGAGGACCCCAACTGGGGCCGGGTGCTGTCCGCCGTCGGCACCACCGAGGCGGTCTTCGAGCCCGACCGGCTCAACGTCGCGATCAACGGCGTCTGGGTGTGCCGCAACGGCTCGTTCGGCGACGACCGGTCAAAGGTCGACATGCGTCCCCGCGATGTCCTGATCACCGTCGACCTCGCCTCCGGCAACCACACCGCGACCATCCACACCACCGACCTGACCGCCGAATACGTCCACGAGAACTCCGCGTACTCCTCATGACCGACGTTCAGCCGCCACTGGCACGCACGCGCGACGCCGCAGAGGCCCTGCGGAAGGCCGCCGTGCTCATCGACGCGCTGCCCTGGCTTGAGGAGTTCCACGGGAAGACCGTCGTGATCAAGTACGGCGGTAACGCGATGACCGACGAGCAGCTGCGCCCCGGCTTCGCCCAGGACGTCGCCTTCCTGCGCTACGCCGGGCTGCGCCCCGTCGTCGTCCACGGCGGCGGCCCGCAGATCAACGCCCAGCTCGACCGGCTCGGCATCGAGAGCACCTTCAAGGCCGGCCTGCGCGTCACCACCCCCGAGACCATGGACATCGTCCGCATGGTGCTGGTCGGCCAGGTCGGCCGCGACGTCGTCGGCATGCTCAACCAGCACGGCCCGTTCGGGGTCGGCATGTCGGGGGAGGACGCCCGGCTCTTCACCGCCGAGCGCAAGGCCGCCGTCATCGACGGCGTGCCGGTCGACATCGGCCAGGTCGGCGAGATCGTCCAGGTCGACGCGGGCGCCGTGCGCAGCCTCCTCGACGACGGCCGCATCCCGGTGATCTCCAGCATCGCGCGGGGTGACGACGGCGAGGTCTACAACGTCAACGCCGACACGGCCGCCGGCGCGCTCGCGGTCGCGCTCGACGCCACGAAGCTGATCGTCCTCACCGACGTCGACGGGCTCTACGCCGACTGGCCGCCCGCCGACGGCGCCGAGGCGACCGTCATCGACCGGCTCACCGCGGACGAGCTGGAGGAGATGCTGCCCGGGCTCTCCGCGGGCATGGTCCCCAAGATGGAGGCCTGCCTGCGCGCCGTACGCGGGGGAGTGCCGCAGGCCCACGTCCTCGACGGCCGCATTCCACACTCACTGCTACTGGAGATCTTCACCCAGGAAGGGATCGGGACGATGGTGGTGCCGGCATGAACGACTTCCGGAAGCGCTATCAGGCCGCGCTCATGCCCAACTACGGCATCCCGCCGCTCGCGATCGCGCGCGGCGAGGGCTGCCGAGTGTGGGACACCGACGGCAATCCCTACCTCGACCTCGTCGGCGGCATCGCCGTGTCCTCGCTCGGCCACGCCCACCCGGCGCTGGTCGCCGCGGTGACCGAGCAGGTCGCGACCCTCGCCCACACCTCCAACCTGCTCATGCACGAGCCGGAGATCCTGCTGGCCGAGCGGCTCCTGCGGCTGCTCGGCACCGACGGCCGCGTCTTCTTCACCAACTCCGGCACCGAGGCCAACGAGGCCGCCTACAAGCTGATCCGCCGCCACGCCGGCCCCGACCGCACCTATGTCGTCGCGGCCGAGGGCGGCTTCCACGGCCGCACCATGGGCGCGCTGGCCCTGACCGGCAAGGCCGCGATCCGCGAGCCGTTCGGCCCGTACGCCGCCGACGTGCGGTTCGTGAGCTACGGCTCGGCCGACGAGCTGCGCGAGGCCGTGACCTCCGACTGCGCCGCCGTCTTCCTGGAGCCCACCCAGGGCGAGGGTGGAGTCGTTCCCGCACCTGAGGGCTACCTCACCGCGGCACGGGAGATCTGCGACGCGACCGGCGCCGCGCTGGTCCTCGACGAGATCCAGAGCGGCATCGGCCGCACCGGCGCGTGGTTCCAGCACCGTCACGAAGGCGTGCTCCCCGACGTCATCACCCTGGCCAAGGGCCTCGGCGGCGGCCTGCCCATCGGCGCGTGCGTCGGCATCGGCCCGTTCGGCCAGACGTTCCGCAAAGGCGACCACGGCTCGACGTTCGGCGGCAACCCGGTCTCCTGCGCGGCGGCCCTCGCCGTGCTCGACACGATCGAGAAGGACTCCCTGCTCGACCACGTCACCGAGGTCGGCGAGCGGCTCGCCGACGGCATCGCCTCCGTCGACCACCCGCTGCTCGCGGGCGTGCGCGGCCGTGGCCTGTGGCGCGCGATCCTCCTGACCGAGCCCAAGTCGGCCGAGGTCGAAGAGGCGGCGCGCGAGGCCGGCTTCCTCGTCAACGCGATCCAGCCCGACGCGCTCCGTCTCGCCCCGCCGCTGATCATCACGTCCGCCGAGGTCGACTCCTTCACCGCCGCGCTCCCGGACATCCTGGGGAAGGCGTCATGACGCCTCTGACCAAGACCGCACGGCAGTCGCGCATCATCGAGCTGCTCGGCCGCAACGCCGTCCACTCCCAGAGCGAGCTGGCCAAGCTGCTCGGCGACGCCGGAGTCGACGTCACCCAGGCGACCCTGTCCCGCGACCTCGTCGACATCGGCGCGGTCAAGCTGCGCGCCGAAGACGGCACGCTGATCTACGCCGTCCCCGGCGAGGGCGGCGAGCGCATCCGGCGGGCCCGCACCGGAGGGGCCGAGACCTTCGGCGGCCGGCTCGCCCGGCTCGCACAGGAGCTGCTCGTCTCCGCCGACGCCTCCGCCAACCTCGTGATCGTGCGGACCCCACCGGGCGCCGCGCAGTTCCTGGCCTCGGCGATCGACCACGCCGACTGGCCGAGCGTGCTCGGCACCGTCGCCGGAGACGACACGGTCCTGGTGATCTCCAGGGCCCCGGACGGCGGCACCGAGCTGGCAGCCGCCCTCCTGGCCCTGACCGAGCGCAACCCCCTGCGAAACTCGCGCGGCGACCTGCCGGCACCCGAGGACGCGCCCGCGTGGCACAGCACGGGCGAGCCGCCGCTGGTCCGCGCCGGCCGGGCCCTCCCGGTCCAGCGAATGCCCGAGAACGCAGAACGACGACCCTAGGGCGTCCGTCCGCCCCCCGACGGCGCCCACCGGTCGTACTTCACCATTCACCCGTCTTTTTCACCTTTGGAGTTTCCGCCATGACTGAACGCGTCGTACTCGCATATTCCGGGGGCCTCGACACCTCCGTGGCCATCCCGTTCATCGCCGACCAGACCGGAGCCGAGGTGATCGCCGTCGCGGTCGACCTCGGCCAGGGCGGCGAAGACCTCGAGGCGATCCGGCAGCGCGCGCTGGCCTGCGGCGCCGTCGAGGCGGTCGTGACCGACGCCAAGGAGGAGTTCGCCGCGGACTTCTGCTTCCCCGCGCTCAAGGCGAACGCCCTCTACATGGACCGCTACCCGCTGGTCTCCGCGCTGTCCCGGCCGCTGATCGTCAAGCACCTCGCCGCCGCGGCGGGCCAGTTCGGCGGCACCGTGGTGTCCCACGGCTGCACCGGCAAGGGCAACGACCAGGTCCGGTTCGAGGCCGGCCTCGCCGCCCTCAACCCCGACCTGAAGGTGATCGCGCCGGCGCGTGACTACGCCTGGACCCGCGACAAGGCCATCGCCTTCGCCGAGGAGAAGGGCCTGCCGATCGACGTCACGTCCAAGTCGCCGTACTCCATCGACCAGAACCTCTGGGGCCGCGCCGTCGAGACGGGCTTCCTCGAAGACATCTGGAACGCCCCGATCGAGGACCTCTACGCCTACACCTCCGACCCGGCGCAGCCGCGCGAGGCCGACGAGGTCGTCATCACCTTCACCGAGGGCGTCCCGACCGCGCTCGACGGCCGGCCGCTCAGCCCGTACCAGCTCATCGCCGAGCTGAACCAGCGCGCCGGCGCCCAGGGCGTCGGGCGTCTCGACATGGTCGAGGACCGCCTCGTCGGCATCAAGAGCCGCGAGGTGTACGAAGCACCGGCCGCGATCGCGCTGATCGCGGCCCACCAGGAGCTGGAGAACGTCACCGTCGAGCGCGACCTCGCGCGGTTCAAGCGCGGCGTCGACCAGCGGTGGAGCGAGCTGGCCTACGACGGCCTCTGGTTCTCGCCGCTGATGGACTCCCTCAACGCCTTCATCGGCGAGGCCCAGCAGTACGTCTCCGGCGACATCCGGCTCACGCTGCACGGCGGCCGGGCCGTCGTCACCGGCCGCCGCAGCGGCGCGTCGCTGTACGACTACGAGCTCGCGACCTACGACACGGGCGACGTGTTCGACCAGAGCCTCGCCAAGGGCTTCGTCGAGCTGTGGGGCCTGCCGAGCAAGATCGCGGCCCAGCGCGCCCGCAAGTCCGGCTGACCGGCGCGATAATGCAGTCTGGTCCGGGCCGCACGGCCCGGACCACCGATGGAGAACCCGCAGGGAGACGAACAGCGTGACCGACGAGCAACACCGCAAGACGCCGACCAGACTGTGGGGCGGCCGGTTCGAGGGCGGGCCATCCGATGCCCTCGCCATGCTGTCGGTCAGCGTGCAGTTCGACTGGCGGCTGGCCCCGTACGACCTGCTGGGCTCCCGTGCCCACGCGCGGGTGCTGGGCCGGGCGGGCCTGCTCACCGACGACGAGCTCCAGCGGATGCTCGGCGCGCTGGACGACCTCGAAGACGCCTGCCGTTCGGGCGAGTTCCGGCCCGCCGTCGCCGACGAGGACGTCCACACCGCGCTCGAACGCGGCCTCCTGGAGCGCCTCGGCACCCTCGGCGGCAAGCTGCGCGCCGGCCGCAGCCGCAACGACCAGGTCGCCACCGACCTGCGGCTCTACCTGCGCGACCACGTCCGCCAGATCACCTCGCGGCTCGTCGAGCTGGAGACCGCGCTCATGGCGCAGGCCGAGCAGAACATGGGCGTCGCCGCACCCGGCATGACCCACCTGCAGCACGCCCAGCCGGTGCTCTTCTCCCACCAGCTCCTGGCCCACGTCCAGGGGTTCGCCCGCGACGTCGCCCGGCTCCGCGACTGGGACAAACGCGCCGCCGTGAGCCCGCTCGGCTCGGGCGCGCTCGCCGGCTCGTCGCTGCCGCTCGACCCGGAGGCCGTCGCCGACGAGCTCGGCTTCGACTCCGCCGCGGCCAACTCCATGGACGCCGTCAGCGACCGCGACTACGCCGTGGAGTTCCTGGCCGCCGCCGCGCTCATCGGCGTCCACCTGTCGCGCCTCGGCGAGGAGGTCGTGCTGTGGGCGTCCCAGGAGTTCCGCTGGATCGAGATGGACGACACGTACGCCACCGGGTCGTCGATCATGCCGCAGAAGAAGAACCCCGACGTCGCCGAGCTGGCCCGCGGCAAGTGCGGCCGCCTCATCGGCCACCTCACCGCGCTGCTGACGACCCTCAAGGGCCTCCCGCTCACGTACAACCGTGACCTCCAGGAGGACAAGGAAGGCGTGTTCGACGCCGTCGACACCCTCCTGCTCGTGCTGCCCGCCGTGTCCGGCCTGATCGCCACCATGCGGGTCAACACCGCGCGGCTGGAGGAGCTGGCACCCCAGGGCTTCGCCCTTGCCACCGACCTGGCCGAGCTGCTCGTCCGCAAGGGCGTGCCGTTCCGCGACGCCCACGAGGTCGTCGGCCACCTGGTCGTGTGGTGCCAGGTCAACGACAAGGACTTCGGCGACCTCACCGACGAGGAGCTCGCCAAGGTCTCACCCCACCTGACCCCGGACGTCCGCGACGTGTTCTCCGTCCAGGGAGCCCTGGCCGCCCGCAAGGCGTTCGGCGGCACGTCACCGGACCGCGTACGCGAACAACTGAGCACCCTGCGCTCACTCGCCGACGCCCACGCCTCATGGGCGACCACCGGAGCCTGATGACCGCCACCCCACCGCTGCCGCGCGACTTCTTCGACCGCCCGGCCGAAGAAGTCGCCCCAGATTTGCTGGGCCGCGTGCTCAAACACTCCACCCCAGAAGGCACCGTCGCCGTACGCCTGACCGAGGTCGAGGCGTACGCCGGCACCCGCGACCCGGCCTCCCACGCCTCAATGGGCCCGACCAAACGCAACGCCGTGATGTTCGGCCCCCCGGGATACGCGTACGTGTACTTCACCTACGGCATGCACTTCTGCATGAACCTCGTATGCCTGGGCGAGGACACCGCGGCAGCGGTACTCATCCGAGCCGGCGAGATCATCGAAGGCGCGGAGCTGGCAACCCGACGCCGCCCACGCTCCTCCTTCCGCGACCTGGCCAGAGGCCCGGCAAGGCTGTGCGAGGCCCTGTCCATCAACCGCACCCAGTACGGCGCCGACGTCTGCGACCCGTCAGGCCCCCTGCAGATCCTCCCGGGAGTCCGTGCGGAGACCTACCGCACCGGCCCACGCACGGGAGTGACAAGCGCCAAGGACGTCCCATGGCGCTTCTGGATCGACAACGACCCAACCGTCTCCCCGTACCGCCTACACACCCCCCGCCGCCCCAAACCGGCCCTGGACCCAACCTGAAACCGGCGCTCAAGTCGCCGCCCCAAGCCCGTCCTGGACCCGACCTGCTAGTGCGCCGCATGCGACCCCAAGGTGGTCTCGGCGGCCACCCGTCCTGTTCCCTCTGACCACGGGCGAGACGGTCGTACAGGCCTTAGGCGACCCAGCACCCTTCCCGGCCCGACCGAACCACCACGTTCGGTGGCTGTCTGCTACTCCCTCTCATTGACCGGCCAACGGTGTCCTGTCCGCACCATGCGCCCTCAGGCGGCCCCGTCGCGGCGGGGGAGTGACGCTGCCTGGAGGCTGACCGACTACCGGGTCGTCCGGTGGTCCTCATCCACTCATCGCCAGTGGTCCCTGCCCGCGCTGGATGACCATCGAACGGTCTTCTTCAACCGATGGCCGCGGCCTGCCGGCGCTGGCCGACCACCGAGCGACCCTTGGTCGCGGTTCGTGGACGAACGTACGCGCGGCAACGCCGGGGCCGGTGCCGCCGACCAGGCGCGCCCGTCATCGCAGCCGGGAATTGGCGTCTGACGATGTCGGACTGTAATCAAGCTGTCCCTCACGGAGAGTGGCTCTCCCGCGCGAGGTCTGACCACCGAGCGGTTCCTGGTCTCGGCCGGTAGAGACGGCGCCGACGGATGTCGGGCAATTACCGAATGGCCCCTATCTCAACCACCGTCCCATCCAGCGCCCTTGATCATGAACAGTCCCTGGTCGTGGCCGGGCGGCGGCACGGCCTGATGTCTGGCGATCATCATGTGCCGCTTCTCCACGGCCCTGGCAATCCCCGCGATGAGCGACCCCCAGCAGCTCGCCGCGCTGCGCGATGCTGACGCTAAGTGATCACCAGCAGCCCATCACGTCCGCAGTGACATTGACGCTGAGTAACCAACTACCGACCCGATTCCTCCAACCGGACGACTGCGCCTGGCCGCTGTCATGTGCCCAGCCCCCTCCGCCTACCGGCGGCCTGGCCCCGGCCAAGCGACCCATCCGAACTGTGCCCAACACTTGTCCCGGCTTCCACCCGGAGTCTCCAGTCGGCCCTGTCCTGACGGTCATGACGAGTCTCGTCCTGGACCCGAGCCCTGAACAATGGATCCCGCCCGAGCCTCAGGCAGGTCTCATCAGCGACCTGAGCCCCAGACGGACCGCGGTCGCGGCGCGAGCCGTACACGCAGGGCGCTCGGAACCGGCTCAGAGCGACCCCAAGCCGTCTCGCCTCCAGCGCGTCGGCTCACGCCCACGATCGCCCACCACCCTGTGGCGCAACCAGCCAGAGTTCACTCAACCTCAGTGCTGGCGTACGGGCTGAGGCCGCGGACCAGGACGGACGCGAACGTGGGACCAGGTGCCAGCGGGGCGAACCCATGACGCCCGGCCACCGCGTACGCACCGGCTGTCGCATCGGTAGGAGGAGTGTCAGCCATTCGCACAGGCATGCTCCCTTCGCACGCCAGAGTCCATTCCAAAGCGGCGCATCAGTCACAAAGCCGTTCATCCCCGGGAAGACGGGCGCCGCCGGCGCCGAGCCGACCCACGTGTGACGGGTCGCCGACCTACGGCCACCAATGGTGGTCCATGGCGCCGATGTATTGATGTGGGCGCCGTGACTCAGGCGATCGGCCGCGAAAGCTGCGCCTGCATTTGTGATTACCGTCCGGTCACGGAAGGTCGCAGAGAGGTGGAAAGTCCGACATTGACCTCCGTGTTTGGATCACCTGAGTTGATTTGACGCATGTCTGAAGGACACGTAACGTTCTTCTTGCCAGCGAGGGAACGGGACGCCGCAAAGCGGCCCGGCCTCAACGGAAAACCCGCACCGAATCGCTGATCTGGATTCTGATCCGGACTCTGGTGGTACGGTAGGGACGCCCCGAAAGACGGGATGCAGGACGCCAGAGAGTGTGGTGGCCGGCCCGAGCAGGGGATCGCCTGGTAGTTGCTCGCAAGTCGGATTTCCGGCTTGTGTGCTGGTTGCTGGGTGGCTGTCTTCGGACGGTGGGTCTGCCTCAGGATTCGATCTTGGATCTAGGGGTTGACAGACCGGACGAGGGTGGTAAGGTAGAAGGGTTGCCCCGGAAGAGACTCGAAAGGGTCTACGAAGGTAGGCGTCCGTTTCTTGAGAACTCAACAGTGTGCTAAAAGCCAGTGCCTTTTTGGTCCTCGACCGTTGATGGCTTGCAGGGATTTGTCTCTGCTGGTTTGAGATGGTTTTGGATTTCTTTGGCAAGAATGATTCTTGTCGGGATTGTTCCTGTTACAGGTTTGGCAGCCGCCTTCGCCGGTGGTTGTCGTTTGACCTTAACGGAGAGTTTGATCCTGGCTCAGGACGAACGCTGGCGGCGTGCTTAACACATGCAAGTCGAGCGGAAAGGCCCTTCGGGGTACTCGAGCGGCGAACGGGTGAGTAACACGTGAGCAACCTGCCCTTGGCTCTGGGATAAGCCTAAGAAATTGGGTCTAATACCGGATACGACTACTGACTGCATGGTCGGTGGTGGAAAGTTTTTCGGCCAAGGATGGACTCGCGGACTATCAGCTTGTTGGTGGGGTAATGGCCTACCAAGGCGACGACGGATAGCCGGCCTGAGAGGGTGACCGGCCACACTGGGACTGAGACACGGCCCAGACTCCTACGGGAGGCAGCAGTGGGGAATATTGCGCAATGGGCGAAAGCCTGACGCAGCGACGCCGCGTGGGGGATGAAGGCCTTCGGGTTGTAAACCTCTTTCACCATCGACGAAGCTAACGTGACGGTAGATGGGGAAGAAGCGCCGGCTAACTACGTGCCAGCAGCCGCGGTAATACGTAGGGCGCAAGCGTTGTCCGGAATTATTGGGCGTAAAGAGCTCGTAGGCGGTCTGTTGCGTCTGCCGTGAAAACCCGAGGCTTAACCTCGGGCCTGCGGTGGATACGGGCAGACTAGAGGTAGGTAGGGGAGAATGGAATTCCCGGTGTAGCGGTGAAATGCGCAGATATCGGGAGGAACACCGGTGGCGAAGGCGGTTCTCTGGGCCTTACCTGACGCTGAGGAGCGAAAGCATGGGGAGCGAACAGGATTAGATACCCTGGTAGTCCATGCCGTAAACGTTGGGCGCTAGGTGTGGGGTCTTTCCACGGATTCCGTGCCGTAGCTAACGCATTAAGCGCCCCGCCTGGGGAGTACGGCCGCAAGGCTAAAACTCAAAGGAATTGACGGGGGCCCGCACAAGCGGCGGAGCATGTTGCTTAATTCGACGCAACGCGAAGAACCTTACCAAGGTTTGACATCACCGGAAAACTCGCAGAGATGCGGGGTCCTTTTGGGCCGGTGACAGGTGGTGCATGGCTGTCGTCAGCTCGTGTCGTGAGATGTTGGGTTAAGTCCCGCAACGAGCGCAACCCTCGTTCTATGTTGCCAGCACGTAATGGTGGGGACTCATAGGAGACTGCCGGGGTCAACTCGGAGGAAGGTGGGGATGACGTCAAGTCATCATGCCCCTTATGTCTTGGGCTGCAAACATGCTACAATGGCCGGTACAAAGGGCTGCGAAACCGCGAGGTGGAGCGAATCCCGAAAAGCCGGTCTCAGTTCGGATTGGGGTCTGCAACTCGACCCCATGAAGTCGGAGTCGCTAGTAATCGCAGATCAGCAACGCTGCGGTGAATACGTTCCCGGGCCTTGTACACACCGCCCGTCACGTCACGAAAGTCGGCAACACCCGAAGCCGGTGGCCCAACCCTTGTGGGGGGAGCCGTCGAAGGTGGGGCCGGCGATTGGGACGAAGTCGTAACAAGGTAGCCGTACCGGAAGGTGCGGCTGGATCACCTCCTTTCTAAGGAGCACAACGACCGCACACGCTCGGGAGACCGGGGTGATGTTGGTCCATGGCTCATGCCGCGAGCGAACGCCTCGTGGATGGGTCCGCTCATTAGTGGAGCACTGGCTATTCACAGCATCCGGAACACACCGGACACCAGTACCGCCTCGCACTTCGTGTGGGGAGTGGGAACCGTGATCCGGATTTCACCGGAGGCTGTGGGCACACTGTTGGGTCCTGAGGGAACGGACGAGTGATCGTCTGGTCTTCTTCAGGACACCCTGGTTCATCTGCCTTGTCGGTGGAGGTGCCGGGGTGTTTGCAGGCTGATCTCGCCTCCATACCGCACCTGCAGTTCCAGGGATTCGTTCCTGGGGTGTTGGTGGTCTGGTGGTGGTTTGAGGGTTGGGCTGTCCGTGTTTTGAGAACTGCATAGTGAACGCG
This sequence comes from uncultured Actinomycetota bacterium, assembly GCA_963823735.1. Lineage (GTDB taxonomy): Bacteria > Actinomycetota > Actinomycetes > Streptosporangiales > Streptosporangiaceae > Actinoallomurus. The sequence continues at coordinate 445,131 of CAWGMO010000010.1, read as the reverse complement.
AGCATCTTAAGTTTCTTGTTGTGTTCAAGTTTTTTAGGGCACACGGTGGATGCCTTGGTACCAGGAGCCGATGAAGGACGTGGGAGCCTGCGATATACCCCGGGGAGTTGGCAACCGAGCGTTGATCCGGGGGTTTCCGAATGGGGAAACCTAGCACCCGTCATGGGGTGTTGCCTCCGTCTGAATTGATAGGACGGTTGGTGGTAACGCGGGGAAGTGAAACATCTCAGTACCCGCAGGAAGAGAAAACAAAAGTGATTCCCTGAGTAGTGGTGAGCGAAAGGGGAAGAGGCTAAACCATGCGCGTGTGATAGCCGGCGGGCGTTGCGTGTGTGGGGTTGTGGGAGTTTCTGTATCCGATCCGCTGATCGGGTGTGGAGTGAGAAAGTGTTGGGATAACCGAACGATCTGGAATGGTCGACCGTAGTCGGTGATAGTCCGGTAGGTGAAATCCCGATGCCTCCATATGATGTCTCCCGAGTAGCACGGGGCTCGTGAAATCTCGTGTGAATCTGCCAGGACCACCTGGTAAGCCTAAATACTCCCTGGTGACCGATAGCGGACTAGTACCGTGAGGGAAAGGTGAAAAGCACCCCGGTGAGGGGGCGTGAAATAGTACCTGAAACCGTGTGCCTACAAGCCGTCAGAGCGTAAGCATCCTTCGGGGTGTTGTGAAGTGATGGCGTGCCTTTTGAAGAATGAGCCTGCGAGTTACGGTGTGTGGCGAGGTTAACCCGTGTGGGGGAGCCGTAGCGAAAGCGAGTCTGAATAGGGCGTCCATAGTCGCATGCTGTAGACCCGAAGCGGAGTGATCTACCCATGGGCAGGTTGAAGCGCGGGTAAGACCGCGTGGAGGACCGAACCCACCAGGGTTGAAAACCTGGGGGATGACCTGTGGGTAGGGGTGAAAGGCCAATCAAACTCCGTGATAGCTGGTTCTCCCCGAAATGCATTTAGGTGCAGCGTCGCGTGTTTCTTACCGGAGGTAGAGCTACTGGATGGCCTAGGGGGCCTACAAGCTTACTGAAGTCAGCCAAACTCCGAATGCCGGTAAGCCAGAAGCGCGGCAGTGAGACTGCGGGCGATAAGGTTCGTAGTCGAGAGGGAAACAGCCCAGATCACCGGCTAAGGCCCCTAAGCGTGTGCTAAGTGGTAAAGGATGTGGAGTTGCTGTGACAACCAGGAGGTTGGCTTAGAAGCAGCCACCCTTGAAAGAGTGCGTAATAGCTCACTGGTCAAGTGATTCCGCGCCGACAATGTAGCGGGGCTCAAGCACACCGCCGAAGCCGTGGCATCCCAGCACGTACCCAGGTGAGGACTTGATCTTCATCCAGGGGCAGGGATGGGTAGGGGAGCGTCGTGTGGGCAGTGAAGCGGCGGCGTGAGCCAGCCGTGGAGACCACACGAGTGAGAATGCAGGCATGAGTAGCGAATGAGGGGTGAGAAACCCCTCCGCCGGATGACCAAGGGTTCCTGGGGCAGGCTAATCCGCCCAGGGTAAGTCGGGACCTAAGGCGAGGCCGAGAGGCGTAGTCGATGGACAACGGGTTGATATTCCCGTACCCGCTGACACGCGCCCATGCTGAACCCACTGACACTAACACGCACGAACTCTTGCTTGATCGGCCTTCGGGCCGGTCTTGCCGGGCGGTGCGTGGACCTGAGGTGGTAGTAGGCAAGTGATGAGGTGACGCAGGAGGGTAGCTCAGCCCAGGCGATGGTAGTCCTGGGGTAAGCATGTAGCCCGGTGTGTAGGCAAATCCGCACACCATTAAGGGTGAGATGTGATGCCGAGCCGATTTAGGCGAAGTGAGTGATCCCATGCTGCCGAGAAAAGCCTCTAGCGATGTGTGTCGGCGGCCCGTACCCCAAACCGACTCAGGTGGTCAGGTAGAGAATACCAAGGCGATCGGGTGAACTGTGGTTAAGGAACTCGGCAAATTGCCCCCGTAACTTTGGGATAAGGGGGGCCCCTGCTGGTGACCGAACTAGCGTTGGATAGCTGGTGGGGGTCGCAGATACCAGGGGGAAGCGACTGTTTACTAAAAACACAGGTCCGTGCGAAGTCGTAAGACGCTGTATACGGACTGACGCCTGCCCGGTGCCGGAACGTTAAGGGGACCGGTTAGTGCCTTCGGGCGCGAAGCTGAGAACCTAAGCGCCGGTAAACGGCGGTGGTAACTATAACCATCCTAAGGTAGCGAAATTCCTTGTCGGGTAAGTTCCGACCTGCACGAATGGCGTAACGACTTCCCCACTGTCTCAACCACAGGCCCGGTGAAATTGCACTACGAGTAAAGATGCTCGTTACGCGCAGCAGGACGGAAAGACCCCGGGACCTTCACTATAGCTTGGCATTGGCGTTTGGAGCGTCTTGTGTAGGATAGGTGGGAGACTGTGAAGCTCGTACGCCAGTACGGGTGGAGTCATTGGTGAAATACCACTCTGGTCGTTTCGAGCGTCTAACCCGCACCCGTGAATCCGGGTGGGGGACAGTGCCTGGTGGGTAGTTTAACTGGGGCGGTTGCCTCCCAAAGAGTAACGGAGGCGCCCAAAGGTTCCCTCAGCCTGGTTGGCAATCAGGTGTCGAGTGCAAGGGCACAAGGGAGCTTGACTGTGAGACAGACATGTCGAGCAGGTGCGAAAGCAGGGCCTAGTGATCCGGCACCTACGTGTGGAAGTGGTGTCGCTCAACGGCTAAAAGGTACCCCGGGGATAACAGGCTGATCTTGCCCAAGAGTCCATATCGACGGCAAGGTTTGGCACCTCGATGTCGGCTCGTCGCATCCTGGGGCTGGAGTAGGTCCCAAGGGTTGGGCTGTTCGCCCATTAAAGCGGCACGCGAGCTGGGTTTAGAACGTCGCGAGACAGTTCGGTCCCTATCCGCTGTGCGCGCAGGAGACTTGCGAGGGTCTGTCCCTAGTACGAGAGGACCGGGACGGACGAACCTCTGGTGTGCCAGTTGTACCGCCAGGTGCATGGCTGGTTGGCTACGTTCGGTCGGGATAACCGCTGAAAGCATCTAAGCGGGAAGCCTTCCTCCAGATGAGGTCTCCCAACCTTCGGGTTGTAAGGCCCCCAGCTAGACGACTGGGTTGATAGGCCAGAAATGGAAGCACCGCAAGGTGTGGAGTTGACTGGTACTAATAGGCCGAGTGGCTTGAACACACACAAGCCTTAAAAACAAGCGTAATGTTCGCGTTCACTATGCGGTTCCCGGGACACGGCCAGGGAACCCTGCCGAGATCCTGTAAAGCGTTTCGGTGGTCATAGCGAAGGGGAAACACCCGGTCCCATTCCGAACCCGGAAGTTAAGCCCTTCAGCGCCGATGGTACTGCACCGGGGACGGTGTGGGAGAGTAGGACACCGCCGGACACAAACAGACAAAAAGGGCCGCCCTTCCGGGCGGCCCTTTTTGCATTCCCGAGGCACAATGGAGGCCGAGGGTCCCCACAGTTGAACGGTCTGGTGTCATGAGCGCGGATAAAGATCATCCCGACGGCAATGAGGAAGGCCGGCCCCCCCGCCGGGGCGGTAAGAACCGCCCGAACGGCCCCTCCGGTGATCCCCGCGACAGGCAGGGCGGCGGACGCAGCGGCTCCGGGGGCTTCAAAGGCCGAGACGGCGCGCAGGGCGGCGGCCGGCGCAACGGCCCCTCCGGCGGCAGCCAGGGCGGCTTCCGCCGAGGCGGCCCGTCAGGCGGCCGGAACGCCAGTGGTTACGACCGCGGTGGCGCGTCAGGCGGCCAGAACGAAGGCAACTACGACCGCGGTGGCGCCTCCGGCAGCCGAGGCGGCGGCAACTACGGTCGCGGTGGCGCCTCCGGCAACCAGGGCGGCGGACGCGGCAACGCGTCAGGCGGCCAGAACGGCGGAGGATTTCGTCGCGGCGGCGCCTCGGGCGGTCAAGGCGGCGGTTTCCGTCGTGATGGCGCCTCGGGCGGCCAGGGCGGCGGTTTCCGTCGTGACGGTGGCTCGGGCGGCCAGGGCGGCGGTTTCCGTCGTGACGGTGGCTCAGGTGGCCAAGGCGGGGGCTTCCGTCGTGACGGCGCGTCAGGTGGCCAGGGCGGCGGTTTCCGCCGTGACAGTGGCTCGGGCGGCCAGGGCGGCGGAGGATTCCGTCGCGGTGGTGCGTCGGGCGGTCAAGGTGGCGGGTTCGGGCGCGGTGCTTCCGGTGGCCAGGGCGGCGGACGCTTTGGCGGGAAGCCGGGCGCACGAGGTCAGGGCGGTCGGGACGAAGGCGCCGGCGGCGCGGGGCCGCGCCGGCCCAAGCAGTTCCGCGGGAACGACTCGTCGCCCCGAGGTGACAGGCGCGACGGTGCCGGAGGCGGCAACCGCTCGTACGGCAACCGTGATGACGACCGTCGGTCCGCACGCCCCGGAGGCAGGGACCAAGAGGGCCGCTCCGGCCGTAACGCAGGCACCGGACGCGACGACGACCGGACCTTCCGTCCCGGCCGTGACGCCTCCCAAGGCGGCGGTTACGAGCGTCGCGATGAGAACCGGAGTTCACGTCCTGGTCGTGATGCCTCCCAGGGCGGTGGTTTCCAGCGTCGCGATGACAATCGGACCTCTCGTCCTGGTCGTGATGCCTCCCAGGGCGGTGGTTTCCAGCGTCGCGATGAGAACCGGACCTCTCGTCCTGGTCGTGATGCCTCCCAGGGCGGCGGTTTCCAGCGTCGCGATGAGAACCGGACTTCACGTCCTGGTCGTGACGCCTCCCAGAGCGGCGGTTTCCAGCAGCGTGATGAGAACCGGACCTCTCGTCCTGGTCGTGACGCCTCCCAAAGCGGTGGCTTCCAACGTCGCGATGACGACCGGGGCGGGCGCCGTCCGAGAACCGTGGCGGGAACCGGCGTCCGTACGACCGTGGCCAGTCCGGCAATCGTGACGCCGGCTCGTCCGGTGGGGGCCGTCGGCCGTACGAGCGGGATGGTGGCTCGTCCGGTGGCAACCAGCGGCCTCAGGGGCAGGGCGGTAACCGGCGGTCCAACGACCGGGGTACCTCCGGTGAGAACCGCCGCTCGTACGAGCGGGACAGTGAGAGCCGGCGTACGTACGAGCGTCCTCAAGGTCAGGCCGGTGGCCAGCGGAATGATCGGGACGGGCAGAGCGGTGGCCGGCGGCCGTACCAAGGTGGATCCTCGGGAGAGCGGCCGTCGCAGCAGGGCGGTCAGAGTCGCCGGCCGTCCGAGCGGGGCGGGCGTGACAGCCGGGGGCGCGGGCCGTCCGAGGGGGGCGCCGAGCGTCCCAAGGCGCGGGACGGCGGGCCTGAGGAGCTGCGTCCGCCGAGGGCTCCCGAGCCGCAGGTTCCGGAGGATGTGACCGGTGCCGAGCTGGACCGTGCCGCCAAGAACGAGCTGAAGACCCTCCCGAAGGATCTTGCCACCGATGTCGCCCGTCACCTCGTGATGGCCGGGCGGCTGATCGACGACGACGCGCAGCTGGCGTACGAGCACACGCTCGTGGCCCGGCGGAAGGCCGCGCGCGTCGGCGTCGTACGCGAGGCGTGCGGGCTCGCGGCCTATCACACCGGGCAGTGGGCGGTCGCGCTCTCCGAGCTCAGGGCCGCGCGGCGGCTCTCGGGCCAGGAGGCGTACCTGGCGGTCATGGCGGACGCCGAACGCGGGCTCGGCCGGCCCGAGCGCGCGCTGGACCTCGCCAGGTCCGAGGAGGCGCGCCGGCTGCCGCAGCCGGAGGCGATCGAGATGCGCATCGTCGAGTCGGGTGCGCGTCGTGATCTCGGCGAGCACGGCGCGGCCGTACTCGCGCTGCAGGTGCCGGAGCTGAAGGACGAACGGCTGCGGCCCTGGTCGGCGCGGTTGTTCTACGCGTACGCGGACGCGCTCGTCGAGGCTGGCCGCGAGGACGAGGCCGGCGACTGGTTCGCCAGGGCCGCTGCCGCGGACCGTGACGGCGAGACCGACGCGGCCGAGCGGTACGCCGAGCTGGAAGGCCTCGAGATCATCGACGATGAGGACGAGGAAGAGATCGAGGACTGATCGAACTGACCGGGGCCCGTCGGGTCCCGGTCAGTCCTTTTCGAGGGCGTACATGATCCCGGCCACGTTGTTGCGCGCCGAGCTGATGACGTCGACCTTCTTCATGACGTCCGGATCGGCGTCCGCGGCGAGAGCCTTGTAGCGCTCGTCGGTACGCTCGCGGACCATCGCGACGGCATGATCGAGGTCGAGGCGCTGGTCGTACGCCTCGGTGACGAGCTCGACCCACAGCCGCAGCTCCTCCGCCGACCGATCGAGCGTCTCGCCGACGACGTCGACGGGGCCGTAGTGGCTGAACAGCAGACGTGACGGCCGCAGCGCGCGGAACCTCTCCAGCGACGCCAGCGCACTGTCCAGGTCGAAGTCCGGCGGCGGGGTCGCGGGCCGCAGGTCGGCGGTCTCGGGGATGTAGACGCCCGCCGCGTCACCGACGTACAGATCACCCGTGAGCGAGTCGAGCAGCCCCACGTGGTGCTTGGCGTGCCCGGGAGAATAGTGGCTTTCCAGCCGCCGCCCACCGCCGAGATCCACCTGCCCGACGTCCTCGACCGCCCGGATCCGTACGGCGTCGGTGGGCTTCAGGTCCCCGAACAGGGTGTCCAGCGCCTTTCCCCAGACCATGCGCGCGCTGCGCATCAGCTTCGTGGGATCGGCCAGGTGCCGCGCGCCTTTTTCATGGGCGACGATCTGGGCGTTGGGATACATCGCGGAAATGTCACCAACGCCGCCGGCGTGGTCGAGATGTACGTGAGTGACGACGACGGTGGCGAGATCCTCGGGCCCGATGCCTGCGGCGGTGAGCGCGTCACGTACGACGGGCGCGGAGTTTCCCGCACCGGTCTCCACGAGGCAGGGCCGCTCGGACCGGATCAGATAGCCCGCCGTTATCCCCTCATACCCCGCCATACGCGTATCGATCTGGAAGACGTCGTTGCCGAGGTCAGTGATTGTCTCCATAGGGGCTCCGGGTTCTCCACATGGGTCGGGGTGGGGTTATGGGGGTGGGGTGGACGGATCCATCGTAGGGAGGGTGTTGGGGGAGGGAGAGATACGTGGAGCATGTGAACGAGATCGTGCTGGTCGGACGGCTTTCGGGGGTTCCCGAGTGGAAGGCGCTGACCGGAGACGAACAGGTGGCGGTCTGGCGGCTGATCGTCGAGCACCGCAACGCGCGGTCGCCGCAGGACGCCATCGACACGATTCGTTGCGTCACGTACGACGCGGCGGTTCAGGAGGACGTACGAGGGTGGGGGCATGGCGATGTGATCGAGGTACGGGGGGCGCTGAGACATCGCTTCTGGCGGGCGTCGTCGGGGCCTCGGGGGTTATACGAGGTGGAGGCGGCGCATGTCGTACGGCGTATGGAGGCTCCGCCGCCTCGGACGAGAGCGGTTAAGGCGCGGACGGCGGCTTCCTCGGGAGCTGGGGGTGCCGGGGGTTCCTCTACGCCTCGGGAGGTGGGCGTCGGCGGGGCTGATCCGTCCAGTGGGGTGGTCGTTCCTTCTGGGCTGCCGGTTGCGGAGGCGAGGGTGGTCGCCGCTTCTAGGGCGCCGGTCGTGAGGGCGGGGGCTCTTGTTCCTTCTGGGCCGCCGGTCGTGGGGACGGGGGTGGTTGTTGCTTCTGGGGCTGCGGTCGTGGAGAGGGAGGTGGTCGTTCCTTCTGGGCCGCCGGTTGCGGAGGCGGGGGTGGTCGTTGCTTCTGAGGCTCCGGTCGGGCGGACAAACGGGGCCGTTGCTTCTGGGTCTTCGGTCGAGGAGGTGGGCGTGGCCGTTCCTCCTAAGGGCCGGAGCGTGCGGGTGGATCCGGTCGTTCCGTCTGATGCTTCGACTGCGGCGACGGGCGGGGCCGATCGGGCTGGTCCCTCGACTGCGGTGACGGGCGGGGCCGATCGGGCTGGTCCCTCGACTGCGCGACGGGCGGAGCCGATCCGTCTGATCCCTCGGCCGTGACGACAGGCCCAGCCGATCCGTCCGACTCCCGAGCTGACGAGAGGGGGGTGGTCGGCTCGCCTGAGCCTGAGGCCATGGACACCCGACGGGGCGTTCCCTCTGATCGCAGGGTCGAGGAGACGCGGCCGTCCGATCCTCAGGCCGTGAAGATCGGCTCGGCGCGGCACCAGCCGGCGACGACGGGCCGTGCCAGTCCGTCAGGAATCCGTGCCGCGCAATCCGGAACGGTCGTCCCGCCCGGGCCGCCTGCCGAGGGAACAGGGCCGGCCGCCCCGACATAGGGCGGCCACGGCGTGACTGGTAGATCGGGGGAGCCGCAGGTACGCGGGTCATGTGTCGTGGACGTCAGACACGGTCGTCGATGACGTCCACGACACGACCAGGACATCGGGAGCGAGCGAGGCTTGTCGCACGGCGCTGAACGCTCCGCCGCGGCACGGCCCTCCGTTATGTCACTGCGGCCTGGGTCATGTGACGGGTGTGGTGCCACGGCACCGCACCCCGTTCCGCTTCGCCACGGCAACGGGCGCGGCGCGGCACAGATGCCGCTGGCACTCTCCGATGGGCTCACCACGGACGCTCCGCTGTAGCACCGCCAGCCGCTCCGTGCCATGACGCGCCGCCATGCCCAGCCAGGGCGCCCTCCGCGCCCGTTCCTACTGCGCCCGTTCCTACTGCGCCCGTTCCTACTGCGTCCCGTTCCTACTGCGCCCGTTCCTACTGCGCCCGTTCCTAACGCGTCCGTTCCTAACGCGTCCGTTCCTAACGCGTCCGTTCCTAACGCGTCCGTTCCTAACGCGCCGCGGCGTCGCCGGGCGCGGGGCGCGTGAGGGGCGGGGCGCGTGAGGGGCGGAGCTAGGTGCGAGGTGCCAGGTGCGGTGCAGCGTTCGATGGCCCGTTCGTGCGCCGTCCTGACGCCACTGCGGCTCACCCATGACTGCGCTTCGGGGGCACGGTGGCGTGATGGATGCGGTGGCGTGCTGGGTCTTGGAAGCGACCAGTTCAGTCGGTGGCGAAGGTGCGCATCACAAGGCCGGTTCTTGGCTTTGGGCCGAAGGAGGTTGATTTGCGCGGCACTTTTTCGCCGTGGGCGGCTACGGCCAGGACATCCGGGACCTTCAGCGGGTTCAAGATCACCGCAGTCCCGTCGCAAAGGGCCGCCTTCTCCAAGGCTCGTGCCGCGTCGTGGTGGACGATGCCCACGGTCGTCTCGTTCTCGTCGATCGACCACAGGCGGTCGATCAGCAGGCGGTGCAGGACCGCTGTGTCGAGTCCGCACCAGCGGTCCGAAGCGTCCGGGGGCATGGCGGATCGGACCTGTTCCTGGTCCGGGTCCGTCAGCAGGAACAGGTCGTCCGTTCCTCCCACCAGAAAGGCGGGGCCCTCGGCGGAGGAGAGTCGGTCCAGTGCGGTGGGAAGGTCTCCGCCCAGCGCCTCGACCTGGAACGCGGCGCGCGCCGAGCGGACGGCGTCCGGGACTCTCAGGCCCGGCAGCACGCGGTGAATGGCGCCCAGTCGCGGCGGATAGGCCGTCGAGTCGACCAGCAAGGCCAGGCCGTAATTCCACGGTCCCGGGCCGGAATGGCGGTCGCGCAAGGCCTGGTACGTCGCGTAGCGGTGGTGGCCGTCGGCGATCAGCGCCTGGCGGTCGCGTAGGTCCGCGGCAACGGTCGCGTGGACCTCGGGGTCCTCCACGGCCCACAGGCGGTGGCGTACGTCGTCGCCGGTGCTCGTCTCCAGTAGCGGGGGGCGGGAGGACGCGATCTCGTCGACGATTCGGCCCGTCGCGGACTCGGCGCCGCCCTCGTACAGGAGGAAGATCGGTTCCAGGTTCGCCTCGGTGGCGGTCATCAGGGCCAGGCGGTCCCTTACCGGCCCTGGGAAGACGTGTTCGTGCGGCAGGATCACGCTCGATCCCTCGTCGTGTACGCCCACCGCGCCGATCAGGCCACGCTGCAGCACGCCGTCTCCGGCCTCCTCGTACACGTACAGCGCCGGGGCCGGGTCTACCGTCAGAACGCCCGTCGACAGCCAGGAGCGGAGCGTCTCAGCGGCGTCTCCGTAATCCTCTTGAGGCAGGATCAACCGGACGACGTTATGCGGCTCGTCCGCCATGAAGCGTCCCAAAGCGTCCTCGTCGATGAGGTCGTACGGCGGGGACGTCACAGACGCCAGTGAACGCACCCTGGAGGGGGCGTACCGTACGGCGCGGAACGGCATGAGCTCGAGGCCGGGATCAATGGTCACATCGGGCATGTTAGATACCGGGGCTGTGTTGAGACGCAAGCGGAGTCGACGAACGGAGGCCACAGATGGTTCAAGGCGCGGACCACGGCCAGGATTCCCCGGGAACTCCCGCAGGTGAGGTCTACGACTGGTATCGCCGCGGTGTCGAACTTCTGGACGGCGGCAGCCACGCCGCCGCGATCCAGATTCTGGAGCACGCCGCGGCCGCGGAACCGGAGTCGAGGAGCGTACGCGAGGCTCTGGCTCGGGCCCAGTACGGCGCGAAGCGGTACGCGGAGGCCGCGGCGAACTTCCGTATCATCGTGGAGGCCGACCCGGCCGAGGACTACGCGTTGTTCGGGCTGGGGCTGGCGTTGACGCGCACCGGCGAGGTCGCCGAGGCCGTCGAGCATCTGGCGCTGGCGTGTGCCATGCGTCCGGAGAACAAGCACTACGCGACCGCCCTGCGGCACGCGCGAGCCCGGAGAGGATGATCATGCGGGGGATCGACCGTCCGCTGGCGGAGGCGTACGACGTCGGGGTCCTCGATCTCGACGGCGTCATCTACATCGGGCACGACCCGGTGCCCCGCGCCGCGGAGGCCCTGGCCAAGGCGCGCGCGACCGGGATGCGGCTCGCGTTCGCGACCAACAACGCCTCCCGTACGCCGAGCGCGACCGCGGCCCTGCTCACCGAGGTCGGCGTGCCCGCCGAGGCCGGTGACGTCGTGACGTCCGCGCAGGCGGCGGCGCGGCTGCTGGCCGAGCGGCTGCCCGCGGGGTCCAAGGTTCTCGTCGTCGGCGGCATGGGGCTGCGGCAGGCGTTGTACGCCGCGGGGCTGCGGCCGGTCTCGACCGCCGCCGAGGAGCCCGCCGCCGTCGTACAGGGCTACACCCCCGGCCTGTCGTACGACCAGATGGCGGAGGGCGGCCAGGCGGTCGCGCGCGGCGCCCTGTTCGTCGCCTCCAACGCCGACACGACCATCCCCGGGCGCGGCGGCACACCCCGGCCCGGCAACGGCTCGCTGATCCAGGTGATCCGTACGGCGACGGGCGTCGACCCCATCGTCACCGGCAAGCCCGAACGCCCCCTGCACCGCGAGACCATCCTCCGCACCGGCGCCGAGCGCCCGCTGATCGTCGGCGACCGTCTCGACACCGACATCGAGGGCGCCTGGAACGGCGGCGCCGACAGCCTCCTCGTCCTCACGGGCGTGACCGACCCTCGTACGCTGCTGGCCGCCGCACCGAACCATCGCCCGACGTACGTCTCCGCCGACCTCATGGGCCTGCTCGTCCCGCACCCTGACGTACGGCGCGAGGGCCAGGCCCGTACGTGCGGGGGGTGGAGCGTCAGCGACGACCTGACCCTGTCCGGCGGCGGAGACCCCGTCGACGGCCTGCGAGCGCTCTGCGAAGCGGTCTGGGACTCCGGAGACGTCGAGGCCGGCGAGCGGGCGCTGCCGGGTCTGGGGTTCTGAGTCAGAGGATCCTGCGCAGCCGCAGCAGATCGCTGAGGCTCGCCTCGATCTTGAGCCGTCCGGTGGCCCAGGCCTTGGTGACGGCGAGTTCGTCGCCGGCCAGGGCCACGAGGTCGTCGCTGTTCACCGTCAGGCGTACCTGGGCGCCGTCGGCGTTCTCGACGATCTTGAACGTGTCGAGTCCGTCCGGGTGGATGCGCGTGAGAAAGACAAGATCCAGATCGGGCACCCGGCAGCTTATGGTGCGTTCCAAAACGTGTTTGGCCAGCTCGCCGGGGTCGACATCGGTGAGCCGGGTGGCGATGCGGTCCAGCGCCGCGCGTGCTTGCTCCACGGTGGCCATCGTCAGGTCCGTTCCCCCAGTGGTCGTGCTCGACACCGTTGTCACCACCGGACGGTAGCGTTCTTCGGGAGCCGGGGGCGACCGGGGGGAAGAAGATCGGGAAAGGGTTCAAGTGGGCGGCACCGAAGGTGAGACCACGGGCGACGAGCGCGTCGACGCCGCACTGGCCGGCCTGAACGGCCTGGACGACGCGCCGCTGACCGGTCATCCGGAGATCTTCCAGGACGTGCACCGCAGGCTTCAGGACACTCTGACGGGCATCGACGACGATGATCCCGCGTGAGCCGTTGAGAGAGGTGCGCCGATGAGCGCCCGCAGGCGGCTCGACAGCGAGCTCGTACGCCGCGGGCTCGCCCGCTCACGCGAGCAGGCCGTCGAGCTGGTCACCGCCGGCCGGGTCAAGATCTCGGGCCAGGTGGCCTCTAAGGCCGCGACCCAGGTCGAGACGTCCGCGCCCATCGTCGTGATCACCGAGGACACCGGGCCGGAGTACGTCTCGCGCGGCGGCCACAAGCTGGCGGGCGCACTCGCGGCGTTCACCGATCTCGAGGTGAAGGGCCGGCGCTGCCTCGACGCGGGAGCCTCGACGGGCGGCTTCACCGACGTACTGCTGCGCGCGGACGCGGCCCACGTCGTCGCGGTCGACGTCGGATACGGGCAGATCGCCTGGTCCCTGCGTACGGACGACCGCGTGACCGTACTGGAGCGGGTCAACATCCGTGACCTGACACCTGAGCAGGTGGGTCCGCCGCCGAGCCTGGTCGTGGGAGACCTGTCGTTCATCTCGCTGCGGCTCGTACTGGCCCCGATCCAGCGCTGCGTCGCACCGGACGCGGACTTCGCGATGATGGTGAAGCCGCAGTTCGAGGTCGGTAAGGACCGGGTGGGCGCGGGCGGGGTCGTACGCGATCCTGACCTGCGCGCGGAGGCGGTACGGGACGTGGCGCACCATGCCGCCGGGCTGGGGCTCGGGGTACGTGGGGTGACGGCGAGTCCGCTGCCTGGCCCGTCCGGGAATGTTGAGTATTTCCTGTGGCTGCGGGCTGGGGCGGCGCCGCTCGACGAAGACGATCTGGCGAGGGCTGTGGCGGAGGGGCCTTCGTGAGTGGTTCGGGGCGTTGTGGTGCGAGCCGCGTGGCCCGTGTTGGGGGGCGCGTGGTCTGTGGCGCGGACCGAGTGGTCTGTGGTGGGGGGCGGGCGGTCCGTGGTGGGGTCGGGGGGCTGTGGCGCGGAGCGGGCGGTCTGCGGTGGAGAGCGGGCGGTCTGCCGGTGGGGGTTGAAGGTCTGTCGTGGGACTAGGTGGTCTGTGGCGCGGACCAGGCGGCCCATGGTGGGACTAGGTGGTCTGTGGTGAGGGTCGGGCGGTCGGCGAGTGGGGTGGCCGCATGAGGTGGGTGGACCGCGGTGTGGCGCAGGGCTGGCATGGGGTGGTGGGCGGACGTGACGTATGCGCGTGTACCGCGGCGGCTGAAGGCCGGGTCGGTCACGCGACGACTTGTCGGGTGGGTCACCCGAGACGATCTGTTGCGGTGGTCACCCGAGACGATCTGTTGCGGTGGCCACGCGAGACGATCTGTTGCGGTGGGCTGCACGCGTCGGTTCGATGCGGCGGTTCGGGGGTTGCGCGCGGGAAGGCTGGTCGACATTCACGTTGTGGCGACGGCTGAGACCGCGCCGCGTGGTTCGAGTGGAGCACGATGCAGGTCAGAGGCCGCGCGTGGGTGGGCGGCGAGGTGGCCTGGGGGCGGGTTGCGAGGGCCGGGTGCGAGACGTTCGTGTTGGGGCGGGAGCGAGGTCGGACGGCGAGGGGGAGCGGCGTGGGTGAACGAGGTCGGGGCGGACGGGTGGGCGCGGGCCGGAGGGTGGATGGTGGGCTGGGCTTCGGTGGTGGGGGTTGGGGCGTCATGATGGGCGGGCGTGGAATGGGCTGTGTTGGGTCGGTTGGTGTCGGGCTTGGGGTTCGGTCGGTTCGCGGGGGCTTGGACGTGGAGGAGCTCGGGTGACGGAGAAGAGATCGGTTCTGGTCGTTACGCACACGGGGCGGCCTGGGGCGGTGCGGAGTTCGCAGTTGGTGATCAGCCGGCTCAGTGAGGCCGGGATCTCGGTCGGGGTGCTCGACAGTGAGGCTGAGGACCTCGAGTGTGCCGGGGTCGACGTCATGCCTGTCTCCGGTGCCGCCGCGGACGCCGCCGAGATGGTGATCGTGCTCGGTGGGGACGGGACGCTGTTGCGGGCCGCTGATCTCGCGCGGGCCTCCGGTACGCCGCTGCTCGGCGTTAATCTCGGGCATGTCGGGTTTCTCGCCGAGGCCGAGCGGGCCGATCTCGCGGCCACCGTCGACAAGGTCGCCGCGCGTGACTACCAGGTCGAGGAGCGTATGACCATCGACGTGGTCGTGCGCCAGAACGGCAACGTCACCCACACCGGCTGGGCGCTCAACGACGCCAGTGTCGAGAAGGCCTCGCGGGAGCGGATCCTCGAGGTCGTCGCGGAGATCGACGGGCGGCCGTTGTCGCGGTGGGGTTGTGACGGGGTGGTGTGTGCCACGCCGACCGGGTCGACGGCGTACGCGTTCTCCGCCGGTGGGCCGGTGGTGTGGCCGGAGGTCGAGGCGCTGCTGGTCGTGCCGATCAGCGCGCACGCCTTGTTCGCCCGGCCTATGGTTGTATCGCCGCATTCGGTGGTCGCCGTGGAGCTGCTCCCCGACACTTCGGGCGGGGTGTTGTGGTGCGACGGGCGCCGTCCGGTCGAGCTGCCGCCCGGCGCGCGTGTCGAGGTGCGCAGGGGAGAGACGCCGGTGCGGCTCGCGCGCCTGCACCAGACGCCGTTCACCGACCGCCTGGTGACCAAGTTCGGGCTTCCGGTGGCGGGCTGGCGCGGTCGCGTACGTGACTGAAGCCGGGCCCCGGTCCGGAAGGGCGTGACCGACGCCACGGGCTCCAGGCGAACAAATGTTCGTCTGGAGGGGTCTTACCGCAGCGATACGCCGCCGTGACGAGGTAGCCTCAGGGGCCGCCGGGTTGCAGTGCGTAGGGAGGGGTTCGTCAGGTGCGACCGATGGTCGAGGAAGTACGAATCCAGAACCTCGGAGTGATCGAGGAAGCCGTTCTCGAGCTGTCGCCTGGCTTCAACGTGGTGACGGGCGAGACCGGCGCCGGCAAGACGATGGTGGTCACGAGCCTCGGGCTGATGTTCGGCGGGCGTGCCGACCCCCAGCGCGTACGGCCCGGTGCCGAGCGCGCGGTCGTCGAGGGCCGCATCGTCATCGCCGAGGGCGGCAAGGTCGCGGCACGCGTCGAGGAGGCCGGCGGTGAGCTCGACGACGGTGCTCTGATCATCACGCGCGGCGTCTCCTCCGAGGGGCGTTCGCGCGCCCACCTGGGCGGCCGGCAGGTTCCGGTCGCGATGCTGATCAACGTCGCCGATGACCTGGTCGCCGTGCACGGCCAGTCCGACCAGCAGCGGCTGCTCCAGGCGGGGCGCCAGCGCGCCGCGCTCGACCGGTTCGCCGGTGACGAGATCGCCAAGCCGCTGCGCGCGTACACCGCCGCCTACCGCACCCACCGCGACGTGACCGCGCGCCTGGAGGAGCTGACCACCCAGGCGCGGGAGCGCGCGCAGGAGGCCGACCGGCTGCGCTTCGGGCTGGAGGAGATCGAGAAGATCGACCCCAAGCCCGGTGAGGACGAGCGGCTGATGGCCGAGGAGGAGCGGCTCGCGCACGCCGACGCGCTCCGTACGGCCTCGACGACGGCCCACGAGGCGCTCCAGGGCGACCCGACCGCCGTCACCGAGACCGCGGACGTCATCGGCCTGCTGAGCGCGGCCCGGCAGGCGCTCGACGCCGTACGCTCCCACGACGAGGCGCTCGCGGGGCAGGCCGACCGGCTGTCCGAGGCCGTCTACCTCGTCTCCGACGTCGCCGCCGAGCTCGCCGGCTACACCGAGTCGATCGAGGCCGACCCGGCGCTGCTCGCCAGCGTCCAGGAGCGGCGCGCCGACCTGGCCGGGCTGACCCGCAAGTACGGCATGGACGTCGCGGCCGTACTGGAGTGGGCCGAGCAGTCCGCCGCGCGGCTCACCGAGCTCGACTCCGACGACGAGCGCATCGAGGAGCTCCGTGCCGAGCACGAAGACCTGACGCGCCAGCTGACCGAGCTGTCCGCCGACCTGAGCGCGATCCGTGAGGCCGCCGCGGAGCGGCTGTCGAAGGCCGTCACGGACGAGCTGGTCGCGCTGGCGATGCCGCACGCGCGGATCTCCGTCCAGGTGACCCGGCTGGAGGAGTTCGGCCCGCACGGCGTCGACGAGGTCGAGCTGCGGCTCGCCTCACACCCGGGCGCGCCGCCGCTGCCGCTCAACAAGGGCGCCTCCGGCGGTGAGCTCTCCCGCGTCATGCTGGCGATCGAGGTGGTCTTCGCGGGCTCCGACCCGGTGCCGACCTTCGTGTTCGACGAGGTCGACGCGGGTGTCGGCGGCAAGGCCGCTGTGGAGGTCGGGCGCCGGCTCGCGCGGCTGGCCAAGACCGCCCAGGTGATCGTCGTGACCCATCTTCCGCAGGTGGCCGCCTTCGCCGACCAGCATCTGGTGGTGGAGAAGTCCAACGACGGCCGGGTCGTCCGCAGCGGTGTGACGACGCTCGACGCCCCGGGCCGCGTACGCGAGCTGTCGCGGATGCTCGCCGGCCTGGAGGACTCCGAGCTCGGGCGCGCCCACGCCGAGGAGCTTCTGGCCATCGCGGCGGCCGAGCGATGAGCTGTAAGTGATCAAAGGATTCCGTCCTGACGATCGTCGTTACAAGTGTCATCGTCACGGCTCTGGCAGGATGGCACCACGATGAACGACGTCTCCCCGAGGATTCGAAACGTCAGCCGCGTGCGGGCCCCGCGGCTGCGCGGGCTGCGCCGCGACAAGACCGACGGTGCCTCCGGCGTCAGCGGAATCGCCCGTCTCGACGGCAAGACCAAGAAGCTGACCAAGCGCCTCGCCCCCGGTGACATCGCGATCATCGACCATGTCGACCTCGACCGCGTGAGCGCCGAGGCGCTGGCGTCCTGCGGCGTCGGGGCGGTGATCAACGTCGCGCGCAGCATCTCGGGCCGGTATCCCAACCTCGGCCCGCAGATCCTCGTCGAGGCGGGCATCCCGCTGATCGACGACGTCGGTCCCGAGGTCTTCACCAAGGTGAGCGAAGGCGACATCGTCCGGGTCGATGAGGAGTGCCTCTACCTCGACGATCACGTCGCGGCCAAGGGCAACCGGCAGACCACCGAGACGGTGGAGGCCGCGATGGTCGAGGCGCGGGCCGAGCTGCCCGCCCAGCTCGAGGCGTTCGCGGCCAACACGATGGAGTTCCTGAAGCGCGAGCGCGACCTGCTGCTCGACGGCGTGGGCGTCCCCGAGGTCAAGACCGACCTCGACGGGAAGCACGCCCTGATCGTCGTACGCGGCTATCACTACCGCGAGGACATCGCGACCCTCCGGCCCTACATGCGGGAGTACCGCCCGGTCCTGATCGGCGTCGACGGCGGCGCCGACGCGCTGCTGGAGGCGGGCTACCGCCCGGACATGATCGTCGGCGACATGGACTCCGTGTCCGACAGCGCGCTGACGTGCGGGGCCGAGCTGATCGTGCACGCCTACCGCGACGGGCGCGCGCCGGGCCTCAAGCGGGTGCACGACCTGGAGCAGGACGCCGTCGTCTTTCCCGCCGCGGGCACCAGCGAGGACATCGCGATGCTGCTCGCCGACGACCGGGGCGCGAGCCTGATCGTCGCGGTGGGAACCCACGCGACCCTTGTGGAGTTCCTCGACAAGGGGCGCGCGGGCATGTCCAGCACGTTCCTCACGCGGTTGCGGGTCGGCAGCAAGCTCGTCGACGCCAAGGGGGTGAGCCGGCTCTACCGGAGCCGGATCAAGGGCTCGTCCCTGCTCCTGCTGGTCGCGGCGACGCTCATCGCCATGATCGTCGCGATCGTCTCCTCACCTGCCGGCGACGCGTTCGCGCCCGTCATCGCCGATGGGTGGCACCAATTCGTCTACTGGCTGACCGGACTCTTCACGTGATCGATTTTCGATACCACCTCGTCTCCATCATCGCGGTCTTCCTCGCCCTGGCACTCGGCCTCGTGGTCGGCGCCTCGGCGTTGCGGGGGCCGCTCGTCGACCAGCTGAAGGACCGGTCGAACCAGCTCGCGAAGGACAACCAGAGCCTCCGGGTCCAAAAGCGCGCCGTGGACCAGCTCAACGGCTACGACAACCAGTTCGTGAGCGGCATCGCCCCGCAGGTCCTGGCCGGGCGGCTCAAGGACGAGAGCGTCGTGTTCGTGGAGGCGCCCGGCGCCGACGACCAGATGCGCGCCAAGACCGCCGACATGGTCAGCAAGGCCGGGGCGAAGATCAGCGGCTACGTCACGCTGCAGGACAAATACCTCGACGGCGGCCAGCTCACCACGCTGAGCGAGCTGACCGACCAGCTGAAGCCCACCGGCATCGAGTTCCCGCAGGACGCCACCCCGTACGACCGGGTGGCGCTGGAGCTGGCCTCCGTGCTGGTCACCAAGCAGGCCGTGCGCACCGGCCAGGAGGACCCCATCGCCGGGCAGGTCCTCGCCGGGTTCAAGGCGGCGGGTTTCCTGAACTACAGCGGGCAGCCCGCGACGCGTGCGACACTCGCCATCGTCATCGCGCCCGCCGCGGCGAGCAAGGACAAGGACGCCGACACGAACAACAAGGCCCTCGTCTCGCTCCCGGTGGCCCTCTCCGGCTACGGCAACGGCACCGTGGCGGCGGGCAACGCCGACGCGGCCGCCGACGGCGGCATGATCAAGGCCGTGCGCGACGACGACAAGGCCAAGGACCACGTGTCCACGGTCGACACGGCCGACCGCGCGGCCGGCCAGATGACCGCGGTCTTCGCGTTGAACGACGCGACGCAGGGCAAGGTGGGCGACTACGGTGTCGGCTCCGGGGCCGACGGCCGGCTTCCGACGCCGTCCCCCACACCGGCGAAGAAGAAGTGAGGCAGGGGTATGCGGAAGGCAGTGGCCGGCACGGTGCTCGGCGCGGTGGCGGCGCAGGCCGCGTACGCGGTGCTGACCCGTCGCCCACCACGTGACGAGAAGCTCTGGCTGCGGACCAACCACCGCGGCGAGCCCGTCACCCTGCTGGAAGGACCGGCGTTCGTCGCCGGGGCGGTGACGGCGGTCGCCGTGGCGCCGGGCGTGCCCGCGCGCATGCGCCTCGCCGCGATCTTCGCCGGTACGGCGGCCGGCGCGCTCGGCGGCTACGACGACCTGGCCGGCTCCGGCGCCTCACGCGGCTTCAAGGGTCACCTGACCGCGCTGGCGCGCGGCGAGGTGACGACCGGCGCGGTGAAGATCCTCGGGATCGGCGCCGCCGGCCTGGTGGCGGCCCTCCTGGCCGGTTCGAACCCTCGCCGTCCGCGTGACGCCCGCGGGTTCCTGATCGACACGGGCGTGAACGCCGCGCTGGTCGCCGGCAGCGCCAACCTGCTCAACCTGTTCGACCTGCGCCCCGGCCGCGCGATCAAGGTCGGTGCCCTCGCGGCGCTGCCCGGCACCCTGTGCGGCTCCGCCGTGGCCGCCGCGCCGTTCGGCGCGGCCGTCGCGCTGCTCCCGCAGGACCTGCGTGAGCGCGCGATGCTCGGCGACGCCGGCGCCAACGCGCTCGGCGCCCTGCTGGGAGTGTCGGCGGCCCACCTCAACCGTCCGGTGCGGATCGGCCTGCTCGCCGGCGTGACCACGCTGAACCTCGCCAGCGAGTTCGTCAGCTTCACCAAGGTGATCCAGTCGACCCCGGCGCTGAACTTCATCGACCGGCTCGGCCGCCGTCCCGTCCTGCCGGAGGCGCGCCCGACAGGCGTCGGGTGACGGCTTCCGAGGTGTCCGACGAGCCTGTGACGGCACGCGACGGACGCGGTCTGGCCGGCGCCGCGCTGCTCATCGGCGTCATCACGATCCTGGCCCGCCTCGCGGGCTTCGGGCGCATCGTCGTGTTCTCCCAGACCGTGGGCACGTCGTGCCTGAGCCAGGCGTACTACACCGCCAACCAGGTGCCGAACATCGTCTTCGAGATCGTCGCGGGCGGTGCCCTGGCCAGCATGGTCGTCCCGGTCCTGGCCGGCCCGATCGAGCGCGGCGACCGCGAGCACGTACGCCGCACCGCGTCGGCGCTGCTGACCTGGATGGCCGTCGGCCTGATCCCGCTGACCGCGCTCGGCATGCTGCTGGCGCACCCGATCATGAACGCCCTGGTCCAGAAGAACCTGGACGGCTGCTCGCGCGCGGGCGTGGTCGGCGTCGGCACCGACCTCCTCGTCGTCTTCGCGCCGCAGATCATGTTGTACGGGTTCGCCGTCGTGCTGTACGGCGTGCTCCAGGCGCACCGCCGCTTCACCGCGCCCGCGGTCGCGCCGCTGGTGTCCAGCCTGCTGGTGATCGGCGTCTACCTGGCGTACGTGCCGCTCGGCCGCGGACGCGAGAACGACCTGGCCGGGCTGCCGAAGTCCGCCGAGCTGATGCTGTCCCTGGGCACGACGGCCGGTGTCGTCGTCCTGGTCGTCACCGCCGGGGTGGCCGCCGTACGCCTGCGGCTGCGGATCCGCCCCACGCTGCGCTTTCCGGCCGACACGGCCGCACGGGTCCGCAGGCTGGCCCTCGCCGGGCTGGCCACGGTCGGCGCGCAGCAGCTGTCCGCCGTGGCGGTGGTCTCGCTCAGCGGGCGCGGCACGCGTGGCGCGCTGGCCGACTACCAGTACGCCTGGGCGATCTTCCTGCTGCCGTGGGCGGTCCTCGCGGTGCCGATCGCGACGAGCGCGTTCCCGACGCTGTCGGCGCGGATGAGCGGCGGCGAGACCGAGGCCTTCGACCGGATCACCGCCGCCACCACGCGGGCCGTGATCCTCGTGTCGTGCGCCGGCGCGGCCGTGCTCGCCGCGATCGCGGTGCCGGCCGCGCGGTTCCTCGACCACGACGCGGTGCCGGCGGTGCTGTCGCGCGCGGTCCTGTTCTTCGCCCCCGGGCTGATCGGGTACGGCCTCGTCGCACACCTCGGCCGCGTGCTGTTCGCCTGCCACCGTGGCCGCGCGTCGGCCGCCGCCACCGTCGCGGGCTGGCTCGTGGTCGTCGCCGCCGACATCGTCCTCGTGCTGTCCCTGCCGCGCGGCTGGGTGGTGGCCGGGCTGGCGCTCGGCAACAGCGTCGGCATGACCGTCGCCGGCGTTCTGCTGCTCGGCGCGCTCGTGCGCGTACGCGGCGCTCGGGTCCTCGCCGGGCTCGGCCGCGCCGCGCTGGGCGGTGTCGCGGGCGGGCTCGCCGGGGGCGCCGCCGGGTACGGCGTCGGCGCTCTGATCGGCGCGGCCGGGCCGGTCGCGAGCATCGGTGTCGCCGCCCTCACGGCCCTCGTCGCGGGCGTGGTGTTCCTCATGATCACTTTTGTGCTGGACGGCCCGGATGTCCGTGCCGTGATCGGGCGGAGGCTCGGATGAGCGGGTTGAAGGTCGCGCTCGTGCTGGCGACGAGCGCCGGAGGGCTGGGCAGCCACGTCCGTTCGGTCGCGGCGGGGCTCGTCGGGCGCGGCGCGAACGTCGTCGTCCTAGGCCCCGCCTCGGGGGAGGAGCTCTTCGACTTCACCGGCACCGGGGCGCGCTTCACCGAGGTGGAGATCTCCGACCGGCCGAAGCCGTACGGCGACGCACGCGCCGTCGCGCGCCTGCGGAGGCTGACCCGCGACGCCGATGTCGTCCACGCTCACGGCCTGCGCGCGGGCGGGCTGGCCGCGCTCGCCCGGCTCCGTACGGCGCACGCGCCGCCGCTGGTCGTCACGTTGCACAACGCCTCGATCGCGGGCGGCATGATCGGCGCCGCGTACGGCACGCTGGAGCGGATCGTGGCGCGCCGCGCCACCGAGGTCCTCGGCGTCTCGCCCGACCTTGAGGACCGCATGCGCGCGCTGGGCGCCCGCTCGGTCGGCCGTGCCCTCGTCCCGGCGCCCGCGCAGCGCGTGTCCGACGACCCGGCGGCGCAGGCGAAGCTCCGTGCCGAACTCGGCACCGAGGACCGCCCGCTGATCGTCGTCGTAGGGCGGCTCGCAGAGCAGAAGGGGCTGCCGACGCTTCTCGACGCGGCGGCCGGATGGGCACGCCGCAGCCCGGCGCCCGTCGTCGCGATCGCCGGTGACGGGCCGCTCGAAGACTCGCTGCGCGAGCGCGTCGAGGCCGAGCGCCTGCCGGTGCGGCTCCTGGGCCGCCGCTCCGACGTCCCCGAGCTGCTCGCCATCGCCGACGTCGCGGTCGTCCCCAGTGTCTGGGAGGGGCAGCCTCTGATCGTCCAGGAGATGCTGCGCGCAGGCCGGCCCCTGGTGGCCACCGAGGTCGGCGGCATCCCCGGCATGGTGGGCGACGCGGCCCTGCTGGTGCCCTCCGGCGACGCCACGCGGCTGGAGCAGGCCGTACGCCGGGTGCTCGACGACCCCGAGCTCGCCGGGCGCCTCGCGTCGGCCTCCACCGCACAGGCGGAGCGACTCCCGACCGACACGGACGCGATAGACCAGCTCACCGGCATCTACGCTCACGCAACGCGTACCGATCGGTAACGATCCGCGTGTGCGAGTCATCTGGGCCTTGTATATAGTCCAGAGTGCAGGAGGGGAGTATCCCTTTCGCGGCAGTGTCGTCAACACGGCTCGGGAGATCTAATGCGGCCCGGTACTGTCGGTCCGCGCCGATGAGTGTGGACGGGAGAGGCCTCCGGGGCTCTCGCCTGTCCCCGGAGGATGCTGCTTTGTGAACGTCACCGTATGGGCCTGGGTGCTCACGTTGGTCGGCCTCCTGGCCGTCATCCTGCTCGATCTCTGGATCGTCGATCGCGGCGAGCCACATGAGTTCACCCTCAAACAGGCCGGCGCGTGGGTCACGTTCTACGTCGTGCTCGCGGTGCTTTTCGGAATTCTTTTGCTGCTCGTCTCGGGTGGCCAATATTCCGCGCAGTTCTTCGCGGGTTATCTCACCGAGTACAGCCTGAGTGTCGACAACCTCTTCATTTTCTATGTGCTGATGGCGCGCTTCGCGGTGCCGCGCAGAAACCAGCACAAGGTGCTTCTCATCGGCATAATGATCGCGCTGTTGATGCGCGGCATATTCATCGGGATCGGCGCCGCCGCGCTGGCCCGCTTCGAGTGGCTGTTCTACCTGTTCGGGGCGTTCTTGATCTGGACCGCGTGGGGTCTGCTGCGCGGCGCCGACGACGACGACTCCGACTTCAAGGAGAACATCATCCTGCGCTGGGCGCAGCGGGTGATGCCGGCCACCGACGAGTACGCCGGGTCGCGCCTCACCACCCGCGTCGACGGCAGGCGCATGGTGACGCCGCTGCTCATCGTCATGATCGCGATCGGCACGACCGACCTGCTGTTCGCGCTGGACTCCATCCCGGCCATCTTCGGGCTGACGCAGGAGTCCTACCTCGTCTTCACCGCGAACGCCTTCGCCCTGATGGGCCTGCGCCAGCTTTACTTCCTGCTCGGCGGCCTGCTCGAACGCCTCATCTACCTCAGCAAGGGGCTGGCGTTCATCCTGGCGTTCATCGGGGTCAAGCTCGTGATGGACGCCACGCACGCGACCGGGTTCGAGCAGGTCCCGCAGGTGCCGATCTGGCTCTCCCTGGCCGTCATCGGCGCGGCGATGCTCGTGACGACCGTGGCGAGCCTGCTCAAGGCGCGGCACGACGCGGCCGCCGAGGCGGCCGAGGAGCCCGCTAGCGACGTCGTGGACGCAGAGCGAACGCGACGTTGATCGTGGTGATGGCCAGCCAGACGATCACCAGGCCGGCCAGGCCCGCGTTGATGACGGCGATCGCCGTCAACGGGATCGAGACGCCGAGGGAGACGCAGGCGACGGTCACCGCGATCGCGCGCTCGCCGCGCTCACTGTCGGTCAGGACACGTTTGCGCGTGCCCATGGCCGCCTCGACGCGTTCGGCGATCGCCTCCGCGAAGGCCGCGTCGTAGTCGGGCCCGAGCTCGCGGCGGGCGGCCAGCGATGCCGTTAGGTCATCGTGCGGAACCTGGGATGGCGACATATTCCTTTTGTACGCCACCATGGGCGTACGCGCCTCCGTCTCCGGAGTGATCTGAGGCCTACACCGCGAGACGTACGCACGGGTTGTACGGTGTTCGCCTTGGTCGCCGATTCGGGAGGACGACATGCGCATGCCCTCGTTGGCGCCTGAGCTGGCGAAGGCGGCCTCGGTGGCGCTGGCGGTAGCCGCCATCGCCATCATCGGCTTCACGGCCCTCGCCGACAGCCGCGGCGCGACGAAGGCGCCCCCGACCGCGGCACCGACCCGCCCGGCCGGCCCGTCACCCGTCGCCACGCTCCCGGGCAGCGTGGACGGCGAGACCACGCCCACGGTGTCCGCGGCGCAGTCCAGGCGCTGGATGCGAGGCCTGGTCGGCAAATGGGCACAGACCACCCGCGACGACTACTTCCAGTTCCACTCCAACGGCACCGGCGAGTGGATCGCGTACGGCCAGAAGCTGTGGACCGGCACCGCCACACCCCGCAACGCGAAGACCTTCGACCTGTCCGACGCGCACGGAGAGGGCGCCGCGTACTGGCGCGTCACCCTGACCGGCCGCGGCCGCAGGCTCTACTTCGCCGGCACCCAGCAGACGTACCCGAAGGCGAGGGCCCGACCGCGCACGCCTTAGCGTTCGGGGCTCTCGGCGAGGGCTTCCAGGGCGGCCAGGGCGTGGACGAGGGCGTCGCGGTGTTCGGGGGACAGGGTGCCTATCTGGCCCACCAGGAACGCGGAGCGCTCGTTGCGCAGCTGTTCGAGCTGGCGGCGGCCCTGGGCGGTGATCGCCAGGAGGGTCGCGCGGCGGTCGCCGCTGTCAGGGGTGCGGCGTACCAGGCCGTTGTTCTCCAACGACGCGACCAGGCGGCTCTGGGTCGGGGCCGTCACGCCCTCGTGGGCGGCCAGGTCGCCCAGGCGTACCGGGCCCAGCGTCTCCAGGCTCGACAGGGTCGAGGCCTGGCTCGACGTCAGGGTCTGGGGGCCGTGCTGGCGGACGCGGCGGTTGAGCCGGCCCAAGGTCATCCGCAGCCGCGCCGCTAGCTCGAGGTCCGTGAAGTCCTCTGCCTCGGGCATCTGGTCGGTCACGCCGTTCATGATCTCTTTCCGCCACCTGTTCGATCTGACTGCCGCACGGCCCGCCGATGAACGTGCCATTCCCCCAATCCTGCTTTATGAACACGCCGAATCGGAGCTGCCGGGGGCGGTGACGTGGAGATCGGCGGGCTCACCAGCCGCGTGCGCGCCACTCCGGGAGGTGGGGGCGCTCCTTGCCGAGCGTGGTGTCCTTGCCGTGCCCGGGGTAGACCCAGGTGTTGTCCGGCAGGGTGCCGAAGACGCGCTCCTCCAGGTCGTCCATGAGCTGGGTGAACAGCGTCTTGTCGCCCCAGGTGTTGCCCGGGCCGCCGGGGAAGAGGCTGTCGCCGGTGAACAGGTGCGGCGTGTCGCCGTCGTCGTACCGCAGCGCGATCGAACCCGGGGTGTGGCCGCGCAGGTGGATCACCGACAGCGTGCTTCGCCCGACGCGTACGGTGCCGTCCTGCTCGACCGGCTCGGTGACCGGGAGCGGCAGGGCCTCGGCGTCGTCGGGGTGGGCCACGACGCGCGCGTGGGTGGCGTCGACGACGGTGGCCAGGGCGTACCAGTGGTCCTGGTGGCGGTGGGTGGTGACGACGCGCGACAGCGGGCGGTCGCCGAGCAGCTCCAGCAGCCGATCGGAGTCGTTGGCGGCGTCCACGAGCACCTGCTCGCCGGTCGCCGCGCAGCGCAGGAGGTAGGCGTTGTTGTCGTACGGTCCGACGGCCAGCTTGGTGATGGTCAGACCCGGCAGCTCGCGTACGTCCGGAGCAC
Organism: uncultured Actinomycetota bacterium; assembly: GCA_963823735.1. Lineage (GTDB taxonomy): Bacteria > Actinomycetota > Actinomycetes > Streptosporangiales > Streptosporangiaceae > Actinoallomurus. The sequence continues at coordinate 419,188 of CAWGMO010000010.1, read as the reverse complement.
CACCGACCTCGACGTTGCCTGAGTAGCTCACTGTGTTCTCCTATCGGTCACCGGCGACCATCCTTCCACGACGGAGATCGAGACCGCGGGGTATCGGGGAGTAGCCTCGTCGGGGTGCGAAACGATCTTCCGATCTGCCGGACCTGCGGTGTGCAGTACGACGCGCCGCGCGACGACTGCCCGATCTGCGAGGACGAGCGCCAGTACGTCGGCTGGGAGGGCCAGCGCTGGACCGATCTCGCCGAGCTTCGTGAGGCGGGCCATCGAGGCCGGGTCGCGGCGCAAGGGCCGGGCGTCACGGGCATCGGCACCGACCCCGCGGTCGCCATCGGCCAGCGTGCCCTGCTGGTCGAGACGCCGTCCGGCAACGTCCTGTGGGACATGATCACTTACATCGACGACGACCTGGTCGACCGGGTCGGGGAGCTCGGTGGCGTCTCGGCGATCGCGATCAGCCATCCGCACTACTACGGGACCATGATCGAGTGGGCGCACGCGTTCGACGCCCCGGTCTACATCCACGCGGCCGACCGCCGGTGGGTGGCGCGGCCCGACGACGCCGTCGTCTTCTGGGAGGGCGACACGAGGGAGATCGCCGACGGTGTCACGCTGATCAACGCGGGCGTGCACTTCGAGGGCGGCCAGGTGCTGCACTGGCGTGACGGCGAGGAGGGGCGCGGCGCGCTGATGTCCGGCGACATCTTCACCGTCGTCCAGGACCGCCGCTACGTCTCATTCATGTACTCCTATCCCAACTTCATCCCTGAGCGCCCGCGTACGATCCGCCGCGCGCTGAGCCTCGTGGAGCCCTACGCGTACGAGCGTGTCTACGGCGCCTGGTGGGACCGGATCGTGGACGCCGGCGGCGCCGAGGCCGTACGCCGGTCCGCGCGCCGCTACCTCGATCACGCCCTGGACGACGGGCGGTCCTGACCTTCTGGACATCACGTCTGTGCAGCGTGCGGCTCTTCGCGTTCCGGTGGCGACCGCCGTTCGAACACGTGTACGGTTCGTGGTGCGGCGAGGGGGCCCAACCGAGGGGCATGTGGAAGAAACCGTCCGGCCCGCTCGTTAGCCTGAAGCCGACCCGCTAACTCATCAGGCTCACTAGGGGATCCGGAATACGACGTGGCTGACCGTCTCATCGTGCGCGGAGCGCGTGAACACAACCTCAAGGACGTCTCGCTCGACCTGCCTCGCGATGCGATGATCGTTTTCACTGGGCTCTCCGGTTCCGGAAAGTCCAGCCTCGCGTTCGACACGATCTTCGCCGAGGGGCAGCGGCGATATGTCGAGTCCCTTTCGGCGTACGCGCGGCAGTTCCTCGGCCAGATGGACAAGCCCGACGTCGACTTCATCGAGGGCCTGTCGCCGGCGGTCTCGATCGACCAGAAGTCCACCTCGAAGAACCCGCGTTCGACGGTCGGCACGATCACCGAGGTGTACGACTACCTGCGTCTGCTGTGGGCCCGCATCGGCCACCCGCACTGCCCGGACTGCGGCCGTACGATCCACAAGCAGTCGCCGCAGCAGATCGTCGACCGGATGCTGGAGTTCGACGAGGGCACGCGCTTCCAGGTGCTGGCGCCGGTCGTGCGCGGGCGCAAGGGCGAATACGGCGAGCTGTTCCGCGAGATGCAGGCCAAGGGCTTCTCCCGCGCCCGCGTCGACGGCGCCGTCGTGCGCCTCGACGAGGCGCCCAAGCTGAAGAAGTACGAGAAGCACGACATCGAGGTCGTCGTCGACCGCCTCAGCGTCAAGGACGGCGCGCGCCGCCGCCTGACCGACTCGGTCGAGACCGCGCTCGGCCTCACCGGCGGCACGATCATCCTCGACTTCGTCGACCTCCCCGAGGACGACGAGCAGCGCGAGCGGATGTTCTCCGAGCACCTCTACTGCCCCTATGACGACCTGTCGTTCGACGAGCTGGAGCCGCGCTCCTTCTCGTTCAACTCTCCCTACGGCGCCTGCCCCGACTGCACAGGCCTGGGCACCCGCATGGAGGTCGACGCGGAGCTGCTCGTCCCCGACACCGAGAAGTCCCTCGGCGAGGGCGCCATCTCGCCGTGGTCCGGCGGTCACGTCAGCGACTACTTCCTGCGCCTGCTCGGCGCGCTCGGCGAGGCGATGGGCTTCGACCTCGACACGCCCTGGGAGAAGCTCCCGGCCAAGGCGCGCAAGGCCGTCCTGCACGGCCACGACACCCAGGTCCACGTGAGCTACCGCAACCGCTACGGGCGGCTGCGGTCCTACTACACGACCTACGAGGGCGTGATCCCCTACGTCCAGCGCCGCCACTCCGAGGCGGAGAGCGACACGAGCCGCGAGCGGTTCGAGGGCTACATGCGGGAGATCCCGTGCCCGGCCTGCGAGGGCCGCCGGCTCAAGCCGGTCGTGCTGGGCGTGACGGTCAACGACCATTCGATCGCCGACGTCGCCGCGATGCCGATCGGCGAGTGCGCGAAGTTCCTGCTCTCCATGGAGCTGAGCGACCGCGACAAGCACATCGCCGAGCGCGTGCTCAAGGAGATCAACGCCAGGCTCGGCTTCCTGCTCGACGTCGGCCTCGACTACCTCTCGCTCGACCGCGCCTCCGCCACGCTCGCCGGCGGCGAGGCGCAGCGCATCCGGCTCGCGACGCAGATCGGTTCGGGCCTGGTCGGCGTGCTGTACGTCCTCGACGAGCCGTCCATCGGGCTCCACCAGCGCGACAACCACCGCCTTCTCGAGACGCTGATCCGCCTGCGCGACATCGGCAACACGCTCATCGTCGTCGAGCACGACGAGGACACCATCCGGGCCGCCGACTGGGTCGTCGACATCGGCCCTGGCGCGGGCGAGCACGGCGGCCAGGTCGTCGTCTCCGGCTCGGTCGACGACCTGCTCACCTCCGAAGACTCGATGACCGGCGCATATCTCTCGGGCCGCCGGCAGATCCCGGTGCCCGCCACGCGGCGCAAGCGCCAGCGGGGCCGCGAGCTGGTCGTCAAGGGCGCGCACGAGCACAACCTGCGCGACGTCGACGTCGCCTTCCCGCTCGGCGTGTTCACGGCGGTCACCGGAGTGTCGGGGTCGGGCAAGTCCACGCTCGTCAACGACATCCTCTACACCTCACTCGCCAAGCAGCTCCACGGCGCCCGCATCGTGCCGGGCCGCCACAAGCGGATCAACGGGCTCGACCAGGTCGACAAGGTCGTCCACGTCGACCAGTCGCCGATCGGGCGCACCCCGCGCTCCAACCCGGCGACCTACACCGGCGTCTTCGACCACGTGCGGAAGCTGTTCTCGGCCACGTCCGAGGCGAAGGTCCGCGGCTACCAGCCGGGCCGGTTCTCCTTCAACGTCAAGGGCGGCCGCTGCGAGTCGTGCTCCGGCGACGGCACGATCAAGATCGAGATGCAGTTCCTGCCGGACGTCTACGTCCCGTGCGAGGTCTGCCACGGCGCCCGGTACAACCGCGAGACCCTGGAGGTCCACTACAAGGGCAAGACGATCTCCGAGGTCCTCGACATGCCGATCGAGGAGGCCCTCGGCTTCTTCGAGGCCATCCCGGCGATCCGCCGCCACCTCCAGACCCTCAACGACGTCGGCCTCGGCTACGTACGCCTCGGCCAGCCCGCGCCGACGCTGTCCGGCGGCGAGGCGCAGCGCGTGAAGCTCGCCTCGGAGCTGCAGCGCCGCTCGACGGGGCGCACCATCTACGTCCTCGACGAGCCGACCACCGGCCTGCACTTCGAGGACATCCGCAAGCTCCTCGGCGTGCTCGGCCGCCTGGTCGACGGCGGCAACACGGTCATCGTCATCGAGCACAACCTCGACGTGATCAAGACGGCCGACTGGATCATCGACATGGGCCCGGAGGGCGGCTCGCGCGGCGGCACCGTCGTCGCGACCGGCACTCCCGAGCAGGTGGCCGAGATCGAGGAGAGCCACACCGGTCAGTTCCTCGGCAAAGTCCTCGACATCTAGCCTCCCGCGCCCGGCGGGGCGCGGGATGGTGACGGTACGAGGGTGGTTCATGTGCCGAGTGTGAAGAAAATCGTTCAGGATTGAACCACCGGCGTCCTCCTTCCGTGAGAACCGGAGTAGACCCGATCGCAAGGAGGAAACTCATGCCGCTCGACCCGCCCACCCCCCAGCCCGAGCCCGCGTCCAGTCGCAGGGGAGTGCTGCTCGGAGTCGGACTCGTCGGGGTAGCCGGCACTCTGAGCGCCTGCGGTGGCTCCAAGGACGACTCCGCCAAGGCCAGCGGCGGCTCGCTCGCCAAGACCAGCGACATCCCGGTCGGTGGCGGCAAGATCTTCAAGGACGAGAAGGTCGTCGTCACCCAGCCGAAGCAGGGCGAGATCAAGGCCTTCAGCGCCGTCTGCACGCACAAGGGGTGCACGGTCGGCTCCGTGTCCGACGGCAAGATCCACTGCCCGTGCCACGGCAGCGCCTTCAGTGCCGCCGACGGCTCCGTGATGCACGGCCCGGCCACCAAGTCGCTGGCCGGCAAGAACGTCACGGTGAAGAACGGCGAGATCGAGCTCGCCTGACCGCCGTACCCGCATCTCGTGGACGTCAGCGGCCGCCTGACGGCCGGCGGAGATGAGATCTGTCGGCCGTCAGCCGGACTCGCCCTGTCCTACCCCCGGTTCCGACGTCGGCGCGGAGGCGGGGGAGGGCCTGCGGGTAGCGCTCGCGTACGAAGCCCACCAGGTGTTCGCGGTATGTCGCAGCCGCAGGTCGAAGGCGCTGGCCGCGTCGTGGGCGCTCATCAGGGCCCCGTATCTGCACGACTCCGGTCGGCAGGACGTCCGGTGACCTGCAGGACCCAGTCCTTCTGGTCCCACAGCGGGTGTTCGCCGCAGGATCGCGTACAGCTCGGTGCGCAGCTCCTCGACCGGGACGTTCCAGTCGACGTGCAGCATCACGGTGCCGATGACCCGGCTGCTGTGCCTCGTCCCAGTTCTCGAACGGATTGTGCGCGAAGTACGACACGGGCAGCACCAGGCGGCGTTCGTCCCCACAGACGCAGCACCACGTACGTGAGCGTCCAGCTCCTCGATGCGGCCCCACTCGCCGTCGACGACCACGACGTCGTCGATGCGCAGCGCGTCGCTGAAGGCCAGTTGCAGCCCGGCGAACACATTGCTCAGCGTCGACTGGGCCGCGATGCCGGCGACGATAGCCGGCCACGCCCGCGGAGGCCGAACAGCCCGGCACCGAAGGCGCGTACGGCCGGGAACGTCACCAGCATCGACGCCGCCGCGATGATCACCACGATCGCCGCGCAGATCCGGCGCATGACGAGTACCTGGGTGCGGCATGCGCCGGGCGCGTACGTTGCGCGCAGCCCTCGACGGCGGTCAGGTGCTCTACGGCGACGTCCGTCGCGGTCGAAGGCGGCCTGGATGATGAGCCAGGTCACCGAGGCGATCAGCGCGAGCGACAGGGCGTGGTGGATGACCGGCCCCGCGTGGTGCAGCACCCGGGCGGGCGGCATGCCCGTCTGGGCGCCCGCGACGAACGCGACCACGAAGGCCGGGCCGACACAACGCCTTACGATCGGCGGGGCGAGCGGCCAACGCGACACGAGCCTGCTGGCTCAGGGCCCGCGGCGCGATCTCGACGATCAGCAGGGCCGTCGCGACCGAGACCGGCGAGAATGATCAGCGAGCCAACGGTCCGGCACGATCAGCTGTCCTCCTGAGAGCGCGATGCGGCGTTCTTTTGATCGTTACCGGCCTCGGCGCCGCGCAACGTGGGACATCTCACGTCGGTGCGCGGCGGAGAGAACCACTGCCGGAGAGCGGCCGGGAACGTCGGGACGACGCACTAGGCTGACTGTCGTGGCAGATCCGGCGACCCTTCCGGCCCGCCTCCGGCACCATCCCCGAATCACCCGGGGTCTATCGGTTCCGCGACGACGCAGCGGCCGGGTCATCTACGTCGGCAAGGCGAAGAACCTGCGCGGCCGGCTCAACTCCTACTTCGCGGACTTCGCGAGCCTGCACCCGCGGACGCAGACGATGCTGCACACCGCGGCCGGCGTCGACTGGACCGTCGTCGGCACCGAGGTCGAGGCGCTCCAGCTCGAATACTCCTGGATCAAGGAGTTCGACCCGCGTTTCAACGTCAAGTACCGCGACGACAAGTCCTATCCGTACCTCGCGGTGACGCATGAACGAGGCGTTCCCGCGCGTGCAGGTGATGCGCGGGGCCAAGAAGCAAGGGCGTCCGCTACTTCGGCCCGTACTCCCACGCCTGGGCGATCCGCGAGACCCTCGACCTGCTGCTGCGCGTCTTCCCGGTGCGCACCTGCTCGCGCCGGGGTGTTCCGCGCGCCGGCCAGTCGGCCGGCCGTGCCTGCTCGGCTACATCGGCAAGTGCTCCGCGCCGTGCGTCGGCCGGGTCAGCGAGGACACCCACCGCGAGATCGTCGACGACTTCTGCGACTTCATGGCCGGCCAGACGCCAGCGCGTTCATGCGGCGCGCTGGAGAGGACATGAGCGCGGCCGCCGACCGACGCAGGAGTACGAGCGCGCCGCGCGGCTCCGCGACGACATCCGGGCGCTGGAGCGCGCCCTGGAGAAACAGTCGGTGGTGCTCGGCGACAGCACCGACGGCGACGTCGTCGCGTTCGCCGACGACCAGCTCGAAGCGGCCGTCCAGGTGTTCTACGTACGCGGCGGGCGGGTCCGCGGCCAGCGCGGCTGGGTCGTCGACAAGGTCGAGGAGGTCGACGCCCGGCGAGCTCGTCGAGCAGTTCCTGCTGCAGACTGTACCTCGACAGCGGCGCGGACGCCGGTGCCGCGCGAGATCCTCGTCCCCGCCGAGCTGCCCGGGACAACGACGCCCTGATCGAGCTGCTCGCCGAGCACCGCGGCGGCCGGGTCGACCTGCGGGTGCCGCAGCGCGGCGACAAGAAGACCCTGCTGGAGACCGTCGGAGCGCAACGCCAAGGAGGCGTTCAAGCAGCACAAGACGCAGCCGCGCCACCGACCTCACCAGCCGCAGCAGGGCGCTGCAGGAGATCCAGGACGCCCTGGAGCTCGGACAGGCGCCGCTGCGCATCGAGTGCTACGACGTCTCCAACCTCCAGGGCACCGACGTCGTCGCGTCGATGGTCGTCTTCGAGGACGGCCTGCCGCGCAAGAGCGAGTACCGCCGCTTCGCGATCAAGACCGTCGAGGGCCAGGACGACGTGCGCTCGATCAACGAGGTCATCTCCCGGCGCTTCCGCCGCTACCTCGAGGAGCCCGAGCAGACCGGCGAGCTCGACGGTCCTCGGCGAGACCGAGGCCGGCGGCCCGATCGACCCCGAGACCGGCAAGCCGCGCAGGTTCGCCTACCCGCCGCAACCTCGTCGTCGTCGACGGCGGGCCGCCGCAGGTCGCCGCCGCCGCAGCGGGCCCTGGACGAGCTCGGCATCGACGACATCGCCCTGTGCGGTATCGCCAAGCGGCTGGAGGAGATCTGGCTGCCCGGCGAGGAGGACCCAGTGATCCTCCCGCGCAACAGCGAGGGCATGTACCTCCTGCAGCGGGTCGCGACGAGGCGCACGACTTCGCCATCAGGTTCCATCGCAGCAAGCGGTCGAAGAGCATGACCGTGAGTGAGCTCGACGACGTGCCGGGGTTGGGCGTGACCGCCGTACGGCTCTGATCAAGCACTTCGGGTCCGTCAAGCTGCTCAGAGGCCGGACCGTCGACGAGATCGCCGAGGTTCCGGGCATCGGCGCGCCGTACCGCTGAGAGCATTGTGGCGGCACTGGCCACGCGCCAGGCCGGCGGGAACGAAACGTGAGTGAACCACCTAGAAGAGACAAGGCCGTACACGGCGGCAGATCGGGCGACGCCCGTGACCGCCCCGACCGGGAAGCTCGCCGCGACGGCGCAGGTACCCGACATAGTGATCATCACCGGCATGTCGGGGGCGGGGCGGAGCACGGCGGCCAAGTCCCTGGAGGACCTCGACTGGTTCGTCGTCGACAACCTGCCGCCCGGCGCTGCTCGCCACCATGGCCGACCTCGCGAGCGCGCGCCACGGAGCGGTGCCGACCGCATCGCGGTCGTCGTCGACGTGCGCAGCCGCGCCTTCACGATGATCTCGCAGTCCGCCTTCGACGAGCTGGAGGCGCGCGGCGCCCACCCGCGCGTGCGTGTTCCTGGAGGCCTCCGACGACGTGCTGGTCCGGCGCTTCGAGAGCGTACGCCGCCCGCACCCGCTCCAGGCCGACGGCCGGATCGTCGACGGCATCTCCCAGGAGCGCACCCTCCTTCGTGAGGTACGCGCCGAGGCCGATCTGGTGATAGACACCAGCTCGCTCAACGTCCACGAGCTGCGCGCAAAGATCGTCGGCTTCTTCGGCGGCGAGGGCAGCGACTCCAGCCTGCGCGCGACCGTGGTCTCCTTCGGCTACAAGTACGGCCTGCCGGTCGACGCCGACCTCGTCGTCGACTGCCGGTTCCTGCCCAACCCGCACTGGGTTCCGGAGCTGCGCCCGCACACGGGCCGCGACGCCGCCGTCCGCGACTACGTCCTGTCCCGGCCCGGCGCCAAGGAGTTCCTCGACGCCTACACCGAGGTGCTGCGGCTGCTCATCGCGGGCTACGAGCGCGAGGGCAAGCACTACGTCACCTTCGCCGTCGGCTGTACGGGCGGAAAGCACCGGAGTGTCGCGATGTCGGAGCGAGTTCGGCGGGCGGCTGCGCGACGAAGGCGTTGAGGTCCAGGTGATCCATCGAGATCTGGGACGGGAATAACTGAAATTGGCTTCCCCCAAAGTGGTGGCCCTGGGTGGCGGGCACGGGCTGTCGGCCTCCCTGTCCGCGCTGCGCCGGGTGACCGACCTGCTCACGGCCATCGTCACGGTCGCCGACGACGGCGGTTCGAGCGGGCGGCTCCGCCGTGAGCTGGCCGTCCTGCCGCCGGGCGACCTGCGGATGGCGCTCGCCGCGCTGTGCGGCGACGACGAGTGGGGCCGTACCTGGAGCCAGGTCGTCCAGCACCGGTTCCGCAGCCAGGGCGAGCTACACGGCCACGCCGTCGGCAACCTGCTGATCGTCGCGCTGTGGGAGCTGCTCGACGACCCCGTGGCCGGGCTCGACTGGATGGGGCGGCTGCTGCGCGCGGAGGGGCGGGTGCTGCCGATGGCGTCCGTGCCGCTCGACATCGTCGCGGAGGTACGCGGCGCCGACCCGGCAGACCCGGAGGCGATCACGCACGTACGCGGCCAGGTCGCCTGCGCGAAGACGGCCGGCCAGGTGATCAGCGTCTCGCTCATCCCGCCCGACCCGCCGGCGAGCCCCGAGGCGCTGCGCGCGGTCGAGGAGGCGGACTGGATCGTGTTCGGGCCGGGCTCGTGGTTCACCAGCGTGCTGCCGCACCTGAAGGTGCCCGAGCTGGTCCGCGCCCTCACCCGTAGCCGCGGCCGCCGGATCGTCGCGCTGAACCTCGTACCCCAGCCCGGCGAGACCGACGACTTCTCCCCGCAGGCCCACCTGGAGGTGCTGCGGGCGCACGCGCCCGAGTTGCGGATCGACGTGGTGCTGGCCGACCGTAATGTCGTCGAGGAGCCGGACGTCCTGGAAAAGGCCGTTCGGTCCCTCGGGGGAGGCTGGTGCTGGCCGATGTGGCCGCCGAGGATGGATCTCCACGGCATGATCCGGCACGGTTGGCCCAAGCGTTCGCACAGATCTTCGTCAGCGGCCACGTGACGGAGCAAGATTCGGCCAGACTGCCCTGACGGATGATGGCAACAGGGGGAGGATCACATCCATGGCGATGACCGGCGTGGTGAAGGACGAGCTGAGCAGGCTGTCCGTCATGAAGCCGTGCTGCCGCAAGGCCGAGGTGTCGACGCTGCTGCGTTTCGCCGGAGGCCTGCACATTGTGAGCGGACGGATCGTGATCGAGGCCGAGCTCGACACCGGATCCGCGGCACGGCGCCTGCGCAAGGATCTTGCGGAGGTCTTCGGTCACACATCCGATGTGGTGGTGCTGGCGCCGAGCGGGTTGCGCAAGGGCAACCGCTACGTCGTACGCGTGTTCCGTGACGGGGAGTCGCTGGCACGCCAGACCGGCCTGATCGACAACAACGGACGCCCCGTACGCGGCCTGCCGCGCCACGTGGTCGCCGGGGCCTCGTGCGACGCGGAGTCCGCCTGGCGCGGCGCGTTCCTGGCCCACGGGTCGCTGACCGAGCCGGGACGCTCGATGTCCCTGGAGGTGACCTGCCCCGGCCCGGAGGCCGCGCTCGCCCTCGTCGGGTCGGCCCGCCGGCTCCGCATCCACGCGAAGGCACGCGAGGTACGCGGCGTCGACCGCGTCGTCGTCCGCGACGGCGACGCGATCTCCGCGCTCCTCACCCGCCTGGGCGCGCACGACTCGGTGCTCGCGTGGGAGGAGCGCCGCATGCGCCGCGAGGTACGCGCGACCGCGAACCGCCTGGCCAACTTCGACGACGCCAACCTCCGCCGCTCGGCCCGCGCAGCCGTGGCCGCCGGCGCACGAGTGGCAAGGGCCCTGGAGATACTGGCCGACGACGCCCCCGAACACCTCGTGGCCGCCGGCCGCCTGCGCCTGGAGCACAAGCAGGCCTCCTTGGAGGAACTCGGCCAGCTCGCCGAACCCCCTCTGACGAAGGACGCGATCGCCGGACGCATAAGGCGTCTACTCGCCATGGCCGACAAACGCGCCATGGACCAGGGCGTCGCGGGCACCGAGGCGAACGTCACCGCCGACATGCTCGCCCCCTGACGCTACGGCGACGCGCCGCTCTCGACACCGCGTACGTGGTCACCCGCGACCCACCACAGGGTCGTGGGTGACCGTGTACGCGCGGTGAACGGCTAGGCGTTTCCTCAGGTTCGGCAGTGTTCTTCTGGTGGAGTAATCCACTGACAGCGACCTCCCCGTGACCACGGACGAGGGCGACCACTGCGTACCCGCCCAGACCGACTACCTCATGGGCACGATGTCGTCCGACCTCTTCGGCGGCTTCGTGGGCACCGAGACCGGCACCTGCTGACCCGGCCCGCCTTGAGGTGAACCGCCAGGCCGCTGCCATGACTCGCGCGTGGCGGATTCGTTGGATTCGGTGGGGTGGGGCGTCAGGAGTGTACGGTTCCGGGCCTTCTGGTGGCGGATGGTCGTACTTTCGAGGTCGGAAGGGTTACTGAGGGGTTTGGTCTAGACCAACTTGGTCTAGACCAATTAGGCTGCCGGTTGGTTCGCCGCCCGCCCATGGATGTTGGCTCCCGGCCGGGCGGCGGACCGATCGATCCGGTGCTGCGGTGATGGGCTCCCCGGGCCGGTTCGATAAGGTCGCCTTTGAAAAGCACATCGATAACCGACCCCGGCAGACGGCCGGGGAACAACGACGCATGAGGAGATTGGTGCCGTGACCATCCGGGTAGGCGTGAACGGCTTCGGTCGTATCGGCCGTAACTTCTGGCGAGCACTGAACGCCGCCGGTGGCGACGTCGAGGTCGTGGCGGTCAACGATCTCACCGACAACGCCACTCTCGCTCACCTTCTGAAGTACGACAGTATCCTCGGGCGGCTGCCCGAGGAGGTTAAGGCCGGCGCGGGCGAGATCACGGTCGGCGGTAAGTCGATCAAGGTCTTCGAGGAGCGCGACCCCGCCAACCTCAAGTGGGGCGACCTCGGCGTCGACGTCGTCGTCGAGTCGACCGGGTTCTTCACCGACGCCAACAAGGCGCGGGCGCACGTCGACAACGGCGCCAAGAAGGTGATCATCTCCGCTCCGGCGAAGAACGAGGACGTCACGATCGTGATGGGCGTGAACGACGACGCCTACGACGCGGCGAACCACACCATCATCTCGAACGCCTCCTGCACCACGAACTGCCTGGGCCCGATGGCCAAGGTCCTGAACGACACGTTCGGCATCGAGCGTGGTCTCATGACCACGATCCACGCCTACACCCAGGACCAGAACCTCCAGGACGCCCCGCACAAGGACCTCCGCCGCGCCCGCGCCGCCGCGATCAACGTGGTGCCCACGAGCACCGGCGCCGCCAAGGCCATCGGCCTGGTCCTGCCGCAGCTCAAGGGCAAGCTCGACGGGTACGCCCTGCGCGTCCCGGTGCCGACCGGCTCGGCGACCGACCTCACCGCCACGCTCTCGCGTGAGACCTCGGTGGAAGAGGTCAACGCGGCCGTACGCGCCGCCGCCGAGGGCCCGCTGCGCGGCATCCTCAGCTACACCGAGGACCCGATCGTCTCCAGCGACATCGTGACCGACCCCGCGTCCTGCATCTTCGACTCGGGTCTCACGAAGGTCATCGGCGACCAGGTGAAGGTCGTCGGCTGGTACGACAACGAGTGGGGCTACTCCAACCGCCTCGTCGACCTCGTCAAGCTGGTGGGTTCGCGGCTTTGAGCGACGACACGAGCATGCGCACGATCGACGATCTCGGAGACGTACGCGGCAAGCGGGTGCTGGTCCGTTCGGACCTGAACGTCCCCATCGAGGACGGCGTCATCGGTGATGACGGCCGCATCCGCGCCAGCGTCCCCACGATCGCCGGGCTCGCCGGGAAGGGCGCACGCGTCATCGTGTGCGCCCACCTCGGGCGGCCCAAGGGCAAGCCTCAGCCGGAGTTCTCGCTCCGGCCCGCGGCCGTGCGCCTGGGCGAGCTGCTGGGCCAGGAGGTGCGGTTCGCCGACGACACCGTCGGTGACTCCGCCAAGGCCACGGTGGACGCCCTGGCCGACGGCGAGGTCGCCCTGCTGGAGAACCTCCGCTTCGAGCCGGGGGAGACCGCCAAGGACGACACCGAGCGCGCCGCGTTCGCCGACGAGCTGGCCGCGCTGGCCGAGCTGTACGTCGGTGACGGCTTCGGCGCCGTGCACCGCAAGCACGCGAGCGTCTACGACGTGCCGAGCCGCCTGCCGCACGCGGCGGGCGGGCTGGTGGCCGACGAGGTCGGCGTGCTGCGCAAGCTGACGCGCGAGCCCAAGCGGCCGTACGTCGTCGTGCTCGGCGGGGCGAAGGTGTCCGACAAGCTCGGCGTCATCGCCAACCTTCTCGGCAAGGTCGACCGCCTGCTCATCGGCGGCGGTATGGCCTACACCTTCCTCAAGGCCCAGGGCCACGAGGTCGGCAACTCCCTCCTTCAGGAGGACCAGCTCGACCAGGTACGCGGCTTCATCGCCGAGGCGGAAAAGCGCGGCGTCGAGCTGGTTCTGCCGGTCGACGTGCTGGCCGCGACGGGCTTCGCCGCCGACGCCGAGCACGAGGCCGTCGACGCGACCGCGATCCCGGCCGACCGCGAGGGCCTCGACATCGGCCCCCGCAGCCGCGAGCTGTTCGCGAGCCGCCTGGCCGACGCCGAGACGGTCTTCTGGAACGGCCCGATGGGCGTTTTCGAGTTCGACGCCTTCTCCGGCGGCACACGCGCCGTCGCGGAGGCGCTGATCGCCTCGAAGGCGTTCACGGTGGTGGGCGGGGGCGACTCGGCCGCGGCCGTGCGCAAGCTCGGCCTGCCCGAGGACGGCTTCTCCCACATCTCGACCGGCGGCGGCGCGAGCCTCGAGTACCTCGAAGGCAAGACGCTGCCCGGTCTCTCGGTTCTGGAGGACTGAACGTGGCCCCGAAGAACACCGGCAGCGGGGGGCGCAAGCCTCTCATCGCCGGCAACTGGAAGATGAACTTCAACCACCTTGAGGCGATCGCGCACGTCCAGAAGATGGCGTTCGCCCTCAAGGAGCCCGACTACCAATCGACCGACGTCACGGTGCTCCCGCCGTTCACCGACATCCGCAGCGTGCAGACGCTCGTGGACGCCGACCGGCTGGAGCTCACGTACGGCGCGCAGGACGTCTCGGCCCACGAGAAGGGCGCCTACACCGGTGAGGTGTCGGCCAAGATGCTCGCCAAGCTCGGCTGCACGTACGTGCTCGCCGGGCACTCCGAGCGCCGCCAGTACCACTGCGAGGACGACGCGCTGGTGAACGCGAAGGTGAAGGCGGCCTTCAAGGAGGACATCACGCCGATCATGTGCGTCGGTGAGGGCCTGGAGATCCGCAAGTCCGGCGAGCACATCTCGTACACGCTCGGCCAGGTGGACGGCGGTCTGGAGAAGATCCCGGCCGACCAGGCACGGCGCATCGTGATCGCGTACGAGCCGGTGTGGGCCATCGGCACGGGCGAGGTCGCGACACCGGAAGACGCGCAAGAGGTGTGTGGCGCGATCCGTACCCGTGTCGCCGAGCTGTACAGTGGAGACCTCGCCGACCAGGTACGCGTTCTCTATGGTGGCTCAGTCAAGCCCGACAACATCGCCGGGATCATGGCAAAGTCCGACATCGACGGAGCGCTCGTGGGCGGCGCAAGCCTGGACGCCGGCGACTTCGTAAAACTCTGCCGGTTTCGTGACCGACTTGCTTGATCTTCAACACTAGACTGGGCGTTTCTGCTGAACCACGCCGAGGAACGTCGTACCCTCGGAACGGATGACCCCGAATACGCGAATATTCCCCGCAACCGGCGGGGTAAATCACGAAAGCGCTGAACTGCTGTGATCATCGGAACTTCGATTGTGCTCATCATCACGAGCTCATTGATGGTGCTGCTCGTCCTCCTCCACAAGGGCAAGGGCGGTGGCCTGTCGGACCTGTTCGGCGGTGGTATCAGCTCATCGCTCGGCGGGTCCTCCGTGGTCGAGCGCAACCTCGACCGCCTCACGATCGGCACGGGCGTGATCTGGTTCGCGTCGATCATCGTGCTGGGCATTCTGTTCAAGCACGGCCACCACGGCTGAGTGGCAACGAGCACACCGGCAGTGTTGACGGCCGTCGCACCCTCGCCGCGACGGCAGAACAAACGAGGAGTAATCCGTGGGTAGTGGCAACGCTATTCGAGGTAGCCGTGTCGGCGCCGGCCCGATGGGAGAGGCCGAGCGCGGCGAAGCAGCTCCCCGCGTCTGGGTGACCTTCTACTGCGCCAACCGGCACGAGTCGCGGCCGAGCTTCGCGACCGACGTCGCGGTGCCGGACCAGTGGGACTGCCCTCGGTGCGGGTTCCCGGCGGGCAAGGACCCCCACAACCCGCCGGCGCCGCCGCGCAACGAGCCGTACAAGACCCACCTCGCGTACGTGAAGGAGCGGCGCAGCGACGCCGACGGTGAGGCCATTCTCGAAGAGGCCCTCGCCAAGCTTCGCGCCGAGCGCGCGGCCATTCAGGCCGCCATGGCGCGCGCGCGTAACTAGCGTTCCCCTGTCCGGCCCGGTCCCCGCCACGTCGCGGGAGCCGGGCCGTTCTCGTTCCCCACGCCGAGCAGAGCGCTAGCATTGGTGGTCTCGCGACTGGCGCATCGAAGGTGGAGTTCACCACCGGGGAGCACAACAAGGTCTGGCACCGCGCGCCTGGGTGCTGGGAGCCGCCCGATTCTGGAGGCCCCATGCACCAGCCGCCCGCATCTCACCTCGCCGCCGCCGATCCCGATCTGGCCGCGCTGATCGACGCCGAGGGCCGGCGCCAGCACGACAAGGTCCGTCTCATCGCGTCGGAGAACTACGTCTCGTCCGCCGTGCTGGAGGCCACCGGCTCGGTCCTGACGAACAAGTACTCCGAGGGCTATCCCGGCCGCCGCTACTACGAGGGCCAGCAGGTCGTCGACCCGGTCGAGGAGCTCGCCCAGGAGCGCGCCCGCTCCCTGTTCGGCGTGGACCACGCCAACGTCCAGCCGTACTCCGGCTCGCCCGCGAACCTCGCCGTGTACCTGGCCTTCATGGAGCCGGGCGACACGTTCCTGTCGCTGGAGCTCGCGCACGGCGGCCACCTCACGCACGGCTCGCCGGTGTCGATCACCGGCAAGTGGCTGCGGCCGGTCCACTACGGCGTCGGCCGCGAGTCCGGCCGGGTCGACATGGACGAGGTGCGCGACCTGGCCCGCAAGGAGAACCCCAAGGTCATCTTCTGCGGCGGCACCGCGATCCCGCGCACGATCGACTTCCCGGCGTTCGCCGAGATCGCCCGCGAGACCGGTGCGGTGCTGGCCGCCGACATCGCGCACATCGCGGGCCTGGTGGCCGGGGGCGCGCACCCGTCGCCCGCCGGCCACGCCGACGTGATCACCACGACCACGCACAAGACCCTGCGCGGCCCTCGCGGTGCGATGATCATGACGACCGCCGAGCACGCCACGGCGATCGACAAGGCGATCTTCCCCGGCCTCCAGGGTGGCCCGCACAACCACACGACGGCCGCGATCGCGGTGGCGCTGAAGGAGGCCGCCCGCCCGGACTTCGCCGCGTACGCCCGGCAGGTCGTCGCGAACGCCAAGGCTCTCGCGGCGGCGCTCACCGGGCTCGGCTTCGACCTGGTCTCCGGCGGCACCGACAACCATCTGATCCTGATCGACCTCACGAACAAGGGCATCGCGGGCAAGCCGGCCGCCAAGGCGCTCGACCGGGCCGGCATCGAGCTGAACTTCAACTCCGTGCCGTACGACCCGCGCAAGCCGTGGAGCCCGTCGGGGATCCGTCTCGGCACCGCCGCGGTGACCACCCGGGGCCTGACCGAGCGGCACATGACGGACGTCGCGGACTGGATCGACCGCGCCGTCGACGCGGCCGGCGACGAGGCAGCCCTCGACCGGATCGCCGCGGAGATCCGCGACCTGCTGGGCGCCTTCCCGATGCCCGGCTGGACCCCCTAGGAAGTGGCCCCGCCGTCCTGGTTCCAGGACGGCGGGGTCTCGCCGTCGGGCACGCCCACGCGGAACACCCGCATCTGCAGGGCCAGCGCGGAGTAGTAGCCGACGAGCGTCACCAGCTCGAACACGGCGGGCCGTCCCAGCGTGGCCGTGGCCTCGGCGAGCACCGGGCCGGTCAGGTCGCCGTCGGCGGCGAGGGCGCGTGCGACCTCGTAGATGATCCGCTCGCGCGCGTCGGCCAGCACCGGTGCCTCGCCGGTCCGCAGGCGGTCCAGGTCGGTGTCGGTGAGGCCGGCGCGGCGGCCGATCCGCTCGTGGGCGTACCACTCGTAGTCCGAGCGCGCGTGGGCCGCCAGGACCAGCGTGGCGATCTCCCGCTCGCGCTTGGTGAAGCTCGTACGGAACCGCAGGGACGCTCCCAGCTCCTGGAGCGGCCCGCCGACGGCCGGGCTGTACAGCATCGCGTTGAACGGCCCGAGGAGACGCCCTTCCTCGTCGATGAAGGAGAAGGTGTTCCCGGACGCGCGCCCGCCGACGATCGCGTCGTACACGTCGCGTTGCTCGTCGGTGAGGGCGTCCGGGTGCAGGGCTGGCAGTCGCGGCTCGTCGATCACGAGCAGCACGCTACTTCACACGGGTGTGTCGGCGAGGTACGGCGGCGCGGGGTCGTACTGGATGTTGCGGCGTACGGCGCGCGCGTGGTCGCGGCCGTGGAGCCGGCCGACCAGCCACAGCGCCAGGTCGATCCCGGCGGAGACCCCCTGGCTGGTCGCGAGGTTCCCGTCCACGACGTAACGGGCGTCGCGGACCACGGTGATGTCGCCGCGCGCTTCCAGGGTGTCCTCGAAGGAGTGGTGGGTGGCCACGCGGCGGCCGCGCGCCGGGCCGGCCTCGTGCAGCAGGAGCGAGCCCGTGCACACGCTGGTCGTCCAGGAGGCGGTGGACGAGGTCTGCCGGATCCAGTCGATCACCGCCGGGTTGGAGACCTCGGTGCGGGTGCCGGCGCCCCCGGGGACGAGCAGCACGTCCAGGGGCGGATGGTCGCCGAGGGTGTGGTCGGGGAGCACCCGCATGCCCTTGCCGCAGCGTACGGGGCCGGGCGCCTCGGCGACGAGCACGGCGGTGTCGCCCTCCTCGCGCAGCATCGCGGAGGCCGTGAACACCTCCCAGGGCCCCATGAAGTCCAGCTCCTCGGCGCCTTCGAAGATCAGCAGTCCGTACGTCGTCATGGTCGCTCCTTCAGAATCGTTCGCGGTGGTAGCCCGGCGTGCCCGGCCAGGTCGGCGATCGTGTGCCGGTCACCCGGGCCGGCGTGCACGGCCGCCACGACGGCACGGATCGGTGAGGTCGAGGTTCTGCACACCTCCACCCTGCCCACCGCGCCCGATTGCGTCCCCGGCGCGTACCCCACGATTCGCGCCACGCCGCACGGCCGGAGTGCGATTAGAGTTGATAGGCATCATGACGATGCCACCGTTCCCACCGGACCCCAGTGATTCGAACCCTGCCGCCGACCTGCTGCTCCAGCGCCGCATCCTGCTCGCCGACGGCCGCCTCGACGCGGCACGCGCCGCCGAGCTGTCCGCGAAGCTGATGACGCTCGGTGTGTCGGGGGAGGCCCCGATCACCCTGCACCTGCGCATGCCGGACGGCGACCTGGAGGCCGCGTTCGCGGTCGTGGACGCCATCACGGTCGTCGCGTGCCCGGTCCACATCGTCGTCGGCGGCCAGGCCGGCGGCCCGGTGCTGCTCGTCCTGGCCGAGGGGCAGAGGCGCGAGATCACCCCGCACGCCACCCTGAGGCTGACCGAGCCGGCCGGAGCCTTCGAGGGCGACGCCACCGACGTGGCGACCGCCGAGCGGGAGCAGCGCCGCCGCGTGGACGCCTTCTACATCCGCCTGGCCGAGGTCACCGGCCGTGAGGTCGACGAGATCCGCGAGGACGCCCGCGAGGGCCGCCTGCTCACCGCGGAACAGGCCGTGGAGTACGGCCTGGTCGAACGCATCGCCTAGAGGAGCACGCAGTCTCCGCACTTGCCGCCGCCCGGCACCCGGTAGTACAGGCAGCAGCTCCGCCGGCGGAACCCCTGCGGCTCGAACGCGCCCGTGCCGGCCAGCGGCGGCAGGGCGAGCAGCTCGTCCACCAGCCGGCGGGCGGCGGCGGCGTGCCGAGGGCGGGCGCCGCGCAGGACGGTCAGCGCGCCGGCCAGGGCCGAGGAGGCGTTGCCCCACAGGAGGCCCTCGGCCAGCGGTGTCAGCGATCGGACCGCGTCCGCGAACGGGCGCAGGTGCCGGTCGACGACCACGCGCAGCAGGGCCTCCGCGTCGGCGGGCACCGCGCGTACGCCGGGTGCCGCGAGCAGGATCGGGCCCGGCGAGGCGCCGCGCCAGTACACGCCCGAAGGCTCCAGGTCGGGCACCACGCCGTGCTCGGCGGCCGTCGCCAGGACCGGCGACCAGAGGCGCCCCGCGACGCCCTGGAACAGGAGGGACGCCGCGACCCGCGGCTCGTCGCCGCCCAGGCTCGCGGCGACGTTCTTCACCTGGCCGGGGAGCGCGCGGCCGTACAGGTCGGTGAACGGCCGCCACAGCGGATGGTCCGCGAGGTCCGGGTCGGTGCCCATCGCGAAGTAGGGGCCCACGAGCGCCGCGTCGGCCAGAGCCTGGTCCATCGAGATCCCCACGAGGTCCGACACTGCCGGGCGCGGGCGGTCCGGGTCAACTCGCGTCCCCGGCTCTGGGACGATCTACTGCGTGATCTACGACCATCCGTGGGCCTACGAGCTGGCCTGTTCGTTCCGTGACGTGAGCGCCGAGGTCGACGCGCTGCTCGACTGGTCGGGCGGCCCGGCCGACGTGCTCGAACTCGCCGCGGGCCCCGCCGAGCACGCGCGGGAGTTCGCCCACCGGG
Organism: uncultured Actinomycetota bacterium; assembly: GCA_963823735.1. Classification (GTDB taxonomy): domain Bacteria; phylum Actinomycetota; class Actinomycetes; order Streptosporangiales; family Streptosporangiaceae; genus Actinoallomurus. Next base: position 399,603 of record CAWGMO010000010.1, on the reverse strand, counting down.
GGATCCCGGCGACCGCGCTGGACCTCAGCCCGGCCATGTGCGCGTACGCGCGCGAGCGCGGGATCGGCCTGCCGCTGGACGTGGTCGAGGGTGACATGACGGCGTTCAAGCTCGGGCGGACGTTCGACCTGGTCGTCACCATGCTCGACTCGACCGCGCACCTGATGGACCTCGACGCGTTCGTGGCGTACCTGGCGTGCGTACGCGACCACCTCGCCGAGGGCGGCCTGGCGGTGATCGAGATGAGCCATCCCGCCGACCGGCTCAGCGACACGCCCCGCGTCTCCACCGCGTGGAGCGTGGAGGAGAACGGCGTGAGCGCGCGCGTACGCTGGGGCGAGCCGTCCGACGAGATGGATCCGATCACCCAGGTGGTCCGCGACCACGTGACGATCGCGGTCGACGGCGGCGAGATCGTGCAGGGCGTCGTGCCCTACAGGTTCTGGACCGCGACCGAGGTCGAGGCCGCCCTGCGGCTGGCCGGCGGCCTGACCGCCGTGGCGAGGTACGGGGACTTCGACGCGACCGTCGCCGTCGGCTCACCCGAGGCGTGGCGCATGATCACCTTGCTGCGCCACGTGTGAACGTCAGGGCGACCCGATGCGGAAGATCTCCGGCGGCAGCTCGCGCGCGGCCGCGCGGTCGAGGAGGTACAGGGTGCGCTGACGCCCGCGCGCGCCGGCGGCCGGCACCTGCACCGGGCCGGCGTCGGACAGGGCGAGGCGCGCGGCCTTGGCCTTGGACTCGCCGGCCGCGATGACCCAGACCTCGCGTGCGGTCTGGATCGCGGGCAGCGTCAGCGTCAGCCGGGTCGGCGGCGGCTTCGGCGCTCCGCGTACGGCGACGACGGGGCGCTTCTCGTACAGCGCGGGCATCCTCGGGAACAGCGACGCGACGTGGGCGTCCGGGCCCAACCCCAGCATCAGCACGTCGAAGGACGGGACCTCGCCGTGGTCGTCGGGGCGGGTGGCGGCGCGCAGCTCCTCGGTGTAGCGCTCGGCGGCGTCCTCCGGGCTGAGGCCGCTGTCGGAGGCCGGCATCGGGTGCACGCGCTTCGGGTCGAGGGGCACGCGGTCGAGCAGGGCGGCGCGCGCCGCGGTCTCGTTGCGCTCGGGGTGGCCGGACGGCAAGAAGCGCTCGTCGCCCCACCAGATGTCGAGGTTCTGCCAGTCGACGGCGTCGTGCGCCGGCGTCGCGGCGATCTCCTCCAGCACGGCGATGCCGACCCCGCCGCCGGTCAGCACGAGGCTGGCCCGGCCGCGGGCGGCCTGCACGTCGACGATGCGGGTGACGAGCCGCGCCGCGACCGCCTTGGCGAGGACCTCCTGGTCACGGTGGACCAGGAGAGAAGGGACCGTCATGACTCCTTGGCCTTCGTGGTCTTCGCCGCCTTGGGTACCGCCGCCGCCTTCGGTGCCGCCGGTGCGCCGAGCCGCCCCGCGGTGACCTCCGCGACGGCCTCGCGGTAGACCTCGTCGGGATCGAGCCGGCGCAGCTCCTCGGCGAGCAGCTCCGTCGTCGACCGGCGGTGCAGCGCGACCTGGCGGTCGGGCTGGTCCGGCCGGGACAGCGTCGCGACCCTGCCCTCGGGGCGTGTCACCGCGATCTCCCCGGACTCGGTCATCACGCGGACGGCCGTGACACCGGGGCCGCCGGAGGAGGCGAGCTCGCACGGCACGCCCAGGCGTACGGACAGCCAGCCGGCCAGCAGCGCCGCGCTCGGGTTGCTCCCCTCGCCCTCCACCTTGACGCCGGTGACCCCGGTGTGCGGCTGGTCGAAGGCGGCGGCGAGCAGCGAGCGCCACGGGGTGACGCGCGACCAGGCGAGGTCGGTGTCGCCCGGCTTGTACGACGCGCCGAGCTGCTTCAGGCGTTCGATCGGATCCGGGCCGCTCGCCGAGTCGGTGACCCGGCGCTGGGCCAGCGCGCCGAGCGGCTCCTCGTTGGGGGCCGAGGGCGCGGTGCCCGGCCACCACGTGACGACCGGCGTGTCGGGGACGAGCAGCGGCAGCACCACCGAGTCGGCGTGCTCGGCGAGCTGGCCGTACAGCCGCAGCAGCACGGTCTCGCCCGGGCCGGTCTCGCCGACGCGCACCTCGGCGTCGAAACGGGACTCGTCCGAGCCGCCGCGCGGGATCACGCCGAGGATGCGGCAGGGGTGCTCGCGCGCCGCCTCCGTCGAGGCGCGCACCGCGTCGTACTGCGCCGCCTCGTCGGTCACGATGATCAGCGTCAGCACCTTGCCGGTGGCCGGGCCGCCCATCCGGTGCCGCGCGGACGTCAGCGCGTCCTGGATCTTGCGCGTGCTGGTGTTCGCGAGATCGATGATCATGCTTAGAGTCGCCTCCACGCTCGGCCGTCGGCGGCCATCATCTCGTCGGCCGCCTTCGGGCCCCAGGTGCCGGCCGGGTACGTCCCGGGCTTGCCGTGCTCGTCCCAGTGGTTCTCGACCGGGTCGAGGATCTCCCAGGACAGCTCGACCTCCTCCTGGCGCGGGAACAGCGGCGGGTCGCCGATGAGCACGTCGAGGAGCAGTCGTTCGTACGCCTCGGGGGAGGACTCGGTGAACGACTCGCCGTAGTCGAAGTCCATGTTGACGTCGCGGACCTCCATCGAGGTCCCCGGCACCTTCGAGCCGAACCGCAGCGTCACGCCCTCGTCGGGCTGAACCCGGATGACCAGGGCGTTCTGCCCCAGCTCCTCGGTGTCGGTCTCAGTGAACGGCAGGTGCGGCGGGCGCTGGAACAGCAGCGCGACCTCGGTGACGCGCCGTGCCAGCCGTTTGCCGGTGCGCAGGTAGAACGGCACGCCGGCCCAGCGCCGCGTGTCGATGTCGAGCTTGAGGGCGGAGTACGTGTCGGTCCGCGAGGTCTTGGCGATGCCCTCTTCCTCCAGGAAGCCGGGCACCTTCTGGCCGCCCTGCCAGCCGGAGGTGTACTGGCCGCGCACCGTGTAGGTGTCGAGGTCCTTCGGCAGCCGCACCGCCGAGAGGATCTTGGCCTTCTCCGCGCGTACGGACTCGGCGTCGAACGAGACCGGCTCCTCCATCGCGGTCAGCGCGAGCAGCTGGAGCAGGTGGTTCTGGATCACGTCGCGGGCGGTGCCGATGCCGTCGAAGTAGCCGGCACGGCCGCCGATGCCGATGTCCTCGGCCATCGTGATCTGCACGTGGTCGACGAAGGAGCGGTTCCAGATCGGCTCGTAGAGCGTGTTGGCGAAGCGCAGGGCCAGGATGTTCTGGACCGTCTCCTTGCCGAGGTAGTGGTCGATCCGGAAGATCGACTCCTCGGGGAAGACCTGGTGCAGGATCGCGTTGAGCTCCTTGGCGCTGGCCAGGTCGTGGCCGAACGGCTTCTCGATGACGACGCGGCGCCAGGAGTCCTCAGAGGGCTTGGAGAGGCCGCTGCGCTGCAGCTGCTTCACGACGTCCTGGAAGAACTTCGGCGGGATCGACAGGTAGAAGGCGTAGTTGCCGCCGGTGCCGCGCTTTTCGTCCAGCTCCTTGACGGTCTTGGCCAGCGTCTCGAACGCGGCGTCGTCGTCGAACGTGCCGGGCACGAACACGATGCCCTCGGCGAGCTGGTCCCAGACCTCCTCGCGGAACGGCGTACGCGCGTGCTCCTTTATGGCGTCGTGCGCGAGCTGGCGGAAGTCCTGGTGCTCCCAGTCGCGGCGGGCGAAGCCGACGACGGCGAAACCGGGCGGCAGCAGGCCGCGGTTGGCCAGGTCGTAGATCGCCGGGAGCAGCTTCTTACGCGCCAGGTCTCCGGTGACCCCGAACAGCACGAGCACGCAGGGCCCGGCCACGCGTGGCAGACGCTTGTCCCGGGGATCGCGGAGCGGGTTGAGCAAATTCTCGATCCCGTTCATCCAATGTCTCCGTTCAGCGTTCCGGCCGGTACGGCGGGCCGTCTCATGCCCAACATCCCCGTCCTCCCTGGGCGGTGCGTCCCGCGTCGCGGGTGCTCCGGATTAGGTGACCACGGCATCGTGCAACGTCCTCCCCCGTTGGCAGGAGGTGTACGCCGTCGCGGCCGTCGGCCTTCTGCATTGTTCCATTCTCACGCCCGCGCCAGATGAAGAGATGGCGCGGACTTCAGATCGTTTCAGCAGTTGTGGGTGTTCGGTGCAGAACGCGGCGTAAAGTCCGGTAAAACCCGGATTGCAGTTAGCCGTCCAGCACGGATTCCAGCTGGGCGAGGCCCTCCGCGCGGTCCCGGAGATGCAGGCGTACGGCCGGACGGCCGCGCGAGCGCAGAGCCTCCAGGTCACCGGACGCCTGGGCGAGCTGCAACGCCGTCAGGCCGTACGGGCGGCCCGGCACACCGAGGTCACCGGCCACACCGGTGATCTGCAGGAAAGCCCCGACGGGCGGGCCGTCCTTGTGGAACTGCCCGGTCGAGTGCAGGAGCCGAGGGCCCCAGCCGAACGTCACCGGCGCCTTGCGCGCGCCGGCCACCCGGTGGGCGAGCGGCGGCCGCAGGCGCGCCGCCGACGCGTCACCCGTACGGTCGAGATAGGCCATCGCCGCCAGGTAGCCACCGCGCGGCACGGCGTGGATCAGGGCGTCGAGGACGTCGGCGAGGTTCGCCGCGCCGCCGAGGTCGCCGTGCACCTCGATCGCGCCGTCGACCAGCGCGGGCTCCTCCGCGCCGAGCCCGCCGGGGTCGCGCAGCATCGACGCCGCCGCGGCCTCCTCCGACGCACGCGCGCACGGCTCGTCGAACGGGTCGACGCCCATGATCCGGCACGCGACCGCCACGGCGTACTCCCACAGCAGGAACTGCGCGCCCAGCGGCCCGGAGACCGCGAGGCCGACGCCGTCGACCCGGTCGCCCAGCACCAGACGCCGCACGTCGTCGGCGAACCCGAAGCCGGGCGCGGCGATGTCCTCGACGACGACCGGCAGGATGCCGCGGCCGTCCTTGCCGGTCGACTCGGAGATCAGCTGCTCGGCCCAGTCGGCGAACCCGCCCAGCCCGGAGCCGTTGTCGGTCACGATCAGCTTGTCGCGGCCGTTCGCCGCCGACGTGCCCAGGACCGCGCCGAGTGCCAGGCCCGGGTTGTCGTAGGGCTGGCGCAGCGACGGGGCCAGCGCCGCGGCCTCGTCGAGCAGCCGGCCCGTGTCGACGCCGCACAGCGCGCCCGGGACCAGCCCGAAGGCCGACAGCGCGCCGTAGCAGCCGCTGACGTCCGGGTCGGAGCCGACCACGGTGTAGCCGGCCTCGCGGGCCGCCGCGTCGAGCGGCGAGCCCGGGTCGGTCACGACGACGATCCGCTCCGCCGGGTCGATGCCCTCCTCGCGGAAGGCACGCTCGAAGACGCGGCGCACGCCGTCGGTCTCGATCGTGTCGCCGTCCTTGTCGGCGACGACCAGGACCGTACGGCCGAGCGGCGTGAGCGCGCTCCGCACCTGGTTCGGGTCGCTCGTGTCGAGGACGGTGAGGCCGGTGCCGTGCGTGCGGGCGATCACCTCGGCGGAGATCGCGGCCCCGCCCATGGCCGCCAGCACGACGTGGTCGAGCCCGGAGAAGCGCCCCGCCAGCTCCGCGAGGCGGGGGAGGAGACGGCGGGACCGCTCGGGAAGGTCGACCCACCCGAGCCGCCGCGCCGCCACCTTCGTGGTGTCCGGACCCCACAGGCTGGCGTTCTTGGAGAGGAGCGCCGACGGCACGCCGTCCGCCGACAACCGGTCCAGGGTGCCCTCGGCCTGTTCGACCGCGTCGCCCTGGACCGTGACGGAGACGCCGCCGCCGGTCACTCGCAAGGTCACGGGGCCTTGTCCTCCAGCTCCTTCGTGACCGTCTCCAGGAGTTCCTTCCAGGACGCCTCGAACTTCTCCACGCCCTCGTCCTCCAGGACGCGCACGACGTCGTCGTAGTCGACGCCGGCCTCCTTGAGGGCCGCCATGACGGCGCGAGCGCCGTCGTAGTCGTGGATCGTGTCGCCCTTGATCTCCGCGTGGTCGGCCGTGGCCTCCAGCGTCGCCTCGGGCATCGTGTTGACCGTGTTCGGCGCGACCAGCTCGTCGACGTACATCGTGTCGCGGTAGTCGGGGTTCTTCACGCCGGTCGACGCCCAGAGGGGACGCTGCGGGCGCGCGCCGGCGTCCTTGAGCGCCTTCCAGCGGTCGGTGGCGCTCTTCTCCTCGAACAGGGCGTACGCGAGGCGCGCGTTGGCGATCGCGGCCTTGCCCTGAAGGTCGGTGCGGCCGCTCTTCTCCAGGCGCTTGTCGATCTCGGTGTCGACGCGGCTGACGAAGAACGACGCGACCGACTCGATCGTCGACAGGTCGTGGCCGTTCGCCCTGGCCTTCTCCAGACCCTCGTAGAAGGCGTCGATGACCTGGCCGTACCGCTCCAGCGAGAAGATCAGCGTGACGTTGACGCTGATGCCCTGCGCCAGCGTCTCGGTGATCGCGGGCAGGCCCGCGAGCGTCGCGGGGATCTTGATGAAGACGTTGGGCCGGTCGACCATCCACCACAGGGCCTTGGCCTCGGCGACGGTCTTCTCGGTGTCGTGCGCCAGCCGCGGGTCGACCTCGATCGAGACCCGGCCGTCGACGCCGTCCGTGCGGTCGTAGACCGGACGCAGCACGTCGGCGGCCCAGCGGATGTCGTACGTCGTGATGGCGCGCACGCCCTCCTCGACGTCGACGCCGCGCACCGCCAGGTCACGGACCTGGTCGTCGTAGGCGTCGCCCTTGCTCAGCGCCTTGGCGAAGATCGTCGGATTCGAGGTGACGCCGACGACGTGCTTGTCCTTGATCAGGTGCTCGAGGTTGCCCGTCCTCAGGCGCTCCCGGCTGATGTCGTCGAGCCAGATGGACACGCCCTCGTCAGAGAGCTTCTTCAGTATGTCGCTCATGTCTCTCCCTCAGTTCCCGGTCGTCGTACCCCGGCCGGTCACGCCCGCCTTGGTGAGGCTGGCGCGCGCCGCGGCGGCGACCCTGTCGGCGGTGAAGCCGAACTGCTGGAACAGCGTCTCGGCGTCGGCCGACGCCCCGTAGTGCTCCAGGCTCACGCTCTCGCCGGCGTCGCCGACGTACTCGCGCCAGCCCATCGCGATCCCGGCCTCGACGGACACACGGGCCCGCACCGCCGGGGGCAGCACCTGCTGCTTGTACGCCTCGTCCTGCTCCTCGAACCACTCGACGGACGGCATCGACACCACACGGGTCGGCGTGCCGTCGCCCTCGAGGAGCTCGCGCGCCGCGACGGCGACCTGCACCTCGCTGCCGGTGGCGATGAGGATCACCTCGGGCCGGCCGTTCGAGGCGTCGGCCAGGACGTAGCCGCCCTTGGCCGTGCCCTCCGCGGAGCCGAACTCCGAGCGGTCCCAGGTCGGCAGCTTCTGCCTGCTGAGCGCCAGGGCGGCCGGGCGGTCGGTGTGCTCCAGGATCGCCTGCCACGCGGCCGCGGTCTCGTTGGCGTCCGCCGGGCGTACGACGTCGAGGCCGGGGATCGCGCGGAGCGCCCACAGGTGCTCGACCGGCTGGTGCGTCGGGCCGTCCTCGCCGAGACCGATCGAGTCGTGCGTCCAGACGTAGGTGACCGGCAGCTTCATCAGCGCGGCGAGGCGTACCGCCGGGCGCATGTAGTCGCTGAAGGTCAGGAACGTGCCGCCGTAGACCCGCAGGCCGTCGTGGAGCGCGATGCCGTTCATGATCGAGCCCATGCCGTGCTCACGGATGCCGAAGTGCAGCGTGCGGCCGTAGCGGCTGCCGGGGAAGTCCTTGGTCTGGTACTCCTCCGGGATGAAGGACGGCTCGCCCTTCATCGTGGTGTTGTTGCTGCCCGCGAGGTCGGCCGAGCCGCCCCACAGCTCCGGCAGCACCGGCGCGAGCGCGGTCAGGACGTCCCCGGAGGCGGCGCGGGTCGCGACGCTCTTGCCCGCCGGGAACTCCGGCAGCTTGGACGTCCAGCCGTCCGGCAGGCGCCGCGCCTTGATGCGGTCGTACTCCGCCGCGCGCCCCGCGTTGGCCTTGCGCCAGGCCTCGAAGCGCTCGTTCCACGCGGCGTGGGCCGCGCGGCCGCGCTGGACGACCTCGCGGCTGTGCTCGAGGACCTCCTCGGACACGTCGAACGTCTTGGACGGGTCGAGGCCGAGCACCTTCTTGGTGGCGGCGACCTCGTCGGCGCCGAGCGCGGCGCCGTGGGCCTTGCCGGTGTTCTGGGCGTTCGGCGCCGGCCAGCCGATGATCGTGCGCAGCGAGATCAGCGACGGGCGCCCGGTCTCGGCGCGCGCGGCCTCCATGGCCTTGTGCAGGTCGCCGACGTTCTCGTCGTACTCGTCACCGGAGGTCCAGTCGACGGTCTGGACGTGCCATCCGTACGCTTCGTACCGCTTCGCGACGTCCTCGGACTTCGCGATCTGGGTGTCGTCCTCGATCGAGATGTGGTTGTCGTCGTAGATGACGACGAGGTTCCCGAGCCTCTGGTGACCGGCGAGGGCACTGACCTCGTGGCTGATGCCCTCCTCGATGTCACCGTCGGAAACGATCGACCAGATGTAGTGGTCGAAGGGGCTCTCGCCCCAGGCCGGCTCCGGGTCGAACAGGCCGCGCTCGCGGCGGGAGGACATCGCCATGCCGACCGCGTTGCCGAGGCCCTGCCCCAGCGGCCCGGTGGTGGTCTCGACGCCCGCCGTGTGCCCGTGCTCGGGGTGGCCCGGCGTGAGGCTGCCCCACTTGCGCAGGGCCTTCAGGTCATCGAGGGTCAGGCCGTAGCCCGACAGGTAGAGCTGGATGTAAAGCGTGAGGCTGCTGTGGCCGGCCGACAGCACGAACCGGTCGCGCCCCGCCCAGTCCGGGTCGGTCGGATCGTGCTGGAGCAGCCGCTGGAACAGCAGATACGCGGCCGGAGCGAGGCTCATCGCGGTACCGGGGTGCCCCGAGCCCGCTTCCTCGACGGCGTCCATGGCGAGCGCGCGGACCGTGTCCACGGCTTTGCGGTCCTGTTCGGTCCACTCGAAGGTCTTATCGGAATGCGTACTCACGAGACGCTCCAGGCTCCTCTCGACAACGTGCCATGTCCCCGCGACCTCGCCCCTCAGGCGATAAAGGCACCGTGATCAGGCCCAGTCCCAGGGCCTGCGGCGAGCCTATCGCCCGTAGCATTTGCCGGGCGCGAGGCTCTATATCTCGTTAACCACGGGTTCGTGTAGGGCATTTCCCTGGGATCGCGGCCCTAACCCGCGAGCGCGGCCACCCCGGTGCGGGGGTGGCGGCGTACCGGGACTACAGTGATGGCGCGGCCTAGGCCAGTGAGTCACAGCCAGGTGACGGGTAAGGATTCGAGGATTAGTCACAGTGCCCCTATTTGTGGTGAACGCGCAGGTGAACCTCTCGTGACGGTGGTCATCAACCGTCCCGTGACAACGCCCGCGCCGCCGGCTCCAGGCCGCCGTCCGGCCGGTGCCCTGATCCGTGCGTACGTGGCGCTCACGAAGCCGCGGATCATCGAGCTGCTCCTGATCACGACGCTGCCGGTGATGTTCCTGGCCGCGGGAGGCCTGCCACCGCTGTGGCCGGTCGTCGCGACGCTCGTCGGGGGGATGCTGTCGGCCGGCAGCGCCAACGCGCTCAACTGTTACATCGACCGCGACATCGACGCCAAGATGCGCCGTACACGGCGGCGTCCGCTGCCGATGGTGCAGGTCAGCCCGCGCGAGACCCTGGTGTTCGGCATCACCCTCGCGGTGGCCTCCACGGTCTTCCTGTGGCTCGCGGTCAACACGCTCGCCGCCGCGCTGTCGGTCTTCGCGATCCTGTTCTACGTCTTCGTGTACTCCATGGTGCTGAAGCGCCGTACGAAGCAGAACGTCGTGTGGGGCGGCATCGCCGGCTGCATGCCGGTGCTGATCGGCTGGTCGGCGCTCACCGGCCGCATGGCGTGGACCCCCGTGGTGCTGTTCCTGGTGGTGTTCTTCTGGACGCCCCCGCACACCTGGACCCTCGCGATGCGCTACCGCGAGGACTACGCCGCCGCGAACGTCCCGATGCTGCCCGTGGTCGCGACCGAACGGCGCGTCGCGCTCGAGGTGATCGCCTACACGTGGGTGACGGTCGCGTGCTCGCTGGCCCTGTGGCCGGTGGCGCACACGACGCCGTTCTACCCGATCGCCGCGGCGGTCCTGGGCGTCGCCTGCCTCGTGGAGGCCTACCGCCTGCTGGGCCGCGTACGCGCCGGTGCCACGGGCGCGATTCTCAAGCCGATGCGCTACTTTCACCTGTCCAACGCCTATCTGGCCCTGCTTTTCCTGGCCGTGGCGATCGACCCCCTCCTGCACTGAGCGTTAATGTCGCGGCATGGCGCGTGTTGATCCCAAGGCGATCCTCGAAGGTCGCATCCCCGGCAGGGCACCGGTAGGGCTGATCGTCGGGCTGATCGTCTCGTCGGCGTGCGCGCTCGTCGTGCTCGGCATCGACGCGATGAACGGCGCGTCGTTCGTCGTGGGCCTGTCGCTGGCGATCCTGCCCGTGCCTCTGCTCGTGGCGCTCGTGCTGATGCTCGACCGCATGGAGCCCGAGCCCTGGCGCGCCCTGCTCTTCGCCTTCATGTGGGGTGCCGGCGTCGCCGTGCTGGGCGCCCTCGTCCTCAACACGGCGGGCTATGAGCTGCTGACCAAGCCGGTCTTCGGCCAGCGGGGCGAGCTCGTCACCGCCGCCGTCGGGGCGCCGCTGGTGGAGGAGTCGCTCAAGGGCGCCGTGCTGTTCGGGTTCCTGTGGTTCCGCCGCCACGAGCTGGACGGCCTCACCGACGGCATCATCTACGCCGGCATGGTCGCGCTGGGCTTCGCGATGATGGAGAACGTCAGCTACTACATCCGCGCCGTCGACCAGCACAACCTCGAAGCCGTGTTCATCATGCGCGGGGTGATCTCGCCGTTCGGGCACCCGCTGTTCACGTCGATGACCGGCCTCGGGGTCGCCTACGCCGCGCTGCACCGCGGCGCCGCGCGGGTCGCCGCGCCGATCGCCGGGCTGTGCGGCGCGATGCTGCTGCACGGCGCCTGGAACTTCTCCACGGCCTTCGGGCTGAAGGGCCTGACGATCGCGTACGGCATCGACTTCTGCATCCTCGTCGGCCTGATCGTCATCGTGACCCGCGAGCGGCGCCAGACCGTACGGCTGATCCAGCTCCACCTGCCGATGTACTCGGCGACCGGGCTCGTCACGCCGCAGGACGTCCACATGCTGGGCAACATCGCGCTGCGGCGCCGCGCGCGTCAGTGGGCCAAGATGGCCGGCGGCGCGTCCGCGGCGCGCGCCATGGGCGACTACCAGCTCGCCGCGACCGAACTGGCGCTCCTGCACCAGCGCGCCGCGCGCGGCGTCGCCGAGCCCGCGTGGTTCTACCGGCGCCGGCTGGACCTCATGAACCTCATGCACGTCGCCCGCCAGGCCTTCCAGGTACGCCAGACGCGCCCGTTGCAGCCTCCGTGGGCGGGCCCGGGCCAGTCGGGCTTCCTCCAGCAGGGCCAGTCGTTCGGCCCGCCGCCGCCCGGTCCGTTCCACGCTCCGGGCCCGTACACCCACGGCTGAGCCGGGAGTACGTCCGGCCTACCCCTTGACGGCGGCTTGACTGAGATCAACAATCGTCGGTGTCCATGACAACGTTGTCATGAGATCCTCCGCGCCGGTCCCCGCCAGCGCACACCTGTGATCTCCAGGAGCAGCCGTGCTCAGACGTGCCCGATCCCGATTGGCCGGCGTGGTCTGCCTGGCCATCGCCTCATTCACTCTCTCGGCGGTACCGGCCCCGGCGGGCGCCGCCACGGGCGACCCCGCCTCCTACGTCAACCCCTTCGTCGGCACCATGGACGGCGGGCCGGACTTCGGCCACGGCGGCGGCGCGGGGATGGACTTCCCCGGCGCGGTCGTGCCGTTCGGCATGATGCAGTGGAGCCCCGACACCGTGAAGTCCTCCGGTGGCGGCTACAAGTACGAGGACGACCGGCTGCGCGGGTTCAGCATGACCCACATCTCCGGTCCAGGCTGCACCGGAGCGGGCGACTTCCCGGTCACCCCGATCTCCGGGCCGATCAAGAACTCCCCGGCCACCCACGGCACCGACTACGTCCAGAAGTTCGACCACAAGAACGAGCAGGCGTCACCCGGCGCGTACGCCGTCACGACCGCCTCCGGCGTGAAGACCGAGCTGACCGCCAGCCAGCGCGCCGGCGTCGCGCGCTTCACCTTCCCGACGGACAAGCCCGGCACGCTCCTGCTGAACGTCACCGGCTCGGTCAACGGCGTGGACGACGCCGAGGCCACCGTCAAGGGGAACACCGTCTCCGGCTGGGCCAAGACCGGCGGCTTCTGCGGCGCCGACACCCGGTACTACGTCTACTTCAGCGCCACCTTCGACCGGCCCTTCCAGGCGTACGGCACCTGGAAGGACGACTCGGTCCAGCCCGGCGGAGCGGACGTACGCGGCAGCGCGCCGCCGAAGGTGTCCCAGCCGACCCAGAAGATCTTCGGGCGCGTCCACAACGGCCCGGACGGCAAGCCGACGCCCCCGGCGCGCAAGCTCAGCCCGAGTGACGTCAACGTCAAGGGCCCCGGCACCGGCGTCTACCTGCAGTTCGACACGAGCAAGGCCCAGCCGGTGCAGATGCGCTCGGCGGTGTCCTACGTCAGCGTCGACGGCGCCGCCCGCAACCTCGCCAAGGAGATCGGGACCACCGGCTACGACACCGTACGCTCGCGGGCGCACGACGCGTGGGAGAAGCGGCTCGGCCAGGTCAAGGTCACCGGCGGCGAGACCGACAAGCTGAAGACCTTCTACACGGCGCTGTACCACTCGATGATCTCGCCGTACGTCTTCGACGACGTCGACGGCACCTACACGGGCTTCGACTACCGGACCCACAAGGTCGCCAAGGGGCACCACCAGTACGCGACGTTCTCCGGCTGGGACATCTACCGCAGCGAGGCGCAGCTGATCGCGCTGCTCGCCCCGGACGTCGGCGCCGACATCGCCCAGTCGATGTACAACGACGCGCACTCCATCGGCGACGTGTGGGACCGCTGGTCGCACCAGAACACCATCACCGGCGTCATGAACGGTGACCCGTACCACTCGATCATCGCGACCATGTACGCGTTCGGGGCGCGCGGCTTCGACGCGAACGGCGCGCTGGCCGCCATGGTCAAGGGCGCGAACCGCGTCGGCGAGGACAAGGCCACCGGCTACACCGAGCGGTCCGGCAACGCCGACTACCTCAAGAAGGGCTACGTCCCCGGTGACCCGGCGACGACGCTGGAGTACGGCCTGGCCGACTTCGGCATCGCCCAGCTCGCCCAGCGCCTCGGCGACAACGGCACCTACCAGACCTTCATGAAGCGGTCGCACGCCTGGGAGAACATCTACAACCCGCTGAACGACTGGATCCAGCCGCGTTCGGGCGACGGGTCCTTCCTCAGCCCCTTCGACCCGGCCGACCCGGGCTGGTACGTCGAGGGCAACGGCTCCCAGTACCACTGGATGACCTACTCCGACGTCGCCGGCCTGTTCGGCGCCATGGGCGGCCGCGACAAGGCGGCCGCGCGGCTCGACACCTTCTTCACCAAGCTGAACGCCGGGCCGAAGGAGCCCTACGCCTACCTCGGCAACGAGCCGTCGCTCCAGTCGCCGTGGCTGTACGCCTGGGCCGGCGAGCCGTACAAGACCCAGGACGTCGTGGCGCGTGCGCGTACGGAGCTGTTCACGTCCGGCCCGGACGGCATGGTCGGCAACGACGACCTCGGCACGATGTCGGCCTGGCGCGTCTTCGCCGGGCTCGGCATGTACCCGGCGATCCCGGGCCGCGCCGAGATGGTGCTGAACAGCCCGGAGTTCCCGAAGATCACGATCAAGCGGTCCAGTGGCCAGACGATCGACATCAACGCCCCCGGCGCGTCCGACACGACCAAGTACGTCCAGTCGCTGAAGGTCGGCGGCAAGGCGACGACCCGCGCGTGGCTCCCGGAGTCGTTCGTGGCCTCCGGCGGCAAGCTGGACTTCGCGATGGGGACCACGCCGAACAAGACGTTCGGCAGCGACCCGAAGGACGCGCCGCCGTCGTTCGGCGCCGGCGCCAAGCCGTTCCTGTCCGCGATCACCCCGGGTACGAGCTCCGTCGAGCCGGGCGGCTCGGCCGAGGCGACGCTGCGGGTGCAGGCGGTCGGCAAGGGCGACACGGTGACATGGACGGCGAACCCGCCGGCGGGCGTCACCGTCACGCCGCCGTCAGGGTCGCTGAAGGTCGACGACAGCGGCCGTACGGACCAGAAGGTGAAGGTCACGGTCGCCGCCGGGACCACGCCGGACTACTACTCGGTCCCGTTCTCGCTGAAGGCCGGCGGGGCGGAGGTCGGCACTCCGGGCATCACGCTGAACGTCGCCCACAAGGGCACGATCCAGTGGTACCAGAACAACGCCGGCATCTCCGATGACGGGAAGGCCGGCCAGGCCAACTACGACGGCGGCGGCTGGAGCTACTCCGCGCAGGCGCTCGCCGCGGTGGGCATCAAGGCGGGCGGGTCGGTGCCGTGGAACGGCTTCACGTTCACCTGGCCGGGGCGCAAGACCGGCCAGATGGACAACGTGCAGGCGAACGGCCAGGTGGTCGACATCGCGGACGCCCCCAAGGGCGCCTCGAAACTGGCCTTCCTCGGGTCGGGCGGCAACGGCGACGCGCCGTCGACCGTCACGATCACCTACACGGACGGGTCGACCGGGCAGGGCAAGCTGGAGTTCAGCGACTGGGCGCTCGGAGCCGACGCCTACCCGCCGAAGTACGGCAACGCCGTCGTCGCCAAGACGCCGTACCGGAACACCTCGGACGGCGGCAACCAGGAGATCAACATCTACCTGTTCGCGGCCACGCCGATCGCTCTGGACGCGGGGAAGCAGGTGAAGAGCGTCACGCTGAACGCCCCGACGGCCGACAACGGGTCGCTGCACGTCTTCGCCTGGGCCTTCGCCTGAGCCGGAAATGACGCGGGGTGCCCCGCCTGTGGTTCGTCCACGGGCGGGGCACCCCTGTATGTGAGCGGGTCAGGCGACGATCCGCAGCGGGTTCTCCAGGAGCTCGGCGAGCTGTCCCAGGAAGGCCGCGCCGGTCGCGCCGTCGCACGCCCGGTGGTCGACCGACAGGGTCAGCGTGAGGCGCTTGCGAGGCACGACCTCGCCGTCCACGACCACGACGTCCTGCCGGGTCGCGCCGACCGCGAGGATGGCGGCCTCAGGCGGGTTGATGACGGCGGTGAAGGAGTCCACGCCGAACATCCCCAGGTTGCTGACCGTGAACGTCCCGCCGGACATCTCCTGCGGGCCCAGACGCCCCTCACGGGCGCGTCCGGCCAGCTCACGTGTCTCCGTGCCGATCGAGGAGACGCTCTTGGTGTCGGCGTCGCGGATCACCGGTACGACGAGGCCCTCGTCCAGGGCCACCGCCACGCCGACGTTCACCCGCTTGTGCACGAGGAGGTGCTCCTCGGTGAACGAGACGTTCAGCACCGGGTTGGCGCGCAGCGCGGTCGCACAGGCCTTCACGATGAGGTCGTTGACGCTGACCTTCGCCGGGGCCAGCGCGGCGTTGAGCGTGGCGCGGAAGCTCAGCAGCTCCTCCACGTCGACGACCCGCGTCAGGTAGAAGTGCGGCGCCGTCCGCATGCTCTCGGCGAGCCGCCGCGCGGTGACCTTGCGGATCCGGCTCAGCGGGATCTGCTCGGTGTCGGCGTCCGCCGCGACCTGGGCGGGCCGCGGTGCGGCCTGGGCGGGCGCCGGCGCGGAGACCGGAGCCGGTGCCGTCGCCACGCCGCCGCGCGCCGCCGCCTCGACGTCGGCGCGTACGATGCGGCCGCCCGGCCCCGAGCCGGTGATGGTGGCCAGGTCCACGCCGTTCTCGCGCGCCATCCGGCGGGCGAGCGGCGAGGACGGCGGGCGGGAGCCGGCGCCACGTGACGTGTGCGCCGGAGCCTCGGCGGCCGGGGTCTCGGCCGGGGCGGCCGGGGCGGCGGCGACCGGGACCGGAGCGGGCGCCGGTGCGGGCGCGGGTGCCGCGCCGTCGCCGGCCATCACCGCGATGGGCGTGCCGATGCGCGCGGTCTCGCCCTCGGAGACGAGGATCTCGCCGAGGACGCCCTCCTCGTACGCCTCGTACTCCATGAGCGCCTTGTCGGTCTCGATGTCGACGAGGGAGTCACCGACGGCGACCTTGTCGCCCGGCTTCTTGTGCCACGCGCTGACGACGCCTTCCTCCATGGTGTCGGACAGGCGCGGCATGAGGATCTGCGACATGGGTCTCCTAGCGGCCGGTCGCGCGGAGCGTGTCGCGCACGGCGGTGACGAGGGAATCGGCCGACGGCAGCGCGGCGAGTTCCAGGGGCTTGGAGTAGGGGAGCGGCACCTCGGCCATCGCGACCCGGCGTACCGGGGCGTCGAGCCAGTCGAACGCGCCCTCCTGGATCGTGGCCGCGATCTCCGCGCCGATGCCGTACGTGAGCCAGTCGTCCTCGGCGATCACGGCGCAGCCGGTGCGCTTCACCGAGGCGACGATCGTCTCGCGGTCCAGCGGGCGGAGGCTGCGCAGGTCGACGACCTCCGCGGAGACGCCCTCGGCGGCGAGCCGCTCGGCGACCTCGGCGGCGACGTGCGCCATCCGCGAGTAGGCGACGATCGTGATGTCGGTGCCCTCACGGGTGACGGCGGCGCGGCCGATGCCGGCGGGCTGGATCTCCTCCGGAACGTCGCCCTTGGTGTTGTAGAGCGCGAGGTTCTCCAGGAACAGCACCGGGTCGTCGTCGCGGATCGCGGCCTTCAGCATCGCCGACGCCTCGGCCGGGGTGCTGGGGGCGAGGACCTTCAGGCCCGGGATGAAGGAGTAGAACAGCTCGACGTTCTGGGAGTGCGTCGCGCCGAGCTGCTGCCCGCCGCCACCGGGCGTGCGGATCACCATCGGCACGCTGCACTGGCCGCCGAACATCCCGTAGATCTTCGCCGCGTGGTTCACGATCTGGTCGAGGGCGAGCAGCGAGAAGTTGATCGTCATGATCTCGACGACCGGCCGCAGGCCCAGCATCGCCGCGCCGATGGCGGCCCCGACGAAGCCCTCCTCGGCGATCGGCGTGTCGCGCACGCGGCGCGGGCCGAACTCCCGCAGCAGGCCTTCGGTGATCTTGTACGAGCCCTCGAAGACGCCGATCTCCTCACCCATGAGGAAGACATCCTCGTCCCGCAGCATCTCGGCGCGCAGTGTGTCCCTGAGCGCCTGGCGGTACGTCATTGTCGCCATGGAGTCTCCTCTAGAAGACCGGGTCGGCCGGCAGGCGGCGGGACTCGCCCGGTACCGGCGTGGCGTAGGTGTGGTCGAACAGGGTGGAAACGTCCGGGTGCGGGCTGTCGTCGGCGAACGCCGCGGCGTCGTCGACCTCCGCCTTGACCTCGGCGTCGAGCTTGTCGCGCGCCTCGGCGCCGAGGATCCCGGCCTCCTCCAGCTCCAGGGCGAACCTCGCGAGGGGGTCGGCGGCCTTCAGCGCGTCCTTCTCCTCGGCGGTCCGGTAGCGCGCCGGGTCGACGACGGAGTGCCCGCGCAGCCGGGGGCTCGTCGTCTCCAGGAGGTACGGCCTGCTGTCCGTGCGCGCGCGCTCGACCGCGACCTCGGCGGCCTGGCGCACCGCGACGACGTCGTCGCCGGCGACGCGCGCGCCGTCCATCTTGTACGCGGCGGCGCGGCGGTACAGATCGGGCTCGGCCGAGGCGTTCCGCACCGTGGTGCCCATGCCCAGACCGTTGTTCACGATGACGAACACGACCGGCAGGTTCCACAGCGAGGCCATGTTCAGCGACTCGTGGAACGCGCCGATGTTGGTGGTGCCGTCGCCCATCTGGCACATGACGACCTCGTCGCCGCCGCGATAGGAGATGGCGAGCGCCGCGCCGGTGGCGAGCGGAAGCTGCCCGCCGACGATGCCGTACCCGCCCAGCAGGCGCGACTCGACGTCGAACAGGTGCATCGAGCCGCCCCAGCCCTTGGACACGCCGGTGCTGCGGCCGTACAGCTCGGCCATGACGCGGCGGGAGTCGATGCCGCGCGCCAGGGCGTATCCGTGCTCACGGTAGTTCGTGAACAGGTAGTCGCGAGGGTCGAGCGCGGCCATCAGGCCGGCGATCGTGGCCTCTTCGCCGAGGTTGAGGTGGCAGTACCCGCCGATCTTGGCCTCGGTGTACGCCCGGGCGGCGCGCTCCTCGAACCGGCGGATCAGCAGCATCTGCCGGTAGTACGCGATGAGCGTCTCCGGCTCCGGCTTCGGCCTCGCCTTGGTCTGCCGGCGGGGACGTGCCGGGCTCCTCGTGTCGGTGTCACCCATCGAGGCCTTCCCTTCGTACGCGAAGGGCGCGTGCGATGGGGTTCCCACGACGTGCGCCCGTATGATCAGAGGCGATCAATGATCGATCATAGTTCAGTGCGGACGCGAATGATCCGTTCCGACCATCTACGATTGGCCACCGTGACCGCTCAGAACGACTCCGCGCTCGTGCGCACCGGCCTGGGCGACCAGATCCGCCAGGTCCTCATCGACGGGATCATCTCGGGCCGCTGGGAACCCGGCGAGCGTATCGTCGAACGCCGCATCGCGGTGGAACTCGGTGTAAGTCAGGCTCCCGTTCGCGAGGCCCTCCGCCAGCTCGCGGCCCTGCGGCTGATAGAGATCATGCCCAATCGCGGCGCGCGTGTCCGCGAGTTCACCGAAGAGGACTTCGGCGAGTTCTTCCCGGTTCGGGCCGGTCTGGAGAAGACCGCCGCGGACCTGGCCCTGGCCCGTACGGGCGGGCGCCTGGACGCCCTGCAGGGGCACATCGAACGCCTCGCCGTCGCGGCGGACGCCGACGTCATGCGCCACAGCATCGCCTTCCACCGCGAGATCGTCGAGGCCGCGGGCAACGGCCTGCTGCGCTCGGTCTGGGAGTCCCTCGGCATCGAGATCTGGACGACTCTGTCGGTACGCCGCCACCAGACCGAGCTGTGCGGCAAGACCGCCGAGCACATCGAGATCGCCGGCGCCTTCGCCCGCCAGGACCCTCGCGTGGGCACGATGCTGCACGACCACGTCATGAGCTACGCGCCCTGAACTGTCGGGGGTGCCCCCTAGGATCGGTGCATGGGACGGCCGAACGACGAGGTCGCGGCGCTCTTTCAGGAGTTCGCGGACCTGCTCTCGATCACCGGTGAAGCGGCGTACAAGGTGCGTGCCTACGAGAAGGCGGCCCGTGCGATCGCCGGGCACCACGAGGACATCTCCACGCTCGACCTCAAGGGTCTGAAGAAGATCCCGAACGTCGGCGAGGCCATCGCCAAGAAGATCCTCGACCACCGCGAGACGGGCACCATCCGGCAGCTCGAGGCGGTGCGCGAGCGGATTCCCGCCGGGGTGCGCGCCCTGACCGCCATCCCCGGCCTGGGGCCGAAGAAGGCCCTCGTGCTCTACCAGGAGCTCGGCGTCTCCTCGGTCGACGAGCTGGCCGACGCCATCCCGGCGGGGCGGCTCGAAGGGCTGAAGGGCTTCGGCGCCAAGACCGAGGAGAACATCCTCCACGGCATCGAGCTGATGCGCGGCGCCGGCGACCGTGTCCTGGTCGACGTCGCCACCCGGCTCGCCGAGGAGATCATCGAGGCGCTGGCGCCGCTGGCCGGGCGGTGCGAGTACGCCGGGTCGCTGCGCCGCTCCCGCGAGACCATCGGCGACGTCGACATCCTCGCCACCGCCGGTGACTCCGGGCCGCTGATGGAGGCGTTCACGGCGCTGCCGTTCGTGACCGAGGTGATCGCCCGTGGCGAGAAGAAGACCTCAGTGCGCACCTCGCGCGGCCTCCAGGTGGACCTCCGGGTCGTGCCGCCCGAGGCGTGGGGCGCCGCCCTTCAGTACTTCACCGGCTCCAAGGCGCACAACGTCCGCACGCGCGAGATCGCCGTACGCGCCGGGCTGAAGCTGTCGGAGTACGGCCTGTTCGAGGTCGAGAGCGGCGACCTGGTCGTCTCCGCGACCGAGGAGGAGGTCTACGAGCGCCTCGGCCTCCCGTGGGTGCCGCCGACGATGCGCGAGGACGGCGGCGAGATCGAGGCGGCGCTCAAGGGCGAGCTGCCGCGCCTGGTCGAGCTGACCGACCTGCGCGGCGACCTGCACACCCACACCGACCTCACCGACGGCATCGCCTCGCTGGAGGACATGGTCGCCGCCGCGGCGGGCCGCGGCTGGGAGTACTACGCGATCACCGACCACGCGCCGAACCTGTTCATGCAGCGGATGACGGACGAGAAGATGCTCGCCCAGCGCGAGGAGGTGCGGGCCCTGCGGAAGCGGTACCCGGACCTCACCCTGCTGCACGGCACCGAGCTGAACATCGACGCCGACGGCGCCGTCGACTGGGACGAGGAGTTCCTGGCCGGGTTCGACGTCTGCGTGGCCTCGGTGCACTCCCACTTCACCCAGGGCCGTGACGAGATGACGCGCCGGCTCGTACGCGCCGTCGAGACGCCCGGCGTCCACGTGCTGGGCCACCCGACCGCGCGCCTGATCGGCAGGCGCCCGCCGATCGAGGCGGACTGGGACGAGGTGTTCGCGGCCTGCGCGGGCAGCCACACGGTGCTGGAGGTCGACTCCTTCCCCGACCGCCTCGACCTCCCCGCCGACCTGATCGCCCGCGCGCGGCGGCACGGCGTGAAGTTCACCATCGACAGCGACGCCCACGCGACCGGCCACCTGGCCAACCTCCGCTACGGCATCGGTACCGCCCAGCGCGGCTGGCTGACCCCCGACGACGTCGTCAACACCTGGCCTCTGGAGCGTCTGCGCGCCTACCTGCGCGGAGAGTGACCCCGGCGCCTTCCCGGTCCGGCCGATCCGGGTCCCCTCATGCCCTCACACCGAAAACCCTGGTGCTCTTGACAAAAAAAGTTGTCGGTGAAAATCTGTGGGCACGTTCGAAGCGGCGGTGATCGAGGACCCGGTCTCGCCACAGACCGAGGAGACCCCCATGGCCACGACCCACACCTCACCCGTCCCGGCCGTCGAGCGTTCCGCCGCCGCGCACCGGCGCGTCCGCGCGTCCGCTCTCGCCGTCACCGTGCTCGCCACCGGCGTGATCTGGCTTGCCGCGCATGCGATGGGCGTGAGCTTCAAGCTGTCCGACAGCAACGGCGAGGTGGTCATCTCGCTGCCGATCGTCGCCCTCTTCAGCCTGCTGTTCGCCCTGCTCGGCTGGGGGAGCCTGGCCCTGCTGGAGCGGTTCGCCGGCCGCCGCGCCATGGCCGTCTGGACCGGCCTGGCGGTCGCGGTGACGGCCCTGTCGATGGTGCCGATCGGCCTGGAGCACGCGACCTCCGGCACGAAGGCCGGGCTGGCGTTGATCCACCTGGCCGTCGCCGGCGTCCTCATCCCGATGCTGCGCCGCCGCGCGTGAGCACCACGAGCCCCCGGCCCCTGCCGGGGGCTCACTCGGCCGCGCGGGCGGCGCGTAGCTCCAGGTAACGCTGTTCGGGCAGGCTGGTCGTACGGCGGGCGGCGCGGCGGTAGCAGGCCCGCGCGGCCTCCCGGTCGCCCGCCATCTCGTGCAGGTGGGCGCGTACGGCGTCCAGGCGGTGGTGGTCCGCCATGCGGTCGTCGTCGTCCAGCGGCGCGAGGAGGTCCAGGCCCGCCTGGGGGCCCTCCACCATCGCCACCGCGACGGCCTGGTTCAGGGTCACCATCGGGTTGGGCTCGATGCGCTCCAGCAGGCGGTACAGCGCGACGATCTGCGGCCAGTCGGTGTCCTCGGCGCGCGGGGCCTCGGCGTGCACGGCCGCGATGGCGGCCTGCAACTGGTACGCCCCGGGCACGGACCGCGACAGCGCGCCGGTCACCAGCGCGACGCCCTCCTCGATCGACGCGGAGTCCCACCGGAGGCGGTCCTGCTCGGCCAGCGGCACGAGCGCGCCGTCCGGGCGCGTACGCGTGGCGCGGCGCGCGTCCGTCAGGAGCATCAGGGCGAGCAGGCCCGCGACCTCGCCGTCGTCGGGTAGCAGCCGGCGTACGGCGCGGGTGAGGCGGATCGCCTCCACGGTGAGCTCGCCGCGCCGCAGGTCAGGGCCTGACGTGGCGGTGTAGCCCTCGTTGAAGATCAGGTACAGGACGTGCAGGACCACGCGCAGCCGGCCGGCGCGTTCGGGCTCCGGCGGCAGGGCGAAGGACGCGCCGTCGGACTTGATCCGCTGCTTGGCGCGGCTGATGCGCTGCGCCATCGTCGCCTCGGGCACCAGGAACGCGTGCGCGATCTGGGCCGTGGTCAGGCCGCCGACGGCGCGCAGCGTGAGCGCGACCTGCGAGGCCGCCGACAGCGACGGGTGGCAGCACAGGAACAGCAGCGTCAGCGTGTCGTCCCCCTCCGGCGAGGCCTCCTCACCCGGCCCAGGGGTCACGGCCGCGCCGATGGGCGCCATCGCCGCCGCCGTGGTCTCGCGGCGGCGGCGCGCCTCGTCGCTGCGCCACTGGTCGGTCAGCCGGCGGGAGGCGACCGTGATCAGCCAGCCGCGCGGGCTGTCGGGCACGCCCTTGGCGGGCCACTGGAGGCTGGCCTCCAGCAGCGCCTCCTGCACGGCGTCCTCGCACACGTCGAACCGCCCGTACCGGCGGACGAGCGCGCCGAGGACCTGCGGCGCCAGCTCGCGCAGCAGGTCCTCGGCGACGGGGGGCGTGCTCACATCTCCATCCCGGAGGAGTACATGACCGGCCGCACCTCGACCCCGAGCACCCGGGCGTCGGGGATCACCGCGGCCAGCTCCAGCGCGCGGTCGCGGCTCTCGCAGTCGACCAGGTAGTAGCCGGCGAGGTGCTCCTTCGCGGAGAGGTACGGCCCGTCCGTCACCGCCGGCACGCCTTCACGCACCCGGACGACCGCGCTGTTCGCCGGGTCGGCGAGCGCCTCGCTGCTGATCATCTCCCCGGACTCCCTGATCATCCGCTGGAACTCCTCATGTCCGGTGTACACCGCCTCGCGGTCACGCGTGGGCAGAGCCTCCCAGATCTCCGGATCCATGTGCATGATCAGCAGGTACTTCACGTCGTCGCTCCTGACGCCCGGCGCCCCGTACGGCGCCTCTCACGGGTACGTCGGAGCCCGCGGCCCGATCTCGACATCGTCCGCCGAGCGGAGCGGCCGCCACGCCGCCGCGGTGATCACGACCATCACCGTGCCGGCGGCCCAGAACGGCGCCGTGACACCGGCCGTACGGGCGAGGAACCCGCCCAGGAGCAGCCCGGCCGGGGTACCTCCGACGTCGAACAGCCCGTACACGCCACCGACCCGGCCACGCAGCCGGTCGGGCACGGCCCGCTGGCGCAGGGTCGTGACGATCACCCCCCAGACCATCGTGTGCACGCCGAAGACGATCAGGACCGCCGCCGCGAGCCAGGGCTGCCGGGTCAGGGCCAGCGAGAGATGCGTGACGGCCTCCACGACGAGCCCGGCACGCAGGAGCCGGCTCGTCCCGAACCGCCTCCGGAGGCGCCCGGCCGCGGCCGTACCGGTCAGGCCGCCTGCGGCGAAGGTCGTGAGCAGGAACCCGTACCCGACGTCGGAGAGCCCGAGCCGCTCCCGCGCGTACAGGACGAAGACCGCGAAGGCGGCGGAGAAGGCGATGTTCCCCACGCCCATCGACAGTGCCAGGCAGCGGAGAAGCCGGTGCGACCACAGCCATCGAACGCCCTCGGCGATCTCGCCGCGCAGGGACCCGCGCCGTACGGCGGGCTCGGCGGGCGCCCTCCGCATCCCGGCGACGAGCAGGGCCGCCACCGCGAACGACAGGGCGTCCGCGCCGAACGGCAGGCCGGCCGCGACGACGAACAGCCAGGCGCCCAGCGGCTTGGCCGCGAACTGGTCGCCGATGGTGAACGTGGCCATCAGCCGGGCGTTCGCGTCGCCGAGCCGCTCGGGCGGCACGATCGCGGGCAGGCGGGCGATCGAGGCCGTGTCCGCGACGGTCTCGCAGACCCCGAGCAGGAAGAACACGGCGTAGACCAGCGGGACGCTCGCCGCGCCGGCCGTCACGGCGGCGCACAGGCCGCCGAGCGCGGCGCAGCGGACGACGTTGACGGCGACGATCAGCCGCTGCCGGTCGACCCGGTCGGCGTACGCGCCACTGACCAGGGAGAACAGCAGCCAGGGCAGCGACTGGACGAATGCGGCGCCGGCCACGAGTGCCGGGTCGGAGGTGAGAGAGGCGATGAGCAGGGGACCGGCGACCATCGTGACGCCGTCGCCGACGGTGGAGACGGCCGAGGCCGCCCAGAGCCTGGTGAAGTCCGCGCCGAGGCGCGGTGTCCGGGCACGCAAAAAGAACTCCTCGGAGGAGAGAACGGTCAGGTGGGACGACCGCCTCACAACGAGGAACCTGGGGCAGAACCTAGAGGGCAGGCTCCCGTGTGGAGGCGTGACCCTTGACCGTGCCGAGGCGCATGCGAACCCCTCTCCTGCCGGTTACGTCAGCGCCGACGCTAATGAGCCGACGTGGAGGGGACAACGTGTTTTTCGCCGGCGAGGGCCGCCGGCGCGGCGTCGCGCTCGCGCAGCGCGAAGAACACCCGCAGCACGGCGATCCACACCGCCGCCGAGCCCAGGACGTGCACGACGACCATCGCCGCCGGGACCCCCGTGAAGTACTGGACGTAGCCGATGACGCCCTGGGCCAGCTCGACGGCGAACAGCTCGGCCGCGCGGCGCTGTGCGGCCTTCGGCGCGCCGGTCAGGCGCAGGCCGAGCAGGAGGGCGAACGTCAGGCCGACGGTCGCCCACACGAGGTCCACGTGGAGCTGGGTGACCCGCTCGAAGTCGAACGGCCAGCGCTGGGCCCTGATGTCGCCGGGGTACTTGTCGGTGCCGGTGACGACCGTGCCGGCGATCAGCAGCGCCGCGGTGACGGGGACCAGGGCGCGGCCCAGCCAGGTCAGCTCCGGGCGTACGACGCGGTGCGCGGGCTCGTCGCTCTCGCCCGCCCTGACCCACAGGGCGACCGCCGCCGCGAGCAGCGCCGGGGAGAGCAGGAAGTGCAGGGACACCGTCGCCGGGTGCAGGTCGGTCAGGACGACGACGCCGCCCACGATCGCCTGGGCGACGACGCTGAGCGGCTGGATCACCGCGAGGCGCACGAGCACCGTACGGCGGGGGCGCAGCCGCAGCGCGGCGACGAACACGGCCGCGCCGACCGCCAGCACGAGGAACGTCAGCATGCGGTTGCCGAACTCGATCCCCATGTTGACCGCGGAGTGCTCGGCGGAGTGGGTGGGCACCAGGCTGGTGCCGGTGCACTTGGGCCACGTCGGGCAGCCGAGGCCGGAGCCGCTGACCCGTACGGCCGCGCCCGTGCCCATGATCAGCGCGTTGCCGACGACGCTCGCCAGGGCGAGCCCGCGGACGGCACGAGGCGTGGGGCGCCAGACGACATCGCGGAGCCGGGTCAGGGTGTTGTCCGAATGCACGCCTGCAATCGTATGGGCGCCCCGGCGAACCTAGGCCTCAGGGGCCTCGGCGGGGGATTTGGCGAAGCGGGTCGCGCCGACGCAGGCGGCGATGACCAGGGTGATCGCGAACCACTCCTGCCAGCCCAGGACCTCACCGAGGAACACCAGGCCGGCCAGCGCGCCCACGGCGGGCTCCAGGCTCATCAGGATGCCGAACAGCCGCGCGGGTACCCGCCGCAGCGCCTCCAGCTCCAGCGTGTACGGGATCACCGATGACAGCACGCCGACGCTGAGCGCCAGGACGAGGATCTCCGGGCGGAGCAGCGCGGATCCGCCGGTGGCGATGCCGACCGGCAGCATGGCCGCGGTGCCGGTGACGCTGGCGATGGCCAGCCCGGTGGACCCGGAGAACCGCTGCCCGGTGGCGCCGCTGAGCAGGATGTACAGGGCCCAGCCGGTGGCGGCGAGGAGCGCGAACCCCACGCCCGCGAGCGTCACGTCACTGCCGCCGGCGCGCGCGAGCAGCGCCACGCCGCCGAGGGCGAGCACCGCCCACACCAGGTCGAGCCGCCGCCGCGAGCCCACGATCGCCACCGCCAGCGGGCCGAGGAACTCCACGGTCACCGCCACGCCCAGCGGGATGCGCGCGATCGCCTGGTAGAAGGAGAAGTTCATCCCGGCCAGGACCAGGCCGAACAGCACGGCCACACCGACGTCGCGCACCGAGTGGGTGCGGCGAAGATCACGCAGGGCGGACCGGCACGTGACGGCGAGCACGACCGCCGAGGTCAGCAGCCGCAGCATCACGACGGCGTCGGGGGAGATCTGGGAGAACAGGTTCTTCGCCAGGCCGGCGCCGACCTGCACCGAGACGATGCCCAGCAGGATCAGGGCCGGTGGCGGAACCGAGCCCAGCGACAGCCGGACGCCGCTCCGGCGCGTACGGAACCAGGCCCTCCGGCCGTACGAGCCGGGGGTGTCAGCCAGCGCCATGGGTCATTCCCATCTGAAGAAGCGCGCCGCGAGGGCCAGGCCGAGCACCGCCCACACGGCGAGCACCGCCAGATCGCGGAGGGGGAGCCCGGCGCCGTGCTGCAGCACCTGCCGCAGCCCGTCGGCGAGCGCGGAGATCGGAAGCAGTTCGAGCACCGACCGTACGCCGCCGGAGAACTTTGTCAACGGAAATACCACGCCGCCCATGACGAGAAGCAGCAGGTAGACCAGGTTGGCGGCGGCGAGGGTCGCCTCGGCGCGCAGCGTGCCGGCCATCAGGAGCCCGAAGCCGCTGAACGCCGCGGTGCCCAGCAGCACCAGCAGGATCGCGACGAGCGGGTCGCCGTGCGGGCTCCAGCCGAGCACCAGAGCGACCACGCCGACGAGCACCGCCTGGAGCACCTCGACGATCACGACGGTCAGCGACTTGGCCGCGATCAGCCCGGACCGGGGGAGCGGCGTCGCGCCGAGACGCTTCAGCACGCCGTAGCGCCGCTCGAAGCCCGTGCCGATGGCCTGCCCGGTGAACGCCGTCGACATCACGGCGAGCGCGAGCACGCCCGGAGCCAGGAAGTCGACGCGGCGGCCCGGTCCGGAGTCCAGCAGCGGAGCGGTGCTGAACAGCACCAGCAGCGCCACCGGGATGATCAGCGTGAGCAGCAGCTGCTCGCCGTTGCGCAGCAGGTTGCGCAGCTCGTACGCGGTCTGGGCGCCCACCATGCGGCGCAGCGGCGCCGCTCCGGGCGCCGGAGTGAAGGTCAGGCTCACGAACGCAGCTCCCGCCCCGTCAGTTCCAAGAACACGTCTTCGAGGGTGCGGCGCTCGATGCGCAGATCCTCCGGCATCACGCCGTGGGAGGCGCACCAGGCCGTCACGGAGGCGAGCAGCTCGGGCACCAGGTCGCCCTCGATCATGTAGTGACCGGGCGGTGACTCCTTCGCGATGGTCGCGGCCGGGAGCGCGGACAGCAGCTCCTCCAGGCCGAGGCCGGGACGGGCGCGAAAGCGGAGCTGGCGTTCGGCCCCGGTGAGCTCCTGCGGGCTGCCGCCGGAGATCACCACGCCGCGGTCGATGACGAGCACCTGGTCGGAGAGGCGCTCGGCCTCGTCCATGTGGTGTGTGGTCAGGATCACGCCCACGCCGGACGACCTCAGCTCCTCGATGAGCTCCCAGGTGGCGTGCCGGGCCTGCGGGTCGAGGCCCGCCGTCGGCTCGTCGAGGAAGACCAGCTCGGGGCGGCCGACCACGGCCGCGGCCAGCGACAGCCGCTGCTGCTGCCCGCCGGACAGCCGCTTGTACGGCGTACGGTCGCTCGCGCTGAGCCCCAGGCGCTCCAGGAGGGCCGCGGGGTCGAGCGGATGGGCGTAGAAGCTCGCGACCAGGCGGAGGAACTCTCCGGCGCGCGCGCTGGTGGGCACGCCTCCCGACTGGAGCATGACCCCGACGCGTGTCCTCAGCGCCGGGTCGAGGGGGTCGCGGCCGAGGACGCGTACGGTGCCCGCGTCGGGGCGGCGGTAACCCTCGCAGATCTCGACCGTGGTGGTCTTGCCCGCGCCGTTCGGGCCGAGGAGGGCCGTCACGGCGCCCTGGCCGGCCATGAACGTCAGGCCGTCCGCGGCGGTGACGGTTCCATACCGCTTGACCAGGCCGTTCACTTCCACGGCGAGGGGAGTCATGGTACTGAGTGTAATTGTGGAGAGTGGTCCTGGTCCTCTGGAGGTCCCATGTTGCGCGGCCGGAGCTTCGTCAAAGAGCTCGATTTCACCCCGGAGGAGTTCTCCTTCCTGCTGTCCCTGTCAGCCGAGCTGAAGGCCGCCAAGAAGGGGCACACCGAGCGGCGGGCCCTGACCGGCCGCGCCATCGCCCTGATCTTCGAGAAGACCTCGACCCGTACGCGGGCCGCGTTCGAGGTCGCGGCGTACGACCAGGGCGCCCACGTGACCTACCTCGACCCGTCGGGCTCCCAGCTCGGGCACAAGGAGTCGGTACGCGACACCGGGCGTGTGCTCGGCCGGATGTTCGACGGCATCCAGTTCCGCGGCAAGCGGCAGGCCGACGTCGAGGATCTCGCCGCCCACGCCGGAGTCCCGGTGTGGAACGGCCTGACCGACGAGTGGCACCCCACACAGAGCCTCTGCGACGTGTTCACGATGGTCGAGCACACGGGCCGGCCGGCTTCGGAGATCTCGTTCGCCTACCTCGGCGACGCCCGCCACAACATGGGCAACTCTTTGCTGGTCACGGCCGCGCTGCTCGGCATGGACGTACGCCTCGTCGCGCCGCCGGAGCTCCTGCCCGGCGAAGAGGTCCAGGCCGCCGCGCGCGACCTCGCCGCGCGCAGCGGTGCCCGCGTCACCCTCACGGGCGACGTCGAGGAGGGCGTACGCGGGGCCGACTTCGTGCACACCGACGTGTGGGTGTCGATGGGCGAGCCCAAGGACGTCTGGGCCGACCGCATCGCGCGGCTGCGGCCCTATCAGGTGAACGCCAAGGTCCTGGCGGCCACGGGCAACCCGTCGGTGCGGTTCATGCACTGCCTGCCGGCCTTCCACAACCGCGAGACGGCCGTCGGCGAGGAGATCTTCAAGGAGTTCGGCCTCGACGGCCTGGAGGTCACCGAGGACGTCTTCGAGTCCGAGGCGTCGATCGTCTTCGACCAGGCGGAGAACCGCCTGCACACCATCAAGGCGGTGCTGGTGGCGACGCTCGCGGACTGACGGTTCGTCGCACGTCGAAGGGATTCCGGTCCAGGCTCGATCCATGGTCGAGTCACAGGTAGGAACCCCTCCCGAGGCCGGGCGGCGCGCCACGGCGCTGCCGCTGCTCGCCGTCTGCCTCGGCTATTTCATGGTCATCCTGGACGCCACGGCGGTGAACCTCTCGCTGCCCGCGCTCGGCCGCGACGTCGGCGGCGGAATGGGCGTGCTGCAGTGGGTGGTCGACGGGTACACGCTGACGTTCGCGGCCCTGCTGCTGTCGGCGGGCTCGCTGGGCGACCGGTACGGCCCACGCCACGTCTTCGGCGCCGGACTCATCCTGTTCGTGGTGGCCTCGGCCGCCTGCGGGCTGGCCACGGGCGCCGCCACCCTCGTCGCGGCCCGGCTGGTCCAGGGCGCGGGCGCGGCGATCCTCGTCCCGTCGTCGCTGGCCCTGCTGTCGGCAGCGACGCCCGACGCCGGGGCGCGCGCCCGCGCCGTCGGCGTCTGGGGCGGGGTCGCCGGCATCGCCGCCGCCTCCGGTCCGGTCATCGGCGGCGCGCTGACCGAGGCGCTGAGCTGGCGCGTGGTCTTCTTCGTCAACGTGCCGCTCGGCCTGCTCGCGCTGCTGCTGACCGCGCGGTACGTCGCGAGCCCGGCCGGCCACGGACGCCGCGGCTTCGACCTGCCCGGGCAGGTCACCGCCATCGCCGCGCTCGGGACGCTGACCTTCGCCCTGATCGGCGCGCGCTCCCACGGCTGGGCCTCGCCCGTCGTCCTCGGCGGGTGCGCGGTGGCCGCCGGGCTCGGCGCGATCTTCGTGGCCGCCGAGCGGCGTACGGCGAACCCGATGCTCCCGCCGGGGCTCTTCCGCTCCCGCGCGTTCTCCGGCGGCAGCGCGATCGGGCTTCTGATCAACCTCGGCTTCTACGGCCAGCTCTTCGTCACGAGCCTGTACTTCCAGCAGACGAAGCACATGAGCCCCGCCGTGGCCGGCGCCGCCCTGCTGCCCGAGGGGATCCTCGTGTCGCTCGGGTCGTTCCTGTCCGGGCGCCTGACGAGCCGCACCGGCACGGCGCCGACGATGCTGATCGGGCTCTGCACGGGGGCCGCGGGGCTGTTCGGGCTGATGGTGACCGGGGTGAGCGCGCCGTACCCGCTGCTCATGGTGCCCCTGATGGCGGCGGGGTTCGGGATGTCCTTCACGATGCCCGCGGCCACCACGACCGTCGTGGAGGCCGCCCCGAAGGAGCGCGCGGGGGTCGCCTCGGGGGCGATCAACGCGAGCCGCCAGGTCGGCAGTACGATCGGCGTCGCCCTGATCGGCACCCTCGGCGACTCGGCCGGCACCCCGTACGCGATGGCGGCCGCCGGTACCGCCTTCCTGCTCGGCGCGCTCGTCGCGCTCACCCTGCGTACGAAGCCGCAGGTGGAGTAAGGCTCCCCTAAGTGACGGGGATTACCGGCATTCGTTTGTGCCCGGGGAAGGAATTAGGCCACACTGATGTTGTGAAAAAGGTGACCGACGCGAAGGAAGCATCGACGGCCCCTGCCGGCGTGCCCTCGTTCGGTCCGAGTCACTCCGAGCGCACCACGCGAGCGCGAGTGGCCCGTTTGATCCTTGAATATGGTCCCATCAGCGCTTCGTCGCTCGGGCAGCGGCTCGGGCTCACGCCCGCGGCCGTGCGCCGCCACCTCGACGCCCTTCTGGGCGACGAGATGATCGAGGAGCGCGCCTGCAGGCCGGAGGCAAGGCGTGGGCGCGGTCGCCCCGCCAAGCTCTTCGTCATCACCGACGCCGGTCGCAGCGCGTTCGAGCACGCCTATGACGACCTCGCCCGTAGCGCTCTGCGGTTCCTCGCCGAGCGCCTGGGGGAGGAGGCCGTCGCCGAGTTCTCGCGCAGTCAGGTGAGCGATCTCGAGGCGCGCTATGGAGCGGCGATGCGCGCCGTCCCCCCGCAGCAGCGGGTGCGCGCGCTGGCGGAGGCACTGTCCGCGGACGGTTACGCCGCCTCGTCGACGACGGCCCCCGCCGGCGGAGTCCAGCTCTGCCAGCACCACTGCCCGGTCGCGCACGTCGCGGCCAGCTTCCCGCAGTTGTGCGAGGCGGAGACCGCGGCGTTCGGGCGCCTGCTGGGCGTCCCGGTCCAGCGGCTGGCGACGATCGCCCATGGGGACGGAATATGCACGACTCACGTGACCGCGCGTGAGCTGACCACCAAGAACGAAACAAAGCGACAGTCCGGAGGAGCCTCCGTATGACTACGGCAGCCCACCCCGAGCTCGAAGGGCTCGGGAAGTACAAGTTCGGCTGGGCCGATTCCGACGTAGCCGGTGCATCAGCCCGTCGCGGGCTGTCCGATGAGGTCGTCCGCGACATCTCGGCGAAGAAGAGCGAGCCCGACTGGATGCTCGACCTTCGCCTCAAGGGCCTGCGCCTGTTCGGCAAGAAGCCGATGCCGACGTGGGGCGCCGACCTCACCGGGATCGACTTCGACAACATCAAGTACTTCGTACGCTCGACGGAGAAGCAGGCCGCCTCCTGGGACGAGCTTCCCGAAGACATCAAGAACACCTACGACAAGCTCGGCATCCCCGAGGCGGAGAAGCAGCGCCTCATCGCGGGTGTCGCCGCGCAGTACGAGTCCGAGGTCGTCTACCACCAGATCCGCGAGGACCTGGAGCAGCAGGGCGTCCTCTTCCTCGACACCGACACGGGCCTGCGCGAGCACCCGGAGATCTTCCAGGAGTACTTCGGCTCCGTGATCCCGGTCGGCGACAACAAGTTCGCCGCGCTCAACTCGGCCGTGTGGTCGGGCGGCTCGTTCATCTACGTGCCGCCGGGCGTGAACGTCGAGATCCCGCTCCAGGCCTACTTCCGGATCAACACCGAGAACATGGGCCAGTTCGAGCGGACGCTGATCATCGTCGACGAGGGCGCGTACGTCCACTACGTCGAGGGCTGCACGGCGCCGATCTACAAGTCCGACTCGCTGCACTCGGCCGTCGTCGAGATCGTCGTGAAGAAGGACGCCCGCTGCCGCTACACGACCATCCAGAACTGGTCGAACAACGTCTACAACCTCGTGACCAAGCGCGCCGTCTGCTACGAGGGCGCCACGATGGAGTGGGTCGACGGCAACATCGGCTCCAAGGTCACGATGAAGTACCCGGCCGTCTACCTCATGGGCGAGCACGCCAAGGGTGAGACGCTGTCCATCGCCTTCGCGGGCGAGGGCCAGCACCAGGACGCCGGCGCCAAGATGGTGCACGCCGCGCCGAACACCTCCTCGACGATCATCTCCAAGTCGGTGGCGCGCGGCGGTGGCCGTACGAGCTACCGCGGGCTGGTCCAGGTCCAGGAGGGCGCCGAGCACTCCAAGTCCACCGTGAAGTGCGACGCGCTGCTGGTCGACCAGATCAGCCGCTCCGACACCTACCCGTACGTCGACGTCCGCGAGGACGACGTCGAGATGGGCCACGAGGCGACCGTCTCGAAGGTCTCGGAGAACCAGCTCTTCTACCTCATGAGCCGCGGGCTCACCGAGGACGAGGCCATGGCGATGATCGTGCGCGGGTTCGTCGAGCCCATCGCGCGCGAGCTCCCCATGGAGTACGCCCTCGAGCTGAACCGCCTCATCGAGCTTCAGATGGAAGGAGCCGTCGGCTGATGGCCGTAACGACCGAGCGGCCTCGTGGGACCCTGCACGAGCAGGCCTCCTACGACGTCGCGGACTTCCCCGTGCCGAACGGCCGCGAGGAGGAGTGGCGGTTCACCCCGCTGCGCCGCCTGCGCGACCTGCACAAGGGAGCGGCCGCCGACGGCAAGGTGATCGTCGACGTCGACGCGGCCTCCGGGGTCACCGTCGAGACCGTCGCGCGCACCGACGAGCGTGTCGGCCGCGCGTACGTCCCGGCCGACCGGGTCAGCGCCCAGGCGTACGCCTCGTTCGCGCAGGCGACCGTGATCACGGTCCCGAAGGAGGTCGTCGCCTCGGCGCCGACCGTCCTGTCGCTGCGCGGCGAGGGCGGCGTGGCCTACGGGCACACGACCGTCATCCTGGAGCCGTTCTCCCAGGCGACCGTCGTGCTCGACCACACGGGCTCGGCGACGTACGCCGACAACGTGGAGTTCGTCGTCGGCGACGGCGCCTCGCTGAAGGTCTTCAGCCTGCAGAACTGGGCGGCCGACGCGGTCCACCTGTCGCACCAGCACGCACGGCTCGGCCGCGACGCGAAGTTCAAGAGCTTCACGGTCAGCCTCGGCGGCGAGGTCGTCCGCATCGCCCCGTCGGTGTCCTACGACGCCCCGGGCGGCGACGCCGAGCTGTACGGCCTGTACTTCGCCGACGCGAACCAGCACCTGGAGCACCGCCTCCTGGTCGACCACACCCAGCCGAACTGCCGCAGCCGCGTCGACTACCGCGGCGCGCTGCAGGACGACGGCGCGCACGCCGTCTGGATCGGCGACGTGATCATCCGGGTCGAGGCCGAGGGCACCGACACGTACGAGCTGAACCGCAACCTCGTGCTCACCGACGGCACCCGCGTCGACTCGGTCCCGAACCTGGAGATCCTCACCGGCGAGGTCGCCGGCGCGGGCCACGCCTCGGCGTCCGGCCGGCTCGACGACCAGCAGCTGTTCTACCTCCAGGCGCGGGGCATCCCGTACGACGTCGCACGCCGGATGGTCGTCCGCGGCTTCCTGGGCCAGCTCGTCGAGAAGATCGACATCGAAGATCTCCGTGAGCAGGTGCTGGCGGCGATCGACGAGGAGCTTGAGCGATGAGCGACTTCGTGCGCGCCTGCGCGCTGTCGGACGTCCCTGAGGAGGGGGCGCTCGCGGTCGAGATCGACGACACGCCGGTCGCGGTCGTGCGCGTGAACGGAGAGGTGTTCGCGCTGCGCGACGTCTGCTCCCACGCGGAGGTCGCGCTCTCCGAGGGCGACGTCTACGACAACACGATCGAGTGCTGGCTGCACGGCTCGTGCTTCGACCTGCGCACCGGCAAGCCCACCAATCCTCCGGCCACCGCGCCGGTTCCCACGTACCGAGTGAAGATCGAGAGCGACGACGTATTCGTCGCGCTCAAGGAGTCCTGAGACCTATGGCCACACTTGAGATTCGCGACCTGCACGTCTCCGTCGAGGACAAGGAGATCCTGCGGGGCGTCGACCTGACCGTACGCTCGGGTGAGACCCACGCGATCATGGGGCCGAACGGCTCCGGCAAGTCCACCCTCGCCTACGCCATCGCGGGTCACCCGAAGTACGCCGTCACCAGCGGTGAGGTGCTCCTCGACGGTGAGAGCGTCCTCGACATGACCGTCGACGAGCGCGCCCGCGCCGGCATGTTCCTCGCGATGCAGTACCCCGTCGAGGTCCCCGGCGTCTCGGTGTCGAACTTCCTGCGTACCGCGGTGACCGCCGTGCGCGGCGAGGCGCCGAAGCTGCGCGACTTCGCCAAGGAGATGCGCGGCGCGATGGGCGACCTGCAGATCGACTCCGCGTTCGCCCAGCGCAACGTCAACGAGGGCTTCTCCGGTGGCGAGAAGAAGCGCCACGAGATCCTCCAGATGGAGATGCTGAAGCCGAAGATGGCGGTGCTCGACGAGACCGACTCCGGCCTCGACATCGACGCCCTCAAGATCGTCTCCGAGGGCGTCAACCGCTTCCGCCAGGGCGGCGAGACCGGCGTCCTGCTGATCACGCACTACACGCGGATCCTGCGTTACGTGAAGCCCGACTTCGTGCACGTCTTCGCGGCCGGGCGCATCGTGGAGCAGGGCGGCCCCGAGCTCGCCGACCTCCTGGAGACCGAGGGCTACGAGAAGTTCACGAAGGCGGGCGCATCCGGGTGAGCATCGACGTCGGACGGATCCGCAAGGACTTCCCGATCCTGTCGCGCACCGTCCGTGACGGACGGCCGCTGGTCTATCTCGACAGCGCGAACACCTCCCAGAAGCCCCTCCAGGTCATCGACGCCATCGAGGACTTCTACGCCCGGCACAACGCCAACATCCACCGGGCGACCCACCAGCTGGGCGAGGAGGCGACGGAGGCGTACGAAGGCGCGCGGATCAAGGTGGCCGGGTTCATCGGAGCCGCCGACGAGTCCGAGGTGATCTTCACGAAGAACATCTCGGAGGGGATCAACCTCCTCGCGTACGCCTTCAGCAACGCGGCCTTCGGCGAGCCGGAGGCGGAGCGGTTCCGCGTCGGGCCGGGCGACGAGATCGTCATCACGGAGATGGAGCACCACTCCAACATCGTGCCGTGGCAGCTGCTCGCGCGGCGCACCGGCGCGACGCTCCGCTGGTTCGGCGTCACCGACGACGGCCGCCTCGACCTCACGAACATCGACGAGCTGATCAACAGCCGGACGAAGTTCGTCGCGATGGCGCACCAGTCGAACGTCCTCGGCACGATCAACCCGATCGCCGAGGTCATCGAGAAGGCCCACGCGGTGGGCGCGCTCGTGCTCCTCGACGGCGCGCAGGCGGTCCCGCACATGCCGGTGAACGTCCAGGAGACCGGCGCCGACTTCTACGGGTTCACCGCGCACAAGCTGTGCGGCCCCACGGGGATCGGCGTGCTCTGGGGGCGCCGTGAGCTGCTCGACGTGCTGCCGCCGTTCCTCGGCGGTGGCGAGATGATCGAGACCGTGGCGATGGAGCGGTCGACCTTCGCTCCGCCGCCGCACCGTTTCGAGGCCGGCACGATGCCGATCGCCGAGGCGGCGGGGCTGTCCGCGGCCATCGACTACGTCTCCGGCATCGGCATGGAGGAGATCCGGGCGTACGAGCACGACCTGCTCGTCCACGCGCTGCGGGAGCTGAAGGCCGTCGAAGGCCTGCGGCTCCTCGGCCCGTCCGAGGCCGACGACCGCGGTACCGCGCTGTCGTTCGTCCTCGACGGCCTGGACGGCCGCGAGATCCACCCGCACGACGTGAGCCAGGTCCTCGACGCCCACGGAGTCGCCGTACGCGCCGGTCACCACTGCGCGCGTCCGCTGCACCGCAGGTACGGCGTCACGGCGAGCACGCGTGCGTCGCTGTACTTCTACAACACCCACGACGAGATCGACGCGCTCGCCGATGGGCTTCGGCAGACGCAGAAATTCTTCGGCACGGCCTGACGTTGCCCTGGTCAGGTGCAGGAAAGGAACGGCATGCAGCTCGAGTCGATGTACCAGGAGATCATCCTGGACCACTACCGCAACCCCCACCACAAGGGGCTGCGGGATCCATACGACGCCGAGGTGCATCACGTCAATCCGACCTGCGGTGACGAGGTGACGCTGCGCGTGCGCATCGACGGCGATGACGTCGCCGACGTGTCGTACGACGCGATGGGCTGTTCGATCAGCCAGGCCAGCGCCTCGGTGATGGCCGACCTGATCATCGGCCGGCCGGTCAAGGAGGCCATGAACACCGGTGAGGAGTTCCTCAAGCTGATGCAGTCCCGCGGGCAGGTCGAGCCCGACGAGGAAGTGCTCGAGGACGCCGTCGCCTTCACCGGTGTGTCGAAGTACCCCGCCCGCATCAAGTGCGCCCTCCTCGCCTGGATGGCGTGGAAGGACGCGACCGCGAAGGCCATCGAGGCACGGGCGTGACCGTCGTTCACAACCTGGAGAACCCGATATGAGCGAAACGAAGATCGCCGAGGACGAGGTCCTCGAAGCCATGAGGGACGTCGTCGACCCCGAGCTCGGCATCAACGTGGTCGACCTGGGCCTGGTGTACGGCGTCAACATCAACGACGACAAGAGCATCACCCTGGACATGACGCTCACCAGCGCGGCCTGCCCGCTGACGGACGTCATCGAGGACCAGACGAACAGCGCCCTTGAGGGCCTGTCCGAAGGCGTCACCATCAACTGGGTGTGGCTGCCGCCGTGGGGCCCGGACAAGATCACCGAGGACGGCCGCGAGCAGCTGCGGGCGCTCGGGTTCAACGTCTGAGCCTTCGCGTCTGAGCCTTCCGCGATCGATCGCAGGCCGGGGTCCCCATGGGGCCCCGGCCGTCGTCGTACGTCAGAGGCCGGCCTGCTCGCGCCACCAGCCGGGCCGCCGGGAGCTCGTGAGCCACTGGTCGGTGTAGCGGAGCACCGTGGTGAGGGTGTCGAGGGCGGCGCCGGGACCGCCCGCACGCCACAGCACCTCCACGACCGAGTGGCGGCCGTGCGGGGTGTCGCAGCGGCACGCCACCGCGAGCTCCGCGCCGATCCGGCATCCGTCGGAGAGCTCGGTGGTCTCCATCCGCACCATGACCTCCAGCCAGTCGTCGTCCGGAGTGTCGTAGGTGTGGCAGTCGTAGATGCGGTGTGCGGGCGGCTGCCACATCCACTGGCCCGCGGCCGGCGCGTCGGGCCGCGGTGCGGCGGGCGCCGGATGCCGGGCCTGCCACTGGCTCGTCAGGGTCAGGAACCGCGCGCGTACGTCGGGTCCGTCCCAAGCCGGGCCGAAGATCCCGGCGAGGGGGAGCGCACGAGGCCATATCCACACCGCGAGGGAATGGTCCTCGGGCGGATTTCTCACTCCACAATCATGCCGTGAGCAAGCGCACGGCGCACGCCGATCCGCGTTCAGATTGATCTTGACTCGCAGGCAGAACCCCTGTGTAACCAGGCCGTCAGTCCGGAACGCTCACGCGCAGGGTCGTACCGCCGCCGGGCGGGCTCTCGACACTGAAATTGCCGCCGAGTGCCTCGACGCGGTCCCGCAGTCGCGCCAGGCCGGAACCCAGGGACGGGTCGGCGCCCCCGACGCCGTCGTCGGTCACCACGACCCGCGCCAGCGCGGGCCCGGCCTCGACGCTCACCCGGACGATCGACGCGTGGGCGTGGCGGCCCGCGTTCGACAGCGCCTCGGACACGACCTGGTGGACGGTCACCGCGACACGCTCCGAGAGCTCGCCCCCGGCGCGTACGTCGAGCAGGGCCGGCACGGGGGACTGCCGCGTCAGGGCGCGCAGCGAGGCCGCCAGCCCGCCCTTGTCGAGGATCACCGGATACAGGTCCCGCGCGATGCGCTGGAGGTTCTCGCCGATGGCGGTCAGGTCGCGCGTGGCGGACGAGAGCCGCTCCCGGAGCGCGTCCTGGCCGGGTGGTAGTGCGGCCTCGGCGGCCCGCAGCCGCATGCCGACCGAGACCAGATGCTGCTGCGTACGATCGTGCAGGTCCCGCTCGATCCCGCGCCGCGTCGCGTCGGAGGCGTCGACGAGCCGTACGCGGGAGGCGGTGAACCCGGCACGCTCCGCGTCGTTGGCGACCGCGATCGCGGCCAGCCCGGCGAACTCCTCCATGCACCGCCGTGCCTCCTCATCCGGAGGCCCGTGGGTGCGGGACAGGAAGGACATCACCCCCCAGAGCCGTCCGGCGACGATGACGGGGCAGGCGACGACCCGCCGCGCCGACCCGCCGCCTGAGGTCCAGGCGGTACGCCGCGTACGAAGGACCACAGCCTCCGCCGCCCCGTCCTCGATCGCCCGGCGGCCGGGTGTCGGTGGGGACTCGTGCGTGTGAGGGACCGGGGCTGCCCGTGGCGGGTGTCGGCGGGGACTCGCGCGTACTCGGCCGGGTGAGGATCGTCATGCCGCCGTCCGGGTCGTACCGGCCGATGGTCACGTGGTCCTCGCCCAGCAGGCGCCGCGCCTCGTCCGCTACCGCGCGGAGGGTCTCCTCTAGGGGACCTCCGCGTGCGACCAGGGTCGCCGCGCGCCGCAGGGCCTCCGGTTCCCCGGCGCGGGCGGGCGGCGGAGGGCGGCGGATGCCCGTACGGGTGACGAGGCCGACCAGGAGGAGGACGACGAGCAGGGACCCGGACGTTCCCGCCGCCATGGCGATCATGCGGCGGGTGGCGGGTACGGCGTCGCGCTCGCGTGCGCTGGAGATCTGGTGCTGGACCTCCGTGAACCGGTCGAACTGCCCTCGGATGGCGTCTATCCGCCGCCGCCCCTCGCCCCGGGCGATCAGGGAGCGGGCCTTCCTCAGGTCGCGCTGGGCGGCGTCGACGAGCGGCGCGGAGTGTTCGCGCAGGTAGGCGTCGGCCGCCCGGACGATCTCGCGTGCACGCGCGCCCTGGGACGCGCCGGTCTCCTCCGCCAGCCGCTGGAGCCGCGCGGCCTCGCCGGGAAAGGCCGCACGTGCGGCGAGCCACGGGGTGAGGGACCGCCGGTCACCGGTCGCGACGAACCCCAGCTGCCCGGTCTCCATGTCGACCACGAGCCGCTCGACGCGGTTCGCCGACAGCAGCACCTTCGACGAGTCGTGCGCGGCGGCGTGCGTCGACATCAGGAACGTGAACGTACAGCCGGTGAGGACCGACAGCAGGCAGGCGGCGAGGAACGTCCGGCGGGGCGGCCATCGCCCGTGCGGCGTCCCGATTCGCATGCGGCGCGCCCCCACGCTCTCGCCACCCGTCCGCCGCTGGCGGACGGGGCCTTTCCGCGGTCTGCGGCCCTGGATGCCTACCCGGGTACGGGGACGCGTACGGCCGCGCGTTCCCCAATCTCTGGCCACCTGTCCGCCGGTGGCGGGCCTTTCCGCGGTCTGCGGCCCGGGACACCCACCCGGGTACGGGAACGCGGGCGTGCGTTCCCGATCTCGTCAGGCGGAGACGGGATGCTCGGCGGCGGCGAGGCCCGGAGGGGCGGCGGCGATGGCGGCGTGGATGGCGTCGGCCAGGGCCAGGGCGGCTTCCTCGGTCAGTTCGACGGCCACGCGGGCGGACGGGCCCTGTGCCGGGTTGAGGAAGTCGATGTTGACCGTGTGTCCCTGCGGCATGTGGACCGGGTGGTCGACGTATACCGTCGCGTCGGTGAGGCGGATCCAGCCCTTACGTGCCTTGCCGCTGCCGTCGATCGCGATCCGGTGGGTCTGGTACGTGCACATATGTCACAACTTTCGGTGAGTCGGTGCGGGCCGGCCGTCACCGGGACGGCCGGCCCGCGGTGGTCACGCCAGCGTGCGGCCGTAGAAGTCGAAGATCTTCTCCCAGCCGTCCACCGCGGCCTCGGGGCGGTACGCGGGGCGGTCGACGGCGAAGAAGGCGTGGCCCGCGCCCTCGTACGTGTGGAACTCGTGGGCCTTGCCGAGCCGGTCGAGCTCGGCGGACAGGGCCGCGACCTCCTCCGGGCCCGGGTAGCCGTCGTCGGCGCCGAACAGGCCGAGGAGCGGGCAGGAGAGGTTCGGGGCGAGGTTCAGGATCGGCTTCATGGCCTTGGGCATGCCGGCCGGCGGCTCGTTGACGACGAAGGCGCCGTAGCAGTCGACGGCGGCGTCGACCCGCGTCGAGCAGCCGACCAGGAAGGCCTGGCGTCCACCGGAGCAGTGGCCGATGACGCCGATCTTGCCGTTGGCGTGCTCCAGGGAGTTCAGGTACTTCGCGCCGCCCTCGACGTCGCCGACGAGCCGGTCGTCCGGCACACCGCCGGACGCGCGTACGGTCGCCGCCGCGTCGTCCGGGTCGGCGCCCGGCGCCTCGCGCGTGTAGAGGTTCGGGCAGACGGCGGAGTAGCCGTTCACCGCGAAGGTGCGGACCATCTCCTTGGTCGACTGGTCGTAGCCGGGCATGTGGTGGATGACCACGACGCCGCCTCGCGGCCGGTCGTGCAGCGGGCGGGCCGCGTACGCCTCTATCTCGTCATCGCCGAAGCCCTTGATCTTGACTGTCTCGGCCCTGATCGCGTCGGTCATGCTCTATCTCCTCGGTGTGGACATATCGGGTTCCGCGCATCGCCGAGCACACCGCGGCGATGGCGGCCAT
This sequence comes from uncultured Actinomycetota bacterium, assembly GCA_963823735.1. GTDB lineage: Bacteria > Actinomycetota > Actinomycetes > Streptosporangiales > Streptosporangiaceae > Actinoallomurus. The sequence continues at coordinate 358,666 of CAWGMO010000010.1, read as the reverse complement.
CGCGGCGGCTGCGACGAAGACGAGCACCAGGCCATGATGGAACGGCCCGGAGACGAGTTGGGGGAAGAACGTCTTGCCGGTGAGGGCGTCACGGTTCTTCGCGGGCAGGGTGGTCAGCAGGCCGTTCGACCCCAGCAGGTGGCCGATCGGGTTGTTGCCGAGGAACGCCGCGAAGAGCGTGCTCACCGGGGGGAGCTGGGCGACGCGCGCGGCGTCCGCCGCGGGCACGGCCTGGGCCTGCAGCCCGGACGACAGCGTGTGCGGCAGGGTCCCCGCCAGCCCGGCGATCATCAGGGAGAAGAAGACCCCGATCGACAGCGCGTTGCCGGAGTTCTGGAACGTCGAGCGCATGCCCGAGGCCACACCGCGCTGCGCCCGCGGCACGCTGCTCATGATCGCCGAGGTGTTCGGCGCCGAGAACATGCCCTGGCCGACCCCGCTGAGGAACAGCAGGGTCGCGAACACCGGATAGGAGAAGTTCACCGGCAGCGCCAGGAAACCCAGGAACGACGCCGCGACCAGCGACAGGCCGCCGGTGGCGAACAGCCGGGCGCCGAAGCGGTCGGACAGATAGCCCGACACGGGTCCGGACACCAGGAAACCGCACGTCAGCGGCAGCAGGTAGATCCCCGCCCACAGGGGGGTGCGCTCGAACGCGTACCCGTGCAGCGGCAGCCAGATCCCCTGCAACCAGATGATCATCATGAACTGCAGGCCGCCGCGCGCGATCGAGGTGAGCAGCGCGGCGAGGTTGCCGGCCGCGAACGCCCGGATCTTGAACAGGCTCAGCCGCAGCATCGGCTCGGCGACGCGCGTCTCGACCACGCAGAACGTCACCAGAAGTGCCAGGCCGAGCCCGCCTCCGCCCAGCACCTTGGGGTTGGACCAGCCGGTGGCGTGCCCGCCGTACGGCTGGATCCCGTAGGTGATCGCGGCGAGCAGGGCCGCGGTGCCGGTCACGAACGTGACGTTGCCCAGCCAGTCGATGCGCGCGACGCGCGGCGCGTTCACCTCACGCAGGCTGTGGTACGACCAGATCGTGCCGATCACGCCGATCGGCACGCTCACCCAGAACACCGCCCGCCAGTCGACCTCGGCGAGCAGGCCGCCCGCGAGGAGGCCGAGGAACTGGCCGGCGAGCGCGGTGATCTGGTTGATGCCCAGCGCCATGCCGCGCTGCGAGAGCGGGAACGCGTCGGTGAGGATGGCCGCGGAGTTGGCCGTGAGCATGGCGCCGCCGACGCCCTGCACGACCCGCCAGCCGATCAGCCACAGCGCTCCGGAGCCGCCGCGGAAGGGATCCAGGGACAGCGCCAGCGACGCCACGCTGAAGATCACGAAGCCGAGGTTGTACATCCGGACGCGGCCGAACATGTCGCCCAGCCGGCCGAGCGCCACGACCAGCACGGCCGAGACGAGCAGGTAGCCGAGGATCATCCACAGCAGGTAGCTGATGTTGGAGGGCGCGAGCGGGTCGAGCCCGATGCCGCGGAAGATGGCCGGCAGGGAGATGATCACGATCGAGCCGTCGAGCGTGGCGATCAGTACGCCGAGCGTCGTGTTGGACAGCGCTGTCCACTTGTAGCGGTCGGCGTCGTTCACAGGCGGTCCGCGAGTCGTTCGAGCAAGGGAATGACCTCCATCAGCTGACGTCGTTCCTCCGGGGTGAACGCCTCCGCGAGCGCGTGCGTCATCCGCCGGGTGGTGGCCGAGCGGCGGTCGTGCAGCACCTGGCGGCCCTCGTCGGTCGCCGACATGGAGACGCGTCGCCCGTCGCCCGGATCCGGCGTACGCGCGACGAGCCCGCGCTGCTCCAGCGCGGCGAGCGTCGCCCCCATCGCCTGGGGGCGTACGCGCTCGTCGGTCGCGAGCGCGCCGGGCGTGGCGGGGCCGTGGCGGTCGAGCCGCGACAGGACGGACACCTCCGAGAGGGTCAGCTCGCCCGGCCGGTGCGCCTGCCGCATGCGGCGTACGATCCGGCCGAGGGACAGCCGCAGCTCGGTCGCCGCGCGCTCGTCTTCAGCCGGATAGTTGTCCACGGCTAATAAACCTAGACTTATCAAGCAAGTTGTACAAACCGGCCCTGAGGGGGCGGAGTTCCGGGTCTCAGTGCTGCGAGGAGAGGCTGCGGATCAGGTCGCCGACGCGGGCGACGCCCAGGCAGCGGCCCACCTCGTCGACCACGACGAGGTCGTCGTACACGCGTTCCTGGTCGTCGCCGGCCGCGCGCAGGGCGGCGATCGCCGGCACCGTCCTCGGCACCGTACGCGGTGCGTCGGCGAGCCGCGCGGCCGGTTTGTGCGCGTGCAGGGCGTGCCCGTACGCGCCGGCGAGCCTCAGCAGGAAGCGGGTGCGGTCGACGGTGCGGCGCGGACGCTGGCCGTCGTCGACGAGGACGACGCTGGTCGCGTCGTGTTCGGCGTTGAACGCGGAGAACACCTCGTCGGCGGTCACGGAGTCCGCCATCACCGTCGCGGGCCGCATGAACTCCGTCACCCGCGGCCCGAGCCGGTCGGTCTCCCGCGCCCCGAGCGGCACCGTCACGTGCATGCCCGGCCGCCAGTTCGGCGGCGACAGCAGCGGTCCCTGCGCCAGGCGTACGCCGAGCGCCCTGACCCGGGTGAGCTGGTCGTCCGCCACGATGCCGGGCGCGAAGACGTGACCGCCGGTGCGGCGCGCCAGGGCGACGAGCGCCTCGACCAGCCCCGCGCGCCGCTGGTCGCCGGCCCGGCGGGTCAGCTCCGGATCCAGCGACAGGATCGACGGCGCGGCCTCCGCGACGAAGCGCGCCGGCAGGTCGGCGGCCCGCTCGAACGCGAACGGGTACCCGGCCGACCGCAGCCGGCCGAGCCGAGTGAGGGCCTCGCCGGGCGACGTGCCGTCCAGGACCCCGGCCACGGACACGACCACGCCGCCGGGGCGGCGGCCGAGCCCGGTCAGCGCGCGGTGCAGGTGGTCCATGGCCCGGCCGTCGCCGAGGGTGCGCATGTGGAGGGGTACGTGAAGGGGCAGCAGGGTGTCCGTCGTAACGCGGGCGGCCTCGACCGCCCGGTCGACGTCGTGCTCGCCCGGCGGCACGGACGCGGTGACGGCCACGACACCGCCGGAGTCGACGTCGATGATCGGATGAAAGCTCGCGTGCCGCGCGCCGCTCCTGTGCGACGCCCCGCCGAGCGAGTCCCTCGCGAAGGCGTCTAGGTCGGTCACTCTCCGATTCTGGCGTCCGTTTTATGACGAAAGTAACCAGTTGGGGGATTGTTCATCGGTCGTTCCGCAGTCAGCGAGGCGGGTTGCGGTTCGGTCATGGACGCGGGGCGGGCCGGGCTTCAACCGCGTCCTGATCAGCGAAGTCGCCGCCCTGGCGGCGGGTCGCGGGTTAGCGATCGTCCTGGCCCGAGGGCATGCTCGAACCACACCCCGGGCGCATCGGTGGACGCCCGCGGCCACGATCCTGGTTCTCGCGGGGTCAGGCCCCTAGTACGTCTGGCTGAGGACCGCCATCGACAGTAGGTACGTCAGGCAGGCGAAACCGGCGAAACCGGCCGGAATCCAGATCTCGGCGCCGCGCAGGGCCTGGATCAGGACCGCGGTGACGATCACACCGACCAGTATGTCGCCGGTGACCGCCGCGGCACGGACATGGGCGGCCGAGCGGCGTCCGCCGCCGTAGCCGTCGTGGGTTCCGTGACCGGAGTCACCGCCGCGCAGGGCGAGGAGCAGGCTGTACGCGAGGAGGACTCCCAGCGTCGCCAGCCCGGCGTTCATCTGCCCGCGGACGGTCAGGGTGACTCCGATCGCCAGCCCCGCGGCAACCGCGAAAGTGGGCGCGATCCAGCGGTGCCCGCGCCGTCGTTCGGGAGCGATCCACATGCCAGATGTCATCCCACGTCAGTCAAGGAGTCAAACCGCCTTCGCCGAAATCGCGATCATCGGTCGTCCAGCAGTGCGGTGACCCGCCGAAGGGCGTCCTCGGTCGCGGGCACCTGAAGCACCATCAGAAGGTCCGGGTGCTCGACCGGGCGGAGCTGGAACATCTCCAGGTCGAGGCGGCCGATCTCGGGGTGGTCGATCCCGATCGTGGCGGGCCGGAAGTCGCGGACCGGGTACGCCGCCCACCACTCGCGGAACTCCGGGCTGACCTCCGAGAGCGAGGCGGTCAGCGTCGCGAACCGCGGGTCGCCGGGGCGCCGCCCGGCGGCGGCGCGGAACTGGCTCAGCACCGCACGCGCGGCGGGCTCCCAGCGGACCATGCGTGCGCGGCTCTCCGTGTCGGCGAACATCATCCACAGCAGGTTGCGCCGGTCGGCGGGGAGCGACGCCGGGTCGTGCCGGATCAGGGCGTACGGCGCGTTCCACGCCACGTAGTCCAGATGCGCGTCGTAGATGGAGGCGATCTTCGGCGCGGCGGCGTCGACCAGCCGCCGCAGCCGGGGGAGTGCCCCGTCGACCGGGGTCTCGCCGGCCGAGGTGGCGAGACCGGCCAGGACGCGCAGGTGGCGGTGCTGGTCGGGATCCAGGAGCAGGGCGCGGGCCAGCGCGTCGACCACCTGCTCCGACGCGGTGATCTTCCGGCCCTGTTCGAGCCAGGTGTACCAGGTGACGCCCACGCCGGAGAGCAGGGCGACCTCTTCGCGCCGCAGCCCCGGGGTCCGGCGGAGGCCGGGCTCGGCGTCCTCGGGCAGCCCCACGTCACCGGGGCGCAGACGCGCCCGCTGGGAGCGGAGGAACGCGGCCAGTTCGGTACGGCGCGTCTGTCCGCCAGGGGCCACAAGCCCGCAGGCTAGCAGCATCGCCACCAGGACCGATGTGCCACGTCAGACCTATCTTGACGATCACGACCACGAGGTGAGGAGCCCGGCATGGCGGATCCATCGGGAGCGGTACTGGTGATCGGCGCCACCGGCCGGCAGGGCGGCGCGACGGCGCGGCACCTGCTCGGACGGGGCCGTACGGTGCACGCCCTGGTACGTGACCCCGGCGCGCCCGCCGCCAGGGCGCTGGACGCGGCCGGCGCGCGGCTCGTCACCGGCGACCTGGACGACGCGGCCTCGCTCCGGGCGGCGATGGAAGCGGTGGACGCGGTCTTCCTCGTCCTGACGATGATGGACGGCCCCAGGATCAGCCCCGACGGGGTGGTGGCGGAGGTTCGGCGTGGCAAGGCGGTGGCGGAGATCGCGCGGGAGACCGGCGTCGGGCACCTCGTGTACAGCTCGCTGAACGGAGCGGGCGCCCGCTCCGGGATCCCGTACTACGAGAGCAAGGCACGGATCGAGGAGCGCGTTCGCGCGCTCGGGATCCCGGCGACGATCCTGCGCCCCGTCTCGTTCATGGACAACTTCGCCACCTACAACCGCCCGGTCGTGGAAGGCGGCGAGCTGGTCGTCAACCTCGCCGTACGGCCGGATCTGCCGATGCAGCTGATCTCGGTCGGCGACATCGGCGCGTTCGCGGCGATCGCGTTCGACCACCCTGACCGGTTCGCCGGCCGGACCCTGGAGATCGCCGGCGACGTGCTCACGCCTCCGGAGATCGCCGAGACCTACGGCCGGGTGTGCGGCCTGCCGGCGCGCTTCCGGCGTACGCCCATCGAGCAGGTCCGTGCCTTCGACGAGCAACTGGCGCGGATGTTCACGTTCTTCGACGAGCACCCCTCCGACCTGGCCGACCTGGCCGCGCTTCGCGCCGACCATCCCGGCCTGACGAGCCTGGAGACCTGGGTGCGCACGACCGGCCGTACGGCCCTGGAAGGCGAGCGGACATGACCGACGGGCTCCTGCTGCCGCCCGGCGGCGGACGCGCGATCCAGAGCATGACGCTGAAGGTGGGCGCCGCGGAGTCGGCGGCCTGGTCGGCGTTCGAGGCCGAGGTCGCCCCCGGGTTCGACGTCGGCGCGCACCTGCACCGGCAGGCCGAAGAGGTGTTCTACGTGCTCGACGGCGAGCTCGACCTGCTCGCCTTCCAGCCGGTCTCCACCGCCGGGGGCGACTGGCGCACCTGGCGGTCCGAGACCGGCGCCACGGTGTTCCGCGGCGGGCCGGGAAGCTTCATGTTCGTGCCGGCCGGCTGCCCGCACGCCTTCTCCAACCCCGGGGCGGAGACCGCGCGGATGCTCTTCCTCGTGTCCCCGGCCGGCCACGAGACCTACCTCCAGGAGCTCACGGACCTGCTCTCCGCCTCCGGGCCCCCGGACCAGGCCGAGATCGCGGCGCTGCGGGCCCGCCACGACATCCACCAGCTCACGCCGCTCACGAACCGGCGGTGAGAGAGAATCGGACCGTGACCAGCCCTGTGATCGGCTCAGTGATCGGCCCGGACGCCATGCTCGCCGTCGCGCTGGAGGAGGCGCGCGCGGGGTACGCCGAGGGCGGTGTGCCGATCGGGGCGGCGTTGTTCGCCGACGGCGGGCGGTTGCTCGGGCGGGGGCGTAACCGGCGGGTGCAGGACGACGATCCGTCGGTGCACGGGGAGACGGCGGCGTTCCGTGCGGCGGGGCGGCAGCCCTCCTACCGGGGCACGACCATGGTCACCACCCTCTCGCCGTGCTGGTACTGCAGCGGGCTGATCCTGCAGTTCGGCATCTCGCGCGTGGTGGTGGGCGAGGCGCGTACGTTCCAGGGACGGCACGAGTGGCTGGCCGGGCACGGGGTCGCGGTCACGGTGCTGGACGACGCCGAGTGCGCGGAGTTGATGACGGCGTTCATCCGGGACCGGCCCGACGTGTGGAACGAGGACATCGGGGAGCCACCGCCGGCCGGGTAGGGTCCGTGGATGGTGAAACCGAGGCCTGCGGCCGGGGGAGGGCACTGGGTCGAGGTTCCGCCCGTGCGGGTCGCGCGGTGGCTCGACGGGTTCGGTGAGCGTCACGGCGGGTTCGAGGCCGACGCCACGGCGGAGGTCGTGCTCCTGCGCGGCGGAGACGGGGCCACCGCCGAGTGCCACGTGCCGTTCCCGCCCCTCGAAGGTGACGACCTGGCCGTCCACGCGCTGCGCGAGCGCCGGGTGGGTGTCCTTCTCGTACGCCTCGGCGGCTACGCCTGCGGTGTCTTCGACGGCGACCGGCTCGTCGTGTCGAAGGTCGGCGCCCGGCTCGTACACGGGCGCAGTGCGGCGGGCGGGCAGTCGCAGCAGCGGTTCGCGCGCCGCCGTGACAAGCAGGCGCGCGAGGCGTTGCAGGAGGCGGCGGCGACCGCCGTACGCGTCCTCGCGCCGCACGCCGGTGAGCTGGAGGCCCTCGTGTGCGGGGGCGACCGGCGTGCCGTCGACGCGCTGCGTGAGGACACCCGCCTCGGCGCGCTGTTCGAGAAGGAGGCCGGGCCGTTCCTCGCGGTGCCCGACCCCCGGCTCGCCGTGCTCAGGGAGACGCCGGCGCGCTTCCGCGCCGTACGCGTGCGGATCGTCGAGCCAGCCTGAACGCCACGGCCACGGCCGCCACGACCAGGCCGACGGGGATCAGCAGGAGCCACAGGAAGGCCGGTACGCCCAGGAGGGTCACCAGCCCGCCGTCCTCGTCGTCGATCTCCTGGTAGGCGGCGTCGGCGACGTAGTTCAGCCGCAGGTCGCCGGTGAAGTCCGCGGGCGGGATGTACTGCCGGACCAGCTCGGTCATGAAGACGCCGCCGCCGACCATCGAGCGCAGCGACGGCGAGGCGACGTCCGCCCGGGTCACGCGGCCCGCGTACGTGGTGAACAGGTTCAGGCCGGAGACGTCGACCCGGTGCGGCGCGAGGACGTACAGGTGCACCGACTGCGGCGTGCTGGCCAGCCGGGACAGCCGGATCGGGTAGACGAACGACGCCGCCGGGAAAGTGATGCGCAGCGGGTCCAGCTCGCCGGTCAGCGTGCCCTTCCGCGGCGCCAGTTTGATCGCCGTGTAGGTCCACCGCTCGGCGACGTACGGCTTCAGCGCGGTGGAGAGCCTGCCCGGCAGGTGGTAGCCGTGCGAGGTCAGCCAGGTGGCGAGCGCGCCCGGGTCGTCGGCGGACAGCGTCGTCACCTCGAACGGCCCGAGCCGCTGCCGCGCCAGCACGCCGACGCCGCCGGTGTCCCCGCGCGCCGGAGCACCGGCGGAGTTCCCCAGGCCGCCGAGGTGCGGGAAGAAGTGCCGGTGCCGTACGACCCGGGGCGCCGTCAGCCGGTCGAGCTGGTCGAACCAGGCGCTCTCCCCGAGTGCCACCGTCGCGCGGGCGGGCGTCGGCATCAGCCAGGCGGCGTCGCGCGCCTCCGAGCGCACCGACAGCCGCATGACGATCTCCTCGCGCGCGCCGTCGTAGCGGACGATCGAGGTCTCCTGCGCGACGGACACCCCGGACTGCGTCGAGGTGACGAGGGCACCACAGCCGCACGCCCAGGAGGGGTGCACGACCCCGAGGCCGGCGACCGCCACGATGACCAGGACCAGGAGCCGGGGCAGGAGTCTTGCGCGCATGCCCGTGAGACGCCGGACCGCGCCCCGCGGGTTTCGGGGCACGGATCACGTTTAGGCCTCGGTGGCCTCCACGACCGTCAGTACCGCGCCGGCCGGGTCGGCGATGATCGCGAAACGCCCGTACGGGGAGTCCTTGGGCTCCGCGACCACGCTGCCGCCGGCGGCGATCGTCCGTGCGACCGCCGCGTCGGCGTCGTCGACGCCGAAGTAGATCGTCCAGCGGGCCGGCTCGCCCAGGACGCCCCAGACGCCGGCGACGCTGTCCTCGCCCGCCTTGACCGTCGCGTAGTCGAAGTTCGGGACGCCCATGTCCTCGACGGGGCGCTCCAGCACGGTCGCGTAGAAGCGGCGGGCCACCCCGGAGTCGGGGGTGCTCAGCTCGGTCCAGCACATCGCGTCGCGTTCGGCGACGATCTGCGCGCCGGTGTGCGCCCGGCCCTGCCACAGCCCGAACCTCGCGCCGGACGGGTCCTCGGCCAGGAGCATCCGGCCCTGGTCCATGACGTCCATGACCGGCACGACGACCGTGCCGCCCGCCTCGGTGATCCGCGCGGCGGACGCGTCGGCGTCGTCGGTGGCGAAGTAGACGGTCCACCAGTACGAGCTCTGGCCCTCGTCCTGGGTGGGGGCGATGGCGGCGACGCGCAGGCCGTCGGCCAGGCACATCGAGTACCGGCCGGTCTCCTCCGCGCCCTCCTCGATCTCCCAGCCGAACAGCGCGCTGTAGAAGTCCATCGCCTGCCGCAGGTCGGGGATGCCGAGGTCGGCCCAGCAGGGCGTTCCGTACGGATGGTTCGTGGTCGGTCTGGCCATGATCATGCCTTCTTCCAGTTCCAGGGCAGCGTGGACCGCCACCCGCCGGAGCAGTCGTACGGCTCGGCGGGAGCGGCGCCCCCGGCGAGATGATCGAGGTAGGCGGGCAGGCGCCGCCGGTAGATCCGGGTGCCGCCTCCCTGCAGGACCAGGCGCGTGAACTGCCCGCGCAGGCCCTGGAAGCCGAGCTGGCGCATCCGGAACCGTGTACGGCCGGAGTCCAGCGCGTCGAGCGTGAAGGTCACGGTCGTGTCGATCGGGCCGCCCCGCCACGACCACACCATGTGCGAGGGCGCCGCCAGCTCCAGCAGCTCGCAGTGCACGACGCCGTCGAAGCCGGGCGCGGGCGCGGTACGGAGGGTGAAGCGGTGGCCGATCACCGGCTCGAAGTCGTTGGCCATGAGCCAGGCGGCGATGCCCTCGGAGGAGGTGATCGCCGTCCAGACGCGGTCGATCGGATGCGGGTAGACCACGTCGATGGTGATGTCCGCCTTCACGATGACTCCTCCAGATAGTCGCCCAGCGCCCTGACGCGCTCCTGCCAGAACCGGTCGAGCGCCAGCAGCCAGTCCCGCAGCTCGGTCAGGCCGTCGGGACGCAGGCGGTACCGCCGGTAGCGGCCGTCCTGGCGCACGTCGACCAGGCCGGCGCCGCGCAGCACCTTCAGGTGCTGCGACACCGCCGCTTGGCTGACCGGCAGGCCGTCGGTCAGCTCTGACACGGTCTGTTCCCCGGCGGCGAGGCGTTCGAGCAGGTGGCGCCGGGTCGGATCGGCGAGAGCGGCGAACGTGTCGGGTTCGCCGTCCGTGGCCGGGCGTCCCCCGGCGGCGCGCCGTTGGTTCACGCGGACAGTCTCATAAGTTTTTACTTAAGTGTCAACCCTGCGGACACGACGATGCCGCCGCCCGTACCTGACGGGCGGCGGCATCGTCGTCGGTCACGCGTACGTGACCGGCGGGCTCACTTGCTGGGCTTGGGGGTGTTGCACTTGATCTTCGGGTTCACGCCCATGTAGTTGAGAGGGCCGGCGATGATCGTTACGGCGACCGTGCTGGCTTTCGCGCAGTTGATGTCAGAGTCGCTGTAGTAGTGGCGCTGGCCCGCCGCGATGGCACCGATGATCAACCACACGACGATCAACGCGGATCCGATGCGCATAAAGCTGCCCTCCACTTATCTTCGTCAAAACCGTCCAACGTGCACGGCGATATTCCCGGATCCGGGGACATTACTCCGGAGGTTCGCCCCTTTTCGTAGAGACGTCACCGCCGGTCCGGTGGTCACGGGGAGTGACCGCCGTGTCCGTGCAGCGCAACGGCCGGGTTCGCCGGGTGGAGAACGTCGTTCCCGGCGGTGGATTTCGCGACGGGCATTGGCGCGGGAGGCGAAAAGTCAGCGAACCAGTGACCGCCGTGAGACGGGGAAGCCGAAATAGGTGTGCGGATAGGGTTCCGCCGCGTACGTGAAGTGCCACCATTCCTCGGGGAGACCGGTGAATCCGGCTCCGTCGGAGGGTGTTCGCCAGGAGGGCGCGCGCGGCGCGCTGGGCGCCGTGCACGCGCGGGTCGGTCGTGTGGGCGAGGGTGTCGAAGCAGTCGAAGCCGGTGCCCATGTCGACCGAGTCGTCGGGGAACCTCTGGGCCCTCGGGGCGTAGCACGGCGTCAGGTGCTCGCCGGGGCGGTACGCGCGCTCCGGCGCGGCGGGCAGCCGCACGATGGTCAGGTCCACCGTGCTGCCGCGGCTGTGCCCGGACCGCTCGGCGATGTAGCCGTCGGCGAACAGCCGGGTCTTGTCGACGCGCGGGTAGAACTCGCCCTTCATGGACGTGGCGCGCAGGTCCTTCGCCCAGGCCACGAAGCGGTTCACGGCCCGCTGGGGCCGGTAGCAGTCGTAGACCTTCAGGGAGTACCCCTGGCGGCGCAGCGTCACCTGGGCCCGGTGCAGGGCGCGCGCGGCCGGCGCGGTCAGCAGGCACTCCGGCGCGTCGTACCCGTCGACCCGCGCGCCGGTGAAGTTGTGCGGGGTCGCGTACCGGATCTGCTGCTGGATCGAGGCGTCCACGTCGGAGAGCGCCACGAACCCGGCCGGAGCCCGGTCGTGGTCGCCGGTGCCGCCGCCATCGTGACGGCGGCACCGAGCAGCACACCGAGGAGTCTTCGCATGCCTACGGCTTATCACAGCCTCTGACCTGCGAAGACCCTTCTCATCCGCCGAGCGCGTGGACCATGGACATGACGGCCTGCATCTGCGCGCCGCGTGTGGGTGTCGTAGGCGCTCGCGCCCAGGTAACCCCACCAGTCCCAGCAGCCGTTCGGGTTGCTGCCCGCCCGGCTGGTCGCCTGCGGGTACAGCACGATCATGTTGTTCGTGTCGCCGTACTCGTTCAGGTAGGACTTCCTGGCGAACGCGTCGCCGACCGAGTCGGCGCTCTGGAGGCAGCCGTGCAGGGCGACCATCAGGCGGCACGACGCGCCGGACGCGCAGGCGGCGGCACGTAGGGTATCCCTTGGCGGCCCATGCTCGCCGACGCCGCGCTCGCCACCCGGGACGTACGCGTTCTGGTCGAACTGCGAGAGCGTGCCCGACGGGCTCCCGGCCGGGGCCGACACCGAGCCGAACAGGTGGCCGAGCATCGCGCCCTCCGGGTCGATGCCGCAGTTGTTGATGTACGGCGTGTAGCTCGTGCCGCACGCGTTGGGGCCGAGCGGGCTGACCCAGGAGTGGGCCGCGGGCGTGGTGCTGTCGTACAGCACGTTCGCCCCGAAGTCCTTGTAGAACTTCACGAGGTCGTTCGAAGACCCGGCGCTGACGGTCGTGTCGGCGGTGCCGTGGAAGACGTACACCGGCTGGCCCGACAGGTTCGCGACGTCGTCGACCGAGCCCTGTGACGCCCGGGTACGCGCCGTCTGTTCCAGCGTGGCGAGCTGCCGGTCCTGGACCGCGTACATGCAGGCCAGCTGTGCGGTGGTGAGGCTGCCCAGCGCGCAGTGGTACGGCCCGCCGGCGAACATCCCGGCGCCCTTGAAGGTGCCGGAGTAGGCGACCTGGAGCTGGTCGGCCATGAACGCGCCCGCGGAGACTCCGGAGGCGTACACGGAGCTGACGGAGTACGAGGTGAGGGCGGCGTGCGCCGGCGCGGTGAGGGTGGCGCCGGCCAGGCCGGCCATCGTCGGACGACGGCGAGCCGGCGGAGGTGGCGGAGCGGGGTGATCTCATCGGTACTCCTTACTGGGTCGCCCGCCGTCAGGGGCCAGCGAGCAGGTGTTGGCGAGGTCCCCCGAGGTTGGCCGGGCGAGGGTGGCGCTCGGCGGCGGCGCGTGGCCGGACCGACCAGCCCTCCAGCGCGGCGAAGGCGGGCGGAAGCAGGGCAGGATCGGCCGCAGCCGGTCCGGGATAGGCGTCGTACAGGCCGTCGACGTGGTTGCCGCCGGCGATCCGGTAGTAGCGGAACCGCCGCCGCGCCCGGTCGCGCACCATCCGCGCGTACACGTCCGCGTCGACGGGTGATCGGCAGCAGCGTGTCGAGCGTGCCCTGGAGGGTGATCAGCGGCTTGCCGATCCGGCCGGTCAGCGACACGCGGGCGACGGCGCGGTGCACCGCGCGGGGCCGGGAGGCGTAGTCGTAGTCGGCGTCGCAGCCGGGCGTGCCGCAGGCGCAGTACGGCGTGCCCGCCTCGGTCGCGCCGTCGTAGCCGGGGTCGAACTCCTCGCGGTAGATCCGCTGGGTCAGGTCCCAGTAGACCTGCTCGTGGTAGGGCCACAGGAACTCCGAGCCCGGCGCGAGGCCGGCGTCGAGCAGGGCGCCGGTGCGCGTGCTCGTCCGCCGGCGGCGTACGCGGGGTAGTCCTTCAGCAGGCCGGCAGGTAGGTGAACAGGTTCGGGCCGTCCGTCGCGCAACAGCGTGCCCTCCCAGTCGACGCCGCCGGTCGTACAGCTCGGGATGGTTCTCCAGCTGCCAGCGCACGAGGTAGCCGCCGTTGGAGATGCCGGCCGCGTACGTGCGCGACGGCGGCACGTCCGTACCGCCGCGCCACGGCCGCCTTGGCGCGCGAGCGTCAGCTGGGTGACGCGCGTGTTCCACTCGGCCACCGCGTCGCCCGGCCGCCGGCCGTCGCGGTAGAACGTGCGGCCGACGTTGCCCTTGTCGGTCGCGGCGTAGGCGTAGCCGCGGGCGAGCACCCAGTCGGAGATCGTGAAGTCGTTGGCGTACTGCGCGCGGTTCCCCGGCGTACCGGCGACGACGAGCCCGCCGTTCCAGTGGTCGGGCAGCCGGATCACGAACTGCGCGTCGTGGTTCCAGCCGTGCGTGGTGTTGAAGCGTCGAGGTGTCGGGGAAGTAGCCGTCGATCTGCGTCCCGGGCACGCCGGCGGGGTTGTGCGCCCCGGCCGGCTGTAGCCCCGCCCACTGGGCCGGGTCGCTGTACCCGTCGGCGACGGTGCCGGCGGTGGTCAGGTCGGGCAGGCAGGCGCCGACCTGGCGCTCGGCGCCCGGCACGCGCCGGCACCCGGACCGGGCGCCGCCGACGGGTCGGCGGCGGCGGACGGCGGCGAGGCGCGGCGAGCGCGAGCCCCAGAGTCAGCGCGGCGAGGCGACGGATAAGCGGCATTGCGGCTCCCTGTGTCGTCGGCCCCCCGAGAACGCCCGCAATCGTCAACCGGATCGGCGTCCGCGTTCCACCGCGTACGGCCACACTTTTGCGCCGCCGGACGTGTGTGCGGCCCACATCGGCCGGGCCCCGGCCAGGTCGCGGGTGTCCGCAAAGCACGTGGTCTCCGCGCACCTATGGCGGAGCGAACCGCCCCTAACGCACTGAATTGTGTGTTCACGGCACATGGTCGGCCGTTATGGCGCGTCCTATGGTCTCCGGAACAACGAGCAGTGTGACCGGCGCAACAAACACGACATCAAGGGGAGAGCGGATGGCAACGGTCCTTTCCGCCCGGGGACTGTCGAAGGAGTTCCGTGGCTTCCGTGCCGTCGACGACGTTGACCTCGAGGTGCCCGAGGGCGGCGTACACGCGCTCGTCGGCCCGAACGGCGCCGGCAAGACGACGCTGTTCAACCTGCTCACCGGCTTCCTGAAGCCGACCGGCGGGCCGGATCACGCCTCGGCGACGCACGACGCTGACCGGGCGGCCGCCCGAGCAGATCGCCCGGCTGCGGCGTCGCCCGGTCCTTCCAGATCACCAGCCTGTTCGCGCAGCTGACCGCGCCGCGAGCACGTGGAGCTCGCGCTCCAGGGCGGCACCGGCCTGGGCTGGCGGTTCTGGCGCTCGGAGAAGCAGCTGGCGCGCTTCGGCGACCGCGCGCGACGAGCTCCTCGACCAGGTGCGCCTGCGCCGACCTGGCCGAGACGCACGGCGGGCGCCCTGTCGTACGGGCACAAGCGCGCCCTGGAGCTCGCGCTGGCGCTGGCGCTCGACCCGCAAGGTGCTGCTCCTCGACGAGCCGACCGCCGGGATGGGCGCCGAGGACGTCGACCGCGACCGTCGACCTGATCGGGCGCGTCGCGCGACGGCCGCACGGTGGTGCTGGTCGAGCACAACATGAACGTCGTCGCCACGCTCGCCGACAAGGTCACCGTGCTGCAGCCGGGCCGGGTCCTGGCCGAGGGGCCGTACGCCGAGATCCGGCGCGACCCCCGGGTGATCGCCGCCTACCTGGGAGACGCCGATGCTTCGGATTGACCGGCCTGTCCGCCTGGTACGGCGAGGCGCAGGCGCTGCGCGAGGTGTCGCTGGAGGTCGGCGAGGGGGAGATCGTCACCCTGGTCGGCCGCAACGGCGCCGGGAAGACGACCCTGCTGCGCTGCCGTCATGGGCCTGCACAGCGCAGGCCGAGGGCACGGTGCGAGTTCCTCGGCGCGGACGTCATCGGCACAGGCCGGCCGCACCGGCGGGCGCGCGCGCGGCCTCGGGTACGTCCCCGACGACCGCGGCATCTACGCGAGCCTGACGGTGGAGGAGAACCTCACCGCTCCCGCCGGTCGCCGGCCGCGACCCTGGTCGCTGGAGCGAGGTCTACGAGACCTTCCCCCGCCTGCGCGAGCGCCGCCGCTCGCCGGGCACGAAGCTGTCCGGCGGCGAGCAGCAGATGCTCGCGCTCGCACGGGTCGCTGCGGATGGGCGCGCGGCTGCTGCTCGTGCGACGAGCCCACCGAGGGCCTGTCCCCGCTGATCGTCCAGCAGATCGGCGGGATCCTGCGCGAGGTCAAGGACCAGGGGCGTCACGGTCCTGCTGATCGAGCAGAACGTCCACTTCGCCGCGACCGTGGCCGACCGGCACTACCTGCTCGCCGAGGGCCGCGTCGCCGAGTCCATCGACAACGCGCGAGGTCAGGCGCGCGAGCACGAGCTTCTCGAGCTACCTCGGAATCTAACGGAGAGACGACCACGATGAGACGCATGGCGACGTACGGCCGCGCTGGCCGCCGGGGTGGCCCTGCTCGCCGCCGGATGCAACGGCGGCCCCGGCGGTGGCGGCGGGAAGATCAGCGACGGCAAGCTCGAGCTGGCCGTTCTCAACGACCAGTCCGGCGTCTACGCCGACCTGTCGGGCAAGAACAGCGTCGAGGCGGTCAAGATGGCGGTCGCCGACTACAAGGCGAAGTACGGCGACAAGGCCGTCGCCAAGAAGATCGACGTCACCTCCGCCGACCACCAGAACAAGCCCGACGTGGCCAACTCCAAGGCCCAGGAGCTGTACGACCGCCAGCGCGCCGACATCATCCTCGACGTGCCGACCTCCTCGGCGGCCCTGGCCGTCGCGAACGTCGCCAAGGCCAAGAAGAAGCTCTTCATGGACATCGGCGCCGGCGCCACCGCGCTGGAGGGCGCGCAGTGCAACAAGTACACGTTCCACTACGGCTACAACACCTACATGCTGGCCCACGGCACCGGCAAGACGATCACCCAGGACGGCGTCAAGAACTGGTACATCGTCTACCCGGACTACGCCTTCGGCCAGGACATGACGAAGAACTTCACCGCCGCGATCAAGAGCGCGGGCGGCACGATCGTGAAGAACGACCCGACGCCGTTCCCGAACGACAACTTCGCCACGTTCCTCCTCAAGGCGCCCGGCCTGAACCCCAAGCCGCAGGTGCTCGGCGCCATGCAGGCCGGCGGTGACCTGGTCAACCTCGTCAAGCAGTACAACGAGTACAAGCTGCGCGCCAAGGGCATCGGCCTGGCCGTCGGCCTGATGTTCCTCACCGACATCCACTCGCTCGGCCCGGACGCCCTCGCGGGCACCAAGTTCAGCGACGCCTGGTACTGGAACGCGAGCCCGGACAACCGGAGCCTGGGCCGACAAGTTCCAGGCCAAGACCGGCAAACGGCCGACCTTCGCGCACGCCGCGAACTACTCCGCCGCCACCCAGTACCTGGAGGCGGTCCAGCGCGCCGGCACCGACAAGTCCGACGCCGTGGTCAAGCAGCTCGAAGGCCTGAAGTTCAACGACGTGTTCGCCAAGAACGCCAAGATCCGCGCCCAGGACCACCTCCTGCTGCACGACGCGTACCTCGCCCAGGTCAAGCCGTCCAGCGAGGTCAAGGAGCCCTGGGACTACGAGAAGATCCTCAAGACCGTCCCGGCGGCCGAGGCGTTCCAGCAGCCCGACCCCGCCTGCAAGCTGTAGTGGACGTGTCACTTCTGGGGGTGGACCCCCAGACCCCAGGGCTTCGCCCGAAAGGAGGGTGAAATGCTGCAACAGGCGTTCAACGGCTTGGTCGGCGGGGCGTTCTACGCCCTGCTGGCCCTGGGCCTCGCGGTCATCTTCGGCATGTTGGGAGTCGTGAACTTCGCGCACGGAGCCTTCTACATGCTCGGTGCGTTCGGCGCGTACGTGCTGCTCACCGACTGGGGCGTGAGCTTCTGGATCGCGCTGTTCGCGGTGCCGGTCCTGCTCGGCGTCTTCGGCGTCGTCCTCGAACGGCTCTTCATCGGCCGCCTCACCGCGCTCGACCCGCTGTACAACTTCCTGTTCACCTTCGGCCTGGCCCTGATGCTGCAGGACCTGGTCAAGCGGGAGTACGGCGTGCAGTCCCAGCCGTACCCCAGGCCGAGCGCGCTGTCCGGCTCGGTGACCTCGGGCTGTTCTCCTACCCGGCGTACCAGGTGTTCGTGCTCGGCGTCGCGGTCGTGGCCTGCCTGGTGGTCTGGTACCTGCTGTCGCGGACCCGCGCGGGCGTCATCGTGCGGGCGGCGACCGAGCGGCCCGAGCTGGCCCGCGCGCTGGGCATCGACGTCGGCCGGTGGGTCACGCCGGTGTTCGGGTTCGGCATCGCGCTGGCCGGCCTGGCCGGGGTGCTGGCCGCGCCGATGCGGGCGGTCAACCCGCTGATGGGCTCCGACCTCATCATCGCCGTGTTCGCGGTCGTCGTCATCGGCGGCCTCGGCTCGATCTTCGGCTCGGTCACGGCGGGCTTCGCCGTCGGCGTGCTGACCGCGCTGTGCGACTACTACGTCCCGCAGCTCTCGCAGACGCTGGTCTTCATCCTCATGGTCGTGGTGCTCCTGTGGCGTCCGGCCGGCCTGTTCGGACGCGAGGAGGCAATCGCGTGATCATCGGAAAGCTCGCCGGACGCCCGGTCCTGACGTCCCTGGGCCTGCTCGTGGCGGTGGCGCTGCCCTGGGTGATCTATCCGCCCGTCGCGATGGACATGATCTGCTGGGCGCTGTTCGCCGTCGCCGTCGACCTGCTGCTCGGCTTCACCGGGCTGCTGTCCTTCGGGCACGCGGCGTTCTGGGGCACCTCGGCGTACGTCGCCGGGCTGATCGCCATGCACAGCGGCCTGCCGTTCCCGCTCGCGGTGCTCGGCGGCGCGCTCGCGGCGGCGGCCCTGGCGGCGCCGATCGGCTGGCTGTCGGTGCGCCGCACCGGCATCTACTTCGCCATGGTGACGCTCGCCTTCGCGCAGATGATCTACTTCCTGGCGAACCGGTGGCGCGGCGTGACCGGTGGCGAGAACGGCCTGCAGGGCATCCCGCGGCACCTGTTCGGCGTGGACCTGTCCGACCCGTTCTTCTTCTACTACGCGGGACTGCCGATCGTGCTGGTCGGGCTGTGGTTCGCCTGGCGGGTGGTGCGCTCGCCGTTCGGGCGCGTGCTGCTCGCCGTGCGCGACAACCCGGCGCGCGCCCGCGCCCTCGGCTACCCGGTCGAGCGGTACAAGCTGCTCGCGTTCGTGCTGTCGGCCGGCCTGTCGGGCCTGGCCGGCGGGCTGTTCGCGATCGGCCACGGCTTCGTGTCGCTCCAGGAGGTCTACTGGACCACCTCGGGGCAGGTCGTGATGATGGTCGTCCTCGGAGGGATCGGCACCCTGTGGGGCGGCGTGATCGGCGCGGGCCTGATCGTCGAGCTCAACGACTACCTGGCCACCGCCGGGTTCGAGGAGATCGGCATCGTCACCGGCGCCGTCTTCGCCGTCACCGTGCTGGTCTTCCGGCGCGGCCTGTGGGGATCGGCCCGGCACCTGATCGAGTCGCGGTCCGCACGCCGGCCGGTGCGGGCCGAAAGAAGCCCGGTCAGCGTGTGAGCGGACCCCGCAGGCGGTGCAGCCGGAGCGCGAGCTGGATCTCCAGTGCGCGCTCCGGCCGCTGCCAGTCCGCGCCGAGCAGCCGGCCGATCCGGTCCAGGCGCTGCGTCACCGTGTTGACGTGGATGTGCAGCTCGGCGGCCGTACGCGCGAGGCTCCCGCCGGTGCCGAAGTAGATCGCCATCGTCTGCGTGAGCGCGGTGCCGCGCCGCTCGTCGTAGGCGATGACCGGCCCGAGCGTGTCGTCGAGGAACGCGCCGGCGTCACCGCCCTCGCCGATCAGCAGGCCCACGAACCCGAGTCCGGCCGCGCTCGCGCCCTCGCCCGTACGGCCCAGGGCGAGCAGCGCGTCGGCGCAGCGCCGTGCCTCCTGGTGCGCGGCCCCGGCACCGCCGGGCAGGCCGGCGACGGGGCCCGCGGCGCCGGCGGTCGCCGGGCCGCCGAGCGCGGCACCCAGGTCCTTGGCGACGCGGGCCGCGACCTCGCCCGGCCGGTCGCCGGGCAGCAGGAGCACCAGCTCGTCGCCGTAGGAAGTGCTCAGGCCGCGCTCGGCCGCCGAGTGCGACGACGCCCAGAACGCCGCCTGCTGCCGCTGCCCCTTGTGCCGGGCCACGACGAGGACGTGCGCGGCGCGGAGGTCGACGCCGAGCCGGCGGGCGCGCGCGTCGAGGGCGTCCGGGTCCGAGACGCGCCCCGCGACCAGGTCGTCGAGCAGCTCGCCGCGCACCCGGCCCTCGACCTCGGCGACGTTGCGGCGGAACAGCAGCAGGAGCGCCATGACGAGGGCGGCGCGTTCGAGGATGCGCTCGTCGGCGCCGGCCAGGTCGTCGGCGACGCGCAGCACCAGCGTGCCGAGGATCTCCGCTCCGGCGCCGATCGGCGTGACGCGCAGGTCGTCGCGACGCTCCGTACGGCCGGAGGCCCGCGCGTGCGCGATCAGGTCGTCGCGCGTACGGCCGGGGGTCCGTGCCGGTGAGACGGCGCCCACGCGTGCGATGAGGTCGTCGCCGATCCGTTCGGCGCCGCCGGCCTCGGCGAGACGGCGGCCGTCGGCGTCGAGGACGACGAGCGCGCCGCCGAGCACGTCGGTGACCACCGCGGCGACGTCCTCGACGCCGCCGCCGCGCACCACGAGGTCGGTCATCCGGTCGTGCGCGAGCGCCGCGCGCTCGACGGCCTCGCTGTGCGCCCGCGCGACCTCGCCGGCCGCGCTCAGCTCCTCCAGCGTGACCCGCGTCTCCTGGAGCAGCCGCGCGTTGTCGATCGCGACCGCGGCGTGCGCGGCGAGGGAGCACAACAGCGCGACCTCCTCCTGCGCGAACTCCCGCTCGGCGCGGTCGGCCGCGAACAGGACGCCGATGTTCCGGTCGCCCAGCCGCATCGGGACGCCGAGGATCCCGACGAGCCCCTCCTCCGTGACGCCCGTGTCGATCGGCCCGGTGTGCCGGAAGCGCTCGTCGGCGAGGTAGCCCGAGCTGGCGTACGGCGCCCCGATCTGCGCGACCAGGCCGCCCAGGCCCGCCCCGGGGGGCAGCCGGAGCCGCTGGAAAGCGGGCGAGATCGAGCCGTCCGTGACCCGCATGTACGTGTCGCCGCGCTCGTCGTCGTTGAGCGTCATGTACGCGACGTCGGTGTTGAGCAGCTGCCGGGCGCGCCGCACGATCGCCTGCAGCACGGCGTCCAGGTCCCGGAGCCCGGCCAGGTCGCCGGCCGTCTCGAACAGCGCCGACAGCTCGACCTCGCGCCGCGCGCGGCGCGCCAGCAGCGCGCGCACCCGCAGGGCCGCGACCTTGGCCTGTTCGAGCTCCTCCAGCGCCTCGGGCGTGGCGCCCGAGGCGCGCGCGGCGGCGACGGGGGCCTCGAACTCGTCGGGGGAGGCCTCGCGCGCCAGCAGCTCGAAGAAGATCCTTGGGTTCACGTGGACCCTCTCAGCGGGCCGTCCAACCGCCGTCGATCGGGACGGACGAACCGGTGATGAACGAGGCCTGGTCGGAGCACAGGTACGCGACGACCTCGGCGACCTCGGCGGGCTCGATGAGCCGCTTGATCGCGGCGGGCTCCAGCATGATCTTCTCGACGACCTCGTCGGCGGTCATGCCGTGCGCCTCGGCCTGGTCGCCGATCTGGTTCTCCACGAGCGGCGTGCGCACGTACGCGGGGTTGACGCAGTTCGACGTCACCCCGTGCTCGGCGGCCTCCAGCGCGACGACCTTGGACATGCCCTCGATGGCGTGCTTGGCCGTGACGTAGGCGACCTTGAACGGCGAGGCGCGCAGCCCGTGCACCGAGGAGATGTTGACGACCCGGCCCCAGCCCCGGTCGTACATGCCCGGCAGCACCTGCCGGATCAGCCGGAACGGCGCCTCGACCATGACCCGCATGATGCGGGCGAACTCCTCCGGCGGGAAGTCCGGCACCGGCGCGACGTGCTGCAGCCCGGCGTTGTTGACCAGGATGTCCGCGTCGATCCCCAGTGAGTCGACGGCGTCGGCGTCGGACAGGTCGGCCACCTGGAAGCCGCCGCCGATCTCCCCGGCGGCCTCCTCGGCCGCGTCCGCGCTGATGTCGATGATGATCACATGGGCTCCCGCGCCCGCCAGCCGCCCGGCGCACGCGCGCCCGATCCCGCTCGCGCCACCGGTCACCACCGCGGTACGGCCGGTCAGGTCGACCGGTCCCGTCATGCCCTGAGCACCCATGCCAGTGAACCTAGCCCCGTCGCCCCGTCCGCTCCACGTGGGGGGCCACCACCTCCAGGGGCCGGGCAGTGTGGTCCGCCACACTAGGGATCGCATGGTCGCCGTGGCGGTAGCTTCCATTGATGGTCAGGTATGTGGAGTCCGGCGCGCCCGCGTGGGTCGAACCCGCCGGCGGCCCGTTGATCGCTGTTCCGGAGGCCGGGTTGCCGTCGTGGCTCGGCGGCGACGGCCCAGGGGCCGACACCGACTACGACAGAGCCTGCGACGTCGGCGGTTTCGCGGGTCTGGTCCCGGTCGGCGACGCGATCGCCCTGGTGCTCGGCGACGCCCCCGACGCGACGACCTTCCTGCCGGAGCACGGCCTCTTCGTCCGCTGGTGCGCCGCGGACTCGGAGGAGGAGCTCCTCGGCGGGGTGGAGGAGGCGATCGGCGCGGCCGAGTGGGATCCCGAGCTGCGCTGGGACGTCCCCGGCCCGGTCGTCCTGTTCGACGCGCTCCTGCCGGGGAGCGACCTGCGCCGCGCGGATCACCTGCGCGTCGCCCTCGAACCCGGCCGGTACGGGGTGCGCGCGGCACACGTCGAGCCCGGCCCGCGGACCTGGCTCACCCTCGTCCAGCTCAGACGTATCGCGCGGGAGTGAACGCCGTCCCAGTGTTCGCCCGGAATTCCGTCAATCTCGGCATATCTCCGACTAGGGTGCTGCGGTCTGGATGATCGTCGCGCCGAGGGGCGCCGAGGAGGCACAGTGATCGAGGGATTCCGGCGTGGCCTGCTGCCCGGCGCGGCGGCCGTGACCATGGCGTCGGTGGCGCTGGTACCCGCGGGCGGTGCGTCCGCCGCCGCCGTACGCGCGGCCGGCTCGGCCACCCACGAGACGCGCACCACGCAGCAGGTGGCGCCGGGCGTCACGCTCACGACGATCCGGCGCGGCTCGCTGTCGCCGGACGACTTCTACACGGTCAACATCGGCCTGCCGACCGGCGACGTCCCGCCGGACCCGGACCCGGACGCGCCCACCGCCGCCCTCGCCCCGCGTGACAAGGCGGACTCCGTCGCGGCACAGCTGAAGGCCGCCGGGTACACCGCCCGCGTCGAGCCCGTCTCGATGCCGGAGTTCGCCGACACGCCGCCGGGGCCGCTCGGCTACCGCGTGCGCGTGGGCAGGTACGCGACCCTGGACGAGGCCAACGCCGCCTCCGCCGAGATCAAGGCGGCGTCGTTCGTCCCGTCCGTCGTCTACACCGGCCAGGACGGGACCCCCACGACCGGGCCGTGGGTCGTGCGCGCCCTCACCGTCGACTTCCACGCGTTCCACGGCACCGTCGCCGAGACGCACGACACGTCGCTGGCCGGGCGGCGCACCACCACACAGATCGCGACGGACAGCGGGGCCCTCGCCGCCGTGAACGGCGGGTACTTCATCATCGCCGCCACGGACGGCGTCGTCGGCGACTCCGCCGGCGTGATCGTCGAGCACGGCCGCCTGCTGCACGACACGACGAACGGCCGCGTCGCGGCGATCCTGCGCGACGGCGGGCGCCGCCTGGAGCTGAAGAAGCTCTGGAGCACCATCACCCTGCGGGACGACCGGGGCCGCGACCACGCCGTCGAGGGCCTCAACCGGGCGCCCGGCCTGATCCGCGACTGCGGCGGCCACGCGGGCGACCTCCCGACCTCGAAGCCGCGCATGGACACCACCTGCACGAACCCGAACGAGATGGTCGCCTTCACGCCGGAGTTCGGCGCCCCGGTGCCCGCCGGAGCCGGTTCCGAGGCCGTTCTGGACGCGCACGGCCGCGTCGTGTCCGAGGGGGCGCGCACGGCGCGTACGGTCCCGGCCGGCGGCACGGTCGTCGAGGCGATCGGCACCGAGGCGGCCTGGCTGGACGCGCACGCCACCACGGGACGCCGCCTGCGGGTCCGCACCCAGGTGACCGGCGACGGCGGGCGGCCCGTACGGTTCGGCCCGCGCGACTCCGTCGTCAACGGAGGCCCGCAGCTCGTCACCGGCGGCCGCGTGTCGATCGCCCCGGACGCCGACGGCCTCATCCACCCCGGCGACCCGTCGTGGTTCTACGGCTGGGGCATCCGCCGCAACCCCCGTACGATGATCGGCTCCGACCGGCAGGGGAGGCTGCTGCTCGTCGAGGTCGACGGGCGCAAGGCCGACAACAGCCAGGGCCTGAGCATCCCCGAGGGCGGCGCGCTGATGAGGTCGCTGGGCGCGGTCCAGGCGATGAACCTCGACGGCGGCGGCTCGTCCACCATGGTCGTCGGCGGCAAGGCGATCAACACGCCGTCCGACGACACGGGCGAGCGCCCCGTCGGCGACGCGGTCGTGGTGCTGCCCGGCCACTGACCACCGGATGCGCCCGTCTCCGCGGCGCGGAGACGGGCGCGGGCCGTCAGGGTTTGCGGGCGACCCCGCCGTACCAGCTGACCTCGGCGGCGCTCGGCCGCGGGCGGCTGCCCTCGGGGTGCCACTCGGAGACCAGTTCGACGCCCGGCTCGACGAGCTCGAGACCCTCGAACGTCATCTGGACGAAGTCGTCCACGGGCCGTACCTGCGCCGGCACGCCGCCCGCGCGGTAGGAGGACTCCAGGCCGTGCACGCCCACCGGGTCGTGCTCCGGCGTGACGTGCGACGCGACGAGGTAGCTTCCGGACGGCAGCGCGTCGACGAGCGTGCGCACGATCGCCGCGGGGTTCTCGTCGTCGGGCAGGAAGTGCAGGATCGCCACCAGCATCAGCGCGATCGGCTTCCCGAAGTCCAGCACGTCGTGAGTCGTCGGGTGAGCGAGGATCTTCTCCGGTTCGCGGAGGTCCGCCTCGATGTAGGCGGTGCGCCCCTCGGGCGTGCTGGTCAGCAGCGCCTTGGCGTGCGCGAGCACGATCGGGTCGTTGTCGGCGTAGACGACGCGCGACTCCGGTGCCACCGACTGCGCCACGTCGTGCACGTTGTTCGCGCTGGGCAGGCCCGTGCCGATGTCCAGGAACTGGCGGATTCCCGCCTCCTTGGACAGGTAGCGGACGGCGCGGCCGAGGAAGGAGCGATTCTCGCGCACCGCGGTGCGCACCGAGAGCCAGCTCTTCATGGCCTTCTCGGCGGTCTCGCGGTCGGCCGCGAAGTGGTCCTTGCCGCCGAGGTAGTAGTCGTACATCCGCGCCGAATGGGCCCGGCTCACGTCGATCTCCGGCGGTAGCCGATCGGCGGCGTCTGAGGAGGAACCCTTCATGATCAGGCACCTTACCCCTCCGTGATCCGGCCTCGGAGCCCGGCCGCGCGGCGTTTCAGCTTCGGGCCGATACGCGCACGGCGTACTCGCTGGTCACCCGCCGTACCGTTTCCTACCTTCGCCGTATGGACGTCATCGAACTGATCCCGCGTCTGCACTTCCTCCGCTTCCCCCTCGGGCACGTCTACCTGTGGCAGGACCCCGACGGCCTCACGCTCGTGGACGCGGGCGTCGTCGGCTCGGCCCCGCTGATCGCTGAGGCGATCCGCGGCATCGGCCACGAGCCCGGCGACGTACGCCGGCTGTTCCTCACCCACTTCCACCAGGACCACGTCGGCGCGGCGGCCGACGTCGCGGCCTGGGGGAACGTCGAGGTCTACGCGCACCGCGCCGACGCGCCGTTCATCCGCGGCGAGGCGGACGGCCCGCCCCCGCGGCTCCTCGACTGGGAACGCCCGATCTTCGAGCGGGTCGCGCCGACCGTGCCGACCGAGCGGGCCGAGCCCGTACGCGTGGACCACGAGCTCGGCGACGGCGACGCGCTCGACTTCGGCGACGGCGCCCGCGTGGTCGCCGTGCCCGGCCACACCCCCGGAAGCGCCGCGCTCCACCTCCCGGGCCCGCGGGTGCTCTTCACCGGGGACACGGTCGCGCGCATGGACGACGGCCCGGTCATCCTCGGCGTCTTCAACGTCGACCCGGACCTGGCCGTGGAGTCCCTGCGCAAGCAGGCCGCCCTGGACACCGAGGTCGCCTGCTTCGGCCACGGCGAACCCGTCACCTCGGGCGCCGCCGCCGAGCTGCGCGCCGCACAGCTGTCCGCCTGACGACCCGCCGTCACGGCCCCGCGTCTAGGGGTAATACGCGACGTGAGCGGATATTCTTCTGATCCACTCCGGCGGTCGATATCTTCTTCGTATGTCGTCACCCCGGATGAGGCTCGCCTCTCTGCCCACCATCGTGCTCGCGCTGGTCCTCACCGCCTGCAGTGGAGGGGGCGGTGGGGGCGGCGGATCCGCCAAGACCCCGGACGGCCCCGCGCTCCTCCAGCAGTCGGCGAACGTCCTGAAGACCGTCACCAGCCTCAGCTTCACCCTGCGCACCAGCGGAAACCCCAAGGTCAACGTCAAGTCCGTGGACGCGAAGCTGCTGAAGAACGGCAACTCCCAGGGCTCGGTGCAGGTGACCGAGCTGGGCATGCCGATCCAGCTCGACTTCGTCCTGCTCGGGCAGACGGTGCACTTCAAGGCGCTCACCGGCGGCTGGCAGACGCAGCCGCTGTCGAAGATCGCCGGGATCTACGACCCGTCGGCGATCCTCGACCCCAACCGCGGGCTCGTGCAGCTGCTGACGACCGCGACCGGCGCCAAGACGACCGGCACCGGCAAGGTCGCGGGCCAGGAGTGCTACAAGGTGCACGCCACCCTCAACAAGACCGCCCTCGCCCGGCTCGTGCCCGGCACGAGCGCCGACGCGCCCGCCGACATCTGGATCGACGAGAAGGACCACCACGTGCTGAGGTCCGACGTCCAGGTGCCGCCCAAGAGCGGCACCAAGCCCGCCACGGTGACGATCACCTTCGCCGACTTCAACAAGCCGTTCTCGATCGTCGCCCCGGCGGGGTGAGCCGACCGTCATGAACACGACGACGGAGCGCTCCCGGCGCGTCGCGATCGGCGTCGGTGGCGTCGTGGTCCTGCTCGCCGCCATCGACGCGTACGTCGTGGTCACCGTCCTGGTGACGATGGTCGGCGACCTCGGCGTGCCGGTGAACCACATCGAACGCGCCAGCCTGGTGGTCACGGCGTTCCTGCTCGGCTACATCGCCGGGATGCCGCTGCTCGGCCTGCTGTCGGACCGCTTCGGGCGGCGCCTGATGCTCCAGGCCTGCCTCGCCGGGTTCCTCGTGGGGTCGGCGGTGACCGCGACGGCCGGGTCGATGCCCGTGCTGATCACCGGGCGCGCGGTCCAGGGCCTCGCGGGCGGCGCGCTGCTGCCGATCACGATGGCGCTCGCCGGCGACCTGTGGGAGGAGCGCCACCGGCCGACCGTGCTCGGCGGTGTCGGCGCCGTGCAGGAGCTCGGCAGCGTCCTCGGCCCGCTGTACGGGGCCGGGATCGCCGCCGTCGCCGGCTGGCGCGGGATCTTCTGGATCAACATCCCGATCGCGCTCGTCGCGATGGCCGCGGTGCAGCTGACGGTCCCGTCCGGACGCCCGGACGGCCGCGCGCGCGTCGACGTCGTCGGGGGAGTGCTGCTGGCCGCCGGGCTCGGCCTCCTCGTCGCCGGCCTGTACAACCCGGACCCGTCGCGTTCGGCGCTGCCGTCCTGGGGCCTGCCGTGCGTGATCGCCGGAGCCGTGCTGATCGCCGCCTTCGCGATCTGGGAGGCACGTGCCCGCACCCGCCTGCTGGATCTACGGGGCGCGCGGAGCGGCAGCGTGTTCGCGGCTCTCACGGTGAGCCTGCTGTCCGGGGCCGCGCTGATGACGACCCTCGTCGACGTGCAGCTCACCGCGCAGACCCTGTACGGCCGTAACGCCACGGGCGGCGCGCTGCTGCTCGCGCGCTTCCTCGTGCCGCTCGCCGCGGCGGCGCTCGCCGGCGGCCTGCTGGCCCGCCGGATCGCCGAGCGGTGGGTGATCGCCGCCGGCATGCTGGTCGCCGCGCTCGGCTACACCCGCATCGCGAGCTGGCCGGTGAACGCCCAGGGCCTCCACTACCACCTGGGGCTCGCCCTGCCGCGGATGGACACCGACCTGGTCGTCACCGGACTGGGCCTCGGCCTGGTCATCGCGCCGCTGTCGGCGGTGGCGCTGCGCTCGGTCCCCGCGCTGCAGCACGGCATCGCCTCGGCCGCCGTCGTCGTGGCGCGCATGATGGGCATGCTCATCGGCGTCGCGGCCCTCAGCGCGTGGGGTTTCCACCGTTTCCAGTCGCTGACCGCGCACCTGGTCGCGCCGCTGCCGTTCGGGATGAAACGGGCCGAGTTCGCGCGCCGGATGACCGCCTACACCGACGCCGTCAAGAACGCCCTGCACACCGAGTACAGCGACATCTTCTGGGCCACCGCGGCGCTGTGCGTCATCGCCGCCGCGGTCGGCCTGCTGATCGGCGGGGCGCGGGCCGGGGAGGCGCCTCCGGAGGAAGCGGCACCATCGGAGCGCTCAGACGCCGGCCGAGCCACAGATAGCCCGCTGAGCTGAGCGTGCCGGCCACCACGAGCGCCAGCAGCAGCCGGTAGTCCACCAGCGACACCAGTACGGCGCCGGCCGCGATCGAGATCGTCTGCGGGCCGCTCATGAGCGTCTCGACGGCGATCGAGACGCGGCCGACGAGCCGTGACGGCGTACGCCGCTGCACCACCGTGGAGATGCCGACGATCGCGATCGGCAGGCCCGACCCGGCGATCGCCATGCCGGCCAGGACGCCCGGCAGGCTCGTGAGGGCGCACACCCCGGCGCCGGTCCCGAACAGCGCGACGCCGATGGCCACCGCCGCGACCTCGCCGCGGCGCGCGATGAACCGCGCCGCCGTCAGCCCGCCCGCGATGGCGCCCGCGCCCTGCGCCGAGGACAGCACCCCGATGAACTCCGGCGGCCGGTGCAGGCCCTGGTCGACGATGGCGAAGGCCACCGACTCGGTGACGCCGATGACGACCATCGCCAGCGCGCAGCCGGCCGCGACGCGCCGCAGGGCCGCCTCATGGGCCAGATAGCGCATGCCGGCGGTCATCTCGTGGAGCCAGTGCGTCTCCGTACGCTCCGGCCGTGCCTCGCGGATCCGCATCGCCGCGATGGCGGTTGCCGCGACGACGAACGTCGCGGCGTCGACGACGGCCACCGCCGCCCCGCCCAGCAGCGCGAACAGGGCCGCGCCCGCGAGCGGGCCGCCCAGCCGCAGGCCCTCCTTGACCGTCTGGAGCGCCCCGTTCGCCCCGGCGAGCAGCTCATCGGGGAGCAGCTCCTTCAAAAGCCCGTTCAGCGCCCCGGCGATGGCCACCGACGACGCGCCGTACAGGAACGCGATCGCGTAGATCAGCCAGATGTCCCGCGCCCCGCGGACGAGGAGCAGCGGCAGCAGGCCCGCCGCCGACGCGAGGTTGGCCATCACGAGGAAGGGGCGGCGGCGGAAGCGGTCGATCACCCAGCCGCCGAACGGCGCGAACAGGTACGGCAGGGCGACGAAGAAGATCACCGTGCCGGCCGCTCCGCTGGAGCCGGTGAGGTGCTTCACCCAGATGCCGAAGACCAGCACCATCAGCGAGTCGCCGGCCATGCTGGTGACGAGTCCCGCGAACAGGAGCCGGAAGTCGGCCCGCCGCAGGAGCCCCCGCATCAGCCGGCCGAGGAGGCCCTGCGGGCCTCCTCGGCGAACGGCTTGGGCATATCGGAGACGATATGCCTCAGGATTCCTCCCCGTGGGAGCGGGGCATCACTGGACGGTCACCGGCAGCCCCAGGTTCCCGGCGTCGTCTATGGCCTGCACCACGACGTTCTTGGCGCCCGACGGAACGGTGAGGGTCTCCACGGCCCCCGCGCTGGCCGTCGCCGGCACGGTGGCGGCGATGCCGTTGACGGTGACCTTGTAGGAGGCCGCCTTGCCCGCGTACCAGTCGTCGCCCGGCGCGGTGAAGGTCACCGACGTGCCGCTCACGTGCGCGTCGCGTGCCACACCCGGCGGGCGGGTGTCCGTGCCGAACCGGCCGGTGCGCCAGTCGTCGTGGTGGTAGCTCCACGACTCCGCGTCCGGCTTGCCGTCGGTCTTCCAGGAGAACAGGTACCCCTCGCGGGTGGTGGTGACCACGTCGGTCTTCCCGTCGGCGTCCACGTCGCCCGCCGTCGGGGAGAACAGGGTCCAGCCGCCCGTGAACTTCGGGAAGCCGGCCGCCTGGCCCGAGTCGGTGAAGGCGTGCACGGTCGAGGTGTCACCGGCGTCGATGATCTCCGGCTTGCCGTCGCCCGTGACATCGGCGACCAGCGGCGCGCCCAGGAAGTCCAGGCCGTGCCGCGCGTGCGGGTAGCCGGGTACGGGCAGCGTCGTCTGCGCGTCGTAGCCGCGTTCGAAGTTGCCGATCGGGCTGCCGCTCCCGGGGAACAGCAGCGCCGCGACCAGCGACACCGCGCCGGAGCCCGACTCGGCGTACGCGAGCCGGCCGCCCGCCCCGAAGTGGCCGAACGCGCCCGTGGTCGTGAACGACGCGGGTACGTCGACGGGCAGCTGCCCGCCGAGCAGCGCCCGGATGATGTTCACGTCCCCGTTCAGCAGCCCCAGCGCGGGGTTGGTGAGCGGGCCGTACGCGCTGCGGACCTTGCCGTCGCCGCCGACCAGTGAGGTCGCCGCGAAGGACGGCCCGGTGGCCACCTCGTCCTTGCCGTCGCCGTCGACGTCCGCGACGGCGGGGCTGTTCGCGGCCTCGGTGATGAACTCCTGCGCGCTGCCGTAGTAGGTGATGATCGACGGCAGGCGGGCCGGCCAGCCGGAGACCGCTGAGCCGTCGGCGTGGTAGGCGTACACGTAGTTCGCGCCGAACGCCTGGATCCCCTCACCGTGGCTCTCGGAGTGCTGCGAGCGGACCACGATCTCGGGCTTGTGGTCGCCGTCGAGGTCGGCCACCGCGGGCGTGGAGTCCAGCTTGGAGTCGTCGATCGCGGTGAGGCCGGAGGCGGGCGGCGGCGGGTCGGCGACCTTCACCGGCCAGCCGGGCACCGCGCTGCCGTCGGCGTGCCACGCGTGCAGGCGCCCGTCCCACCCGGCCTGGACGATCTCCAGTCCGGGCTGGCCGTCCAGGTCCGTCAGCAGGGGAGAGGCCGTCGCGCCCTGGTGGGGCAGGCGTGTGTACGCCAGCGCCGGACGCGGGATGGCCGGTTTCGTCACGCCGTCGTCGAGGACCTTGGGCCAGCCGGGCAGTGCCTTGCCGCTCGAGTCGAAGGCGTAGGTACGGCCGGTGGTGCTGGTGACCACGACGTCCAGGTGGCCGTTGTGCGCGAGGTCGCCCACGGACACCGGCGCGATGATCGGCTCGTGTCCGGGGTCGAAGCCGGGGACGCGCACCTGGCCCGGGTTGGTCTGGGCCGGCCAGCCGGGCAGCTCCTTGCCGCTCACGCCGTCGATGGCGTGCACGCGGCCGTCCGCGTCACCGAAGACCATCGCCTGGTGACCGGTGCCCTGCAGGTCGGACAGGACCGGCTGGCTCTCGCCGCCGAGCCCGAACTTGATCGGGAACCCGGAGCGCAGCGTCGGGTCGTGGTGGACGGCGATCGTGCGCCGCTCCTCGCCGAGGCGGCCCTTGTCGTCCCAGGCCTGGAGACGCAGCGTCACCGTGTACTGCTCGGTGGTGGACAGCTGCTTGTCGCTGGACATCGTGTAGGCCTTGTTCCAGAACGACTCCGGCAGCTTCGACAGGTCGAGCGTGCCGACCTTGCCGTCGTAGACGCCGCTGCCGCTGCCGGACCCGATCTTGCTGAAGGACGAGTCGGACGGGTCGAGGCCGGGCGCGTACTGCAGTTCGTAGCGGTAGGAGCTGGCCCGCCGAGCCTCCACGTGGCCGGTGACCGGCACGGACGAGGTCGTCGTCGGGTCGTACAGGGAGTACCAGTCGGGGCTCTCGATCCACGTGGCGGGCGGGATGTCGCCGCTCGCGACCGCGGCCATGGCCTTGTGGACGTTCGGACGGCCGTAGCCGTACTGGCTGTCCCAGCCCGCCTTGGCCGGCCAGCCGAGACTCGAGTCGTTCACGTCGCTGGCGGTGGCGCGCATCACCTGCACGGCCTCGCCGTTGGTCAGCGGGTAGGCGATCTTCTTCTCGGCGGCGGCCTGCGCGCCGTAGCTGAGCAGCAGGCCGAAGATACCGCCGGTGGTCGGCGTCGACTCCGACGTCGACCCGGCGGTGGTGGCCACCGAGAACATCGACTTGCTGCCGAACGAGGTCAGGTTCGAGCGCTCGCGGTATGTCGTCGTCAGCGGGTTGGTCAGCACCGCGGGGGCGCCGGTGGTGTTGGCCACCATGCCGTTGCCGGGGACGACGTGTGGCCAGAACATGCCGCCCTGGTGGTCGGTGGAGTCGAAGTCGTTGCTGGACTCGACCATCAGCACGCCGTCGTTCCAGAGCTTGTCGACGGCACGCCGCATCGCGGAGGAGTAGCCGAGGTCAGCGGTGGTGCTGACGATGACCTTGGCGCCCGCCCGCCCGGCGTACAGCCACGCGGCGGCCAGGTCGTCGGTGCGGTCGAGTGCCTCCTGGCCGGCGCGTACCGGCATCAGGCGGCACTTCGGGCAGATCCCGGCGGCGAGCTTGGCGTTGTCGGTCTGCGCGCCCGCGACCCTCAACTGGCTGTTCGCGTGACCGTACGTCCCGTCGGAGGTGGCCGGGTCGTTCTGGTCGTCGTAGAAGTCCCAGCCGGAGATGTCGTCGGTGAACCCGTTGCCGTCGTCGTCGTGGCCGTCGGAGAACGCCACGATCAGGTCCTCGGGGTCGATCACCCCGTTGCCGTTCGAGTCGTGCACCCGGGAGTCGCTCGCGTAGTCGGCGGCGGTGACCGAACCGTCGCCGTCGCGGTCGTAGGCGGAGGAGCCCTCAGGCTTGGGCAGCTCACCCGTGTTGAGGTACACCTTGTCGGCCAGGTCCGCGACGTCCGAGCCGTGCCAGTTGACGCCGGCCTCGACGTAGGCGATCACCGTGTCCGGCGACCCGGTGGTGTAGTCCTTCCACGCCGAGTCGACGGACATGCCGGAGGCGTTCTCCGGGTCCTTCGCGAAAGGCGTGCAACGCGGCATGAACGAGTAGAGATTGTGCTGTTCACCGCCGGGCGCCGCCTTGGTCAGACAGTCGAGCACCGAGCCGGACTCCAGTGGCGCGTAGCCTGGATCATTCGGTGGAGCCCCTGGAAACGCTGTCGCCGCGGTGCCGGGCTTCGCCGACAGGGTCACCGCGAGCAGTACGGCACAAACCACGGCCAGGAGACGCCTCATCCGACCCACCCTCATTCCATTGATCGCGTTGATCACAATGAGGCAAGCGGGATGTCAGGAGAAGTCCCGTGACCGGATTAGGACATGAGCATTCTTCGCATTTAAATGCGGCGAGTTCCGTGCGTCATGCCTCGAATGTCGTCAGAAGGTGACCGAAACCCCGGGGCGCCCGGTAGTGGCGCCGGGCGGAGGTGATCACGTTGACCCGCGCGGTGCGCAGCACACGGCGCCCGGCGGCCTCCATGGCGTCGACCAGAGCGTGGTCCTCACCGGTCGCGAGCGGAAGGAAACCGCCCGCGGCCTCGTACGCCTCCGCGGTGAAGCCGAGGTTCGCGCCGTGCACGGGCGGCGCCTTGGCGTAGTGGCGCGCGAACGCGCCGGGCGTCCAGGCCGGGTGGCCCGTCCAGTCCACCACCGAGACGGTGCCCGCGACCGCGTCCCAGCCACGGGCCGCGCACCGGAGCTGCGCGGTCAGCCAGCACGGCGGCACCAGCGTGTCGGCGTCGGTGGTCGCCACCCACGACACGCCGCGCCGCAGCAGCTCCCGCACCCCCGCCGCACGCGCCACCCCGACGTTGCGCGCCCCCACCTCGATCACGACGGCGCCGGCCCGCCGCGCCACCTCGGCCGTACGGTCGCGGCAGGCGTCCGCCACGACCACGATGTGGTCGGTGACCAGGCCCAGCGCGACCAGGCAGGCGGGCAGGCTCCGCTCCTCGTCATGTGCCGGCACGACGACTCCGGTGATCACGCGGTGCCCTGCACGAATCCCCTGAGCCGCATGCCGTCCGCCTACCCGGGACATCGGTCTTCTATCAGCGTCGGCGCAGGCCGTCGCCGTCCGGCCAATCCTTGTCCCGCTCCGCGACGAATGCCCGGCATGACGTTCCGTATGGAGGAGTACACGAGGTCGGCCGCACCGGTGCGGTACACCGACCTCCTGACCATGTGGAACTACGAGGAGTACTGGCACGGCGAGGCGCTCGCCGCCGTCCTCGCGGCCCACGGGGTGGAGACCGGGGGCGAGCACGTACGCGCGCTCCGCCTCGGCAGGGCCGCCGCGACCGGTTCGCGGCGATCCGGCAGGCCCTGCTCGCCCAGGCGATCGGCGACGACTTCATCGCGGTGCACATGACCTGGGGCGCGGTCAACGAGTGGTCGACCCGCACGGGGTACGCCCGGCTGATCGAGCGGGAGGACCATCCGGTGCTGGCGGAGCTGCTGCGGCGGATCATGCGCCAGGAGACCCGGCACGTGGGCTTCTACGTCGGCCAGGCGCGTGACCGCCTGGCCGCCTCGCGGCGCGCGCGGCGGCTGACGAGGTTCGCGCTGCGGCCGCCTGTCCCGGACGCGGCGTGACCGCGTCCGCTACGGTTCGAACCGAAGGAATCCGGCCGCTGACCTGGAGGAACGATGGATCTGACAGGAGACACGCGTACGGTTCTCTCCGAAGGACCAATCCGTCCCCCCGGCCGCTCCGAACCCCCCTCGTGGACATGAGCGATCCGCGCGCGGCGCGAAGATGGCACGACGAGTCCGCCCGCGGGGCCTCGCCGGGCCGTGAGGACCTCGGTGACCTGCTGACGAGCGTCGCGCGAGGCGACCAGCCGGCGTTCGAGCACGTGTACGAGCAGGTCTCCGGCCCCGTGTACGGCCTGGCGTTGCGGATCATCCGTGACCCGGCGCAGTCCGAAGAGGTGGCGCAGGAGGTCCTCGTCGAGCTCTGGCGGACCGCGTCGCGCTTCGATCCGGGCCGGGGGAGCGCGATGTCCTGGGTGATGACGCTGGCGCACCGCCGCGCCGTCGACCGGGTCCGTTCCGCCCAGGCCGCCGCCGACCGCGAGCAGCGGGCGGGCACGGCCGAGCGCGACTACGACGAGGTCTCCGAGAGCGTCCACGCCCGGCTGGAACGCGAGCAGGTACGCCGCTGCCTCTCCACGCTCACCGAGACCCAGCGGGAGTCGGTGACCCTGGCCTACTACGGCGGGTACACCTACCGCGAGGTCGGGGAGCTGCTCAAGGTGCCGCTCGGCACGATCAAGACCCGCATGCGCGACGGGCTCATCCGGCTGCGCGACTGCCTGGGGGTGAACCAGTGAGCGTGAACCTGCACACCCTCGCCGGCGCGTACGCCCTCGACGCTCTGACCGACGTCGAGCGCCGCCGTTTCGAGACCCACCTGATCGACTGCGACGCCTGCGCGGACGAGGTGCGCGGGATGCGCGAGACGACGGCACGCCTGGCCGTCGCCGTGAGCGAGACCCCGCCCCTGGGGCTGCGCGACGCGGTGTTCGCCGAGGTCGTCCGCACCCGGCAGCTGCCACCGCGGCTCGCCCGCCCGCCGGTGCGCCGGATCCACCGGGTGAGCTGGATGCTGTCCGCGGCGTGCCTGATCCTCGCCGCCGTGCTGGGCGTCGCGGCCCTTCAGGCGCAGCGCGCGTCCGAGAAGGCCGCCGCGCTGAACCGCGCGATCGCCGCCGTCATCACCGCGCCCGACGCGCACCGGGTCACCGGCGCGGTCAAGCCCGCCGGCAGCGGCACCGTCATCGCCTCGCGCTCGCTCGGCAAGGCGGTGATCACGATGTCCGGCCTGCCGCCGCTGCCGTCGGCGAAGGCGTACGAGCTCTGGTACATGGGCCCGTCGGCGCCGCGTCCGCTCGGCACGATGCGCCCGGCGGCGGGCCGCGCGCCGAAACCCGTCCTCGCGAACGGGCTCGGCGACGCGACCCAGGTCGGCGTGACCGTCGAACCGGCCGGGGGTTCCGACCGGCCGACCACGACACCGGTCTTCGCCGTGTCGATCTCCTGATCCGCGATTATCTGCATTTCGATATTCCCAAACAAATGATGATATGTAGCTATTAAAGGGATCTGGAGGTGATCTTCACCAGCGGGTTGTCACTTTCAGTCAACAGTTGCGACCCTGAGTTCCCTCGGACCTTGTACGGCCAAGGGGGCTGAGGTATGTTCCGTGAGCCACCTGTTATAAGTCCTTTCACGCCCATCTGATTCGGCGCAGGGAAGTGGTCCGCAATGCCGCGGACAACGGAACACGTACGCGACTTGTTCGCCCGAAGAGACGCACCGGCACGCGCTCTCGCCGCCAACGCGGATGTGATCGCGAGGGCCTGCCACTCGATGGCGGCCCGCTTCCACCGGGGTGGGCGGCTCTTCACCTTCGGCAACGGTGGCGCCGCGACCGACGCGCAGCACATCGCCGTCGAGTTCGTCCATCCGGTGATCGTCGGCAAGCGCGCCCTGCCCGCGCTCTCGCTGACCGGAGACGTCGCCACCCTCACCGGCGTGGGCGCGATGAACGGCTTCGACGACGTCTTCGCCCACCAGTTGCGGCACTTCGCCGGGCCCGGCGACATCGCGCTCGGCATCTCCCCGGACGGCCGCTGCCCCGGCGTCGTGCGGGCCCTGTCGACGGCCGGCAGGCTCGGCCTGTTGACCGTGGCGCTGCTCGGCGGCGACGGCGGCGACATCGCCGCCGGGACACTCGCGGACCACATCGTGATCGTGCCGTCCGACGACCCGCTGGTGGTCAAGGAAGTGCACGTCACGGCCTATCACGTGCTCTGGGAGCTGGTGCACGTGTTCCTGGAGCGGCCGGGCGTGCTCGGCCCCGAGGTGATCGCGTGAACCACTGCGAGGGCGACCACTGCGTCACCTGCTCCGACGAGGCCGTGGCCGTGCGCGTCCTGCGCCTGCGCCCCGGCGGCCTCGCCGACGTCGACACCGGCGACGGGCATGTCGAGGAGATCAGCGTCGCACTGGTCGACGCGGCCGTCGGCGACACCGTGCTGGTGCACGCCAAAGAGGCGATCGGGCTGGTCACGTGAGCGAGATGCGTGAGCTGTACCCCTTCCTGTACTCCGGTGACTCCGACCTGGACGCCGTGCTGGCCGACGTACGCCGCTCGACCGTCGAGAAGGCCGAGGAGACCGTGGCGCTCCGGCAGGCCGTGCTCGCCCGTGACGCCGCGCGGCTGGAGGAGTGCGCCGCGCGGATGGCCGAGGCGTTCCGCGCCGGCGGCCGGCTCTTCACCTTCGGCAACGGCGGCAGCTCCACCGACGCCCAGGACGCCGCCGCGCTCTTCCTCAACCCGGGCCGCGGCGCGCGCCCGCTGCCGGCGCTGGCCCTCACCACCGACGTCGCGGTCGTCACCGCGCTCTCCAACGACATCGGCTTCGAGGTCGTGTTCGCCCGGCAGCTCGGCGCGTTCGGCCGCCGCGGCGACATCGCCCTGGGCCTGTCGACGAGCGGCGACTCCGTCAACCTGATCCGCGCCTACGAGGAGGCGATGCGCCGGGGAATGCTGACGATCGGACTGGCCGGAGACACGGGCGGCCGGATGGCCGAGCTCGAAGGGCTGGACCACCTGTTCGTGGTGCCGTCGTCATCGGTGCACCGCAACCAGGAGGCCCAGACGACGGTCTACCACGCCCTGTGGGAGCTCACCCAGTACGCCCTCTGACGCTGCGAGGTTGCGCGGCTCCGACTTGGGGGTAGCTGTCATGGGTACCCGTCTTCGCAGGTCACAGCCACGTTAAGGGTGCGAACAGGG
Source organism: uncultured Actinomycetota bacterium (assembly GCA_963823735.1). Lineage (GTDB taxonomy): Bacteria > Actinomycetota > Actinomycetes > Streptosporangiales > Streptosporangiaceae > Actinoallomurus. The sequence goes on along the minus strand of CAWGMO010000010.1, from coordinate 321,411 downwards.
AGGAACGACCGTGAGCCTGCGCCGGTTCGCCGCAGGGCGGCAGCAGGACGCGCGAGCCGCCGCGCCGGCCGTCGAGCGATGCGAGATGTGCTCCGAGCCGGTCGGTGAGCGGCACGGTCACGTCGTCAACCTGGACGACCGGCGCCTCATGTGCACGTGCCGCCCGTGCGCGCTGCTGTTCACCCACGACGGGGCGGGCTCGGAGCGCGGCGACGGCGACACCCCGGCGCGCCGCTTCCGTACCCTGCCCGAGCGCTACCGCTACGACCCGGACTTCGCGATGTCGGCCGGTGACTGGGACGACCTCGCCATCCCGGTGCGCATGGCGTTCTTCTTCCGTGACTCCGGTGTGGGGCGCACGGTCGCGTTCTACCCGAGCCCGGCCGGGGCGACCGAGTCCGAGCTCCCGCTCGACGCCTGGGTGCGGGTCCTGGCCGCGAACCCGGCCGTCGCCGACGTCGAGCCCGACGTCGAGGCGCTGCTCGTCGACCGCGACTCCGGCGCCTACCTCGTGCCCATCGACGCCTGCTACGAGCTGGTCGGGCTCGTACGCCTGCACTGGAAGGGCTTCGACGGCGGCGAGGAGGCCTGGGAGCGGATCAACGGCTTCTTCGCCGCGCTGCGCGACCGGGGCGAACCGGTGGTGCGGCATGGCTGACCTCGTGTTCGACTGCGTCGGCGTGCGCCCGGACCCCTACGCCGCCTCGCCGACGCTCGTCCTGCGCCTGCGCGTCGAGGAGAAGAGCGGCGCGGCCGTGAACGCGGTCGCGCTGCGCTGCCAGCTCCGCGTCGAGCCGCGCCGGCGCGCCTACTCGGCGGCCGAGACGCCGCTGCTCGCCGACCTGTTCGGCTCGCCCGGCCGGTGGGGCGACACCCTGAAACCGCTGCAGTTCGCGACCCTCGCGGTGATGGTGCCCGGCTTCACCGGCGAGACCGAGGTCGACCTGCCGGTGCCGTGCTCGTACGACCTGGAGGTCGCGGCCGGCAAGTACTTCGCCTCGCTGGAGGACGGCGAGATCCCGTTCCTGCTCCTGTTCAGCGGCACCGTCTTCGTGCGGACTCCCGCCGGCTTCGCCGTCGACCAGATCCCGTGGACCTGCGAGACGCAGGTACGCGTGCCGGTCACGCTCTGGCGCGACCTGATGGACCGCTACTTCCCCGGCTCGGGCTGGCTGCGGCTGCGCCGCGAGACCCTCGCCGGGCTGCAACGCCACAAGTCCGACCACGCCATCGCCGGCTGGGACGACGTCATCGCGGACCTGCTCGACCGCGCGCGGGAGGTGCGGCCGTGAAGGGGATGGAGGCCGCGCGCAGGATCGCCGACGCCGTGCTGTACGAGGGCTACCTCCTCTACCCCTACCGGGCGAGCTCGGTGAAGAACCAGGTCCGCTGGCAGTTCGGCGTGTTCGTGCCGCGGGGCTTCACCGCGACCGAGGAGCCGTCCGCGTGCCAGGCCGAGTGCCTGCTCGAAGGCGGGGAGACCGTGCGCGTACGCTCCCGCTTCCTGCACCTGCGCGAGCGCAGGTCCGAGGGCACGCCGCCGTACGACGAGGCCGCCGAGCGCGAGATCGAGGCCGGATGGCCGCTCGCCGACCTCCTCGACGGAGAGCGGGTCGTCGACACCGTGATTCCCGGCTCCCGCGCGTACGAAGGCGACGTCACCCGCACCTGCCGCCCGCTGAACGTACGGCTGCGCGCCTCCGCCGAACGCCTGCCCGGCCCGTACGGCCTGGTCAGGGCGCGTTTCCGGCTGGAGAACACCACCGAGTGGACCGGCGGGGAACGCCACGAGGCGCTGCGGCGCTCGCTCGTCGCCGCGCACACGCTGATCGGGGTCGAGGGCGGGGTGTTCCTCTCGCTGCTCGACCCGCCGGAGTGGGCGCGGCCCGCCGCGGACGGCTGCGAGAACCTCCGCACCTGGCCGGTGCTCATCGACGACGACGTGGTGCTCGCGTCGCCGATCATCCTGGAGGACCGGCCGGAGATCGCGCCCGAGAGTCCCGGCGACCTGTTCGACGCCACCGAGATCGACGAGATCCTCAGCCTGCGGACGATGACGCTGACCGAGGAGGAGAAGCGCGAGGCGCGCGCGACCGACCCGCGCGCCGCCGAGATCATCGACCGCGTCGACGCGATGCCGCCCGAGCTGCTCGAACGCCTGCACGGCGCGATCCGCTCGCCCGGCCCGCGCCGCGGCTGGGACACCGGCGAGGTGCCGGTCTTCACCACCGAGCACCCGTGGTGGGACCCGGGCGCCGACGCGTCGGTGTCGCCGGAGACCGACGCCGTGACGATCGCCGGCACGCGGGTCGCGCGGGGCAGCAAGGTACGCCTGCGGCCGGCCGGCCGCGCCGACGCGCAGGACATGTTCGTCGACGGCCGGGTGGCGACCGTCGAGGCCGTCCTGTTCGACGTCGACGGCTCGCGGCACCTCGCGGTGACGATCGACGACGACCCCGGCACCGACATCCGCCGGGAGCAGGGCCGCTTCTGGTACTTCGCACCCGACGACGTGGAGCCGCTGTGAGAATCCTGGTCGCCGGTGTCGGCAACGTCTTCCTGGGCGACGACGGGTTCGGCGTCGAGGTCGCGCGCAGGCTCATGGGCACCGAGCTGCCCGGCGGCGTCGACGTGGTCGACTTCGGCATCCGCGGCCTCCACCTCGCCTACGAGCTGTCGGCCTACGACACGACGATCCTCATCGACGCCAGCCCGCGCGGCGGCGCGCCCGGCGACCTGTACGCCCTCGAACTCAAGGAGGGCGAGCCGATGGCCGTCATCGACGCGCACGGGATGACGCCCGACGCCGTCCTCGACCTCGTCGGCGTGGTCGGCGGTGAGTTGCGGCGCGTGCTGCTGGTCGGCTGCGAGCCCGCCGACGTGTCGCCCGGGATGGAGCTGAGCGCTCCGGTCGCCGCCGCCATCGACCCCGCCGTACGGCTCGTGCGTGAACTCATCGAGGAGGAGATCAATGCCCAGCAAGCAGATGACGCCCGTACCAGTCCGGGGGCGGTGAGCTAGCCGTGCACGAGGTCGGACTCGCCGAGGCGATCCTCGAAGCCGTGGAGAAGCGCGCCGCGGGCCGTCCCGTCGCGCGTGCGAAAGTACGCGCCGGAGCGCTGCTGCGCGTCGTCGAGCCCTCGATGGGCCAGGCCTTCAGCCTGGTCACCGAAGGCACCATCGCCGAAGGGGCGGCCATCGACGTGGTCGTCACTCCGGCGCGGATCAGCTGCCGCTCATGCGGCCACCAGGACGCCACCCTGGACCCGCTCGCGCTCTGCCCCTCCTGCGGAGGCGGCGACGTGGACGTGACCGGAGGCGACGAGCTGGTGCTCGAATCGATCGAGATTGCGGAGGCGCGCGATGTGCCTGGGGATTCCCGGCGAGATCGTGGAGATCCTGCCCGACCAGCCTGACCTCGCCAGAGTCGACGTCAGCGGCGTACGGCGGGCGATCAATATCGGGCTGATCGTCGATGAGGACCCGCGGCCGGGCGACTGGATCCTCATCCACGTCGGCTTCGCGCTGTCCAAGATCGACGAGGCCGAGGCCAAGTCCGCGATGGACTTCCTCGAAGGGATCGGCCAGGCCTACGCCGACGAGATCGAGGCACTCAGGGAATCGAGGATCGAGTGATGCGCTTCGTCGACGAGTACCGGGACGCCGGCAAGGCGCGAGCCCTGGCGGCGTCCATCGCGGGCCTGTGCGAGCCGGGCCGCCGGTACAAGTTCATGGAGGTCTGCGGCGGCCACACGCACACGATCTACAAGCACGGCCTGGAGGACTACCTCCCGGAGAACATCACGCTCGTGCACGGCCCGGGATGCCCGGTCTGCGTGATCCCGATGGGGCGCGTCGACGACACCATCCACATCGCCGAGCAGCCGGACGTCATCATGACCTCCTTCGGCGACATGATGCGGGTTCCGGGCGGCCGCGGGTCGTTCTTCGACTCCAAGGCGGCCGGGGCCGACATCCGCATGGTGTACTCCCCGCTGGACGCCCTGAAGATCGCCCGGCAGAACCCCGCCAAGAAGGTCGTCTTCATGGCGATCGGGTTCGAGACCACGGCCCCGTCGACGGCGATGACCATTCTCCGTGCCAAGGCGGAGGGGCTGACGAACTTCTCCGTCTTCTGCAACCACGTGACGATCATCCCGGCCATCAAGGCGATCCTGGACTCACCGGACCTCCGCCTCGACGGGTTCATCGGCCCGGGCCACGTCTCGACGGTGATCGGCTGCCGGCCGTACGACTTCATCGCCGGTGAGTACGGCAAGCCGCTCGTCGTCGCCGGGTTCGAGCCGCTGGACATCCTGCAGTCGATCCACATGCTGATGCGGCAGCTCGCCGAGGGGCGTTCGGAGGTGGAGAACCAGTACGGCCGCGTCGTGCCCTGGGACGGCAACCCCAAGGCGCTGAAGGCGATCAGCGAGACGATGCGGCTGCGGCCCTACTTCGAGTGGCGGGGGCTCGGGTTCATCTCGCACTCGGCGCTGAGGGTCCGCGACGAGTACGCCGGGTTCGACGCCGAGCGGATCTTCGAGATACCCGGCGGCCGGGTCGCCGACCCGAAGGCCTGCCAGTGCGGCGAGGTGCTCAAGGGCGTGCTGAAGCCGTGGGAGTGCAAGGTGTTCGGCACCGCGTGCACACCGGAGACGCCGATCGGTACCTGCATGGTCTCCTCCGAGGGCGCCTGCGCGGCGTACTACAACTTCGGCCGGTTCACCCGCGAGCGTGTTCAGGAGGCCACCCGTGGTTGAGGAGCCCGTCGCTGAGCGGTCGGCGGAGTGGGCGGAGGCCGCCGTGCGCGAGCACGCGCACGTCGAGGCGGCCTCCCGCGAGGAACAGGTCCTCGAACGCGTCGAGCGGGCCCGCCGGGCCCGGCCGCGCCTGCGCGAGGAGCACATCACGCTCGCCCACGGCGCCGGCGGCAAGGCGACCCAGACGCTGATCGAGGCCGTCTTCCTCGACGCCTTCCGCAACCCGCTGCTCGAACCCCTGGGCGACGCGGCCCGGTTCGGCGTCGACGGCGCGTCGCTGGCGTTCACCACCGACTCCTACGTCGTGTCGCCGCTGTTCTTCCCCGGTGGGGACATCGGCGACCTGGCCGTGAACGGCACGGTCAACGACCTGGCCGTCTCCGGCGCCGTCCCGCTGCACCTGTCGGCGGGGTTCATCCTGGAGGAGGGCTTCCCGGTCGCGGACCTGAAACGCGTCGTCGCGTCGATGCGCGCGGCGGCCGAGGCGGCCGGCGTGCGCGTCGTCACCGGCGACACGAAGGTCGTCGAGCGCGGCAAGGCCGACGGGTGCTACATCAACACCGCCGGTGTCGGCGTCATCCGGCGCACGCTGGGCGGCGAGGTACGCCCCGGCGACGTGATCCTGGTGTCCGGCCCGATCGGCGAGCACGGCGTGACCGTCATGCTGGCGCGCGGCGAGCTCGACATCGAGGCGGACCTGGAGTCCGACACCGCCGCGCTGAACGGCCTCGTCGCGGCGCTGCTGGACTCCTGCGGCGACGGCGTCCGCCGGATGCGCGACGCGACCCGCGGCGGCGTGGCGACGATCCTCAACGAGGTGGCGGCCGACGCGGGTGTGGCGGTCGTCGTCGAGGAGGACGCGATCCCGGTACGCCCGGACGTACGCGGCGCCTGCGAGCTGCTCGGCATCGACCCGCTGTACGTCGCCTGCGAGGGCCGCATGGTGGCGATCGTGTCCGCGGACGTGGCGGACTCCGCGCTGGCGGCGCTGCGCTCCCACCCGCTGGGCGCCGACGCCGCCGTCATCGGCCGCATCAAGGACGACCCGCCCGGGCTCGTCCTGCTGAAGACCGCCTTCGGCGGCACCCGGATCTGCGACCTGCTGGTCGGAGACCCGCTGCCGAGGATCTGCTAGGCGGGACACGGCGGGCTCAGGTGCGGGCCGAGGCGACGGCGGCCTGGCCGAGGCTGATTCCGCCGTCGTTCGGTGGCACGTGGTGGTGGACGAGCACGCCGAAGCCGTGTGCCTCCAGGCCCGTGACCGCGCGCTCCAGCAGGAGGAGGTTCTGGAAGACGCCGCCGGACAGCGCGACGGTCTCCAGCCCTGTCGTCTCCCGCAGGCGCACGGCCCCGGCCACGACCAGGTCGCCGACCGCGTTGTGGAACCGGGCCGCGATCACCGGCGCGGCGACGCCCGCCCGCAGGTCCGCGACGACGGCCTCGACCAGGTCGCGCCCCGAGGCGACGAACGGTGCCTCGCCGTCGAGGGGCACGGGGTAGGTGCCGTGCTCGCGCGGGTCGGCGAGCTGTTCGAGTTCGACGGCGGCCTGCCCCTCGTAGGTGACCCGGTCGCGGACTCCGAGCACGGCGGCGACCGCGTCGAACAGGCGTCCCGCGCTGGAGGTCGGCGGCGCGTTCACACCGCGCCGCCCCATCGCGGTGACCGTCTCCCAGCCCGCGGCGTTGCGCCGGGCGACCTCCAGATCGGCCGGCACCTCGTACGCGGCTGCCATCCGCCACGGCTCACGTATCGCCGCCGCGCCGCCGGGCAGGGGTACGGGCCGAAGGTGCCCGGCGCGCTCGAACCCCGTCAGGTCGGCGACCAGGAACTCCCCGCCCCACAGCGTGCCGTCGAGGCCGTAGCCGGTGCCGTCGAAGGCCACACCGATGACCGGCGAGGTCCAGCCGTTGTCGGCCATGCACGAGGCGATGTGCGCGTGGTGGTGCTGCACGCCGACCAGCGGCAGATCCCGTTCCAGGGCGTACCCGGTGGAGAGGTAGTCGGGGTGCAGGTCGTGCGCGACCACCGACGGCGTGATGCCGAACAGGCGCGCGAAGTGCTCGACGCCCTCGCGGTACGCCCGCAGCGTCTCGTGGTTCTCCAGGTCGCCGATGTGGTGGGAGACGAAGGCACGGCCGTCCTCGGCGAGGCAGAAGGTGTTCTTCAGCTCCGCGCCGCAGGCCAGCACGGCGGGCCCACCGCCGGCCAGCGGCACCGGGCGCGGGGCGTAGCCGCGCGAGCGCCGTACGGGCAGCTCACGGCCGCGGAAGACCCGGGTGACCGAGTCGTCGGTGCGCACGTGGATCGGCCGGTCGTGGGTCAGGAAGGCGTCCGCGATCTCCCGCAGCCGGGCGGCGGCGTCGTCGTCCGCGTAGGCGATCGGCTCGTCGGAGAGGTTCCCGCTGGTGAGCACCAGCGGCTCGCGGGCCAGCAGATGGTGCAGCGGCGTGTAGGGCAGCATCACCCCGATGGAGCGGTCGCCGGGCGCGACCGCCGCGGCCAGCGGTGCGTCCGCGTGCCGCCGCAGCAGCACGATCGGCCGCCGCGCGCCGGCCAGCAGCGCCTCCTCGGCGTCGCCGACCTCGCCGAGGAGCCGCGCCGTCTCCAGGTCCGGCGCCATCACCGCGAACGGTTTGTCCTCGCGGTGCTTGCGGGACCGCAGCGCCGCGACCGCGCGCTCGTCGGAGGCGATCGCCGCCAGGTGGTAGCCGCCGAGGCCCTTGACGGCCAGGACCGCACCCTCGCGCAGGAGGTCGCGGGCGCCCTCCAGCGGGTCGCACGGAAGCGGGCACCCGCCGCGGTCGCGCAGCAGGACCCGCGGCCCGCAGGCCGGGCAGCACAGCGGCTGCGCGTGGAACCGCCGGTCGGCCGGGTCGTGGTACTCGGCGGCGCAGTCCGCGCACATCGCGAAGCCGGCCATCGTGGTGTTCGGCCGGTCGTACGGGACGTCCGTGACGATCGTGAAGCGCGGCCCGCAGCCGGTGCAGTTGACGAACGGGTAGCCGTGGCGCCGGTCGCCGGGGTCGCGCAGCTCACGCAGGCAGTCGTCGCAGGTCGCGGAGTCGGCGGACACGAGGGCGCCGCGCCGCCCGTCGGCGAGGCTGGTCACGATGGCGAACCCGGCGAGGCCGTCCACGGCGAGCCGCCGGACGCTGATCCGGTCGACGACGGCCAGCGGGGGAGGGGCGCGCAGCCCGCTCAGGAACCGCTCGACGGCGTCGCCGTCGCCCTCGACCTCGATGAACACACCGCGCGCGTCGTTGCCGACCAGCCCCGCCAGGCCCAGCTCCGTGGCCAGGCCGTGGACGAACGGCCGGAAACCGACCCCCTGGACGGTGCCCTCGATGGTGATGCCGGTGCGTACGCGCACGGTGATGATTCTGTCACGTCAGGTGACAGGAGAACGGTGCCGGGCCGGGGCACCGCCGTCCCCGGCCCGGCACCGTCGATCACGGTGCGGCCGTCAGGCGGCGTAGGCCTTCAGGCCGATCCAGGTGCCGAGGTCCTGCGTGCTGATGGTGTAGCTCTTCGGGACGTTGCCCCAGCTGGAGCCGCCCGCGCCGGCGCCGGCCGGGTCGGCGATGACCGCGTTGGCCCCGTCGGCGGTGTAGCCGACGACCGCGACGTAGTGGTAGATCGTGCCGCTCGGGTAGCCCGGCGGGCGCCACCCGCTCACCACGTTGGCGACCAGGGCGTAGCCGCGGTCGACGTCGAACACGATGTCCTTCTTCAGCAGGTCGCGCTGCGCCTGCGTCGGCGGGTCGCTCACGGGTTTGCGTTCGTACCAGGTGGTGCCGAGGACGGAGTTCAGCGTGGCGACGACGTTCGAGATGTCGTCGGTGCCGTTCGTCGTCGTGCCGAGGCTGGAGGCGAGGGCGTCCTGGGACGGCGGTGAGATCCGCGCGCTCAGCGCCATCCTCGTGGAGGCCGGGCCGCAGTAGTAGTACCTCTGCTGTCCCTGCCAGGTGAACGGCAGGGTCTTGGCCGCCGCGGGCTTCACCACGCTGGGCGCCGGTTTCGCCGACGCGGCCGGAACCGTCATCAGGATGCCCGCGGAGGCGCAGGCCAGCGCCGCCAAGGCCCGAGGTAGTGGTCGCATCACTAGGTCCTCATCCCTGTTAATGGAGGGGGTTTGGCCCAGAATGGAGTTGACTGTGATTGTTTTCGCTACTTTTCGGGCTCAGCCAAAACACCGGTGAGGCGGTGGGACAACGTGCTCCGGATCTGGTTCGGCACCGAGGACATGGGACGGCTGCGGATCGCGCGGCGCCCGCACGCGCTGTGGGAGACGGTCCTCAGCCTCCAGGCGCTGCAGACGAGGCAGCCGGGCGCGCTGCCCGGCTGGCGCGACAGCGCCCTGACCGGGCTGGCCACCCCCCGGTCGTCGGCGGCGCTGCGGATCCTGCGGCCCCTGGTCCCGACGCGCGGCTACTTCCCGGACTTCCTCACCCCCGATGACGAGGCGATCGACGGCGGCATCGCCGCCGTCGTGAACACCCCGGCGGGGCGCGTCGTCGCCGAGATGGAGCTGCTGTCCGGCGGTCGCCCGGCGCCGCCCGACACGACGGCGCTCGGCGACGCCCTCGCGCACTACCACGACACGGTCCTGGCGCCGTACATGCCCCGGATGCGGGCGCTCGTCGACGCGGACCGCGCCGTACGCGCGCGGGCGCTGCTCGACGGCGGCGTCGAGGCCCTGCTGGACACGCTGCGGCCGATGGTCCGCTGGCGGCCCCCGACGCTGGAGGCCGACTACCCGGTCGACCAGGAGCTGCGCCTCGACGGGCGCGGCCTGCTGCTCGTGCCGTCGGTGTTCTGCCAGCGCACGCCCATCACGCTGATGGACCCCAGCCTGCCGCCGACGCTGGTGTACCCGGTCGGCCGCGGCGCGCACGCCGACCCGACGGCGCGTACGGACGCGCTCGCCGCGCTCATGGGCGGCACCCGCAGCGAGGTGCTCAAGCTGCTGGGGGAGTCCGGGCGTACGACGGGCGAGCTGGCACGCGGCGCCGGCATCTCCGCGGCGTCGGCGAGCCAGCACGCCTCGGTGCTGCGCCGGGCCGGCCTGACCGTCAGCCGCCGTGCGGGCAACGCGGTCGTGCACCACATCACGCCCCTCGGCCGCGCGGTGCTGCGCGGCGGGGAGTGACCCGCGCTAGGGCCTGTCTGACAAATCCGCTGTCCGGCTGCGCGGCGCCCAGACGCACCCTCGCCGCGTTGTCGTCGGTCGCCGGCCACAACCAGGCCGACTCCCTCCTCCGCCTTGCGAGGGCACGCCTGGACGCCGCTCGCTACGAACGTGATTTGTCAGACAGGCCCTAGTACTACATGCCTAGATCGCTCCTGGCGATCGTGTGGTTTCTCTGCGTGAGCGAGCTGGGGTGTGTGACGGTGTTTGCATGCCCCAGCCTCTGAAGGATGCCGGTGCGGTGACGGCGTCGGATCTGGAAGTTTGGAAGTCGGAGTTCGAGCAGGTCTGCGTGCGGTTTGAGGGCCGGTGGTTCCGGACGGAGTCACGGGCGCATTTCCGGCAGTATCTGCGGGGGTTGCTGGCGCCGATCGAGCGGAAGAACTCCTGGACGATCTCCGAATTCACCGGGGAGCGGCGGCCGACGGCGATCCAGCGGTTCATCAATTTGACCCCGTGGGACGCTGACGGGCTGCGTGATGAGGTGCGGGCCTATGCAATGGAGCATTTCGCCGATCCGCGGGCGGTGCTGATCGCCGACCCGACCGGGTTCGCTAAGAAGGGCAAGAAATCGGCGGGCGTTCAGCGGCAGTATTCCGGGACGCTGGGCCGGATCGACAACTGCCAGATAGGAACGTTTCTGGCCTACGCCAACACGGCCGGGGACCGGGTGCTGATCGACCGGGAACTGTATCTGCCCGAGCGTTCCTGGTGCACCGATCCGGGCCGGCGCGCCGAGGCCGGGGTGCCGCCGGAGGTGACGTTCGCGACCCGCCCACAGCAGGTGGCGGCCATGATCGCCCGGACCGTGGCGGCCGGGGTGCCGTTCGCATGGATGGCAGCCGATGAGGAGTTCGGCCAGAACCCGAGCCTGCGCGCCTACCTGGAAGGCCGGCAGATCGCCTACTGCATGGCAGTGCCCAAGACCACCAGCACCATGACCGGGAACATCTCTACCGCCAAGAAAGATCCCGAAGTCGTGGAGAACATCACCGCCCGATGTAAACCCCACGACTGGTCACGCCGTTCCTGCGGGATCGGCTCCAAAGGCTTCCGGGTCTATGACTGGGCACTCATCACCACCGGTAATCCCGGGCACCAGTACGTGGTCCGCCGGAACATCACCGATGGTGAACTGGCCTACTTCCACTGCTACAACCCGCGCGCAGAAGGGCTGTCCGAACTGGTCCGCGTCATCGGCTCCCGCTGGCCCATCGAGGAATGCTTCGAAGCGGCCAAACAAGAAGCCGGACTCGACCAATACCAGTTCCGTCTCTACCACGCCTGGTACCGGCACATCACCCTGGCCATGCTCGCCCTGGTCTTTCTCGCCGTTCTGCGTCGTAGCGTCAAAAAGGGGACCCACGCCCTGTGGACAACCCCAGCCGCTGACGGACACATCCCAGACGAACCACAGCAAAAAACCACCAACACCACGCGGTGAAAACAGCCGCCCCAGAAGCCGGATGATCGCCCTGTCCGTCGGCGAGATCCGCCACCTGTTCAACCTGTCCAGCAAAGACGATCACAGCGTTGAGCTGGGACTCTACTGGTCCGCCCATCGCCGCAGCCACCAAGCCCAAGCGCGCAAACACCACTTCCGACGACGCCTGCGCCTCCAGGTCCAACAGATCTAGGCATGTAGTACTAGGGCCTGCCCTAGGTCTGGATGCTGGCGCGGGCGCGCGCGGCGCGCACGGCGGCCGACAGGCTCACGATGTCGTACGCCCCGTGGTGGCGGCGGCCGTTGATGAAGAACGTCGGGGTGCCGCTCACCCCGCTCAGGTCGGCCGAGTCGAGGTCCTCGGCGACACGCGACGCGCCCAGGTGGCGGTTCAGGTCGTCGCGGAAGCGCTCGATGTCGAGCCCGAGGGTCTCGGCGTGCCGGACCAGCTCGTGGGCGCGCAGGGCGTCCTGGTTGTCGAACAGCAGGTCGTGCATCTCCCAGAACGCGCCCTGCTCCGCCGCCGCCTCGGCCGCCTCGGCGGCGAGCTGCGCGTGCGGGTGCACGTCGTGCAGCGGCAGGTGCCGCCAGACGTAGCGGACGTCGCCGAAGTCGGCGAGCAGCTCGCGGACGACGGGCTCGGCCTGCCCGCAGAAGGGGCACTCGAAGTCGCCGTACTCCACCACGGTCAGCGCCGCGCCCTCGGAGCCGCGGATGTGGTCGCGGTCCGGGTCGACGGGCGCGGCGAGGTCGACGATGCCCTCGGCGGTGCCGAGCAGCGCGCGGATCCGCAGCCGCTTGGGGAGCTTGGCGGTGCCGCGGAACAGCAGCCAGGTCAGCGCCGACGCGCAGAACGCCGCCGTCAGGATGCCGATCTTGGCCTCCTGCAAGCGGGTGCCGGTGAAGGCGAGCGTGGCGATCAGCAGCGACACCGTGAAGCCGATGCCCGCGATCATGCCGCCGCCGAGGACGGCGGCCCACCCGACCGGCGGGCGCAGCCGCCCGCGCGACAGGCGCGTCAGCAGCCACGAGGACCCGGCGATGCCGACCGGTTTGCCGACGATGTAGGCGAACAGGATGCCGAGGGTGATCGGCGAGGTGAACGCGCGGGCCAGGACGGTGCCGTCGACGGTGACGCCCGCGTTGGCGACCGCGAAGAGCGGCACGACGACGTAGCTGGTCCACGGGTGGTAGAGGGCCTGGAGACGCTCGTTGGGCGAGATCGCGGCGGCCAGGCCGCCGCCCGCCGACCGGGCCAGCTCGGCCGTCGGCTGCTCGCGGAAGGAACGGAACAGGTCGCTGGCGCGCTCCAGGTCGCCGCGCGCCGCCGGTGAGGCGTAGGTGAGCAGACCCATCGCGAGGCCGATCACGACGGGCTCGACGCCCGCCTCGTACAGCGCCACCCACGCCGCCGCGCCGAGCAGCGCGTAGAGCAGCCCCTGCCGGATGCCGAGGGCCAGCGCGCCCAGCACGACCCCGAAGATCGCGAACGTGATCAGCAGCGCGGGCAGCCGTACGTGCTCGCTGTAGAAGACCGCGATGACGCCCAGCGCCACGAGGTCGTCGACGACGGTGACGGTCAGCAGGTAGGCGCGCATCCGCGCGGGCAGCCGGGTCGCGGCGAGCGTGAGCATGCCGAGCGCGAACGCGGTGTCGGTGGACATCGCGGCGCCCCAGCCGCGCGCGGCGCCCGTGCCGCCGTTGACCGCGAGGTAGATCGCGATCGGCACGAGCATGCCGCCGATGCCCGCGATCAGTGGCAGCGCCAGCCGGCTGCGCTCGCGCAGCTCGCCCATGTCGAACTCGCGGCGCGCCTCCAGCCCGACGACGAAGAAGAAGAACGTCATCAGGCCGTTGTTGATCCACTCGCGCAGGTCCTGTGACAGCCCCGAGCCGCCCACCCGGATCGACAGGTGGGTACGCCAGAAGGAGTCATAGGACGACGCGTCGATGTTCGCCCACGCGAGGGCGACCAGGGTCGCGGCGAGCAGGATCGTCGCCCCGCCCGTCTCGGTGTGCAGGAACTCACGCAACGGTGTCTTCAGACCCCGCCCCCACGCCGTACGCCCGGAGAACCGGCCCGCCGGGCCTTGCCGCTCGGTCATTCCTCGGATCGTAGTCGCAGCGCAGCGCGGTCATGAGGGTGGCGGCACGCCCCACGTGCCGCCACCCGTGTCCCGGCTCCGGCCACGGGCATCCGCGCGAGCCCGTGGTGGACGCCGGGGCGATCCTCACGCCCTCGAATCTATACCGCGCCATGGAGCGCTGTATAGCGGTATGCCGCTCCGCGCGCGTCTGTGCAGCTCAGCAGTGCTCTAGCGTGAGCCGCGTGAGCACAGAGAAACCGGTGTTCGACCTGTCCGGGCCCGCGTACGTGTACATGCAGCTGGCCGACCACATCGAGGGGCGCATCCGGGACGGCGAGCTGCTGCCCGCCACGCGGCTCCCCGGCGAGCGCGACCTCGCCGAGGAGTACGGGGTCGCCCTCGGCACGGCACGGCGCGCCGTCCAGGAGCTCCGTGACCGAGGGCTGGTCCTGACCCTCCCCGCGAAGGGCACCTACATCAAGGCACCCAAGGAGAACTAACCGGGCACGGCGACCTGGATCTCGGCGACCGACGCGAGGCCGCCGCCGCCCTCCAGGGCGGTTAGCCGTACGTAGCGGGCGTCGACGCCCGGCAGCGGGATGGTCCGGCGTTCGTCGCCGGGCGGCCAGGTGCCCTGCGCGGCGGGCGTGAACGTACGCCCGTCCATGCTCGTCTCCAGCCGGTACCGGGTGATCACGCCGTTCGTGGCGCCGTCCTCCCTGGGCTGCACGGTGATCTCGGCGAGCCGGCGCACCGCCCCGGTGTCGACCGTGATCGACTGCGGCAGCGCGCTCATCGGCGTCCACTCGCTGTGCCACATCGACTGGACGCTGCCGTCGACGGCCTTGCGCGGTTCGTACCCGGGATGGAAGCCGGTGCCGGTGGCGCTCAGCTCCTGCGCGGGCAGGTAGCGCAGGCCGCCGGGCGGGGCCTCGGGCGTCACGGACAGGTCGTCGAACCGCGCGTCGTCCCACGGCGAGACCGCCAGGCCGGCGATCCCCGAGGCGTGCCGGCGCGCGTCGGCGTGGACGATGGGCCTGCCGTCCAGGTAGGCGGTGACCCGGCCGCCGGCGAAGGCGAGACCGAGCCGGTGCCAGGTGCCCGCTCCGATCCTGGCGCGACCGGACCCGAGGTCGCGGCGCAGCACCTGGCGGGTCCGCAGGTTCGACACGCCGCCGCACGACGGGTCGCTGGGCTCGCACAGGTCGGAGTCCTGCCCGCGGAGGTTCTCGTCGTACAGCCGCCAGCGCCCGTCGTCCGACAGCCGCAGGTGGATGCCGGAGACGGCGTCGGCGAACTGGCCGTCGACGCGGCCGAGCAGCTCGGCCCAGCCACGCTGGGGGCGTACGTCCACGTCGGCGCGGTAGTCGCGCCACGAGCGCGGATCTCCGACGAGCGTCACGGGGTGCTTCAGCCAGCCGTTCCACCACACCGGCTGCGCGCCGATCACCTGGCGCAGGCACTGGCCGGACCGGCCGGCGCAGGGCGCGGTCTCGAACGCCCCGTCGAGGTCGGACAGGTACCGGGGCGTCGCGCCGGGCCGGTACCCGTCGAAGGTGTCGGCGTACGGGAGCGGCAGCGGCGCGGCGTGCGGCGAGACGGCCTGCCCCTTGCCCTGGCCGCGCGTCGTGGACAGCGTGTAGACGCGCCCCGGCCGCAGCGTGAGCGTTGCGCCGGAGCGTACGTCCGGCTCACGGGTGAACCAGCGGCGCGCGTCGGGCGAGGACAGGTCCGTCGACCACACGGCGGCCGTCGCAGGGGACAGGCCGCCCGTCGCCGAGAAGCGGATCCGCTGGGGCGCGGTCGCGTCGACCGTCTCGACGATGAGGCTGTAGTCGGCGGAGCGCGGGTCGCGCAGCGCCACGTAGCTGCCGCCGCCGCGCAGGTATCCCTTCGCGGAGTCGACGTACCGCCAGCCCGGCCGGGTGAACTGCGTCGTGTGCGCGGTCGCCCAGACGCTCGCCCCGGCGGTGTACGCGCCGGACCACGGTTCGTTCGCGCCGATCAGCCCCGACCCCTGGAACGGCATCGTGTCGTACCACGAGGCGATCAGCGACCAGTTGATCGTGCTGGTGATCGCGCCGTCGATGTACGGGCGGTTGAGCGCGCGTGCCAGCGGGCGCGCGCCCGAGTCGTACGGCAGAGACCCCTGCTCACTGGCGCTCAGCGGCACGCCGAGGGCGCGGGCGGCCTTCGGGCTGGGACACCGCAGGTAGTCACTGAGGTAGCCGCAGACGTAGTGCTGGCCGACGACGTCGACGGCCGACCGGAACCCGGGCACCTTGGCCAGCGGCCGGAGCACCTTCCACCTGAAGCTGTCGTCGGCGACGATCTTCACGTCGCCGTAGCCGCGTTCGCGCAGCGTACGGCTCAGCCGCGCGTACCAGGCGGGGTCGGAGTAGTCCTCGTTCCAGCCGCCCAGGTAGTCGATGGTCAGGTGGTGGCGCCGCGCGCAGCCGAGCCAGGAGGTCAGGTAGTCGATGTTCCGCGAGGTCCACACCGTCGGGCGTGTTTCGCCGCTGCCGGTCCAGCCGGGCGCCCCCCACTGCAACGCCGACAGCTTGATGCCGGGGTCGCGCGCCTTGGCCTGCTCCATCAGCCACCACTCGTAGCCGCGGTCGCAGTCCACCTCGGACGGGGTCCGCATGTGGCTGGGCTCGGAGCCGTCCGTCGAGTCGGTGTCCCCGCCGATCTCGACCTTGAGGATCTGCAGCGCGGCGCCGTAGCCGGGCTTGAACAGGTAGTCGAGGATCCGGCCGCGCTCGGGCTCGGGGTAGTCGACCAGCAGGCGCGACGACGCTCCGGCGCTCAGCGCGCCGACGCCGTCGAAGGTACGGCCGCCGGAGCGGCCGTCGATCGTGATCCGCTGAGGTGCGGTGACTCTGCTGGGTGCGGTGGCGGTGACGGAAAGTAACAGCCCGAGGGCGGCCGGAAGCCGGCGGCGATGGACGAACAATGTCTCTCCTCACGAACGTCGCTCGCCCCAGCGATTCCATGTTCGCGCCGGCCCGTCAACCGGTTGTCCGGATGCGGCTGCGCGCCGCGTCAGAGGTTTCGCGGACGCCGAAGGCCGGCCCATCGTACGGGCCGGCCTTCGGAAAAGCTTCTAACGCCCCGCGGAGTAGATGACGTTCTCGGGCCGGATCCGCACGGTGAGGCGCTCCTCGCCGGCCTGGCGGAACGGGTACGAGTCGGCGCCCAGGTACTTCTTGGCGAGCCCGTCGATGACGGTGTCCGCGCCCTCCGCCTCGAACACCGCGCTGCCGGAGACGCTGACCCAGTGGAAGGGGTCCTCCGGGTCCAGCACGCTCACCGAGATCTGCGGGTTGCCGCGCAGCAGGCGTTCCTTCACGCGCCCCGCGGCGGTGTTGACCACCACGTCGTCGCCGTCGACGTCGACCCAGACGACGGTGTTGTGCAGGGAGCCGTCCGGGCGCACCGCGGTGACCCATCCGTGGATCGGCTGGCTCAGCAGCGCCCTGGCGCCCTCGTCAAGTCCGGACATGATCGCTCTCCTGGTCTCATCACGGTGGTTACGCGGGCCGCAACACACGGTGATCTCGGATCATTCCCAGTGGAACGACCAGGACTCCCGGCCGATGATCTCCTCGGCGTGCTCGATGATCCCGCCACCGCCCTGCACGATGGACTCCGGGCAGAACGTCGCGTGCTCGGCCGCGACGTGCCGGGCGTGCCGGTACGTCATGGGCGGCGCCGCGATGCTGAGGTCCAGGGTGTCGAAGCCGATCCCGACGACCCGCGCGCCGAACCTCTCCTCCCAGCCGCGTACGACCGCGGACAGCGGGGCCGTCCAGGGGTTGTGGTGCCGCGCGCCCTGCCAGCCGATGGCGGTCAGCACGTCGGCGCCGCGCGCGGCGCGTACGAGGCCGAGCGGCCGTCCGGTGAGCGACGCGGCGAACCGGTCGGCGGCGGCGTCGGGGTCCTCGCGGCGTACGCCCGCGGGCGCCGTGCCGGGGGAGTAGCGGCCGAACGGCTCGACGTCCATGGGCGGGTGCGTCCACTCGGCCCACACCTCGGCCATGAAGGCGTCGGGGTCGTAGTTGTCGATCTCCGAGGTCGGCTCGGGGGCGATCTGCCCGGCCGACCAGGGCTGCGCGGAGTCCTCGAGGAGCACGGGCCACAGCCCTGAGGCGGGGTGCTCGGCGCGCAGCCGCGCCCACAGACCGGGCGCCGCGGGCTCGTCGCTCATCCAGAAGGCGGGACGCTCGGCCGCCTGATGCTGGGGGAAGCTCGGGTCCGGCCAGATCACGGATCCGTACGGGAGGGCGACCGAGAGTGACGGTCCGGTGTCGTGGTCACCGAACAGCTCATCTATGCCTCGCGGCAGCCGCTCGAGATCGTCCATCGCAGTCGGTCCGGCGCCGGGATCATCCCGGTGCTGCGGAGATCGTAGTGCGACAGGGCCGCCCGCGTACGGGCGACCCTGCCAAAGAGCGATTTGCGTGCTTTTGAACTCAGCCGGCGGCCGAGGAGAACACCGGGAGGAAACCAGAGGACTGGCCCAGGCCGGTCGGGTGGTAGGAGTTCCCGATCGGGATGGTGACGGCGTTCAGCCAGTCGTCGCCCGAGCAGAGCTCGTGGCCGCTGAACTGGCTGCGAACGTCGGCGAACGTGAAGCCGGCGCCCGAGGCCGCCGACTGGATCACGCTGTCGATCGCGTCGGACGCGCCGTTCAGGGCCTCGCGCTTGGTGTTGCTCAGACCGACGCACACGCTCGTGATCGTGTACAGGTGCGGGTAGTCGAGCGCGACGAACTTGGCGTTCGGCGCGGCCGCCTTCATGTCGCTGAACAGCGAGCTGAGGTTGCCCGGCAGGGTGTTCTGCGCGTAGCTCTTGGCGGTGTCGACGGCGCTCAGGCACGTGTCGTCGCCGCTCAGCACGCAGGTCTGCATGACGTCGGCGAACCCGGCGTCGTTGCCGCCGATGGTGATGCTCGCCAGCGTCGTGCTGGCGGACAGGGCGCTGAGCTGGTTGGCGCGGACATCGCCGGTCTTGGCGCCCGAGCACGCGACGAAGGAGAACGACGCGGTGGAGTTCGCCGCCGCCCAGAGGGGGCCGTAGGCGTTGGGGCTGCGGTCGCAGCTGGTGCCGTCGTTGTTACCGGCTCCCACTCCCGCGGAGTAGGAGTCGCCGAGGGCGACGTAGTTGGCTCCTGCGGCGGACGCGGGGGTCGCAGCCGTGATGGCGGCGCCGGCGAGCCCTACCGCGCAAGCGGCTGAGACGACGAGGCGGGGGAGTTTCATCGGCTCTCCAGTTAGGGGATTTAGGCTCGACCTACTCAAGCATCAAAATCCCGTTTTGGGGAGCAACTTAATTGAGTTAAATGTTGGTTGATCTCGCCGTTGACGAACTGGTGACAAGTGGTGTCAGATGGTTCGTTCGGCGAATTATGCCGGGATGACCTGGGAGTCTCGCCCGAGGGCGATGAGCGCGAGGTTCCGCAGCGAGGGAGAACCCGGCCTCAGGTAGTCGCTGTGCCCGGCCGAACCTGCCGCAAACACACGTGCGCCGAAACTCCGTGACACGGGATCGGTACCGAATCCCACCCCGAAGACACGAATGTGCGGCACGAACCGCATCCAGTCATGGCTACCGCGCGCCGTCCAGATCCGGGCGTTCGTCCCGAGGGCGCTCGCGCGGGGCGCCGACATCCCCGGGCTGCCGAACGCCGCCACGTCGTTGACCGGCAGGCCCTTGACCGCCTCACCGCAGACCACCGAGCCGTAGCTGTGGCACAGCAGCGTGGTGCGGGGAGCGGGCGTGAACCGGTGCAGCGCCCGGACGAGCCGCCGCAGCCCCGTGGCGCCGGCGTCGGCGCGTATGTCGGTCGCGACGCCCGCGCTCGTCACCGTCGGAGGGCTGTAGCCCAGCCACGCGATGACGGCGAGCCGCGGGTTGCGCGCGAGCGTACGCGCCTGTCCCATCAGGGCTCGTGCGCCCCCGCCGGGCGTGGAGTACGGCTGTTCGCCGCGCTCGTCGAACGTCGTCAGCGTCGTGTCGGCGCCCGGCACCAGGATCGCCACCCGGCGTGCGCGAGCGAGGTCGCCGAGGACCTCCACGGCGCGGCCGGTGCCGCGCGGGTCGAAGGAGAGGAAGTTGCGGCCCGGAGTCAGGAGGGAGTTCAGGGCCTTCGCCCGGTCGCGGTCGCGTACCCGCAGGGCCGTCTTCAGCGCCTGTCCGATGGCACGGCGGTTCGCCTTGTAGCGCGCGGCGATGGTGGAGACCGAAAGGGCCGGCAACGCGTCGGGCTTGGCGTAGACGTCGACCCGGCCGGCGCCGAGCGTCGTCACCCAGACCGCGATGATCACCGCGACGGCCCCCAGGCACCTGCCCAGACCGCGGGCGTGTGGAAGGCGTGGGGTGACCATTCGAGAGAACCTCCAAAGGGCGATCCGGACGATGCACGGAGGGACGGAGGCGGCCCTGAAGTAACGCACTCCAACGGTCGCTCTCCGGGGATTCCCCCAGGTGAGGCCGGGACCACGGCGAATGCCACAGGTCTGCTGACATCTCAGGGAGCCGGCCACTGCAGGATTGGACGGGCGCCCGGCGTGATTTGTTCATGGACGCCCGGCCGATCCTAGGTGACCTCGGCGGCGCGTATGACCGGCCCCGCGGAGTCCGGCCTCTGAGGGCCCGAGACGTGGCGGCGGGGGAAGATCGCTACGCTCGCGGGGTGAGTGAGGCGGAGACGGGAGACGGAGGCCGGGGCCCGGCGCCCGGACGTGACCCCCAGCGCAGGCGCGCCCTGCTGGAGGCGGCCGACCGGATCATCCTGCGCGAGGGGCCGGACGTCTCGATGGCCTCCATCGCGACGGAGGCGGGGATCAGCAAGCCGATCCTCTACCGGCACTTCGGCGACAAGAGCGGCCTGTACCAGGCGCTCGCCGACCGGCACGTGCGCGTGCTGGTCGAGGACGTCCACGCCGCGTTCCTGCGCCCCGGGGAGATGCGCGACCGCGCCCGCGCGGCGATCGACACGTACCTCGCCACGATCGCGGCCAACCGCCACCTGTACGGCTTCCTCGTCCACCGCGCCGGCGCCGAGGACACCGCCACCCACAGCGCGATGAGCGCGATCATCCGCGGGCTGGGCGGCGCGCTGGCCGACACGCTGCTCGCCGAGGAGCGCCTGCGCGACCCGGTGCGGGCGCACATCTGGGGCCACGCCACGGTCGGCCTGGTCCAGGCGGCGGGGGAGTGGTGGCTCGACCACCCCGACGTCGCGCGCGACACCGTCGTCGACAACATCGTGGACCTGGTCCTCGACGGCATCCTCACCACGAGCGGCCCCTGAGTCAGCGCGCGGGCGACCCGCCCACGGCGCGCGCCATCAGGGCGCGCAGGCCCGCGTCGTCCGCGAGGCGCGCGTCGAACCGCTCGGCCACCGCCTCCAGCCACGCCCCCGGCAGCCGGGGCGCGTCGAGCACGAGCTGCCGGAAGACCATCCGCAGGTAGCGGGCGTCGTTCCACGACGGTGACGCCTCCGAGACCGCCAGGCACGCGTCGTACCGGGCGACCAGATCGCCGGCGGGCGGCTCGTCGGCCGCGGTGGCCATCAGGTCGGCGAGCAGGTGCGCCGGCGACGTCGCGGTGGCTCCCGGCGGGAACGTGAGGACGTCGATCATGTCCTTCCAGGGCGCGAGGGCGTGGGACATCGTGTCGCCGAGCATCGAGCACAGGAAGGCGCTCTCGGTGGGCAGGCCGACGGTGATGCGGGCGTTACGCCGCGCCGGCTCGGCCTCGTTGTAGGTCCACCGCAGGTCGATCCGGTCGTGCTCGGCCACCCCGCCGAGGGAGACACCGAGGTCGCGGGTGCCGTCGTCGCGCCAGAAACGCCGCAGCGTGAGTGTCTCCGCGACGCTGAAGAAGCTCTCGTTGCTGAGCTGGGAACGCCACAGCATCGCGTGCCGCCGCCAGCCCGTCACGGGGTTCAGCGCCCACGGGAACAGCTCGCCCGCCGTCACCGTGCCGCCGGCCGCCGCCGTGAGCAGCAGCAGGTTGGCCGAGTACGCGGCGTGCCGTGCGGGCACCGGCACCGGCACCGGGACGGGCGAGTACGCCGGATGGGCGTCCAGCGCGCGCGGCTCCATCGAGGCGAGGAAGTGGCGTATGAGGGTCGCGCGCAGCGCGCCGCCGTCGTGGCGGTCCCGCAGCGCGGACACGAGGAAGTCCACGATCGGCCGCCGCGCCGACAGGGGGATGAACGACAGCAGCGCGTACAGGAGGCCGTCGTCGTGGCCCTCGCCGGCCGCCAGCG
This sequence comes from uncultured Actinomycetota bacterium, assembly GCA_963823735.1. Taxonomy (GTDB): domain Bacteria; phylum Actinomycetota; class Actinomycetes; order Streptosporangiales; family Streptosporangiaceae; genus Actinoallomurus. Next base: position 299,647 of record CAWGMO010000010.1, on the reverse strand, counting down.
CGGCCAGCTCGCGCAGGACCAGCCGCGCCACGAGGTACTCGCCGAACGTCGAGTGCAGGAACTCGCACGTCGTCAGCCGGCGGCCGTCGTGCAGCGCCTGCGCCTGGTGGACGAAGAAGAACCGCCCGACGATGGCCTGCCCGCCCGCGGAGCCGAGCAGCGCGGTCAGGTCGGCGTCCAGCTCCTCCTCGGTCACCCACTGGCGCCCGCGGTTGAGCATCCCGAAGGCCGCCACGGACAGCCGGAACAGGTCGTCGTCGACCGCGCTGCGGAACTCCGGCTCGGCGAGCGCGGCGCCCGCCTTGGCGATCTCCCGCTCGGCGAACCGGATGATCAGGCGTTCGTACAGCCCGCGGCGGTCGAGGCCCGCGCCACCGCGCTGCAGGGCGTTGCCGTCGGCGTCGTACAGGGCGAGCATCATGAGCAGCAGCGGCTGGCTCGCCAGCTCCGGATGGGCCAGCACGGTCGCCGCCGGCAGCGCGCGCAGGCCGTTGCCGGACAGGTACGCGGAGTTCTCGCGGTTCCAGACCGTCAGCCAGCGCCGTACCTGCGTGTCGTCGAAGGGTTCGAGGCGCACGCCGACCGCGCCCTCCGCCGGGATCCGCACCCGGTCCGCGACCGCCGTACGGCTCGTCACCACCACGACGGCCGGACGGCCCTGGTCGGCCTCGCGCTGCTGGAAGCGCACGATCCGCTCCAGGTAGTCCGACCGGCTCACCCCGGTGGCCAGCAGCAGCTCGTCGAACCCGTCGAGCAGGACGACCGGCAGCGCGCCGCCCGCCGTACGCGCGAGGGCGGGCCAGCGGAGGTCCTCGCCGGTGGCGTCGCGCAGGGCGTACTCGATCTGGCTCTGCAGGTCGGCGTCGGCCGGGACCTCGCGCAGCGCGACGCGTACGACCAGGAAGTCGGAGGCGGGCAGCCGCGCCGCGAGGATCGTGGTGAGCACCGACTTGCCCGAGCCCGGCTGGCCGAGCAGCAGCAGCGGACGCCGTACGGCGTCGGGTGAGGTCAGGCGGGCGAGCAGGTAGGCGTACAGGTCGTCGCGCACCTGGGCGTCCTGCCACCAGTCCTCCCGGTCGGGCCGCGACGACCGGCCGACCTCCGCGACGCGGAACCGGTGGTCGACGTAGATCTCGCCGAGCGCGGGGATGCGGATCCCGTCGGGCACGTCGCCCGGCTGGATCACGCCGCGCTCCAGGGCGCGGCGGTAGCCGCGCGACAGCGCGCGCCGGCGTTCGTCCGGCACCCGGCCGTCGGCCAGCCCGGTCAGGACCTCCTCCAGCCCGGCCAGCCCGGACCGCAGCTCCTCGCGCGTCGCGCGGTGGTCGGTCAGGTTGAGCCAGAACGCGACCTCGGGGAAGTCCGACGCGAGCCGCCGGAGCTGCTCCTCCTGGCGGCGTACGGCGCGCGCCGGCACCTCGTCGGTGAGGACCCGGCGGAAACGGGCGCGGCCGGTGTCGTCCAGGGTGTCCCACACCGCGAGGCCGGACACGAAGTCGCACAGGCTCGCCGACAGGCCCGCGTAGTAGCCGGCGAGCCGCCGGGCCGACGCCTCGTGCGGCCGGTGCGGCGCGATGCCCGGCACCTCCAGGCGCAGCAGCTCCCGCGTCACGTGCGCGAGGCGGTCCGGCCCGCCGCCGGCGCCGCCCGCGACCGCGAGCTGGTCGGAGCGCCGCAGGCCCAGGTCGGGCAGGCCGGCCCCGGCGACCGCCTCGAAGTAGGAGGACAGCACGATGACCGTGTAGGCGGCCTCCAGCCGCTCGGTGCGGTCGAAGCGGCCGAGGCCGGAGAGACGGTCCCGCAGGCCCGTCACGAGGCCGCCGCTGAGCCGCGCCAGCTCGCCCTTCACGTCGAACAGGCTGAGCACGAAGGTGGCGCCACCGGCGGTCGCGGCGAGCAGCGCGCCGCCCGCGAGGTCGTTCAGAGCCTGGAGCGTCCCGCCGTCGCCGCCGAGCAGCTTCACGGCGTCTGAGTAGGACAGCGATCCGCTCATGCGCGCTCCGTACGGTCGGGGGGATCCCATCGTTACAGATCACACGGACACGCGACGGCCCGGCGCCACCGTGGCGCCGGGCCGTTCTTCCGGAACCGCTCAGGTGGCGAGTTCGGCCTCGATCTCGTCGGTGCCCCGGTCGACCTTCGGGTCGCCCTCGTCCGCGTAGTAGTCGTCCATGCGGGTGGCGTCCACGCCGTCCGCCGTCTTGGCGGCCCGCAGGACGAGCGTCACGACGACGGCGACGACCGCGTTGACGAGCAGCGCGAGCACGCCCACGTACACCGTCACCTTGGAGTCGAAGCCGAGGTCGCTCAGCGGGTACGCCGAGCCGCCGAAGTGCAGCTTCTTCGTCGCCGGGTTCGGGATCCGGTACAGCATCCACAGGCCCGCCAGCATGCCGGCCGCCCAGCCCGCGATCAGGCCGCCGCGGTGGAACCAGCGGGTCATCAGGCCGAGCCCGACCGACGGGAGCGTCTGCAGGATGATCACGCCGCCGATGAGCTGCAGGTCGATGGAGAACTGCGGGTCCAGCAGCAGGATGAAGCCGACCGCGCCGAGCTTGACGACCAGCGAGACCAGCTTGCTGACCGTGGCCTCCTCACGGTCGGTGGCCTCACGCCGGAAGTACTCCTTGTAGATGTTGCGGGTGAACAGGTTCGCCGCGGCGATCGACATGATCGCGGCGGGCACGAGCGCGCCGATGCCGATCGCGGCGTACGCGACGCCGGCGAACCAGTCCGGGAACAGCTTGTCGAACAGCAGCGGCACGACGGTGTTGCCGTCGGGCTTGCCGTTCACCGTGAGCGGCTTGACGCCCGCGCTGATCGCCATGAAGCCGAGCAGCGCGATCAGGCCGAGCACGAAGCTGTACGCCGGCAGGGCCGCCATGTTGCGCTTGATGACGTTGCGGTTCTTGCTGGCCAGGACACTGGTGATGCTGTGCGGGTACAGGAACAGCGCCATCGCCGAGCCGAGCGCCAGCATCGCGTAGTTGAGCTGGTTGTTGGCGTTCAGCAGCGTGCCGTCCGCCGGTGCGGGCGTCTTGTCGAACTTCGCCTGCGCCGCGCCGAAGATGTGGCCCCAGCCGCCCAGCTTGTGCGGGATGTACAGCACCGCCACGATGATCACGAGGTAGATCAGCGCGTCCTTGACGAACGCGATCAGCGCGGGCGCCCGCAGGCCGGACTGGTAGGTGTAGGCGGCCAGGATCACGAAGGCGATGACGATCGGCCAGTGGCCCTTGATGCCCATCGCCTCGATCGTCGCCTGGATGCCGACGAGCTGCAGGGCGATGTACGGCATGGTCGCCACGATGCCGGTGATCGCCACCAGCAGCGCGAGCAGCGGCGAGCCGAAGCGGGCGCGTACGAAGTCGGCCGGCGTCACGAAGCCGTGCACGTGCGACACCGACCACAGCCGGATCAGCACGAGGAAGACCAGCGGGTACACCACGATCGTGTACGGCACCGCGTAGAAGCCGGCGGCCCCGGCGCCGAAGACCAGCGCGGGGACGGCCACGAAGGTGTACGCCGTGTAGAGGTCGCCGCCGAGCAGGAACCAGGTGATCCAGGAGCCGAAGCTCCGGCCGCCGAGGCCCCACTCGTCGAGGCTGTGCATGGATCCGGGACGGCGCCAGCGCGCCGCCATGAACCCCATGCCGCTGACGATCAGGAAGAGGACGGCGAAGACCACGATCTCGGTCGTGTTCATGGGTTCAGTCCTCCTTCGGGGTGGTCGCGCCGGACCCGGTACGCGTCATCCGGTAGACGATCACCGTGCAGACGACGCCGAGGGCGACGAACAGGAACTGGGCCCAGTAGAAGAACGGGATCCCGCCGAGGCGCGGCTTGTCGCTGTTGTAGATGAAGGTCAGGAGCGGCACGACGACCGGAAGGACGAGCAGCCAGTTCCAGGCGCTGCGATCACTGCGGCGCGGCCGGGGGTCTGTTTCGGCCAACGGTCCTCCTCAAAGCGTGGTGGCTGCCCGGGGCGTGGACCGGACAGTCGGTTACGGGTGTGTTTCGAAAGACTTCTATAAGCGGCCGATCTCGGTTGTGTATCGGCCGCGCGTCGCTTTGGACGTTCCGTCCCGTAATCTGAGACGCGGCCTCTGGTGAGTCCGGTGGCGTGACCTGCCGGTCACGGGGTAGCCTTCCAGCATGCGAACCCCGGCCATTCCTTCTTCACCGCAGTGGTGGTGGCGCCGCTAGGCGGCGCGGGTTCACGCATTCTCGAGACACCGCAGCGACCGCCCTCGTACGGCGGTCGTTTCGTATGTCCGCCGGCGAGGGCCCGATGATCAAGGGGCCGATCGTGGAGACGACGACCGAGTATGTGACGGCCGGGGGCGTGCGCGTCGTCCGCACCGCCACGCCCGTGGACTCCGGCAGGAAGACCGACGCGCTGGACGCGCTCGTCGAGGCCGTGGGCTCGCGCCGCGGCGGCGTGCTCAGCTCCGGCATGGAGTACCCCGGCCGGTACTCCCGCTGGCACATGGCCTACATCGACCCCTGCCTGGAGATCGTCGCACGGGGCCGCCGCCTCGCGGTGACCGCGCTGAACGACCGTGGCCGCGTCCTGCTGCCCGCCGTCGCCGAGGCCATGGCCTCTGCGGGCGAGCCGACGGAGATCCCCAGCGGCGTCGAGGTCTTCGTGCCCTCCTCCGACGAGGTCTTCACCGAGGAGGAGCGCAGCCGCCGCCCCACCGTCTTCACCGCGCTGCGCGCCGTCACCGACCTGTTCGCCGGAGACGACCCGCACCTCGGCCTGTACGGGGCGTTCGGCTATGACCTGGCGTTCCAGTTCGAGCCGATCCGGCTGACCATCGACCGCCCGCGCGACCAGCGCGACCTGGTCCTCCACCTGGCCGACGAGATGATCGTGGTCGACCGTAAGCGCGAGACCTCGGCGCGGCTGTCCTACGACTTCGAGATCGGCGGCGCCTCGACGCGCGGCCTGCCCCGCCGCACCGAGCCGACGCCGGCGCCGCGCCCCGCCGAGCCGCCGCCCCAGCCGACGCCCGGGGCGTACGCCGACGTCGTGCGCCGCGCCAAGGACAAGTTCATCCGCGGCGACCTGTTCGAGGTCGTGCCGGGCCACATGATGTACGGCCGCTGCGACTCCCCGGCGGCGTTCTTCGAGCGCCTGCGGGTGACGAACCCGGCGCCGTACGAGTTCTTCTTCAACCTCGGTGAGGGCGAGTACCTCGTCGGCGCCTCGCCGGAGATGTTCGTGCGCGTCACCGGCGACCGCGTCGAGACCTGCCCGATCTCCGGGACGATCAAGCGCGGCACCGGCCCGCTGGAGGACGCCGACAACATTCGCGAGCTGCTCAACTCCGCCAAGGACGAGTCCGAGCTGACCATGTGCACCGACGTCGACCGCAACGACAAGTCGCGGGTGTGCGTGCCGGGCAGCGTACGGGTGATCGGGCGCCGCCAGATCGAGATGTACTCCCGGCTGATCCACACCGTCGACCACATCGAGGGGCGGCTGCGGCCCGGCTACGACGCCCTCGACGCGTTCCTCACCCACATGTGGGCCGTCACCGTGACCGGCGCGCCCAAGACGTGGGCCATGCAGTTCATCGAGGACAACGAGGAGACGCCGCGGCGCTGGTACGGCGGCGCGGTCGGCTGCGTCGGCTTCGACGGCTCGATGAACACCGGCCTGACGCTGCGCACCGCCCAGATCCGCGACGGCGTCGCCGCCGTACGCGCCGGAGCCACGCTCCTGTACGACTCCGACCCCGACGCCGAGGAGCGCGAGACCTACCTGAAGGCCCGCGCCCTCATCGAGGCGCTGAACCCCACCGCCGCCGCGGACACCGCCGACGACGAGGGGGCGCGGTCGGCGGGCGACGGGCTCACGGTGCTGCTCGTCGACCACGAGGACTCCTTCGTCAACACCCTGGCCGACTACTTCCGCCAGCAGGGCGCGACCGTGACGACCCTGCGGTTCGGCTTCCCGGACAAGATGCTGGACGAGATCCGCCCCGACCTGGTCGTGCTGTCACCCGGGCCGGGACGCCCCGAGGACTTCGACACGGCGTCCCTGCTCGACGCGGTCTACACGCGCGGCCTGCCGGTGTTCGGCGTCTGCCTGGGCCTGCAGGGCATGGTCGAGCACGCGGGCGGCGAGCTCTCCCTGCTGCCCGCGCCCGCCCACGGCAAGCCGGGCCGGGTCGACGTCGGCGGGGGAGCGCTGTTCGAGGGCCTGCCGGGTGAGTTCACGGCCGCGCGCTACCACTCGCTGCACGCCCGGCCGGAACACGTGCGCGGCTTCGAGGTCACCGCCACTCTGGGCGACGTCGTCATGGCCATCGAGGACCCGGAGAACCGCCGCTGGGCGGTGCAGTTCCACCCGGAGTCCATTCTCACCGCCTCCGGGCGTACCGGCCACCGCATCATCACCAACGTGCTGAACCTCTGCCGCCGCACCTGACCGGGGCGGGCGACGGCCCCGCGCCGGGGCCGTCGCCGTGCCGTCAGGACCTTCCGGCCGTCACCGGGGCGTCGAACTGCGCGGCCTGGGCCTCGACGAGCATGGCGCGGCCCTTGAGGTCGGCGATGGTCTCGGCGCCCACGACGCCATCGGTGCCGGCGAACTGGCCGGCACCGCCCTCCGGGCCGAGCGGGACGGCGATGCCGGGGGCGGAGCGCTCGTACGGCGCCGGCTCGCCCTCGCCGGTGATCATCGCGGTGATGTTCCCGGCGAGGAGCGCCGCCTGGCGGCCGGCGATGCCGGCCATGTCCCGGTCGGCGTCGGAGATGTCGCCGAGGGCGAAGACGCGCTCCTGGCCGCCGGCCCGCAGGTACTCGTCGACGTGTACGTAGCCGGCCTCGTCGCGTGCCTCGGCGAGCGCGCCGCGCAGGTAGCCGGTGCGGGGCGTGACGCCGAAGCAGCGGTACCAGACGTCGGCGGTCAGCTCGTCGCCCGCCTCGGTGGTGACCGAGATCGGGGCGGCCGTGGCGGGCGGCACGTCGGGCAGCGCGCGTAGCCCCGCGCCGAGGCGCAGCTCCACGCCGAGCGCGTCGAGCTGGCGGCGCAGCTCGTCGCGCAGGGCCTGGTCGAACGGCCCCGGCAGGATGTCGGGCGCGACGTCCGCGATCGTCACGTGCTTGGACGGGAAGAACGCCTTGATCTCTCCGGCCAGCTCCAGGCCCGACGGCCCGGCGCCGACCAGCAGCACCCGCTGCGCGCCGAGCAGCGCCTGGTGCGCCTCCAGGAAACGGGCCCGCGCGGTGTCGGTGTCCGGCTCGTCGGACTTGGCGGGGAACGGGTACGACGACCCGGTGGCCAGGATCAGGTAGTCGGGCTCCAGCCGTTCGCCCGAGGCGAGCGTGACCCGGCGGCCGTCGACCTCCACGGCGCGGTCGCGCAGGAAACGCCCGTGGTGCAGGAGCCGGTCGTACGGCAGGAAGATCCGCTCCAGCCACTCCGGCTCGACCAGCGCCCGCCACGCGGCGACGTTGTGCACGAACGCCTCGGAGGGGTCGACGAGCGTCACGTCCGCGACCTCGTCGAGCGCCTTGGCCACCTTGAACCCGCCGTAGCCACCGCCCAGCACGACGACGCTCTGCTTCTCGATCATTGAAGGCTCCTCGCTAGTAATATCGTTGCCGCAACGATAGAACTAGCCACTAGGAAAAAACAAGTGACATGGAAACGGCTAGTATCAGTGGTATGGAGACGAACCGGTCCGCCGCTCCGGAGGCCTGCGTGCGCGGTGACGCGGCGCTGGCGCGGGCGTTCACGGTTCTCGGCAAGCGCTGGACGGGTGTCGTGCTCGGCAGCCTGCGGCCCGGCCCGGCCGGGTTCCGCGAGCTGTCGCGCGCCATCGGGGGAGTCAGCGACTCGGTGCTGTCCGACCGGCTCGCGGAGCTGGCCGCGTCCGGTCTCGTCGCGCGTACCGTCGACGCGGGGCCGCCGGTGGCCGTCTCCTACCGCCTGACCGAGAGCGGCGAGGCGCTCATGCCGGCGCTGGACCAGATCTCCGTCTGGGCCGACGAACACCTGCCGCCCGGCTCACAACACTGCTGACGGGTCCTCGCCCAGCGGGGAGACCTCGACGCGGTTGTCGTGGAAGACGGCGCCGCGGTCCATGTCGGAGTCGCGTTCGTCCACGGTGGCGTTCACGGTCGCGCCGCCGGTGAACTTCGCCCAGTAGCCCTTGGTCGTGGCCGCGACGCCCGGGCGTACGCGGTCCGACACCTCCGCGACCGCCTCGTACGCGCCGCGCGCGTTGTGGATCCGCACGGGATCCTTGTCGGCGATGCCGCGTGACGCGGCGTCGTCGGGGTGCAGGACGATCACCGGCCCGCCCGCACGGCGCCGCAGCTCGGGGTTGTTGCCGAACGTGGTGTTCAGGAAGTGGTGCGAGGCGGCGGAGATCAGCACGAGGCCGTCACCGGTGTCGGCCGGCGGTGTGAACGTGGGCAGCGGATCGTGCCCGGCGCGCGTGGCGCGTTCGGAGACGAACTCCAGCCTCCCCGACGAGGTCGGGAACCCGTCCGCGAACGGCAGGAACGGGTTGCCGACGTTCAGCCGCACGAACCCCTCCTCCCGCAGGCGCTCCAGCGTGACGCCCTTCAGCGTGGGGTCCGGGGAGTCGAGCAACTGGCGCACGAGGTCCTCGTCGGAGTCGTACAGGCACGGCTCGGTCATCCCCATGTGCCGCGCCAGCCGCCGGAACGTCTCCGACGTCGACAGGCACTCACCCGGCGCGGCGACGGCGGGTTCGTTCCAGACGAGGTAGAGGTGGCCGTACCCGGCGAGGACGTCCAGGTGCTCGGTCTGCATCGTGGCCGGCAGCACGATGTCGGCGTAGTCGGTCGTGTCGGTCGGGAAGTGCTCCAGCACGACGGTGAACAGGTCCTCGCGCGCCAGCCCGCGGCGTACCCTCCCCTGGTCCGGGTTGCTGCCGGCGGGGTTGGCGCCGATCACGAACAGCGCCTTCACCGGCGGGTCGTCGACGTCCAGCAGGCCCGTGCCGATGCGCGTCATCGTCAGCGTGCGCACCGGGTGGGGGAGCAGGTCGATCCGGGCGAGCGCGGGCAGGTTGAGCTTGAAGTGGCCGCTCGTGGAGAAGCACAGGCCGCCGCCCGGCAGCGCCCAGTCGCCGGTGACGCCCGGGATGCACGACAGGGTGCGCAGCACCATGCCGCCGCCCGCGTGCCGCTGGATCCCCTGCGTGACGCGGATCGCGGTCGGCCGCGTACGCGCGATCCGCTCGCCGAGCGCCACGATGCGCTCCTCCGGCAGCCCGGTGATCTCGGCGACCCGCGACGGCGGGAACTCCTCGATTCGCGCCCGGAAGGCGTCCCAGCCCAGCGTGTGCGCGTCGATGTACGCCTGGTCCTCGGCGCCCAGCCCGACGATGACGTTGAGCAGGCCGAACGCGAGGGCCGTGTCGGTGCCGGGCAGCGGCGCGAGGTGCTCGTCGGCCTGCGCCGCCGTACGGGTGCGGACCGGGTCGATGGCGACGACGTACGCGCCGTCGCGCCGTGCGTCCTGGACGAACTTCCAGAAGTGGTGGCCGGTGGTCAGCGGGTTGGTGCCCCACAGCAGGATCAGCCGCGACCGCGCGAAGTCCTCCGGGTCCATGCCGCCGGACGTGCCGAGGGTGTACTTCAGGCCGCGCAGGCCGGCCGCCGAGCAGATCGTCGCGTCGTGGATCGAGGCGCCGAGCATGTTGAAGAAACGGCGCCCGGAGAACCCTTCCAGGCCCTGGACGTAGCCGAGCGACCCGGTGCCCTGAAAGGGCCAGATCGCCTGGCCGCCGTACTCGGCCCGCACCTCCTCCAGCCGCGTGCCGATCTCGTCGAGGGCGGCCTCCCAGGTGATCCGCTCGAACCGGCCCTCGCCCTTGCGGCCGACCCGGCGCATCGGATGCAGGATGCGGTCGTCCGCGCGCGTCTGCTCCAGGTAGCGGTTGACCTTCACGCACAGCGCGCCGCGCGTCACCGGATGGGCGGGGTTGCCGCGCATGCTCACCGCCTCACCGTCGTCGACGGTCACGACCCACGAGCAGCCGTCCGGGCAGTCGAGCGGGCAGGCGCCCAGGACCTTTCTCAAGCCTCACCGTCGAAGTGCTCGCCGAGGTAGGCCTCGATGTCGGGTCCGTCGGGGTTGGCCAGGACGTGGTTCAGCCACGCGCGGCGCTCGAAGTCGGTGACGGCGAGCTCCCACACGCAGCCGACGCTGGGCGTCGGGTGCGGGCGCATCGCGCCGAGCCTGGTCGGCAGCGAGGAGAAGATCCGCTGGTGGAGCTCGTTCTCGGCGGCCCACCAGGCGTACACGGCGAAGGAGTAGTCGGCGGCGTCGTGGAGCGTCACGAAGCCCACGCCGTACCGGTCGACGTCGTGCGGGTCGTCGCTGCCGCCGTACACCGCGGGGCTCGGCAGGACGGTCGGCACGAGCGCCTCGGCGACCCGGATCAGGTCCGGGCGCGGCCGCTCGTCCTCGTCGGCGACACCGTAGAACTTGAGCCGCCAGCCGGCCGCCTCGTGGGTCTTCAGGAAGCTGACGGCACGCGGCCGGTGGGCCCCGGTCCTGGTGATCGTTGTCTCGGTCACGGCTCCTCCTGGCGGACGGTCTCCCCTCCTTTATACCTGCCATGAGCGTCATGATCTGATGGGCATTACAGGTGCGTTGTCACAGGCTGGGACTAGAGTGGCGGCAGGTTCGGTAGCGATCGCAGGGAGTTGTGGTGGGGGACGAGATCCGGTTCCGGAGTGACGTCACGGTCGAGCTGGTCAAGCACGCCGCGTCGGACGCCGACGTCATCTGGGCGGCGCGGGTGTCGACCAAGGGGGAGAGCTCCCTGGAAGACGTCCAGGCCGACCCGGAGCGGTCGAAGGGCCTGATCAACTACCTGATGCGCGACCGGCACGGCACGCCGTTCGAGCACTCCTCGCTGACGTTCTACGTCCAGGCGCCGATCTTCGTCTTCCGCGAGTTCATGCGGCACCGCACCTTCAGCTACAACGAGGAGAGCGGGCGCTACCGCGAGCTCCAGCCGATGTTCTACGTCCCCGGGCCGGAGCGGAAGCTGATCCAGATCGGCAAACCGGGCAAGTACGACTTCGTCGAGGGCACCTCCGAGCAGCACAAGCTCACCGTCGAGGCCACCCAGGAGTCCTGCCGCCAGGCCTACGCCGCCTACCGGGAGATGCTCGACGCCGGCGTCGCCCGCGAGGTCGCCCGCACCGTGCTGCCGGTGGGCCTCTACTCCTCGATGTACGCCACGTGCAACGCCCGCGCCCTGATGAACTTCCTCTCCCTGCGCACCCGACGCGACGACTCGACCTTCCCCTCCTTCCCGCAGCGCGAGATCGAGATGGTGGCCGAGAAGATGGAGGAGGAGTGGACCAAGGTCATGCCCCTCACCCACGCCGCCTTCGAGGCCAACGGCAGGGTCGCGCCCTGATGACCGCGCGGACGCGGCTGTCGGGCGTCGTGCTCGGCAGCCCCGACCCGCGCGCCCTGGCCGGCTTCTACGTCCGGCTCCTCGGCTGGGCCGTCGAGCAGGACGAGCCCGGCTGGACGAAGCTAGCTCCGCCCGGCGGCGGGCCGGGCCTGTCGTTCCAGATCGAGGAGCCGTACGCCCGGCCGGCCTGGCCGGCGGGCCCCGGTGACCAGCACATGATGCTCCACCTCGACTTCGAGGTCGACGACCTCGACACCGCCGGAGCCGACGCCCTCGCCGCGGGAGCCGTCCTCGCCGCCCACCAGCCACAGGACGACGTCCGCGTCTACCTCGACCCGGACGGCCACCCGTTCTGCCACTTCCTCCCCTAGGGGCAAACACGCCCTGAGGCCCGCTGATCGAGGGTTCACGGGCTGCCGTGGACGAGGACGTCGTCCTGGCGTTCGGCGGGTGGTGCCGGGTGGGCGAACAACGCGCTGCACAGCACCAGCAGCCCGCATGCCAGCAGCGGTGGCGCCAGCACCAGGGGCCGGCCGACCCGCTGCGTGGTCCGCTCGACCAGCGCCCACGACGCCGTGCCCAGGACCGCGGTCGCGGCGAGCTGGACGGCGATCAGCACGGGTTTGTCCAGGTGCGCCCACCGATGGAGCGCGTAGATGTGGACGGGCCAGTGCCACAGGTAGATCGAGTAGCTGAGACGGCCGACCGTGACGACCGGCCGTGACGCCAGCAGCCGCGTGGACCGGCAGCCCGGCACCACGACGGCGTGGGCGACGATCACCACGCCGCACAGGTCCGCGAGGAGCATCCCGCCGTCGTACGTCCACGCGCCGTGGATCGCGGATGTCGCCCACAGCAGCGCCAGCACGGAGAGCGCCAGCGCGTACGCCGGTCGTGCCACGGGCGCCCACGGCGCGGGCAGCCGGCGGTTCCACGAGCCGTCCGCGTCCGGCGCGTGCCGCGTGAGCAGCAGGGCCAGGAGTACGCCGAGCAGCAGCGCGCCGCAGCGCGCGTCCGTGCCGAGGTAGGCGCGCTCGGGCCCCTGGAGCCCGCACAGCACCGAGCCCGCGGCGTACGACACCACGGTGCCGACGCCCGCCACGATCGCAAGCACGCGCCGCGACCTGGTCAGGGACAGCACCACGATGAGCACCAGCGGCCAGACCAGGTAGAACTGCTCCTCGACCGCGAGCGACCACAGGTGGGTCAGCGGCGTGCTGTCGGCCGACGCGCCCCAGTAGCCGACGTCCGCGACGATGGCGTACCAGTTCGAGACGTACCCCAGCGCCGCGACCGTCTGGGCGTCGGTCGTGCTCCGCAGGGCGGGCAGCGCGCCCAGCCGCATCGCGACCTGAACCCCGGCGAGCACGACCACGACCGCGGGCAGCAGCCGCCGCGCGCGCTGCGCCCAGAACCTCAGCCGGCCGATCGACCCGGTCCGCTGCCACTCGATGAGCAGCAGCCGGGTGATGACGTACCCGGAGACGACGAAGAACAGGTCGAGACCGAGGAACCCGCCGGACGGGCCGAACCCGTAGTGGAACGCGATCACCCCGGCGAGCCCGACGGCCCGCAGCCCGTCGACCGCGCGGATGCGCCCGGAGGCCTTGACGGGGTTCCGCGGCGCGTGGCGCGGGACGCCCGCGGTCGCACGCACGCGGGTCAGCGCGTGTAGAGGTCGAGCACGGGCACGCCGGCCTTGTCGTAGTCGTTGTCGCACCGGTACTCACGCGCCTGGTGGCGGGCGACGAGGTCGCGCCCGGCCGAGTGGCACGTCTCCAGTGACTTGAACACCCGGACGAAACGCCAGCCGGCGGTGCTCTCGGCGTACGCCGGCGGCGCCGCCGCGAGGACGCTCGCGCCGATGAGGGTGAGGATGGTCGTCTTCATGATCAAGCCTTCCTTCGTGGAGTTCGCGGACTATCTCCGCGTGCCGGCCTGACCGGCGTAGACGGAGTCGAGGATCCACGCGCCGAGCCGGTCGTGAGCGGCGTGCGACGGGTGGCCCGTGTCGTCGTAGACCCGGATGCCGCCGATCTCGCGCGGGCAGACCTTGGCGGGCGTGCACAGCTGGCCGTGGAGGTCCAGCAGCGCGGCACGCGGGTTGCGGCGCACGGCGGCGTGTACGGCGGAGTTCATCGCGTCGGAGTCGGCGCGCGCCGCGTCGGCGTTGTCGACGACCGTCGGGACGTACACCTTCGCGCCGCCGGCGCCGAGGATCGCGATGGCCCGGTCGATCTGCGCGTCGAACCTGCGCCGGAACACCGGGTCGGTGATGCCGCGCGGCCCGGCGTGCCCGGGGATCTCCTGCGAGCCCTGGCCGTCCCAGTAGCCGACCTCGAGGAGCGCCGCCGCCGGGTGGTACTTCGCCACCAGGCCGGGCCACTTCCGCGGCCACTCGTTGCACGCGGCCGGCGCGGCGACCATCCGGCCCTGCCGGCGGATCCGGGTCGGCTGCATCAGCCCGCAGCCGGGTTTGCCGGCGTTCACCACGACGTTGCGGCGCTGGATGTCGGCGTCGGCCGCCCCGATCCCGAGGTTGCGGGCCCAGGAGTCACCGACGACGAGAAGCGTCAGGCCGTGGACGGACGGCGCCAGCGACGCGTCGCCCAGCGGGACGTCGCCCGTGATCCGCGGCGTACGCCGCGCGGCGTCACGGCCCGCGCAGCCGCCCAGCGCCAGCGAGGCGGCGATGACGCAGGCGATCGTTCGCATTCCGGATTTCACGGCCACCACACCCCCCGGAGACAGCGGCTCTTTCGCACCAACGTACGCGAGGGCCAATTCCCGTGGGCAAATCATGGTGACAATGCGCGCCAACAAACTCCAAAATGGCCGTACGTGGGCAGGGGGTGTCGTGGTAATTGCGGGCTAGAGTCCACGCCTGTGACCATTGATTCGACTTCAGAGAAAGCCGGAATGAACCCGGCAAAAAGGCCCTTCGCGTCCATTCGCCGCACGCTCGGCGTAGCGCTCGCGGTGAGCCTGTGCGCGGCCGTGCCGTGCGGCGCGGCGGTGGCCGACCCGGAGCCCGCGCACCACATGAACCTGCCGAAGCCGACCCCGCCGAGCGGTGACACCCTGCCGTGGATCGTGGCGGGATCGCCGGAGACGTCCACGGCGCCGACCGTCGGCGTGATCGGCGACTCCATCGCCCGCGACTACGCCTACTACCTGTCGGGCCGGCTCGGCCAGAGCGGCGTGCGGGTGATCGACGGAGCCCTTTCGGGATGCCCGGTGGGGACCCTGACGCTCCTCCAGGCGCTCCCGGACGGCCTCAAGCCGCTGCGAGACGGCGCCTGCCCGCGGCTCGTCCCCTCCAAGCAGATGGCGATGCTCGTGTCGTACGCGCCGAAACTCATCGTGTGGAGTTCGCTGACCGAGATCTGGGGCATCGCCGACGGGAAGCGATATGTGGTCTCAGGTTCCGATGAATGGCGCCAAAAGGTGCAGGCGGAATGGGACGCCACCCTTAGCCGCGTGACCATGGGCGGCGCGCACGTCATCGTCATCCTGCCGCTCTGGTACGAACGCTCGGCCGTCAATCCGCCGGAGATTCCCGGGCCGAACGTGAACAAGGTCCGTGACCTCTACACGCAGTGGGCGGCGCGGCACAAGGACAAGGTGAGCGTGGTCGACGTCGCCCCGATCGCCTGCCCGTCCGGGCCGCCGTGCCCGCCGGTGAACGGCGTCGACTTCCGTCCGGACACCGTCCACTACGACGACCCGGGCGGGCTCCAGGTCGGCCGCTACCTCGTCACCCACGTTCCCGAGCTGGCGAAGCTCGCGGCCGGCCACTGAGTTCAGAAGAGGCGGCGCGCGCTGGGGTGGTCCTGGGAGCCGTCGACGCGGATGTTGGCGCCGTTGATCCCGCTCGCCCTCGGCGACAGCACGAAGCACGCGGCGTCGGCGACCTCCCGCAGCGTGACGAGGCGGCCGGCGGGGAAGTCCTCGTGGGCGAACGCCTCGTAGCGCTCCGGGTGGTCCTCGGCGAAGCTCGCCCAGCCGCCGCCGTCGAAGTGCGTCGAGCCGGGGCTGAGCGCGTTGACGCGTACCCCGTGCCCGGCCAGCTCCTGCGCCAGCGTCGCCGCCAGGTGGATCTCGGCGGCCTTCGCCGAGGCGTACGACGACTTCGGGCCGGGCTTCCAGCCGGTGATCGAGGAGATGACGAGGACCGACCCGCCGCCGCGCCGGTCGAAGTGCGGCACCGCGCAGCGTACGGCGTGCGCCGCGTGCAGGACGTTCAGCGCGTAGGTCGCCGCCCAGTCCTCGGGCGTGGAGTCGAGCAGGTCGCCGCCCTGGGACCCGCCGGCGTTCGCCACGAGCAGGTCGAGCCCGCCGAGCCGTTCCGCCGCCTCGTCGATCGCCGCGCGCAGCCGGTCGTGGTCGGTGACGTCGGCCTCCACGCCGTACGCCCCGAGCCGTCGCGCGGCCTCGCCGAGCCGGTCCGGGTCCCGCCCGCAGACCGCGACCGACGCGCCCTCCTCGATGAGCGCCTCGGCGATCCCGTAGCCGATGCCGGCCGAGCCTCCGGTGACGAACGCGGTCCTTCCCGCCAAGCCGAGATCCATCGTCGCTCCTCTTGATCACCGATGCGGGGGAGGTAAAGGGTAGAGCCATGGCGGACCTCACACTGCCCGGCGGTCTCCCGGGCTACCTCGCGACCCCGGACGGCGAGGGCCCGTGGCCGGGCGTCGTCGTCGTCCACGAAGTCTTCGGCCTCACCGACGACGTCCGCCGCCAGGCCGACCGCCTGGCACGGGAGGGCTATGTGGCCTTCGTGCCGGACCTGTACTCGCGCGGCCCGCGCCTGCGCTGCGTACTGGGCGCCTTCCGTGA
The DNA here is from genome assembly GCA_963823735.1 of uncultured Actinomycetota bacterium. Taxonomy (GTDB): domain Bacteria; phylum Actinomycetota; class Actinomycetes; order Streptosporangiales; family Streptosporangiaceae; genus Actinoallomurus. The sequence continues at coordinate 283,382 of CAWGMO010000010.1, read as the reverse complement.
ACTGTCCGCCGGCCGCGGCCACGCCTTCGACGACGTGGAGGCGTCCCGCGCGGCCCTGACGGCCCGTGACGACTGCACCGGACGCGTGGGCGTGATCGGTTTCTGCATGGGCGGCGGCTTCGCCCTGCTGGCGGCGGCGATGTACGACTTCGACGTCGCCTCGGTGAACTACGGCCAGGTGCCACGCGACGCGGAGAGCGTCCTGCGGGGCGCCTGCCCGGTCGTCGCCGGCTACGGCGGCCGTGACGTCTCGATGCGCGGTAAGGCCGCCAAGCTGGAGCACACGCTGACCGTCCTGGACGTGCCCCACGACGTGAAGGAGTACAAGGGCGTCGGGCACAGCTTCCTGTCGGAGTACGAGACCGGCCCGGCCCTGAAGGCGCTGGCCCGCGTCGCCGGCATCACCCATGACCCCGAGGTCGCCGCCGACGCGTGGCAGCGGATATTCGCCTTCTTCGACCGCTACCTGAAAAACGGATCTACAACGTAAAGGCGCCGGGCCGGGTCAGAACTTCGGCGGGCGCTTCTCGCGGAGGGCCTGGACGCCCTCGCGGAGGTCCGGGCCGGCGAAGCCGAAGAACTCCATGGCCAGCGAGGCGTCGAAGGCGGGGCCGGCCTGGCGGAGCCAGTTGTTCAGCGCCAGCTTCGTGAAGCTGATCGCCTGCGTGGCGCCCTCCGCCAGGCGGACGGCGATCTCCAGGGCCTTCTCGTGCACCTCGTCGTCGTCGACGCAGACGCTGACCAGGCCGATGCGCTCGGCCTCCTCCCCGGTCAGAGGCTCGCACAGCAGCAGGTGGTACTTGGCCTTGGCCATGCCGCACAGCAGCGGCCAGACGATGGCGGCGTGGTCGCCCGCGGCGACGCCCAGGCGCGTGTGGCCATCGATGATCTTGGCGTTGCGGCCGGCGACGGAGATGTCGGCGAGGAGGCCGACGGCCAAGCCCGCGCCGACGGCCGGGCCCTGCATGGCGCTCACGACCGGCTTGGAGCAGTTGATGACGTTGTAGACGATGTCGCGTGCCTCGCGCAGGACACGGGAGCGGACCTCGTAGTCCGCCATCATCTCCTCGATCATCGACAGGTCGCCGCCGGCGGAGAAGGCGGTGCCCTCGCCGCGGATGACGATGGCGCGCACGTCGTCGTCGGCGTCCGCGTCGCGCCAGATCTCGGACAGCTCGCGATGGCCGGTGGCGTCGACCGCGTTGAGGCGGCCCGGTGCGCTCATCGTCACCCGCAGCACGCCGTCGGCGGCCCAGTCGATCTTCAGTCGCTCGTACGCGGCGTACGTCACGCTCACTCCCCGGTTCTGCGGTCGAAGGCCTGGCGGAGGCGGGTCACGGCCCACGCGCGGGCCTCGGCCGCGTCGTCGAACTGCTCGGGCAGCGTGACGAAGTTGTGGATCATGCCGTCGAAGCGGCGACCCTCGGCGGGGGTGCCGGCCGCCTCGAGGGCCACGGCGTACGCCTCGCCCTCGTCGCGGAGGATGTCGTACTCCGCCGTGATGATCGTCGCGGGTGCCATCCCGGACAGGTCGCCGGCGCGCAGCGGCGCGATGCGCGGGTCGAACCGGTCGGCCAGGCCGATGTAGTGCCCGAAGAACCACGCCATCCCGGTGGCGCTCAGGCCGTACCCCTCGCCGAACTCGGTGAAGCTCGGGGTGTCGAGCCCGGAGTCGGTGTTCGGGCACATCAGGAGCTGGTGGGCGAGGTCGAGGCCCTCGTCGCGGGCGAGCCGCGCCGTGACCGCCGCGAGGCCGCCGCCCGCGCTGTCGCCGGCGACGGCCACCGCGCGTGGGTGGACGCCGTAGTCGGCGGCGCGGCGTACGACGTCGGCGGTGACGGCGAAGGAGTCCTCGATGGCGGCGGGGAACGGGTGTTCGGGCGCGAGCCGGTAGTCGACGCTCACGACGGCGCAGCCCGCCTCGGCCGCGAGCCGCCGGCACATCGGGTCGGCGGAGAGGAGGTCACCGATGGTCCACCCGCCGCCGTGGAAGTACACGAGCGCGGGCAGCACGCCGTCCGCGGGCCGGTAGACGCGGATCGGGATCTCTCCGACCGCGGAGTCCTCGACGCTCGCCATGTCCGGACCGGCGCCCCGGTGCGGGTTGCTCCGCGCGTCGGCGCGCATCGCGGCGACGTCCGGCTCGGCCGGCGCGGTCCCTGCCTCCAGGATCTTCAGGAAGGCGGTCGACTGCGGATGCAGGGGCATGCTCGTCTACCTCCGGATCAGGCGGTCAGTCGACCCTACGTCAGGAGCGCGCCGCGGCGACGAGCGCCTCGATGAGGCGCGGATCGTCGCCCTCCTCGGGGTGCCACTGAACGCCCAGACCGAACCGGTGACCCTGGAGCTCGACGGCCTCGACGATCTGGTCGTCCGCCCAGGCGACCGCGCCGAGACCCTTGCCGATGCGCTTCACGGCCTGGTGGTGGCCGCTCATGACCTCGGCGTTGTCGCCGAGCGTCTTGCCCAGCAGGCTCGTGACGCTGATCTGCACGGAGTGCTTGCCGTACCGCCCCGGCGCCGGAGCGTGGACGCTCCCGCCCACCACGTCGGGCAGGTGCTGGATCAGGCTGCCCTCGCGCACGACGTTGAGCGCCTGCATGCCGCGGCCGATGGCCAGGAACGGCAGGTCGGCGTCGATCGCCGCGCGCAGCAGGGCGAGCTCGAAACGGTCGCGGTGCGGCTGCGCCGGCTGCGTCTCGTCGTGCGGCTCGTCGCCGTACAGGTCCGGGTCGAGGTCTCCGCCGCCGCTGATGATCAGGGCGTCGAGCCGCTCGATGAGGACGGGCACGGTCGCGCGTACCGAGGGAGGCACCAGCACGGGGACGGCACGCGCGCGCTCGACGGCCCGCTGGTACGAAACGGGCAGGACCGCCGCCTCGCGCAACCAGTCGGACCAGCGTGCGGCCTCGAGGGTGGACGTGATGCCGATGAGCGGGGGACCCGCGCCGTACGTCGCCCCTGCCATGCGTGAGCCCCCTCCATGACGCCGTAACCCGATGGGCGTCTCGTCGCGTCCGATCATCATTGCGCATAGACGCTGTTTTCGGGCGATCGAGCCACAAGCCCGGCCGTACGGCCGGGCGCGGACAGGCCGCCGGACCGTCAGGGTATGCCCCGCCTGCCCCCGGGGTCACACAGCTGTGGCCTCGGCGATATCGAGTGGATGATCCTTCAAAGTCGGAGGTATTTCCTATAACTGCGCCGGACGGAATGTTATCAGCGGCGCAGGAAGCGGCCTTTCATACCGATCGGTATTTCTTTTGGGAGCAATTACCCTCCGATCGCACAAAATCCGCGTTCGATTACTCTTCGTATATGCGCCGACTCGGCCCGTGTAGGCGGTTGATGTTGTCCCTGGTGAGATGCGAAGCTCCTGGCAAGGGAAGCGTGACGGAAGTAACACGGACAAGTAGCGAGGGGATCGGTGAAACCCTTGAATCCCCGGATCATCAAGGAGAGTTTCGCGCTCATCGAGCCGAGGGCCGAAGAGGTGTCCGCCTATTTCTATGGCCGCCTATTCGCGGAGAACCCATGCCTTCGGGCGTTCTTTCCGCCCGCCATGGACGTTCAGCGGGGACGGCTTTTCCAGGCGCTGCGGGAGATCGTGTGGAGCCTCGACAGCCCCGACACCCTCGCGGCGTTCCTCTCCCGCCTCGGCCGCGACCACCGCAAGTACGGCGTGACGCGCGAGCACTTCGAGGCGGTGGGCCGCGTACTGCTCACCACGTTGCGGAGGTTCGCGGGCGACGACTGGACCGCGGAGGCGGAGGTCGCGTGGCGCGACGCGTACGCGACCGCGTCGGGGATGATGATCGCCGCCGCCGAGGAGTGCGACGACCAGCCCGCGTGGTGGACCGCCGAGGTCGTCGGGCACGAGCTCCGCGGGCCCGACATCGCGATCCTGACCCTGCGCCCGGACGAGCCGCTGCCGTACCGGCCCGGCCAGTACACCACCATCCAGTCGTCGCGCTGGCCGTGGGTCTGGCGCGCGTACTCCTTCGCCGGCGCGCCGCGCGAGGACGGCCTGCTGCGGTTCCACGTACGCGCGGTGCCGGCCGGCTGGATCAGCGGCGCGCTCGTCCGGCACACCCGGATCGGCGACACCGTGCTGCTCAGCCAGGCGGCGGGCACGATGTCCTTGGACGACGACTCCGGCCGCGACATCCTCTGCGTCGCGGGCGGCACCGGGCTGGCCCCCCTGAAGGCGCTGGTCGAGGAGGCCGTACGCGCGCCGCGGCGTCCCGACGTCCATCTCCTGATCGGCGCGCGCCGGGCGGCGGACCTGTACGACCTGCCGGACCTCACCGCCCTCGCCGGGCGCTATCCGTGGCTGCGGGTGGTGCCGGTCGTGTCGGAGGACCCCGCGTACGACGGGCTGCACGGCATGGTGGCGGACGTCCTGGACCGCTTCCAGGACTGGTCCGGCCACGACGTGTACGTCGCGGGACCGCCGCCGATGGTCGAGCGGACCGTGACGAACCTCCAGCGCCTCGGCGTCTCACCCGTGCGAATCCACCACGACCCGATCGCCCGCTAGGGCCTGTCTGACAAATCACGTTCGTAGCGAGCGGCGTCCAGGCGTGCCCTCGCAAGGCGGAGGAGGGAGTCGGCCTGGTTGTGGCCGGCGACCGACGACAACGCGGCGAGGGTGCGTCTGGGCGCCGCGCAGCCGGACAGCGGATTTGTCAGACAGGCCCTAGCCTCCGGCGGCGCGCTCGCGCAGGGTCTCGGCCGTCTCGTCGTCCGCGGGGAAGAACGCCTCGATCGCCAGCTCCGCGAGCGTGACGTCCGCGGCGGTACCGAACGTCGTCACCGTGCTGAAGAAGCTCAGCACCCGGTCGCCGTACCGCAGCATCGTCGGCAGCGCGATCTCGTGCGCCGGTTCGTACGGGACGTCCTCACCGCCGCCGTACGCCCTGGTCTCCTCGTGCAGCCGCGCCAGCTCCGGGTCGCCGGTGAGGTCGACCTGCCGCGCCATCCGCGCGACCAGGTGGGCGCGGACCTCGGGGAGGTTCACGACGCGCGCCGCCAGGCCGTCGGGGTGCAGGGCGAGGCGGTGGATGTTCACCGGCGGCCGTACGAGCTCGTCGGGGACGTCCTCAAGGAAGATCATCGCCGCGTTGTTGGCCAGGACGAGGTTCCAGCGGCGGTCGACGACGATGGCCGGGTACGGCTCGTGGCCGTCGAGGACCTTGTTCAGCGCCCGACGCGCCGGCGCCATCTCCGGCGCGTCGATGGACCGCTCGCCGTAGACCGGCGCGAACCCGCCGGCCATCAGGAGGGCGTTCCGCTCCCGCAGCGGGACGTCGAGCCGCTCCGCCAGGCGCAGGATCATCTCCCGGCTCGGCCGGGCGCGCCCGGTCTCGACGAAGCTGAGATGCCGGGTGGAGATCTCCGCGACGCCGGCCAGGTCGAGCTGGCTGAGGTGCCTGCGTCTGCGCCAGTCGCGCAGGAGCACCCCGACCGGGCGCGTGGATGTGGCCGTGACCATGCGCGAACGCTATCCGCCGGGTGCGCGTCCGGCGATTACCTCCGAGGTAGTCGACGCCGTGACCGCGTACGGCGGAGACTGGCGCCATGCTCTCCGCTGATGACCTTCAAGCCTTGATGCCCTTCGCCGGGACCATCGGTGTGACGATCGAGACCGCGAGCGCGGGCGAGGTCACCGGTTCGCTGGAGTGGTCGGCCGGACGCTGTACCGCGGACGGCATGCTGCACGGCGGCGCGCTGATGACGCTCGCGGACAGCGTCGGCGCCGCGTGCGCGGTCCTGAACCTGCCGGCGGGCGCGACGACCACGACCGTCGAGTCGGGCAGCCGCTTCTTCCGCGCCGTGCGCGAAGGGACGGTACGCGCGACCGCCCGGCCCCTGCACGCGGGCCGTACGACGATCGTCGTACGGACCGACCTGCACGGCGACGACGGGCGCCTGGTCGCGCAGGTCACCCAGACGCAGGTCGTGCTCAGTCGCTGAGGTCATGCGCCACCGGGTGGCGCGGCTGGTAGAGGGGCAGCTCCGCGCCGCTGGGCAGGCGGATCGCGGCGCGTACGCCCCAGCCCGCGTCCGTCGCCGGCTGGGCGATCTCGACGCCCGGCATCGCGAGCGTGGCCTCGATGTCGTCGCACATCAGGTAGAGCTCCTGCTTCGGCTCCTCGTCCGTGGGGTGCACGGCGACCTCGGCGGGCGGAAGCTTGAAGATGAGCCAGCCGTGACCGGCGTCGACGCTCGGGAAGCCGAGCACGTCGCGGATGAAGCCGCGGTCGGCCTCGGCGTCCCGGCTGTAGACGATCATGTGCGCGCCGTTGATCACAGTTCCTCCGTCAGCGGCCGAGTTGACCTAGGGCTGAGCCAACCCTACGCATAGCCTTGGCGCATGCTGCTCGGGGATCTCGCCCATCGTGGCGCCGTACTCTGGCCGACCCGTACCGCGTTCGTCTGGGACGGCGGCCGGACCAGGTCGTACGGCGAGCTGGCCGAGCGCGTCAAGCGGCTCGCCGGGGTGTTCGCCGCCGGGGGAGTGCTGCCCGGCAGCCGGATCGCGCTGCTCACCGTGAACGCCCCGGAGGCCATCGAGACCGCCTTCGCCGCGTCGAGGCTCGGCGCCTGCGTCGTGCCGCTGAACACGCGGCTGGCGCCGGAGGAGATCCGCTTCCAGACCGAGGACGCCGCCGCCGGCCACGCCGTCGTCCATCCGCTGCTCTCGCCGCTCGCCCGCTCCGCGGGCCTGCTCGACCTGCCCGGCTGGACGATCGGCGAGGACCTCGACGGGCGGCGTCCCGGCACCGTCGACACCCCGATGCCCACCGAGGCCATGCCGATCATCCAGCTCTACACCTCCGGCACGACCGGGCGGCCGAAGGGCTGCATGCTCACCAACCGCGGCTGGATCGCGGCGACCGCCAACGCCGCGCACGCCCTCGGCGTGACGGCCGACGACCGGTTGCTCGCCACGCTGCCGATGTTCCACGTCGCCGGGTACGCCGCGGCCCTCGCCTGCCTCGCGACGGGCGGGACGGTCGTGATCCCCGGCGGGTCCGGACTGGACGAGACGTGGGACCTGATCGGCGAGCACGGCGTGACGATGACGATCTTCCCCACCGGGACGCGCCGCGCGCTGCGGCACCCCTCGGCACGGCCGCTCCGCCTGGTGTTCGGCATGGCCGGCACCGAGCGTGCGGAGACCCTGCGGACGCTCGCGGACCATGGCACCGACTACCGCGGCGTGTACGGCTCCACCGAGGCGGGCAACTTCGTGACCGTCTCGAGCCTCGCCGACGAGCTGGCCCGTCCGGGCACGGTGGGCCGCCCGCTGCCGGCGTTCGACGTACGGGTCGACGCGCCGCCGGGGGAGGTGGGGGAGCTTCGCGTACGCGGCCCGTCGATGATGGCCGGCTACGCCAACCTGCCGGACGCCACCGCCACCGCGCTCGACGGCGGCCTGCTGCGCACCGGCGACCTGATGCGCCGCGACGACGACGGCTACCTCTATTTTGTGGACCGTGCCAAAGACATGATCAAGACCGGCGGGGAGAACGTCTACTCCGCCGAGGTCGAACGCGTGCTGCTCGGCCACGAGGCGGTCGGGGACGCCGCGGTGCTCGGCGTACCGGACCGCCAGTGGGGCGAGGCGGTGAAGGCACTCGTCGTCGCCCGCTCGCCGGTCACGCCGGAGGAACTCGACGCGTACTGCAAGGGACGCCTCGGCGGGTTCAAGCGCCCGCGCTGGTACGAGTTCGCCGACGCGATCCCCCGCAACCACTCCGGCAAGATCCTCAAGCGTGACCTGAGGGCGGCGCACGACCCTTCCGCGGCCGTACGCCTTCCTTAGGGCATGCTCTAGGGCCTGTCTCGAAGTCCCCGTCCGTAGCGAGCGGTGTCCAGGTGGTGGCTCGCAAGGCGGAGGAGGGAGTCGGCCTGGTGTTGGCCGGCGACCGACGACAACGCGGCGAGGCGCCGCCTGGGCGCCGCGCAGTAGGACAGCGGGGCTTCGAGACAGGCCCTAGTACGACTTGGGCAGTCCGAGCTCGTGCTGGGCGATGTGCGCCAGGACGAGCTCCTCGGCGACGGGGATGTTCTTGCCGATCCGCGCGTCGCGGAACAGCCGGGCCACCGGGTACTCCAGCGAGTACGCCATGCCGCCGTGCGTCTGGAACGCGCGGTCGGCCGCCTGCCAGGCCGCGTCCGCGGCGGTGAGCTTGGCGATGTTGGCCTCGGAGCCGCACGGCCGCTGCCGGTCCCACAGCCAGGCGGCCTTGTAGACCATGAGCCGTGCCAGCTCGACCTGCGCCTTGACCCGCGCGAGCGGGAACGCCACCGCCTGGTTCGCGCCGATCGGCCGCCCGAACGGCGCGCGTTCGGAGGCGTACGAGCACGCGACCCGCAACGCCAGCTCACCGACACCGACGCCACCCGCCGCCGCGATGACCCGCTCGGGGTTGAGGATGTCCCAGAGCACGGCGAAGCCCTGGTCGACCTCGCCGATGACGTTCGCCGCCGGCACGCGCACCTCATCGAGGAAGACCATGTTGGAGGCGACCGTGTTGGTGCCGAGCTTGGGGATCGGCCGGTACGTCAGCGTGCCCTTGGCGACGGCCTCCTCGATGTCGACCAGGAGGATCGTGAACCCGTTGAGCCGCGGCTTCGCCTCGGAAACCGGGATCGTACGGCTGACCAGCACCATGTGACGCGCGCGCTCGACACCGCTGATCCAGATCTTCTGGCCGCTGACGACGAAGTCGTCACCCTCGCGCCGGGCGATCGTGCTGATGTTGATCGCGTTGCTGCCGGCGTCCGGCTCGGTGATCGCGAAGCAGGTCTCGGAGCGTCCTTCGGCGAGCGCGGGCAGCAGGGCGCGCTTCTGCTCCTCGGTGCCGTGCCGCGCGATCGTGAGAGCGCCGAAGGCCGGGGTGAGAAGGTAGACGAAGGACGCGGCGCCACCGGCACCGGACGCGGCCAGCGCCTCGGTGGCGACCGCCAGCTCCAGCAGGCCCTGCCCGCCCCCGCCGTACTCCTCCGGAACCGCCAGCCCGAGCCACCCGCCGTCGGCGAGCTCCCGCCAGACCTCCTCCGGCCAGCGCTTCTCCTCATCGCAGCGGTCCCAGTAGTCGAGCCCGTACCGCGCCCCGATCGCACCGACACCGTCACGCACGGCCAGCGCACTCTCCGGCAGGTCGAAGTCCACCCGAACCTCCTTCGGTTTCGTGTTGCGGTCAGCGTAGCCGGGGTGGTTCCTCGCGTTTCGGGGGTGGTGGTCTACTTTGTAAAGGCGGCGGGCTTCTATGGTCGATAGGGTGATGTCACTGGATCACGCGTTGACCGATCCCACGATGCGCCCGTTGCCCGGCCGGGCGGACCATCTCCTGCGCCTGGTGGGCGCCCCGCCGAGGCTGGGAGCACACTTGCGGGCCGTCCACGATGTCGCCGCGCGGATCCTGGACTGGCCTGTCCTGTGGGACGCGATCCTTGACCGCGAGGCGGTGCTGTTCGGCGCGGCCACCCATGACATCGGGAAGTCGCTCCACCCGGGCGAGTTGTCCGGGCCTGGGACCGCGCACGAACAGGCCGGCCACCGGCTCCTCCTGGAGCACGGGGTCGAGGAGAGGCTGGCCCGTTTCGCCCGTACGCACGGTGACTGGGGCGAGGGTGTCGAGCTGGAGGATCTCCTCGTGAGCCTCGCCGACAAGATCTGGAAGGGCAAACGCGTGCCCGATCTGGAGCAACTGGTCGTGGACCGCCTGGCGGGGCCACGTCAGCCCTGGGAGATCTTCATGGAGCTCGACGACCTCATCACCCACGTCACCGGCGGCGCCGACGCGCGCCTGGCGTTCCAGGCCGGTTACCCGATCACCTGAGTCCGTTTGTCGTTCACGGGCCCGATGGCCGCCCCCTACATCGGATCTATCCCGACGTAGCGAGCGACAAGGCGGGCCAGGCGGGCGGCGACGATCTCCGGGGGGTCGGTCGGGAGTACGACGTGGCTCATCGTCAGGCGTACGACCGCGTCGGCGAGGTCCGTGACCTCGGCCTCGTCCAGCTCCGGCCAGTGGCGTCGCGTATGGGCCACGATGCGCTGCTTCGCGGCGAAGAGCACGGGCTCGGCGTGGGTCGTCATCAGGGGAAGCAGGTCCTCGCTGCCGCTCCCGGTGAGCGTCGCCTTCTTGAGCGGGTCGTCGGCGGCCGTGAGCAGCGTGTACGTGACCGCCGCCGCCACCGCGGAGTACAGGTCGGTGTGCCGCCCGAGCGCCTCGTCGACCCCGTCGAGGTAGCGCTCGTTCTCCCGCAGCGTCAGAGCCTGCGCGAGCCGCCACTTGTCGCCGAACTCGTTGTACACGGTCTGCCGGCTGACCCCCACGGCGTCCGCGACGTCCTGCATCCGAACCCGCTGGTACCCCCGCTCGATGATGAGCACGGCTGCGGCGTCAAGGAGGTCCTCTCGGAGCGGGCGGCGTGGCTGCATGCCCCAGGATTTCAGACAAGCCGATCGACGAACATTCCTGTCATCCGGATCCGGCCGTGAGACGTCTCTTTGATGTACGCATTTAAGGGGGGATGTCATGAAGGTGTGGCCACCGGGCAAGCCTCAGACCCCAGGCCTGGAAGCGCTCCCGACCGCCGGACTCGACAACCGCTCGCCCCTCACCGCCGACCTCGCGAACTGGGTCCTCGCCGACGAGAAACTCCTGGTGGAGACCCGCTTCAACGGCAGCAGGGAACGGTACGGAGCGTGGCGCGACCACCTCTGGACCGAGATGAACGACCCCACCCGCCACCTGGCCCACGGCACACGCCCCACACCCGACGAGGAATATGTCGTAATGACAGCGTTCGAGGGCAACTGGGCGCAGTACCGTATCTGTCGTGACCGCCTCCGCGAGGAGCTCTGGCAGATCATGAAGGTCATCAACCGGCGCTGAAGCGCCCCCATGTACCGCCGCGCGGCCGAGGTCATCCCCCCGATCCCCGGCCGCGCGGCCTTTTTTTCCGGCCTGGTGTTTCCACGTCGTGCCGCGGATCCTCGGTTTCCGGTTCACTCTGATTTGTGGACCTATTCCTCCAGGTCGGAGGGATCCTGTTTCAGGCAGAGGTAAGGAAATCGGGTGGTACGCGTAACGTCACGTCGACCTTCGCGCCCTCACCAAAGGTGTTGCGAGTAGCGCATGCCCGTGCGGCTTCATTCACTGATGGCGGAAGCGGCCTGTCCTGGTACAGAGCACGCCAGTTGCGTCTCGGTTCCCGGTGGCCGACGGCCGCCTAGGAGTAGGGGGCGTTCGCGAGCCTGCGCGGCGGCACGCGTCGAGCCCTGATGATCGGCGTTCTCGCCGTGGCCTGTGCCTGTTGCTCGAGCGTACGACCACGCTCTGGGGCGCCATCAGAACGACCTGGTGCTCACCTCGATCCGCGGTTCCCTCGGCCGGCCGGCAGGTACGCGCGCAACAGTCGGTACCTGAGGATACGACCGTGAGTCATCGGGACGCCGGCGGCTCGCCTCGCCAATCGCCGGGACGGCGTCAGCCGCCGAGTTCAGGCGCGTCTCGGGAATGCCGCGCGGAGACCTCCCGGAAGTGGTCGGCCAGCCGTCGACGGCCCGTCGTGGGCGCGACCACGTCACAGGTCAGCACGGTGAGCAGGAACTCCAGCGGCCCGTACACGCGCAGGGGCGTGAAGCGGCGCAGCAGGCCTCGCGCCGCCTTGGGGATCCAGGCCGGGATGTGGGTGATGCGCACCGGCCCGCGTACCGCGTGGAACGCCTCCTCCGCGATGCGTTCGTGCGTCATCACCTCCGGACCACCGACCTCGATCCGGCGGGCGTCCGCGCTGATCGCGTCAGCCGCGGCCGCCGCGACGTCGGCGCCGTCGACCGGGTTGATCCGGAAACCGCCGGTGCCGAACACGAACACGCGGCCCCTGCGCGCCATCGCGAGGAACTCCTCCATGTCGGAGAAGAACCCGGTCGGATACAGGACGGCATGGTCCATCCCCGACCGCTCCAGGTCGGACTCGAACGCGCGCTTCGCCCGGACCATCCTCAGGTTCCCCATCCCCGGCGGCTGAAGGACCGAGGTGTAGATGAACTTACGCGCGCCCGCACCTCGCGCCTCGTCCAGGAGGTTCCGGTTGGCTCCGTAGTCGACCTCCCAGACGGTGGCCCTGCTCTTCGGGTTCACGACCCCGATCGCGCTGAAGACGACATCGATGTCGTCGCAGCAGCCGGCGAGCGCGCCCCGATCGGTCGCCTCGGCGACGAACATGTCATCGATGGCCTCGCGTACGCCGTCCAGGCGATCAGGATCGCGGGCCAACGCACGTACCCAGTGGCCTCGCGCCTTCATCTCACGGACGACATGCCTGCCCAGATAGCCGGTCGAGCCTGCGACGAGAACGCGCATGGGTTGGGCCTTTCGCTCGAAGTGTGGACCAGGGCCTTGTTCACAAGGGCAGCCCAGGCGTCGTCCGAACTGCCGGTCGTGTCGTGAGGGTGATGCGTGGCCGCCATGCGATCGGTCGTGGGGTGCTCACCCATGAGGTGTCATGCCGTGCGGTTGCGGGTGCGGAAGCGGAAGATGGCCAGGCCGATGAGGGTGAAGCCTGCGGCCCAGGCCAGGCCGAGCGCGAGGTGCTGCCAGAGCGCGGTGTGGCCGAAGGCGCCGCCGACGGCGAACTGCATGGGTCCGAATGAGGGGAACCATTGCAGGATCGGCTTGTTGGCGAGCGGGTTGCCGAGCGGGTTCTGCAGGAATGTGTCGGTCAGGCCGCCCATGATGATGAGGAAGAAGCCTTCGAGGTCGCGTTTGACGAGGACGCCGAGCAGGAGGCCGAAGGCGCCGTAGCCGAGGGCGATGACGGTGTAGCCGGTGAATATGGCCGCCCAGCCGGTGAGGCTTGGGCGCCAGTAGGCGAGGAGCACGACCGCGGCGTATCCGGCGACGGCGATGGCGACGACGCCGACGGCGAGCGTCTTGGTGGCGATCAGGACGCTCTGCCGGTAGCCGGCGAAGACGAGGCGCCGGTCGAAGGTCAGTGACCTGCGGACGGCGTCGAAGACCGCGAAGCCTACGATCATGGTGACCGCGTTGAGGCCGCCGCTGATGAGGGTCAGGTGCCCGCCGTCGACGGACAGAGTCCGTCCGGTGGCGAACAGGCGGAAGGTCAGCGGCTCGTGGCCGGCGAGCGCGGCCATGAGCAGGTACCAGGCGGGGACGAAGAGGACCAGCAGGAGCGCGGCGAACCGGTTGCGGGTCTGGTTCCGTATCGAGAACCGCAGCGCGGTCGGGAACTGGGCGTACGTGGGGGAGTCGAGCTCAGCCGTCGACACGGTGGTCCTCCATGAGGTCGCGGCGGGTGAGACGGCCGTCGGAGATGTCGGCGAGCACGTCGTAGCGGTCCTGTTCGAAGACGAGATGCGTGATGATCACGATGGCCTTGCGGCGCGCGCGCAGGTCGGCCACCAGATCCCAGAAACGCAGGTAGGTCTCCCAGTCGAAGCCCTGGTACGGCTCGTCCAGCAGGAGGACGTCCGGGTCGTGGAGCAGTGCCAGTGTCAGGTTGAGCTTCTGGCGGGTGCCTCCGGAGAGGGTGCCGACGGTCTTGTCGCGGAACCGGGCGTATCCGAGCCGGTCGATGAGTTCGTCGGCGCGACGAAGGTCGGTCAGGCGGTAGGCGGCGGCGAAGTAGCGCAGGTGCTGGTCGACGGTGAGACCGTCGTTGAGTACGGGATCCTGCGGGCAGTAGCCGAGCGTGCCGCCGAGCCGCACCGTGCCGGTGTCGGCGGGCAGCGTGCCCGCGAGTGTCTTGAGCAGGGTCGACTTGCCCGCGCCGTTCTCGCCGACGATGGCGACGAGTGTCCCTGGTTCGACGGTGAGGTCGACGCCGCGCAGGATCCGGTGGCGGCCGTAGGCCTTGTGCACGTCACGCGCTTCCAGCACGGGCGTGGTCATGATGAGCCTTCTCTCGGAGCGGGGGCGGGTAGCCCGTTCATGTAGATGGCGAGCAGTTCCTGTGCCCAGCGGGCCATGCCCTCACCGGACATGGGGTCGACGCCGAGCACGTCGGTGAGGTGCTCGCGGAGGAGGAAGACCGCCAGGTCGGTGGACAGCAGGATCGCGGCGCGAACCTGCGGGTCCGCGCCCGGCGAGGCCATGCCGGCCGCGGTGAGGGTGTCGAGCATTCCCCGGCCGACGTCGAACAGGCGGCGGAACAGGCGGCGTCCGGCCTCACCGTCGGTCAGCAGCAACCTGCGCAGATAGTCCGGTACGGGGGAGTCCGGTGGCAGGTGCCGCATCATCAGCTCGGTCAGCGACCCGGCCGCCGCCGGGTCGTGCAGGTCCGGCGCCCCTTCGCCGGTCATCTCGCCGAGGATCGCGTCGAACAGGTCCAGGACGTACTGGTCGACCGCTTCGCGCAGGCCCTCCTTCGTGCCGAAGTGGTGGACGACGAGCCCTGGAGAGACGCCGGCGGCCGAGGCGACCCTCCGCACGCTCACCGCGTCGGGCCCATCCGCGGCGAACAGCCGAAGCGCCTCATCGCGGATGATCGCCCGAGCCGTCCGGTCGTCAGGCATTGAACGCATGTTCAAGAAGCTATACAGATGTTCAATCATTGTCCAGTGCAATGATTCCGCTAGTACGCCGTACGAGAGCCAGGGCCGGGAGCCATCCGAGTGGCGCACACGTCCTTGTGGTGCTGGTGGTCTGGATGGGTGACCATGTAGTGATGACCTCCTCGTCCCGCCCGCCGCATGTCGGTGGCCGACCGGATCCGATAGATGGGCTTGCCGCGCTCGGTGGAGAGTCCGCTCCCGCGCGCGGGTATCTGCTGGACAACGCGCGCGCCGAGGCGGGTGAGCGATTCGTTTGGCTGGCCGAGCTGTTCGACGGTGTGACGCGGGGGCACTTCGAGCGGCTGGGGGTCGGGTTCGGCTCGCGCTGCTGGGAGGTGGGGGCCGGTGGCCGCGGTATCCCGGAGGCGCTCGCGGCGGCCGTCGGTCCGGCCGGGCACGTGCTGGCCACCGACATCGACCCGTCGTGGCTGGAGGCAGGCGGCGGGTATGAGGTGCGCCGGCACGACGTCGCCGCTGATCCGCCCCCGGAGCCGGGGACGTTCGATCTGGTGCACGCCCGGCTCGTGCTGGTCCATGTCCCCGACCGGGCTCGGGCGCTGGCCACGATGGCGGCGGCGCTGCGGCCCGGCGGCTGGCTGCTGGTCGAGGACGCCGATACCGCTCTGCAGCCACTGGCCTGCCTGGACGAGGGCGGCCCGGCGCAGCGGCGGGCCAACCGGCTGCGCGACGCGGTCCGGGAGTTGCTGACGCGCCGCGGCGCGGACCTGCGCTACGGCCGGACACTGCCGCGGGCGTTGCGTGAGGCCGGCTTGGTGGATGTCGCCGCGGCGGGCTCCTTCCCGGTCGGCGGGCCGGCCTGCGACCGGCTGGAGGCGGCGACCATCCGGCACGTACGCGGCGAGCTGCTCGCGGCCGGCCTGGCTGACGACGCCGAGATCGACGCGCACTTGGCCGCCATCCACGCGGGCGAACTCGACCTGACACTCGCACCGCTGATCTCGGCCTGGGGACGCCGTCCAGCCGAGCCCCCGCCGGCACTCGGCTAGGTGCGTGCGCCGAGCGCGTCCCATCGCATGACCACCGGCCGATAGACCGCGTTCCGGAATTTCCGTCACCACTCGGCCACAGCCGGTGCGCTTGAGTAAGAGACACACCGCGCTTTGTCGATAAAGCCACAATACGCGTGCTCTGGACCTGCGTATTAGGCAAAAACACAGTGGTGCCGGAAAAGCATTACAGGAAGTGGCCAAGAATCGGGAATGGATACGCCGATCGTGTGCGATGTCGCGCGCAGTGTCTCGCCATCGGTAACCGGCGACCCGCGAGTGGCAATTCACCGCCGAACAGTAGAATGTCCATTTCTGTCCAGGGGGAGCCCCATGGGTCCATTTACGAGAACAGCCGGCGCCATCGGAGCCGTCGCGCTCGCAGCGGCGACGCTCACGACGGCGTCATCGGCGGAGGCTGCGAGCATCGTCGGCGTCATCAAGGTGCCGTGCAGCACCCCGGCCCTGGTGACGGCGATCAGTTCGGCCAATGTAACGCCGGCCACGCTCCGGCTGGCGCCATTCTGCACCTACGTCCTGACAGGCGGGCTGCCGACGATCAGCGGCAGAATGGCCTTCATCGGCGGTCCGGGTACGCGGATCAGGGCCACCGACACCGTCTCGAACAATTTCCGTATCCTTTCGGTCATCGGCGGAAGCCTCCGTGTGCAAGGGATCTCCGTCGAGAACGCGACCCTGGTCAATGCCGGCGGCGCCGCCATCTTGAACCTCGGAGGCACCCTCGTGCTCGACCGCGTCACCTTGACCGGGAACACGGTGACGAGCGGGGCCGGCGCACTGCAGAACGCCGGCGATTCCCGCACGCTGGTGATCCGCAGCACCTTTGTCGGTAACACCTCTCTGGGGGCGACCGACAACGGCGGGGCCATCATCAACTCCGGCACCCTGACACTCTTCCAGAGCCGCGTCTCCGCCAACAGCACGTCGTCGGGTGGAGCCGGCCTGGCGACCCTGGCAGGCGGCACGACACACGTCATCCAGAGCACCATCGACCACAACAACGCCACGGGGAACGGTGGCGGGATCTTCAATGCCGGCACCACGACGATCGACCGCACCCTGGTCACCCGCAATCGCGCGGCCGCCGGTGGTGGAATCTTCGGCACCGTCACGATCGGACGCTCGATCGTTCGCTTCAACGAGCCCGACAACTGCAACCCGGTGAATCCGGCCTGCGGCTGATTCACCGTCGAATGACATCGCCGCCCCGCTAGGCGGGGCTCGCGCGTCCGTACGTCGGATGGAAGTGGGGCCAGGCATCCGTCCTGGTCCCACTTCGCGCTTCGGTGATCATTGTGCGTCAGTCCCAGCCGAGAGGAATGGCGTCGCGGACCGGTTCGCCGACGGATGGTTCGTCTCCGGCGTCGGTGAAGGCGCGTAGTGCGCTGATCAGGCCGGTGCGCTGGTCGGGGGGCATGCGGGCGACGACGGCGGCGATCTCGTCGCGGCGGTGGGCGGTGACGTCGTCGACGATCCGGCGGCCCTGTGCCGTCAGGCGTACGGCGATCTCGCGGCGGTTGGCCGGGTTGACCTGGCGGGTGACGAGTCCGGTGGAGGTTAGCCGGTCGACCATGCGCATGGCGGTGGACGGGTTGACCGCGAGGCGTTCGGCGAGGGCGACGAGTTTGGTGTCTCCGTGGCTCGCGAGCACGACGAGCATCCGGAACTGCGGCAGGGTGACGCGTTCGTTGGCGGCGGACAGTGAGCGGGCCGCGATCGCCACGAGCAGCCGGGAGGCGGTCAGGACGGCCGACGTGACCGCGTCGACGTCTTCGGCCGCGTACGGCTCGGTCGCGTGCTCTGCCATGGATCAGTTCTACCCGTTGTCGCACCACTCCAGGAACCGTTGCATAATGCAAAGGTGAATCCTCCCGAGTCTTCCCGCAGGTCCACCTCGTCCCTCCGTACGCAGAGCGGTGTCGTGGGCGCGCTCACGGGACTGCGGGAGGCCCAGTGGGGCCTGGTCACGCTCGCTCTGGCGGTCGGCGCGGGCGCGGGAGTCGGCGCGATCCTGTTCCGCTGGCTGATCCAGACCTTCACCCGCCTGTTCTCCGGGCACGCCGACTACTCCGCGGCCGGCCACGCGGCCAACCCGCA
This sequence comes from uncultured Actinomycetota bacterium, assembly GCA_963823735.1. GTDB lineage: Bacteria > Actinomycetota > Actinomycetes > Streptosporangiales > Streptosporangiaceae > Actinoallomurus. Next base: position 265,658 of record CAWGMO010000010.1, on the reverse strand, counting down.
CGTGCCGTGGCTGGGGATGTGGTTCGTGCTGGCCGCTCCCGTCCTCGGCGGCCTGGTGTACGGGCCGCTGGTCGACCGGTTCGCCCGCGAGGCGCGCGGTCACGGCGTCCCGGAGGTGATGCTCGCCGTCGCCAAGCGCGGCGGGCGGATCGCTCCGCAGGTCGCGGTGGTCAAGTCGCTGGCGTCGGCGCTGTGCATCGGGGCGGGAGGCTCGGTAGGGCGCGAGGGGCCGATCGTGCAGATCGGCTCCGCTCTGGGGTCGACCCTCGGCCGGCTGACCAGGGTGGCGGAGGGGCGCCTGCGGGTGCTGGTCGCGTGCGGGGCCGCCGGGGGCATCGCGGCGACGTTCAACGCGCCGCTGGCCGGGGTCTTCTTCGCGATGGAGCTGATCCTGCGGGACTTCACCGCCGAGTCCTTCGGCGCCGTCGTCCTGTCGAGTGTCATGGCGTCGGTCGTGGGCCGGGCCGCTCTCGGCGACACGGCCTTCCTCCAACTGCCCGCCTTCCATGTACACCACCCCGCCGAGTACCTGCTGTTCGCCCTGCTCGGCGCCGCCGCCGGGGCGGTCGGCGTCGGCTTCACCCGGGTGCTGTACCTCGTTGAGGACCTGTGCGACTGGGCCTGGCGCGGCCCCGAGTGGCTGCGGCCGGCGACCGGTGGCCTGCTGCTGGGCGGCGTTCTCCTGCTCCTGCCTCAGATGTACGGCGTCGGCTACCCGGTGCTGGAGAAGGCCATCGGCGGCGGGTACGCCATCGCGTTCCTGTTCCTGCTACTGGCCGGGAAGATGCTCGCGACGAGCCTGACCATCGGGATCGGCGGCTCGGGCGGCGTGTTCGCCCCCAGCCTGTTCATGGGGGCGATGTTCGGCAGCGCCTTCGGCCTGACGTTGCATCACGTGGTCCCGGGCGTGGTGGGGCCGGCCGGGGCGTACGGGCTGGTCGGGATGGGAGCGGTGTTCGCGGGCGCGACCCGGGCGCCGATCACCGGCGTGATCATCATGTTCGAGCTGACCGGCGAGTACTCCATCATCCTGCCGCTCATGCTGGCGATCGTGCTGGCCACCCTCACCAGCCGCGTGCTGACCCGCGACACGATCTACACGCTGAAGCTGCGCCGCCGTGGCATCGACCTGGACACACCCGCCAACCCGTTCGCGACCAGACCGGTCTCACACGTGATGGAGCCCGTCCCCGTCCCGCTGGCCGACCGCACACCGCTGGAGGAGGCCGCGCGCCTGCTGGCCCTCTCCGGCCACGGCGTCCTGCCGGTCACCGACGTGGCCGGCGCGTACCGAGGCACGGTCACCGCCCGCGCCGCCGCCGAGGCGCTGACCGACGACGCGGCACCCGCGACCGTCGGCGACCTGGCGGAGATGCCCACCGCCGTGACCGCCGGCCAATCCCTCGCCGACGCCCTCCACCTGCTCGTCGCCGCCCAGGGCACCGGCCTGCCCGTCCTCGACGAGACCAGAACCTCACTCGTCGGCTGGATCACCCACCAGACCGTACTGGCCGCCCTGAGCCCCGCCGAACCACAGCACGCCCACTGAAACGGAGAAGCCGCGAAGATCCGCGAACCGCCCGCACCTCCCACCGGGATCCGCCGCCGGTTCTGCCGCCTGCCCGTCCATCTGTTCTGCTAAATGGTTGCTTTTCCGGATTGCGACACCTACCGTGTCTGAGCAGCGGTAACCGAGCAGCGGCGCATCGACGTGTACGAGGAGCAGGCATGACCAGCGAACAGAGCTCGAGCGTAGGCTTCGTCGGGCTCGGCAACATGGGCCGGCCGATGGCGTCCAACCTGGCGAAGAACGGCGTCGACCTCGTTGTCTTCGACACGATGCCCGATCGGATGCGTCCGCTCGAGGCATTGGGTGCCCGGCCCGCCGACAGTCTGGCCGAGGTCGTGGACGCGTCGGAACTCGTCGTGACGATGTTGCCCGACACTCCGCATGTCGAGAGCGTCGTCAACGGGCCGGACGGATTGCTGGCGCGGGGGAGGCGAGGGCTCCTCCATCTGGACATGAGCACGATCGCTCCCTCCGCCTCACAACGGTTCGCGGACCTCCTCGAAGAACAGGGCATGGAGTTCGTCGACGCGGCGGTCGGCCGTTCGGCGATTCACGCCGATCGGGGTGAGAGCCTGTTCATGGTCGGCGCGCGCGATTCGGCGCTCGAGCGGGTCCGGCCTCTTCTCGACGCGATGGGCGACACGGTCATCCACTGCGGGCCTCCGGGAAGCGGAATCGCGATGAAGATCGTCAACAACTTCCAGGGGAACGTCCAGGCCCAGGTCACGGCGGAGGCGCTCGTCCTGGGCGCACGGCTCGGTCTGTCGGTCGACCGTATGGTCGAGGTCATGAGCGGAACACTGTCGGTGAACGGCTTCCTCACCGGCTACTACCCGCTCAAGGCGCTCGCCGGTGACATCGAGCCGGGATTCGCGATCGACCTCGCCTACAAGGATCTGTCCATCGCCATGGCGATCGCCGCCGAGAACGGCGTGTCCATTGAGGCGGGGGCGGCCGCGTTCGAGTGCGTCGGGCGAGCTCGCGAGAAGTTCGGCGCCAAGGACGTCACGGCCCTGCTCGACGCGACGGCGGCCGAGACCGGGATCAGCCCGCCCAGGCTCACCAAGCGCTGAGCCCGACGCCGCGGGTTCACGTCGTGAGCCGCCCGGAGTCTCCTGCTCTCTCCGGCACGTCTTCGTGCCGCTCTCATCATGCGTCCGACCAATCGATGGCGTAACGGCAGAAGGGCGTTCCTTCGTGAACACCACCGCACCGGCCTCCGCAAGCGGGGTATCGCACGAGCTCAGCCCATCGGCACGTCGCCTCGTCGACGCACCGCGGCTGCTCGTGAACGGCTCATGGATCCCTGGTGAGGCCGCGACCACGATCACGGCCCTCGATCCCTTCACGGAGCGGCCGATCGCGGAGATCGGCTGCGCGAGCGTGCGGCAGGTCGACGACGCCATCGTGGGCGTACGGCAGGCGTTCGACAGCGGAATCTGGAGTGGGCTCACGCCGGCGGACCGGAGGCGCCTGCTCCTGCGCGCTGTGGCGGCGCTGGACCGCGAACGGGATTCGCTGGCGGAGATCGTGACCATGGAGACGGGCTCTCCGATCTCTCTCAGCCGGGCCCAGCAGGTCGATGCGGCGATCGAGCACCTGGAGTGGTTCGCCGACGCCGCCGGGCGGGGACCACGAGAGGGGTTCGAGCGCGCCCTTCCCGATCGCGGCGCGGCGGCGAGCGCCAGCGTGCTCATCCGCGAACCGATCGGTGTCGTCGCGGCTTTGACGCCCTACAACGCTCCCTTCGTGACCGCGGCCTGGAAGATCGGCGGTGCACTCGCGTCCGGCTCGACCGCTCTGTTGCTTCCGTCGCCCCGGGCCGCCCTGTCCTCGCTCGCATGGATCCGCCTGTTCTGCGAGGCGGACCTGCCGTCCGGGGTCGTGTCCTTCCTGTGCGGAGAGCATGAGGTCGGCCGGCGTCTCACCGAAAGCGAGAACGTGGACCTGGTCACGTTCACGGGTTCCACCGGTGTCGGCAGGAGCGTGATGCGCCAGGCGTCGGGCAACCTCAAGCGGCTGGTGCTCGAACTCGGCGGGAAGAGCCCCAACCTGATCCTTCCGGGTACCGACATCGAAGCGGTGGCCGAGCCGTCAACACTTCGCTACGCGCGCAACGCTGGGCAGGCCTGCGGGGCCACGACACGGATCCTCGTTCCACGCCGTGACTATGACGCGTTCGTCGCGGCGACCGAAGCGGTCCTTTCCACCGTGAAGGTCGGCGATCCGTGGTCCGAGGAGACCGTGGTCGGCCCATTGATCTCGGCTCAGCACCGGGAGCGGGTCGAAGGATACGTCGACCGCGCGGTGAGCGGAGGTGGCACGATCGAGGCCGGCGGTGGGCGGCCCGCCCTCGAACACGGGTATTTCCTCAACCCGGCGCTGATCGGAGGCGTGGAGAACGACTCGGAAATCGCCCAGGAGGAGCTGTTCGGACCGGTCGGTGTGGTGATCCCGTTCGATGACGTCGCGTCGGCGGTCGCGATGGCCAACGCCTCGCCCTACGGGCTCAACGCCAACGTATGGGGCCCGCGACGCGAGGCGCTCGACGTGGCCCGGCAGATTCGTTCGGGTACGGTCACCGTCAACGGTGGTGGCGGCGGGTTGCGGCCGGACGCGCCTTTCGGCGGCTACCGTCACAGCGGCATCGGCCGTGAAGCAGGGGAAGAGGGCTTCCTCGAGTTCTTCGAGATCAAGCAGCTCCAGTGGCCGACGCACTGACGTCCTCGACCACTGGAGGCTCTGCCGCCGCTGAAACTCAGGTAATGGTGATCCCGCCGTCCACCGCGATGGTCTGGCCGGTCACGTACGACGCGGCGTCGGAGGCGAGCCAGACCACTGTGGCCGCGAGCTCCTCCGGATCGCCGGCCCGTCCCAGTACGAGCCGCCGTGCGATCCGGTCCAGGTAGTCCTCGTCGTACGCCATGGTCATCTCGGTCTGGAAGAAACCAGGAGCGACCGCGTTGACACGTATCCCCTTGCGCGTACCCCACTGCTGAGCGAGATCGCGCGTCAATCCGGCCAGCCCGGCTTTGCTCGCGCTGTACGCGGCCTGCGGAAGACCTGTCGTCGTCAGCGCGAGGACACTGGTGACGTTGACGATGGCACTTCCCGGTCTCATGACGCGACCGCACGCCTGAGCGACCCAGTACGCCCCGTGCAGATTGACGTCGATCACACGGCGAAACTGTTCCGGCGTCTCCCGGGTCGCGGGAACCGCGCTGCCGACGCCCGCGTTGTTGACCAAGATGTCGACCTGTCCGAATTCTTCCATCGCGCGGTCGACCAGTCGCTGTGCCTGGAGCGGTTCGCTGACGTCGGTGGGGACGCAGAGTGCTCGGCGGCCCGCGTCACGAATGGAGCGTGCGGTTTCCTCGAGTTGTTCGGCCCTGCGCGCGGCGAGCGCGACATCGGCACCGGCAGCGGCGAGCGCGACCGCGAATGTCGCTCCCAGCCCGGACGAGGCGCCGGTGATGACGGCGACCTTGTCGTCCAGCTTGAACCTTTCCATGACCTTCATTCGCGTGCCTCCTGCGGATGGGTGAAGGTGTTCGGACATGACGTGGGACGCGCCCGAGGAGAGCGCGGGCCGGGTGAGACGATCACAGGTCCAGCACCACGCGCCGGCTCCGCGCTCGTGAGACGCAGATCGTCATCGATGTGCCGCTCAGCCGCTCACGGGGAGTCAGAACGTGGTCGCGGTGATCGATCTCGCCCTCGAGCACGGTCACCTCGCACGCACCGCACAGTCCTTGCCGGCAGTCACTGAGGGCATCGACCCCCGATTCCAGCAGGGCATCGAGAATCGAGGTTCCGGCCGGCACCGCGATCACGCGTCCCGAGCGGGCGAGCACGACCTCTACCGGCCGATCCTCCTGCCCGGGAGATTCCGCCGATCGGCGGAACCGCTCGGTCCGTACGATTCGGCCGGACCCCGCGTCGTACGCCTCGGCCGCTCGGAGCAGTCCCTCTGGGCCACAGCAGTACACGATCGCGCCCGCCGCGGCCGCGGCGGCGATCGCTGAAGGGGCGATGCGGCCGCCGGGCCGGCTGGGGCGAACATGGACGCGGTCGCCGTAGGAACGCAGCTCATCCAGGAATGGCATCGATTCCTTCGAGTGACCGGTGTAGAGCAGCCGCCACTGGGAGCCGGCCCGGTCGGCCGCTGCCAGCATCGGCAGAATCGGGGTGATGCCGATCCCGCCGGCGACGAACAGGTATCGCGGCGCGGGTTCGAGCCGGAAATGGTTGCGCGGGCCGCGGACGGTCACGATGTCCCCGGGCGCGAGCGTGTCGTGGATCATGGTTGAAACACCGTGTGGATCAGAGCCACGGCGAACGCCGATCCGATAGACGGCGTCGTTCGCCGGCACGCCGCAGAGCGAATACTGCCTGCACCGGCCGTCATCGAGCACGAGGTCGACATGCGCGCCTGGCTCCCACGCGGGCAGCGGGCGTCCTTCCGGGTGGACGAACTCCAATGTCACGACGCCCACCGCGACGCATCGCTTGGACCGTAGAACCAGCCGTTCGGACATGGCGCCCCTTCCCAACGAAGAAGTGGTCAGTGCGCGCGATCGGTGACGGCCCGGGCCGCCTGGTCGATGAGGACGGCAAGAATGAGGGCGGCGCCCAGGGCCACCGTCTGGACGTAGGAGGACAGCGAGAGCAGGCTGAAGCCGCTCTGGAGCACGCCGAGGATCGCAACCGCGGCGATCGTGCCCAACACGCTGCCGCGTCCGCCGGCCAGGCTCGCCCCGCCGAGGATCACCGCGGTCACCACTGTCAGGAGGTAACCCGACCCGACCTGCGGTGACGCCGAGGCAAGCTGCGCGGTGACGATGATGCCGGCGACCCCGGCCGACAACGACGAAACGACGTAGAGGACGAACGGGACCTGCTTCACACGGATGCCGGCGAGGCGGGCCGCCTCTGCGTTACTGCCGATCGCGAAGATCGAGCGTCCCACCACCAGGACCCGCTCGACGATGATCCCGATCCCGACGGCGGCGCCGAAGACGAGCAGCGGGATGGGCACACCCCACAGCTTCCCGAGGCCCAGGTTCGTGAAGGTGTTGTCGGTGACGACCAGCGTGTGCCCGTTGGAGATCATGAAGGCGAGCCCGGAGAACACCGACATCGTGCCCAACGTGGTGATCAACGGGTTGACCTTGAGCCACACGACGATCGTCCCGTTGACGGCTCCGATGAGCAGTGCCACGACGAGCGCCAGCCCCGCCGAGATCCAGATGTCGACACCGTCGTTCACACCCAGGCCGATGATCACTGTGGTCATGGCGGCCACACTGCCGACGGAGACGTCGAAGCCGCCGGACACGATCAGAAAGGTCTGCGCGGTGGCCATGATGCCGAGCGGAGCCGCCGAACCCCCGCTGTTGAGGAAGTTGCCGGCGGTGAGGAAATTCTCGTTGAGTGACGCGAACGTCGCGATGAGCGCGACCAACATGATCAACAATCCCTGACCCTGGATGACGGCGCGCATGTTCCACCGGGATCGCTCCGGTTTCGGCGCCGGCCGGCTCTCGTACGGCGGGCGGGCTTCGACGGTGAGTGGCGTGTTCATTCAGACGCTCCCGCGGGGTCGGGCTGATGCGTGCCGATCGAGTGGCGGATGATTTCGCGCTCGGACGGCCGGTCGAGCTCACGGACGACGCGCCCTCCGCGGATGACGAGCACCCGCTCGCCGAGGGCGGCCACCTCCTCGGCGTCGGAAGAGATCACGATGACGCACATGCCCTCGGCGGCGAGGTCGGCGAGCAGCCGGTAGATTTCCAGCTTGGTCGCGATGTCCACACCTCGAGTCGGTTCGTCCAGCACGAGGAGCCGGGGCCGGACGGCGAGCCAGCGGGCGAGCAACACCTTCTGCTGGGTCCCGCCGCTGAGCCGGTTCACCGGTGTCCGGGGAGACGGCGCGGACACGTCGAGACGCGTCATCCAGCCGATCGCGGCTCGGCGGGCTCGACGATGAAGAAAGACGCCGGCACGGGTGAAGGCGGTGAGTGAAGCCAGCGTGAGGTTGGCTTCGATGGAAAGGCCGCGAAGGAGCCCGAGGGATCCGCGCTCCGCCGGCACGTACCCGATGCCCTGGGCGATCGCGTGGCGCGGACCGCGCAACCGCACCGGCCGGCCTCCCACCCGGATCGTCCCGGTCGCCCGGCACGCTCCGAACAGCGCGGGGCCCAGGGCGCTACGCCCGGACCCCGCGGCGCCGTAGACGGTGAGCAGCTCGCCGGCGCGGGCCCTGAAGCCGATGCCATCGAGCTCCGCGCACCGAAGATCGCGGACGGACAGGACCTCCGCCCGGTCTCCGGCCGGGTGCCGGATCCGCTGGACGAGGTCGCGGCCACCGACCATGTCATCGACCAGTTGTTCGTGGGTGGTGTCGGCCGACCGGTGTTCGGCGACGACACATCCGTCGCGCAGGACGAGCACTCGGCTGGTGAGCCGGAAGATCTCGTCGAGCCGATGGGAGACGTAGAGCACCGCGACGCCCTGCCGGCGGACGCCGTTGAGGAGATCCAGGAAGCGGTCGACCTCGGCCGCGCTCATCGGCGCGGTCGGCTCGTCGGCGATGAGCAGGGTCGTGCCCGCCCCGACGGCGCGTGCGATCTGGACGAATGCCTGATCGACCACGGCGAGCCGGCCGACGGGCTTGTCGACGTCCAGCTCCAGGCCGAGCACCGATAGCCGGCGCCGGGCCTCGGTACGCATCGCCGTGCGGTCGACGCGTCCGCCGATCCGGCGTGGGAGGTGCCCGAGCAGGATGTTCTCCGCGACGCTCAACTCGCCGCCGAGCACCAGTTCCTGAGGCGCCATCCGGATGCCGGCCGCGTACGCGTCGGCGGGTTTGGCGAATCGCGTCGGCACGCCGGCGACCAGCAGTTCGCCGCCGTCCGGCGTCAGCGACCCGCTGAGGATCGCCGAGAGCGTCGACTTGCCGGCGCCGTTCTCGCCGATGAGGCCGACGGCTTCACCGGGATGGATGGCGAGTGACACGTCACGCAGCGCGTGTACCGGTCCGAACGTCTTCCGGACGGCGCGGACCTCGATGAGAGGCTTCGCCCTGGTCTCGCGGTCGAGTGAGCCCACGTCGCCGGACTCCGCGCCTTCGCCGGAGGTCAGCACGGTGCGCTCGGGTAGGTGTGCCGCATGTTCTGCCGGGTCAGGTAGGCGACAGGCGTGTAGACCGTCGCGGGAACACTCTGGCCTTTGACCCGCGCGATGATCGCGCTGAGCATGAACTTCGCGTTCGTTTCCGGCAGGTATGACAGCACGCCCGCGTAGGCCGGGTACTGGCAGAGGTATCGAAGGCCTGAGGGGTTGGCGCCGCCGATGGGCACGACGACGGCTTGGGAAGCGCGACCGTCCTTGGCGAGGGCCTGGTACATCGCGTTGGTGCTCGCGTCGCTGATGCCCGATACGAGCAGCGGGGCGCCCGAGGGTACGTTCCCGAGCGCGTTGAGCGTGTTCGCGTTGGCGGTCGGCGGGTCGGCCTTGGTGTCGATCGTGATGACGTGGCCGGGGGGCAGGCCGGGATACCCCTGACGGACGCCGGCGAGGACACCCTTCATCCGGGCGACCACATTCGCACCGCCTTCGGGGAACCCGCCGAGCAGCACGTACGGGAGGGCGGTTCCGAAGCGTTTCTTTCCGGCCTTTCCCAGCTCGACGCCGGCCTGGACGCCTGCCGCCGCCTCGTTCGGGAAGACGAAGGGGATGCCGGGGGCACTGGCCGAGATGCTGATCGCGGGGATTTTCGCCGCATTGAGGATCTTGGCGATGCCCTGGTTGGCAGCGGCGACGACCTGGAAGAGCATCACGCCGTCCACGCGTTCCTGGACCAGCGTCCGAATGTTCGAGACCGCCGTTCCCGGGTCCGCGTTGTCGACCAGCTTGACCAGGTCGACGCATCCCATCCGAGTCGCGGCGGCGTGCAGCTCGTTGTTGACGTCGACGGTGAAGGCCTCGGTATCCGACCACGTGTCGTACCCGATCTTGTAGTGCTTCCCATCGCACGTCGCGGGGTCGATGGAGCCCAGCGTGACGTGCGTCCCCGACTTCGCCGAGCCGGATGAATCGCTCCCGCCGGCCGATGGAGAGGTGCTCGTGCAGGCGCTGACCGCGAGCGCGGCCAGCAGTCCGGCGGCTCGGCGTCGCTTCGGGTTGGTCATGGTGACCTCCCAGTTGTTCGTTGGATCGCGTTGATCGAGCCGGGAGCGGGACACCGGCGAGTGGGCGCATGACGTGAGTCGGCGCCGTGAGGTGCTACCAGGGCTGCGGAGTATTGAGACCGGGCCCCGGCGCGAATGTGGCCGGCAGGCTCCAGAGTCCCGTGGTCGACGTACCACCGATGTATTCCCGGACCCCGCTCTCGTCGATTTGGTAGTCGGGTATCCGGTTCAGTACTTCACCGATCATGACCCGGAAGATCTGACGGGCGACGTGCGCTCCCAGACAGCGGTGCACACCGAGGCCGAACGACAGGTGCCGATTCGGGGAGCGGGTCAGCGTGAAACGGTCCGGATCTGGGAATTCGGCCGGGTCTCGGTTGGCCGCGACATGGACGATCAGCGCATGATCGCCTCGGTGAAGCGTGGCGTCCGCGAGCGTGACATCCGCGGTGAGGGTCCTGGTGAGCGTGACCACCGACGGGTACAAGCGCAGGAACTCCTCACAGGCCGGCTCGATGAGTGCCGGGTCCTCGATCAGCCTCCGTCGCAGTTCTGGCTGGGCGCTCAAGTGCCGAAGGCTGCGACCGGTGAGGTTGTTCGTCGTGTCGACGCCACCGCCGATGATGTTGAACAGGACCTGGGCGAGCTCCTCGTCGTTGTACAGGCGGCCGTCGACGCGCAGCGAGGCGATCGCGGTCAGCACATCGTCCTGTGGTTCGTCGCGTCGGGCTCGCGTGGCGGACAAGAACGTGTCCATCAGCGCCGGCATCTGTTCGGAGACGGCGCGCTCGTGCTCAACGGTGCCCGGCTTGTAGCCGAGAGCGGTGTGGAACATGTCCGAGGTCTCGCGCCACTGCTCAGTCGGCAGGCCCATGAAGCCGAGCGTCGAAATGGCGGTGACCGGCGCGATGAAGTCGTCGATGAGGTCCAGTGCGCCATGCGTGATGTGCTGGTCCAGGGCCCAGCCGGCGGCCCGTGCCATCGTCGGCTCGAATCCGCGTACGGCGGGAGGCATGAAGAAGGGGTTCAGTACGCGCCGCAAGTAGCGATGGTGCTCGCCGTAGGCCTCACCGATGCCGAGTTCAGGGTAAGCGGGGCGCGGGATCCCTGATTCGCCGATGTAGTCGATGCCGTCGTCGGCGTTCGGCGCGTAGCGGTGCGAGAAGGTGGCCGAGTCCCTAGACGCCAGGGCGACGTTCTCGTAGCCGGTGAGGATCCAGTGACCGCCGTGTTCGGAGGAGTGGGCGACGGGACAGGATCGGCGTAGTTCGGACCAGGCGGCGACACGGATGTCGAGGGGCCCGGCGTACTTGGCCTCGTCGTGATCAAACGCATGCTCAGCCACGAGTACTCCCTCGTCAGTGTGATGGAGGTAACGCTGTAGCCGCAGACACTCCGCCACGCAGATCGTGCTGTCAAGTGGTAGGCCTACTAAATTATGGAACGCCGGAGCGCCTGCGCCTGCTCTCTGCGAGTTCCATAAATCGGAAGTAGCGCCAATTGACAGGACAGTGGATCGGCGTTTAGATGGCGGGAGCGACCTTGGACGGACACCGCCCGGAAGGCGGTCGGCCGCACACGAGGTGCCAGGCCTCCGACTGAAACGTCACCGCGAAGGAGCTGAGCTCGTGGCGATCACGATGCTCGATCACGCCCGCCGGCTTGGAGTCCGACCCGGCCGGCTCTACATCGACAACGAATGGGTACAGCCGCTCGCCGACGCGCGCTGGACACACGTCCATCCCGCGACGAACGAGGAGATCACGACGATCGGACGCGCGGACAGCGCCGACGTCGACCGCGCGGTGCGCGCCGCGCGTACCGCGTTCGATGAAGGACCTTGGCCCCGGATGAAGGCGCGCGAGCGTAAGCGGCTTCTGCAGCCCTTGGTGGATCTGATCTATGAGCACAACGACGAACTGACCGAGCTGCAGACCCTGGACAACGGCCTTCCGATCGCGTTCGGGCGCGGCTATCGGGTCTCCGGCAAGTTCTGCGCCGACGTGTTCGACCACTACTTCGGCTGGATCGACAAGATCAACGGCGAGGTCTACCCGCAGTTCAGCGAGAGCACCCCGCTCCAGTACTTCAGCTTCCGCGAGCCGGTGGGCGTCGTCGCCGCGATCAATCCCTGGAACGCACCGCTACTGCAGTTCCCGGAGAAGGTCGGGCCGGCCTTGGCGACCGGCTGCTGCGTCGTCGTCAAACCCTCGGAATACGCCAGTCTCACGATCTTGCGCCTCGCCGAGCTGATCGCACAGATCGATCTGCCACCAGGGGTCTTCAACGTGATCACGGGCACCGGCGCGGAGGCCGGCGAGGCTCTGATCACCCACCCGGGCGTCGACAAGGTCTCCTTCACCGGAAGCGTCGGTGTGGGCCAGCACATACTCCAAGCCAGCGCCGGCACCCTCAAGCGGGTCACTCTCGAACTGGGCGGAAAGAGCCCGGCGCTCGTCTTCCCGGACACCCCCGAGCTCGTCGAACGGGCGGCACTCACGATCACCGGCCAGGTCTTCTACGGGCTGTCCGGTCAGGTCTGCTCGGCGCAGACGCGGGCCTTCGTCCATGAGTCGGTGTACGACGACTTCCTCGGCCTGGTGGAGCAGCGGGCCTCGACGGTTCGGCAGGGCGACCCGTTCGACCCGGCGACGACCTCCGGGCCGATGATCAACCGCGCGCAGCTCAGCAGGGTGACCGAGTTCATCGAGACCGGCGCCCAGCATGGCGCCAAGCTCGCCTTCGGCGGTGGCGCTCCCGACGGGCACCTCGCGTCGGGAAACTGGGTCAACCCGGCCCTCTTCGTCGATGTCGAACCGCAGAATCCGGTCGCCCGCCAGGAGGTCTTCGGCCCGGTGCTCGTCGCCGTCCCGTTCAAGGACGAGGATGAGGTGGTCCGGCTGGCGAACGACACCAGCTACGGCTTGGCCGCCGGCATCTACACCGCGGACATCGCGCGCGCCCTGCGGCTGACCCGGGCGCTACGCGCCGGTGCGGTCGGCGTCAACGGATACAGCTTCATGCCCAACTCTCCGTTCGGTGGTTTCAAGACCTCCGGGTTGGGACGCGAGGGTGGCTGGGCCTCGATCGAGGCATTTACCGAGGTCAAGACGATGGCGGTCGACATCAGCCCGATCTGAACGACCTGATCGCGGATTCGACGAGAGAGCGGGAACGACGTTGACAAGGCTGCAGGGCAAGACCGCCATCGTGACCGGCGGCGGTCTCATCGGAGGTGACGGCGGCACCGGGCACGCCGCCGCGGTGCGCCTCGCCGAGGAGGGCGCTCGCGTGTGCGTCCTCGACCTCGACGAGACCCACGCGGAGCGCACCGTCGAGCGGATCACGGCCGCAGGCGGAACCGCGTTCGCCCAGGTCGCGGACATCGTCGACGAACAGGATTGCCGGCGCGCCGTGTCCGAGGTGCTGCGACGGTACGGGCGGCTCGACGTACTGGACAACAACGTCGGCGTCAGCGTCACCGGCACCGTCGTGGACATCAGCGAGGCCGAATGGGACCGGGTCATGGCGGTCAACGTCAAGGGCATCATGCTGATGAGCAAGTACGCCGTGCCCGCCATGACCGAGGGCGGCGGAGGCGGCTCGATCATCAACATCTCATCGATCAATCCCCGCCGTCCGTACAAGACGACGGCGTACGCCGCGTCCAAGGGAGCCGTGGAGGCGCTTACCCGGGCCATGGCGGTCGATCACGGCGCCGACGGCATCCGCGTGAATTGTGTCGCCCCCGGTCCGCTCGCCACGGCGCGCGCGAACCATCTGGATCCGGCCCTTCGGGAGATGCGCCGCTGTGCGTCGCCGCTGCTCACCGAGGGGCGGACGATCGACGTCGCGAACGCCGTCGTCTTTCTCGCCTCCGACGAGTCGGTGTACGTGACCGGTGAGGTCATCACCGTCGATGGTGGCGTCTCCTTGACGGGTCCGAAGTACCGATGAGCGCGATGTCCGTCGAACTCGCGGCTCAGACGGTCACCGGGCCGGTGCCGGCGAGCCGGCTCGGGCGGGTGCTCTGCCACGAGCACGTCGTACTCCGCACGCCCGGCTTCGCTGAGAGCTACCCGTGGACCTACAACCGGCGCGATGTGATCGAGGAGTGCGTCGACGTGCTCGGGGGCCTCCTCGACGCCGGTGTGTCGACGATCATCGACCACACCACCATCGATCTTGGGCGCGACGCCGAGCTGCTCGCCGAGGTGTCCGACCGCAGCGGTCTCACGATCGTCGCCGCGACCGGGTGTCATCTGGTGACGCCGCGTTTCGTGTCCAACCGCAGCCCGGACGCGTACGCCGAGCTGCTCGTCGGTGACCTGATGGACGGTATCGGCGGAACCGGGATACGTGCCGGCGTGATCAAGTGCGCGACCGACAAGGCCGGGGTCACGGCCGAGAACGAGAAGGTTCTGCGGGCCTGCGCGCGGGCTCACCTGGCCACCGGAGCGCCGATTTCGACTCACACGCACGCCGCCGGGCGAGTCGGCCTCGACCAGCTCGCGATCTTCGCCGCTGAGGGCGTGGACCTGCGTCACGTGCTCATCGGTCACAGCGGCGACAGCGACGATCTCGACTACCTCACCGCGATCGCGACATCGGGCGCCTATCTCGGTGCCGACCGGTTCGGCGGACAGGTCTGGTGTACGGAGTCGGAGCGCGTACGCCGGGTGGCGCGGCTGTGTGCCGAAGGCTACGCCGATCGGGTGATGCTCGCTCATGACACCAATGTCTGGTCGGACAAGGAGCCGCCGGGCTGGCGTGAACGACACCGCCCGCAATGGCATTACCGGCACATTCTCGACGATGTCGTTCCGCGACTGCTCGCGCAGGGCGTGACCGACGCGCAGATCGACCAGATGCTGGTCACGAACCCGGCTGAGGTCTTCCCCTACCTCTCCATGAGCCCGGACACCACCGATCACAGCGATACCGACACTCAAATCAGGGAGCACGCCAGATGACCACGACGAAGACTCCGATCAGCGAAGAGCAGAAGGCGGCGATCCGCACCGCGTACGAGGCCAATGGGGACACCTGGTGGCCCGAGCTCGACCCGATGCTCGACCAGCCGGACATCGCCGCCGCCTACGTCCAGTTCGCCCAGGTGACCGCGGCGAAGGGGGCGCTGGAGCCCAAGCTGCGGGAACTGCTGCTTCTGGCCGTCAACGCCTCCACGACCACACTGCACATGCCCTCGGTCGAGCGGCACATCCGCGAGGCGTTGCGGCACGGGGCGACCCGCGAGGAGCTGGTCGAGGTATTCGAGGTGGTCAGCGTGCTCGGCATCCACAGCGCGCACACCGGGCTGCCGCTGCTGCGCGACGTTCTCCGGGAAGAGGACCTGCTGCCCAGCGAGCAACTCGATGCCCGGCAGGCCGAGATCAAGGAGCGGTACATCGCCGGGCGAGGCATGTGGGGGGAGGCGCTGGAGGCCATGCTTCTCCTCGACCCGGAGCTCGTCGACGCCTACCTGCGATTCTCGAGCGTGCCGTGGATCAAGGGCGTCCTGTCACCGCTCGTCAAGGAGCTCATCTACATCGCCATCGACGCCTCGATCACCCACCTGTTCAACGAGGGGACCAAAGCTCACATCACACGAGCCCTGGAGGCCGGTGCCACCCCCGATCAGATCGCCGGCGTCCTGGCGCTCATCAGCACCATCGGCGCGCACTCGCTGACCGCCGGCCTGCGCATCCTGAACGAACTCACCGACTGAGCCAATGGACGCGACACGGCAGCCGCCGCTCACCGAGGCCGAGCTGGTCGGTGCCTGGCGGCTCGCGGACTACTACACGCGCGACGCCGAGGGAGGTATCGGCCACCCCCTCGGCCGGGACGCACTCGGCCTGCTGGTGTATTCGGCGGACGGACACATGGCCGGCGGTCTCATGCGTGCCGGTCGGAAAGCCTTCGGCCGTCCACGTGCCGAAGCCGTCGATCGAGGCGGCACCGACGACGAAGTACGGCAGGCCTTCGACGGCTACTTCGGCTACGCGGGCCGCTTCCGATTCGATGAGGCGACGAGCACCGTGCACCACCAGGTGGAGATCTGCTCGACACCTGGCTGGGATGGACGCGAAACCGTGCGTACGGTCGTCCGGAATCCGGACCGATCACTCACCTACATCACACCACCGCGTGTCCATGAGGCCATCGAACAGCGCGCCTTCCTCGTCTGGCGCCGCGAAGGTCGTCGATAGCGGCTCACCTTGGGCAGCGGTACGGGGATACCGGCCGAGCCCGTCACCCCATCGAATTTCGTTCCGAGAAGGGCTCCGACACAATGCCCGAAGCCGTCATCGTCGCCACCGCCCGATCACCGATCGGCCGAGCCGTCAAGGGTTCCCTGGCGAGCGTCCGTCCGGACGACCTCGCCACCCAGATGGTGCGTGCCGCGCTGGACAAGGTGCCTCAGCTCGATCCGCGCGATCTCGACGACCTGATGCTCGGTTGTGCCCAGCCGGCCGGCGAAGCGGGAGACAACCTCGCCCGGGCCGTGGCCGTTCAACTCGGCTACGACTTCCTGCCCGGCACGACGGTGAACCGGTACTGCTCGTCCTCGTTGCAAACGACCCGGATGGCCTTCCACGCCATCAAGGCCGGCGAAGGGAACGCCTTCGTGTCGGCCGGAGTCGAGACCGTCTCTCGCTACGGCAGAGGCAGCGCCGACGGCTGGCCGGACACCCACAATCCGAAGTACGCCGAGGCCGAGAAGCGCACTGCCGAGCGCGCGGAGTCAGGCGCGAGCGAATGGCATGATCCGCGCGAGGACGAGGGCGTCCCCGACCTCTACATCTCGATGGGCCACACCGCGGAGAACCTCGCGCTGTTCCAGGACGTCGGCCGCGAGGAGATGGACCACTTCGGTGTCCGGTCGCACCGGCTCGCCGAACGCGCGATCGCGAACGGGTTCTGGGCCACGGACATCACACCCGTGACACTCCCCGACGGCACGGTGATCGACAAGGACGACGGCCCACGCGCCGGTGTGACCTACGAGGCGGTGGCCGCGCTCAAGCCGGTGTTCCGGCCGGACGGGCGGATCACCGCAGGCAACTGCTGCCCGCTCAATGACGGAGCCGCCGCTCTGATCATCACGAGTGACGCCAAGGCGGCCGAACTGGGCCTGACACCACTCGCCCGCATCGTCGCCACCGGCGTCAGCGCGCTGTCACCCGAGATCATGGGATACGGGCCGGTCGAGGCGTCACGCCGCGCACTGGCGAGCGCAGGGATGACGATCAACGACATCGACCTCGTCGAGATCAATGAGGCCTTCGCCGCACAGGTCATTCCCTCCTACCGTGATCTGGGCATCGACCTCGACAAGGTCAACGTCAACGGCGGGGCGATCGCCGTGGGTCACCCGTTCGGGATGACCGGCGCCCGTATCACCTCGACTCTGATCAACTCGCTGATCCATCACGACGAACAGTTCGGCCTGGAGACCATGTGCGTCGGCGGCGGCCAGGGCATGGCGTTGATCATCGAGCGGATCGGCTAGGAGCGCCATGTCAACCATCACTTACGATTTCAGCGGACGGACCGTGGTGGTCACCGGCGGTGCCCGCGGCATCGGGCTTGAAATCGGACGGTTCATGCGGACCGCCGGCGCCGACGTCGTGCTGGTCGACAGCGACGCGACGGCTCTGGAACACGCCGCCGCCGACGTCGACGCCATCGCGGTACTCGCCGATGTCAGCGACTCGAGTTCGGTGGGCGCCGCGGTCGATACCGTGCTCGCTCGAACGGGCCGGCTTGACGTCCTGGTCAACAACGCCGGAATCCTGCGCGACGGCGTGCTGTGGAAACTCTCCGACACGGACTACGAAACGGTGCTGGCCGTGCACGCGGGAGGGACCTTCCGGTTCACTCGCGCCTGCGTACCGCACTTTCGGGAACGCGGACGCGGGCGCGTCATCAACGTCACGTCCTACACCGGGCTGCGCGGGAACGTCGGCCAGTCGAACTACGCGATGGCCAAGGCGGGCATCATCGGCTTCACCAAGACCGCGGCGAAGGAACTGGCCCGCTTCGGCGTCACCGTCAACGCGATCTCACCGAATGCCGAAACACGGATGATCGAGTCCATTCCCGATGACAAACGAGCGGCTCTCGTCTCCCAGATCCCGCTGGGCCGGTTCGCCGAGGCGTGGGAGATGGCCGCGGCGGTCGGGTTCCTGGCCTCTGACGAGGCGCGCTATATCACCGGTGTCGTGCTCCCGGTGGACGGCGGGGTCTCGATATGAGGGGAAGCCCGTACGGTCAGATCTCCCCGGAGGCGCTGTCGTCGGCCTGAGCCAACTCCTCGGCCAGCCGCTTCTTCATGATCTTCCCGCTCGGGCCGAGCGGTAGCGAATTTCTGACGTGCACCCGACGCGGGTACTTGTACCGCGCCAATCGCGTCTTCGCCCACTCGATGATCTCCGCCCCGGATGACGGCTCCGGTCCGTCGCGGAGCACGACGAACGCGTGTACCTCCTCGCCGTAGTGGGGGTCCGGCCCGCCGACCACCGCGACCAGCGCGATGCCGGGATGCCTCGCCAACACCTCCTCGACCTCCTGCGGATAGACGTTGTAGCCGCCGCGCAGGATCATCTCCTTCTTGCGGCCCACGATGCGGAGGAAGCCCTCGTCGTCCTTGCAGCCGAGATCGCCGGTGCGCAGCCACCCGTCGTTGATGGCCGCGGCCGTCGCCTCCGGATTGTTCAGGTAGCCGGCGAACACCGCGTGCCCTCTTACCACCACCTCACCGACCTCACCTGATCTGGTCAGCTCGATGTGCCCCTCAAGGTCGGGCCGTGCGATTTCGACGTCGAGGCCCCAGATCGCGTGACCGACGCTGCCGGCACGACGGCCGAACACCGGCTGGTTGAACGTGGCCACCGGAGATGTCTCGGTCAGGCCGTACCCTTCGAAGATCTCCGTGCCGAACACCTCTCGGAACTGCTCGATCAGCGTCGTCGGCAATGGTGCGGCCCCGCTGACCGCCAGCCGCAGCTGCGGGCGACGCCGATCCGAGCTCGCCGCGGCGAGCAACGCGGTGTACATCGTCGGTACCCCGACGAAGACTGACACCTGCTCGCGTTCGATCAGCTCCAGCGCCTGCCGGCCGTCGAAACGTCGCATCAGTACGACGGCGGCTCCAGCGCATATCGCCGCGTTCATCACCACCGTCTGGCCGTTGGAATGGGACAGCGGCACACTGCCGAAGATCCGATCCCGCTCGGAGAGGCCGACGACGTCCCGGGCGGAGATGACCGCGTTCCACAGGAGGTTCGCGTGTGTGAGCATGGCGCCTTTCGGGGCACCGGTCGTCCCGCTCGTGTAGAGAATGACGGCCACGTCGTCGGGTTCGACCGCAGGGATCTCGGCTTGACGGCCAGGTGAGCCCGCGATCAGGCGATCCGCCGTGGTTCGAGCCGTCTCGCCGACGGCGAACATGCGAATTCCGGTCGCGGCGGCCGCGGGCGCCGCGGTGGTGAGCACCTCCGTGTCGACGACCAGCACCCGGGCACCGCTGTCGCGGACGATGTAGGCGATCTCGTCGCTGGAAAGCAGGACGTGAATCGGGACGACCGTCGCGCCCAGGAAGAGGGCGCCGTAGTAGATCGCCGGGAAGTCCGCGGTGTTGGGCACCATGACGCCGACACGATCGCCGCGGCGCACGCCGCGGGCGGCGAGCGCGGCGGCGTAGGTCATGACCCGGTCGGCGAGTTCCTGGTAGGTGATCTGCTGTCCGTCATCGACCAGTGCGATCCGATCGGGCCACCGCTTGCGTGCCTCGACAACGAGTTGGGGCAGCGACAGATACACGTTTCCTCCGGCGATCGTCAGTCGGCGAGTTCGATGAACAGCGACGTCCGGGGTCCGTCGTCGAGTTCGCGTGTGATGTGGCCCTTCCCGGTCGTGTCCTCGACGAGGACGACGTCGCCCGGTTCGAAGGTTCGGACCTGACCGTCACTGACCTCGACCTCGGTCCGGCCTTCGAGGTGCACGGTGAACTGCCGCCGGGGGGACACGTGCGGCTCCGACGGGTGCGCGAGAACGACACGGCGGAACACCGCGGCGCGCACCGCGACCGGCGGGGCGTATTCGGATACGCCACTGGAGACCGGCGACCGGCGGATGTCTCCGGCCAGCGAGACATCCTCGAAGTGTGTCTCGCCGGCCTCGTCGGTGTAGATCCGCACATATCTCACGGGTGCCTCCGCGTCGGGTCGAGCGGCAGTCGTCGACAGCCATCCAGGTTGTATCATATATCGGAAGTAGTGCCAATATGCGCTACATAGCCATGGTGGCAGCCGGCTCGAACCACGCGGGCCGGGCCCCAGGAGTCCGCATCGGACGGTCCCGCGGTGCGCGGGGCCGGTGGACGCGACGAGAGGATTCGCATGCCTCTATCACGCGAGGACATGACGTTCTTGCTCTATGACTGGCTCGATGCCGTAGCGCTCGCGGACCGGGAGCGCTACAGAGAGCACGACCGGGAGACGTTCGACGCGGTGCTCGATCTGGCCGAAACGATCGCGGTGGACCACTACAGCCCTCACAACAAGCGCAACGACGCCGAGGAGCCTGCTTTCGACGGTGAGACGATCACGATGATCCCGGACGTGAAGCAGGCCCTCGAAGTCCTCGCGAAGTCCGGGCTCATCGGCAGCACCTTCGACGCGGCCATCGGCGGCATGCAACTGCCCTACGTCGTGGCCACGGCCTGCTTCGCCTGGTTCCAAGCCGCCAACGTCGCGAGCTGGGCCTACACCAGCCTGGCGATCGCCAACGCGAACCTGCTCAGTGCCTACGGAACCGCCGAGCAGATCGACCTGTTCGTCAAGCCCATGATCGAGGGCAGATACCACGGCACCATGTGTCTCTCCGAGCCGCAGGCCGGCTCCACGCTGACGGACATCCGAGCCCGCGCCGACAGGCAGAGCGATGGCAGTTATCGCGTGACCGGGAACAAGATGTGGATCTCAGGCGGGGACCATGCGCTCGGTGAGAACATCATTCATCTGGTGCTGGCGCGCATCCCAAATTCGCCACCCGGCGTCAAAGGGCTTTCGCTGTTCATCGTCCCTAAGTACCTCGTCGACCAGGACGGGTCGCTGGGGGAGCGCAACGATGTGACAGTGGCCGGGCTGAACCACAAGATGGGCTTTCGAGGTACCACCAATGTTCTGTTGAACTTTGGTGAGGGGGTGCACCGACCCGGTGGGCGCGCGGGCGCCGTGGGATTCTTGGTCGGCAATCCGAATCAGGGATTGACCTGCATGTTTCATATGATGAACGAGGCTCGGATCGCTGTCGGTGCCCAAGCTGCCGCTGTGGGCTACACCGCGTATCTGAAGTCGCTGGGGTACGCCCGGACGCGGCGCCAGGGCCGGCCGTTGGACAAGACCATGCCGACGGGTGCGCCGGTGCCGATTATTGACCACCCCGATGTCCGGCGCATGCTGCTTGCCCAGAAATGCTACGTGGAGGGCGCACTCGCGCTTGTGCTGTACTGCGGGCGTCTCGTCGACGACCAACTCACCGCCGAAACGCCGAAGGCGCGCCGCGATGCCGGGCTCCTGGTGGAACTGCTCACGCCCATCGCCAAGAGCTGGCCGTCCGAATGGTGCCTGCGCGCCAACGATCTGGCAATTCAAGTGCACGGCGGGTACGGCTACACCCGTGACTACGATGTGGAGCAGCACTATCGGGACAACAGGTTGAATCCCATCCACGAGGGCACCACCGGCATCCAGGGCCTGGACCTGCTCGGCCGGAAGGTCGTCCAGCATGATGGAGAAGCGCTCGGACTGCTCGACGCGCGAATACGCCGCACACTCGCCCGCGCCGAACGGACCAGCGCCGAAGCAACGCTCCTGGCGCACGAACTGGCCGAGGCCTGGAGCAGGACGCTGGAGGTCGCCCGCACCATCCATGGCTCCGCGGATCCTGAGCGGTTCGCCAACGCGACGCTATTTCTCCAGGCGTTCGGCCACACCGTCATGGCGTGGATCTGGCTCGAGCAGTTCCTCGCGAGCGGACCTCGGATCGATCCGTTCGGCGAGGGCAAGAGGCAGGCGGCGCGCTACTTCTTTCGCTATGAACTCCCGCGTACCGGCCCCCAGCTCGACCTGTTGGATCGGGTGGATCGAACGTGCGCTGACATGAATCCGCAATGGTTCTAGCCTTTTGAGCGGCGGTTATGTCAGGCAGGCCGGGGCGTTGAAACCTATAGGCCGGTGTAGGGAGTGACCGGCTCGCGGCCGGACTGGTAAACCTTGGTGATCCGATTCAGCCGGCTCACCATCGCCAGCATGGAGTCCATGAGAGCGTCGATTTTCTTGGAGGTGAATCGATTGGTAGGGCCGGCCACTGTGAGGGCTCCGTGAGGCTCCTCGTTCACGTCCAGAATAGGGAAGCCGATTGCGATTCCGGTCCCCTTCGGATAGTGGTCGTCCAGCGAGCGCGCGTAGCCGTCGGCGCGCACCCGTTGAATCTCCGCCCACAGCTGCTCTGGGGTATGCAGGGTGTTCTCGGTGAAGATCTTGAGTGGTCGGCTCAGGTACGCCTCGACCTCGTCATCGGGAAGATGCGCCAGCACCGCTCGCGAGGCCGGGCTGACATGCAAGGGAATGCTGCGGCCGAGAGGAACCCACCGGGCGACCGGTCCACGGCCCTCGATGCCGTCGACACACACGATCACGTCATCGACGGGCACGTGGATCGAGACCGTCTCTCCGGTCAGGTCGAACAGCGCCTCCTCGACCGGGCGGCACAGCTTGTGCAAGTCCGGAGGCCGAACGCGCACGGTCCCGAATTGAGCGACGGCCGGCCCGAGCGCATAGCGGCTCCCCGTGGCGTCGCGGACGATGTACTGATGTTTCGTCAGAGTCGTCAATCCGCGGTGCACCATGCTTTTGGTCATCCCGAGCTTCTTGCTGATCTCGGTGACTCCCAATGTGCCGTCAGGGCTCCCTCCGCCGTCCAGAAAGGCCGACAGGATCGCCAGGACCCGGACGGTGGCCTGGTTGCCCGATGTCTCGCCGACGCGCCCCTCGCCGGCCAGAGGCTGTGCCTCGATGTCCGTCATGACGCCGCCGACGACGGGAGGTGAAGATCGCGCGTATCGGCTTGCTGGAATGGGGTGAATGTCCACTCCGGGTGCGACGTGCATTGATCTTGGAAACCATCGACTATCGATTTCCACGTGGAGATCTGCCGTTTGGTAGGTCTCGCGAACTCGATTGTGGCTCCCTCTAGGGCAAGTGCGGCGAACGCTTCCTGGCGCCCATCGAAGAGCGGGTAGACAACGGTGCGGACTCCGTCGGAGGCGATGGACAGGAAACCGTCCTGCTCGATCTTGAGCAATTCCTCACCGAGTTCGGCCGAGAGGCCGTGTCCGTGCTGGCCCGCGGCCTGATACGCGAGCATCACGAGCCCGCTTGGGCTGTCCGTCATCGGGAGCGCCTCGCCGATCAGCAGCGGACGGTGGACCTGCTGGCGGTCCTGTGCGCCCGCGATTCGCAGACTGTGCTCACCAAAGCGGACATAGAGAACCGCGGCCTGACCGCTCGCGTCGGCCAATGCGCGCAACACCTTTGTCGATCGACGCCGTACCGGATACCGGTTGTACATCGCGTTCAGAAGCTCCTGAACCCTGAGCCCCGGCACGTACGGCCCGCCGCTGTAGAGCTGGTCAAGGAACTCGGCGTCGCAAAGCGTTGTGACGACTCGCCGTGTCGTGGTCAGCGGCAGGCTGAGCAGCCGCGATAGCTCGGTCAGGCCGATGGGTTCGGTCGTTCCGGCGAAGAGGGTGAGGATGGCGAAGGCATTGTCCACCGACACATTGGTCGAGGCCGGCTTGGTGCGCTGAGACATCCTCTTCCGATCGATTCGGTTCGGCGGACTCGACGTGCTCGGATGCGCGCCGAGTGGCCTTCGGTGCGGTCTTGTAAAACGGACGCGCCACCAGATTACAGAATACCGTGCTCGCGAACTGAATGATCGAGAGGCGTGCTGGCGGGGCGAAGCGGTCCTGGGTGACTGGACGACGTCGGCCGGTCCGCGACCGGCGGCACCATCCCGCAAGCCTCCGGCCGATCCCGCGCAAGGCCTGTCGCACCACGTTGATGGCCTCCGCGCGGTCGAGAGGGCTTCGTGCAGACGTGTCCCTTATTTTGGAAGCACAACCACTTGACAGAACACTGGCGGCGGGCTTCCCTGGTGAGACCGCTGGCACCGTCGGCCCTTCGCGGCACGTTGACGGCGGAAGCTTCCCTGAACGGAGACACGGCCATGATCAACAGCAAGGATGCGGACACCGCAACCGGCCGGGCGTCTGACGTCGAAAGACAGGACGAGCTGCACAGCGTCGTGCGGCGGTTGGGCGGGAAACGCGCGCTCGTGGCGGCGATCCTGCCGAACGCCCTCGAGTTCTACGACTTCTACATCTTCGGGCTGCTGGCACCTGTGCTGGCCAAAGCGTTCTTCCCCAGCCGTGACAGCGTCGCTGGGCTGCTCTACGTCTTCGCCCTCTTCGCCGTGGCTTTCGCGGCACGACCGGTCGGAGCGATCATCTTCGGCCACTTCGGCGATCGCCACGGACGGCGCAACACCCTCGTCATGAACGTGATGCTGATGGCCGTCGCCACCGTCCTGATCGGCGTGGCACCCACGTACGCGTCGGTCGGGCTCGTCGCTCCCATCTGGCTCACGGTGGCACGGCTCCTCCAGGGGATCGCGACCGGAGGCCAGATCGGTGGCCTGCTGACCTACCTCAGTGAGGTGGCGCCCGAGGGCAAGCGAGGAAGCTATGGCTCTGTACTCAACGTCGCGTCGGGCGCCGGCTCGCTCATCGGGCTGATCACCGGAAAGCTGATCTCGCTGCTGAGCGCGGATCAGGTTCACGACTTCGGGTTCCGCATCCCCTTCCTGCTCTCCGTTCCGCTGGCGCTGACCGTTCTGCTGCTGCGATGGGGAGCTCCAGAGAGCCCCGAGTTCGTGAGCAAGCAGCTCACGCGGGTGAGGAAGCCGGTGCTCATGACCTTCCGCCGGCACTGGCGGCAGCTGTTGCTCGTCATCGGCGTCATTCACGCACAGGTCATCGGCGGCTATGGCCTGCTGATCTACCTTCCGACCTACCTTCAGACATCCGCCGGAATGTCCGCATCGGCGGCCTACGGCTATGGAATCGTCCTCAGCATTCTGTGGATCGTGTTCATGGTGCCGATGGGGGCTCTGTCGGATCGCGTGGGTCGGCGACGCGTCCTGATCGGCGGAGGCATCGCAATGCCGATTGTCGTGTTCCCGGCATTCTCCATGATCGAGTCCGGGGTCGTGGCCCTAGGGCTTCTCGGCTGCCTTATGGTCATGCTCGCGTTGATCGCCCTCGTCGCTCCGACGAGCGCCGTGTTCGCCGAGCAGTTCCCGATGCACGTTCGCTACACGGCATGCGGAGTGGGGTTCGCCGTCTCGTCATCTCTGTTCGGAGGCACCGCCCCTCTGATCGGAACCTATTTCAGCTCATCCCTCGGGCACCCGAATCTCTTCATCGGCTACGTGGCACTGGGTGGGCTGATCACACTCCTCGTCGTTGTCTTCGCAGTTCGCGAGACCGCCTTCGGGCATTTGGAGTGACATGCGACACCCCTGCTCCTGAGCCGACTGATCTGGCCTGGCCGCTCGACACGGTTAGGTCACCACTACTCAGCACGAGGTATCCATGGCAACTCCAAGAATAGCGATCATCGGTGCCGGCTTCTCGGGGATCGGCATGGCCGTTAAGTTGGTCAAAGAAGGGATCGACTCGTTCACGATCTATGATCGGCTACCGGACGCGGGCGGCTGTTGGCGATCCAACAATTTTCCGGGTGCCGAGGTTGATACCGAATCCGACGTCTACCGATTCTCTTTCAAACCCTATCCGTGGACGCGCAGCCACGCCCGCCGGGACGAACTGTTGCGCTACTTCGACGACGTCATCGATGAGTACGACCTGCGCCGGCACATCCAGTTCGATACGACGATCGCATCGGTCGAATGGAACGAGGAGGCGCTGCGCTACACGCTGACCACCGCGCAGGGGGCCACCCATGACGCGGAGGTCGTGATCTCGGCGGTTGGCCTGTTCAGCGAACCGAAGATCCCGAACTGGCCTGGCCTGGACCGATTCGAGGGAGACGTCGTGCACGCCGCGCGATGGAGGGACGGGCTCGACCTGTCCGGCAGGGACATCGCCGTGGTGGGGACCGGGTCGACCGGCGCTTCCCTGGTGCCGGCCGTCGCCGAGATCGCCAACCGCCTCTACGTGTTCCAGCGTGAGCCGGGCTGGGTTCTGCCCAAGCCGGTCACCGAGTACGACGAGATGGAACGGCACCGCCGGGCAGGCCGGGTGACCTCTCAGTGGAGCAGGGCGCGGGCTCTCTACCGCATCCGAAAATCGATCAAGGGGGGCCGTGCGAAGAAAGTCGGGACCGCCCAGAACCGAGCCGTGGAGCGCGTCGTTCGTGACTTTCTGAGCGTGAGCCTCGAGGGCCGGCCGGACCTGCTCGAGCACCTCACCCCCGGCTACCCCGTGTACGGCAAGCGCTTGGTCCGTTCCAGCGACTTCTATCCGGCACTGAAGCGGCCCAATGTGGAACTGGTCCCGCATGAGGTGCAGAAGGTGATGCCGCACGGGCTGGTCGACGACATGGGTGTCGAGCGTAACGCGGACGTCATCGTTTTCGCCACCGGGTTCAAAGCGTCCCAGTTTCTGTCAGGGCTTCGGGTCGTCGGGCGCCAGGGAACGGACCTGCACGAGGACGTATGGAACGACGACGCCAGAGCCTTCCTCGGGATGATGGTCCCCAATTTTCCGAACTTCTTCGTGTTGTACGGCCCGAACACCAATGGAAGTGGTGCCCATCTGTTCGTACTCGAGTGCCAGATGAATTTCGTCAGCGGGATCATGAAGAGGATGCGACGCTCGGGAGCCGGCGCCGCAGAGGTTCGCCCGAGTCACTTTCGTGCCTACGAGCGTTGGTTGCGGAAGCAGTGGGTCGATTCAGCGTTGCTGACCACCCACAACTACTTCAGAGGTGCGAGCGGAAATGTCGTGACGAACTGGCCGCGCGGGTTCGGCCTCTACTACCTGCTGACCAAGTTCGGCCGCGTCTGCTCCGTACGCCTGACGACAATGTCGCGGCGGCGTTCTTCCACCGAGAAGGCTCCCATTTCCAGGTCGGCTTAGGTGTAAGTGCCATGGGCGTAAGTCGTACCGTCGGCCGGAGGACTAGCTGAGAGAATCCAGGTCTTTGAGGAGCGTTCCGATGTCTTCGCCGCCAACTCGATGGCGACAGAGAGACGGGCCAGGTCGGCGCGCCGCGTGAGGCCGGGTACCGCGGTGACCGGCGGAATCACCACGGCGGCACCGGTCTGGCCGCGCCGATTCCGCGCGTCACCCCCACGTGGTGGCGGTCGCTGTTCGTGATCGTCGACGGGGACCGGGCCGCGCCCCAAATGACCGACCGGCCGGTCTGTTACGGTGCGGGGATGATCGAGGTCATCAGGACATCGTTCGGAGAGGTCGTCGCCCACGTGAGCGGATCGGGTCCCGCTCTGGTGCTGTTGCACGCGAACCCGGGATCATCGCGTGACTATGACGCGGTGATCGGTCCGCTTTCCCGAGGCCACCGGGTGATCGCGGTGGACTGGCCCGGTTACGGCGACAGCGCGGCGCCCTCGATGGCGGACTTCGACGGAGCGATGAGCTACGCGCGGGTACTCATCGACCTGCTCGACGCGCTCGGACGGGAGTCCGGCGGGCGTTTCGTGCTCGTCGGTAACAGCGTGGGAGGTTACGCGGCGTTGCGTGCGAGTGCCGCGCGGCCGGATCTCGTCGATGGGTCTGGTGCTCGTCGATCCTGGGGGCTTCACCGCGATGAACCCGCTGACCCGGTCCTTCTGCGGCGTGATGGCGACCGAATGGCCCGGGGGACGGCTCGCCGGGCTGCTGGCGCGGCTCTACCTTCGTCGTAGGAACGCGGTGACGCGGCGGGCGGTGCGTGAAGCGGGTGCGCTGCGCGGGGACCGGCTCGCCGTGCACGCGTCCGTGTGGCGGAGCTTCACTCGCGCGGAGCACGACCTTCGCCGGCTCCGTGCACCCTCCGCACCCGTGTTGCTGCAATGGGGCCGCTGGGATCCGATCCTGCCTTGTCTCGGTGACGGACGGCGTGCGGCACGGGTGCTGAAGACGCCGCTGCACAGGTTCGCCACCGGGCACGAACCGTACGCCGAGGCGCCACGGGAATGGCTGAGCAGTGTGGAGCCGTTCCTGCGCTCGCTGCGGAACGGCGAGGCGTGGGTCGAGCCGCCGACCGTCAGGCAGGTCGATGGCGCGGCCGGCTGAACCAGGGCGTACAGCCCTGCTGGAGGCCGGGCGGCGCCTGCTCTCGGACCGCGCCGACGGCCGGTCGCTGAGCCGTCTGTCCGTGAACGCGGTCGTGGCCGAGGCGTCGATGAGCAAGGGCGCGTTCTTCCAGCACTTCCCGACCCGTTCCGCCTACATGCTCACGTTGCACGCCCGCTTCCACGACCATCTCTGGGAGCGCGTTCGGAGCGTCACGGACGGCATCGCCCCCGGTCGGGAACGCCTCGAACGCGGCATCGGCACCTACCTTGACGTCTGCCGTGAACTCGCGCTCACCAAGGCGTTCCTCTTCCAATCCCGCGCGGACATCGACCTGTGCGACGCGGTGGCCGAGCAGAACCGCCGGTTCGCTCATCTCGCCGCACGGGACCTCGCCGCGATCGGCCGGCAGGACCCTGGCTCGATCGCACGGCTGGTGGTCGCCGCGGTGGCGGAGGTGGCCATCGCCGAGGCGGCCACCGGTCGCAGGGACGCCCGCCTCCGCCGTGCCCTTTCGGAGTTGTCGACCGGCGAAGCCTGAACCGC
Organism: uncultured Actinomycetota bacterium; assembly: GCA_963823735.1. GTDB lineage: Bacteria > Actinomycetota > Actinomycetes > Streptosporangiales > Streptosporangiaceae > Actinoallomurus. The sequence goes on along the minus strand of CAWGMO010000010.1, from coordinate 236,956 downwards.
CGCACCGGCCGACGATCGGCGCGCCCGCTTCCAGGGTGCCGGTCAGCGGGCCAGCCAGCCGCCGTCGACGGCCAGGACGTGGCCGGTGACGTAGTCGGACGCCGGGGAGGCCAGGAAGACCGCCGCTCCGGCGATGTCCTCCGGGGCTCCCCACCGTCCGGCCGGAATGCGGCTTCGGATGGCGGGTTCGCGGTCCGGGTCGGCGCGCAGCGCCTTGGTGTTGTCCGTGGCGATGTAGCCAGGCGCGATGGCGTTGACCTGGACGCCCATCGGGGCCCACTCGTTGGCGAGTGTCTTGGTCAGGCCGGCGACGGCGTGCTTGCTCGCGGTGTACGCGGCGACGTTGATGCCGCCCTGGAAGGACAGCAGCGACGCGATCGTGACGACCTTTCCCGAACCTCGGCGCACCATGCCCTCGCCGAAGGCCTGGGTGAGCAGGAACACCGAGTCCAGGTTCGTCCGCCATGTACCGCGCCGCCAGGCCTCGTACTCGATCTCCGTCGGGGGCGCGGCGGATGGTGCCGGCGTTGTTGACCAGGATGTCGATCTGCGCGGCGGGCCAGGAGCTCCGCGCACGCGGACGGTACCCGTTCGGGTTCGGACAGGTCGAGGATCCAGCGTTCCGTGGCGCGGCCGGTGGCGCGGACCTCGGCCTCGGTCTCGGCGAGGTCGTCGTGGTGGCCGTGCAGCACGACGTCGGCGCCGGCCTGGGCCAGGCCGACCGCGACCGCCCGGCCGATGCCCGTACGTGAGCCCGTGACCAGCGCCGTACGGCCCTCCAGGGAGAACATGCTCACCGCAGGTCCGTGATCGCGACGGGTTCCATGTCGTCGTACGCCTGGTTCTCGCCGCCCATCGCCCACACGAACGAGTAGTTGTGGGTGCCGAAGCCGCAGTGCACCGACCAGGGCGGCGAGATCACGGCCTGGTCGCCGGCCATCACGATGTTGCGGGTCTCGTCCGGGCGGCCCATGAGGTGCATCACGCGGTGTTCCGGCGGCAGGCCGAAGTACAGGTAGACCTCGGTGCGGCGGTCGTGGAGGTGGCAGGGCATCGTGTTCCACATGCTGCCCGGGTCCAGCACGGTGATGCCGAGGACGAGCTGGCAGCTCCTGATCCCTTCCGCGTGGATGTAGCGGTAGATGGTGCGGCTGTTCGAGCCCTCGATGCCGCCGAGTTCGTTCGGCGCGGCGTCGGCCATCGTGCCCTTCGCCGTCGGGTACGTCGTGTGGGCGGCGGTGGACACCAGGTAGAACGCGGCTCCCGCGGCGTCGCCGGGGGAGAAGACGACGTCGCGGGAGCCGCGGCCGACGTACAGCACCTCCATGGGGTCCAGCGGGTACGCCGTGCCGTCGACCTCGACCACGCCCGGTGCCGTGCCCACGTTGACGACGCCGGCCTCGCGGCGTTCGCAGAAGTACTCGGCGCGCAGCGGAGGCGCGGTCTCCAGGCGTACGGGAGCGACCGGGCGTACGCCGCCGACGACGATGCGGTCGGTGTGGCTGTAGACGGTGCGCACCGTGTCGGCCGGGAAGAGGTCCTCGACGAGGTAGTGCCGCCGCAGGTCCTCCGTGCTGAAGCCCGCGACCTGGTCGGGGTGGGTGGCGTGCCGAATCTCCATGCGTTCTCCTCAGTCGGTCAGGGCGGCGGCGTAGGCGTGCAGGGCGAGGCCCTGGCCCCATGGCTGGATCAGGTCGTCGCGGATCACCGAGTAGCCGAACGGCACGAGTTGCAGCACCGTTCCGGCGCTCGTACGGGTCAGCGTGCCGTCGCCGGTGACGTACGCGTGCACGCCGGCGAGCGCGCGCCACGCCGACTCGCGCAGAGGGTCCGGTGCCAGGCCGAGGCGTGCGGCGCGGAACATCGCCGCAGCGATACCGGCGGCGGCGGACGTCTCGACGATCCCGCGGTTCTCCGGCTGGCCGTCGACGAGCACGTCCCAGACGCCGTGGTCGGGCTGCCGGGCGGCGAGCGCCAGCAGTTGCTCCTCCACCAGCGGCCGTACGGCGTCGGCGGCCGGTGAGGCGGAGGCGGTCTCCAGGAACTCCACGCCGGCCAGCGCGGTCCAGGCGTTCGCCCGGCCCCAGTAGCACGGGATGGTCTCGCCGCGGTGCGAGCCGTGCGCGTACAGGCCGGTCCCGGGGTCGCGGAGCGCCTCGGCGTGCGCGAGCACCTGGCGTCCCGCCTCGGCGACCAGGTCCGTACGGCCGGTGAGGCGGCCGTAGTGGAGCAGGAACACCCCGGCCATGAAGACGGTGTCGGCCCAGACGGCGCCCGGCCAGTGTTCGAACGCGCCGTTCGGCGCGCGGGTGGCATGCTCGAAGAGCCACGCGACCATGTGCTCGCAGGCACGTTCGTACTGTGGCTCGCCGGTCTCGGCCAGCAGCCGTACGCACGCGACGCCGGGCGCGACGTTGTTGACGTGCCCCAGGTCGAGGTCGGGGAGGTGGCCGTCGACGAAGCCGGTGACGAACGACGGCACGGGTTCGTCCAGCGCGTCGGCGAGCCGCAGCATGCCGAGCAGTACGACGCCCTCGCCCCAGAACCACTGCGTGAGGCCCATGGTCGAGGCGCGGTGCGCGACGCGGCGGCCCGTGCCGGCGAGCACCGCCGGGGTGAGGGCGGCGGGGTCGGCGGGAGGCAGCGGCGGCGTCGCGCGCCGTGCCTGGCTCGGGTCCAGGCCGGCGCTCATCCCGTCACCTTCCGGCCGCGCCGCAGGTCGATCACGTGCGTCAGACCGCCGATCGCGATGGTCATCTCGGGGTCGCCGGCGCGTACGCGGCACAGCGGGTTGTCGACGTGGCAGGAGGTGGTCACGCGGCCGTCGGCGTCGAGGTCGGCGGGCCGGCCGTCGACGGTGAACGGGCCGTCCCAGTCGAGGGCCAGCGCGCTGCCGTGCCGGGTGCGGTACGCGACCGCGAGGCCGGACCACTCCGGCGAGCCGAGCGCGGCGACGAAGTCGCCGAACGTCCCGTCGGTGGCGCGCCGCCCGATCGTGCAGACCCAGGCGCGGCCGGAGCCGGCCGGGAGCAGTTCGGCGTTCGCGTCGGGCCCCGTCGCGGCGATCCGTACGCCGCCGTCCGTGGCCAGCGCCACGTAGCCGTCGCCGCGTCGCGCGGCGATCCAGTCGCCCGCCTGCCGCCACTCGTCGGTGTGCGCCAGCGGGAACCACGCGTGCGTGTGCCCCGAACGGTAGAGCGCCAGGACGGTGTCGCGGTGCTGGCGGGCGCGGGGCAGCACCCGGTTGCCGGTCCACGCGCCCGGCCGGGCCGAGGAGTGCACGGCGGCGTTCGCCGGATGGGTGACGAAGATCTGGGTCTCCGGGCCGAGAGTCGCGCCCCAGATGTGTTCCTGCAGGCCGGGCAGGCCGGCGCGGTAGTCCTCGACGCAGGACAGCATCGCGTCGGGTGTCTTGAAGACGACGCTGCCCGACTCGTACGGCCGGGACAGCAGGTCGTGCTCGAAGCGGTACTCGCCCGTGTTGTGCTGGCGGCCGAGCCACTCCTCCGGCAGGTGCTGCGCGGCGGCGCGTACGGCGTCGGGAATGCGGTAGCGCCGTGCGGTGGCGAGCACGGTCGCGGGCAGCACCGCGTCGTTGAGCGCGCCGGTGCCCCACGCCGTCCACATGATCGGCGCGGTCTCCTCCAGGCGGGAGGAACGCAGCGTCGGCACGTACGAGCGGCCGTGCGCGGCACCCGTGGACGCCGCGCCAGGAGTTCGTGCCGAGCGTGAACAGCACCTTGTCGAGCAGCGCCGCCGCCATCTCGGCGAGCTCGGTGTCGGCGGCAGAACTCCACGAGGGAGACCAGCGCGAGCGTGTCGATGGCGAGGTACGCGTTGGAGTCGAACTCGCTGAACCCGCCGGCGAGCTTGCGCGCGATCCACTCGCGGGCCATCGCCCGGCCGTGCTCGGCGTGCGCCGCCCCGGTCCAGCCGGTGTTGCGCGAACACCTCGCCGGCGAACACCTCGCCCGCCAGGGTCTCCGCGGTGTGCCACACGAACTGGTGGTTCTCCGTGAAGTAGCACATCGCGTCGAGACCGGGCTGGTCGATCCAGTACTTGAAGCCGGTCAGGGCCGTACGGACGGTGTCGCGCAGGCCCGGCGGCCAGCGGTCCTCCGGCACGCGGTGCCACAGGTTCAGCAGGCCGACCGCCTCGAAGTCGGCGCAGTCGGCCCGGTCGCCGATCATCCAGAGGGCGCGGCGCAGCGAGTCCTCGCGTACGAGGGCGGCGGCGTCGAGTTCGGTACGCGCCAGCTCGGCGGCGGACAGGCCCGGGATCGCGGCGGCGTGCGCGAGGAGTTCGGCGCGCCACTCCTCGGGCCGGCCGGTGGGCTCGCCCCGGTAGCGGCCCGGCAGCACCGCCACCGGCAGCTCGCGGAACACCGGGGCGCGGTCGTCGTCGAGCGCGACCCGCACCACCACCTCGCCGGTCGAGAGCATCGAGACGGGGCCGTCCGGGGCCGGGTCGAGGGACAGGTCCGTACGGCCCGTGTCGTCGAGCCGTACGGCCCGGGTCCGGCCGCCCAAGGTGACGCGCAGCGCGGCGCCGGGCGGCCCGGTGAGGGGAAACGAACCGGACGTACCGCCCCAGACCGGCGTGCCGATGGCTTCGAGCACCTGCTCGGCGACCGCGCCGGCGCGCTCGTCCGCGCCTACGCTCGGCACGACCACGCGTACGGGCAGGCCGTCGACGCGCAGCCGCATCACCTGGCGGCACTCGCGGAACGCGACCTGCCACGAGGCGACGACGACCGGTGTCGTGCCGGACGGCAGCCACACCTCGACCTCGCGTTCGGCGGGCTCCATGTAGGTCACGGTGTCGTCGGCGGACACGCACTCACCGCCGACGTACAGCAGCGACGGCCCGGTGGTGGCGAGCCGCAGGCCGCGGCGCTCCGCCTGGTCGACCTCCAGCACGCAGGCGGCCAGGGCGAGGCGGTACTCGGGGGTGAAGCAGAACCAGCTCCAGTCCACGAGGCCGTCGCCGGCGGTGTGCACGCGCCGCCAGTGGTCCTCGTGCACGATGCCGGTCGGCCCGGCGTACGACACGGGGCCGCCCTCGACGATCTCCGGCCGTACGGGTTCGCGGCGCAGCGGGCGCCGCGCGTACAGGCGGCGTTTCAGCGGCGTGACGTCCGGCCCGTTGGTGAGCACCCAGCGGCCGTCCCAGGGTGAGCCGTCGGCGGCGAGCACCTCGTGCAGGTCGTCGGCGGGTTCGCTCCACGCGCCGGCGACGAGCCAGTCACGAACGGCGCCGTTCTCGTCGAGCCGGTGGACGGTGCGGTCGGGCATGGATCCTCACTTGAGTCCGGTGGCGGCGATGCCCTGCATGATCTTCCGCTGCATGACCAGGAAGACGATGATCACCGGCAGCATGCTGACCACCGACATGGCCAGGATGTAGTTGAACGGGATCACCTCCTGACCGGCGAACTGGGCGAGCGCGAGGGGCAGCGTGTAGTGGTCCTGCGACTGGCTGATGATCAGTGGCCACAGGAAGTCGTTCCAGCGCCAGAGCACCGAGAAGATCGTGAGCACCGCGAGCGGCGCCTTGCACAGCGGCAGCACGATGCGCCAGAAGATGCGGAACTCCCCGGCCCCGTCGATGCGCCCCTGCTCGATCAGCTCGTCGGGGATGGTCAGCATGTACTGCCGGATCAGGAAGACCCCGGTCGGCGTCGCGGCCGGCGGGATGATCAGCCCCCACAGCGAGTTGACCATGCCCAGCTGCGAGACCACCTGGTACAGCGGGATGAAGATGATCTGGAGCGGGATCATGATCGTTCCCAGGGTGACCAGGAACAGCACGTTGCGGCCGCGGAAGTTGTACTTGGCGAGCGCGTACGCGGCCGTGGAGTTCACCACCAGCGTCAGCAGCGTCGCCGCGAACGTCACGATCACGGTGTTCGTGAGGTAGACGGAGAAGTCGAACTTCGACAGCGCCTGCGGTGTAGTTGCCCAGGCCGAACGAATGGGGCAGCACCGCCGGTGGACGCCGCGCGAGCTCCGTGCGGGTCTTGAACGACGAGAGCACCACCCAGACGATCGGCACGAGGATCAGCAGGGACACCGCGGTGAGGGCCGCGTACGTCAGAACCCGTCCAGGGGTCGGCGGGCGGCGGGCGGACGTGCCGGTCCACGTGTGACGGGCACGTACGGGCGCTTCGGCCGTGCTCACAGCGACTCCCTACGCCGGCCGTACAGGAAGTTGAGCATGGTCAGCGCGAAGATCGTGCAGAACAGGGTGACGGAGCCGGCCGACGCCAGGCCGTACCTGATCGGCGACTGGAACGCGTGCTCGTAGACGTACTGGACCATCAGCGTCGTCGCGCCCACCGGCCCCCCGCCGGTGAGGGAGTAGATGAAGTCGAACGCCTGGAAGCCCTCGATCGTCGAGAGGATCAGCACGACCATCGTGGTGGGCGCCACGAGCGGCAGCGTGATGTGCCGGAACCGCGCCCACGCCCCGGCCCCGTCGATGTGCGCGGCCTCGTAGAACGTCGGCTCGATGCCCTGCAGGCCCGACAGGATGATCAGCGTGTAGAAGCCGACGTGCAGCCAGATCGCCACACCGATCGTGCAGACCATCGAGAGCGTGCCGTTGGTGAGCCAGCCGGGCTGCGGCAGCCCGAGCCCGCCCAGCACGCTGTTGATCAGACCGGACCGCCGTTCGAACATCCAGCCGAACAGCAGCCCGACCACGACCGGCGACAGCAGCTTCGGCAGGAACACCGTCGCGCGGAACACCCCGCGGAACCTCATTCGCTGGTTGAGCAGGGTCGCGATGGTGATCGCCAGTACGACCGAGAGCACGACGAAGCAGACGACGAAGACGGCGGTGTGCCAGGCCGCGGCCCAGAAGTCGTCGTCGTCGAAGAGCCGCTGGTAGTTGCGCGTCCCGACCGGAGTGAACGTACGGCCGTTGTGGCTGTCGAACCGGCTGATGTTGAAGGCGCTCAGCGCGGGATAGACGATGAAGAGCCCGAAGATGACCATGTTCGGGAGGACGAACAGGTAGGGCGCCAGGCGAGGCTTCATGAACCGGCGTCCTGAACGGCCTGCTCGGCGCCCTTGCGGGCGGTGGCCACCGCGGCGTCGGGTGACTCCTGGCCGGCCATCACCTTGGACAGCTCCTTGACCATGGACTTCGCGGCGCCGTCGAAGGCGGGGCTGTAGTTGTTCGCGTAGGCGTTCTGCGGCGTGCGCTTCACGTCGCCGAGGAAGACGCTCATGTCGTCCTTGCGCGACGGGTAGTCGATGCCGCTGGCGATCAGGTCCTTGCGCGTGGGCAGGAAGAGCGCGTTGCGGCACATCTCGGTCTGCGACTCCTTGCTGTTCATGAACGCGATGAACTGGGCCGCGAGCTTGGGGTTGTGGCTCTCCTTGAACCCGGCCATGAACTTGCCGCCGGGGTAGCCGCCGCACTGCGCCTGGCACGGGTTCGAGATCGTCGCCCAGGTGAACTTCGCGTCCTTGGCGAACTGGCTGACCTGCCAGTTGCCGCTGATGTACACCGGCGCCGCCTGCGCCAGGAAGATGTCGTTGGCGCCCTTGTACTTCGAGCCGGACTCCAGCCAGAAGTCCTTCGGCATGACGTTCTGCTTGTGCAGGTCGGTGAAGAGCTTGACGGCGGCGGTGGCCTTCGCCGGGTCGAGGTCGACGGTCTTCCCGTCGTCCTTGAAGTAGTCGGTGCCGTACTCGCTGAGCATCGTGGCGAAGCGGTGGCCCGACTTGTCGATGGTGATCGCATAGTCGGTCTTGTTCGCCTTCTGCACCTTCTCGGCGTTCGCCACGAGCTGGTCCCAGGTCCACGGCTTGTCGGGCTTGGGCGGTGCCACCCCGGCCTTGCGGAACTGGTCGACGTTGATGAACGGCCCGTTCATGGTGAGGTCGCTGGGCACCGCCAGCAGCTCGCCGTTCTTACCGCTGATGTAGGTCTGGGCGGCGTCCAGGAACTGCGCGCCGATGTCCTCGCCCTGCTTCTTCAGGTCGAGCAGGTCGTCGCGGAACGGGGTGAGGTTGGCGAGCCTCGCGACGTCCGGCGGCTTGCCGCCGGAGAGACGGGCCTGCAACTGCTGTTCGAGGCTGTCGAACGGCACGATCTGCAGGTCGACCTTGGCCCCGGTCTTCTTCTCGAACTCGCCGATGATGCCCCGGGTCGCCTGCTCGTCCGGGCCGTCGGTGAAGTACAGGTACGTCAGCTTCTTGTCGCCGGACGACTTGCCTCCGCCGCCGTCCTGACCGGTGCCGGGCGTGCACCCGACCACCAGAGCCAGGCCCGCCACGGCCATCAGCGCGCGATTCCATCGCATTGCTACCTCCTGAAGGGGGTGGTGCCGGCGACCGGGCCGGCGTATCCGAGCCGCCGGGAGATCGCGAGCGCCTGCTCGACGACCATCGCCGCGACCTTGTCCTGCTTGGCGCGCATCCGGTGCTCCGGCCCGGCCACGCTGATCGCGCAGACCGGCCGGCCGCGGTGGTCCCGTACGGCGGCGCCGAAGCACACCACCCCGGGTTCGTTCTCGACGTCGTCGACGGCATGGCCGCGTATCCGGATCTCGTCCAGCTCGCGGCGGAGCCGCGCCGCGTCGGTGATCGTGTTGGGGGTGGCGGCCGGCAGCTCCAGCCGGTCGACCAGCGCGTCCGCCTCGTCGAGCGGCAACGCGGCGAGGTAGGCCTTGCCGAGCGAGGTGGAGTGCATCCGGCGGCGCGCGCCGAGCGACGGCCGCATGGTGATCGAGTGCTCGCCCGCCTGCTCACGCGCGAGGTAGACCATCTCGTCACCGTCACGTATCGCGAGCAGCGCCGACTCGCCCAGCTCCCGCGCCAGGTCACGAAGGTGCGCCTGGGCGGCCTCGACGGGGTCGAGCGCGTTCAGCGCGGTCATTCCGAGCTGGATGGTCCGGAAGCCGAGGGCGACGCGGTCGAAGCCGTCCCATTCGACGTAGCCGAACTCCCGGAGGGTGCCCAGGATGCGGTACGTCGCGCTGCGGGAGAGCCCGAGCGCCTCGGTGATGTGCCCCGCGCCGATCGGGCCGGCCGATCCGAGGAGATCGAGGATGGCCAGTCCGCGCTCCAGGGTGCCCGCGCGCTTGTCGGCGGGTTCGGGTACCGATGGCCGGTCGTCTGCGGTCGCCATGATCCTGCCTCTGAACCGATGGATGGGACGCGTTCCTGTCTATCGGGACAAGTGTGACGAGAGTAGACATCGATGCTTTTGGGGTCAATGGGGCATCGCGGAAGCGCGCGTCTCGCGGCGGAGCGGTCAGACTCCGGGAACGACCAGGTGGCGGGGTCGGCGACGGTGCCGGTCAGGGTCACGGTCACGGTCGCGACGGGGCGAGGCGGTCGAAGGGCGCCTCGCCCCCGCCGGCGTCAGGAAGTGCAGTTCAGCGTGCCGGCACGCAGTGCGTGACCGTCGTCGTTCGTGTCGTCGGACCAGACGACCGGCTTGTGGCCGGAGGCGCAGGCGGACTGGGGGGCGATGGCGAAGCCCTCGTTGTTGAGGTTCGGCATCCCCGTGGGCCGGTCGTACACGGCGGTGGGGGTGAACCCGCCCTGGGCGTTGATGTCGAGGGTCGAGGTCCGGCCCTGGCAGGTGTCGTCACAGACCGCCCACAGGTGTCCGGTGGCGGGCTCGAACTCCAGGTCCATCACGCTGGGGAAGCCGCTGGTGATGGTGGCGATCCGGGTGTAGCCGCCGCTGGACAGGTTGAGGGCGTACGCGTAGATGGTGCCGTTGTCCTCGACACCGGCGAAGTACAGGCCGCTGCCGTGGCCGGGGTAGGCGGCCGGGTCGTACGCGGCTCCGGCGTGCTCGTCACGGAAGCCGTGCGCGGTCAGGAACGAGTCGGGCACCCACGAGATGCCCTCGATACCGGAGTTGGCGGGCAGGGAGGGCAGGTCGGAGGTGAGGTTCCATTCCCCGGTCGCGTTCAGCGAGGACGCGGAGGAGGAGGCGTCGAAGCGCAGGATCTCCGGCCGGCTGGTGGAGTCCTCGTCGTTGTCGCGCTCGGTCCCGGCGAACATCCCGTCGGGGGTGACGACCACGCCTTCGGTGTCGGGGTCACCGCCGCCGCCCGCGTAGTGGAGGGACTTGCCCGAGGACCAGCCGCCGGCCGTGTCGGGACTCCAGTTCGCGCCGTCCGGCACCAGGCGGTAGAGCTTGCTCGGGCCGTTGTCCACCGCCCACAGCACACCGGGGCTTTCGAAGGACAGACCGCTGAGGTTCTCCCCGAACACGTTCGAGCCGTCCGCGGTGGCGACCGAGGCACCACCCGGCCAGGACGACGATTGACCGCCGCCGCAGGCGTTCGCCGCGCCCTTGGTCGAGGCGGTGGTGGTGGTGAACGCGCCGGTGCCGTCCGGGCAGCGGCCGTACGTCGTGGTCGCGTGGTCGGTCCAGGTGTAGGAGTCCACCAGGGTGGAGCCGTCCGCCTGGAACAGCCGCGCGGAGTCCGAGCCGCCCAGGCCGAACGACGGGTCGACGTCCAGCGCCAGGAAGGCGCCGGCGGCCAGCGACGTGCCGGAGGCGATCTTGTACGAGTGGGAGTCGTCGTTGTCCTTCACGACCCACGCGGAGACGTCGACGGCGGTGGTACCGGTGTTGACGAGTTCGACCCAGTCACCCGGGCTGCCGCCGTCCGACTCGACCTCGTTGATCCGCACCGTGGAGGACGCCTGCGCCGGGGCGGGCGCACCGGACAGGCCGAGTGCGACAAGGGTGAGGGCGACGGTGGTGATGCGGGCTGGTCTACGCCGGTGCGTACGCAAGGTGGCCGGTCCTTTTCTCGGGGGAGCGGGGCGGAAGAGGAGCGCGCTCACGCCGCCGGCGAAGCCTGGGGCACGCCGGCGCGCATGAGCTGATCACGCTGCGAATGGTACGGGTAACTCCCCGAATGCGCCGTCTCACAAATGCGCCGCGCCCGTACGAATTCGCGGACGATTCGTACGGGCGCGGGCCTGCCTCAGACGTTCACGACGCCCGTGCTCAGTGGTACTGCTCGATCACGGCGTCCCAGGACTGGTCGCCGCCGGGCGCGGGGACGACCTCGCCGACGGCGAGGACCTTGGTGCCGCCGGGGACGCCGGCGATCTGCCGGATCTCGGGGGCCTCGTCGCGGCCCGCGGGCGTCGGGACGGGCACGGTCGTGGTGGTGCCGTCCGTCGCGACGTGGACGTAGGTCTTGTTGAAGGTGGAGTACCAGATGCCGCCGTCGCCGTCCGCGCCCGCACTGAGCGCGAAGTCGCCCTCAGGGCCGAGGGTGAGGCTCCACTTGACGCCGTCCCAGTGCATGATCACTGGGCGGTTGTGCTCGGACTCCTTCGCGGTGACCCCCTCGCCTCCGCTGCCCCAGTAGAGCCGGCCGACCGCCCAGACGTTGTCGCTGGAGAGCGCGACCAGGTCGTTGAAGTAGGAGAAGCCGCTCTGCCCGCCGGGGATCGGGACCTGGGGAAGCTCAGCGGACTTCCATGACGTCCCGTCCCAGTGCGCCGCGAGGGGCTGGGAGCTGTTCTGGCCCACGGCCCAGATGTCGGTCGCCGAGACGGCGCCGGCCCTCTGCGCGACGAACGGCATGGCGACGGTCTTCCACGCCGTGCCGTTCCAGTGCCGGGCCTCGCCGACGTCGGAGCCCTCGTCCGCGTTGCCGACCGCCCAGGCGTTCTTGGGCCCGACCACCGCGACGTCCGCAGCCCGGTAGCCGTTCAGGGACACGCCCGTCCAGGCGGTGCCGTCCCAGTGCCAGGACTTGGTGGCTCCGGTGGCGGTCACGCCCGTCACCCAGACGTTGTCCTTGGACGAGCCGTTGACGTTGTTGAAGGAGCCGTTGTCGCCCGGGATGGTGACGTCGCTCCAGCCGCTGCCGTTCCAGTGCCTCGCCGCGGCCGAACCGCCGGCCCCCTTCTGCTCCGACCCGACGGCCCAGGCGTCGTTCGCGCCCGTGGCGGTCACGTCGTACAGGCCGAAGTCGTCATACCCGGTCTCGGGGCTCACGTACGTGACCCGCCAGGGCGCCGGCGTCGCGGCGGACGCCGTCCCGGCACCGGCGAGTACCAGTGCCGCCACACCGGCAGTGATCAACGACTTACGCATGCAGTGTCCTCCATTGCCTGAAGCTCCATAGGCCGGGCACGAACCCGACGCTGCTTTGATGTGAATGGCCGGCATTTTGTTTGCCGGTTAAGGAAAAAATCGCCGGCCTGGATCTCGTCGCGGCGGGGCGGACAACGCGCCCTCCATGGGGTCGCGCCGTCTCCTCCGGAACGGCGATGCCGCCCATGCCCGTGTTCTGCCGCGCCAGGCACAAGCCATTTATCGGGGCCTCAACGCACCGGAGGCCGATCTGCTTCAAAACGCGCCCAGAGCCCGACATCGTGTTCGGTGGTCGCCAGGCACGGCGGCCGCCGACGGGGAGCCTGCCGGGATCGGCACACCGGTCGTTCGGCCTCCTGGGCTTTGAGATCCCACGTAACCGGCGTCCGGACGTTCACGGCGGACCACGGAATAGCGATTTCGTTTAGCTCGTCGACCTTGTCGTGTGAAGTATCAGGTTTTAGGACAGAGGAAACAATCTCGATTTAGGAAATAGTCGCATTATGCGATGATCGTCTTTCTTTGGTGACTCTTTCTTCACTGCGGGTTGACTAAGGTTGTCGTGAGATGTCATAAACATCCTGGCGTAGACCGGTAGCCGTTTGATTAAGGCCGGACTTTTGGCGTTGGTAGTTGACGGTTTTCGGCCATGGGCCGCTGACTGCCGGCGCCGGCCGGTTCTGCGTGATCGGCGCGACCGGTCCCAGGCCTCATCGGCCTGGGACCGGTCGAACCATTCGGCTGAGTCGCGACGGGGGACTCGTCCGCCGGCTGGACCGGTGCCGCTCGCCTGGCGCAGGGCCCCGGCTCCCGGCGGATCTCGGCCCGGGGTGCGCTCCTGACGGGGAGCGGTACGGTGCTCATGATCAGCGACGTCGTCCCGCGGGGCGTCGAGCGCCGCCGCCGGAGGCCGTCGAACGCGACGATGACCAGCGGCAGAGAGTGAACCCTCCGCTGTCAAATCGGTCATTGACTGTATGCATCAAGCGCCAGAACTAGCAGGAGGGCATGATCGTTCGGATTGCCGGGATAGGGTCCGATTTCGGTCAGACACAAACATTGACACCACGACTTGGATCGTCTCTAATTCCAGTGTTGTCAAAAGATCACCACTGCGAGGTTCTCGCCGATGAGAAGCACCAGACGCGTTGCCATCTTATGATCGGCAACGAGCGAGACTCTCGTGAACGGCTCCTCCGCCGCGAGTGCGGCTGTAATGGCGAATACTTGAATCGACGACCGTTGATTCGTTGTGGTGGATCGGTAGCCGGTCCATTGCGCTGAGCAATCGATTCACGAAGCGTTCGTATCGAATCGCACTAGAAAGGCCCCGCCGATGTGGCCGATCAATGCTCAGAGCTGAGAGGACCGATCCCCCCGTGCCGGCCAAGATCCTGGTTTGCGATCAACTACCTCTCATGCGCGATGGTCTGTGCACCCTGCTCGACGCGCTGCCCGACTTCGACGTGGTGGCGGGGAGCGACGGTTGTGCCCAGGCCGCGTTGCTGGCGCGTCAGCACCGGCCCGACGTGGTGCTGATCGGCTTCTCCTCCCTCGCGTCGAGCCTCGACCTGGTCCGGCGGCTGCACGCGGGCGTCGATCCCCCCGACGAGCCACCGCGTGTGGTGGTCTTCTACGCCGACTGCACCGACGACCTGGTGGCCGAGCTGCTGTCCGCCGGGGTCAAGGGCCTGCTCAACCGCGAGGCCACCAGCGACGAAGTGGTCGCCGCCACCCGCTCGGTCGCGCGAGGCCGCACGGCGCTCGGTTCCGAGGTCGCCGACCGGCTGGTCACCTGGTTCCGCGAATGCGGTGGTTCGCCCCAGGCGGCGCCGTGTCCGGAGCTGGCCGCGCTGACCAGGAGGGAGCACGAGGTGCTCACCCTCATCGGTCATGGAAAGTCGATCGACGATGTGGCGGCCGAGCTGTACATCGGCATCAGCACGGTGCGCACCCACCTTCATCGAATTCGCCACAAACTCCGCATCAGGGATCGCGCGCAACTGGTCGCATTCGCCTACCAGACGGGTATGTTGCGCGAAGCGTCCATGCGCCCACGACTCGACACCGCACGGGCTCAATGAATTCCGTTCACGAGGTCTTCGAGCACCGCGCGGCCCTGACTCCGGACGCCATCGCGGTCAATTGCGGGCCCGATCGATACACCTACTCCGAGCTCAACGTCAGGGCCAACCGTCTCGCCCGTCACCTGCGCGAGAACGGCGTCGGCCAGGGCGAGAAGGTCGGCGTCCGCGTCGAACGCTCGCTGGAAATGGTCGTCGGGCTGCTCGGCGTCCTCAAGGCGGGCGGCTGCTACGTGGCGCCGGACCTCCGGCAACCACGCGAGCGGCTCCGCACCATCTTCGCCGACGCGGGCATCAAGGTGGTGCTGACGCAGGCCCACCTGCTGCCGGAGCTGGAGGAGCCGGCCGTACGCCCGGTGATCCTCGATCGCGCCGGCGACGGGCTGGACGGCACCGACCTCGGGCTGCCCGGCGATCCGGAGAGTCCCGCCTACGTCGCCTACACGTCGGGTTCGACCGGCGTGCCCAAGGGCGTGGTGGTCCCGCACCGGGCCGTACTCCGGCTCGTCGTCGACCCCGGCTTCGTGACCATCGGCGCGGACGACGCCGTACTGCAGCTCGCGCCGATCTCCTTCGACGCGTCCACGCTGGAGGTCTGGGCCCCGCTGCTCAACGGCGCGCGCCTCGCGGTCTTCCCGCCGTACGACCCCACCCTCGACCAGCTCGCCGAGACCGTGGAGAACGAGCGGATCACCATGCTGTGGCTGACCGCCGGGCTGTTCCACCAGATCGTGGAGGGGCCCATCGCCCGCCTGTCGGGCGTACGACACCTCCTGGCCGGCGGCGACGTCCTGTCCGTCGCGCACGTCAACAAGGCGCTCGCCGCGCTCCCCGGCACACGGATCGTCAACGGGTACGGGCCGACGGAGAACACGACGTTCACCTGCTGCCACGTGATGACGCGGCCGGTGGAGTCCGCGACCGTGCCGATCGGCGAGCCGGTCGGCGGCACACGGGTGCACGTCCTCGACGAGAGCCTGCGACCCGTCCCGTACGGCCAGGTGGGAGAGCTGTACGCCGGAGGCGAGGGGATGGCCCTGGGCTACCTGGGGAGGCCCGCGCAGACCGCGGAGCGCTTCGTCGCCGACCCTTTCGGCGTACGCCCCGGCGACCGGCTCTACCGCACCGGCGACCTCGTACGCCGGCGGCCGGACGGCGTCGTGGAGTTCGTGGGGCGGGCCGACAACCAGGTGAAGATCCGGGGGTTCCGGATCGAACCGGGCGAGATCGAAGCGGCCATGCTCGCCCGGCCGAAGATCATCGACGCGGCCGTGATCGCCGAACGGCATGGACGTGACGGCCATCGCCTGGTCGCCTGCTACGTCAGCGAGGCGGACATCTCGGTCCCCGAGCTGCGCCGCCGGCTGGCCTCGACGCTCCCCTCGTACATGATCCCGGCGTCCTTCGTACGGGTGGAGGCTCTCCCGCTCAACGCCAACGGCAAGGTGGACCGCGAGGCCCTGCGACGCGACGTCGAGGTCGGCCGCGAACGCCCGGACGTCGGCATCGACTACCGCGCGCCGCAGGGCCCGGTGGAGGAGGCGCTCGCCGGCATCTGGCGTGACCTGCTGGAGATCGACGAGGTGGGCGCCGACGACCACTTCTTCGAGCTGGGCGGCCACTCGCTGCTGGCCATCGAGATCATCGGGGAGATCGCCGGCACGTGGGGCGTACCGATCGAGCTCCGCACCTTCTACGAGAACGCCACCGTGGCCGACCTCGCGAAGGTCATCGGCGAGGCATGATGGGAATGTGAGTGATATCAGGGCGTTAGCAGTGCCCCTGGTTTTTACGATCGGTGGATTCGCGATAGCCGTGGCCGCTGCCCTGGCCATGCGACCTGAGCTGCGATTTCGCCGCAAGGCGATTCCAGCCAGGGCGAGGGTGATCGGTCTTGAGCGCCTTCCAGCATCGGCCGGAGGCTCGGTACTCCGCTCCCTTCCCACCGGATCGGAAGCCGGATCCGGATCGCCTACGACCCGGACGACCCGGCCACGGTGCGCTGGCGACCGCTGTTCGGCTCGACGTTGACGGCCGCGTGGGGCTGCCTGGCCGTCGGCGTGTTCTGCGGAATCGCCGGAATCGGCTTCATGATCTCCGCGGCCACGTCATGAGCACGCGAGGAGCGCCGGCCGTTGTGCGGGCTCCTCAGCCGAGTGCCTGCTTCATGCCGTCGGCGAGCACGTCGAGCAGTGCCGGGGGACCGGTCAGGAAGTCATAGTGCTCGCCCGGCAGCACCGTTTCGGAGAACCGGCCGGGTTCGGCGTACTCCCGCCAGCCGCCGAGCTGCTCCGGGCGGATCTCCCGGTCGGAGTCCCAGCCGATCGCGTGCACCGCGGACGGGAGCCGTACGGGTTCGGGCAGCCGGTAGGCGCGGTCCGCCTCCACGTCCGCGCGCAGCACACCCAGGGCCATCTCGATCAGCGCGGGGTGCGGCTCGGAGCCCATGGTCCGCATCAGGCCGGCCAGCTCCTCACCGAGCTCGGCGTCGGTCATGCGCAGGAACCGGCTGGACGGGCCGTCGTGCGGGGCCACCTGCGAGGAGACGAAGAGGCGGTCCGGAACCGGCAGGTCATGCCGCATGAGGTGCAGCGCGGTGACGAAACCGGGCATCACGCCGGTGCAGTGCCCGAAGAAGCCGAACGGCCGGTCCAGGTAGGGCAGCAGCGCCTCGGCGAGCGGCCCGGCCAGCGCTTCGTACGTGCCGTGGTGCGGGTCGCGCAGCCGGCTCTCACGTGCCGGGAGCTGGATCAGGCAGACCTCGGAGTCGCCGACGATCCGCGGCCACCGGTGGTACATCGACGCTCCGGTGCCGGCGTACGGGAAGCAGAACAGGCGTGTGGGCGCGTCCCCCTTGGGCGGACGCAGCAGCGCCCTCTGCGGTCGTGGCGAAGAAGCCATGGTGACAAGTCAGTCACGCCGCGAAGCGCGATGTAAAGACCGGCGACGCGAGAGAGGAGAAGAGCGACGCAGCGTTGACACGGCGTCCATTCGCGGTCAACGGGAGTACGGCGTCCATTCATCACCGTGATGGACGCGGTGACGGCCGTTCACCGGGTCTACTGGCCGGTGCCCCCCGGAACAGCGTGGAAAGGAAAGCGGCATGGCTAGCTGCCCCGAGTGCGAAGGCGCCGTCGCTCTCAGCGAGAGGCCCAGGGTCAACGAGGTCGTCGAGTGCGGCGAGTGCTCCAGCGAGCTGGAGATCGTCACCGTCGACCCGTTGCAGCTCGCCCTCGCTCCTGAGGTCGAGGAGGACTGGGGCGAGTGACCCGCCGTCCTCGCCAAGCGGGAACGCTCCGGTGAGTGCCGGGCCCGGCTTCCCGGACGCCGGCAGCGAACCGTACGCGATCGGCCTCCTGCAGAACATGCTGCGGATCCCCTCGCCCTCCTACGGCGAGGCCAGGCTCGCCGAGTACCTGGTCACCGTGATGAGGGAGCTGGGCTTCACCGCCTACGCGGACGAGGCGGGCAACGCCGTCGGCGAGATCACCCGCGGCCACGGGCCGACGGTGATGCTGCTCGGCCACATGGACACCGTTCCCGACCTCATCCCCGTACGCGCCGAGAGTGGCGCGCTGTACGGCAGGGGCGCGGTCGACGCCAAGGGACCGCTGGCCACCATGATCTGCGCGGCCGCCGGCGCGTCCGGCTTCCACGGGCGGATCGTCGTCGTCGGAGCGGTCGAGGAGGAGACGCCGTCGTCGCGCGGCGCGATGCACATCCGCCGTACTCACGCGTGTCCGGACGCGCTCATCATCGGTGAGCCGAGCGGCTGGCAGACGGTCGTGCTCGGATACAAGGGCAAGCTCGACCTGCGCTACCGCGTCGAGCGCCCGTCGACCCACGCCACCAATCCGGTGCCCAAGGCGTCCGAGCTGGCCTGCGAGGCGTGGTCGGCCCTCCTGGACCTCCTCGGCCCCGAGACGGGGCACGCGTCGTTCGACCTGCCGGGCGCGACCCTGATGTCGGTCCGCGGTGACCTGACGTCCGCCGAGGCCGAGTTCTGTGTTCGTGTCCCGCCCGGATTCGACTCCGGGGGCCTGGTCGCCGCGCTCGCCGAGCGGCTCCCGCAGGGGCGGCTGGACGTCCTCAACTCCGTGGCGGCGTGCCGGGTGCGGCGTACCGATCCCGTGGTCCGCGCGCTGGCCGCCGGCATCCATGCCCGGCAGGCGCGACCGCACATGAAGGTCAAGACCGGCACCTCCGACATGAACACGCTGGCCGAGATCTGGGACGTCCCCATGGCCACGTACGGCCCCGGCGACGGCCGGCTCGACCACTCCGACAACGAGCACATCCTGCTCGGCGACTACCTGCGTGGCATCGACGTGCTCACCCACGCGCTGCTGGAGCTGGGCGAGCACTTCGGGTCCCGGCCGTCGGTGGTGCGCATGAGGAGTGTTCCCGGATGAGCGACCTGCGAGAGCGCGCGCTGCGTGTCCGCGAAATGATCGTGGAGATGTGCGCCAACCCGGAGGGCGGCCATCTGGGCGGCTCGATGTCGCTGGTGGAGATCCTGGTGACGCTCTACCACTCGGTGCTGCGCGTCGATCCCGAACGGCCGGACGCCCCCGACCGTGACCTGCTGGTGCTGAGCAAGGGGCACGGCGCGATCGGCCTGTACGCGGCACTGGCCGAGCGCGGTTTCTTCCCCCGCGAGTGGATCTCCCGGTACGCCAGGCCGGACAGCGAGCTCACCGCCCATCCGACCACCGCGGTGCCCGGCGTCGAGGTGTCGACCGGCTCGCTCGGGCACGGGCTGCCGATCGGGGTCGGCTACGCGCTCGACTTCCGGCTGACGGGCGATGACCGGCGCTGCTACGTCCTGCTCGGCGACGGTGAGCTCCAGGAGGGTTCGGTCTGGGAGGCCGCGATGGCCGCCGGGTCGTACGGCCTGGACCGGCTGGTGGCCATCGTCGACTGCAACGGGCTGCAGATCACCGGACCCACCGCCGACGTGGTGGGAGTGGAACCGCTCGCCGACCGCTGGCGCAGCTTCGGCTGGACGGTGCACGACATCGACGGGCACGACCTCGACCAGTTGGCGGCCGCACTGGGGTCGCCGCCCCAGGGCAGGCCCACCGTGGTCCTCGCGCGCACGGTGAAGGGCAAGGGCCTGCCGTTCGTCGAGGGGCAGACCCGCAGCCACTACGCGAAGCTGAACGAGCGGCAGTACAAGCGCGCGCTCACCGCGCTGGGCGCCGCGCGAAAAAGGATGGAGATGACGCCGTGACGGAGGCGGAGGAGACCCTGCCGGCCGGCGCGCTCGCCGACCGGCGTACGCCCCGCGAGGCGTACCGCGACGTGCTCGTCGAGCTGCTCGCCGGCGATGACCGGCTCATCTGCCTCGACAGCGACACCGGCCTGTTCTCGCCCGTGGACTGGGGTACGGCGGCGGACCGCTACATCAACCTCGGCATCGCCGAGCAGAACCTCATGGGTGTGGCCTCCGGCCTGGCGAGGTCGGGGCGTGTCCCCTTCGTGAACACGATGGCGACGTTCGCCAGCACCCGCGCGCTCGAGTCGGTGAAGCTCGACATCGCGATGCCCGGCCTTCCCGTACGCATCGTCGCAACCCACGGTGGCCTGTCCGCCGGCCATCTCGGGTCGAGCCACCACTCGCTGGAAGACCTGGCCGTCATGCGCATGCTGCCCAACATGACGGTCCTGTCCCCGGCGGACACGACGGCCGTCGAGGAGATGGTCCGTGCCAGCGTCGACATGCCCGGGCCTGTGTACATCCGCCTCGGGCGGAGCGCGACTCCCGGTCTCGGGCCCGGCCTGCCGCCGGTGCGGATCGGGCAGGCGCAGACCCTGCGCGAAGGCGCCGATGTCGCGTTAGTCGCCACTGGTCCCTACCCCGTGCTCGCGGCGCGGGCCGCCGCCGACGAACTGGCACGTGACGGCGTCGACGCCGCTGTGATCAACATGCACACGGTCAAGCCGCTGGACGTCGAGGCGCTGACCGTGGCGGCGCGAACCCACGGCATCGTCACGGTGGAGGAGCACTGGGCCGCGGGAGGGCTCGGCTCGGCGGTGGCCGAAGTGGTGGCCGAGCTGGGGGTCGGATGTCCCGTACTGCGCGTGGCGGTGCACGACACGTTCGCCGCCGGGTCCGGCGGCCATCGTCACCTTCTCGAACGCAACGGCATCACCGCCGAGACGGTGGCCATGCGGGCACGGCAGGCATTGGCGACAAGTCGTGAAATGAGCCCATCGCGATACAGTGCGCTCTGCTCGGTGAACTGGGAGAGATCGAATGGTGGAAGCCGTCGTCGGAGAGAGTGAGCCGACGCCGCTGTACCGGCAGTACGATTTCGTCAAACTGTGGGTGGGGCAGGGCCTTTCAGAAGTCGGTTCCCAGGTCACGGAAGTCGCGCTCCCGCTCACCGCCGTGATCACACTGCACGCCACGGCGGGCCAGGTGGGCCTGCTCAACATGGCGCGCTGGCTGCCGTTCCTGCTGTTCACCCTGATCGTCGGGGTGTACGCCGACCGGGCCCGCAGGCTGGCGCTTCTCGTGGGCGGCGACATCGGCCGCGCGGTCATTCTCATCGGAATCGTCGCCCTCTCCGCCACCGGGCTGCTCACGATCCCGTTGCTGATCGGCCTGGTGTTCGTGTTCGGCGCGTTCAGGGTGCTGTTCGAGGTGTCGTACAACGCGTACGTTCCATCGCTGGTCGAACGCGAGTCACTGGTGCTCGCGAACAGCAGCCTCCAGGCGACCGCCTCGGTCGCGCAGGTGGGCGGCCCGGCTCTCGGCGGGCTGCTCGTCCAGCTGGTCACCGCGCCCGTCGCGCTGCTCGCCGACGGCGTCTCGTTCGTCGTGTCGGTGGCCGGGCTGCTGATGATCCGCGTCCGCGAGCCGCGTCCGGTGCTGGCGAACCCCGCCGAGGGCAACATCTCGCGCATCAAGGCAGGCCTGCGGACCGTCTACGGCAACCGGTTCCTGCGCGCCCTCGTCGGCGTCGCCGCCTCCTACAACTTCTTCGACAGCTGGATCCTCACGCTCTTCATGCTCTACGCGGTTCATGACCTGGGGCTGCACGCCGGATCGATCGGCCTGGCGCTGTCCGGTGGCGCGGTCGGCGCCGTGGCCGGCGCGGTGCTGACCGGACCGGTGTCGCGCCGGATCGGGTTCGGCGGCGCGCTGCTCGGCTCGGTCGCCGTGGAGTCGGTGGTGCTGCTCGCCGTACCGCTCACCCCGACCCACCATCTGTTCACGCTGCCGGTGATCGCCACCGCGTTCGCGCTGAACGGCGTGGGCACCGCGATGTCCAGCGTCGCGGCGATCTCGGTACGGCAGTCCGTCACGCCGATCGAGATGCTGGGCCGCATGACCGCCAGCTACCGGTTCATCTCCTACGGAGTCGTCTCCCTGGGCGCCGCGGCCGGTGGTCTGGCCGGACAGGTGGCCGGGGTGCGCACCGGGCTTCTGATCGGCGCCATCGGCATGGTGAGCACCATCGGCTGGGTGGTCTTCTCGCCGCTGCCGAAGCTGCGCACCGTGCGGGACGCCGAGCAGTACGCGGTCTGAGCCCGGCGCTCAGGCGCCGTGCGGAAGCAGCCGCCGGCGGTGGAGTTCGGCGTAGTGCGGCTGGTGGTAGGCCAGGTAGGCGCGCAGCGTCGGGTCGGTGATCTCGGCGGGTTCCGGTCGCGGCTCGCGGACGAACTCGGTGGTGGCGCTCACCTCGGCGTGCCAGCGCCCGGTCCGCTCCCACTGGTCGATCATGCCGGCGGGCCAGGACAGCGCGCCGGGAAGGAACGTGATCCCGGCGCGGAGGCAGTACGCCGCCACGATCGCGGCCGGATCGGCGATCAGGTCGTCGCCGTCGATGACCACCGGCACCTCGCCGGTCGCCGCGGTGACCGCGTCGAAGATCTCCCGCAGCCAGGCGAACCCGATCTCGTCCCGGCCGATGCGCGGATTGAGCCGGTGGTGAGACGTGATCGCGGCGCGCGGATCGCGGACCATGAACGTGTGGGTGACGGCGCGCAGGAACGTCGTGTCGGTCAGCACGCCCGGGTAGTGGAAGTCGGTGGTGTCCTTGAAGAACACCGGCCCTCGCCCGGCCGCGGCGTACAGCGCGTCCATGAGCTCCCGCTCGCTGTGCACCGGTGTCCCGGCCACGTCGGCCTCGCCGAAGTCCACGAGATGGGAGAACGGCTCGTGCACGACGGTGAAGTCGCCGCGCGCCATCATCATGCGCAGGAACGCCGTGGAGCGGCAGCGGGGCGCGCTCCACAGCGCGATGATCGGGTTCGGCGTCGTCACGATCGCCCCTCTCCAACGGGTGCCGGTTCCATGCGCAGGTCCGCGGCGGTCCAGGTGCGTACGCCGTCGTCGAAACGGAACGTGAACGACAGCACGTCCAGCAACCGCGCCACCGCGCTCGTCATCTGGTCGTGGTCGGCGGTCGTTCCCCAGACGATGAAGATCTCCCGGGACGCCACGCCGCCGGGCAGCTCGTCACCGGCCCGGCACATGCTCCGGCAGCCCTCGACGCCCGGGATGGCGAGGACCTCGCGGTGCCCGTGGACCGCCTCGACCCGGCACGGCCGGATGGGCGCGACGCAGTGGTACTGGAAGTGCACCTTGTCCGCGGGCAGGTCGATCGGCCCGACCTCTTCGCCCAGCGCGAGGCGTCCGCAGATCCGCACCATGTCGACGCCGCACGCCGCGTTGGACAGGCCGTTGATCCAGCCGCCGAGGCGCCCGTTGACCTCGATGATCCGAGGCCCCTCCGGTGTCAGCTTGATCTCGGTGTGGGTCACGCCGTGCCGTACGCCGAGCGCGCGGAGCGCACGGCCGGTCAGGTCGAAGATCTCCGCGGTCTCGTCGGCGGACAGGGGACTCGGCCACATGTGTCCCGACTCGCGGAACGGCGGGATCAGGGGCAGCTTGCCGGTGATCGCCAGGTTCACGACCCCCGCCGGGGTGCACGCGCACTCCACCGAGACGAAGTCGCCGAACGGCCCGCACGGCCGGCCCATCAGCCGCCGCTCGACGATGAACACCGGCTCGTCCGCGTCGCCCTGAGAGCGCATCCCGGCGAACGCGTGCTCCACCACCCGCGCGCCGGACTCCGCGTCGTCGATCGCGAAGGTACGGGTGCTCGCCGAGCCCGTGACCGGCTTGATGATCGCGGGCAGGCCGACCGCGCGCAGAGCGGCGGGCCAGTCGGCGGGGGAGCGCAGCGGGTACGTGGGCAGGTCGTCCACCCCGGCGTCGCGCAGCACCTGCCGCTGCCGGACCTTGTTGGTCAGCACCCTGGCCAGCTCGACGTCGTGGAACGGCAGTGACGCCTCGGCGGCGAGGCGCGCGGTGGTGCGCAGCATCGCCTCGCTGAACGTCACGATCGCCGCCGCGTCGAGCGCGCGCAGCTCCGCGCCGTCGGCGGAGATGTCGCCGGACAGGGGGACGACCCGGCCCACCCCCTGGAGCACCGGCCGTACGTCCTCGACGTGCTCGCTGCCGGGGACGAGGAACACGATCTCGCCGAGGCCGGCCAGGCCGACGCCGATGTCCCAGGGCGAGACGGCGCCCTGGTCGTAGACGACGGCGATGCGGGGCTTGGTCATGTGGCGTCCGTGACGGCCCGGTCGAGGATCCGGGCGAGCTCACCGAGCCCGGGTTCCGACCACATCGTGTAGTGGTCGCCGGGCACGACCGTCTCGGTCAGGCGCCGGCAGAGCGAACGCCACTGGGGCACGTCCGGCGACTCTTCCGCGCGCACCGCCAGCAGCCGGCCGGGGTAGTCCGCCGCGTCGTACTGGAACAGCGCGCGGATGTTCGCGTGGAACACCGCGTACCGCCGCTCCACGAAGCGTTCCGTGACGCCCTGCGGCAGCAGCCCGCCGTCGACCAGCAGCCGGGTGAGCACCGCCGCCCGGTCGGCGGCCGTCCTGGGCGGCACGTCGTCCAGCGGCGGCATCGGACGGCCGGCCAGCCCGGCGAGGTCCTCGACGAACAGGTAGAGGATCTCCGCGTCGCCGGGCGGCGCCGCCGGTCCGAGGACCATCGAGTCCAGCGCCACGACCAGGCCGACCTCCGCGCCTTCGGCGGTGAGCCGCTGCGCCATCTCGTACGCGACCACCCCGCCCATCGACCAGCCGGCGAGCAGGTACGGGCCGGACGGCGCTTCGGCGCGCAGCGCGGTCAGGTAGTGCTCGGCGAGCCGCTCGATGTCCTCGGGGGGCGGCGTGTCGTCATCGAGCCCGGGCCCGATGAACCCGCGCACCTCCCGGCCGAGCCGCTGGGCCAGCGGGCTGTACCAGTACGGCGAGCCGGAGACCGCGGGCACCAGGTAGAGCGGTGTGCCGTCGCCCGGCCGCAGCGTGACCAGCGTCGACGCCTCGACGGGCCGCTCGCCGGAGGTCATCATGCGGGCGGCCGCCTCGACGGTCGGGTCGGCGTAGAAGTCCCGCAGCGACGGCATGGTGCCGAGCTCCTCGCCGATGCGGGCCAGTAGCTGGATGGTCTGCAGCGAGTTGCCGCCCAGCTCGAAGAAGCCGGTGGTGACGCCCGGCGGCTCGACGTTCAGCACCTCGGCGAACAGCTCCGTCATTCGCCGCTCCACGTCGGTGCGCGGCTCGACGCGTACGGTGGCCTGCTGATCCGGCGCGGGCAGCTTCTTCCGGTCCACCTTGCCGACCGGGGTCAGCGGCACCTCGCCCACGGTGACGAACGCCGCCGGCACCATGTAGGTGGGAACCTCGTCGAGCAGGTGACGGCGCAACTCGTCGTCGCCCGGCACGTCGCCGGCGTCGGCCGGCACGACATAGCCGACCAGCCGCGGGCCGTACGGCGGGTCGTTCCGCAGGCACGCCACCGCGCCGGCCACCGCGGGGTGGCGCAGGAGCGCCGCCTCGATCTCCCCGAGCTCGATGCGCTGCCCGTTCAGCTTGACCTGCGTGTCGATCCGGGTGAGGAACTCGATCTGGCCGTCCTCGTTCCAGACGCCGAGGTCGCCCGTCCGGTACATCCGGTGGCCCGGCCGGAACGGGTCGGCGACGAACTGGCGCGCCGTGAGCTCCGTCCGGTTCAGGTAGCCGCGTGCGAGCCCGTCGCCGCCCGTCATGACCTCGCCCGGGATGCCGATGGGCAGCACGTGGTCGTACCGGTCGAGCACGTAGGCGTACCGGTTGGGCATGGCACGCCCGATCGGCGGGGGCACGGTCCAGCGGACCGGCTCGCACGTGTACGCGGTGCAGGCGACCGCCGCCTCGGTCGGGCCGTAGGTGTTCACGAACTTCACGGACCGGCTCCACCGGTCGGCCAGCTCGGGCGGCACCGCCTCGCCGCCGGGCATGACGCACCGCAGGTCCGGGTAGTCGCCGGGCGGTATCCGGCCCAGGAGGGCCGGCGGCCCGGCGACGAAGGTGATGCGCTCCTCCGTCAGCAGCTCCTTGAACGCCCGCGGGTCGCCGCGCCGCTCCTCGGGCAGGACGACGAGGGTGCAGCCGAGGCTCAGCGCCGACAGCATCTCTCCGTCGGCGAGGTCGAAGATGAGCGACATGTGCTGGAGGACCCGGTCGTCGGGCTCCATGACGCTCTTCAGCCAGTCCATGAACGTGTTCAGCGCGTGGTGCTCGATGGCCACGCCCTTGGGCTCGCCGGTGGACCCCGAGGTGTAGAGCACGTACGCCAGGTCGTCCAGGGAGATCGGGCCGGCGGGCGGTGCGTCGGCGGCGGGCGTGGGGCCGGCGTCCATGCACAGCGTCGTACGGCCGTCGTCGGGCAGCCCGTCGAGGAACCGGGTCTGGGTCAGCACGACCCGCGCCCCGGCGTCGCCCAGGATGAACTCCAGCCGCTTCCTCGGGTGCTCCGGGTCGACCATCAGGAAGGCGGCGCCCGCGCGCAGCACGCCGACCGCGGAGACGATCACGTCGATGCCGCGGTGCATCGCGAGGGCGACGATGTCCTCCCGCCCCACGCCGCGGGCCCGCAGCCAGGCGGCCAGGGCGTCCGCCCGGCGCAACAGCTCGGTGTAGGTGACCTCGTCGGTGCCGGCCCGTATCGCGACCCGGTCGCCGCGCGTGGCGGCGACCTCGGCGATGCGCTCGGGGACCGTCCGGCGGTCGCGTTCCTCGTAGGGGCCCTGCCAGTGGGTCATCAGGTCGGCGCGTTCGCGTTCCGACAGCATCGGCAGCTCGCTGACCCGCAGGGACGGGTCGGCCGCGGCGGCCAGCAGCATGCGCTCGAAATGCCCGAACATGCGCGTGATGCGAGCGCCGTCGAACAGGTCCGTGGCGTACTCGCAGTCCATCGTGAGCCCGGTGCCGTCGTCCACCACGCTCACCGACATGTCGAAGCGCGCCCGGTCGAATCCGAGCGGGAGCGGCCGCGTCACCGTGCCTTCGAGCTCCAGCCGGCCTCCGGCGGTGGCGTCGCCCAGCAGTTGCAGGCCGACCTGGAAGAGCGGGTTGCGCGACGGGTCACGCGGGGGGCGGAGCCGGTCGACGACCTGCTCGAACGGCACGTCCTGCGCCGACCACGCGCCCAGGCAGGTCTCGCGTACGCGGCCCAGCAGTTCGCTGAACGACGGGTCACCGGACGTGTCGGTGCGCAGCACCACCGCGTTCACCAGGAAGCCGACCAGGCCGGCGAACTCCGGCCTGCTGCGCCCCGGCACGATGGACCCGATGACGATGTCGTCGGTCTGGGTGTACCGGCTGAGCAGCGCGTTGAACACCGCGCTGAGCACCATGAAGCCGGTGGCGTCACCGCGGCGGGCCAGCTCGCGCATGGCGTCGCGCGCGCCGGAGCCGAGGTGGGTCAGGGCGGTCTCGCCCTGGTAGGTGGCCTCGCTGGGCCGCGGCCGGTCCGTGGGCACCGGTAGCAGGGGCAGGCCGTCCAGCTGCCGTTCCCAGTAGTCGAGCTGCCGCTCGAACGCGCCCGTGTCGCTCTGGTGGCGCTGCCACGCGCAGTAGTCGGGGTGCTGGAGCGTCACCGCGGGCAGGGCGGCGTCGCGCCCGGCCCGGCGCGCGGCGTAGAGCGCGCCGAGCTCCCGGTTCAGCACTCCCAGCGACCAGCCGTCCACGACGCTGTGATGCACGGTGAGCGACAGCACGTGCCGCTCCGCGCCCAGGACGTACAGCCGGGAGCGGAACAGCGGGCCGAGGGCGAGATCGAAGGGCCGGCCGATGTCGTCGTCGCGGACGCCCTGCCGCGCCGCGGCCTCCCGCTCGTCCTCGGGCAGGCCGGTCAGGTCGCTGATCGCGGGCGCGCCGGACCCGTGCTCGGCCACCACCTGGTACGGCTTGCCCTCGTGGGCCGCGAACGTCGTGCGCAGCGCGGCGTGCCGGGCGACCAGGTCGTCGAGCGCGGCGGACAGCGCGTCGCGGTCCAGCGGACCGGTGATCAGCGTCGACTGCCCGACGTTGTACGTGGGCTGACCGGGCGCGAGCTGGTCGAGGAACCACAGTTGCTCCTGCGCCACGGAGAGCGGCGGGCGGTCCGCCGGAACGGCGCCGGCCTGCGCGCGGAGCGGCGCCGGGCCTTCCGTGGTGCCGCGCAGCCGCGCCAGCAGGGCACGGCGATCCGCGGACAGATGGGCCGTGCTCGCGTCGGTCATGGCCGTTCTCCCTGGGTGCTCATACGGTTGGTGGCCGCCTCCCGCCACAGCGCCGCCGTCCCGCCGAAGCGCACCGCCTCGGCGCGGACCATCCGGTAGTAGCGCTGTACCAGCGTGTGGCCGGTCAGTGCGCGCACCCCGCACAGGTGCATGGCGTCGCGCAGCACGGCGACGGCGGTCTCGGCGGCGAGGGCCAGCACGGCCGCCGCGTACCCCGCCGTGACCGTGTCCTGTTCCGCCGCGGCCCATGCCACCTGCCGGGTCGCCAGGAGCTCCACCCACCCGCGTGCGAGCGCGGACGACACGGTGGGCAGGTCGCGCAGCGGCGCGCCGAACTGGCGTCTCTGGTTGACGTACCGGGCCGTCTCGGCGTGCGCGCCGAGGGCCAGGCCGGTCAGGTACGCGGCCTGCCGCAGCCGCGCGGCGGCGAGCACCGCGTCGCCGGCCGTGACGAACCCGGCCACCGGAACATCCGTGAAACGCAGTACGTCGGTCCGGTCGGCTCGGTCGGCGGGCAGCAGCGCCAGGCCGGTGGCGTCACCGGACCGCGCGGGCACGACGACGAGGTCGACATGATCACTGGCCGCCGTGACCGTGCAGGTCGCCCGCAGGTCGTCCAGCGCGACGGGCGGGCCGTCGAAGCCGGCGAGCGTCACGCCGCGCTCACCGGCCATCAGCCCGGTGAGCGTCGCCTCATGGGCGGTGTCCGGCGACGCGGTGATCGCGTGCACCGTGAGCGCCGTCGCGGCGTACGGGCTGCCGAGCCCGGCACGCCCGAGTTCCTCCATCACGACCAGACCGGCCGGCGCGCCCATCTCCAGCCCGCCCGCGGAGGCAGGGGCCTCGATCGCCGTCGCGTCGATGCCGCGCAGCGCGGCCCAGGCGGGCGCGTTCCGGCCGTGGTCGGCGGGTGGCGCGTGCGGGTCGCCGGGCACCGGCACCTCGGCGAGCAGGTCACGGAGCCCGGCGCGCAGCCGGCGCGCCATGTCGTCGGTCTCCGGCGGCTCCGGCGCGTACCCGTCCTCAAGGACGGTGCTCGCGACGATCCGCAGCATCACCTCGGAGGTGCCGGCCGAGATGGTGAGGCCGGGCGCCTCCAGGTAGGCGGCGTCGAGGACGCGCGCGGACGGCGTCGCCGCGGCGGGGAGCGTCGCCGCCCAGGTCGCGATGTCGGCGGCCAGTTCGCTCGTGTAGTACTTCGAGGCCGCGAACGCGGTCTCGTCGACGTCTCCGGCGTCCAGGCGGCGGACCATCGCCTTGGCCAGCGCGAGCCCGGCGTCGACCCGTACGCCGAAGCGGGTGAACCGCTCCGCGTCCGCGGGTTCGGCGCCGGAGCGTTCGGCGGCGGCCGTGTGCCAGCGCCGCGCCCGCAGCGCGTAGTCCAGGCCCGTACGCTCCACCGCCAGCGCCGTGCCCAGCAGCGGCCAGCCACCGCCGACCGGGCCGATGACCTGGTCGGCGCCGACCGCCACGTCGTGCAGCTCGACCCGGTGGAACCCTTCGGCCGCGATGCTCGGGATGTCGGTGCGCCGCACCCCCGGAGCGCGCATGTCGATCAGGAACAGGGTGATTCCCTCGTACCGTTCGTCCGCCTCACCGGTACGCGCGGCGCACAGCGCGATGTCGGTGCGGTGCCCTTTCAGGCTGAAGACCTTCACGCCGTTCAGCACGAAGCCGTCACGGGTCGCGGCCGCCGTCGTGCGCAGCGCCGCCAGGTCGGAGCCCGCCCCCGGC
This sequence comes from uncultured Actinomycetota bacterium, assembly GCA_963823735.1. GTDB lineage: Bacteria > Actinomycetota > Actinomycetes > Streptosporangiales > Streptosporangiaceae > Actinoallomurus. The sequence continues at coordinate 207,464 of CAWGMO010000010.1, read as the reverse complement.
TCGGTGTACAGCACGCTGGCGTACATTTCGGCGCGGGCGAGCGCGGGCAGGTACCGTTTCCGCTGCTCCGGGGTCCCTGCCATCAGCAGGAAGCGCCCGACGATCTGGACCGAGTTCACCTGGAGGGTGTCGGGCACCCCGGCCTGGAACATCTCCTCGACCGCGATGGCCGCGTGGGAGGCGCTCAGCCCGAGCCCGCCGTACTCGACCGGCCAGTCCACCGCGAGCAGGCCGTGCTCGCCGAGCGCACGGTAGAGGTCACGTTCGTCGGGTTCGCGCTCCGCGGCGGCGCGCAGCGCGGCCAGCGGCGCGGCGACCGAAGGATCGGCGAGTGAGGCGCGGACCCGAGCCCGGAACTCCGCCAGGCTCGCGGTCACTGAACCGGCTCCCCGCTCGTGGCCTGCTCGCCGGGAGAGGGGTCGGCCGTCAGCGCGGCGACGGCGTCCGCCCCCAGGTGGTCCACGGCCGCCTGGCGCAGCGTCTCGGCCAGCTCGGCCACCGTGGAGTTGGCCATGAACGGGAGGATCGGGATCCCCACGCCGCACGTGCGTTCCAGCTCCGCGATGGTGCGGACGGCGGCCATCGAGTGCCCGCCGATGACCAGGAACTCATCCTCCGGTACGACGTCGGGCAGCCCGAGCTCGGCGGCGATCGCGGACGCGACCAGCTCCTCCCACGGCGACATCGCGGGCTTGGGCGGGTCCGGAGCCTCCTCGGCGGCGGGGGCGTCGCCGAGCAGCCGGGCGACCTCCTCGTCCGACATCGTCTCCAGGCGCCGGATCTGCTCCTCCTCGCCGAGCTTGGCGAGCGCGGCCCGGTCGATGAGGACGGCGAGGTGCGCCAGCGTCGGCTCACGGAAGAAGTCGGCCAGCGCGATCTCCACGTCGAACCGGTGGGAGGCGCGGAAGATCAGCTGGGTCGCCTGGAGGCTGTTGCCGCCGACCAGGAAGAAGCTCTCGTGCACGTCGGGCGCCTCGATGCCGAGCAGCGGCCCGTAGATCTCCTCGGCGACGACGCGCTCGGTCTCGTTGCGCGGCCCGGTCAGCTGCTCGTGGCGCTCGGTGTCCGGGGCGGGCAGCCGGGCGCGGTCCACCTTTCCGCTGGCCGACAGCGGCACCTCGTCGAGCTCGACGAAGAACGCGGGGATCATGTACGCGGGCAGGTACTCCGCGAGGTGGGTGCGCAGCGCCGTGGGGTCGACGGTACGGCCGCCGGCGGGCACGACGTACCCGACCAGCCGGCGGTCGCCGCTCTCGTCGGCACGTGCGTCGGCCACGGCGGTACGCACGCTCGGGTGTTCGGTGAGCACCGCCTCGATCTCGCCGAGCTCGATGCGCAGGCCGCGGATCTTGATCTGGGTGTCGATCCGGCCGAGGAACTCGATGTGCCCGTCGCTCCGCCGCCTCACCAGGTCGCCGGTACGGTACAGGCGGCCGTCAGGGGCGGTGCCGAACGGGTCCTTGACGAACTTCTCCGCGGTCAGCTCGTCGCGGTTCAGGTAGCCGCGCGCCAGCCCGCCGCCGCCGATGACCAGCTCGCCCGGCACCCCGTACGGCACCAGGTTCAGGTTCGCGTCCACGACGTGCGCCACGTGGTTGGCCATCGGCAGCCCGATCGGCGGGGTGCCGGTCCAGTGGCCGTGGCACTCCTCGATGATCATCGTGACGGTGCACTCGGTGGGGCCGTAGCCGTTGAAGAACCTCCGGCCCGTGTTCCACCGGTTGACCAGCTCGCCGGAGAACGCCTCGCCGCCGACGAAGACGATCCGCAGGTCGCGGAACGGCTCGGGGTCGAGCAGCTCCATCACCGGCGGCGGCATGTCGATGACCGTCACGCCCTCGGTGGCCAGGATCCGCTGCAGACTGTTGATGTCCAGCCGCTCGGTGTCGCTGGTCAGCCGCAGCCGCGCACCGGTGAGCAGGGCGCCGAACGTCTCGAAGACCGACACGTCGAACACCGCCGCGGCGTACCCGAGGACACAGTCGCGTGGGGTGAGCTCGAACAGCTCCTGCACGGTGCCGACGAAGTTCACCACGTTGCGGTGCGTGATCGGCACGCCCTTCGGGCGTCCGGTGCTGCCCGAGGTGTAGAGCACGTACGCGACGTCGTCGGGGCGGTTCAGGCGTTCCGGCCTCGTCTCGGGCCGCCCGGCCAGGTCGGCGTCCTGCCGCACCACCGTGGCGCCGGCCGCCGCGAGCCGGTCGGCGGCGTCGCCCGCCGAGACGACCGCGACCGGCGCGGCGTCGTCCAGGATGCCGGTGAGGCGCCCGGTCGGGTGCGCCGGGTCGAGCGGGACGTACCCGGCACCCGACTTCAGCACCGCCAGCATGGCGACGGTCAGTTCCGGGACGCGCGGCAGGCAGATCGCCACCAGGCGCCCCGGTCCGGCGCCCAGCTCGCGCAGCCGGTTCGCGAGGCGGTTCGCCGCGCGGTCCAGCTCGGCGTACCCGAGGGCGTACCCGTCGCCGGTCACCGCGACCGCCCGCGGGTCGGCGTCCACCCGCTGTTCGAAGAGCTCCACGACGGTGGCGTCGGGGCGTTCGCCGACCGGCCCGTCGTAGGCGTGCAGCAACGCCGCCTGCTCGTCGTCGGTCAGCATCGGCGCGTCCGCCACCCGCGTACCCGGATCGGTCACCATGGCGCGCAGCATCCGCTCGTAGTGCGTGAGCAGCCGCTCGATGGTGGCCGGGTCGTACAGGTCGGTGTTGAACTCCACGACGACCGAGGTACCGGCGTCGTCGTGGAAGAGGTTCCAGCTCATGTCGAACCGCGAGGTGCCGAAGTCCAGCGTGTGCTCCTCGGCCTCCAGCCCGGGCAGCGACAGGACCGTGTCGGCGGCGTTCTGGAAGGTGAAGGCGATCTGGAACAGCGGCGAGCGCGACGGGTCACGCGGCGGGCGTACGGCGTCCACCAGGCGCTCGAACGGCAGGTCGCCGTGGTCGAGCGCCTCGTTGATCACGACCTTCACGCGGTCCAGCAGCTCGCGGAAGGTCGGCTCGCCGGACACGTCGGCCCGTACGACCAGCATGTTGATGAGGAACCCGATGAGGGACGCGACGTCGGCGTTGGAACGGCTCGCCGTCGGCGACCCGAAGATCACGTCGGTGTTCCCGGTGTAGCGATGCAGCACGGCCGCGAACGCGGTGACGTACGCGGCGTAGGCGGTGGTGTCGGCGCCGCGCGCCAGCTCCGCGAGCGAGCGGGACAGGTCGGGGGCGAACTCACGGCGGACCAGCGCGCCCCGGTAGCCGATCCGGGTCGGGCGCGGCCGGTCGGACGGCAGCTCGAAGACCGGCGCGTCCGCGAGCCGTTGGCGCCAGTACGAGGTGAGCCGGTCCAGCGCCGGTCCGCGCAGCCGGTCACGCTGCCACTCGGCGAAGTCGGCGTACTGGATCGCGGGCGGGCCGGGCACCGGACCGTCGCCCATGGCGGCGCGGTAGCCCGCTTCGAGCTCCTCGGTGAACACCCCGACCGACCAGCCGTCGAAGACGATGTGGTGCACGACGAACGCGAAGATGTGGTCGTCCGGTCCGAGGCGGTACACCGCCGCGCGCCACAGCGGCGGGGTGCTCAGGTCGAACGGCTGCCGCGCGAGCTCCTCGGCGAGCGCGAACCCGCGCGCCGCCGCGTCCGTACCGGTCACGTCCTCGACCGGCAGCGGCACGTCGACCGCGTCGACCACCATCTGGACCGGGCCGTCGTCCTCGTTGACGGCGTACGTGCGCAGCGAGTCGTGCCGGGCGATCACGCCGGCCAGCGCGCCGCGCAGCGCGGCCACGTCGAGCGCGCCGCGCAGCCGGTAGCAGTAGCCGATGTTGTACGTCGGCAGCCCCGACTCCACCCGGTCCAGGAACCACAGGCTGCGCTGCGCGAAGGACAGCGGCGCCGGGCCCTCACGCTCGCGGCGGCGCGGCCCGGTCGGGCGGGCCGAGGCGGCGTCCTTGAGCCGCGCGAAGAAGTCTTCCTTGCGCTGTTGATCGGTCATGCCGTCCCCTCGGCCTTCGCCATCGCCGCGACAGTGTCCAGATTCGCCCAGACCTTCGCGAAGCCGTCCGCGTACCGTTCCAGCAGCGGCCCCGAATCCGGATGCAGGTGGCGCTTCTGCAGGGTCAGGGAGTCCTCGATGACCGCGCGGGTCACCGGCCAGTCACCGCCGGCCGTACCGAACACGTCCTGGTCGGGCAGCGGCATGAGCTGGTACTGCGACATCGGCACGCCCTCCGCCCGCAGCACCCGGCGGAGCGCGCGGCGCATGGCGCCGGGGCGCACCCCGTCCAGACCGGCCTCGTCCGGGCGGAACCGCAGCCGGATGATGTGGAACGCGTGCGAGCTGTGCTCGGTCGGCCTCGGCACCTGGATGCCGGGCAGCTCGGCGATCCGGTCCAGGAACGCCGTGATGTTCTGCGCCCGCCGCGCCTCGTAGGCGTCGAACCTGCGTAGCTGCGAGCGGGCGAACGCCGCCTGGATCGGGTTCAGCTTCTCGTTCCAGCCGAGCTGCGTCGAAACGTAGTCGCGCGCCCGGCCGGCCTCGATGACCTCACCGAACTGGCGGGCCCTTCGGATGTGCTCGGCCAGCTCGGCGTCCGCGGTGGTGATCAGGCCGCCCTCTCCGCAGGTCGGCAGGTTCTTCGTCATCTGGAGGCTGAAGGCGCCGGCGTCGCCGATGGTGCCGACGCACCGGCCGCGCCACGTGGTGCCGTGCGCCTGGGCGGCGTCCTCGATCACCGCCAGGCCGTGCCGGGCGGCGATGGCGCCGATCCGGTCCATGTCGGCGGACAGGCCGTGCAGGTGCACGGGCATGATCGCCTTGGTACGCGGGGTGATCCGCGCCTCGATCTCGTCCGGGTCGATGGTGTAGTCCTCGCCGTCGACGTCGGCGAACACCGGGACGGCGCCCTGGTGGACCGGTGCCAGGCCGCTGGCGATGAAGCTCAGGGCGGGCACGATCACCTCGTCGCCCGATCCGATGCCGAGCCCGTCGAGGATGAGCCGCAGGGCGGAGGTCCCGTTGGAGACCGCGACGCAGTGCGGCGCGCCCACCCGCTGGGCCCACTCCTCCTCCAGGCCGGGCACCTCGGTCTCGCCGTCGGCGTTGGCGACCAGCCGCCCGTCGTCGAGCACGCCGAGAACGGCCTTCCGGTCGTCGTCGGTGATGATGGGCCAGGTCACGCGCCGCAGACCGGGGGGCACCGCCGGGGAACCGCCGAACATCGCCAGCTTCGTCATGCGACCACCTCGTCCAGTGCCTCGACCGCCTGCTCGTACTGCCGGCGCAGCCGCCGGCAGTGCCGTTCGACGGTGTCCGCGATCGTCGGGTCGGAGCCTCCGTGACCGGCCGACACGCGCAGCCCGGTCCAGGCGTTCGCCACGGCCGCCACGCGGCGCGCCGCCTCACCGAGCACGGGCCGCCGCCACCGCGCCGCGCACGCCCGCAGCAGCTCGGCGTGCAGGTACGCCTGGGCCTGCATGGCCCAGCCGAACGGGTACACGTCCGCGAGCGCCTCGGCGTCCTTGTCCGCCGCACGCGCCGTCACGTATGCCAGGTAGCGGTCCAGACCGTCCAGACCCGTCCACGCCGTGCCGGCGGAGGCGGCCCGCATGCCCGCGATGTTGTCCCGAAGCGCCGTGTGCAGCCGCGCCTCGTCGAGCGGCGGCACCACCTCCGGCGGCGTCACCATGAGGCAGCGGCGGCCGATCGGTGAACTGCTGAAGAAGACGTCCTGGTCGTCGGCGCTGTTCGCCGATCCCCAGGCGTTCAGGAAATCGCGCGCGTCGATGGCGGCGTCGAACGACGGGGGAGTGGGGTCGGCCACCGACACCTTTCCGGCGTCGACGCCGGTCACCACCACGAGGTGCGCGGCGTGCACGTCGTGGTACGCGGGCCTGAACGGCAGGAAATAGTTGTCGACGGCGGCGATGACCGGCCGGTTCTCACCGACCATCTCCGCGAGGTAGCGCAGCCCGTCGTCGCCGGCGGGCGCATGCCATTCCGACGTCAACTCGTGATAGGGGGCGATACTGTGCGCCGGGTCGCCGGGAAAACGGCACGGAAAGTAGAACTCCTCGCGCTTCACGTCTCCGGGCAGATGATTGAACTCCCAGGCCAGGCCCAGCACCTCGAGCGGATCATGCCCGGCGTGCTCGATCACCATCGCCAGGCACGCTTGCAGGCAACTCACCGGGTCTCGATACCATGTGCGGATCGGATCTCTCAATTTCGCACACAGGGAGATGGCGTCGGTCATCGTTGACCCCTTCTACTCGTACGATTCGGCGAGTCGGAGGGTCATCGCGAAGATGTGAATCGCCGCGTTCTTCGGCAGCCGGCATCCGACGAGCTCGGTTTGGCGCACCACCGGGACGCGCTCCAGCCACAGCCGTCCGGTCACGCGTTGCTGCACATGGTGCGGATAGTGCATGACCTGGGACTCCACCATCGCGCGCTCGCCGAACGCGGCCTCGCCCACCCAGAAGTCCGAGACCCTGAGAGGCGCGAAGTCGACCGTGCCGTCGCGAAAATGCAACGCCATGTCGTCCTCGGCCCTGCGTTCTCCGGCGGCGAGGACGTACAACCAGTCGACGAGGTTTCCCGGCGTTTCGATGTACTGGCCCTCACAACGGATGTTGTCGGGCCTGCCGTCGCCCCATTCGGTCAGCTCCAGGGGAATCCCGCCCAGCCGTGTACTGGCGCCCGGGAAACTGTCCACTGATAGCGAGTTTCCCCATACGTTGAACGCGCCGTCGGCCAAATTGGCAGCGGTCGTCGTGCCGACGTTGCCGCAATTCGCCGCAATGTCGAGCGGAATAAAACGCGAGTCGCCATCGGTGGTCACCACGTTCGCGAAGTCTAATCACCGGTAATCATTTCCGGTATCAACGCCGCGTTGAGGTTGGCTTCAACGCGGCGTTGCCAAATGATCCGCGACGTCAACGCCGAACGGCCACGACCGCGCTTGACAGTACTCGCGGCCACCACCACGATTCGGGCTTGGTGCTGAGAAGGGTGGCTGGCAATGGGGCCGGATACGGCATGGCGCGGGACACGCGCGGCGGGTCGTACCCGCCGTTCGCTGCGGCGCACGGAGAACGCGCTGGTCGCCCTGGTGATGGCCGGTGCGGTCGCGGCGTGGCCGCAGAGCGCCGGAACGGCCGCCGCGGCGCCGGCGGCCGAGGCGCAGTGGATCGACGCGGACACCGTCGCGGTCCCGGCGGGCTGGGCGCACGACCCGGCCGACGCCGTCTCCCTCGTCTACTCCTCAAGTGACGCGCTTCGCCTGAAGCCGGTCTCCGGAGGCCTGACGGCGGCGCAGCGGGCCGCCTACCCGAACCTCGTGAGCTACGCGGCCTTCGCCGTCGACCCCGCTGATCGGAGCAAGGCCACCGCCGCGCTGCGCGGCGACCTCGTCCTGACCGAGCGCGCGGCCGGCGGCGACGTCGTCGCCACCACCGGCGTCCAGGCCGCCGGCGCGCTGGACGCGATCTACGCGCCGAAGGCCGGGCACGCCCGGCTGGGCGCGGTGACCGACCGGGCCGGAAGGCCGACCCTGTCGGTGTGGGCGCCCACCGCGCGCACCGTCGCCCTGGAGCTGTACGACACCGCCGACGCGAGTGACGCGCGGATGGTCCCCATGCGCCGCGACGACGGCAGCGGCGTCTGGTCGGTGACCGGCGACGCGTCGTGGAAGGGCAAGTACTACCTGTACCAGGTGAACGTCTGGGCGCCGTCGGTGCGGGGCTTCGTCACGAACCACGTCACCGACCCGTACTCGCTGGCCCTGTCCACGGACGGCCGCCGTAGCGAGATCGTCTCCCTCGACGACCCGGCGCTGGCACCCCAGGGCTGGTCGTCAGAGCGGTCGCCCGGCGCCGTACCCGCAGGGAGGCAGCAGATCCAGGAACTGCACATCGGCGACTTCTCGGACGCCGACGGCACCGTCCCGGCCGCGCACCGCGGCACGTACCTGGCCTTCACGGACCAGGACTCCGCCGGCATGCGGCACCTGCGGAGCCTGGCCAAGGCCGGGGTCACCACGGTCCACGTGATGCCCGCCTTCGACTTCGCCGGTGTCCCCGACGCCAAGGGCGACCAGGCCACGCCGCCGTGCGACCTGGCGTCGTACGCGCCCGACTCCGACCAGCAGCAGGCCTGCGTCGGAAAGGTGGCCGGCACCGACGCGTACGACTGGGGTTACAACCCCCGGCACTACACGGTGCCCAAGGGCTCGTACGCGACCGATCCCGAGGGGACGGCGCGCACCGTGGAGTTCCGGCGGATGGTCGCGGCCCTGCACCGCGCCGGGCTGCGCGTGGTGATGGACGTCGTCTACAACCACACGGCCGCCTCGGGTCAGGACCCCGACTCGGTGCTCGACCAGATCGTCCCCGGCTACTACCAGCGGCTCTCCGACACCGGCGCCGTCACGACCGACAGCTGCTGCGCGGACACCGCGCCCGAGCACGCCATGATGAACAAGCTGGTCGTGGACTCCACCCGCACCTGGGCCACCGAGTACCACGTGGACGGCTTCCGCTTCGACCTGATGGGCATCGACCCCAAGCAGACCTTCCTCGACGTACGCGCCGCGCTGGACCGTACGGGCCGCAGTGAGTTCCTGTACGGCGAGGGCTGGAACTTCGGCGCGGCGGCGAACAACGCGCGGTTCGTCAACGCCGACCAGGCCAACATGGCCGGCACCGGCATCGCCACCTTCAACGACCGGCTGCGGGACGCCGCGCGGGGCGGCTCGCCGTTCGACTCGAACCCGCATGTGCAGGGCTTCGCCTCCGGCCTGTTCACCGACCCGAACGGCGATGACGTCAACGGCACCGCCGAGCAGCAGAAGACGACGCTGCTGCACGACACGGACCTGGTCGAGGTGGGCCTGACCGGGAACCTGGCGAAGTACGCCTTCACCGACGCCACCGGGAAGACCGTGACCGGCGCCCAGGTCGACTACAACGGCTCACCCGCCGGCTACACCGCCGCTCCCGGTGAGGCCATCACCTACGTCGACGCGCACGACAACCTCGACCTGTACGACGCGCTCACCTACAAGCTGCCCACCGCCACCACGATGGCCGGCCGCGCGCGTGCGCAGTCCCTCGCCCTCGCGCTGCCGACGCTCAGCCAGGCCCCGGCGTTCGCGGTGGCCGGCAGCGACCTGATGCGCTCCAAGTCGCTGGACGGCAACTCCTACAACAGCGGCACCTGGTTCAACCAGATCCAGTGGCGGTGCGAGGACGGCAACGGCTTCGGCCACGGCCTGCCGGCGGCGAAGGACAACACGTCGTTCTGGCCGTACGCCAAGCCGCTGCTGGCCGACCGCGCACTGGTGCCCGGCTGCGACGCGATCAACGCCGCGGGCCGTCAGTACGAGCAGTTCCTGGCCATCAAGCGCTCCTCGCCGCTCTTCGCCCTGAACGACCTGGCCTCCGTGCAGAAGCGCGTGTCCTTCCCGCTCTCCGGTACGGCCGCCCAGGTCCCGGGCGTGATCACCATGCACCTCGACGGCGCGGGCCTGCATACGTACCGGTCGATCACCGTGGTCTTCAACGCGAGCCCCGGCACGGCGCGGCAGACCGTCGCCGGGCTGACCGGCACGCGGCAGGCGCTCCACCCGGTGCAGCGCGGCGGCGCGGACCCGGTCGTGAAGCAGGCGGCGTTCGACCCGGCCACCGGAACCTTCACCGTCCCCGGGCGTACGGCGGCGGTGTTCGTCCAGCGCTGACCGGCGGGATCACGCCAGGAGGTGGTAGACCTCGGTCCAGACCTCGGCGGGGTCGTCGCTGTGCGGGCCGTAGACCTCCCAGCGCGGGCCGGCCGGCGACCGGCCGTTGGCGGCGCACCAGTCCAGTACGGCCCGGTGCGCCGACTCCAGCCCGGCGTACGATCCGCGGTGCACGGTCATCGCCACCTGGCCCGCGGGCAGGGCCGACGCCACGACGCGTCCGGTGAGGGGGCACGGCCGGTCCAGTTCGACGCCGACCTCGACGTGCGGCACGTCGTCCAGGTACAGCATGACGTTGCGGCAGCCGCGGTCGATTCCGCCCGCGCGCAGGCAGGTCCACACCTCGTTCAGGAGCTCGGTCCACAGCGATGGGAACTCCGGCCACGTGGTCGTCGCGGCGACCATCGCGGTCGGACGGGCCGCGACCTCCGTACAGGTGACCTGGTGGCTCATTTTCCCTCCTCGGACCGGTACTGGAATGTTTTTGATCTTCCGGCTCGTCCCGATTGTTGCTATCTGTTGACGATCGCATCTTTTCGGTGAGGAGCAGGCATTGGCAGCTGGTGGTTCGGCCGGCGAACGGGGGCGACGTGCGCGTCAGGAGGCCATGGAGCTCGCACGCCGCTCCCGGGAAGCGTATGCCCTGGCCGGGCGGTACGAGGCGGCGGCTGAGGCGGAACGCCGGGTGGCCGCGACGCTGGTGACCCTCACCGCCGCCGGATGGCGGTTGCTGGTGGACCGGCGGTGGCCCGGGACGCGGTCGGCGAACGTCGACATGATCCTCATCGGCCCCGGCGGGGTCTTCGTCATCGACGTCAAGCGGTGGCGGGACACCCCCGTGGTCGAGGACGGCCACCTCATGGCCGGTGCGGAGAACCGTGACGGAGAGGTGCGCAAGCTGCTGAACATGACCCTCGTGGCCGAGGAACAGGTGGCCGCGTTAGGGATGTCGCCGGTCGCGGTGCGGCCGCTGATGGTGTTCGCCGGTCGCCGGCTGGACGCGTGCCTGGGCCGGGTCCGGCTGCTCGGAGACCCCGATGTGATCCACGCGCTGATCGCCGAGCCGAAGCGGCTGGCGCCGGCGGTCGTGCCCGCGGTGACCGCGCACCTGGAGAAGACCTTCGAGGCGTACGAGGCGGCGGTGCTCCAGGAGAGGAGCCCGGCCGCCGAACCGGGGGAGGCGCTGTTCGCCGCCGAGGACGTGGAGAAGGCGAAGCTGGAATCGGTGATGCACGCGCCGATCGAACGCTGGATGACGTTCCTGCACCCCGACCAGGTGGCCGTCGTCCGGCGTGACTGGAACGGGCCCGCGCGTGTCAGCGGCCCCGCCGGGACGGGCAAGACCGTCGTCGGGCTGCACCGGGCCGCCCACCTGGCCGCCCGCAGCACCGGCCGGATCCTCTACACCACGTACGTCAACAACCTGCCGCGCGTGCACGAGAACCTGTTCCGCCGGATGGCGGGCACGTTCGCCGGCCGGGTGGAGTTCACCAGCCTGCACACGTGGGCGCGGGCGTTCCTGGCCGAGCGGGACGTCGCCGTGCCGCTGAACGGCCGCCAGGTGGACGACGCGTTCTTCCGCGCCTGGATGGCCGCGGGCCGCGAGAGCGTCCTCACCGACATCGACCCGAACCCGACGTACTGGCAGCAGGAGATCGACCACGTCATCAAGGGGCGCGGGCTCACCTCGCTGGAGGAGTACCGGACCGTCACGCGGCACGGCCGCCGTACCGCGCTGCGGCCGGCGCACCGGGAGGCGGCGTGGCTGCTGTACGAGGAGTACGAGATGCTGCGCGACCGGCGCGGCGTCTATGACTTCAACGACGTGCTCCTCGCCGCCCTGAGGGAGCTCCGGAGACGCCCCGCCGACCCGCCGTACGCCGCGGTCATCGTGGACGAGGTGCAGGACCTCACCCTCATCGGCGTCCGGTTGCTGCACGCGCTGGCCGGGGACGCCCCGAACGGGTTGCTGCTGATCGGCGACGGACAGCAGGCGGTGTACCCCGGCGGATTCCGGCTCGCCGAGGCCGGCATCGGGATCAAGGGGCGCGGGGTGGTGTTGCGTACCAACTACCGCAACGCCGCCGGGATCCTCCAGGCCGCGATGGAGCTGGTCGCGGACGACCCGTACGACGACCTGGAGGGGCCGATGCCGAACGGCCACCGAACGGTCGACCTCACCTACCACGACGGGCAGGTGATCCGCGTGGACGCCGCCGACCGTACCGACCATGACCGGCGGCTGGTCGAGGCCGTCGCGGCGCTGCCGGCGTCGCCGGAGAGCGTTCCGCTCGCCGACACCGCGGTCCTGTGCCGGTCGCGCAAGGACGTCGCGGAGTACGAACGCGTCCTAGCCCGCGCGGGTCTGCCCGTGACGAAGCTGGACCACTACGACGGGCGGCCCATCGCGGCGGTGAAGGTCGGTACGTACCAGCGCGCCAAGGGCCTGGAGTTCAAGTACGTCTTCCTGCCCGACCACGACGCCGGCCCTCCCGGCGACATGGACGGCGAGCGCGCCGAACTCCACCGGCGGCAGCTCTTCGTCGCCATGACCCGCGCCCGTGACCTCCTCTGGCTCGGCTCGATCGCGAGGAACGGCGTACGGGGTTCGTAGGCGCGGCGGCGACCCTGACCGAACGTCATTCGGTACGGTGGTCGTATGGACTCTGAGACGAGCGTGTTCGACGATCTCGCCGCCGAGTACGCGCGGCTCGACGCCGTGCTCGCGGCGCTCGAACCGGACGCGTGGGCCCGGCCGTCCGCCGCGTCCGGCTGGACGATCGCCGACGTCGTGGTGCACCTGGCCCAGTCCGAGGAGTTCGTCCTCGCGTCCATCGCCCAGGACCGGACGGGCTTCGTCCGCGAGGACGGCGTGCCGCTGGACGAGCTGATGGACCGCCTGGTCGCCGCCGATCGCGGAGCGACCGGGCGCGAGGTGCACGAACGCTGGCGCGCCGCGAGCCGCTCGTCGGTCGAGGCCCTGCGCGGCTGCCGGCCCGGCGACCGCTTCCCGTGGGCCGCCGTTCCCCTCTCCGCGCGCACGCTCGCCACGACACGGCTCGCCGAGCACTGGGCCCACGCACTCGACATCACCGGCCCGCTCGGCGTCGACTACCCCGACACCGCGAGGCTGCGGCACATCGCCCGCCTCGCCCAGCGGACCCTGCCGTACGCGTTCGCGACCGCCGGCGAGGAGGGCGGGCCGGTCCGCTGCGAGCTCACCGGGCCGGACGGAGAGGTCTGGCGGTTCGGCGACGAGGACGCGCCGTCGGTGATCCGCGGCGCGGCGGGGGAGTTCTGCCGGGTCGGCGCGCGCCGGCTGCCCGCCGGGCGCACGGCCCTGACGGCCGAAGGGCCGTACGCCGCCGCGGCGCTGCGCGTCATGCGCAACTACGCGGCCTGATTCCTGGTACGCCACAATGGGGTGAAGGACCCGGAATGAGTTCGATGGAGCGTGATCGAGATGGCCACGGCGCTAGTGCCGGTACTCCTGCTCCTCGCCCTGGTCGCCGTCGACCGGTGGGTGTACGTCGACGCGCAGATCCGTTCCGAGCGGGGTAGTCCCGTCGTCTTCTCCAGCGGAAACTTCCGCGTGGACACGCCCGGGGCGTGGGCGCTCGGCTGCCTCGCCCTGTGGGTCTTCTTCTTCCCGCTCTACCTCACCAGCAGGCGCGCGAGCTAGCGCTTCTCCAGCCCGCCGGAGATCAGTGTGGCGAACGCCGCGCCGAGGTCCTCGCCGCTCAGTGAGCCGCCGGGAGTGAACCACCGGTGGGTCCAGTTGGCCATGCCGATGACGCCGTACGCGGAGATCTTGGCCGGGACGTCGGACCGGAACGACCCGTCGTCGACGCCCTGCTGAACGATCGACACGACGACCTCGTCGAACCTTCGCATGAGTTCGAGGAGCCGCTTGCCCGTCTTGGTACGCGCGGTGGCGACCTTCGTCATGTCCTCCTGGAGGAAGACGAACAGTGACGGGTGCTCGGCGTAGGAGGTCAGCAGGCCGACGAGGAGCGCGCGGAGCTTTTCGCCGGGGGAGTCCGAGCCGTCGCGGATGGCCTCCGCGGCGCTGACGTTCGTCGCGACGGTCTCCTCGACGACCTCGTAGAACAGCTCTTTCTTGCTGGAGACGTAGTAGTAGAGCGAGGCGCGGTCCATGCCGGCCTTGGCCGCGATCTCCTCCAGCGTCGCACCGGGGAAGCCCTTCTGGCGGAACACCTCGGCGGCGACCTTGATCAGGACTTCGCGCCGTTCGGTGTAGCGGCCGCTGGCGTCGGTCTTGGCGGCGGCGCGTCGCTTGGAGATTCCGCTCGGCGGCATCGGTCAACCCCTGATCGGAGACGGTCTGGCGGGCGCGAAAGCCCCTTCGCCCACTGGCCTGCCATCGTATCGGCCTTCCGTCACCGCCATCGAAACCATCAACGCGAGTGTTGACTAGAGCTGTATTCGTGCTGCACGATCGAGGCTCCTGGCGCATACCGGACGGAGTCGGAACATGCTCGACCAACAGTTGCGTGCCGTACAGGGCACGCACGTGACGCTTCGAGAGGTGGGACTGCGCGAAGGCCTGCAGTCCCACGAATCCGTACTGACCACCGAGGAGAAGGTGGGCCTGTTCCGCGGCCTCAAGGAGGCCGGGGCGCGGGAGCTGAACGCGGTGGCGTTCGTCAACCCCGCGAAGATGCCGCAGATGGCCGACGCGGAGGAGTTCCTGCGGGCGCTCGGGCCGCTGCGCGAGGACACCGTGCTGTCCGGGCTCGTGCCGAACGACCGCGGGCTCGCCCGCGCCCTCACCATGCGCGAGGAGGGGCTGCTGGACACCATCCTGGTGGTGTTCGCCGAGAGCACGTCCGTGCTCGGCGCCAACGGGATGACCGCCTCCCCAGAGGCGCTGCTCCAGCAGATCGAGCGGCAGGCCGCGACGGCCAGTGCCGCCGGGCTGAACGTCGCGGTGTTCCTCAGCACGGCGTACGGCTGCTCGATCGAGGGCCGGATCGAGCCGGAGCGCGTCGTCGAGCACGCCGCGCGCATCCACGCCATGGCCGGCGTGAGCGAGCTGATCATCTCGGACTCGACCGGGCAGGCCGACCCGCTCCAGGTCCTGCGGCTCCTGACCGCGCTGAGCGAGGTGATCCCGTCCGACGCCCGCCTGGGACTGCACTTCCACGACACGCGCGGAGCCGGGCTCGCCAACATCTTCGCCGCGCTGATGTCGCCGTTCGAGAACCTGGTGATCGACGCGGCCTTCGGCGGCTGGGGCGGCGACTTCCCCTTCGTGCCCGAGGCGCTCGGCAACGTCGCGACGGAGGACTTCGTCGAGATGCTCGTCGGCGCCGGGTTCGACCTCGGCGTGGACGTCGAGCAGATCATGCGCGTCACGCGGGAGTACGCGGGTCTCAGCGGCCGTCCGATCAGCGCGCGGCTGCACGCGTCGAGCCCCGTCGCGTGGAAGCACGAGCTCCTGAGCTCGGGCGTCTGAGGGGAGGGCGACCATGCGAGTACTCGCCGTGGGCGCGAAGGGTTTCGTCGGCGCCGCGCTGTGCCGCCGGCTCCTGGAGCGCGGGCACACCGTGACGGCACTGGAGGTCAAGCCGGGTCCCGGCCGGCTGGCCGACGTCGCCGACGACATCGAGTGGATCGTCGGCGACGGGTCGAGCCGCGAGGTGCTGCTCGGCGCCATCGGCCGCCAAGGGGCCGACGCCGTCTACTACGGGCCCTACTTCCGCGCCACCCCCGGGGAGGCCGGGCTGGAGCGCGAACTCGAGGTGATGGGCACCGCGGCGTGGCGGCTGTTCAGCCTCGCCTACGCCCTCGACATCAAGCGCATCCTGTTCCCCAGCTCGACCGCGGTGCACGGGTTCCAGCCCGACGACGGCTCGCCCGTCTCGGAGGAGAGCCGGGTCGCGCCCAACATCATCTACGGCGCGTACAAGATCCTCGGTGAGTTCGTCGGCCGGGACGTCAACGCCGTGATCGGCGACAACGTCATCACCTCGGTCCGGCTGCCCTCGATCTACGGCCCCGGCGCGAAGTTCGCGAGCCGCCGCGTCAACGTGCCCGCCGTCTGCGCCGCGCACGGCGAGACCGGAACCGTCGAGTACCGGCGCGAGGCGCGCGTCTGCGTCGCGCACGTGGACGACACCGCCGACGCGCTCGTCCGGGTGATCGAGGCGGACCGGCCCCGGCACTCCGTGTACGACCTCGGCGGCCTCGACGTGTCGTTCGGGGAGATCGCGGACACGGTCGGACGGCTCGTGCCGTCCGCGAACACCGTCTTCGGTACCGGCACACGGCCGATCCTGCCGCACGCCGTCGACAACACGCGTGGCCGCGAGGAGTTCGGGTTCGCGCACCGGTCGCTCGAAGACGGCATGGCCTCGGTGATCGAGTACGAGCGGGCGCGCGCCGAGCGGGTGGTCGCATGACACCGGACGATCCCGGGCCGCTCGCCGGGCTGCGCGTCATCGAGTTCGCCGCGCTGCTGCCCGGCCCGTACACCACGCAGATCCTCGGGGACCTCGGCGCGGACGTGATCAAGGTGGAGCCGCCGCGGGGCGACGAGGCGCGGCATTTCCCCACCGGCCTGTTCGCGGTGGCCAACCGCAACAAGCGCGGGATCGTGGCGGATCTCAAGGACGAGGACGAACGCGCCGCCTGCCTTCGCCTGGTGAAGGACGCGGACGTCATCGTCGAGGGCTTCCGGCCCGGAGTGGCCGCGCGGCTCGGCGTCTCCTACGAGGACGCGCGCAAAGTGCGCCCGGACATCGTCTACTGCTCGATCTCGGGCTTCGGCCAGACCGGGCCGAACCAGGACAGGGCCGGGCACGACCTCACCTTCCTGGCGGCCTCCGGCGGGCTGTCGTTCTCCGCGCACTGGGGCGAGGAGCCGCGCCGTTCCGGGGTACCCGTCGCCGACCTCGCCGCGTCCACCCACGCGGTGATCGCCATCCTGAGCGCGCTGCGCGCACGCGACCGTACGGGCGAGGGCGCCTACCTCGACGTCGCGATCGCCGACGCGACGATGGCGTTCGTCAGCCCGCGCGGCGGCCCCGGCTTCACCGTCGCGAACGAGGACCGGCTCGGCGTGTACGCCACGAACGACGTCTACGCGGCGAAGGACGGCGGGCTGCTGGCGGTCAGCGCGGTCGAGCAGAAGTTCTGGGTCCGGCTGCGCGCGATCCTGAGTGAGGAGGTCCCCGAGCTGCGGGAGCCCCGGTTCGACGACGAGGACGGCCGCCGTCGTCACGGCGACGAGCTCAAACGGCTGCTCACCTCGGTGATCGCCCGGCGGGACGCGGGCGAGTGGCTCGCCGTCTTCGAGGAACGGGACGTCCCGGTCGAACGGGTGGTCACGCTCGCCGAGGCCGCGAACGGCCCGCAGGCACGCGCCCGCGAGATCGTCGCCCGGTGCGACGGGGAGGCGCAGGTCGTCTTCCCCGTCCTGGCCGACGGCCGGGTCCTCGGCCGGTTCCGGTCCCGCGCGCCCGAGCTGGGCCAGCACACGCGGGAGGTGCTGGCGCCGTGATCACTCTCGCGTCGGGGATCGGCCTGACCGAGGGCCCGCTGTGGACCTCCGACGGCCGGCTCCTGGTGGTCAGCGTCTCCCGGGGGCATGTCTTCGAGGTCGGCCTCGACGGCGGCGGCGCCCGGCCGATCGCCGAGACCGGCGGCGCGCCGAGCGGCCTCGCCGAGGACGCCGGCGGTGCCGTGTGGATCGCCCAGGGCGGCTCCCACCTGCGCACCGGGGAGGCCGCGTACGTGCCCGGCGGCGTGCAGCGCCTGACCGGCGACCGGGTGGCCATGATCGCCTCGTACGGCCTGCACGCGCCGAACGACTGCGTCGTCGGTCCCGGCGGGCGGCTGTGGTTCACCGACCCGCGCGGGCCGGCGCTGCACGGCACGCCCGAGCCCGGGCGGGTCTGGTCGCTGTGCCTCGGCGAGGACGGGCCGGTGCTCGCGGCGGAGGGGGTGTTCTTCCCCAACGGGCTGGCCTTCGCGCCCGACCCGTCCGTGCTGTACGTCGCCGAGACCGCGACGCGGCGGCTCCTCCGCTACTCCTGCCGCGACGGCGAGCTGGGCCCGGCACACACGCTCGCCGAGCTCACCGACGGGCATCCCGACGGGATGGCCGTCGACGCGGACGGCAACATCCTGGTCGCCGGGACGACGGCCGGCGCGGTGATCGTCCTCGATCCCGGCGGGACCGAGATCGAGCGCGTCGACGTCGGCGCGGGTTCGATGCCGACGAACGTCTGCTTCGGCGGCCCGGACCTGGCGACCCTGTTCGTCACCGCGGCGAAGGGCGGCCGCGTGCTCGCGCTGGAGCGCGAGACCCCGGGCCTGCCGCTGCCCGCCTTCCGCGCCCCCACCACACCGTAAGGACCTGCGCATATGCTCTTCTCACAGCGAGACAAGCCCGCGCGCCCAGGCAAGGCAGGAGGCGGCCGGCATGCTGCTGAACGGACATGAGCTCGACGTCGCCACGCTCCGCGACCTGATCCGCGAGCGCCGGGTGCTCGGCGACCGGACGTTCGCCATCGTCGAGGGCGAACGCCTCAGCTACGCCGACGCGGACACCGACGCCAACCGGATCGCCAACTCCCTGCGGGCCATGGGCGTGGCCAAGGGCGACGTCGTCGCCACCTACATGTACAACTCGATCGACCACATCCGCGTGTGGTTCGCCTGCGCGAAGCTCGGCGCGGTCTGGGCGCCGCTGAACATCGCGCTCGTCCGGCGTGACCTCGTCTACACGATCGCGAACGCCGCGCCCACGGTGCTGGTCGCCGACCACGAGCTGTTCCCCAACGTCGTGGCCGTACGCGACGAGCTCGCCGGCCAGGCGATGACCGTCGTGGTGCGCGGGCCCGCCGGCGACGGGACGGCCTCGTTCGAGGACCTGCGGAAGGGCGCGCCGGACGAACCGCATGAAGAGGTCGCCCCCTCCGACCCGGCCGGCCTGATCTACACCGGCGGCAGTACCGGGATGCCCAAGGGCGTGCTGGTCGCCAACCTCTGGTACTTCCCGGGGTTCCTCCGGTACAAGGAGATGTTCGAGCCGCGCCCGGACGACGTGCACCTCGGTCTCGGCCAGATGTGCCACACGATCGGCTCGGCGGTCGACGTCGCCACGCCCTTCTACCTGGGCCTGACCACGGTCCTGAGCCGGAGGTTCAGCGCCTCGCGCTTCTGGGCGCTCGCCCGCGCGTACGGGACCACGATCACCGTGCTCGTCGGCCCGCTCATGACCGTCCTGCTGAACCACCCCGAACGCCCCGACGACGCCGACAACCCGCTGCGTATCGCGGGCACGGCGACCGGGCAGCTCCGGCGGGAGGTCGCGGAGGAGTTCGCCGCGCGTTTCGGCCTCGACATGCTGGAGCTGTACGGCCAGACCGAGACCGGCCCGCTCGGCTGTGTCGGCCAGCGGCAGGACGACCGGGCGTACCACTCACAAGGCACCCCGTGCGGCTGGGCGGAGCTGATGATCGAAGGCCCGGACGGCCGTGCGTGCCCGCCGGACGTCGTCGGCGAGATCACGATGCGGCCGGTGCACCCGGCCACCTTCCTGCTGGAGTACTACCGGCAGCCGGACAAGTACGTCGAGGCGTGCCGGAACCTGTGGTTCCACACCGGTGACCTCGGCCGGCTCGACGAGAGCGGGCACCTGCACTTCGAGGGGCGGATGGCGCACACGATCCGCCGCCGGGGCGAGAACATCGCGGCCGTGGAGGTCGAGCAGGCGCTGTCGCTGCACCCGGCGATCGCCGAGTGCGCCGTCGTCGGCGTGCCGAGCGAGGTCGGCGAGGAGGACATCAAGGCCTACGTGCTGCTGCGGGACGGCGTCTCGCTGGACCCGGTGGAGGTCATCCGGTTCTGCGAGGAGCAGCTCGCCTACTTCAAGGTCCCGCGTTACCTGGAGTTCGTCACGGAGCTGCCGCGATCGGTGACCAAGAACGAGATCGAGCGCTACCGGCTCCGCGCGCACGGGATCGGTGACGCCTGGGACCGGGTCGGCGCGGGCTACGTCCTCACCCGCAAGGTCTGACGGCTCCTCCGGCGCGGCGCGGTGCGGCTCGCGCGTCGCGCCGGAGGAGTGATCAGCCGTTGAACCGCCGCGCCTCCGCGGCGACCTCGTTCATCACCTTGATCGCGGCATCGCGCGTGTCGTGCGGCACGGCGAAGACGCAGCGGGCCGCCCCGATCTCGGCGTAGCGGTCCAGGTGTTCCAGCCGGGCGAGCGCGATGGTGACCGGTATCGGGGGCCGTCCGGCGTCCGCCGCGCGTACGCGCAGCTCCGCGATGCGGTCGCCGAGGGCGGTGAGGTCGCGCTGGTGGCCGGGGAACCAGCCGTCGCCGTACTCCACGACCCGGTCGAGGACCGTTGGCCCGTTGCCGCCGACGATCACCGGTGGCCAGGGGGTCTGTACGGGCTTCGGCCAGGAGTAGATCGGGTCGAAGTCGACGAACCGCCCGTGGAACTCGGCCTGCTCGTGCGTCCAGATCTCCTTCATCGCGCGGACGCGCTCGCCGAGCAGCGCCATGCGGGTGCGCGGGTCGGTGCCGTGGTTCTCCATCTCCTCGCGGTTCCAGCCGGCCCCGACGCCGAGGAGCACCCGGCCGCCCGACATGAGGTCCAGGGTCGCGACCTCCTTGGCCATCAGGATCGGGTCGCGTTCGACGACGAGGCACACACAGGTGCCGAGCCTGATCGTCGAGGTCACCGCGGCCATGCCGGCGAGCGTGACGAGCGGATCGCGGAACCGGTGGTACTCCCGTGGCAGCTCGCCGTACGGCGGGTTCGGGAACGGGGTGCGGCGGCTCGCCGGTACGTGCGTGTGGTCGGGAAGGAAGATCGACTCCAGGCCGAGATCCTCCGCCCGTGCCGCCAGTTCCAGCGGATCCGGCCCCTCGTCGGTGGGCATGACCAGAATTCCGAAGTCCATCTCAGGGTCCCTTCTTTCCTGGCAGCACGCTATGACGCGACATCCAAATCTGTCAACGCGTCCGTTGACAGATGCCTCGCGGCTGCCTAGCGTGGACGCACGACGACGAAAGGGGATCCCGCCGTGGACTTCGGTCTGATCTATGAGATGGGCGTGCCCAAGCCGTGGGGACCGCGCTCGGAGTACGACACGTACTGGAACGCCGTCGCCCAGGCACGCGAGGCGGACCGGCTGGGCTACACCCACGTCTGGACCGTCGAGCACCACTTCCTGGAGGAGTTCTCGCACAGCTCGGCGCCCGAGGTGTGGCTGGCGAGCGTCGCCCAGCACACCGAGCGCATCCGCATCGGGCACGGCGTCGTGCTGGTGCCGGCCCCGTTCAACCACCCGGTACGCGTGGCCGAGCGCGCCGCGGCGCTCGACATCATGTCCAACGGCCGGCTCGAGTTCGGGACCGGCCGCTCGGTGACCGAGGAGGAGCTCGGCGGGTTCGGCATCGACGCCGGCGACAGCAAGCCGATGTGGCGTGAGGCCGTCAGTCTGATCCCGAAGCTGTGGACCTCCGACGAACCGGTCCACTTCGACGGGAAGTACGTGAAGGTCCCGGGCCGTACCGTCTTCCCCAAACCGCTGCAGAAGCCGCATCCGCCCATGTGGGCCGCGTGCACGAGCCCGACCAGCTATCCCGAGGCGGGCCGGCTGGGTCTCGGGGTCATCGGCTTCGGCATGGGAGTCGGCCCCGACACCGTCCGGCGGCGCGTCGACGAGTACAAGGCGGCCCTGGCCGAGGCGACCCCGGTCGGGCAGGTCAACGAGAACGTCGCGATCTTCCTGATGACCTACTGCGCGGACACCGAGGAGAAGGCGCGTGCCGTCGCGGAGGCGTCGTTCACCGCCTACGTGGACAAGACGATGGAGTACTTCCTCCGCTGGGGTAAGGGCGGCCAGATGCCTCCCGGCTACGAGTGGTACGCCGAGGCGGCCAAGAACAGCGAGAGGATCGCCAAGCACCTGAAGTTCGACTACCTGCTCGAACAGGGGATGCTGCTGGTCGGCACGCCCGACACGATCTCGGCCAACATCGAGCGCTACCGCGACGCCGGCGCGACGCAGATCATCTGCGGCACCCAGCTCGGGACGATCGCCCACGAGGAGGCGATGAGCTCGATCCGGATGTTCGGCGAGAAGGTCATGCCGAACTTCGCCGACGTCGAGGTACGGGAGCCCTGACCATGCCCGGCGCGGTCGACGACGTCCTGGCCGGCGTGCTGCGGCCCGGCCAGGACATCGTCATCGGGCAGGCGCGCGGAGCCCCCGTCCACCTCATCCAGGCCCTGCCCCGGCATCTGGACCGCCTTCAGGGGAGCCGGCTGCTCGTCGGCATGCTGCCGCCGGACTTCCCCGAACTGCCCGGCGTCGAGATCGTCACCTTCTTCCCGTCGGGCCCCCTGGGGTCGGCGGACCGGCTCGCCGCCAGGAACGCCCGCTACCTGCGGTGCTCGCTGTACGAGCTGGCCGCCGGACTCCGGTGCGGGACGATTCCGGTCGACGTCACCCTGGCCCAGGCGACCCCGCCGCGGTCGGGACGCTGTTCGCTCGGGCTGGCCGTCGACTTCGCGGCGCCCGCGGCCGAGCGGGCGGACGCGGTGGTCCTGGAGGTACGCCCTGGGCTGCCGTGGACCGGGCCGCGCTCGACGGTCGCGGTCACCGGCCGGGTCCTGCTCGTCGAGGCCTCCGGGGCGGGTCCGGCGGGCGCGCCGGCGACGGGCGAGGCCGGGCCGCTCGGCCGCAACCTGGTCGAGTGGATCCCCGACGGCGCGACCCTGGAGCTGGGCATGGGCGGGTGGGCCTCCGGGTTCGTCACGGAGCTCACCCGGCGGCGCGGCCTGCGGCTGCACACCGGGCTGCTCGGCGACTGGCTGCTCGACCTGATGCGCGCCGGCGCGCTGGACCCGGCCGCGCCGTTGACGGCGACGGCCGCCGGCGGGTCGGCGTCTTTGCTCCGGGCCCTGGACGGCGCCGCCGACCTCGCGCCCGCCGACGTGACGCACGCGCCGGACACCCTGCGCGGCCTGCCGGGGTTCCGCGCGGTCAACTCGGTGCTGGAGGTCGATCTCATGGGCCGGGCCAATTCCGAGACCGGCCACGGCGGGCGGCTCGGCGGGATCGGCGGCCTCGCGGACTTCGCGCGGGGCGCGAGCGCCAACCCGGACGGCCTGTCGATCCTCGCTCTGAGCGCCACCTCCCGCGGCCGATCACGGATCGTGCCACGGCTGGAGGGGCCGGTCTCGCTGCCCGCCGAGGCGGTGGAGGTCGTGGTCACCGAGTACGGCAGTGCGGACCTGCGCGACGGTGACACCGCCGCCGCGCTGATCTCGATCGCCGCTCCCGAGCACCGCCGAAGCCTCACCGGCGCGGCCCGCGAGCTGGGACTTCTCTGACCGATGAACTCCCGCGTACGTGCCCGGCCGGCCCGCGAAGGTTCGATCAACGCAAGCGTTGACAGCCCCTTTGTCGGCTCCTACGATGCATTCATGACGACTCCCGCCGATATTTCGAAAACCGATGGGGAGCTCATGCGATCGATTCTCCGGCGCTATCCGACCGGCGTCGCAGTGATCACCGCACTCGACGGCAGCAGGCCGATCGGGATGGCGGTCGGGTCGTTCACATCAGTTTCCCTCGACCCTCCGATGATCGGTTTCTTCGCGGACCGTTCATCGACGACCTGGCCGCAGATCCTGGAATTCGGCGCCTTCGCCGTGAATGTTCTCGGAGAGCACCAGGCGCACCTCTCCCACCAGTTCTCGGCCAGGGGAGTGGACCGCTTCCACGGCATCCCATGGCACTACGGCGACAACGGCGGCCCGGTCATCGACGGTGCCGTGATGGTCGTCGAGAGCGACATCACCGACGTCATCGAGGCCGGTGACCACCTGTTCGTCATGGGGTCGGTCACCCGGATCCGCGACGGCGAGGACGTCGGCCCGCTCCTTTTCTACGGCGGCGGATACGCGCGGATCGCGAGCGGAGACGGCGGCACATGAGCGCCTTAGCGGCCGGATCGCCCGCGCACACGAACATCGAGGGGAAAGTCATCAGTTCGAAACTCCATTTACCGAGAGGACCACCGTCATGGTCGAAATACCGAGAACGCGGACACCGGCACCACCACAACCACTGGATCTGCCCGCGAGGTTCGAACGACTGCCGTTCACCAAATATCAGCGCCGCCTTTTCGGCGTCGTGGCGACCGCGTTCTTCTTCGACAGCCTCGACGTGACCTTTCTGACTTTTGTGCTCGCTCCGATCAGCATCGACCTGCACCTCACCAAGAGCATGGCCGGACTGCTCGCCAGCGCGACATTCGCCGGCATGGGAGTCGGCGCGAGCCTCGCCGGGATCCTGTCCGACCGGTTCGGACGGCGCCCGATCTTCGCCTACAGCATGATCTTCTGGGGCGTCTTCAGCCTGCTGACGGCGCTGTCCTGGAGCTTCGACTCCCTGATGACGTTCCGCTTCCTGACCGGCGTCGGCCTGGGCGCCGAGCTCCCGGTCGCCCAGGCGCTGCTGTCGGAGTTCCTGCCCGCCAAGAAGCGCGGCTGGTACATGGGCTGGCTGCCGGGCACCATCACGATCTCGTTCCTGGTGAGCGGCGTCGTCTCCCTCGTCCTCGTCCCGTGGCTCACCTGGCGGTCGGTGTTCGTCCTGATGTTCGTGCTGTCCCTCTTCGGCCTCTACATCCGCCGTGGAGTGCCGGAGTCGGCGCGCTGGTACGAGTCCCGTGGCCGGTACGACCGTGCCGACAGCGCGATGCGCGCCTTCGAGTCCCACGTCCGGACCGCGCTGGGCCGGCCGCTGCCGGACCACGATCGGGCCCTCGACGTACCGGCGGCGTACGCGGAGACCGGTCCGATGAGCGAGTTGTTCTCCGAGCGGTACCGGCGGCGCACGCTCATGGCGTGGGGGCTGTGGTTCTGCGGCCTGCTCGGCTACTACGCGATCATCGCGTGGATCGCGAAGCTGCTGGTGGACAACGGCATGACGATCACCGGTTCCATCAGCGTCGTCCTGGCGATGCAGGTCTGGGGCGTACCCGGCTTCCTGATCGCCGCCCGGCTCATGGAACGCTGGGGGAGGAAGCCCATCGTCGGGCTCGCCATCCTGCTCAGCTCCGGTGCCGCCTACCTGTACGGCTCGGTCACGGGCACCGTCGCCATCATCATCGCCGGGTCCATCCTGCAGTTCTGCCTGATGGGCATGTGGGCGAGCATCTACACCTACACACCCGAGCTGTTCCCCACCCGCGCGCGGGCGACCGGCTCGGGCACGGCCTCGGCCGTCGGGCGCCTCGGCGCGCTCATCGGCCCGTCCCTTGTGCCCCCGACGCTGGCGATGTGGGGGTACACCGCGACGTTCGCGATCGTCGCGGGCACGTTCCTCATCGCCGCCGTCCTCGTCCTCGCCCTCGGTCCGGAGACCAAGGGGCGCCTGCTGGAGGACGTGTCGGGGTAACCCGTCACTGGAAGGAAACTCCCGACAATGGTTCTGACCTCTCCGCCCATCGGTGTCGGCATCGTGGGCCTGAGCGCGAACGGCGGATGGGCGGCCACCGCGCACGTACCCGCGCTGGCCGCCCTGGACGGCTACGAGCTGCGCGCACTGAGCGCGAGCAGCGCGGAGTCGGCCCGAGCGGCCGGCGCGAAGTACGGCGTGCCGCTGACCTTCGGCGACGCGGGCGAGCTCGCCCGCCGCGACGAGGTGGACCTGGTGGTCGTGACGGTGAAGGTGCCGGACCACCACGCGCTCATCGTCCCGGCCCTGAAGGCGGGCAAGGCGGTGCTGAGCGAGTGGCCGCTCGCCACCGGGCTCGCGCAGGCCGAGGAGCTCGCCGCGCTCGCCGAGACCTCGGGCGTACGGACGGCGATCGGGCTCCAGGCCCGGTCGGCGCCGGCGCTGCGCTACCTGCGCGACCTGGTCGCCGGTGGCTACGTCGGCCGGGTGCTGTCGACCACCGTGATCGGCTCGGGCATCCGCTGGGGCGAGACCTACGACACGGGCAGCGCGTACCAGCTCGACCCCGCCAACGGCGCGACCCTCCTGTCCATCCCGTTCGGCCACACCGCCGACGCGCTCACCATGGTGCTCGGGGAGTTCGCCGAGGTCTTCGCGAGCACGGCGACGCTGCGCCCGGAGGTCCACCACGCGCGGAGCGGGCAGGCCGCGGCGATGACCTCGGAGGACCAGCTCGTCGTCGCCGGCACGCTGGAGACCGGCGCGCGGGCGGCGCTGCACTTCCGCGGCGGCACCTCACGTGCCACCGACTTCCACTGGGAGATCAACGGGACCGGCGGCGACCTGGTCGTCGGCGTCGGCGGCCCCGCTCTGTGGATGAACGAGATCACGCTGCGCGGCGCCCACGGGACGGACGAGGGCCTCGCCGAGCTGCCAGTCCCCGGCGAGTACGAGCTTCCCGCCCTCGCCGGGCGCTCCGCCGAACCCGCCTACAACGTCGCCCACGCGTACGACCGGTTGCTCCGGGACCTGACCGAGGGCACCACGCGGACACCCGGCTTCGCGCACGCGGCGTACCGGCACCGCCTGCTCGACCGTATCCGGGAGTCCGCCGCCACCGGCCGGCGTCTGGCCGTCTGACACTCGCAAAAGGAGATCGGTATGTACGGAACGACCAGGGCCGGCGACGGCTGGCGCGCGCGGATCGGCGTCGTGATCCCGAGCGTCAACGTCACCGTCGAGGCGTGGTTCCCGCGCGTCGTGCCGGAGGGCGTGACGATCCACACGGCGCGGATGCCGATCGCCGCCGACGTCACGCCGGAGAGCATCGAGGAGATGGCCAGGCACGAGCTCGCCGCGGTGAAGCTCGTCGCCGACTGCGAGCCCGACGTGATCCTCTACGCGTGCACCGCGTCGACGCTGCTCCGTGGCCGCGACGCCGACCTGGCGCTGATGGCCGAGCTCACCGAGGCGACCGGCGTGCCCTGCTGCACCACGACCGAGGCGATCGTACGGGCCTGCCGTGAGCTCGGCATGCGCAAGGTGTGCGTGGCGTCGCCGTACACGAAGGAGGTCGACGACCTGGAGCGCGTCTTCCTCGCCGAGTGCGGCATGGAGATCTCGGGAGTGACCAGCTTCGAGATCTCCGACGGCCGGGAGCTCGCCGACCCCTCACCCGGCGAGGTGTACCGGCACTGCCGCGACGCGTGGGTACCCGGCAGCGACGGGCTGCTCGCGACCTGTCTGGCGATGCGGTCGCATCAGGTGGCCGCCGAGCTGGAGACCGACCTCGGCGTTCCGGTGGTCACCTCCGCGCAGGCCACACTGTGGGCGGGGCTGCGGATGGCCGGGGTGATGACGCCGCTGACGGGTCACGGGAGGCTCCTCCAGCTCGCCGGGTCCGGATGGGCGGACGCCCCGGCGCCCACCCTGTGACCGGACGGCGGCGCCGGATCAGTCGGCCGTGATCACGACCTTGCCGGCGTGACCTCTCGACTCGAAGTGCCGGAAGGCGGCGATGGCGTCGGAGAACGGGAACGTCGTGTCGATGAGGGGGCGGATCCGATGCTGTTCCAGCGCGCGGTTCATCGCCTCGAACATCTCCCGGCTGCCGACGAACAGCCCTTGGAGCGTGAGCCCCTTGCGCAGCACCAGCCCGGGGTCGACCCCGTCCCCGTCGCTCAGCACGCCGATGAGACTGACGCGGCCGCCGGTGCGCACGGCCGCGATCGACTGCGCCAGCGTGCCGGCCCCGCCGACCTCGACGACGTGGTCGGCGCCGTCCCCGGTGAGCCGGTACACCTCTTTGCCCCAGGCGGGGGTCTCCCGGTAGTTCACCAGGTCCGAGGCGCCCAGAGCGCGCAGCGTGTCCAGCTTGCCGTCGCTGCTCGACGTCGCGACCACGCGCGCACCGCTCGCCACCGCGAACTGCAGGGCGAACACCGAGACGCCGCCGCTGCCGAGGGTCAGCACCCGCTGTCCCGGCATCGCGCCGCCCTGGACCACCACCGAGTGCCAGGCCGTCACCGCGGCGCACGGCAGCGTCGCGGCCTCGGAGAAGTCCAGATGCGAGGGTACGGCGACGAGAGCCTCTTCGTGGAAGGTCACGTACTCGGCGAGAACGCCGTCGACCGGGCCACCGAGCGCGCCGGCGACCTTCGCGGCGTCCGGGGCACCGTCGATCCAGCGGGGCATGAAGATACCGACGACCCGGTCGCCGGTACGCCAGCGCGTCACCCCGGTCCCGACCGCGACGACCTCGCCCGAACCGTCGGACAACGGAACCGGGTCGGCCTTCAGCCCGCGTCCGTAGGCGTCCCGTGCGATCAGCAGATCCCGGTAGTTCAGCGACCACGCCCGCATGCGTACGAGCACCTGGCGCGGTCCCGGAGCGGGCTCGTCGCGCTCGTCGAGCCGGAGCGCGTCCACGCCGGTGAACTCGGGAAGGTGGTAATACTTCACAGGGCCGTCCTCTTCGCTCCGGCCGCGTACAGGGCGTCCCCGCCGTCGCGCCGGGCGACGGTCAGCCCGGGTCCGAACGGCGCTCCCGCGTCGACGTTCTCGAACGAGACCGACTCGTAGACGACGAGGCGCTGGGCGATTCGCCATTCCTCGTGCCGGCAGGAGAAACGGTCGACGTAGCGGCAGCGCAACGTCATCTGGTTTCCGGACCCGGACGTGGTGAATCCGAGCTTGGCGGTCGCGTCGCCATTCGACGTGGCGAGCCGTTGGTACAGCACGCAATAGGTTTCGACCACGGCCTCGTCACCGGTGATCTCGATAATGCAGTTGCCGAGGAAGTGCATCGACTGCTCGACGCCGCGATGGCGCTCCTCGACCCATCGGAGCAGCCCGGGGACGTCTCCGCGGTAGCCGCCATGATCGTCGACCGCGTCCGGATGGTAGGCGGACCGCATCAGCTCGAAATCGCGGCGGTCGACACCTCGGCAGTACCGCAGTAGCGCGTTCTGAATGCTCTCTTTGGCGCCCATCCGGAGGAGTAGATCTTTTTCCATCGTCGCGTGTTCCGCCATGCCGTCCGCCAGCCTTCCCTTTTGCGAATCGCCGTGGCCGTAGCGTAGAAGCGCCGCGGATTTCTGTCAACGACAGCGTTGACGATGCGCCGATTCCGGGTATCATCGGCTGGTGTGATCAGCTATGCGACGTTGAAGGTACGAGCCGAGGCGGGCGTCGCGCGCGTCACGATCGACCACCCGCCCTTGAACGTCCTCGACAAGGCGATGTTCGAGGACCTGACCGCGCTCTGCGACGCGCTGGAGCGGGCCGGCGACGTCCGCGTCGTCATCGTCGACAGCGCCGTCCCCGACTTCTTCATCGCGCACGCGGACCTGCGGCACCGGCCGTTCCCGGCGGTCGAACGGCCCATCGAGCCCAACCCGTACCAGGCGCTGTTCGCCCGCTACCGCGAACTGCCGATGGCCACGATCGCGCTCCTCGAAGGGATCGCCCGAGGTGGGGGAGCGGAGTTCGCGCTGGCCCTGGACATGCGCTTCGCCGTACGCGGCAGAGCCGTACTCGGACAGCCCGAGGTCCTCCTCGGCCTCTGCCCGGGATTCGGCGGTACACAGGCGGTGACGCGGCTCGCCGGCCGATCCCGCGCACTGGAACTGCTGATGTCCGGCGACGACTACGACGCCGACCTGGCAGAGCGCTACAATCTGGTCAACCGGGCCCTGGACCAGGCCGAGGCCCCCGCGTTCGTCAACGAGCTGGCCCGGCGCATCGCCTCGTTCCCTCCGGGCGGCGTCCTCGCGGCCAAGCGGGCGACACTAGCCGCCGAAGCCCCGCTGACCCCAGGCCTGATCGCCGAACACGCGCTGTCGGCCGGCACGCTCTCCGACCCAGAGGCCCACCGCCGGCTCCGCCGGGCCCTCGCCCTGGGCGCCCAGACCAGGGCCTTCGAACTCGACTTCCCCAAGCGCTTCGACGACCTAGCGCACTGATGACGCCTGCCGGGGTGCGGTCAGGTCGAGCAGGAGCAGCGCGTCGTGGTCCGGTCTGCCCGGTTCGGCGGTGTAGACGCTGAGGCGCTGGCCCGCGGTGCCGGGGTTCCAGGCGAGGACGTCCATGCTGCGGCTCAGGCCGGTGCCGACGGTGAGACCGACCTGGTCGGGGGTGGTCTGGGTGCGGCGGGCCCGCAGGAACCTGCCCAGCTGTGCGCCCTCGCTGCCGCCGGTGGTGTGCTCGGATGCCATGCCTCCAGTGTCACACCGCGCTGACCTGGCCGGGAGCGCGATGAGGGGCCCTGTCATTACCTGGAACGGCCCGGTCTGCCTGCGGTCGCGGGAGCGCGAGAGAGTGGACGGCAGACGAGAGATCGGAGCGAATGATGCGTCATATCAAGCTGCGTGACCTGGAGGTCTCCCGGATCGGGCTGGGCGCGATGGGGATGTCCCACGGCTACACCGGTTCCGGTGCGGACGAGGCGGAGTCCGTCCGTACGCTGCACCGGGCGCTGGACCTCGGCGTCACGTTCATCGACACCGCCGAGATCTACGGGCCGTACACCAACGAGGAGCTCCTCGGCCGCGCGCTGAAGGGCCGCCGCGACGAGGTGGTGCTGGCGACGAAGTTCGGCCTCGTCTCGCACGCGGGCGAGGGGCCGTGGAACCTCGACAGCGGCCCGGCCAACATCCGTACGGCCGTCGAAGGCTCGCTCAGGCGCCTCGGCACCGACCACATCGACCTGTACTACCAGCACCGCGTCGACCCGAACACCCCGATCGAGGAGACGGCCGGCGCCGTGGGCGAGCTGGTCGCCGAGGGCAAGGTCCGTACGTTCGGCCTGTCGGAGGCCGGCCCGGACACCATCCGCCGCGCGCACGCCGTCCACCCGGTCACCGCCGTCCAGTCGGAGTACTCCCTGTGGACCAGGGGAGTGGAGGATCGGGTCCTGCCGGTGCTGCGCGAGCTGAACATCGGCCTGGTGCCCTTCTCGCCACTCGGCCGCGGCTTCCTGACGGGCACGATCCGCTCGACGGACCAGTTCGACGAGTCCGACTTCCGCCGTGACAACCCGCGCTTCACCGGCGAGAACTTCCAGCGCAACCTGCGCATCGCCGACGAGGTCCAGGCCGTAGCCGCCGAGGCCGGCGTCACCCCCGCCCAGGTCGCGCTGGCCTGGCTGCTCGCCCAGGGCACCGACATCGCGCCCATCCCCGGCACCAAGCGCGTGAGCCGCGTCGAGGAGAACACCGCCGCCGACGGCGTCGAACTGACCGCCGGGCAGCTCGCCGAGCTCAGCGCCCTGCCTCCCGCGGCGGGCGAGACCCACACCGAGGCCCAACGCCGGATGCTCGAACGCTGACCAGGAGGAAGACGGCTGCGCCGAAGGCAAGAACGACCTGTTCACCCACCCTGTCCTCGGCGAGATCGGCCAGGCGTACGGCAAGTCCGTGGCGCAGCCCCGAGACGGTCGCCTGGCTCGGCAAGCGCCGCCTGGACGGCTGACCGGCGCTACATCACGTCCCCTGAACCGGTGCTTGATCTTCCGCGACGGGCCGTAGCCGGGTGAGCAGGTCGGTCCGCCCGGTCGCGGTGAGCCCGATCCGGGTGGCACCGCTGATGTCGATCACTCCGGTGAGCAGTCCGAGGACCGCGCGGGGTGGGCCGTCCAGGACCAGGTCCGGGGTGGCGGCGCGGCCGGTCCGGGTGTGGACCTGGCCTTCGCCGACCTCGATGACGGCCTCCTCGCCGCCCGCGACGAGCTGGATGACCGCCGGCGGGGCGTCGGGGTCGGCGTCGGTCGTGAACCACGCGGGCGCGTAGGCGAGCCACTGCGCCTGGAACGCGTCGTCGGGCCGTTCGGCGGACATGTGCCGCAGACCCCAGATTCCGAGCGCCTTCAGCACGGGCTCCAGCGCCAGGCCGTTCTCGGTCAGGCTGTACAGGGCGGTCGCGACGGGCGGAGGCGCGTCCTCCCTGCTGATCAGCGCGGCGTCCTCCAGCTCTTTGAGCCGCCCCGACAGCAGGTTGGCGGCGATGCCGGGCAGCCCGTTCCTCACGTCCGTGAACCGGCACGGGCCTCGCAGCAGAAGCTCGCGGACGATCAGCAGCGTCCAGCGGTCGCCCACGACGTCGAGGGCCCGGGCGATCGAGCAGTACTGGCCATAGCTCCGCATGCGACCACTGTAGCCCAGGTCCGTTGAGTTACTAAATCAAGTAGTTGATTTTTTCTACTAGCTGTATCTAATCTTCAACCATGATTCCCTTCCGGTCGAAACCGCTCGTGCTCGCCGCGCTGCTCCTGGCCTCGGGCAGCCTGTCCGACCGGTTCGGCCACAAGGGCGTACTCCTCTCCGGCCTTCTCGTGTTCGGCGCCGCGAGCCTCCTCGGCGGGTACGCGTCCTCACCCGCCGAACTGATCGCGGCCCGAGCCGGCATGGCCATCGCACTCGGACCGATCGTGGGCGGGTTCCTGCTGGAGGACTACAGCTGGTCGAGCGTCTTCTTCGCGCTCGCGCCGGTGTCGCTCGCCGTGATCGTCCTGACGGCGCTGTGCGTCCCGCGTACCGGCCGACCGTCCACGCGCGGGCTGGACGTCCTCGGCGTGATCTTGTCCGGCGGTTTCATGGGGCTGCTCGTCTACACCCTCATCGAGGCCCCCGCCCGTGGCTGGACCTCGACGGCGTCGATCGCCGGCTTCGCCGGCAGTGCCGTCCTGCTGACGGCGTTCTTCACCCTGTTCGGGTTCAGCCCCGCCCTCGGCTACGGGATCATCGCCGTCCAGATGGTCGTCTACGGCCTCGGCATGGGCCTGACCTCCGCGCCCGCGACCGAATCCATCATGGGAGCGGTCGACGCCCGTCAGGCGGGAATCGGATCGACCGTCGTCTCCGGCGAGGGAGCCGCCGGAGCCGCCGTACGCCAGGCCGCGGTCGGCGCGTTCGACCACGGGCTGAGCGTCGCGTGTGTCGTGGCCGGGGCCGTCGCCGCCGGCGGCGCGTTGCTCGCCGCCGCCTTCCTGCCCGCCCAGGCCGTACCGGAACACCGCCCGGCGGAGCCCTCCGTGAACCGCCGGAAGGACCTCGCGCGATGACGTACGAGGAGACCGCCGTCGACCAGAGGATCGACCGGCTGCTGAGCGAACACCCCGGCGCGTCCCTGGACGACCTCGACCAGTTCCACATCGGCGGCGTCGGCGCGGTCGACCTGCTGATCCCCGCCCTCGCCCTGGCCGGCGGCGACCGGGTCCTGGACGTCGGCTCCGGATTCGGCGGCCCCGCACGCCGGATCGCCCGGCGTACCGGACACCACGTCGTCGGCATCGACCTCGCACCCGCCTACGTCGATGCCGCCCGCGCCCTCACCGTGAGGAGCGGGCTGAGCGACCTCGTCCGATTCCAGCAGGGCGACATCGCCACCTTCCGGCCCGACCCGCTCTTCCAGGCCGCGATCACCATGCACGTCCAGATGAACGTTCACGACAAGAGCACCTGGTTCGGGCACATCGCCCGCAGCCTCGCCCCCGGCGCGCGCCTGGCCGTCTGGGAGGTCTGCCGGCCGCGCCCGGCCGATCTCCGCTGGCCCATGCCCTGGTCGCTGGACGGCACCGACAGCTTCGTGGCCACCCCGCAGGCCTTGCTCACGGCGATCGAGAGCGCCGGCCTCTCGACCACCGAGTGGACCAACGAGTCCCCCTGGGTTCAGGACTGGATCGCCAGGACCTTCGCCGGCGGGCCGCCCGCCGGCCCGGCCCTGCCGATGCTCCTCGACGACGGCCACACCCGCCTCATCAACTTCGTCACCGCCGTCACCGACGGCACGCTGGAGATCTGGCGCGGCTCCTTCACCAAGGCCGCCCCGGCCGATGACGCGCGGGGCGGCTACAGCACCTCGACGTAGTCGAGTTCGGCCCAGCCGGCGTGGTTCTGGAAGCGGAGGGTGTTCCAGCCCGCGTTGAGCTGTACGCCGACGGCGACCTGGTTGTAGGTCTCCCAGGCCTGCTGCGGGTAGTCGACCACCACCGACGCGCCGCCGTTGACGGTCAGCAGGTGCTGGGCGGCGCCGTAGCCCGCGGAGTAGTCGACGTACGCCGTGTAGCCGCCCGCCGTCGGGGCGAAGACCGAGATGTCGACCCAGCTGTCCGCGTTGTCCAGGTTGGCGACCACGGCGCCCTGGGAGGCGCTGGAGGTCTGGCGGATCGTGGCGTCGTTGATGGTGCCCTTCTCCGCCTCGTAGCGGACCCGGCTGCCGCGTACGACCGGGAAGTCGTTCGCCCAGCCCAGGTCGGCGACGTACATGCCGCGGCTGTTCGACAGCCAGCCGTGGAAGAAGATGTGGTCCCCGAGCACGTCGGCGCCGCCCGGGCCCTGCACCGCGCCGTTCACGCTGTCGGTGGTCAGCAGGGGACGGTACGCCTTCGTGTACGGGCCGGTCAGGGACGCCGAGGTGCCGTAGCTGGTGCTGTAGGTGTTCTGGCTGTAGACGCCGGTCGCGTAGAACAGGACGTACTGCGAGGGGCGCCGGACCAGTTTCGGCGCCTCGATGACGCCGCCCTCTTCGGGGCGGGTGTTTCTCAGGAGTTCGGTACGGCCGCCGGTCATCGTGACGCCGTCGGCCGCCACGGGCTGGAGCCAGATGATCGTGGGGGCGCCGATGGCGTTTCCGTCGTTCTTGTAGACGAGGTAGCGGCGGCCGTCGGTGTCGACGAAGGCCGACGGGTCGATGTCTCCGCCCTCGCTCGCGTTGCACACGAGCGGCGTGCCGCCGACCGACGTGAACGGGCCCGCCGGGGTGTTCGCGACGGCGGCGCCGACGCACATCCGGCCCTGCGCGACGCTCGGGCCCGCGAAGTACATCAGGTACGTGCCGTCCGAGCGCCGGGAGACGTCCGGCGCCCAGAAACCGCCGTCGCCGGCCCACGCCGGTTTCGTCGGCAAAGCGTCGCCCTTCACGTTCCAGGGGCCGGTGGGCGCCGACGCCGTCGCGTACGGGATCCGCCCGGAACCGCTGCTCGTCGAGTACGCGTAGTACGTGCTGCCGGCCTGGAGCACGGCCGGGTCGGGGAAGTCCTGGCCGATCACCAGCGCGGGCGCTTGGGAGGCGGCGTTCGCGGTGCCCGGCACGAGAAGGGCGGACACCGCCAGACCGATCGACGCGAGGACACGCAAGGGCAGGCGCATTCGTTCTCCCACGGCTGACTTCCCTAGGGCGTGTCCGGTGGATCTTCAGCCTGCTACGCGGTGCCCGGAGGACGGCTCGCCGCGTTGTCGTCGGTCGCCGGCCAACACCAGGCCGACTCCCTCCTCCGCCTTGCGAGCCGCCCTCCGGGCGGCCGCTCGCGACGGCCAAGATCCACCGGACACGCCCTAGGTCAATTGATCATCCCTTTCTTATACCTCGGGAATCTGTCTGGTTGAAGTGGAGAATATTGACAGAGAAGTAAGGGCGCCGCGAGCCGGGAACCGTGGGAATTGCGGGAAAGTTGTGACGGAAACAGCGCACTGGGGTCAGAGGTGCCTCAGGGGTTGACGCCGGTGAGGGCGAAGAACTCGGTGCGTGACCGTGGGTCCTCGCGGAGCGTGCCGAGCAGCGTGGAGGTGACGGTGGACGAGCCGACGGCCTGTACGCCGCGCAGCGTCATGCAGGTGTGCTCGGCCTCGATGACCACACCGACGCCTTTGGGTGCCAGTTGCTCGGCGAGCCAGTCGGCGATCTGCTTGGTGAGGCGTTCCTGTACCTGTGGCCGATGCGAGAAGTGCTCGGCGACGCGCGCCAGTTTCGACAGGCCGAGGATGCGTTCGGCGGGCAGGTAGCCGATATGAACGGTGCCGGTGAAAGGCAGCAGATGATGCTCGCACACCGACCGCAGCGGAATGTTACGCGCAAGGACGAGCTCGTCGTAGCCCTCGTCGTTGGGGAACGTCGTCAGGTCGAACGGCCGTGGGCTGAACAGCTCCGCGTAGGCGCGGGCCATCCGGCCCGGAGTGCCGCGCAGGCTCTCGGACTCCGTCGAGACGCCCAGGGCCCGCAGAAGGTCACCGGCGGCGCGCTCGGCCGCGGCGAGATCGATGCGGCCGTCTTCGGTGGCGACGCGCAACGCCGAACTGGATCGCACCGGCGTCTCCTCTCCATGATGTCCGATTTCACCAATGAGTCTTGGTCATATACCAGGCGGAAGTCAACAGAGCAGCGGATCTACCTCTTTCGCCCATGGTTCTACGCGTTATCATGGGAGGCGTGACTTCGGACGCCTCGACGATCGCGGCCGTCGCCGTCCTCGACGACGATCTGCGCAGGCGCATGTACGCCTTCATCCGCCGCTCCGACCGGCCCGTCACCCGCGACGAGGCCGCCGCCAGCGTCGGCATCTCCCGCAAGCTGGCCGCGTTCCACCTCGACAAGCTGGTCGACGCGGGCCTGTTGGCGGCCGGCTACGCCAACCTGTCCGGCGTACGCCGGGTCGGCCGGGCGCCGAAGGTGTACGAGCCCTCCGGCGTGGACGTACGCGTGAGCATCCCGTGCCGCGAGCACGACGTCCTCGCGGGCATCCTGATCGACGCCGTGCTGTCCGAGACCGGCGGCGAGGGCGCCCGTCAGGCCGCGCTTCGCGTCGCCGCCGACGAGGGCCGGCGGCTCGGCCGCGACGAACGCGACCAGGCGAGGCCCGGCCGCCTCGGCGCCGAACGCGCGCTCACCCTCGCGGGCGAGATCCTCGAACGCCACGGCTTCGAACCATCCCGCGAGACCCCGACCTTGCTGCGCCTGCGCAACTGCCCGTTCCACCCCCTCGCGGCCAAGGCGCCCGACCTCGTCTGCGGCATCAATCACGCCCTGCTCAGCGGCCTGCTGGACGGCCTGAACGCCGAAACCGTCCACGCCACGCTGGTCCCGCGCCCCGGCGCCTGCTGCGTCGAGCTCGGCACCGAGACCGCCCCCGGAACCCCCTAGCGCCTGCGCAGAGCGTCTCGGCGTCCGCCTCCCAGGGGGCGCGCTCCGGCCGCCCGGTTCGGGCCCGTCCGGCAATTTCAGAACGCCATTGCCAGGGGTGCCCGACTGCCGCCCTCATTACGCGGCGTGGCCGATTCAGAACTAACCGTCTCGATCTGAATCGTGAAACCGACTTAATGCGCCGACGTGCGGCGGATTTTCTGTGGGACTTGCCCGGTTGTCAAGGCGATCTTATTCGGGGTGACCCTTTCTAGGTGTCGACACCTATGTCAAGCTGCCGAAACATGCCCGTAACACAACGGTAGTGGTCCACATCCGGCCATGGATATTGTCAGCCATAATGCGATGGCGTCCACTGTCCCAGGTGTCGGAGCCCCGTGATCCGTTGGGGAAAACGTAGTTCCGGCGGGAAGATCAACCGTCCGTGAGCGCGTCGATACACGCGCTATCTCGTCGTGTTGCATTTCCCAAAATTCGGCAAAATTAATTGGCTGTTCGGTCGACGATAAGGCGGAGCAATTGGACGGGATCAAGCGGCCGGCCGGAGACTCCGCGACATTGCGCCCCGCCTCCCGGCGCCTATCCACCGGGACTCTCCGCGCACGTCCGGCGGACCGCGGACCGCTGTCGTACGGGCAGCGCCGGCTGTGGTTCCTGGACCGCTGGATCGGGGACCGTCCCGCCTACAACGTGCCGATGACGCTGCGTTTCACGGGCCCGCTGTCGGCCGGGCGGCTGGCCGCGTCCGTCTCCGCCGTCGCGGCCCGGCACGACGTCCTGTTCACCGTCTTCGAGGAGGTGGACGGGGAGCCGCGGCAGCGCGTGCTGGACGACCGCGTTCTGAGCTGCCCGATCGTGGACCTCACCGGCGCGGAGTCCGCGCGGGACCGCGCCGGGGAGCTGATCGCCGCCGAGGCGCGGCGCCCCTTCGACCTGGCCGCCGGGCCGGTGCTGCGGGCCTGCCTGTTCCGTCTTTCGGAGCACGAGCACTGGCTGCACCTGACCCTGCACCACATCGCCGGTGACGGCTGGTCCCTCGACGTCTTCCAGCGGCAGCTCCTGGAGGCGTACGAGAACGGCGGCCGTGCGGACGGCCCGTCGCCGCTCCAGTACGCCGACTTCGCGCTGTGGCAGCGCGAGCGGCTGGCCGGGCCGCGGACCGAGCGGGCGCTCGCCGCGTGGGCCGAGGCCCTCCGCGAGGCGCCCGCCATCCTCGACCTCGGCACCGACCATCCACGGCCCGCCGAGCTGACCTACCGGGGGCGTACGACCACGTTCGAGCTGCCGGACGTGCCGCTGCGCGAGCTGGAGGCGTTCGCCGCCGCGCGGGGCGTGAGCCTCTACACGGTCCTGCTCGCGGCGTTCCAGGCGCTCGCGGCCAGGCACTCGGGCGCCGGCGACATCGTGCTCGGCTCGCCGGTGGCCGGTCGCGGGCGAGCCGAGCTGGACGCCATGGTCGGGTTCTTCGCCGACTTCCTGGTCGTCCGCACGGACCTGTCGGACGACCCGAGCTTCACCGAGCTGGTCGCCCGCGCGCGTACCTCCACGCTGAACGCGCTCTCCCGCGGCACGGTGCCGTTCGACCTGGCCGTCAACCACCTGCATCCGGAACGCTCGCTCGGCCACAGCCCGGTCGCTCAGGTGGTGTTCGCCTTCCACGAGGAGGAGGAACCTTCAGCGCTGCCCGGCGGCCTGACGGTCGAGCGTCACCTCGTGCCCACGGACACCGCCAAGTTCGACCTGACCTGGTCGGTGTACCGGCGCGGCGGCGAGCTGCGGCTGGAGGTCGAGTACGCGACCGACCTGTACGAGCCGTCCACCGTCCGCACCCTCACCGGCCACTGGCGGACCCTGCTCGCGGCGGCCGTCGCCACACCGGACGTCCCGGTCGGCGAGCTGCCGATGATGAGCCCCGCCGAGCGGGAACTGGTGACCTCCTGGTCCGGCGAGGGCGGTCCCCTGGAGACCGCGACGGTGCACGGGCTCGTGGCCGCGCGCGCGGCGGCGGACCCGGACGCGGTCGCGGTGGTGTGCGGCGGCGAGAGCCTGTCGTACGGGGAGCTGAACGCGCGGGCGAACGCCGTGGCCCA
Source organism: uncultured Actinomycetota bacterium (assembly GCA_963823735.1). Classification (GTDB taxonomy): domain Bacteria; phylum Actinomycetota; class Actinomycetes; order Streptosporangiales; family Streptosporangiaceae; genus Actinoallomurus. Next base: position 168,773 of record CAWGMO010000010.1, on the reverse strand, counting down.
CAGGCTCCGGGAGCGCGGGATCGGCCCCGAGGACTGCGTCGGCGTCTGCGCCGAACGCTCCGCCGAACTCGTCGTGGCGTGCCTGGCGGTGCTGAAGGCGGGCGGCGTCTACGTGCCGCTCGACCCGTCCTTCCCGCCGGACCGCCTGCGGGCGATGGTGCGGGACGTACGCGCCGGCCTCGTCCTCGTCGACGACGCCGCACGCGTCCCGGACGGCCTAGGGGAGACCGTCGAGCTGGGCACGCTGGAGCGCGGCCGTACGGACGACCCGCCGGAGACGGCGGTCCCGGGCAACGGCTGCTACGTGATCTTCACGTCGGGCTCGACCGGCCGCCCGAAGGGCACGCTGGTCACGCACGCGAACGCCACGCGGCTGTTCGCCGCGGTGGCGGAGGCGGGCCTGCGTGCCGGCGCGGACGACGTGTGGACGCTGTTCCACAGCTTCGGGTTCGACTTCTCGGTGTGGGAGATGTGGGGCGCGCTGACCACCGGCGGGCGCCTGGTCGTCGTGCCGTACGCGGTCAGCCGCGACGTCGACGCCTTCTACGATCTGGTGGCACGCGAGTCGGTGACCGTGCTGAGCCAGACGCCGTCGGCGTTCCGCCAGTTCGAGGAGGTCGACGAGCGGACCGGCGCGGACCTGGCGCTGCGCGCCGTGGTGTTCGGCGGCGAGGCGCTGCACCTGCCGTCGGCGCGGCGCTGGATCGCCCGCCGGGGCGAGCGGAACCCGGTCCTGGTGAACATGTACGGCATCACCGAGACGACCGTGCACGTGACCTACCACGAGGTCGGCGCGGGCGACCTCGACGGCGTGGTGTCGCGGATCGGCCGCCCGCTGCCGGACCTGCGGACGTACGTGCTGGACCCCTCCGGTGAACCGTGCCCCGCCGGCGTGCCCGGCGAGGTGTACGTGGGCGGCGCCGGCGTCACGCGCGGGTACGTGGACCGCCCGGGGCTGACCGCCGAACGGTACGTACCGGACCATCTGGGCGGCGTGCCGGGGGCGCGCCTGTACCGCAGCGGCGACGTGGCCCGCTGGAACGCCGCCGGCGAGCTGGAGTACCTCGGCCGCGCCGACTCCCAGATCAAGGTGCGCGGCTACCGGATCGAGCTCGGCGAGATCGAGGCCGTGCTCGGCGCGCACGACGGCGTACGTGAGGCCGTGGTCGTCCTGCGCGCGGTGAACGGCCGCGACGACCTGGTGGCGTACGTCGTCGGCGAGAGCGACGCGGCCGTACTGCGGGAGTGGGCGCGGGACCGGTTGCCGGAGTACATGCTGCCGCGCCGGTGGGTGTTCCTCGACGTGCTGCCGCTCACCCCGCAGGGGAAGGTGGACCGGCGCGCGCTGCCCGAGCCGGGCGGCGAGCGGCCGGAGCTGTCGCAGGAGTTCGCCGCCCCGGTCGGCGTGGTGGAGGAGCTCCTCGCGGGGATCTGGGCCGAGGTCCTCGGCGTCGACCGGGTCGGCCGACACGACAACTTCTTCGACCTGGGCGGCGACTCGATCCGCAGCATCCAGGTGCTCGGCCAGGCGCGCGAGGCCGGGGTCGGCATCGCGCTGCAGGACCTGTTCCGTACGCCCTCCGTCGCCGGGCTCGCGGCGGCGGCCGGCGACCCGGACGCCGCGAGCGCCTCGCAGGAGCTCGAACCGTTCGCGCTGGTGGCGCCCGAGGACCGGGAGCGGCTGCCGGAGGGCCTGGTCGACGCCTACCCGATGGCCGAGCTCCAGGTCGGCATGGTTTACGAGATGGAGCTGGACCCGGACCGGCGGCCGTACCACAACGTCGACAGCCTGCGGATCGCCGGCGTGTTCGACGAGGCCTGCTTCCGCGAGGCCGTGGCGCGTGTCGTCGAACGGCACCCGATCCTGCGGACCTCCTTCGACCTGAGCGGCTACGGCGAGCCGTTGCAGCTCGTGCACGCCACCGCCGAGATGCCGTTCACGGTCGTCGACCTGCGCGGGCTCGACGAGGACGCCCGGGACGCCGTCGTCTCGGACTACGTGCGCACCGAGCGCGCCCACCGCTTCGACCACTCGCGCCCGCTGCTGCTGCGCTTCGGCATTCACCGGCTCGCCGATGACGCCTTCCAGTGGACGATCACCGAGCACCACGCGATCTTCGACGGCTGGAGCCTGCACTCGAGCATCTCCGAGATCGGCGCGGTGTACCAGCGGCTGCTGGCCGGCGACAGCCCCGTCCCGGCGCCGCTCCGCTCCGCGTACCGCGACTTCATCGCCGCCGAGCGCGCCGCCATCGGCTCCGCCGACAGCGAGCGGTTCTGGCTCGACCGGGTCTCCGACCGGCCCGACTGCCGGCTGCCCCGCTGGCCGCAGGACCGTCCCTCGCTGCTCAAGGGCCGCGCGGTGGACGACGAGTGGCGGGTGCACAACGAGGCCGAGGGCTACGGCTCGGTCGAGACGCTGCTGCCCGAGGACGTCTGCGAAGGTCTCCAGGACCTCGCCCGTCGCTGGGGCGTGCCGTTCAAGGCGGTCGTGCTGGCCGTGCACCTGCGGGTGATCGGCCTGGTCACCGGCAGCTCGGACGTCCTGGTGGGGCTGTGCGCGAACGGCCGTCTGGAGGAGGCCGACGCGGCGGACGTACGCGGCCTGTTCCTCAACACGGTGCCGTTCCGGCTGAAGCTGCCCGACGGGACCTGGCGCGACCTCGTACGCGCGGTGTTCGAGGCGGAGCGTGAGCTGCTGCCGCACCGCCGGTACCCGCTGTCGGCGTTGCAGCGCAAGCTCGGCGGCGGCCCGCTGTTCGAGGTCAACTTCGTCTACAACCATTTCCACGTGCTCGGGAAGGCGTTCGGCGCCGACCGGATCCAGATCGTCGACGGCAAGATCGACAGCTTCAGCACCGAGCGGGCCGAGCCGACCAACTTCCCGCTGAACGTCGGCGTCATCCGCAACCCGTACTCCTCCCGGCTGCTGCTCGGCATGGACTACCACACCGACGTCCTCGCGCAGGACCAGGTGCTGGTCATGCGCGACTACTACGTCCGAATCATGGAGGCGATGGTCGCGGACCCGGACGGCCGCCACCGCGACGTGTCGTTCCTGGGCGAGGACGAGCGGGCCCTGCTGGAGGCGTGGAACGCCACGGCCGCCGAGACGCCGCCGGGCCTGGTGCACGAGCTCGTCGCGGCGCGCGCGGCGGCCTCGCCGGACGCCGTGGCGGTCGTGGAGGGCGACCGGAGCCTGACGTACGGGGAGCTGAACGCCTGGGCGAACCGGCTGGCCCGGTACCTGCGCGGCGCCGGCGTCGGCCCGGACGTCGCGGTCGGCCTGTGCGTCGAGCGGTCGGTGGAGATGGTGGTCTCCCTGCTCGCGGTGCTGAAGGCCGGTGGCGTGTACGTCCCGCTGGACGCCGCCTTCCCGGCCGACCGGCTGCGGTTCATGATCGAACAGGTCGGCGCGCCGCTGGTGCTGACCGCGGGGGCGACGGCGGTGCCCGAGGGCACCTGGCGCAACGTCGACGTACGCGCGGTGGAGCTGCCGGAGGACGCCGGTGACCCGCCGCCGCTCGCCGGGCCGGACAACGGCTGCTACGTGATCTTCACGTCGGGCTCCACTGGCCGCCCCAAGGGCGTCGTGACGCTGCACCGCAACGTCGCCGAGCTCGTCCACGGCGGGGACTTCCTGCGGCTCGACGGGGACGACACGCTGCTGCACCTGGCCCCGCTGCCGTTCGACAACTCGACCTTCGAGATCTGGGCACCCCTCGTGGGCGGCGCGCGGCTGGTGATGGCGCCGGTCATGCAGTACGCCCCGGCCGACGTCGCGGAGTGGGTCGCGCGGTACGGCGTGACCGTCCTGCACGTGACCGCGTCGTTCTTCGTCCTGCTCGCCGACCAGGAGCCGCAGCTGTTCGACGGCCTGCGGCGCTTCCTGACCGGCAGCGAGACGATCTCCCCGGGACACGTCGAGCGGATCCTGGAGCGCTGCCCCGGCCTGGAGATCGTGAACTGCTGGGGCCCGACGGAGACCACCACGTTCTCGGTCTGCGGCGTCTACACGCGCGGGTCGCTGCCGACGGGGCCGCTGCCGCTGGGCCGTCCGCTGGCCAACACCGAGGTGCGCGTGCTGGACGACGCGGGCCTGCCCGCGCCGGTCGGCACCCCGGGTGAGCTGTACGTCGCCGGTCCCTGCCTGGCGCGCGGCTACCTGAACGACCCGGTGAAGACCGCCGACCGCTTCGGCCCGCACCCGGACGGCGGGCGGCTCTACCGCACCGGCGACCGTGGGCTCTGGTCCGTGGACGGGCAGGTGGAGTTCCTCGGCCGCGTCGACCACATGGTCAAGGTGCGCGGCTACCGGATCGAGCTCGGCGAGGTCGAGGCCGCGCTCGACGCGAATCCCGCCGTGCGCGACTGCGTGGTGGTGGCGCGCCAGGACGACTCCGGCCACGCCGACCTGGTCGCCTACGTCGTCGTCGACGACGGCCTGACCGCCGGTGACCTGCGTGAATGGTTGCGTGAGCGGCTGCCGAAGTACATGGTGCCGCGCCGTTTCGTGTTCCTGGACGCGCTGCCGCTGACGCCGCGCGCCAAGGTCGACCGCGCCGCCCTGCCCGCGCCCGAAGAGGAACGCCCCGACCTCGCCGAGGCGTACGTCCCGCCGTCGGGCCCGGTCGAGGAGCTCCTCGCCGGCGTGTGGTGCAAGACGCTGAAGCTCGACCGGGTCGGCCGGCACGACAACTTCTTCGAGCTGGGCGGCGACTCGATCCGCAGCATCCAGGCGCTCGGGCAGATCCGCAGGTCGGGCATGACCTTCGGGCTCCAGGACCTGTTCCGCAACCCGACCCTGGCCGGGCTGGCCCAGGTCGTGTCGGTGAGCGGCACGACCGGCGAACAGCACGTCCGCGAGCCGTTCTCGCTGGTCTCGGCGCAGGACCGCGAGCGGCTGCCGGACGGCCTGGCCGACGCCTACCCGATGGCCGCGTTGCAGGCCGGAATGGTCTACGAGGCGGAGCTGGACCCGGAGCGGCGGCCGTACCACAACGTGCACTGCCTGCGGGTGCCCGGCACGTTCGACGAGCCCGCGCTCCGCGCGGCGCTGGCGTACGTGGTCGAGCGGCACCCGATCCTGCGGACCTCCTTCGACCTGGCGACCTACGGCGAGCCGCTCCAGCTCGTACGGGCCGTGGCCGAGATCCCGCTGACCGTCGTCGACCTGCGCGGTGCCGGGCGCGAGGAGCGGCGGGCGGCCCTGGCGGAGTACGTGCGGGCCGAACGGCACAACGGTTTCGACCTGTCGGTCGCGCCGCTGTGCCGGATGGCGGTGCACCTCCTGGACGACGACGGTTTCCAGTGGACGGTGACCGAGCATCACGCGATCTTCGACGGCTGGAGCCTCGCGTCGACGTTCGCCGAGATCATGCGGCTGTACCGGTCGCCCGCCGAACAGCGCCCGGCGCCGCCGCGGTCGGCGTACCGGGACTTCGTGGCCGCCGAGCGCGCCGCCCTGGACTCGCCGGAGACCGAGGAGTTCTGGCTGGCCCGGCTGGAGGACCGCCCCGACGGCCGTCTCCCGCGCCGGGGCCGCGCCGCCGTCCCGATCGGCGGCACCGTCGAGGGCGAACGCCACGAACGCGACGAGAACGAGGGCCACGGCGCGCTGACCACGTCGCTGCCGCAGGCGACGCTCGACCGGCTCGACGACCTCGCACGCCGCTGGGGCGTGCCGTTCAAGACGGTGGCGCTGGCGGTGCACCTGCGGGTGCTCGGCCTGGTCACCGGCGACTCCGACGTCCTGGCCGGGGTGACGACCGACGGGCGGCCGGAGGAGGACGGCGCGGAGGACGTGCGCGGCCTGTTCCTCAACACGGTGCCGTTCCGGCTGAGCCTGCCGGGCGGCACCTGGCACGACCTGGTCGACGCGGTGTTCGAGGCCGAACAGGAGCTGCTGCCGCACCGCAGGTACCCGATGTCGGCCCTGCGCAAGAGGCTCGGCGGCGGCGCGCTGTTCGAGACCAACTTCGTCTACACCCACTTCCGCCAGCTCGGCGGCGCGGCCGGTTTCGAGGCCGGGGACGGCGCCGGCGTCGCGCGCACGCACTTCCCGCTCGTGGTCGCGGTCGCCCGCGAACCGCACGCCGCCGGGCTGATGCTGGAGCTGGAGTACGACGCGCGGGAGCTGGCCGCCGACCAGGTCACCGCGCTGCGCGACTACTACCTGCGCGCCTTCGAGGCCATGGCGGCCGACCCCGGCGCCCGGTACCGCGAGGTGTCGCTGCTGGGGGAGGCCGAGCGCGGCCTGCTGGCCTCGTTCAACGACACGGCCGCCGAGACGCCGCCGGGCCTGGTGCACGAGCTCGTCGCCGCCGCCGACCCGGACGCCGTCGCGGTCGTGGCGGGCGACCGGCACCTGACGTACGGGGAGCTGAACGCGCGGGCGAACCGGCTGGCGCGCCACCTGCGGGGCCTCGGCGTGGGCCCGGACGTCGCGGTGGGCGTGTGCGTCGAGCGGTCGGTGGAGATGGTGGTCGCCCTGCTCGCGGTGCTGAAGGCCGGCGGCGTGTACGTGCCGCTGGACGCGGACTTCCCCGCCGGCCGGCTCCGGTACATGCTGGAACAGACCGGCGCGGCGCTGGTGCTCACGGCCGGGGAACACGTGCCGGACGGCGCCTGGCGGACCATCGACCTCGGCACGGCCGACCTGCCGGAGGACGCCGGCGAGCTGCCGCCCCTGGCCGGTCCGGACGACGGCTGCTACGTGATCTTCACGTCGGGCTCGACCGGCCGCCCCAAGGGCGTCGTCACGCTGCACCGCAACGTCACCGAGCTCCTCCACGGCGGCGACGCCCTCGCGCTGCGCGCCGACGACACCGTGCTGCAGATCGCGACGGTCGCCTTCGACGTCGCCACGTACGAGATCTGGGCGCCGCTGGCGGCGGGCGCGCGCCTGGTACTGGCCCCGCCGGCGCGCTACTCCCTGGCGGACCTCGCCGAGTGGGTGACCGGCCACGGCGTCACCGTCCTGCACGCGACCGCGTCCCTGTTCGCGCTGCTCGTGGAGGAGGAGCCGGGCCTGTTCGACGGGCTCCGCCGCGTCCTGACCGGTAGCGAGACGGTGTCGCCGCGCCATGTCGAGCGGATCCTGGAGCGCTGCCCGGACCTCGCGGTCGTGAACTGCTGGGGCCCGACGGAGACCACGACGTTCTCGGTCTGCGGCGTGTTCACCCAGGGCACCGTCCCGGACGGGCCGCTGCCGCTCGGCACGCCGCTGGCCAACACCGAGGTGCGGGTACTGGACGACGCGGGCCTGCCGGCGCCGGTCGGAACCCCGGGTGAGCTGTACGTGGCCGGGCCCTGCCTGGCGCGCGGTTATCTGAACGACCCGGCGATGACCGCCGACCGTTTCGGCCCGCATCCGGACGGCGGGCGGTTGTACCGCACCGGCGACCGCGGGCTCTGGTCGGTCGACGGGCAGGTGGAGTTCCTCGGCCGGGTCGACCACATGGTGAAGGTGCGCGGCTACCGCGTCGAGCTCGGCGAGATCGAGGCCGCGCTCGACGCGCACCCCGCGCTGCGCGACGGGGTGGTCGTGGCGCGCCAGGACGACGGCCACACCGGCCTGGCCGCCTACGTCGTCGCAGCTGGCGACCTTTCCGCCGGTGACCTGCGTGAATGGCTGCGGGACCGGCTGCCGGAGTACATGGTGCCGAGGCACCTGGTGTTCCTGGAGACGCTGCCGCTGACCGCGCAGGGCAAGGTCGACCGGCGGGCGCTGCCGGAGCCCGGCGAGGACGGACCCGAGCCGGAGCGGAAGCACACCGCCCCGCGGAGCCCGATCGAGGAGACCCTGGCGGCGATCTGGAGCCAGGTGCTCGGCGTGGAGCGCGTCGGCGTGGACGACGAGTTCCACGCGCTCGGCGGCGACTCCATCCTCGCCCTGCAGATCGCGGGCCGCGCGCGCCAGGCAGGGTTGCGTGTTTCGGCGGGCGACGTGCTGTCCGGCCGTACGATCGCGCAGCTCGCCGGGAACGTGTCCGTCGAGGACGGCGGCGAGACCGCCTCACGTGAGCCATCGGGCGCGCCCCTGACCCCCACCCAGCGCTGGTTCCTCGACCTGATGGAGGCGAACCCGGGCCGTACCGACCAGTTCGCCCTGTTCGAGGCGGACGGCCCGGTGGACGAGGACCGGCTCGCGAAGAACGTTCTGGCGCTGCTGGACACCCACGTCATGCTGCGTTCGCGGCTCGCGGGCGAGGGAAGGTTCGAGGTCGCCCCCGTACCGGAGAGCGCGCCCGTCGAACGCGTCGACCTGTCGGGCGTGGACGCCTGGCTGCACCGCGAGCACGTTCAGCGGATCGCGTGGGCGGCGTCGCGGGACTGGCGGCTGGACCGTTCGCCCCAGATCCGCTTCTTCGTCATCGGCCGTGGCCACGGACGCCCGTCCTGGGTCCTCGTCGTCACGCATCACCTGGTGGTCGACGGCGTGTCCTGGCAGGTGCTGCTCGACGACCTGGCGAGGACGGCCGCCGGGTCGCCGCTCCCGCACGTGCCGACCGGCTATCCGGCCTTCGCCGCCATGGTCGCCGAGTACGCGACGTCGGCGCGCGCGTCGGCGCAGGTGCCGTACTGGCGGGGCGTGCTCGACGCCATGAGCACGCGCCTTCCCGTCGAGCGGGAGACCGGGCCGGGCGACCTGCCGAGCGAGGCGGTCACGCGGACGCGCCTGGACAGGTCCGCGACGGCCGCGATCCTGTCCCGCGCGGGCGGCCACGACCTGATGCCGGCGCTGCTGGGCGCGCTGACCCGCGCGTTCGCCGGCTGGGCGCCCGACGGCGAGCTTGGCGTCATGCTGCTGCGGCACGGCCGGACCCTGGCGCACCGGCCGGAGGCGGACCTCAGCAGGACCGTCGGCTGGTGCACCGTCCGGCACCCGGTCTCGCTGCCGGTACGCGCCGAGGCGTCCCCCGGGGAGTCCGCCGTACGTATGGCGGAGCGGCTGGCCGACGTGCCCGACGAGGGCCTGGGGTTCGGCGCGCTGCGCTGGCACGGCGGGCACTTCGCGGACGCCACGCCACCGGACGTGGCCTTCAACTACGTCGGCCAGGACCGGGCCGGTACGGCCCTGCGCGACCTCGCCTGGACCGTGCGGCCGGGCCTGGCACCGGAGACGGCGCCCGGCACGCGCCGCGCCCACCCGCTGTGGGTCCAGGCCGCGGTCCTGGACGACGAGCTGGTCGTCGACTGGCAGTTCTCGGCCGACCGCAACCTGCCGGCGACCGTCGCCGCGGTGGCGGACCGGTTCCTCGACGCGCTGCGGCTGCTCGGAACGCGATGACCCGCGTCATCTCGCGGGCCACCCACTGAAAAGACATTGGAACAGACAGGAGTTCAACGTGCTGGTGCTCGGTATCAGCGGGCTCGACCGCTCGATGTCCGTCAAGAAGGACATGCTGGCCGATCTCGACCGGCGGGAGCGCCGGCTCGTCCAGGGCCTGGACTCCGCGGCGGCCCTGGTCGGCGACGACGGAGTGATCGCCGCGTCCGCCCAGGAACGCCACGACGGCGACAAGGGCACCGGGGCGTTCCCGGCCGACGCGATCGAGGCCTGCCTGCGCGTCGCCGGGGTGAAGCTGGACGACGTGGACTTCGTCGCGCACGGGTTCCGCTATGAGCCGTCCGCGGCCTGGGAGCGCGACGAGTTCAGCCGGCGCTGGTACCACGAGGCGTACGCCGAGCAGGTGCAGCTCGACACGCTGCGCGAGCGCTACCCCGACCAGGACTGGGACCGCAAGCTCGTACGCGTGCCGCACCACCTCGCGCACGCCGCCAGCGCCTACCTGCTGAGCGGCTTCGACGAGGCCACCGTGCTGGTCGCCGACGGCATGGGCGAGGCGGAGTCCACCTCCGTGCTGACGGGCCGCGCCGGTGAGCTGAGCGCCGTGCGCACGTACCCGATCTCCGCGTCGCTCGGCATCCTCTACAGCGTCGTCACCCACTTCCTCGGCTTCCTGCCCGGCATGGACGAGTACAAGGTGATGGGCCTCGCCCCGTACGGCGACCCGGAGCGGTACGCCGACGCCGCCGCCGAACTGGCCCGGCAGGGCGCGGACGGCCGCCTGCGGGTGCCGCTGCTCGCGCACGACCGTACGGCGGTGGAGCGCGAGACCCACCGGGGCGCGCTGCGCCGCCTGGAGGAGCTGTTCGGCCCGGCCCGCCACCCCGACGCCCCGCTCACGCAGCGGCACATGGACATCGCGGCGACCCTCCAGCACGCCCTGGAGGAGAGCCTGCTGTACATCCTGCGGGCCACGGCCGAGCAGGCCGGCGGGTCGCGGAACCTGTGCATGGCCGGCGGTGTGGCGCTGAACTGCACCGCCAACGGGCTCATCGCGCGCAGCGGCCTGTTCGACCGGGTGTTCGTGCAGCCCGCCGCCGGTGACGACGGCACCGCGCTGGGCGCCGCCCTGTGGCAGCACCGGCAGCGGGTGCCCGCGCCGCCGACGGCCATGACGATGCCGTATTGGGGCGAGGAGTTCGGCGAGGAGGAGATCGAGCGGGCACTGACCGCGCTCGGCCCCGAGCACGACGTACGGCGGCTGCCGGAGGAGGAGCTGCTCGCCGGGGTGTCCGAGCTGATCCGCTCGCACTCGGTGGTCGCCTGGTACCAGGGGCGGATGGAGTTCGGGCCGCGCGCGCTCGGCAACCGCAGCATCCTGGCCGACCCGACCGCGCCGGACATGCGCGAGCATCTGAACGCCGTGGTGAAGCAGCGCGAGGAGTTCCGGCCGTTCGCGCCGGCCGTCATCGCCGAGGAGGCGGCCGAGTACTTCGACATCGAGGACGGCCGCGAGGAGCAGTACCGGCACATGCTGTTCACCACGCAGGTGCACGAGAAGTACCACGACCTGCTTCCCGCGATCACCCACGTCGACGGTTCGGCCCGGGTCCAGGTCGTCGACCGCGAGACCGGGGCGCGCTTCTGGCGCCTGATCCGGCGGGTCGGCGACGACAGCGGCACCCCGATGGTGCTGAACACCTCCTTCAACCTGCGCGGGCAGCCGATCGTGCGCACACCCGAGGAGGCGGTGGCCACGTACGCGCGCTCGTCGCTGGACGCCCTGGCCATCGGCGACTGGCTCGTCACCCGCCGCGCCGGCTCGGCGGAGGGCGGACGATGACCGGCGAGCTGCGCGCGGCCGTCGCCGGCGTCTGGTGCGAGTACCTCGGCGTCGCCGATGTCGACGACGCCGACAACTTCTTCGACGAGGGCGGCGACTCCGTCATGGCCGTCGAGGTCGCGATGGCGCTGCGCGACCTGACCACGGACGACCTCGAACTCGACGTGCTGTACGAGCACGCGGAGTTCGGCGCGCTCATGGCGGCGCTGACCGGCGGGAGCACCGGGCCGAGCCGCACCGGCGAACGCGGCCTCACCCTGCCGGAGCAGCGCCTCTGGGCCGCCGAGCTGCTCGACCCCGGCACGCCGACCTTCCACATCGGCGCGTCGTACCGCTTCGACGGCCGCCTCGACGTGGCGCGCCTCCGCGCCGCCCTGGCCATGCTCGCCGCGGAGGAGGACGCCCTGCGGCGCGGCTTCGAGGTGCCCGGCCGCGCCTTCACGGCCGGGGAGGTGACTGTGCCCTGCCGCTGGGCCGACGCGCGCGGGGTGCCGGACCCGGAGGTACGCCGCCTGCTGACGGACGAGGTCCGCACGCCGTTCGACCTGGCGCGCCCGCCGCTGCTGCGCGCCCTCGTGGTCGACCGCGGCGACGAGGGCGACCTGCTACTGCTCACCGTGCACCACCTCATCTGCGACGGCGCCGCGCTGTCGCTGCTGGAGTCCCGGCTGCAACGGCTCTACGACGGCGACCCGGCCGCGCCCGGCACGGCACCTCCGGCCGTCGCCGTACGCCACCAGGACCCGGCGGCGACGCTCGCGTACTGGCGCGAGACCCTGTCCGGCTGCCCGGCGGGCCTGCCGGTTCCCGGCGACCGCGACCGCCCGGACCCGCTGCGGACGCCGGGCGCCGCGCACTCCATGGCGTTCCCGGCCGGGGCGCTGACCGCCCTGCTCGCGCTGGCCGAGCGCGAACGCATGAGCCCGTTCATGGCCTGGACCGCGGCGTACGCGGCGGGGCTGGCCGCCGTCACCGGCGAGCGCGACCTCGTGATCGCCGTCCCGATGTCGGCGCGCGGGCCGGAACAGCTCCGCGAGATCGGCATGTTCGTCGACCTCCTGCCGCTGCGGATCGTGCTCCCGCCCGGCGCGACCGCACGCGGCCTGGCCCGGCTCGTACGCCGGACGGTCACCGAGGCCCTCGCCCACCAGCGGCTGCCGGACGGCGTGACCGTGGAGGACCTGCTGCCGGCCCGCGACCGCGCGGGCGGCGGGCTGGCCCTGCCGGTGCTGACGTACGTGGACGCCGCCGGCCGTGGCCTGCGCGCGGGGGAGTGCCGGGCCGAGCGCGAGCTCGTCCCGACCGGGACCGCCAAGTACGACCTGCTGTGGAGCGTGACGAAACGGTCCGGCGGCACCGTCGCGGAGCTGGAGTACCGCACCGACGCCCTGTCCGAAGGCGCCGCCGCCGAGCTGCACGAACGGATGGTCGCGGCCGTGGGCGAGGCGTTCGCGCGGCCCGACGCCGAGCTGCCCCTGCCCGCCGCCCCGGCGGAGGAGCAGGTGTACGTCCCGGTCCACGAGCGGGTGCGGCGGCACGCGCTGGCCCGCCCCGGCGCCGTCGCGATCGAACACCGCGACCGCCGCCTGACCTACCGCGAGCTGGACGAGCGCGCCTCGGCCGTCGCGGCCGGGCTGCGCGCGGCCGGGCTCCACCGGGGCACCGTCGTGGCCGTCGCCATGGAACGCGGCGCGGACTCGGTCACCGCCTGCCTCGGCGCCCTGTACGCGGGCTGCGCCTACCTGCCGATCGACGTACGCCAGCCGGCCGAGCGCACCCGTACGGTCGTGCGCGCGGCGGCGCAGGCGGCGCTCGTCGCGGACGACGCGGCGGCCGGGCCGGTCGCGGACCTGGTGCCGGTGCTCGCGCTGGACGCCCTGCTCCGCAGGGACGCCGCCGCCCTCGCCGAGCCGGTCCCGGTGACCGGCGAGGACGTCGCGTACGTGATGTCGACGTCCGGGTCCACCGGCACGCCCAAGGCCGTCGTCGTGCCCCACCGGGCGATCACCCGGCTGGTCCCGGACGCGGACTTCGTCAGCGTCTCAGCGGATGACCGGGTCGCGCACCTGTCCAACCCGGCCTTCGACGCGTCGACGTTCGAGATCTGGGGCGCGCTCGCGGCCGGCGCCACCCTCGTGGTGGAGGACCGCGACGTGGTCCTGTCGCCGGCGCGGCTGCGGGCGTTCGCCGAGGAGCGCCACATCACGGTCATGTGGCTCACCGCCACGCTGCTCGGCCAGGTCGTCGACTTCGAACCCGACGCGTTCGCCGGGCTGCGGGTGCTGCTGTTCGGCGGGGAGCGCGCCGACGAGCGGCGCCTGGACAAACTCCTCGCGGGCCGCCCGCCCGCGCGCCTGGTCAACGGCTACGGCCCTACCGAGAACACCACGTTCAGCACCGCGCACGAGGTGACCGCCTCCGACCTGGCGGACGGGACGCTGCCGATCGGGCGCGCCATCTCCGGGTCCACGGCGTACGCGCTCGACGCGGAGGGCCGGCACGTGCCGGCGGGCGGCACCGGCGAGCTGTACGTCGGTGGCGACGGCCTCGCCCACGGGTACCTCGGCGCTCCGGCCGCGACGGCGGACGTCTTCGTGCCCGACCCGTTCGACCCGCGTCCGGGGCGGCGCATGTACCGCACCGGCGACCAGGTGCGAGTGCTGCCCGGCGGCCGGTTCGAGTACCTCGGGCGCCGCGACGACCAGGTCAAGGTCCGCGGTTTCCGCGTCGAGCTGGGCGAGATCGACCAGGCCCTGCGGCGGCGGCCCGAGGTCGGCGACGCCGCCGTGCTGGCCCGCCCGACCGAGCACGGCGCCGAGATCGTCGCCTGCGTCACGGCCGCGGCGCCGCTCGACGTGCCGGACCTGGCCGCCTGGCTGCGGCGGGAGCTGCCGGAGTACATGGTGCCGACCACGCTGGTGGAGCTGGACCGGATCCCGGTCAACGCGAACGGGAAGGCCGACCGGGACGCCCTGCTGGCCGCCGCGTCCCGTACGCCGTCGATCGGACCGCCCGCCGACCCCGCCGACGCGGACGAGGTCACCCTGGTCACCGGCGAGGTCTGGCGGGAGACCCTGGGCGTCGAGCGGGCGGTGCCCGAGGACGACTTCCTGATGCTGGGCGGCCACTCGATCAAGGCCCTGCGCCTGCTGTCCCGTCTCGGCGAGGAGCTCGGCGCGTACATCGAGCTCGCCGACTTCTTCGAGCAGCCCACGCTGGGCCGGCTCGTCGAGCTGGTGCGGGAGGCGTCCGATGACTGAACACGGCACGCTGGGACGCGTCCTGGCGCACGCGCGAACCCGTCCGCGGGCCGTCGCGGTCCACGACGAGAACGGCGAACTGACGTACGGCGAGCTCGTGGCGGCGGCACGGGCACGTGCCGCCGAGCTGGGCGCGGCCGGCGCGCGCCGCGGCTCGCGGATCGCCGTCGAGTGCGGCTACGGCACCGGCTACATCGTCGCGCTGCTGGCGAGCTGGCTGCTGGAGGCGGTGGCGGTTCCCCTGGACCCGTCGTCGCCCGCCGACCGCCGCCTCTACCAGGTACGCCAGGCCGGCTGCGACGTGGCCGCGCCCGGTACGGACACGGACGGCGTGGTCGAACGGGCCGTCGCGCCCGGGTCCGGCGCGGATCCGGACCCCGCCGCGTACATCCTGTTCACCTCCGGCTCCACCGGGGCGCCCAAGGGCGTCGAGGTCGAGCACCCTGCGCTGCTGAACATGCTGGACGACCTGGTCCGCAGGCTGGGCCTCGGCCCGGGGGACCGGATGCTGGCGCACAGCAACGTGGTGTTCGACATGTCCGTCCCGGAGATGCTGATGCCGCTCATCAGCGGCGGGACCGTCGCCGTCGCTCCGCCCAGGTCGGCGCGCAACCCGGAGTTCTTCGCCTCGTGGCTGCGCGCGAACCCGGTCGACGCGGCGTGGGCCACCCCAGCCAACTGCGCATGCTGCTGCCGTTCCTGGGCGGCGAACGTGTCTTCGGCACGCTGCTCAGCGGCGGTGAGGCCCTGCCCGCCGCCCTCGCCGACGACCTGCGCAAGGTCAGCGGCACGCTGTGGAACGCGTACGGCCCCACCGAGATCACCGTCGTCGGGATGTGCACCGAGGTGCTGCCGCCCTACGGCGATCCGATGCCGATCGGGCGCCCGCTCACCGGGCTGGGCGCGCACGTCCTCGACGACCGGCTGCGTCCGGTGCCGCCGGGGACGGCCGGCGAGCTGTACCTGTCGGGGATCGGCGTGGCACGCGGGTACGCCGGCGCCCCCGAGCTGACCGCCCGCGCCTTCGTGACCGGGCCGGACGGCGCGCGCATGTACCGCACCGGCGACCTGGTCCGTGTCGGTTCGGACGGTCAGCACTACTTCCACGGCCGCGAGGACGACCAGGTGAAGATCCGTGGCCACCGGGTCGAGCTGGGCGAGATCGAGGCGGTCGCGGAGCCGCTCGTGGGCCAGGCCGTCGCGGTCCTGTCGGACGCGTTCCTCGGCCGCCCCGAGCTGTACCTCGCGGTCACCGGTACCGCTCCCGTGCCGGAGCTGCGGGAGCGGCTGAAGCGGGCGCTGCCCGCGTACATGCGGCCGAAGCGCGTCTTCGTCTTCCCCGAACTGCCGCGCAACACCGCGGGCAAGACCAGCCGGCAGGCCGTACGGCTCCTGGTCGACGAACGGCTGGCCCCGGCCGGCACCACTACGGAAGGACATGGCGGATGAGCGAGCAGGCGTCCCGGTACGTCGTCGTCGTCAACGACGAGGAGCAGCACTCGGTGTGGGCGGCCGGCCGGGAGATCCCGTCCGGCTGGTACGCGCTGGACGTCGAGGGCACCCGCGAGGAGTGCCTGGAGCACATCGGCCGCACCTGGACCGACATGCGGCCGAAGAGCCTGCGCGCGTCCATGGGCGAGAGCTGATGTGGGCGCTCCTGCGCGACAACCCGCGCTTCCGCCGCATCTTCGCCGGTGAGACCGTCTCCAGCTTCGGCGACAGCGCGATGTTCCTGTCGCTGGCCATCTGGGCGAAGGACCTGACCGGGTCGAACGGCAAGGCCGGAGTGGTGTTCCTGATCATCACGCTGCCCGGCATGGCCGCCATGCTGCTCGGCGACCTGGTCGACCGGGTGCGGCGGAAACCGCTGCTGCTGCGCATCTACGCGGGCATGGCCGTCCTGGTCCTGTCCCTGCTCTTCGTACGCGGCCCGGGCCAGCTATGGATCATCTACACGGTGACCTTCGCGTACGGCCTGGTGTTCGCCCTCCCCGCCCGCCAGGCACTGCTGAAGGACCTGCTGCCGTCGGAGGACGCCGCCCACGCCCGCTCGCTGCTCATCACCGTACGGGAGGGCGTGCGCATCATCTCCCCGGCGGTCGGCGCGGGCGTGTACGCCACCTTCGGCGGCCGGGCGCTGGCCTTCATCGGCACCGGAACGTTCATCATCGCCGGCCTGATCCTGGCCTCGCTCAAGGTCGTCGAGCAAAAGCCCGAGCCGACGGGCGAACGCTTCCTGACGTCGGTGACCGCCGGCTACCGATTCGTGCGCCAGGTCCCGCTGCTGCTGCGCCTGACCATGGCCCTGGTCGGCTTCATGGCCGTGATCGGCCTGCTGGAGACCGCGGCCTTCGCCGCGATCGACAAGGGCCTGGGCCAGCAGCCGGCGTTCCTGGGCGTGGTGGCGTCGGTCCAGGGCGGCGGCTCGGTCGTGGGCGGCGTGCTGGCCGGGTTGCTGGCCAAACGTCTCGCCGAGACGAGGGTCAGCGGCATCGGCTACACGCTGATCGCGCTGGGCCTGCCGCTGTGCGTCCTGGGCAACCTGGAACTCTTCATGGCCGGCGTCATCCTCATCGGCGCCGGCCTCCCGTTCCTGACCGTTGCCCTCGGCACCGCCCAGCACCTGTACACCCCGTCCAGGCTGCAGGGCCGCGTGAACGCCGCGACGGGCACCCTGTCCGGCACGGCCCAGACGACGTCCATCGCCGCCGGAGCGGCCCTGATCGGCGTCGTCGACTACCGGATCATGTACGTGCTGATGGCCGCGGCGGCACTGGCCTCGGCGGTGTCGGTGCTGGCCCGCCAGGTCCCGATCCCGGCCGTCGTCCCGTCCATCGCCGACACTCCCGCCGAGCCGCAATCCCTCCTCGACGGCCACCCGGACCCCCTCGCCGCCGAGGGCAGAACCTGACGTGGGGTCTTCGAAGGGGCCTCACAGGACCTTGCTGAGGAATGCCCGGGTGCGCGGGTTGGCGGGATCGTCTAGTACCTGGGACGGCGGGCCCGACTCGACGATCACGCCGCCGTCCATGAAGACGACACGGTCGGCGACCTCGCGGGCGAAGCCGATCTCGTGGGTCACGACGAGCATGGTCAGGCCGTCCTCGGCCAGGCTCTTCATCGTCGCCAGCACCTCGCCGACGAGCTCCGGGTCGAGGGCGCTGGTCGGCTCGTCGAAGAGCATCAGCTTGGGGCGCATGGCCAGGGCGCGGGCGATCGCGACCCGCTGCTGCTGGCCGCCCGACAACTGCCGCGGGTAGCCGCCCGCCTTGTCCTCCAGGCCGACTCGGCGCAGCAGTTCCATCGCGTGCTCCCGTGCCCGCGCCGGCGGTTCGCGGCGTACGCCGGTGGGCGCCTCGACGATGTTCTGCAGGACGGTCAGGTGCGGGAACAGGTTGAACTGCTGGAACACCATGCCGATCTCACGCCGTTGCCGGGTGATCTCGCGTTTGCGCAGGTGGCGTACGCGCCCGCCGTCGGGGGAGGCGCGAAAACCGATCAGCTCGCCGTCGACGTGGATGGAGCCGCCGTCGATGGTCTCCAGGTGGTTGACGCAGCGCAGGAAGGTGGATTTGCCTGACCCGGAGGGGCCGAGGACGACGACGACCTCACCGGGCGCGACGTCCAGGTCGATGCCTTTCAGCACCTCCAGATGCCCGAAACTCTTGCGGACTCCGGCGGCGTGGACCATGGGTGCGGTCATGAGGGCTCCTCCGGGGTACGGGCGCGGCGGCGCAGCAGGGCGAAGGCCCAGAAGCTCTGCGGCGCCTCGCGGGTCGCGCCGCGCGCGTAGTGGCGCTCGATGAAGGACTGGCCGACGTACAGGATCGAGGTGATCAGCAGGTACCAGAGGCAGGCGACGATCAGCAGCGGGATCGTCTGGAACGTCCGGTTGTAGATCGACTGGACGGTGTAGAGCAGGTCGGCCAGCGCGATGACGCTGACCAGCGACGTCGCCTTCAGCATGTTGATCACCTGGCTGCCGGTGGGCGGCACGATGAAGCGCATCGCCTGCGGGAGGACGACCCGCCGGAGCGTACGCGCGTCGCTCAGGCCCAGCGCGTGGGCGGCCTCGGTCTGGCCGGGGTCGACGCCCAGCAGGCCACCGCGGATGATCTCGGCCATGTACGCGGCCTCGTTCAGGCCGAGGCCCAGGATCGCCGCGAGCAACGGCGTGATCAGGTGGTTGGTCTCTCCGCTGACGAACTCCGGCCCGAACGGCACCCCGAAGGAGATCTTGGGCAGCAGCGCGGACAGGTTGTACCAGAACACGAGCTGGACCAGCACCGGGATGCCGCGGAAGAACCAGACGTACAGCCCGCACGCGGTCCGCAGGAGCCGGTTCTCCGACAGGCGGCCGACCGCGAGCAGGACGCCGCCGACGATGCCGACGACCATCGCGACCACGGTGAGCTCAAGGGTGATCTGGATGCCGTGCCCGATGATCTGGGCGTTCACGTACGAGCCGACCACATGCCAGTCGAAGTTGTCGTTGGTGACCAGCAGGTGCACGAGCTGCGCCGTGAGGACGAGCAGCACGAGCGAGGCCACCCAGCGCAGCGGGTGCCGGGTACGCGCGGCACCGGCGACGTCGACCTCGGGCATGTCCCTCACCCCTCTCTCGGCGCGAGGTTCACGCCGGGCCTGGCCAGGATGTTGGGCGTCAGGCCCCACTTGGTCATGACCTTCGTGTACGTGCCGTTCTTCACGAGCGTCCGCATGCCGTCGAGCAGCACGTCACGCAGCGGTGAGCCCTTGCCGACGACCGCGCCCTGGAACAGGTCGGCGAAGCCGTTGGCCTTGCCGGTGCCCGCGAGCTGCAGGTCCTTGCCGGACTGCTGGACGAAGTAGGTCAGCGGCGCCTGGGAGGAGAAGAAGGCGTCCGCGCGGCCGGAGCGGACCGCGAGGGTCGAGGTCGGCTGGTCCTTGTAGGACTGCACCTGTACGGCGGGGTGGCCCTGCCGTGTACAGGTCGAGGACTGCTTCTTGATGACGTCCTCGGCCGAGCCGCCGGCCATGACCGAGATCCGCAGCCCGCAGGTGTCGGCGATGGAGCCGATGTGCTTGGGGTTGCCCTTGGGCACCGCGAACACCACGAACTCCCGCACCCAGTCCACGAAGTCCGCGGCGCCCTCACGGTCGGGGAAGTCGCCGATGGGGCCGATGGCGAAGTCGTACCGGCCGGCCTTGATGCCGGTCAGCTCGCTGGGCAGCCCGTCGACGGTGACGTGCTCGATCTTCACACCGAGGAGCTGGGACAGGGCGACGGCGAGGTCGGCGGAGGCGCCGGTCAGCGACCGCCCGTCGGAGCCCGCGATCTCGTACGGCGGGAAGGACCCGCTGTTGACCGAGATGAGCCGGCCCGCGGACCGTACCTTGGCGGGCAGCCGGTCGTGCAGCCGGTGGTCGGTCGTCTGGCGCAGTTGCGCCGGGTCGACGCCCTGGGACTTGTGGCCGCCGAGGACGCCCTCGGCCTCCGGTGGGTTCTTCCCGCACGCGCCCAGCAGCAGAATCGCCGCGAGTGCGGCCGCGATGCCTTTGCCTTTCATTGCCACGCCTCCTTCAGGGGACGGATCGAGGGGTCGACGAGGAATCTGCGGTTGGCGAGCACGGGAAGCGCGCGGCGTGCCGCGTCGAACTCCTCCCGGTCGGCGGTCGCCCACGCGAGGCCGGGGGTGTTCCCGAGCCTGCCGCGTACGGTCCCGAGCGGGTCCACGATCATGCTCGCGCCGATGTTGCGGCGCCCGCACTCGCCGGAGGCCGCGACGTAACAGGTGTTCTCCAGGGCACGGGCGGTCGCCATGACCTCCCAGTGCCGTTCCTTGGCCGGTCCGCGCACCCAGGCGGCGGGCAGGGCGATCACCTCGGCGCCACGGTCGGCCAGCAATCGTGCGATTTCGGGGAATCTTACGTCGTAGCACGTCATCAGGCCTACGACCCACCCGGCGCAGTCGAGGACCACCGGTTCGCCGTCGCCGGGACGTACGCGGTCGGACTCGCGGGAGCCGAACGCGTCGTACAGGTGGATCTTGCGGTACGCGGCGACGAGCGCGCCGTCGCGGATCGCGGCGAGCGTGTTGAACACCTTGCCGTCGCCGGCCGGCTCGTGCAGGCCGACCACGACGGTGACGGGAGTCCCCACCGTGTGCGCGGCGAGGGCGGTCACGAACGGCCCGTCGAGCGGCTGGGCGACCTCGGCGATACGGGCCGGTTCGTCGATGAACAGGGCGAGGGAGTCCTCGGGCAGCACCAGCAGGTCCGCGCCGCCGGAGACGGCCTCGTCGACCAGCGCACGGCAGGACGCGAGGTTGGCCTCCCAGTCCTCGGTCGCGGCGAACTGCCCCACGGCGATCCTCATGCGAACATCTCCTCGGCGTCGATCGGGTGCGGCGTGATGCCCTGCTCGTACAGCTCGGTGCAGAAGGCGGCGGTCATCGCGGCGTTGGCGGCGGTGCCGTACGGCATCCAGTCGGGACCGAAGACCCGCGTGTCGTTCTCCAGCTCGGCGAGCAGCCACGGCGTCGTGTCGGCCAGGTGCCGCCGCCGCGACAGCCACTGCCGCTTGGACTCCTCGAAGGTCTCCTGGAGCGCGGCGGGCAGCCACGGATGCTCCTCGGCGACCTCACGCCGCAGCGCCAGCAGGTGGATGCCGGGCACGAACCCGGTGTGGCCGAAGTAGTCCCGCTCGGCGCCGCGATGATCGTCGTACAGGTGGCGGAAGCGGCTGCCCGCGGTGAACATCTCGCCCGGCATGAACGGCGTGAAGATCGCGTCGTACCGGCCGCCCGCGAGTCCGTCGACCAGCGGTTCGCCGGTCGTGGTGACGTTGGACGGCAGCGGGCGGGTGCCGACGCGGTCCTTGCCGCTCTCTCCGGTGTTCAGCGGCCCGACCGTCCAGGCGACCCCGCCGAGGTCGACCCCGGCCGCGCGCAGGAGCGCCCGTGTCCAGGTGTTGCCGGAGTCGGGCCAGCCGGTGAGGCCGATCCGCGCCCCGGCCAGGTCCTTGGCGGTGGCCAGGCCGCTGTCGCGGCGTACGAGGACGCATCGGTGCCGGAATCCGCGCATCACGAAGACCGGCAGGCCGGTCAGCCGGGTGTCGCCTTCGGAGCGTCCCAGGGCGTACCGGCTGAAGGAGGTCTCGCCGCCGTCGAGCCCGGGTTCGCCGAGGACGTCCGGGGTGATCGCGCGTGAGTCGATCTCCAGCTCGAAGCCGCGGGGGTGGACCTGGCCGGTCACGAGCGGGACCAGGTGGTCCCAGTCCCGCAGGGCCAGGCGAATGTGTGGAACCGACACAACGCTCCGTTTCGGGTGAGAACCGTGACGGGGACCGACTTTATGTTCACTTCAGAATGAGTACAATGGGCGTTTTGTTACTGCACAAAGAAATTCGCGAGGTCAACGGAATGAGCGAGATCGAGGCGAGCTGGCTCGCGGCACACATCGGCGACCGCAGCGCACGAGGCATCGCCTCGGCCATGACGGACCTGATCCGGCAGGGCGACATCGCCGAAGGGACGCGGCTGCCCACGGTGCGCGGCCTGGCCGCCGAGCTCGGTGTCAGCCCGGCGACCGTCGCCGACGCCTGGTCGACGCTGCGCCGCCATCGGGTGGTCAGCGCGCAGCGCCGGCGCGGCACCGTCGTCATCGGGCCGCCCAGCGTGCCGCACCCGGCCCGGTACGAGCGGATCGGGGAGTTCGGCAGCCGGCTCTCAATCGACCTGGCCATCGCCGCGCCCGACACCGCGCTGCTGCCGCCCCTCGACCAGGCGCTCGCCGCCGCGGCGCGTACCGAACGGCTGAACGACTACACGCGCGAGACCATCACCGCGAAGCTGCGTGAGGCGGTCGAACCGGACTGGCCGTTCGCCGCCGAGGGATGGGTCGTGACCGGCGGCGGCTACGAGGGCATGCAGCTCGTCTGCCAGACCATCGCGCTGCCCGGCGACCGCATCGCCGTCGAGGACCCGACCGGCGCCCGGCTCCTGGACATCTTCGAGGCACTGGGCGCCGAGCCGATCCCGGTCGCCTGCGACCGCGACGGGCCCGTCCCGTCCTCGCTGGCCCGCGCGCTGGAGGCCAAACCGGCGGCGTTCGTCTACCAGCCGCGCGGCCACACCCCGTGCGGCCACGCGCTCACCCCGGCACGCGCCGCCGAACTGGCCGCTCTGCTGGCCCCCGCCGGCACACTCGCGATCGAGGACGACGGCATCGGCGAGGTGTCGGCCGCCCCGGCCGTGAGCGTCGGCGAACACCTGCCCGGCCGTACGGTCCTGGTGCGCTCCTACTCCAAGTCACACGGCCCCGACCTGCGGATCGCCGTACTGGGCGGCGCCGGCGAGGCGATCGAGAAGGTCCGGGTGCTGCGCAGCTTCGGCACCGGCTGGACCAGCCGCATCCTGCAGGACACCCTGGCCCACCTGCTGGCCGACCCGGCAGCACTCCGGACCGTCGAACACGCCCGCGAAACGTACGCGCGCCGCCGTGACGGGCTGGCCGTCGCGCTGGCGGAACGCGGCCTGCGCACCGCCAACCGCGACGGGCTCGCCCTGTGGGTGCCGGTCGCGGACGAGTCCGAGGCGCTGGTCACCCTCGCCGCCCACGGCGTGGCGGCCGCACCCGGCAGCCGCTACCAGGTCATCGCGGCGGCGCCTCACCTGCGGATCGCGACCAGCCGGCTGCCGGAGGACCCGGCACGCGCGACGGAGCTCGCCGACGTGATCGCCCTGGCTGCCGCGCCGCCGAGACTGCGCTGAGCCCGCCCGCCGTTCGGGGAGCGACACCTCCCGGGCGGAGCGGACGCGGCGGCGCATCGCGGCGATGGCCCCGCCCCTACGCGTAAGGACCGCCCCAGAGGGGCGGTCCTTACGCGCATGGGCGTCAACGCGGGCGTTTCGCCCTCGGTGTCACAGCGAGACCCAATAGCTCGCCAGAATCGTGGGGTCACCACCCGTCGGCGGGGATATCCACTTCTCGCCGAGGTTGACGAGCGTGCCGTTCTGCGGGCACACCTTGAGATTGTCCTCGCTGAACTTACGGGTCTCGTTGGTGACCGCGTACTGGCCCGTGCACGACTTTCCCTTGATGGTCGGCGGGCCCGGGTTCAGTATCTTGTTGACGCAGAATCCGTTGGCCGTATACGCGGGAAGCGCGTCGGTGGCGCTCGCCACCGATGCCGTGCCGACAGCGGCCACGCCCATCCCGGCCATGCTCCCCGCGAAGACGCCGGCCATCGTGAGCCGTCGTACCTTCTTGGTGAGTCGCATCTTTGATTCCTCCCTGAATCAGGGTCGGTTTCTCCCGACGCGATGACCACGCTTCTCGTGAGACGAAGTGACCGCAAGGGCGGCGGAGCCTTCTGGGATCCCATCGATTCTGAACGCTTTCGAACTGCGGAGACGCCGATCCCGTGGGACGACGGTGGGACGGCGAGAAGCGTTCGGACCGCCCGGTCGGGATCTCGTCACCGCGGCCGTACGACCCCGGTGGAACCATCGGCGGACACGTCCGGCCAGTGACGCCACGCGGCCAGCCCCGCCGTGGCGGCGGCGACCGCCCTGGCGACCCAGCGACGCCCGGCGCCTCCCGGACGCCGCGGCGTCCCGTCCGGAACGGCGGTCTCGTGGGAGCGGCCGGCGTTCTTGCGCTCGTGCCGCGCGTCGCGGGCCCGCTGAAGCAGAACCGCGAGTTCCACCCGCTGGTCCTGCCCGAGCTCACGGTAGTCCGACAGTTCCTTGAGCCGCTCGTCGCTCGGCAGAGTCGCACCGGCGTGATCCCGCGACACGGTCGAGGTGGACCAGTTCAGGCGGGCGGCGACCCGTACCTGCCCGCCGTCTCCGCCGATCTCATCGACCAGGGCCCGCCATCGCTGGAGAAAATCGAACTCGGGCCCGGACAGCCGTTCGGCCGGTCCGGATTCGGTGGACTCCTCCGCCACGCTTCTGATTCCCATCCTGACCACCCAAGCAACTTGTAACGGGACTAAGAGCATGGTTCTCCCCGCCACCGACGCGCTTATGCCAGGCGTACGGCTAGGTCCGTACCGCCTTACAAATCGGTTTCTGCCAGCCGGTGCACGACGCTCGGTGAAACAGCGGAGATCCGGTAGACCGATACGCGGCCCCGGTTACCTCCGTACACATCCGGAGGGAGCGTCAGCTGCCATGCGATTCGCCCGCTGGGCGTCAGTTCGAAGACCTTGCCGGCCGCCGAGTGGGTGACCTGGATGTTCCCGCCGGGCAGTACCTCACAACCGCCGGCCAGCGGGCAGAAGAATGACGTGGGCGGATCGGCCGACCAGCTCCATTCCACCTTGTTGGTCGTGGGGTCGACGATGAGAAGTCGCGTCCAGCCACGGCCGACCCCGTTGTCGAACACGAGCACACGCCCGTCCGGCAGCACGGAAGGCTGATGCGGCCCTTCCAACTCCGCTTCCCCCCACGACCACCGTACGGCGCGCCGTACCGGATCGACCACGGCCACCGTGTTCAGCTCGCGCATGCAGACGAGTACGTCACCGGCTCTCCACAGGCCCGCCGGATGAGCGTCGACGACCTCCAGGGTGTTCGTGTGCAGGACGTCGCACGGCGAACCGGGCAGTGAACGCAGCCGGCGGATCGTCCACCACAACCGGTCGCCGGAGACACCGGGCTCCGGAGCCTCGACAGCCGTACGCTGACGCCAGAGCGCCGCGGCACGCTGATCGACCGCCCGGTCCACGAGTGCCCGCAGTGCGGGTTCCGTCCGAAGCACGTCGTACAGCGAGACCTCCGCCCGTACGACTCCGCTCCCATCGATCCTGGTGATCAAGTTGTCCAGGACCACGTGAGAACCCCCGTCGAGGTCCACGCCGCGTGGCGTCTCGCTGAGCACGAGCACGTCGGAACCGACGACGGCGAGGTCGTGGTGCGCCGCGACCTGGCATGACCACACGAGCCCGGAGTCAGGGGACAGCTTGAGCAACGCCCGCAAGGGGACGACGGCGAACAGATTTCCTTCCATGTCGACCTCGACGTGGTTCCAGCCCCGCATGATCCCCGGAGGGTCGTCCTCGGGCTTGGGCTGCCAGGCCGAATTGCTCCACGTGTGGACCGTGTCGCCTTTGGTGTCGACCAGGTACGCGACGGGGTTCGGGTACCGCGACGAGGGTGAGAATAGGAGTCCCGCGGACGGATCGTGAACTGCCATTGATACTCTCTCCCTACTGTGGAGTCAGATTCTTAACCCCGAGCGGAATGTGATGATCTCTAGCAGCTCTCCCCGCGCGGACGAGAATGGCCTCACGCCGATCCTCGTGATCGTCGCTGGGCGTCCCGGTTCCGGAAAGTCGACGTTGGCGACGTCGCTCGCGCAACTGCTCGCGTGGCCGTTGGTTTCACGCGACGAGGTCAACACCGGATTGGCGCAAGTCCTTGGAGCCTCCATGGACAAGGCCGCCCTCGCCGAGAGAACCTTCGACGTGTTCTCCGATCTGCTGAGGTTGCTCGTCGCGCAAAGGGTGTCGTTCATCGCCGAGGCCGCTTTTCAGAACCCTCGGTGGCAACGTGCCCTGGAGCCGGTACTCCCCGAGGTCGATGCACGACTTGTGCGATGTGTCGTGGATCCGCGGCTCGCTCAGGAGCGTGTCCGGCAACGCAAAGGGCAGACCATATCGGCCCCGCCGACCGTTTCCGAATTCGACCCGATCTCTCTGCCGGGACCATCTCTGACCGTTTCCACCGTCGACGGGTACGATCCGCCTCTGGCGGAGATCGCTGCGTTCGCGCGTCCTTGAGAGGGCTTTCACGGAGGTCCGCCGCTCCTCGCGATCACGAGATCGTCGAGGGTGCGGACGACGGATTCGCCGGTGTCGGTGCGACGAGTACGGTCGACCAAAGACGTCGCCATTCCGAGAGCCTCGGCTCCTTGGCAGAAACCTCGATCGTCGTCGACGAACAGGCAGTGCCCGGGGCTGGATCCATTCAGCCGTCGCAGCGCGGTGACGTAGATGCGTTCATCCGGCTTGCGGTAGCCGACCTGGAACGACAGGACGACATCATCAACGTACTGATGTGGCTTCAGCCGTTCGAGAAGGCCCGCGGCGCTCGGTGAGCAGTTGCTCACCAGGCCGACGGCGATCCCGCTCGCCCGCATCCGGTCGACGAACCGGAGAGCGTCGGGGTAGTAGCCACCCCGCACCGTGAGGAGCCGGCGCTCGAACCGCACCAGATCCTGTACCTGACCTGCGGTCAGCAACAGATCAGCGGCCTCGCACACGGCGGTGAGCTCGGCGGTCGCGTCGGGGTAGACGCCGGTGTTGCGATCCTGCCGGGTGACCTTGTAGCCCTGAAGGAGCCGCTCAGCCGGTACGCCGGCCCTGTCGGCCATACTCTGACGGATCGGCCGCCACGGGCAGTGCACCATCGTGCCGAAACAATCAACGAGCACCGTGCTCAGCTGATCTCTGGCGAGCTCAGTGAGCGTCATGTTCGCTCCTCGGCACCTCGTTGCGTGCCGGTCACGAGCAGCGCGCCGGACGAGACGACGGTGTGCAGCAGCGCCGGCATCGTCAGCTGCCGGCGTCGGGCGAGCGCGGCGGCCACCAGGGGACAGCCGAGCAGTACGACGGTGCCGCCGATCGCGATGCTCCACTGGCCGCCGAGCCATTGCGAGAGCCCACCGTGCAGGAGCGAGCCCAGCGAGCTCGCCGTCAGCAACACCACCATGTAGAGCGACAGCACACGGCCGCGCATGTCCGGCGCCGCGCTCAGCTGCACCATGGAGTTGGCCGCCGACGCCACCACGGAGGTCGCCACTCCGACCGGCACGAGCGTGACGAGGAGCACCAGGTAGTCGGGTGCGGCGGCCACCGCGAGCAGCAGCGCTCCGAAGGCGCACGCGGCGCCGACGAGGACGCTGACCCGGGCGCCGCCGAGCTTGATCGAGACGACGGCGCCGAGAAGCGCGCCGATCGCCAGTGCGCCCATCAGCGCCGCGTAGGCGCTGGCATCGAGGCCGAACCGCTGCCGCACCAGCAGGGGCAGCACCACCAGGAAGCCCTGCCCGAAGGACGCGGTGATCATCACGATGACAATCGGGAGGATCACCGTCAGGTGGGTACGCGCGTAAGCGATGCCGAACTCATTGCGCCGCCGCGCGGCGTTCTCGGTGGGCGCGCTCAACGGGTAGAGCCGATCGCGACGTACCAGGCCTATGCAGGCCAGCATGAAGACGTAGGAGATCGCGTTCACGATGAACATGGGGCCCAGGCCGAACGACGCGATGGACACACCCGCGACGGTGGGGCCGAGGAAGGCCGCGACATTGTAGGCCGACACGCGCAACGTGACTGCGACGGGCAGGAGAGCCGGCCCGGTCAACTGAAGCAGGTACGCCTGCCGGGCCGGCTGATCGAAGGCCATGGCCGTGCCGAGCACCACGGCGGCCAGGTAGAGGTGCCACAACCGGATCCCGCCGCCGATGACGAGAATTCCGACGCCGGCGGCCGCCAGCGCTGAAATGACCTGGCAGACCGACATCTGTGCACGGTTGGAGTATCGGTCGGCCCACTGTCCACCCCATGGGCCGAGCAGGATCACCGGAACGGTCTGCAGCAGGACCACCAACCCGAGCGCCAGGCCGTTGTCACCGCTGAGCTGGAGTACCAGCCAGTCCTGGGCGATTCGCTGTGCCCATGTCCCGCAGTTGGACGTGATCTGCCCGAGGAAGATCAACGTGTAGTTGCGCTGACGGAAAAGACGGAAGATCTGCGACGACGCGGCCGGGGAGTCGCGAGCGACAGCGCTCACTGGTCGGCACGCTGGAAGACGTCGTCGAGCTGAACCGTGGTGGGCGGGCTCTTCGTCGCGAAGCTACCGGCGAGGACGTCGAGCGCTTCGTCGAACAGAGCTCGGGGAACACCGGCACCCGCGCGTACGAGGTCGTTCGAGCGGACGTCCAAGGCGGCCAGCCAGCGTCGAGCCGCGAGCACCAGCTCGTTGTCGGCCGGCCACCGCCGGTAGAGCATTGCTCGTATCCGCGAGAACGGGCTGGGTACGTCCGCTTCACCGCGTTGAACCAGCCCGCGGTCGTCGGCGACCTGGTGGTAGACGGTGGTCACGCGGTCGACGCTGGAGAACTCGAACCCGAGGGTATGTCGCAGGGACAGCCACATGTCCCAGTCCTCGCAGTGGCTCAGAGCCTCGTCGAACCGGATCGCGGAGCCGCTGAAGTTCCGGACGACCACTGATCCGGTGTGGATGTAGTTGGCCACCATGAGCATGCTGTCGTCGAATGGATAGCACTTGCGGCGAAGGAACGAGTTCACGCCGTAGTCCCGCACACTCGGCAATCTTCGGTCGCTGACGAACGCGCCCGCGTAGACCAGGTCCGCTCCGGTCCGCCGGAGCGTGGCGAAGGCGGTGTTCAGGTGACCTTCGAGGAATATGTCGTCGTCGTCGAGGAACGCCAAGTGATCGCTTTGCGCGGCATCGATGGCGACGTTCCGGGCGTGACCGGCACCGCCGCGTTCGTGCAGGGTGATGGTTCTCGCCCTGACCGCGTCGCCCAATGAGTCGATCACCGGCCGAACATCGGCCCCTCCGTCGTTGACCACTATCACCTCGACGGAAGAACCATCCTGCTGCCGTGCGACGCTGGCGAGGGCGGCGTGTAGCTGGCTGGGGCGGTTACGTGTGGGAATGATGACCGACACGTCCATCAGACGGCACTCCTGGTCTGTGGTGGCGCCAGCCGGCCGAGGCTCGGAATAGCGTCGCTCCGCCGATGTTCGACAAGTCTCAGGTTCAAGAAGTCCTCCTTGTTCGAACACCCGTAGGGCGCCGCGCAGGCAGCCCATGGCTGTTCCCGCCGCGGAAAGCGGAACCCCTCGTCGAGCACGTTGCCCAGCCGGTCGTGCTGCAGGTCGTAATAGCGGGAACACCCGTAGACGTCGCCGTCGATGCCGATGAAGAAGTACCGGTGGCCGGCCGACGCACGGTTTGCCGGTGACCTCGTTGAGGCCGACGAGGTTGGCCGACAACAGGTCCGGGTCGACTCCCAGACGCACCGCCTCACGGTGCCAGTCGGTCGTCTCGACCATCGGCACGACGTCGTCGGACTTGCTGTACGTGCCGGTGTCGGCTTCCGGGTGGTAGCCGAGGTCGACGTTGAAGTGAATTCCTTCCTCGACCGCCCGCGTCCGGACCGCCTCGACCTCAGCGATGTTGTCGGGGAACAGCAACGTGTTGACGACGACGAAGCAGCCCGCGTCGCGTGCGGCGACCACGTTCTCCATGAATCGATCAATGGTGATCTCGGTGGGGTGGTGGGTGACCCAGAGCGAGATACGGCTGAGGTCGGCGGTTCGTTGAAAGTTCCGGAGTCTGCTCTTCAGCAAGGAGCCGTTCGTGACCAACTCGACGAACCGGGTGTGCGGCTGCGTACTCAGCCATGCCGCGCCTTCGAGGAACACGCGAGAGGCGAACGGCTCACCCAGGCCCGCCAGGCGGACACCGACAGGCGTTCCCTGTGCCGCGATCCAGTCGAGCGTCCGGCGGAAGTTCACCGGATCCTCGGGGCGATGCCAGTCGGTGCGAGCGTCTTTGGCCCACTCGCCGGTGGACACGCAGTAGGTGCAGTTGAAGTTGCACAGCCGTTGCGGCGCGACGTACCAGATCCGGGTGAGCTCACTCATGCGAGAGACCTGGTCGGTCCGCGCGCCGGCTTTTGATGCTGTTCTCCAGCTCGGAGAGCGGAAAACTGGCGATTGGGCGGAACTGGCGTTCGGGGAAATCGGGTAGCTGGTCGTGGCAGGCCCGGCAGATCATGTCATCGGGCGCCAGGTCGACTCCGAACACCCGGCGACGTAACGCTACTGCCGCCTCGCTCGTCATGATCTCGTGTATGGAGCCATCACGGACGTTCCCGAACGTCTCCCGCTGGTAGTAGTCATTGCAGCACATGAACATGTCGCCTTGTACAGAGAATTGGGCATGGTTCACCGGGTAGCTACAGCCGGTGAGCCGGCCGGTGATCCGGACGTGCTCATTCACCGGATCACGCTCGATCTGTCCGGCGCGGTCGGAAAGAACCGTCGGGTAGACGTCGATACCGGCTGGGCCGTACCGCTCCCGCAGAAGCCGGACGCTGGTGTCGCGCGCCGGCCCGAAGCCGTTGACGGCGATCGAGAGAGGACTGATGCCCATTTCGACGGCCAGGTCGAGGTTGCTGACGCTGCGCCGGTACGTCGCCGACCCGGTGAGCGCGGCGAACTGACTCTCGTCCAGAGACGGCAGGTTGACGACCAGGTGCAGCAGTACGCCCGAGCGTTGCAGCAGTTCGAGTTTTGCCGCGGTGAGGCCGGACGCGTTGGTGTACAGCGCCAGCTTGAGTCCGGCGCTCCGCAGAACCGTGATTCGATCGGCGAAGAACTTGTCGAGCGTGGGCTCGTTGTAGAACTGAAATCCTACGTATCGGATCGAGGGCTGGGCGGACAGCTTCTCGACGATCTCTTCGAAAAGCTCCATCGGCATCGTGGCGCGCGGCTTCGGGTCATCTGCCACTGGACAGAATGTGCAGCCCCAGTTGCAGTGCGCCGTGATCTCGATCTCTCCCGAGCGCAGGTGGTACTCCGTACAGAGCTGATCCGGATCCTGAAGCCATTGCCGAGCGCGGGCCTGTTCCACCGGCCGCGGGCCGTACCGCCGTACGAGGTCGTCCTCGCGTACCGGCTCGGAGGCCGCGGCCTCCAGCAGGTCGAGGACGCTTCGGTCGGCCTGCCAGTGCACCTCGCGATCAAGGCCGAGCACGCCGAATAAGGCGTCACCTGCGGCAGACGTCTCGGGACGACTGCGAGTCGGGTCCGTGCAGAAGGTGATCGGTGACGGCTCATTCGGCGTTATGCAGGTCAGATACGGTGAAGTCTGAAGCAGCTTAATTCCCACAATGAACCCCCTACCGAGCTCTTTTACGGACCTTGAATACGCAGCACAAGGCCACGCGTTCATCCTGTTCGGCTCGAACAGGAGACAGCTCGTTCCGCCCACACTCATTGATCGTCGGCTCGTCGAACCCCACCACCTCGAACCCCTGCCGTTCGAAGGCGCGCCAGTAGTCGCTCAGCGGCCGGTGATAGTAGGGGATCGCGGAGAACCCGGACCAGTCTTCGATCAGGTAGGTCGATCGCTGGAAGTAGTCGTCGACCAGGAACGCGGTCGAGTCCTCGCGACGCGGCGAGTCGGGCGGATTCGTGTTCCAGGTTCGCGGGCCACTGGAGAAGCACGGGTGGGTCAGCGTGAGGACCAGCGACGCACCGGGGCGAAGAACGCGGTTCACTTCGGCTAACGCCTGGTGGTAGTCGGCCACGTCGTGCAGGACGTAATTGCTGACCGCGCCTTCGAAATGGTCCGATGCAAGGTGTGACAGGTCGGTGATGCTGGACTGGACATAGCGAATACCGCCTCCCGTGGAGGAGTACGAGGCGGCCCGCGCCAGCATCGCGGCACTCATGTCCACACCGACGACATCGGCCCCGCGCGCCGCCAGAATCCGGGTCAGGTATCCGTTCCCGCACCCCAGGTCGAGGATCCGGCGGCCGGCGGGCGAACCCAGCATGCCCAGTACGACGTCATCGCTCCAGTAACGACGCGTGTCATCACCGTCGACCCCCAGGCAGGCGTCCCACTCCGCGGCGT
The DNA here is from genome assembly GCA_963823735.1 of uncultured Actinomycetota bacterium. GTDB lineage: Bacteria > Actinomycetota > Actinomycetes > Streptosporangiales > Streptosporangiaceae > Actinoallomurus. The sequence goes on along the minus strand of CAWGMO010000010.1, from coordinate 136,709 downwards.
TCGCGTCCCACATCTCCGCGACGTCGTCGAGGTCCACCGGCTTGTCGGCCGGTCGCTGTGTCGGGCCGCTGTCCGGAAGGGTCTCGTCGCCGGCCAGTCCAGGAAATGTCTCGGCTCGGCCGGCCGCCGCCTGAGCCGGGTGCTTTCCGTCGTACTCCAGCTTGTCCAGGGAGGGTTCCCATTGAGCCGACCAAGGAGAGCGGTAGCGGAAATGGTAGCGCCACGCGCCGAACTCGGCCGCCTGAGTCGCGCTTCCGGTAGCACAGTCCGCACAGAAGTAGCTTTGGTTGACCTGGCAGTAGGCCGTGGCCATGAAGTGTGCCGGCCGGGCGCACGACGCGCAGATGAAACGCCAGTGCAGCGCACATCGAGGCGTACTTGTGTCTACCGCATACCGTGCGGGCCGATCCTGGTACTCCGGATCGGCAGTGGCGAACTTGGTGCAGTAGTAGCAGCGACCAGGCAAGGTCTACTCCAGGCCTAGACATGAATACGGTCAGATGCCGAGCTTGCAGCAGACCATGTTTGTAAGGGTTTGTAAAGGTGCTGTCGAGATGCGACTGATCAGTGGCGGACATCGCTGGATGTCTCAGAGGTGCATCTTTACAGACTCTTACAGATATGGTCTGCTGCAAGCTGTCGGGGCCCTGACTTCGGAGTTCGTATTCTTACCTAGGCCTGGAGTGGACCGTGCCTCGATTTGCGCTGCATTGGCGCTCCCATTTCTGTCACCGTTCTCCCCGTTCAGGCCAATGGGACCCCTCCGACCCGTTGCACGCCGTCAATCCGAAGGAACAGCCATGACCCAGGCACCGGAGATCCCCGCGTCCGTCGAGCTCGACGTCAGCCCCAGCTCGGGCCACATCGGCGCCGAGATCGGCGGCGTCGACCTGTGCGGCCCGTTCGACGACGCGACCGTCGCCGCGCTGCGCGCCGCGCTGCTCGAACACAAGGTGATCTTCTTCCGGGACCAGCGGATCGGGCACGCCGAGCAGGTCGCGTTCGCCCGGCTGTTCGGCAAGGTCACCCCGGCCCACCCGCATGAGGAGCACGCGCCGGAGGGCTTCCCGGAGGTCCTGCCCATCGACAGCCGCCGCTTCGAGGCCCGCGTGGGCCGTAAGCGCAAGTCCTACGACGGCAGCTGGCACACCGACGTCACCGCGCTGGTGAACCCGCCCGCCGCGGCGATCCTGCGCGCGGACATCATGCCGCCCTACGGTGGCGACACGGCGTTCACCAACCTCGTCGCGGCGTACGAGAACCTCCCGCAGGGGCTCAAGGACTTCGCCGACACCCTGGACGCCAGGCACGCCTTCGTCCCCCGGAGCAAGGCGGGCAGGCAGCGCGAGGGCAAGCACTGGCTGGAGGCGTTCCACCCGGTGGTGCGCGTGCACCCCGAGACCGGCGAGCGGGTGCTGTTCATCAGCCCCGGCTTCACCGACGGCCCTCGTGAGCTGCGCGGCTACAGCCCGCGGCAGAGCGAGCAGATCCTGGAGCTGCTGTGGGAGGAGGCCACGAGGCCCGAGTACACGGTCCGGTTCCGCTGGCAGCCGGGCAGCGTGGCGTTCTGGGACAACCGCGCCACGGCCCACACCGCCATCGCCGACACGGCACATCTCGACCACGACCGTGTGCTCTATCGCGTGGGGATCGAGGGTGACATCCCGCGCGGCGTTGACGGCCGGGAGTCCGAGCTGCTCTCCGGGAGTCCCTTCTTCGGAGACTGAGTCGATGCGGCGGGCCACCGTCGGGGGCGGCCCGCCGCGTTCAGGCACTTGTTCGAGACGACACTCTTCAGGCTCGGGCCTTACCAGACAGGAGCACAGGATGATGGAGCTCGGCCTTTTGACGTGGAAGCAGCTCGACGAGTCGCTTGGCTGGTCGACCGCAGTGCTTCCGGTCGGCGCGATAAAGCCCCACGGCCCGCATCTCCCGCTCGCCACGGACTCCATTCTCGCGGAGTACTTCGCCCGGCAGCTGGCGGACCGGATATCAGGAGTCGTACTACCGACGCTCAGCTACGGCTGCCGGACCAATTCCCAGCGGATGGGCGGAGAGTTCCCCGGCGCTTTCGACCTCAGTACGTCGACGCTCACCAATTACGTCGGCGACCTGCTCAAAGCCTGTTATCGGGAGGGATTCCGCAGCATCAACATCGTCCATGCGGCATACGCGAACGTTCCGTTCGTGCTGGACGCCGTCCAGCGATTCGCGGATGGCGCCCCGGACGCGACGGTGGTTTCGGGGGCCTGGTGGGATTACACGCCCGAAAGCCTCCGGAACGACATCGCTCGCGAAACCGGTACCCCGCGTTCGGAGGATCACCACGCGGCCATGGTCGAGACCAGCCTCATGATGCACGTGAGCCCGCATCTCGTACGGACGGATCAGCTGCGATCCGACCCGGCGAACACGGAGCTTCCGCGGTACAGCGTGGTGCCGATGCCGAAGAGGCTTCAGACCGAGGACGGCGTCGTGTTCCAGAACGCGAACGCCTCCGCGGAGATCGGCCGGCGGGTGGCGGAGGCGGCGCTGGAGAACATGATCACAGCGGCACAGGGCGCCGTCACCAGCCGATAGTCCGAGTCGACCGGGTGGGACACCCGGCCTCGGTGGCCCTGGAGGCGGCGCCGCCAGGGTCAGAGCCCCAGCAGCGCGGCCACCCGGTCGGTCAGCTCGACCTCATCGAATGTTTCGTCGACCTCGACGAACGGCAGCCCGAGCTCCGCCAGCTCGCCGCGCAGGCGCTCGGTGAACATGTGGTCGCGTTCGAGCAGGTTGCGCTGCGCGCGAGGCGGGTTACTCGTCGTGCCCGGGATTTGCCACATTGTGCCGCGGCTGTCGAACGCCGCGGAGCGGAACTGGGGCGTGGGCAGTAGCCACACCGCGTGGCTCGTGTCGGTGAGGAGCGGAGCGACGAGATGCGGAAGCAACCGAAACCCCTCCGCGATCACGCCGGGCGCCGACGGCGTCAGAGCCAGCAGATCTTCGACGATCAGATCGAAGGCCTCACCGCGGAACCAGTGGAATGTGTCCAGCATCGTCTCGGGTGACCGGCTCAGCCAACGCTCGTCCATGCTCATTGTCATGAACTGACTTAACTGCGGAGCCTGCTCGGGCGTACTGCGCTTTGCGTGATCCATCATGACGTCATCGGTCGCGTAGATGTGCAGGTCATACCGAGCGGCTAGATGGCGAGTAATAGTCGACTTTCCCGCGCCGCTGCCACCGCCAATCCATCTGACATCCCGAAGACGTGTCCGAAGGGTTTCGGCATTGGCCAGCTCGTCACGCATTTACGACCCCATTGTCCCTCGATTGCAGGCCCGAATCATACACCGGGAGCCGTCCAACGACGTTGACGCCATTGGTGCCTCGTTACGAGAACGCCGGTATTGCGGCGTCAGGTAAGACGTACTCCAGCCCGAGACGGGCGCCACCTCGCTTGACACCTGGCCGTACGATCTTGTCCGCCGAGGCCCTTCAGGCCGGTGGAGAGTCAGGTTCGGCCCAGGAGGTGTGCATGACCGTACGACCGCATCCCCTCGACGATCCGGTCCGCGCGTCGTTGACGGGACGGCACGCGCACTTCGCCGAGCGGTACGGCGAGGTCCTGCGCTATCCCGCGGACGTCGGGACGTTCGTGAGCATGCCGGACAGGCCCGGGCCCGCGGACTGGGCCGGGGTCGCCGCGTCCGCCGAGCCGGGCACGATCGCGTTGATGGTCGGCGGGGAGGTGAGCGTCCCGGACGACTGGGAGGTCGTCGCCCGAGTCCCCGGCGTGCAGATGAGCGGTGCCGGACTCGGGGGCGCCCCTGACGATGAGGCGGTCGTGCTGGGCGCCGCCGACGTCCCGGAGATGCTCGACCTGGTGGAGCGTACTCAGCCGGGCCCGTTCCTGGCCCGCACCATCGAGATGGGGACCTACCTCGGCATCCGGCGGGAGGGCCGGCTCGTGGCGATGGCGGGCGAACGCCTGTGCCCGCCGGGCTGGACGGAGATCAGCGCGGTCTGCACCGCCCCCTCCCATCGCGGCCAGGGCCTCGCCGGACGTCTGACGCTGGCCGTCGCCGCCGGCATCCAGGCACGCGGCGAAACCCCGTTCCTGCACGCCGCCGCGGCCAACACCAACGCCATCGGCCTCTACGAGACCCTGGGCTTCCGGCTGCGCCGGACGGTCATCTTCTCCGTCGCGCGCGTCCCGGACCGGGCCGAAGCGGCCTGAGCCGGAGCCGTCGGTCGGGTGCCCTTCCGAGCACCCTCCGGCGATCCGTCCCATTTGTGTGGATTCTGGGCGACGTCCATGAGTCTCGGATATCACTTTCGAGTTAAGGAACCAGGAAACCGTGGCCGCCGGCCATTAGGGCGCTTTACGCTCACTTCCGCATTACCGCATTCCAGAAGGAAAGCTCGGCTCTGGGCCGGAAGGGACGAAGATGAACTGGTACCTGGCGGTACTCAAGAACTACGCCGGATTCTCCGGCCGGGCACGTCGCACCGAATACTGGATGTTCTTCCTCATCAACTTCATCATTGTCGCCGTGCTGGACCTCATCGGCCTGGCCGTCAAGCTGAGCACCATCCTCGGCGGGATCTACGGCCTCGCGGTGCTGGTCCCCGCCCTGGCGGTGGGTGTCCGCCGGCTGCACGACACCGGGCGATCCGGCTGGTGGCTGCTGATCGGCCTGATTCCGGTGGTCGGGACGATCATTCTGATCGTCTTCATGGCCACCGACGGCCAGCCGGGCGACAACCAGTACGGCTCCAACCCCAAGCAGGTTTCCGCCGTCGCCTGAGACAGCGCCGAAGGAGGGCCGGGAGTCGCCGACTCCCGGCCCTCGTCGCGTTCAGATGTAGAGGCCCGCGATCGCGACCAGCGCGCTCGTGTCCTCGACGACCCTCCTCGACCGGCTCTGATGTAGCTGAGCTTAACGATGCGTGCAGATTGTTTCGCTTGTCTTTCCTATCGGCGCCCGCAACCGTTTCCAGGGCAACGGCCGAACGAGGAGAACGAGCGTGAACGGTGCCGCCGTCAGAACCTGGGCGCGGCTGGGCGTACTCGCCCTGCTGTGGGGATCGACCTTCCTGTGGATCAAACTGGCCCTCAACGGCCTGTCCCCGGTCCAGGTCACTTTCATCCGCTGCGCGCTGGGCGCCGCCACCCTGTGCTTCCTGGCGCGGCGGCGGCTTCCGCGCGGTGCTGTCTGGTGGCACATCACCGTGGCCGCCTTCTTCTGCAACGCTCTGCCGTTCGCCCTGTTCAGCGCCGGTGAGCGGACCGTCGGCTCCGGCGTGGCCGGGGTGGCGAACGCGACGACGCCGCTGTGGTCGCTGCTGATCGGGATCGGTCTCGGCCCCGAACGCGGCGTGCGCCCCGTACGCCTGGGCGGAGTGCTGCTCGGCTTCACCGGGACAGTGCTGATCTTCGCACCCTGGGCGCGGACCGGCTCGTACGGCTGGGAGGCACTCGCGATCGTCGCGGCGGCGGCGAGCTACGCCATCGGCTTCGCCTACATGGGGCGCAGGCTCGTCGGCCGAGGGATCCCCACGATCTCGCTCTCGGCCGCCCAGCTGATCGCCGCGACGGGACTGACCGCGCTGACCCTTCCCGCCGGAGGCCTGAAGGCGATCCACGTCGACGTACCGGCCCTGGTCGCCGTCGTGATCCTGGGAATCTTCGCCACCGGCATCACCTTCCACCTCACCTACCGGATCATCGCGGACGAGGGCGCGACCAACGCCGCGACGGTCGGCTACCTGCTGCCGGTGGTGTCGGTCCTGCTCGGCACGATCGTGCTGCACGAGGGCCTCAACCTCCGCGTCGTCGCGGGAATGGCGGTCGTGCTCACCGGCGTCGGCATGACCCGGCGCCAAACCTCGCCCCCGGCATCCCTCGTGACAGAACTGGGGGTGGCCAAGTGCCCGTGAGCACCTCTCCCGCGGCTGCGGTGCGAGCCGACGCGTTGGTGACCGTCGTCGTCAAGAGCCCCAAGGAACCGTCCTCGAAGAGAAGGCACTCGTCCGTGGTCGCTCCGGCTGCATCCTCGGCGTCGGCCGGGCTGCTCCGGATCGCGCACACTCACCCGGACGCGGCGATCACCCTATTCCTGGGAACACGGCTTCAACTAGGTCGCAGTGGCTCTGGTCACAGAGGCTGCAGAGGTGTCCAAACGCACACTCTCGCGTACGCCCCGGCCAAGTAAGCCCTCGTGGTCCACCATCCGGCCGACCACGAGAGCGAAACCGCAAGATTTGCCCTCTGGACCACTGCGTTCAACGGAAGGAGACCAGCTCACGGAGTTTGTGTAGTGAGAGGCTCCTAGCCTGCCTCTTCGAATGGTAGGGCGATGGTAGCGGCGAACCGATATCTATCGCCTCCGCATAGGCCGGAACACTGCTTTCGGATCGGTGAGCTCCCGGAACCTCCGTACCTGCGCTTAGCGGCCCCGTTGATCTGGCAGATCCATGCTGGCCTTGACCGATCCGGACCCTTAGGTCTATCTTTCTCGTCATGCTCGGCGGCATTTCTATCGGCAGACGCTTAACCTCGCAATACGGATCCTCTTTTTTGGGGTCTGACAATGACTCCTCCGAAACCGGGGTCAACGGGTGGAGCGACGCCTAGGCCACCGGCAACAACGCCGCCGTCCCAACCGCCTGCGACAACCCCGCCAACGCAGCCTCCGGCGACGTCGAGTCCGGTACATCCGCCTGCGACAAAGAGTCCTCCTCCACCGAAACCATCTGCACCGCAGACGACTCGCCCGCCTTCATATGCGTCACCGAATGCGATCGGCGTACGGACCGGGGTCATCGACGTTGAGCCAGACAACGTGTACTCCGCGGCAAGCCGGATGCATGGTCTAGGAGATAGATTCGGGCAGCAAATGCTGGCGATCTCTCGTGCCCTGCATGTTACGCGCGATATGGCTGGAGTCGACTTCGGTGGCCAATTCTTTGGTGCCATCTATGATCCAGTCGCCAAGCAGATCCCGATCGTCTGGGAAAGACTCGTAATGGCGTTGGGTGGAGTCACTGAGGGGCTAACCGTGACGGCGAATCATTTCGTCACCGCGGAATGGCATTCGACGCATGGCGCTGACCCGGTGCCCGTCAAGCCGGTTCCGCAGTATCATGATTTTACCTACCATGCCCCCGCGTCGGCGTCAGGCGTCGGATATCAAAACCTCGCGTCATTCCCTTTCCATATCGCTGAGGATATCGCCACACTTCAGTTCATTCTTAAGATCTTCCCGCGTGGGCATCAGGACCGGCTCCGGACGGCCCAAGGCCTGTGGAAGCGCGCCGCGACCGCTGTGGGGGATCTGTCATACCAGGTCAACTCAATCCTGCAGGCACTCACGATTGATGATCATGCGGCGGGTGTGCGTCCGGGGTTGACGCAGGGCAGGGTGGATACGTGGCAGGCGGCCATGAAGCAGTTCTGTTCCCGGATCTGGGGTACGGCCCCATGGGATGGCCCCAACGCGAACCCTGCACCCCTCCATGTTCTGGGCAACGCCGCCACCGATCTGGCGAACTCTTGTGCCTCTCACGCCCACGCGATCGATGAGACCCGCAGCCGGCTAGAGGCGCGTATGGGCGAAGCGGCCTTCGCCACCTTGCTCGCCCTTGTTCTCGGTGAAGCGACTGGCGGCATTCTCGATCTGGTCGTTGAGCAATTCGATGAGGCGATGCTGGCCGACTGCGGCCGCATCCTGGTGGAGTACTACTACAACCCGGTCAATGCGATCCGCTCGGGCTTCGACGGTTCTCAACGGCTGGCCGAGCTCGGTCATGCTCGAGACCGTGTTCCCACACTGCAAGCCATGGAAGCCCAGTCCGAGTCGGTCGGCGACCGTGCGCTCCACGATTTCACCTATCCCGGTCTGAACAACTCCAACGCTCCTGGCAAAGGGTCCAAGGGACGCCCGGTCCCGGGTGCTACGCCTTATGGCGTCGATCTGGCCGGACAGGAGGGTATTGATGGCGCACACGTCATCGACAAGCACGTCGGAAAGACGAACCTGCAGCTTTCGGACCGCTTCGACAACGACCCGGCGAACCCGTCATCGTCATCGTCGTTCAACGATCTTCCCGGTGCGCAGAAATATGTTCAAGATGCAATAAATGCGAATCGCGACAAGATGTCAAAGGTTGTGCAGGGGCAATCAGGCACTTCATTCTCGTACAAGGACCCGTCAGGTAGCGTCACCGGCCGTAACTGGGAGAATGGGCACCTGACGAACGTCCACAGTGTGAAGGTGGTCATTAAAAGAGACGGTAGTCTTGATCCGCCGTTTGTGGTCACAACTGCATATCCGGAACCACCGTGACCTCTTGCAGGGACCGCATCGGCGTATGATTGTCTCAAGTGTGAGGGAAGGGGGTGAGTGGTATCGGTAGGCTGGGGCAGGAGAAACGGCGACAGGAACGCGAACTGGCCGAATCGCGAGCTGCGCAGGCGCGTCAACGAGGTGAGGAAGGCATGGATGGCCTGCGGGCGGGCGTGGCGATCCTGGAGATTTGCCGGAGCGGCGGCCTGGGTGAGTCGGGCTTCGGCGCGTATCGGTTCGACACGCTCGCGCCTCGGTTCGCTCGAATTGTGCGGCACCCCCGCATACGAGTCTCCGATCCCCGAGAACTCGATGTGGAGAACGTGCGTCGTCTGACTGACTCCGATGAGATCTGGAGCGCCGCCTTTCGCGTTCAGGACGCCGATACGATAATCGCCGGCTTCCTTCCGGTGGGAATGGTTCAGGAGCTTGAGCACGGCCTCGGTCTCTCATTGCGGGCTGCTTTTAGGGAGGCCATCCGGCGTCTTGATGACGAACTGCCGACCGTTTTGGTCCCGTCGGCAACCGAGCTCCCCTATGCGCACGACTTCGTCTGGGCTTTTCCGGCATACGCTTCCTTTGTCTCGGGCTGGCCGGAGTATGAGGCTGGGGAATTGGTCACAGAGTTCGTGAGATGGAAAAGCTCCGGGCACCTCGCGGCGGCGATCGGGGAGTATCACGAGTTGCTTGCGACGACCAGAGTGTCCGATGCATCGGAGCTGGGGCTGACCGGCACGTGCCACCCGTCCGGCGGCTGGATGAGCTGGTTCGAACACCTCAACATGCTGTTGGTCGACCGGCTGCGTGACATGGCCGATTCTCCGGTGACCGCGCACGTGGCCGTAGGTGACAGGGAGTTCCGCTACCCCGAACTCCTTGACTGGTGCGAAAGCCACCTGCTTACCGACGGTGATCCGATGACCAGGCAAGCAGACGTGGCGGCCGCCGTGGAGTCGTTCATAGCGGCACGAGAGCCGTGCCGGGTCGGGCTGCCGCCGATTGTCGGCGAGATACGGGAGTTGGTGGCGCTGCTGCCCGGCCGCGTTGGCCTGGACCGGGCAATGAACCAGCTTGGTGCGCCGGGCGTCGAGTGGCGTGAGGACCTCGACGCAGTGGCTGATGACATCGTCGGCCATATCTGGGCCCATGAGGATGACCGCGACGAATGAAGTGGGACACCGATGCCGACGTGCACATCGACGTTCTTCGACACGCCTTCCGCGCAGCGGTTCGTACAGATGGTGTTGGACGCCAACGCCTTGAACATCCGTGAGTGGCTTGAGCGCGACACAGCCGACCGCCTCCGCCTGGACGGCTACAGCCCAACGGCATTCACTGGCCGGGTGCAGCTACGCGCCATGTTGTACGCGGGATACGGCCCGATCGACGTTCACGGCGTGCGGGTCGTACTGAAACGCGCGCCCGCGCAGCCGAACGGGTTCGTCGTACTGACCGCGTTTCCCACCCGGATCTGAGGGAGGCAATGCCAGATGCGACCGAGTGCCTGGCTCGCGAATTTCGGTGCGGCTGTGCGCGTCTTGGACGCGTACGCGGGCTGTGAAGGAGACGACGACCCGAGCAGACCGAGCGACGCGCTGAAGGGATATCTGCGGCAGACGGCTAGGGACCCCGCCATACCGGCAGTCGCCGCTGTGCAGTTGCGCGCACTGGCCCGGGTGGTCGAGACGGGCAGCGACGATCCCGAGATCGCCATGAAGGTGGCCGATTTGTCCCTCCCCGCCACTGGGCGACGAAGCCCGACGGAATGGCTGGCCGTCGTGGCGGACCTGTGTGACGAGGCCGTCGATCGCGGGTTTCCCGCCCCGGCCACGCCGGTTACGCACTGGGAGTGGAACCAGCGGTTCCCGGTCCTTGGCCAGCTGCTGGGTTGTTACTTCAACCAGGACTTCGCTGACGAGTTCCGAAGCCATGAGTCGGCGGTTGACGCATGGACGGTCACGGCGACCACGCGCACCCGTGCGAAGTTGATCGCCGAGATCGATGAGCTTCTCCTGCTCGGTGTCACGGGCGACGTCCTCGATGAGGGCTTGGCGGAGCTCGGCCTAGAGGTCGACCTACCACTCCTCTCGATGGAGTGGCTATCCAGGGTTGCCGATGGCGTCCGAGGAGCCGCGAGATGAGACCGATACGGACCGATCTAGGGGAAATGGCCGAGACGGTTGCTGCCTTCAAGGAAATTCACGCTCACTTAAGCGCGATGCTGGATCAGCTCGACAAAGAGCTGGAGGCGTCACTGGGGAGATGGTCGGGCGACGCGAAAATCGCCTATCACCGTGCTCACGCTGAGTGGCGCGCAGCGGCGGATGACATGGCCGGCCAGCTCGCCTGGCTGGGCCAGGTTCTCCACACTGCCCACGGTAACTACTCCTCAGCACTAACCGCAGTCATTGGCACCTGGGGAGGAAATTAGCTCATCTATCAGCCAGGCAATAGACGTGCCCACCGCGCCCGGAGCGGATCGGGCATGATGTCGTAATGACCGTGTGCAGAAAGGCCGATGCCGCGTAGGCGGCCTTCCCGCGTTCGAGCGGTAGCGAACCGCCGTACCTTCTACATTGCGCCCGTACGGCCGGAGCCCGGCCTGGCGGCCGGTTCGGGCGGCCTCGTCTCGGCGCTGGTACGCCTGGAGCGCGAACGGCTATGGCCAGGCGCGACGGCACGGGCGTTGCATGACTGGACGCACACCGTACGCGCCACGCATCACCCGACCCGCGGTCCACACCGGAAAGTCCGAAGCCCGCCGCCGCCCCGACGCCGAAGGCGCCGGTCAGCAACGCGATGCCGGTCCGCGCCTGGTCGCCCGGCAGCTCGTCGCACGTCAACGCGAACGACAGCGGGAAGACCGCGCCGCCCGTCCCCTGCAACACGCGGAACGCGATGAGCACGCCGATGTCACCCCTTCCGCGATTCGGTACGGTCCGCGCCACCCGAGGGCAGCGGCTCTGGGGCCGGGTGACGTCAGTTCTGGGGGAAGCCCAGGTTGATGCCGCCGTGGCTGGGGTCGAGCCAGCGGGACGTGATGGCCTTCAGCTGGGTGAAGAACTTGAAGCCCTCCGCGCCGTGGGCCTTCGTGTCGCCGAAGAAGGACTCCTTCCAGCCGCCGAAGGAGAACGTCGCGACCGGTACCGGGATGGGGACGTTGATGCCGATCATCCCGACCTCGTACCTCGTTCTGGAAACGGCGGGCCGCCCCGCCGTCGTTGGTGAAGATCGCCGTGCCGTTGCCGAACGCGCCGGAGTTGATCAGCGCGACGCCGTCCTCGTACGACGCCACGCGGACGACGGACAGCACGGGGCCGAAGATCTCCTCGGTGTAGACGCGCGAGGAGATCGGGACGTTGTCGATGAGGGTCGGGCCGAGCCAGAAGCCGTTCGGGTCGCCGTCGGGCTGAAACGTCGCGGCCGTCCACGACGACCGTCGCGCCGTCCTCGCTCGCGATGTCGATGTAGCGAGGCGACCTTGTCGCGGTGTTCCGCAGTGACCAGCGGGCCCATGTCGCAGGAGCGGCGGCCGTCGCCGATCGTGCAGCGTCGCCATCCGTTCGGTGATCTTCGCGATCAGACTTCGTCGGCGACCGGTTCCACGGCGACGACGACGCTGATGGCCATGCAGCGTTCGCCGGCCGAGCCGAAGCCGGCGTTGATCGCGCTGTCGGCGACGAGGTCGAGGTCGGCGTCCGGCAGGACCAGCATGTGGTTCTTCGCGCCGCCGAGTGACTGTACGCGCTTGCCGTGCGCGCTCGCCGTCTCGTAGACGTGCCGCGCGATCGGGGTGGAGCCGACGAAGGAGATCGACGCGATGTCGGGATGGGTGAGCAGTCCGTCAACGGCCTCCTTGTCGCCGTTCAGCACCGTGAACACGCCGTCGGGCAGCCCGGCCTCCTGCCAGAGGCGGGCGAGCCAGATCGCCGCCGACGGGTCCTTCTCGCGAGGGCTTGAGCACGACGCATGTTGCCGGCGGCGATGGCGATCGGGAAGAACCACATCGGCACCATCGCCGGGAAGTTGAACGGCGAGATGATGCCGACGACGCCGAGGGGCTGGCGCGTGGAGTAGACGTCGACGCCGGTGGAGACCTGCTCGGCGTACTCGCCCTTCAGGTGGTGGGCGAGCCCGGTCGCGAACTCCACCACCTCCTGGCCGCGGGTGATCTCTCCCAGCGCGTCCGAGAGCACCTTGCCGTGCTCGGAGGTGATGATCTCCGCGAGCTCGTCCTTGCGGCGGTCGAGCAGCTCGCGGAACCTGAACACGATCTCCTGGCGGCGCGCCAGCGACATGTCGCGCCAGGCCGGGAACGCCGCCTGGGCCGAGGCGACGGCCGCCTCGACCGTGTCCCGGTCCGCGAGCGCGACCTGCTTGGTCACCTCGCCGAGCGCCGGGTCGAACACCGGCGCCGTACGCACGGGATCCGGGAGGTACTCCGCCCCGTCGATCCAATGGGGCACGGTCTGCGTGGTGCTGGACACGATCGAAAACCTCCGTTGCGGTACGAGGGGGACCGGCTCAGCCGGCCATGGTGATGACGGCGCGGCCGCTGATCTCGCCGTGGGCGAGCGCGGTGTACGCCTCGTTGACGCGTTCGAGCGGGTAGCGGCGGGTCACGGTCCGCTCGGCGGCGAAGCCGCCGTCCGCGGCGAGGCGTACGACGGCCGGCAGGTCGACGCGGGTACGGCCGCCGAACGACCCGCCGACGCGCAGCCCGCGGCGTACCAGCGGGGTGATCTCCACGTCCGCGGTGGACGCGCCGGCGGCGATGCCGACCGCGATCATCCGTCCGCCGTCGGTGAGCATCCGCACCGCCTGCTCGAACGTCCGCGGCGACCCCAGCGCCTCGAACGCCACGTCGACGCCGGCGCCGTCCGTGAGCTCGCGTACGGCGGCCACGGCGTCGGTGGTCCGGGAGTTGACGGTGTGGTCCGCGCCGAGGTCCTTGGCCGCCGCGAGCTTCTCGTCGCTGACGTCGACCGCGATGATCGTCCCCGCGCCCGCCGCCTTCGCCACCTGCAGCAGGCTCGACCCGACGCCGCCGATGGCGACGACGGCGACCGTCTCGCCGGGGCGCAGCGCGGCGGCGTTGTGCACGGCCCCGTACGCGGTGAACGCCGCGCAGCCGAGGATCGCCGCGGACACCTCGGGAAGGCCGTCGGCCAGCGGGGTCAGCGCGGTCACCGGGACGACGGAGTACTCGGCGAGCCCGGCCATCGAGTACATCGCGAGGGGGCTGCCGTCGGCGCGCCGAAGCCGGCTGGTGCCGTCGTAGAGCGTGCCCTTCAGCCGGTTCTGGGCGAAGAAGGGCAGGCAGAGGTCGTCGCGTCCGCGTTCGCACTCGCGGCACGTGCCGCACGGCATGATGAACGCGCCGACGACCTTCTGTCCTGTGCTCAGCTCGGTCGCGGTGTCCGGTCCGAGCGCGACGATGGTGCCGGAGATCTCGTGTCCGAGCACGGCGGGGGAGGGGAACGCGACCTCGCCGCGCATCACGTGCAGGTCGGTGTGGCACACGCCGCAGGACGTCACCTTCACCAGCGCCTCGCCCCGCTGGGGTTCGGGCACCGGTACGCGTTCGAGCCCGAGTTCGCTTCCGTCGCCTTGCCACACTGCCGCGAGCATGTCCTCAGCCATGTTCTCCACCTTCATTCGTCCTCACTCCTGTGCGCTGATCACGCGGTTGGCGGTGTCCGGCACGAACACGCAGCCGATGAGCCCGAGCAGGGCGCCGAAGCCGCCGAACGCCAGCGCGACCCGCAGGTTCCCGCCGGCGAGCGAGAGCGCCACCAGCGGATACAGGCCCGAGCCGAGCCCGCGCGCCACGTAGTACGTCGCTCCCGAGCCGAACGCGCGGTACCGCGTCGGGTAGAACTCCGAGATCCAGGTGCCGAGTACGCCGAAGCCGCCGTAGCCGATCGCGGCGCCCATCACCGCGACGGTCGCCACCGTGCGCGAACCGCCGCCGAGCAGCGCGAACGCCCCGAATCCGATGATCGCCAGCACGCACGAGCACAGGGTCGACATCCGGCGGCCGCTGCGGTCGGACCACGTGCCGAAGATGACGTACGTGCCGATGCCCACCAGGGTGCCGACCGTCAGCACGAGGGTCGAGGCGCCGAGCGACAGGCCCACGGTCTTGCGGAGGAACGTCGGCGCGAACGTGATGTAGGAGTAGCTGGCCGCGAAGATCCCGGTGGTGCAGATGGTGAGGAAGGTCGCGCCACGGGCGAGCCGGCCACCGCGTAGTTCGTGCTCCGACGGCGCGGCCCGTTCACCGGAGTCACTGGCGACCGCACGAGCGGCCTGCCACAGCTTCGACTCGGGGAGCCAGATCTGGGCGGCCAGCGCGATCAGCAGGCACAGCACGCCGATCACCACGAAACCGGCACGCCAGCCCGTGTTCGAACCGGACAGCGACAGCGTGATGTAGAGGACGAGCTGGGTGACGAGCGTCCCGGCGATGAACATGCCCTGCAGCACCGAGCCCATCAGGCCGCGCTTACGCGACTTCCAGCTCTCGGAGAACATCGCGAAGATGACGCCGAACGCGCCGCCCATGGCCAGCCCGGCGATGATCCGGGTGATCACGAACGCGTCGTAGCCGGTCAGGACCGCTCCGACGATCGCCGCGACCGCGTACGTCGCCGTGAACACCACGTACGTGGGCCGGCGTCCCCATCGGTCGGCGATCCAGCCGAACAGGAAGCCGCCGACGATCGACGCGAGGCTCTGGTACGTGATCGTCGCCACGATCGCGTGGGTGCTGACGTGGAACGACGCCGAGATGTCGGTCAGCGGGAAGCTGAGGAGGTTGAGCTCCATGCTCTCGATCAGCGCGCCGACGATCGCGAACAGCAGGACGAGCCGTCGCTCGACGGGGGAGTAGACGTTCGCGGCGGTGACGGCGCCCGTGTTCGCCGGGCCGCCGATCACCGAGTCCGCCGGGGAGGTGGTCATGATTCCCTTCCTTCGGCCGCCACGAGGTCGTGCCGCATGGAGCCGATCCCCTCGATCGAGGTGACCAGCACGTCACCGGGCTGGAGGTACAGCGGCGGCGTACGGCCGAGTCCCACGCCCTCCGGCGTTCCGGTGAAGATGAGGTCGCCGGGGTGGAGGGTGACGATGTTCGACAGGTACGTGATGAGCTGAGGGACGCTGAACACCAGGTCGGAGGTGCGGGAGTCCTGCCGGGTCTCGTCGCCCACCAACGTGGTGACCTGGAGGTCGTCCGGGTCGTCGAACTCATCCAGTGTTACCAGCGACGGCCCGATCGGGGCGAATCCCGGGAACGACTTGCCCATGCTGAACTGCGGCCGGAGTGCCGGTCTGCTGCACCGTACGGTCCGAGATGTCCTGACCGGCGGTGAGCCCGGCGACGTACGACCACGCGTCGCCCTCCGCGACCCGGTGGGCCCGCTCGCCGATCACGACGACGAGTTCGACCTCCCAGTCGACCGTGTCGCCGGTGAGGGTGATCGAGCCGCGCGGTCCCGTGATCGAGCTGGGGAACTTCGTGAAGACCATCGGCTTGCCGGGCAGCGGCATGCCGGACTCTTCGGCGTGCTTGACGTAGTTGAGGCCGATGGCGAAGACCTGGCGCGGTTCGGGGACGGGCGCGCCGAGCTCGCCGTCGTCGTACGCGACGGCGTCGCCTTCGGCGGACAGCGCCCACTCGTGGAAGGCCGCCCAGTCGTCGAGGGCGGACCTCGGGTCCGGGCCGAACCTGCCCCCGCTGGCCGTGTGCACGTCGACGGCGCCTTCGGGGGTGATGAGCACGAGTCGATCGCGGAGATTGGCGATCCGCACGGTGTTCCTCCTGGTCGGTTAGCGGGAACGCAGTTCGAGCAGCAGCTCGAACTCGCGCGCGGGCCGGGTCTGGGGGAGCGGCGCGCCGGCCGCGGCGGCGCGGGTGACGATCTCGCTCGCGAGCCGGGCGGCCTCGACCCCGGTCTGCGGCTCGGCGAGGATCAGGTACGACGCGGCCTGCTCCTGCTGCCGCGTCGAGCGACCCTCTTCGGTCGTGTCCTTCGCGGCACTGACCGCGGAGTCCGGTTCGTAGAGGGAACCGGTGATCAGGAGGTGCTCGGCGATCAGCGCGGGGAACACCGTCTCGGCCAGCGCCGAACGGATCGCGGCGATGTCGCCCTCGACCTCCATGGCGACGCCCCGGCCCGCCGAGCCGGCGCCGCGTACGACGTTGACCGAGCACGCGGCCCGGCGGAACTCCTTGAACAGCGGCACGACCCGCTGGGTGAGCTCGGTCGGGTTGTTCAGCCGGCGCAGGTACTCCTCCGACGCCAGCACTCCGGGGTCGGCCGTCTCATAGACGGTGAGGTAGTCGAGGGCGTCCGGGCTGCGGTGCTCGGCCGCGACGAACCGGCGCGCCCGCAGGAAACCGGGGGTGGACACCCGCTCGGGCAGGTGCTGGTAGTTGTACCAGTCCTCGTACAACGGCACGTTGTCGCGCTCGACGGTGATCCAGTTGATCATCGCGCCTCTGCCGAGCACCGACTCGAAGGTCGCGGCCGCGTCCATCTCAGAACGCCCCGCCGCGCTGCTGGAACCTGGTCGGCTTGCCGATCGTCGGGTTCGACCCGGCGACCCAGTCGGAGACGATGTCGATCATCTGGTGCAGCGTCGTCGTGGGGAACCCGAACTCACCCTGCAGGGCCGAGCCGTCCAGCACGTACGCGGTGCCGGTCTCGGTGCCGTCGAAGATGGGCGTCCTGCCGAACCGCTCGCCGAACCGGTGGGCCAGCCAGCGGATGGACACGATCTCGGGGCCGGTGATGTTGAGCTTTCGTGGCGGGCTGTCGGCGAGACCGAGCGACCGCAGGGCGTACGCGGCGACGTCGCGCTGCCAGATGACGCTCGCGTGGCCCATGGCCAGGGGGATCGGCTCGCCGTCGTGGACGGCCTGCGCGATCTCCTGCAACACCCCGTAGCGCGTCTCGACCGAGTAGGCGAGACGGAAGAGCAGGACGGGCGTGCCGTTCTTGCGGGAGAAGTGCTCGAACATCCGCTCGCGCCCGACGCACGACGCCGCGTACTCGCCGACCGGGCCGGGCGGGTCCTCCTCGCGTGACCCGCCGGTGGCGACGTCGGCGAGCGGGTACGTCACCAGGGTGGAGAACGCCACGATCCGCGAGTCGCGGAAGCGCTCCGCGACCCTGCCGGGCAGGTAGGAGTTCATCATCCACGTGAAGTGCTCGTTGCCGACGGTGCCGAACTTGTTGCCCGCCATGAAGATCACGTTCGCGGCGTCGGGGAGGGCCGCGAGCTCGGCGTCGTCGGTGAGGTCGGCGCGTACGGTGTCGACGCCGTACTTCTCCAGCGAGTCGCGGGCGGACCGGTCGGAGAAGCGGGCGACACCGAACACCTTCTTGCCGACGCCGGCCTCGTCGATGGCGCGCTTCGCCATGATCGCGACGCTCGGCCCGACCTTCCCGCCCACCCCGAGGACGGTGATGTCGCCGTCCATCCTCGCGATCTCCTCGACGAGTTCGGGCGTGGGAGTGGTCAGATCCGCCTCGATCTGCTCGAACGCGGTCATCGGCGCAGCCTCCTTCGCTGGTGTCGCTACTGACACCAACCAGCCTGCGCTGTGTGTTTCCCCAAGTCGATCCGCATTTCCCCAAGGTTCAGGTCTAGGGTGTTGTGATGGTCACACAATCGAAACTTCCCTATGAGCCCGATCTGGAGGTGCTGACCGCCCGCGCCGTCGACCTCATGTGGAACGTCTACGCGGGCTACACGGGCGACCTGTTCGGCAAGGACGAGCTGATCCCCTCCGTACGCGCGAACGTCACCCTGGCCGTCGAGGTGGTGCGCCGCGACCAGCCCCCGAGCTATCGCGAGCTCGTGGACGGCCGCGCCCTCGGGTCACGCCGGGCGAGCCAGTCGGTGCCCCTCGAGTCCGTCATCCAGGCGTACCGGTCCACGGAACGCGTGATCCTGCTCGACCTGTTCTCCGGCTCCCGGCAGTGGCCCGTGGAGCAGGCCAGCCACTACACCGACCTGGTCATCAGCACGTTCGACCTGCTGACCGACGAGATGATCAACGCGTACCGGGAGACGTCGTCGACCATCGACGCCGCCCGCCGCCGTACCGAGAACGAGATCGTGAACGCTCTCGCGAGCGGCTACGCGGTGGGGGCCGGGGAGTTCCAGCAGTGGAGCCGCATCCTGGAGATCGATCCCGCGGCACCGTGGTTCGCGTTCGCGCTGCTCACCGGCGCCCAGGCCGACCAGCTCGACCTGCAGAGGCTGCGGCGCAGGCTCGCCGCACAGTTGCAGCCCCACGTCGAGCAGGTGCTCTTCGGTGATGTGGGAGGCGAGACGATGGCCCTGGTCTCACCTCGTGACGACGGGGCGGAGACCAAGCGAGTGATCGCGTCGATCCTGAACACGCCGGACGGCGAGACGAAGGTCTTCTGCGGGATCGGCCGGCTGCGCGACGACATCGCCTCGGCGTCGGAGTCCTGCCGCCAGGCGCTGGAAGCGGGACGTGCCGCGGCGGCACACGACACGTCCGTGATCGACTACGAGGAGGCCCTGGTCGAGATCCTGCTCATCGGCCGCCCTGCCGTGGCGGACAGGCTGGTCGAGACCTGCCTGCACCCGCTCGCCGGGCACCCCCATCTGCTGGAGACGCTGGAGGCGCTGATCGGCAACGATCTGTCCCAGTCCCGTACGGCCCGCGAGCTGTTCGTGCACGTGAACACGGTCAGCCACCGCGTACGGCGGATCCGCGAGATCACCGGGAAGGACGTCATGACCCTGTCGGACGCCCTGGAGATCGCCTTGGCGCTGCGCTGGACCAAGATCACGGCGCCACGGTGACGGGCCGCCGTTCCTTCCGCCCGGGCACGGTGATGGCCGCGGCGAGCGCGACGGCGGCGAGGACGGCGAAGGCGACGAACCCGTCGACGTATCCGGGCTCGGCGGGCACGAGAGTGGCGCCGCCCGGGTGGGCGGCGAGGATCGCGGCGGCGATCTGGGCGCCGACGGCCCCGCCGAGCGTACGCGCGACGGTGTTGACGCCCGTGGCCACTCCGGTCTGGTGGGGTGGGGCGGCCTCGACGACGAGGTTGCCGATGGAGGCGAAGGCCAGGCCGTACGCCGCGCCGAGGACGAACCCGGCGACGTGGAACTCCCACAGGTGGGTGTGCGCGGTGGTCAGGAGGATGAAGGCGGCGATGGCGAACACGGCTCCGGCCTGGAGCCCTACCCGAGGGGCGAGCCGCGCGGCCACCGGCGTGGCGATCAGCATCGCGAGGGCGACCGGCACCATCACCAGACCGGCCGCGGTGGGCGACGCGCCGAAGCCGTAGCCGGAGGCGGCCGGTGTCTGGACGAACCGGGGGATCAGCGTGATGACACCGAACATGGCCGCGCCGACGACGAGGGCGGTCAGGTTCGTCGTGGCGAGCGCGCGGCGGCGCATCAGGCGCAGGTCCACCAGCGGATTCTCCGTGCGCAGCTCGACGAGGACGAACGCGGCCAGCAGCAGCGAGCCCCCGGCGAACAGGCCGGCGACGGACGCCGAAGCCCACCCCCAGATCCCGCCCTGGCTGATCGCCAGGAGCAGGCACACCAGCGAGCCGGACAGGAGTACGGCCCCGGGCAGGTCGACCCGGCCGGCGCGTACGGAGCGGCCGGCGGGAAGGCGGGTCGCCGCGGCCAGAGCCGCGCCCGCGAGCAGCAGGAGGCCCCAGAACAGCCAGGTCGTGCCGGGACCGTCGACCATGGGGCCGGCCGCGACCATCCCGGCCGACCCGCCGATGCCGAACATGGCGCTGAGCAGCGCGACGACGCCG
This sequence comes from uncultured Actinomycetota bacterium, assembly GCA_963823735.1. Classification (GTDB taxonomy): domain Bacteria; phylum Actinomycetota; class Actinomycetes; order Streptosporangiales; family Streptosporangiaceae; genus Actinoallomurus. The sequence goes on along the minus strand of CAWGMO010000010.1, from coordinate 116,545 downwards.
GGGACCCGTGGTGCGGGCACGGTGGCACGTACGACGCCGAAGGCCAGCGGGAACACGCCGCCCGCCACGCCCTGGAGCGCCCGCCCGGCCACCAGCGCGCCGAGGGAGCGCGCGTCGACGGCGAGCGCGCAGACGACGGTGCCGATCGCGAAACAGCCCAGGCAGGCGAGCAGAACACGCCGGTGCCCGTACATGTCACCGAGCCGCCCGGCGATCGGCGTGGCCACGGCACTGGAGAGCATGAACGCGGTCAGCACCCAGGTCACCGCGGTCGTGGACGAACCGAGCTCGCGCCCGAGCGTGGGGAGCGCGGCGATCACGATCGTCTGGGCGAGGCTGGCGACCAGCGCCGCCAGCAGCAGCGCGGGCATGACTAAGCCATGCCGTCTCTCCTGGTTTGTCACAAATGACCTTTCTGGCTGGCTGTGATTCAGGGACCCTAAGTCTTGCGGACGCCTGTCCGCAAAATGGAGTGAGTACGGTGCCGTGTGTGGACTCCGACCAGCCTCCGGGCGGCGGGCGCAACCGCCGGGCCTGGGGCAGCCTCAGCCGCGCACGGATCGTCGCCGCCGCCCTGGACATCGCCCGAACGGAAGGGATGCAGGCACTTACGATCCGCCGCCTGGCCGGTGATCTCGGCGCCTCGCGAATGGCCCTCTACCGGCACGTGGCCGACAAGGACGCCCTGGTGGACCTCGTGCTGGACGCCATCGCCGAACACGACGTGGTGCCGCCGGGCATCGAGGACGGCCCGTGGTCACATCGGCTACGGCTGCTCGCCGTGGGCATACGCCGCGAGCTGACCGCCTACCCCGGCATGACCGACGTACTGATGACGCGCGCCAACCCCGGTCCGGGCGCGCTCCACCTGGTCGAGACCATCCTGCGCATCCTCAAGGACGCGGGCCTGGACGAGCGGCAGTCGGCCCGCCACTACCTGATCTTCATCGACCTGGTTCTGGGCCGCCTCCACCGCGAACTGCACGGCGACCCGGTCGCCGAACACCGCACCGCCGCCCTGCTGGCCCTGGCCGACGAGACCCCGGACCTCCCGCTGTTGCGCGCCACCCGGCACCACCTGCGCGCCGTCACCGCCGAGCAGATCTTCGAGACCGAGATGGACATGCTCGTCCACGCCATCGAAACCGCCGCCCGTACGGCGTAGACCGGCGTCGCGCTCAGTCGCAGACTCCCGGCGGGGCGTGGGAGCCGCACCAGTTGACGTTCAGTGCCCTGATGAGATCGTTCGACGTGTCGAGCGCGAAGGCGACCGGGCCCGCCGGTAGCAACGTGTTGTCCGTCGTGGTCGTGATGGTGCCCGTGGCGACCGTCCCGGAGACCGACTCCAGCCGACCGTGCGCGACGGCGCCGTCGGTGATGTTCCCGTTGACGTCGGAGTCACAGGGAGGGGAGGTCTCGGTGCACCACCGGTAGGTGCGTTCCGCCATGGAGAATGTGCCGTCGGCCGCGACGGTCATCGCGTTTCCGTGGCCGCTCCACTCTCCCTTGAAGAGGGTGTAGTCCGCCGGGCTCCGGGGCGCCGGCGGGCGCGCGGGAGTGGTCACCGCCGGCGCGGGATCGCCGGAGCCGGCGCCGGCGCCGCATGCCGTCGTCGCGAGAACGGCGGCCAGGGCGACAGGGATTGACCTCATGGTGATCCTCCCGATGTTCGGCATGGGTCGGAGCGGTCTGTTCCCGGCGCGGCGTACCGCGCCCGCTGGGCCTTGGTGAGAATGTCGCCCACGGTCCGGCACAGCCTCGCGATGACGAGTTCGGAGGCGGTGGTCCAGACGCGGGTACGGGTGAGGTCGCCGGCGGTGACGATCAGCCGGCCCGCGCCGGGAAGGCGGGGTGGTCCGATGGCGATCGAGGCCGTCTGCTGGAGGAGGTCCTTCGCCTCTGGCTGGTCGTAGGTTCCGAGCAGTGTCATGGCGGCCGACGCGTTCCACACGCGTACGGTGCCCTGGGCGTCGACGCTCACGAGGAGCCGTCCGTCCGCGCTGTGACGCAGGGCGACGATGACCGATCCCGAGCCCGAGGTCGACCTGAGCCTCTTCGGGACGCCGCCCACGACCTGCCACAACGTGATCGAGCCGTCGGCGCCGCCGGTCGCCAGCACGGACCCGCTCGGGGCGAAGTCCATCGCGGTGACGGTGCCGAGCCGGTCGGTGAGGCCGGGCCGCGGCACCGGGGCGGCCGGGTTCCGGATGTCCCAGATCGCGGCCTCGCGGGCGCCGCGGGGATCCACGACGGGGGCGCCGAACCCGAGCAGCGACCCGTCCGCGCTGATCGCCGCGAGCCCGTCCGGGACGTCGGTGAGGGCGGCGAGCGTCCGGGGCCTGGTGACGGTGCTCGTGTCGAGGATCCAGGCCTTGGGCAGGTCGGCGTCCCGGGCTTCGAGCAGGTGACCGCCCCGGCCGAACCGGACGTCGAGGTAGTCGGTCGAGGCGCCGCCTCCCGGGAGGCCGATCGAGGCGCGCTTGGCCGGATGACCCGGATCGGACAGGTCCCAGAGGCCGATCGCTCCCCTCGACCCGACCGCCAGCGTACGGCCCGAGAGGGAGACGCTGGCGCCGATGTCTCCCCGCCAGAGGAGGCGCTGGTGCCGGGGATCGCTCACGTCCCAGATGCCGACGCCGAGTCCCACGCCGGCCGTCGCGAGCAGCTTCCCGTCGGCGGAGAGCGCGACGGAGCCGTACGTGCGGGTGCCCGCGAGGGGCAGGCCGCCGGCGGCGGTGGGCGTCCACGGGGCGGCGACGTCCCAGAGCTTGACCTCGTCGTCGGGGGCGCGCAGGCCGCCTGACGTCCTGTCCAGGGTCGCGAGCGCGGTCCCGTCCGGGGTGAAGGCCACGTCGGCGTTGCCGCTGAGGTTCTCCGGCAGCCGCGCGGACAGCGCGGGCGTCGAGACGTCCCACAAGTGCGTGGGTTCACTGCCGTCGATGCCGGTGACGGCGAGGAACAGTCCGTTGGGGGAGAAGGCCACCGCGGCCTTCGCGGACAGGGTGTCCCGTTCGAGTACGGCGAGCGAGACCGGGTGGCGGGCGTCGCGAATGCTCCACAGGCGCACCAGGCCGTCGACACCGGCCGCGGCCAGCACACCGCCCCGGGGATCGAACGCGACCGAGCGCATCGGCCCGTTCATCCGCGCGAGCAGGGCGGGCGCGGTGGGGTGCGAGACGTCCCACAGGCGCGTTGATCCGTCCGCGTTCGCCTCGGCCACCTGGTGGCCGTCCGGGCTGAAGGCCAGCCCGGTGACCGTGCCCGCGGTGGCACCGAAGCTCGCCACCGGAGTCGTACGGCCGCCTGGGTCCCAAAGGCGGACGGCCCGGTCGAAGCCGCCCGTGGCGAGCATCCGCCCGTCGGGGCTGAACGCGACCGTCTGCACCGGCTTCCTCGTCCCGGGCAGCACTCTGGCGCGAACCGGGTGGCGCGGTCGCGAGAGGTTCCAGACCTCGATGTCGCCGCCGCTGGTGGCCGCGGCGAGCGTGCCGCCGCCGGGGCCGAACACCGCGGCGGTCACGCCTGAGGTCGGCAGGCCCGAGACGAAGGTGTGGTCGTTCCGGCTCCACAGCCGCAGCCGCCCGCCGGCCGTCACGGCGATCAGGAGTCCGCTGACCGCGACGTGCTCGGCTCCCGGGGCGGAGATGGTCCCGGGCAGCGGTAACCCGGACGACAACGCGTCGAAGGCCTGCGAGGTCGGCGCCGTACGGTAGGCCGCCACGCGTAACTGCTTGGCGATGTCCGGCTGTGAGCCGTCCAGCGCCGCGGCCTGCGCGACCAGTTGCCGGGACAGGGCGCTCCGGTGCTGCCGGACGCTGCTGCGGCGCTGATCCACGGCGATTCCCGCCGCGACCAGCCCGAGAGCGCAGACCGCCGCGACGGCCGCGACGGCACCGCGCCGCCTGCGCCCGCGGCGCGCCGCGGCGAGCCGGCCGGCGTGGATGAACGCGTGCTCGCCGGCGGTGATCTCGTCGCGGCGCCGTCGTGCCCATTTCTCCGCGGTCTCGACCCGCGTGGAGTCCAGGAGCCTGACCGGGGCGCGGGACGCGTTCTCCCACGCGCGCAGCGCCGTACGCAGTTCCTCCTGCCACAGGCGGAAGTCACGGTTCGCCGCGACCCAGGCGGCGAGCCGGGGCCAGGCGTGCAGCAGCGCCTCGTGGGCGAGTTCCACGGTGTGGACGCCGGTGAGCCGGCGGGTCGAGACCACCAGCCTCGTGGTGGCCAGCCGCTGGATCAGCGCCCACTCGACGGCGCCGAACTGGTCGCGATCGGCCACCCGGCGGGTGTCGGGAGCGCGCTCGCCCGCGTCGAGCCGCTCTCCGGGCCGTACGAGCTGGATGAAGATGCGTTCGAGGAGCTTCTGCTCCGCCGGGTCCGCCCAGGACCACAGCGTCTTCTCGGCGGTGTCGGCCAGCGCGCCGCCCACGGTGCCGAGGTCACGGTAGGACCGCGCCGTCAGCTCGCCGCGCTCCTGGTGCCGCCACAGCCGGTCGAGGGTGAACTCGAGCAAGGGGAGACCGGCCGCGCCCGCCGGGGTGTCGTCCAGGATCCGTTCGAGCAGACCGTCGGCGAAGCGCACGCCGCCGAGCCCGTCCAGGGGCCGGGCGGCGGCTGCGCGCAGCTGATCCCGGATCATCGGCGGGATCACGACCTGCGTGGCGCTCCACGCCGCCGCGATCTGCGGGAGTGCCTCCACGTGGCGCAGCAGGTCGGTCCTGGACACCACCACGGCCTGGGCCGCCCGCGCCCCGTCCGCCCGCCGCGTGGTGAGCGCGCCGAGCAGGGAGTCCAGCCGCGTGGCCACCTCGGGAGCCTCGCCGAGCAGCCCTTCGAACTGGTCCGCGATCACCAGGAGGCGCGTGCCGCGCGGCCGGTCCGCGAGCAGGCGGTCGACGGCCACGGCCGGCTCGGAGGATTCGGAGAGCCGCTCGGCCAGGGCGCGCCACCGCGTGTGCCACGACGCCTCGTCGCCGGGCGGCACCAGCGCCCAGGCCAGGAGTTCCTCCGCGCTGTAGCGCTGGCCGTGCGGGATCCGGGTGATGAGGTGGCGCCCCGACGTACGCAGGTGGCCGACGAGGCCCGCGTTCACCAGCGAGGACTTGCCCACCCCGGACGCGCCCAGGACCGGCACGATCGCGGTGTTGTCGCGTTCGATGAGTTCGACCAGCCGGCGCGTCTCCTGCTCACGGCCGAAGAACACGTGCGCGTCGTCCTCGGTGAACGCGGACAGGTCCCGGTACGGGTTGCCCGCCAGCAGTGCCCCGCGCAGCTCCGGCCAGTCGCGTTCGACCGCCGCCACGGTCAGGGCGTAGCCCGTACGCAGGCGGGCGTCGGCCTCGACCGTGACGACGATGCCGACGACGGCCCCGAGCTCCTCGTCCCAGACGGGTGTGCCACTGAAGCCCTGGGCGAGCGCGAAGGCCGCGTCCGGGTCGGCTCTCAGCTGCCACCAGCCGGTGGCCTCCCGGCCTTCGATCAGCCCGGAACTCCACACACCGGCGTCCTTCGCGTCGCCCCGCCGGGTGGGGAACCCGAACGCGCGCCATCGGTGCCCCGCCAGGGCGTCGGCGTCCGCCAGCCTGAGCGGCGCGGCGTCGGGCGGGGGAGGGCCGTCCAGCTTCAGTACGGTGAGGTCCCCGCCCAGGTCGGCATCGACGGGGCCGCTGAAGCAGACCCGTGCCTCCCGCGGACCGGGCCGGGCGGTCAGGGGAAAGTCCACCGTCACGAGGTGCCCTGCCGGGAGCGCCTCATCGGCGACTCCCGCGACGACATGCGTGCACGTCAGCAGGTAGCCGTCGGCGATGAGAAAGGCGGCACCCTCAGGGCGGCCGCGGATGAGCACCCGCGCGATCGCGCGCTCCCAGCCCGGCATCGGCTAGTCCGCCGCGCCGGAGCGGCTCCATTCGAGCTCCAGGACGAAATGGGCGTCGGCGGTCCCCTTCACGACGACCATGCCGGCCTCCGCCGACAACTTGATGCCGAACTCGGCGCGAACACGATGCGGCCCGCCTTCGACCGAGGTGAATCGCTGCACGATCATCTCGGAGATCTGTCCCACTCGCGCCAGACTGTCCTCGAACGTCTCCGCCGACGTCTGGACCGCGTCCCGCGCGCGCCCGGCTCTGACGACCCCCGAGTCGTCGTCGTTCTGGACGAGAAAGGCCTTGCCGTCGCTGAGCGGGACTTCGATGTACAAGGCTGCTCCCCGATCGTCATCCGAAGGGGATTATGCCTCGGTCACCAATCGTCGGTGTGTGACGAATGACCGCCGCGGCCGGGTCAGCCGTACGTGAAGGAGTACGCCTCCAGACCTGGTGACAGGGTCACATGGATCGTGGCGCGTCGCTGGGGACCGTGGACCAGGGTGTAGATGTTCGGCGCTCCGGAGACCTTGTACGTCGTGGTCTTCCCGCCCGCGTTCACGGTGAGCGTGCCGGTGCCGCCCACGTCCAGGTACACGTCGTGGGCGTCGTAGTTCAGGGCGATGGAGGCGTTCGACTTGGCCGTCAGCGACTCCTCGCCGACCGACCAGGTGCCGCCCAACGTGAACGCGTCGTCGGGAACGGAGGACAGGTCGGCGAAGGTCCTCGTGCCGGAGCCGAGCGGGGCGTGGCCGGCGTAGTAGTCCGCGCGCTGCGACCCCAGGTACATCTCCGGCGTCAGGGCCGAGGACGGCGTCCGGTCGGCGACGTGCGTCGCCGGGGGCAGGGTGGCCTTCGGGTCGGCCGCGGTGAGCAGGCGGCGGATCAGGGACTCGGTGCCGTCGTAGTCGCCCTCGCCGATGGCGACGGAGCGTACGACGCCGTTCGCGTCGATCAGGTACTCGGCCGGCCAGGAGTTGTTGCCGAAGTCGTCCCAGGTCGCGTAGCGGTTGTCCAGGGCGACCGGGTAGGTGATGCCGAGCCGCCTGGCGCCGGCCGCGACGTTGGCGGCGCTGTGCTCGAAGGCGTACTCCGGCGTGTGCACGCCGATGACCTCCAGCCCGGCCGCCTTGTACGTGGAGTACCAGGCCGTCGGTGTGGGCGATGGCCCGCTGGCAGTTGATGCAGGAGTACGCCCAGAAGTCGACGAGGACGACCTTGCCCTTGAGCGACGCGAGGTCGAGCGGCGGGGAGTTCAGCCAGCTGCTCGATTCCCGAGATCGCCGGGGCGGTTCCGCAGTTCAGCAGGCTCCCCGAGCCGAAGTCCTGCGCGCAGGCGGACGAGGGACGTGTCCTGGTTCGACCCGAGCGCCTTGCCCGCGCGGTGCGGGCTGTCGAGGGCGTTGTTCAGGGTCGTGGTGTAGTCCGGGATGGCACGCTGGACGGCATCGGTGACGTTGAACGTGAGCGCGACGGCCAGAGCGATCACCGCCGCCCCCGCGCCGACACGGATACGGCGCTGGTGGCGGCGGAACGCCCGCAGCCGCTCGGCGATCCCCCGGCCGGCCAGCGCGAACATCAGCAGCGGTATCGCGGTCCCGACGGCGAACGCCAGCGTCAGGACGAGGGTCCCGGCCCCGATCCTGCCCGTCGCGCCGGCGACGGTGATCGCCGCGAGCACCGGCCCGGCGCACGGAACGTAGACGGTGCCGAGGGCCAGCCCGAGCACGAACCCGCCACGGTCCGAGCCGACGCCGCGCTGCGGAATCCGCGAGAACGGCTTCTCCAGCAGCGCCTCGACCCGCGGGATCATCATCCCCAGCCCGAGCAGGACCAGCACCACCAGACCGGCCCACCGGATGATGTCGTGCGGCAACGGCAACGCGTCGAGCAGAAGAGTCCCCGCGAGCGTGAAGACACTGAAGCTGAGCGCGAGCCCCGCCACGACCAGATACGGCCGCCTGCCGCTCCCGTCGAAGTGTCGTCCGCTCCGCGCCCCCTGCGCACCGCCGGACAGGAAGATCACGGGCAGGACGGGGAGGATGCAGGGCGAGATCCCCGTGATCAGGCCCCCTACCAGCCCGATCAGAACGAGCGTGATCACCCGTCCTCCCGCCGCTCGTCGATCGGCACGACGACCCGGCGCGACCGAGCGTACGGCGGAGGGTTCCACGATTCTCCCCAGGAGACGGCGAACGGACGTCACCTCCCACAATGCGCCCGATCCACACCGGCGGGTCACCAGACCCGGATCACGTAGGAATTCCGTAATCTCTGCGCCGAGACACCGAGACGGGGGCGGACGTCAAGGCGCCTCGGCGCAGGCACTCGGCCTGACCGATGAGTTTCCGGCGCCGCCCAGGTCGGTACCCGTGACATCACCGGACATGGGAGACGACATGGCGCTGGACCTCTTCGCGGGCATCCCCGTCACCGACTACGCCGCGGCGCTGCCGTGGTACGAGCGGTTCTTCGGCCGGGAGCCGTCGTTCCTGCCGAACGACATCGAGGCGGTCTGGGAGGTGGCCGAGCACCGGTACCTCTACATCGTGCAGCAGCCCGAACGCGCGGGGAACGCCCTGGTGTTCTCGTTCGTCGACGACCTCGACGACAGGGTCGCCGGCATCGCCGGGCGGGGCATCGAACCCGCGCGCCGCGAGACGGTCGGCGACGGCGTGGCCAAGGTGACCTACCGCGACGCGGAGGGCAACGAGATCAGCTTCGGCGGCACTCCGGGCTGAAGGCCGCCGCTCTTGCCAGCGGGAGATTAATCCAGATTTACTTATGGTCCCGTACAAGGGCGGCGACAGGGCACAGGTGATACTCGCGGTGGAAGTCCGCTTTCACGTGGAGTGGCGATGAGCCTGCCCGCACCGCTGGACCGGCTGACGCTTCCCCTCGTGGCGGCGCCGATGACGGACGTCTCGGGACCCGAGCTCGTGATCGCGGCCTGCCGCCACGGCGTGGTCGGGTCGTTCCCGACCCACAACGCGCGCTCGGTCGAGGAGCTCGGCCGATGGCTGCGCCAGATCACCGCCGACGAGCACCCGGCGCCGTTCGCCGCGAACCTCGTCGTGCACCGCACCAACGAGCGCCTGCGGGACGACATCGCCTGCCTGATCGAGTACGCCACGCCGCTCGTGATCACGAGTGTGGGCGCCCCGGACCTCGTGGTGCCTCCGCTGCACGACGCCGGCTGCCTGGTGTTCGCCGACGTCGCGAGCCTGCGCCACGTCGAACGCGCCGTGGAGGCCGGAGTCGACGGGCTGGTGCTGCTCACGGCCGGGGCGGGAGGCCAGACCGGCTGGGCCAACCCGCTGGCCTTCGTACGCGCCGTGCGCGAGCGCTTCGACGGCCCGGTCGTGCTGGCCGGCGGGATCGGTGACGGGGTCGCGCTGTGGGCGGCCCGTACGCTCGGCGCCGACCTCGGCTACATGGGGACCAAGTTCATCGCCACCGTCGAGAGCCTCGCCGAGGCGGACTTCCGCGACGCGCTCGTCACCTCGACCATGGACGACATCACGCTCTCGCGCGTGCTGAGCGGGCTGCCGGCCAACCTTTTGACCGGATGGCTGGAGTCGGTGACCGGCGGCGAGGCGGACGGCTTCACCCACGATCGCCTGCTCGACCGGCGCAGGATCTGGAGCGCCGGTCACAGCGTCTCAGGAGTCACCGAAGTCCTCACCGTCGCGGAGCTCATCGAACGCACACGCCAGGAGTACGACCAGGCGCGGCGCACGACCGCGGCGGCACTGGCGGAACCGCTACGGAGGTAGACCATGTGGGGAACCCTGCCCGGCGTCTTCGACCGCGCGTGCTCGTACCATCCCGAGCGCACCGCGCTCGTGAGCGGCGAGCGCCGGCTGACCTACACGGAGATGTACGAGTGGGCGAACCGGGTCGGCGGCGGCCTGGCCGCGCTCGGCGTGGGCGTGGGGGACCGCGTCGGGCTGCTGATGCCGAACTGCCTGGAGTTCATCCCGACGATGTGCGGGATCTGGAAGGCGGGCGCGGCCGTCACGCAGATGCCCGCCCGCGCCTCCGCCGACGACTTCCACTTCTACCTGGACACCGTCGGCGCCTCGGCGCTGATCTACCACGAGTCCTTCGACGAGGCGATCCGCTCCATCCGTGACCGCCTGCCGAACCTCGAGCACGTCGTACGCCTGGCGGAGGGCGACCCCCTCCCCGGCACGCTCGGCTACACGGACACCTTCGACGATCGGCCCTCCAGTCCGCCGGAGGTGGAGGTCGGCCCGGACGATCTCGCGTTCGTGGGCTTCACCTCGGGGACCACGGGCGTACCCAAGGGTGTCCTCCAGACGCACGACACCTGGTCGCACTACGCCATCACCGCCGGGATGGAGATCGCCGACATCCGCCCGGGCGAGGTCTTCGCGCACGGCGCGCCCCTGACGCACTTCACCCAGCACTTCGTGCTCCCGGTGTTCATGCGCGGCGGCACCAACGTCATCCTGCCCGGCCTCGACCTCGACGGGCTCCTGGACGCCATCGAACGCGAGGGCGTCACGGCCACGGCGGTCGTCCCCACGATCGTCTACCTGCTCCTCGACCACCCGCGCCGCGACCAGGTCGACCTGTCCGCGCTGCGCACCGTCGTGTACGCGGGATCGCCCATGGCGCCCGACCGCCTCCGCCGCGCCCTTGAGGTGTTCGGCCCGATCTTCGTGCAGACGTACGCCGGCACCGAGCCCGGCTACATGACCTGCCTGCGGAAGGAGGACCACCGCGTCGACTCCGCCGAGTGGGTGGAACGCCTCGCGTCGGCCGGCCGGCCGATGTACCACGTGGACGTCACCATCCGCGCCGACGACGGCAGCGTCCTGAAGCCGGGCGAGGTCGGCGAGATCTGCGTGTCACAGCCGGGCCAGATGATCGGCTACGTCGACGAGAGCCTCAACGCCGAGGGGATGCGCGACGGCCACGTACGCTCCGGCGACATCGGCTACATCGACGACGCCGGCTACGTCTTCATCGTCGACCGCAGGAAGGACATGATCGTCACCGGCGGCTTCAACGTCTTCCCACGGCAGATCGAGGACCTGCTGATCGCCCATCCGGCGGTGGCCCAGTGCGCCGTGATCGGCGTACCGGATCCCAAGTGGGGCGAGGCCGTCAAGGCCGTCGTCGTGACGAGGGCGGGCTCCGAAGTCACCGAGGACGAGCTCATCGCCGTCGTGAAGGAGCACAAGGGGAGCGTCTGGGCGCCCAAGAGCGTCGACTTCGTCGAGGCGCTGCCGACCAACCCGTCCGGAAAGCTCGACAAGAAGTCGCTGCGCGCCCCGTACTGGGCCGGACTGCGCCGCCAGGTGAACTGACGTGGTGTCGCGGGCCGTCCGGAGACGGCCCGCGACGCGGTCAGAGGCGGCGCAGCAGGTCGCGCAGGGCCGCGGCGAACGCCGTCGGCACCTCCAGCGGTGCGGTGTGCCCGCCGGGGAACTCCACGCTGTCGCCGCCGAGCCGCTCGGCGGCGCTGGAACTCATCCCGGTCGCCCCCGCGTGGCCCGTGGCGGCGCCGTGCGCGAGCGCGATCCGCACGCCGTTGGCGGCGATACGGTCGAGGTCGGGCCGGTAGTCGATGAACGGCCGGACCTCATAGCGGGTGAGGAACTCCCAGTTGCCGCTGGTCCGCACCATCCGCTCGCGCTCGGACCCGGGCGGGATGTGCCCGGCCGGGTCGAACAGCATCGCCACCACGGACGGCGGAGCGTTCGCGATCGAGACCTGGAAGTGGGTGAACCCGGCCTCCCAGCCCTCCTCGGCGATGAGCCGGTCGATCTCGTCGAAGACCGCGAGGTACTCCCCGCCGTCGGCCAGCACGGCGGGAACCGGCGGCTCGTGACAGACGACCGCCTCGACCGCCTCAGGGTGGTACGCGGCCAGATCGAAGGCGACGGTCCCCCCGCCACTGTTGCCGAAGACGAACGCCGACTCGAAGCGGTTGGCACGCAGCACCGCGAGCGCGTCGGCACTCTGCTCGGCCATCACGAGCGGCTTCGGAGGCCCGGCCAGAGGGCTGCGCGAGTTCCCGCGCCGGTCATAGGCCAGCACGGTGTAGTCGGAGGCGAGGGCGTCACCGAGCCTCCCGAAGTAACCGCAGTCACCACCGCCTCCGACGATCAGCAGCAACGCCGGCCCGGATCCGCGCCGCTCGAAGTACAGATCGGCCCCGTCCGCGTGCGCCACTCCAGTCGTCATGGAGTTCGCCATGTACCACCATCCTTCGAGAGGTCAACGAGATCCCCCACTGCCGTTCGGGCGATCTGAGGATCTGGTGCGGGCGTACTGTAAGGCATCGTCGGCATTGTCGGCATCGACCAAGGGAGTACCAGCTGTCCTTCTTTGAGGAGCTCCGTGCGCGGCGACTCGCGGGCTGAGCGGGCCGGCGGCAGGTCGTCGCTGCGGCAGGGGATGCTGACCGGGCTGGGGCTGGCCTCCGCTTCGTTCGCGCTGGCCGTCACCTTCGGCGCGTCCGCCCGATCGCTCGGCTGGGGCACCGTCCCCACCATCGTCTGCTCACTGGTGATCTTCTCGGGGTCGGCCCAGTTCGCCCTCGCCGCGGCGCTCAGCGGCGGCCCGGTGCCCGCGGTGGCCGCGGCGGCGCTGATCAACGCGCGGTTCATCCCGATGGCGCTCTCGGTGGCGCCGGACATACGCGGCGGCGTGCTGCGGCGGGTGCTCGTCGGTCAGGCGGTGGTCGACGGTTCGTGGGTGGCGGCGCATCGGGGAGAGGGCCGGTTCGACGAGCGGGTGATGATCGGCGCGACCATTCCCCAGTGGCCGGCCTGGGTGTGCGGCACCACGCTCGGCGCGCTGCTGCACCCGTCCACCCACATCGTGCGGGCGTTCGCGCTCGACGTGGTGTTCCCGGCGTTCTTCCTGGTGCTCCTCATCGACGAGCTGCGTGAGTCGCCCGCAGCCCGGCGCGCGGCCGTGGTCGCCGCCGTCATCACCGCCGGCCTGGTCCTCGTGCTGCCGGTCGGCGTCGCCCTGCTGTGCGCCGCCTGCGCGGCCCTCACCGGCCTCTTCAACACCCCCGCCAAGGAGCCCGAGCCCGCCGCGGGCCGAACCCGGCAGACGGAGGACCGAACGTGACGCTCTGGTACGTGATCATCTCCGTCGCCCTGATCAACGTCATGTTCAAGGCCCTGGGCCCGGCGATCCTCGGCGGGCGTGAGCTCCCCGGGCCCGCCCGCGGCGTGATCGCGATGCTGGCGCCCTCGCTGCTGGCGGCCCTCATCATGGAGGAGGTGGCCGGCGAGCACTGGAGCTCCTTCGACTGGACGGTCGTCGCCGGCCTGGCGGGCGTCGTGACCGCGCGCCTGTGCCGCCTCCCCGACCTGCCCGCGATCCTCTGCGGCGTCGTGATCACCGCCCTCTGCCGCCTGGCCTTCTGAGCACGACCGGTTCCCGAACAACAGGGACGCAAGACCAGGGGAAAGGGTCGGTCAGGCCGGGTGTTCCGGTCCGCGGCGGTGGTCGTGGCGGGTTAGCGTTGCGCGACTGTGAATCCACGTCTGCTGCTCGCCGCCGCGCTCATGGCGCCGTTCGTACTCCCGGCGGCGCGTGCCGCGGCCGAACCGCGGCCGCAGCACCACGTGAACGTGCCGAAGCCGGTGCCCGCGGCCGGCGACGCCATGCCGTTCGTCGCCGACGGGTCCCCGGCCGACGCGTCCCTGCCGACGGTCGGCGTCATCGGTGACTCGGTGGCGCGTGACTACGCCTACTACCTCGCCCGGGTGCTGCGCCCGTACGCGCGGGTGGTCGACGGGGCGCTGGGCGGCTGCCCGGCCGGGACCGTACGGCTCCTCGCGTCCTACTACGGCGAGAGGCCCGCCCCGCTGCGCGGCGGCGAGTGCCCCGCGCTGGTGCCCGCCAAGCAGCGCGCGCTGATCGAGAGGTTCGCGCCGCGCGTCGTGGTGTGGCACTCGGAGAACGAACTGTGGGACCTGGACACGGGTACGGGACGGGTACCCGCCGGTTCACCGCAGTGGCGGAATCGCATCCTGACCTCCTGGGACGAGACCCTGCGCCGCGTGACCAGGCGGCACGCGACGGTCGTCGTGGTGATGCCGCTGTGGCTGGAGCACGACCAGGGGAACGCGCACGTACGGCAGGTCCAGCAGGTACGCGCGCTCTACGCCGAGTGGGCGGCGCGGCGCCACGTCACGGTGTTCGACCCCGCACCGGTCGCCTGCCCGTCCGGTCCGCCGTGCGACCCGGTGAACGGCCTGGACTTCCGCCCGGACGGCACCCATTTCGACGACCCCGGCGGGATGCGGGTGGCGACCGACTTCATGACCCGGACCGCCGCACTGCGGGGGCTCATCGGCCGGCACGCGAGCGTGCCGGCCGGCTGAACCGGTCTCAGTCGACGATGGCCTGGGACACGAGGCCCTTGAGCTGGTGGCGGATCGGGTGGATGCCGGAGTCGAGTACCTGGGTCAGGAAGATCGCGGTCAGGTCCTGGGACGGGTCGACCCAGAACGTGGTGCTGGCCGCGCCGCCCCAGCCGTAGTCGCCGGCCGAGCCCGGCATCTTGGCCGCGACCGGGTCGGTGGTGACCGCGACGCCGAAGCCGTACCCGACTCCCGTGAACGAGGGCTCGGGGAACTGGGAGCGCAGGAACGTCTCCATGACCGGACCGTCCGGCAGGTGGTTCCGGGTCATGTACTCGACCGTGCGCGGCGAGAGCAGCCGGGCCTCGCCGAGCCGGCCCTTTCCGCGCAGCATCGACGCGAAGCGGTGGTAGTCGGCCGCCGAGCCGATCAGCCCGGCTCCGCCGGACAGGAAGGCGGGGCGTTCCAGGGCGCGGCCGGTGTCAGGGGACAGGACCGCGCGGCGGTCGGTCCGGTCCCCGACGTACAGCGCGCCCAGGCGGCCGGCGCGTTCGGGCTCCACCCAGAAGCCGGTGTCGGTCATGCCCAGCGGCTCGAAGATCCGGCTCTGGAAGAAGTCGTCGAGCGACCGGCCCGAGGCGACCTCGACCACGCGGCCGAGCACGTCGCTGGCGTACGAGTAGCGCCACTCGCGGCCGGGTTCGAACAGCAGCGGCGGCTTCGTCCACTCGTCGCAGGCCCCGGCCAGGTCCAGTCCGGGACGTGTCCACGGCGGATTGAAGCCCGCGCGCCGGTACAGGGCGTCGACGGGGTGGGCGACCGGGTGGGCGTCGTGGAGGCCGTACGTGAGGCCGGCGGTGTGGGTGAGCAGGTGCCACACCCGCATGGGCTCGGTGGCCGCGGTCGTCACCGGGGTCGGGTCGGAGAGCGATCCGCCCCGCCATACGCGCAGGTCTCCGAAGGACGGGAGCACCGACGCCACGGGGGTGTTGAGCTCGAACGCGCCCTCCTCGGCCAGCATCATGGCCGCGACGGCCGTGACCGGCTTGGTCATCGAGTACATGCGCCACAACGTGTCCGTCTCGACCGGCAGGGCCCGGTCGATGTCACGGTGGCCGTACGTCGAGAGGTGCGCGATGCGGCCGTGGCGGGCCACGAGGATCAGCCAGCCCGGCAGGCGGCCGTCGTCCACGAAACGGGAGAAGTGGCGGTCGATACGGGAGAGGCGGCCGCTGTCGAGGCCTACTTCTTCGGGGGTGGTCTCCAGCGAGAGGTCAGCCATTGTCGGTCAGGGGCACGGTGCTCCCTGTTCTCCTTTCGTCCGTGCGACGTTTTATATAGGAACAAATGCCGGGCGCGCTCGTATCGAACGCGACGGTATCAATCGAGTATGCTTCGATGAATGAGCCGCCCACCGGACGCCGGCCCTGAACGCGCGGGGAGCGATTCGCCATTCGCGCTCGGGCTGTTGCTCCGCCGCGCGCACGCTCGCGCGGCGGCGACGATGGCGGGCGCGGTACGGCCTGACGGCCTGGAGCTGCGCCATTTCGCGGTCCTGATCGTCCTGGTCGAGCGCGGGTCGACCAGCCAGCGTGACCTGGTCTCCGAGACGGGTTTCGACAAGGCGGCCATCATGCGCGCCGTCGATGACCTGGAGGCCGCCGGGTACGCGGTTCGGCGCCCGGTCGCGGGGGACCGGCGGATCCGCGCGGTCGAGATCACCGCTCGCGGCCTTGAGGTCTTCCACGCGGCGCACGCCGGCGCCGACGGCATGGCCGAGGAACTGCTCGCCCATCTTCGCCCCGGCGAGGGCGACCTGCTCATGGATCTACTGACCCGGTTCACCTACCCGCCGGGCGAATCCTGACCCGAGGACGTGGTCAGGCGGGCTGCCAGAGCTCGATCCGGTTGCCCTCGGGGTCGGTGACCCAGCCGAACCGGCCGACGCCTTCCATCTCCTGCGGCTCCCCGGCGACGTTCGCGCCCTTGGCGCGCAGTTGCGCGAGCATCGCGTCCAGGTCGCGGACCCGGAAGTTGAGCATGCCCTGCTGGGTGCGGGACCCGAAATAGTCGGTCTCGGTGTCGAACGCCGCGAACACCGTCGGCCCGGCCTCCTGACTCCACTGGCCATGCTCGTCGGCGTCAATGCCCAGGCAGTCGCGATACCACGCGCCCAGGGCCGCCGGGTCGGCCGCCCGCATGAAGTGTCCGCCGATTCCAAGCACACGTTCCATATCGCCATCTAACCAGCACGCCGATCAGGCCGGAGAGGGTATGTATCGATCAGAATAGTATCAGGTGATACTGTCGCGTCAGAGACGAGTCAAGGGAAAGGGGCGAGTGAGATGTCCGAGATCGACGCGATTGGGAAAACCGCCTTTGAAGTGGCCGTTCTCCGGGCGATCGAGAGCCGGCGGCCCGACCGCCTGTTCGACGACCCGTACGCCGAGACGTTCCTCGCGGCGGCCGGGCTCGACGCCGAGCCGCCCGAGGTCAAGAGCGCCTTTGTGGCGATCATGGGGGTCCAGGCCGCGGTGCGGACCAGGTATCTCGACGAGACACTGCGTGAGGCGGTGGCGAACGGATGCCGCCAGATCGTCCTCCTGGCGTCCGGAATGGACAGCCGCGCCCACCGGCTCGAATGGCCGGAAGGGGTCCGGCTCTTCGAGGTCGACCAGCCGGCCGTCCTGCGCTTCAAGCAACGCGTCCTGCCGGACCCGCGGGCCGACGTACGCCTCGTCGAGGCCGACCTGCGCGAAGACTGGCCGGTCCCGCTCGAAGAGGCCGGCTTCCAGCGCGGGCACAGGACCGCCTGGCTCGTCGAAGGGCTGCTCTACGCCCTGGACGAGACCGGCGCCGATCGTCTGCTCCAGCGCGTCGGCGACCTGACCGTCCCCGGCGGCGTCATCGCGTTCGATCATGTGGAGGACAGCGACGCGCTGCGGCGGGCCCTCACGGTGATCAGCCCCGATCTCGCCGGGCTCTGGCGGTCCGGGCCTAAGGATCCGGGCACGTGGCTGCGGAGTCACGGCTGGAAACCGGACGTCAAAGAGTTCGCCGACGTCGCGCGCGCCTATGGCAGGCATGCCCACCCGGCCTATGACCCCAAGGAAATCGGCGCCGCGCACAGTTGGCTCGTCACCGCCACAAAGAATGGAGACGGTAACTAGGCTGTACCTTCAGGAAAAACGCCCTTGTCAAGATTGGTGAGAGCACTTGACCATCGACGTTTCACAAAAGGCCATGACCGGTGTGCTGGTCGTTGGGGCGGGCGTCGGTGGCCTCGTGACCGCATTAAGCCTGCATGCCGCCGGTATCCAGTGCACCGTCGTGGACCGCGTGCGCGACCTGAGGCCCGCGGGCGTCGGCATCAACCTTCAGCCGCACGCCGTACGCGAGCTGGTCGAGCTGGGTCTCGGTGACGAGCTCGCCGCGATCGGCGTCGCCACCTCCGAGATGGTGCACTACGACCGGTTCGGCAACCAGATCTGGGGCGAGCCGCGCGGGCTCGCCGCCGGATACCGGTGGCCGCAGTACTCCGTCCACCGGGGCATGTTGCAGATGCTCCTGGCCGGCGCGCTGCGCGAGCGGGCCGGGGCGGCGGCGATCCGCTCCGGGCTGGAGCTGGAGGCGTTCACCGAGAGCGCGGACGGCGTACGTGCGCGGCTCCGCGACCGGGTCTCCGGCGAGCCGGTCGGCTGGGACGCCGACGTGCTCGTCGGGGCCGACGGCCTGCACTCGACGGTCCGCGCGCTCCTGCACCCGGGTGAGGGGGCGCCGATCGGCAACGGCATCCGGATGTGGCGCGGCACGGTCGTGCGCGCGCCGTTCCTGACCGGCTCCTCCATGATCGTCGCCGGCAGCAACGCGACGGAGAAGTTCGTGGCGTACCCGATCTCACCGGTCGTCGACGGGATGGCGACGGTCAACTGGTGTGCCGAGGTACGCCTGCCGGGCACCGGCACGGCGGCCGACTGGAACGCGCGCGGGCGGCTCGACGACGTCCTGCCGCACTTCGCGAGCTGGCGCTTCGGCTGGCTCGACGTGCCGGACCTCATCCGCGCCGCCGACCCGATCCTCGAGTACCCCATGGTCGACCGTGACCCGCTCCCGTGGTGGAGCACCGGCCGCGTCACCCTGCTCGGCGACGCCGCCCACCCGATGTACCCGATCGGCTCCAACGGCGGATCCCAGGCGATCCTGGACGCGCGCGTGCTGGCGTACCACCTCGCCACGGCGTCCGGTGTCCCCGCCGCGCTCGCCGCCTACCAGGCCGAACGCCTGGAGACGACCGGCGCGCTCCTTCTCGCCAACCGGGAGATGGGCGCCGAGCGGACCCTCCGCATGGTCGCCGAGCGCGCCCCGGAGGGTTTCGGCCGGATCGAGGACGTCCTGACCGGGCCGGAGCTGGCCGCGATCACCGACGCCTACCGGGGCACCACCAACAGCGACACGGCGGCGCTCAACGCGCGCCCGTCGTGGACCCCGCCCGTACCACCCGTACGTCCTGGACTCCGAGCAGCCCGGTGAGGAGCACCCTGCCCTTGCGCTGGTCCGGGTCGACGGTGAAGCCGCCGTCGCGGAGCATGCCGAGGCACGTCTCGGCGAGGGGCATCACCATGTGCCGGCCCCAGCATCGCTCCGACTCGTGCCCGAAGGGCAGGTAGCCGGGGGTGACGTCCGGGTCCAGGTCGTTCCAGCGTTCGGGGCGGAACTCATCGGGCGCGTCCCAGATCTTCGGGTCGCGGTGGCTGACGAACGGGAGCAGCAGCACATCGTCGTCCGCGCCGATCCGCGCGTCGATGCCGGGATATTCGGGAGAGGCGTTCCGCAGCAGATTCCACGACGGCGGAAGCAGCCGCATGGCCTCCCACAGAATGTTCCGGTCGGAGACGCCGTCGCCGACCGGCGCCCCCTCGCGCGGCCACCCCGGAGCGGCGGCGCCGGCGGTTCTTGAGGCTCTTCGTGGCCGCGAGGCCCTTTCCGCTGGGAACGCAGGAATCACTGTTGAGAATGACCATATAAGCCAATATGTGGACAATGCGTAGTTTGTGCTACTAGCGCGGATCCGGCGACGGCACGGCGTACCCTGCCGTAGGTGACGGAATTCGACGTGTACGAGCGAGATCTGTGGGCGGGCAGGGCCGATGCGTACGAACGGGGCTTCGCCCGGCTGACCGCGATGGCGATCCGGCCGCTGCTGGACGCCGCGCGCGTCGGCGAGGGATGCCGCGTCCTCGACCTCGGCACCGGGCCCGGGATCGTGGCCGCCGAGGCGGCGCGCCGGGGCGCACGCGTGTCGGCGGTGGACGCCGACCCGGAGATGGCCGGGACGGCGGCGCGCAACGTGCCCGCCGCCGACGTACGGGTCGCGGTGCTGCCGGACCTGCCGCACGAGGACGCCGCCTTCGACGCCGTCGTCGGCAACTTCGTGATCAACCATGTGGGCGATCCCGAGGCGACGCTACGGGAACTGCGCCGGGTGCTGCGGCCGGGCGGGCACGTGGCGCTGACCTGCTGGACGCTGCCGAGCCGCGGGATCCTGGCGCTGCTGACGGAGGCGATGGACGAGGTCGGCGTCCGCCGTCCCGATGACGTGCCCGTTCCGCCGCTCACCGACCATGGCGGCCCGGACACCTTCGGCGCCCTGGTCCGGCGGGTGTTCGAGCGGGCCACGGCGGACGAGCTCACGTGGGACTTCGTGATCGATCCCGAGGAGTGGTGGACGGTGACGGCGCTGGCCAGAGTGGGGTCGAGCGGGCTGATCCTGTCCCGGCAGGACACCAAGACCGTCGCCCGGGTGCGAGAGGCGTACGACCGGGTCGTCGCGCGCTACGCCGACGGCGCGGGCCGGGTGACGGTGCCCGCCCACGCGCTCCTCGCGCACGGCGTCCGCTGACCTTCCCCAGGCGAGGAAGAGATCGGGCGCGGCGCGTGTTGGTCGGAGGCATGCAGGCAGAGACGGGCTCGTGAAGATTCGTATCGCGGTCGGGCTGGGGCAGACCGACCTCGACGCCGACCGGTTCGCCGCACTCGTGGCCGACCTCGCCGCGCTGGGTTTCGACTCGCTGTGGGTCTCGGAGGTCCTGACCGGGCCCGGCCCGGATCCGCTGCTGGCGCTGGCGACCGCGGCGCAGCTGCACCCGAAGCTCAAGCTCGGTACCACCATGCTCCTTCCCGGCCGTAACGAGATCAGGCTGGCCAAGGCGCTGGCGACCCTGGACGTGCTGTCCCGCGGCCGGCTGCTGGTCACCTTCGTTCCCGGCCTGGCCCACGGCGCCGAGCGCGACGCGATCGGCGTGCCCGTGAAGGAACGCGGCGCCGCGATGGAGGCGGCGATCCCGCGGCTGCGCCGGTGGTGGGCGGGGGAGGAGGTCGACGGTGTCACGGTCTCGCCCCGCCCGGTGCAGGACCCGCTGGAGCTCTGGCTCGGCGGCCTGGCGGAGTCCTCGCTGGTGAGGTGCGGGCGGATCGGCGACGGCTGGCTCGGTGCCTCGTGCACTCCCGAAGAGGCGCGTGCGGCCAAGGCGACGATCGACGAGGCCGCGCGGCGCGCCGGACGGCAGGTCGACCCCGAACACTTCGGCATGAGCATCGGCTACACGCACCGGCCGCTCGACGACCGCCGGCTCGCGGCGCTCACGGCTCGCCTGCGCGGGCGCGACGTCGACCCGCGGACCCTCGTGCCCGTCGGCTACGAGGCGCTGCGGGACACGCTGCGGTCGTTCATCGACGTCGGGATGTCGAAGTTCGTCGTCCGCCCGATGTCCGTCGACGGCTCCTGGCACGAGGAGCTCGCCGGTCTCGCCGACGCCGTCGCCGGCCTCCAGACCTGACCCCCTCACCTGGCCGATGACCAGGTGAGGGGGCTCGACAACCCCTAGTGCCGTTTCGTGGTGGTCCAGACGAACGTGACCCGGCCGGGCGCGCTGTTCGCGCGGGTCACGGTCACGGTGACCGTCTTGGTCCCGGCGTGGCGGGCCGAGCCGGAGATGACCCCCGTACGGCTGATCGACAGGCCGGCCGGCAGGCCCTTGGCGGTGAAGGTCAGGCCGTCGCCGGCCGCCTTCACCCGCAGGGACACCGGGGCGCCCGCCGGGCTGCTCATTCCGTGGGGATTCACCACGGAGACCGTGTGGGCGGCGTCGGCCCGCAGCGTGCTCGTCACGTTGATCGAGCCGCTCAGCGGCAGGTTGCGCGAGGAGTCCCCGACCAGCACCTGGTACGTGCCGGGCGTGGTCGTCCAGCCGGACGGGTCAACCCAGTGCGCCAGGTCGTGCGCGGACACCGTGAAGTGCACGGTCTGGCTCTGGCCGGGCTGCAGGTCGACCCGCTGGAAGCCGCGGAGCTGGTGCGCCGGCTCACCGGTCGAGGCCGGGTCGCCGACGTAGAGCTGGGCGACCTCGGCGCCCGCCCTGCCGCCGGTGTTGGTGACCGTGGCGGTCACCGGCGCGCCACCGGAGCCGAGCGCCCCGACCTGCAGATCACTGAAGGAGAAGGTCGTGTAGGAAAGGCCGTACCCGAACGGGAACAGCGGCGCGATGTTCTTCGCGTCGTACCAGCGGTAGCCGACGTCCACGCCCTCGGAGTACTGCACCTGGCTGCCGTTGCCGGGCCACTGCGCGGTGGTGTGCGCGGGCACGTCGTTCAGGCTCGCCGGGAACGTCACCGGCAGCTTGCCGGACGGGCTGACGTCTCCGAACAGGACCGCGGCCAGCGCGTTGCCGACCTCCTGGCCGGAGTACCAGCCCTCCATCACCCCGGCGACCTGGTTCAGCCACGGCATGGTCACCGCGGAGCCGGTGTGCAGCACGACGATCGTCTTCGGGTTGGCCGCGGCCACCGAGGAGATCAGCTGGTTCTGCTGGCCGGGCAGGTCGATCGTGGCGTTGTCGGTGCCCTCGTTCTGCGGGTACGTCGCGAAGACGATCGGGACGTCCACGGTCTTGGCGAGCGCGACCGCCCGGTCGATGCCGCCGGAGCCGTCCGCCGCCTCGTACTGCACGGTCGCGCCGGAACCGGCCCGGTTCGTGATCCCGTCCAGCGGCGAGACGGTGCCGGAGGAGGTGACGGTGCCGCTGCCGCCGCCGACGGTGGCCACACCCGCGCCGCCGTCGTAGCCGATCACCGCGATCTTCTTGGTGGTCGAGGTGGACAGCGGCAGCACACCCGTGTTCTTCAGCAGTACGGTGCTCTCCTCGGCGATCTGCCGGGCGGTGGCCTTGTGCGCGTCCGTCGTGACGACCGCGCCGGGCGAGCCGGTCTTGGTCTTGTCGAACAGCCCGAACGCGAACATCTGGGTGAGCACCCGGCTCACCATCGTGTCCAGCGTCGCCTGGCTGACCTGGCCGGAGGCGACGGCCTGCTTGAGCTGGTCACCGAAGAACGCCGAGCCGGGCATCTCCATGGTCATGCCGGCGTTGGCGGCGGGCGCCGCCGAGTGCAGCGCGCCCCAGTCGGAGGTGACGAACCCGCCGAAGCCGGACTGCTGGTAGAGCGCGGTGTTGAGGACGTACGGGTTTTCGCAGGCGAACTTCCCGTTGATCACGCTGTACGCGCACATCACCGACGCGGCGGCGCCCTGCGTGACCGAGGCCTGGAAGCCGGGCAGGTAGATCTCCTGCATCGTACGATCGTCGACGATCGCGTTGTCGGACATGCCGTTGCGGTACGTCTCCTGGTTGTAGACCGCGACGTGCTTGGCCTGCGACATCACGCCCTGGCTCTGCACGCCCTTGATCTGGGCGACGGCCATCTGGGCGGTCAGGTACGGGTCCTCGCTGAAGCTCTCGAAGCCGCGGCCCCAGCGCGGGTCCCGGTCGATGTTGAGTGTCGGGCCGAGCGCGACGTCCACGCCCTTGCCGGCGAACTCGTTGCCGGCCACCACGCCGTACTGCTGCTCCAGCGCGGCGTCGAAGGTCGCGGCGCCGGCCACCGGAGCGGGCAGCTGCGTGACGCCGCCCATGCCGTCACCGGGTCCGGCCGGGCCGTCGTGCAGGCCGAGGGCCGGGACGCACAGCGACGGGATCGCGCTGATGTTGCCGATGTACGGCGAGGCGCTGCCGTTGCCGTGCAGCATGGAGATCTTCTGGTCCTGGTTCATCCGCGCCATGAGCTGCGACACGCGCTGCGGGACCGGCGCGGTCGAGCCGACCCACGGGCAGTCGCCGCCCCCGCCTCCGCCGCCGATGGTGAACACCGAGAACTCCCACAGCGAGTAGCCGTACTGCGTCGCGCGGGCGGTGCCGTACACGCGTACGTAGCGGCCGGTGCCGGTCACGTTCAGCGTCTGGGTGCCGCCGGTGCCGGTCGTGGTGGAGTAGACGGTGGTCCAGGAGTTGCCGTCGGCGGAGGTCTGGAGCTGGAACGCCGTGCCGTACGCCGCCTCCCAGCTCAGCTGGACCCCGCAGATCTCCTTCGATGAACCGAGGTCGACGCGCAGCCACTGCGGGTCGCTGAACGCCGAGGCCCAGCGGGTGCCCAGGTCGCCGTCGGTGGCGGCCGACGCGGGCGTGCCGGCGTTCTCGGTCGAGGACGCGGTCGTCGGCTGGTGCGCGGCGGAGCTCGCCGTGCCGCACTCGGCCGCCGCGCCCGTGCCGTAGGCCTTGAACTCCCACAGCGAGTAGCCGTACTGCGTGGCGCGGGCCGTGCCGTACATGCGCAGGTAGCGGCCGCTGCCGGTCACGTTCAGCGTCTGCGTGCCGCCGGTGCCGGTCGTGGTCGAGTAGATCGTGGTCCAGGAGTTGCCGTCGGCGGACGTCTGGAGCTGGAACGCCTTGGCGTACGCGGCCTCCCACTGGAGGACGACCTGGCTGATCGTGGCGTTCGTGCCGAGGTCGACGCGGACCCACTGCGGGTCGGCGACCGCGCTGGACCAGCGGGTGCCCGCGTCGCCGTCGGTGGCGGCCGACGCCGGGGTGCCGGCGTTCTCGGTGGATGAGGCGGTGGTCGGCTTGCCCTGGGAGAGCAGGGCCGGCGCGGCGTGACTCGGCGGCGGGGCCGCGGTCGAGACGGCGATGAGCCCGATGAGGGCCACCAGGACGACCGTCAGCGAGCGCAGCGATTGGAGTGTGCGTCTGGGGCGAACGCGCGGCATACGTCTCCTCGGCCGGTGGAGGCGGCACCGGCGGAATTGCCACACCTGGCGGGGTGTGAGGGGGACGGGGGAGAGACGCTCTCGGCTGTGAGAGCGCTCTCCAAGCAGAGTGAGGCCGGGTGGTCATTGCTGTCAAGCAGTGGTTTTACTTCGAAACCTTGACAGCGTCGCGCAAAAGTTAGATAAGTACATGCAAAATCCGAACAGCCACCAACTGAAAGGTACAGACGTGACCATCTCCCGCCGGAGGTTCATGACCTCCGCGATGGCCGGTTCGATCCTCGCCGCGGCGTCGTCCTCGCAGGTGGTGTCCGCGCTGGCCAGTCCGGCCCGCGCCGCGAGCCCGGCCGGCGACGTCGTCGGCAAGATCACGGTGGGCTACCAGGGCTGGTTCGCCTGCATCGGCGACGGCGCGCCGATCAACGGCTGGTGGCACTGGACCCAGAACTGGGGCCAGCCGCCGTCGCCGAGCAACACCGGAATCAAGGCCTGGCCGGACATGCGCGACTACGCCCACGGCTACCAGACCGCGTACCAGAACCTGGGGAACGGCCAGCCGGCGACGCTGTTCTCCTCCTATGACCAGCAGACCGTCGACACGCAGTTCGGCTGGATGCGGGACAACGGCTGCGACACGGCGGCGCTGCAACGCTTCAACCCGACCGGCGGCGAGGGCCCGACGCGCGACGCCATGGCCGCCAAGGTGCGCAGCGCGGCCGAGGGGACCGGCCGCAAGTTCTACATCATGTACGACGTCAGCGGCTGGACGAACATGCAGTCGGAGATCAAGACCGACTGGACGAACAAGATGAAGGCGCACACGGCCTCGCCGGCGTACGCCCGCCAGAACGGCAAGCCCGTCGTGTGCGTCTGGGGCTTCGGCTTCAACGACGACAACCACCCGTTCAGCACCGCCGCGTGCCTGGACGTCATCAACTGGTTCAAGGACCAGGGTTGCTACGTGATCGGCGGCGTGCCGCGCGAGTGGCGTACGGGGACCGGCGGCTCGCGCGCCGGGTACGACGGCGTCTACCACGCGCTCAACATGATCTCGCCGTGGATGGTGGGCGCCATCGGCGACGCGGCCGGGTCCGACTGGGCGTATGAGAACCTCACCGTGCCCGACCAGGCGGACTGCGACGCGCACGGCATCGACTACCAGCCGTGCGTGCTGCCCGGCGACGTCTCCGGGCGCCAGCGCAAGCACGGCGACTTCATGTGGCGCCAGTTCTACAACATGGTGCGGGCCGGCGTGCAGGGCATCTACATCTCGATGTTCGACGAGTACAACGAGGGCAACCAGATCGCCAAGACCGCCGAGACCGCGGCCATGGTGCCCGCCGGCTCGGGCCTGCTGGCGCTCGACGAGGACGGTACGCCCTGCTCCTCGGACTACTACCTGCGCCTGACCGCCGACGGCGGCCGGATGCTCAAGGGCCAGCTTGCGCTGACGCCGGACCGGCCGACGCAGCCGGTGGTCTCCGGCGGTGGTGGCGGCGGCGACCTCGCGGCGGGCAAGGCGACGGCGGAGAGCAGCCACACGCAGAACTACGGCTCGGCCAACGCCGTGGACGGCAATGCGGGCACCTACTGGGAGAGCGCCGGCAACTCCTTCCCGCAGTGGCTCCAGGTCGACCTGGGCGCGGCGACGGCCGTCGGCCGTGCCGTCCTGAAGCTGCCGCCGTCGTGGGAGCGGCGCGACCAGACCCTGTCGGTGCAGGGCAGCACGAACGGCTCGTCGTTCAGCACGCTCAGCGGCCCGGCCGCCCGTACGTTCGACCCGGCGTCGGGCAACACCGTGACCATCACGTTCCCCCCGTCGACCGTCCGCTACGTACGGGTCGCGATCACCGCCAACACGGGCTGGCCCGCCGGTCAGGCCTCTGAGCTGGAGGTCTACGCGACCTGACGCGCTCCGGAGGCGCGGGCCCGGCGGGACTCGCGCCTCCGGCGTCTTTCCTCGGCGAACGGCCGTGCCCCGCCGGACCGGCGTGCCACGATGAGGGCCAAGATCAGTTCGCGGGAAGGAACGCAGATGCCGGAGCCGTCAGAGACCCTCGCCGACGATCCGTTCGGCGGCCGGCCCCCGACCAGCCACGAACGCATGACGGGGCTGCCCTGGGACGCGTCGTACCACGACGGCCCCGCACCCTGGGACTTCGGCGCCCCGCAGCCGGCGATCGTACGCCTCGCGGACCGGGGCGGCTTCACCGGAACCGTGCTCGACGCGGGCTGCGGTACCGGCGAGAACGCCCTGTACGTCGCTTCGATGGGACTGCCGGTCATGGGCGTCGACGTCGCCGAGACGGCACTGGCGATCGCCCGGGTGAACGCCGACGAGCTCGGCATCGAGATCGAGCTCGCCGTGGCCGACGCGCTCCGGCTGGACCGCCTGGAACGCACCTTCGAGACCGTGCTGGACTCCGGGCTCTTCCACACCTTCGACGGCGACGAGCAGCGAGAGTACGCGTTGAGCCTCGCGTCGGTGACCGAGCACGGCGGAACCCTCTACGTGCTGTGCTTCGGCGACGAGGGCCCCGATGCCGGCCCGCACCCGGTCAGCCGCGACGCCCTGAACGCGGCGTTCGGCCCCGGCGCCGGATGGAAGATCGCCGCCATCGAGCCGGAGCGGGTCCGTACGCGCTACCACGACGAGAACGGCGCCCCGGCCTGGCTGGCGACGGTCAAAAAGGTGTAGCGGGACCGCCCGGGGCGGTCCCGCCGGTCGCCTAGAAGACGCCCTGGCCCGGGGCGAGGATGCCCGCCGGGTCGTACCTCCGCTTGGCGGCCTCGAACCGCGGCCACTCGGAACCGAAGTGGCGGCGCCAGTCGTCGTGGGTGGTCGGGATGGTGCCGACCGGGTACTGCGTGCCCCCGGCGGCCTGGACCCGCTCGTACAGGGCGCGGTTGTCCGCGACCATCGCGTCCGCGTCCTTGACGCCGGGGGAGGCCGTCTTGAGCAGGGTGAACAGGAACACGAGCTCTTCGTCGGGCACGCGCAGGAGAGGCGCGCCGAACATCCGCCGCCGTACGGGATAGAGCAGGATCACGCCGCTGAGCCCGATGTCGGCGGGCGTCAGGTGTCCGACGACGTCCTCGACCAGGGCGTCCGTCGCGGAGCCGGGGAGGAAGACGTTGAGCCACGGGTGCGGGCGCGCCCACTCGCCGATCTGCTTGAGGTACTCCACCGACGCGGCGAGCCGGTTGAGGAAGTCGAAGTAGGCGAGGTCGTCGATCAGCTCGGTCCCGCGCGTGTACGCGAGGTCGCCGAGGAGCCTTCCGTCGTCACCGGGGGTGAACGTCACCGCCTCCAGCAGGTACAGCCAGCCGGGCGACCCGTCCTGCGGCGCCTGCACCTGCCCTTCGACGTAGTCGAACCGCCCGTCGCGTACGACCTTGCGCTGGTCCGCGGTCATCGCGGCGAGGCTGGGATAGAAGAGCTGGAAGTGCCGTACGGTGACGGGCGCGGGCAGCAGGCGTACGGTCGCGCGCGTGATGATCGCGCACTGCCCGAGCCCGGAGAGCACGGCGTGGAACAGGTCGGCTCGCCGGCCGGGGGAGCAGGTCACGCGCTCGCCGGCGCCGGTGACGACGTCGAGTTCGAGGACGTTGTCGACCTGCGCGCCGTGCTGATGGCTGGCACCGCCGACGCCGCCGGCCGACAGCGTGCCGCCGATGGAGAGTTCGAGGTAGTCGGTGAGCACCGGCGGCGTGAGCTGCTGGGGCAGGCTCGCGTGCAGGAGCTCGCTCCAGAGCGCCCCGGCCTGGACGCTCGCGTGGTCGCCGGAGATCTCGATGCCGTTCAGCGCGGACATGTCGACGACCAGGCCCTGGGCGACCTGCGCCTGCCCGTTGGTGGCGTGGCCCTGCCCGCGCGCGGCGACGGAGACGCCGTGCCGGCCGCAGTACCCGACCATGGTCACGATGTCGTCCACCGACGCGGCTTCGAGGACCGCGAGCGGCCGGCGATGCACGAGATGCCCGAAGTCGTCGGCGGCGGCGCCGCACGTGGCGTCGTCCAGCCGTACGCGCCCGTCGAGCCGCGGCAGATCATGCGGCGCGTCACTCGCGGAGGCCTCGGTCACCCAGCTTCCGGTCACCGGATCGAGCCCGACCACCAACGCCCCGGCCGCCAGCCCGGTGAGGACCGCCCGCCGGCTCAACCGCTTTTCCACCCGATGTCTCCCATCGTCGTTTCTTGATCGTTCCTAGCATGGAGGGGCGGCGCCCTACCGTGTCGGCGGATACCGGAACCGGCCATCACGTAACGGCGCTTACGGGGTCAGCACGACCTTCCCGGCGACGGTGCCGGACTCGGCCAGCCGCATGGCGTCGGCGACGCGGGCGAGCGGCAGCTCGGCGGCGATCTGGGCGGTGACCTCGCCGCGCTGGAGGGCCGCGAAGACCTCGGTGAGGTCGGCGCGCAGCCGCGCGCGGAACCGGTCCTTCGCCAGGGCGCGCCCGGCCCAGACGTTGAAGAAGTACGCGCGGCGGCGGTTGGGCAGCGCGTTCCACAGCCACAGCCGGCCGAGCAGCTTGAGCACGGGCAACTGCTTGGACCCCTCGGCGTCCCGCGTGGAGGCGCTGCCGTACGAGACGAGCGTGCCGCCGGGTGCGAGGAGGTGCCAGGAGTCGACGACGCTGCGGCCCCCGACGTGGTCGAAGACGGCGTCGACCCCGCCGGGGGCGAGCTCGCGGACACGCGCGGCGACGTCCTCGGTGCGGTAGTCGACGGGGACGACGCCACGCTCCCGCAGGGCGTCGTGGTGGCGCGCGGACGCCGTGCCGATCACCTTCGCGCCCGCGGCGTGGGCGAGCTGGACCAGGACCGAGCCGACGCCGCCGTTGGCGCCGTGCACGAGAACGGTCCGGCCCGCGCCGACCCGCGCCTTGCGGTGCAGCATCTGCCAGGCGGTGATGCCGTTGACCACGACGGTCTCGGCCTCGGCCGCGCCGATCCCGGCGGGTACCGGCACCACGTCCTTCGCGTCGACGAGCACGTGGCTGGCCCAGCCACCGACCTTGACCAGCGCGGCCACCCGTACGCCGGCCAGGCCCGGGTCGACACCCGCACCGGTCGCCAGCACCGTGCCGACCAGGTCGTAGCCGGGCACGAACGGGAACGCGGGCTGGTCGTAGTAGCGGCCACGGCGCATCTGCTGCTCGGCGAAGGAGACCCCGGTCGCCTCCATGGCGATCACGACCTGGCCGGCGCCCGCGGCGGGGACGGCTCCGTGCCGGACCTCCAGCCCTTCCGGCTCGACCTTGCCCGGCAGCACGATCTCGACGAGTCCCTGGGTGCTCATGACGACCTCCTTGTTACAGGCTTTCGTGTTCGTTACAAGTTGTAACTCCCGCGACGCGTGAGTGTCAATAAGGTTCGTGATAGCTTCTAACTAAAGCTGGAAGGTGACTGGTCATGGCGGAGACCCCGCGCGAGCGCTACCGCGCTCAGGTGTGCATGGAGATCAAGGAACGCGCGTGGGAGCAGATCGCCACGGCGGGGGCGTCCGCGCTGTCCCTCAACGCGATCGCCAAGCGGATGGGGATGAGCGGCCCCGCGCTCTACCGCTACTACGCGAGCCGCGACGAGCTGATCACCGAGCTCATCAGGGACGCGTACCGCAGCCTGGCCGACACCGTCCGCGCCGTCCCCGGCGCCGACGTGGAGGCGCTGGCGCACGCCATGCGCGGGTGGGCGCTGAAGGACCCCCAGCGCTACTTCCTCATCTACGGCACGCCCGTCCCCGGCTACCACGCGCCCGACGACGTCACCGCGATCGCGTCGGAGATCATGGCGGTCCTGCTCGACGCCTGCGCCGAGCTGCCCGCGGCCGGCCCCGCGACGCCGTTCGAAACGCACCTCGAAGGCCACCGGGAGTGGGCGGACGGCCACCCCGCCCCGGCGGCGGGCCTCCGCCGGGCCCTGGCCTTCTGGACCCGGCTGCACGGAGTCCTGTCCCTGGAGCTCGCCGGTCACTTCACCGGCATGAACTTCGACCCCGCCCTGCTGTTCGAGGCCGAGCTGGACGACGTGACCGCGGCTACGGGCGCCGCGAGCCGCGCCACATAGGCCAGAAGAGGGTGCCGTCCGGCAGGGCGGCGGTGGCGCGGCGGATCATCAGTGCTTCCCCCCGGTGAGGCCGAGCGAGGTGGCCTGCGGAAGAACTCGTCTGCCGACTGCACCGTCAGCTCTTTCTCGCCGGGCTGCCTGGCCAAGGTGCATTCGAACACCCAGGGCAGGAGGGGCTACTCGTCCTGAATCGTTACCGGTGCTCTTCCCGTGTCGCCCTGATCCGCTGGTCCGGATCCTCGATCGCCTGGTCGAGCAGGGCGAGGAAGCGGTCGGCGGCCCGGGTGGCCTTTTCTTCGCCGAGAACGGCCAGGGCGTGTTCGAGCCGGCCCCAGGTGTCCTCGCCGGAGTCCCACAGGCGGAACGTGAGTTCATAGCGGGGGCTCGGCCGGTCCAGCTCCACCGGGGTGATGGGCAGGCCCAGGAACTCCAGGGCGCTCATCGGCGGCTGGAGGACGAACAGGAACGGCGAGGCGGGGCCGGCGTCGGCCAGTTCCAGGCCCTGTTCCCTGACGAGCTCCTCGCGTACGGACCAGATCGGATAGTCCTCGTTGGAGAACGCCTCGGCGCAGGTGGCGCGCATCTGGCGGGCGAGGGAGCGGAAGGTCGTGTCGGCGGGCATCCGCGCGACGACGATGGCGAGGTTGTCGAAGCAGCCGATCAGGTCTTGTGACTCCGGGAGCCGCCGGTTCGCCATCGGGCAGCCGATCGGCACGTCCTCCGCGTCGCAGAGTTCGCTCAGCAGGATCGCGAAGACGGCGAGCATCAGCATGAAGACGCTGACGTGCTCCTGCCGCGCGGCCGTGGCGAGCCGCGCGCGCCTCTCCCTGCCCAGCCGCACGACCACGTCGGACGCGCCTTCGGCGCCGGGGTTCTCGGGCGGGATGGCGACGGGAGTGGAACCGCTCAGGACCTCGCGCCAGTACGCGGCCTGCGCGCGCCCTTCGGCGGACGCCGCCCACTGCCGCTGCCAGGCCGCGAAGTCGGAGTACTGGACGGCGAGAGGGGGGCGCGGGTCGCGGCCGCCGGCCGCGTAGATCTCCATGAGGTCGCGCATCGCGACTCCCAGCGACCATCCGTCGGAGACCATGTGGCTCGAACTGATGACGGCGACGTGCTTGTCGTCGTCATAGCGGATGAGTGTCACCCGGGTGAGTGGCGGATTCGCGGGATCGAATGGCTTCTCGCGCAAATCGCGGGCGATTTCCAGCGCGCGCCGTTCTCCGTCTTTCTCGTCCAGAACGATGTAGTCGGCTTCCAGGCGAGCGCCGGGCATGACCCTCTGGCTCGCCTTGCCGTCGCTTTCACCGATGGCCGTACGCAGGATCTCGTGGCGTTCACCTAACTGTGTTACGGAGGCCCTGAAAAGATTGATGTCCAGTGCGCCATCGAGCCGGAAACAGAACGACTCGGTTCCCGCGACGGACAACGGACCGCGCCGTACGAACGCCCAGAGTCGTTCCTGGTTGAGCGACAGCGGAGCGGGCGCGGACCGGTCGGAACGCCGGTGGACCGTCGGGAGCTGCTCGATCACACCACCGCCGGAACGCCAGCTTTCCAGCAGCTTGCGGCGTACGGGGTCATCCATCGGCCCCGTTCCCGCCGCGCCCGGAACCGTGTTGTTCTCCACCATGCGCGTGTGATCCTCTACGGAACGACTGATCTGATAAAGGGCGGGCTCGCGCTTTATATCGAGGACTGCCGAGCCTTGCGAGTCATGTGGTTTCCGTGTCATCGATCGTGATCATCGTAAAGATCGTCGAGTTGGGCAGTCAAGGGGCGATCATCTAGATCGTTTACGCTATTGTGAACAGCCGAACGCCCTTTCGTCCTGAGGGAGGAAAGCTCGCTGATGGATGGAACCGCGCTGCTTCTGCGCGGGCTGCCAGGTGCCGGCAAGACCACCACGGCGGTCCTCCTCCGCAAGACCCTCGTTCCGTCCGTCGAGGTCAGCAACGACTCCGTCCGGTACATGGCGCGGCCCCACGACTTCACCTCGTTCACCATCAGGGCGTCCGAGTTGGCCTGCGTCGAGTTCGCGCTCTCCTACCTGGAGAGCGGGTTCACCCCGGTGATCGACGGCGTCTTCCATGACCTGGACTTCCTGGAGGTCCAGCGGCTCCGGTTCCGGCGCAGAGGGTTCCGCCTGATCACGGTCACCTTACGAGGGACCCTGAAGGATCTCCTGGCGCGGAACGCCGTACGGGATCCCCTCACCCGGATGCGGGAGCACCGCGTCCGCGATCTGCACAAGGAGTTCCGGCCCAGCGGCATCACGCTCGACATCGCCGGCAAACGGCCCGAAGAGGTCGCCGGCGAGGTCATGAAGCTGCTGGAAGAGCCGCCCGCGGCGGCCACCGGCACGCGTCCCGGCGTCGAGGTGCTGTTCCTCCGCCACGGCGCGCCGGACCATCCGCCGGGCGTCCACCCCGACCACTTCGCGATGGGCCTGTCCGCGGCGGGGCGCGCGGAGGCGCTGGCCGCCCGCGCGGCCGTCGAGCGGTTCGCCCCCGACGCGGTCTACGCCTCCGACTTCGGGCGGACCTACGAGACCGCCGTCCTGGCGGCGGGCCCGTCCGGCCCGGACGTCCAGCGCTGCCCGGCTCTGCGGGAGCGCGTCTTCCACTCGCTCGCGGGGAGTCCCCTCGACCGCACGCCCGGTGACGACGACCGGTACGAGCCCGCCGGCGAGGAGACCTACGAGGAAGCGCGCCGCCGCGTGCTCGGCTTCTTCGCCGGCCTCACCGACCGGCACGACGGCCGGCGGGTCCTGGTGGTGGCCCACGGCGGACCGCACGCCTGGCTCCTGGAGAAGGCGCTGCGCGCCGACCTGAAGGGCGTACGCCGCCTGCGGCTGGACACCGGCCACTTCTCCCGCTTCCACCTGCACGGCGACACCGTCTCCGTCGAGTTCCTCAACCGGCCGCCGGACGACGTGGGCCGCGAACCGGACTGAG
Organism: uncultured Actinomycetota bacterium; assembly: GCA_963823735.1. Taxonomy (GTDB): domain Bacteria; phylum Actinomycetota; class Actinomycetes; order Streptosporangiales; family Streptosporangiaceae; genus Actinoallomurus. The sequence goes on along the minus strand of CAWGMO010000010.1, from coordinate 83,198 downwards.
GCCCACGCCCGGCTCCGTCACCACGTCGACCAGGCGATTCGCGCTGCCCGTACGAGGCTCGGGCTGAAAGGAGACAGACCGTGTGCGGTATCGGCGGAATCCTGCTGAAGAGACACGGCGGGCGCCACGACCACGACATGGCCGAACGGCTCGGTGCCTCCCTGACCCACCGGGGGAGGGCGGAGAACGGCGCGTACGCCGACGAGCTCATCTCCCTGCGCTGCGCCCGGCACGCGGTCATCGCCATCGAGACCGCCCAGCAGCCGCTGCGCGACTCCGCCGGCGAGTACGTGATGATCGGGAACGGCGAGGTGCTCAACTACCCGGAGCTCATCGCCACGCTGCCGGACGAGCGGCGGCGGCGCCTGGCCCCGGGCGACCTCCAGGTGGCGCTCGAACTCTTCGCCGCGCGCGGCGACGACGGCTTCGAGGCGCTGCGCGGACCCTTCGCGCTGGCCGTCTGGCAGCGTGAGCGCGAGGAGCTGACGCTCGTACGCGACCGGCTCGGCGAGCGCCCGCTGTACTACTACGAGACCCCTGACGTGTTCATGTTCGCCTCGGAGGTCCGCTGCCTGGAGGCGGCGCTGCGGGGCGGCCTCACCCTGGACGAGACGAGCGTCCTGTCCTTCCTCGGCCTCGGGCGCATGATGCGCGACCGGACCATGTTCCAGGAGATCAAGAGCGTCCCGCCCGGCGCGGTGCTGCGGGTACGGTCCGGGCGCTCGTCGTGGTCGCGGTTGGCCCCGATCTCCGACCTCGCCGACGGCGTGACCGACGACGAGACCGTCGCCGCGCTCCTCGACCGGGCGAACCGCCGCGTGCTCGTCGCCGACTGCCCGATCTCCATCGGGTTCTCGGGCGGCATCGACTCGTCGGTCGTGCTGAAGGCCGCGCTGGAGGGCGCCGACGTCTCGGCGGTCATCACCGTCTTCTCGACCGTACGGCCCGACCTGGACGAGAACCTGCGCCGTTCACGCGCCGTCGCCGAGGTCTTCGGGACCGAGCTCGTCGAGGTGCCCTTCACCATCCCCGCCTTCGACGACACGGTCGCGGTCCTGAACGGCACGCTCGACGGCCCGGCCGCCGAGCCGCTCGTCCTGCACAACGACGCCCTGGTCGTCGCCGCGAGCGAGTACGCCAAGGTGATCCTCGGCGGTCACGGAGCGGACGAGGTGTTCGGCGGGTACGCCCGTTACGGCGCGCTCAAGGCGAGCCAGGGCCGGCCGACCACGCACGAGTGGATGAGCACGTCGCTGTGGGAACGCTGGAATCGCACGAGCGGCTGGAAGCAGTTCCTGGACACGCTCGCCGGGCCGGAGTTCGTGTCGCGCGCCGACCCTGGCCTGGACGCCCTGGACCGCCCGGCGCCGTACGAGTTCGCCGAGCACGACGACCCGGTGCTCTTCGGCCAGGCACTCGACCTGTTCCGGCTCATGTGCTGGGACATGTTCCGCGTCGGGGACGAGAACGGGATGGCGCGGAGCGTGGAGGTGCGCTCGCCCTTCTTCGACCTCGACCTGATCGCGGGCGCGTACGCGCTGCCGGTGGGCCGCCGCGTCGTGCCGGGCGCCCCGAAGCACCTGCTGCACAAGGTGTTCGAGGGCTCGCCGCTGGCCGGGGTGTTCGCCGGCACCAAGGTCGGGTTCGACGACGCGTTCTCCTACTCGGACTGGATCATCGCCAACTGGCCGGCGTTCTCCGCGCTCATCACCGAGAGCCCGCTCGCCACGATGGGCGTCCTGCGCGGGAGCGTGATGGACCGCCTCGCGGATCTGGACTGGCGCCTCCAGTGGCGCCTGTTCGCGCTGGCCGCCTGGCTGGCGGACCATCCCGGACTGGCGGGCTGATCCGCGGTGAACGCCCCGACGGACGATCTCGACGCGCGGGCACGCGAGGTTCTGCTCGCGTGGAGACTGGACGCGGTCCCCGAACGCGTCGCCCTCGGGCTGAACAAGGCGACCTGGCGAGCCGGTGAGCACTGGCTGTCGAGCGACTTCGCCTCGGCGCGTGACCAGGCCGGGCGCCTTGAGGCCCTGCTGGGCGCCGTCGCGGGCGAGTTCGGCGGCGACATCGAGGTACCGAGGTTCGTCCCCTCCGCGGATGGGCCGATCGTCACGGCGTACGGCCGCGTCTGGTGGGTGACGCGCGACATCGGCGGCCGGCACCCAGACCCGGCCGTGCCGGCCGACATGGCCGCCGTCGCCTCCGGCCTCGCGCTCATGCACCGGCGGCTGAGCCGCGTGCCGCGGACGTACGCCGTGTCGGGCGACACGTGTGAGGGCCTCTTCCGCGCCGGCGAGAGCCTCGTGCGCGACGACCGGCTGCGGTTCGCGCCGGACGACCTGGCCGTCGCACGGGAGGGCGCCGCGGTCGTGGCCGCGCGGCTCGAACCGATCCGGCGCGCGGGCATGCAGGTGACCCACGGCGACCCGTCCAACCCGAACCTGTTCGTCGGCGGCGAGGCCCTGACGGGGGCGATCGACTGGGACCACGCCCGGTACGACCTGCTGATCTCCGACATCGCGACGATGGCGCAGACCGTTCTGTTCCGCTCCGGGACCGACCGGCCGCGCGAGTTTCTCGACGAAGTGCTGGCGGCCTACGTCGCCGCCGGCGGCCTCGAACTGAGCACGGACGACGTCCTCGTCGGCGTGATCATGGTCCTTTTCGAGGCGATCGCTCATCACGGGAACCGCTACATCCTCGGCCGAGGGGCCTATGACCGCGTCGGCGGGCGGGTCGGCGACATTCGCACGGTGCTCAGCCTGATGGCAGGAAGGTAATGGTCACATGGCCGTAGTCGCGTACAGAGGAATGGGCGGGATGCGACAGGTCGCGGAAAGGCTGACCGGTCACGAGACGCTCCACGTGGGAATCCGGCCATTCGGCCTGCACGCGGGAAACGTCCTTGGAATCGTCGCCTACCCGCACCTGCTCTGCCGGGCCATGCGGCAGCTCGGAAAGACCCCTCGGTTCACGCTGATCGTGTCGATCAACGACTGGGAGCAGGACGCGCCGAGCGGGCCGGACGTCGTCCGCTATCCGTACAACATCGTCCCGCGAGAGACGACGTTCCAGTTCAGTGCCGTGGTCGACGGGATGTCGGTCGTCGACCGCTGGGAGCCGCGGATACGCGCCGCCTTCGCGCCGTTCGCGGAGGAGTTCCCCGGCGTCCGCATCGAGTTCCGCCGGACGTCACAACTGGCCCAGGATCCCCGCACCGGTCCCTTCCTGGCCAGGACACTCGAACGCGCCGACCGGATCGGCCATGTCCTGGCCGAGCACGGATCGTATGAGGTCCTGGCGGACCCGATCCTCTTCGCGTCGGTCGTGTGCCCGGAATGCCACGCGGCGCGCGGGCGTACCGTCTTCCACGCCGACGACTCGACGGTTCTCTTCCACTGCGTCGCCTGCACGTGGAAGGGGGAACGGACGTTCTCGGAGTTCGACTGGTGGTGGCACCACAAGCCGATGTTCCTCGCGCGCTGGTACCTGTGGGGCATCGACGTCGCCGTCAGCGGCGGCGACCACTTCGTGGACGGCGACGCCGCCATCCGGGAGGGCGTCCAGCGGGTCTTCGGCCTTGAGGATCGGGACCTGATGATGCTGTTCTCCCCGATGCTCGTCGACGAGACCGGCTTGAAGATCAGCAAGTCCGCCCACAACGAGGTCGACATCCCGTACGACGCGCTGCTGAAACACGCGGGGGCAACGGATGACCTGCGCATACCGGTGGCGCCGCTGGGCGCGGTCGCCCGGACGGAACTCTAGGCCCGGTGTCCGTGACCGAGTGGCGGATATGTGACGCGACCCTTCGCGAGGGCCTCCAGTCCGGGCTGCCCGTCTTCGCGGCCGATCCGGACAAGACCGCGTACGCCGGGATCGTCCTGGGCGAGGGCTTGGCCGACGCCGTCGAGGTGTACCGGCCGGGCCCGCGCATCGGCGCGGACGCGCTGGCGGACCTCACGGCGAGATGGGGGTCGCGGATCCGCGTGTACTGCGGCGTGGCCCACCGGCTGGACGCCGTCCCGGCGTGCGCCACGAGCATCTCGGTGACCCTCCTGGGCTCGCGCCGCGAGGAGGGCGTCGAGCTGGTGCGGGCACTCGCGGAGGAGCGTCCCGAGGTCGCGGTGCGCGTGGGCCTGGAGTGCGTGTCGAGATGGGAGGCCGCCGACCGCCGGCGGACCGTACGCGCCCTGACGTCGATCGCCACCGTGGAGTCCGTGGCCCTGTGCGACTCCAACGGCGAGCTCATCCCCGGTGAGCTCCAGTCGCTGGCCGCGTCGATCTCCGAGGAGTCGGGCACGGCGATCGTCGGCGGGCACTTCCACGACGACTTCGGCCTCGCGACCGCGAACGCCGCCGCCTTCCTGAGCGACCCGGCGGCCCGCCGCGAGGTGGACGTCACCCTCGGCGGCATCGGCGAACGCGTCGGCATCCCGTCGCTGGAGGCGGTCCTGACCCTGCGCGAGGGCAGCGCCTGGGCACGCGGGCGCCGGGACACCTTCGCGACGCTCAGGGCGCTGGCCGGCAGCGCCTTCGGCGACTTCGACCGGACACCGCTCAGCGGCGGAGGCTACGTCGCCGACTCCCACCGGACGGCGAACGGCACCCTGCGCGAGGAGTACCGCGACCTCTACTAGAAACACCGGCTGCGCAAGCACAGCGCCGGTCAGGCCTTCTTGGGGACGAAGGTCTGCGGGAGCTCTCCGGAATTCCAGAGTTCCTGAAGGAGCTCAAGGAAACGGGCGCCTTCTTTCCGGCGTATCGCCAGCCGCTCGGCGGACCCGGCGATCGGGTCGTCGATGTCGTACTTGGCGGTGCGGGAAAGGCCTCGTGAGGCGATGTAGCGCTTGCAGTCGTAGCACCACACATAGAGGATGCCGATGCCGCCGCTCGTCAGGTCGTAGGAGTACCAGCGCACGCAGCGGCGCCGGCACACCGGGCACATGCGCTCGGACGGGTCGGTGAACGGGCGGGCGTCGGCGGCCATGGAGTCCTGCTCTTCGCGGCTGTAGACCTTCCAGTCGCCCCACATGTCACTCATGCTCCGCACCGCCCCCGGAATTTGTCGAGCATCTTACGGCCGTACTTCTCGGCGCTGTCCTCGCTGTCACCGTGCCCGCGGAGCTGGTTGGACTTGATGTGGTGGATCTCGTGATAAATGGTCTCGATCGCGTTCTCCTTGCCCGTACGCGGTCCGAACTCCGGGTCGATCCGTGGTGACAGCCCATGGTCGGTGACCTCGATCAGCGGGCGGCCTCGCGGGCCGAGCAGCGGGTTGCCGGCGCCGTCGACGGAGGACCGGCCGAGGATGAGCGAGCCGTCGAGGTCGCGGATCTCCGGGACATGGACGACGTCGTAGTCGGTGACGCTCATGCCCGCCTGGCCGAGCTCGCGGATCACCTGGTCCAGGCTCGCCGGTGTCAGGCCGAGAGGGTCATGCCACGCCAGCGGGTTCGGGACGTACGCGTGCGGGTTCAGGCCGCCGCGCAACCCCAGCGGGTCGCCCGAGCCGTACCGGCCCAGGAGCGGGTCGTAGTGGCGGTGGTAGTTGTAGTGCAGCCCGGTCTCGTCGTCGTAGTACTGGCCCGGGAAGCGGAGCGGGCACGTGACGTCTCCGCTCGTCCGCGAGGAGCCGCCGCCCCACAGGCTGGTGCGGTTCGCCCAGGCGATGTTCCCGCCGGTGTCGACCAGCTCCGACGGCGTGCCGATCAGGTCGGTGACGATGGCGTGGAAGCGGTGGTCGATCCACTGCTGGGAGGCGTTCCGCGCGAAGAGCCGCTCGGTCTGTGCCAGCGGCGTGAAACCGCCGGGGGCGTACTCCCAGACGGTGCCGACGGTGATCCAGTCCCGCCGTTCGTCCGACCATGACGTGTGCGCCTGCTCGGCGAGACGGACGCCGTCCCAGCAGAAGTCGACCTGCTCGGCGACCTGGCCGTCGGCGCGCAGCCGCTGCTTGGCGACCCGCCGGCCCAGCGGGTCGTAGCGGTAACGCCAGGAGGTCCCGTCCGGCGTACGGACGCCGACGAGGCGGTCCTCGGTGTCCCAGGTGTACCGCCAGGTCGCCGGCCCGGAGGACAGCGTGGCCCGCTGCCGGAGGACCATCCGGCCCTGCGCGTCGTGTTCGTAGCGCACGCGCCCGGCGCGGCGGATCAGCGTCCCGTCGTACTCGCGGTCGCCGGCCGCCGCCGCGTCGAGCGACCGTACCTGGTCCTGCGATTCGGGCGAGGCGGACGGCCAGGTCGCCTGGGAGAGGTTCCCCGAGCCGTCGTACGCGTAGCGTTCGGCCCAGCCCCGCGCGTGCACCGCCGTGACGCGGCCGGTCAGGTCCAGCTCGAAGCTCCGCTCGCCCGAGACGCGGTCGGCGATCGCGGTGACGCTCCCGTCGGCGCGGAAGGAGTACGCGCGGTGCTGGAGCAGGCGGGGCTCGTCCGCGTTCGCCGGCTCCGGGGCACCCCAGATCGTCTGCGCGATCAGCCGGTGCGCCGGGTCGTACCGCTGGGTGAGGCTCGACGCCGTGCCGATGTGGCGTTCGACCTCCCGGCCGGCCGCGTCATGACCGAACCTGATGGTCTGGCCACCGGTTCGCACGGTGACCGGAAGGCCGGCCGCGTCGTACGTCCAGACGCTCTCGGCGCCCGACGGCGTACGGCGTGCGACGCGGCGCCCGTTCGCGTCGTAGACGGACGTCAGGGTCCGTCCGTCGCAGGTCTCGCTCGTCATCCGCCCCAGAGCGTCACGCTCGAACGCCAGCACGGCGCTCTCGTTCGCGGCCCCGGTCAGCCGTCCGTCGTCGTCATAGGAGAAGCGTGCGACGCCATCGCCGGAGCGCCGTTCGACGATCCGGCCCAGGGCGTCCCGGGTGTACTCCGTGGTCTCGCCGAGAGGGTTCGTACGGGACGTGAGCCGCCCGGCGGCGTCGTGGGTGTAGGTCAGCTCGCGGCCGTTGAAGTCGGTCTCGGAGACCAGGTTGCCGGCCGCGTCGTAGGAATACCGCCACACCAGGTTCTCCGCGTTGGTGACGCTGACGACGCGCAGCTCCGTGTCGTACCCGAACTCCAGGCGCCGCCCGTCAGGGCCGGTCTTCGCCGTCGGGCAGGCGAACGGCCCGGTCTCGGTGCGCGCGGCCGACCCGAGGGGATCGGTGTGCTCGGCGAGGTTCCCCTCGCCGTCGTACGCCCACCTCTCGGTGGCGCCGTCCGGGCGGGTACGCCAGGCGGCCTGGCCGTCGATGGTCCAGCCGTACCTGGTGACGCCGCCGACGCCGTCCGTCGCGGTGACCACGCGCCCGAAGACGTCGCGTTCGTAGCGGGTGACGCCGCCGAGCGGGCCGGTGACGGCGACCGGGAGGCCCGCCGCGTCGCACTCGATCCCGGTCACGGCCCCCATCGGGTCACGTACCGCGACGAGGTGGCCCCGCCCGTCGTACCGGTAGGAGGTGACCGCGCCGCCCGGGTCGGTCACCTGGACGAGGTTGCCGCGCTCGTCGTAGGCGTAGCGCCACTCGCCGCCGCCCGGCTCGCCGCGCCGTACGGGAAGCATCGCCTCGTCGTACGTCACGCGGCTCTCCGTGCCGTCGGGCCGGGTCACCGAGAGCGGGTTGCCGTCGTCGTCGTAGGTGAAACGGGTGGTGTGCCCGAGCGCGTCGGTCTGGGTGAGCAGCTGGTGGTGGCGGTCCCACGTGGTCCTGACCGTGTTGCCGAGCGGGTCGGTGACGGCGACGAGCTGGTACGCGTCGTTGAACTCGTACGTCGTGGAGTGGCCGAGCGAGTCGGTCATCACCGTACGGCGGCCCTGGAACTCCAGACGGGTGTTCAGGTACCCGCCGGTGCCCTCTCCGGTCACCGCCCGTCCCGCGCCGTCATAGCCGTACTCGTACCGGTGGCCTTCGCGGTCGGCCCATCCCGTCAGGCGGTGCTCGTCGTCGTAGAGGAACCGGTGGGGACGGCCGGTGGCGTTCGTGACCTCGGCGAGGTCGCCGCGCTCGTCGTAGGCGTACCGCATGAGCACCACGTCGTCCGTCCGGCCGCTCCCTCGCAGCCGCAGCGCGACGACCCGCCGCCCACCCGCCGCGGAGGGCTCGGTGTCGACGATGACGCGATGCCCGGCCGAGTGCCGGACCTGGGCGAGAGTCCCGTCATCGTCGTAGTCGAAGTCGATCCGGTTGCCGTTGGGGTCCGTGATCGCGGCCAGCGGCAGGTCGCTCCACCCGTGACGGCCGGGCGGCGGGAAATGGGACCGCTGCCCCGTCGTACGGTCGGTCAGGACGTACCCGCCGTCGGCCGTCATGACCAGCCACCACTGCCGTGGCCCTTCGACCGCGCGTACGCCGGCCTCTGGCCGCTCCGGTGACGGGAACCGCAGGACCATCCCGTCCGAGGCCGTGAACACGACTTCGGCCAGGCCGGGCTCCAGCCGCTGATCCAGCGTCGACGCCCATGAGACGCCGAAGAGGCGCCCGCGGCGATGGCTGGAGATGTGCGTACGGCCGACCACGAACGGGAGCACCCCGGCGAGACGCGCGTCGGTCTGGGAGAGCAGGACGTCCCCGGTGGCCAGGTCGATCGGGTCGCCGCCGGTGCACTTGCTGCCCGGAGGCCGGGCGTCCTTCCCGGCGGCTTCGGCACCGTCCTTCCCGGCGGCCTCGGCGCCGTCCTTGGCGGTGGCTTCGGCGCCGTCCTTCACGCCGTCTTTCGCCGCCGCCTTGAGCCCGTCCTCACCGGCGTCCTTCGCCACGGTCTCGGCGGCATCGCCCAGCAGGTGCTTGACCACCTTGGTGACGATCGTGGCCTCGGCCTCACCGCCGGCCATCAGCCCGCTCCGTGACCCGTGTCGATCGTCAACGCGAGCACCGCGCCCCTGCCCATTGCGCCCCCAATGGTCCGCACATCAATCCCCACGGCGCACAATATGGCAATCGATCTTAATTTTGGCCGGTGAACCGCGCGATCGGCCAACGCGGGTCGGTGGGGGCCCGCCGGTCAGGCCGGGTCGGTGCGACCTTCGTCGGCGCTCTTGGGCTCGCCGAGGCGCTCCTTGGCCAGGGCGGCCAGGACCTCCATGGCCTCACCGAGCTCGCGTACGACGTCGTCGGGCAGTGCCTTCAGTGTCTCCTGGGTGCGGCCCACGAGATCGTCGCTTTCTGGGGTGCTGAAGAACGCGGCGCTGAACCGGTTGACCAGGGTGCCCAGGCGCTTCGGGTCGAGCTGGGCGGGCTGCTGCGTGCTGTCGGGAAGACGAGACATGGCGGTATCCGTGGTAGGTCGGAAGGCGGGGACGAACACCGCCATTATCGGGCGTCACACCCGTCCCCGCGCCATCGGCCCGTTTCGCCGGTGACGCCGGGAGGGTCAGGCGTAGCCCGTCACGAGGACGGATCCGGCGTCGTCCTCGTCGTCGGGGATCCGTTCGGCCGCGAATCCGTACGCGTTGAGGATCGCCTGGAGAGTGGGATGCATAATGGCGGTGATCGGGTCGCCGAATCGACCGGATCTGTCGTTGTTGACGGCCCAGGTCACCAGAACTCCGTCGTCGCGCAGATGCCACGCGATCCAGAATCCGCCGGGGCGTCCCATGGGGTCGTGGCGCCGGAACCCCGCGTCTTCCAGGGCTTGGCCGAGGTCGGCGACCAATTCGGACCATTGCACGCGGAGTGCCTCAAATTCGTCGATATGGTCTTGTGGCACGCCGGCTTCGCGCAGCATCTCATGGAACGACGGCGCGAGACTCCGTATCCCTGGCGAGGTGTCCTCGCCGGAGGAACGCAGGAAAGGGTCGCTCATGCCCCGCATCATACGTGTGCGCATGAATGGGCATGAGTTTTCCGCATATTCGATCTACAGTGGCGCGTCAATGGCAATTTGTCAGTACATTTCCGTCATCGACATACGGTAATGTATTTTGATCCAGGCTCGAATATGATGGAGGCGGCCCGTGGCGCGTACGAGGCTCACGCGTGAGGAGAGCAGGCGGCAGACGCAGGACCGGCTGCTGGCATCGGCCGCGGAGCTCTTCGCCGAGCGCGGCGTCAACGGGGCGTCGGTCGAGCAGATCGCCGAGCGCGCCGGGTACAGCCGGGGGGCGTTCTACGGCAACTTCACCGACAAGAACGAAGTCGTCCAGGCCCTGCTTCTCCAGCGCACCCGGCGGGAGCTGGAGGAGGTGCGCGCCCTGAGCGACGGTGCCGGGTCCTCGGCCGAGACCATGGAGCGGCTGCGCGGCTGGAACCGGAAGCGGGACCTCCATCTCCCGCAGTGGCTGTCGCTGCGCCTTGAGATGGTCCTGCACTGCCTGCGCCAGAACCGCGCCGACCTCGCCGACCGGGAGCGCCTGGCCCGCGACGCCGTCGGTGAGGGGATCCGGCGGGAGCTGGCGAGCCGAGGCGTCGAGCCACCGGCGGACCCCGAATTCCTCGCCCTGATCGTGCACGCCCTTGAGGACGGGTTGCTGATCCAGCGTGCGCTCCTCCCCGAAGGCGTCGACGCCGCCGCGCCGGTGGACGCGGTGGAACTGCTCATCGACTCGTGGGCCGCGCTGGCACGGGAACGGATGAACGGCGAGCACTGAGCGGACGCCGTCACGACACCTCGGCGCCGGAGACCTACACCGAGCACGCCCGCGACGACCGCCGGTAGCCGGTATGAAACGACCTGGTCCTTGCCGTTGACAGCGGATCCTACTTTTCCTACCTTTTTGATGGGTAAAGGTGGAAAAGTCGTTCCGCGCGTCCCCGACAGGGAGAAGTTTCGATGGCACGCAAGCAGGTGCACCTCGCGGCGCACTTCCCCGGCGTCAACAACACGACGGTCTGGTCCGACCCGAGATCGAAGAGCCAGATCGACTTCGGCTCCTTCGTCGAGCTCGCGCGGACGGCCGAACGCGGCAAGTTCGACTTCTTCTTCCTCGCGGAGGGGCTCCGGCTGCGCGAGCTCAAGGGCAGGATCCACGACCTGGACGTCGTGGGGCGGCCGGAGTCGCTCACGGTGCTGTCCGCTCTCGCCGCGGTCACCTCTCACCTGGGGCTCGCCGCGACCGTCAACTCCACCTTCAACGAGCCGTACGAGGTGGCGCGGCGGCTCGCGACACTCGACCACCTGAGCGGTGGCCGTGCGGCCTGGAACGTCGTCACCAGCTATGACGCCTTCACAGGAGAGAACTTCCGGCGCGGCGCCTATCTGGCCGAGGCCGACCGGTACACGCGCGCCGCCGAGTTCCTGCGGACCGCGTGGGAACTCTGGGACTCCTGGCGGCCCGACGCCGTGGTCGCCGATCCCGAGCAGGGCGTGTTCGTCCGGCCCGACGGGATCGGGACGTTCCACCACGAGGGGCGGCACATCGCCATCTCCGGGCAGCTCAACGTGCCGCGCGGGCCGCAGGGCCGTCCGGTGATCATCCAGGCGGGCGACTCCGACGAGGGCCGGGAGTTCGCCGCGGCGTCCGCCGATGTCATCTTCAGCCGCCACGGCAAGCTGGACGAGGGCCGGGCGTTCTACAAGGACGTCAAGGCGCGGCTCGCCAGGTACGGCCGCCGGCCCGACGAGCTGAAGATCCTCCCTGCGGTGACCTACGCCCTGGGCGACACCGAGGAGGAGGCGGCCGAGCACGCGGCGGAGATCCGGCGCGCGCAGGTCAGCCCGCAGAACGCGATCGCCCACCTTGAGGCGATCTGGGGCCGTGACCTGTCCGGCGTCGACCCGGACGGGCCGCTTCCCGACGTCGAGCCCGAGCTCGGCGAGGGCGTCTCCGACGGCCGCGCCCAGTTCCGCGGCGACCGCACCGCGACCGTACGGCAGTGGCGGGAGCTCGCCCGTCAGAAGCGGCTGAGCGTGCGGGAACTGGTCATCGAGGTCACCGCGCGCCAGACCTTCGTCGGCACGGCGCGATCCGTCGCGGACCAGATCGACGAGTTCGTCCAGACGGACGCGTCGGACGGCTTCATCTTCGTACCGCACCTGACGCCCGGCGGCCTCGACGACCTGGTCGACCAGGTCGTGCCGCTGCTCCAGGAGAGAGGCGTCTTCCGGGCCGACTACACCGGCTCGACGCTCCGCGACCATCTCGGACTCGGCGCACCCCGTACGCCGGAGGAGGCGACGATGACCGATCTGCACCTGGCCGCCGCCCTGGACGGCGCCGGCTGGCATCCGGCCGCCTGGCGTGCGCCGGACGCGCGGCCCAAGGACCTTTTCACCGCCGGGTACTGGACGGACCTGGTCGCCGAGGCGGAGGGCGCGCGGCTCGACTTCGTGACCTTCGAGGACTCCCTCGGTCTCCAGTCCTCCCGGCTCGACGGCCCGGACGGCCGTACCGACCAGGTCCGCGGCCGCGTCGATGCCGTGCTGCTGGCGGCGCGGCTCGCGCCGCTCACCTCCCGCATCGGGCTGGTGCCGACGACGAGCACAACGCACACCGAGCCGTTCCACGTCGCGATCGGCATCGCCACGCTCGACCACGTCAGCCGGGGCCGCGCGGGCTGGCGGCCGCAGATCTCCGGCCGCTCCAGCGATGCCCGCCACTTCGGCCGCCGTGAGTTCCCCGAGCTGCGGGCCGGCGTACGGATCGCCGATCAGGTACGCGACCTGTTCGACGAGGCCGCCGACGCGGTGGAGGTCGTACGGCGGCTGTGGGACAGCTGGGAGGACGACGCCGAGATCCGCGACGTCGCGACCGGGCGGTTCATCGACCGCGACAAGCTGCACTACATCGACTTCGAGGGCGCGCACTTCAGCGTCAAGGGCCCCTCGATCACCCCTAGGCCGCCCCAGGCCCAGCCGCTGGTCACCGCGCTCGCCCACGACGTCCTGCCGTACGAGTTCGCCGCCTCCTCCGCCGACGTCGTGTACGTGACACCGCACTCGCGCGACCAGGCCGTCACGATCACCGGTCAGGTACGCGACGCGGAGTCGGCCAAGGGACGTACCGGCGCACCCTTGAAGATCTTCGCCGACCTCGTGGTCTTCCTCGACGACGCGACCTCCGCGGCGGAGTCGCGCAAGGCCCGGCTGGACGACCTGGACGGCGCTCCGTTCACCTCCGACGCGTTCACGTTCACCGGTACGCCCGCCGACCTCGCCGACCTGCTCCTGGACTGGCGCACAACGGGCCTCGACGGCTTCCGGCTGCGGCCGGGCGCGCTCCCGGACGACCTGATCGGCATCACCCGGGGCCTGGTCCCCGAACTGCGCCGTCGCGGTGCGTTCCGCGACGCGTACGAGGCGGACACCCTCCGCGGCTTGCTCGGCCTCTCCCGGCCGGCCAACCGGTACGCGAGCGTGCGGTGAAGTTCCTGGCGATCACCCTGATCGCGCACGCGCCCGACCCCATCACCGGTGTCCAGAAGCCCACCAGCGAGCGGCTGCGTGAGGTCGTGCGCGACGCCGTGCTCGCCGAGGAGCTCGGGTTCGACGGGTTCGGCGTGGGGGAGCGGCACGAGCGGCCGTTCATCTCCTCCTCGCCGCCCGTCGTCCTCAGCCACATCGCCGCGCGTACCTCGGTCATCCGGCTCTTCACCGCCGTGACCACGCTCAGCCTGCTCGATCCCGTACGGGCCTACGAGGACTACGCGACGCTCGACCACCTCTCCGGCGGCCGGCTCGAACTCATGATCGGCAAGGGCAACGGCACGGCTCAGGCCAAGTTGTTCCACGTCACCGCCGAAGACCAGTGGGACCGCAACCACGAGGCGTACGAGCTGTTCCGCCGCCTCTGGCGCGAGGAGAAGGTGACCTGGTCCGGACGTTTCCGGCCGTCGCTGACCGACGCGGAGACCTGGCCGCGCCCGCTCCAGCGGCAGATCCGCGTCTGGCACGGCAGCGCCACCAGCCGCGAGTCGGTCGACCTCGCGGCCCAGTGGGGCGACCCGCTGTTCTCCGCCAACGTCACCAACCCCATCGAGCCGTACGCCGAGCTCATCGATCACTACCGGGAACGCTGGGAACACCACGGCCACGACCCGGAGGACATCCTCATCGGGGCGGGCAGCGCCGGGTACTACGCGGCCGGACGCTCCCAGGACGCCGTCGACACCTACCGGCCGATCTTCGAGGCCCGGCAGAGGACGTTCAAGCGGCTCGGCGTCGAGCCGGTCTTCCACTCGATCGAGGACGCCGTCGAGCGCGGCTCGATCCTCGTCGGCAGTCCCGCGCAGATCATCGAGAAGGTGCACCGCTACCACGAGCGGTTCGGTCACGAGGTGATGCACGTCCAGGCGGACGGCGACGGCCTCACGGACGAGCAGCACCGCGCCTCACTCGAACTCTTCCAGAGCGACATCGCCCCCGTGCTCCGCCGAGCGATCCCCAGCAGGCCGTTTCCCACCGCACAGGACGGAAGATGACCATGACCGTACCTCTGTCCGTCCTGGATCTCGCGCCGATCGTCGCCGGCGACACGGCGCGCGGCGCGCTGCTCAACACGATCGACCTGGCCCGGCGCGCGGAGGAGGCCGGATACCGTCGATACTGGCTCGCCGAGCACCATCTCGCCACAGGGGTCGCCTCCTCGGCGCCCGCCGTTCTCATCGGCCTGGTGGCGGCGGCCACCGACCGGATCCGGGTCGGGTCGGGCGCCGTTCAGCTCGGTCACCAGACGGCACTGGCGGTCGTCGAACAGTTCGGCACCCTCGACGCCCTGTATCCCGGCCGCATCGACCTCGGGCTGGGCCGCTCCGGGCAGCGCCGCGCCGAGGTCGCCAAGGCCGCGAGCGCGCCGCCGCCCGCACGCGAGGCCGCCGTCGTCGGCGGCCTCCTCATCCCGCGCCCGTACTCCTTCGCCTCGCTCGCCAAGTCTCCGCTGTTCGCCCTGTACGGCGCGCTGCTCCAGCAGCCGGGCGCCGAGTCACCGGACTTCGCCGACCAGGTCGACGAGATCACCGCGCTGCTGCACGGGACGTACCGGTCGCCGGAGGGGCATGAGGCGCACGCCGTACCCGGTGAGGGCGCCGACCCGCAGGTGTGGGTCCTCGGCAGCAGCGGCGGGCAGAGCGCCCAGGTCGCGGGCGAGCGAGGCCTGCCGTTCGTCGCGAACTACCACGTCAGCCCGGCCACCGTGCTGGAGGCGGTCAACGCCTACCGCGAGGCGTTCAAGCCGGCGGGGACGCTGGCCGAGCCGTACGTCATCGTCTCGGCCGACGTCGTCGTCGCGGAGGACGACGCGACCGCGGCCCGGCTCGCGTCCCCGTACGGCCTGTGGGTACGCGGCATCCGAACGGGCCGTGGCGCCGTCCCGTTCCCCACGCCGGAGGAGGCCGCCGCCCACGACTGGAGCGAAGAGGACCGGACGCTGGTCGCCGACCGGGTCGACACGCAGTTCGTGGGTTCCCCGGGCACGGTCGCCGGACGCCTGCGGGTGCTGCGCCGGGTGACCGGCGCGGACGAGCTCCTGGTCACCACGATCACGCATGACCACACCGACCGGGTCCGTTCCTTCCAGCTGCTCGCCGAGGAATGGAACCCATGACCACGGTGGAACCGGAGCTGCGTCGCGTCTACGGCGCCTGCCCGACAGGGGTGACGGCGGTCGCGGGCCTGGTACGGAACCGGCCGGGGTCGGCATCGCCGCGAGCTCCTTCGTGTTCCGCGTGCAGGACCTGGGCGTCTCCGACGACATCGCCCCGCTGGTGTTCCACGCCGGCGGTTTCCGGCGGCTGATCTAGACATGAGAGGAAGTTCTCCGGTGCGAGGAACCACAGGGGCGTACGTCGCCGTTCTGGCGGCCACGATCGGGATGCTGGCCGCGTGCGGTTCGGGCGGCGGCTCAGGAGGTGGCGGTTCGCCCGGTACCCCGAAGGCCGGCGGCACGCTCACCTTCGCGGTCGGGTCGGACGCCGGCTGCGCCGACCCTCAGCAGGTCTCCAGCAATGACACCATCTACTCCGTACGGCAGCTCGTCGACTCGCTGACCGACCAGGACCCCGCCACAGGGAAGATCGTGCCCTGGCTGGCCCGGAGCTGGACGATCGGCCCGGACGCGCGGTCGTTCACCTTCCACCTGCGGCCCGGGGTCACCTTCAGCGACGGCACGCCGCTGAACGCCAAGGCCGTCAAGGCCAACTTCGACGCGATACCCAACCTGGGCCCGCTCGGGATCCTGGCGGAGGGCTACCTGAGCGGCTACACCGGCACCACCGTCGTGGACGATCTCACCGCGAAGGTGACCTTCAAGCAGCCGAACGCGCAGTTCCTCCAGGCCACGGCCACGCACTCGCTCGGGCTCGTGGCCGAGTCCAGCACGCTCAAGACGCCGCCGCAGCGGTGCACTCAGGGCATCGCCGGGTCCGGGCCGTTCACGCTGGCCAGGTACGTGCCGAACCAGGGGATCACGCTCACGCGGCGCAAGGGGTACTCCTGGGGCTCCTCGCTGTGGAAGAAGACGGGCGAGGCGTACCTGGACCGGCTCGTGTTCAAGGTGCTGCCCGAAGCGGGTGTGCGCACCGGTGGCCTCCAGTCCGGGCAGGTCGACGCCATCGGCAGCGTCGGACGCGCCGACGAGGCCGCGCTCAAGGCGTCCGGCGTCCGGTTGCTCGCCCGCGCGAACCCCGGTGTCGTCTTCGGGGTCAGCCCGAACAACGCCCGCTCCCCGCTGAGCGACGAGAAGGTCCGCCAGGCGATCGCCTTGGCGATCGACCGCACGCAGATCGCCGGCACCGTCTTCCCGTCCGGCACCCACGCCGCCACCAGCGTCCTCGCCCGCACGACCCCCGGGTACACCGACCTCGGGACGGTTCTCGCCTATGACCGCGCGAAGGCCGCGAAGCTGCTCGACGACGACGGCTGGGCCGCCGGAAGCGGCGGAATCAGGCAGAAGAACGGTGCGAAGCTGAGCCTGACCGTCACCTGGTTCGCGAATGCCGCCACCAACCAGCCGGCCCTCGAACTGCTCCAGCAGCAGCTCAAGGCCGTTGGCGTCCAGATCGAACTCAGGGAGCTGCCGATCGCGCAGCTCGTGCGGGTTCAGCAGTCCGGCGACTTCGACCTGCTGTGGGGCAACATCACCCGCGCCGACCCGGACATCCTGCGCACCTCGTTCTCCACCGGCCTCGCGAACGTCTACAAGGTGCCCAAGTCGGGGCTCGACGCGCTGCTGAACGGCGAGGCCGCCGAGGCCGACCCGGCGAAGCGGACATCGACGGTGGCGCGGGCACAGCAGGAGATCGCCCGGCACGCCTACACGATCCCGGTCGTGGAGTTGCAGACCGAGCTGGGAGTGGCCAGGAAGGTCCACGACCTGCGGTTCGACGCGTCGAGCCGGATCCAGCTGCACGACACCTGGATCGGCTGAGGCACGATGCGCCGCTATGTCATCAGACGGCTCGCGCAGGCGGCCGGCGTGCTGTGGGCCGCCTACACGGTGTCGTTCCTCGTGCTCGACTACCTGCCCGGCGACCCGGTCTCGGCGATGGCCGGCCAGGGCGCCGACCAGGGGACGGCGGACCACGCGCAGTTGCTGCGGCTGAAGGCCGAGTACGGGTTCGACAAGCCGGTGCCCGTCCAGTACGCCGACTACCTCGGCAAGGCCGTACGCGGCGACTTCGGCGACTCGGTGGCCACGGGCCGGTCCGTCACCTCCACCATCGCCGAGGCGCTTCCGCAGACACTGGAGCTGGCCGGCGCCGCGCTGGTGCTCGCGGTGGTCTTCGGCAGCGGCCTCGCCCTGCTGGCGACCTACACCTCGCCGCGGTGGCTGCGGCACGCGCTTCTGGCGCTGCCGCCGCTCGGGGTGTCCATCCCGACGTTCTGGGTGGGGCTGATGCTCGTGGAGCTGTTCTCGTTCCGCCTACGCCTGTTCCCGGCGTTCGGCAACGGCGGGCCGCGCGGGCTGGTGCTGCCGGCCGTGACGCTGGCGGTGCTGAGCGGCGCGCTGATCGCGCAGGTGCTGTCCAAGAGCCTGTTCACCGCGCTGGAGGAGCCGTACGTGGAGACGGCGCGTGCCAAGGGCGCCGGGCGGGCACGTGTCCACCTGGGCCACGCCCTCCGTAACGCCTCCCTGCCCGCTCTGACCATCGTCGGGGTCCTCATCGGACAGCTGCTGGCCAACTCCGTCGTCGTCGAGACGGTGTTCTCCCGCAACGGCCTGGGACGGGTCACGGCGAGCGCGGTCGCCGCACAGGACATCCCGGTGGTCCAGGGCGTCATCGTGTTCGGCTCGCTGGTGTTCGTGCTGGTCAACCTGGCCGTCGACCTGGTCTATCCCCTGCTCGACCCGCGGATCGTCGTGGCCGGCGCCCGCCGCCGGAGGCTCACATGAGCGTTGACGAGGAGTTCGCGGCCGAGGCCGCGCTCGGGCTCCAGACCGGGCATGGCACCGGCGAATGGACCGCTCGCCGCAGGTTCGACCCCGCGCGCACGGGGCGGTTCCTCCTGCGCCGTCCGGGTCTCGTCCTGTCGATCCTCATGGTCGTGGCGGTGCTGGTGGCCGCGTTCGGGCCCGGTCTGTTCGCGTCGGGCGATCCGCTCACCGGAACGCCGTCACAGGCGTTCCGCCCGCCGGGCGCGGCGCACTGGTTCGGCACAGACGAACTCGGTCGTGACCTGTACGTCCGGGTGGTGCACGGCGCCGCGCTGTCGCTGAAGGCGACGCTCATCGCGGTGGCTGTCGCGCTCGTCGCCGGCGGCCTGCTCGGGCTGCTGGCCGGATTCGCCGGCCGGTGGATCGAGGACGTGATCATGCGGTTCGTCGACGTGCTGCTGTCCATCCCCGCGCTGTTCCTGTCGCTGGCCCTGGTCACCGCCCTCGGCTACGGCACCGTGAAGGTCGCGGTCGCCGTCGGGGTGGCGAGTGTGGCCACGTTCGCCCGGGTGATGCGGGCCGAGGTGCTGCGGGTGCGTCAGGCCGTCTTCGTCGAGGCGGCCCGCTCCTGCGGCGTGCGCTGGTACGGCGTGCTGGCCCGGCACGTGCTGCCGAACGCGATCGGCCCGGTGCTGGTCCTGGCCACGCTGGACTTCGGCACCGCGATCCTCGCGGTGTCCGCGCTGAGCTTCCTCGGGTACGGCGCGCCGCCACCGGCACCGGAATGGGGCACCCTGATCGCCGACGGCCGCAACTACCTGGCGAACGCCTGGTGGATGACGGCCCTGCCGGGCCTGGCCATCGCGGCGACCGTCCTGGCCACCAACCGGATCGCCCGCGCGCTGGACGGTGAGCCGAGATGACCGGGACCCCGCTCCTGGAGATACGGGATCTGACCGTCTCCTACCACACCAGGTCCGGACGGCTCACCGCCGTGCGCGGCGTCGACCTGGACGTACACCCGGGAGAGATCGTCGCGCTCGTCGGCGAGTCGGGTTCGGGCAAGAGCACCACCGCGCACGCGGTGCCCCGGCTGCTCGCCGGCAACGCCGTGGTCGACGCCGGACGGATCCGGTTCGCCGGCCAGGACCTCACCGGGCTGCCCGAGCGCGGCCTGCGCGCCGTACGCGGAGCGCGGATCGGCCTGATACCGCAGGACCCGACGGTGTCGCTCAATCCGGTGAAACGCGTCGGTGAGCAGGTGGCGGAAGTGCTGCGCCTGCACGGGGCCGCCACTCGCCGTACGGCCCGGCTGGAAGCGGTCGACGTACTGGCGCGTGCCGGCCTGCCGGACCCGGAGGTACGCGCACGGCAGTACCCGCACGAGCTGTCCGGCGGGATGCGGCAGCGCGTGCTCATCGCGATCGCCATCGGCGCATCACCGAGCCTGATCATCGCGGACGAGCCGACCAGCGCCCTCGACGTGACCGTGCAGCGCCGGATCCTCGACCACCTCGAACAGCTGACCGGCGAGCTCGGCAGCGCCGTCCTGCTCGTCACCCACGACCTCGGCGTGGCCGCCGACCGCGCCCAGCGCATCGTCGTGATGTCCGGAGGACGGGTCGTCGAGCAGGGGCCGGCGCGGCGGATCCTCGACGACCCCGAGGACGCCTACACGCGGCGGCTGCTGGCGAGCGCCCCGAGCCTGACCGTCGCACGGCCACGCGTACGGCCCGCGCCCCCATCCGGGGGGACGCCGCTGGTCGTCGCCGAGCACCTCGTCAAGGAGTTTCCGCTGCCGCACACGCGGGACACCGCCGGTACGGTGCGGGCCGTCGACGACGTCTGCCTCACCGTCCGCCGCGGCCGTACCCTCGCCCTGGTCGGAGAGTCCGGCTCGGGCAAGTCGACCACCGCACGGCTCGTGCTGCGCCTGGCCGAGCCGTCCTCGGGACGGATCGCCTTCGACGGCGAGGACATCACCACCGCCGGCGGCGCGGCGCTACGGCGGCTGCGGCGCCGCGCCCAGCTCGTCTACCAGAACCCTTACGCCTCACTCGACCCGCGGTTCTCCATCGGAGAGGTGATCACCGAGCCGCTGCGGGCCTTCCGCGTCGGCGACCGGGCCGCGCGCACGGCACGCGCGCTGGCCCTGCTCGACCGCGTGGCCCTGCCGGCCTCGACCCTGAACCGCCGGCCGGCCGAGCTGTCGGGAGGCCAGCGGCAGCGGGTGGCGATCGCCCGCGCCCTCGCGCTCGAACCTGACCTGGTGGTGTGCGACGAGCCGGTCTCCGCGCTGGACGTGTCCGTCCAGGCCCAGGTACTGGACCTGCTCGCCGAACTCCAGGCCGACACCGGCGTGTCGTACCTGTTCATCTCCCACGACCTCGCCGTCGTACGGCAGATCGCGCATGAGGTCGCGGTCATGAAGGACGGCCGGGTGGTCGAGAGCGGGCCGACCGAGCAGATCTTCGACGATCCGGGCCATTCGCACACCCGGGAACTCCTGGCCGCCATCCCCGGACGGAGAGTACGGCGACCGGAGGCGTAGCGGGGAGCGGTACGGGGGAAAGGGACTACAACCGCCCCAATCGGCCGCGATGACCGAGGATCCATGCCGTTTTACCAGGTCAGTGGTTACGCTGACCTGCGGACCGCGTTCCATGGAGGGGCATTGACGGCCGTCCGGCTCACCCGGCGTGACTTCGGCAGGATCCTGGGCCTCGCGGGCTTACCCGCCGTCGTCGCGAAACCGGGGGACGCCAGGGCGGTTACGCGTACCTGGCAGGTCACCGGCCAGAGCCTTCCCGGGCTCGGCGACTTCGACTCCACGGTCATCACGTTCATGGAGGAGCGCGGCATCCCCCGCGGATCGCTGGCCGTCGCGCGTGAGGGCAGGCTCGTGCTGGCGCGCGGCTACACCTGGAGCGCCGACCGGCTCCCGGTCACGCTGCCGACCTCGCTGTTCCGTACCGCGAGCGTCACCAAGCCGATCACCGCCGCGGCGGTCCTGCGCCTCATCCAGGAGGGACGCCTCAGGCTCACCGACCGGGTCGCCACGATCCTCGGCCTCGGCGTCACGGCCGATCCCCGTATCGCCGACGTCACCGTCCTCCGCCTGCTCCAGCACCTCGGCGGCTGGGACCGGGAGGTGTCCGGTGACCCGATGTTCGACGACGTCGCGATCGCCCGTGCGTCCGGCAGGCGGCTGCCGGTCGGCCGGGACGACATCGTCCGGTACGCCTGCGCGCGCCGCCTCGACCACGCGCCCGGCACGGCCTTCGCGTACAGCAACTACGGCTACCTGCTCCTCGGCAAGATCATCGAGAGGGTGACCGGCATGGCGTACGAGCGGTACGTGCGCGAGGCGGTGCTGGCGCCGGTGGGGATCACGCGGATGCGGCTGGGCCGCACCCTGCTCCCGTCGCCCGGCGAGGTGCCGTACCACTCCCAGTTCCGGGCGGAGACCGTGATGGGCGCCTCGAACACCGAGGTCCCCGCGCCGTACGGCTCGTTCAACCTGGAGAACAACGCCTTCAACTGCGGCTGGCTGGCCTCGGCGGTGGACCTGGTCCGGTTCGCCCGGATCTACGACGGCGCGACCCCGGTCCTGACGAAGACCACCGCCGCCCTGGCGGTCGCACCGCCGGAGACGGGCCGCGACGGCCACGGCCGGTACTACGGCTGCGGCTGGCACGTCCGCCCGGGGGAGCGCGGGCTCGTCACCTGGCACAGCGGCAGCCTGCCGGGCACGAGCACACTGCTCGTACGCCGGGCCGGCGGCCTGACCTGGGCGGCCATGTTCGACCAGCGCGACGACCCGTCCGGCGAGCGGTACCGCGAGATCGACCCGGCCCTCCACGAGACCGCGGACGATGTCGGCACGTGGCCCGCGGGAGACCTGGCCGACCGCTACTTCCGCGGGACGCCCGCCACCCGCGTGTGGCCCTAGGACGTTCAGCTCGGGGAGGACCTGTTCGGCGTAGAAGTCGAAGAAGCCGTCCTGGTCCTCGCCGATCTGGTTGACGTACACCTCGTCGTACCCGGCGTCGACGAACTCCCGCAGCGCGCCGATGTGGGCCTCCGGGGACGGTCCGCACGGGACGTTCTCACCGACCGTCTCCTCGGTGACCAGCTCGGACAGCTGCGCGAAGTGGCGCGGCAGGGGCAGAAGCTGGAGTGCCTCGCCCGGGATCTGGTCGTTGGGCCACAGGCGGTGTGCGGTCTTGCGGGCCTGGTCGGCGTCGGGGGCCCAGCAGACCTTGGTGCCGCCCTGTGCGGGCTTGCGCGCGCCGGCCGACGTACGGAACGTCGACAGCAGGTCCGCGTCGGGCTTGACGCAGATGAAGCCGTCCGCGATGCGACCGGCCAGCTCCGCCGCCCGGTCGCCGAAGCCCGACATGTAGATCGCCGGTGGCTCGTCGGGCAGGGTGTACAGCCGTGCCGTGTCGACGTCGTAGTGGCGGCCGTGGTGGGTGACCAGCTCGCCGGTGAACAGCCGGCGCATCAGGCCGACGGCCTCCTCCAGCATCTCCAGGCGTTCGGCCGCCGGCGGCCACCGGGAGTCGGTGATGTGCTCGTTCAGTGCCTCGCCGGTGCCCACGCCGAGCGTGAACCGGCCGCCGGACAGCGCGGCGGTCGTCGCGGTGGCCTGGGCGATCACCACCGGGTGCGTACGGACGAGCGGGCAGGTCACGGCCGTGGTGATCGGCAGCGACACCGCCTCGGACAGGGCGCCGAGCACCGACCAGACGAACGGGCTCTGCCCCTGTACGTCGAGCCAGGGGTGGAAGTGGTCGGAGATCCACAGTGCCTCGAACCCGGCCTGCTCGGCGCGCTTCGCCTGGCGGACCAGCTCCTTCGGCGAGTGCTCCTCGCTGGACAGGAAGTAGCCGAACCTCGTCATGACGTCCCCCGGGTGAAGAGTTCCTGCGCCTTGGTCTTGAGGCCCTTCCTGACGAACCCGGTCGCGTCGGGGTCGCCCTTGAGGACCGCCTCGGCCGCGTCCTTGACCTGCTCGAAGTCCGCGTGCGGCGGGATCGGCGGGATGTCGGGGTCGCAGCGGACGTCCAGCAGCACGGGGTGGTCGGCGGCCAGCGCGCGGTCCCACGCGGGGCCGATCTCGCCGGGTTCGCCGACCTCGATCGCGTCCATGCCGATCGCACGGGCGAGCGCGGCGTAGGAGACCTCGGGCAGGTTCTGCGACTCCTCGAACTTCGGGGCGCCGCCCATCGCGCGCAGCTCCCACGTGACCTGGTTCAGGTCGTTGTTGTGCAGGACCGCGATGACGAGACGCCGATCGCTCCACTCCGCGGCGTACCGCTGGATCGTGAGCAGCTCGGCGAGGCCGTTCATCTGCATCGCGCCGTCACCGGCGAACGCGATCACCGGGCGGTCCGGGCAGGCGAACTTGGCGCCGATCGCGTACGGGACGGCGGCGCCCATCGTGGCCAGCGTGCCCGACAGCGAGCCGCGCATGCCCTCGGAGAATCGCAGGTCACGGGCGTACCAGTTGGCCGCGGAGCCCGAGTCGGCGGTGATGATCGCGTCGTGCGGCATACGGGAGTTCAGCTCCCAGAACAGCCGCATCGGGTTGATCGGGTCGGCGTCGACGTACGCCTGGCGCTCGACGACCTCCCAGTTGCGCTCGACGTTCTTCTCGATCTTCTTCCGCCAGGACGCGGCCTTCTTGCGCTCCAGCAGCGGGATCAGCGCCGAGAGGGTCTCGGCCGCGTCGCCGACGAGGTTGACCTCGGTCGGGTACCGCATCCCGATCATCGTGCCGTCGACGTCGATCTGTACGGCCCTGGCCTTGCCGAACTCCGGCAGGAACTGGCTGTACGGGAAGTTCGAACCGACGATCAGCAGTGTGTCGCAGTCGCGCATCAGCTCATACGACGCCCGGGTCCCCAGCAGCCCGATCGAGCCGGTCACGAACGGCAGGTCGTCCGGCAGGACGTCCTTGCCGAGCAGCGCCTTGGCCACGCCCGCCCCGGTCAGGTCCGCGACCTGGATCACCTCGGGCGCCGCGTCGCGCGCGCCCTGACCCACGAGCATGGCGACCTTCGACCCGGCGTTGAGGATCTCCGCCGCCCTGGCGATCTCCTTATCCGGCGCGCGCGTCAGCGGCCGTACGACGCCGGGCGCGGAGGACGGGACGTTCTTGAAGGCGTGCGCCGGCGGCTCGTACTCCTCCTCCTGAAGATCGGAGGGGATGATGACGCAGGTCGGCGCGCGCTGGGTGATCGCGATGCGGAGGGCGCGGTCGATGAGGTTCGGGAGCTGCGCCGAGGTCGTCGCGGTCTGCACGAAGGCGCTCGCGACGTCCTTGAACAGCGAGGCGAGGTCGACCTCCTGCTGGTAGTTCCCGCCCATCGCGGACCGCGCGGTCTGCCCGACGATCGCGACGACCGGCACGTGGTCCAGCTTCGCGTCGTACATGCCGTTCAGCAGGTGGATCGCGCCGGGCCCGCTCGTCGCCAGGCACACCCCCGGCCTGCCGCTGAACTTCGCGTAGCCCACCGCCTGGAGCGCGGACATCTCCTCGTGCCGGGCCTGGACGAACTCCGGCTGGTCATCGGACCGTCCCAGCGCGGTGATGATCCCGTTGATGCCGTCACCGGGGTAACCGAACAGGTATTCGACGTCCCACTCGCGCAGGCGTCCGAGCAGGTAATCCCCGACAGTAGGGGAAGCCATGGGTCCTCCCGAGATTTCGGTGTCGTGCTGACCCCGTTCCCGGGCTGCGTGGTTGAAACCAGCGCGGACCCGCGGCCGTCTACGAGCCCGCGGCCCGCGTCTTCACCGGGACCTCGACGTGCAGGCGGGTGAGCGTGGCGACCCGGTTGACCGCGCCGGTCTCCGGCATCACGACGGTCAGGTCGGTGTGCAGGCTGAGGGCCCGCCGGTGCGCCCACAGGATCGCGTTCATGCAGGCGCAGTCGCAGTAGACCGTCGCGGTCAGGTCCAGGACGAGCGGGCCGTTCCCGTCTTCGAGCAGGCGTGACAGCCCATCCCGGACCATCGACACGTTGCGGGCGTCGACCTCGCCCGGAAAGTCGACCACCGTGCGTCCGGGCTCTTCACGGACGGTGAGCGGGGACGGGAGTGCCGAACGCATGGTCACTACTTCCTCCATGCCTGTAACGCCTGAATGGGGGCTTGTTGCGATTCCTTACTACATTGCAACGATTGTCATATGACAGTCAAGTCACTGTCAGGCCCAGTGTCCAGCCTTCGACGCTGGACGAGCCAGACCGTGACGAGGATCAGCAGGAAGAACAGCGTCAGCCCGTTGTCACGCAGGAACCTCCGCATCCCGCTGACCGCCCCAGCGGCCCGATGATGATCAGGTACGCGAGACCGCCGACGACGAGCGTGATGGTCAGGCCGAACATGAGTCGCATCAGGCCTCCAGACAGGCGACGGCGTCGCGGTGGGGGATGGTCGCGGTGAAGAAGGAAACGGGCCTGCTCAGGCCGGCACGGCGATCGCGGACGCGACGAGGCTGCCGAGGTACAACCGGCCGTCGGCGACCCCGGTCAGGAGGCGTCCCTTCCCGTCGACGACGACGTCCTCCGGGCCCGCCGCCGGAAGCGGGATCAACCGGGCCGGCGGGAAGGCGTCGTACCGGGTCCGGCGGGTGCGGCGAGGCGGCCGCCACACCACCGGCCTGATCGGCGGCCTACTCACGTGCCGTGCGCGCGCCGTCCGTTCTGCGAAGTGTCTCGGTGGCGGGCTCCGGCGGCTCCGGCAGGGCGCCAGCGTCGGACGGGCGCGCCGGCAACGCCACAGCTCCTCGCCGTACGGCAGCGCGCCGAACACCGCGAGTGCCGCGATCAGCCCGGCCTTGGTGCCCTTCGACAGCGGGTCGTGCCGTTTGGGCCTCAGCGCGAACCGCCGCTTGTCCTTGCCGAACAGGGCGCGCGCCTGGTCCCAGTGCGGTGCGGTCAGGAAGCCGGTGGCCATCAGCGGGACGACCTCCAGCAGGCTGTGCAGATGCTGTTCGACCGGCGTCACCGGGCGCCGCGGCTCGGCGTACGTCTGGTCCCAGTACGCGGTGGCGCTGTGCGCGCCGAGCCGCAGCTGCATCACCCCGCCGATCAGCAGCAGCCGCGTCGCGGTCTCCACCCCCAGAGTCCGCCGGAGGTCCCTGGGGACGCGGCAGCGCTTCGACGAGACCCCGTATGTCGAGCGAGGACATCAGTGCCATCTCACCCGCCCATCAGGCCGCGGATGTCGTCGGCGTGGTGTTCCTCCTCGGCGAGGATGTCCTCCATCAGCCGGCGCGTGGTGACGTCGTCGTCGCCGAGCCAGCGGATGATCTCCTGGTAGGACTCGATGACGATGCGCTCGGCGGCGAGGTCGTCCTTGAGCATCCCCTTCAGGTCCTCGTCCTCGAACGTGGTGTGGGCGCGCTCGGCGATCGTCGCCGGATTGAAGTCGGGGTCCCCGCTGAGCCGGCTGATCCGGTCGGCGACCCGCATGGCGTGCCGGCGCTCGTTCTCGGCGTGCTCGGTGAACTCCGCGACCACCTGAGCCCGGTCGATGCCGGGCGCCGAGACCGTGTGCCGCGTGTAGCGCATCCAGCAGACGATCTCGGTGGCCAGCACGTCGTTGAGGACCGACACGACCTCCCCGGCGTCCTTGTGGTGCCCCTCGGTCACCGGCGCCTGGGACATCTTCTCCCGTGCGCGTTCCCGGATCGCCGTGACGTCGATGCTGAAACTCATGCGTTCTCCAATGCGTGCGAATCGGGCGGCCTGCCAGAGCCGTTCCTCCTGCGCGGGCCCCGGGCGCTACGAGGCCGGCCTCCTTCCGTAGCGGTCGTACGACGAGCCACTACCCACCGCACGCGTCCTAATCCCGTCGGTCACGTCGTGCCGAAGATCTCTCCGGTAAGGAGATTCGTCATGACGATGCGTTCGCGCGCCATCAGGTCCTCGATCAGCTCGCGCGGGTACGCGGCGGCGCCGGCGTCGTTGAGGATCGGCATGTCGGTCGGGTGGGGGCGCAGCGTGTGCCATGGCACCTGGCGGATCGCCGTGACGTGGTGGCCGTCGAAGTCCGGTGGCATCGGGACGACGTCCTCGCTGCGGTAGGCCCACATCACGAAGTGGTGGCCGGGCCCGCGGATGTCGTACGCGCCGGTCAGCCGCAGCTCGCCGACCTCGCATCCGGACTCCTCGGCGGCCTCGCGGCGCGCGGCCTCGGGGATGGGCTCGCCGAACTCCACCTTGCCGCCGGGCAGCAGCCAAAAGCCCGCGTACGGCCCGTGTTCCTGGCGGACGAACGTCACCGTCTCTCCGGGGCCGGGAACCACCACGAGCGCCGCCGTCACGACTTGTCCGGTCACGGTCACAGTCTCCGGCCTTCACGCGCTTGTACGATGAGCTTCGAAGAAGGAGGCGGGAAATGCCGCGATCGCGAGGCCGGCGGCCGGCGCTCACTCATCCGGATCCGGGGGAGTTCGACGTGCTGGACATCCTGCACGCGCTGTCGGATCCGACGCGGATGACGATCGTGCGGACCCTGCGTTCCGCGCCGGAGCGCGCGTGTGGCACATTTCCCGTCGATGTCGCGCCGTCCACGCTCACCCATCACTTCCGCGTGCTCCGCGAGGCCGGGGTGATCCGTCAGCGTGAGGACGGCAACCGCCGCTGGACCGCGCTCCGCGACGAAGATCTCGACGCGCGCTTTCCCGGGCTGCTCGACACGATCGTGACCGCCTACGAGGGCGCTGCCGTCAGCGGCTGACGGAACCGTACGCCCGCTGTGGATCTCGCGTCTTTCGATGTTCGTAGTACGTCGTTACTATGTTTTACATTCTACGAACATAGGAGTGCCACATGCGAGCACTGGTCATGACGACACCGGCGGATGACGCGAGCACGACCCGCGTGGACGATCTCGGCGAGCCCCGGCCCGGGCCGGGCGAGGTCGCGATCGACGTCGCGTACGCGGGGATCAACTTCATCGACGTGATGGCCCGGCGCGGCGATCCCGGATACGCCGGGACCTGGCCGTACGTGCCGGGCCTGGAGGTGGCGGGGACCGTCCGTGCCGTCGGGGAAGGCGTCGCGCGCCGGCGTGCGGGCGAGCGGGTGGCGGCGTTCACGGCCGGAGGGGGACTGGCAGGGGTCGCGGTCGCGCGGGCCTCGGTCACGGTCGGCGTTCCCGATGCCGTACCCCTGGACGTGGCCGCGTCCGCTCCGCTCGCCCTCTCCACCGCCATGCTCCTGCTCACCGACGTCGCACGGATCCGGCCGGGCGAGTCGGTGCTGATGCACTCGGCCGGCGGTGGTGTCGGCTCCGCCGTCGCGCGGTTCGCGAAGACGCTCGGCGCCGGTCTCACCATCGGCACGGTGGGAAGCCCCGCGAAGGTCGACGACGCCGGGCGCGCGGGCTGGGACGTCCCGCTGTCCCGGCACGGCGACCTCCTGGCCGGGATCCGCGAGGCGGCCCCGGGCGGCGTGGACGTCGTCCTGGACCCGACCGGAACCGCCCTGCTCGACCTGGACCTGGAGGTGTCGGCGCCCGGAGCGCGGATCGTGCTGTTCGGGAACCCCGGCGGCGGCGCGCCCGCGCCGCTTCCGGGCCTCGGCCGGCTGATCGGCGGCAACGTCTCCATCGCCGGCTTCAGCATGAGCCGCCTGGTCGCGACCGCCCCGGAACGCGCCGCCGACGCGCTGCGCCGCGTGCTGCGCGTCATCGAGACGGAAGGCCCTGCCTCAGGCGTGACCGTCGTGGAGTCCCTGGACGAGGTCGCCGCCGTCCACGACCTGCTGGCCACCGGCCGCGGCCGCGGCAAGTACGTCGTCCGGGTGGGCCGCTGATGCGCGCCGTCTGGTACGTCCGCACCGGGCCGGCCTCGCGGGTCCTGGTGGTGGGGGAGGCGCCCGACCCGGAGCCTGGGCCGGGGGAGGTCAGAGTTCGGATCGCGGTCTCCGGGGTGAACCCGCGTGACGTCAAGCGGCGCGGAGGGGTGGGCGGCCGGGTCATGGTCGACGCCCGCGTGATCCCGGGCGATGACGGCGCCGGGGTCGTCGACTCGGTCGGGGAGGGCGTGCCGGCGGGGCGCGTCGGCCGGCGTGTATGGGTGCACTCGGCCACGTACGGCCGGCCGTACGGCACGTCCGCCGAGTACGTGGTCGTTCCCGCCGGGCACGCGGTCGACCTGCCGGACGGCGCGACGTTCGAGCAGGGCGCGTGCCTGGGGGTGCCCGCGCTCACCGCCCACCGCGCCGTGTTCGCCGATGGGCCGGTGAACGGGCGGATCGTGCTGGTCACGGGCGGCGCGGG
Organism: uncultured Actinomycetota bacterium; assembly: GCA_963823735.1. Lineage (GTDB taxonomy): Bacteria > Actinomycetota > Actinomycetes > Streptosporangiales > Streptosporangiaceae > Actinoallomurus. The sequence continues at coordinate 53,669 of CAWGMO010000010.1, read as the reverse complement.
CGCGGTCGGCCACTACGCGATCGAGATGGCGCGCCACGCCGGCGCGACCGTGATCGCCACCGCGAGCACGAACGCGAAGCGGGAGGCCGCGTACGCCGCCGGCGCCGACCTCGTGATCGACTACCGGGCGCCGGGCGCGGCGGAGGCCGTCATGGCGGCGTCCGGCGGCCACGGGGTCGATCGCGTCGTCGACGTGGCGTTCGGCGAGAACCTGCCCCTGACCTCGGCGGTGATCGCCCCGAACGGAGTGATCAGTGCGTACGCCTCGGACGCGGTGCCGGAACCGGCCTTCCCCTTCTACGCCCTGATGCGCCGGGGCATCACCGTGCGGACCGTCCTGGTGTTCACCATGCCCTCGCGGGCCATGGCCGCCGCGACGGAGACGGTCACCGCCCTCCTCGCCTCGGGGACCCTGACCCACCCGGTGGCCGCCCGCTACCCCCTCGACGCGTGCGCCGCCGCCCATGAGCAGGTGGAAGGCGGCCGGATCGGGCGGGTGCTGCTGGATGTCGCGGCGATGAACGAGTTGACACACGAACCCCTCCAGTGGTTGATTGGTCGAACCAATAGACCAACCAGCCAATTGGAGGAGCGTTGACGGAGATGTTCAGCTCGGTGGAGCGGCCGCGCACGGCGGCGTCCGGGGTCGAGCAGCACCTCAAGGAGCTGATTCGCGCCCGCCGGCTGGTCACCGGTGACCATCTCCCGCCCGAGCGGCAGCTCGCCGAGCGACTCGGCGTGAACCGCTCGACACTGCGCGGCGCGTTGCAGTCGCTCACCGAGCAGGGCGTGCTCGTCGCCCGCCAGGGGGCCGGATGGGTCGTCAAGCCTCGTGGCGAGGTCGTCGCCGCCAACCTCGCCGTCTACCTCAGCCTTGAAGACGTCACCTTCGACCAGCTGTTCGCCGCGCGCCGCGCCGTCGAACCGCACATCGCGGCCGGTGCGGCCCTGCACCGGACCGAAGAGCAGGTCGCGGCCCTGCGAACCTGCATCAGCGCGATGCGATCGACCTCCGACAGTGAGTCCTACCTGCAAGCCGACTCCGACTTCCACGCGATCCTCGCGGCCGCGTCACACAACCCCGTGTTCTCCCTCCTGATCGCCCCGACGCTCAACCTCCTCCACGACGTACGCCAACGGCTCTCGGCCGAGCACAGCGTCATCGACGCCAGTCACCACGAGCACGAACAGATCCTCGCCGCCGTCGAGGAAGGCGACGCCCAGGCCGCCGAGAACGCCATGCTCCGCCACATCGATCGATTCGTACGCAGCGGCGCCAAGGCGCTGCGCGACGACGAATCCTGACGTCTCAGAAGGACACGCGATGCTCTTCGTGGCAGCGGACCAGATCAAAGAAGAAGTCGTCGAGATGAAAGTGGCCGGGGGCCAGCTACGGACCAAGCAGGTCCTCGGCCAGAACTCCAGCCTGATGGTCGCCGCCCGTTCGGCCGGCTACCACTCCGAGCCGCACGCGCACGACTGCGAGCAGCTCAACTACGTACAGAGCGGCGAGATCTGGGTCTTCGTCGAGGCCACCGCCTACCACCTGCGGGCCGGCGACTTCCTGCGCATCCCGCCCGACGCCGTGCACTGGGCGTGGAACCGCTCCGCCGGTCCCTGCGAGCTGATCGAGACGCACACGCCGGGTCTCGATCTGGACGGGATCGACGCGCCGCGACTCGTCGCCGACGGCGAGACCTGCCTCGACCCGGTCCCGAGCCGCTGGTGCGACAAGAGCTACTGGGACAACGAGGCCGAGGCCCTCGCCGAGCACGGGGTGACCCGGTGAACCCGCGGCGGACGCTCGCCGCGGCCGTACTGTCCGTCGCGGCGCTGTCGTTCGCCGGATGCGGTACGACCGCGTCGGCCGGGGCGGGCGGCGCGGCGGGCATCACCAGGACCGAGATCCGCGTCGGTACGTCCAACGCGCTCACCGGTCCGGTCTCCTCGGTCTGCCGCCCGACCTCGGCCGGAGCCACGGCGTGGTTCGACCAGGTCAACGCCGCGGGAGGGGTCCACGGCCGGAAGATCAAGGACACCGTCCTCGATGACGGCTACCAGGCGCCGAGGGCCGCCGCCAACGTACGGACGCTCCGGTCGGCCAAGGTGTTCGCCCTGTTCGGCGGGTGCGGCACCGTCACGGCGGCGACGATCGCGAGCGTCGTCAAGGGCACCGACCTGCCCTACCTCTTTCCCTACGCCGCGCTGCCGGCCCTCGTACGGCCCGCGCAGCCGAACATCTACTCGCTGCTGCCGCTCTACAACGACCAGTCCCGCTCGCTCGTCCCGTACGCGCTCGGGAAGAAGGGCACCGGGTCGGTGTACGCGGTGACTTCGCAGATCCCCGGGTATGAGGACGACGTCGCCGGCGCGAAGGCCGGGGCCGCCGCGGCGGGGGCACGCTTCCTGTCCTCGGCGCTGCTTCCCGCCGCGAACGCACCGTTTCAGCAGGCCGCCCTCAAGGCATCCGCGGCCAAGCCCGACTACCTCATGCTCACCGTCCTCGCTCCCGACGCGGCGCGGATGCTCAACGCCATGGCGGGGTTCGGTGGCCTGCCGTCCAAGGGCGTCATCGGGGTCTCGGTGCTGGCGTCCCAGAGTTTCGCCTCCGCGCTCACGCCGAAGGCCGCCGACCTGCTGCTGACGGGGTCGCCCACGGTGCCCGCCGGCGACGGCCGCGCGGCGCGGTGCCTGGCCGCGCTGAAGAAGTACCAGCCCAAGACGGCTCCCGACGCGTTCGCCCTCTACGGGTGCGCCGCGGCGCAGGTGTTCGTCGCGGCCATGGACCGGGCGGGCGCGCAGCCGACCCGGGCCACGCTGGAGGAGGCCCTGAACTCCATGCACGACGCGAACGTCTCGCCGCTGCTGCCCCCGGTCGGGTTCACCCCCGGCGACCACCTCGGGCTGCACAGCATGTTCCTGCTGAGCCTCGCAGGCGGTCGCTTCAAGTCGATCGGCACCCTGCCGATCCGTACGGACGGGCAGTGACATGCTCGACGTCCTGACGACGGGGATCATCACCGGCCTCCTGTACGGGATGCTCGGCTTCGCCATCGTCGTCCTGTTCAAGATGACCGGCATTCCGAACTTCGCCGCGGGCAGCCTCGCCACGCTCGGCGCGGTCGCCGTCTTCGAGCTCGCCGTCCGGCACCACGTGTACCTCGCCCTGGCGATCGTTCTCGGGCTGGTCGCCGCCGGTATCACGGGGGCGGTGACGTACGTCGTCGTGATGCGGTATCGCGACACCGCGGGGGTGCCGAACCTCACGGTGCGCACCCTCGGCCTGTACCTGCTGCTGTTCGCGCTCACCGACAAGGCGCTCGGGGAAGGGCAGCCCTTCACCTTCCCCCAGCTCTTCCCGGTGCGGGCCGTGACCTTCGGGCCCCTGCGCGTCCCCGTGTACGGCATCGGCGTCCTCGCCATCGCCGTGGTCCTGACCGCGGGCTTCGGCTGCCTGTTCGCGTTCTCCCGTGCCGGTCTGCTGTTCCGCGGGGTCGCCTCCGACCGTGAGACCGCGCGGCTGCTCGGCGCGAACGTACGCCGCCTCGAAGCGGCGTCATGGGCGCTCACCACCGTGCTCGCGGCCGTCGTCGGGATCCTCGCGGCGCCGAGCACACTGGTGTCGGCCGGAATGATGGACGAGTCCCTTCTCTACGTGTTCGCGGCCGTCGTCATCGGCGGTCTCACCAGCCTCGGCGGGGCGTTCGCCGGCGGCGTCACGGTCGGGGTCGTCCAGGGGTTCGTTCACTACTACGGCAACGCGGACCTCTCACTGCTCGCCGTCTTCGGGCTCTTCCTCCTCACCCTCCTGGTCCGCCCCCACGGGCTGTTCGGCGAACCCGTACCCGAGCGTCTCTGACGCCCCCTCGGAAGGCCATGCATGTTGACATCACTCGCTCGTGGCCACACGCGGCCCGACGCCCTGGCCCTCGTCGGGACGCTCGCCGTCATCGGGCTGCTGCCGATCGACCCGACGCTCCAGTTCCTTCTCGCGACCGCGATGGCGTGGGCCGTCGCGGCGATCGGCCTCGACCTGTTCAGCGGGTACCTCGGCCAGCCGTCGTTCGGACACTGCGGGTTCGTCGGTCTCGGCGCCTACGCGTACGCCATCCTCTCCGGCGCCGGGCGGATGGCACCGGTCGCGGCGGCGGTCTGCGCGGTCGCGCTCGTCACCGTGATCAGCGGCGTGATCGGCCTGGCGCTGATCCGGCTCCGCGCGTTCGGTCTCGTGCTCGGCACGTTCTTCCTCTCCTACGTGGTGACATCGGTTCTATCCGGGACGACGTTCGCCTCGATCACCCATGCGGAGTCGGGCCTGCAGGTCCCCGCGATCACCCTGGCCTCGGCGAACCTGGCCCAAGGGCGGGGGTACTACTACCTGTGCGCGCTCGTGCTCCTCGTCGCGGTACTCCTGAGCTGCAACTACAGCGACTCGCACGCCGGGCGAGTGCTGCGGCTGGTGAAGCGCAGCGAGGTCGTGTCGGTGACCATGGGAGTCTCACCCGGGCGTACCAAGCTCACCGCCTTCGCGTACTCGGCCGCGCTCGCCGGCGCCTCGGGCGTGCTGCTTTCCCTGGGAGCCGGCTACATCGCCCCGGAGAACTTCGGCGCCCAGCAGTCGATCATCCTGTTCGGGATGGTGGCCGTCGGCGGGCTCGGCAGCATCGCGGGTCCGATCCTCGGCGCCGTCCTGTTCACGCTGACCCCCGACTACCTCCAGATCGCCGACACGTACCAGGAGGTCCTGTTCGCCGCGCTGCTGCTGGGGGCCTTGATCGTCTTCCGGAACGGCCTGTACGGGGTGCTCGAGGTGCCGTTGCGTGCGGTGCGGCGCCGTACGGGCCCTCGCCAGGCCGCCGATGACGGTCCTGCCGGGCAGGGCGTCCCCGCCGATCCGCTGCCGGGCGTGCGCGATGCGCTCGACGTCAGCGACGTCGTGATCGACTACGGCGGCGTGCGCGCGCTGGACGGCGTCAGTTTCACGGTCGGACGCGGGCACGTGCACGCCCTCGTGGGTCCGAACGGCGCCGGCAAGACCACCCTGCTGAACTGCGTCAGCGGGCTGGAGCCGATGTCCACCGGGCGCGTCGCCGTCAACGGCGAGCCGGTCGCGTCCTCACCGCGAGCCGTCAGCCGTACGTTCCAGAACCCCTCGCTGGTCCCCGACCTGTCCTGCTTGGAGAACGTCATGCTGGGCCTGGGGCATCGCCGCGGCGCCGGGCTCTTCGCCGACCTGGCAGGTCTGCGTCGCCGCTCCGAACGCGAGGCGCGGCGCGGGGCGGCCGTGGCGCTCGGCTCCGTGGGCGTGCCGGCACACCGGTACGACACACCGGCGGGCGAGCTCGGTCTGGCCGAGGCCAAGCTCGTCGACATCGCGCGGGCGGTGGCGGCCAACGGGTCCGTGCTCGTGATGGACGAGCCCACGGCCGGGCTCAGCGGGCCGGAGATGACCGCGGTCTCCGCGCTGATCACGAAACTTCGCGCACGGCTCACCGTCCTCGTCGTCTCGCACCACGTCGGCTGGGTCAAGGAGGTCGCCCAGGAGGTGACGGTCCTCGCGGCCGGCAAGGTGATCGCCTCGGGAACCCCCGGCGACGTCTTCGACCGCCCGCTGGTCCGTGAGGTGTTCGTCGGCGACACTCCTGAGGTCCCGCTGCCGGGAGGGGCCCAATGAGCGCGGTCCTGGAAGTGCGCGGCCTCCGCGCCGGCTACAACGGCATCCCCGTCCTTCGCGGTTGCGGGCTGGACATCCGGCCGGGCGAGACGGTCGGTATCGCCGGACTGAACGGAGCGGGCAAGACCACACTGCTGCGGGCACTGTCCGGTGTCATCCCGCGCTCGTGCGACCGCGCGCTGTTCCGCGGGGAGCGCCTGCCCGCCCGCCCGGACGCCGTCGCGCGGCGCGGTCTGGTGCACGTTCCCGAAGGGCGCCGCGTCTTTCCGAACCTGACGGTCCGGGAGAACCTCCGGTACGGCGCGGCGGCGGTGGGAGGATCCGCGGGCGCCTCCGCGCGGACGACCCTGGTCCTGGACGCCTTTCCACGCCTGGCGGAGCTGACCGAACGCCGGGCGGCGCTGCTCAGCGGCGGCGAGCAGCAGATGCTGGCCGTCGGCCGCGGTCTCATGGCCCGGCCGGTGCTGTTGATGGTCGACGAGCTGAGCCTCGGCCTGTCGCCCAGGGCCGCCCAGGAGATCTCGGGAGTGCTCGCGCGCGTCGCCCGCAGCGAAGGCGTGTCCGTCCTGCTCGTCGACCAGAACATCGCACTGCTCGGCTCCCGATGTGACCGCGGGTACATCATGCGCGACGGCTCGGCCGAGCCGGCTCCGGACGCCTTCGGCGGCGAGACGCTCAGTGCCGCCTACTTCTGAACACGGACGGGATCGCCATGAGCTATCGGATTCACCGGCTGAACTTCGGCTCGGTCGTCATCGACGCCTCGATGCGGGTACGCGGGCGGCCTCCCGGCACCACCGTCGCGGTACCGGCTCAGGGATACCTGATCGTCGGCGGCCCGGCGCCGATCCTCGTCGATGCCGGCTACCGGGATCCGTCCGTGCTCGGGTACGGCGGTGAGGTCGCCGAGGGCCAGGGTTTCCACGAACAGCTGGACCTGTACGGGGTCACGGCGCCCGACCTGGGATGCGTGGTCATGACGCACCTGCACCGGGACCACGCCGGCCACCTCGACAAGGTGCCGATGTCCGTGCCGGTCGTGGTCAACCGCAGCGAGATGTCGGCCGCCTTCAGCGGAATCCAGGGCCTCGCGTACGCCGAGAAGGACCTGGCCCACATCCTGGAGCGGATGTACACGCCGGGAGCGCTCCGCTACCTCGACCTCGACCACTCGGGCCCCGTCGACCTGCTCCCGGGGATCCGCTGCCACCGGGCGGGCGGCCACACCGCCGGGTCGATGAACGTCGTGGTCGAGACCGCGAACGGCACGGCGTGCCTCTGCGGCGACCTGATCTACGACGTCGATGCCGCCCTGCGGCGTCATCCCGGCGAGACGGCCATGGCACGCGTACAACCCTGCACCTTCCCGGCGGACGAACCTGCCCTCACCAACAACTTCACGACCTCGGTACTCGAGGAGCTCGGCGCGCTCAAACGGCTCACCCGCCACCGGTTCGTCCTCCCCGCGCACGACATCCCCGGCGTGCTCGAGAACGGAGAACTCGTCGGACGCGTCCATGGCACCACCATCCCCGGCCCGATCTCGCCGATCCGCGACGAATGACCGAATCCATCCGACCGAAGGACCCTGTGATGCCGGCTTACGTGATCTCCGAAGTGACGATCCTCGACCAGGAATCGGTCGCGAACTACAAACCGCTCGCCAAGCGGTCGATCGCCGAGTTCGGCGGCACCTACCTGGCGCGGGACGCCGTCCCCGACGCCCTCGAAGGGACGTTCGACGATGCCGAGCGACTGGTGATCATTCGGTTCGACACGGCGGACGACGCACGGCGCTGGTACGCCTCGGACTCCTACGCCAGGGCACTTGAGGCCGCCGGCGGCGGTCTCGACCGGAGGCTGTTCATCGTCGACGGCCAACGCTGAGCGGAAGGCTCCGCGCGTACGGTGTCCGCTCAGCCCGTCTCGTCGCCGGCGCTGCTGTGGCAACGGGACCGTCGGGCGGAGACGGAGGCTGACGGCCCGCACTACACTGCGTGAACATGGTGGCTGAAGATCGTGAACTCGGTGGCCGGGGACGCGCGCTCCGCCGAAGATGGCCGAATGATCGAAGAGAAGACCGATCGTTACAGCAGTGGTGTGCTCAGCCATGACATCCCGAGCGAGCTGCATCGGCTGCGGCTGTTGCAGGAGCAGCTCGACCCGGCGTCCATAGGGGTCCTGACCGGCTGTGAGCTGCCGGGTTCGCCCCGTTGTCTCGAGCTGGGGGCCGGCGCCGGGTCGATGGCGCGGTGGATGGCCGAGCGGTATCCCGACGGCCACGTCACCGCCGTCGACATCGACCCCCGGTACCTGGACCCCGGCTGGGCGCCGAACCTCGACGTCCGCCAGGGTGACGTACGGTCACTGGATCTTCCGGCCGGGTCCTTCGACCTCATCCACGCCCGGACGCTGCTGATGCACCTTCCGGAGCGGGAGGACGTCATCGCCAGGGCGGCGACGTGGCTGGCCCCGAAGGGCTGGCTGGTCCTGGAGGACATCGCGCCGTTCCCGTCCGAGTCGTCGCCTCATCCGGAGTGGCGGAAGGCCATGGCGGCGCTGGCGCGTCTGATCGAGGCGCAGGGCGGAGACGTCGGCTGGATGCGGCGGCGGCAGCCCGCGGTGCTCGCCGACGCCGGCCTGGCCGACCTCGGGATGTCGGTCGAGGTCTACACCGTCGGCGACGGCGGGCCGGCCGAACGCTTCTGGCGCGCCTTCCTCGACCAGGTACGCCCGGCGCTGGCCGCCAAGGGCCTGCTCACCGGCGAGGAACTCGACGCGGCCCTCGCCCTGTTCGACGACCCGAGGTTCGTCGACACCGCCGAAGCACTGATCAGCACCTGGGGCCGTCGCGTCTAGGAGAGGCGCTCCAGGTGGACGGCGGTGCTGGCGTACTCGCCGCGCGGCAGGTCCACGGGCAGGCCGTGGTGGGTCAGCACGCCCGCGTCGTACTCGGCTCCCGTGCTCGCGTCGCGGTAGCGGGCCGTACGCGGCAGGCCGGCCAGTGGCAGCGGTGGCACGCCGAAGCCCATCCGCGGCGTCTCGCGGAACGCGAACACCACGACGTCGTCGTCGGTGAACTGCACCGCGCAGAGCCCGTCGGAGGACGGCGGGCGTAGCCGGTACTGGCGGCCGTGCTGCACGAGCGGGCGTACCCGCTTGTAGAACGCGACGTGCCCGGCGGCCTCGCGGAGCTCCTCCTCGGTCCAGGCGGCGAGGTCGCCGCCGAGCCCGAGCACGCCGGTCATCGCGACGTGGAACCGGAACGCCGGCGGGGTACGGCGGCCGGTCACCGTGTTGGGGCTGTCGGTCACCCACGCCTCCATTACGCCCGGCGGGTAGAGCTGGGTGAAGCCGTGCTGGATCCGGAGCCGGTCGGAGGCGTCCGTGTTGTCCGAGGCCCACACCTGGTCGGTGCGCGCGAGCATGCCAAGGTCGAGGCGGCCACCGCCACCGCTGCACGACTCGATGCGCACGTCCGGGAACTCCGCGCGCAGCCGGTCCATGATCAGGTAGACACCCTGGACATGGGAGATCCACAGCCGGTCCGGGTCCGGTGCGCCCGGCTGGCCGGCCTCGCTGAAGGTGCGGTTCATGTCCCACTTGAGGAACACCGCTCCCGTGTCGCGTACGAGCCGGGACAGCCAGTCATGCGCCCAGGCGCGCACGTCCTCACGGCCGAAGTTCAGCACGAGCTGGTTGCGCAGCTCCGTACGTGAACGGTGCGGCTGGTGCAGCACCCAGTCCGGGTGGCTCCGGTACAGGTCGCTGTCGGGGTTGACCATTTCCGGCTCGACCCAGATCCCGAACCCCATGCCGAGCCCGCGCACGTGGTCCGCCAGGGGAGCGAATCCGTCGGGGAAGACGGCGGGGTCGACCCGCCAGTCGCCGAGCCCGGCGCGGTCGTCACGGCGGAACCAGCCGTCGTCCACGACGAACAGCTCGGCGCCCAGCCCGGCCGCCCGCGTGGCCAGGGACGACTGCTGGGCGACGTCGATGTCGAAGAACGTCGCCTCCCAGGAGTTGAACAGCACGGGACGCGTCTCCGCCGGCGCCGGCAGTACGTGCCGTCGTACGTGGGCGTGCCAGGCGCGGCTCGCGCCGCCGAAGCCGCCGCCGGAGAACATCCCCGCGCTCACCGGGGTGTCCAGCCGCTCGCCGGGCGCGAGCCGCCACGACAGCCCGTCGTGCCCGAAGCCGGCCGAGACCGAGAGCCGCTGGAGCGGCGTGCGCTGCACGGTCATGCGCCACGTGCCGCTCCACGCGAGCGCGACGCTCCACACCTCGCCGTGTTCCTCGCCGGCCGTGCCGTCGTCGGCCATCACCCACGGGTTCGCGTGGTGGCTGGTGATGCCGCGGCGGCTGGTGAACACCGTCTCCCCGGCCGCCGCGGTCTCGCGCCGCAGCTGCGTCTCGGCGCCCCACATCCCGGTGACGTGCGACAGCCGGTAGCCGTCGCGGTGCGGCAGCGCCCAGGCGGCGGAGTCGAGCCGCAGGACCTCGATCTCCGCGGTGTCGCCGAGGTTGGCCAGCGACGCGGAGCGTTCGAGCACGTCCGAATCGGGCCGCACGCGGTACCGCAGCGTCAGCTCCAGCGGATAGTGCCGGTCGCGCAGCCGGATCACCAGCGCGTCGGAGGTGAGGTCGTCGCCGACGACATCGAGCTCCAGCCCGCGCGCGCCGTCGGCGAACCGCACCTGGAACGACGGCACGCCGTACCGCACGCCGCCGTCCCAGGCGTACTCCTCGGTCCCGTCGAAACGGGCCTCGAAGCTCGTGCTGCCCCGCTGCCGGGTCCCCGACTCGGCGCGCACCGGCAGCGACGCCGCCTCCGCGTCGGTGAGGGCGGCGCCCCAGTAGACGTGCGCCAGGCGCCCGTCGGCGAGCCGCAGGGCGTACGTGGTGTTCGGCGTGTGCAGGATCCACGTCCTGGTGGCCGCGTCGTAGCCGGTTCCGGTGGGCCGGAGCGCCGTCATGAGCTCATCCGATCGTGTACGAGTACAGGTCACCCGCCGTCAGGTCGAACCGGAGGCGGATCGGCCCGGCGGGCAGGGTGTTCTTCGAGCCCCAGCTCACCGTGGCGCCGAGCGTGTCCGCGGTTATCGGGGTGGCGTCGGCGGCGGTGTATCCGGGCACCGGGGTCCCGTCGGCGTCGAGCACCTCGGTCCTGAGCGAGCCGGAGCCCGGCGCGACGTTCACCGTGAGCAGTGTCCCGGCCGGGACGAGCGTACGCGTCGTGACGTCGCCGCCGCCCGTGCCCGCGCGCAAGGACTCGAATCTGTCCTTCGGCCAGGTCACGAGGCCGACGCGGGCGTTGCCGAACGGTGTCGTGCACAGCCCGGCGGACACGTCGGCGGCGGTGCAGCTGTGCTGGCCCGCGAACGCCGCGTAGTAGAGCCGTACCTGGTCGCCGACGGTCAGCAGGGTCGTGCCGGTCATGTCCCAGCCCCAGTCCCACGAGCCGGCCGCCCCGGGCGTGATGACATTGGCGAGGCTCGGGCGGCTCCAGGTGAGCAGGTCCTGCGACGCGGCGAGCCCGACGTGCTGGCGCCCCTTGTCACCGCCCGGATCGGCCAGTGTGGTGGGGCTGTCGGTGATGTCGAAGACCCACGGCAGCCCGAGGTACTGCTCGCCGTACCGGATCGCCGGCATGCCGTAGATCTCCGACCAGCGTGCGTGGCCGGGCGGAGCCGGATCGGTGATCGCCGCGTCGTCGCGGAGGTCGGCGGCGAAGGACGGGCGCGGCGACGTCCAGTGGACGAAGTCGGTGCTCGTCGACATCCACACCGTGCGCGGCCCGGCCGGGGTGGTCCCGGCGGCGTAGCCCACCGGGTACTGCTTGGTCATCGCGACGTACCGCGCCGTGACCGGGTCGTACGTGACGTTCACGACGTCCCACCCGTTGATGACCGGGTCGCCGGAGTTCATCTCCGTCCAGGTCTTGCCGTCGTTCGACTGGGCCGCGTAGTAGTGGTTCGGCTGCGGGCTGGCGGGGCCGTGGGAGTGCAGCATGTAGTAGCGCGGGCCGGTCGGGGCGGGGTTCGCCACGACGCCGCCGGGGCCGTACGAGTAGACGGAGTGGGTCTCCATCGACCGGTCCCAGCGGACACCGTCGCCGCTCTCGGCGTAGCCGGTGCAGTAACCGCAGGTCGAACCGTCCGCTGCCGTGTACCACATCCGGTAGCCGCCGCCCGGCGCGGGCAGCACGGTGCCGCTCACCCGCGGGTTGCCGTCCCACGCCCCGCCGGCCAGGACGACGCCGTCGCCGATGCCCGCCAGCGCCGGGTCGCCGGTCTTGGTGCCGGGGTGGATCACACGGGTGAGCCCGGTGGAGGACTCCACGCGCTGGTCGCCGACGAACAGCACCGGTCCGGTGCCGACCGCCTCGGAGTAGGCCGCGTCCTGGCCGGACCGCAGGACGACGTCGTCCCAGACCGTCGTGCCCGTGGAGGCCTGGTCGTCGTAGAGCCGTACGGTCGTGGTCGTCGCGTCACCGGGCACGAGCGCGGAGACCGTCACCTTCTTCCAGCCCGATCCGGCGCCGACGTCGGCCTTGGCCGGAGGCTCGATCCGGCTGCCGTCCGCGCGGCGGTACTCCAGGTACACCGAGCCGGTGGTGCCCGACGCCCACGCGGAGGCCGTGATCGTCTCACCGGGGGTGACCGGCACCGCGCGGCTGAGCGCGGAGACCTCGGCGGAGCCGGACGTGTCGGAGATCTTCAGGGCCCGAAGCCCGGAGTGTGCCCCCGAGGTCACGACGGCCGCGGATCCGCCCGGCGCCGAGACGGTCCACTCGGTCGGCCGCGTGCCCTCGCGCTGCTCCTCGAACCCGGCGTTCGGCACCCGCCGCGCCGGGGGCGGCACGGAGGCGACGGCGGCGTCGTCCCAGATTGTCGTGCCCTGGTCGGCGACGTCGCTGTAGGCGAGGACCGTGGCGGTCACCGCGTCGTCCGGGACCACGCCGCGCGCGGTGACCTGCTGCCAGCCCGTGGCGGTGCCGGCGGCGGTGCTGACCGCGGAGACGCGGGTGGTGCCGTCGGCGTTCCAGAACTCCAGGTACAGGAAGCCGCCCTGGCCGGAGACGCGGTCCATCCAGATGGTCGCGGTCAGCTCCTCGCCGGGCGAGGCCGCGAGGTGCTCGCTGCGCAGCCCGGCGTTCTCGCCCGCCGAGGTGTCGGCGACGCGCGCCGCGGCGTGGCCGGAGTGGACCGGGGAGGCCACGACGGAGACGGCGCCGGCCTGGCCGGTCACCGCCCAGCGGGCCGCCGAGGACGCGCTCTCCTCGAAGCCGGAGTCGGGGACCAGCCGCGCGCCGGTCCAGGACGCCGCCGGAGCGGTGGCCGTTAACGCCGGCACGGAGGAGCACACGAGCACCGCGACGATGCCGAGCCGGGTCGTACGCCGGGAGCGCGCCATGGCTTCTCACCTGCTTCGGGGAGGCCGGCGACGTCGGTCGCGCCGGGCTGCCCTGTTTCTCCATGAAAAGACATTCCATGTCAAGGTCTGAAGTCTTGACATGGAACGATATTCCACACGACGCTGAGCGCCCCGGAACCCGGCCCATGGGAGGTCGTTCATGGTTCAGCGCGATGTACGGCGGCGCGTCGCGCCGGCCGTCCTGGTGGCGGTGATGGTCGGCGTCTTCGTCGCCCCGGCGGGCGGCCAGACGCTCCCGGGCGCCGACCCCGGCACGGTGAAGTCCCTGGTGCCGAACGCCGGCTTCGACGCCGGCGACCGCGCCGGCCACCCGATCGGCTGGTCCGTCGAGGGCGACGAGGCCGGCGCGAACATCGTCAACCTGTCCGCGTACCGCACGGCGGGCCTCGGCTCCCTGGAGATCAACGACACGGGCCACGCGGTCACGGTCTCCAGCGACCGGATCGTGGCCGCGGCCGGCCGGGAGTACCGGCTGTCCGCGAAGGTCAAGGGCAAGAGCGGTAAGCCCGCCGCGCTCTCGCTCGTCTTCACCGGCTACGACGGCGCCGACCTGGGCGACCACGTGGCGACCCCGGAGCCGGGCACGGACTGGCAGGCCGCCGGAGTCTCGGGCGTCGCGCCCGCCGGCACGGCGAACGTCACCGTGCGCATTGCCGGCGGCGACGACTCCGGGGTGTCCTACTGGGACGAGGTGAACCTCGCCGAGACGCCGCGGGCGTACGACCCGAACCTCGGCGCGGCGCGCGAGCTCTTCCTCGACGACTACCGGATCGACTCCTCCAAGGACGTCGGCCGGGTCGCGCACCCGGCCGAGAAGCTGCCCGAACCGGTCATCCGGCCCGACAAGCCGTGGGAGTCGGCCGCCTACACGTACGGCTCGGTCTTCAAGATCGGGGGCGTCTACCGGCTCTGGTACGACTGCAACAACGACGTCGCGCCCGGCTACTACCTCTGCTACGCCGAGAGCCGCGACGGCCGGAAGTGGACCAAGCCGCTGGGCCGTGGCGGCATCGGCTACAAGGACAACCCCGCCTCCAAGACCAACATCGTCATCGCCGGCGGCGGCACCATCGCGTACAACCCGGACGCGAGCCCGGACCGGCGCTTCGCGCTCATGCAGTTCCACTCCGGCGTCGTCAACCAGACGCTCGGCTACTACGTGTACTTCTCCAAGGACGGCTACACGTGGACGCAGGGCGAGGACAGGCCCGCGCTCCTCGACGGCGACGTCTCGCAGGTGACCTGGGATCCGCGCGCGAAGCAGTACATCGCCACCATCAAGAAGCGGATGTTCACCTCGCGCACGCCCGGCATCTACGACCGCGCGGCGTTCGTCTCCACCAGCAAGGACTTCCTCACCTGGAGCACGCCCCAGCTCGCGGTGGCCGGCGACTACGCCGACGACGGCGCCGCCGAGGCGCTGAACGGGCTGGAGGGGCAGATCTACGGCATGCCGGTGCTGCCGTACGAGAGCACCTACATCGGCATCCCGTGGGTCTTCCTGACCACCGACTACACGACCGGTTCCCAGTCGTCGGCCGGAGCCGGGCCGGTGCTGCCGGAGGTGGCCTCCTCGCGCGACCTGATCGACTGGAGCCGTCCCGTGCGCGACCCGATCCTGAGGCCCGGCGACCCGGGCGCCTGGGACGACGGCGCGCTGTACACGTCCTCCAACGCGCTGGTGACCGACAAGTCGATCACCATGTACTACGGCGCCTTCAACGCCGGGCACGGAGGCCAGGACCAGACCGTGCCCGACCCCGACACCTACCTGGGGCAGACCGGCATGGCCACCTGGCGGCGCGACGGCTTCGTCTCGCTGACCAACGCGTCGCGGCCCGGCACCGGCGAACCGGGTCAGGTCACCACCAAGCCGGTCGTCTTCCAGGGCGGCTCGCTCAAGGTGAACGCCGTCGTCCACGCCCACGGATCGCTCACCGTCGAGGTGCTCGACGCCGCGAGCGGCGACCCCGTTCCCGGCTACGCGGCGGGCGACGCGCTGCCGGTCACGGGCGACCAGTACGCGGCGACGGTCCGGTGGAAGGGCGGCCGCACGCTCGCGGCGCTGTCCGGCCACCAGGTGCGGTTCCGCTTCCACCTCACCGGGACCGACCTGTACTCCTACTGGGTGCCATCGGCCGGTTAGCGCCTGATTCGGGCTGAAAACCCGCTGATCGGCCACGATGCCCTCTTGACGTGGGAGGGTCCGCACCTACATCGTGTACGTGGAATTTCATTCCATGTCGGCGCGGATCCCCCCGGACCCCCGAAAGACCAGACCGACTTAGTGAGGTTGCGATGGCAAGACGGTTCACATTCGGCGCCCTAGGCGTCGCCGTTCTCGCGGCCGTCTCGGCCGCCGCCTGCTCCGGGCCCGCGCCGGACTCCGGCTCCGGGGGTTCCTCCGGGAAGAGCTCGATCAACGTCTACCTCTACCAGGAGCCCGCCGGGCTCTTCGGCCCGCTGGCCCCCTCCAGCGGCCCGGACAACCAGGTCATGTCGTTCATCGACCAGGGCCTGCTGGCCGTAGACCCGAGCTACAGGCTCCAGCCGCAGCTCGCCCAGAGCTACGACGTCTCCAAGGACGCCAAGACCTTCACCTTCCACTTGCGCCAGGGGCTGAAGTGGAGCGACGGGCAGCCCTTCACCTCCGACGACGTGCTGTTCAGCTACCAGCTCCTGGCCGACCCCAAGAGCACCAGCGCCACGGCCGGCAGCTACTCGGCCGTCGCGGGCGTCAGTGACTTCGTGTCCGGCAAGGCCAAGTCGATCTCCGGCTTCAGCGCCCCGGACCCGAACACCTTCGTCATCAAGGCGGCCAAGCCCGACATCGGGCTGCTCGCCCAGATCGGCGTCGCGTACGTCATGCCCAAGCATGTCCTCGGCAGCGTGCCGGTCGCCCAGGTCGCCAAGAACGCCTACTTCCGCGCGCCGACGGTCACGCTCGGGCCGTACAAATTCGTGGACTACAAGACCAACCAGTACGTCCACGTCACCGCGAACCCGTCCTACCCCTCGCCGGCGAAGATCAAGGACGTCTACCTCAAGCCGATGACCTCGGACGTCGCGACCGCCCAGCTCGGCAACGGCGGCATGGACATCGCGTCGTTCTCCCCGGCGGACCTGAAGACCGTGCACGGCTTCAAGAACATCACCGTCCAGGAGAAGGCCGGCGCCGGCTTCGTCCGCATCGCGCTCAACCAGACCAAGTCCTACTTCAAGGACGCGCGCGTCCGGCAGGCCTTCCTGTACGCCATCGACCGCAAGGCGCTCGTCGACAAGGTCCTCGGCGGCAAGGCGACCGTGCAGAACTCCGACTTCTTCCAGGGCAACACCCCGGCGGGCATCAACACCTACGCGTACGACCCGCAGAAGGCGAAGTCGCTGCTCGCGGCGGCCGGCTGGGACCCGAACCGCACCGTCGAGCTGCAGTGGGTGCCCGGTCAGCGCGACCGCGACGCCACCACGACGATCGTGCAGAGCCAGCTCGCCGCCGTCGGCGTGAAGGTCAAGCTCAAGCAGGTCCAGGCCGCGCAGATCGCTCCGACGTATGACAAGAAGTCCTACGACATGACGCTGTACGGCGGCGGCAACTACGCGGTCGACTCCTGGAACGTCAACGTGATCGCCGCCTGCGACCAGCAGTACCCCAAGGGCGGCAACATCGTCTGGTTCTGCGACAAGAAGCTGGACGACCAGCTCGTCAAGGCGAACTCCACCGCCGACGCCACGCAGCGCAAGGCGCTCTACGACCAGGCCGTGCTGGAGGAGAACTCCCAGGCCGACCTGATGTGGCTCTACGACCCGACGGGTCAGTGGGCGGTGAACAAGCGGATCAAGGGATTCCAGGCGGCCGGGTCGCAGGACGCCGGATTCTGGAACCCGGCCGGCTGGTCGCTGTGACGCGAGCGCCGGTCTCGCCGGGCCGCGCGGTGAACACGCCGCGCGGCCCGGCCGGCCTGTCCGCACGCACGAGGGGAGGACCGTGGGCGCCTACATCACCCGCCGGCTACTGATCAACATCCTGGTCTTCTTCCTCATCACCGTCGTGATCTTCTGGCTGGTGCACAAGGCACCCGGCGATCCCGTCGCCATGATGGTGCCGCCGGACCAGCTCAACTCCGGCAGCGCGGCCTTCATCGCCGCCAAGCGTCACGAGCTGGGCCTGGACCAGCCGCTGATCGTCCAGTACTGGCACTGGCTGACCGCCGCGCTACGCGGCGACTTCGGCTACTCCCTGGTCAACGGCCGTTCGGTGACCTCGCTGCTGGGCGAGCGGTTCGGTCCGACCCTCGAACTCATGGGCACGGGCCTGCTGCTCTCGCTGCTGATCGCGTTCCCGCTGGGCATCGTCGCCGCGCTGCGGCGCAACACCCGCGTCGACTACGCGGCGACCGTGGCCAGCCTGGGCTCGGTGTCGATCCCCGCCTTCTTCATGGCGCTGATCGCCATCTACCTGTTCACGGTGAAGTTCCCGATCCTGCCGTCGTCGGGCATCTCCGACCCGAGCGCGCCCGGCCTGGTGGACTCGGTCCGGCACCTGATCCTGCCGGCGCTCATCCTGGGCGTCGCCAACTCCGGGCCGTACATGCGCTACGTCCGCAGCAGCATGATCACCGAGCTGGGCGCCGACTACGTGCGCACCGCCGAGGCCAAGGGCGCGACGCGCCGCCGGGTCGTGGTGCGGCACACGCTGCGCAATTCCCTGATCCCGGTGCTCACCTACATCGCCGCGAACCTGCCCCAGCAGCTCGCCGGCGCGGTCGTCATCGAGCAGGTCTTCGCCTGGCCGGGCATGGGACAGCTCGCGGTCAGCTCGGTGGGACGGCACGACTACTCGGTCATCATCGGGTTCGCGCTGATCATCGCGGTGCTGGTGCTGATCTCCAGCCTGCTCGCCGACGTCCTGTACACACTGGTCGACCCGAGGGTGAGGCTGGGATGAGCGCGATCGACCTGGAGGCCCCGGCACCCGACGTGGCGCGCCGGTCGCCGGGCCGCCGCGCCCTGCGGAGGTTCCTGCGGCACCGGATGGCCGTGGCCGGCGCGGTCGTGCTCCTGGTCATCGTGCTGGCGGCCGTGTTCGCCCGCCAGATCGCCGGCCACGACCCGAACGCCACCGACCTGTTCGCCACCCGGGCCGCGCCGTCGGGCGCCCACTGGCTCGGCACCGACTCCACCGGCCGTGACGTGCTCGCGCGCCTGCTGTTCGCCGGGCGGGTCTCGCTCGGCGTGGGCGTCGCCGCCGCGCTCCTGGCGGTCGTCGTCGGCACGGTCGTGGGCAGCCTGTCCGGCCTCCTCGGCGGCTGGGTGGACCAGACGGCGATGCGGCTCGCGGACGTGTTCATGTCCTTCCCGTCCCTGGTCGTCATGGTGGTGATCGCGGGCGTCATCGGGCCCAGCGTCACCGCGATGGTCATCGCCATCGGCCTGTTCCAGTGGCCGCAGGCCGGTCGGCTCGTCCGCGGCGTCACCCTCGCCGTGCGGGAACAGGAGTACGTCCAGGCCGCGCGCGCCGCCGGCGCCGGGCCGCTGTGGTTGACGCGCCGCCACATCGTGCCCGCGGCACTGCCCCCGGTCAGCGTCGTCGCCACCCTCGCGGTGGCGCAGGCGATCGGCCTGGAGGCCACCATGTCCTTCCTCGGCCTCGGCGTGCAGCCGCCCGCCGCGAGCTGGGGGAACATGCTCACCGACGCGCAGAGCCTGACGGTCATCAGCGACATGCCGTGGCTGTGGCTGCCGCCCGGCCTGGCCGTGGCCGTCACGGTCCTCGCGGTGAACTTCATCGGCGACGGCCTGCGTGACGCGGTCGACCCCCGGCGAGCCTGAGGAGGATGCCCATGCCCGAGCCCCCGCTCCTGTCGATCGAGAACCTGGTCGTCGACTTCGCCACCGACGACGGTCTCGTGCACGCCGTCGACGGCGTGAGCCTCACCGTGCGCGCCGGTGAGATCGTCGCCGTCGTCGGAGAGTCGGGCTCGGGCAAGAGCGTGACCGCGATGTCGATCCTCGGCCTGGTCCGCACCCCGCCCGGCGTCATCCGCGACGGCCGGATCCTGCTGCGCGGCGAGGACCTGCGCGCGGCCGGCGCCGACCGGCTCCGCGAGATCCGCGGCGGCGAGGTCGCGATGATCTTCCAGGACCCGATGACCGCGCTCAACCCGGTCATGACGGTCGGCCGGCAGATCGCCGAGGCGCTGCGGCTGCACGACCGCGACCTCGGCGCCGACGACGCGCGCACCCGTGTCGTCGGGCTGCTGCGGGAGGTCGGCGTGCCCGACGCGGACAAGCGCTACGGGCAGTACCCGCACGAGTTCTCCGGCGGCATGCGGCAGCGCGCGATGATCGCCATGGCCATCGCCAACGACCCGGACCTGCTCATCGCCGACGAGCCGACGACCGCCCTCGACGTGACGATCCAGGCCCAGGTGCTCGACCTGCTGCGCACCGCGCAGCGCGACACGGGCGCGGCGACCATCCTCATCACCCACGACCTGGGCGTCGTCGCGGAGCTGGCCGACCGCGTGATCGTGATGTACGCCGGGCGGGTCGCCGAGGAGGCCGACGTACGCTCGCTGTTCGCGCGGCCGCGGCACCCGTACACGCTGGGGCTGCTGTCGAGCGTGCCGCGCGCGGACCTGGACGGCGAGCTGCTGTCGATCCCCGGCACACCGCCCAACATGATCGATCCACCGAGCGGGTGCGCGTTCCACCCGCGCTGCCCGATGGCACGCGACCGGTGCCGTACGGATCGGCCGGAGGCGCGCGACCTCGGCGGCGGACGGCGCAGCGCGTGCCACTACGCGGACGAGCTCGACGAAGGCCTGGCGCTGTACGCGGCGGGGGAGGAGGCCGGGTGAGCACGGACAACGGCGCCCAGGAACTGCTGCGCGTGGAGGACCTGCGCAAGTACTTCCCGATCCGCGGCGGCGTGCTGCGCCGGCACCACGGCGACGTGCGCGCGGTCGACGGCGTGAGCTTCTCGCTGAACGCGGGGGAGACGCTGAGCGTCGTCGGGGAGTCCGGCTGCGGGAAGTCCACGACCGGCCGGATGATCGTACGGCTCCTCGAACCCACCGGCGGCCGGATCCTCTACCAGGGCGAGGACCTCACCGCGGCGCGCGGCGGCCACCTGCGCGCGCTGCGCCGCGACATCCAGATCATGTTCCAGGACCCCTACTCCTCGCTGTCGCCGCGCATGACCGTGCACGACATCGTCGCCGAGCCGCTGCGGGTGCACGGCCTCTACCGCGACGGCGGCGCGGCGCGCGTGCGCGAGCTGCTCGACCTGGTCGGCCTGTCCGCGCAGTACGAGAACCGCTACGCGCACGAGTTCTCCGGCGGCCAGCGGCAGCGCGTCGGGCTGGCGCGCGCGCTGGCCCTGGACCCCAAGCTGCTCGTGCTGGACGAGCCGGTGAGCGCCCTGGACGTCTCGATCCGCGCCCAGGTGGTCAACGAGATGCGCCGCCTCCAGCGGACGCTCGGGCTGGCGTACATCTTCATCTCCCACGACCTGTCGATCGTGCGGCACATCTCGCACCGGATCGCCGTGATGTACCTCGGCACCATCGTCGAGATCGGCACCCGCGACCAGGTCTTCACCGCTCCGCGGCACCCGTACACGAGGGCCCTGCTGTCCGCCATCCCGGTGCCCGACCCGTCGCTGCGCGGTGAACGCGAGCGCATCACGCTGACCGGTGACGTGCCCGATCCGAGTGATCCGCCCTCCGGATGCCGGTTCCGTACCCGATGCTGGAAGGCGCAGGACATCTGCGCCACGGAGACGCCCGCGCTGACCGGCCGTGGCGACGGCCACGCCAGTGCCTGTCATTTCCCGGAGAATGACGTCGCGGTGCTCCCCTGACCGGGATCTCGCCCCCCGACCGACCACAGACCCGAACGCCATTGCAGGAGGCAGATCAGGTGGCCGCAACATCGCGCCGCAAGCAGGCGCCGATCGACGAAGCGCGTCCCGCGTCGGCGAACTACCACGCCAACGCGCTGGCCCGCGGCCTCGCACTGCTCGAACAGATGGCGATGCGACCCGAGCCCCCCACGCTCGGCGACTTCAGCGAGGCGACGGCGTTGCCCAAGAGCACGCTCGTACGGCTGCTGAGCGTGCTGTGCGAGCTGGAGTACGCCGTACGGGTCGACGACCGGCCCTCCTACCGGCTGGGGCACAAGGTCCAGCGGCTCGCGACCGCGTACGTCTCGTCGCTGGACCTGTCCGTCGTCGCCGGGCAGTACCTCCGGCCGGTCGCGGACAAGACCGGCCAGACCGCGAACCTCGGCGTGCTCGACGGCTCGCAGGTGCTGCACATCTGCGTGACCGAGCCCGACCGCCCGCTGCGGTTCATGGCGCCGCCGGGCACGCGCGACCACGCGTACTGCACGGGTCTGGGCAAGGTCCTGCTCGCGTACGTCGACCCCGTGCAGCTTCCGGCCTCGACGCCCGACGAGCCGTTCCCGGCGTTCACCGAGGCGACGACCACGACGCTCGCCGGCCTGACCGAGGACCTCCGGCTCACGCGGGAGCGCGGGCACGCCCTGGACGACAACGAGCGCAGCACCGGGCTGCGCTGCGTCGCCGTCCCGCTGCTGATCGGCGGTGAGTGCCTGGCGGCGATCAGTGTGTCCGGCCCGTCGGGTGAGTTCACCGAGGCGCGGCAGGCGGAGTACGTCGCCGAGCTCCAGGCCGCCGCCGAGGGGCTCGGCGCCGACCCGGACTTCGACGCCGCGCTGCGCATCGTGCACCGCTCGCTGCGCCCGGCGGGCTTCACTCCCTAGTCTACTCGCTAGATCTGGATGACCTGGAGGCGCAGGCGTCGGCGGAAGTGGCTTCGGCGGGCCCTGGCCTGGTGTTCGCGGCGGATGGTTGACCAGTGCAGGCCCTGGTCAACGGCATGGTCGGGTCTGCTGGTGAGGTTGAGTAGGCGGCGGATCTCGCCGATCGACAGGTTGATCAGCCTGTGGGTCGGGCGGCCGTTTGCGGCGCCGGGGTCAGCGGCTGCCCTTGGTTGTGGTTCGTGCCGGTTCGCCGGTTGTGTGATCGGGGATGGTCTGGGTTGTCCACAGGTGGTGGATCCCCTTTTTGCCGGTGGCGCGCAGTGCTGACAAGAACGTCAGGGCGAGCATGGACATGGTGATGTGCCGGTACCAGGGGTCCCATTTGCGGACTTGGTAGCTGTCGAGGCCGGCTTCTTGTTTGGCCGCTTCGAAACTCTCCTCGATGGGCCAGCGTGAGCCGATGACGCGGACCAGTTCGCAAAGGGTTTCCCGGTGTGGGTTGTAGCAGTGGAAGTAGCCGATTTCACCGTCGGTGATATTGCGGCGGAACACGTATTGATGGCTGCCGGTGGCGGTGACCATGGCCCAGTCATAGACCCGGAATCCTTTCGTGCCGATCCCGCAGGAACGGCGTGACCAGTCGTGCGGTTTCAGCCGGGCGGCGATCTGCTCGACGATGTCCCGGGAGCCTTTCGCGGTAGAGATGTTGCCGGTGGTCACATCGGTGGTCTTCGGCACGGCCATGCAATAGGCGATCCGGGTTGCCTCCAGATGAACGCGCAGGCCCGGGTTCTGCCCGAACTCCTCATCGGCGGCGAACCAGGCGAACGGCACTCCGGCCGCCACCGTCTGGTCGATCATGGCCGCCACCTGCTGCGGCCGGGTCCGAAACGGCAGACCGGCCGGGATCCCGGCCTCGGCACAGCGATCGGGGTCAGCGATCCAGGAACGCTCGGGCACATACAACTCCCGATCGATCAGCACCCGGTCCCCACGTGTGTTGGCATAACACAAAAAGGTTCCGATCTGACAGTTGTCGATGCGGCCCCCTCGCCGAGGTACGCGATCGCCTCGAGTTCGACGCGGACGTCGGGGTGGCCGAAGTCGACCACCACCGTCGTCCGCGCGGGCGGCACCTCGCCGATGCGGCGTGCGTACAGCTCGTTGAACGGCGCGAACAGCGTGGCGTTCGACAGGTACGCGTTGACCTTCACGAGGTCGGCCAGGCTCGCGCCACCGGCGTGCAGGACGGCCTCGACGTTGTCGATGGCGGAGTTCACCTCGGTGGCGAAGTCGCCGATGAACACCGAGCCGTCGGCGGACGTGGCGACCTGGCCGGAGACGAAGAGCAGGTCACCGGCGCGTACGCCGTGGCTGAGCGGGACGGCCGGGGTCGGAAAGTGCTCGGGGTGGATCACTCGCATGATGTGCCTTCCTCGATGGGGCCTCCGACCCTACCGTTGACATGGAACGGTATTCCGTGTCGTATTTCGGGGGGATACCGCGAGGAAGGACCCTGCCGATGTACCGGATCGCCTGCGGACTGCTCGTCCTGGCCCTGACCGGCGTCACCGGTGGCGCGGCGAGTGCCGCCGTCACGGTGCGGACGTATGAGACCGACCCGGTGGGGCAGGTGCCGTCCGGGTGTTCCACCCCGTCGGGCGCGGCGTCCGCCGTGGTCAGCACCGCCCGCGCGCACGGCGGCGCGCGGTCGCTCCGCCTGTACGACCCCAGCACCACCGAGATCACCAAGATCACCTGCCCTGAGCCCGTTCAGCAGGGCGGTGAGCTGAGCTTCTACGCCTACCCGGCCGCGCTGCCGAACGGCTTCCTGGTCGACTTCCTCGGCCACCAGAAGGACGTCACCGGCACGCAGAGCGTCTTCCACCTCGTCGTGGACGCCGACGGCCGGATCCGCTGGTACGACGGCGCCAACTGGACGCAGGTGGCACCGGCCGGCACGGTGCCGCGCGACGCCTGGACCGCCATCGACGTCCAGGTTCCCTCCGACCAGAGCGCCGCGCACGTCTACGTCGCCGGACGCTACGTCGGCGACGGCGGGCCGGTCGGCGTACGCGCCGTCGCGGACGTCACCGGCTACCAGTTCTCCAGCGACGGCACCCCGACCTCGGGCGACGACGTCTACCTCGACGACGTCGGTTTCGGCCCGGCCGTGAACACCGCGCCGCCGGGCGGCACGGCGCCGTTCGGCATCGCGCCGCCGGTGACCATCGACCAGGCGCCGACGCCGACGCAGATGCCCAACGCGGCCGTCATCGAGCCGCACGGCGGCGGGCGGCGCGTGCTGCTCGCCTACCCGGCGCACGGCGACAACAACACCACGACCGGCACACGGCTCGCCTACTCCGACGACCTGGGCAGGACGTGGGTCGCCGACCAGGCCGCGAACCCGATGCCGGACGCCGCCTCCTTCAACCTGACGCGGCTGCGGAACGGCGACGTGCTCGCCGTGTCGTACCACACGTACATGACCGAGGGCTCGGGCGACCTGAAGGCCGAGGTCGACTCCAGCGTCTCCCACGACGGCGGCGCGACCTGGACCGCGCGCACCGGCGTGATGACGACGCCGACCGCGATGCGCCCGATCTCGACGGGCACCGACCGGCCCGGCCACTCCCAGGGCGGGTTCGCGCTGGTGCACCCCGTGGTCGAGGATCCCGACGGCACGCTCCACCAGTCCGCGTACGGCTACTACGCGAACGACACCAAGTACCGGCAGATCGTGCTGAAGTCCACCGACGGCGGCGTTAACTGGACGGTCGGCGCGACCGTGGCGGTGAACCCGAACCTGACCACCGCCGCCGGGTACGAGGGCTTCTGCGAGGGCGCGCTCGAACGCGTCGCCGACGGCTCCCTGCTCATCGTCATGCGGATCGGGAGCTACCTGCCGATGTACGCCGCGCGGTCCACGGACGGCGGCGCGACCTGGTCGGCGGCCACGCCGCTCACGGCCGGCCCGGACGCGCGGCCGGTGGTGAGCGTGTACCCGTCGCTGACGCTACTGCCGGGCGGCCCGCTCGTGCTGCTCGTCGGCCGCCCCGGCCTGGCGCTGCTCACCTCACCGGACGGCAGCGGCCACACGTGGACCCGCCCCGTCGAGGCCGACTATCAGAACTCCGCCAACGGCGTGCTCCTGCCGACCGGCCCCGGCTCGATGCTGCTGTTCGGCGACCGCGGCGCCAACTGGTCCAAGCCCACCCCGGCCACGTACGCGATCTGGTCCCGGACGATCACGGTGACGCCATGAAGATCATGACCATCTACGCCCATCCGGCCGACACGATCACCAACTGCGGGGGCACGCTCGCGCGGCACGCCGCGAACGGCGACGAGATCGTGGCCCTCATCCTCACCCACGGCGGCCGTATCCACGCCAACCGGTACGCCGAGGAGTGGCGCAAGGACGAGCCCGACGCGGCACATCGCCGACGCGGGCCTCGACCAGATCGTCGCGCACAAGAAGGGCGAACTGGAACGCGCCGCCGAGATCGTCGGCATCGGGCGACTGACCACGCTCGACCTCGACGACTCGATGGCGGTCCTGCGCGAGGAGGTCGTCGACCAGGTGGCCGAGCAGATCGCGCGGGAGCGGCCGGACGTCGTGATCTGCGACTACCCGCAGAACCCGGTGATGACCGCCAACACGCACACCGTCGCCACGATGGCCGCGCTCGCCGCCCTCGGCCGCGCCGCCACCCACCTGAAGAACCTCGACGGGCGGGCGGAGACGAACGTACGGCAGGTGTTCCTCACCTCCGTACCCGTCGCCGTGACCGACGCGCTCAGCCTGTACGGGGTGCGCAACGACCTGTTCGTCGACATCACGCCCGTCGTCGGCACGAAGATCGCCGCGATGGACTGCTTCGAGAGCCAGGGGTACGCGGGGCTGTTCGCCCGCAAGCTGGTCGAGTCGAGCAACGGGGAGTTCGGCCGCGCGGCGGGGGTGAACTTCGCCGAGGCGTACACGCGCCTCTACAACGAGACGCACGACCTGCTGCCGCTCACCGAGGCGGCCCTGCGCACCGACCCGCTCACCCGGCATGTGGAGTACTCGCGGATCGACGTGCGGGCGAGCTTCCCGCCGGTCTCCTGAGCGCCGCCCTGACCTGTCAGTGGCGGGCGCGGATCGGCCAGCGGTCGACGACCTCTCCGTCCGCGACGACGTGGAGGCGGCTCCACATGTTCGTGGTGCCGCAGGCGTGGTTCGGGACGACGCGGAGCAGGTCGCCGACGCGCAGGCCCGCCGTGCCGGGGCCGGTCAGGTAGCCGTGCTCCTCGTTGCCGTTGGAGAACACGACGCCGTCCAGCGGCCGTCCCTCCCGGTCGCAGACGGTGCCCAGGGTGCCGCGCGCGAGGCCGTCGGAGCTCATCGCCTTCACGCCCGCGTCGACGATGACGGTGCCCTGCCGCCGCGCGCTGACCACACGCGTGAGCACCGTCTGGGCACAGTGGCCGAGCGTGGCACCGCCCAGGCGTACCTGGCCGGAGTCGTAGTAGACGTACGTGCCGGGGCGCGCCTCGGTGACACCGGCGGCGAACGGCGCCGACGTCGCGCCCGGCGTCGAGCCGACCGACACGATCGGGCAGTCCAGCCCGGCGGCGCGCAGCGCGTCCGCGACCCCGGCCAGCCGCAGGCCGGCCCGGGTGCCCGCCTCCTCACGGGCCGCACGGTCGGCGTACGTCCCGAGATGTCCCTCATGGGTCATGACGCCGCGCAGCTCCAGCGCGGGCAGCCCGGCGAGCCGTACCGCCGTCTCCACCGCGTCGTCCGGGTCGACGCCGGTACGGCCGAGCCCGGTGTCGACGTCGAGCAGGAACGGCACGCGCACGCCGGCCGCCGCCAGCGGCGCGGCGGCCTCCACCGAGTCCAGGCCGATCATCAGGCCGCCGCGCCGGAGCGCCTCGGCGCAGAAGGCGACCTTGGCGGGGCCGACCGGCTGGTGCGCCCACAGCAGGTCACCGACCCCGGCGTCCTGCAGGAGCCGTACCTCGGCCGGGGTGGAGCAGGTGAACCCGATCGCGCCCCGGTCGAGCTGGAGGCGCGCCACCTCCAGGCACTTGGAGGTCTTGAAGTGCGGCCGCAGCGCGACACCGCCGTCGCGCATCGACGCGGCCATGTCCGCGACGTTGCGCTCCAGCCGCGTACGGTCCACGAGCAGCGCGGGCGTCGCCAGGCCGTCGAGGTTCACGCGAGCCCCATCTCCGCGCGCGGGTCGCCGTCCAGCAGCCACTCGACCGTGGAGTTCTTGATCTCCGGGAAGCCCGCCGGGTGCGAGGACGCCAGCTCGCGGATGCCCGCGACGGCCTCCGCCGGGGTCCACAGCGGGAAGTCCGAGCCGAACACCAGCTTGCCGACGACGTCCCACTCCTGTGCGCGCGCGAGCGCGAGGTAGCCGTCGAGCGGGCGGGCCCAGGAGGCCGACACGTCGGAGTACACGCGCCGGTTCTTGCGCACCGTCACGATCGTCTCGCGCTGCCACGGGTGGCCCAGGTGGGCGATGATCTGCACGAGGTCCGGGTGCCGCCGTGCGACGTCGTCGACGACCAGGGGGTTGCTCACCGACAGGTCGCCGGCCGGGCTCGGCGTCGCCCCCATGTGCCAGAGCACGACCAGCCCGGCCTCGGTGGCCGCGCGGTAGAACGCGTCGTGCTTCTCGTCGCGCGGGTCGAACAGGGCCAGCACCGGGTACAGCTTGATGCCGCGCAGGCCGCGCGCCACACCGTCGGCGAGCTGGTCGAGCACGTCCGGGTCGGCCGGGTCCAGCGCCATGAAGCCGATCGTGTCGGTGGAGGTCTCGGCGCAGAACCGCTCGGTGAAGTCGTTCGGCGTGAGCACGCCCGCGGCGGTCGCCCGGATGCCGAACACGCACGCCGCCGTCACCGGGGCCATCGCACGGTCGTACTCCTCCGGCCCGTAGTCGTGCGCCTCGCGCCCGTACACCGGCCGCCAGTGCTTCTCCCACTCACAACCCCAGTGCTCGGGACGGTGGCAGTGCGTGTGAAAGTCGATCACTTGTCCTCCATTCCCGGCCGGAGCACCTCTCCGTGCCGTTCGCCGAGGTGGACGCCGTCCTGGACGGCGATCCTCCCGTTGACCAGGACCGCGCGGATCCCCTCCGGGTACCGCTGCGGGCCGTCGTAGGTGGCCCGGTCCTCGATCCGGTCCAGGTCGAGGACGACGACGTCGGCGGCCTTGCCGGGGACCAGCTCGCCGCGGCCGGCCAGCCCGGCGCGTACGGCGGGGGCCCCGGTGCACTTGCGGACCGCCTCGGCGAGCGTGAGGCGCCCGGTACGCACGTGGTCGGCGAACAGGCGCGGAAAGCAGCCGTACGAGCGCGGGTGCGGCACGCCCGCGCCGGTCGGCCCGGTGGGGTCGAGGGCCTGGCCGTCGGAGGCGACCACCGTCGCCGGATGCCGCAGGACGGTGAGCAGGTCGTCCGCGCTCCGCCCGCCGGCCACGATCATCACCGCGTTGCCGAACTCGGCGACCAGGTCCATGGCGACGCGCGCGCCGTCGCCGCCGCTCTCGGCGGCCAGCTCGGCGACGGTGCGCCCCTCGGCGCCGGGCCGCCCGCCGGGGATCCGGCTGACCGTGATGTCCGCCCAGCCGTTCGGCAGGTCCCGCCACGCCTCGCGGACCCGGCCGCGTACGCCCGGGTCCGCGAGCCGGCGTCGCATCGCCTCCTCACCCCCGGCCTGCGCCCAGGCCGGGACGAGCTGCGACAGCGGCGCGTTGCCGGCGAGGTACGGGTAGACGTCCACGCCGACGTCGGTACCGCGCTCGCGCGCGGTGTCGACCATCTCCAGCGCGCGTGCGACCTTGCCCCAGTTGCGCCGCCCGACCGCCATCAGGTGGGAGAGCTGGGTGCGGCAGCCGGTGGCCTCGGCGACGCGCAGCGCCTCGCGTACCGAGTCCAGCAGGCCGTCGGCGTAGTCGCGGAGGTGCCAGGCGAACAGCAGGCCGCGGGAGGCGACGGTCCGCGCCAGCGCGGTCAGCTCCTCCTCGGTGGCGAAGGTGAGCGGCGCGTACATCAGGCCGGTGGAGAGGCCCACGGCGCCCGCGTCGAGGGCGTCGCCGAGCAGGCCGCACATGCGGTCCAGCTCGGCGGGCCCGGCCGCGCGCGCGTCGAAGCCGACCGCGCCCGCGCGCAGCGGGATGTGCGCGACGAGGGAGGCCACGTTGACGGCGGGGCGCGCCGCGGCGAGGGCGTCCAGGTGGCCGGGCAGGCCGGTCCAGTCCCAGGTGACCGCCGGGTCGACGTCGAGGTAGCCGACGGCGCCGCGCAGCGCGGCGGTGTCGCCCAGCACGGGCGCGACACCGAGGCCGCAGTTGCCGATCACCTCGGTCGTGACACCCTGACGGATCTTGCTGTGGGCCTCGGGGTTGGACAGCAGGGTCAGGTCCGAGTGCGTGTGCACGTCCACGAACCCCGGGCACACGACGGACCCGGCCGCGTCGACGACCTGGGCGGCGGTCCGTCCGGCGAGGTCGCCGACGGCCTCGATCCGCCCGCCGATGATCGCCACGTCGGCCGTACGCTCCGGCGCGCCCGTGCCGTCGGCGACCAGGCCGCCGGTGATCAGCAGGTCCGTCATCAGACGACGCGGTTGACCAGGTCGCCGACGCCTTCCAGCCGCGCGGTCATCTCGTCCCCGGCCTTCAGGAAGCGGTCGGAGGCGAGGCCGACGCCCGACGGCGTGCCGGTGTAGATCACGTCGCCAGGCTCCAGGGTCATGATCCGGGAGGCGAAGGCGATCTGCTCGGCCACGCTGAAGATCATGTCGCCGGTGCTGCCGTGCTGCATGACCTCGCCGTTGAGCTCCAGCGAGATCTCCAGGGCCTGCGGGTCGGGGACCTCGTCGGCGGTCAGGACCCAGGGGCCGAGCGCCGCGAACCCGTCCAGCCACTTGCCGCTGAGCCAGTCGAAGAACCCGACCGCCGAGTCGCCGGTGTCGCGCTCGTAGCCGTAGTCCATGGCGCGCGCGGACACGTCGTTGCCGACCGTGTAGCCGGCGACGTGGCCCAGCGCGTCCTCCACGGAGATGTCCTTGCCGCCGCGGCCGAGCACGACGACCAGCTCGGCCTCCCAGTCGATCCGGTCGCTGACCGACGGCAGCGTGATGTCCTCGCCGGGGCCGCTGATCGCGGTGGGCGGCTTGAGGAACAGGCGCGGCGAGATCCGCGACTTGTCGATCCGGTCGCCGCCGGTCTCGGTCACGTGGTCCTGGTAGTTGGCGGCGACCGCGAGGATCTTGCCCGGCCGCAGCAGCGGCGCGAGCAGCGTCACGTCCTCCAGCGGGTACGCGCCGTCGCCGGCGTCGAGGTCCGTCCGGCCGAGCAGCGGCGTGACGTCGCCGGCGCCGAGGTCGGTGACGTGCGTGCCGTCCACGATCAGGCCGTGGCGGACCTGGCCGTCCTTGCGGTACGTGGCGAGCTTCACTTTCGGCCTTCCTGTTCGGGGCAGACGGCGGCCGGGCGGCCGGTCTCCAGGGACCGCCGCGCCGCCTCGACGACACGGATCGCGGCGAGCGCGTCCGCGGGCCCGACCTCGGCGGCACGGCCGCCGGTGATCGCGGCGTGGAGTTCGGTGAGCATCCGCGTCACGGTGTCCGGCCCGTGCCAGGCGTCGCGTACGCCGGTGGCCGTGCGCAGCGTGGCGCCGGGCTTGGTGGCGTCGACGTTCATCACCCCGTTGGAGCCGCTGATCCGGTAGCGGTGCACCGCGAGCCCGCCGGGCCGCACGCCGGCCGTACCGGTGACGCGCCCGACGGCGATCGCGCTGGTCAGCCCGCGGTCGTGGTCGAGCAGCAACAGCGTGAGGCCGCGCTCGGACCGGGCGTGCACGCGGCTTACGGGCCGCGCGACGAGGGCCAGGACGACGTCGATCGGGTACAGGCCGAAGTTGATCAGCTCGCCGAGCGGGCACGGGTCGCCGCCCGCGACGAGGAAGTCCGCCTGGACGTTCCAGGGGAGGCCGACGCGCCCGGCGGCGACGGCGGCGCGTGCCGAGCGGATCGCCGGCCCGAACCGCTGATGGTGCGCGGGCATGCAGATGGTCCCGGACCCGGCCGCCGCGGCGGCGATCTCCTCGGTCTCGCCCGAGGTGAGGGCGAGCGGCTTGTCGGCGAGGACGTGGCGTCCGGCGCGCAGCGCGGCGACGATCGCCGCGGCGCGCTCCCCGGGTGGCAGGCACACGCTCACGACCTCGGCGTCGTTCTCCGCCAGCGCCGTGTCCAGGTCGGGGTACGCGGGGACGCCGAGGTCCGCGCCGCCGCCGATGACGCCGGCGACGGTGAACCCGGGGTGGGCCTGGAAGGCGGGCAGGTACATGGCGCGCTGGTGGTCCTGGCCACCGCCGAGGCCGCCGAACCCGGCCAGCAGGACGCGGCTCATACCCCCGCCTCCGCCAGCACGTCGTCGACCCGTACGGGTTCGCCGCTCTCGATGGACCGCTCGGCCGCGACGCCCATCGCGACGGCGAGCACGCCGTCCTCGGGCGTCATCAGCGGCTCCGCGCCGCCGATCGCGTCGAGCCAGGCGCCGAGCTGGACGGCGAAGCCGTCGGTGCCGCCGGGTGGCAGCAGCCCGGTACCGGACTCGTCGGTGACGAGGCCGGCCTCGGCGTCCCAGGGCAGCGTCAGAACGCCCTGGTCGCCCACGATGAGGACGTCGCGCGCGGAGTACCCGGCGGGGCGGTGGCCACGGCTCATCTCGCACAGCGCCGTCGCGCCGCCCGCGAACCCGACGGTCATCTCCAGATAGTCGTAGATGTCCAGCTCGGCGGAGGTCTGCTTGCGGCCACGGGCGTACACCGTCTCCGGCCGGTCGCCGGCCCACCAGGTCACCAGGTCGAGCAGGTGCACCCCGTTGTGCAGGGCGTGCCCGCCGGAGCGCGCCGGGTCGAGCACCCAGGCGCGCCAGTCCGGCCAGATCCACCCGCCGAGGATCGCCAGGCGCAGGAACTCGGGGCGGCCGAGGTCGCCGAGGGCGTCCTTGACCGCGCGTGCGTAGTCGTAGCAGCGGTGGGTGTGGGCCGGCATGAGGACCCGGCCGGCGGCGGCGAAGGCGGCCGCGGCACGGCGGGCGCCCGCGACGTCGGTGGCGAGCGGCTTCTCGATGAGCAGGTGACGGCCCGCCTCGGCGACGGACACCGCGATCGCGGTGTGGGTGTGGTTGGGCGTGCAGACCACGCACGCGTCGACCTCGGGACGGGCGAGCGCCTCGGCCAGGTCGGTCCACCAGGGGACGCCGCCGTTCGCGCGCGCGGCGGCGGCGGCACGGCCCGGGTCGACGTCGACGACGCCGGCCAGCCGTGACCGAGGGTCGGCGTGGATCGCGGCGGTGTGCTGCTCCGCGATGAAGCCCATCCCCACGACCAGCACGCCGACCGACGCGGAATGATGTTCCATGTGTACGCGATCCTGAAGTGCCGCGACAGGGCCTGTCAAGGGGGCCTTTCAGGGCGTACAGGGTCACACGCTGCGTGAACCCTTGACATGGAATGACTTTCCATGAAGGCTTCGGGCGGAACACGGCCGCGGACCGGTGCCCGCCGCGACGGTGGCCACGCACGTGCCGGGCACCACTATTTGGGGGCCTGTCCATGCCATCCGCGGACCTCACCGGCGACACCTCGACCGGCGCCAAGCTCCTCAACGCCGCCCGCGAAGTGATTCCCGGCGGCGTCAACTCGGCGACACGTCTCGTCGGCGAGCCGCTACGTCCTCACCGGCGCCGACGGCGCGTACGTGACCGACGCCGACGGCCGCCGCTACCTCGACTACCACGCCGCGTTCGGCGCGATCCTGCTCGGGCACAACGCGCCGGAGGTGAACGATGCGGTACGCCGTGCCGTCGGCGGGCTCGACCTCGTCGGCTGGGGCGTGACCGAGCCGGAGATCGAGCTGGCACGGCTGGTGGTGGAGTCGATCCCGTCGGCGGAGCAGATGATCTCCGCGATGAGCGGCAGCGAGGCCGTCGCCCAGGCGGTACGCCTGGCCCGCGCGGTCACCGACCGGCCGCTGATCCTGAAGTTCCAGGGCGGTTTCCACGGCTGGCAGGACGCCGTCGCGCGCAACGTCATCTCCGCGCCCGGCCGCGCGTACGGGCGCGACCCCCTGTCGCGCGGCATCCTTGAGGACGCACTCGCGGCGACCGTCATCGCCGAGTTCAACGACCTGGACTCCGTGCGCGAGCTCTACGAGCGCCACCCCGGCCGCATCGCCGCGGTGATCCTGGAGCCGATCCCGCACAACGTGGGCGCGCTGCTGCCCGAGACCGCCTTCCTCGAAGGGCTGCGGGCGATCACCTCCGAGCAGGGGTCGCTGCTCATCTTCGACGAGGTGATCACCGGGTTCCGGCACGCGCTGGGCGGCTACCAGCAGATCAGCGGCGTACGCCCCGACCTGACGACCTTCGGCAAGGCGATGGGCAACGGCTATCCCATCGCCGGGCTCGCCGGGCCGCGCGCCCTGATGGAGCGGTTCAGCTCCGCGGGCGGCGACGTGCTGCTGGCCGGCACCTTCAACGGCAACGCGGTCTCCTCGGCCGCGGGCATCGCCACCATCACGTACCTGCGCGACCACCCGGAGTTCTACGAGCGCACGCACGCCCTCGGCGACCGGATCCGCGCCGGCCTCGGCGCGATCGCCGGTGAGCTCGGCATTCCGGCGGTCCCCGCCGGCTACGGCGGCGTTTTCGCCCTCTATTTCGCCGAGGGCCCGATCCGTGGTTACCGCGATCTGCTCCGCGACAATGACGAGGCGTACGTGGCGTTCCACCGGCGCATGACCGACCGCGGATTCCTGATGCTGCCGCTGGCCCTCAAGCGCAACCACATCTCCGCCGCCCACACCGAGGACGACATCGACCGCACGCTCGAGGCCGCCCGCGACGTGCTGAGGAGCATTCGCGACGACGGCCTGCTCGGCTGAGGGCCGCCGTTTCGCCGATGACCGGATGACGTGGGGCGTCGCCGATGCTTACTCCCCGCGTACGCCCGCGACCCCGCAGTGACGATGACGGTGCGCGGGGCCGCTTCGCCGTCACATCGTTCGGGCGGTCCAGGACGGGCCGCCGAACCGAGGGTGGAAACCACCGCTTCGGGGCACCGATCCGTAGGTTCTTTTCAACCAGTACGTCACCATCTGTGGTTCAGAGGGCGTTAACGCCCGATTCGGATGCGCCGAAAGGCTGTCGTGACAGATCTGCTTTCTCCCTGTTCATATTCCCTGATCAGAGCCGCGATTACTACGGACCGTAACGGCCACAGCCGCGTTGCACGTCCGGTGTGCAGGTTGTAGGCTCCCACGGGAAATCGGGGAGTGGACTGTCTTTGAGAATGGCTGTACCCGTAGGCGGGCCCCCCATTGCTCGGGCGAACTAGTTGCCCTTTCAACATCTCGAAATACCTTTGGGGGATGCTTCGTGGATGATGGTGAACGCATGCCTGAATCATCGGCGGAGGCCCTTGCCTATCGGCGCCGGCGTGACGATATAGCGGCGCGGGCGGCGGCTTATGTTCGTGGCGAGCCCATTCCCGAGGTCGAGTACACCGACGCCGAGCACGCCCTGTGGCGGCTGGTGTCCGGGAGGTTGAGGGAGCGGCACGAGGACCTCGCGGCGCCGGAGTTCCTCGGCGCGGCGGAGCAGCTGGCGGTGAGCGAGGACGGCGTCCCGCAGCTCCAGGACGTCGCGGAGCGGCTCGACAAGCTGACCGGTTTCCGGTTGCAGCCCGCCGCCGGAGTGGTCCCCTTCGGCGTCTTCTGCGGCTCGCTCGCCGACGGCTACTTTCACTCCACGCAGTATCTCCGTGACGCGGCGACGCCGTTCTACTCGACCGAGCCGGATGTCCTGCACGAGGTCCTCGGGCACGGCAACGCCCTGGCCGACGACCGGTTCGCGCGCCTGTACCGCTCCGCCGGCGAGGCCGTGCGGCGCGTGGAGACCGAGCCCGCGGTGCAGTTCATCAGCAAGGTCTTCTGGTTCACGCTGGAGTGCGGGCTGCTGGACTCGCCCGGCGGGCCGCGTGCGTACGGCGCCAGCGTCGTGTCGTCCTACGGCGAGATGGAGCACTTCCGCACCGCCGACATCCGGCCGCTGGACATCGCCGACATGGTCGCCACCGACTACGACATCACCCAGTACCAGACCACGCTGTACAGCGCGCGGTCGATGACCCACCTGGAGGACGTCGCCGGCGGCTTCTGGGACTCCTGCGACGACGCGTCCATCGGCCGGCTCCTCGAAGCCGCCGCATGACCGGCGCGGCGGCCCCGGAGGGCGACCCCGCGGCCGAACCGGTGGTGCTGGAGGTCGTGGGCGTCGGGTTCGGTGTCGCGAATCTGTCGCTGGCGGTCGCGCTACACGAATCCGGTGACTCCGGCGGCGCCCTTTTCCTGGAAAAGCAGCCGAACTTCAACTGGCATCAGGGAATGCTTATTGAAGGCGCCGGACTACAGGTGTCCTTCCTGAAGGACATCGTCACGATGCGGAACCCCACAAGTGATTTCGGGTTCCTGTCCTACCTCCAGGAAAAGAATCGCCTGGTTGATTTCATCAACCATCAGATCCTCATGCCTTCTCGGCGCGAATACCACGACTATCTGAGCTGGGCCGCCGCGCGTGTGCGGCACATGGTCGAGTACGGTGTCGAGGTTACGGACGTCCGACCTGTCATGGAGGACGGCGAGGTCGTCGCGCTGGACGTCCTGGCGGGCGAGCGGGTGGTCGCGCGGACCAGGAATCTCGTCCTCGGCGCGGGCCTGCGCCCGCGACTGCCCGAGGGCGCCGAGGCCGGCGACCGGATCTGGCACAGCTCGCAGCTACTGCACCGGCTGCCGTCGTTCGACGACCGGCCGCCGCGGCGTGCCGTGGTGGTCGGCGCCGGGCAGAGCGCCGCGGAGATCGCCGGGCACCTGATGGACCGGTACCCCTCCGCCGAGGTGTGCGCGGTCTTCTCCCGGTACGGCTACAGCATCGCCGACGCCAGCCCCTTCGCGAACCGCGTCTTCGACCCGGCCGCCGTGGACGAGTTCTACTACGCCCCGCCCGAGGTCAAGCAGTCGCTGCTGCGCTACCACGCGGGCACCAACTACTCCGTCGTCGACGGCCACGTGCTCGCCGGCCTCTACAGCCGCCAGTACGAGCAGAAGGTGACGGGCGAGCCGCGGCTGCGGGTCATGCACATCTCCCGGCTCGTCGCGGTCGAGCCGCGCGAGGACGGCGTCTCGGTGCGGGTTGAGTTCCTGCCCACGGGGGAGTCCACCGAGCTCGACGCCGACCTCCTCGTCTACGCCACCGGCTACGACTCGACCGACCCGGCGTCGCTGCTCGGCGGTGCCGCCGACGCGCTGCGCCGCGACGAGGCGGGCGCGCTGCTGGTCGGCCGCGACTACCGGCTCAGCACCGCCGCCGACTTCCGGTGCGGCATCTACGTCCAGGGCGCGACCGAGGCGACGCACGGCATCTCGTCGACCCTGCTGTCGATGACGGCGGTGCGCGCGGGTGAGATCGCACAGTCGCTCGCGGAGGACAGACAGGCACGAGGCCGGGCGCCCGGCAACACAGATCACGGGGAACAGGGGCTGGCATGTACGAGCGATCGCAGTACCGCGAGGACTGCTCTGGCGAGATCCTCGCCACGCTGAAGGCCGGCCCGCTGGCGATGATCGTCACGGGGGCCGGGGAACAGGCGCCGCTGGCCACACACGCGCCGGTGTTCTTCGGGTACGGACCGGACGGCGCCGACGAGGCCGCCGTCGCCGAGGGGCGCGCCGAACTGGTCGGCTCCACGCTGCTCGGACACATGGACGTCCGAAACCCCCAGTGGACCGCGATGCGCGAGGGCGACCGCGGGCTCGTGGTGTTCCAGGGCCCGCACGGCTACATCTCGCCGGTGGTCTACGACGTCACACCGGCCGCACCGACCTGGAACTTCACCGCCGTGCACGTCACGGGGACCCTGCGGCCCACCGATGACCGTGCCGAGGTGCTGGCGATCCTGCGCGAGACCGTACGCCGCCTGGAGGGCACCTTCGGCAAGGGCTGGGACCAGGAGGACTCCCAGGACTACTTCCGCCGTATCCAGCCCGGAGTCGGCGCCTTCGAACTGCGCGTGGAGTCGGTGCAGACGATGTACAAGCTCAGCCAGGAACAGCCCGAGCCCTTGCAGCGCAAGGTGGTCGAGGAGTTCGGGGCCAGCGAGTCGGTGACGCACCGGCGGCTCGCCGCGATGATGCGCGACCGGGGAATCGGCGTCGACGAGCCCGGAACGCTCGTATGACCCCGGCCACCCCGCGCCGGCCCGGACTCGACTCGGCGCTCAGCAGGCTGCGGGAGCGCACCGCCAAAACGGTCACCGGCGTCACGCGCGTGCCGAGGGACCGGCCGCTGGAGCTGTCGTTCGCCCAGCAGCGGCTGTGGTTCCTCGACCGGCTGATGCCGGGCAGCGCCTTCTACAACTTCGGCACCGCCGCGCGCGTGCGGGGCCCGCTCGACACCGAGGTGCTCGGCCGCGCGCTGAGCCGGATCACCGCCCGGCACGAGACGCTGCGCACCGTCTTCACCGAGGACGCGGGCGTGCCCGCCGCCGTCGTGCTCCCGCCCGAGCCGGTGACGGTGCGGGTGACCGATGCCGCGGACGAGGCGGAGGCGGAGCGGCTGGCGGGCGAGGAGGCCGCGCGCCCGTTCGACCTCGCGCGCGGCCCGCTCCTGCGCGCACGCCTGCTGCGCCTGGCGGCCGACGACCACGTCCTGCTCCTGACCGTGCACCACATCGCCACCGACGGCTGGTCGCACGGCGTGCTGTGGGCCGAGCTGACCACCGCGTACGCCGCGCTCGCCGAGGGGCGGGAGCCGGTGCTCCCGGACCTGCCCGTGCAGTACGCGGACTTCGCCGCGTGGCAGCGGCGCACCCTGCCGCCCGCCGAGCTGGAGAAGCGCCTGGCGTTCTGGACCGGCCACCTCGCGGGGCTGGAGCCCCTGGAGATCCCGCTGGACCGCCCGCGCCCCGCCGTCGCCTCGGCCGAGGGCGGTGTCGTCACATGGCGCCTGCCCGCCGACGCCGTCGCCGCCGCGCGCGCCGTGGTCGAGCGGCAGGGCGCGACCCTGCACATGGTGCTGCTCGCCGCCTTCGCCGTCGTCCTGGCGCGGCACGCCCGCACCGAGGACGTCGCGGTCGCGCAGCCGGTCGCGGGCCGTCCGGTCTCCGAGGTGGAAGGCCTGATCGGGTTCTTCGTCAACACCGTGGTGACCCGTACGGACCTGTCCGGCGACCCGACGTTCCGCGAGCTCGTCGACCGCGTGCGCGCCGCGTCCGTGGACGTGATGGCGCACCAGGACGTGCCGTTCGAGTACCTGGTGGAGCGGCTGGTCCCCGAGCGCGACCTGTCGCGCAACCCGCTGGCCCAGATCGTCTTCCAGTTCGTGCCGAAGTCGCCGGCCGGCCCGGCGCCGTTCCCCGGGACCACGGTCGAGCCGTTCGCGGGCGACCGCGCGTTCACCCGGATGGACCTCGAGGTCTACCTGGGGGAGGAGCCCGACGGGTCCGTCGGCGGCCTGGTCAACTACAGCCTCGCGCTGTTCGACGCCGAGACCGTCGAGCGGCTCGCCCGGCACCTGACGGCCGTGCTGCGCACGGCGTGCGCCGAGCCGGACGTCCCGGTCTCGCGCCTGCCGATGACCGACGAGGAGGAGCGCGCCGCGCTGCTCGCGGCCGCCGGCGACACCGGCGTTCCGCTCCCCGGAGGGTCGCTGCCCGAGCTGTTCGCCGCGCAGGCCGCGCGGACGCCGGACGCCGTGGCCGTGACCGACGGCGCCGACGACTGGACCTACGCGCGCCTCGACCGTGCCGCCGGCCGGCTCGCGCACGCGCTGATCGAGCGCGGCGTCGGGCCGGAGCGCGTGGTCGCGCTGGCGGCCGAGCGGTCCGCGCGCTTCGTCGTCGCGGTGCTCGCCGTGCTGAAGGCCGGCGGCGCCTACCTGCCGATCGACGCGCGCAACCCGGCCGGGCGTACGCGCGCGGTCCTCGCCGACACGCGCGCCGTGCTGCTGCTCACCGACGGCGAGGTGCCCGCGGGCGCCGAGGATCTGCCGCTCGTGGACCTGCGGGCCGACCTGGGCGAGCCGCCCGCCACCGCGCCCGAGGTCACGGTGCGCCCCGACGGCCTCGCGTACGTCATGTCGACCTCCGGCTCCACCGGAACCCCCAAGGGCGTCGGCGCGACGCATCGCGCCGTGGCCGCCCTCGCCCTGGACCGGCG
The DNA here is from genome assembly GCA_963823735.1 of uncultured Actinomycetota bacterium. Classification (GTDB taxonomy): domain Bacteria; phylum Actinomycetota; class Actinomycetes; order Streptosporangiales; family Streptosporangiaceae; genus Actinoallomurus. Next base: position 14,488 of record CAWGMO010000010.1, on the reverse strand, counting down.
GTGGGCGAACGGCGCGCACGAGCGTGTGCTGCTGCACTCGCCGCACGCGTTCGACGCCTCGACGTACGAGCTGTGGTCGCCGCTGCTGTCCGGCCGCCGCGTGGTCGTCGCACCGCCCGGAGCGATCGGGCCGCGCACCATCGCGCGCGTCATCGCCGAGCACGGCGTCACCGCGATGTGGCTGACGGCGGGCCTGTTCGACCTGGTCGCCGAGGAGGACGCCGGCTGCCTGGCGGGCCTGCGCGAGGTGCTCGCGGGCGGCGACGCCGTCTCGCCCGCCACCGTGGCGCGCGTGCGCGCGGCGCACCCCGGACTGACCGTCGTCAACGGCTACGGCCCCACCGAGACCACGACGTTCGCCACCCTGCACGCGGTGGCACCCGATGACCCGGCCCCGGCCGGCCGGGTGCCGATCGGCACGCCGGTCGACAACACCCGCGCGTACGTCCTCGACGACCTCCTGCGGCCCGTGCCGTTCGGCGTGCCCGGGGAGCTGTACGTCGCGGGCGCGGGCCTGGCGCGCGGCTACGCGGGACGCCCCGCCGCCACCTCCGAGCGCTTCGTGCCCGACCCGTTCGGACCGCCCGGCACTCGGATGTACCGCACGGGCGACGTGGTGCGCCGCCGCTCCGGCGGCGTGCTGGAGTTCATGGGCCGCGCCGACGACCAGGTGAAGCTGCGCGGTTTCCGCGTCGAGCCCGGCGAGGTCGAGGCCGTGCTGGCCGGGCATCCCGCCGTCGCGCGCGTCGCGGTCGTCGTACGCGGCGACGGCGCCGCCGGCAAGCGGCTCGTCGCCTACGTCGTGCCGCGCGAGGACATCGGCACCGCCGAGCTGCGCGCGCACGTGTCCGCCGCGCTGCCGGACTACCTGGTGCCGTCCGCGTTCGTCCTGCTCGACGCGCTGCCGCTGGCCGCGACCGGCAAGGTCGACCGCGCCGCGCTGCCCGCTCCGGAGGAGGAGACGGGCGCCGCGTACGTCGCGCCGGAGGGCGAGACCGAGCGCGTGCTGTGCGGGATCTTCGCCGAGGTGCTGGGCGTCGACGAGATCGGCGCCGAGGACGACTTCTTCGTACGCGGCGGCCACTCGCTGCTCGCCACCCGGGTCGTCTCCCGCATCGCCAGCACGCTCGGCGCCGAAGTGCCGCTGCGGAAGCTGTTCGAGAACTCCACGCCGCGCCGGCTGGCGGCCGTCGTGGCCGACGCCGAGGGCACGCAGGCGCCGCCGCTGGTGCCGGTGCCGCGCGACGTCCCGATGCCGCTGTCCTTCGGGCAGCAGCGGCTGTGGTTCCTCGACCAGCTCGCCCCGGGGAGCGCGTCCTACACCTCGGGCGGCGCCGTGCGGATCCGCGGCGAGGTCGACCCGGACCGCCTGGCGGCGGCCCTGTCGTCGGTCGTCGCCCGGCACGAGACGCTGCGTACGACGTTCGCCGTCGAGGACGGCGTCCCCGTCGCGGTCATCGGCGCACCCGAACCCGTCGCGCTGCGCGTCGTCGAGGTCGACGGCACCGACGCCGCCCGCGCCGCCGCGACCGCCGAGCTGTCGACCGGGTTCGACCTGGAGCGCGGCCCGCTCCTGCGCGCCACCCTCGTGCGCCTGGGCTCGGCCGACCACGTGCTCGTCGTCGCCGTGCACCACGTGGCGACCGACGGCTGGTCGCAGGCGCTGCTGTGGGCCGAGACGGCCGCCGCCTACGACGGCGTCGAGCTGCCCGACCTCGCCGTGCAGTACGGCGACTACGCCGCGTGGCAGCGTTCCTGGCTCTCCGGTGAGGTGCTGGAGCGCCGCACCGGCTACTGGACCGACCGGCTGGACGGCCTCGGCCTGCTGGAGCTCCCGCTGGACCGGGCGCGTCCCGCCGTCGCCACCGGCCGGGCCGGCGCGCTGCCCTGGACCGTTCCCACGGATCTCGTCCACGCCGCGCGCGCGGTGGCCGCCCAGGAGGGCGCCACGCTCTACATGGTGCTGCTCGCGGCGTTCACGCTGGTCCTGTCCCGGTACGCGCGCACCGACGACGTCGCCGTGGGCTCGCCGACGGCGGGCCGTACCCGCGCCGAGGTCGAGGCGCTGATCGGCTTCTTCGTCAACGTCGTGGTGGTCCGCACGGACACCTCGGGCGACCCGTCGTTCCGTGAGCTCCTGCGCCGCGTGCGCGAGTCGGCCGTCGGCGCCGTCGAGCATCAGGACGTTCCGTTCGAGCACCTCGTCGAGGCCCTCGCGCCCGAGCGCGACCTCTCCCGCAACCCGCTGGTGCAGGTGGCGTTCCAGCTCCTCAACGGGGCTCCGGGGTGGCCGTCGTGGGCGGGCGCCGAAGTGGAGCCGTTCGACCCCGAGCACGCCTACACGCGCATGGACCTGGAGGTCCACGCCGTCGAGGTGGGCGACGACGTCACCGCGACCGTGCTGTACGCCGCCGACCTGTTCGACGCCGGCACCGTCGCCCAGTTCATGCACCACGTCTCCGTGGTCCTCGCCCAGGTGCTGGCCGACCCCGACCGGCCGGTCTCCGGCGCGACGATGCTCGACGACGCCGACCGCCACCGCGTGCTGACCGAGTGGAACGACACGGCCGCGCCGCTGCCAGGCGGCTCCGTACCCCGGCTGTTCGCCGAGCAGGCCGCCCGCACGCCCGACGCCGTCGCGCTCGTGTGCGGCGACGAGCGCGTCACGTACGCGCGGCTCGACCGGCGGGCCAACCGGGTCGCGAACGTCCTGCTGGCCCACGGCGTCCGCCCGGACGAGCCGGTCGGCGTCGCCACCGGCCGCTCGGTCGCCATGGTCGCGGCCGTGCTCGGCGCGCTGAAGGCGGGCGCCTCGTACGTGCCGCTCGACCCGCGCAACCCGGTGGACCGCACCGAGCGGATCGTCGCGACCGCCGGTCTGCGCGTCGTCATCGCCGACCGGCCGGTGCCCGGCACCGAGGGCCTGACGCTGCTCGACGCGGACCACCCCGGCGACGCGCCCGACACCGACCCGGGCATCGACCCGCACCCTGACACCACCGCGTACGTGATCTACACGTCCGGCTCCAGCGGCACGCCCAAGGGCGTCGCCGTGACGCACGGCAACGTCGTCGTGCTCGCCGCGGACCGCCGCTGGCGCACCCCCGCCCACGAGCGGGTGCTGCTGCACTACCCGCTGGCCACCGACATCTCCACGTACGAGCTGTGGCCGTGCCTCCTGGCGGGCCGCCAGGTCGTCATCGCAGCCGACGAGCACGTGGAGCCGCAGACCTTCGACCGGCTGATCCGCGAGCACGGCGTCACCGCGATGTGCCTGCCCGCGCCCCTGTTCAGCCTGCTCGCCGAGGAGTGCATGCCCTGTTTCGGCGGCCTGCGCGAGGTGCTGACCGGCGGCGAGGCCGTGTCGGGCGAGACCGTGGCACGCGTGATGGCCGCGCACCCCCACCTGACCGTGGTCGACGCGTACGGCCCGACCGAGGCGACGTCGTTCGCCACGCTGTTCCCGATGGAGCCGGGCTTCCGGCTCGCGGGCTCGCGCGTGCCGATCGGCGCGCCGATCGACAACACCCGCGTCTACGTCGTGGACGCCGCGCTCAAGCCGGTGCCGCTGGGCGTCGCGGGCGAGCTGGTCATCGCCGGGCCGCGCGTCGCGCGCGGCTACGTGGGCCTGCCGGGCCTGACGTCGGAGAAGTTCGTGCCGGACCCGTGGGGGCCGCCCGGCGCGCGGATGTACCGCACCGGCGACGTCGCGCGCTGGCTGTCCAGCGGGGCGCTGGAGTTCCTCGGCCGCGTGGACGCGCAGGTCAAGATCCGCGGGTTCCGGGTGGAGCCGGGCGAGATCGAGGCCGTGCTGCTGCGCCACCCCGCCGTGTCGCAGGTGACGGTGGACGTGCGCGAGGACATCCCCGGCGACCGGCGCCTCGTGGCGTACGTCGTGCTGGAGCCCGGCACGGACGAGAACGTACTGCCCGCGCTCCGCGCGCACACGGCCGGCGGTGTCCCGGACTACATGGTGCCGTCGGCGTTCGTCGCGCTGGAGACCTTCCCGCTCTCGACCACCGGCAAGATCGACCGCAGGGCGCTGCCCGCGCCGGACCCGCGCTCGGTCGCCGAGGCCGGGTACGCCCCGCCCGCGACGGAGCAGGAGAAGGCGCTCTGCGAGGTCTTCTCCGAGGTACTGGAGACGCACCCGGTCGGCGCCGACGACGACTTCTTCGCCATCGGCGGCCACTCGCTGCTCGCCACCCGCGCCATCGCGAAGATCCGCGCCCTGTTCGGGCCGGACGTGCCGCTGCAGGCGATGTTCGAGCTGCGTACGCCGCGCCGTCTCGCCGAGGCGATCGGCGAGCCCGCCGCCGAAATTGAGGTCATACGGCCCGTGCCGCGTGACGGGACTCTGCCGCTGTCGTTCTCCCAGCAGCGGCTGTGGTTCCTCGACCGGCTCACGCCGGACAGCGGGTTCTGGAACGTCGCGATGGGCGTGCGCGCTCGCGGGCCGCTCGACGTGGACGCACTCGGCCGCGCGCTGTCCGCCATCGTCGGCCGGCACGAGGCGCTGCGCACGGTCTTCGCCGACGAGGGCGGCAGCCCGGTCGCCGTGGTACGACCCCCGTGGGAGCTGCGCCTCCCCGTCACGGACGTCGCCGGCGAGCACGAGGCGCGCGAGATCGCCGCCGAGGACGCCGCGCGCCCCTTCGACCTGGCGCGCGGACCCCTGATCCGCGCCCGCGTGCTGCGGCTGGCGCCGGAGGACCACGCGGTGCTCGTGACGATGCACCATGCCGTGACCGACGGCTGGTCGCACGGTGTGTTCTGGGGCGAGCTGACCGAGGCGTACGCCGCGGCGGCCGAGGGACGCGAGCCCCGGCTGCCCGAGCTGGCCGTGCAGTACGGCGACTTCGCCGTGTGGCAGCGCGACCACCTCACCGGCGCCGTGCTCGACCGGCACGTGGACTACTGGCGCGACCGGCTCGCCGGGCTGCGCCCGCTGGAGCTGCCGCTGGACCACCCGCGGCCCGCGGTCGCCTCGTCGGCCGGTGAGTCCCAGGCGTGGGAGCTGCCCGAGGACCTGGTACGCGCCGCGCGCGTGCTCGGCGACCGTGAGGGCGCCACGCTCTACATGACGCTGCTGTCGGTGTTCGCCGTGGTGCTGGCGCGCTTCGCCGGCACCGAGGACGTCGCCGTCGGCACGCCCGTCGCGGGGCGTACCCGCGCCGAGGTCGAGCGCCTGATCGGCTTCTTCGTCAACATGATGGTGCTGCGCACCGACGTGTCGGGCGACCCGTCGTTCCGCGAGCTGCTCGGCCGCGTACGCGACTCGGCCGTCGGTGCGATGGAGCACCAGGACCTGCCGTTCGAGCACCTCGTGGAGGCCCTCGCGCCCGAGCGCGACCTGTCCCGCAACCCGCTCGTGCAGGTGGTCTTCCAGCTCATGCGGGCGCCGGGCGACAAGGGCGACCGGCTCGGCGGCGCGCGGCTGGAGCCGCTGCTGGAGGAGCACGCGTTCACGCGCGTCGACCTGGAGGTCCACCTCACCGAGGACGGCGACCGGGTACGCGGCACCGTCCTGCACGCCACGTCGCTGTTCGAGACGGAGACGGTCCGGCGCCTGCTGCACCACTTCACGGTCGTGCTGCGCGGCGTCCTCGCCGACCCGGACGCGCCGCTGTCGGCGGTCTCCCTCCTCGACGACGCCGACCGCGACACGCTCCTCACGCGCTGGGCCGGCCCGGCGCTGCCGTACCGGGACGCCTCGCTCGCGGAGCTGTTCGCCGAGCAGGCCGCCCGCACCCCGGACGCCCGCGCGGTGGAGTTCGCCGACGACGCCCTGACCTACGCCGAGCTCGACCGCGCCGCCGAGGGTGTCGCCGCCGAGCTGCGCGCACGCGGCGTGCGCCCCGACGACCTCGTCGGACTGTGCGCCGACCGGAGCACCGAGCTGGTCGCTGGCCTGGTCGGCATCCTGAAGGCCGGCGCGGCGTACGTCCCGATCGACCCGACGCACCCGCGCGAGCGGGTCCGGCTCATCGTGGACGACGCGCGGATGACCGTCGCCGTCACCCAGCGCGCCCACGCGGACGTGTTCGCCGACGACACCACGCTCGTGCTCCTGGACGCGCCGACCGGCGCCGCGGCGCTCCCTCGGGAGACGCCCGGCCCGGACTCGCTCGCCTACGTCGTCTACACGTCGGGTTCCACCGGCACCCCGAAGGGCATCGCCATGCCCGCGCGGTGCGTGGTGAACATGCTGGAGTGGCAGAAGAAGGCCGTCCCCGGCGGTCCCGGCACGCGTACCGCGCACTTCACCGCCCTCACCTTCGACGTGTCGGTGCAGGAGGTCCTCTCCGCGCTGCTGTACGGCGAGACGCTGGTCATCCCGGCCGACGAGGTGCGCCGCGACCCGGCGCGCTTCGCGCGCTGGCTCGACGAGCGGGAGATCGAGCAGATCTTCGTGCCGAACCTCATGATCCGCGCGCTGGCCGAGGAGGCCAACGCCGGGCGGGCGCGGCTGACCTCGCTGCGGCACATCTCGCAGGCGGGCGAGCCGCTGTCGCTGGACGCCGTGCTGCGCGAGTTCTGCGCCGCGCGGCCGGAGCTGCGCGTGCACAACCACTACGGCTCGACCGAGATCCAGGTCGTCACCGCCGTGACCCTGCCCGGCGACGTCGCCGGCTGGCCCGCCACCGCGCACCTGGGCTGGCCCGTCGACAACTCGCGTCCGTACGTGCTGGACCGCGAGCTGAAGCCGGTGCCCGTCGGTGTCGCCGGAGAGCTGTGCTTCGCCGGGCCCGGCCTCGCGCGCGGCTACGTCGGACGCCCGGGCCTGACCGCGGAGAAGTTCGTGGCGAACCCGTACGGGCCGCCCGGCGACCGCCTCTACCGGACCGGCGACCTGGGCCGCTGGCGGCCGGACGGCAGCCTGGAGTTCCTCGGGCGGCTCGACCACCAGGTCAAGGTCCGCGGCTTCCGCGTGGAGCTGGGCGAGGTCGAGGCCGTGCTGCTGCGGCACCCCGAAGTGACGCGCGCCGTCGTCGTCACCCGCGAGGACACGCCCGGTGTCCGGCGGCTCGTCGGCTACGTCGTACCCGTGCCCGGCACGGACGGCGACCTGCCGGCCCGGCTGCGCACGCACCTGGCCGAGGCCGTGCCGGACTACATGGTGCCGTCGGCGTTCGTCGCGCTGGAGGCGTTCCCGCTGACGACGACCGGCAAGGTCGACCGTGGCGCGCTGCCCGCGCCCGACCTGCGCACCGCGCTCGACGTCGGTTTCGCCGCCGCCCGCACCCCCGGGGAGGAGGCGCTGTGCGGCGTCTTCCGCGAGGTGCTGGAGGCCGAGCGGGTCGGCATCGACGACGACTTCTTCGCCCTCGGCGGCCACTCGCTGGTCGCCGCGCGCACCGTGGCGCGGATCCGCGACGTCCTGGGCGTCGAGGTGTCGCTGCGCGAGCTGTTCCAGCACCGTACGCCGCGCGCGCTCGCCGAGGTCGTGGCCGCCGCGCCGCTCTCGTCGGTGCCGCCGCTGGTGCCGGTGCCGAGGGACCGGCCGCTGCCGCTCTCGATGACCCAGCGGCGGCTGTGGGCGCTGCACGAGGCCGACCCGGACGACCCGGTGTGGACGATCCCGCTGGCCGTGCGGATCACCGGCGACCTCGACGTGGACCTGCTCGGCCGCGCGCTGACCGAGGTCACGCGACGGCACGAGGTGCTGCGCACGGTGTTCGTGCCGGGCGAGGAGCCCAGGTCGGTCGTGCGGCCCGTCGCCGAGCTCAAGCTCGACGTGGTGCACGTGCCGGACGAGGCCGCCGCGCGCGCCGCCGCCGGTGAGGAGGCCGCCCGGCCGTTCGACCTGGTCGGCGGCCCGGTGCTCCGGCCGTCGCTGCTGCGGATCGCCGCCGACGACCACGTGCTGCTGCTGACCGTGCACCACATCGCCACCGACGGCTGGTCGCAGGGCGTGCTCTGGTCCGAGCTGTCCCGCACGTACGAGGCGCTGCGCGAGGGCCGCGAGGCGAACCTGCCCGACCTTCCGGTCCAGTACGGCGACTTCGCCGTGTGGCAGGAGTCGTACCTGACCGGCGCCGTGCTCGACGAGCAGCTCGGCCACTGGCGCGACCGCCTGCGGGGCCTGAAACCCCTGACGCTGGGCGACTCCCACGGCGACGCGGGCGTGCTGACCGAGTGGCGGGTGCCCGCCGAGCTCGTCGACGCCGCCCGCGAGGCCGCCGCCGAGCACGAGGTCACGCTGTACATGACCCTGCTCGCCGCGTTCACCGCGAACCTCGCCCGGTACGCGGGCGTGGACGACCTCGCCGTGGGCTCGCCCGTCGCGGGCCGTACGCGCCTGGAGGTGGAGGACCTGATCGGGTTCTTCGCCAACTTCGTGCCGCTCCGGGTCGACCTCACCGGCGAGCCGTCCTTCGCGGACCTGCTGGGCCGGGTGCGCACGACCACGGTCGACGCGTTCGCCCACCAGGCGCTGCCGTGGGAACGCGTCGCCGAAGGCCTCGGCCTCGACCCCGCCGAACCCCTCGTCGACGTGGTGTTCCAGCTCGTCAACGTCGAGCTCGGCGAGCTGCGGCTGCCCGGCGCGCGCGTCGAGCCGTTCGCCGGTGAGCGCGTGTACGCCCGCTGGAACCTCGAGGTGCACCTGGTCGAGGACCCCGACGGCGGCCTCACCGGTCACGTCGTCCACCGGGCCGGCGTGCTCGACCAGGCCACCGTCGACGGCCTGCTGGCGGGCACGACCGCGCTCCTGGCCGCCGCGCTCGCCGAACCCGCCCTGCCCGTATCCGCACTTCCCGCATCGGACCCGTTGGAGGGGACCGCCTCATGACTGAGCCGCAGACCGCCCCGACGGCCGACCGGCCGACCGCGCTCGCCGCCCGCCTCGCCGGACGGCCCGAGCCCGAGCGCCGCCGCCTGGTGCTGGACCTGGTGCTGGCGCAGGTCGCCGAGGTCCTGGACCTGGGGACCGCCGCCGACGTGCCGCCGGACCGCGCCATCCGCGAGCTCGGCCTGCGGTCGCTGACGGCCGTGCAGCTGCTGCTGCGGCTCAGCCGGATCACGGGCGTCAAGCTCCCGACGACGGCCATCTACGACTACCCGACGTCGCGCGCCCTGGCCGAGGTCCTGGTGGACGCGGCCTCGGGGAAGCACGTCGCGCTGGTCGAGGACGACGAGCCCGTACGCCGCGCCGCCGACGACGACCCGATCGCGGTGGTCGGCATGGCGTGCCGCTACCCGGGCGGTGTCACCACGCCGGAGGAGCTCTGGCGGGTCGTCGCGGAGGAACGCGACGTGATCTCGGCGTTCCCCGAGGACCGCGGCTGGGACCTGGCCGCGCTCGCCGACGGCCCGGAGGCCAGCCGCACCCGGCACGGCGGCTTCCTCGACGACGTGGCGATGTTCGACGCGGGGTTCTTCGGCGTCAGCCCGCGCGAGGCCCAGCTGATGGACCCGCAGCAGCGGCTGCTGCTGGAGACCTCCTGGGAGGCGCTGGAGCGTGCGGGCGTCACGCCCGGCTCCTGGCGCGGCGGCAAGGTCGGCGTGTTCGTCGGCGCCAACGCCCAGTCGTACTCCTCGCTGCTCGCCGGGGTCCCCGAGGGCGGCGACGGCCACGCGCTCACCGGCCGTCTCGCGAGCGTGGTCTCCGGCAGGATCGCGTACGTGCTCGGCCTGGAGGGCCCGGCGTTCACGGTGGACACCGCCTGCTCGTCGTCCCTGGTGGCCATCCACCTGGCGGCGCGGTCGCTGCGGTCGGGGGAGAGCACCCTCGCCCTCGCGGGCGGCGTGACCGTGATGCCGACGCCGGAGCTGTTCGTCGACTTCACCAAGCAAGGCGGCATCTCCGCCGACGGCCGCTGCCGTTCCTACGCCAAGACCGCCGACGGCCTCGGCTGGTCCGAGGGCGCCGGCGTCCTGCTGCTCGAACGCCTCTCCGACGCGCGCCGCAACGGGCACGAGGTGCTCGCGCTGCTGCCCGGCACCGCCATCAACCAGGACGGCGCCTCCAACGGCCTGACCGCGCCCAGCGGCGCGTCACAGCAGCGGGTGGTGCGCCAGGCGCTGGCCGACGCGGGCCTGCGGCCGTCCGACGTGGACGCCGTCGAGGGCCACGGCACCGGAACGACCCTGGGCGACCCGATCGAGGCGCAGGCGCTGCTCGCCTCGTACGGGCAGGACCGCGACCGGCCGCTGTGGCTGGGCTCGCTGAAGTCCAACCTGGGACACGCGCAGGCCGCGGCCGGCGTCGGCGGCGTCATGAAGATGGTGCTGGCGCTACGGAACGGACTGCTGCCCAAGACCCTGCACGTGGACGCGCCCTCCCCGCACGTGGACTGGGTGTCCGGCGCGGTCGAGCTGCTGACCGAGGCGCGTGACTGGCCGCGCGGTGAGAGCCCGCGCCGCGCGGGCGTGTCGTCGTTCGGCGTGAGCGGCACCAACGCGCACGTGATCGTGGAAGAGGCGCCTGAGACCGAGGACGAGCCGCGGCGGGCCGTGGACGTTCCGGTGCCGTGGCTGCTGTCGGCGCGTACGGAGGCCGGGCTGCGCGACCAGGCCGCGCGGCTGCGCGCGTTCGTCGCCGCCGATCCGGACCTGGAGCCCGCCGACGTCGGGCTCACGCTGGCCACCCGCCGCACCGCGTTCGACCACGGCGCCGCCGTGGTCGGCCGCGACCGCGCGGAGCTCCTGGCCGGCCTCGACCTTCTCGCCGAAGGCGGCGCCGACCAGGCCTCCCTCGTGCGCGGCACCGCGGCGGCGGACGGCCGCGTGGTGTTCGTGTTCGCGGGCCAGGGCGGCCAGTGGGTCGGCATGGGCCTGGAGCTGCTCGACACCTGCCCGGTGTTCGCCGAGCGGATGGCCGAGTGCGAGCGCGCGCTGGCCCCGTACCTGGACTGGTCGGTCGTCGACGTGCTGCGCGGCGCCGAGGGCGCGCCGCCCATGAACCGCGTCGACGTGATCCAGCCGGTCCTGTTCGCGCTGATGGTGTCGCTCGCCGCGCTGTGGCGTTCGCACGGCGTGGTGCCGTCCGCCGTGGTCGGCCACAGCCAGGGGGAGATCGCCGCCGCGTGCGTCGCGGGCGCCCTCACGCTGGAGGACGCCGCGAAGGTCGTCGCGCTGCGGGCCAGGACCGTGATCGACCTGCCGGGCCGCTGCGGCATGGGCTTCGTGTCCGCGACCGCCGACGTCGTCGAGAAGATGCTGGAGCGCTGGTCCGGCAGCCTCGGCGTCGCGGCGATCAACAGCCCCCGTTCGCTGGTCGTCGCCGGTGACCGCGAGGCGCTGGAGGACTTCCTCGACCTGTGCGACGACGAGGGCATGCGCTCGGGACGCGTCGCCGCCGACTACGCCTCGCACTCCCCGCAGGTGGAGGCGGTGCGCGAGAAGCTGATCGCCGAGCTGAAGGGCGTACGCCCCAGCGACGCCGAGGTGCCGATCTACTCGACGGTGACCGCCGACTGGGTCGACGGAAGCGACCTGGACGCGCGCTACTGGTACAAGAACCTGCGCCGTCCGGTGCGGTTCCACGACGCCGTGCGCGGCCTGCTCGACGAGGGCTACCACGGGTTCGTCGAGATCAGCCCGCACCCCGTCCTCACCATCGCCATGCAGCAGACGGCCGAGGCGGAGGGCGCCGAGCTGCGCGTCACCGCCACGCTGCGCCGGGACGAGAGCGACCGGAACCGGTTCACGCTGTCGCTCGCCGACGCCGCCGTCGCGGGCGTGCCCGTCGACTGGACGCCGATCTTCGAGGAGGCCGGCGCGCGGCCGGTCGAGCTGCCCACGTACGCGTTCCAGCGGGAGCGGTACTGGCTGTCCGCGCGCCGGTCGGGCGCCGGCGACCTCGCCGCGGTCGGGCTCGCCTCGGGCGGGCACCCGCTCGCGGGCGCCGAGATCGCGCTGCCCGACGGCGACGGTCTCGTCCTGTCCGGCCGCGTCGGGCTCGACGCGCACCCCTGGCTCGCCGACCACGCCGTCCTGGGCACGGTCCTCGTGCCGGGCACGGCGGTGCTGGAGCTGGTCGCCCACGCGGGCGCCCGGCTGGACTGCGGCCTGGTCGAGGAGCTGACGCTCGCCGCCCCGATCGGCGTGCCCGCCGACGGCCTCACCCTGCGCGTGACCGTACGCGGCGCCGACGAGTCGGGACGGCGCGCGGTCGCCGTGCACTCGCTCGCGGACGGCGACTGGACCACGCACGCGACCGGCGTGCTCGCCCCCGCCGCACCGGCCGGAGCCGTGGCCGACGGGGAGTGGCCGCCCGCCGGAGCGGAACAGGTCGCCCTGGACGGCGTCTACGACCGGCTCGCCGCGCGCGGGTTCGGCTACGGGCCGGCCTTCCACGGCCTGCGGGCGCTGTGGCGCCGCGACGGCGAGGTCTTCGCCGAGGTCGCGCTGCCCGAGACGGTCGACGCGACCGGCTACGCCGTGCACCCGGCACTGATCGACGCCGCCGCGCAGGCCGTGCTGGCCGCCGAGCCCGACGGCGCGCCGACGCTGCTGCCGTTCGCGTGGACCGGCGTGAGCGTGCGGCCGAGCGCCGCCCGCGTGCTCCGCGTGCGCGCCGCGCGTGACGGCGACACGGTGCGGCTCACCGCGACCGACGCCGGCGGAACCCCCGTCGTGGAGCTGGCCGGGCTGCGGCTGCGGCCCGCGTCGGCCGGCCAGCTGCGCGCCGCTGCCGCCGCCGGAACCCGTGACGCGCTGTTCCGGGTGGAGTGGGTGCCGGCCTCACCGGCCGCCGCCGCGCGCCACGCCGTGCTGGGCGCCGGCTCCGCGGGCGTCGACGCGCCCGCGTACGCCGCGCTCGCCGACGTCCCGGCCGGGACCGACCTCGTGGTCGCGCCCGTCTCCACCGGCGATGACGCGGTCGCGGGCGCCCACCGGGTCACCGCCGAGGTGCTGGACCTGCTGCGCGCGTGGCTCGCCGACGACCGGTTCGCCGCCTCGCGGCTCGCCGTCGTGACGCGCGGCGCCGTCGCCGTACGCGCCGGCGAGGACACCGACCCCGCCGCCGCGGCGGTGTGGGGCCTGGTGCGGACCGCGCAGACCGAGCACCCCGGCCGTTTCCTGCTCGTCGACACCGACGGCGCGCCCGAGTCGCTGCGCGCCGTGCCGTCCGCCGGCGACGAGCCGCAGTCCGCGCTCCGCGAGGGACACCTGACCGTCGCGCGGCTGGCGCGCGCGGCCGGCGACGCGCTGCGCCCGCCCGCCGGCGCGGAGTCGTGGCGCGTGAACGTGGTGCGGCCCGGCAGCATCGACGGCGTCGAGGCCGTCGCCGCGCCGGACACCACCGCGCCGCTCGCACCGGGCGAGGTACGCGTCGCCGTGCGCGCGGCCGGCCTGAACTTCCGCGACGTCCTGTGCGCGCTCGGCATGTACCCGGACGAGGTCGAGGCGATCGGCTCCGAGGCCGCGGGCACCGTGGTCGAGGTCGGCGACGGCGTGACCGACCTGGCCGTGGGCGACCGCGTGCTCGGCATGGTGCTCGGCGGGTTCGGCCCGCTGGCCGTGACGGACCGCAGGCTCGTCGTACCGGTCCCCGAGGGCTGGTCGTGGGTCCAGGCGGCGGCGCTGCCGTCGGTGTTCGCCACGGCACGCTACGCGCTGGCCGACCTCGCCGAGGTGAAGCCCGGCGACAAGGTGCTGGTGCACGCGGCGGCCGGTGGCGTGGGCATGGCCGCGGTGCGGGTGGCGCGGTCGCTGGGCGCCGAGGTGTTCGGCACGGCGAGCCCGTCCAAGCACGGCGTGCTGCGCGCCGTCGGCCTGGACGACGAGCACATCGCGTCGTCGCGTACGACGGAGTTCGCCGACCGCTTCCCGCCGATGGACGTGGTGCTGAACTCGCTCGCCGGTGAGTTCGTGGACTCGTCGCTGGGCCTGCTGCCTCCGGGCGGCCGGTTCGTGGAGATGGGCAAGACCGACATCCGCGACGCGGCGACGCTGCCGCCGGGTGTCACCTACCGCGCCTTCGACCTGATGGAGGCCGGCCCGGACCGCATCCAGGGGCTGCTGACCGAGGTGGTCGAGCAGATACGCCTCGGCGAGACGACCGGCCTTCCGACGCGGACGTGGCCGCTCGCCGACGCGCGTACCGCCATGCGGTTCATGGCGCAGGCACGCCACACCGGCAAGATCGTGCTCACCGTCGCCCCGTACGCCGGCGGCACCGTGCTGATCAGCGGCGCCGGCGTCCTCGGCGGTCTGCTCGCCCGGCATCTGGTCGCCGAGCACGGCGCGCGTGACCTGGTGCTCGCCGGACGCCGGGGCGACGACGCCCCCGGCGCGGCCGAACTCGTCAAGGAACTGGCCGACCACGGCGCCACCGCGCGGTTCGAGCGGTGCGACGTGACCGACCCGTCCGCCGTCGACGCGCTGCTCGCCGGGATCCCGGACCTGACCGCCGTGGTGCACACGGCCGGCGCCCTGGACGACGGCGTGCTGACCGAGCTGACCGCCGACCGCCTTCCCCGAGGTGCTGCGCCCCAAGGTCGACGCCGCCTGGTACCTGCACGAGGCGACCCGCGAC
>CAWGMO010000009.1:0-25569 GCA_963823735.1 uncultured Actinomycetota bacterium | reverse complement strand
TCAGGCATGCCGCAATGCCTGTTCTGCCTGAAGGAAGGGGAGGGGGACGCCGTCCGTTTTACAGACGAACACATCTTCCCGGCGGCGCTCGGCGGAAATCTGGTCGTGAAGGATGGCAGTTGCGATAGCTGCAATCACGGCAATTCAAAATTCGAGCAGGCGCTCGCGATCGAACTCACGCCGATGCGTATGCTGCTGCAAATACCCGGATCGCTACGGCAAGGTGCCGCATACCACGGCGACGATTGTCACTCCTAAAAAACCTACGACGGTCGCGTGAAAGCCGACGGCAGCGTGATTGTCAAACCGCTCGTCACTCCGAGGAGAAGAACGAAAAGGGCGAGCGCGAATTCGTGCATGGATTCCTCACCGACAGCCAGAAGGAAAAGTTGCGGGCGCAGGCCAAGGAAAAAGGGCAACAGCTGATTGAGATGGGGCCGGGAGATCCGGTGACCGCTGAGATACATATCGGCGACGTGCTGCGTCACCTGCACTCGGTCGGAGCCATCAGTGGTGAGCCCCGCGCGGCTGACGTCAGTTCGGGCTGGGAGTGAGGTGGTCCGGCGACGGTGCGCCGTCGTCGACCCACCCGCCGATCTCGCCGCGGTCCTCGCGACCGGCCGCGGCGAGGATCTCGTCGGGCCCGAGGGCGCCGCGCCCGCGGAGGCCATCCGCAGCGCGGACTCCGCCACGGCGGCGGGCGTACGCGGCGGCACCACCAGCAGCATGATGTGGTCCTGTTGCCGCGGGTCGCGATGATCTTGTGATTCATGCTGGCGAAGTGCCCGATGCGCACGCGCCGGCCGTCGACGACCAGGCGGCGCGGGATGTTCTCCCAGTCGCGCGGGTCGACGCTGAGGCGTACGACCGCCCCGCGTGGGAGTTCAGCGCCCGCAGGAGGCCGGCAGCTCGCGGTCGCGTCGCGCGAGTGCGGCCACCACCCGCCGTCCACCGCCCCGCGACGCTTGAACTCCGGGTCCATGCGCAGCCGTGCTTCCGGCGTTTCGGGGGCGGTGTCCGGGGTGTGGATTACCACGTGCGGTGCCATGTCGCCGGCCCGTTTTCGGCCCGTTCGCGAGCGAACCGGATTACGTGCGCCCAGGACGACATCGGCTTTTTCGCCGGTGTACGGAATGCCCTGGGTAATTCGAACTCTATACCGGCGGTCGGTTATTTCCTCTTCGCCTGGCGGGCCCGCCGCTCGGCGCGGCGCTCGACGAACTTGCTCGCCGCGTCGTCGAGGCCGCCGAGGAACGTGACAGCTCCTCGCGCGCCTTTTCGCCGTCGGGGCCGAGGCCGTCCATCTCGAAGATCTTCCACTGGCGCAGGACGGGCCGACCACGTCGTCCTGGTGCACCTGCAGGTCGTAGATGCCGGCGTTGGCGATCGCGACCGCTTGCGCAGGAAGCCGTCGATCGTGTGGCCGGGCATCTGGAAGTCCGTACGACGTCGGTGACGGCGGCATCGTCTCGTCCGGGGCGAGCTCGAACGCCGCGGCGAGCAGGTTGCGGTAGAAGAGCATGTGGAGGTTCTCGTCCGCCGCCACCCGCGTCAGCAGGCGCTCGCACGCCGGGTCGCCGGACGCCCTGCCGGTGTTGCGGTGGGACACGCGGGTCGCCAGCTCCTGGAAGGAGACGTACGCCAGCGCGTGCAGCATCTTGTCGCCGTGGTCGGCCTCGTAGCCGCCCTGCATGTGCGTCATCCGCGCCCGTTCGAGCGCGACCGGGTCGACCGCACGGGTGACCGTGAGGTAGTCGCGGATGACGATGCCGTGGCGGTTCTCCTCGGCGGTCCAGCGGTTCACCCAGGTGCCCCACGCGCCGTCGCGGCCGAAGAGCGTCGCGATCTCGCGGTGGTAGCCGGGCAGGTTGTCCTCGGTGAGCAGGTTGACGATGAGCGCGTCACGCGACTCGGCGGAGACCCTGGAGTCATCCGGCGTCCAGGCCGTCACCCTCGCACAGACCGTCGAAGTCGCGGCCCTCGCTCCACGGGACGTAATCGTGGGGGAACCACTCCTTGGCCGTGGACAGGTGACGGTCGAGCTCGGTCGCGACGACCGGCTCCAGCTCCATCAGGAGTTCGGCGGTGGTCTTCGGACGGGACGAAAGTGACATCCGGGCCTTTCCCTATCGTGGGCCGCTGCCGTTATGAGGGACTACCCTCCGGCACATATTCGCAGGTCGACTATACGGGAAAGATCGTCGCTCAAATGCTGCGTTTCCGGTGACACCTGCCTCCCGCGGAACCACCCCGGCAGGGGAACGGCTACGCCACCAAGCGGCACGAGATCGACCAGCGGCAGACGTCGCTGGTGCTCCGCGACGACGAGAACGACGGCGCGCCGCCGCGCGGCGAGGTCGACCTGGACGCGGGCAGCGCGACGATCCGCCGGCCGTTCAGGCCGGATTCTGGAGAGTCCCGATCTCGGCGGCCTTCTGCTCCGGAAGGGGATTGACCGCGTGCACCTCGGCCTGCTCCGCGACGGTGTCGGCGAGCCGTACGCGAGGCGGGAGGGCGCGCCACTTCTCGCCGGTCTCCTGTGAGCTCATGCCCCCAGTGTGCGCCGTTCACGGCTCGGAGTGGAGATGGTTGCGCTGCCCTTCGTGGTCGAACACGCAGAGGACCTCGGCCGGGCCGCCGCGCGCGCCGAACGCGTGCGGCGTCATGGTGGAGAACTCCGCCGCCTGACCGGCCTCGACGACGATGGTGCGCTCGCCGAGCAGCAGCACGATGGTCCCCGACAGGACGGTGAACCAGTCCTTTCCCGGGTGGACCTTCAGCTCGTCGGTGCCGCGCTGTGGCACCGGCCTGGTGACCCGGATCTTGGCCACGGAGACGCCGTGCGGCCCGGGCTCGCGGGTCAGCATCCAGGTGGTCATGCCCCGTCTCTCGTCGCGCAGCGGCCGGATCACCACGTCGTCGTCCTCCTCGGACTCCACGAGCTGGTCGAGCGTGGTCCCGAGGGCGCGGGCGATCGGGGCGAGCTGGTCGAGGGCGATGCGCCGGTGGCCGGTCTCGATCCGGCTCAGCGTGGAGGGGCTCAGGTAGCAGCGGGCGGCCAGCTCGTCGAGCGACCAGCCCCGTGCCGCCCGCAGCCCCCTGATCCGCTTGCGGACCAGGCCGTCGAGGTCACCGTCTTGCGTCATACGCAAGATGCTATGTCATCCGCGCAAGGCGGTCGTAGGGTCGGAGCATGGAACACCATCACTTTGAAGGCATGGAAGAAATGCTGGACCTCGACGGCGAGGTGCTGCACGCGTACCTGTCCGAGGTGACCGCCTGGCTCCGTGACCTGGCCGGCGACCCGAGGCGGATCCTCGACGTCGGCGCCGGGACCGGCACCGGCACCCTCGCCCTGGCCCGCCGCTTCGACCGCGCCGACGTCACCGCCCTGGACCTGTCCGAGTCCCTTCTCCACCACCTCGGGACCAAGGCCCGCGACCTGGGCGTCGCGGACCGTGTCCGTACCGTCCCGGCGAACCTGGACGAGAAGTGGCCGTCCGTCGGCGAGATCGACCTGGCCTGGGCGTC
The DNA here is from genome assembly GCA_963823735.1 of uncultured Actinomycetota bacterium. GTDB lineage: Bacteria > Actinomycetota > Actinomycetes > Streptosporangiales > Streptosporangiaceae > Actinoallomurus. Next base: position 22,038 of record CAWGMO010000009.1, on the reverse strand, counting down.
CATGTCCCTTCACCACATGGCGGACCCCGCCCACGCCTTGGCCGAGGTGTACGCCGCGCTACGCCCCGGCGGCCTCGTGGCCGTGGTCGAGACGGGCACCTTCCCGCGCTTCCTGCCGGAGGACGAGGGCCTCGAAGCCCGCTGCCACGCCCTGGTGGACGAGGCGAAGGCCGAGGCGCTGCCCCACCTGGGCGCCGACTGGGGCGTACACCTCACCAAGGCCGGTTTCACGATCGAGACCGAACGGGAGTTCACCTTCGCGCTGACACCGCCGCTCCCCGCCGCCACCGGCCGCTACGCCCAGCTGTCCCTCCAGCGCCTGCGCTCCGGCGTCGAAGACCGCCTGAGCCCCGACGAGCTGAAGGCCCTCGACACCCTGATCGCCGGCCTCCCGCACCGCGACGACCTCACCGTGCGCGGATCGCGCACCGTATGGGCGGCGAAACGCCCTCTGGGCCCCCGTGACGACCGGTCTCAGGGGGTGAGGTCCCAGAGGAGGCGGTAGTAGCGGGTGCGTTCCGGGTCGGGGCGTACGCCGTAGGCCGCGAGGAGGAGGTCCTCCCAGCCTGGGCCGTAGTTCCACCAGGTGTTCCACGTCGCGACCGCGAGGTCGGCCCAGCGGTCCGCGACGCCCAGGGCGCCCAGGTCGACGTGGCCCGACCAGCGGCCTCGGGTCAGCAGGGTGTTCGGTGCGCACGGGTCGCCGTGGCAGACGACGCGGACGTCGGTCTCCGGCGGGTCGGCCAGCAGGGACAGTGCTCGGTCGGCGCCCAGGCGGCGGTGGGCCGGATGCCAGCGGGACGGGTCCGGGGACGACGGCATGCGGGCCAGGCGGGTGGACGGCTCCCACGAGAACGGGCAGCCGTCCACGGGCAGCGCCTCGTGTAACGCTCGCAGGCCCTCGCCGACGGCGCGTACGGCCGTGGCGGGCTCGGCGAGCCAGCGGCGGGTGACCGCGCTCTCGCCCGGCAGCGTGCGGGTGACCAGCCACGACCCCGCCTCGTCGTGGCCCGTCTCCACCGGTGACGGGACGGGGGTGAACCGGCTCGCCCAGGTCAGGCGCGTGGCCTCGGCGGAGAAGTCGAAGCCCGGAGGTGACCACTTCACGTGCAGGTCGCCCGCCGCGAACGTCAGGCCGCCCTTCTGGTTCTTCCAGACAGGGCGTACGGGGCCGGCGGCCAGGCGCGTCACCGCCTCCGGCACGCGTACGCCGGGTCCGGGAGGTCCGGACGGCATCGTGTCAGCCTCCCGTGTAGGCGGCCGTGGTGCGGTCGGCGGCGGCGCGTGCGGCGGACGGGTCCGCGCCGGCGGCGATGTTCGCCTCGCACCAGCCGTCGCTGCTCAGCGACATGAACCGCTTGCCGTCCTCCGACGTGGACCAGGTCAGGTACTCCTCCGGGTCGACCGACTTCCCGGACGCCAGGTGCAGGCCGAGGCCCATCAGGGCGGAGTCCCAGCCGACGCCGACCGCGCCCGGCCCGAACTCGCCCCAGCGGTCGTCGTCGACGTGGGCGACGTGCTCCAGCTCGAAGCGGGTGCCGCCGTCCGGGTCCGGCGCCAGGCGTACCTCGATCCAGCTGACGTCGCCGCCGAACTCCCACGTCGCGGCGAAGCTCTTCGGCGGGTCGCAGCGCTCGATCGTGCCGCCGGCGTTGCCCTGGAGCTGGAACTTCCCGCCGACGCGCAGGTCGCCGGTCACGGGCAGGAACCAGCGCGGGATGCGCTCGGCGTTCGTGCAGGCGTCCCAGACGTCCTCGATCGGCGCGGCGTACGTGCGGTTGATGGTCGCGACGCGTGCCTCGCCCGCCTCCAGTACGCGCGTCCCGACCGTGCGCCGTACCGCGTTGATCTCCGATGTGACATCGATCATCAGGTGCTCCGCTCCTCGGAAGGTCCTTGCTTCCGGCGCCCGCGCGCCAGCTCGGTCGCGAGCGCGTCCAGGGGTGGTGTCCAGAAGCGCCGGAAGCGTTCGAGCCACGCGTCGACCTCGCGCAACGGTTCGGAGTTCACGGCGTAGAGACGCCGGGTGCCCTCGGGCCGTACGGTCGCGAATCCGCCGTCCCGCAGCACCCGGAGGTGTTGTGAGACGGCGGGCTGGGAGATTCCGAACTCCTCCTGGACGATCGAACCGACCGCGCCGGAGGTCATCTCGCCGCCCGCGAGCAGCTCGAGGATCCTCCGGCGAACCGGATCGCCCAGCACGTCGAACGCATGCATGGAGCGAAGTTAGCGGTCGCTACTTATATAAGTCAACACCTATATAAGTCAGTCCGTCAGAAGTTCCTTGCGGGCGATGCGTTCCACGAGGACCGGGACGAACTCCCTGATCGGTCTGCCGTCGAAACGGTGGTGGACCGAGGTGACGGTGCGGTCGACCTGGTCGGGGGAGTACTGGTCGGCGAAGGTCTTGGTGAGACGGTCGGTCACCTGGCTGAGGGCCTGGCGTTCACGAAGTGCGCTGTCGGCGCTCACGGGATACCTTCCTCCGTTTCGGGGAGCTTGTTCCCCGCGTACCCACGTGTCCCACGCGTCATGCGTCCCGGCCGCGCATTCGCCAGGCGGCCACCGCCAGCACGGCGGAGATGTAGAGCAGGAAGACGAGGAAGCCGGTCCACGGCGCGAGCGACGCGGCGTCCGGGCGTACGGCCGTGATCGCGAGGCCGGCCGGCGCGGGCAGGAACTTGTACACGTGGTCCGACCAGGCCGATGGCAGCAGACCCGCGACGAGCTGGAACGCGAACAGCACCCCGAACAGCGCCGCGACCGCGCCCGCCGTGCTCCGCAGCAGCGCGCCCAGCCCGAGCCCGAGCAGGCCGACGCCGGTGAGGTACAGGGCGCTGCCGAGCACCGCGCGCGCCGTGCCGGGATGGCTCAGGGCCACGTCGAGGTGCTCGCGCGCCAGGATCGACTGGCCGGTGAGGAACGCGACGACCGTCGCGGGCACGCACACCGTGAGCGAGGCCAGCGCGAGCGCCACGGCCTTGCCCCACAGCACCGGCAGCCGGCGCGGCACGGCGGCGAAGGTCGCGTGGACCATGCCGGTGGCGTACTCGCCGCTGATCAGGAGCACGCCGAGGACCCCGGCCGCGAGCTGCGCGAGAGTCACGCCGCCGAGGCTGATCGCCGTCGGGTCGAAGTTCGCGAACTGCGCGGCGGTGACCGGCGGCCGGGTGACCCGGACCAGCGAGTACATCGCGCCGAACCCGACGATCAGCACCAGAGTGGCCGCCAGCGACCAGGCGGCCGACGGCAGCGACCGCAGCTTGATCCATTCCGAGCGCAGGACGCGGGGCCAGGTCACCCGCTGGGGAACGTCGTAGGCGGGAAGAGCCGTCATCGCCGTACTCCTGTCGTCGTGGGCGCGCGGAACTCCACCGCGTCCCTGGTCATCTCCATGAACGCCTCCTCCAGGGAGGCCTCCTGCGCGGTCAGTTCGAGCAGGGTGATGCCGTTCCGCGCCGCGAGGGTCCCGATCCGGTCCGTGGTCGGACCCGACACGGTCAGGGCGCCGTCCGGCTCGCGGGTCACGGTCACGCCCGGCGAGCGCAGCAGCTCCGCCAGGGCGTCCGGCGCGGTCGTGCGGACCCGTACGACGGTGCGCGCGGCCGACGCGACGAACTCCGCCACGCCCGTGTCGGCGAGCAGCCGGCCGCGCCCGATCACGATGAGGTGCTGGGCGGTCAGCGCCATCTCGTTCATCAGATGGGAGGAGACGAAGACCGTCCTGCCCTCGTCGGCGAGCCCGCGCAGCAGCGCGCGCACCCAGCGGATGCCCTCGGTGTCCAGGCCGTTCAGCGGCTCGTCGAGGATGACCGTACGCGGGTCGCCGAGCAGCGCCGTCGCGATGCCGAGCCGCTGCGCCATGCCGAGGGAGAAGCCGCCGGCCCGTCTGCGCGCGACCTCGCGAAGGCCGACGGCGTCCACGACGTCGTCCACGCGCGACCGCCGGATGCCGTTCGTGGCCGCCAGCGCCAGCAGGTGCCGGTACGCGCTGCGGCCCGGCTGGACCGACCGCGCCTCCAGCAGCGCGCCCGCCTCGCGAAGCGGCGCCGCGTGCTCGCGGAACGGCTTCCCGCCGACGGTCACGGACCCCGCGCTCGGCGCGTCCAGCCCGAGGATCATCCGCATCGTGGTCGACTTTCCGGCGCCGTTCGGGCCGAGGAAGCCGGTCACGACCCCGGGCCGCACGGTGAAGGACAGGTCGTCGACCGCGACCTTGTCCCCGTACCTCTTCGTCAGTCCGCGTGCCTCGATCATGTGCTGAGCCCCTCCTCCAGACGCCTGCGGCCGGCGTCGCGACGAGGTCAACGGTGCCGGGGACGCGCCGCGCCGTCTCTGGGGCGTACGGCGCCTTCGAGGTGGGGTTTTCCACACCCCGGCGGAGGGCTGACCGCATGGCGCGGCGGGCCGTCCGTGTCTAGCGTTGGCCGCGTGACCTCGACGAGTGCGCCCGGCGCACGGCGCGCGACACTGCACGCCCTCGCCGGGCTGCCGGCCGCCGCCGTGACGCTCGCGACCGCCGGCACGGTCATCGCCCTGTGGGGCGCCGCGCTGTGGAGCCTGGCCGAGGGACCCACCGGCGGATGGACGCTGGTCGTGGCGTACGTGGCGATGGTCCTGTTCGGGCCGGTGCTGCTCCTGGGGTGCGTCCGCGAGCTGAGCATCGTGCAGCGCGCCCGGTTCCGTACGCTGCTCGGCGTCGAGGTCCCTCCGCCGGCCCGCATGACGCCGGCACGCGCGTGGCAGCAGCTCGGGTACCACCTCCTCGCGCTGGTCATCGGCGGCGCGGGCGGCGCGCTGGTGGCGTTCTGCTGGGTGGCGCTGCCCCTGGCCCTGTGGGTCCGGGGGAGCGCCGGTCTGGTCCTCGCGCTCGCCTCGCCGCTCCTGCTCGTCGCGGCCCCGTGGACGGCGCGCGGCGTCGCGCGGGCGGACGAGGCCGCCGCCCGTACGCTGCTGGGCGCCGGGCGCGCCGAGGAGCTGGCGCGGCGGGTGGAGTCGCTGTCCCGCAGCCGCGCCGACGTCGTCGCGGCGGCCGACGCCGAACGCCGCCGCATCGAACGCGACCTGCACGACGGCGCGCAGCAGCGGCTCGTCTCCCTCGCGATGAACCTCGGAATGGCGCGCGCGAAACTCACCTCGGCCCCCTCCGACCCGGCCCGCCTGGCCCTCGAACAGGCCCACGACGAGGCCACCGAGGCGCTCGCCGAGCTGCGGGAGTTCGTACGCGGCCTGCACCCGGCCGTCCTCGACGACCGCGGCCTCGACGCGGCGCTGTCCGGCATCGTGGCCCGCGCGCCGCTGCCCGTACGCCTCCGCGTCGACCTTGAGGAACGCTGCTCGCCGAGCATCGAGGCCATCGCGTACTTCGTCGTCTCCGAGGCGCTGACCAACATCGCCAAGCACGCGCGCGCCGGCCACGCCGAGGTGACCGTCGGCCGTACCGGCGACCGGCTCCGCGTGGTCGTCACCGACGACGGCCACGGCGGTGCGATCATCGACGCGGGCGGCGGCCTCCAGGGGCTGGAACAGCGCGCCGCCGCCGTCGACGGAACCCTCACCCTGCACAGCCCGCGCGGCGGGCCGACGACGATCACAGTGGAGCTGCCGTGCGAGTCGTGATCGCCGAAGACTCGGTCCTGCTCCGCGAGGGCCTGACCAGGCTGCTCACGGGCGGCGGCTTCGAGGTCGTCGACGCCGTGCCCGACGCCGAGGCGCTGCTGCGGGCGGTCGGCGAGCGACGGCCCGACCTCGCCGTCATCGACGTACGCATGCCGCCGACCCACACCGACGAGGGGATACGCGCCGCGCTGGTGATCCGCCGCCAGTACCCGGAGATCGCGGTCCTGGTGCTGTCGCAGTACGTCGAGGAGCGTTACGTCACCGACCTGCTGTCCGTCGAGACGAGCGGCGTCGGCTACCTGCTGAAGGACCGCGTCGCCCACGTCTCGGACTTCCTCGACGCGCTGCGCCGGGTCGCCGCCGGCGGCACCGCGCTCGACCCCGAGGTGGTCGCGCAGCTTCTCGTGCGCCGCCGGGCCGACCCCATGGACGCCCTGACGCCCCGCGAGCGCGAGGTGCTGCGGCTGATGGCCGAAGGGCGCTCCAACAACGGCATCGCCGACGCGCTGAAGGTCAGCCACAGCGCGGTGGAGAAGTACGTCGGCAACATCTTCGTCAAGCTGGACCTGCCGCCGGCGTCGAACGACCACCGACGGGTCCTCGCGGTCCTGAAGTTCCTGCCGTCCTGAATCTCGCTGTGAACCCCTCGCGGGCGAGCCCCGTCTCACATTCGGGAACTGCTCCGAAGAATGGACGAATATGCGCGTCGGCGACCGGTATGAACTACTCGACCGGCTGGGCCAGGGCGGTATGGGCACGGTGTGGAGAGCCCACGACGAGCTGCTCGACCGCGACGTCGCGGTCAAGGAGGTGCTGCTGCCGCCGGACCTCGGCGACGCCGAACGCCGCTCGCGCCACGCGCGTACGATCCGCGAGGCCCGGTCCGCCGCGCGGCTCAACCATCCGGGCGCGGTCACCGTCCACGACGTGGTCGAGCACGAGGGCCGCCCGTGGATCGTCATGCAGCTGGTCGCCGCGCCGTCCCTGCAGAACGTCATCGACACCTCCGGGCCGCTGGCGCCCCGGCGGGTGGCCGCGCTCGGCCGCCAGATGCTCGACGCCCTGCGCGCCGCGCACGCCGCGGGCATCGAGCACCGCGACATCAAGCCCAGCAACGTGCTGGTCGCCGACGGCGACCACGCCGTGATCACCGACTTCGGCATCGCGGCGCTGGAGGGCGACCCGTCGCTGACCGGCACGGGGGTCCTCATCGGCTCGCCCGCGTACATGGCGCCCGAGCGCGCACGGGGCGACGGCGGCGGCCCCGCGGCCGACCTGTGGTCGCTGGGCGCGACCCTGTACGCCGCCGTGGAGGGCCGCTCGCCGTTCGAACGCTCCGGTCCCGTGTCCACGCTGGCCGCGATCATGGCGGAGGAGATGCCGCCGCCGCGGCTGGCGGGGCCGCTCACACCGGTGCTGGCCGGTCTGCTGCGCCGTGACCCGTCGCAGCGCATGACCGCCGCCGAGGCCGCGCCGCTCCTGACCCAGGTGGCCGAGGGTACGGAGCCCGCCGCCTTGACGATGCCCGTGCCGCAGCATCTCGCCCTGCCGGCCGCCACGGCGCGCTTCGAGGCGCCGGCCACGGAGAGGTATGTGGCGTCCGGCGCGGAGCGGTATCTGGCGTCGGGTGCGGAGCGATATCCGGCCCCGGGCTCCTCTCGCCGTCCGGCGACGCCGGCCCTCGCGGGTGCGCTCGCCGGAGCCCTGCTCGTGGCGGCCTTCGGCGCGGTGTGGCTCCTGGGCCATCACTCCGCCTCGAAGGCGGGAACGACCTCGGCCGGCTCGTCCGCCTCTCCCGCCGCGTCCTCTGGTTCCTCTTCCGTACGGCCGCAGGTGTCCGCGTCGGCGGCCGTCTCGTCGGCGGCGGACGCGACGTCGGAGCAGTGGACGACCCGCTCGGAGAGCGGCTACTCGGTGTCGGTCCCGTCGTCGTGGAGCCGCCGCGTCTCGGGCGACAACGTCTTCTACCAGGACCCCACCACGCGCCTGCTGCTCCAGATCGGCACCACCCCGTGGTACTCCGATCCGCGGACCCAGGCGGAGACGGTCGACTCCAACGTCTCCAAGAGCTTCCAGGGCTACCGCGAGTCGGCCATCACGCCGCTGACGTACCAGGGTGTCCCGGCGGCGGACCTGAGCTTCGCCTACGACCGCTCGACCGGGACCGAACGCGTCAACGACCGGTTCTTCCGCGTCAACGGCCGTACGTTCGCCGTCTACTTCCGCATGCCCGCCGAAGAATGGCAGAACTCCCCGAAGTACCTCGACCCGATCTTCAACGGCTTCCACGTCTCTTAGGGGAGCGGGCCGACGTACAGCCAGTCGCCGCCGTCGGTCACGAAGCGGCTGTGCTCGTCCATCCGCCCGTCGCGGCCACGCTCGGTGTAGTGGGCGCGGAAGCGTACGGTGCCCTCCTCGTCGAGGAAGCCTCCGCCGGAGGTCTGGAGGATCTCCAGGCGCACCCAGCGCACCTTCGCGTCGAGGTCGACGCCCGGCGGTCGCGTGGCCGGGTGCCACGTGCGCAGGAGGTAGGCCTCGTCGCCGACGCTGAAGGCGCTGAACCGTGAGCGCATGAGCCGTTCGGCGGTCGGGGCCTTCGCGTCACCGCGATGGAAGCGCCCGCAGCAGCCGTCGTACGGCTTGGGCAGCCCGCAGGGACAGCGGTCATCCGTCATGCGCCTCATTGTGCCGCTCGCCGAGGAGCGGCAGGCGATCAGGACGGCGGTGAGACCGTGAACGCCGTACGCGGTGGCCGCCGAGCCGCGGCCGCCTGCCTGACCGGCCCTTGACGGCCACCCCGCCTCGTGCCAGATTGAGAAATCGATTTCCGAGAAATCGATTTCTCGCGCCCGGAGGCGACGGATGACCAGATGGACGGCGGCAATGGCCGCGTTGCTCGGAGTGGTGCTGATGACCGCACAGCCCCCTGCGTACGCCAAGGACGTGACCGTCACGGCGTTCGGTCATGTCGAGGATCGCGTCGCCGCGGGCGCGTTCACCAAGATCTATGACCCCAGCGTCGGTGAGAGTCAGCCCTGGTACATCAACGATCACACGATCGTGCGGGGCAAGGACGGCACCTGGCACCTGTTCGGGATCACTCACCAGGAGCCGGCAAACCCCGAGGACGAGGACAACTTCGCCCACGCCACCGCCAAGAGCCTCCACGGCCCCTGGACGAAGCAGCCGTTCGCGCTCTCCGTGGATCCCACGTACTACAACGAGACCCACCTCTGGGCGCCGTACGTCATCGAGCGGCACGGCATGTACTACATGTTCTACAACGGCGGCGGCGACGACCACGCGAAGTACGCGATCAGCCTCGCCACGTCCACGGACCTCTACCACTGGACCCGGCACCCGGGCGGCCCGCTGTTCCGTGACGGCTACGACGCGCGCGACCCGTACGTCATGCGGCTCGGCGGCACCTGGGTCATGTACTACACCGCGACGAGCGACCCGGCCGGCGGTGATCACATCGTCGCGTACCGGACCAGCACCGATCTCGTGCACTGGGGCGAACGCCAGGTCGCCTTTACCGACGACTCGGCGGGGACGTTCGGCGGGTCGACGGAGTCATCGTTTGTCGTGAAACATGACGGCTTCTGGTACCTCTTCATCGGCCCGCGGCCCGGCTACATCGGCACCGACGTGTTCCGCAGCACCGACCCGCTGCGCTTCCGCCCCGATGACCTGGTCGGGCACATCGCCTCCCACGCCGCCGAGGTCGTACGCGACGGCGGGCGCTGGTACGTCACCGCGGCGGGATGGGGCCAGGGCGGCGTGTCCATCGCGCCGCTGATCTGGCACCGGCCCACACCGGTCGCCGGCGTGCGCGTCGCGGCCCCCGGCTATCACGCGACCCTCATGACCAGGCCGAACACCGAGCTGACCGAGCTGTCGTACGGCGGGCGGAACCTCCTGGAGGACCGGATCCGCGGAACCCGTCCCTCCATCGGCGTCGGCGCGTTCGGGAACACCGACCTTCCGGGCGCCGCCCATGCGACCGTCACCGGCGACAAGGTCGCGCTCGACGGCATCCCCATGGGCGACGAACCGGTCACCGCCGACTGGTCGTTCGCGTTCGGGCCGCAGTCGTTCAAGACCTCGCTGACCTGGCACGTCACCGGCCCGACGACCGCGCCGGTCTGGGAGGCAGGCCTCGGCGCCGACCCGGTCGCGGCCCGCTACGGCGATGACAGCACATATCCGCGTACGGGCGACGTGCCGGGCTTCCCACGCTGGACCCTCGCCTCGGACGACAACGGCTCGCTCGCCCTCGCGTACAAGGCGGGCTCGTCCTGGTCCGAGGCGAACCACTGGTTCTCCGACCCTGGCGACGGCGTCCTGGCCTGGCAGTCGCTGTGGCACCCCGGCGGGCAGACGTGGGCGCCGGGCGACTACCCCGGAGGCACCTGGAACGTCGGGATCAGCCCCCGCCCCGACGACCGCGACCTGGCCGAACGCCTCTCCGCCGAGCCCTAGGGAGTGTCCGGTGGGTCTTCGGCCTGCGCCCTAACCCAGAACGAACCGCTGCGAGAAGGCGCCGTTCGAGGCCGCCTTGGCGCCGCGTAGCCGGTCGAGCTCCGCGGGGGCCACGCCGCGCGCGGCGGCGAGGGCGTACACGACCTCGAGGATGTCGGCGAGTTCCCCGACCTCACCGGACTCGGTGAACTCGCCGGCCTCCTCATAGAGCTTCGCGCGCAGCAGCATCAGGTACTCGGCGTCGTCCGCGACCCGTACGGCGGGCTCTTTTCCGGCGGCGCGGATGATGTCGGGAATGCCGTCGCGGACGAGCTTCTCCCGCGCCCCCTCCTTGGTCCGGTGACCGAGACGTCCGTCGCGCCGGTCGAGCGCCTGCACCCACTTGAGCGCGACCGCGGCCGTCTGGACCAGCTCGGTGCGCAGCGCCTGCGGGTCGTCCTCCGCCAGCGCCTCGTAGAACTCCTCGGCGAGGATGTGCCGCCAGGTCAGCCGGGCGTCGTCCCAGGCCGTACGGCACTCCTCCTTGGCGGAGTCCGCCGCTGCCGTGTACTCGGGCCCGGTGCCGTCGGGGAACTCCTGAACGCCCCACATCGCGTCCTGCGCGACGCGCTCCGCCGCGACGTCGCCCAGCACCCGGGCCAGTGAACCCGGAATCCCCGCGTCGCCGGGGCCGTATGAATCGTCGGTCATGACCCCAGTGTGTGTGAAGTCCGGTGATTTCCTTCGATTATTTCGAACAAGGAGGGAATGACGGCGACAACGTTCGGCTATCGGAAATCAACATTCCGCCCTACTCCGAAGAACCTCCATCTGCCTACCGTGCTGTAAACGTCTTCAGCGAGAGGGTGGCGACGATCGGAGCAGCGAAGTCAAAGGGAAATCCGGGGTCTTACGCGCGTTTCATGGCGATCCCGGCGGCGCTCGCGCTGGCCGCGACGGCGTGTCTCCCCTCGGGCGGAAACGACCACAAGGCGTTCTGGCCCGCCGCGCCGGACCTCCGGCGTGACGCCATCGCTCCGGTGAGCCGTGACGTACGGCCGGTGCGCGTCGTCTCGACGGCGGCGGGCGTGACGAACGCCGGCGCTCTGGTCGGACAGGGGAAAGGTCCCGTGACCTTGACCCGGCCGGCGCGGGGCCCCGATCCCGTCGTGGTGCTCGACTACGGGCGTGACGTCGAGGGCATTCCCTATTTCAAGGTCGGCGGGGGTACCGGCAGCCCCACTTTGTCGGCGTCGTACGCCGAGGCCCTGCCGTTTCTCACCCCCAAAGGCGACAACCAGATTCTCACCGGCGCTTTCGACGAGGATCTGCTCCGTTATGACACCTATCCCGTGCCGAATAAGACCGAAACGCTCAGGAACGAGCGGATCCAGGGCGCGGAGCGTTTCCAGATGATCCGCCTGTCGACGCCGGGAACGGTGCGGCTGACCGGCGTCGGAATCGACTTCTCGCCGCCCCTGCCGACGCCGCGCGACCGTCCGGGGTACTTCGTCTCCAGCTCCGCCGACCTCAACCGGATCTGGAACGACAGCGCGTACACGACCCAGCTCGACTCGCTGCCGCAGAACGCCGAGCCCGCGAACTCCACCCCGCCCCTGATCGTCGACGGCGCCAAGCGTGACCGGAACGTCTGGGGCGGTGACCTGCTCATCCCCGCACAGACCGTCTACTACTCCAGCGGCGCCGGCGAGTACGTCAAGGGCAGCCTGGACCTCCTCGGCCGTACGCCGCTGCCCAGCGGCGCGGTCGCCGGCCACCTGAGCGGTACCAAGAGCGAGTTCTGGTCCGAGGCGTACTCGATGGACTGGGTGGCGGTGCTCACGGAGTACTACCGCTACACCGGTGACACGCGCTTCGTGCGCGACCACTGGCCCGAGGTCCGGCGCGAACTGGCCTGGAACGCCTCCCACGTCGACCGCCGGGGCCTGCTGATCACCAACGGCAAGACCTGGCACCCGGTCGACGGGCAGGACTTCCACGGCGCCGTCACCGCCGACAACGCCATGTACTTCCACATCCTCGGCGCCGCCGCCGACGTCGCCTCCGACCTGGGCTTCGCCGACGAGGCCGCGGGCTACCGCACGCGTGCCGCGTCCCTGAAGAACGCCGTTGACCAGGTGCTGTTCGACCGGCGTACCGGCGACTACGACGTCAGCGACACACGCCGCGGCCAGACCGGCCAGGACGCCGACGCGCTCGCCGTCCTGTACGGCCTGGCGCCGCCGGACCGCGTGAAGGGCGTCCTGGCGGCGATGCGGCGCGGCCTGTGGACCCCGAAGGGCCCTCGAGTCGTTCCCGGCGAGTGCCCGGCTCGCGGGCTCGTGGTCCCTGACCGGCGCGAGACTGCCCGCGATCAGCCCGTACTCGTCGTCGATGGAACTGTGGGCACGTCTCGCCGCGGGCGACACGTCCGGCGGCCTCGCCCTGCTCCGTACGCTCTGGGGCCCGATGGCCGATCCGCACAACCCGTTCTACACGGGAGCGGTGTGGAGGTCCTCAACCCCGCGGGCCAGCCGGGCCTGTCCATCACGACCAGCCTGTCGCACGCGTGGGGCACCGGCCCGGCGTCCGGCCTGTCCGGCTACGTCCTAGGCGTACGGCCCGCGTCGGCGGGCTTCGCGAAATCGGCTGATCGCCCCGCAGCCCGGCGACGTCACGTGGGCCCAGGGCCGCGTGCGCACGCCCCACGGCGAGATCACCGTGAAGTGGGTCCACCGGGACGGCACCTTCGCCCTGGAGGCGACGGCCCCCACGGGAACCTCGGGCGTGATCGCCGTGCCACGCGTCGACGACCATCCGGTCAAGGTCAGCGTGAACGGCCACGAGGTGTGGGACGGCAAGGGCTTCCACGCCACGTCGTCGATCCGCGCCGCCCACCAGGACGCCTCGTACGTGTACCTGACCGCGGCCACGGGAGGGACGTACCGAGATCCGCGCCGAGGCCTAACCTTCGCGGTGTGAGCTTCAGCGTGTTCGCCCGCAAGGTACGCGACACCCGCCTGCCGTACGGCCGGCGGGTGTCGGCCCTCCGGTCGTGCGTCCAGATGTACCGCCCGATCGGCTTCCACGCGAGCCTGAGCTTCCTGGAGGAGCTGGCCGGCCGTTCCAGCGTGAGGAGTCGCTGCTACGAGCCCTGGACGCCCTCATCGAGAGCCGCGACCTCTGGAAGGCGGACGACCGGGCGTACGCGGCCACGCGCCGCCGGGCGAAGCACCGAGGCCGGCGAAGCCCGAGACCTCAGGACCCGAACCCGAGCGGGGGCCCGGACCACTGGTACGGCGCCCGTGTCCCGGCGGCGCTGCACGCCCTCCGCCACTGGAACGCCCGCATCCCCGCCGACGAGCCCGAAGACGTGCGTGACCGAGTGCCTCGCCTCAGGCGGCCCGCTGACGGCGGAACAACGACGGACCCTGACCGCTCGCGTCACCGAGATCCGGCGACGCCTGCCCGGCCTGTACGACGAGGACCGGGTCGCCTTCTTCCACACCCGCGATCTGCTGAAGGTCGCCCGCTTATCGAGATCGCCGCCGGCGCGACCTGATCCGTCATCCCGCCGGATCACGGCATGAGAGGCTCGCGCAGGGTTCGAAGAGAGGTGGACATGCGGGATACAGGTTGCGGAGGCTCAGCGCGGGCGGGCGTCAGTACGCGTGGCGGGCGGAGATCCTCCACGTGCGCGGTGAGCGTGACTGCCATCGGTGCGTACGCCTGCGAGTCTGGGGAGCCGGCAAGAACAGCCGTGCCCTGCAGGCGGATCTGCTCTCGAAGGCCTGGGCCCTGCCCTGGGGCTGCGCCACGGACAACGCCTACCCGGCTTCCGGCGACGTACGGCAGGTCATCGACCACGCCCTGGCGAACGGCTGGGACCCGGACCTCCTCGGCGGCACGTTCTACCTCAGCGAGCTGGGCGACGACTTCGAGCTCGACGCCTTCCTCCTGACCGACCGCCTGCGCGACCCCGCCGCGCCGGACCCGACCGGCCGCGTGGCCCGCGCCTTCGAGCGCGGAGCCGCCGCGGAACGATGAGCCGACCTGGGCGCGCGCTCAGACGCGCGGGGGCTCGTCGCGCGGCGGCAGTGTCAGGTCGCCCTCGTGCTCCCGGTCGCGCAGGTACGCCGTGTGGTCCCGCATCCGCTGTGCCTCGGCGGCGTAGACGTCCGCGGCGGTCCTCGACACCGACGCCGGCGATGAGGCCGAGCTGGGCGACGAGCTCGTCGGAGGCCCCGCTCTGGCCGACGACCCGCCGCGCGGCGTACCAGCGGGGCAGGTTGAAGTAGGTCTCGAAGCTCATCGGCAGGTCGGTCCGGATCGCGCGGGACATCTCGTACAGCGAGTCGGTGCCGCGGTCAGCAGGTCGGAGCGGCCCAGCACGTCGCGCAGCATCGCGGCGATCTCGTCGAGGCGTTCGACGGCCTCCGGAGGCAGGCGGTGCTCGCGGACGCGGGCGACGAGTCCGTCCAGGTCGGCCCGCAGCCGTCCGGTCTCGGCGACCGTGTCGTCGATGACCAGGCTCGACCTTCGCTCCGGCGGCGCGAGCAGCGCCCCGGCGCCGTACAGGCCCGGCGACCACGACCGGCCAGTACGGTCCCGCGTACCCGAGGAAGTTCAGGCCCAGACCGACGAGTCCGCCCGCAGCAGCCGGCGAGGTTCTTCGCCGACCAGAGATAGGCGGCGAACCGGCTACTGGTAGCCACGGATCTCCCCGAAGACGGCGGACAGCGACTGGACGCCTGGCGTCGAACGTCTTGCCGTGGGTGAGGTCGGCGAGCCCGTTCATCTCGCCGGTCGCCGACTCCCCGAACAGGACCGTGAACACCGGGACCTGCCGCAACGCCGGAGGCTGCCGCTCGTACCACGCGCGGAAGTCGTCCGCCGTGGCGCCCTGGTTGCTCTCGCCGTCCGACATCAGCACGATCGAGGTGATCCGGCCGGAGTCCTGCGCCGCCTTCGCGCCGATCACCGCCGTACGCCTTCTCCAGGCTCTCGTAGATCGCGGTGCTGCCATCGGCCTTGCAGGCCCTGCGCGTACGCGCGGATCCGGCCGAGCTCCGCCTCGGGCTTGGCCGGCGGCACGACGTACGTCATCGGCTGTCCGGGGGTGCTGCTGAACGGCAGCAGCGTCACCTCCTCGCGGTCGTGGAACCGCTGGAACCGCCCGGCGAGCGAGGCGTCCGCGCCGGTCAGGGCGGTCAGAGCCGCCTGCAGCGACGCGATCCGCGCGCCCCGCATCGAGCCGGACACGTCGAGGACGTAGACCGTACGGGCGGGCCGGCGAAGCCGGTTGAAGTAGGCGTCGATGAGGGCGTCGGCGGCCTCCGCGCGGGCGGGGAACGGCAGCTCCGGCGGCTGAGGCGCGCGAACTCCGACCGTACTCGGGCGTTGGCCGGGCCGGCGATGGGTCTGGGTCATGATGCGGCGCTGGACGTCCGGCCGCAGCAGATAGGCGGTGAGCCGGCGGAACGCGTCGCCGGACGCCCCCGACGCGGAGGCCAGCAGCGTGAGCGGGTAGTCCGCGGTGACCACCCCGTCGCCGGGGTAGACGAGCGTGAGCGGTTCCGGCAGCCGCTTGCGAGGCGTTCAGCGTCAGCAGCACGGACTCGTAGTTGATCAGGCCGTCCACCCGGCCCGGTTCGGCGGCGTAGCTGTCCGAGAGCCAGCCGGAGGATCCCGAGGTGATCCGCTGGGCGGAGAAGAACCCCCGCAGGCGCGGCGCGACGCGGTCGACGGCCGCGGCGTCGAGGGCAGCGCCGCTGCCGGACAGGGCGGCGGCGACGCCGACGAGCGCGGAGAACCCCGAGTTGGACGACACCGGGTTGGTCATGCCGTAGGTGAGCTTCCCGGCCGCCGCGGCGGTGGCGATCGCGTCCCAGGTCGGCCGCGTACGGTCCCAGCCGAGGCGGTGCGCGGTGGAGGCCCGCAGGCCGAGCAGCACGGGCGAGGACATGATCTTGACGGAGGGGCCGAGCTTGGCCTGGGCGGCGGGGTGCAGGGCCAGGTAGCGGTTGGAGGAGAACCAGATCGCGTCGTGGGCACGGCCGGCGCTGCCGTCGAGCACCTGCTGGACTCCGGTGAGCGTCCCGGTGTAGTCGAGCTTGACGGTGATCCCGGTGTCCTTCTTGGCCTGGTCGAGGATCGGCTTGAGGTCGGCCAGCTCGCTGCCCGCGAGGATCCGCAGCGTGGCGGATTTCTTCCCCGGCTTGTCCCCGCCGGTGCAGCCGGCGGCCAGGCTCAGCGCGCAGACGGCCGCGATCAGGGCGCGGGTACCGCTCGTCACTCGAGTTCGCTCCGTTCGTGGGCACGTGACAGGTAGGCGCCGGCGCGGTTCAGCTCGGTGCCGAGCGCGTCGACCGTCGTCTGCATGTTCGCGACGGCCTGTGCCTTGTAGGTGTCGATCGTGTCGATGGTCTGGTAGATCTGCTCGAACGACTTGCGCAGCGTCTCCAGGCCGACGGCCGGTTCGGCGGCGATCCGCTGGATCTCACCGCTCTGCCCGGCGAGCATCTCGGCGTTCGTGCGGATGATGTCCTCCGTCGTGCCGCGCAGGGCGTTCACCTGCTCGATGACGAGCTTCTGGTTGGACAGGGCGGCGGCGATCGTGACCGCGATGCGCAGCGCGGAGACGGTCGTGGTCGCGGCCCGGTCGACGCCCTTGACCAGTTCGTCGTTGTTGCGGCGGATGGTGTCCAGCGCGAGGTAGCCCTGGGCGCACACGGCGAGCTGCGTGAGGATGTCCTGGTGCCGCTGCCGTACGGGGAAGAGCACGTCGGAGCGCAGGGCGTTCGCCCGCTCGTCGTCCGGGGTCTCGGCGATCTTCCGCTCGACCGCCGCGTCCAGGGCGCTCGCCAGCACGGCGTACTCCTGGAGCTTGCCCATCGTGGCCCACAGGTTCGCGCGCTCGTTCTGGATGGCGGCGTTGTCGCGGCGCAGCTCGTCCTGGCCGGACCGCAGCGCGGCGACGATCTTGTTGATGTTGACGTTCGCCGACTGGTAGCGGGAGACGAAGTCGCGCAGGGACTTGCCGAACGGGAGCTTGGACAACAGCTTGCGGCCGGTGAGCTTTCCGACGTCCTTCGGGTCGAGGTCCTCGACCGTACGGCGCAGCTCGACCAGGCCGGTGGCCACCCGCTTCTGGGCGTCGGCGGTGCTCGCCCTTGGCGCCGGCGAGGGCGGCGACCGAGCGGTTCAGCATGCGGTTCGCGGCACTGGCCGAGGCCCGCATCTCGCCGTCGCCGAGCGTGGCCACCTGACCGATCTTCGCCATGAACTCCGGGGCGCGGGGTCGAGCGCCGGCCAGCTCGTCCACGTACGCGTGGCACGCTGCGCCAGCGAGTCGCGCGTCGCCTCGTCGAGCGGGATCAGCGTCTCCGCCTTCTCCGCCGGCACGGGGGCGACGGGCTCGGGGGGGGTGAGGAAGAGATCCCCGGGCTGTGTCATGTGGTCTCTCCTTCGTCGGCCGTAACGACCGGCCGGTCCTACTGGTACGCCTTGGCGACCCCGGCGAGCAAGTGCTCAAGGGTGTCGTAGGAGGGGGTGTCGACCACGTCGATCAGGTTCGCCGCGGCGGGCACGTGCGCGTCGGCGATGACGTGGGCGAACTGCGCGGAGTCGGCGGTGCGGAACCCGTGCCGGGCCGCGAGCCCCTGCAGGTCCGGGTCGGTTTCGAGCAGCCGGCCGACCCGGTCGCCCTTGTCGTCGAGCGGGATCAGCGTGTGCTTGGACTGGACCGTCGGCGACGGGTACATCAGCACCATGCCGGGCTTGAGCAGCCCGCGTACGGCCGCGTCGACGAACTGCGCCTCGTACGCGCAGACCAGCGGCGCCTTGCCCATGCCGAGCGACAGGTAGTCCTCGAAGGGACCCTCGGTGGTGTTGTCGGTGTACCCCTGGTCGACGAAGAGGCTCGACAGCGTGGGCAGCACCTTCTGCTCCGCCGCGGTCCCCTGCACGACCGTGTCGCCGTTGGCGACGTAGGAGGTGATGGCGAGGTACATCGCCGCGGAGTTGGAGCTGCGGGGGTCGGTCGTGGAGACCAGGATGTTCTTGCGTACGGGGTAGGCGGTGTTGCCCTTCAGCTGGTCCCACCGCACGTGCCGCGCGACGAGGCCGAGGTAGCGGGACACGTCGAAGGTCCACACGGCGCCGTGCTTCGCGACGCCCTCCCTGGCCAGCAGGTCCGCGATCGGCTGGAACGTCGCGATCACCATCGGCGAGGAGAACGGCGCGTACTTGGCGGTGATGTGCCGCTGCTGCTGGATGCGGTCGGCCGCCGGCGAGCTGGAGGGGAAGGCGAAGTCGTACTTCCCGAGGTCGATCGAGGTGGCGATCTGCCGCGAACCGGCCGGGTCGACCTCGACCTTCAGGCCGTTGCGGGCAAAGAGCTTCCGCACGTCGGGATCGGCGAAGAACGCCTGCTTCTCCGAGCCGATCACGCCGCGGACCGTGGTCGTCGTCGTCCCCGGGTCCCGTCCTTTGATGATCGCTAATGCCACCCCGACGACGAGGGCCGCCCCCAGCAGTAGCGAAAGTATCCGCCTCATGTGAGCGCGGATTATGTGGTGTGCGGTTGGCCGCTCGATGTCTTTCAGATGGCCGGGGAATGACGCGTCGCGGGCTGACTTTCCTGCCCCGGCCGGGCACCCGGCCGGGGCCCGCGAACGCTATCCGACAGTGACGGTCACGTTCTCCTGGTCAGTGGCCCCGACCTGGTCACTGACCTGCAGAGTGAAACGGTAGGTGCCCGCGACGCTCGGAATACCGATGATGTTCCCGCCGGGTAGTCCCCTGGGAATTCGGCCCGGTCATCCCGGTCGGGATACCACCGGCGACGACATGCCACTGAACCGGAGTGGGAGTGGACCCATTGCCGGTGGGAGGCGCCGGGGTCGGCGGTACAGGCGTCTCCGAGGGCGCGCAGTTCGGAACGCGAACGGTCGCGGTCGGGGTGCCGCTGTCGGCGACCGTGAGCCAGCAGTCCGGAGCCGTGAACCCACTGGCCTGAACCTTGAACCCCCCCACCGACCTGCACCCGGTCCCCGACGGCACTGGTCGTCGACTCGACGGACACGAACGTGCCCGCGACACCCCCTTGCCCTTCGACGCTGAGCCGCTCCGTGCGGAAGATGATCGGTGGACCATCCGCGGTTCAGCACGGCTCCCGGCCGAGAACAGGTTCTGAATATTCTTCGGCTGTGCGCTCCACTCCTGGCCGGAGCCTGTGATCGGCAGACCTACTCCTGCGGGCCGCCGTTGGTGTCATTCAAGGTGAACGGCCATACGTACGAAGCTCACGGCTGCGCCGGCCACTATGTGGCACTCGGATCGGTGACGGTCGAGGCCGGCTCGAATTTCACCGTCGGCGTCCCGGCGAAAGTGTCTCCCCGCTACCCCACTCACCCGATTCCTCGATCGTGAGAAGGGTCAGCCGCAGCGACCGCAAAGAGAAATTCCACGCGGTCGGTCCAGGTACGACGACCCTCGGCCTCTGGTCGGCCCTTTGCTACCGGACGCCGTACGTGAAATCGACCCGAGGCGTCGCGATCCGACACTTCCGTCCCGTCCTCCGGCGGCCCGATGCGCCCTCCTGACCGTACGCGCGACCCCGGCCTACGAGCCGCCGGAGGTCGGCCGCCCTTGGCTGGTGACTCCGTCGGCGTCGCCTGCCTGCCAGGTACGCAGACCGCACGCTGCGGCCGTCGGGCCGCTCGCGGATGACGGGCTCCTTGTCCGTGAGGTGGAACCCCGTGGATCCGGGCAACGCCTTCGCTGGCCACGTTCTCGGGAGCGATGCGCAGAGTCGCCCTTTCCGTCGCCAGGGTGTCACAGGCGTAGCGAGTCATGAGCTCAACGGCCCGCGCGGCCAAATGCCGACGCTGGCACTCGGCTGCCGGATGCCGTAGGCGGATCGCAGCCGCGACGTGCCGACCTGGAGTTCCGTCCGGCTGGACCTCGAGCAACGACCTCACGCCATCGCGGCCTGCCCGTCCGTGGTGATCGCGAGGTGCACGACCCGTCCGTCGGCGACTGGTCGGCGCGTGCCGTCAAGTACGCCCGTCGCTGCTGAAAGATCAAGGAGAGGCCAGGGTCTCGATTCCCGGCGAACTCGGGGCCGCCGAAAAGCTCCGCCATCACGTGCAGGTCATCGTCGGTCCACTCCCGCAGGTGAAGACCTGATCCCGTGATCCGGACGCTGGACGGACAGCCTCCTTCGTGTGCCGTCGCCAACCGATCCCGCCCAGAGCGGCCTGAATCGCCGGCCACGGCTCGGCTGGGGCGGTGCGTCACGCCGTCGCGGGCGGTACGGGCTTTTCGCCCGGCTCGCCCGAGGTGGAGGTCCCTGTCCGGCGGCCGCTGCCAACACGGTGGGTCATGGCAGCGGCCTGGCGGTTCATCTCAAGGTGGAGCGGATCAGCAGGTGGTGTCGCCGCCGTCGGTGGCGTACCAAGGGGAGGTCTGGTCGAGCGGCACGGTGCCCAGGAGGTAGTCGGTCTGGGCGGGTACGCAGACCTTCGCCCTCGTCGGTGACCGTGGGGATGGTCAGCGGCGGGTAGTACATGAGCCAGACGTGGATTCGCATCGCGGCGTCAGTGCAGTTGCCGTAGTAGTCGCTGCGGGTGGTGTCGGTCTTCACGTGGTGGTTGTCGCACGTGACGGCCGCAGGTTTGACCGCTGCCGAGGCGGCGGGTGCCGTCAATCCCATGGCACCCAGGACGGTCGCGCCGGCGGCGACGGTGATGGCCAGGCGTTTCATCATCCACAGCTCCTTCAGGTGGTTGGCTCTCTGCCATCAGAAGAACACTGCGGAACTCGGGGAATACCTGAGCCGTTCACCGCGCGTACACGGTTGCCACGTCCCGCGCGAGCACACCATTGGCGTCAGTGCAGCTCAACGTCCTGCGGACGTGTTCCGACGCCGAAGAGTGTGAGCACAGTCCGTGACGGCCGGAATCGGCCGTCGGGCGCTCGGGCGTGCCGACTGCCGCGATCCGTCCGGGCACTCAACCACCAGACGCTCCGGCATCCTGAAATCGACCTGGCGGTCAGTCGAGTGCGGAGACCAACCGTTGGGCTTCCGCCTGTGTCATGCCCGTTTCCGTGCAGACGAGGAGCTCCGCTTCGATGGAACGGCCGTCACGCCGCAGGCGGCGAACGCGGTCCACGCGCGGTTCGGCGGCCGCTGTTCTCCAGGTCGCGGCCGAAGACCTGCCCGAGCAGGCCGACCGATCCGGCCGGCTGGGCTTTCGCCAGAACTCCGCGGCTGCTGTTGACGACCGCCAGTGCGGCGCACAACACGGGAACCACGACAAGGGCGCCTAGAAGGCTGAGTGCGAGCCATGAATCGGGGGGTGGTCCCATGATCAGACCATACACTCGCCCTCCCGGAGCGGCATATGGCCGGACACGCACGAAACCCCGGCGGATCAGCATCGACGCTGGTCAACCGGGGTTTTCGCATGATCATCTCGAGGCGCCCCCTGGCTGGATTCGAACCAGCGCACCCGGCTCCGGAGGCCGGTGCTCTATCCCCTGAGCTAAGGGGGCTCGGGACGGGTAGAGATTATCAGCATCCGGGACCCGATCGCTCCCGCCCACGCCCGTACCGGCCTCGTACGCGCCATGGCCAGGGGAACGCAAGGACGAGGCCCCGTGCTCAGTGGTTTCGGTTGGTCGGCGGGGCGGTAACGATGACGCCGCACGTTGCGCGTTCTCCGCGTGTTCATGCCGCTCGAACCGCGAGCCTGGGCGGCCGTGACCCTTGGACGCGTGCTGGTCGTCGATGACGACGAGGTGATCCGGGCAGCTGCATCCGCCTGGCGGTACCTCCAACTGGAGGGGTTCGAGGCTGGCGACCGCTGTCGACGGGCAGGACTGCCTGGACAGGGTGCGCGAGGTGGATCCGGATGTGATCACCCTCGACGTCATGATGCCCAGGCTCGA
>CAWGMO010000008.1:0-49942 GCA_963823735.1 uncultured Actinomycetota bacterium | reverse complement strand
CTTCGGCGCGGCCGACGACGCCGGGATCGTCGCGGTGGCACGCGCCTTCCTGTGCAGGTGGAGAGCGGCGAGCGCCGCCCCGAGCAGAGCGGGCGGCTCGACCCGATCCTCGTCGCGCCCGTACGCGGCAGCGACCAGTACCAGGTCCTCGACGGCCACCACCGCCTCGCACGCGCCGCGTGGCGGCGAGACGACCGTCGAGGTCGTCACCAAGTGGATGCCGGTTACCACGCCCCTGCAGGACCTCCTCCTCCGCATGAGCTGGCTCGACGGCAGCAAGGAGCTTACCAGCCGATCGAGGCGCCCGAGCTCGCGCAGAGCTGGACGACCATCGCCGGTGCACCGCCGCCGGAGAAGATGCGCGCGGTCGTCGCCGAGCGCGGCCTGACGGGCTCCTACCTCGACGTGGCGAGCTGCTACGGCGGGTTCGTCTCGGAGATGGGCAGGGCGGCTTCGACACGCACGGCCTGGAGCGCGACCGGCTCGCCGTACCCCTCGGCCGCGCCGTCTACGGCCTGGAGGAGGCCCGGATCACCACCGGCGACGCCGTGGAGCTGCTGTCGGGCTCCAGCGCACGTACGACGTCGTCGCGTGCTTCAGCCTGCTGCACCACTTCGTGCTCGGCCGCGGTTCGGTACGCCCGGAGGAGCTGGTCAAGCTGCTCGACGGCGCGACCGGCTCGGTGCTGTTCATCGACACCGGCCAGGAGAACGAGGAGTGGTTCCGCACCTCGCTGGCGGGGTGGAACCCCACCAAGATCGCGGAGTTCCTCCGTGAGCACACCTCGTTCGACGAGATCGTCGACCTGGGTCCCGACGACGACGCGCACCCGCCGTACGCCGCCAACTACGGACGTCATTTTTTCGCCTGCCTGCGCACATGAAGACCCTCGCCGCCCTGGTACCTGTCGGGCACGATCGCCGCCGGGACACCCTCGACCGGCGCCCACCGCGTCATGCTGGGCTCGGTCGGACAGACGCGGCAGGAGACCCAGCAGCGCGAGCAGGAGAGCGGCCACCGGCTGCCGGGCGTACGTGTCTTCCGCCGGTGGGACGAAAAACTCCTCGACGGCAACCAGACCTGGGACCGCGACACGGGCCACACCGTGTTCCTGTCGATCAAGTCCAAGCGCAAGAGCGGCGCGCTCATCGCCTGGCGTGACATCGCGAACGCCCGGCCGGGCAGCCCGCTCTACAGCGACATGTGGCGCCAGGCGAACGAGCTCAAGCGCTTCCGCGCCGGGGTCTACGTCGTGTTCAACCACGAGCCCGACGCCAAGACCTCGCGGCCGATGGGCAGCCCCGCCGAGTTCGTGGCGGCCTGGCGGCGTCTCGTCACGACCTACCGCGCCGCGGGCGTGCGCAACGCGCGGTTCGTGTGGACGATGACCGGTGACGCGTTCGACGTCGGCGCGCGCGCCGACGCGTACTACCCGGCGACGCGTACGTCGACGACATCGGCGCCGACACCTACAACTGGAACACCTGCCACTCCGCGCGCGGCACCTGGCGGAGCCCGGCCTCCCTGCTCGACCCGCAGCGGCGGTTCGGCCTGCGCCACCCCTCCAAGGGGCTCATGGTGCTCGAATGGGGCTCGGTCGAGGACCCTGCCAGCCCCGGCCGCAAGGCGCAGTGGATGCGCGACACCTCCTCGCTGCTCGCGCTGCCGGCCTACCGCCAGTTCCGCGCGCTCCTGCACTGGGACGACCGCACCACCGGCATGCTGGCGAGGACGACCTGTGGCTTCGACTACCGCACGTCGGCCGCCGCGATGTCGGCCTGGCGGTCGATGGCGACGTCACCGGCGCTGACCGCCGCCTCGCCGTGTGACACGGGCGCCTGCATCGCCACCGGGAAGCCCGCGCGCAGACCGGCGCGCTCGCGCCTCCCCCTCGTGGCGGGCGGCCTTCCGGTCGCGGTGCTCGTGGCGGGATTCGTCGGATTCGAGGTCCATCGCCGGCGCAAGGCGGTCCGCCCATAACGGGCGTGGCCATTGCGCGGCGATCACCGTCACAGAGTGGATAGGCTCACCAACCCCCCGTACGAGAATCGACAAGGAGCTGACCCCCCATGGACATGCGCGTACCCCGCGCCTCGTCGGCAGCAGCGCTGGTCGCAGCGCTGCTGCTGCTCCTGGCCTGGCACGCGGTCCGGCCCGGGCCGCGAGCATCGACCCGGAGCTCGTCGCGGAGTCCGTCACCGAAGACGGTTACTACGTCGACTCCGGGGCGTCCTACCTGAAGTCCGACGCCGACCTCGACCGGCTGCGGGCCGCCCTTGAGCAGGCCGGCCGCGCGGGCGTTGTCGTGCTCCCCGCGGGCAGCGCCTCCGGGCCGGTCATCTCCCGCCTGCTGGCCACCCCGAACCACAAGGCCACCTACGTCGTCCTGACCGGCACGCGGCTGCAGGCGGTCTCCAACGCCTACACCCGGTCCACGGTCAACAAGCTGGTCGCGCGTGCCTCCACGGCCGCGACGCCCGGGTCGAAGGTCCTGAGCTTCCTCTCGCTGCTCAACCCCAAGCACCGTGCGGCCGCGGCCGCCAAGCAGAAGGGCGGCACTCTGCCCGCGCCGTCGCAGACGGGCGCTCCGCTGCCCAGCACCTCTCCCGCGCCGGCCGCGGAGAAGAAGAGCACCTCCGGCGGCAACGGCATGCTGTTCGGTGTCGTCGGCGGCGTGATCATCATCGTCGCGGCCGGTGGCGGCTTCTTCCTGTGGCGCCGCAAGAAGCAGGGCCCCACGGACCCGCCCGGCCCCGGTGACGCCGCGCACGGGTTCCAGTGACGCGAAAGGCGTTGCCACGGCGCGCCGGCGCGTGACAGGGTCTCCGTAGTCAGCACGGCTTGAGAAGGAGGTGGCCCCCGATGATCGTTCATCTTGACGACCGGGCGCGCCTCCTCGCTCACCCCTGCCGCTGACGACGCGCGCGGAGGGCGCCCTCCATCACGGAGGACCCATGTCCGTCTCACCCTTCCGCATCGACGTACCCGACGATGTGATCGCCGATCTGCGGGCGCGCGTCGGTGCCACCCGCTTCACCTCCGCCTCCGACCCGCGCCCGTGGGCGCGGCGTCGACCCCGGCTACCTGCGGTCGGTCCTGGCCCACTGGGGCGGCGGCTACGACTGGCGCGCCGCAGAGGAGCGCCTGAACGCGCTGCCCCACTACCGCGCCGACATCGGCGGGCAGCTCGTGCACTTCGTGCACGTACGCGCGGCGGGCGACCGCCCCGGCCTGCCGATCGTGCTCACGCACGGCTGGCCGAGCAGCTTCATGGAGATGCTGCCGCTGATCCCCCTGCTGACCGACCCGGCGCGGCACGGCGGCGACCCGGCGGACGCCTTCGACGTGGTGATCCCGTCGCTGCCCGGGTTCCTGTTCTCCGACCTGCCGCCGGGCGCCCCGATGACCCGCGAGACCACGGCCGAGACCTGGAACACCCTGATGACCCGGGAGCTCGGCTACCCGCGCTACGGCGCGTACGGCGGTGACATCGGCGCGGGCGTGACGACCTGGCTGGGGGCCCTGCACCCCGAGAGCGTGGTCGGGCTGCACGTCATCCATCCGGGCGCGCCCGCGGACGTCTCGGACCTCTCCGAGGCCGAACGCTCCTTCGTCGCGGCCATCGAGGCCTTCGACCAGACGGACGGCGGGTACAGCGCGATGATGATCACGCGCCCGGACACCATCGCCGCCGCGCTCCAGGACTCCCCCGCCGGGCTGGCCGCCTGGATCCTGGACAAGTTCCGCGACTGGAGCGACTGCGGCGGAGACCTCGACGCCCGCTTCTCGCGCGATGACCTGCTGACGATGATCACGCTGTACTGGGCGACCGGCACGATCGGCTCGTCGTTCCGCCAGTACTACGACTGGGACCACACCCCGCCGCGGCCGGTCGTCGGCGTGCCCACCGGGGTCACGATGAGCGCCGAGCCGGTCTTCCGCGACCTGCCCCGCAGCTTCGCCGAGCGGAGCTACTCCGACATCCGCCAGTGGCGTGGCCCGACTGCCGGTGGCCACTTCATGCCCCTGGAGGAGCCCGCGATGCTCGCCACGGATCTGCGGGACTTCTTCCGGCCCCTTCGCGGCACGTGAAGTGGAAGGATCGAGGTCACGCCCGTTTCTGCCGGTACATGGAAAGGCGATGCCGATGGCTCCCAGAACCGCGACCGCCCAGAAGGTCGAGCGCCCCGAGCTCTTGGAGTTCCTCCGCCCGCGCCACCACGGCCTGCTGGCCACCACCCGCTCCGGCGGGCGTCCCCAGCTGTCCCCGGTCACCTGCGGCGTGGACGGCGAGGGCCGCGTCCTCGTCTCGACCTACCCTGAGCGCGCCAAGGCCCGCAACGCCCGCCGCGACGACCGTACGTCGATCTGCGTGCTGTCCGACGACTGGGACGGCCCGTACGTCCAGGTCGACGGCCACGCCGAGGTGCTCGACATGCCGGACGCCGTGGAGGACTTCGTCGAGTACTACCGCTGCATCTCGGGCGAGCACCCCGACTGGGACGAGTACCGCGAGGCCATGCGCCGGCAGAACAAATCGCTGATCCGCATCACCATCGACGACTGGGGCCCGATCGCCACCGGCGGTTTCCCGCCCGGCCGCTGATCGGTCCAGGCCGGGGCGGACGCCCGGTGCTGAAGAGCTTCACCACCGGGCGCCGTCAGGCTCTGTACGCGATCCTCAGCGGCTGTCCATGATCATGCCGGCGGCGACGGTGGCGTTGGTGGCCTCGTCGATGAGGATGAAGCCGCCCGTCGTACGGTTGCGGCCGTAGGCGTCGGCGAACAGCGGCTGGGTGACCCGGAGGTTGACCCTGCCGATCTCGTTCAGCTCCAGCTTGGTGGCGTCCTCGTCGCGGTGCAGCGTGTTGACGTCGAGCCGGTACAGGAGGTCCTTGACCATGGCGCGCGCCGTACGCGTCGTGTGCTTGATGACCAGCTTGCTGCGGGGCGTGAGGACGCGCTCGTCGGACATCCAGCAGATCATCGCCTCGACGTCCTGCGTGACCTGGGGCTTGTTGTTCGGCCGGCAGATCATGTCGCCGCGGGAGATGTCGATGTCGTCCTCCAGCAGGAGGGTCACCGACATCGGCGCGAACGCCTCGCCGACCGGGCCGTCGGCGGTGTCGATCCGCTTGACGCGCGTCGTGAGGCCGGACGGCAGGTGCATGACCTCGTCACCGGTCTTGATCACCCCGCCGGCGATCTGGCCGGCGTAGCCGCGGTAGTCGTGCAGCTCCGGGTCGGTCGACATGTGCGGGCGGATGACGTACTGCACCGGGAACCGCACGTCGATCAGGTTGCGGTCCGACGCGATGTGGAGGTTCTCCAGGTGGTGCAGGAGCGACGACCCGTCGTACCAGGGCATGTTCGCCGAGCGGCTGACGACGTTGTCGCCGTGCAGCGCCGAGATCGGGATGAACGTGAGGTCCGAGACGGACAGCTTCGACGCGAAGGACGTGAACTCGTCCTTGATCCGCTCGAAGGTGGCCTGGTCGTAGTCGACGAGGTCCATCTTGTTGACCGCGAGGACGAGGTGCGGCACCCGCAGCAGGGTCGCCAGGAACGCGTGCCGCCGCGACTGCTCCAGCAGGCCGTTGCGCGCGTCGATCAAGATGATCGCCAGGTCGGCGGTTGACGCGCCGGTCACCATGTTCCGGGTGTACTGGATGTGCCCGGGGGTGTCGGCGATGATGAACTTCCGCCGCGGCGTCGCGAAGTAGCGGTACGCCACGTCGATCGTGATGCCCTGCTCGCGCTCGGCGCGCAGGCCGTCGGTGAGCAGCGCGAGGTTGGTGTACTCCTCGCCGCGGTCGCGGCTGGTGCGCTCGACCGCCTCCATCTGGTCCTCGAAGATCGACTTCGAGTCGTAGAGCAGCCGGCCGATGAGGGTCGACTTGCCGTCGTCCACCGAGCCCGCGGTGGCGAGCCTCAGGATGTCCATGCCACTGCTTCCTCACCACTCGTCGGCGCCGGAGACACTTCGCGCATCAGAAGTACCCCTCCCGCTTGCGGTCTTCCATGGCGGCCTCGCTGGACCGGTCGTCGGCGCGGGTCTGGCCGCGCTCGGTGATCCGGGTGGCCGCGATCTCCGCCATGACCTCGTCGAGCGTGACGGCGGTCGACTCGACCGCGCCCGTGCAGCTCATGTCGCCGACGGTCCGGTAGCGGACGGTCGCCTCGTACGCCGGCTCGTCGTCGCCGCGGTTGGAGTACGGGCTGTCGGCGAGCAGCATCCCGTCGCGCTCGAAGACCGTGCGGTTGTGCGAGAAGTAGATCGAGGGGATCTCGAGCTTCTCGCGCTTGAGGTAGTCCCAGATGTCCAGCTCGGTCCAGTTGGAGATCGGGAAGACGCGGATGTGCTCGCCCTGGCGGATCCGCGTGTTGTAGAGGTTCCAGAGCTCGGGGCGCTGGTTCTTGGGGTCCCACTGGCCGAAGTCGTCGCGGAAGGAGAACACCCGCTCCTTGGCGCGTGCCTTCTCCTCGTCGCGCCGCGCGCCGCCGAACGCGGCGTCGAACCGGTGCTCCTCGATGGCGTCCAGCAGCGTGGTGGTCTGCAGCCGGTTGCGGCTGGCACGCCGCCCGGTCTCCTCGACGACCCGACCCTGGTCGATGGAGTCCTGCACCGAGGCGACCACGAGGCGTACGCCGAGCTCCGCAACCCGCCGGTCGCGGTACTCGATCACCTCGGGGAAGTTGTGACCCGTGTCGACGTGCATCACCGGGAAGGGGATCTTCGCCGGCCAGAACGCCTTCTCCGCGAGCCGCAGCACCACGATGCTGTCCTTGCCCCCGGAGAACAGCAGGACGGGACGCTCGAACTCGGCCGCGACCTCACGCATGATGTGGATCGACTCGGCTTCCAGGACGTCGAGCTGAGACGTCCGGTAGGCACGTGCCTCAGCGGCGCTGGACTGCATGGAGACTCCCGGGTCGGCGCTCTTACAGGACGGCCCGGATGCCGGCGAGCAGCGGCTCGGCCAGGGCCGGGTGGCATACCAGGATATCCGGGAGTTTGACGTCTTCCTCGTTGTAGGTCAGCGGGGAACCGTCGATCCGGGACGCGTGGGCGCCCGCCGAGAGCGCCACGGCCACCGGGGCCGCGGAATCCCATTCGTACTGGCCGCCGGCGTGGACGTAGGCGTCGACGTCTCCCAGCAGCACCGCCGCGACCTTGGCACCGGCGGACCCCATCGGCACCAGCTCCACGTCGGCGTCGAGGTGCTCGACGAGCCGGTCGGTGAACTCCGCGGGCCGGGTGCGGCTGACCGCGATCCGGATGCGGCCGGTGTCGATCGCCGGCAGGGACGGCGGCTCGGCGGTCGAGAGCGTACGCGCGCGGCCCGGCAGGGCCACCGCGCCCGCCGCCAGGCGGCCCGAGGGGCCTCCGGAGCGCTCCCAGAGGGCGACGTGCACGGCCCAGTCCGAGCGGCCCTCCTCGGCGTACTCGCGCGTGCCGTCGAGCGGGTCGACGATCCATACGCGGTCGGCGCCGAGACGGGAGGGGTCGTCCTTGCCCTCCTCGCTGAGCACCTTGTCGCCCGGGCGCTGCCGGGAGAGGGCGTCGACGAGGTGGAGGTGGGCTTCACGGTCACCCGTGTCGCGGAGTTTCTTGAGGTCGGCGAAACCATGGTCGGAGCGCAGGCGGAGCAGAAGCGCGCCCGCTTCAGCCGCAAGGTCCCGTGCGAGGGTGTGGTCGTCTTGCGTCACGAACTTCTCTCTAAGTCAGTAGGCGCCAGAGCCGCGGGCAACCGCGGACCAAGTCTTCCACAGGATTTGTAGGTCCAATGTCAGAGACCAGTTCTCCACGTAACGCAGGTCCAGGCGGACCGATTCCTCCCAGGAGAGGTCGGCTCGGCCACTGACCTGCCACAGCCCCGTCATGCCGGGGCGTACGACGAGGCGCCGCCGTACGTCGTCGCCGTACTGGACGACCTCTTCCGGCAGCGGGGGCCGCGGCCCGACGAGGGACATGTCGCCGCGCAGGACGTTGATCAGCTGGGGCAGCTCGTCGAGGGAGTATCGCCGCAGCCAGCCGCCGATGCGCGTCACGCGCGGGTCGTTCCTGATCTTGAACAGGACGCCGTCGTGGTCGTTGTACTGGATCAGCGAGGCCTTGCGCTTCTCGGCGTCGATCACCATCGTGCGGAACTTCAGCACCGTGAAGTCACGGCCGTCACGCCCGACGCGCACCTGGCGGAAGAACGCGGGCCCATCGCTGCCCGAGCGGATCGCGATCACGATCACGGCCAGCATCGGCGACAGCAGGATCAGCGCGAGGGTCGCGCTGAGACGGTCGAAGGCGCTCTTGACGACCCGGCGGCCTCCGGTCAGCTCCGGGTGCTCCACGTGCAGCAGCGGCAGGCCGGCGACCGGGCGGATCGAGGTACGCGGGCCCGCGACCTCCATGAGGGCGGGCGCGACGACGAGGTCGACGTCGTCCTTCTCCAGTTGCCAGGCGAGCCGGCGCAGCGCGACGCCGTCCAGCTCGGGGCAGGCCAGTACGGCGACGGTGCAGGCGCGTGTGCCCTCGACGACGGCGCCGACACCGCTGAAGTCGCCGGCCACGGGCACGCCCTCGATCTCGGCGATGGCGTCCTCCCCGATGGCCAGCATCGGCGGCAGGCAGGCGGCGACGATCTCCATGCCGTGGTAGCGCTCACGGCGAAGCTGCCGGATCAGGTCCGCGACGGCGGCGCGGTGCCCGACGGCGACGACCCGGCGCATGTGCTCGCCCGCCTTGCGCATGCGATGCAAGCGCTTGCGCAGCATGTAGCGGCCGTAGAGGCCGAACGTCGTGCTGAGCGGCAGCGCGGCGATGACGTACCCGCGCGCCACCTCGGTCTTCGTGGCGTACGCGACGATCGCGACGGTCGCGGTCAGCGTGAAACCGGCTTGCAGGACCCGGCGGAACTCCTCGGGCCCGACGCCGAACAGCCGCTTCTCATAGCCCCGCGCGAGGCTGAGCACGCCGATCCACAGGAAGGGCAGCGCGAAGCTGAGCACGATGTACGGGGTGCTCCACGGGCTGCCGACGGACGGGAAGCGAAAGCGGATGCCGAACGCGATGATTCCGGCGAGCAGCGCCGCCACGAAGTCCGCGAACAGGGCCTGCCGTGCGTAGACCGTGGTCCAGGCCGCGACCTGTTCCCGGGTGCCGTCGACAGTGCGTGCTTTGGAGCGAACCTTATCGACGACCGCCATGCCACCCCTTGCCGAACGTCCAACGTGTCTCTCTCGAAGCAGGACGCCCGATATCCACCTACGGTTCACCTGTTCGTCTCACGCGTGAAAGACATCCTATGGGGACAGTGATGCCGTCACGGCGCTTCTATACCATTCGTCCCGTCACGGGGGCCGTTCACCACGGGTGTCCGGCTCTGGACAGCCTAGAGCTGCGGGGAGATCCCGGTCAGGGTTCGGTGTGGAAGGTGTTCTGTGCGCGATCGAGCCCCTCGGTGAGGAGCGCCTCGACGGCGTCGGCCGCGCGGCCGGTGTTCAGCTCCAGCTCCTTGCGCTCGGCGGCGGAGAAGTCCCGCAGCACGAACGCCGCTGCGTCCATACGGCCGGGCGGGCGCCCGATGCCGAAGCGGACCCGCAGGTAGTCGCGGCCGCCCATCGACTTGGTGATCGAACGCAGCCCGTTGTGGCCGTTGTCGCCGCCGCCCTGCTTGAGGCGCAGCGTGCCGTACGGGATGTCGAGCTCGTCGTGGACCACCACGACCTGGTCGAGCGGCACCTTGTAGAAATCGCTCAGGGCCTTCACCGGGCCGCCGGACTCGTTCATGTACGTCCGGGGCTTGGCGAGGACCACCCGCCGGCCCGCGAGGCGCCCTTCGAGCACGTCGGCGCGCGAGCGGTGCGCCTTGAAACGGCCGCCCGCCCACCCGGCGAGGATGTCGACGACCATGAACCCCGCGTTGTGCCGGTTGCCGGCGTAGTCCGGCCCGGGGTTGCCCAGCCCGACGACGAGCCACGGCTCCATACCCGCCTCCAACATGCGAAAAGCGCCCCCGAAGGGGCGCTCGACGCATTCGTTCGGATTACTCCGAGTCGCCCTCGGACTTGGTCTCGCCCTCGGCGTCGCCCTCGGTGGAGTCGGCCTCGGCGGTCTCGGTGGCCGGCTCGGCGGGCTCCTGGACGTCGAGGTCGGCTTCCATCTCCTCGGCGGTCGGCGCCGAGATGACGTGGAGGACCAGCGCCTCGTCGTCGGCGATCAGCGTGGCGCCGCTCGGGAGCTTGAGGTCCTTGGCGTGCACCGAGGTGCCGATCGCCATGCCCTCGATGTCGATCTCCACGGACTGCGGGATGTGGGTCGCCTCGGCCTCGAGCGAGACCTGGACGAGCTGCTGGTCGAGCATGCCGCCCGGCGCGACGTCACCGCTGACCTGGATCGGGACCTCGACCGTGACCTTCTCGCCGCGCGTGACGACGAGGAGGTCGACGTGCTCGAGGAAGCCCTTCAGCGGGTCGCGCTGGACGTCCTTCGGAAGGGCGAGCTCTTCGCCGCCGTCGAGCCCCTGCAGGCGCAGGAGGACGTTGGAGGACTTCAGAGCCAGCATCAGCTCGTGGCCCGGCAGCGTGATGTGGCGCGGGTCGGTGCCGTGACCGTAAAGAACGGCGGGCACTTTGCCGGCCCTGCGAGTGCGCCGTGCAGGGCCCTTACCGAACTCGGTGCGGGGCTCAGCGGCGATGCGTACCTCGGACACGGCAAAAACTCCTTGCTGGAATAACGCTTGTCAGTGCTACGTCGACGCCCGTGGCGCCGAAAATCTGCGATGCTCCTCGCGGCACGCGACCCGGATCTCCAGAGTCGCGCGGCGCTGCGTCGGACGCACACGGTCCACCAAGCTTAGCCGATCGGCGTTCCGTTTCGTGCCGCCGGGCGTCAATATCAGCTGTGGCCGCCGAACAGGCTGGTCACCGACCCATCGCTGAACACCTCACTGATGGCGCGGGCCAGCAACGGGGCGATCGAGAGCACCGTGAGCTTGTCGAATCTCTTGTTGTCCGGGATCGGCAGCGTGTTGGTCAGCACGACCTCGGAGATACGGGAGTTCTTGAGCCGGTCGACGGCCGGGCCGGAGAGCACGCCGTGCGTCGCGGCGACGATCACCTTGTCGGCGCCTTCCTCGAACAGCGCCTCGGCGGCCTTCACGATCGTGCCACCGGTGTCGATCATGTCGTCGACCACCACGCAGGTACGGCCCTTGACCTCGCCGACGACGTCGAAGACCTTGACCTCGTTGGCGACCTCGGGATCGCGGCGCTTGTGGATGATCGCCATCGGGCAGCCGCCGAGCTCGTCGCTCCAGCGCTCGGCCACGCGTACGCGCCCGGCGTCCGGCGCGACCACCGACACCGTCTTGGTGTCGAGCTTGTCCTTGATGTAGTCCGTGAGCAGCGGCAGCGCGAACAGGTGGTCGACCGGGCCGTTGAAGAAGCCCTGGATCTGCGCGGTGTGCAGGTCGACGACCATCAGCCGGTCGGCGCCCGCGGTCTTGAACAGGTCGGCCATGAGCCGCGCGGAGATCGGCTCGCGCCCGCGGTGCTTCTTGTCCTGCCGCGCGTAGCCGAAGAACGGCGAGACCACGGTGATCCGCTTGGCCGAGGCGCGCTTCAGCGCGTCGACCATGATCAGCTGCTCCATGATCCACTGGTTGATCGGCGCGGTGTGGCTCTGCAGCACGAACGCGTCGGAGCCGCGTACCGACTCGTTGAACCGTACGAAGATCTCGCCGTTCGCGAAGTCGTACGCGGAGGTCGGCGTGGGGTCCACGCCGAGTGCCTCGGCGACCTCCTCGGCCAGCTCGGGATACGCCCGGCCGGAGAAGAGCATCAGCTTCTTCTCGCCCGTCGTCTTGATGCCCGTCACGCGTCCATCCCCTCAGTCACTCTGCTGACCGCTCTGTTCCTGCGCTTCGCGTGCCGCCCTGGCCGACGCCGTACCGGAACGCTTGCGCTCGACCCAGCCCTCGACGTTGCGCTGGCGTCCGCGCGCGACCGCCATGGCGCCGGGCGGCACCTTCTGGACGACGACCGAGCCCGCCGCGACGTACGCGCCGTCGCCGACGACGGCCGGCGCCACGAGCACCGAGTCGCTGCCGACGAACGCGTGCTCGCCGACCTCGGTGTGGTTCTTGTTCACACCGTCGTAGTTGGCGAAGATCGTGCCCGCGCCGATGTTGGCGCCCGCCCCGATGTCGGCGTCGCCGACATAGGTCAGGTGCGGCACCTTCGCGCCCTCGCCGACCACGGCCTTCTTCATCTCGACGTACGTGCCGACGTGGGCCTTGCGCGCCAGGCGTGTGCCCGGCCGCAGGTAGGCGAACGGCCCGACGGTCACCTCGGGGCCGATCTCGGCCGAGTTCGTGACCGTGTCGATCAGCACGGCGTCCTCGCCCACGGAGGTGTCCGTGAGGGTGCAGTTCGGCCCGACACGCGCGCCGGCCGCGACGTGCGTACGGCCGTGCAACTGGGTGTTGGGGCCGATCTCGGCGTCGGCCTCCAGCGTCACCTGGACGTCGATCCAGGTCGAGGCGGGGTCGACGATCGTGACACCGGCGCGCATGTGCGCCTCGGTGACGCGGTCGTTGAGCTGCCGCCGCGCCTGCGCGAGCTGCACACGGTCGTTGACGCCCTGGGTCTCCACCCAGTCGGCGGCCTTGTACGCCCCGGCACGGTGGCCGTCCGCGCGCAGGATGCCGACCACGTCGGTGAGGTACTCCTCGCCGTTCGCGTTGTCGGTCGTCACGCGCTTGAGGGCGTCGGCGAGGAGAGAGCCGTCGAAGACGTACATCCCAACGTTGATCTCCGCGATGGCGCGCTGCTCCGGCGAGGCGTCCTTGTGCTCGACGATCGCCTCGACCGCGCCGTCGCCGCCGCGTACGACCCGGCCGTAGCCGGTCGCGTCGGGCATGTCGGTGCTGAGGATGGTGACCGAGTTGCGCTCTTCGCGGTGCGTGCGCACCAGCTCGGCGAGGGTCTCACCGCGCAGCAGCGGATGGTCGCCGTTGGTGACCACCACCGTGCCGTTCGGGGCGCCGATGGCGTCGAGGACGATCCGTACGGCGTGGCCGGTGCCGTTCTGCTCGGCCTGGGTGACCGGCACGGCGTCCGGCTCGACCTCGGCGAGATGCGCGGCGACCTGCTCACGGCCGTGGCCGACCACGACCACGAGGCGTTCGGGTTCGAGCTCGCGGGCCGCGGCGAGGACGTGCCCCACCATGGTCCGCCCGCACAGCTCGTGCAGGACCTTCGGTCGCTTGCGGGACTTCATTCGGGTGCCCTCGCCTGCGGCGAGGACGATGACGGCGGCTGGGCGGCTCGCGCTCACGTGAGCACCTCACCTGACGGCTCGGTGCGTACGTGAAGTGGCTGCGCCCGGTGGCTCGCTCCGCTCACTGGAGGAGGCTCCTCGGCGTCGCTGACAGGTTTCCCGCCGGACTGCGAAGCGCCTGAGAACAGAGCTCCCACTGGGCTGGACCTGCGAAAACCTAGGGGCCGCAGAGTCGTAACCCGCCCGACACCCGAAGGATACCGTTCGGCCGGGTGGCACTGACGGGCCGGTCACCTCGTGGAGGGGGCACCGCCGCGCCGAAGGGCTCCGGCGTCTGGGCTCGAACCAGAAATAGAGGGACCAAAACCCTCCGTGATGCCTATTTCACCACGCCGGATCGCAAAGCAAACGTCGTCGTCGCTCTGACAGTTCCTAACGATAGCGGCTGACCCCAGCGCGGAACCTCCGGTTATCGATCACGGCGTTCCACGCAGAGTGACACAAGTCACGAATGGGCGTCTTGCGACGTGGTAACCGCCGTGTGGCCCGCGCGACACGTTTGAGCGAATACAGACGGGCATGTTGCTTAACCTACGGCGCCGTAGGTTACGGTTGCGTAAGCGTAAGTTTCCCGCTCGGCAGGAGGATCCCGCATGACGGTTGCCCCATCCGCACCATCCGCACCGCCGCGGCCGCAGGCAAGACCCGACATCGAGCCCGAGCCAAAGGGCAACTTCGAGAAGGGTCTGCTGGCGGTCTTCATCGTCGTCCCGCTCCTCGCCGTGGTGGCCGCCGTGCCGTTCGCGTGGGGCTGGGGCCTCGGATGGACCGACCTCGCGATCATGTTCGTCTTCTACGCGATCTCCGGCCTCGGAGTGACCGTCGGCTACCACCGGTACTTCACGCACGGCGCGTTCAAGGCCAAGCGGCCGCTGCGCATCGCGCTCGCCGTCGCCGGCAGCCTCTCGATCGAGATGAGCCCCATCGACTGGGTCGCCGTCCACCGCCGCCACCACAAGTACTCCGACAAAGAGGGCGACCCGCACTCGCCGTGGCGCTTCGGCAGCGACTGGCGCGCCCTGACCAAGGGCCTGATCTGGGCGCACATGGGCTGGCTGTTCGACAGCGCCCGCACCTCCCCG
The DNA here is from genome assembly GCA_963823735.1 of uncultured Actinomycetota bacterium. Classification (GTDB taxonomy): domain Bacteria; phylum Actinomycetota; class Actinomycetes; order Streptosporangiales; family Streptosporangiaceae; genus Actinoallomurus. The sequence continues at coordinate 35,521 of CAWGMO010000008.1, read as the reverse complement.
GCCAAGTTCTGCCCCGACCTGGTGGCCGACAAGGACGTCAGCCGGATCAGCCGCTACTTCTTCGGCTTCGTCGCCCTCTCGCTGCTGGCCCCGGCCGCGCTCGGCGGGCTCCTGACGATGTCGTGGTGGGGCGCCGCCACCGGTTTCTTCTGGGGCGCGCTCGTCCGCATCTGCCTGCTGCACCACGTCACCTGGTGCATCAACTCGATCTGCCACGCCATGGGCGAGGAGGAGTTCGAGTCCCGCGACAAGTCCCGCAACGTGTGGTGGCTGGCCATCCCGTCCTTCGGCGAGTCCTGGCACAACCTGCACCACGCCGACCCGACCTGCGCCCGCCACGGCGTGCTCAAGGGCCAGCTCGACTCCAGCGCCCGCACGATCTGGCTCTTCGAGAAGCTCGGCTGGGTCTCCGACGTGCGCTGGCCCGACGCGGACCGGCTCGCCGGCAAGCGGATATCGTAGAAGAGCACCAGCGAACGCCCGCGGCCGTGGCACGTACCCGGCCGCCGGGCGGCTCACTCCGCCGCGGGCGGCGCCACAGCCTCGCCCGACTACTCACCGCACCGCCGGCGGTACGGAATCGGCAGCCGCCCGGCGAGGAGAAAAGTGTGACCGTCACAATCGATGATGTGAGCGAACCCCCCCGGTCCCGTAGAAAGCGCATGACGGGCAAAGAGCGACGGGAACAGCTGCTCGACATCGGCCGGACCCTTTTCGCCGAACGCGGCTTCGACGGCACCTCCATCGAGGAGATCGCCACCGTCGCCGGTGTGTCCAAGCCCGTCGTGTACGAGCACTTCGGCGGCAAAGAGGGCCTGTACGCCGTCGTCGTCGACCGCGAGATGGAGCGCCTGCTCGACACAGTGACGAAGTCGCTGGTCGGAGGCCATCCCCGGCAGAAGATCGAACGCGCCGCCCTGGCCCTGCTGGAGTACATCGAGACCAGCAGCCAGGGCTTTCGCATTCTCGTCCGCGACTCCCACGCCGCCTCGGCCACCGGCACCTTCGCCAGCCTGCTCAGCGACATCGCCGGCCAGGTCGAGCACATCCTCGGCGACGAGTTCAAGGACAAGGGCTACGACCCGAAGGCCGCCCCGCTGTACGCCCAGGCCCTCATCGGCATGGTCGCCATGACGGGCACGTACTGGCTCGACGTACGCAAGCCCAAGCGCGAGGAGGTCGCCGCCCACCTGGTGAACCTCGCCTGGAACGGCCTGTCCGGCCTGGAGCCCAAGCCGTACCTCACCAACGACCACCGGGCCCGCCAGAAGGACCTCAAGGCCAAGGCCAAAGAGGCCGCCAAGGAGGCCAAGGAGACCGCCCGGGCCGCCCGCCGCCCGGAGGCGGACGCGTCGTAGGTGTCGTTGGTCCGCCTTAGGGTGTCGAACGGGTGTTCGATTCCAGGAAGGGGCGGACCATGTGGCCATTCGATCGTCGTCGCCGGTCGTACGGAGGTGCGGACCTCCGCGCGGTGCGGTTCATGTCACGCCTGGAGACCGCGATCTCCGGCGTGGACTCCAGCCGCTTCGCCTTCGAACGGGCGGCCTTAAAACGGGACCACATCGAGGAGCTACGCCGGATACTCGGCGAGCTCCTCGACGTCCTGGCCGACTGGGAGTACATCGCGGACCGCCCCGGCTAGGCGCGTGATGTCCTTGGAAGGCCTCCGCGCTCCGGCGCGGAGGTCTTCCTCGACATGTGGTCGACGAGCTCCCGTACGCCGGACTCACGCGCGCAGTGCGCACAGCAGAAGAACCGCCCCCCGGCCTCGACGCCGTGCCCCACGATCCGGCAGTCACAGTGCTCACAGATCGGCGCCATCCGCTGGATCGCACACTCGAACGAGTCGAACACATGCACAGCCCCTTGAGCGTGCACTTCGAACGCCATGCCGTAGTCGTTCCCGCATACTTCGCATGTGGCCATGAGTCCCCCAACCCGCGCCCCATCAGTGGTCACCCTGTCCCTTCCCTGAACCTCCCCCGTTGATGTTCGGTATACGGACAGACCGATCCATGCCCCTAGTCCTTGGGCTCCAGCAGTTCCAGACGGTTGCCGGCCGGGTCGTCGACGTAGAAGCGCCGGAAACCCGGGAGAAGATCGTCGGGGCGCACCTCGTGCCCGGCGGCACGAAGCCGCTGCGCCATGGCGCCGAGGTCGCTCACCAGGATGCCGGGATGCGCCTTGCGCGCCGGACGGAACCCCGCCTCCACACCGATGTGGATCTCAATGCCCGGCCCCTGGAACCAGACCCCTCCACGCCCGGCCAGCGCCGGCGGCTTGGGGATCTCGGTCATGCCCAGGATCCCGGCGTAGAACTCCCGCATCGGCGCCTCCGCACCATGCGGTGCGGCAAGCTGGACGTGGTGAATACCTGCCAGAACAGTCACTCGGCCACCTTCTTCGCGATGACGAATATCCGACGGAACGGGAAAACGGTGCCGAGCGGGCCGCACGGGTACGCCTCCCGCAGGCGGGGAGCCAGCTCGGCGAGAAACTCCTCAGGTTCGGGCAGCGCGTCGAAGACCGGCCGCAGGGCCGTGCCTTTGATCCATTCGAGTACGGGGTCGTCCCCGGGGAGCAGCTGCAGGTAAGTCGTCTCCCAGGCGTCCACCTCACACCCCAGCCCACCGAGGATCTCCAGGTAGTCGGCAGGTTCGAGCACGATGTCGTGCCGCACGGTGTGCCCGAGCCGCTTTTGCCAACGCGGCGACCGACACAGCTCGCGGAGGATGACATGACTGGGAGCGTCGAAGTTCCCCGGCATCCCGAACGCCAGCACCCCACCGGGCGCAAGCCCGTCGACCCACCGCCCCAGCAACCGCTCATGTCCGGGCACCCACTGGAACGCCGCGTTGGAGAAGATCACGTCCACCGGCCGCTCAGGCACCCAAGCGGCGATGTCCCCCACCGAGAACCGCACACTCCCCACGCCACGCTCGGCCCGCACCCCGCCCGACACGGCGGGCGCCCCGGCTCGTACGGCGCCCGGTGCCACGTCACGTGCGGCGGGCGCGCCAGGACGGGCGCCGTCGCCTACGGGCGCCACGGCCGCGCCGTGGACGGACGCCGAGCCCGCGTCGCCTATGGGCACGGCGCCCAAGCCCTGCCGGGATGCTGCCGCCGCGACGCGAACGGACCCGGAACCCTCGTCTTGCGTGGGCGCCTCCGCGCCATGCAAGGGCGCGGAGACCGCGTCACGTGCGGACGCGGTGGTGGATGGTCCGGTGCTCTGAGTCGCGCCTTCCGGCGCCTGCGGGGCTTCGGTGGTCGCGCCTACCGACACGCCACCGTCCACGCCCGCCTCGCGGAACGGAATGCCCCCGCCCGCCGGATCCTCACTGGCGCCGAAGCTGCGGCGGGCCTCGGTGATCATCTGGATTGAGCTGTCGATTCCCTCGACGACGGCGTCCGGCCAGCGGGCGGCCAGGTCGGCGGTGCGTTCGCCGGGGCCGCAGCCCAGGTCGACCACCGACGCCGGGGCGGTCAGGTCTATGCGGCTGAGCAGCTCGAACACCGGGCGTGCCCGTTCTGAGGCGTACGCGCGGTATTGCGCTGGACTCCATATATCTCTCGACATCAAGACAAATCATCGCCGGTGGATATCTCGATGTCAAGACAGGTAGAGTGATCGATTGTGGAGGACGAGGTCGATCGGCTGGTCGCGGCCTGGCGCGCGGAGCGTCCGGACCTGGACACCGAGCCCCTGCATGTCCTGAGCCGGGTGTCGCGGCTGGCCCGGCACCTCGATCGGGCGCGGCGGGCGGTGTTCGTGGCGCATGACATGGAGTCGTGGGAGTTCGACGTCCTCACGGCGCTGAGGCGCGCCGGCCCGCCGTACCAGCTCAGCCCCGGGCGCCTCCTGCACGCGACCCTGGTCACCTCCGGCACGATGACCAACCGGATCGACCGGCTGGAGAGCGCCGGACTCGTCCAGCGCCATCGGGCCCCTCAGGACAAACGCGGCGTTCTCGTACGCCTGTCGGACGCCGGGCGCACACGGGTCGACGCCGCGTTCGACGACCTGCTCCGCCGCGAGCACGAGCTGCTCGCGTCCCTCAGCCCCGCCGACCAGAAGTCACTCGCCGGGCTCCTGCGCTCCCTGCTCGTACCGTTCGACGCCGACCCAACGGCCAAGCACGCCTGACGGCCTCACATCAGCGACGGCGTCGTACGGACGAGCGGCTGTCCGTACGACGCGCCTGAAAACCTCACATCAGCGACTCCTGGCCGCCGTCGTAGACCAGCAGCCCGTCCTCGCGCAGCCGTACGCCCTCGGCCGGTTCGTGGCGTGTGAGGCGGCCGTCGTGGGACAGGTGTTCGACCGTCACGTCGCTCGTGAGGACGAGGAAGTCGGCGATCAGCCGGCGGTGGCACCGCCACCACAGGCTCTCGCTGCACATGACCGCTTTGTCGCCCGGCTCGCGCAGCAGTTCGGCGATGGCCGCGAGGAAGTCCGGGCCGCGCATGTGCGCGGCGTACCCGCGGAACATCTCCTGCTGCCAGTACACGTCCGGTGAGTCGGCCGGAGGTTTGCGGAACCCGCCCAGCCGCTTGTCCCAGCGGTATCCGATGCCCAGCGGCGGCAGCCAGCGTGCGAGTTCCGGGCGGGAGACGTGCGGGTGGCGGCGGCTGCCCGGTGCGACGCGTACGTCGACCACCCGTTCCACCCCGGCGCCGGTCAGCAGGGCGGAGATCTCCTCCTGGGATGCGGTTCCGTGGCCGAACGTCCACACCCGCATCAGCGAAGAGCCGCCTCGATCACCGCGCCGACGGCCAGCAATCGGGCCTCGGCATTCGCGGGCGCGACGAGTTGCAGTGAGCCGGGCAGGTCCGAGCCGGACACCGGGATCGGCAGCGTGAGCGCCGGGACGCCCGCCAGGTTGAACGGCAGCGTCAGCTCGGTCAGGTCGACGGAGCGCTCGGCGCCGATGTGCGGCGCGAACTGGGAGATCGTCGGCAGCGCGAGCACGGAGTAGCGCTCGAACAGCTTGCCGAGGACCTCCAGCAGCGTCGACCGCGCGGTGTACACGTCGTCGAGCATCCCGTCGGTGACGGCCTCGCCGCGTTCGATGCGGCGGCGGATCCGCTCGCTGATCCGGTCCGGGTACGCGAGCAGCGCGCGGTGCTCGAGGTAGCCCTCGCCAAGGATCATCGTGTTGCCCGCGGCGACCGCCTGCGGCCAGCAGTCCACCGGCTCGTCGCCGAAGATCAGGCCTGCGGCCTGGAGCGCGGCGTCGACCGCTTCGTCGAGGGCAGGGTCGATGTCCGGGCCGACAGGGCGCAGGCGTCCGACCAGGGCGTTCTCGTACGGTTCCGGTTCGAAGCCGGGGTCCATCAGCCGCATCCCGAGCGCGACGGAGGCGAGGTCCCGCCCGATCGGCCCCACTGTGTCCAGAGACGGGACGAAGGTGAAGACACCGTCGAGGGGAACCCGCCCGTGCGTGGTCTTCAGGCCCGCGACCCCGCAGCACGCCGCCGGGATCCGTACGGAACCTCCCGTGTCGGTGCCGTACGCGACGTCGGCCTCGCCGATCGCGACGGCCACCGCCGACCCGCTCGACGAACCGCCCGGCACGCGCGCGGAGTCGAGGGGGTTCTCGGGGGTGCCGGTCCAGGGGTTCACGCCGTCCGCGGCACGGCACAGCTCCGTGAGGTTGGTCTTGCCGACGACGCGGGCCCCCTGCGTACGGGCCGTGGCGACGACCGCCGCGTCGCGCTCCGCCGGAACCGCCTGGTCACCGATGACCGGGCAGGCCACCGTCGTCGGCGAACCCGCCACGTCGATGGCGTCCTTCACGGCGAGCCGCGGCCCGTCGCCCTGCGTGCTGAACTTCGCGAGCCAGATAGTCACCACGCCATCATGGCGTGGGATCTACGGATGAGATAGGCCGCTCAGGTCCCGTCGGCGAGCTCCAGCCACTGCTCCTCGGACTCCTCACGCTCCGCGCGTACGGTCTTCAGCTCCGCGTCGAGAGCGAGCAGTTTCTCGTGGTCGGTGGCGTGCGCGGCCATGAGATCGTGCAGCTCCGCCTCGCGGACACCGAGCCGCTCGATGCGGCGTTCGAGCCGGTCAAGGTCCTTTTTGACCTGCCAGGCGTTCTTCGTGGTGCTCTGCTCCTGAGCCTGCGGGCGCGGTTGTTCCGCCGGCCTGTTACGGCGCCGGTCGAGGTACTCCTCGACCCCGCCGGGCAGCATCTTCAGGCCGCCGTCGCCGAGCAGCGCCACGACACGGTCACTGACGCGCTCCAGGAAGTAGCGGTCGTGGCTGACCAGCACCAACGAGCCCGGCCAGCCGTCGAGGAGGTCCTCCAGCTCGGTGAGCGTCTCGATGTCGAGGTCGTTGGTCGGCTCGTCGAGGAACAGGACGTTCGGCTCGGCCATGAGCAGCCGCAGCAACTGCAGCCGCCGCCGCTCACCACCGGACAGATCTCCCACGGGGGTCCACTGCGCGTCGCCGCGGAACCCGAAACGCTCGAGCATCTGCCCCGCGGAGTACTCCTTCTTGCCGAGCGTGATCCGCTGCTTGATCTCCTCGACGACCTCCAGGACGCGCCGGGTCGGATCGAGCTCGATCAGCTCCTGCGACAGGTGCGCGAGCTGCACGGTCTTCCCGGTGACGACCTTGCCGCGCTCAGGCTTGATATCTCCGTCGAGCAGCCTGAGCAGCGTGGTCTTGCCACTGCCGTTCACACCGACGAGCCCGACGCGATCACCCGGACCGAGCTGCCAGGTGAGGTGCTCGAAGATCGTCCGATCGCCTCTGCTGACGCTGGCGTCCTCGACGTCGTACACGGTCTTGCCGAGCCGCGCGGTCGCGAACCTGACAAGCTCGACGCTGTCCCGCGCCGGCGGCTCGTCCGCGATCAGCGCGTTGGCCGCGTCGACCCTGAACTTCGGCTTCGTCGACCGCGCCTGCGGCCCACGCCGCAGCCAGGCGAGCTCCTTACGGAGGAGGTTCTGCCGCTTCTCCTCGGTGGAGGCCGCGATCCGGGCCCGCTCCGCCTTGGCGAGGACGTACGCCGAGTAGCCGCCTTCGTACCGGTGAACCTGCCCGTCGGCCACCTCCCACGTACGGTCGGTAACCTCGTCGAGGAACCAGCGATCGTGGGTGACGACGATCAGAGAACGGTTCTTCAGGTGATCGGCGAGCCAGGCGATGGCCTCGATGTCGAGATGGTTGGTCGGCTCATCGAGAATCAGCAGATCGGTCTGCGGAACGAGCAGCCGCGCGAGCGCGACCCTGCGCCGCTCCCCACCGGACATGCCGTCGAGCTCTTTGTCGAGCGGCACATCGGGAAGCAATCCGGCAAGGATCTCCCTGGCCCGAGCGTCACCGGCCCACTCATGGTCGGCCTTCTCCCCGAGCACGACGGACCGCACGGTGGCGTGGCCGGCGAAGTCGTCCCGCTGGGTGAGGTAACCGAGCCGCAGATCACGGGTACGCGTGACCCGGCCATCGTCCGGCTCGACCCGGCCGACGAGCAGGTTGACCAGCGTGGTCTTCCCGTCCCCGTTACGCCCGACCACACCGATACGATCGCCGGCCGCGACACCGAGCGACACACCGTCCAGCAGAGGAACCGGCCCGTACGCCTTACTCAGGCCTTCAACATTGATGAGATTCACAACGCGACCAAGGCTATCTGTCGTTGGCGGGGCTTCGACATGGCCGTCGCGAGCCTGTGGACAACCGGGGCCGGACCGCGCCTGACACACGCGCGCTGATCTGGACTGACCGGCGGGCCCGCGAGTGTGCCTGGAAGCTTGAGCCTCCGAGCCTCACCGCAGCCGAACTCACGGCGGGTCAGGTCGTACTCGACCTACTCGCGACCGGCTGCCGCTTTTCGATAGAAACGCGAAGAAAAGATCGTCGAAAGAGCGCCAACCGTCGGAACGAAATTAAGAGCTGATCGATATTTCATACCGATGATCAGGATGCAGACCATCCCTATCCAGAGCGCACCGATAACAAGACGCCATCCGAGAGGGGTGACGTCGCGAATACGCACCCATCTCCCAAACCCGAAGAGGACGATCACGGGCCATACCGACAGCATCAAACCGAGAAAGACCTGGTGATTCGCAGAAAAACGCTCGGCCCGCTCATTTGATACTCCTGCTCGAACCTTGCCATCCAGGCATGCCAACCGCACGCACTGATACAGAACAGGCCTGCGACACCATAAAAGGCCGCCTGGCCCACGTGCCCACACTTTTAAGTGCCGGTCGAAGTAGACTCCGGGTATTCGGGATCGTAATATACGGCGACCTTTCCGCCTTTTCCGTAGCCGGCGGGGGTGGGATATTCACTCCGGGCCGCGCCCTAGACGACGACGGCGCCCGGGACGGGGCCGGAGGCCTGGCGTACGGAGGCGAACAGGTTCGTCGAGGTCAGTTCCGACACGAGTTTCTCCGCGTCGGCGGCGGAGCCGGTCAGGAAGGCGCACGTCGGGCCTGAGCCGGAGACCAGCGCTCCGAGGGCTCCGTGCGTACGGCCGGCCGTGAGGGCGTCGGACAGAGACGGGCGCAGGCTCACGGCCGCCGCCTCCAGGTCGTTTCGTAGTGAGTTTCCCAAAGCGATGGCGTCGCCGGTCTTCAACGCGGCCATCAGCCGGTCTGACACCGCAGGCCACGAGATCGGTGCGGAGCCGCGCAGGCGGTCGCACTCGCCGTACACGCGAGGCGTGGAAAGGCCGCCGTCGGCGTAGCCGAACACCCAGTGGAAGTCGCCCAGGGCCTCGACCGGCGTCAGGCGCTCGCCTCGGCCCAGGCCTACCGCCGTGCCGCCCAGCAGGGCGAACGGGACGTCGCTGCCCAGTGTGGCCGCGATCTCCAGCAGCTGCTCGCGCGGCGCCTTCGTTCCCCACAGCCTGTCGCAGGCGACCAACGCCGCCGCGGCGTCCGCGCTGCCTCCGGCCATGCCTCCGGCGACGGGGATGTCCTTGCGGATGTGCAGGGCGACGTTCGGTTCGATGCCCGCGTGGCGTGCCAGGGCCGTGGCGGCCTGGGCGGCGAGGTTGTCCGGGCCCAGCGGCACTCCCGGAGCAGAGCCTTCCATGGACACCGACAGGGTCTCCGACGGCGTCGCGGTCACCTCGTCGAACAGTGACACGGCGTGGAAGACGTTGACGAGGTCGTGGTAGCCGTCGGCGCGGACGGGGCCCACGCTGAGCTGGAGGTTGACCTTGGCGGGTACGCGAACAGTCGTCACGGTCACCGCATCGTAGGGGAATGTTCGGCGATGCGGGTAAAGGCGGTCACGTCCAGGGACTCGCCCCTCGCGCCGGGGTCGACGCCCGCGGCGCGGAGGGTCTCCTCCGCGGCGGAGGGGGAGCCGGCCCAGCCGGACAGGGCGGCTCGGAGGGTTTTGCGGCGTTGGGCGAAGGCGGCGTCGATGACGGCGAAGACCTTCTCGCGGGTCGCGGTCGTCGACGGCTGTTCCCGGCGGGCGAAGGCGACCAGGCCGGAGTCGACGTTCGGAGCGGGCCAGAACACGGCGCGGCCCACGTTGCCGCCGCGGTGGGTGTCCGCGTACCAGGCCATTTTCACCGACGGGACTCCGTACACCTTGCCGCCCGGGCTCGCGGTCAGGCGGTCGGCGACCTCCGCCTGGACCATCACCAGGCCGTGGCGCAGGGACGGGAACGTCGCCAGCAGGTGCAGGACGACCGGCACCGCCACGTTGTACGGGAGGTTGGCGACGAGGGCGGTCGGCGGTGGGCCGGGCAGCGACGTGACGCGCAGCGCGTCGCCTGGCACGACCTCCAGGCGTTCGGCCAGCTCGGGCGCGTGGTCGGCGACCGTCAGCGGCAGGCGCTGGGCGAGCGCGGCGTCGACCTCGATCGCCACCACCCGGCTCGCGGCCGGGAGTAGCGCGAGGGTCAGCGAGCCCAGGCCCGGCCCCACTTCGAGGACGACGTCGTCCGGCCCCACGCCCGCGTCGCGAACGATACGGCGGACCGTGTTCGCGTCGATGACGAAGTTCTGGCCGAGGGTCTTGGTCGGGCGTAGCCCCAGGCGGGACGCGAGCGCGCGTACCTCGGAGGCCCCGAGAAGTCGTTCAGCCACCCCCCAAGTCTCCCACCACGGGCCTATAGTCCGGGACCGTGCTGCGAGTACGGCTGGTCGCCATCGGTTTCCTCGTCGCCTTCGTCGTCGGCGCGCTCGTCCTTCCCGTCGCGCTCGGTTACACGTTCACCGCCGGGGGCACGGCCACCGCACGGGTCGTGAGCTGCGACGGAGGCGGTAAGCGGCTCTCCTGCGAGGGCCGCTGGCAGACAAAAGACGGTCAGAAGGGCGAGGGCCACATCTCGGGTGTGGACCGGAGCGACGTGGGCCGCGACGTCGAGGTACGGATCGGGCCGCTCGGACCGTACGCCGGAGGGTTCGGGCGCGCGTGGCCGCTGTTCCTGACCCTCCTCCCGCTGCTGGTCGGCCCGCCGTTCGTCCTCGTGACGCTCCGGCGGCTTCTCGGCCCGGGCCGAGAAGCCGCACGGCGGATCCTCGCCCAGGAGCCCGGAGGCGCGACGGTGCTGAAGGTCGTCTTCAGCTGGAAGAGCGGCGCGACCGGCGCCACCGAGGCGGACGGACGGCCGCACAGCACGCTGCGTACGACGGAGGCACCTCTCGCGTACGAGCCCCTGAGCCTGCCCGGCGCGCCAAGCCGAAGGCAGCAGCAGTCGGCGTTCCGTACCGCGGCCGGTCTCGCGTCGGGCACGACCGGGTTCGCGACGGCGTACGGCCCCGGCGGCGAGCCCAGGTTCGTCATCGAGCGCCGCGCCTTCGGCGAGCACGATCCGGAGATGTGGCTGCTGAACCCCGCCGGGTCACCCCAGGCGATGATCCGCCGCACCGGCATGGGCGAGTTCGCCCTCCTGCGCGCGGACGGCAAGGCCCTCGGCACCCTCCGGCGTACGGACGTCGGCGTCTACACGGCCGTCGACCAGGACGGGCGGGAGTACGCGGCCATGGCCGCGGCGGACCGGACGTGGGTCCTGCGCGTCGAGCCGGACACGCCCCCGATCCTGGCGGACCTGACCCTCGCCTTCCTGTTCGACGCGAAGCGCCTTCAGAACTAACGCCAGGCGCCGAAGACGCGTTCTCCGTTGGCGGCGATGGCCTCGCACAGGCCGGCGAGGTCGGTCGTTCTTCACGTCCGCGATGCAGCGGACCGTCAGCGGCACCAGGTGGGGCGCGTTGCGTTTGCCTCGGTGCGGGACCGGGGTGAGGTACGGCGCGTCGGTCTCCACGAGGAGCAGCTCCGGTGGCGCGACGGCGGCGGCCGCGCGGAGGGAGGCGGCGTTCTTGAAGGTGACGTTTCCGGCGAAGCTCATGACATAGCCGCGGTCGGCGCAGATCTTGGCCATGTCCTCGTCGCCGGAGAAGCAGTGGAAGACCACCTGGTCCGGCGCGCCCTCCTCGGACAGGACGCGCAGGACGTCGTCGTGGGCGTCGCGGTCGTGGATCACCAGGGCCTTGCCGGTGGACTTGGCGATCTCGATGTGGGCGCGGAAGCGAGCGCTGCTGGTCGGCCTGGCTCGGCCCAGTCGCGGTAGTAGTCGAGGCCGGTCTCGCCGACCGCGCGTACGTGGGGCAGGGCGGCCAGCGCGGCGATCTCGGCCAGGACCTCGTCGGTGGCGTCGCCCGCGTCGTTCGGATGGATCGCGACCGCGCCGTAGACGTCCTCGTGGGTCTCGGCGGCCGAGGCGCACCAGCGCGAGGACGGCAGGTCGTAGCCGACCGTCACGACGCGGCGGATGCCGACCGCCCGGCCCGCGGCGATGATCTCCGGGACCGGGCTCTCAAGGATGTCGAGGTGGCAGTGGCTGTCGAAGACGTCGACCGGCAACGGCTCCGGCGGTGGAGGGAAGCTCATGACTCCTCGTAGCCGCGCCAGCTCCTCGTCGATCACCGAGGTGTCGAGCTTGGCGAACAGCGGCTTCGGCGGGGCCAGCGGGGTGCCGGCCTGATCGGCGTCGGACTCCCAGCGCGCGGCGCGTGTCGTAGGAGCCGGTCAGCACCTGGTACGGGGTGCCGCCGTCCTCGTCGACCTCGCGGATCTCCGGCATGCCGCTCCACTCGCCCTCGCCGCCGAGCATCTTGTGCACCTTGTCGGAGGAGTTCGGCAGGAACGGCGTCAGCAGCGACTTGGCGTCGTCGACGAGCTGCAGCGCGACGTGCAGGATCGTCTTCATCCGCTCGGGCTCGGAGGTCCGGAGCTTCCACGGCGCCTGCGTCGGAGAGGTACTTGTTGGCCTCCGCGACGGTGCGCATGGTCTCGTTGATGGCGTTCTTGAACCGCGACCGGGACAGTTCGGCGCCGACCGCGTCGAACGCCCTGCGCGAGCGCTCCAGGATCGCCCGGTCGGCGTCGGTCAGCTCGCCCGCCGCCGGGATCTCGCCGATGTTCTTGGCGGCGAAGGAGACCGAGCGGTTGACGAGGTTGCCCCACGCGGCGACGAGCTCGTCGTTGTTGCGGCGTACGAACTCCGACCAGGTGAAGTCGGTGTCCTGGTTCTCCGGGCCGGCGGCGGCGATGTAGTAGCGCAGCGCGTCGACGTCGTACCGCTCCAGGAAGTCGCGTACGTAGATCACGACCTGGCGCGAGGAGGAGAACTTGCGCCCCTCCATCGTGAGGAACTCCGTGGAGACGACCTCGGTGGGGAGGTTCATCGCGCCGAGCGAGCCGACGTCGCCGCCCTTGTCGCCCGCGCCGTTGTAGCCGAGCAGCATGGCCGGCCAGATCTCGGCGTGGAAGACGATGTTGTCCTTGCCCATGAAGTAATAGGCCTCGGCGTCGGGTGACTGCCAGCAGGGGCGCCACGCGTCGGGGTCGCCCGAGCGCTTCGCCCACTCGACGGACGCCGAGAGGTAGCCGATGACGGCGTCGAACCAGACGTAGAGCCGCTTGTCGGGCCGGTCGACCCAGCCCGGCAGCGGCACCGGGACGCCCCAGTCGAGGTCGCGGCTGATCGGGCGCGGCCGCATGTCGTCGAGGAGGTTGCGGGTGAACTTGAAGACGTTCGGCCGCCAGAGGCCGTCCTTGCTCTGCAGCCAGGACCCGAGGGTCTCGGAGAACGCCGGCAGGTCGAGGAAGAAGTGCTCGGTCTCGACGAACTTCGGCGTCTCGCCGTTGATGCGGCTCTTCGGGTTGATCAGGTCGATCGGGTCGAGCTGGTTGCCGCAGTTGTCGCACTGGTCGCCGCGCGCGCCGTCGTAGCCGCAGATCGGGCAGGTGCCCTCGATGTAGCGGTCGGGCAGAGTACGGCCGGTGGACGGCGAGATCGCGCCCATCGTGGTCTTCGGGAAGACGTAGCCGTTGGCGTGCAGGCCCTTGAACAGCTCCTGGACGACCGCGTGGTGGTTACGCGTCGTCGTACGCGTGAACAGGTCGTAGGACATGCCGAGACCGTGGAGGTCCTTGCCGATCACCTGGTTGTAGCGGTCGGCGAGCTCGCGGGCGCTGAGGCCCTCCTTGTCGGCCTGGACCTGGATCGGCGTGCCGTGCTCGTCGGTGCCGCTGACCATCAGGACCTTGTTGCCCGCCATCCGCTGGTAGCGGCTGAACATGTCGCAGGGCAGGCCGAAGCCGGAGACGTGCCCGATGTGGCGGGGCCCGTTGGCGTACGGCCAGGCGGGCGCGGTCAGGATGTGTCGGCTGGACATGCCCCTAAGCCTAGAGGTCCGGCCCGTATGGCTCATCCGGGTATTGGAGGGACACGCGAAAAGGGCCCCGGCGCGTCGCCGGGGCCCTCATCGAAAGCGGTGGTCAGGAGGTCTCGGCCTTTTCGGGGGCCTCGGTCTCGACGGCCTCGGCCGCCTCCGTCTTGACCCGGTCGACCGCGGCGTCGACGACGTGGGCGGCCTCCTCGGCCGGGTCGGTCAGCGGCGGGTGGGAGCGGCGGCGGATCGCGAGGATGCTGACGAACAGCGACGCGAAGATCATCTGGAAGCTCATGATCAGCGCGGTGGCGGCGGGCACGACGATGCGGAGCGAGTCGCGCGGGTCGAGCTGGCCGAAGCTGTGCACCTGCCAGTGGAAGAGCGACGCCACGAGGCCGACGAGGCCGGCGAGGGCGAGCAGACCGCCGACGACCAGGCCGCGTTCGAGGCTCCAGGAGTCGATGATGCGCTGCACCCGCCGATCATGGGGAAGGAATCCCTCCTCCATGGCGTACACCTTGGTCAGCAGCGCGAACAGCACGGCCTGGAAGCCGATCACGAGCATCGCCGACGCGCCGACCAGCGTGTCGACGTCGAAGGCGACCTCGCCGACGCGGATCGGGCCGGCCGACAGCGCGACGCCGGCGACGAGGCCGAGCGTCATCAGCATGAGGCCCGGGATCAGGAACAGCCAGCGCGGGCTGTAGAGCATCAGGAACCGCAGGTGGCGCCAGCCGTCGCGCCAGGTGCTCAGGTGCGGCGCCCGGGTACGGCCGTCCGGCGACAGCGTCGTCGGCACCTCGCGGATGTCGTACTTGGCGAGCGTGGAGCGGACCACCATCTCGCTGGCGAACTCCATGCCGCCGGTCTGCAGGCCCAGCCGCAGGATCGACTCGCGGCGGAACCCGCGCAGGCCGCAGTGGAAGTCGCCGATCTTGCTGCGGAAGAACAGCCGGCCGACGAAGCTGAGCACCGGGTTGCCGAGGTAGCGGTGCAGGGGCGGCATGGCGCCCTCCGCGATGCCGCCGCGGAAGCGGTTGCCCATCACCAGGTCGGCGCCGTCGCGCAGCTGCTCCAGGAACGGCCCGAGGGCGGTGAAGTCGTACGAGTCGTCGGCGTCGCCCATCATCACGTAGGTGCCGCGAGCAGCACGGATACCGCCCATGAGGGCGTTGCCGTATCCCTTGTCGGTCACAGGCACGACGCGGGCGCCCGCATCGCGGGCGAGCTGCTGGCTGCCATCGGTGCTGCCGTTGTCGGCGATGACGACCTCGCCGTCGACGCCGGCCTCCTCGAAGAAGCCGATGGCCTTGCGCACACAGGTCTCTACGGTCTCAGCCTCGTTGAGACAAGGCATCACCACGGAGAGTTCCACGTCGTGTCCTCCATCACCCCGCCGCCGGTGCTTTGGGGTTTTCGACTAACCTCGTCATTGTTGCGACGGGTGGCGTGTGTTACTCATGATGCCCGCCGGGCTGCGACCGCGTGTTGCAAAGTCGCAACCTTTAGCTCCGCATGAAGCACTCGGATACCGGCAGGCTGGGGATACAGGATAAGGGCTGCGGTGTCCAGAGAGGTCGGTCCGGACTTGAGTAACCCCGGAGAACAGGGCGGTGTGTCCGCTGTGGCCAGTGCTCCCGCCGAGGAGGAGACAAAGGTCACGGTGGCCGAGCCGCCTGCCGTCGAAGACACCGGTACGACGCCCCGCCCTCGCGACTTCGGCTTCCGCGCCCTGGTCATGAGGCACAAGTCGTTCACCGCCGTCCTGGCGGTGGGCGCGCTGCTGCGGATGATCGCGATGCTCGGCTACCGGCCCGCGTCGTGGTTCAACGACTCGTTCGACTACCTGCACGTCGCGATGTCGCCGTACCCGCACCCGATCCGGCCGGACGGCTACTCGTTCCTGCTGTGGATCCTCAAGCCGTTCCACAGCTTCGCGCTGATCACCGGCATCCAGCACCTGATGGGGCTGGCCGGCGCGGTGATGATCTACGCCGTACTGCGCAAGCGCTCCCGCCTGCCCGGCTGGGGCGCGGCGCTGGCCACCACGCCGCTGCTGTTCGACGGCTACCAGATCCAGCTAGAGCACCTGATCCTGTCCGACGTGCCGTTCGCGTTCCTGCTGGTCTCGGTCGTCACGCTGCTGATGTGGTACGGCAAGGAGCTCACCTGGAAGGTCGGCTGCGTCGTCGGGCTGCTGCTCGGCTTCGCCACCCTGACCCGCACCGTCGGCGAGCCGGTCGTGGCCGCCGTCGTCGTCTACTGCCTGATCCGCAGGTTCAACTGGCGCGTGCTCGTCGCGACGCTCGCCCTGTGCGCGCTGCCGCTCGCCGCGTACGCCGGGCTGGTTCTGGAGCTGGTACGGCAAGCCGGGCATGACGACCAGCAGCGGCGTCTTCCTGTACGCCCGCGTCACCGAGTTCGCCGACTGCAACAAGATCAAGCCGCCGGTCTCGGAGTACCCGCTGTGCAAGAACAGCAAGACCTCGCACACGCCGCTGGTCTTCTCCCAGGACGCCATCTGGGACCGCAACTCCCCCTTCCACCGGATCCCGGCGGCGCGGTTCACCGACTACCAGAACCAGCTCGCCAGCGACTTCGCGAAGCGGGCGATCATGGCCCAGCCGTTCGACTACGCCAAGGTCGTGGCCAAGGACTTCCTCTACACGTTCCGGTGGCACCGCACGGTCTTCCCGGACCGCGCGACGTACGAGATGTACCAGTTCGGGGCGAAGTCGGCCGCTCTGCCGACGTGGCGCATGAGCCGCGACCACACGGCGGCGTCCGAGGCCCACACGTACGAGCAGGGCAACGCCCGCACGCACATCATCGACCCGTACGCGAAGGTCATCCGCGACTACCAGAAGGTCATGCACCTGCCCGGCACGCTGCTCGGCGGCATCATCCTCGTCGGGCTTGCCGGGCTCGTCCCGATGTGGCGGCGCTGGGGCGGCGACGCGCTGCTGCCCTGGATGACCGGTACGGGGCTGCTCCTGGTCCCGCCGGCGACCGCGGAGTTCGACTACCGCTACGTCCTGCCGAGCGTGCCGCTGGTCTGCATGGCCGCCGCGATCACGTTCGCCAAGGAGCCGAGGGGCAAGCTCATGCGCGTGCTGCCGGCCCGTTTCCGCAAGCGCCCGGATGAGCCGGGGCCGGCCGAGGAGTCACCGGAGCCGAAGGACCCCGTGTCCATCTGACGTGGCACGCCGCCGCGATGGCCGCCGGCGGCGTGTCGCGGTTCGCGCTTGCCTCAGTAGGCGTGCAGCCGCCGGAGGTGGAAGAGCATCTCCAGCTCGGCGTGCCGCTGTCGGGGAAGCCGGGCGACGTGGGTCCAGCCCGTGGGGAGGATCTTGACTTCCCAGCCGCCGCACGACGGGCAGTAAAGCTCCGCCCAAGGGGAAGTGCACCGCTGGCCCGAGCGGCTGTGAACGATCACCTCGCCCCCGTGACCGTCCGGACAACGCCCGACTTCGAACACTACCTGCCATTCATGAAGGCAGCTTGAGCACCCATAACTCCACGTCTCTAACGAGACCATGGATTCGTACATTACCTGTCACCCCCGGGTGAACCGGTATACGCATCCCGAAGTCATTTTTGCCCACCGAAGGCGACTTGACCCCCTCTGACCTGCCTAAAGATTGGGTCAAATGTCAGTCATCGGCTGGTCTTGTGGGCAATAACTGCGTCATACAACTCTCTTTTCGGCACTCCGTACTCGCGTGCAACGTCGCCGATGGCGTCTTTTCTCCGCACTCCGGCCTCCGCGCGGCGTTCGACCTCGCCCGCGAGCTCCGCCAGATCGACCTCACCGGTCCGCTCCGGCGCTCCGCCGACGACGAGCGTGATCTCGCCGCGTACGCCGTCCGCGGACCACCCGGCCAGCTCGCCCAGCGGCCCGCGGCGTACCTCCTCGTAGGTCTTGGTCAGCTCGCGGCACACGGCGGCCGGGCGGTCGGCGCCGAACGCGGCGGCCATCGCCTCCAGCGTCGCCGTCAGCCGGTGCGGCGCCTCGAAGAAGACCATCGTGCGCGGCTCCTCGGCGAGGGAACCCAGCCGGGCCGAGCGCTCGCCCTGTTTGCGCGGCGGGAAGCCCTCGAAGCAGAAACGGTCGCTGGGCAGGCCGGATATCACCAGCGCGGTCGTCACCGCGGACGGGCCGGGCAGCACGGTGATCGGCAGGTCCGCCTCGACCGCCGCCGTCACGAGGCGGTAGCCGGGGTCGGAGACGCCCGGCAGGCCCGCGTCCGTGATCACGAGCACGTCGTGGCCCTCGCGCAGCTCCTCGATGAGCTCGGCGGCGCGTGCGCGCTCGTTCGCGTCGTAGTACGAGACGACTTTCGCGGAGGTGGTGACGCCGAGATCGGCGGTCAGCCGCCGGAGTCTGCGGGTGTCCTCGGCCGCGATGATGTCGGCGTCGGTGAGCGCCGTACGCAGGCGTTCCGAGGCGTCCTCGGGGCGGCCGATCGGTGCGGCGGCCAGGGTCAGAGTGCCAGTTTTCTCCACCCCCTCATCTTCGACCACCCGCCGTCATGACGGGTGCGGGCGGCGCGAAGTGCGCGATCGCTCCGGTTTCCGCCCGTACGATGTCGGGGTGGTCGCGATGACAGGGCTCGAACCGTCACCCCAGTCCCTACGTGACCGGCGCCCGCCGTCACTCCGCCGATGGCTCGTGCCGGCCATCCCTGGTGGCCGGCTTCTGGGATGGCTCGGCCCACTCGCGGTGACGCTGTTCGCCGGGCTGTTGAGGTTCTGATGACCTCGGCAAACCCCGCGCGGTCATCTTCGACGAGACCTATTACGCCAAAGACGCGTACGCACTGCTGAAGTTCGGGTACGAGCACAACACCGTCAAGGACGCCGACAAACTCCTCCTGCAACACCCCGCGAATCTCCATATCTGGGGTGACGGCGGCAGTTTCGTCGCCCATCCACCGGCCGGAAAATGGCTGATCGCCATCGGCGAGTGGATGTTCGGGATGACCCCGTTCGGCTGGCGGTTCGCCGGCGCGCTGGTCGGCACGCTGTCCGTGCTGCTCTTCGCCCGCATCGCGCGCCGTATGACCCGCTCGACCCTGCTGGGCTGCGCCGCGGGCCTGCTCCTGGCCCTCGACGGCATGGAGCTCGTGACCAGCCGTACCGCGATCCTGGACATCTTCGTGATGTTCTGGATCCTGGCGGGCTTCGGCTGCCTGGTCCTCGACCGCGACATCTCACGCGCCGCGCTGGCCCGCGCGGTCGGTGAAGGCGGCGGCGAGAGCGACTTCGGGCCGTTCGTCATGCACTGGTGGCGCATCCCGGCGGGCATCTGCCTCGGTACGGCCGTCGCCACCAAATGGACCGGCATGTACTACATCGCCGCCTTCGGCGTCATGG
The DNA here is from genome assembly GCA_963823735.1 of uncultured Actinomycetota bacterium. Taxonomy (GTDB): domain Bacteria; phylum Actinomycetota; class Actinomycetes; order Streptosporangiales; family Streptosporangiaceae; genus Actinoallomurus. The sequence goes on along the minus strand of CAWGMO010000008.1, from coordinate 16,480 downwards.
TCGTCATCTGGGACATCGGCGCCCGCCGCGCCGCGGGCATCCGCCGCCCGTACGCCGGGGCCGCGCTCCTGGAGGCCGTCCCGGCGTTCCTCAGCCTCGTGGTGCTGGGCGGCGCGACGTACCTCACCTGGTGGAGCGGCTGGATCTTCAACAAGGGCGGCTGGGGACGCGGCGACGTCAGCGGCAACCCGATCGTCGCCCTCTGGCAGTCGCTCCCGCGCCTGTGGGAGTACCACAAGCAGATGTGGCACTTCCACACCACGCTGACGGTCAAGCACGACTACCAGTCCTGGCCGTGGAACTGGATGATCCTCAAGCGCCCGGTGGCCTTCTACTACCAGGAGCCGTCCGGCTGCGGCGCGGTCAAATGCTCCCGCGAGGTGCTCGGCATCGGCACGCCCGCGATCTGGTGGGTCTCGATCATCACGCTGTTCGTGATGGCCGGCTGGTGGCTCCTGCAGCGCGACTGGCGCGCCGGCGCGATCCTCGTCGGCTTCCTGGCCGGCTGGGTGCCGTGGTTCTACTTCGGCCTGAACCACCGCACGATGTTCCTGTTCTACTCGACCCCGATGCTGCCGTTCATGGTGCTGTCGATCGTGCTGGTCCTAGGGCTGGTCATGGGCAACGCCGACGCGCTGCCGTTCCGCCGCGTCTTCGGCGCCGCCGCCGCCGGGGCGTACCTCCTCGTGGTCCTGGCCAACTTCTACTACCTGTATCCGGTGCTGGCCGGCCAGATCATCCCCTACGACGCGTGGCACCACAGAATGTGGTTCAACTCGTGGATCTGACCACGCGGACCCGGGTGTGGCGCGGCGGGCACCTGGAGGAAGAGGACTTCCCCGCCTACGCGCTCAGCGACTACCTCGCCGAGGACGACACGGTCGTCTGGCTCGACCTGTGCTCCCCCGACGACGAGGGCCTGCGGATCATCAGCGAGGAGTTCGGCCTCGACCCGCTCGCCGTCGAGGACGCCGTCAGCCACCACGAGCGGCCCAAGCTCGACCGCTACGACGGCTACCTGTTCCTCAACGCGTACGCGGTGGACCTGGACGGCGAGAGCGGGAAACTGGCGACGTTCGAGATCTCCGCGTTCATCACCGGCCGCGCGCTCGTGACGATCCGCGAGGAGAAGGGCTTCGACATCGACGCCCTCTCCAGCGCTGGGACGCGAACTCCGACCTGGCCGGGCACGGCGTCGCGTACCTCCTGCACGGCCTGCTCGACCTCGATCGTCGACGACCACTTCGACGCGGTGCAGGCGCTCGACAACGAGATCGAGGGCCTGGAGGAGCAGCTCTTCGCCGACGACGTACCCGGCCGCGACACCCAGCAGCGGAGCTACCGCCTCCGCAAGAGCCTCGCGCTGCTCCGCCGCGTGGTCCTGCCGATGCGCGAGGTCGTCAACACCCTGCTACGCCGCGACCTGCACGTCGTGCCGCAGGAGATGACCCCGTACTACCAGGACGTCTACGACCACGTCCTGCGCGCCACGGAGTGGACCGAGAGCCTCCGCGACGTCGTGACGAGCCTGCAGGAGACCCGGATCGCCATGCAGGGCAACCACCTGAACCAGGTGATGAAGAAACTCACCGGCTGGGCCGCCGTGATCGCCGTCCCGACCGCGGTGACCGGCTTCTACGGCCAGAACGTCCCCTACCCCGGCTACGGCCAGCAGTGGGGCTTCGTGACCAGCGTGGTCGTCCTGGTCGTCACCGCGGTCGTCCTGTGGGCGATGTTCAAACGCCGCGACTGGCTCTAGAGCCGCTCGACCTCGGTCAGGTCGATGTCGATGTCGAACGGGACCGTGAGCTTCAGCAGGTCGTGGTGGATGCCGGTGAGGGCGTAGGCGTTCGTCGCGGGGTCCAGCTCGTAGACGTAGACCGTCGGGCGGCCCTTGGTGTTCTCCACGCGCCAGAAGTGCGGGATGCCGGCCTTCGCGTAGAGCTGCGGCTTACGCTCGCGATCGCGCTCCAGCGAGTCCGGCGAGACGACCTCCACCACCAGGACGACATCGGCGGGCTGATACGTCGTCTGCCCCGCACCGCCCGCGTCCCCCTGGGCGCGTACGACCATCACGTCCGGCTCAGGCCGCTGCCGTGGCCCCAACGTGACCGTCATCTCCCGGCGCACACGGAGGTTCGACGGGACCGTTTGGCGCATGCCGTACACGATCGTGTCCATCGTCAGCGCATGGAATTTGGCCTGGGGGCTCACGAAGACAAGGCTGCCATCGATCAACTCAGTGTGACGGGGCAATTCCGGGATGTGATCCAGGTCTTCAGCGACGAACCCCTCTGGCGGAGGCACGAACCAGGGGCGCCTCCGGGCCTTCGGGCATTTCAGGCATAGGCGCCGCCGTCATCGGACCTCCCCTGCGGAGACGACCTGGACTGTAAGCGTCTCACGCTATCAATGATCACCCAAGGTGATCGAGGAATAACGCTAGGCGAGATCGCCAGGGTTGGTGTTGGCGCCGCAGCAGATGAGGGCGACGCGTTCGCCGTCGGCGGGCTGGTAGGCGCCGGACAGAAGGGCGGCGTACGCGGCGGCGGCGCCGTGTTCGATGGCCAGGCGGTAGTGCTGCCACAGGTCGCGGCGGGCGCTGACCAGGGCGTCGTCGTCGACCAGCAGGGACACGACGTTCGTGCGGCTCGCCACGTCGAAGGCGATCTCGCCGACGCGGCGGGCGCCCAGGGAGTCGGCGGCGATGCCGGAGACGTCCACGTCGACCGGTTTGCCCGCCTCCAGGGCCTCGTGGAGGGTCGGGCAGCGGATGGGTTCGACGGCGACGACGCGGGCGCGGTCCTCCAGGGCCGCGGCGATGCCGGCCATCAGGCCTCCGCCGCCGACGGCGACCAGGACGGTGTCGACGCCGCCGGTCTGCTCCTCCAGCTCCAGGGCCAGCGTGCCCTGGCCGGCGCAGATCTCGGTCTGGTCGTACGCGTGGCAGAACAGCGCGCCCGCGCCCTCCGTACGGCGGCCTCGTACGCGTCGGCGTACTCGGTGCCCACCTGGACGACGTCGGCTCCCAGGTCGCGCAGGCGGTCGACCTTGACCTTCGGGGCCGTCTCCGGGACGAAGACCCGCGCCGGAACGCCCAGCTCGCGCGCGGCGTACGCGATGGCGAGGCCCGCGTTGCCGCCGGAGGCCGTCACCACGCCCTCGGGCGGGAGCGCGCCGTGCTCGGCGGCCGACAGGATGCGGTTGAAGGCGCCGCGTGCCTTGAACGACCCGGTGTGCTGGAGGTGTTCGAGCTTCAGCCACAGGCCGCCGGACTCCAGGACCGGGGTCCTGCGGACGCGGGAGCCGATACGGGTCTGTGCCGCCTCGACGTCGATACGGGAGATCACCCATCCACCGTACGGCCTGATCCGACCGGCCGTTCGGCGAAATGTCGGCGACATCGTTGATAACAATTGGGATGCGAGGACTTATGAGGGACGACCCGCCGCGCAATCCTTAAGCCGTGATGGGCTCCCAGAAGAGCCGGAGCGCGGCCGATCGTGTCGCCGCTCAGCTGACGGCCTGGCCGGGTCTGACGGCGACACGTCCTTCATGCGGTTCCGGCAGTGCCTTCAGCGCGCGGGGCGGCGAGGTCGTGCACCTTCACACGGGCGATGAAGCGGATCTGCGGCTCACCTGCCCTTTCGTCGACCGGCTCGTCACGGTCCTCGCCCAGTCGGGGCAGGTCGTGACCCGGCCCGACCATGACTGGGTGACCGTGAGACTCGACGGTGACCTGGACGGCTCGCTGCTCATCAGCCTCACGAGCCTCGCGATCCAGGCGCTGGAGGAGCCGCGGGAGACCCAGCCGTGCAGTTGGAGGCGGGCCGCCGAATAGGATCGGCGTGTGGCGCAGGAACGCATCCTGGTGGTGGAGGACGACGCCGTCATCGGGTCCGAATTGTCAAAGGCTCTTTCCGCGAGCGGTTACGACGCCTCGCTCGCGCCGACCGGAGACGCCGCGATGGCCGACGCCCGCGCGCACCCGCCGGATCTCATCCTCCTCGACCTCGGGCTGCCCGACGTCGAGGGCGTCGACCTGTGCCGGCGGTTGCGCGCCGAGCTGCCGCTCACGGTGATCGTGGTCCTCACGGCGCGTACGGCGGAGTTCGAGGTGGTCGTCGCCCTGGACGCCGGCGCCGACGACTACCTGACCAAGCCGTTCCGGCTGCACGAGCTGATGGCGCGGCTCCGCGCCCACCTGCGCCGCCGCGCGTCCGAGCCCGGCGACCGCGTCGTCACGGTGGGGCGGATGCGCCTCGACCTGCCCGCGCGGCGCGTGCACACCGGCGACACCGAGGTCCCGCTGCGGCCCAAGGAGTTCGACCTGCTGGCGGCCCTCGTGACCCGCGCGGGCGAGGTCGTCACGCGCGAGCAGCTCATGGACGAGGTCTGGGACGAGAACTGGTTCGGCCCCACGAAGACCCTCGACGTCCATGTGTCGTCCCTGCGCCGCAAGCTCGGCGACGACGCGCGGATCACGACCCTGCGCGGGCGCGGCTACCGCTACGAGCGCACCACGGCCGACTAGGCCCTAGGCGCTGGGCAGGAGCAGGGCGAAGACCGGTGGTGAGGGGCTGCGGATGACCAGGCTGCCGCCCTCGGCCTCGGCGAGTGACCGGGCGAGCGCCAGGCCGATGCCGTGGCCGTCGCCCCTCGCGCGGAACACGTCGACGCCCTCGGGCAGCCCCGGGCCGTCGTCGGTGACCTCGATCGCCAGGCCGGTGCCGATGTCCACGGCGGACACCGTGGCGGGCGGGGCGCCGTGCGTCGCGGCGTTGTCCAGGAGCACGTGCACGATCTGGCGTACGGCGGCCAGCGACGCGTGTACCTCGGGGAGATTCTCCTGCACCTGGACCCGCACGTCGGTACGCGCGCGCACCTCGTCCAGGAGCGCCGGGACGTCGAGGACGCCACGGTCGTGGGCGCTGCCGCGCGACAGGCGTACGAGGTCGTCGATGATCTCCTGGAGGTGCTCGCCGCGCTCCAGAGCCGTACGGATCACCGCGTGAGGATCACCGACGGTCAGCCCTGACTCCAGGCCGAGGAGGAGCCCGGTCAGCGGCGTACGGAGCTGGTGGGAGACATGGGCGCTGAAGGCCCGCTCGCGGTCGAGCACGTCGCCGAGCCGCCGCGCGGTCGCCTCCAGGGCGCGGCTGGCGGCGTCGGCCTCGCGTACGCCGATGGAGCGCGCACGGATACTGAAGTCGCCCTCGCCGAGGGCCTGCGCGTCTCTGGTCAGGCGTTCCAGGGGCGCGGCGAGGCGGCCCGCCTGGCGCCGCGCGACCACGGCGGCGAGCCCGACGACGAGGAGCACCAGCGCGCCCATCAGCAGCCACGCCCGCTCGACGCGGTCCGAGACCCGGTCGTACGGTGTCGCCACCCGGATCACGGCGACGATCGACTGGTCGGAGGGCACCGGCGCGGAGACCGTCAGCAGCCCCTCCTCGACGGCGTCGTGAACGCGGCCGTCGCCCGCCCTGCCCGCGACCGGGGAGACCTCGGGTCCGTGGCCGGTCACGCGGTGCCCGCCCAGGGTGTAGATGCCGACGCTCAGGCTCTTGGACATGCCGCTGATGCGCGGCACCGGGCGCGGGTAGCGGGCGATCGAGTCGGGGACGGCGGCCGAGATGCGGGTGGCGTCGCGCTCCAGCGAGACGGTCGCCTCCTCGCGGTACAGCCGCTGGAGGGCCACCGCGAGCGGGAGCGCGAACAGCACCACCGCGAGGGCGGCGACGCCGACGATCGCAACGAGCACCCGGCCGCGCAGGGGGCGGCCGGCGGAGGGCTTATCGGTCACCCGGTCATTGTCGCCGCAGGACGGCGATGCCCTGGACGCCCGCTCAGCCGCAGACGTTCTTCAGCGAGACGGCGCTGCCGGAGGAGGTGGACGAGCCGCTGGTCGGAGAGGAGGTCGTGGTCCGGCGCGTGCGCTTCGTCGCGGTCGGCGTCGGGTTCGCCGCCGGCGGGTGCTGGCTGTCGGCGATGGCCTTGGCCGCCGCATGACGCATGATCATGAGGCTCGGCGGCGCGACGTGGAAGCCGGGCAGCGTGGACGGGTTGAACGCCAGGCTGTGGATGTCGGCGCCCTGCTTGACCGAGCCGGACAGCTTCACGAGCGCGGGGAGCAGCGCGGCCGGGATGTTGGTGTAGATGGTCTTCTTGGCCGCGCCGGCGAGCTTCTCGAAGTGGGTGACGACCGTCTGCGGGTTGGCCTGCTGCGCGATGTCCTTCATCAGGCACTTCTGGCGGTCCATGCGGTGGAAGTCGTCGTCCGCGTGGCGGCTGCGGCCGTACCAGAGGGCCTTCTCACCGTTGAGGTGCTGCCAGCCGGGGTAGAGCCAGCCGGTGGGCGGGGTGTTCGTGTCGGGGTCGCCGCCGATCGGCAGCTTCTTCTCGATGCGGACACGGACGCCGCCCATGGCGTTCACGATGTCCTTGAAGCCGTCGAGGTTGACCAGGACGTAGTAGTCCATCTTGAGGCCGAGCAGGTTGCCGATCACGTCTTCGGTCAGGTGCGCGCCGCGCTGGCCCTTCTTGTAGCCCGGCTCCCACGCGGGATGGTCCTCGCCGAGGATGTACATCTCGTTGAGGAGGCCGAGGAAGCCGGAGCCCGCCGCGGGCCGGTAGCCGTTGGGGTAGACGCTCCGCAGGCGCGCCGGCATCGGGAAGTACTGGAGGCTGCGCGGCAGGCTCATCAGCACGGTGTTGCCCGTGTGGGTGTCGATGCTGGCGACCGTCATGCTGTCGGTGCGGATGCCGGTGCGGTCCTTACCGCCGTCGCCGCCGAGCAGCAGGATGTTCACCCGGGGGCGGTTCTTCCAGGGGTCGGCCGCGTTGATCTTCTCGCCGGACTTGTCGCCGTTGAAGATGCTGGAGAGCGTGTCGCCGAGGACGTAGGTGGCGTTCGCCGCGTAGACCAACGGCGTGCAGACCATCAGGGCCACGATCACGACGAGGGCGCCGGACGTGACGCGCATCGCCGTGGGCAGGCCGGTGGGGCGCACCACCTGGAAGGAGCGGATGACGATCGCTCCCCAGACGAGGGCCAGCACGAGGATGCCGCCGGTGATCACGTCGAGCCAGGTGTGCTGGACCGCGATCTCCTTGAGCTTGTCCTGGAACGCCAGGCCCGCGATCGCCGATCCGAACACCAGCAGGGCGAGGAGCCCCATCAGGCTGTAGCCGACCGCGCGGCGGCCGGCCCAGACGTGTGCGATGCCCCAGATGAACGCCGACGCGGCGGTAAGGCCCAAGGCCCGCCAGAGCCCGGCGACAGGGATGGGCTCCCGGCCGTAGGCCGGCCGCCCTCCGACATCACGCCGTGCCATGAAGTCTCCTGATCCTCTGCTCGCGGTCCCCGACTCCCTCACGGGACGTCAGGCCGCACCGTCCAGATTGCAAAGTGATTGATTAGACGCGGTCAGTGACCCTTGGCGTTGACTGGAGGATCCTACCGTACGTATGACTGACCGGTCCCTATTGCACGGTAAGGCACAACGAGAGGGCAAACGCCGGGATATGGGGAAGTCAGGATATGCGCATCCTGCGGTGCATATTCCATGCCATTCAGCCGCAGGCCGCGTCGAGGGAGATCGCCTTGGCCGCGGGGGTCGCGGACGCCGACGGGGTGGGCGTGCCGCTGTCGGGCGTCGCCGAATCCTCCGGCACGGGCGGCGCGGACGGCGTGGGGCTCGCGGTCTCCTTCTTCTCGCTCGTGGCGATCGCCTTCGCGGCGGCGGCCCGCAGCACGGTGAGCTGAGGCCGGACGTTCTGGAACTGTGGCGGCACGAACATCAGGCTGGTGACGGGCGCGCCCTGCTTCATCGTCCCGGACAGCTTCACCAGGGGAGGCAGCATGTTCTCCGGGATGTTGGTGGAGATCGTCTTCTTGGCGGCACCGGCCAGCTTCTGGAACCTCAGCAGCACCTTCTGCGGGTCGGCCTGCTCGGCGATGTCCTTCATCAGGCACTTCTGGCGCCCCATGCGGGCGAAGTCGTCGCTGGACGTACGCGACCGGCCGTACCAGAGGGCCAGCTTGCCGCCGAGCTTGTGGTTGCCGGCCTTGATCACGCCGGTGGGCGCGCTGCCGTCCTCGGGCCCGCCGTACGGGATGTCCTGCGCGACGCGTACGTGGACGCCGCCGATCGCATCGACGATGTCGGCGAAGCCGAACAGGTTGACCAGGACGTAGTAGTCGATGGGCTGGCCGATGAGGTAGGAGATCTCCTCTTTGACCAGCTCGGGGCCGCGGTGGCCCTTGGAGTAGCCGGGCATCAGCGACGGGTCGTCCTCGGCGTCCTGGAACAGCTCGTTGAGCAGGCCCTCGTCGCCGGGGTTGAGGCCGGTGAAGCCGTACGGCCAGCGCGACTTCAGCCTCGGGATGACGGGGAAGGCCTGGAGGTTCCTCGGGAGGCTGAACAGGACGGTGGAGCCCGTCTTGGTGTCGATGCTGGCCACGGTCATGCTGTCGGTGCGGATCCCGCTGCGGTCACCGGCGCCGTCACCGCCCAGGAGGAGGATGTTGACGCGCGGGCGTCCCGCCCAGGGGTTCGCGACGTTGACGGCGGGCGCCCGGTGGACCTCGTCGCCCGCGAAGATCGTCCCGATCGTGTCACGCAGCGTGTACGTGTCGCGCGCGGCCCACACGAGCGGGGTGCAGACGCCGACGGACAGCACCACGACCAGCCCGGCGGCGAGCACACGCGCCACTCCGGCGAGGCCGCGCGGGCGTACGACCTGGTAGGACCGGACCACGACGGCGACCCAGACGAGCGCGAGCACGAGGATGCCGATGGTGATCCCGGCGAGCCAGTCGCGCCGCACCGCCATGTCCTGGAGGTTCCCGCGGAACTCCAGGGCGGCGACGACCGCGCCGCCGACGAGGAGGGTGAACACCCCCATCAGGAGGAACCCGACAACGCGGCGGCCCGCGAAGACATGGGCGATCCCCCAGATGACCGCGGACGCGATGGTCAGTCCGAGCGCGTGCCCCAGCCCGCCCTCGGCCTCGCGGGCGTCGTCCGGCTCATCGCCGCCGGTGTCCTGGTCGCCGGCTTCTTGTCCCATACATAACTCCTGTGTACCCACGCGGAACGTAAGTCGTCTTGAGAGCTATGACGCCAGAAGTTCCGGATTAGATCGTGACGTGAGTCGATCATTACTAATTGTTACGACATATCTGAGATTTCGTTATCTACACTAACGAAGTCCTCACCCCAGGGTTCCCGCGCGGCCCGGCGGCGTACGGCCCGGGCCGGCGCCCCCGTCCCCCGGCGAACACGGTGTGCGACACCGCAGGTCATCCGAGGAAAAAGCAATTCTCCCGCGCCGGGCCCCAACCGGCCGCCATTCACCGACCAACGGCTGTTCGGCGAGCCGTGGAAGAGCGCTTTGTCGGCGCCCGGATCGTCGGCGACGCCGTAGTCGGCCGCCCAGTCGTTCACCGACGCGCCCGAGAACGCGGCGCGCCAGATGTGGTATTTCGAGATCATCCAGGCGGTCATGATGCCGCCGTAGCTCCAGCCGCCCACGACGATGCGCTTGTCGTCGACGATCCCGCGCGCGCGCACGGCCTCGACCGCCGCCATGATGTCTTTGCCGGGCCCTTCGCCCGGATCGTAGCGCACGCCGCGCTGGTACGCGAGGCCGAGGTTGTCGCTGCCGCGGTAGTTCGGCTCGAGCACGAGCCAGCCGCGCGCGGCCATGAGCTGCGCTTGGCGGTCGAACTGCCGGATCGACGCCGACGTCGGCCCGCCGTGGATGTGCACCACGAGCGGGTACTTGCGGCCCGCGACGTAGCCGGGCGGGAGCACCAGCACGCCGTCGCCGCGCGGTCCGAGCGAGGTCGGGAACGCGATCGTCTCGGACGATGCGAGATCGAGCGCCGCGACCGCCGCGTTGTAGCCGGTGAGCTTCACCGGCGTCCCGCCGGCCGCGCGGTAGTAGAGCTCGGCGGGCTGCTTGGTGGACGTCGCGACGAACACCAGCGCGCCGTCCTTCGCAATCGCGCCGTCGAGCGGCGAGGTGATGTTGAGGTCGCCGACGTCGACGCGCGCCGGCGCCGCGCCGCCCAGCGGCGCGCGCACGATCTCCGTGGACGTCGAGTCGTGCGCGGTGAACAGGATGCCGCTCGAGTCCGGCAGCCAGGCGACGTCGTGCACCGCGCGGTCGGCCGGGTGCGAGATCGCCGTCGCGGCGCCGCCGCCGGCGCCCATCACGAACGCTTCGGTCAGCGTGATCTGGTTGTCGCCCTCGGAGTGCGTGTACGCGAGGTGCTTGCCGTCGGGCGAGAAGCGCGGATCGGCTTCGTACGCGGCGTTCGCCGTCGGGCGGCTCGGCTTGCCGGTCGCGACGTCGATCAGCGTGACGTGCGCGCGCTCGGCGTCGTCGAGCACGGCGTTCGGCGCGAGCAAGATCGCGATCGTCTTGCCGTCGGCCGACCACGACAGCGTCGACTGCGCTTCGCCCGTCGTGATGCTCTGCTCGCCCGTCGTCAACTGCTTGGCCGCGCCGCCGCTCGACGCGACGACGAACAGGTGCACCGGCCGCGGCGGCTTGCGCGTCGTGATCGGCGTGTTGCCCACGACGAACGCGTCGCGAAAGCGCGCGGCGCCGGTCCGCTTGGGCAGCGCGTCGGTCGCGGCGTACGCGAGCGCGCCTCCGTCCGGGCGCCACGCGAACTGCTCGACGCCTTCCGGCGCGCTGGTCACCGGGCGCGCGTCGCCGCCGTCCATCGGCATCACGAACACTTGCGGCTTGGCGTTCTCGCCCGAACCCTCGTCGGCCACGAACGCGAGCTTCGTGCCGTCGGGCGACCAGCGGGGCTCGGCGAGTCCCTTGCGGTGGTACGTGAGCGTGCGCCGCGCGTGCGTCGCGAGGTCGATCGCGTCGAGGTCGCGGTCCATCCGGTCATCGTTCCAGTCGACGCGCGCGACGATCACGACGGCGCGCTTGCCGTCGGGCGAGATCGCCGGCGACGAAAGGCCGACGAGCTTGCGCAGGTCGTCGATCTGCATCGTGCGCGCGCTCGCGGGAGCGCTGACGAACGTCGCCGCCGCGAAGACCGCGGCGGCGACGGGGACGAGGGTGCGGCGCAGGCGCGTCACGCGACGCCGGACGGGATCTTCGACGCGACCATACGGGTCAGGTCGGCGAGCCGGCACGAGTAGCCCCACTCGTTGTCGTACCACGCCGCGATCTGGATGAGGTCGCCGTTCGCGTTCGTCAGCTTGCCGTCGATGATCGAGCTGTGCGGGTTGCGCTTGAAGTCGCTCGACACCAGCTCTTCCTCGGTGTACTCGACGTACTCTTTGAGCCCGTTCTCCGCCGCGCCGCGCAGCACCGCGTTGACCTCGTCGCGCGTCGTCTCTCTCTTCACCTGCACCACGAGATAGATCATCGAGACGGTCGGCGTCGGCACGCGCAGGGCGAAGCCGTCGAACGTCCCTTTGACCTCCGGGATCGTCAGGTACAGCGCCTTCGCCGCGCCGGTCGACGTCGGGATGATGTTCGTCGCGGCGTTGCGCGCGCGGCGCAGATCCTTGTGCGGCGCGTCGAGGATGTTCTGGTCGTTCGTGTACGAGTGGATCGTCGACATGAAGCCCTTGACCCAGCCCAGCGTGTCCACGATCGGCTTGACCGCCGTCGCCAGGCAGTTCGTCGTGCACGACGCGTTCGAGATGATCGAGTGCGCGGCGGGATCGTACGCGTCGTCGTTCACGCCGAGCACGAGCGTGACGTCCTCGCCCTTGGCGGGCGCCGAGATGATCACTTTCTTCGCGCCGCCGCCGGTGATGTGCGCGCGCGCTTTGTCGGCGTCGGTGAAGATGCCGGTCGACTCGACGACGACGTCCACGCCGAGATCGCGCCACGGCAGCTTGCCGGGATCGCGCTCGGCGAGCACCTTGATGTCGCGGCCGTCGATCGTGATGCCGCCGGCCGACGAGCTGACGCTGCCGCCGAACGTCCCGTAGTTCGAATCGTACTTGAAGAGGTGCGCGCACTCGGCGGCGCTGGTGAGGTCGTTGACGGCGGCGATCTCGACGTCCGGATACCGCTCGAGCAGAGCCTTGGTGAAGTTGCGGCCGATCCGGCCGAACCCGTTGATACCGATGCGCATAGCCCGTTCGCTTTAGGCGAAGGAAACTTCAGGCTCCTCTCGCTCGCCGCGCAACCGCTTGACGAGGCGCATCACGGAGGCGAGCCGGCCGTTGAGCGTGGCCTTGCTCACCGGCGGGTGGCAGCGGCGCCCGAGCTCGGCCAGCGTCTCGTCGGGGTGCGAGAGCCGCAGCTGGGCGGCCTCGCGCAGCGCCGGCGAGAGGTTGCGCAGGCCGTAGGCGTCGGCGAGGTACTGGATCGCCTCGCGCTGCGCCGCCGCGGCCGAGGCCGCCCGCACGACGTTCGCGGCCTCGGTGTTCACGAGCCGGTGGATGCGGTTCTTGGTCTCCTTGACCGCCCGCACGTCCTCGAGGCGGAAGACCGCGCCGGACGCCCCGATCGCGCCGAGCACGGTGACGATCGCGTCGAGCCCTTTGAGGTAGACGACCCGCCGGCCCTTGCGCACCATGGTTCGCGGCTCGAGTCCCTCGGCCGCGATCAGCGCCGCGATCCGCTCGGCGCGCGCCGGGTCGGCCGTCACGAACTCGAGGTGGTAGCCGTGCTGGGGCGCCGCCACCGAGCCCGTGCACAGGAACGCCGCGCGCAGCTCGGCCCGCCGCTCGACCCGCCGCCGCGGCTTGGGCGGCGCGGCGGCCGGCGCCGGGCCGAGGTCGATCTCGAACGTCGTGGCCTTGTACAGCCGCTGGTCGTGCCCGCGCCGCACCGGCGCGGCGGCGCGCTGCTCTTCGAACAGCGTGCGCGCGAGCCGCGCGACGGGCGGACGGCGCGTGCGGAACACCAGCTCGCCGTTCACCTCGACGCCGCCGTAGTACGCCAGCCCGTTGCGCAGCGCCGCGCGCACGCCGAGATCCGACGGCACCTCGCGCGCCAGCGCGTCTTTGGCATCGGACGACAGCCGCGAGCGCTCAGGCACGGGAGCCCATCGTCAGCCGAGCCAGTCCACGGGATCGTCCTTGCGCTCGTCGACGATCTCGTACATGTCGGCGGGCTTGAGCGACGGCAGCACGCGCTCGGGGACCAGCAGCACGCGCACGGTCAAGAACTTCGTGCGGTAGTGGATGAGCAGCACGTCGCCCACCTTCACGTCGTAGCCCGGCTTGAGGCTGCGCCCGTCTTTGGTGATCCGCCCGGCTTCGATGCCGTCCTTCGCTTCGGCGCGCCGCTTCGCGAGCCGCGAGACCTTCATGAACTTGTCGAGCCGCATGGATGCAGCGTACTTGCGAACCGGGCCGCGTCTGTCCCGCAGCGAAGAGCGCGCCATGCCGTTCCCCACGACGATCGCCGGGAGTCTGCCCAAGCCCGCCTGGCTCGCGGAGCCCGAGCGCATCTTTCCGGCGTGGCGCCTGGACGGGGGCGATCTCGAGGACGCGCAGCGCGACGCCGTGCGCATCGCGGTAGGCGAGCAAGTGCGCGCGGGGATCGACACCGTCACCGACGGCGAGCAGGGGCGTAAGCACTTCGTGCACGGCTTCGCCGAGCGGCTCGGCGGCGTCGACGCGTCCAAGCGCCAGAAGCGCGGCATTCGCGACGACCGCTACGAAGCGATCTGCCCGACGGTCACCGGTGAGGTGCGCCGCACGCAGCCCGTGCATCTGGAAGACGTGCGCTTCGCGCGCACGCTCACCGACGGCCCGCTCAAGATCACGATTCCCGGTCCGATGACGCTCGTGGACACGGTGGTCGACGAGGCGTACGGCAAGCGCGCCGATCTCGCGTTCGCGTTCGCCCGCGCGATTCGCGAGGAGATCGCCGACCTCGTCGCCGCCGGCATCGACGTGGTGCAGCTCGACGAGCCGGCGTTCAACGTCTACTTCGACGAGGTCGCCGCGTGGGGGATCGACGCGCTCGACACCGCGCTGAGCGGCGCGAACTGCACGACCGCCGTCCACGTGTGCTACGGCTACGGCATCCCCGCCAACGTGCAGTGGAAAGCGAACTTGGGCGAGCGGTGGGACCAGTACGCGCACGTGCTGCCGCTGCTCGCGAAGAGCGCGGCCGACCAGATCAGCGTCGAGCTGGCGGGCTCGCACGTCCCGCCCGACGTGCTCAGGCTCGCGGGCGACAAGATCCTCGCCATCGGCGTCATCGACGTCGCGAGCGACCGCATCGAAACGCCGGACGACGTCCGCGCCACCATCGAGCTGGCCCGCCGCCACGTCGACGACGACCGGATCGTCTGCTCGACCAACTGCGGGATGGCGCCGATGGCGCGCGACGTCGCCTATGCGAAGCTGCGCAGCCTCGCCGAAGGGTCGCTCCTGGCGAGCGTCGGGCTCTAGACCTGGGTGGACGCCGGAACGTATTTGTCGGCGTACGCGGCGAGAACCGGCAGCCGGAGCGCCTTGCCCGTGAAGGCCTGGATCGTCGTCGCGATCAGCGCGACGAAGTAGGCGATCATGCAGACGAGCCCGATGATGCCGGTGATCGCGTACAGCGGCCACATGTGCGCCATCCCGATGATCATGTTGACGATCGTCAGGAGGATGAAGACGCCCACATAGGCGATCGCGAGCACGATCGATTGCACGGCGACGAACCGCACCCACTGCTGCGGAGGCTTCCCGAGCAGGATGACCAGACCGCCGACCCAGCTGAAGAGCGCGGCGAGCCCGGCCGCGACATTGGGCGCGAGACCGTACGACGATTGGGACTGATCCTGAATCACAAGCGGACCCCTTTGCAGAAGGAAGGTAGACTGCGCAGATTCTCCCGGCCGTCGCTTACCGTTCGCTTACCACCGGCCGGTCGCCTCGTCGAATGTTACGGCCGCCGTTGGGCACCCGCTAGCTCACGCGCCGCGCGCGCCAGCGACGCGGATATATTAAATGGTTCACCTTAGACTCGCTAACCGCTCGCTAGGGTGTCTAACCTTGACAACAGGTCAGTAAGCAAAAGCATGCTGTCCCAGCGTTGCCTTATTGAACTGATTATTTCCAGAGCGCCTTCCGCGAGCTCATATAATCCCATTGCTCCGCAAAATTTGCTCGTAGCCAGCACGGCTCAATGGGCAATCGACGAGATCGATGAACAATTGCTTTGTGAGTCCGCATTGCTTAGCCATCGCGGATAAGAGCCAATCTCGAATCGTTATGCCTTCACCTTGGCTTGTATGGGTTTTTGACCTGGGTTTTTCGCCCATTTTCGTCGTAGTAGAAGAAGTATCGATGGTGTGAATTTGCTTTGCGAAAGCCCTTTTCTTGCAGGGCTGCTTCGACATCAGACTGCTTTCTCTGCATCCAGCTACGTCCGAGTAATGCGACTTTTTAGCGCAACGGCGAGTGCTTGTGCTCCCTCGTCCAATTGGTCGTCACTTTGTGCAATTTCATCCCAAAGAACGGCTACCTGAACCGCAATTTCGGTTTCCAACTCTTTTCGTGTCGCCCCGTATGCGTCAATGCCAAGCTCGGGATCCGATACGATGAATAGTTGTTGGTCGAGAGATAATGTCGGCTTAAGAATAAGTCTAGGCTCGAAGATGAACGCGCCGCAATCAGTCATAAGGTTGTCGTATTCGAATGGCGCCAGATTGACACTTTCGATCTGATACACGTTGCTCAAGCTTTGCGGAAAACCTTCGTCGTCCAAAATAAACGTTCCACTGAGTTGTATCGGGAGATCCCGCTCCGCAAGAATGTCGCTTTCGATCTCGATGTCATATGAACAGCGTAATGCTTTGTTATTTGGCTTGTATTTTATCCAGATCGCGCGTTCCACGAAATCGATTCGAATTAAATCGCCAATTACCGTCATTGAATCCTGGATGACTTCCGGCGCGGTCATCCATTCTTCAATGATGCGGGTATCGAAAGAACCCAAAGATATCGATTCGTCATGTCCGTTACGAAACCGAACAGTCCATGGTTCTCCTGACGCGGGTAACGCTTCCTTGAATTCACGTAGAAACCGAGTGCGGAGAATCGAGTCTGGCAGCACATGCTTCAACTGCGCGGCATCGCCTTTTTTTATTGCATCAAGTCCTGCAAAATACGTCATCAAGCAACTCGTCACCATGAGTCGGCGTCGCCAAATGGTTAGACGCGTGGCGCTCACTCACGAGGACTGGCACGGCGAGGGATCCGGGTTCTACCGGTAAGCACTGGAGGGTATATGTTTCGCGGAGCGACTCACTGACACGAAATCGAATATTTGGGGACGTGTTCAAACGTGTCGCCGCTATGACGTAGACCGCGTTCTGAAATGCCAATAAGACTCGCGCGAGGACCTCAGCGGGTGCAGCGTTGGGTTCGGGTGCCGCGCCAGATATAGCGATTTCAGCCATGTTGTTCTTATGTTAGGTTTCGAACATTGGCGCGCTGTGCCTCTTTAAGCGTCACACAGGTTCCACGGGCCCGGACAA
>CAWGMO010000007.1:0-18566 GCA_963823735.1 uncultured Actinomycetota bacterium | reverse complement strand
GGCACCGGAGTAGGGGGTCAGCCGTCAACGATCGTGCCACCCGGCAGGTGGAGCCGTACTGGGGTGGAACCCGAATACGAGCGAGACACCACCTTGTCGGGTGGCGTGCGTACAGCACCCACGGCGTGTCCCATTGCACCCGCCCCCCCGATATACGTATCCGCATAGAGGGCTAGCTTCCTCGTATACGCAAGCGTGTATCGGCAGTGGCGGACGACGTCCGGCCCAGGAGAGGTGGCAGCGGCCATGAGAATTCCGCGCGCAACCCATTTCGACCAGCCGTGGCGAATCCACGAGTTCACCGGCGACTTTCGGACCGAGGACGTGTGGTCCTTCCGCACCCCCGGCGCCGGACCGGACGACTTTCCCGTCATGCTCGCCGCGATAGCCGGCAGATTCGCCGAGCAGCCCCGCGCGGTCCGGTTCCTGTTCGCGGTGCGCTCGAAGCTCGGCGCCCTCCTCGGCTGGGACAAGCACAAGACGAGCCTTGGGACGCGGGTTCAGCCACTGCATGCCCGCCTGCCAGGCGATCTCCGTGAGACCGTCGACGTCTCCGACACCAGCGTCGCCCCGTTCACCCCCGTGTACCTGCTCCACAACGAGTCTGTCCGCGAACTGGCGAACAAGACCTGCCACGCCATCATGCACCTGGGATGGGTACCGGCCGCCGGCGGCGAATACGAACTGCGGATGGCGATCCTGGTCAGGCCCAATGGCCGGTTCGGACGCGTGTACATGGCTCTCATCGCACCGTTCCGCTACCTGATCGTCTACCCCGCGATCACCCGGCAGTGGGAGCGAGCCTGGCGGGATCGCGAGCTTCCGCTCACCACGGACGCCGGCCCTCGACCGTAGGCACTGCGAGCGTCGCCACCATTCGTGGCCTCGCAGAGGAGATCTACGTCGATGGCACGCTGTTCGATGCCTGAGACGAGATCATGCCCAAGACCGGGTCGTGATGCCCGCCGGCCCGCGTCGGGCGCGAAGCGAGCACACTGGCCGGTCGACCGAGGGTGTCGCCCTGCTCCACCTCGATCGCGACCGTCTGCGCCCCTGTCGTGTCGAGCAGGTGGGCGGCCAGGCAGCCGGTGCTGTTGGCGTTGGCGACGTCCTCGTCGACACCGATCGCCGGCGCGAACATCCGCGCCGCACCCGGTCGTCGCCCACCGCACGCATCAACCACCGTGACATCCGGCCAGGACATCGGCCCACTTTGACACTCAACGAACCGGCGACCGCCGAACGGCGTCCGCCGAGAGCCGGACCTGGCCGCGACGGCCGACCGAACGCGTCCCGGAGCGTACCGGCCTGCCTCAGCCGGTGCCGTCCCGCACCGGATAGTGGATGATGACCGCACCGCCGGTGGCGTGCGTATCAGGTGACGGATGCTCAGCGATGGCTGGGCCCGCCGGTCAGTCGATGCCTTCGATGATGCGGAAGTCGCGCTCGACGCCGTCGGGGAGGGCCACCAGCGCCTTCTGGTATGCCTCGCTCTCGTATGCCGCGACTGCCTGTTCAAAGCTGTCGAACTCGATCAGAACGACGCGTTGCGTGATTCCGGCCTCGTGGGCGACGACTCGACTGCCACGGGACAGGAGGCGCCCGCCCCCAGCCTGGACAGCCGGACGGGCCAGCTTGTCGTAGGCAGTCAGCCCCTCAGGGGCGGAAATGGCGGGGTAGACACTGACCCAGTAGCCCTTAGCCATGGAAACCTCCTGTGTTCGCCGCCGGCAGTTATCGTCTCCGGTCGCGCGGTACGGGTGAGCTCCGTCGCCGTCGACCGGCGTCGCGCTTGCGGCCGCGCCTGGTTCGGACGGTCACATGATCGACTGGTTGACGTCTAGCTGATCGGCGCTCTCCGCAGCGACGCCATCGGCGCCCTCACCGCAGCGCGCTTCAATGCGGTCGACTACCTGTCGACTCCACACGTGGATGGCTGCGGCCTGCTCGGGCGTGAGCGTTTCGAAGAAGTATCGGCGGATGTTGTCCGCATGCCCCAGGATGGCGTTCTCCACAGCGGTGCGGCCCTTGGCGGTCAGCCTGATCCCGATCCGACGGCCGGATCGGTTCGCGGTCCGATCCACGAGTTCGCGGTTCTCCATCCGCGTCAGCTGGTGCGCCACGCGGCTTTTCTCCCAGGCGAGTGACTCGGCGAGCTCGCCCACGCGCATCTGGCCCTCGGCTGCCCGGTGAAGCGTCACGAGCACGCTGAACTCGGCCTTGGAGATGCCGTAGTCGCGCTGCAGATCACGGTCCAGCTCACGGGCCAGGAGACGCTGCGCCTGCATCCAGCTGTCCCAAAGCTCCCACTGCTCGGGTTCCAGTGTGCGGGGCTTCGCCATGGCACGATCATAACGCCCTGAAGTTGACGCGACAACTCTCCTCGTGCTTAGAGTTGTCGCGTCAACTTCAGGGCGTGTCCTGTGCGGCCTCTCGTCATGGTGAGCCGTGTATGCCGCCCAACGACGGCAATGCGCTGAGGAGCGAGAATGAATCACACAGTCGTGGTCATCGGCGGAGGGTATGGAGGGTCACTGGTCGCCAAGGAGCTGGACTCCGAGGCGGACGTCACGCTCATCGACCCTCGGGAGGCCTTCGTCAATGCGGCCGCGTCGCTGCGTGCACTGACTCGACCGGGCTGGGCGCACAACGCGTTCTTCTCGTTCGCGACGCTGCTCCAACAGGGACGGGTGATCCGCGACAGAGCCGTCTCAGTGGACCCGAAGGGCGTCACGCTCGCTTCGGGTGAGCGAGTCGAGGCCGATTATCTCGTCCTGGCCACCGGCTCCGGCTACACGTATCCGGCCAAACCGCACCATGCGTCGACGAGCATCGACCAGCAACTGGACGATCTGCGCGAGACCTACCGGGAGCTGGCCGGCAGCGACCGCGTACTGATCCTCGGCGCCGGCCCGGTCGGTCTGGAGCTCGCCGGAGAGATCAAAGACGTCTGGCCGGACAAGTACGTGGTCATCCTCGACAGGGCCGATCAGTTGCTCCCCGGTTTCCTTCCCGAGGTGCGGAACGAGCTACGCCGCCAGCTGGATGAGCTCGGCATCGACGTGCGGCTGAGTACCGGTCTGACCGCGTTGCCGACGGTCGAGGCAGGTCGGGCCGGCCGCTTCGCGGTCACTACCGACAAGGGTGAGCAGATCGTGGCGGACATCTGGTTTCAAGCCTTCGGGGTCGAGATCAACACCGGCTACCTGGCCGACGGATCCCTCTCGCCGCTGACCGAGCAGAAAACGGTCCCGGTCACCGAGCGACTGAACGTCCAGGGCTACGAACACGTCTACGCGATCGGAGACATCACCGCTCTGCCCGATCCCAAGATGGCCTCCTACGCGATGACACAGGCGAACATCGTGGTGAAGAACATCAAAGCGCAGCTTGCCGGCGACCAGCCGGATGCCGTTCACACCCCGACACCCGAGCGGAGAATCCTGCTTCCGCTGGGAACGCGCGCGGGCGTCGGCCAGCTCCCGACACCGGACGGTGTCGCGGCGGCCACGGCGGAGACGGTCCGCCAACGCAAGGGCGCCGACCTGTTCACCGCACGGTTCGCCTCACGGTTCGGCCGCACCTGACAGATCCGTTGATTCCAGCTCGTCCATCTGGGCGCCGTGCATCCGTCCGTAGTCGGCAAGGCGGCGCCTGCACTCCTCGTTGCATACGACATAGCCGCAGGTCAGGCGCCTGACCCGTGGACATGGTGGAGCGGCCGACGCTGTACTCGGTGGCCGGATCGGCGAGGGAGACCTCGCCTTCGGCGTTGCGGCGGCGGATGGAGCGGCGGGCGGGCGCGGGCAGTTTGGGCTGCTTGCCCTTGAGCTTGCCGTTCTTCTTGGCCAGGGCCATGCCCTCGCGGGTGCGCATATGGCCGAGGTTGGCTTCGAACTCGGCGACCATGGCGAGGGTCTGAAGGAAGAGCCGGCCGAAGGGGTCGTTCCAGTCATAGATCGAGGCGCCCATGCCGAACAGGACGCCGCGGCCGGACAGGTCGCTGAGGATTTTGCAGGCCTCTTCGACGTTGCGGGCGAACCGGTTGAACTTGGTGACGGTGAAGACGCTGCCGGGCCAGACGGCCGCGAGGGCCTGGTCGAGGCCGTTCCGGTTGCGGCGGGTGGTGCCGGAGAAGCCGCGGTCGATGTAGATGCGGTCTTCGGGGACGCCGAGCGCGAGAAGCTGCTCGGTCTGGATCAGGACGTCTCGCTCATCGATGCTGCAACGGGCGTATCCGACGCGGCGGGTCTCGGTCACGCGCTGAAGCGTTCCGTATGACCCTCCTTCACCGAACGAAGTCCGGAACACCTTTGCGGAACACCATGACCTGGGGCGCGGTTCCGGCCGACGGGTGTTCCGGTGGGGGACAGCAGCTACTCCCCTGGGGTCTCTGTCTCCATGGCGGACGAACCGGGCGCATAACTTGCGGGAATCTTCATTCTCGTGAGTTACTCGACACGGATTTTTTAGCCTTGTTATTTTCTAGAAATAGAAAACCAGAAAATATAGGCTGCGCGGGTGACCGTTGAGATCTCAGACGAAGGCACGAACGCGGACTCCGCCGAGCGCCCGTGCCGCTACTGCGGAAAACCTGTCCCCCAGCGCTCCGGTCGAGGCCGGCCCCGCGCGTACTGCCCGGACGACGACTGCCAGGCCCGCGCCAAGCGCGACCGCGAGATGCGGCGTACGGTGCCGGGGCTCGAAGGGGCCCTGGCGCGGGCCGAGGATCTGTACGAACGGATGGAGCAGGGGCTCGCCTCCGCGATCGGGCCGCTGGCGACCGCGCTCGACTCCGAGTTGTCGCCTCGGGGTGTCGAGGCGAGGCTGAGTGCTGAGCGGGCGCAGGCTCAGGCGCGGGTGGCGGCGGCGATGGCCGATCGGGAGGACGCCACCGTACGGGCCGAGCAGGCCGAGGCGGCGGCGCGTGAAGCGGAGAGCCGCGCCACGGCCGCCGAGCGGCGTGCCCTCCAGGCGGAGGAACAGCGCGATGCCGCCCAGACCGACATGGAGCGCGCGACCGCCGAGGCGCGCCGCGTACGAGCCGGTGCCGAGCGCGTCGTCGAGCAGATGAAGTCCGAGGCGGAGCAGGCCGTACGCCGGGCACGCGACGACGCGGCCGCCGAGATCGAGACGGCGCGGGCCGAGGCGGAACGGAACGTACGGCGGGCGCTTGAGGAAGCCTCGGCCGAGGCTCGGCGGGTGCGGGCCGACGCCGAAGAGACCGTTCGCCAGGTGCGCGAGGACGCCGCGCGGGCCGAGCGGGAGGCCGCCGCCGCGGTCGAGGCGGCGGAAGCCGTCAGAGCGGAGGCGACGGCGCAGGTCGAGGCCGCGAAGGCCGAGGTCACCGCCGTGAAGATGGAAGCGGCCGATCAGGTCGAGGCGGTGAGGGCAGAGGCCGCCGGTCAGGTTCAGGCGGTGAAGGCGGAAGCCGCCGATCAGCTTCAGGCGGCGACGGCCGAGGTCACCGCCGTGAAGACAGAAGCGGCCGATCAGCTTCAGGCGGCGAAGGCTGAGGTCGAGGCGGTGAAGGCGGAGGCCGCCGGTCAGGTTCAGGCGGCGAAGGGCGAGATCGAGGCGGTCAGGGGCGAGGCCGCTGGTCAGGTCGAATCGGCCAGGGCTGAGGCGGCTGTCGCGGTCGACGTGGCGAAGGGGGAGGTTGAGCGGGCGGTTCGGGGGGAGCAGGACGCGCGGCGGGATGCTGAGCGGGCGGTCGCCGAGGTCGAGCGGGTTCGTACAGAGGCGGGTGAGGCGCGGGACGACGCGTCGCGGGCTGAGCGCGATGGGGCTGCGGCGCAGGCGCGGGCCGAGGCGGCCGATGCTGCTCGGGAACGTGCGGAGGCGCAGGTCGTCGAGGCGAACAAGGAGTGTACGGCGGCTCTCGCCGCCCGTGACAAGGCTCAGGCGGAGGCGAGCCGTTCTGGTGAGGAGATCGAACGTCTGCGTGCCGAGGCCGCCGCGGTGCGTGAGCAGGCTGAGCGGCTGAGCCTTGAGCTGGGCGAGGCGAAGCTGTCGCTCCGCGCCGAACAGGCCCGTACCACCGACCTGGAACGCGACCGCGCCGCCGCGCGAGCCGAAGCCGATGCCCAGCGCGAACGCGCCGTCACCGCCGAGCTGAAGCGCTGAGCCGCCGTACGCGACAGGTGACACACTCCCGCTGGCACGCGAACGTACCCCTGACCACTACTGACACGCCTGCCGGCGACGCGTGAACGGGCCTATGCCGTCGTCCTCGCCCGGCAGGCGCGCCCGGGAATGGGGCGTCGGCGGCAACCGAACGGTTTATGGCGGTAGCGAGGCGGGGGCCGATCCGTACATGCTCGGCCGCTGCGGGGTGGAGCAACCTTTGGCGCTCCGCCCCGCAGGGGCGGCGCAGGTGGGCATGGGACGGTCGTCCCGCGCTGGACGGCCTGGCCAGGCACTTCGTCGCCGGCGCGTGGGATAATCGTCTTGCCGGCTGGCCTTTGGCCTGCTCCCCCTCTGGCCGAGTGAGGGAGGAGCTGGAATGGACATCACACCGCAGGCGATGGTGATCCCCAAGGAGACCGGCGGTCTCGAACAGGGCAAGTACGGGCCGGTCTTTCCGCGGACCCCGGCGTGTTACGGGTTCACCATCATCGCCGACGTCAAGCCCGGCCGGGCAGAGGCCATCCGTGGCCACGGTCACGAGTTGGCCAAGGCCCTGGAGGCCGATCCGCATCTTCTGGCGCCATTGAAACTGCACTACCTGCGCTGGGTGCTGTTCGACGACGACACCCGGTTCATGTACCAGGGAATCTTCGACACCGACTTCGACAAGTACACCGAGGACGCCGTCGCGTTGTTCAGCAAGATGGGGGTGAACACGACCTTCGAGAACCTGGTGGGCTTCCCCGAGGACTGGAAGACCAATCCCGAGGCGTTCGTCAGATTCGTTCGTGAGCACCACTGTCCGAGCTTCATCGAGTACGGAGAGTATCCGTACGTGACCGCCGACGAGATCAAGAAAGCACTGCGGATCAAAGGCGCCCTGTCGGAGATGCTCGACCAGATGCAGTGAGCTCCGGACCGCGCCGGCCTAGCCACTGCCGATCGGAGGCACGATGAGTGAGCCGAGGACCGCGCGCACTTACAACCAGAACCACGTACCGCGCCCCCGCACACCAGGCCGCCGACGGGTGAGCGTCTACGTCTCGTGGAGCTATCCGGCCGAGGCGGGCAGGAGCCCGGCCGAGCTCGACAACCGGTTCTCCACGATGACCGAGGTACGCCGGGTCAACTGGCCGGCGTACGAGGATCCCCGATGGTCTGATCCGCTGCGCTTCCAGCAGGGCATCGCCGGGGCTCTGGAGCTGTTCTTCTGGGGATGGGCGCCGTTCCAGCAGTTCGTCCAGGAGACCACTGGCCATCCCGTGCCGGTGTACCAGCGCGTCGACCAGGCCGGTTTCCGAACCCTGCTGGACGAGCGGGTGCTGGACGACACCGACACCCTGCTGGTCTTCGGCCTGGACCACATGATCACCGGGCAGGAGGCCGAGCCCGCGGAGATCGAGGCGCTGCGGCGCTTCCTGGCTCGGGAGGGCGCCTGCCTGGTCCTGGGACCGCACCACGACGTGGGAGCCTCAGAGGACCTGGCCGTGCGCGATGCCGAGTACCACCATCACGGAGACGCGCTGGTGCCCCGCCAGCAACGCTTCACCCGCTACGTCCGTGACCTGATGCGCGGGCTGGGAGTTCCGGTGGAGAACCGTTACGGGCTGCGGCCCGCGGTACAGGAGTCCAAGAAGATCGCGCCGTTGTCGGTCGATCGGGACTTGGACGTCAAGGGATGGCTGGACGGGGTGACCACTTTCAACTTCCACCTGCACCTGCCGCACTACGCGGTGACGACCGACGAACCGGACGTCATCCGCGTTCTGGCCAGGCAGCCGATCGACCTCTCCAGGCCGGCGCACCCCTTCACGGAGGCCGGCAACACCGAGTTCAACATGTTCTTGTGGATGCCCCCCGAGGGGGAACGGGCCGGCGACGTGCTGCTGGCCGACTCCACGATCTTCAGCTCGCTTTTCGGCGGCGACGAGAGCCTGCGCGCCTTGTGGAAGAACATCGTCTCGGCGCCGTAAGGGGGTATCGGTGAACACACCCGCCGCGCTCGAGCTCGATGACATCCAGCGCGGGGTCCTCAGCCCGCGGCCGACCCCGTACGCGGCCACCTACATCCTTTTTCGCATCGACGACCGCGCGCACGGCCGGGAGCTGATGCGGCGCGTGCGCGCCGTGGTGACCTCGGCCGCCGACACCACGAGCCCGCTGGGCGACACCTGGGTGAGCGTCGCGCTCACCTTCAGCGGCCTCAAGGCCCTGGGAGTTCCGCCGTACGCTCTGGAGAGCTTCGCCTGGGAGTTCCGGCAGGGAATGGCCGCGCGGGCCGCGGCACTCGGCGATGCCGGCGAAAGCGCCCCCGAGCACTGGGAGGCACCGCTGGGCACACCCGACGTCCACGTGGTGCTCACGGCCGTGGCACCCGACGGAACCCGTCTGCGGGCGGCCATCGACCGCGCCCGCCCGGCCTATCAGGGCCTGCCCGGGGTGAGCGCGATCTGGCGCCAGGACTGCCACGTACTCCCCACCGGGACCGAGCCCTTCGGCTACCGCGACGGCATCAGCCACCCGGCCATAGAAGGCAGCGGCATCGCCGGATCCAACCCGCTGGAGACACCGCTGAAGGCCGGAGAGTTCGTGCTCGGCTACCCGGACGAGCTCGGCGGTACCCAGACCCCGCAGCCCGAGATCCTGGGACGCAACGGCACGTACGCCGCGTTCCGCAAACTCCACCAGCGCGTCGCCACCTTCCGCCGCTACCTCGACGACAACGCCACCGGCCCCGAGGACGAGGAGCTGCTCGCCGCCAAGATCATGGGACGCTGGCGCAGCGGCGCCCCGCTGGCGCTCAGCCCCGCGCGCGACGACGCCGGCCTGGGCGGCGACCCTCGCCGCAACAACGCCTTCCTGTACGAACACGACGATCCGGCGGGGTTCATCACGCCCGGCGGCTGCCACATTCGCCGGGGCAACCCGCGCGACGCGGCGGTGGCCGGAGAGCCCAGGCTGCACCGGATGATCCGGCGCGGCACGGCGTACGGCCCGCCCCTGCCCGACGGGATGCTGGAGGATGACGGCGCCGAGCGCGGCCTGATGTTCGCCTTCATCGGAGCGCACCTGGGCCGCCAGTTCGAGTTCGTCCAGTCCGAATGGATGAACGACGGCGTCTTCTTCGGCGCGGGCGACGCACGTGACCCTGTCATCGGCTCGGGCGACGGGCCCGGCGAGTTCACCATCCCCCGGCGGCCGCTCCGACGGCGCCTGCGGGCGCTGCCGCGCTTCGTCGTCACCCGCGGCGGCGAGTACTGCTTCATGCCCGGGCTGAACGCCCTGAGCTGGCTCGGTGATCTCCGCGACTGAGACCTGGGGAGGTCATGGAAACGCTGCGTCTGCTGTTCAACGGGATCACCGTGATCTTCATCGCGGCCACCATGTTCGCCGCCGGTCTGGGGACCACGCTGCCGGCGTTGCGCGCGATCGTCACCACCCCGTTGCTGCTGGTCCTGGCGCTTCTGGCCAACCTGGTGGTCGTCCCGCTGCTGGGCTGGGGCATCGCCACGCTGTTCGGCCTGCCCGCCGCTGCGTTCATCGCGATCGTGCTGGCCGCCTCATCGCCAGGCGGGCCGTTCGGGGCGAAACTGGGAATGATCCAAAAAGGAGATGTGGTCGCGGGCGCGGCGATGCAGGTGTTGCTCGCCGCCGCCGGCAGCGTCACCTTCGGCCTGACGGCCAACGCCATCCTCACCACCGCCAACGTCGGCAACGCGATCTCCCTGCCCGTCGCGGCGCTCGTACGGACCGTGGCCGTCCTGCAGCTCATCCCGTTCGCCGTCGGCCTCATCGTCCGCCGCTACGCGCCGGAAACGGCAGGGTCCTGGCATCCCGTCACCGTCACGGTCTCGAACGTGACGTTCCTGATCGTGCTCGCCGGGATGTTGCTGGGGAACTGGCGCGACGTCGTCGCGCTGATCGGTTCCCGCACCCCGCTCGCCGGATTCGTCCTCGCCGCGGCCGCCTTCGCCGCCGGCACCCTGCTGGCCACCGGGTCACCGGCGCGCCGCACCACCATGGGAGCCGTCGCGGCCGTACGCAACGCCGGCCCCGCCCTCGCCGCCGTCGGAATCGCCTTCAGTGACACACCGGCCGTACTGGGGGCACTGGCCACGGTCCTGCTCAGCGGCCTCGCCGCGGCCCTGCCGATCGCCGCGGTGCTCAGCCGCCGGCGGGCGGACGAGCGACCCGGCCGGTGACGGCCTGCGACTCCTGCTCGCCCATCTCCCGCAGCGGCACGTCGTCGCGGTCGCCGAGGATGACGCCGACCCAGCCGGTGTACGGGTAGACGGTCCAGTTGGCGCCGACACCGGGGTTGGCGCCGCCGCGCCCGCCGCCACCCACTGGCCGTCGACGATATGGACCGAGGGCGGCGCGTAGTCCCTGATCGGCGAACCGACTGTCGCCGTGCCTCCAAGCAAGACGGAAGACCGTTGCGGTGGCGTACGCGATTTTCGATACGCCCGCGATACACCGGATGGCTTGACCTTGACACCGGCGGCAGCCCTTACGTTGGCGCCCATGTGTGAGGACACCCTGCTCGAACATGACCAGTACTTCTTCCAAGCCCTGATGGACGCGGACACCGCCCGGCTGGAAACGCTCCTCGCCGAGGACTTCGTGCTGGTGGGCGTCGAGGACGGCGCGGTCGCGGGCAAGGCCGCTCTCCTCGACCTGATCACCAGTGGCGCTCTCCGCTTCCCGGCGATCGGGTCCTTCCCCGAGGAGGCCATCGTCCGCCGTGTCGGTGACGTCGGTCTGGTCGTCGGCCGTACGAGCATGACGTTCGAGAACCCGGATGGGACGACGTTCAGTGCGGGCAGCCGCTACACGCACGTCTTCGCCGCCGGCGCCTCCGGCACGTGGCGTCTGGTCTCCGCCCAGGGCACGGCGATCAAGTGAGAACCCCTGGCCGGGTGACCCGGCCAGGGGTTGTGATCAGGCAGGCGTCAGTCGTCGGAGCCGGATGGCGGGAGGTACGCGCCGGGGACCTGGTCCGGGGCGTAGACCTTGGTCTCGCCCGGGTAGGGCTTCGACCATTCGTGCGTCTCGTACCAGGTGAAGTGGTTCATCTGGGCCGGGTTGGCGTAGTCGGCTGTCGCGTTAGGGCCGGTCAGACGCTGGTGGCTCTTCCAGGTCTGCCACTGGGACTCCAGCTGCTGCTTGTCCGCCGGCACTTTGGTGGACGGCTGGGCGGCCTTGTACTGAGGCGGGACGGGGTCCGTGCCGCAGGCCGGCTGGGGGGTGACGCCCAGTGTCAGTGACGTGCGGTTCGGTACGGCGGTGAACGGCGTGTTGTCGGCCCGGGGGGTGAACGCCGCGCTCATCGGCGTGGCGGCGCTGTCCTTCTGGTTCATCGGGTGGATCCCGAGGATCTGCTCGATGGTCCGGATCATGGTGATCTGGGAGTAGTAGTGGCTGTCGACGGCGCCGTGCTGGGCCCAGGGGCTGATGATCTGGATCGGGGCGCGGTGGCCGTCGATGTGGTCCAGGCCCGCCTGGGAGTCGTCCTCGACAACGAAGATCGCCGAGTCCTTCCAGTACTTGCTGTGCGAGATGGTGTCGACCATCTTGCCGACCGCGAGGTCGTTGTCGGCGACCTGGGCGGCGGCGTTCGGCGGGCCGCCGGTGTGGTCGCTGGACAGCCAGAACATGTTCAGGTTGGCGGGGCCGTTCTTCTCGAAGTCACGCTTCCAGATCTCGTACCGGTAGATGTCCGGGACGCTGGTGTCGAACTTCGGGAAGCCGTGCACCGACACGTCGTTGAGCGACGGGATCGGCGACGACGAGTCGAGCGGGTAGGCGGTGTCCTGGCCGGTCGACTGCATGTTCTTGGTGTCGCAGTAGAGGTTCTGCCAGGTCGCGGCGGCCGGCTTGGTGAGGAACTGCTGGAACTCGCCGAAGTCGCGTACGGTCTGGTGCGCCGCCTGCGCGCCGCTCCACAGGAAACCGGTCCGCTGGTGGCCGAGGGCGTCGTCCTCGGTGTCGTAGCTGCGCAGGTACTCACCGGCCGAGGACTCGGTGTACTCCGGGTCGTCGGCCTGCATCAGCCAGTTGTGGCCCTCGGCGGAGTTCGTGCCGATGTCGTACGTGTTGTCGTACAGCCCGAACTGGTCGGTCAGCGCGTGCTGGTTCGGCGTGACGTTCTCGCCGAACTGCGTCAGCGCCGGGTCGCCGTTGCCCTTGGCGATGTCGCCGTAGAGCTGGTCGTAGGTCCGGTTCTCCTTGACGAGCAGGAAGACGTGCTTGATCGTCGAGGGGTCGCCGAGGCGCCGCGGGACCGGCACCGGCCGCGCGTGGCCGTTGGACCACTGGACCGAGCCCGGGGTCCAGCCGTTCTGCTGGAAGACCCTGGCCGTGTACAGCCTGGTCAGGAGGTCGCTCGGCAGCGTGAACCGCTGCAGGCTCGACGTCGTGTCGTGGGTGCCGTGCCCGGCGGCGTTGAGGGGTCGGCGGGCGTCGACGCCGCGGGTGTTGGAGACCAGTACGTTCTTGCCGACCGTGGTGATCTCGGCGGGGAAGTAGTCCGTCGGTAGCAGGCCGACGAAGCTGACGGGCTCCAGCGGCTTGGTGTACCGGTAGACGGCGACGGCGTTGGCGCGGCCGAGGGTCACGAGCAGGTGGCCGTCGTCGGTGAGCGTCACCGCGTTGGGCTCGTAACCCACCGACGCCTCCGGCCACGGCTGCGTGGCGATGGTCTGTACGACCTTGTCGCGGGCGGTGTCGATGACCGACACGTTGTTGGTGGCGGTGTTGGTGACGAACAGCGCGCCGTTCTTGGCGTACAGGGCCGTGGGGTGCAGGCCCACGTCGATGCTGGCGACGGCGGCCGGGTTCGCCAGGTCGATGACGCTGACCGTGCCGGTGGTGGTGGCACCGGTCTTCGGGTCGGCGGGCACCTGGGTGTTGTAGGAGTTGATCGTGGTGTCGCCCGGCTTGGCCGGACGGCCGCCCTCGTTGCTGACGTAGAGCTTGTTCCCGACCTTGACCAAGTCGCGCGGGGCGTTGCCCACGGCCCAGCTCTGCTGGACGGCCCCGGTCGCCGCGTCGAGGGCGACCACGCGGTTCTGGCCGTTGACGGCGACGTACACGGTCTTGCCGTCGGCGGAGAACACCGGTGCGGCGGCGAGCGCGTGCTTGGGCCCGTCCGCCGGGATCGTGATGGACACCGGCGTGGAGAGGGTGCCGTCCGGGTTCACGGTGAACTTCGTGTAGCCGTCGGTCTGGCCCAGCCACAGCTGCGAACCGTCGGGCGAGTACGTCGGGCCTTCCTGGCCCACGTCGTTGCCCTTGATGCGCAGGTCCGCCGCCGCGGAGTTGCCGATGGTCTGCTGAACCTTCCAGCTCTTCAGGTCGACGATGACGAGCGCCATCCCGCCGTCGGTGACCGAGGCGGCGAGGTGGGTGCCGTCCGGGCTGGCCGAGGACGACATGATCTTGCCGTTGTTGATGACCAGGCGGTCGCCGATCGGCTTGATGTACTGGTCGGCGGACACGACCTGGCCCTTGGCGGTGACCTGGCCGACCTGGCCGAGGCCGAACTCCCGTGTCGACGCGTAGCCGATGCCGGAGCAGACGGCGAGGACCGCGATGCTGGTGGTGCCGGCCGCGAGGATGTGCAGCCGGCCGCGTCTACGGAAGAGCCCGGAACGGCTCTTCACCACGCGCTGACGAGTGACCTGCATATTCATTCCTTCGGAATGCTCGAGAGCAGGTCGACGTTTCCGTCGAACTGCCACAAGGGGTTGGGTGCGTCCCCGGTCTCGGTGCGAACCGGGAAGTAGCCGTTGACCTCCTTAGGCCCGTCTCCGTCGGCGACGTACCGCCCGTCCGCGGTGACGTCGAGCTGGTAGATGGCGTTGCCCACGGAGGCCGTTCCGGGCAGATGCCAGTACACGACACAGCGCCAGTCGTTGCCCGGGCCCTGGTCGGCGACGCGGGAGCCGCCCTTGTCGCACGTCGCGGTGGAGCGCAGCTGCCCTTCGGTGACGTCGGGGCGGTGGAGCTCCCGCGTCTGTAGCCGGTAGAGGTGCGCGTACGCCGTGGCGAGCGAGTTCTGCAGCTTGACCTGCTCGATCCCCGAACCCTTGGCCGGGGTCGCGGTGGTGAGGACGACCACGGTGAGCGCGACCAGACCGGCCAGGGGCAGCACCCCCGACACGAGGACGCGCCGGCCCGACCCGTCGTACGCCAGGTCGGTGAAGTCGCGGCGCAGGAACAGGTAGTACGCGAACCCGGTGGCGACGGCCGCCCACGCCAGGCTCACCACGAGACCGACGAGGATCGGGCCGGTCTGCGCCGGGCTGGTGAACAGCCCGCGCCAGGCGAGGAACGCGTGGCTCGGCAGGGCCAGCTGTACGGCCACGGGCAGCGGGAGCAGCTGCGTGAGCTGCAACGCGAAGGCGAGGAGCGCGGGCATCAGCAGCCCCATCGTGGAGCGGCCCAGCGCCACCGAGCCGAGGAGGCCGACGGCGGCGAACGCCAGCGTCGGCGCCAGCACGCACACCCAGGCGAGCAGGACCGTACCGGCCGCGTCGCCGGGGCTGAGGAGATGGCCGTCCAGGCCGGCGAGCGGCCGGTTCCCGACCGCGGCCAGGCCGCCGGCGATGCCCGACGCTGCCAGCCCCGCCACCAGCAGCAGGAGCACGGTGAGGGTGGCTAGACCCTTCGCGACGAAGATCCTTCTGGGCGAGCGGACCGCCACGAGGAGATGGCGCCAGGTGCCCAGACGGTCCTCGGTGGCGAAGACGTCGCCGGCGACCAGCGCCGTCAGCAGCGGGAGCGCCCAGCTACGCGAGAAGTCCAGGACGACCAGTGCCCCGGCCCAGCCGGTCGCGTGCATCCAGCGGCCGAAGACCGTGTCGGCGGGCAGCGCGCTCTGCTGGCTCACCGCCGCCACGAAGACGGCGGGCGCGATCCAGCAGGCGAGCAGCAGCACGCGGATCCGCCACTGCGACAGCAGCTTGACCAGCTCGAACCGGTAGCCACGCAGCACCGGCGCCGGCCGGGCGCCGGTCTCGGGCGGTGCGACGGTCGCGGTCATGAGGTCTCCTCCGTCGCGCCGGTCAGGGCCAGGAACGCGGCTTCGAGCGGCGGTACGACGGGCGCCAGCTCCCGTACGGCGACGCTTGCGTGCACCAGCCGCACCACCAGGTCGTCGAGGACCGGGACGGGCCCGCGGACCACGAGTACGTCGGTGTCCTCGCCGGACACGACGTGGAGCCCCGGGGTGTCCAGCGCCACCGCGCGGCCGGCGGCCGGGTCGGAGGTCAGCAGCCGGTAGTCGAGCTCGCCGCTCTCGGCGGCGAGCTTGGCCACCGGCCCGGAGAAGACGACACGTCCGGTGGCGAGCAGGGTGACCTCGGAGCACAGCGCGGCGAGGTCGTCCATCCGGTGGCTGGAGACGACGACCGCGGTGCCGTTCTCGGCGAGCGCGGTGATGACGCGGTGCACGTGGCGCTTGCCGGCCGGGTCCAGGCCGTTGGCCGGCTCGTCGAGGACGAGCAGTCGCGGTGTCGTGAGCAGCGCGGCGGCCAGGCCGAGCCGCTGGCGCATGCCCAGCGAGAAGCCGCGGATCCGGTCGTCGGCGACGTCGGTGAGCCCGACCTGCGCCAGCGCGTCGTCGACGCCGGCCGTACGCCCGGTGTCGTGCCCGCGCAGCGCGGCCAGGGCCGAGAGGTTCTGCCGGGCGGTGAGCGACGGGTAGAGCCCGGGCCCGTCGACGAAGCCCGCGACGCCGTCGGGGACGGAGAGCGTCCGCCCGACCGGCGTACCCAGGATCTCCAGGCTGCCGCGGTCCGCGACCGCCAGACCCAGCAGCAGACCGAGGAGCGTCGTCTTGCCCGCACCGTTCGGCCCGACCAGACCGTGGACCTGACCAGCGGCGACGTCGAGGTCGACGCCGTCGAGGGCGATCACATCACCGAAGGACTTCCCGATCCCGCGACCCCGTACCGCGGGGCTTTTCTGCATGCCGGTCTCCCTTGGCTCGAACGGCGGCAAGGGAAACCTAGAGATCGCGGTTTGCCGTGAATGGGCGCGTAGGGGAACTTTGGGCGAAACGTGCCGGGACCTTCGTCGCCGCGGGAACTTTCTACGTCGCGGCCAACTCGTCACCGAGGGCGCTGCGGCGGTACAGGACCTGCCGTCCGGCGCGTGCCCGGGTGAGCAGGCCCGTGGCGTGCAGGACGCGCAGATGCTGTGACACGGCGCTCGGGGTCACGCGGAGGCGGCGGGCGAGTTCCGCCGTTGAGAGTGGCTCCTCCAGGAGGACCAGGAGTCTCGCCCGGGGTACGCCGAGGAGCGAATTCAGCGCCGTCGCGTCGGGTGGCGGCGGCGCGGCCCACAGGGTCGCCACACCGCGGCTCGGGTACGCCAGCAGCGGGGGTTCGTCCGGGCTGACCGGCGGCGCGGGCTTGTGGGAGAACACCGACGGCACCAGCAGCAGCCCACGGCCCGACGCCGCGACGTCGTGACTGCTGATCATCTGGGCGATGTGCAGCACACCGTCGTGCCAGCGCAGGTTCGGGTGCATGTCGGCGAACAGCAGGCGGGCGCCGCCCATGGACAACCGCCGCGCGCGGTAGGTCATGTCGGCTTCGAGTACGAGGCGCATCCGCGGCCACGCGGGTTCGATGGCGAGGGTCCAGTACCGGCGCAGGAGGTCGCAGACGGCGTCCCTGAGCCGGATGACCAGCGCGTCCTCGCCCGTGGCGTCGCGCAGGGCCTCCGGCAGCGCGTCCGGCGCGTGCGCGGCGACCAGGTCCCTTCGCACCACGTCGGGGGAGGTACGGCGTACGGCGGCGAGTTCCTCGTCGAACGTCGGGGCGAAGCTCGCGGGCCTCGGGGTCAGGAAGTCGGGGAGGGTGAGGCGCGAGGCGACCAGGGACATCAGCAGGCCGGTGTCGAGCGTGCCGAGCCGGCCGAGGACCGACCGGCGCCACGGCAGGTGCAGGGCGTACAGGCCCGGGTCGCGCAGGACCCGCAGGCTGAGCACCGTCTCGTGTAGAGGCGAGGTGGCGAACCGCGTGTCCGCGAGGTCCTCAACGCCCAGCTCAAAGGTGACCATTAAGCCATACGCTACATCCGTTGGCGGCGGTGCGGCCGTGCCGTGGACTGCACCGCATGACACGCACAGCGGTGACCGTACGGCGCGGCCGTCACGAACGCCGGCGTCGGCTTCGAGGAGATGACCGTACGGCGCGGGGCCGCCGCCGTACGGACCGGCCCGCACCGCCCGTGGAGCGCGCCCGGCGCCACGACGCGGGCGTCGGCATGAGCCGCGGGCTGACCCTGCTCCTGGCCATCGCCTGCGGGGTGGCCGTCGGCAACGTCTACTTTCCGCAGGCCATCAGCCCGTCGATCGCCTCCGGCCTGCACGTCGGCGAAGGTTCGGCGGCTCTGGTGGTGACCGCGACGCAGTTCGGGTACGCGGCCGGGATCTTCCTGCTCGTGCCGCTGGGCGACCGGCTGCCGTACCGCCGGCTGGTCGTCACGCTGCTCGGCCTCACCGGGCTCGGGCTGCTCGCGGCGGGCGCGGCGCCGGGGCTCGTGCCGCTCGTCGGGGCGAACGCCCTCATCGGCGCCTCGACCGTGGTCGCGCCGATCGTCGGGCCGATGGCGGCCGGGCTGGTGTCCGAGGACCGCCGCGGGGTGGTCAGCGGCACGCTGCTGAGCGGGTCCATCGGCGGGATGCTGCTCTCGCGCACGCTCGGCGGGGCGGTCGGCGACTGGCTGGGGTGGCGCGCGCCGTACCTGATGGCCGCCGTGCTCAGCATGTTCCTCGCGGTGCTGCTGGCCCGCGCGCTGCCGTCGACCGCGCCGGCGACGCGGCAGAGGTACGCGGCACTGCTCGCCGGGTCGCCGCGCCTGCTGCGCGCCGAACCGGAGCTGCGGCGTTCCTGTTTCTACCAGGCCACGGTGTTCGCCGGGTTCTCGGCGGTATGGACGGGCGTCGCGCTGCTCATGACGGGCCCGGCGTACGGGCTGAGCACGCGCGACGTCGGCCTGCTCGCGCTGGTCAACGCGGGAACGATGCTGTGCACCCCGGTCGCGGGACGCCAGGCGGACCGGCGCGGCCCGGACACGGTCAATCTCGTCTCCATGCTCGGGGTCCTCGCCTCGGCCGTCGTCCTGCTGGCCGGCGGCCTCGGCGGGACACCGGGCCTCACCGCGCTCGTCCTGGGGTCACTGCTGCTCGATGTCGCCATGCAGTCGGGGATGGTCGCCAACCAGGTACGGAACTACGCCCTGCGCCCCGAGGCACGGAGCAGGGTCAACACCGCGTACATGACCTGCGCTTACCTCGGCGGCAGCGCCGGGTCATGGCTCGGCGCGCGGGCGTACGGCCTGGCGGGGTGGCCGGGCGTGTGCGTACTCGTGGCACTGCTCGCCACCGCCGCCCTCGTACGTCACGCGGGTCAGCGGCTCAGGGC
>CAWGMO010000006.1:0-220491 GCA_963823735.1 uncultured Actinomycetota bacterium | reverse complement strand
GAGCAACGACCAAGCTAACCTATCATATCCTGAAAGAGGCAGGGCTGGACGTGAGTATGGTAGGAAATATAGGGTACTCTTTTGCCAAGCAACTGGCAGAGCAGCCCACGGAATGGTACGTGATGGAAGTAAAAAAGCTCGTTCCAACTAGATGACATACAAAGCTTCAAACCCAATGTAGCAGTGCTACTGAATATAACACCCGATCATCTTGACGTAACATGATTGACGTGGCGGGCCGCCATCCAGTTGATGTTGCCGCGCAGCGTGTTGATCTCGCCATTATGCGCGATCATCCGGTAGGGATGCGCCAGCGACCAGGTCGGGAAGGTGTTGGTCGAGAAGCGCTGATGCACCAGCGCCAGCGCGCTTTCGAAATCCGGCTCGTGCAGGTCGGGATAGTACTTGCCGAGCTGGTCGGCCAGGAACATGCCCTTGTAGATCACGGTCGGCACGACATCGAGCAGGGATACTAGCCGGCGATGCCGCGGTCGCGGCGCTGATAGATCGCCTGCGAGATCGACTTGCGGAGGATGTAGAGCCGGCGTCGAATTCGTCCTCGTTCTTGACGGCGCCGTTGCGGCCGACGAACACCTGCATGTGGGTGGGCTCGGTCGGCTTCACGGTTTCGCCGAGCGAGGAGTTGTCGGTTGGCACGTCGCGCCAGCCGAGCAGCTCAGCCCCTCGTCCTTGATCTGGTCGGCGATGATGCTCTCGATCACCTTCGCCAGGCGTTGTCCCGCGGCATGAACAGCGCCCGACGGCGTATTCGCCGGGTTGCGGCAGCTTGAAGCCGAGCTCGGCGGCCTTGCGGGGAAGAAGGCGTGCGGGATTTGCACCAGGATGCCGGCGCCGTCGCCGGCGCGCGGGTCGGCGCCGACCGCGCCGCGGTGTTCGAGATTACAGAGAATGCTCAGCGCGTCGGAGACGATCTGATGCCCGCTACCTTCGGTTTCGGCCTCTGTGCGTGGGTAGGGCGGCACGGACGGCGAACAAGGAGGCTGAGCATGGTGAAGGAACCCAGGGACGAAGCCCGGATCGACGACGTACCCGTGGTGCCCGGTGAAGAGGGGATGTCGCGGCAGGAGGACGAGCCCGGCGGGACCGACGTGCCCGGGGTCGACGTCGGGCAGGCGGACGCGACGCCGGCGGAGGACGCCGAATGAGCGGCGACGGGAAGGACAGGAGTCTCGTCGAGCCGCAGGGGGTGAACTCCGAGGACGATGAGACCGGTGAGGCCAAGGCGACGCGTGCCTCGCCGCCGGAGGAGCACTCCCAGAGCGGGAACCTCTCCGACGAGAGGGTCGGGCTGCCCGACCAGGAGCCCGGTTACCCAGGCCAGCAGGGGTCGGTCGAGACGAGCTGAGGGGGCGCGCACATGGCCGAAGCAGTGATCTTCGATGTCGACGGCACTCTGATCGACAGTAACTATCTGCACGTGGCGTTGTGGTGGGAGGCGTTCCGGCAGCACGGCCACGACGTGGCGATGGCCGACATCCACCGCGCGATCGGCATGGGGTCGGACAAGATCCTCGATCATCTCCTCCCTGACGACCGCGACCGCGCGGCCGACGATGACGTACGCGCCGGGCACCGGACCCTGTACGGGGAGTGGCACTCCCGGCTGCGCGCCTTCGACAAGGCCGCCGACCTGCTGCGCGCCTGCGCCGGAAGGGGGATGCGGGTCGTCCTGGCCAGTTCGGCCGCCGGGCACGAGATGGAGGCCCTGCGGGCCGCCCTGGACGCCGAGGACGCCATCTCCGCCGCGACCTCGTCGGACGACGCGGACCAGAGCAAGCCCGCGCCGGACATCGTCCAGGTCGCGATCGAGCGCGCCGGCGTACGGCCCGGCCAGGCCGTCTTCGTCGGTGACACGGTGTGGGACATCAAGGCGTGCGAGAAGGCCGGCATGCCGTGCGTGGCGGTGCTGACCGGCGGTGTGGGCCGGGACGAGCTACGCGAGGCGGGCGCCGCCGAGATCTACGCCTCGCCCGCCGACCTTCTGGAGCACCTGGACACCAGCCTCCTCACGAAGTGACCATCGGGGCGCGAATATCGAGGCCAGGCCGAAATGTTCACTTTTAGGGCTATGTGGGCGGGTAGATGAAGGAGTACCCCCTCCTGAAAGGAGCATCGTGGCACGCCATATCGAGCTTGAGCGCAAGTACGACGCCGATCCCGGTCTCGCCATACCCGATCTGCGAGACGTGCGGGGGTTCGCCAGCGTCGGCGCTCCTGAGACGCACACCCTCCGCGCCCTGTACTTCGACACCGAGGATCTGCGGCTGGCCGCGCGAGGGATCTCGCTCCGCCGCCGCGTCGGGGGCAGCGACGAGGGCTGGCATCTGAAGCTCCCGGTGGCCAAGGAGACCAAGGAAGAAGTACACGCCCCGCTGGACGCCTCCGAGCGGACCGTCCCCGCGGAGCTGGCCGAGCTCGTCGCCGCGCACGTACGCGGGCGTGAGCTGGTGCCCGTCGCCGAGGTGGACACGCGCCGGACCGAGTACGGGCTGCTCGCCGGCGACGGCACCGTCCTGGCCGAGCTGGCCGACGACCTCGTGAGCGCGCAGCGCCTCACCGGGGACGCCGGCGAAGTCAGCCTGCTCTCCTGGCGGGAGATCGAGGTCGAGATCGTCAACGGCACCCCCGAGCTGCTGGACCTCGTCGGCAGGCGCCTGCGCGACGCGGGCGTACGTAAGGCGTCGTCCGCCTCGAAGCTGGCGCGGGCCCTGGAAGGCGACCTGGTCCCCGTACGGCGTTCGTCGTCGACGCGTACCGCGGGCGGTGTGCTGCTGACCTACCTGGGCGAGCACTTCGAGAAGATGCTCGCCTTCGACCCGAAGGTCCGCGTCGCCGACCACGACGACGACTCGGTGCACAAGATGCGGGTCGCCGCCCGCCGCATCCGCAGCGTCCTGCGGACGCACGGCCGTGTCATCGACGCCGACACCGCGCCGCTGGACGCCGAGCTGAAGTGGCTGACCGACGAGCTCGGCGAGGTCCGCGACCTCGAGGTGCAGAACGCCCGCTTCGCCAAGAAGCTGGAGGACCTGCCGGACGCCTCCGGAAGCCCCCGCTGGCTCGCGGACACCGCCGCGGAGGAGCGCGCCGCCCGCGCCCGGCTGCGGGAGACCCTGCTGAGCCCGCGCTACTACGCCTTGCTCGACGCCGTGGACGCCTTCCTCGCCGCGCCGCCCCTGAACGCCAAGGCCGGCCGCAAGGCGAAGAAGGAGACCACGAAGATCGTCGCCAAGGCCTGGAAGAAGATGGTCCGGCGCCACAGGAAAGCTGCCGCGCTGCCGGGTGGCGAGGAACGCGACATCGCGCTGCACCAGACCCGCAAGGCCGCCAAACGCGCCCGGTACACGAGCGAGGCCGCCGCGGCGGCCCTCGGCAAGCCCGCCGGGAAGCTGGCCCGCCGCGCCGAAGGAGTCCAGGGCGTCCTCGGGGACCAGCACGACGCCGTCGTCGCCACCGAACGTCTCGCCGAGATCGCCGGACGGCCGGGAACCCCGGGCCCGGAGATCTTCGTACTCGGCCGCCTCAGCGAGGTCGAACGCGCCGCCGGCCGGCGGGAGGTGGAGCGCCTGCCCGCCGTCGCGAAGAAGGCCGCCAAGCGCAAGCCGCTGCGTGACCTGCGCAAGCAGTAGCCTTGCCCGGCGGCCCGACATCGTTGCCGTCCGGCATACATCGAGAGGGCGCGGGTATACGCGAAACAGGAGGTAGAAGCAATGGTCCCTCTTGTTCTGGTCCTGCTGCTCGTGCTCATCCTGTTCGGCGCGGGCTTCGCTCTCAAGGCGCTGTGGTGGATCGCCATCATCGCGCTCATCGTCTGGCTACTGGGGTTCGTCTTCCGCGGCGCGGGCGCGTCCGGCGCACGAGGCCGCTGGTACCGCTGGTGACCTGAGCGTCACCCGTACGAGAGCCCGTCACGGTTGTGACGGGCTCTTCGCGTGTTCTGGTGGTCTGGGTGGTTGAAACGGTCAGGTGTGGTTATTGATGGGCCATGTCCTACAACACTTAAGGTCCTGACCCCGGGGAGAAGCGCCATGCCCGCATTGCCCGACCATGACGACGGCCACGCCGAGGATCTGCTCCGCGAGCTGGCCGCGGTGTCGACGCGCGACCCCCGATGGGAGCAGATCCGGTCCGAGCTCGTGCGCATGCACACGCCGCTCGCCCGCTACATCGCCCACCGGTACGCCCGCAACGACGAGCCGGTCGAGGACGTCGAGCAGGCCGCCCTGCTCGGGCTCGTCAAGGCGATCAACCGGTACCGTCCGGGACGCGGCGAGAGCTTCCTCGCGTACGCGTCGCCGACGATGACGGGCGAGGTCAAACGGCACTTCCGCGACCGTACGTGGGCCCTGCGAATGCCCCGGCGCCTCCAGGATCTGCGCCTGTCGATGCGCGCCGCCCGCAACGACTTCACCCAGGAGCACGGCCGCGCCCCGACGGTCACCGAGATCGCCAGGATGCTCGAGCTCTCCGAAGAGGACACGATCGAGGCCCTGGCCGCCGCCGAGGCGTACCGCCCGATGTCCCTGGACGTCCCCGTCACCGACGAGGAGGGCTCGGAGACCCTCGCCGAGCA
The DNA here is from genome assembly GCA_963823735.1 of uncultured Actinomycetota bacterium. Classification (GTDB taxonomy): domain Bacteria; phylum Actinomycetota; class Actinomycetes; order Streptosporangiales; family Streptosporangiaceae; genus Actinoallomurus. Next base: position 215,897 of record CAWGMO010000006.1, on the reverse strand, counting down.
GATCGGCGACGACGACCCCGAGATCGAGACGGCCGTCGACCGCACCGCCGTACGCGTGCTCCTCGACCAGTTGCCGTCGCGCGAGCGGATGATCCTGCTGTACCGCTTCTTCGGCAACAAGACCCAGACCGAGATCGCCAAGCACGTCGGCATCTCCCAGATCCAGGTGTCACGCCTCATCACCCGCAGCCTCGCCCACCTACGGACGCAGATGCTCCAGGAGGTCTGACGACCCTGGCCCTGCAGGAGGGCTGAACCCCCGCATTTCAAACGTATAGCCGACAGGGGGCCTTGCGGCAAGCCCCCGCCGCTGGGCCAGAATGCGGGTCCTCGCACGTCGGCCAGGGGGTTTCAATGCGTGTGCTGCTGTCCACGATCGGGTCGCGCGGCGATGTCCAGCCGGTGGTGGCGCTCGCGTCGCGGCTCAGGGAGCTCGGTCAGGACGTACGGGTGTGCGCTCCGCCCGACTTCCGTTCCTGGGCCGAGGGGCTCGGGATTCCGTTCGTGCCCATCGGACCCGAGGTGCGCGGTACGGCCTCCGGCCCGCCGTCCATCCCGGCCAGGCCCTCGCCCGAGCAGATGCGCCGGATCGCGGAGGCCACGGTCGCCACCCAGTTCGAGGTGATCCCGGCGGCGGCCGAAGGCTGCGACGTGCTCGTGGGAGGCGGTGCCCTGCAGATCGCCCTCCGTACCGTGGCCGAGCAGAAGGGCGTCCCGTACGTCTACGCCGCGTACTGCCCGATCTCCCTGCCGTCCTCGCACCACGCGCCGCCGGCGTGGAGGGGAGACGCGGCGGCGGACGGTGCGGTGTCCAACGACGAGCTCTGGGCCGCGGACGCGCGACGCTGGAACGCCTCCTGGGGCGTGGCCCTCAACGCGCACCGGACCTCGGCCGGCCTGCCCCCGGTGACGGACGTACGAGACCACATCTTCACCGGTACGCCGTGGCTCGCCGCCGACCCGGCGCTGGCGCCCTGGCCCGAGGACTCCGGCGTGGTGCAGACCGGCGCGTGGATCCTGCCGGACCGGCGTCCGCTGTCCGCGGAGCTGGAGGAGTTCCTCGCGGCCGGCGAACCACCCGTCTACTTCGGCTTCGGCAGTATCCGCGCTCCCGAGGGCATGGCAGAGAACATGGTCCAGGCGGCCCGCGCGGCCGGACGCCGCGCGGTCGTCCTGCGTGGTTGGGCGGGTCTGGCGCCGGCGGGCCGCGACGTGCCTGTCCATCGGCGAGGTCAACCAGCAGGCGCTCTTCAGACGGGTCGCCGCGGTCGTCCACCACGGCGGCGCGGGCACCACGACCGCCGCCACCGCCGCGGGCGTGCCTCAGGTCGTGATCCCGCAGCACTACGACCAGCACTACTTCGCGCGGCGCGTCGAGGCCCTCGGGATCGGAGCCGCGTCGGATGTCACGTCCCTGGCGGCGGCCCTCGACCGGACCTTGACGGCCGGCGCCAGGACGGTCGCCGTACGCACCGACGGCGCGGAGGTCGCCGCGCGGCGGCTGATGGCCCTCTAAGGGCGCCCGGACGGTGGTACGGCGCGGAGCTCGCGTGAGGTGAGGCAGCACAGGCCGACGGCGGTGCAGGCCAGTGCGGAGACGGCCAGGACGAGGTGCGCGTCGCCGGGTGTGGTCACGGCGCCGCCGACGGCCGCGCCGGCCGGGAACGCGGCGACGAGCATCGCCCGCCGGGTGCCGATGACCAGGCCGTGGCGGCTCGCCGGCACCAGCCGCTGGATCACCGACATCTCGACGGCCGTGTACGGCGCCCACACGAACGCCCCGCCGAAGAACAGCGCCATCGCCACCGGCAGGTGATGCACGAGCGCGAGCGGCGCGACGATCACCCCCCACGCGATGGCTCCGGCCGCGTTGACCAGCCCGGGCCGGAACCTGGACAGCGGCTTGGTGAGCACCAGCCCGGCCAGGGCCCCGACCCCGAACGTCCCCCACATCAGCCCGTACGCCCTGGCGCCGCCGTGCAGGTCGCCGCGTACGTACATCGGCAGGGCGGGTTCCAGCGGCCCGTACGCGAAGTAGTAGGTGAGCGTGAGGATCGTCAGCGCCCGCAGCGCGGGGCTGCGCCAGAGCTCCGCGAGACCGTCGCGTATCCGCCCGCGCGGCTCGGCGTCGGCGGCGGCCGTACGCGTCGTCGTGACCCCGAGGCTGAGCAGGCCCGCGACGACGAGCGCGCAGGCGGGAACGACGAGCGAGACCGGCCCGCCGACGCGGGCCACGACGACGCCTGCGGTGGCGGGGCCCAGGAGGTACGGGATCTGGTCCCCGATGGAGAGGAACCCGTTGGCCGCCGGCAGCGCGTGCGCGGGGACGAGCCGGGGCACCAGTACGCGGGTGCCGGAGTAGGTGAGCGGCGCGAGCATCCCGGTGAGCACCGCCGTGCCGAGGATGACCGGGACGCTGAGCGCGTGCAGCCAGTACAGGAACGGGATCGCGCCCAGGCACGCGGCCCGCGCGATGTTGTCCAGGGCGATCAGCGATTGGGGACGCCGCCGGTCCAGGAGTGCCCCGGCCCAGGGCGCGGTGATCAGCGCGGGCGCGGTGGCACAGACGACGACGGCGCCGGTGGTCATCGCCGAACTCGTCCGTTGCAGTACGAACCAGACCAGGGCCAGCATCGAGAACTGGTCGGCGCTGTTGGAGAGCAGCAGCGCCAGGGTGAGACGCGGCATGCCGGGAACGCGGAGAACGGACGGCATCACCTGCTCGGCCATGGGCGCACTCCCCGCTATCTCGCGGGGACGCTCTGGTCGACGGGGCAGTCCGGCTCGCAGCTCGGCCACCGGCAGAGGCGGCAGGCCCGGTCGGCGGCGTCGCGGTCGCGTTCGACCTGGGTCAGTACGCGGGCGGCGAGGCCCGCGAGGACGTCGCGTTCCTCCTCGGAGAGGGGGCCCAGCAGCCGTGACAGCGTCGCGTCCCGGCCGCCCAGGACCAGGCCGGCACGCGACCGCCCGGCGTCGGTCACCTCCAGCCGTACGGCACGCCGCGTCGACTCCTCGCCGCGTATCAGCCAGCCTTCGGCGACCAGCCGGTCCACCAGCCGTACGGTGCCGGACTGCGTCAGGCCCAGCCGTACGCGCAGCCACTCGATGCCGCAGCCGGGATGGGTGTCGACCAGCACCAGCGCCGCCGCCTCACGAGGAGCGACCCCGGACTCCTCGACGCCGGCCTGCAGGCCGTCCGCCATGTGGAGGATCCAGGCGCCGATGATGTTGAGCTCACGAGCATGCATGAGTCATACATACTGGATTTGGGCGCGTGGACGCAACCTCGCCGGGTAGGGGCCGAAGAAGGAGGAAGGAGACGTCATGCCTCAGGGACAGTGGAGTGACAAGCGAGAACGCCAGTACGAGCACATCAAGTCCTCGGCCAAGAAGCGCGGCGTGAAGGAGGAGCGGGCGGAGGAGATCGCGGCCCGTACGGTCAACAAGAACCGCGCCCGCTCCGGCGAGGCGGCGCGGGCGAGCAGGTCCTCGATCGAGGACATGTCCCCGCAGGAACGCGGCGGCAAGCGGTCCGGCAAGCCCGGCCCGAGGGGCCGCACCAAGCAGCAGTTGTACTCGGAGGCGAAGCGCCGAGGCGTCGAAGGCCGCTCGACGATGACCAAGAAGCAACTTGAGGACGCTCTGAGGCGCTAGCGGGCCTGGCGGCGGCGCCGGCGGGTCAGCCAGACGAGAGCGGTGCCCAGGAGTACCACGCCGCCTCCCGCCGCCACGGTCGCGGCCACGTCGGCGCCCGTGAACGGCAGGAAGCCGTGCCCCGTACGGCCGTGGCCCCGGTGCACCTGAGGCCGTGACGGGTGGCCGCCCGCATTCGAGTGGATCACCGGCCGGAGGGGACGGCCCGGGTGACTCGCGTGGTGGACGTGCCGGCTCCGCCCGCGCGACCTCGTGTGGGACGAGCTGTGGCTCCCGTTGGAGATGTCGCCGGAGATGTTCGACTCCGAGTCGTTCTCCGCCGTCGCCTCCTGGTCCGGGAGCGCGGGCACCACGCGCAGCTGTACGGACGCCGGCCCGTCCGGCGCCGCGGACGGCCCCCGGCGGCCGTCCGCCTGCGCCGTCGCGCAGAGCGTGGACAGGGCCGCGGCCTCCACCGCCAGCAGAACCGACAGCCGACGACCACGCATCGCGTACCCCCTGAATTGGCAACGGAATCGGCCCGGCTTTCAGCAGCACGGCGGGCTGACACAGCTTTACCCATTTCACCGCGAGGTGCACTCGATGAAATGGCGCCGACAACGAGCGTTTGACGTCAAAGGCGCTCGTCATTACCTGTCCGCGCTCCGCCCTGGTTTCTGCCGGCGGACATTCCTACGCCTTTTATGCCGTGATATCAGGGGGCGTGCCGCGTGTTATGCGGTTTTGATCGCGCCGCCGTCGATGACGTGGTCGGCGCCGGTGGTGCTGGCGGCGAACGGTGACGCGAGGTGGGTGATGAGCGCGGCGACTTCGGCGGGCTCGACGAGCCTGCCGGTGACCATGCCCATGGCGGCGGGCAGGCCCGCGACGAGCTCACGGTGTTCTATTCCTGAGGCCTTGGCGAGTTCGGCGCCATAGCCGCCGGGGTCCTCCCACATGGCGGTCCGTACCGGGCCCGGCGAGATGGTGTTGACGCGCACGCCTTGGGGGCCGAACTCCTCGGTTAGGGCTTTGCCGAAGGCGGTAAGAGCGGCCTTGGCGGTGGTGTACGGGACGGGCCCGGCGTGTGGCATCCGTGCTCCGTTGGAGGAGACGTTGATGACGCCGCCCTGGCGGCGCACCAGGCTGGGCAGCGCGGCGCGGGTCGTGCGGACCGCGGCGAAGAAGTTCAGCTCGAACGTGTCCTGCCACTGCCGGTCGTCGAAGGCGAGGAATCCGCCCACGGCGCCGCCGTCACCGCCTCCGACGTTGTTGACGAGCAGGTCGATGTCGCCCAGCCCGGCCAGTGCCGCCTCGATCAGCCGGCCCGGACCGTCGGCGGTGGACAGGTCCACTTCCGTGGTCAGCGCACCGGTCTTCTCCAGTTCCGGGGTGACGGTGCGGGCGGCGGCCATCACGCGCATGCCTTCGCCGGTCAGGGCGGCGACGGTCGCCAGCCCGATCCCTCGGCTGGCGCCGGTCACGACGGCCGTCTTGCCGTTCAACTGCATGTCCATGAGATGTTCCCTTTCGACTATTGCATCAGCAGGGACGCGGCAACGCTACGACATGCAACACGGATGATGCAAGTTCGAGGCGAGTGAGGACGCTGCCGTATTCTTTTCTCATGACGACACCGCGGCGGACGACCCGCACCGAAGGCCGGCCGCTGCGCGCCGACGCCGAGCGGACCGTGACGACGATCCTGGAGGCGGCCGAGCGCACCCTCAGCCGCGATCCGGCGGCCACGATGGAACAGATCGCCGAGGCCGCGGGCGTCGCCCGCACCACCGTTCACCGGCGCTTCGCCACCCGCGAAGCACTCGTCCACGCCCTGATCACCTGGGCCACCCGGCAGTTCGCCGCCGCGGTCGCCGCCGCCCGTCCCGACACCGCCCCGCCCCTGGTCGCCCTCTACCAGACGACCGCGAACGTCCTCAGCGTCAAGATCGGCTGGGGCTTCGCGATGAGCCGGGCCTCATCGGCCGACCCGGAGGTGGCGCGCGTCCACGCGGACGTGCTGGACGCCTGCGAGCGGCTGTTCCAGCGCGCGCAGAAGGCAGGCCACCTGCGCGCCGACCTCGACATACAGTGGGTCCGCCGCGTCTACTACGCCCTCATCCACGAAGCCGCCCAGACCAGGACCGACGAGAGCGACACCGACGCACTCGCGACGCTCGTCGTGGACACCCTGCTGCGCGGCGCCGGCACCGACCACCCCAACGCCCTCTGAGACCAGGCCGAGCGGTGGTCCGTGAGCACGCCCGCTAGCGGTCGCAGCCGCCCTCGCGGTCGCGTCGTACGTAGGCGCGGCGCCGGTCCTCGATGCCCTTCCACGTGTAGGGGTCGTCGCCCGCGACCAGGACGATGTCGCGGTCGTCGACCTTGGCCATGTGCTCGTCCTCTTCCGGGCGGCGCCAGGGGAGTAGCGACTCGGCGCTCATGTAGTGGTTGACCAGCGCGCGGCGCAGGCCCCGGGCCGCGGTGTTGGGCAGGGAGCGGTGCAGGAGATAGCCGTTGAAGAACACGATCGAGCCCGCCGGCACCTCGACCGGCACCGCGTCGGAGTCGCGGTACGGGAAGTCGTACGCCTCGACGGTGCAGTCGAACCGCGCGTCGTCGTGCTCGCGGTCGGGGTAGATGACGCCGCGCGCGTGCGATCCGGGCAGCACCCACAGGCAGCCGTTGTCGACGGTGGCGTCGTCGAGGGCGATCCAGGCGGCGGTCAGCGAGCGGTCGCGCGTCGGGATGAAGAACTCGTCCTGATGCCAGGCCTGGCCCGGCTTCCCCTCGGCCTTGGTGAACAGCATCGACTGCATCGCCTTGACGTTCGGGCCGATCACTCCCGTGAGGACGTCCACGATCTTCGGGTGGGCGAGCGCGCGCCGTACGACCGGGGAGATCTTGTGCGGGTGGTGGACGCACAGGTACCGGCGCAGCGCGTCCGCCTCCGGCATGGGTCCTGCCGGGGCGCTGTCCGGTCCGAGGTCGCCCAGTTCGCCGCGGCACAGCCGCAGCGCCTCCGCGTTGATCTCGGCGACCTCGTCCGGGGACAGGCCGCCGGCGAGAACGCCGTATCCGTCGCGGCGAACCTGGCTGATCAGCGCATCGCACACCGAGTCGTGCGGAACCGCGGGACGTTCGCTGGGCAGTGTCGTCATTGCCTAGAATCCTCTGCTTAGTGGCCAGATGTCCCGGCCGGCGCTCTCAGCATGCAAGAGACGGGAGAGGCAAGGCCATGGAGGAATCCGTCCAGAACATGGCTGATCATGGCGGCTTCACCGTGACGCGGGCCAACCGCCCGTCGCTCGCCCACTACCCGCCCGGTGCGACGTTCGGTCCGCGTACGATGCGCGACCTGGAGTTCGTCTGGGTGCTCAGCGGCAGCGCCCGATGGCGAGCGGGGGAGGAGCGGGCCGACCTGTCGCCGGGTGTCCTGCTGCTCAACCGGCCCGGCCCGCCGGACGCCTTCACCTGGGATCCCGTCGACTCCACGACCCACGCGTACGTGCACTTCGACATCGCGGACCCCATCGGTGACCACTGGCGCCGAACCCGCCGTCTGACCCCGGCCGATCCCATCGCCGCCCTCTGCCACTACCTCGTGCGGCTCGGCGCGGAGCCGAGCGCGCGGACCGGCGCCCGCGTGCGTACGGTGCTGGCGCTGTTGCTGGAGCTGTTCGTCGCCGGGCCGTTCCCCGGCGACGGCGAGAACGCGGAGCTGCCGGCCCATCTGGCGCGGAGCCTCGATCACCTGCGGCGGACCTGGCGGGACGGGGCCGTACGCGCCGTCCCGGTCGCCGAGCTGGCCGCCGCCGGCGGTGTGTCGGTCAGCCATCTGAGCCGCCTCACCCGCGAGCGGTTCGGCATCGGCCCGGCCGCCATGGTCGAGCTGCTGCGGCTCGCGCGGGCGGCCACCCTGTTGCAGCGCAGCAACCTGCCCGTACGCGAGATCGCCCGGGCGTGCGGCTTCGTCGATCCGCTGCATTTCTCCAAGCGCTTCCGGCTCGCGTACGGCCTGCCGCCGCGCGACTACCGGAGCCGTCCCGACCTGGACCTGCTGGAACCCCTGGACCGCCGCGGCCTGCGCCCGCTGTTCGACCTCACCGACGGCTGAGAGCAGCCTGTCTAGACAGGTAGCCTCAACCTTCGCCGCGGCGACGACACGAGGCGTCGGACCTGTCTAGACTGCTGGCATGCACGCCGCCCCCACACCCCAGGACTCCGGGGACACGATCCCGCGCCACCGCGCGGTGGAGCTGCACCTGCGCGACCGGGTCGCGAACCTGGGACCAGGCGAGCCGATCGAGTCCGACGCCGAACTGCGCGCGCTGTTCAACGTCAGCCGGATGACCGTACGCCAGGCGACGCAGCGGCTCGCCGACGAGGGCCTCATCTACCGCGTCCCGGGCGTCGGCACGTTCGTGGCCGAGCCGAGGGTCCACCCCGACGCCGTGCGGCTGAGGTCGTTCACCGAGGAGATGGCCCGCCGGGGGGCGGAGGCGAGCTCACGGGTGCTGCTGCTGGAGATCCGTACCGGCCTGCCCGGCGAACTCGCCGCGCTCCGGCTGTCACCGGGGGCGAAGGTGGCGCGGGTGCGCCGGCTCCGCCTCGCCGACGGACGGCCGGTCGCGATCGAGGACGTCGTGGTGCCGATCTCGTGCGCCGCCGTCCTGAACGAGGACCTCGAACAGGGATCCCTGTACGACGCGCTGCGGGCACTCGGCCACGTGCCCACGCGGGCGACGGGGACCCTCATCGCGGCCAACGCCGACGAGCAGGACGCCGCGCTGCTCGGCGTACGGCCGGACGCCGCCCTGCTCGTCGAGGAGCGTCTCGTCGCCGACCAGCACGATCTGCCCCTGGCGAAGACCGAGACCCGCTACGCGGGCGGGGAGTTCGTCTTCCCTCTGACGCTGTCGCGGTAGCCGCGTCAGGCCTCGCAGGCGAACACGGTCTCGCCGTCGACCAGCTCGCAGGAGACCTTGATCTCGACGGGCTCGTCGACGTCCGCCTCGAACTTGTTCACCAGCGCACGCGTGGCCGCCGCCCCCATCTGCTTGCGGGGGAGCCGGAAACCCGACCAGTCCAGGTCGGTGTGTGCGCCCATCGTGTCGCCGAGCACCGCGACGCTGACGCCGCCGGGAGCCCCGACACGCTCCGGCCAGTGCCCGCGTACGGTCTCGGCGATGGACTGCTGGTCGGTCACCAGGGCGGTGACCCCGGAACGGACCGCGTGGTCGAAGAGCACGAGCGCGTCCTCGGGTGACTCCAGCGTCGTCGTGGGCGGCGCCTTGAGGCCGGCCTTCTCCAGCGCGCGGCGGAAACCGTCCTCGCGGTCGCGGGCGGCCTCGGGGTTCGCGCCGGTCAGCCGGTACCGGGCGAAACGGCGGTGGCCGAGGCCGACCAGGCGTTCGGTGACCTCGCGCGTCGCCTCGGTGTAGTCGGCGGTCACGTACGAGATGCCGTCGCCGGGGATGTCGCGCCGGCCGATGTAGACGAACCGGTAGCCGTCGTCGCGGAGGCGGCAGATGTCGTTCACGTTCGGCTCGCGGCCGAGCAGGAGGGTGCCGTCGGTGAGCGCGAGCCGCGTCGCGCCGTTCACGAACATCTGCCGTTCACGCCCGGTGCTGGTGAACATCAGCAGGTCATAGCCGAGCGACTCGGTCTCCTCCTCGATGCCCATGAGGAACGGGAAGTAGAAGTCGTCGCCGTCGAGCGGGAACACCGATTCGAACGTGTAGACCCCGAGGATCTTGTTGGTGCCGCCGGCGAGCGTACGAGCCGCCAGGTTCGGGACGTATCCGAGCTGGTGGATGGCCTCCGCCACGCGCTGCCGCGTCGCCGCGGTGATGCCCGAGGGGCCCGCGCGCTGGTTCAGCACCAGCGACACGGTCGCCTGGCTGACGCCGGCCAGCCGCGCGATGTCCTCCTGTGTGGGCCGCCTGCTTCTCGCCACGGCGATCTCCCTGCCCCCTCGCACACTGCTGATGCCCATTAACACGACGAATCTAGCACCCGGCGCCACCGTTCGGAGCCGCCCCGTATTTTGGTCTCAGCGCTGCTCGGCACCGTCGCCGCAGGTGGCAAGCCTCCAGCGGGCTACTCGGGGTTGCCGGATCGTCCGGGGACCGAACTCTTGACAGCCCCGTATGCGGCTGCCAGCATCGGTCCACCGATTTCTAATGCGTATCAGGAGGGTTGCGAGATGAGCCCCAGGCATTACGAACGGGTTTCGCGAGACGGCCGCGCGCCGACCCGCGTACCGATCGGCCGACGATGCTGACCCTCATCGGCCGCCGCCTGCTCGCCGGCGTCTTCGTCCTGTGGGGCGCGTGCACGCTGATCTTCTTGATCGTGCGGGTCGCACCCGGGGATCCGGCGTCGGTGATGCTGGGCCCGGACGCCGACCCGGGCCAGATCGCGGCGATGCGGCTCAAGCTCGGCTTGGACAAGCCGATCGTGGTCCAGTACTGGGACTACCTGGGCCGGGCCCTGCACCTCGACTTCGGCGGCTCCTACCGCCTGGGCACGTCCGCGATCGACGCGGTCTTCTCCCGGCTCCCCGCCACCATCGACCTGACCGTCACGGCGGCGGCGATCTCGCTGTTCGTCGGGCTGGTGCTGGGCTCGGCGGCGGGCATCCGCTCGGGCTCGCTCCAGGACCGGATCGTGTCGACCCTGACGATCGTCCTGCAGTCGTTCCCGACGTTCTGGATCGGCATCATGCTGATCCTCGTCTTCTCCCTCGGCCTGCGGCTCCTGCCCAGCGCGGGCGTCCACGGCATCGGCAGCATCATCCTTCCCGCCGTGACGCTGTCCTTCCCGTTCACCGCGATCGTCGCCCGCGTGACCCGCAGCGGCGTCGCCGAGGCGATGTCCGAGCCGTACGTCCAGACGGCCCTGTCCAAGGGCCTGGCGCTGCGGCAGGTGCTGACCGGCCACGTGCTCCGAAACGCGCTCATTCCGGTCACCACCGTGGTCGGCCTGCAGGTCGGCGCGCTGCTGGGCGGCGCGGTCGTGGTGGAGAACGTCTTCGCGTGGCCGGGCCTGGGCACGCTCGTCGTGGACTCGGTGGGCAACCGCGACTACGCGGTCGTGCAGGCCGCGACGCTGACGATCGCCGCGATCATCGTGCTGCTCAACCTCGTCGCCGACCTGCTGTACGCGCAGCTCGACCCCCGCATCCGCATGGGGGTGAGGTCGTGAGCGGGCTCACCGCGTTCGTGACCTCCCGTCGGCTGGTCGCCGTACGGCGGCGGCGCCGTCGCGGCGGGCTCGTGCCGGCCGTCATCATCGGCGTCTACGTCCTGGTCGCCGTGTTCGGCCCGCTGGTGATCGGCTACGACCCGGTGCGCACGCACCTTCAGGACCGGCTGCTGGCGCCCGGCGCGACGACCTCGACCGGCGCCACCGCCCTGCTCGGCACGGACGCGCTCGGCCGCGACGTCGCCGCCCAGATCGTGTACGGCGCGCGTACCTCGGTGTTCATCGGGGTCGTCACCGTCGCGGTGTGCACGGTGATCGGGCTGAGCGTCGGGTTCGTCGCCGGCTACTACCGCGGCTGGGTCGACGCGGTCCTCGCCCGGCTGATCGACATCCTGCAGGCCTTCCCCGGGATCCTGCTGGCGATCGTCATCGCCGGGGTGTTCACGCCGAGCCTGTGGGTCATCGTGCTGGCGCTGTCGGTCACGGGCTGGGTCTCCTTCGCGCGCATGACCCGCAGCGTCGTGTTCGGCGTCCGCGAGCGCTACTGGATCGACGCGGCCCGGCTCATCGGCGTACCGACCCGCCGGCTGATGCGGCTGCACATCCTGCCGTTCACGGTCGGGCCCATCGTGGCGATGGCCACGCTGGAGTTCGCCCTCATCGTCCTGGCCGAGGCCGGCCTGAGCTTCCTCGGGATCGGCCTCCCGTCGTCGTCCGCCTCCTGGGGCCAGACGATCGCGGGCGGCAAGGAGTACCTCAGTTCGGCGTGGTGGATATCCGCGGCGCCGGGCGTCGCCCTGTCCGTCCTCGTGGTCAGCGTCGGCCTGCTCGGCGACGAGCTGACGGCACGCTACGGCCGCACCCGTTCGCGGTAACGACCCCCCTTCTCACCTCCCGCAAAAGGATGACCATGAGCATTGGAAAGGCATCGAAGGCCACCGCCGCACTCCTGTCGGTCGCCCTCGTGGGTACGGCCTGCTCCATCAGCAGCGGCGGCTCCACCTCGGGCGGCAAGGGCGTCGTCGCGAGCGGCACCTTCGTCATCGACAACATCGACCCGGCCTCGGCCGAGGGCGGCGCCGCCGGCAAGGAGCTCGCCGCCCAGCAGATCTACGGTCACCTGCTGAAACCGAACGCCACCGGCGCTCTCACCGCGGACCTCGCCCAGTCGTGGCAGCCGAACAAGGACTCCACGAGCTGGGACTTCACCCTGCGCGGCGGGCTGAAGTTCTCCGACGGCAGCCCGCTGACCTCGGCCGACGTCGTCGACACCTTCAACCGGCTGATGAAGCTGAACAGCCCGTACGCGGCGAACTTCAAGGGCGTCACGGCGAAGGCCACCTCCGGCACGGTCGTCACCTTCACCGAGAAGACCGCCGACCCCGCCCTGCCGAGCAAGCTGACGGTGCTCTCCATCATCCCGTCCGGGGTGCCCGCCGACGCCGGGTCGTACTTCAACAAGCCCGTCAGCTCGGGGCCGTTCAAGGTCCAGTCCTTCAAGCCGAGCGCCGACCTGACGATGGTGCCGAACCCGAACTACTGGGGCGGCGCCCCGAAGCTGAAGTCGCTGACGCTCCGGAGCATCCCGGACGTCTCGGCCCGGCTGACCGCGCTGAGGACCGGTGAGATCAGCGCGGTGTGGGGCGTGCCGGACGACCAGATCTCGTCGCTGCGGTCCGAGGCCGACCTCAAGGTCCAGTCGGTGCCCAGCAACGCGAACATCACCATGTGGTTCAACTCGGGCGTCCCGTCGCTGTCGAGCGCGAAGGTGCGCCGGGCGCTCTGGGAGGCCGTCGACTACAAGACGATCATCAAGCAGCTCTACCCGGTGACCGGGCAGCTCGCCGACTCCCCGCTGGCGTCCACGGTGTTCGGGTACGCCCCGCAGTCGCCCGTGCCGTACGACCCGGCCGCCGCCAAGAAGGCGCTGCGGGACGCGGGCTACTCGTTCGACAAGCCGCTGCGCGTGCAGTTCGGCCAGGCCGCGTTCAAGCCGTTCCTGCAGGCGGTCGTGTCGGACTGGGCGAAGATCGGGGTGAAGGTCGACCTGCTGCAGAAGGAACAGGCGGTGTTCATCAAGGACCTGCTGGCCCTCAAGTGGGACGTCAACTTCCAGCAGCTCGGCACCGCGGGCTATGACGCCGCGACCAACCTCGGCCGCCTGTACCCGTGCGCCGCGAAGCGCAACGGCTACTGCAACCCGAAGCTGGACGCCCTCCTGGCGAACGCCGGTTCGGCGGCGGACCGGACCGAGCGGCAGAAGCTATACGCCCAGGCCGGAAAGATCATCTGGGACGACGCGGTCGGCATGTTCCCGATGACGTCGAAGCTGGCCTACGTCTGGAACAAGAACCTGTCCGGGTTCACGCTCGACGGCCTGGGCTACCCGGACTTCGCCAAGGCCGTCCTGGCGGGCGGATGACCGAGATGAGAACGGGCGGCGTGCCACGGGAGGCACCGGCGGCGGACGTCCTGCTACGGGTGGCCGGCCTGTCGGTGGACCTGCCCGGCCGCGACGGCCCGGTCCGCGTCATCGACGACGTCTCCTTCGGCGTACGGGCCGGAACCACCGTCGGGGTGATCGGCGAGACCGGCAGCGGCAAGACGATGACCGCGATGTCGATCATCGGCCTGCTGGGGGAGGAGGCGACCGTCTCGGGCTCCATCCAGTTCAAGGACACCGACCTGGTCTCCGCCGGCCGGGCACGGCTGCGGGCCCTGCGCGGTCACGAGATCTCGATGGTCTTCCAGGACCCGATGTCGTCGCTGAACCCCACCCAGCGCGTCGGCCGCCAGGTCGGTGAGATCCTGCGCCGCTCGGGCGTCCCGCGTGCCGAGGTACGCCGCCGGGTGGTCGAGACGCTCGACCGGGTGGGGATCCCCGATCCGGCGCGCCGCGCGCGGAGCTACCCGCACGAGCTCTCCGGCGGCCTGCGGCAGCGGGCCATGATCGCCCTGGCCGTGATCGCGCATCCGTCGCTGATCCTCGCGGACGAGCCGACGACGGCGCTCGACGTGACCGTGCAGGCGCGCGTCCTCGACCTGCTCCGGCGGCTCCAGGCCGAGGAGAACGCCGCGATGCTCCTGGTCAGCCACGACCTGCGCGTCATGTCGCACGTGGCGCACGACCTCGTCGTGATGTACGCGGGCCGGGTCGCCGAACGCGGCGCCGCCACCGCCGTCCTCCGCGATCCGGCGCACCCGTACACGCGTGCGCTGGTCCAGAGCGTGCCCGCGGTCCGTACGAGGACCGCGATCGCCGACCCGCTCCCCGGCACGTCGGCCTCACCGGCCCGGCGTCCCTCCGGGTGCGCCTTCCACCCGCGCTGCCCGATCGCGGTCGACCGGTGCCGGACGGAGATCCCGCGCCTGCGCGAGGTCGCGCCGGGCCGGTGGAGCGCCTGCCACGAGGCCGAAAGGGTGCTGACATGACGTCGTTGCTGGCCGTGGACGGCCTGCGCGTGACCTTCCCGATCCGCGGGTCGCTGCGCCGGGACCGGTTCGTCGCCGTCGACGACGCCGGTCTCACCGTCGAGGAGAACGAGATCGTCGCCGTGGTGGGGGAGTCCGGATCGGGCAAGACGACCCTGGCCCGGTGCGTGGTCGGCCTCCAGCGCGCCGACGCCGGCGCCATGACCTTCGACGGCGCCCCGCTGACGGCACGCCGTACGCCGGAGCTGCGGCGCGCGATCCAGATGGTCTTCCAGGACCCGCGGTCGTCGCTGAACCCCCGGATGCGGGCCGGCGCGATCGTCGACGAGGCGTGGCGCATGCACCCCGCCGTCGCGCCGGACGGACCACGCGAGGAGGCCCTCACGGCGGCCCTCGCCGACGTCGGTCTCGAACCCGACATCGCCGACCGCTATCCGGCGCAGCTCTCCGGCGGCCAGTGCCAGCGGGTCAGTCTCGCGCGGGCACTCGCGCTGTCGCCCCGGCTCATCGTCTGCGACGAGGCCGTGTCCGCGCTGGACGTGTCCGTGCAGGCACAGGTACTGCGCCTGCTCGTCGAGCTGCGCGCCACGCGGCGCCTGTCGATGCTCTTCATCAGCCACGACCTCGGCGTCGTCCACCAGATCGCCGACCGTGTCGTCGTCATGCGGCAGGGCCGGATCGTCGAGCACGGCACCGCGGACGCGGTGTTCTCCGCTCCGAGTCACGAGTACACCCAGGCGCTGCTGGACGCGGCCCTGGAGCTGAACGACCTCGGCATCTGAGAAGGAACATGTCACACCACAGCGAAACGGCCTACGCCGGGATCCAGGCGTCCCTCGCGCGCGGATGGAACACCTGGGACACCCGCAGCGTGCTCACGCAGGTGCTCCTGCCGGACGCGCTCGGCGTCTCCCTCGGCCTGAAGGAGTACTACCGGGGCACCTCGCTGCGCACCGCGCAGATCGGCCGCCGCACCGAAGGCGCCGAGACCGTCACCCTCGGCCGGCACGCGTACGACGGGAGCTACACCGAGACGACCGTGACCTGGTCCGGCGTCACCGTCCGCGTGCGGACCGCACACGACGGCGACGACCTGGTCGCGCTCGTGACGCCGACGGCGAACCAGCCGAAGAGCGCGCTGCTGACCGTCGCGGTCGGCTACCTGTGGAACCGCCCGGGGTCGGTGCGCCGCGACGGCGAGACGATCACGGCGGACGGCGGCGGCCGTACGGTCAAGGTCTTCGGCACGGCGCCGCACGTCGACGACCCGTACGTCGACATCGACGGCCCGTACCTGGCGATGGAGCTGACCTCCGCCGTCGGCGTCTGCACCGGGCGCGCCCGCGACCTGCTCGAGATCGCGGCGATCGTCGACCGCGCCTCCGCGGAGCTGGGCGAGGCCCCTGACGAGCACCGCGAGATCGTACGGGACGCCATCTCCTGGAACACCGTCTACGACCCGTCCCGGTCCCGCGTGCTCACGACCGTCAGCCGCCTGTGGAACGTCGGCAAACGCGGCGGGTACGCCCTGTTCTGCTGGGACCAGTTCTTCAACGCCCTGCTGGCGGCCACCGCCGGCAAGGAGATCGCCTACGTCAACGTCGTCGAGATGCTCCGCGCGCTGACGCCGGAGGGCTTCGTGCCGAACGTCGAGCAGGGCACCGGCCGGCGTACGTTCGACGGCTCGCAGCCGCCGGTCGGCTCGCTGGTGGTCCGCGAGCTGTACCGCGTGTTCGGCGACCGCTGGTTCCTGGAGGAGACCTTCGACGCGCTGCTGTCGTGGAACCGCTGGTGGTGGCGCGTACGCCGCGACGGTGAGCTGCTCTGCACCGGCTCCACCCGCTTCGACCCCGAGTCTCCCTCGCCGCAGGACATCCCACGGATCCACCAGCACTTCGGCGCGACGTGCGAGTCCGGCTGGGACGGGCATCCGGTCTTCGACGACGTCCCGTTCGACAAGACCAAGAGCCTGCTCGCCGCGCACGACGTCGGCATCAACAGCCTGTACGCCGTCGACTGCGAGGCGCTGGCCGACGTCGCCGACGTCCTCGGCGACGAGGCGGCAGCCGGTGAGCTGCGCGAACGGCACGCGGCCGTGACCAAGGCGATCGACGCGTCGCTGTGGGACGAGCCGAGCGGCATCTACCGGAGCCGCCGCACCGACACCGGGCGGGTGACCGAACGCCTGTGCACGATGAGCTTCTACCCCTTCCTCGCCGGACTCGGCGCCGGGGACCGCGCCGCCGGCATGGTGTCGAGGCACCTGCGCGCCGACGACGGGTTCGGCGGTGAGTGGGTGCTGCCGACCTCGCCGCGCGACGAGCCCGTCGCGGTCGACGCGAACCCGTACTGGCCCGGGCGGGCGTGGCCGCCGGTGAACTTCCTCGTCTACCTCGGGCTGCGCCGCGTCGGTGAGGCGTCCGCCGCGCGGTGGCTGGCCGAGGGGAGCGCGCGGCTCGTCCTGAAGGAGTGGACCGAGCACCGGCACGTGCACGAGAACTACTCCGCCGTCCACGGCGGCGCGTGCGACCGGCCGAACAGCGAACCCTTCCAGACCTGGGGCGCGCTGCTCAGCCTCATCGCGCTCATGGAACAGGGCGAGATCGGCTTCTTCCCCGACTGGTCCTGAGCTTTCCCATCCCTGTATTCGAGCGGAGTGTGATGCGTTGTGGCTGGTCGGCGAGCTGCCGAGGCCGATTTGCTGGTGGTCGGCGGCGGTGTCGGAGGCGTCGCGGCGGCCCTGGCCGCGCTGCGGCGCGGCCGTACCGTCCTGCTGACCGAGGAGACCGACTGGCTGGGCGGCCAGCTCACCAGCCAGGCGGTGCCACCCGACGAGCACCCGTGGATCGAGCAGTTCGGCGCGACCCGCTCGTACCGGCGGCTGCGCGACGCGATCCGCGACCACTACCGCACCTGGTACCCGCTGAGGAGGGAGGCCGCGGCGGCGCCGGACCTCAACCCCGGCCAGGGCACCGTCAGCCGGCTGTGCCACGAGCCGCGCGTCGCCGCCGCGGTGCTGCAGGCCATGGTGAGCCCGTACGTCTCCGCCGGCAGGCTGACCGTCCTCTACGGGCACCGGCCCGTGTCGGCCGAGGTCGACGGCGACCGCGTACGGTCGGTGACCTTCGAGGGGCCGGACGGCCCGTTCACGGCGAGCGCGCCGTACGTGCTGGACGCGACAGAGCTGGGCGACCTGCTGCCCCTCGCGGACGTCGAGCACGTCACCGGGTTCGAGTCGCGCGAGGAGACCGGTGAGCCCAGCGCGCCCGACCAGGCCCAGCCCGGCAACATGCAGGCGTTCTCCTGGGTGTTCGCGGTCGACCACCGTGAGGGCGAGGACCACACGATCGACCGGCCCGCGCAGTACGGGTTCTGGCGCGACTACAAGCCGCCGTTCTGGCCCGACCGGCTGCTCAGCCTCGTCGCGCCCGACCCTCGCACCCTGGAGCCGGTGCCGCGAACCTTCGTCCCGAACGGCTCGACCGGGCCGGTCGTGGCCGACCAGAGCCGCGGGCCGGGGGACAAGGACCTGTGGGTGTTCCGCCGCGTCCTGAGCCGTGACCTGTTCGAACCGGGCTTCGCCGCCAGCGACGTCACCATCGTGAACTGGCCGATGATCGACTACCTGCCCGGCCCGCTGGTCGGGGTCTCCGACGAGGAGCGCGAGAAGCACCTCGACGGCGCCCGTAGCCAGGCGCTGAGCATGCTGTACTGGCTGCAGACCGAGGCGCCCCGCCCCGACGGCGGCACCGGGTGGCCGGGGCTGCGGCTGCGGCCCGACGTCATGGGCACCACCGACGGCCTGGCCAAGGCGCCCTACATCCGCGAGTCACGGCGCATCCGCGCACGCCGCACGATCGTCGAACAGGACCTGTCGCTGGCCGTACGCGGCGAGCGCGGCGCGGTCGCCTACCCCGACACCGTCGGCATCGGCATGTACCGCATCGACCTGCACCCCTCCACCGGCGGCGACAACTACATCGACGTCGCGAGCTGCCCGTTCCAGATCCCGCTGGGCGCGCTGCTGCCCGTACGGGTGCGGAACCTGCTGGCCGCCGGGAAGAACCTCGGCACCACGCACATCACCAACGGCTGCTACCGCCTGCACCCGGTCGAGTGGAACGTCGGCGAGGCGGCCGGGGCCCTGGCCGCGTACTGCGTCTCGCGCGGCACCGAACCGGCCCAGGTGCACGAGGACCCGGCGGCGCTGGAGCTCTTCCAGTCCGAGCTGGCCGCCGACGGCGTCGAGCTCGCCTGGCCCGCGGTCCGGGGGTACTGATGGCCGGCCTGCTGGACGGTGTGACGGTGCCGCTGGTGACGCCCATGAGCGATCCGGGCGTCCCGTCGGCGAGCGCCGCCGAGCCGCTGCTGCGCGCGATGGCCGAGGTGGGCGTACGCAAGCTGATGCTGCTGGGCAGCAACGGCGAGGGGGCGCTGATCCCGGCCGACCGGGCGGCGGAGTTCGCCCGCGGCGTGACCGCACGGTGGCGCGAGCTGGCCGCCGGCGGAACCGTTCTCGTCAACGTCACCGCCGCCGGCACGGAGGAGGCGGGGCGACGGGCGGAGGACGCCGTCGCGGCCGGGGCCGACGCGCTCGTGCTCAGCCCGCCGACGTACTTCCGCCACCGCGACGACGAGGTGATCGCGCACTACGCGGCGATGGCCCGGTACGGCCTGCCCGTCGTCGCGTACAACACGCCGGGCCGCGCGACGCCGCTCACCCCGGCGAGCGTGGACGCGCTCGCCGAACTGCCGCACGTCGCAGGGATCAAGGACTCCTCGGGAGACATGGACCTGCTGCGGCACATGATCGCTGCCGGTGGGCCGGCCTTCTCGGTGAGCCAGGGCGACGAGCTGCGGCTCGCCGAGGCGCTGCGCGCCGGCGCCGACGGCATCATCCCCGGCACCGCGAACCTCGCGCCGGCGCTGGCTCTCGAACTGGCCGCCGCCTCCGGCTCCGCTCTCGACCATCTGCAGGAGCTCACCACGCGGCTGACCCGCCTGCACGCCGTACGGCCCGGGGTGCCGGCCGTCAAGGCCCTGCTGGCGGCCCGAGGGCTCTGCCCGCCCCACACCGCGCCCCCGCTGGCGCCCTGCACGGACCAGGAGATCCGGGAGCTCCAGCGCGTCGTCGAGCCGCTGGGTCACTACCTTCTGAGGAGCACCACATGACCGATCGAGAACTCGGGCGCCGGGCGTTCACGGCGGGCCTGATGGCCGTCGCCGGCGCCGCCGCACTGGCCGACCCGGCCCGTGCGACCACGCGGAGCACGGCGCCCTCCTTCACCGAGACGACCCTGTGGGACGCGTCGAGCGGCCCGCTGGCCAACTACCACGTGCACGGGCTCACCGTGCTGCCCGACGACACGATCCTCGCCATGACCGAGGGCCGCCACGAGGTCTGCGACGCCGGCCCGCGCGACCTGCTGCTGCGCCGCAGCACCGACCGGGGAGAGACGTGGAGCGCCTCCCAGGTCGTCGTCGCGTCCGTCGACGGCCAGTCGTGGGGGAACCCCACGCCGGTCACCGACCGCCGTACGGGGGAGGTGTTCCTGTTCTACATGCTCTCGGAGCGGCTGCCGGAGAACACCACCTGCTCCGGCGACAGCGGCGACCTGTACGTCGTCTCCAGCACCGACGGCGGCGTCACGTGGGGCACTCCGCGCTCACTCGCCGGCCTGTTCGACGGGTTCGACTACGGCTGGGCCCTGCACGGCCCCGGGCCCGGCCACGGCATCCAGCTCGACAACGGACGGCTGCTGCTCAACGTCGCGCACCGCCGGACCATCGTCGGCACCACCGCCTCCACCAGGAACTACGGCGTGAGCACCGTCTACAGCGACGACCACGGCCGTACCTGGAAGGCGGGCGGCGCCGTCCCCGTGTCCGCCGACTACCCGATCAACGAGGCACGGCTCCTCCAGCGCTCGGACGGCTCGGTCCTGGTCAACGGCCGCGCCGCCGCCGGCGGCAACCGACAGCGGATCATCTCGATCAGCCACGACCGGGGCCTGACCTGGTCCCCGGCCGCCCTGGACGGCGCGACGGGGGTGTTCAACGCCGTCGACGCCAGCCTGGTCCGCTACACGGGCGGCCCGGGGTCACGCGCCGTCGACCGGGTCCTGTTCAGCCGCCCGGACGCGCCGACGCGCTGGAACATGACCGTGTCGGTGAGCTACGACGAGGCGTACTCACTCCGGTACAGCCGCGTGATCAACCCGAACCGCTCGTACTACTCCGACCTGGCCCGCCTGTCCGACGGCACGATCATCCTGCTGTACGGCTGCGAGGGCGACATCCCGAGCGCGCCGTTGCGCGTGAAGCTCGCCCGCTTCAACCTGGAATGGCTCACCCAGGGACGCGACAGCCTGGCGACCGGCCCGAGGATGCTCTCGCGAACCATCGCCCTCACACACCCGAGCACCCGCCGGGGCGGCACGCTCACCCTCGTACGAGAGCCGACGGCGAGAACCGGCGCCCGCGCCGTCTTCACCCCGACGTCCGCCGGCGACCACGTCGAGTACGTCTTCACCACCGCCTTCGCCGGCGACGTCCTGCTCCGCTACTACCGCCCGAGCGACGGCGGCCTGGTCACGGTCACGATCGACGGCACCGAACCACACAACGCGACCATCGACACGACGGCCGAGACCGCCGACGGCTACGACATCGTGATGCTGGAGACCGCCCGCCTGAGGGCGGGCCGCCACACCGTACGCTTCACCTCCGCCGGGGCGGGCCGAGGCGGCGGCCAGGTGATCTCACTCGACTCGCTGAGCGTGGTCCGCGCCCCTGCGCGCGCCGACGTGGACGAGGACATCACCATCGACAACGGAGCCCTGGGCTTCGAGGTCGTCTCAGGCTCCTGGCCGGCGGGCACCGGAGTGGCCGGATACTACGGCGCGAACTACCAGTCCCACCCTTCGGGCGACGGCAGCGCCACCGTACGGTGGCGACCGGCCCTCCCCGCCGACGCGACGTACGAGGTCCGCGTCTCCTACCCGGCGGCGTCGAACCGCTCCCACCACGCGACCTACACCGTCCACCACTCGGGCGGCAGCACGGCGGTGAAGCTGGACCAGACGGTCCACGGCACGACGGAGACGGCTGCCGTCGAGTGGGCGTCCCTGGGCACCTTCCCCTTCACCGCCGGCCTCGACGGCCACGTGGAACTCAACGACACCGACGACGGCTACGTCATCGCCGACGCGATGACCTTCACCCGCCGAACCTGATCCCCGCCGGCGGCATATTCGTCGCGGAATCGTGTGAACCAGTCTCTGAGGTGACGCGTCTTCTTATGTGAAGAAGGGCCCGACAGGAGCGGGGTGTCGGGCCCTTCTCATATTCTCGGCCGCGAGGCGGACTCCTCAGAGAGCAGGCACGCGGTAGTCGTCGAGGTGGGCGAGGACCGCGTGGTTGGCCTCCCAGCCGTCGGGGAATTTGGCCGCCACGTTGAGGTGGACGGGTTCCGTGGAGGGGTGGGCGTCCAGGAGGTCCGGGATGCCCGCGCGGGCGACGACGATGCAGGCGTGGCGGTGGCGGGAGGCCAGTACGCACAGCCGGCCGGTCTCAAGGTGGAACGCGGTGGCGTCCCGGCGTCCCGACAGAGGGTGGAGCACGATCGTCAGGTCGAACTCACGGCCCTGAAGGCGGTTCGCGGTGTCCACCGCTGATCCGCGCGGCGCCGGGGTTCCCGGTACGGGCGAGGGCCCGGCGGATCTCGTCGGCCTGGTCACGATGGGCGGCCCCGATCGCGATGCGTTCCGGGCCGATGGGCCGTCCGCCGGGATGGCGTTCGCAGACGCCGACCGCTTGGCGGGTGAGCACGCGCGCCGCGATGCCGGCGATGGCGTCGGCGGCCTCCGCGTCGGTGCGCAGGGTGTGGCGGGCGGGCAGTTCGTGGAGGGCCCAGCCGCTGCGGGCGGCCATGGCCAGGGTGTCGTCGACCGCGCCGCCGAACCCGGCCGTGCTGAACTCCAGGCGGCGCGCGCCGTGGCCGGTGGCCGAGTTGAACCCGGTGAACGGGTAGAAGGCTCTGGAGACGATCGGCGCGGCCGTGGCCGGAAGCCGCCAGGAGACCGGAAGGCGGTGCGGCGGGTCGAGCTCGGGGTTCTGGGTGAGGACGACGGAGACCGCGCTCTGCATCGGGTCGTACGGCAGGCCGATCCAGCGCGGTGTGTCGATGATGGAGAACGGGTCCAGTTGCCCGGGGTCGCCCACGAACAGCGCGCGTTCGAAGCGGCCGGCGATCAGCAGGAGCGTGTCGGAGCGCATCTGGTACGCCTCGTCGACGATCGCCCAGGCCCAGCGGTGATCCTTGATGGTGGCCCACTTGGCGGCGGTGGCGAGCACGACGTCGGCGTGCTGCACGTCGTCCGCCTGCCGCGCGACCGTGAGCTCGGGCAGGTCGCGCAGCGCGGTCCGGTACGCGGTAGTCCGCGGCGGACAGCCGGCCGATGCCGAGCGTGGGTGCCTCGGCGGCGAGCCGCTCGATGAGGTCGTCGACCTGGTTGTTGGTCTGCGCGACGATCATGCAGCGTTCGTCGCCGTCGACGAGCGTGATCGCGGCGCGTACGACGAGGGTGGTCTTGCCCGCGCCCGGCGGTGAGTCGACGACGAGGCCGCGGCGTGCGCCGGTCGCCATGGCCTCCATGTCGGCCAGGATCGTACGGACGGCGTTCTCGGCCTCCGAAGCCGGGTCGGGAGAAACGTTCACAATCTCACTCTTCAACCTCGTCGGACTCCTCGGACGGCGGGCCGCCGTGGGTCCACGGTGTCTCCTCGATGGACGGGAACTCCTGCGGACCGGACCAGCCGGGGTCGTGGGTGTAGACGACCTCCTCACCGATCTGGGGCACCGCGTCCGCTCGCGGCTTGCCGGGCGTCCCCATCCCGCTGGTCACCTCCAGCACGACCAGCAGGTCGCCGTCGTCGTCCTGGGTGACCTCGCGGACACGGGCCTTGTCCTTGGGGCGCTCCGGGCGGACGATCTGGCTCCCCGCCTCGATGCGCGTCGGATCGTCCGTGCGGACCGTGAACCGGGGCCGGAGCTTGGGACGCCCGGTGTCGCCGACCTCGGTTCGCGTCGGCTCGGCGTCCACGACCGTGCCGCCGAAGGCCTCGCCGGTGGTGCGGAGCTCGGCCATGACGAAGGGGTCCTCCAGCGCGCGCTGCGCGTCGAACCCGGCCTGCGCGCGCTCCAGGCGGTGCAGGCGCGCGGCCGCGGCGACGGCGTGGTCGCGGCGCGGCTGCGGGCGTCCGCCTTCGGCGAGGTGCGCGCTGAAGTTGGTGAAGTTCTGCCGGTCGAAACGCCAGCGCGTCTCCGCGCTCGGCGCCTCGGGCAGCGCGCGTAGCAGCCCGATTCCCCGCCACACCAGGTCCCATGTCGGCCGGAGCTGCGTGTCCAGCGCGCCGGACAGGGCGGCGACGGCTCGCTGTACGGCGTCCGGGTTGCCGCCGCCGGCGGCCTGTTCGTACCGGTCGATGGCGGGGCCGAGGACCTCCCGGTCGAATCCGGGGTCGGTGGCCACACCGGCGGGCGGGTACTGGAGTGGGTCCTCGGCGGCCATCGCGGCCTGCGGGCTCGTCATCCCGGCGGGCGGATCGATCCAGCCGAGGAGCGCCGCGAGGTTGGCGTCCTCCACCGGGCTCTGCCCGGTGGCCCACTGCGCCGTGAGCAGGTCGGTGAGGGGGAGGAGCATGGCCGAGCCCGGGTATTCGGCGCGTTCGGCCAGGAAGGTGAGCCACCGGCCGAGCAGCGGGACCGACTCGTCGACCGGGTACGGCCCGTCGGTGCGCTGGAACCGTGTCGAGCGGCCCAGCAGCCCGAGGTAGGACAGGGCGACCCGGTTGGGGACGATGACCTGCGGGGCGTCGGCGTACACCTCCCGCTCCTCGGTGTTCCTGGTCGCGGGGAGGATCTCGGTGCCCACCCGGCGGTCCTCGACGTAGGAGGTGACGATCCGGGCGAGGTGGGTGAAGAAGGCGAAGCGCAGGTCGCGGTTGCGCGGCTGCGGTACGGCGAGCAGCGTGGGGTCGCCGTGCTCGGTGCCGACCATGGCGGCCAGCGGCGCCGCCGCCTCTCCGGCGAGGTTCAGCAGCACGAGGACGAGCGGCCGGTCCGCCAGGTGACGGTGCCGCACCCTGCTGAGCGGCTCGGCGCGTCCGGTCCGCGCGGCGTGCAGGTGGGCGAGCGTCGTGAGCAGCGTCACGCCGCGCCTCCGAGGAGGCTCTTCCGCAGGGCGGCCGCGTGCCGGAGGGCACGTGTCACGTCGGCCTGGTCGGCCGAGGGCGTACGGGTGCCGTCGGCCAGGCCCAGCGCCGTACTGATCGCCTCGATGCCGCCGAGGGCCTCGCGGACCGCGGGTCCGAGCACGTCGACGGATTCGGTGACGCGGGACCGGTCACGGCAGAAACCCGCGAGTTCGCAGTTCGCGAGGCAGCTCGGCTGATAGCGCGCGTCCACGCTGCCGAGGGCCGATTCCAGCTCTTCGTACGGCCGGGTGGGGGCGTCGTCGGCGTCCAGGGCGAGGTCGAAGCTGAGCCCGGGCGGCAGCGCGTCCAGCAGCGCGTCGATCCGGGTCATCCGCGAGAGCTGGCGGCGCACGACGCTGATCTGCTTACGCGCGTCGATCAGAGTGGCGGTGGGCCGGAAGGAGAAGTTCTCCGGCGTCACCAGGATGACGTCGTGGGAGACGGTCTCCGGGGGGACGTCCACCTCGGCGAGCAGGTCGCGCAGCGCGAGAACGTAGACGGTGGCCTGCTTGACGGCGGCGGCGACCTGGTCACCGTCGGCCTGCCCGTCGATGACGGCGAACGACTTGATCTCCACGATGTGGAACCGCCCGCCGGCCTGGAACGCGATCACATCCGGTTCCAGGAAGACCTCGTGACCGCCGGCCCGCAACCGCAGCATCGGATGGTCGAGCAGCGTACGCGGCTCGTCGTCACCGCTCCGCAGGGCGCGCAGCAGCTCGGACCGGGTACGCCGGTAGCGCACCGTACGGTCCGTGCGGTCGCCGACGACGTCGAGGGGGACATAGGAGACTTCCGGGATCGGCAGCCCGAGTTTGTCCCGCAGGAGCCGCAGCAGCTCGGCGCAGCCGTTCGCCTTCACCTGCGCCTCGAACGCGTTGCCGCGGGCGAGGGCGAACGGGGACATGCCGAACTGGGCGGGGAACCCCACGTGCGCGGCGAGTCTCGTCTTGTCGATGCCGGCGGCGTCCATGAGGGTCCGGCGCCCGCACCCGGGATTGTTCGTCAGTGCGGCGATGGTGCGCGCGGTGAAGTTGAGCGGCTTGGCGTTCCCGCGCAGCGCGTCGAGTCGATTATCGAGGGAGTTCACATCGGTCCTTGTTACGCGGTGATCATCGCTGACCAGCGATACCACGGATCGCCTTCAGGCGTGTTCCGAACAGTTGCTCGGCGTTGTCGAGTTGCCGCCGGGCGCGCCCGGCGGTAGCGGTCCGTGTGTCGCGGTCCGCGTCTTGGTGGACGTCCAGTTCGGTCTGCGCGGCGCCGCGTACGAGCTGCGGATCGAGGGTCTGACCGCCGAGGTCTCGGGTGCCCGATCCGGTGACGATGGCCCCGGGAATGTTCACCGCGAACTGCCGCAACAGCCGTTCACCCTGCGTCCCGGGTCCGGAGGTCCCCGCACCGACGGCCTCGGCGATGTTGATGGCCGCGGTGAGGAAGTGCACGCGAAGACTGATCGGGCCGACGATCCGGTCCTCCAGCGGCCACGTGCTCACCGTCACCAGCGCACGCGCCGGCGCGAGATGATCGTGCGTCAGAGCCGGGCACAGGTAGTACGGCCTGGCACCGGGCGACGACCGGTAGGAACGCTCCTCGTCCCGCCGCAGGCTGGTAAGGCGAGAAGTAGGCAGCGCGCCGCCGAAGAACGCCTCATGTACGGCACCGATCAACTTGGGCGCGGCCGGCACGCCGAGCAGCGTGAGAGCACGGTGGACCTGCTCACGTACCGGAAGTACCGATGCCATGACCGGCGGATCCCGCTCGGCCGCGCCGGGTTCGGCCTCATCGGGTTCGGACGGGCTGATCAGCATGTCCCAGGCACGCTCGGCACGGCGCAACTCCGCTCTCAGCTCTCTAACGCGCGCTGAGTCACGCCGAGCGGCGGCCTCGCGCACCTCCTGGCGAAGCCGGGCGATCTGGTTCTCCAGAGCGTCCAGCGCGTCTTCCATGCCGCCCGACCCTACCAGGGTTCCAGTGTTTTCCAGGGATATCCATTGTTCTGCCGACCTTCGGGCGCGCGGCCGTCTGACCGCCGGTTCGGCCGGGTAGCGGGCGCCGTACTACGTCGAGGCCAGGGGACACCGCCTCGACCCAGGGCCGGTGGGAGCTGAAGAATCCAGGCCACGACCCTGGGGCGAACGGCTTTCACACCACGACCGGGCCGGGTCAGCAGTACCAGTCGACCGAGACGCTCGCTCCGCTGGAAAAGGAGACGGAACCGCTGTGGTGGCCCCAGCACCACCCGCCGCCGCGAGTCGCGGCCACACCGGCGGACTCGCCCGCGTTCAAGTAGCCGCCACCGGCCGCGCTGACGCCGCTCGTGCCGGTGACGCTCCAGCTCACCGGGCCGCCGGATGCGGTGACCGTGATCGTGCAGCTGTGGTGACTCCCCATGGAGCATCCGGACACCATGAGGGTGCCCGGCGGAGGAGGCGGAGGCGGGCCCTGCGTCGGCGGTGATGACACGACCGGACTCGGCATGCCCGGCCGGGCGTGCCCCGCCTTGTCATGTCCGGGCGTGGGGGTGGGCGTCGGTGTTCCGCTGGTCTGCGACGGGGTCGGGCTCGGTGAGGCGGAGCCCCGGCCGGACAGCGGAACGCTGGACGCGGACGGGCCATCGGAGAGCAGACCACCGGGATCGGACGGCATCGCCTGGTCGTTGCCGGCGTCCTGGCTACCCGAGCCGGACAACGCGTAGAAGGTGCCGCCGGTCATCGCGGTGGCGAACGCCACGCCGGCCGCGACAGGCCACAGCCGCGACCCGGTACGCGACCGCTCCCGCGAGGCCCTCCGCGCCCCGCGCTCACCCACCGGACCAGCGGCCGGCCCGGCCGCCGGCTCAGTGACAGCCGTGGCCGGGGAACCGGACGCGGCGGCGAGGAACCGCGCGCGCAGGTTCTCGGGGACCGCGGCGACGGGCATCGCGTCCAGCAACCGAGCGGTGGAGATCTCCAGGTGGGTGTGCGCGCCGCAGATCGGGCATCCGGCCGCGTGACGGACGAGGACCTTGCAGGTCCGCGCGTCGAGCGGCTGGTTCGCCGAACCGGCGAACGAGGCGAGGCTCGGACAGTCACGATGCCCGAAATTCATCAACCACAACGCGACGAACGCGTCCTCCAGTTCGCTCCGCGCCCGTACGAGAGTGGCCGCGACATCGTCGGGCGAAATACGCAGAACCTCGGCGAGGTCATCCGCACGCAGACCATGCCGCATGGAAAGATCGAGCACCTCACGTTGCCGGCCGCTCAACACCAGCAACGCCGAATGAACGAGCCGCCGAGTCGTGTCGTCCGTAGTGCCATCCGCCGCTTCAGCGGCACGCCGGCGCTCGGCCGGAGCCCCGGACTTGAGGCGCATACACGCCTCACGCGTCACGCCATAGAGCCGCCCACGGAACGCGCGCGGATCGCCGCCGCGTCGGCCGGCGGCCAGCAGCGCGTCGAGCACGGCCCGCGCGGTGACTTCTTCATCGCGCAGCAGAACGTGGCAGTAGTCGAACAGCCGCGCGGCATATAGGTCGTACAGCCGAGCCGCCGCTGCCTCATCGGAGCCCAGCGATCTCGCCAGCCACCGGTCCTCGTTCTGATCGATATCCGGCCAGCCGGCCACGTGCCCTCCCGTTGAACCCACCGCGAGTCCGGTCCCCTGGAAGCGAACTCAGGTCGATGAGTATTCCAGAAAAGCCGCATACTGTGGCACGCCGTACACGTTCCGTCGCCAGATGGCAGAGCCGGCAGTCATGATCTTGGCTGGCGGGAGGTGAACAGTCGTCGATAGCGCGCCCGAACCAGCCAGCGGATTCTGGCCCTCAACACCGCGATCTGGCACAACCGGCTGACCGGCGCACCCGTCAAACGATCACTGACCGCCTACGGCCACTGACCAGCAACACACTTCCCATCAACGATCTAGGCCGTGACCGTCAGGGCGACGGCGGTCATCGTGGCCAGGAGCCCCC
The DNA here is from genome assembly GCA_963823735.1 of uncultured Actinomycetota bacterium. GTDB lineage: Bacteria > Actinomycetota > Actinomycetes > Streptosporangiales > Streptosporangiaceae > Actinoallomurus. Next base: position 187,408 of record CAWGMO010000006.1, on the reverse strand, counting down.
AGGGCAGAACGAAGCCGCCGGTCAGATCCTTGAGCAGTCCGAGTACGGGCGGCGCCAGGATGACCGCGATCTGCGTGACGGCCATGGCCAGGCCGAGGGTGGAGCCCGTACGGCCCGGCGGGGCGGATTCGGCGACGTAGGCGACCCACGGGCCGTACCAGCCGATCCCGAAGAATCCGAGCCAGATGAACACCAGGCAGGCCGCGACCGGTGAATGGCCGAGGGGCGTCATCAGCGCCGTCATCCCTGCGATCACGGCGACCATGCAGGTCGTGACGGTCGCGTAGCGCCCGGACTCGCCGCGGTCGCTCCATGCCGCCAGGCCGACGCGGCCGGCGGCGCCCGCCGCCTGGACCAGCATGAAGACGAGCGCCGCCGTGCTCGCCGCGACGGATGTCCTCTCGTGGAGGTACAGCACGGTCAGGACGCCGACGCCGCTGTGCACCGAGACGAGGCACGTACCGGACAGGACGATCTTCACCGTGGGCGGTTCGCGGTGTGTCCTCGGCGCGCCGGGCCGCGACGTGAGCGGGGCACGTGGCTCCGCGTCGTACGGGGCGCTGTCCTGGGCAGGCGGGCGGCGGTAGAGGCACATGAAGACGACGGCTCCGATCAGCGCGACGAGTCCGCCCGCCACGAGGGTCGCTCGCCAGCCGAGAGAGGCGGCGAGGAAGGGCAGGGCGGCCGCGGCGAGTACGCCGCCCAGTGGCAGCCCCGCCTGGCGGATGCCCATCGCCAGTCCTCGCTGGGACGCGTCGAACCAGGACGCCACCGACTTGCTGCCGCCGGGCTGAACGGTGCTGTATCCCGCGCCGACGACGAGCAGGACGAGAAGCAGGGACCCGTATCCCGGCGCCACGCTCCCCGCGCCCAGGCTCGCGGCGACGACGCAGGCGCCCGTCCCGACGACCCAGCGTTCGTTGAAGCGGTCCAGTAGTTCTCCCGCGACCAGCAGTCCGGCCAAGGGGACCAGCTGGGTCGCCGAGAGCAGGAGGCCCAGCCGGGCCGTGCTGAGGTCCAGGTCGCGTTGAAGGTAGACGCCCATCGCCCCGATGCCCTGTATGAAGAAGCCGGAAGCGGCCTGGGTGAAGGTGGCGCCACCGAGGACGATCCATCGATACCGCGACGGGCTCGCCGTCACGGGCGCCAGCACAGCGAGGGGTCGGGGTGGTCGAAGAAGCCGAGCTCGCGGTAGAGCGGTTCGCCTTCGCGGGAGGCGTACAGGTCGACACGGGCGGCGTCGCGTTCGGCGAACCAGGAGAGCAGGCCGCCCATGATCGCGCGGCTGTGCCCGCGCCGCCGGTACGCCGGGTCGGTGACCACGCCGATCACGTGTCCGACGCGGCCGTTGTGGGAGTGCGGCCCGGGGAACCAGCGCTCGATGGTGCCGATTCCGCAGGCGGCGAGGCCTATCGTCGCCGTCCACGACGAGGATCCGCGCGTCGTCTTCCGCGAGCTTCTCCTTGAGAACCCTGGCCAGGGCGCCCCGCCAGCCGTCGGATGCCGATGAGGGGTTGAAGAAGTCGCCGCCGAGGTCCTCGAACAGCAACGCTCGCAGGCGTACGAGCTCCGCGACGTCGTCCTCCACCGCCGGCCGTACGCAGGTGTGGTGTGTCATGCGGACCACAGTGATGTAATGGGCTTATGCACCTCAACCCTTACGGCGAGGATGCCGTGAACCTGGCCGCGGACCTGGCCAACCACCGTCCGGCCAGCGCCCAGGAGCTGGCGGATCGTTGCAGCGCCGCCGGGCTGGTGCTGGAAGGGCCGGTCACGCCGCAGGATCTGCACCGGACCCGCGCCGTACTGGACGCATGGGAGAAGGTCGTCGACGCCACCGACGAGCGCGAGCGCGCCGAGCTGGTCAACCGGATGCTGGCGGAGTCCGCCGCCTACCCGAGACTGACCGACCACACCGGCGCCGGCTGGCACCTGCACTACCGCGACGACCGGCAACCCCTCGGCTCCGTGCTGTTCTCGCTGATCGCCGTAGGGAGCGCGCTGCACCTGGCAGGCCGGGGCATGCACCGGCTCCGGCGGTGCGCCGTGACCGGATGCACCATGATCTTCGCCGACACCTCACGCACCGGACGGCAGCGCTACTGCTCCCAGCCGTGCGCCAACCGCGACGCGGTACGCCGCCACCGCGCGCGAGCCGCGAGGTGAGGGGAGCATCACCCCGCCGCCACGACTCCGCACCTTGCTCGCGGCACGGAGGTCCGAACCTGCGACGCGCGGCCGAGGTGTAGCCTTCATCTACTACAAGCCGTAGTTGTTGAGTGAGGTCATGGTCCCGCCCGGGTGGTTCCGCCTGATGCGCGCCGGAGGTTTCGCCTCGGCGTGTGTCGTGTTGTCCCAGGTCGGCCATGATCTGATGGCAGCCAGATCTGCGCCGATCTGGGCGGGCTGGGTCGCGGTGGCCGGGGTCGGGGCGGTCGGATACCTGCTCGCCGACCGGCGGCGCCCGTTGTGGTGGATCCTGTTCGCGGTCGAGGTCGTGCAGGCGTTCCTGCACCTGTGGTTCGCGTGGTCCACTCCGGCCGCTCCCGGTCTCGCTTCCGCTGATGTGGGCATGGCGATGCACGGCGGCATGCCCATGGACGCCGGCGCACCGATGCCGCATGGCGGCGGGATCTCCCTCGGCATGCTGGGTGCGCACGCGCTGGCCGGGCTGCTGGTCGCGGTCTGGCTGTACGCCGGTGAGCGGGCGCTGTGGCGTGTGCTGGGCGTACTCGCCGGGTTCCTGCTGGGACACGGCACGCGAGCGCTCCTCCACCTCATCTTCGGCGAACCGGCGGCGGAGTGGCGTCCCACTGCCGGACGCGGGCGGAACGGCGACGAACCCCCGCCGGTCGTCGCCGCGTTGCGGCATGTTCTCGTACGGCGTGGACCTCCTCGGGTCTCAGGCGTTCTCGTCCTGAACTGATCACAGTCCCTTCCACCGGCACGGGTACGTGCCGGCATCACCCGTGCCGCCTGTTCGGGCGGCCGACACGTGATGCCCCGGCGGAGGGCGTGGTCGTGATCCCTCTTGTTCGCTGTGAAGTTCCGAGGAGCTCCGATGTCGTTCCCCCATGCCCTGACCAAGGCGCTGACCGGCGCCGCCGTCACCACGTCCGCTCTCGTGAAGGAGAGCTTCAAGAAGGAGAGCGGCGACGGCACGGCGACCGCGTTCGGCATGGCCGGGCTGGTCGCGGGGTTGCTCGCGCTCGGCACGGACGTCTTCGCGCTGCGCCGTTCCGGCGGGTCGACCCGCGCATGAGCATCGTCCACATCCGCCCGTCTGCTCCGGCCGCCGGGCGGCGCCGCCGCGTGCTCGCACTCCTCCTGCCGCTCCTGCTGGCGGGCTGCGCGGGCGGAAGAGCCGGCCAGAGCCCGGTGAAGATCAACGACGCGCCGGCGTCGGACCTGCACGGGACGCGGATCGCCTCGCCGTTCACCGAACCGGACCTGACACTGACCGGCACCTCCGGCCGCCAGGTCAACCTGATCAAGGCCACCAGGGGCAAGCTGACCCTGGTCTACTTCGGCTACACCCACTGCCCGGACGTGTGCCCGACCACGATGGCGGACCTGGCGGGCGCGCTGCGGATGCTCACGCCGGCGCAGCGGGCCCGGATCGCGGTCGTGTTCGTCAGCAGCGACCCGTGGCGTGACACCCCGAAGGTCATCAAGGCCTGGCTCGCGTCGTTCGACCGGTCCTTCATCGGCCTGACCGGCGACTACGCGAAGATCCAGGCGGCGGCCAAGTCGCTCGGCATCGCGCTGGAGAAGCCGTCGGCGACGACGGGCGAGTACGAGGTCACCCACGGCGCGGAGGTCCTGCCGTTCGGCGCCGACCACCGGGCGCACGTCATCTACACGGCGGGCGTCTCCGCCCGCGACTTCGCTTCCGACCTGCCGAAACTGCTGTCGCAGGACGGCGGATGAGGCGGCTCGCAGCCACGCTGGCCGCCGGGCGCGTCATCTCGGGAAAGGAGCGGAGAGACCCATGACCACATCGAGACGCCGCCTCCTGGCGGCCGCGTCACTCGGCGGTGGCGCCCTGCTGGCCGGGGCGACCGGTGGTGCCGGGATCGCGGAGGTGACGCGCGGGGAGTCCGCGCGTTCCCTCGGCGAGCGCCGGATCGCCTTCGACGGCGACCATCAGGCGGGCATCCTCGCCCCGTACGCCGCCCACGGCTGGTTCGCCGCCTTCGACCTGGAGCCGAAGACGACCGCCTCCCGGCTCCGCTCGATGCTCCGGGCATGGACCGCGGCGGCGCGAAACCTGACCGTCGGCCGGCCTGTCTCCGGAGACGACGCGATGGCCACCGGGCCGGCCTCGCTCACCGTCACCGTCGGGTTCGGCGCGTCGTTGCTGCGCGCGATCGGTGCGGCGGTTCCCGCCGAGCTGGAGCCGTTGCCGGCGTTCCCGCGCGACGCGCTCGACCCGGCGCGCGGCGGTGGCGACGTCGGTGTGCTGTTCACGGCCGACGACGCGCTCGTCGTCGCGCACGCGCTGCGTGCCCTGACCCGGCTTGGTCGCGGCACCGTACGGGTGCGCTGGCAGATGAGCGGGTTCAGCGCCGCGGACGGCGTGACGGCCGGCGCCGGCGCGACGCCGCGCAACCTGATGGGCCAGCTCGACGGCACCGGCAACCCGCGCCCCGCCGAGTTCGACCGGCGGATCTTCGCGAGCGGTGGCCCGTCCTGGATGCGCGGCGGCAGCTACCTGGTGTTCCGGCGGATCCGGATGCTGCTCGACGACTGGGACGCCCTGCCGCGCGACCGGCAGGAACAGGTCGTCGGGCGGCGTAAGGACACCGGCGCGCCACTGTCGGGCGGCACCGAGTTCACACCGCTCGACCTGGAGAGACAGCGCGCCGACGGCGGCCTGGCCATCGGCCCGAGCGCGCACGTACGCCAGGCCTCGCCGCACCTCAACGAGGGCACGACGATCCTGCGCAAGGGGTTCTCCTACTACGACGGCCACCGCGCCGACGGCAGCCCGGACGCCGGTCTGCTGTTCATGGCCTTCCAGGCCGACCCGCGTGAGGGTTTCACCCGCATCCAGCAGCGCCTGTCCGGGGCCGACGACCTCAGCCGTTTCCTGCGGCACGAGTCCAGCGCGCTGTTCGCGGTCCCCGGCGGCTGCCGGCCGGGCCGCTATCTGGGCCAGGACCTGGTGGAGGGCCTCTGATGGACATGCCGATGCCGATGGACGGCGGGCTCGCCCCGCTTACCTGGGTCCGGGCGTTCACCGCCTGGCGTTTCGCGCCGGTCACCACGGCGTTGCTGGTGCTCGCGCTGTTCGGCTACCTGGCCGCCGTGGTCGTGGCGGCTCGGCGTGGTGAGCGGCACGCGCCGGCCCGTACGGTCTCGTTCGCGGCCGGGCTGGGCGTCGTGGCCGTCGCGATCATGGGGAGTCCCGGTGTGTACGGGGACGGCGGCCTGTTCTGGGTGCACATGATCCAGCACCTGATGCTGATCATGGTCGCGCCGTGGCTGCTGTGCCTCGGCCACCCGGTCACCCTGCTGGTGCGCGCGTGCCCGCGTCTCGGCGTGGTCCGCCGGTCGCGGCCGTACGCGCTGGTCACCGCGCCGCTCGTCGGCCTGGTGGTGTACGGGGCGGTGCTGTTCGGCGTGCACCTGTCGTCGTTCATGGACGCGATGATGGGATCACCGGCCCTGATGGTGCTCGAACACGCGCTGTACCTCGGCGGCGGGTACCTCTACTTCTCCCAGATCCTGACGGCCGACTCACCGGCCCGCCCGACGGCGTACCCGCTCCGGCTGTTCAGCCTGTTCATGGGCATGTCGGCCGACACCGTCGTCGGGGTCGTGCTGATCCAGGCGACTCATCCGCCGTTCCCCGCGTACGCGCGCATGCACCCGCCGTGGGGGCCGGGAGCGCTCACCGACATTCATGACGGCGGCGCGGTCATGTGGATCGGCGGCGACGGGCTGATGTTCGTGATGATGCTCGTCGTCGGCGCACGCTGGCTCCTGGATCGTTCGCCGGAGGCGTCCCGCGCCGGGACCTTCCTGGAGTCGGCGCGTCAGGCCGCCCTCGCCCGTACCGGGCACGGGGACGACGCGGCCCGCGAACGCCTGCGGGCGAGCGGCGACGTGGACGAGGACGAGGCCGCCCTGGACGCGTACAACGCACTGCTCGCCCGTATGAACCGGGGCGCCGAATGATCGGGTGGGCGTCACCAACTGAACACAGAGGAATCATGCGCACACTGACGAGGGGACTGCCGTCCCCGCTGCTCCTGGGCTTCATCGCGTTGCTGGCGGCCCTGTTCGCCGTCGCGTTCGCCGCCGGGAGGCTCGCCGGGCCCGTCGCGCCCGGAATGCACCGCTCCGCGCCAGGTACTGCCACCGGCCACGGCATGGGCGGAATGAGGATGCACCGATGAGCACACGGACCACCGACCTGGCCATCGAGGGCATGACCTGTGCCGCCTGCGTGGCGAGAGTGGAGAAGAGGCTGGGCCGCATCGAGGGCGTGACGGCCTCGGTGAACCTGGCCACCGGGCGCGCCCGCGTCGTCCACGCCGAGACCGTTGAGGTCCGCGACCTGCTCGCCGCGATCGAGAAGGCCGGGTACGGCGGCCGTATCGAGGAGCCCGAGGAGAGCCCGCCCGCCGACGACACCGAGCGGCGCGCCCGCGACCGCGTGATCATTATGGCCGCCCTGTCGCTGCCCGTGCTGGTGCTGTCGATGGCGCCGGCCCTGCAGTTCCGTGACTGGCAGTGGCTGTGCTTCGCCCTCGCCGCACCTGTCGTGACGTGGGGAGCGTGGCCCTTCCACGTGAAGGCGGCGCGCGGGCTCCGGCACGCGACGGCGACCATGGACACACTCGTCAGCCTCGGCGTGATCGCCTCGTTCGGCTGGTCGGTGTACGCGCTGTTCGCCGGCGGGGCGGGCGAACCGGGGATGCGGATGCCGTTCGCCTGGACCGCCACCCCGGACGGCGCTCACGTCTACCTTGAGGCCGCCGCCGGGGTCCCGCTGTTCGTCTCGGTCGGCCGGTTCCTCGAAGCCCGCGCGCGCCGCCGTACGGGGTCGGCGCTCACCGCGCTGAGCGAGGCGGCGGCCAAGGACGTGTGCCTGGAGGACGGCCGCCGGATCCCCGCCGCCGAGCTGCGCGCCGGCGACCGGTTCGTCGTACGGCCCGGGGAGGTCATCGCGGCCGACGGCGTCGTCGTCGAGGGCGGCTCGGTGGTCGACACGAGCCTGCTGACCGGCGAGCACGTGCCGGCCGAGTGCGGCGTGGGAGACGCAGGTCACCGGCGGTACGGCGAACGTGGACGGCACCCTCGTCGTCCGCGCCACGGCCGTGGGCGCCGACACGAGGCTCGCGAAGATCACCGAGCTGGTCACCGACGCGCAGCTCGGCAAGGCGCGGGCGCAGCGGCAGGCCGACCGGATCGCCGGCGTCTTCGTGCCGATGGTCATGGCGATCTCCGTGACCGCGCTCGGCTTCTGGCTGGGCGCCGGAGCCGCTCCCGGCGCCGCCCTCACCACGGCCATCGCCGTGCTCGTCGTGGCGTGCCCGTGCGCGCTCGGCCTGGCCACGCCGCTCGCGCTGCTGGCCGCCACCGGCGCCGGCGCGCGGCGAGGCGTACTGATCAACGGCCCGGAGGCCCTGGAACGCCTCGGCCGGGTGGACACGGTCGTCCTCGACAAGACCGGCACGCTCACCACCGGTGAGATGTCGCTGCTGGAGTTCACGGCGGACGGGGACCGCGACGAACTGCTGCGGCTGGCGGCGGCCGTCGAGCACGCGTCCGAACACCCGATCGGCCGGGCGATCGTGCGTGCGGCCCGGCCTCGCGGCCCGCTGCCCGCGGTGACGGAGTTCCAGGCGATCCGCGGCCAGGGCGTACGCGGACGCGTCGACGGGCGGCTGGTCTCCCTCACCCGCCCGGGCGCCGACGAACTGCCCGCATACCTTCGCGCCGCCGTCGACCGGGCCGACGACCACGGCCGCTCCGCGGTCGTGCTGTGGGACGGCGACCGGCCGGTCGCCGTCCTGGCCGTCGGCGACACCCTCCGGGCGGGCGGCCCCGAAGCGGTCGCGTCCCTGCACCGGATGAAGCTGCGCACCGTGCTCGCCACCGGCGACCGCCCGGCCGCGGCCCGTACGGTCGCCGAGACCGTAGGCATCTCCGACCTGTACGCCGAGATCGGCCCCGAAGCCAAGGCGGACCTCGTCTCCCGCCTCCAGGAGCAGGGCCGTACGGTCGCGGTCGTCGGCGACGGCGTCAACGACACCGTCGCGCTCGCACGCGCCGACCTGGGCATCGCCGTCGCCGACGGAACCGACGCCGCCATCGGCGCCGCCGACGTCACCCTCGTACGCGCCGACGCCCGCGCCATCGTCGACGGGATCACCATCGCCCGCCGGGCCGCCACGACGATCCGGACGAACCTGGCCTGGGCGTTCGCCTACAACCTCATCACGCTCCCACCGGCCGCGCTCGGCCGGCTCAACCCGATGCTCGCCGCGGCGGCGATGTCGTTCAGCTCGCTGCTGGTGGCGGGCAACAGCCTGCGCCTGCTGCGCGGGGCGCACCGATGAGGGCCGCCGTGGCCCCGATCGCGGCCGGAGCCGTGACCCTCGGTGCGCTGACCCTGTGGACCTGGACCGGCGCCGCCGGACACCCTGCTCGCGTCCAGGTAGAGAACGCGTGGGTGATGGCTCCGACCTCCACACGGACCGGGGCGTACTTCAGCATCACCAACCGCGGCGACGCCCCCGACGAACTCCTGCGGATTCGTACGCCGATCTCCGCGACGGCCATGCTCAGCCGCCAGGTGAACCAGGGCGGCGCCGGACGTATGGAGATGGTCTACGGCCTCCCCGTGCCGGCCCATCGCACCATCCGGATGACCCCGTACACGATGAACGTGATGATCCGGCCGACCGGATCGCTTCCGGCCGGTCGAAGGGTTCCCTTCACGCTGGTGTTCCGGCACAGCGGCACCGTCCACACGACCGCCGTCGTGACGCCGCCGGGCGGAGCCGGCCCGCGCTGAGCCGGCGCGGGTCACCCGCGCATCCCACCGACCCACCACGAAAGGAAACCGTGCTCAAGCTCCGACACTCCGGCGTTCTGGCGGGCGGGCTCACCCTCGCACTGGCCCTGACCGCCTGCGGCGGCTCCCGCCAGGGGATCGCCCCGGAGTCCGCCCCGGCCGCCCCGGCCAAGACCGTCTACCCGCTCACCCTCGACAACTGCGGGACGAAGGTCACGTTCAAGGAAGCGCCGAAGAAGGTCCTGATCCTCAACGGCCTGTCCATCGGCGAGGCCGAGAGCATCGCCCTGCTCGGCCTCCAGAGCAAGACTCTCGCCAACGCCCAGTCCTACGCCGTGTCCGACGACCCGGCCACGGCGGCGACGGTCATGACGATGCCCAAGGGCGGCCTCACCCAGAACAAGAACTTCGACGTCCCCGCCGAACAGGTGCTCAAGGCTCATCCGGACCTCGTGGTGTCGACCTGGTCCGGCGGCTTCGACGCCAGGCAGGGTTTCGCCACCCGTGGGCAACTCGCCGGCGCGGGCATCAACAGCCTGGTCAACCCGGTGAACTGTGCCAAGGGCAAGCCCGACGCGACACCGGCGGAGAAACAGACCTATGCCGCCCAGTCGATCGACTCCGGCCTTCGGTTCCTCACCCTGCTCGGCCAGATCTTCGACGTCCAGGTCAAGGCCGCCTCGGTGGTCAAGGGCCTCCGGGACCGGGTCGAGGCCGTACGCGCCCGTACGGCGGACCGGCCCGCCAAGAAGGTGCTCATCGCGTTCCCCGGCATGTCGATGATGAACGCCAACGGGCTGCCCGCCGTGATGACCGGCGGAGTCTATGACGACATCCTCAAGGCCGCGGGAGCGGTCAACGCCTTCGCCGGGAAGGGCGAGGACACCACCCGTACCCTCAACAAGGAACAGCTCGCCACGGCCCAGGTCGACGTGCTCGTGATCGGCCTGTTCAGCCCCGGAGAGAAACCCGCGGACGAAGCGGGTCGGCTCTTCGCGCAGTTCCCGCAGTGGAACGCCGCCAGGACCAGGACGTACGTGACCGTCGCCGACAGCGCCTACCTCGGCCCGCTCAACGCCCTCGCGGTGGAAAAGATCGCCAAGGTGACCCACCCCGGTGACTGACCGCGCCCGGCGGGGCCCGCACCTGATCTCTGGTCCCGCCACCCTCCTGCTGCTGATCGCCCTCATCGCCGCGCTCGGCTGCGCGGCGGTCGTCGCCGTCTCCTTCGGCTCGGTGGACCTGCCCCTTTCGGCCGTGTGGCGAGTGATCGGCGCCCATCTGACCGGCGGGCACACCGATCCGCTCAACGACCAGGTGGTCTGGCAGATCCGGGTCCCGCGGGTGCTGCTCGCGGCGTTGGCCGGAGCGGCGTTGAGCGTCGCCGGGGTCGCGTTGCAGGCACTCGTCCGCAACCCGCTCGCCGACCCGTACGTTCTCGGCGTCTCCTCGGGCGCCTCGCTCGGCGCGGTCCTCGTCGCCGCGCTCGGCACGACCGCGCTCGGCGGCTTCGGCGTGACCGGCGCGGCGTTCGGCAGCGCCCTGCTGACCGTCCTGCTGGTCTATCTCCTCGCCCAGCGCGCCGGCCGGCTGCTCGACTCTTGGCTGGTGCTCACCGGAGTGGCCATCGGCTACCTCTGCACGGCCGCCACCACCTTCGTCCAGCTCCAGCTCAACCCGACCGAGCTGCAGGGGATGATGTTCTGGCTGATGGGCAGCGTCGCCGGAGCGACCTGGCCCGACTTGGGCACGCCCGCCGCCGTCATCGCCGTCTGCGTGACCTACCTGATGCTCCGGGCACGCGCGCTCAACGCCCTGCTGGCGGGGGAGGACGCCGCCGCCGGGCTCGGCGTGCCGGTCCAGGCCGAACGGGTCGCGCTGCTGGTGGTGGGCTCCCTGCTCACCGCCACCGTGGTGAGCGTGGTCGGCGGCCTCGGATTCATCGGGCTCATGGTGCCGCACATGACCCGGTTCGTCGTGGGCGGCGACCACCGCCGCGTACTCCCGGTGTCCGCGCTGACCGGCGCGCTCTTCCTCATCCTGGTCGACCTGGCGGCCCGGACGGCCGACCGGCCCGACGAACTGCCGGTCGGGATCTTCACCACCGGCCTCGGGGTGCCCTTCTTCATCTGGCTGTTGCGCCGACGTTCCGGAAGGACGGCCTGATGCGCCTGGACATCGTCGGCGTCCACGTCGAACTGGACTCCGTACCGATTCTTCATGACGTCCACCTCACCGCGGAGTCCGGTGAGTTCGTCGCCCTGATCGGACCGAACGGCAGCGGCAAATCCACCCTGCTCCGCACCGTCTACCGTGCGCTCCGGCCGTCGGCGGGTGCCGTCCACCTCGACGGCGACGACCTGTGGCGGATGCGCACCCGCGAGGCCGCACGACGACGCGCCGTCCTGCCCCAAAGCGGCGACCTCGACGCCGAACTCTCCGTCACCGAGGTCGTCGCCACCGGCCGTACGCCGCACAAACGCCTGCTCGACCGGGAGAACGACGCCGACCGCGCGACCATCGCCACCGCGCTGGAGCGCGTGAACATGGACTGGGCCGCCGACCGGCTTCTGTCCACCCTGTCGGGCGGCGAACGCCAGCGGGTACTCGTCGCCCGCGCCCTCGCCCAGGAAGCACCTCTGCTCGTCCTGGACGAACCGACCAACCACCTCGACGTACGCGCCCGGCTCGACCTGCTCGACCTCATACGCGAACTCGGCCTCACCCTGCTCGCCGCACTCCACGACCTCGACCACGCCACCGCCTACGGCGACCGTGTCGCCGTCCTCAAGGAAGGCCGCGTCGTCGCCGCCGGCCCGCCCGCGGAGGTCCTCACCCCCGAACTGATCGAGGACGTCTTCGGAGTCCGCGCCCACATCGGCTCCCATCCCATCACCGGCCGGCCGCACATCTCGGTGGCATCACTGCCGAGCCGTCCGTGACCGTCGGAGTGCCGGGTGTCCATGCGATCGGCATCCGTCACCAAAGGTGAGTTCATGAATCGTGCCTGATTGAAGCGTCTCGGCCGGGAGTGTCGGCTCGGTGCCAAGTCTCACGTCTCGCGGTTTTGTCGAAGTTCGCCGAGGGGACGACGTCAGCGGATCATGCGGCATTACTCGCTGTGCCGGAAAATCGGCGGCGTGGTGCATGGAATCCGACCTCGGCCCTTTGTCTGGATTTCCGCTTAGGTGGTTACTCAATGAAGCTTGCGAACAGCGTGGCTATTGCCGTGTTCGGCCTTGTTCTCACCGGTGTTGCCGCTTTCGTGCCAGGCGCCGCCGCCCCGGCCGACGCCGATGGCTGCTGCGGGCCGCACCACGACCGATCGAGCAGCCGCGACGTCAATCGCAACCGTCATCGGACCGTCGCGAGAATCCGGAACGGTAACACGAACCTCAGCGATGCGCGGCAGTGTGAAGTCGGTGATCCTGATGCCATCAGCGGACGGCTGCCGCTCTCGGCGGCGCCGCCAGGTGATCGGACCGCCGCCGCGATGCAGGCGTATTTGCAGGGGCTGGCCGCGAACGGGTTCACCGGGTCGGTGGTGGCGCTGCGGCGCGGGCAGGTGCTGGCGCGGTTCGCCGCCGGTGAGGCCGACGAGGCGAACCACGTTCCGCTCCGTCCGGACACGATCTTCCGGCTCGCCTCGGTGACCAAGGAGTTCACCGCGATGCTCGTGCTGAAGTTGCGCGACTGCGGGCGGCTTCTCCTGGACGACCCGGTCTGCCCGTATCTCATTCCCAGGTTCATCAACGCCTGCCCGGACGCGTGGCGGTCCATGACGATCCGCGAGACCGTCACGCACACCTCGGGCATTCCCGACATCCAGTTTCTGCCCGGTTTCTTCGAGCATCTCTCGGAGCCGACCACGACCCGCAGGATCATCCAGCGGTTCGTGCACCTGCCGCTGGACTTCCCGCCCGGCACGAGCTGGAAGTACACCAACTCCGGCTTCATCCTGGCCGGGGCGATCATCGAGACGGTGACGGGCCGGCCGTACGGTGCGGTGCTGCACGACGAGATCGCCGGCCCGCTGAACCTCCGGCACACCGGCTACAGCCGTGACCAGCCGCCCCCGGGCTACGCGAAGGGCTACTTCACCGTCGGGTCACCTGCCCCGCCCACGAACGGCTCCCAGGCGTTCGCCGCGACCGGCATCTTCTCCAACGTCGACGACATCGCCCGCTGGGACCGCTCGTTCGGCGCGTACCTGGTCGCACCGCCGGGCATCGTCCGGCTGGCGTTCACACCGCAGGCACCGTGCCCGCCCGGCGGCTGCCTCCACCTGCCCTCCAGCGCGTACGCCTTCGGCTGGATCCTCGACCGTCTCGACGGGCACCGGCTCATCTACCACCCCGGTCTTCTCCAGGGTTATGCGGCGAGCAACATGTACCTGCCCGACGAGGACATCGAGGTGGTCGTCCTCAGCAACGTGGAAGCCACCAACTCCAACGGGATCGCCCGCCACCTCGCCACCTTGGCCCTCCAGCCCTAGGTCGCCTGAAAGTGCCGACCGTGGGCTCATGGAATTGGGAAGAACACGCCACTGTTATCGCCGCGGTGGCATCTACCGTCATCGTGCTGATGCGCCTGCTCGCGGTTGCGTATTTTGATCCAGAAACCGCGTTCGCGATTTTGCAGTTGGCGGGCACCACCACGGTCGTGATCGGCACCTTGCTGGCCTCTATCTGGGTCGTGGTCGCCTGTGTCGGCGTGGCAATTATGAGATATCTTATGCAGTATGAGCTGAATCTGCAGCGTAGGGCTGCGTTTGACCGCGCGTTGTTCGGTGGAAGCGTGGTTATTCTTCTGACCGCACCGACGATCGCGGCGCTGTTGTTGATGGCGATCGTGGTCATCTGGATGTATGTGCGTCGAGCTTATATGGGAGAGGGGAAGGGAGAGTCCAAGCCCTCACGTGCCTTTGGTGAGTTCGTCCTCGGGGTCGCGATCGCGCTGACCATCCTTCTCGGTGCGTACCCGTGGATGCCGCTCGAGCGCCTTAGAGTTGAAACCCAAGCACGAGTTCACGTCGGATATGTGTTGAGGGCTGACAGCGAGACGATCGTCGTGCTTGATGACAAGCGACGGCGTATCGATTATCTCGACAGAAAAGGTCTCGCCGTCAGCCGTGAACTATGTAGCCGACACGGCCCGATCGAGGCCGCGTTGATCGACGAGCCGATCTTGTCCTATGTTCTTACTACCTTGCCGCAATATCCGAAATGCTGATACTCCAGCCGTCGCATCCCGGATAAAGCACTAGCCTACGCAGCCGGTCCCGATGGAGGACAGGTTGCCGGTGAATGTGCTCTGGACGACCCGCGTCGTGCCCCCCGCGGCTGTGAAGAGCCCTGCGCCGTTATTGTTCACGACATTTCCGTAGATACGGCTTGTGAGCACCGTCAGAGTGCCGCCGTTGTAAATTCCACCACCGTTTCCGGTGAAGGTGGCATTCGCCCCGATAACGGAATTGGCGATGACCGCTCGCCCGCTGTTGTAGATTCCGCCGCCGGTGCCAGTGGACGCGATATTCCCGGACACCGAGTCGAAGTTCATCAGCAGGGTGCCGGCATTCTGGATCCCGGCGCCATTGGCGCTTCCGGAGGATCCGTTGAGGATGAAGAGCCCGCGGACGTGGAGTGTGCCGGTGGCGCCGACGTCGAGGATGCGGATGCCGGGCGTCGCCTGGTCGCGCCTGATCACGGTGGACGGCCCGCCCACGAGCGCGACGTTCCCGGTGATCTGCGGCAGCGCGGCGGTGAGGTTGTACGCGCAGAAGGGCGCCAGCCGAAGGGTCGACGGCGTCGAATTGGCCGCGGTGATCGCGTTACTCAGCGCCATGGCGTCGCACGGCACCCGGACGACCGGCGCCGCGTACGCCGGCGGCGGCACCGAGACGAGCGCCGCCCCCGTGGCGATGGCAACACCCGCAGTTATTCGATCATCGCGTGCGGCCATTGGCCACGGCCACGATCATCTATTTCCGAACCTTTACCGCCCTGCTCCCTGGGCGCCCAGCCGCACTTGGTCAGTCTTTGTCCGTCGCGGCGCGGCCCGGCGGTGGGGGAGTTCCGCTCGCCCCCGCCGCCGGTCAGAGCCTCAGCAGCAGCCTCCGCCGCTGGCGGCGGCGGCCTCCTGGTCGGCCGGTGTGCAGCAGGCGGCCTGGGGGAGACCGGTACGGCTCTCGCCGAGGACGTCGGCGTCGGCTTTGACGACGTACACCTCCCAGGGCTCCTGGCCGGGGCCGTGCACCCAGACCTTGTCCTGCACGGCGTAGCAGCACGCCGCGTCGTTCTCCTCGAACGTCGCCAGGCCTGCGTCCTTGAGCCGCTGGGTGGCGGCGGTGACCTGATCAGCCTCGTCGACCTCGACGCCGAGGTGGTCCATACGGGTCGTCTCGCCGGCCTCGCCTTCGAGCAGGACGAGCTTCAGGGGCGGCTCGGCGATGGCGAAGTTGGCGTAGCCGGGACGGCGCTTGGCGGGCTCGACGCCGAACAGCTTGGAGTAGAACGCGATGGATCCTTCGAGGTCGGGGACGCGGAGGGCGAGCTGGACACGGGACATGAGACGTTCCCCTCTGTTTCGATGAACTTCTAAGTAGGCGCCAGTTTGCGTTCTGGGATAGATAGATGTCAAATTAGACGTATGTCGAAGCAGTCGGTCGTAGACGTGACCGCGAGTGCGTGCTGCGCCCCGCTGGCCAGCGAGCCGCTGAACGCCGGCGAGGCCGAAGAGCTGGCGCCACTGTTCAAGGCGATCGCCGACCCCGTACGCCTGCGGCTGCTCTCCCTGATCGCCTGCCATGACGGCGGCGAGGCGTGCGTATGCGACCTGACCTCGGCGTTCGACCTAACCGCGCCGACCATCAGCCATCACCTGAAGGTGCTGAAGCAGGCAGGCCTCATCGGCTCCGAGCGCCGCGGCACATGGGTCTACTACTGGATCAACCCGGACGTCCTTGAGCGGCTGTCCACGATTCTCGGGCCACGTCAGGGGCTGGTCCCCGCCTGACGGACCTTCTCAGATCGAGATCCATCGTCTATCGTCGATGAACGATGGATACCTACCTGGATCGGGCGACGGCGACCCAGTACGCGTCGTGGTTCAAAGCTCTGTCCGACCCCACCCGGATTCAGATCGTCACGCTGCTCGCCCGCCGCGGCGAGGCCATGACCGTAGGTCAGATCGTGGCGGCGGCCCACGTCGTACAGTCCACCGTTTCGGCGCACTTGAAGATCCTGGCCGAGGTCGGGTTCGTGCTCGTCGAGCAGCACGGTAGAGCGCGCTATTACCAGCTCAACCAGGCCTGTGTGAGCTGCTTCCCGACCGCGGCCGACGTCGTCATGGGCCGGCCCGTACCCGCACCGGCTCTGACCTGCCCGGAAGGTGACTCGCGATGACCGACGAGCGACGCGCGAAGGTCGTTGAGCGCTACTCCGGACTCGCCCGCCAGGCCCTCGCCGGGCAGGCCGCGAGTGACGGTGACTGCCTGGGCGCCGCCCCGTACGGCTCGGACGAGTCGGTCCCGGACGCCGCGCTGCGGGCGAGTCTCGGCTGCGGCAACCCGCTCGCCGTGGCGGACATCGCACCCGGCGATAAAGTGCTCGACCTGGGATCCGGTGGTGGGCTGGACGTCATCCTGTCCGCTCGCCGCGCCGGCCCCACCGGCAGGGCGTACGGCCTGGACGCCAGCCCCGACATGCTCACCCTCGCCCGCGCCAACGCCGAACAGGCGGGCGTCACGAACGTCGAGTTCCTGCGGGGGCACATCGAGGACATCCCTCTCCCGGACGCCCACGTCGACGTGGTCATCTCCAACTGTGTCATCAACCTGTCGACCGACAAGGCCCGCGTCCTCGCCGAAGCCTTCCGCGTCCTCAAGCCGGGCGGTCACTTCGGCGTCACGGACGTCGTCGCCGACGAGGGCTTCGACGGCGCCGACCGTACGGCGGCCGAACAGCGGGTCGGCTGCGCCTCCGGCACCATCACCGCCGCGGACTACCGCGACCGCCTCATGGACGCCGGATTCACCACGGTCGGCGTCACCTCCACCCACCGGGTCGCCCCTGGCCTGACCTCGGCGATCATCCAGGCCGTCAAGCCGTCGTCAGCTCGGTGATCAGCCCCTCGACGCGACGGCGGATCTCGTCCCGGATCGGCCGTACGGCTGCGACGCCCTGACCGGCGGGGTCGTCGAGCCGCCAGTCGAGGTAGCGCTTGCCGGGAAAGACCGGGCAGGCGTCGCCGCAGCCCATGGTGATGACGACGTCGGAGGCCTGAACCGCGTCGACGGTGAGAACCTTGGGCTTCTCGGCCGCGATGTCGATGCCCTCCTCGGCCATCGCGGCCACCACGGCCGGATTGACCTGGTCGGCGGGCGCCGAGCCGGCGGAGCGTACCTCGACCGCCTCGCCCGCCAGGTGCGTGAGGTAGGCCGCCGCCATCTGCGAGCGGCCCGCGTTGTGCACGCACACGAACAGCACGCTCGGGCGGCCGGAGGCGTTCGGCATGTCAGCCACGAAGATCGTTCCTCTCCACGTCGGTTGGCCCGGGGGACATCGCCTGCTAACGTATCAGCCCATGGTGATGTCAGTACAGAATGATGTGTTGCGCCTGCTGGCCGACCCGTTGCGCGCGCGCATCGTGACCCTGCTGGCCCGCGAGGCGCTGTGCACCTGCCACCTGGTCGAGGAGACCGGCGCCAAGCAGACCAACATCTCCAACCACCTGCGCGTGCTCCGCGAGGCCGGACTCGTCGAGACCGAACCATGCGGCCGGTTCACCTACTACCGGCTCCGCCCCGAGCCGCTGGAAGAACTCGCCGACCACATCGGCGGCCTCGCCGAAGCCGCGCGCGACGCCCGTACCACCGACATCCGGAGGCCCTGCCCGTGAGCCGCCCCAGCGCCACCCTGACGGCCGAGGTGCCAGTGCTCGCGCGCATGTCCACCCTGGACCGCTTCCTGCCTCTTTGGATCGGCGTCGCGATGGCCGCAGGCCTCATCCTGGGGCGTACGGTCCCGCAGGTCCGCGACTGGCTGGACGCGGTCAAGATCGGGCAGACGTCGTTGCCGATCGCGGCCGGCCTGCTGCTGATGATGTACCCGGTGCTGGCCAAGGTCCGCTACGAGAAGATCGGCCGGCTCGCCGGTGACCGCCGCCTGATGTGGCTGTCGCTGGTACTGAACTGGATCGTCGGCCCCGCGCTGATGTTCGCCCTCGCCTGGATCTTCCTGCCCGACCAGCCCGCCTACCGCACCGGCCTGATCGTCATCGGCCTGGCCCGCTGCATCGCCATGGTCTTGATCTGGAACGACCTCGCCCGCGGCGACCGTGAGGCCGCCGCTTTGCTGGTCGCAGTGAACTCGATTTTCCAGATCGCGGCATACGCCCTACTCGGCACGTTCTATCTGAAGATCCTGCCGGGCTGGCTCGGGCTGGACACTCAGCACGTCCACTTCTCCATCTGGGGCATCACCAAAGCGGTGCTGATCTTCCTCGGGATCCCGCTGGTCGCCGGCTACCTGACACGCCGAATCGGCATCGCGAAGGCCGGCGGTGAGGCGTACGAGAGCCGTTTTCTCCCCAAGATCGGCCCCATCGCGCTGTACGGCCTGCTGTTCACCATCGTGGTCATGTTCGCCCTCCAGGGAGGGACGATCACCGCCCACCCCCTGACGGTCGCCCGCATCGCGCTGCCCCTGCTCGCCTACTTCGCCATCATGTGGTCGGTGGCATTCTGGACCTCACGCCGCGCAGGCCTGAACTACGAACGCACCGCGACCGTCGCCTTCACCGCCGCCGGCAACAACTTCGAACTCGCCATCGCCGTAGCCGTCGGCATGTGGGGCGTCACCTCCGGCCAAGCCCTCGCCGGCGTCGTCGGCCCTCTCATCGAAGTCCCCGTCCTGATAGCCCTCGTGTACGTGGCGTTGCGGCTCCGGCGGTAGGCCGGGCAGGTGGTTCCGGGCAGATGGTGCGAGCCCTCAGGACGGCTCTGGCGGGCCGAAGGCGCCGGCGTTCCACAGCGTACGGACGTGGGCGATCAGGGGTGGGCCGATGGCGCGTAGGGCTGCGACGTCCTCGTTGGCGACGGCCTTGGTCACCAGGCTGCTGGTCGCGGCGACGATCACTTGGCAGGTGAAGCGGCCCGCGTCTTCGGTGACGCCCATCAGGTCGGCGAACGCGTTCGTGATGGTGTCCTGTACCTCGCCGCGGTGTTCGATCGCGGACGGGCCGGCCGCGTAGACCTCGATGAGGAACAGCCGGGTGAAAGGGAGCTCCATGGCGAGGGCTTCCAGGTAGGCGGTGAACGCCTGCTCGAATCGCTGGAGTGGGTCGGCGGTCTTCCAGGGAACGCCGTCGGTGCCGACCGTTTCCAGCAGGTGGCGGATCAGGCGGTCGCCCGCCACGCCGAAGGCGGCCATGAAACAGTCGAGTTTGGAGTCGAACACCTGGTAGAAGCTCTGCCGCGACACCCCTGACCGCCGCAGTACGTCGGCGACCGAGGTGGCCACGTACCCCTTCTCGGCCATCACTTCGGCCATCGCGGCGCACAGGCGGGACCGTTGGATGCGCCCGGACTCCTCGCGCGGCAGCGCGGAACGCCCTCGGGGCAGGCGACGCGACGATGACTCCGGCACGGGGTTCACCCTAGTTCCGCCACACCGCGACGAAGCCCGCCGCGTTGTGCCGCGACCAAAGCACATGAGTGTCCGTTCGCGGATTCGCCGGGCAGGGAGGACAGCGCCCTGCGGCGTCACTAGACGGCGCCGTGGGAGCGGCGGCGCCGGGTGTCGACGTTGTCGGTCAGGGACTTCAGGACGCCGGGGAGTTCCGCCGTGGTCCGGGCGGGCAGGCCGGCCACGGTCTCCTCGGCCAGGGCGCACCACAGCTGTTTGACCTGGTCGGTGAGCGCACGGCCGCTGTCGGTGAGTTCGACGACGCTGGCGCGCTTGTCGGAGGGGGCAGGTGTGCGGCGGATGTGGCCGGCGGATTCGAGCTTGCGGGTCATGAGGGTGACACTCGGCGGCTCGCAGCCGAGCGCCTCGCTGAGCTGGGCCTGGATCATCGGGCCGGTACGGGCGAGTTCGAGCAGGAGTGCCTCCTGGCCTGGGTGAAGGCCGAGCGGGGCCAGCAGCGCGGCGGTTCTGGCCCGGTGGCGCAGGCTCAGCAGGCGGATGGCCTGGTTGAGGGCGTCGGCCTGTTCGAAGTCCACGGGCTCCTCCTTGACAGGAATAGTTACGCGCATAATATTTATCCGCGTAACTAATTCTACGACATCGAGGGAGCCGACATGACCGCGAAGGTCGCCGTCATCTACTACAGCGCGACGGGCACGGTGCACGCGCTCGCACAGGCCGTCGCGGAGGGCGCCGCCTCCGCCGGGGCCGAGGTACGGCTGCGGCGGGTCGCCGAGCTGGCATCCGACGGCGCGATCGACCAGAACCCACGGTGGCGACAGCACACCGACGCCACGGCGTCGATAGCCGAGGCCTCGTTGGAGGACCTGGCATGGGCCGACGCGTACGCCTTCGGTACGCCGACGAGGTTCGGCGCGCCTGCCGCGCAGCTCAAACAGTTCATCGACCAGACCGGCGGCCTGTGGCAGGAAGGACGCCTGGCCGACAAGCCGGTGACCGCCTTCACCTCGGCCTTCAACCGGCACGGCGGCAGCGAGGCCACGATCTTGTCGCTGGCGAACGTGTTCTACCACTGGGGCGCCCTGATCGTCCCACCGGGATTCACCGACCCGGCCGTACACGCCGCCGGCGGCAACCCGTACGGCACGTCAGCGGTCACCGGCCCGACCGGAGAGGGCCCCGACACCGCCGCCCTGGCCGCAGCTCGCTACCAGGGACGCCGCCTGGCCCGAACCGCGATCCGCCTACTGGCAGGCGTCCACGCCACCGACCCCGACGAGAACACCCAGCGAAACGAGGCCACGAAGGCCTCCCAGCCCGCGTGAACGGCAGGGAAAGCGTGACGACGAGCACCGCCTGGGCCGGACCGCGCACCAGCCGGTCCGGGCCGCGTAACGGCCGCGCGTGGTGGGTTCTCGCGTTGGCGTGTGCCTGTCAGTTCATGGTGATTCTCGACTCGGCCATTGTGAACGTGGCTCTGCCCTCGATCGACCGGGACCTCGGCTTTGGCGCCGCAGGTCTCGCCTGGGTCGTGAACGGATACCTGCTCACGTTCGCCGGTCTCATGCTGCTCGGGGGCCGCGCCGCCGACCTGTACGGGCCTCGCCGGATGCTGGCCGGCGGGCTGTTCCTGTTCTCCGCGTCGAGTCTCGTCGGCGGCCTGGCGGCGACTCCTGGGGTCCTCGTGGCGGCCCGTGTCGCGCAGGGTGTGGGGGCCGCGATGATGGCGCCGGCGACGCTGGTCGTGATCAACACCGGCTTCACCGAGGAGCGGGCGCGGGCGCGGGCGTTCGGTGCGTGGTCCGCTTCCGGGGGTGTGGGCGGGATGGCCGGGGCGGTCGCGGGTGGTGCGCTCACGACCGGGTTGTCGTGGCGGTGGGTGTTTCTGATCAACGTGCCGATCGGCGCGGTCCTGATCGTTGTGGCCATGATGGCGCTGGCCCGTACGCCCACCACCCGCCGCATGTCGCTCGACCTCGCCGGCGCGGTCACCGGGACGGCGGGACTGGCCGCGCTGATCTTCGGGGTCATGCGGAGCGCCGATCGGGGCTGGGCGTCGGCCGCCGGGCCGGTCGTGGCGGGCCTGGTCCTGCTCGTCGTCTTCATCGTGGTGGAGGCGCGTGCCACTCAGCCGCTGATGCCTCTGCGGCTGTTCAGACTCCGGGGAGTGGCCGTCGGCGGCGGCATGCTGTTGCTGTTCGGCGGGATCGCCATCGCGATGTGGTACTTCACGTCGCTTTTCCTGCAGAACGTGCTCGGGTACAGCGCGCTACGGGCCGGGCTCGGGCAGACACCGGCGGCGGTGGTGTTCATGCTGGTCGCGCGATGGTCCGCCGGCCTGCTGCCGCGAACCGGCGTGCGCTCCCTGGTGGCGGCCGGCTGCGCCTGTTTCCTGGCCGGTTTCGGCTGGCTCTCCCTGGCCGGCGCGGGCAGCGGCTACTTCGCGGCAGTACTCGGGCCGACGCTGCTCGTCGCGGGAGGCATCGGGCTGACCTTCCCCACCCTCATGGCCGCGACGACCGCCGAAGCCCCCGAAGGCGACGGAGGGATCGTCGGCGGCCTGGCCGTGACCGCCGGCCAGGTAGGCGGGTCGGTAGGCCTGGCGGTGCTGTCCACGGCCGCGAACGCCGCCGGGAACCCTCCGGCCGCCGGCTACGACCGCGTCTTCCTCATCGCGGCCGGCCTCGGCCTGGCCATCGCGGCGGTCGGAGTGCTGCTGCCGCCAAGGGCCTTGCGCGGCGGGTGATGCTCGGTCTCGCCGTCGCGGTGGCCGGCCCGCTGCTACCGCCTGGGGCCTTGCGCGATGGGTGATACGGGGTGATCATCCAGATACGGAACGTCAAGATCGCGGAATCCGTGTCCCCATGAAAGGAAGCGTGGATGCGCCTTCGTACAGCAGTCGCGAGTGCCGGGCTCGCCGCCGTCGCGGCGGGTGGCCTGGCCGTACCGGCCCAGGCGGCCAACTGGACCGAGATCGGGGGTTACGCGACGCAGTCCCTCTGTATTGACGCGGGCCAGCAGTACGAGCGTGAGGGCTGGAACGAGTACTGGTGTAAGGATCTCGGCAGCGGCAGCAACCCGCGCTGGGAACTCCTCATCCGGTAACTCGCGTCCCGGCAGTACGACAGGCACCCGCTTCCCGCCTGGGAGGCGGGTGCCGCCGCGCATATCGGCTCCCACCGGCCACATCAGCGGCGGCGGGTGAACGGCGTCCACGTACAGTGACGACAGGGGGAGCTGTGCGAGCACATGGGGGGCGCGGAGGGTTGACCTTTCGTGTGCTCGTCGCCGGGGCTCTCCTGTCGCTTCTCATCGGTGGCGCGTTCGCCGGGCTCGTCGGGGCGATCAGAGGAGTGCGGGACGCCGCGAGTCTCGCGCGGCACTCCGAGCGGGTCCTCGCCATGGTCGCTGATCTCGAACGCCTCACCGTTGATCTTGAAAGCGGTGAGCGGGGGTTCGTCGCCACCGGGAACGATGTCTTCCTGCAGCCCTGGACGAACGCCAGGGCAAGGTTCGCGCCGCAGGCCGAGCAGCTCCAGCACCTCGCCGCCGTGCGCAGCGCGAGCCAGGGGCGAAGGGCCGCGGAGATCGTGAAGACCGGCGACTCCTACATCCGCAACTACTCCGACCCTGTCGTGGCCGCCGCCCGCAAGGACCCCGCCAGCGTACGGACCACCGCGATCACGCTCGAAGGCAAGCGGCACATGGACGGGATGCGCGGGCAGTTCCGGGAGTTCAAGCGGGTCGAGCACGGGCTCGCCGACGAGCGGGACCGGCGGGCCGACGACGCGGTGAGCCGGGCCGTCGCCGTCGCGGTGGCCGGGATCGGGGGTTCTGTCCTGCTCATCGTGGTGTTCAGCGCCTATCTGACGCGCAGGGTCGCGCGGCCCGTCGTACGGGCGTCGCGGATGGCCTCCAAGCTCGCCGACGGCGATCTCGCCGTACGGATGCCCGAGGCGGGCGGCGCCGACGTCGGCAGGCTCGAACGCTCCTTCAACACGATGGCGTACTCGCTGGAGACCCACCAGGACCAGCTCGACCGGATCGTCCAGGAGCAGGCCGCGCTGCGGATGGTCGCGACGCTCGTGGCGCGCGGGGTTCCGTCCGCCGAGGTGTTCAACGCGGTCGCGAGCGAGGTGGGGCACCTGTTCAAGGCGCAGTACGCCGCGATCCGCCGCTATGAGTCCTGCGACTCGGCGGTCGTCGTCGGCGCCTGGACCGAACGCCCCGGCGGAGGGCTCCCCGTCGGCTCGCACTGGGAGCTGCGGGGCAAGAACGTCTCCACGATCATCCGGCGTACGGGCCGTGCGATGCGGATGTCGACCAGTGAGGGGATCAACGGAGAGATCGGCGAATGGGCCATCGAGCACGGCATCAACTTCGCCGTCGGCGCCCCGATCACCGTCGAGGGCCGTCTCTGGGGGGTGATGGTCGCCTTCTGGACCGAACGCGAGATCGGCGATGCCGACATCGAGGAGCGGATGGGCGACTTCACCGCCCTGGTCGCCACCGCCATCGCCAACGCCCAGAGCCGCGCGGAGCTCACGGAGTCCCGCGCGCGTGTCGTGGCCGCCGGCGACGCCGCGCGCCGCCGGATCGAACGCGACCTGCACGACGGCACGCAGCAGCGCCTCATCACGCTGGCCCTGGAGCTGCGGATGCTGGAGGCCGACGTGCCGGCCGAGTTCGACGGCATCAGGGACCGCCTGTCCAAGTCGACCCGCGACCTGACCGGCGTGGTCGACGACCTGCGCGAGATCTCCCGTGGCATCCACCCGGCGATCCTGTCCAAGGGTGGCCTGGGGGCGGCCCTGAACGCCCTGGCCAGAAGGTCCCTGGTCCCGGTGGTGATCCGCGTGGAGGTGGGCCGCCCGCTGGGCGAGAGCGTGGAGGTCGCCGCGTACTACGTGGTGTCGGAGGCCCTCACCAACGCCGCCAAGCACGCGAACGCCTCGCAGGTGGAGGTCGACATCACCACCGATGAGGAGGATCTGCTCATACTGATCCACGACGACGGTACGGGCGGCGCCGACCCGGCACGGGGTTCTGGGCTCATCGGCCTGCGGGACCGCGTCGAGGCCGTCGGCGGGCGCATCGACATCGACAGCCCGAAGGGTGGGGGAACCACTGTGACGGTCCGCGCTCCTCTGGGGTCATGACGCGATGCCGAGCTGCCGCCGCTGCGAGAGCACGTCGACGACCCCCCACGTCTCGACGATCCGCCCGTCCGCGAAGCGGAAGATGAAGATCTCGTCGTACGTGACGGACCGGCCGGTCGGCGGGACGCCCATGTACTCACCCTGGTGGGTCCCGGTGACGGTGTTCCGGTAGACGACCTTGTCGCGTTCGGCGATGACGTCCTCGACGGAGATGCGCAGGTCGGGGAAGGCTCGGAGGAGCGTCGTGAACACCTCCTTCAGCGCTTCCACGCCCGTCGTCTTGATCGGCAACGGCGTGCGGATGAGGACGTCCGGCGACACGAGCTCGTCGATCGTCTCGAGGACGAGCCGGACGTCGCCGCTGTTCACGGCCTCGTGCAGGCGGTCGAATCGGTTGGACATGGTCACCCTTCCCTTACGGCCTTGATCGCAAGGCTGATCGAAACCCTGTCGGCGACCACGAAGTCCAGAGGACTCGTGATGCCGAAGTCGCGCCGCCTGACCCGCGCGGTCGCGGTGAAGGCCCGCTCCGTGCCGGCCCCGTTCATCTCGACGGTCAGAGGCACCTGCCGTGTGACACCGTGCAGGCTGAGGTCCCCGTCGACGACCCAGCCGTCGCCTGCCCGGCGGACGCCGGTGGAGCGGTAGCTCATCGCCGGGTACGTCCCGACGTCGAAGTACGCGGCGGAGCGGAGGTGGTCGTCACGCCGCCCGTTGCCGGTGTCGATGGACGCGAGGTCGATCGTCGCGGCGACCGACGAGCCCAGCGGGTCCTCGCTGGTGACGATCGTGATGTCGTGGCCGGTGAACCGGCCGCGTACCTTTCCGACCGCGAGTTGCCGCACCGAGAAGGCGATCTCGGAACGCACCGGATCGCCCTTCCAGGTGCCGTACGAAATGTCGCTCATACTCAGGCGACGAGCGAGCACCCGCCCAGGGGACGCTCGGGATCAGAGATCTTCGAGACGCCGTGTCAGGAACCGCCGCTCGGGCGTCGAGGTGGCCAGTTCGAGCGCACGCTCGTACGCGGCGCGCGCCTCGTCGTCGCGGCCGAGACGGCGCAGCAGCTCGCCGCGAGTGGAGTGGAAGTACAGGTAGGAGTCCAGGTCGAGACGGTCGACGGCGTTCAGCGCGCCGGAGGGGTCGCCGGCCTCGGCGACGGCCACGGCGTGGTTGAGCTCGACCACCGGCGAGCCGGTGAGGGCGACCAGCCGCCGGTACATCGAGGCGATCCGCGGCCAGTCGATCCGCTCACGCGTCTGGAGCGACGCGATGACGGCCTGGACGACGTACGCGCCGCGCCCGCGCAGCGTGAGCACCGCCCGGTCGAGCACCGTACGCGCCGCCGCGAGCTCGCCCAGGTCCCACAGCGACCGGTCCTGGTCGTCGAGCAGGACGAGGTCGTCGCCGGAGAACCGGGCCCGCCGCCGTGCGTGGTGGATCATCATCAGCGCCAGCAGCCCGTGCGCCTCCGGCTCGTCCGGCATGAGCTCCGCGAGGACCTGCCCCAGATGGATGGCCTCGGCGCCGAGGTCGACACGGCCGCCGTAGCCCTCGTTGTAGATCAGGTAGATCACGGCGAGGACCGCGTCGAGGCGGTCGGGCAGCAGCCGCGCGCCGGGGACCGCGAACGGGATGCCGGTCGCCTTGATCTTGGTCTTGGCGCGGGTCAGGCGCCGTTTCATGGTCTCCTCCGAGACCAGGAACGCCTGGGCGATCTCGGCCGTCTCCAGCCCGCCGAGCGCCCGCAGCGTCAGCGCCACCTGGCCTTCCAGGGGGAGCGCCGGGTGGCAGCAGGTGAAGATCAGCTCAAGGCGCTCGTCCTTGATCACGGTGTCGTCGATCTCGTCCATGACGGCCTCGGGCGCGGGCAGCAGGTGGATCTTCTCGTCGAGGGTGCGTTGCCGGCGGATCCGGTCGATCGCCCGGTTGCGCGCCGTCGTGACCAGCCACGCACCCGGATTGTCGGGGACGCCGGACTCGGGCCACCGCCGCGCCGCGATCGCGAACGCCTCCTGCGCGGCGTCCTCCGCCTGATCGAAATCACCGAGGAACCCGACCAGCGAGGCCAGCACCCGGCCCCACTCGTCACGGAAGACCTGCTCCAGCACGGTCAGCGCCGCGCCACCGGCCTGATCTCGACCGTGCCGCCGAGGAGCGCGGCCGGGATACGCGCCGCCAGCTCGATCGCCTCGTCGAGGTCATTCGCCTCGATCACACAGAACCCGCCGAGCACCTCTTTGGTGTCCGCGAACGGCCCGTCCGTGATCAGCGTACGGCCGCCGTCGACGCGCACACTGGTCGCCGTCTCGGCGGGCGCCAACTGCGCACCGGTGATGAACCGCTCGTCACCGGAGATGGCCAGATACTCGGCGTACGCCGCGTCGCGCTCGACGTCCGACAGTGTCTCTTCGTAGCCGGGCTCGGTGTAGACCATCAGCGCGTACCGCATCGCGACCTCCGTGAGTCAGTGGGCTCTCACCATCACGACGAAGGAGAGGCGGCACAGGGGACAACCCTCCACCTGACAGTTTCAGGCAGAGGGTCGGTACGACGGGGGGCTAGGCGCTGACGGTAGCGACCTCAACGCAGTTGCCACCGTTCTCGCCACTGCGCTTCGACTTGCGCCAGTCAGTGTTCTTCACGTCCATTTTTCCTCTATCACTTTTCGAATCAGCTCGATGGATTCTCTTTGTGGAAGCGCGAAGGTCCTAATCGACTCCCATGAGGCCTGAAGACTAGCGATGTCCTCGCGACTGCTGGTGACGATGCCCCGGATCGCGGTTTCTACGTAGCCTACCTCGCTGCCCTCGACCGTAGCGATCATGAAAGCACCTACGGAATGGGGGTTGTCGGCCGACCGTACGATCTGAACCGTCAGGTTCGGAGGCGAGACGCACGCTAGCAGGTGTTCTAGCTGGTCGCGCATTACTTGCGGGCCGCCTCGGTCTCGGTAAAGAGCCGCCTCGTCCAGTACGAAATGAAGTGTCGGTGGCTCGTCGCGCTTCAGGATCTCCTGGCGTTTCATGCGCTCTTCCACGGCCGTCTCGTCGTGTAGCAGCGCGCGGGCGTACTCCTCGTGCTGAAGCAGTCCGGGGATCAGCGACAGCTCGAACGAGCGGATGACGGTCGCCTGCTCCTCTTCGTCCAGCCAGGTGCGGAACCAGCCGGGGAGGTTCTCGCGGTCGAGCTGCTCGTACACGATCATCAGCGCGCCGGGCGGGAGTTTGAGGGCCTGTTCGAGGGCGGTGACCTGGTCGGGCCTCGGGTGGAGCAGGCCGTTCTCAAGGTTGCTGAGCCAGCCGTTGGTGTAGCCGAGCTTGTGCGCGAGCTCCTTCTGGATCATGCCGAGCGCCTCGCGGTGGGTGCGTACGAGGCGGCCCAGCGTGATGAGCGTCGGGCTCTGCGGTCTGGCCATGAAATGTCCCTTTCGCCGGAGTTAAATCCGCTCCACTCAATTGGTGATCTGTTGTCATTCGAGTGTTCGCGCCGATGTGCGTTGATGTGGGTCACCGGAGGTGACTTTTCGGATCCGATGCTAACCGCGCGGGCGCATTCTTGGTGGCGGAACAAACGGATGGAGTTATTCATGTCAAGTGCCACGGATGACGATGTGCACACGCTCGCCCAGCGCCTCGCGGACGACCTCCGTAAGGACGGCCTGAAGGCGGAGGTGATCGCCGCGACGCGCGTACGCGTGTCCTTGCCGGGAGCGCATCAGCGGCTCACCGAAACGGTCCGATGCATGGTCGACCGGCAGGAACGGCTCTGGTGGTGGTGGAGCTGGGGCGACCCGATCTGCGCCGCGGACCGTACCGCTGAGGCGGTGAAGCTGATCCGGCACGTGGTCACGCCGCCGATGACCGGGTCCGAATGATCCGGTGGCCGGATCCGCCGCGTGACGGCGACGACGTGGCGGACGCCGTTCGGCTCTATGCGCAGATGTGGAGCGTCGAGCGGATCGCCGGCCTGTTCGGCACGAATTACGAGGCGATGCGCCGTCTCATCGCCCGGCACGCAGCGTTGAGAAACACCGACAGGGAAAGCCACCATGACCATTAACAGGACCGAACAGGTCACCAGGGCCGTACGCGAGCGCATCCGGCGCGGTGATTACCGCCCGGGAACGCGCATTCCGTCGCAGGCGGAGATGTGCGACGAGTTCGGCGTCTCGGGCCGTACGATCGCCATCGTCATCGCCGACCTCCGCGAGAACGGCTACGTGTGGACCCTGCCCCACAAGGGCAGCTACGGCGCGGCCACGGGCCTACTGGCAGGAACCCAACTGACCACCCTGCCGCCACCGGGGCCTGCCGCGCCCCGGTGGCCGGCGTACGAGGGGGAGGAGCCCGATGTCACGCGAGGTCGTACGGGAACTGGTCGCGGGCGTACACCCCTGCGACGACCGCGAGGCCGCACACCGGACCTGGATGCTCGACTGGGTGGATTCCGGAGCACAGCTGTACCGCCTGGTGAAACCGGTGACGCCGCCGCAGCACCTGGTCGTGTACGCGATCCTGCTCGACGAGACCGACCGCTCGATGATGCTCGTCGCCCACAACCTCGCCCGCGCCTGGCTCCCACCGGGCGGCCACGTGGACGACGGGGAGGACCCCCGGCGCGCCGTGGTCCGCGAGCTGGAGGAGGAGCTGGGCATCACGCCGCCGCTCCACCCGGCGTTCGGCCCGGGCCCGTTCTTCCTGACGGTCACGGCGACCCGCCCGCCCGACACCCACGAGGACGCCACGATGTGGTTCGTCTTCGACGCCGACCGCGACGCGCCGATCACGCCCGACGAGCGCGAGTTCAGCGCCGTACGCTGGTTCTCCCTGGACGCCACGGAGATGCCGGGCGACGGGCCGTTCGATCCGAGCCTCTTCCGGTTCCTGCGCAAGGTGAGCGCGCACTTGGCCTGATGCCAGGCTTTTGTGGGCGAATCGAGGTTTAACGCCAGGTACATCACGAATCGGCCGCATCGTCATCGGTCAGGCCGTAAATCGGTATATTGCCTGAAATGACGCACCAGGGTTACCATCCCGCAGAGTTCGGACCTTGACTCCGTGGTAACCGAAAGGGCTGGTCCCCTCGTCAGAGCGGCGCGCGTCACCGGAGATCGCTGATCCCTTCGGCGGGGTCGTACGCGATCACCTCGAACGCTGGGACGTCCGGCGTTCGAGGACCTGGACGTACGCGACACCGCCCGGCGTACGCCTCAGGCCGCAGGGCTGGAAGATCCACATTTCGGCCGTGCCGTCCTCGGCGAAGGACGTTCTGGACCGTGTGACACCGCTTCTCGTGGCGGCGGGCTGCCCGTTCAAGTTCGCCGCGTCGCCCGAAGAGATCGCGCGGCTGACCGGACGGCACTTCAGCCGGGCCTCGGCCGGGAAGTTCCTCACGGCCTACCCGCCCGACGACGGCGACCTGCCTGAGCTGGCCCGCGCCCTGGACGAGGCCACCGACGGCCTGCCGGGGCCGCGCATCCTGTCCGACCGGCCGTACCGGCCCGGGAGCCTGGTCCACTTCCGCTTCGGCGGCTTCGTACGGCGCCTGCGGCTCGCCTCGAACGGCGTGTACGAGCCCGTCGTGACCGCCCCAGACGGCACGCTGGTGACCGACCGCCGCGAGGCATGGTTCGCGCCGCCACCGTGGGCACCACAGAGCCCGATCGAGGAGCCTCCGCCGCCCGCGCCCGCGTCGCAGGTCCCGTCCGCAGAGTCCCCGCCGCCCGCCGCGGCGCCGCAAGGTGTCCTGGTCGGCGACCGTTTCCTGCTGCGCGGCGCCATCCGGCACGCGAACAAGGGCGGCGTCTTCCGCGCCGTCGACCAGCAGACCGGCGCCGAAGTCGTCGTCAAACAGGGCCGCCAATACGTCGAGGTGAGACCCGACGGCGGCGACGTACGCGACCTGCTCCGTAACGAGGCCCGCATGCTCACGGCCCTCGCCGGAACGGGCGTCGTCCCGCGCGTGCACGCCCTCCTTGAACTCCCCGAACACACGTTCCTGGCCGTCGACTCCATCCCGGGCGTACCGCTGAACGTGCACCTCCAGCGCCTCCACCGAGGCCGCGCCGTACCGTCCTTCGACGACGTACGTGAGCTCGCGACACGGCTGGTCGACCTGGTGGAGACCGTGCACCGGGCAGGGATCGTCATCCGCGACCTGACCCCGGCGAACGTGCTCGTCCTCCCGGACTCCCTGCGCCTGATCGACCTGGAGCTGGCGTCCCCGGCGACGGAGAAGGTCGTCCCGGGCGGCTCCCCGGGCTACGCCGCCCCGGAACAGTGGACCGCGACCCGCACGAGCCCGGCCGCCGACCTGTACAGCCTCGGCGCGATCCTGTTCGCCCTGTCGGTCGGCGCGGAGCCGCTACTCGCCGCCGACGACCGCCCCAGGTACGACCGCATCGAGGAGTGGCTGACCCGCGCCTCCCGCGACAACCCGGTGGCCGCGTCCTTCGCGCCGATCATCCTCGGTCTGACACAGGAGAACCCCGAGCACCGCTGGCCGCTGGACCGCGTTCGCGAGGCCCTGCCCACCACACCGAACGCCGAGACGCGTCGTCCGGTCGTCGCGTCGCGGGATGATCCGGGGCGGCTGCTGGAGGACGGGCTGGCGTACCTGCTCGCCTCCGGTGGCGGGGACCCCGGGAGCGGCGCGGAACCGGGTACCGAGCGGTGGTGGCCCGCCGACACGTTCGGCGCGACGACGGACCCCTGCAACGTGTACTACGGCGCGGCCGGGATCGTCGGTGTCCTCGCGGCGGCACACCCCCACCGGTCCGGCCTGCGCGACGCCGTCGAGCGCGCCGCCCGCTGGCTGTCTCGCACGGCCGAGCGGGAACACACCGTCCTCCCAGGTCTGCACTTCGGGCGCTCCGGTACGTACTGGGCGCTCCTGGAGGCGGGCATCGCACTCGGCGACGAGGACCTGATCACCCGTACGGCGGACGCGGCGGAGCGCCTCCCGATCGCCGGCGCCGTACCGGACGTCAGCCACGGGATCGCGGGTACGGGCCTCACCGCGCTGAGGTTCTGGCGCCACACGCGCCGCGAGTCGTTCCTGACCCAGGCCGTGAGCTGCGCCGACACCCTCGTGGCCGCCGCCCGCGAACCCGTCGCCTGGCCCGTACCTCCCCAGCCGCCGCACCTGCCCGACGGCGCCACCCACCACGGCTTCGCCCACGGAACCGCCGGCATCGCCGCCTTCCTCCTCGACGCGGCCGACGCCACCGCCCGTACCGGCCACCTCGACGCGGCCGACGCCACCGGCCGTACCGGCTATCTCGACACCGCTCGCGCGGCCGGTCGTACGCTGCTCGCCGCCGCCATCCCCGGCGAGGACGGGGCGGTCCGGTGGAGTGCCGGGCCGGGGGATCCGGTTCCCCTGTCGGGCTGGTGCAGCGGCGCGGCGGGCGTCGGCGGCTTCCTGCTGCGCCTGTGGTGCGCCACCGGGGACGACGACTTCCTCGCGGCGGCGCAAGGAGCGGCACGCGCCGTACGGCAGGACATCTGGCAGTCGCGGCCGGTGCACTGCCACGGCGTGGCCGGGTCGATCGAGTTCCTGATGGACCTGGCCGAGGCGACCGGCGACGCCGCCCACGCAGTCTCCGCGCGCGAGTGCGTGTCCGCGATGGCCGCGCGCGCCGTCGTACGCGACGGCCTGCTCCTCACCCCTGACCACGCCGGCCTCGACGTCTTCCCCGGCTGGGGCGTCGGTACGGCGGGTGTCGTCGCCGCCCTGCTCCGGCTGGACGGCGAAGGGCCGCGGCTGTTCATGCCGCCGCTGCCCACCCGCGCGGCTTCGCCCGCGCCCCCGATCGTGCGGCACCGCGTCGCACTGAAGTGATCCCCTCTGAGAAAGGACGCATCATGATCACCAGCAACCTGGACGAGCTGCAGCGCCTCCCCGAGGAGAGCCTGGCCGACGACCGTACGCCGTGCATCCCCGCGATGGGCGACCAGGTCCCGACCTTCACCACCGTCTGCTAGACGGCCGACGGACGCCGGGGCCCTCGCGCGAGCGGGGGCCCCGACGTATGCGCGCCGCTGGTCGCATCCGTCCAGATGTGGCACGATTCGGGGCGTGACCAGCAGACCTACCCCGGAAGAGCACCTGCGCGACCTCGCCCGTCTCCGGCGTGTCCGCGACCGGATCGACCGTGAGTACGCGCAGCCGCTGGACGTCGAGGCACTGGCCCGTGGCGCGCACATGTCCGCCGGGCACCTCAGCCGTGAGTTCAAGCTCGCCTACGGAGAGTCTCCGTACGGCTACCTGATGACGCGCCGTATCGAGCGCGCGATGATGCTGCTGCGCCGTGGCGACCTCAGCGTCACCGAGGTGTGCTTCACGGTCGGCTGCTCGTCCCTGGGCACGTTCAGCAGCCGCTTCACCGAGCTGGTCGGCGTGCCGCCCAGCGTCTACCGGCGCGAGGCGGCCAGCGCGACGGCGGGGATCCCGGCGTGCGTCGCCAGGCAGGTCACACGACCGATCAGGAATCGAGAAGCGCCGGTCACCGAGCCGCAGCTAGCTTGAGGTCAACGACGACTTCAAGGAGCGATCATGACCACTCTCGGAATCAAGACCGTGCTGCACCCCGTCTCCGACCTGGCGAAGGCCAAGGCGGTGTACGCCGCCCTGCTCGGCGTCGAGCCGACCGCTGACGCGGCCTACTACGTCGGCTTCGACGTCGAGGGCCAGCACATCGGGCTGGTGCCGGGCGGTGAGGGATCACCGGTGTCGTACTGGCACGTGACGGACATCGCGGGGAAGCTGGACGAGGTGACCGCCGCCGGGGCCACCGTGAAGGAGCCCGCGCACGACGTCGGCGCCGGCCGTCTGGTGGCCACCTTCACCGACCCCGACGGCAACGTCCTCGGGCTGCTTCAGGACCCCAGCTGAGAGCTCACCGCTCGGAACGGATGGAGAGAGATGAGCACGCCGCACGTCGCTGACACCCAGGACCTGATCCGTGTGCACGGCGCGCGCGAGAACAACCTCAAGGACGTCAGCATCGAGATCCCGAAGCGCCGGCTGACGGTGTTCACCGGCGTCTCGGGGTCGGGCAAGAGTTCACTGGTGTTCAACACGATCGCCGCGGAGTCGCAGCGGCTGATCAACGAGACGTACAGCACCTTCGTGCAGGGCTTCATGCCGACGCTGGCGCGGCCCGAGGTCGACGTTCTCGAAGGGCTGACGACCGCGATCATCGTCGACCAGCAGCGGATGGGCGGCGACTCCCGCTCCACGGTCGGTACCGCGACGGACGCCAACGCGATGCTGCGCATCCTGTTCAGCCGGCTCGGGCAGCCGCACATCGGGCCGCCGAAGGCATTCTCCTTCAACGTCGCCTCGATCAGCGGCGCGGGCGCGGTCACGCTGGAACGCGGCGGGAAGACCGTGAAGGAGCGCCGTTCCTTCAGCATCACGGGCGGCATGTGCCCGCGCTGCGAGGGCCGCGGCTCGGTCACCGACTTCGACCTGACCGCGCTGTACGACGACTCGAAGTCGCTCAGCGAGGGCGCGCTGACGGTCCCCGGCTACAGCGTCGACGGCTGGTACGGCCGGATCTTCAAGGGCTGCGGGTTCTTCGACCCGGACAAGCCCATTCGCAAGTTCACCAAGAGAGAGCTGCACGACCTGCTCCACAAGGAGCCGACCAAGATCAAGGTCGAGGGCATCAACCTGACGTACGAGGGTCTGATCCCCAAGATCCAGAAGTCGATGCTCGCCAAGGACGTCGACGCGCTCCAGCCCCACATCCGGGCGTTCGTGGAGCGGGCGATCACCTTCACGACCTGCCCCGAGTGCGAGGGCACCCGGCTCAGCGAGGGCGCGCGCTCATCGAAGATCAACGGGGTCGGCATCGCCGACGCCTGCGCCATGCAGATCAGCGACCTCGCCGAATGGGTACGCGGCCTGGACGAGCCGTCCGTCGCGCCGCTGCTGGCGACGCTGAAGCACACGCTCGACTCGTTCGTCACGATCGGGCTCGGCTACCTCAGCCTCGACCGGCCGTCGGGCACGCTCTCGGGAGGCGAGTCGCAGCGTACGAAGATGATCCGCCACCTCGGGTCGTCGCTCACCGACGTCACGTACGTCTTCGACGAGCCTTCCATCGGGCTGCACCCGCACGACATCCAGCGGATGAACGAACTGCTGCTGCGACTGCGGGACAAGGGCAACACCGTGCTCGTCGTCGAGCACAAGCCCGAGATGATCGCGATCGCCGACCACGTCGTCGACCTCGGGCCCGGCGCGGGCACCGCCGGCGGGCAGGTGATGTTCGAGGGCACCGTCGCCGGGCTGCGAAGCGGCGGTACCCTGACCGGCCGGCACCTGGACGACCGCGCCTCCCTGAAGGCGTCGGTGCGTGAGCCGTCGGGCGTGCTCTCGGTACGCGGCGCCAGTGATCACAACCTGCGCTCCGTCGACGTCGACATCCCGCTCGGCGTGCTGACGGTGATCACCGGTGTGGCCGGTTCGGGAAAGAGCTCGCTCATCGCGGGCTCGGTCTCGGGCCGCGACGGCGTCGTGTCGGTCGACCAGTCGGCGATCAAGGGTTCACGGCGCAGCAACCCGGCGACGTACACCGGGCTGCTCGAACCGATCCGCAAGGCGTTCGCCAAGGCCAACGGCGTGAAACCGGCGCTGTTCAGCGCCAACTCCGAGGGCGCCTGCCCCGGCTGCAACGGCGCTGGCGTCATCTACACGGACCTGGCGATGATGGCCGGTGTCGCCACCACCTGCGAGGAGTGCGACGGGAAGCGCTTCCAGGCGTCGGTGCTGGAGTACCACTTCGGCGGCCGTGACATCAGCGAGGTGCTCGCGATGTCGATCGTCGAGGCCTCGGAGTTCTTCGGCGACGGCCCGGCGAGGACACCGGCCGCGCACAAGATCCTCGAACGCCTCGCGGACGTCGGGCTCGGCTACCTCAGCCTCGGCCAGCCGCTCACCACGCTGTCCGGAGGCGAGCGGCAGCGCCTCAAGCTGGCCACCCGCATGGCCGAGAAGGGCGGCGTCTACGTCCTGGACGAGCCGACGACGGGCCTTCACCTCGCCGACGTCGAACAGATGCTGGCCATGCTCGACCGGCTCGTCGACTCCGGCAAGTCGGTCATCGTGATCGAGCACCACCAGGCGGTCATGGCGCACGCCGACTGGATCATCGACCTGGGCCCGGGCGCCGGCCACGACGGCGGGCGGATCGTCTTCGAAGGCACCCCCGCCGACCTCGTCGCCTCCCGCCCCACCCTTACCGGCGAGCACCTAGCGGCGTACGTCGGCTGAACCGGAGGTCTTCATGGAAATCAGCATTCACTCGACCTTCCTGCCGCACGACGACCCGGACGAGTCACTGGCGTTCTACCGTGACGTCCTCGGCTTCGAGGTCCGCGACGACGTCGCGTACGGCAAGATGCGCTGGATCACGATCGGCCCGGCGGGCATGCCGGGCACGTCGATCGTCCTGCACCCGCCGGCGGCCACCCCGGGAATCACCCCGGACGAGCGCCGCACCATCGGCGAGATGATGGCCAAGGGCAGCTACGCGTCGATCCTCCTGGCCACACCTGACCTGGACGAGACCTTCGACCGGGTCCAGGCGAGCGGCGCGGAGATCGTCCAGGAGCCGGCGGAGCAGCCGTACGGGGTCCGCGACTGCGCCATCCGCGACCCCGCGGGCACGCTGATCCGCATCCAGGAGCGGAGCTGAGTCACCAGCCGGTGGCCGCGACGATCTCCTTCGCGAGGTCGCCGACGAGCCGTCCGTCGGTCGTGACCCGTACGGCGTCGCCGGGGGTTCCGGCGTCGAGCACGCGCGCCTTCGTCATGCTCGACGCCAGACCGTCTTCGAGCTCCGAACCCTTTTCCCGTTTGATGAGCCGCTCGCGTGCCGTGCCGTCGGAGGCGGTGAGCAGCACGCGTACGATCCGGACGTCCGCGCCGAGCGCCCGCCGGAACATCGCCTCCTCCGACGACAGCACGCACAGCGTGTTCGTGTAGATCAGCCTGCGGCAGCCGAGCGCGAAGTAGTTCGCCCAGACGTCCGTGAGGTTCCGCTCGGTGATCACGGACCGGGACGGATCGTCCGGCGGCGCCGGGTGCACCTGCCCCATGAAGTCGCCCTCGATGATCGCGTGGGACACGCCCGTCGTACGCAGGAGCGCGGAGACCTCCCAGCCCACCGTCGTCTTGCCGACCCCGGAACGCCCGCCGATGAGCAGCAACGACGTCACCCGAACGCCGCCAGGGCGTCGCTCCACGACAGGACCGCGGGCTGCGGCTCGACGAGCCGTACGCCCGCTCCGCGGAGCGTCGACAGGCTTTCGGCGAGCGCCGGATGCAGGGCGAGGGGCGGGTTCACCCACGGCACGGCGACCACGGGGATCGGCAGGCCCAGGGCCTCGTTGACGAGCCCCAGGGCGAGGGTGTCGCTGATGCCGGCCGCCCATTTGTTCAGCGTGTTGAAGGTCGCCGGGGCGACGAGCATGGCGTCCGCCGGCGGCAGGACGTCCGGTTCCTCCGGCAGTTTGTATGTCGACCGCACCGGATGGCCGGTGAGGGCGCTCAGCTCGTCCAGGTCGTCCCGCAGCCAGCGCGCCGCCGTCGGGGTCGCGATCAGGCACAGATCGTAGTCGGCGGCGGCTTCGATCAGGCCGCGTACGGACAGAGCGGGCTCCGCCGCGCACACGACGCCGTACAGAACGGTCACAGGGGGAGCTCCAATTCAGGCCTGACCGAAATGCCGTCCAGGCCGTGGTCCTCGCGGTCCGGCGGCCGGGCCGCGTACTCTCGAATCATTGACTTTGGCCAGGTCAGCGACTCTATTAGCGGGGTTCATCGTGCGTTCACTCGCGTATCGTACGTTTGCCGTCTCTGACCTCGAAGAGGGTAGGACCGAATGAGTCACTGGTCGTTCCTCGTGGTCGTCGTCGTGATCACGGCTTTGGCGTTCGACTTCACCAACGGCTTTCACGACACCGCGAACGCCATGGCGACGTCGATCGCGACAGGCGCGCTGAAACCGAGAGTAGCGGTCGCCATCTCCGGCGCCCTGAACCTCGTCGGCGCCTTCCTGTCGACCGAAGTCGCCAAAACGATCTCCGGCGGCATCGTCGACGACGGCCTGGTGACCCCGGCGATGATCTTCGCGGGGTTGGTCGGCGCGATCGTGTGGAACCTCCTGACCTGGTTGTTCGGGTTGCCGTCCAGCTCCTCGCACGCGCTGTTCGGAGGCCTGATCGGGGCGGTCTGGGTGGGCGCGGGCGTCAAGGGCGTCCACTTCGGCGCCGTCACCGAGAAGGTCCTCATTCCCGCCCTCGCCTCGCCGGTCGTCGCCGGTGTGGTCGCGATGATCGCGACATACCTCGCGTACGTCCTGACGCGGCGCGGACGGCAGAAGGAGGTGACGCGAGGCTTCAAGTACGGCCAGGTCGCGTCCGCCTCACTCGTCTCGCTCGCCCACGGCACCAACGACGCGCAGAAGACCATGGGCGTCATCACCCTGACCCTGATCTCCTCGGGAGTGCTGGCCAAGGGCTCGGGCCCGCCGTGGTGGGTCATCCTGATCGCCGGCCTGGCGATCGCCCTCGGCACCTACATCGGCGGCTGGCGCATCATCCGCACGATGGGCAAGGGCCTGACCGACATCGAGTCCCCGCAGGGCTTCGCCGCCGAGACCGCCGCGACCACCGTCATCCTCGCCTCCAGCCACCTCGGCTTCGCCCTGTCGACCACGCAGGTGTGCTCGGGCGGCATCCTGGGCGCCGGCATCGGCCGCCGCCTCGCCGAGGTCCGCTGGAACGTCGCCGGCCGCATGGCCCTGTCCTGGGTCTTCACCCTGCCCGCCGCGGCCGTGGTCGGCGGCGTGGCCGCGTCGGTCGCCAAGCAGGGCACGGCCGGAGTGGTCGTCGTGTGCGTCGTCGCCGTGGCGGTCGCCACCGGCATCTACGCCATAGCCCACCGCAACCCGGTGAGCGCCCACAACGTCAACGACGCACCGACGGCCTCACTGACGCCCGTCGCCCAGTCCAACCCGGCATGAGAGGCCACCGATGAACATCAAGTGGAGCGCTCTGGCCGAGGTGGCCGTGGTGAGCCTGGGAGTGGGCGTCGCGATCGTGGTCGTCTTCGCGGTAGGCGTCCTCGCCTGGTCACTGCGAGCGGAGACGGGCACGGACACCGGCGAGCCCGGCGCCCCGAACGGCTCGTTGCTGACCGTCGCGGGAGGCTTCTGCTTCCTGGCCTGCGCGCTGATCGTCGCCTACGGCATCTATCTGATCGTCCCTCAACTGCACTGAGCGGTGCGTTCACCGTTCGTTCCGCGGATCCGCGATGCCGCGTTCGGAGACGGGCGTACGGGCCGGAAGCCGTTCCTCGATCGCCTCGGCGGCGTCCAGGCGAAGAGCGGCGGCGCGCCGGAGCGCGTCCGCGACGCCGGGGTCCAGCCCGGGGACCATGATCACAGAGACGCGGCGCTCCGCCGGAGGGCCGCCGAACGGCACCGGGACATGCCACGGATCGGCGTCGTGACGCCCGCACATGCGCGCGAACGCCAGGCGCAGGTCTCCTGCGGTCCGCGCGATCGGCCCGTGCACGGCCATCAGCTGGAACGCGAACGGCGACGGCCGGCCGGGCAGGTTCGATTGGGCCACGCGCCCCAGTGAGGGCTTCAACGCGGCGACACCACAGCAGTACGCCGGCCGGCGCAGCGACCCGGCGCCGTCGTTCCCCATGCCCAGCGGCGCCATCCCGGTCGCGACCGCGACGGCGTCCCCGCCGCTGGAACCACCCGGCGTGTGCGCCGCCGACCACGGGTTCCTCGTCGCGCCGCGCAGAGCGTTGTCGGTGTGCCATCGCATCCCGAACTCCGGCATGTTCGTCCGCCCGATCGGGATCGCCCACGCCCTCCGCAGCTCCGCGATGTGCGGGGCGTCGTACGGTGCGACGGCGTCACGCAGTGCCTCGATGCCCAGCGTCGTCGCCGATCCCGCGACGTCGATGTTCTCCTTGACCGTCATCGGGACACCGTGCAGCGGCCCTGGCTCCGCTCCGGCCCTGAGCGCCGCGTCGAGTGCGTCCGCCGCCCAGAGCGCCCCGTCCGCGAGAACCGTCGTGACGGCGTTGACGCGAGGATTGACGTCCTCGATCCGCCGCAGGTGCGCCTCGACGACCTCGCGGCTGGACACCTCACGGTCCTTGATACGGCGCGCCAGATCCCGCGCGCTGAGCTCCCACATCGCGTACCTCCTCGTGCTCGTGCCGAGGAAGTTAGAGCGGAACGCCGGAAAGTATCAGTATTGTCTTTCGCGCCGTTCGGGACGCCATGGACGGCTCGGGGGTGTACTGGGGCGTGATCGCGTATGCGTGCAAGGGGAGCCGTGACCGCCGCTGAACATGCGTTGCCGTACGCCCCCGGTGCTCCGCGCCCGCCGGGCGGATTGTTCTGGCATCGGGATTTCCGGCTGCTGTGGACCGGTCAGACCGTCGGCAGGCTGGGCAGTAGCGTCACCAGCGTGGCGCTGCCGCTGGTCGCGGTCGCCTCGCTGCACGCGAGCACGTTCCAGGTGGCGCTCCTGTCC
Source organism: uncultured Actinomycetota bacterium (assembly GCA_963823735.1). Taxonomy (GTDB): domain Bacteria; phylum Actinomycetota; class Actinomycetes; order Streptosporangiales; family Streptosporangiaceae; genus Actinoallomurus. Next base: position 146,994 of record CAWGMO010000006.1, on the reverse strand, counting down.
GCGGCGGCCTGGCTGCCGTGGCTGCTCATCGGCTTACCCGCCGGCGCCTGGGTCGACCGCCTGCCGCGCCGCCCGGTGATGATCGCGTGTGATCTGGTGTCACTGCTGCTGTTCCTCAGCGTCCCGGTCGCCGCCTGGCTGGACCGGCTGACCGTCGGCCACTTGCTGGCCGTCGCGCTCGGCGGCGGCACCACGAGCGTCTTCTTCCAGACGGCGTACCAGGTCTACCTGCCGTCCCTGCTGGACCGCGACCAACTGCCCGAGGGCAACGCCAAGGTCCAGGCGACCGAGTCCGGGGCCCAGGTCGCCGGTCCGGGCCTCGTAGGCCTGATCACCCAGCTCACCGGAGCGGTGAACGCGCTGCTCGCCGACGCGGCGAGCTTCCTCGTCTCAGCACTCTGCCTCCTGGCGATCCGGACCCGCGAGCCCGGCCGGAACCGCGTGCGGCAAGGCGGCCGGTCGAGTCAGAGCCTCCGCTCCGCGATCTCCCCGCCGGCGGTCCGGACCGGTGAGCCCCGCCTCAGGCGCGCGCGGCGCGGCGGCACGTTGCGTCAGGAGATCACCGAAGGTCTCCGCTTTGTGGCCCGGGACCCCTACCTGCGAGTGCTGGCCCTGTTCTCCGCTCTGAGCAACATCGGGCTGATCGGGTTCCAATCGATCCTGGTCGTCTTCCTGGTCCGCGAGGTAGGGGTGAGCCCTGGCATGGTCGGCGGCCTCACCGCCGCCGCCGGTCTCGGCGGGGTGCTCGGCGCGGCCTCGGCCACCGCCGCGGCTCGCTGCTTCGGGTCGGCCCGCAGCCTGCTCGTCGCCGAGATGGGCGGGGCACCGTTCGGGTTGCTGATCCCGCTCACCACATCGGGCGCGGGACTGGCGCTGACGGTCGCCGGTGCGTTCGCCGTCAGCGCGGGGGTGGCGGTCGGCAACGTCATCAAGGGAGCCTTCCGGCAGGCCTACAGCCCGCCCGGCCTGCTCGGCCGGGTCACGGTGAGCATGCAACTGCTCGGCTACGGCACCATCCCGCTCGGCGCGCTGCTCGGCGGGACGCTCGGGACCGCGTTCGGCGTACGCCCGGCCATGTGGATGATCATGAGCGGGCTGGCCCTGACCGGTCCGATCCTGCTGATCGGTCCCCTCCGCCGGCACCGCGACCTGCCCGCAGTCGCCGGCGCGGCCGGGCACGGGCGGTCTGTGGGAATGGAATCGGCGATGGTGAGGTGTGAGGTCGTCCGCTGGGTGAGCGACGAGCCGCAGCCGGGCTGGGTGGAGGTCAGGGTCACCGATGTGCACGGTCGTCAGTGGACCATCTTCGACAAGCCTTCCATCTTCGACTGCGAGGGCAGGATCGCTCCGGACGCCTCGTATCCGCTGGACGCGGGCCTGGCCTGTGCGGTGATCGAGATGGTGACCTGGCCTGACGGCCGGGAGGTTCTCATCGTCTCGACCAGCACGCCCTGGGCCGTCGAGTCGGAAGAAGGCCGGACCGAGTTTCACGTCGGCCGGGATCAGCTCATCGACCGGTGAGAGGAACCCGGCGGGGGCCGTACGTTGCGCGGGTCGGCCGCGTTAGGTTCGGAGGTCCCGCACTCACGCGGTCATGAAGGGACAGGCCTTGGCTCGATCGTCCAACGTTTCACGCCGCGCACTGCTCACGGCCGGGATATTACTGCCGCTCGCCGGATGCAACGTGGGCGCGCGTCCGCTCGTCTCGACCCCCAGGAGCGGTACGCCCGCTCCGACCCCCGACACCTCACGCCTCAAGGCGCTCGAAGGCAAGTACGACGCTCGCCTCGGCGTCTACGCCCTGGACACCGGCACAGGCTCGACGGTCGCCTACCGGGCCGACGCCAGGTTCGCGTTCTGCTCCACCTTCAAGACCATCGTGTCGGCGGCCGTCCTCGACAAAGGGGACCTGGACAAGTCCGTCACCGTCACGAAGGCCGACGTCGACTCCATCTCGCCGATCGTCCAGAAACGTATCGGCGACAAGATGACCATGCGGGAGCTCTGTGACGCCGCCATCCGGTACAGCGACGGTACGGCCGGCAACCTGCTCATGCGGGACATCGGCGGGCCCGCGAAGCTGACCGCGTACCTACGCAAGCTCGGTGACACCGTCAGCCGGATGGACCGGTACGAACCAGGCCTCAACAGGGACAAGAAGGACGACCCGCGCGATACCACCACGCCCCGCGCCATCGCGGACGTCTATCAGAAGCTCGTGCTCGGCACCGCGCTGCCGGCGGAGAAACGGGCCGTCCTCAACGGCTGGCTCGAACGCAGCACCACCGGGCAGAACCAGATCCGGGCCGCGCTCCCCAAAGGCTGGCGGATCGCGCACAAGACCGGCCACGGCGACTACGGCAGGGGCAACGACATCGCCGTCGTGTGGCCGCCCACCGCCGCGCCCATCGTCATCGCGATCATGTCCGACCGCCACGGCTACGACGCCCAGGTGAAGGAGGCGCTCATCAAGGACGCCGCCGCGTACGTGATCGCCGAGTTCGCCTAGTCCGCGTCGTGGACGAGCAGCGCCACCTGAACACGGTTGTTCAGGTCCAGTTTGGTCAGGATGCGGGAGACGTACGCCTTGACCGTCGGGGTGCTCATCAGCAGTTCGCGGCCGATCTCCAGGTTCGTACGGCCCTGGCCGATCAGCGCGGCGACGGCCATCTCGCCCGATGTCAGGCGGTCGAGGAGGCGCTGTGAGCGCTCGCGGCGGGGGTCCTGGGCGCCGGCGAAGTCCATGACGCGGCGCATGACGTCCGGGGAGAGCATCGGCTCGCCGGCGGCGACCTGGCGTACGGCGTGGGCGATCCGCTCCGGCGGGGTGTGCTTCAGCAGGAAGCCGCTCGCACCGGCGCGCATGGCGAGACGGATGTGGCGGTCCGTGTCGAACGTCGTCAAAATGATGATCTCGGGGGGATCCTTCCTGGCGCGCAGGCGTTCAGTGGCGGCCAGGCCGTCGAGACGGGGCATGCGGATGTCCATGAGGATCACGTCGGGCCGGTGCTGGGCGACGGCGCCGATGACCTCCGCGCCGTCCGCGACGGCCCCGGTGACCTCGATGTCGTCGAACTCCCCGAGCATCATCGTCAGCCCGGTGCGTACGAGGGCGTCGTCGTCCACGATGAGTACACGCACGGTCATGGCCGCCACGGTAGCCACGCGCGCAGCCGGAAGTCACCCGACGGCGTACGCCCGTGTTCGAGGCGCCCGCCGACGAGGTTCATGCGCTCGCGCAGGCCGATGAGCCCGCTGCCGGCGCCGGGGATCCGCACCGGCGTCTCGGAGAACGCGTTGGTGATCTCCACGGCCAGGCCGCCGTCCGCGCCCGCGAGCCGCACCCGTACGTGCGCGCCGGGCGCGTGCTTGCGCGCGTTGGTGAGGCCCTCCTGGACCACCCGGTACGCGTGGCGGCCGATCCCGTCGGGCGCGGCCGACGGATCCGCGATCCGGTCGTCGAGGCTGACGTGCGCCCCGGCGAGCCGCGACTCCTCGATCAGCGCGGTCAGATCGGTCAGCGTCGGCTGCGGACGGTCGGCGGCACGGTCCGGTACGTCACGGAGCGTTCCTGCCATTTGCGGCGTGGGCTGCGGACCGTCGGAGGCGCCGTCCGGTACGTCCCGGAGCATCCCGATCACCTCGCGCAGGTCCTCCAGGGCCTCGTACGCGCACTGCCGTACGACCCCGGCCGCCCGGCGTTCCTCCTCCGGCGCCGACCGGCGTACCTCCAGCGCGCCAGCGTGCACGGCCAGCAGCGAGATCCGGTGCGCGAGCACGTCGTGCATCTCCCGCGCGATCCGCTCCCGCTCGTTGTGCCGCGCCTCTTCGAGCCGCAGCCGATTCCCCTCCTCGGCCTCGGCCGCCCGCTCCCGCAACGACCGTACGAGCAGCCGCTGCGACCGCGCGAGCAACCCCGAGGAGATCAACGCCGCGTCCAGCGCCAGCACGACGATCGCGCCCTGCCAGAACTCCTTGGCCGGCGCGGCCAGCCCGAACAGCGTGATCACCGTGACGGCGTGCAGAGCCGCGACGGCGGCGGTGATCCTGCGCGGCCGGTACATCGCGACGGACAGGAGCGCCACCGCCGTCGCCCCCATCGTCGCCGCCGACAGCACGACCGAGGGGATCAACACGACGGCGAGCGCGACCGGCCACCGCCGCCGCAACGGCAGCACGGCACAGGAGACGACCCCCAGTACGAGGGTGCCGGCGACGTACGCCGTCCCATGCCCGGACCCGTTCGCCATGGCGTCGAGGGAGAAGAAGCCGTTCAGAACGGCCGCGAGCACCACGAGCACGGCGTCGACCCGCCAACCTGCCGATTCACGCACGTCACCCACCGTACGGTCCGGCCCGCCTCCCGCCCATGGCCGAAGGACGACACCCCATCGACTTTGGTATCTACGATCACTGCATGGCGGACGACGCGGGCGGTCACGTGCCGGTCACACGGTGGCAATGGGACGAGCACATGTCGGGATGGTTCGACCGGTACGCGCGTCCGCGGTGGGCCGCCGCCGAGCCGTACTGGGGGATGTGGGGTGTTCCGCAGTCGCACCTGCCGGTTCTGCCGGGCGACCTCGCCGGTGCGGACGTGGTCGAGCTCGGGTGCGGCAGCGCGTACGTCTCGGCGTGGCTGGCGCGTCGTGGGGCGCGGCCGGTGGGGGTCGACGTCTCCGCGCGGCAGCTCGGGACGGCTCGCCGGTTGCAGGAGGAGTTCGGCCTGCGGTTCCCGCTGGTGCACGGCGACGCCGAACGCGTGCCGCTGACCGGCGCCTGCGCCGACCTGGTGATCAGCGAGTACGGCGCGTCGGTCTGGTGCGACCCCTACCGGTGGATTCCGGAGGCGGCGCGGCTGCTGCGGCCCGGCGGCCGGCTCGTGTTCATGGCCGAGTCGACGCTGGCGCGCATGTGCCTGCCCGAGACGGGGCCGGCCACCGGGCGGCTGGTGCGCGACCTGTTCGGGCTGCACCGGCTCGTACGGCGCGGCGAGTCGGGTACGGAGTACCGGCAGTTCGCGCTGCCGCACGGGGAGTGGATCCGGCTCATGGCGAGGTGCGGCCTCGTCGTGGAGGACCTGATCGAGGTCCAGGTGCCGCCCGGCGCCGTCCAGAGCGACTTTCCAGGGTTTCCGGATTCGTGGGTACGGCGCTGGCCCGCCGAGGAGGTCTGGTTCGCGCGGCGCCAGGTCACCGCGGACGCGAGCACCCCGCCCGTACGGGACGGTAGTAGTCGAGTTTCGCCTGCATGACGTAGCCGGCGGGGCCGCCGTCGACGGTGCCGTAGTAGCGGTACCGCATCCGCGGGCGCGCCGCCGAGTCGACCCGCGTGAACAGGTCGTTCTTCCAGACCATGCCGACGACATGCCCCGACGCGTCCAGGACGTTGCCGCGGTCCGACACCCGGTACTGCGGGCGGCGTACGCACGAGACCTGGCCCGCGCGCAGCGGACGCTTGGCGGTCACCGCGGGGAGTACGGCCACCATCCCGCAGGTCGCGGTGGCGAGGACCGCGATGGTCGCCGTACGGCGGAACGGCCGCCGACGCTCCGGCGGAACGGCCGGAGAGGGCGGCGGCACGTCGCGTACGACCGTCGCGGCGGAGGCGTCCTGGCGCAGCGCCTTAAGCCGCTGGAGCTCGGCGGGGGAGACCTTCGCGAGCTCGGCGAGACGATCGAGAACGTCCTCGGGAATCCGGGTCCGCGCGTTGAGATAACGGGAAAGGGAGGAATCGGAGACGTTGAGCTCCTTGCCGAGCATCACGAGCGTCAACCCGATCCGCTCGTACAGCGAACGCAACTCCTCGGTGAACTCTCGATGCGTTTCCGGAAGGCCCGGCGACAGCGGCTGCAAGGGTTTTCGGCGTCCCACGACGGCGTCTCTCCTGTCCCGCAACATGACGAACGACCAGCTCACCGCCGCGGGATATCCCGCTCTCGCCCGCGGCCTTGAAAGGGGTGCGTTTCGGCTCCACGATCGATCGTGACCACTGTCTCAGAAAGAGGCGTCAGACCGTTGTCCGCAAGCGGACGGAGGGATCACGTGGGTTCGTCGGTACGCCGCACGGCCGCGGTGGTCACGTTGTAGGTGAGAAGCGGGAGAACGGCCTCGCCCCCCGCTTGGGGCCGTTCTCCGCTTCCCACGGCAAGCCGACGTACCGAGCGTCCCTCGCGTACGAGGCGTGTTCTCGGGTCGTTCAGGGGACGACGGGCGCGCGTACGGGGCGTCGTTTCCGGTCGGTCAGGGGACGACGGTGACGGGCCAGCGTCCCGCGCGTACGAGGCGGGTCGCGACGGACCCGACGAACCGGTGCCCGGTCTGCTCGGACGCCCCGACGACGACGGTGTCCGCGTGTACCTCCGTCGCCGCCTCACGCAGTTCGAGGAAGGCGTCACCCCGCCGGACCATGAACGTGATCGGCACCCCGATCTCCCCGGCCCGGTCGCGGATCTGGTCCCGCAGCTCGGAGACGAGCTCGTCGAACAGCTCCTCCTGCGCGGCCGTGAGCGCCCCGGGCGTGAGGCCCACCCACATCGACGGCGCCGCCACGTACACGACGACCAGCCGCGACCGCTGCCGCCGCGCCAGCCCGGCGGCGTACGCCCCGGCCCGCATGCCGGTCGACGACCCGTCGACCCCGGCCAGGATCACACGCGGCCCGTCGGTCCCCCGTTCGAAAACCGACGGAGCCCACGCCGGTCCGTACTCCTCGACCAGCGGGTAGTAATCGGAGTTTTCGGCGCCCACAACCCCAGTATCCGCGAGGACACCTGATCTCCGCGACTCGATCGCCCATCGGATCGCCGGCGGCTCACCACCCACCGAGCCGCGTCCACCTCGGCGGAAGAGCTGTGAGGCGAGGCGCGCATGGTGTCAATCGCACATACACGTCGCTGAGACGCGTTCACCGCACTGAACATCCGATCATTGGCGAAAGGGCCGCGGACGGCCAACGACGGCCAGCCGGAGTAGCCGGACGCCCTTCCTCCCTCTACGGGAGCCTGGCCGAGATTCACCAGACCTCAGGGGGGAAGTTGTCCAGCGAAATAGCCTCCGTCAGACGTATGGCATCCAGCGGGGCGAATATTCTTGAAATGATCGAGTATTTGAGGTCGTCGGAAAGCTTCTCATTGACGCCGATGGCGTTCTTGGCGATCACTCAGCAGGCGTTGGGTATCTCGTTCGTGGAGACGAGAAAGCTGTACGAACATCTCGATACCGATCTCCGTCCGCTTTCCGATGGCGCCAAGCTGGAGGCCGTCCGGCTGGGCGATGAACTGCTCGGAGAATTTCGTTCTTCGTGATCCGGTGCGCACAGAAATGGTCGCGTCGGGGTCAGGCTGCGCGGCTGGTCCCCGGTGCTGCCGAAGGGCAAGCGGGCGGTGCTCGTCCCCACCGCGCCGCTCCAGACCGGCCTCGGCTTCCTCGGCGAAGGCGTCGCGGCGCTGGCCGCCGGGAGCGTCGCCGCGAGGACGATCGATGCGCGCGGCGTCACCGTCGCGATCGCGACCGGGCTGGTCGTGCAGGCGGCCGGCACCGCCGCGATGGCGTTCCTGCCCGCGCACGGCGGCCTGGCGCTGCTGCTGGGGACGTCGGCCGCGATGGGGTTCGGGCACGTGCTGACCGTCGTGTCGGCGGTCAGCACGATCACCTCCGGGCTGGACGAGGCCGACCAGGAAGTGGCGGGCTCGCGCAGATGCCGACGTTCATCGGCGCCGTCGGGGTGGCGGGGCTGACGGCGATCGTCACGGCACGTACGCGGGCACTCGTCCACGCCACCACCGAGACGCTCGCCACGCTCGGCGGCCTGCACACCGCCTTCGTCGTGGCCGCCGCCGTGGCACTGGCCGGCGCCGCACTGGCGGCACCCCGCGTACGTGGCGAGCGCCGCGCGCCACACCCGGCGAGCCGGAGCTAGGCGGGCCGCGCCCACTCGGGTGTCCAGGTGCCGGGGGTGTGGGTGGCCGAACCGAGGTAGGTGCGCAGGTTCGGCAAGGCGGGGTGCGGGTTGTCGCCGCGCCGGATCAGCGAGTGCGGGTAGACCGGCGTCGGGTCCTGGACATTGATGCGGCGCAGGTCGTACCCGGCGGGCCACAGGACCCGGGTCTGCTCGCCGACGAACGTCGCCAAGCCCGGCGAGTCGGCGATCGCCTCCAGCAGGGGCACGATGCCGAAGTTCGGGCCGATCGCGTCGATGGTCAGCCCGAACTCGGCGGCCAGGTCGTCGTAGAACGCCGTCCACTCGGTCCCCGGTACGAGGCCCGGCATCCAGATCCGGTGCCCCGCCAGGTCGGCGAGCGCGACGGACCGGGCGCCGGCGAGTTCGTGGCCCGGGCCGGTGAGGAGCTGGATGGGCTCGTCGTACACCCGGCCGGACTCGACTCCGCCGGGCAGCGGCCCGGTGATGGCGCGGAAGGCCGCGTCGATCGTGCCGGACCGTACGGCGGTGATCGCCGCCTCGGCGTCGAAGAGGGTCACGACGTCCAGCTCGGTGTCCGGATGCGCGCGGTGGAAGTCGCGCAGCAGACCGGCGGGCGCGAGCTGCCGGCCGATCACGTCGACGCGCAGCGCGCGGCGGCCGGGCCGTACGGACGCCGCCGCGCGCTCCTCGGCCTGGAGGAGGTCGCGGGCGTGGGGCAGGAACGCCTGCCCGTCGATGGTCAGCCGCGCGCCGCGCGCGGAGCGGGTGAACAGCCGTACGCCGAGGTCCTTCTCCAGTGCGGCGACGCGCTTGGAGACCGCCTGCTGGGTGATCGACAGATCGGCGGCGGCGTGCTGGAACTGGCCCGCGTCCGCGGCGGCGACGAAGGTGCGTACGGCATCGAGATCCACGACCGCAGACCCTAGCCGTACAACGGATGGTTGATGGCACGGTTGTTTGATCCGCTGGTCCGGGGCTCGCTACGGTCTCGCTGGTCAACACGGGGTTGTTCGGGGGAGGGGCACGATGGGGCGGCGGTTCGGGTGGCTCTGGGCGTCGTACGCGGTCAGCACGTTCGGCACGATGCTCGCGTTGAACGCGTTCTCGCTGGTCGCGATCCTCGTGCTGCACGCCGGGCCGGCGCAGGTGTCCGCGCTCACGGCGGCGGGCCTCGCGGTGGGGGCGGTCGTCGCGGTGCCGCTCGGCCCATGGGTGGAGTTCCGGCGCAAGCGGCCGGTGATGATCGCGATGGACCTGGTCAGGTTCGCGGCGCTGATGAGCATCCCGGCCGCGTACGCGCTGGGGATGCTCGGGTTCGTCCAGCTCCTCGTCGTGTCGGTCGTCGTCGGCGCGGCCGACATCGCCTTCAACGCGGCGAGCGGAGGGTTCCTGAAGGCGCTCGTACGGCCCGAGGACCTGCTCGCCGCGAGCGGGCGCTTCGAGTCCACGACCTGGACCGCCACCGCGCTCGGCCCGCCGCTCGGCGGGGCCGCGATCGGGGTGTTCGGCCCGGTGACGACCGTCGTCGCCGACGCGGTCAGCTACCTGCTCTCGGCGGCGGGGCTCCGCGCGATCGGCGGCCAGGAGCCGAAGCCCGTACGGGCCTCGGCGCCACGTCCGCGTGACCTGCTCGACGGGTGGCGGTACATCCTGGCCCACCCCGCGCTGCGTCTGCTGTTCCTCAACAACCTCGTGGTCGGCGGCCTGATCATGGCGACCGAGCCGGTGCTCACCGTGCTCATGCTCGGCCGCCTCGGGTTCGCGCCGTGGCAGTTCGGCTTCGCGTTCACCGTGCCCTGCCTCGGCGGGCTTATCGCCTCACGGTTGTCCGCGCGGCTCGTCGCGCGGTTCGGGCGGCACCGGGTGATGCTCACGTCCGGGATCCTGCGCGCGTGCTGGCTGCCCGGACTGGCCTTCATCGGCCCCGGCGTGCCCGGGCTCGTACTCGTCATGGTCGTGGAGTTCGGCCTGATCTTCTGCATGGGCGTGTACAACCCGATCAATGCCGCCTACCGGCTCGAACAGACCCCCTCGGACCGGGTCGCCCGCACCCTGTCGGCGTGGTCGGTCACCAGCAAGGCCAACATCGCGGCGCTCACCGCCCTGTGGGGTGTGCTGGCGACCCTCACCGGCCCGCGTACCGCCATCGCGATCGCCGGTCTCCTCAGCCTCATGTCGCCGCTCCTGCTCCCTCGCCGCGAGCACGCGCCGAAAGACGCCGAGGAGCGCTACGCGGTGCGGTAGTGGTAACGGCAGATCTCGCCGAACCCGGCACGCTCGTACGACCTGAGGGCGGGCGCGTTGTCCCGCTCGACCTGTAGGTACATACGCCCGGTGCCTCGCGCGGCGGCCCAGCCCGCCAGCGCGGCGAGCACGTCGCGTGCCGCGCCCTTCCCGCGCGCGGCGGGAAGCGTCGCCATGCCGAACACCCCCGCCCAGCCGTCGTCGGCGACCGCGCGGCCGACCGCGACGACGTCGCCCCCGACGACCACGTGCGCGTACGCGGACGGCGGCTTCACACGGTCGAGCAGCGCGCGCTCGGACCGGGCGTCGCCGCCGTTCACGGCGTGCCAGACGTCGAACCACGCGCCGGTCGGGCGATCGGTCAGCCGTACCCGGTCCGGCGTCCGTACACGCGCCGCCGGCGCCGTACGCAGCGAGATCGGCCTCTCGCGGCGGTAACCGCGCTCCGCCAGCACCGCGTCGAGCCCTTCCGGGCACGCCCCCGGGCTGATCTGGAACCGCGCGGCCGTGCCCCGGGCGGCGTAGAACCGCTCCGCGCGCACGATCCTGCGCACGAGGTCGCCGTCGCCGTGCGGCAGCACCGTCCCCACCCACCAGGAACAGCTCGGGGCGTGGCGCAGCCACCACCCGCCGGCGTCCTCGATGTGCTCGGCCGGAAGCGCGCGGGCCGTACGCTCCTGGAGGCCCCGAACGGTGCTCACGGCAGCCGTGCGAGGGGTTCGGCGGACTCCGAGCCCGGCTCGGCCTGGAACACCACCACGCCCTGGCCCTCGTCGTCGGGGGTGCGCAGCAGCTCGGTGGTGAGCGTCAGGACATCGGCCCGCGGGTGCCGGTAGCCGCGCGTGATCGACGCGCAGTTGCTCACCGGCTGCTCGGCCCACATCGCGCGGAACTCCGGGCTCAGCGCGAGAAGCTCCTCGATCAGCGCCGTCAGCCCCTCGTCGCCGGGGAACCGGCCCAGCGGCACCTGGAGGTACGCGACGTCGTCGCGCGCCTTCTCCTCCCAGTCGACGTACAGCGCGCGTGCGCGATCGCGTCGAGGACCTCGTCGGAGACGTTCGGGCTCTGCCCCTGCCCCAGGCGCGTGTAGTAGCCGACGCTGACGCCCGCGAGCGGCGCCAGCTCCTCGCGGCGCAGCCCGGCGACGCGGCGGCGCTTGAGCCCGGGGTCCATGCCGCCAAGACTAGCCAGCTGTAAGAAGAACTAACCGCACTCGCCAGGAAAGCGCGCTGGTCGGGCGGTACCCGGCGAACCTAGCGTCTAAGGGCTGTCATCTGAGGAGCCCGCATGACCGAGACACAGGTACGTACCGCTCCCGTCTTCGACGTCGGCATCGACGAGAAGGTCCCCGTCGGTACCGCGATCGGCCTCGGCGTCCAGAACATCCTTGGCATGGCGGGCCTGCTCATCTTCCCGGCGCTGATCGGCGCGGCGTTCAAGCTGTCGCCGTCCGAGACCGCCTACCTGTACGGGGTCACGTTCATGACCTCCGGCCTGGTCGTGATCCTGCAGTCGGTGCTCCTGCTGCGGCTGCCGATCATCCAGGGGCCGTACGCGGGCTCGCTCGCCGCGCTGCTCGCGGTCGGCCACGCGAAGGGCGGCAGCCTCGGCGCGGCGTTCGGGTCGATGGTCGTCGCCGGGCTGATCTGGTGCGTGCTCGCGGTGCCGCTCGAGAGGTTCGGCCTCATCACGTACCTCAGCCGGTTCGTCCGCGACCCGATCATCTCCGCCGTCATCGTCTTGATCCTGGCCACCCAGCTGACGAGTACCGCCCTGCCGAACTGGCTCGGCACCCCGGAGAGCCCCGGTTTCCCGAGCGTGAACCTGCTCGCCGGCGCCGTGGGCGCGGTCCTCGCCATCGTCCTCACGGTGCTGCCGAAGGGCCGGATCCTGCGCCGCCTCGCCGTCCTGGTCGCGGTCGTGGCCGGCACCGTCGTGTACGCGGTGTTCGAGCCCACGAGGTTCGGCGACGTCGGGCAGAACCTCGGCGTGACCGTGCCGCGCTTCTTCCCGTTCGGGTTCGCCGTGCACGGCGAACTGGTGCTGATCTTCTTCATCACCCTGCTGCCCGCGATCGCCGAGAGCATCGCGACGTACGACATCGTCGCCGGCTGGGGCGGGCAGGACCTGTCCGGCCACCGCGTCTCACAGGGGGTGTTCGGCGAGGTCCTCGGCAGTACGATCGGCGCCGTCTTCGGCGGGATGTCCACGCTGGCGTACCCGGACAACATCGGGCTGCTGCGCGTCACGAAGGTCGGCTCGCGGTACGTCACGCTCACCACGGGCGTCGTCCTGCTGGTCCTCGGCGGCCTGAACCCGTTCGACCGGCTGCTGGAGGCGGTGCCGCTGCCCGTCCTGGCCGCCGTCGGCGCCGTCCTGTTCGGGGTGCTGTTCTCCAGCGCCATCGACGTGCTCGGCCAGGTGCGGTGGACGCGGGAGAACCTCATGCTCGCCGGCGTGCCGTTCATCACCGCGATCGGCGGCCTGTTCATCCCCGTCCCCACGCTGCACGCCATGCCGATGACCGTCCAGCTCGTCTTCGGCCAGCCGCTGATCCTCGGCACGGGCCTGCTGATCGTCATGAAGGCGGCCTTCGGGCTGCGCCACCTGGGCGACCGCGATCTCGAGGAACGCGTACTGGCCGGTTAGAACCTGCCAGGACCTGTCAGGTATGTCCGGGAGCATCGGTATCTCCACCGATGAAGAAGGGCACCTCATGACCGGATTCGCCACCCTCGCCATGGTCAACCTCGACTGCGACGACCCTCGGGCGCTCGCGTCGTTCTACCACCAGGTCCTCGGGTGGGAGGTCACGCACAGCGCGGACGAGTACGCCATGATCAGCGACGGCGCGACGTCCATCGGCTTCGGGAAGGTCGAGGGTCACCGGCCGCCGCGCTGGCCCGACGCGGACTCCCCGAAGCGCTACCACCTCGACCTGTACGTCGACGACCTGGACAAGGCCGAGACACTCTGCCTCGAACTGGGCGCCACCAGGCCGGACACCCAGCCCGGTGGCTCGCGCTGGCGCGTACTGAGCGACCCCGCGGGTCACCCGTTCTGCATCTGCCCGAGGTCCTGACTCAGCTCCGCACCGTGTCGAACCGGCCGAACACCCAGGTGCCGCGCGCGGACGGGTCGTCGCCGGCCCAGAACTCCCCCCAGAGGCGGATGAACTCCTCCTCGTCGATGTGACCGTCGCCGTCGAGATCCAGCAGCGTGAAGATCTCGTCGGTGTCGGTCGCGCGGCCGTTCCAGGCCTCGATGAGGCGGCGGTACTCCTCCTGGTCGATGTGGCCGTCGCCGTCCTCGTCGATGGCCTCGAACATCGCCTCCGCGGTGGCGACGACCGCCGGGTCCGTCTCGGTCAGCCGGTCGACGACCCGCATGACCTCGTCGAGCGTGATCCGGCCGTCGCGGTCGTCGTCGGAGGCGGACAGCAGCACCGCCCACCAGCCGAGCATGATCGAATTGAGGCGGGCGTACTCCGGGGAGCCGGGCGCCGCGCCCCGGATCGCGGTCCAGCGGTCGGCCAGCGCGGCGAACTCCGACTCCTCCAGGTAACCGTCGCCGTCGGCGTCCATCGCGGCGAAAACCCCGGCGATCTTGCTTCGCTGGAACTCGGTAGCCATACGTCATCCCTCCGGTACGGATCGGGAAGTGCGCCCCAATGCTGGCCGACCCGCATTTCGCCGACAATCAGCGACTTGGGGCGACCAATGGCGCGATCAGGTGACGTAGTGGTTACCTCGAGTAGTCAGGCCTCCAGCTGCCGTTGAGCCTCGGCGATGATCTCGACGACACGCTGCCCGAACGTTGACGTCACAAGGGTGAGCCTGACCCGTACGAGCGGACTCGATCAGGGCGTCGATGGCACGGGCGAGCGCGACCGGCCCGTCCTCACGCTGCTCCGGCAGCCGAACGACACCCGCCGCACCCCGCAGCTCGACCCCCGTACCCGCGGCCTTACCGGGCGCGAGCAGAGCGGCCGTGATCGTACTGGACGCGCCACCCTCATGCCGGCACACCAGGTGAACGGTGTCCTCAGGCCCACGCGTGGCCGACGCCACCTCCCGTACGTCACCGAGCACGGGGATCAGAATGGAGAGCGCGTGCGGCCCGACGTCCCAGAGCCCACCCATCTCACGCCGCCAAGGAGACTCGGCGAACGGACTCCACCCACTGTCCAGCGCCCCGAGCCAGACGGCATGCGCGGTGAACCAGCCCCCGCTCTCGACCTGCCGCGGAAGCCACTCCTGAATCTCCCGAGTGAACCGGCTGGTGAAGAACACAATGGAGGAGACACCGGCCTCATCGACCGCGTCAACGACCGCCCGCCCATCGGGCACGGTCGCCGCGAGCGGCTTGTCGAGCAGAAGATGCCGCCCCGCCCGCGCCGCCCTTGCCGCGTACCCGGCCTGCACGGCAGGCGGCAACGCGACCGCGATGGCGTCGACGTCCTCGATGAGCGCGTCGACGTCCGAGTAGGGCGTGGTCCCGAACTTGTCGGCCACCGCCTTGGCGGCCTCCGGCCGCCGCCCCCAGACCCCGGCGAACTCGACGTCCGGATGGTCCCTCAGCGCGGGCCCGTACGCGATGTCCGCCCAAGGTCCCGTTCCCAGGAGTCCAATACGCATCGGCGATCCCTTCTTGATTCAGGTCAAAGGGCCATTGTTCGCCCTAAGGCACCCATGCGTAACCCCTCGCAACGCCGGGTCGACCTCGGGCGGCTCGAGGAGGCCGACCCGGTGATAGTGGCGAAGGGGGGAGGGGTGAGCTAGAAGTCGCGGAAGACGCCGTCCTCGTCGACGGCTTCGGCGAAGTCCGCGAAGTCCATGTTGGCGATCGAGAGGTTGTTCTCGATCTGGTGGAGTTCTGAGGCGACCGCGCGGAACTCGCGGCCGCGTTCCTCGTACAGGTCGACCACCAGGACCGGTGTCTCCGGTGACGCGACCGTCTCGCCGTCCACGATGACCAGGAACGAGTGGTCGTAGTCCTCGGGTAGCAGGTCCAGGATCTGCGGCGTCGTCAGCCCCTGATAGGCGGGATCGTCGACGAAATCGACGTAAGCGACGAACTCGTCGCCGGCGTCCGCTGAGCGGATCGTCGCGCAGATGGCATCCCATACCGCCTGATCGGAGAAGTCGGTGCGGAGCACCAACGCGTCCTCGGTCATCGGCAGCGTCTTCATGGACATACGTTCCTTCGGGCACGTCGTGGTCATCGTCGTCGTCGCGGCAGGCCCGCGATCCGCACAAGCGTAGAGCGTGCCGGACCTGGTCGCGTCCGGACATGGACGGCGCCTGAGGGGCTCTGAAGTCGCATGCAGGCGATAAGTTCTGAGACGTGGAGGACATTGACCAGCACATCGTCGGGCTGCTCGCCGGAGACGGCCGCATGAGCTTCACCGATCTCGCGCGCGAGACCGGGCTGTCGGTGTCCGCCGTGCACCAGCGTGTACGACGGCTGCAGAAGCGTGGCGTGATCAAGGGATACTCCGCGGTCCTGGACCATCAGGCGATCGGGTTGCCGCTGACGGCGTTCGTCTCGATCAAGCCGATCGACCCGTCCGCGCCCGATGACGCGCCGGAGAAGCTCGCCCACCTCGCCGAGATCGAGGCCTGCCACTCGGTGGCGGGGGAGGAGAGCTACATCCTCAAGGTGCGCGTGGCCTCGCCGCTGGCGCTGGAGGATCTCCTTCAGCAGATCCGCGCCTCGGCGAACGTCTCGACGCGTACGACCGTGGTGCTCAGCACCCCGTACGAGGGCCGTCCTCCCCACTTCTAGCCTTACTGTGTAAAGGCGCCCGCCGGAGGCGAAATCGACGCCCGGCATGTGGGAAATCCAGCGCGATGAGATGGACCCTCCACAAGTCTTCCCAGGTAGCGCGGTGTCCTGGGCATACGAAGCCGATTCACGAGAGTCGTCGCCTTCGGTGCCCGCGCCCGCGAAGGTAGGGCGCATGTCCACACGTTTGCGCCGGGGCGAAGCCTCGGGTTCAGGGGATTGGCTGTTGATGTTCCTACAGGCGCGGGACTCCCCGCCGCGCCGCAGGCAGGGTCTCGCGAACGGTCCGGGGGAGTGGCTTCTGGTCTTCCTGGAGGCCGCCCGGCGAGGCCGGCGCGCCGGCGTCGGCCTGGAGCCCGTACGCGCGAGAGGTGCGTGATGGTAGCCAGGATGTTCTTCGCCGCCCTGCTCGGCGCGCTGATCGGCGGCGCCGAGCTGGTGGGCCGCTACCAGGACAAGCCCGCCTCCGCGGTGTTCTCCCCGTCCGGCCTGCTGTACGTCGCCGTCAACGCCTCCGCCTCCACGCTCGCCCTCATCGCCGCCGAGGCGATGGGCTGGGGATTCGCCCTGCCCGCCGGAGCGCCGCCGATCGGCGCCTCGGTCGCGCAGGTGATGGCCGCCGCCGTCGGCGCCGCGGCCGTGTTCCGCTCCTCCTTCATGATCGCTCAGGACAAGGGCATCAGCATCGGCCCGATCCTGCTCCTGTCCGGCCTGCTCAAGATCGTCGATGCGGCGATGGACCGCAAGCGGGCCCTCAGCCGTCTCTCCACCAACGACCTGCACGGTCTGTCGTTCGCCGCCGACCACGCCGCCCTGGCCGAGCTGTGCAGCCACGCCATCCGCCGGTACGAGCTGGCCGAGGCCCAGCGGCTCGGCGAGCTGGCGTCGGACCTGCGGTCCCGCGACGACCTCACCGACGCCGACAAGCTCGACTGCTTCGGCCTGGAGCTCAGCCGCCTGGTCGGCGAGCGCGCGCTGCGCAAGGCCGCCGAGCGTCTGCGTGAGCGGCCCGAGCTCGAAGAGGTCCCCGCCGTAGTGGAGGAACTCCCCGACGAGGACGGCGAATTCGCCTCAAGGCTGGGGGGAGGCAGAAGGCTCGCGCGGCGTTCGGAATACTGAAGATCCGCGCAACGGAGGAGGCGATCATGGCTGGAACGACGAGCAAGGTCGACGAGCTGGCCCAGGCCGTCAAACCACGGCTGCGCGGGGCGCTGCACATGGGGGCGTTCCCGGTCGCTCTGGTCGCCGGGATCGTCCTGATCGCCTTCGCCCCGACGGCGTCCGCCCGGTTCGCGGCGGCCATCTACACGCTGACCTCCTCCCTGCTCTTCGGGATCTCCGCGCTCTACCACCGCGGCCACTGGTCGGACCGGCGTGAGGCGGTGCTCCGCAGGTTCGACCACGCGAACATCTACCTGATCATCGCGGGCACGTACACACCGTTCGCGCTGCTGGCCCTGGACGGCACGTCACGTACGGTCGTGCTGTCGGTGATCTGGATCGGCGCCGCCGCGGGCGTGCTGTTCCGCATCGTGTGGGTCGGCGCGCCGCGCTGGCTCTACACCGCGCTGTACATCGGGCTCGGCTGGGTCGCCGTGGCGTTCCTGCCGCAGCTCCTGCACGGGGCCGGGGTCGCCGCGCTCGTGCTCGTGTGCGCCGGCGGCCTGCTCTACAGCGCGGGCGGCGTGGTGTACGGCCTGCGCCGCCCCGACCCGTCGCCGCGGTGGTTCGGCTTCCACGAGGTCTTCCACGCGTTCACCGTGGCCGCCTACGTCTCGCAGTACGTCGCGGTGTCGTTCGTGGTCTACAACGCGGGCTGAGGCCTCACTCGACGGCGACGCGGGTCAGCCACTCGCGCAGCAGCGCGGTCTCGGCCTCGCTCAGCGTGCCGGGCGTACGGCCGTCCATCGCGGAGGTGAGCGCGATCGCCAGCGCCGACATCGACGAGGTGCCGGCGTCCTCGGCCTCGTCGGTCGTGATGGCGGCCAGCACGGCCTCGCGGGTGCGGAGCGAGACGTCCTTGTCGCTGTCCGGGCTGCTGATCAGGGCCAGCGTGACGCCGGTGCCTGCGGCGAGGAGCATGCGGACGGCGACCTTGACCGGCACGCGCAGGCGCCCGGCGCGGGCGACCTTCTCCAGCATGCCGAGCAGGATCCGGTAGCCCTCGTCCTCGTCGTCGATCTTGCGGCCCGAGCCGTACATCAGCGTGTAGAAGGCCGAGTTGGCCAGGCCGAACTCCACGTGGGTGTCCCAGCCGCGGCGGAGGTCCTCGACCGGGTCGTCGGTGAGCTTCAGGGCCTTCTTCTCGACGAGGTACTGGTCGAAGCCGTAGTTGACCACGGCCTCGAACAGGCCGTTCTTGTCGCCGAAGTGGTGGTACAGCGTGGGGGCGCCGACACCGGCCGCCGCGCACACGGCACGGGTGGAGACGGGTTCGCCGCCGGATTCGGCGAGGAGGCGTGCTGCCGCCAGAAGGATGCGTTCTCGGGTGCCGGTGTCGCTCACGAAATCAAGAATGCCCTCTTTCGTATAGCAACGCTACCCTCGTTCTATAGCACTGCTCTAGTGTGTCGTGTATCGTCGATTTCGATCCGATGGGAAAGAAGGAACGCGTGATCCGCCAGCGCACAGTGGGAGACCACCTGACCATCTCCGAGATCGGACTCGGCTGCATGGGGATGTCCGACATGTACGGCCCCAGCGACGAGAAGGAGAGCATCGCCACGGTCCACGCCGCGCTCGACGCGGGCGTCACCCTGCTCGACACGGGCGACTTCTACGGCATGGGCCACAACGAGCTGCTGATCCGCGACGCGCTGCGCGGCCGTGACCGCGACCAGGTCGAGATCAGCGTGAAGTTCGGCGCGCATGCGCGGCCCCGACGGCGCCTTCGCCGGCTACGACGCGCGGCCCGTGGCGGTCAAGAACTTCCTCACCTACACGCTTCGCCGCCTCGGCACCGACCACGTCGACGTCTACCGGCCCGCCCGCGTCGACCAGAGCGTCCCGATCGAGGACACCGTCGGCGCCATCGCCGAGATGGTCCAGGCCGGCCACGTACGCCACATCGGCCTGTCCGAGGCCGGCGCCGACGTCATCCGCCGCGCGTCCTCCGTGCACCCGATCAGCGACCTGCAGATCGAGTACTCCCTGCTGTCGCGCGGCATCGAGGCCGAGATCCTGCCGGTCTGCCGCGAGCTGGGCGTCGCCGTCACCGCGTACGGCGTGCTGTCCCGCGGCCTGCTGTCCGGCCACTGGTCCAAGGACCGCGAGGTCGGCGCGGGCGACTTCCGCGGCCGGAGCCCGCGCTTCGCCGGCGGAAACCTGGACCACAACCTGAGCCTGGTGGAGGCCCTGCGCGAGGTCGCGGACGCCCGCGGCGTCACGGTCGCCCAGATCGCGATCGCTTGGGTGCGGTCGCGGGGCGAGGACATCATCCCGCTGATCGGCGCCCGCAGCCGTACCCGCCTGGAGGAGGCCCTGGGCGCGCTGGACGTCGACCTGACCGGCGCCGACCTGGCCGCCATCGAGCGTGCCGTCCCGCCCGGCGCCGCCGCCGGCGACCGCTACAACGCGGCCCAGATGGCCCATCTCGACAGCGAACGCTGACCCCGGACACCGGAATCGCCGCCGCCCAGGTGAGGCGGCGGCGATAGGGCGGCGGGCAAGCAATATCGTTCTTCCCATGAGCACACATTTCGACGTCGTCGTCCTCGGCGCCGGACCGGGTGGCTATGTGGCCGCCATCCGGGCCGCGCAGCTAGGGCTCACCACGGCAGTGATCGAGGAGCGCTACTGGGGAGGCGTCTGCCTGAACGTGGGCTGCATCCCCTCCAAGGCCCTGTTGCGCAACGCCGAGCTGGCGAACATCTTCACCCACGAGGCGAAGACGTTCGGCATCCAGGTCGACGGCGAGGTGCGCTTCGACTACGGGGAGGCCTACCGGCGCAGCCGCAAGGTCGCGGACGGGCGCGTCAAGGGCGTCCACTTCCTGATGCGCAAGAACAAGATCACCGAGTACACGGGCCGCGCGTCCTTCACCGACGCCAACACCGTCCAGGTCGAGACCGCCGAGGGCTCGGAGACGGTGTCGTTCGACCACTGCGTCATCGCGACCGGCGCGAGCGCCAAGCTGCTTCCCGGCACCACGCTGTCGGAGCGCGTCGTGTCGTTCGAGGAGCAGATCCTCAGCGAGACCCTGCCCGAGAGCATCGTGATCGCCGGCGCCGGCGCCATCGGCGTCGAGTTCGCCTACGTCCTCAACGCCTACGGCGTGAAGGTCACGATCGTGGAGTTCCTCGACCGGCTGGTCCCGCTGGAGGACGAAGAGGTCTCCAAGGAGCTCGCCAAGCGGTACCGGCGGCTCGGCATCGACGTGCTGACCTCCACCCGCGTCGAAAAGATCGACGAGACCGGCCAGCAGCTGCGGATCGTCGTCTCCAAGGACGGCGAGGAGAAGGAGCTCAAGGCCGACAAGGTCCTGCAGGCCATCGGCTTCGCGCCCAACGTCGAGGGCTACGGCCTGGAGAAGACCGGCGTACGCCTCACCGAGCGCGGCGCGATCGACGTGGACGAGCGGTGCCGTACGAGCGTGCCGCACATCTTCGCGATCGGCGACGTGACCGCCAAGCTCATGCTGGCGCACGCGGCCGAGGCCATGGGCGTCGTCGCGGCCGAGACCATCGGTGACGCCGAGACCATGGAACTCGACTACGTCATGATCCCCCGGGCGACGTTCTGCCAGCCGCAGATCGCCAGCTTCGGCTGGACCGAGGCGCAGGCGCGCGAGCAGGGCTTCGACGTCCAGGTCGCCAAGTTCCCCTTCACCGCGAACGGCAAGGCCCCCGGCATCGGCGACACCTCGGGGTTCGTGAAGATCCTCAGCGACGCGAAGTACGGCGAGCTGCTCGGCGCGCACCTCATCGGCCCCGACGTGGCCGAGCTGCTGCCGGAGCTGACGCTCGCCCAGCAGTGGGACCTCACCGTCCACGAGGCCGCCCGCAACGTCCACGCCCACCCGACCCTCGGCGAGGCCGTCAAGGAGGCCCTCCACGGCCTCGCGGGCCACATGATCAACCTGTAGGAGTGGCTGACAGGTCCGTCGGACCTGTCAGCCGTAGTACGCCCGCAGCCGTTCGTACGCGGCCGGGGGAGCGCCGGCGGCGTCGAGGCCCAGCAGGCCGGCGCCGAGCACCGGCGGGGCGTCGACGACGACGAGCTTCGCCTGGGGCGCCAGGGTCGCGAAGCGCTCCTCGACGGCGGTCATGAGCGCCGGGTGGCGTGCCGCGAGGACGCCTCCGCCGAGGACCACCTCGACGGGGGCGTCCAGCAGGTCCAGCTCGCGCAGGACGACCCCGGCCAGCGCCTCGATCTCCTCGGCCTGCCGGTCGACGACGCCGGCCGCGACCGCGTCGCCGCCCGCGGCGACCTCGAACAGCACCGGTGCCAGCTCGCCGACGCGCCCCTCGGAGATCTTCCCGAAGTGGATGCCGAGGCCGACGTCGAGCGCGGTGCCGACGCCGAAGTGGGCCGCGACCGCGGCGGCCAGCGCGGTGGCCGGGCCGCGGCCGTCCTCGGCGCGCACGCTGTGCCAAAGGGCCTCAGAGCCCAGGTGATGGCCGCCGCCCCAGTCGCCGGTGACGCGCCCGATCGAGGGGAAACGCGCGACGCGGCCGTCCGGGCCGACGCCCGCGCAGTTGATCCCGGCGCCGCACACGACGGCGACGCCCCAGCGTTCGGTGCCGCCCGCGCGCAGCAGCGCGAAGGTGTCGTTACAGACGCGTACGTGACGGCCCCAGCCGCGGGCCGAGAAGAGCCGGTGGAACGCCTCTTCCTCCTCCGGCAGGTCGACGTTGGCCAGGTACGCCGAAACGTGGTCCACCGTCGCCGTCACACCGGCCGCCTCCAGCGCTCGGCGCACGGTGCCGGCGACGGAGTCCACCGCCGCGTCCGCGCCGACCGCGACGGGACGGAAACCCCCGCCGCGTACGGCCGACAGAACCTCGCCGTCGCCGGTGAGCACGGCGACGTCGGTCTTGCTGTTCCCGCCGTCGATCGCGAGGATCACGCCTCCTCCACCCAGGGCAGGTGCGCGGCGTTGGCGGCGACGAGACGGCCGGCCAGCTCCGACGCGACACTGACCTGGCCGATCAGCGGATGGGCCAGCAGGGCGTCGCTCACCCGGTCGACGCCGCCCTTGAGCGCCGCCTCCAGGGCGAGTTCCTCGTACGCGGTGACGTGGGCGATCAGCCCGGCGTACAGCGGCTCGACGGGGTCGACGGGCAGCGGGTCGGCGCCATCGGCGGTGATGCGGGCCGGTACCTCGATCACCGCCTCGTCGGGCAGGAACGGCATCCGCCCGCCGTTGCGCACGTTGACCACCTGCACGTCGCCGCGGCCGGCCGACAGGGAGGCGACCAGGTCGACGGCGGCCTCGGAGTAGAACGCGCCGCCGCGCCGCTCCAGCAGCTCGGGCTTGCGGTCGAGCGACGGGTCGGCGTACATCTCCAGCAGGCGTTCCTCGATCTCGGTGACCTCCTCGGCGCGCGAGGGGGCGGTGAGCTGTTCGGCCACGACCGCGTCGTGCTCGTAGAAGTACCGCAGGTAGTACGAGGGCACGACGCCGAGGCGCCGCAGCGTCGCGGGCGGCAGGCCGATGTCCCCGGCGAACTCCTCCGCGTGCGAGGCGAGCAGCTTCGGCAGGACGTCCTGCCCGCCGAGCGTCACCGAGCGTTCCCACGTCAGGTGGTTCAGCCCGACGTGCCCGAGCTGGATTTCGGACGGCTCGACGCCGAGCGCGCGCGCGAAGCGGCGCTGGAACCCGATCGCGACGTTGCACAGGCCCACGGCCCGGTGCCCGGCGTCGAGCAAGGCGCGCGTGACGATCCCGACGGGGTTGGTGAAGTCGATGATCCAGGCGTCCGGCGCCAGCGCGGCGACGCGGTCGGCGATGTCGAGGACGACCGGGACGGTCCGCAGGGCCTTGGCGAGCCCGCCCGCGCCCGTGGTCTCCTGCCCGACACAGCCGAACGACGTCGG
This sequence comes from uncultured Actinomycetota bacterium, assembly GCA_963823735.1. GTDB lineage: Bacteria > Actinomycetota > Actinomycetes > Streptosporangiales > Streptosporangiaceae > Actinoallomurus. The sequence goes on along the minus strand of CAWGMO010000006.1, from coordinate 124,002 downwards.
GAGCGTCTCGTCGACGTGCCGTGCCGCCTGCCCGCCGACGCGCAGCTGCAGCAGCACGGCGCCGGCGCCCTCGACGCCCTCGTCGACGCTCGCGGTCATGCGGATCGTCGCGGGGTGCCCGTACCGCGCGAGGATGCGCCGGGACACGCCGCCCACGAGCTCCAGACGGCGCGGGTCCGGGTCGACCAGCGCCAGCTCCGACACCGGCAGCGTGTCGCGCAGCCGCGCGATGCCGTCGACGAGTTCCGGCGTGTACGTCGACCCGCCGCCGACCACACAGAGCTTCAACCCTTCACCCCCGTGAGCGTGACCCCTTGGATGAACACCCGCTGGGCCAGGAAGAACACAATGATCACCGGTAGGACGGTCAGGAGCGTCGCGGCCATCGTGAGGTTCCACTCGACGTGGTGCGCGGCGCGGAACGTCGACAGGCCGACGGCCAGAGTCCAGGAGTCCGGTTTGGTGTAGATCAGCGGCCCGAAGTAGTCGTTCCAGGCGTAGAAGAACTGGAACAGCGCGACCGCGGCGATCGCCGGCCGGGCCATCGGGAGGATCACCCGCATCATCGTACGGAACTCACCGCAGCCGTCCACGCGCGCGGCGTCCGCGTACTCCTTCGGGATCGTCACGAGGAACTGCCGCAGCAAGAAGATCGAGAACGCGTCGCCGAACAGCATCGGCAGGATCAGCGGCCACAGCGTGCCGGTGAGCTGGAACCGCGCCCACAGGATGTACATCGGCACGATCGTCACCTGCGGCGGCAGCATCATCGTGGTGATGACCATCAGGAAGGCGAACTTGCGCCCGCGGAACCGGAAGCGCGCCAGGGCGTACGCCACCGGGATGCTCGACAGCAGCATGAACAGCGTGGCCAGCACCGCGTACAGCACGGTGTTGGTGAGCCAGTGCAGCATCACGCCGTGGTCGGTGGTCAGCGCGCGGCCGAAGTTGCCCCAGTGCCAGCTGTGCGGCCAAAGGCCGCCGGTGAGCGTCTCGTTGGAGCTCATCACGGCGGTGAGGAACATGAAGATCAGCGGCGCCAGGAACATCAGCGCCAGCGCGATGGCGATCGCGTGCGTCGCGACCCAGTACAGGAACGCGCGCCGCCGGTGCCTGTTCGCTCCGGGCTGCGAACGCCTGGTCGCCGTGCCGCGGCGTACCGCGACGGTCGTGCCGGTCATCGCGGCCATCCCTTCAGTCGTCGTCGCCGAACGCGTGGAACTGCCGGAGCAGGATCAGGGTGAAGAACATCGCCACCGCGAACAGCACGAGCGCCAGCACGCAGGCATAGCCCATGTTGAACTGCTGGAACCCCTCGTTGTAGAGCGTCTGCGGGAACGTCAGGGACGCCCCGTCGGGGTAGCCGGGCGCGGTGGTGGTGCCGGCCTGGTCGGCGTTGCCCTGTGAGGCGTTGGCCGCGACCATCGCCTGCGTGAAGTACTGAAGGGTCTCGATGACGCCGGTGACCGCCGAGAACATCAGCACCGGCGAGATCGTCGGCAGCGTGATGCGCCGGAACTGCTGCCAGGCGTTCGCGCCGTCGATGGCCGCCGCCTCGTACAGCGACTTGGGCACGTCCAGCAGCGACGCCAGCAGGATGATCATGACGTCGCCGATGCTCCACAGCGCCAGCAGCGTCAGGCCCGGCTTGGTCCACGTCGGGTCGTTGAACCAGTCCGGCAGGTGGATGCCGATCTTGGCGGCCAGCGAGTTGATCGGCCCGGTGCCGGGGTTGACCACGAACACGAACGCGACCGTGGCGGCGACCGGCGGGATCAGGAACGGCAGGTAGAAGATCGAGCGCAGGATGTCGCCGCCGCGCTTGATGCGCGTCAGCAACTGCGCCAGGCCGAGCCCGAACAGCACCCGCAGCGGCACCATCACCACGACGAGCCACAGCGTGTTCTTGATCGCCGTCCAGGCGTACGGGTCCTTGAACAGGAACCGGTAGTTCGTGAGCCCGACCGGGTGAAGCTGGAACAGGTTGTAGCGGAAGAAGGAGAAGTAGACCGTGGCGGCCAGCGGGTAGGCGAAGAAGAGCGTGAACCCGATCAGCCACGGTGACATGAACGCCAGGACCCGCAGCCGGTGACGGCGGCGCGCACGCGCCGCCGTCACCGAGGCCACGGGCGATAGGGACACCGCCGCGGCCATCGATCAGCCGCCGGCCAGCTGCAGCGCGTCGTTGACCTTCTTGTCCAGGCCGGTCAGGCCCGCGTGGAGATCGGGCACCTTCCCGGGTTCCCACTGGTCCTGCACGAAGCTCTGGAACTTCACCACGAAGTCGCCGCCGTTGATCGTGGAGGGGATCGTCGAGCTGTTGGGGTTCTTGAACACGTCCAGGAAGGTCTGGAACTGGGCCGGCAGCTTCAGCTTCGGCGACGACAGCGCCGGGATGGTGCTGGGCACGTTGCCGAGGCCGTTGGCGAAGGTCACCAGCGCGTCGGTGTTCGTCGTCAGGTACTTCACGAACTCCCAGGCGGCCTGGGCGTGCTTGGCGCCGCGCGGGATGCCGATGATCGTGCCGGTGACGAACCCGCCTCCGTAGGTGTTCGCCCGGTCGTCCTCGACCGGGATCGGCGTGGTGGCGTACTGCACCTTCGGCGCCTCGTCCTCAAGGAACTTGGTGCGCCACTCACCGTCGATCGCCATCGCGACCTTGCCCTTCTCGAACGGGTTGGAGGCCTCGAACTCCTGTCCCATCGAGTGGACGAACTTCTTGACGTTGTCGTAGCCGTACCAGTCCATGAGGCTCTTCTGCCACTGGAGGTACCGCGTCGTGCCGGGGTCGCCGGCGAAGTTCGAGCGGCCCTGGGCGGTGAGCCAGTTCGCGCCGAAGCTGGGCGCGACGTGCTCGGGGACGTGCTCGTAGTACGTCACCGAGGGCAGGAACCCGGCGACCTTGATGGTGCCGTCCGGGTTGCGCACGGTCAGCTTCTTGGCCAGCGCGGTCAGCTCGCTGATCGTCTTGGGCGGCTGCTCGCCCTTCATCAGGGCCTTGTTGGTGTACAGGGCGTAGTCGTCGGCGAGCAGCGGCAGCGTGCACCGGTCGCCCTTGTACTGCGTGTAGTCCTGGACCGCCTTCGGGAACATGGCCATGTCGACCTTGTCCTTCTGGAGGTACGGCGTCAGGTTCTGCAGCGCGCCGCTGGAGCAGAACTGGCCGACGTTGTTCGTCGAGAACGACGAGACGACGTCCGGCGGGTTGCCGCTGCGGATCGAGTTGAGGATCTTGGTGTCGTCCTGGCCCTTGACCAGCTTGACGGTGATGTTCGGGTGCAGCGTGTGGAAGCCCGCGATGGCGTCCTGGAACGCCTGGACCTCGTGGGACGCGCTCCAGCCGTGCCAGACCTCGATCGTCTGGGCGGCCTCGGCCTTGGGGCCGTTGTCGACGGGTTTCGGGCTGCCGGCGGTGCACGCGGCACCGGTGCCGACGATGAGAAGGGCGGTTACGAGCCGCCAAGGACGTGAGAACACTCCTGTCTCCTTAGGGCGCTGGTCGTGAAACGGTGCTGGAGAAGATCTCCTCGCGGGTCTCGGCGAGGGCGAGATGCAGGGCGCCGGTCAGCACGGGGTCGGTGCCGACCGAGCTGAGGCGCAGCGGGGGATGGGGATGGTCATCGCGTACAGCTCGCGTTCGACGAGGCCGCGCAGCGGCTCGCCGCCCGCCATCGGCACGTCACCGGCCAGGACGATCAGCTCCGGGTCGATCACGCTGACGATCGCGGCCAGGCCGCTCGCGAGCCGGGTGGCCAGCTCGCCGAAGCCCGCCGCGGCGCGCTCGTCCCCCTCTTCGAGCGCGGCGCGGGCGCGCTCGACCATCCGGTCGACGCGCGTGCCGCGGAAGCCGTGCGCGCGCAGCAGCCGCATGACGGCGGGCGCGCCGGCGACGGCCTGCAACCCGCCCGTGTTGGCGCGGCCGGGCTCGCGGATGATCGGCGCCGACGCCACCGGCATGTAGCCGACCTCGCCGGCGCCTCCGGTGGCGCCGCGCACCAGGCTGCCGCCGAGCACGATCGCCATGCCGATGCCGGCGCTGACCCACAGCAGGACGAAGTTCGGCGACCCGGCCGCCTCGCCGCGCGCGTGCTCGGCCATCGCGACGAGGTTCACGTCGTTCTCCACCGCGACGGGACGGCCCAGGCCGTCGCGCAGGCGGCTCAGCAGGTCCGGGATGTGCCAGCCGGGCAGGTGCGAGGCGTATCCGAGCTGCTCGGTCCGCGGGTCGACGGCGCCCGGGATGCCGATCACGACGCGGTCGATGCGGTCGGGCGGCAGGCCCGCGGCGCGCGCGGCGCCCTCGGCGGCGGTACGGGCGCGCGCGATGGCGTCGCCGCCGTACGAGCCGGGCGTGGCCAGCTCGAACGTTCCGGTCACCGTGCCGGTCAGGTCGGCGACCGAGGCCCTGATCCGCGCCCGGCGTACCTCCAGGGCGGCGACGTGCCCGGCGTCGGGGTTGATGCGGTACAGCTCGGCCGTACGGCCGGGGCCGCCTTCGCGGATGCCGTCGAGGACGACGAGGCCGGCCTCGCGCAGCCGGGTGAGCAGCTGGGAGGCGGTCGGCTTGGAGAGCCCGGTGAGCGTGCCGATCTCGGGGCGGGTGAGGGGGCCGCGTTCCAGCAGGACCTCGAGCGCCGCGCGATCGTTGATCGCTCGCAGCAGGCTGGGGGTGCCCGGCGTGGAGGTGGTCACGGCATCTCCGAGGGGAGCAGGTTAGGAAACTTTCCTAACCTGCGGGTGAAGCTACGGCCACCTGGGATCAACCGTCAAGACATCCGGTATGCGGTGTTACCAAGCCGAGACGGGGAGCGCGGTCAGGCGCTGATGATGAAGCGTGTCTTCCCGAACGCCACCTCGTCCCCGGGGCGTACGCGCGTCGGCGCGACGATGCGGTAACCGTTGACGAGAGTGCCGTTCATCGAGCCGAGGTCCGACAGCAGCCAGGACGTGCCCGTGTGCACCAGCTCGGCGTGCATCCGCGAGACGCTCAGGTCCGTCACGACGAACTGGCAGCCCGGCGCGCGGCCGATCAGCAGGCGGCTCAGGTCGATCGGGGGGAGTGTGAAGCGCGGCAGGCGCGGCGCGCGCCAGGCGGCCTCGATGCGCGCGGTCACCGCCGACAGCGTCGTGACGGCGCCGGTGAGCCCGCGTACGAGGCGGCTGGCCGGCGGCAGGTCGCTGACCAGCGAGGTCAGCTCGGCATTGCTGCGCGCCCGCAACGCGGAGTCGACACGCTGCTCGAACGTGTCGTTCGAGAGCCTGCCCTCGGCGACGCGTTCACGGAGCACGCGGAGGACACGGTCACGGTCGGCGTCCGAGGCGCGTACCGGTAGCCCTTCCATGACACGAGTATCAGGACGTTAAAGTCCCGTGTCCAGTACGTGACTCGTGACGGTGTGCGGTGAGTTGTCCTGACCTTGTGATCTACAACGTAAAGGCGCCGGGCCGGGCGTGTCACGCCCACCGCACCTCCACCGCCGGCGGCTTACGGAAGACCACGCCGCGAGGCTCGGCGGCGTGCTCCAGGCGCAGGCCGGGCAACCGCAGCAGGCCGCGCAGCGCGGTCTCGGTCTCCATGCGGGCCAGGTGGGCGCCGAAGCAGAAGTGCGGGCCGTGCGCGAACGACAGGTGCCGGTCCGCGCCCTCGCGCCGTACGTCGAAGCGGCCGGGGTCCTCGAACACGGCCGGGTCGCGGTTGGCGCCGGCGATCGAGACCCGCACGAGGTCACCGGCCTCGACGACGACGTCCCCGAGCGGGGTGTCCCGTACGGCGTACCGGTCGATCACCGAGGCGGACGGCTCCAGGCGCACCGACTCCTCGATCGCGCGGGGGAGCAGCGCGGGGTCGGCCAGGACCAGGGCGAGCTGGTCGGCATGGCCCAGCAGGTGCGGCACCGCGTTGGTGATCATGCCTTCGGTCGTGTCGATGCCGCCGAACATCAGCACCGCGGCGTTCGCCACCACCTCCGGCAGCGACAGGTCACGCGCCGCCGCCGCGAGCAGCTCGGAGGACCCCTCGGCCACCGCCGCCTCGACCTTGGTCCGCAGCCGCTCGAACGCCTCGGACGCGTCACCCTCACGACCGGCCGTGATCTCCGAGATGGCCACGACGAACGCGTCGTACCAGGACCGCACCGTGGCGGCGTCCACCCCGTCGAGCCCCAGCGCCTCGGCGACGACCCCGACCGCGAGCGGCCCGGCCAGATCGGCCCGAACCTCGGCGTACCCGCGATCGCGCACGGCCCCGATCAGCCGGTCGGTCTCGGCGGCGACGAAACCGGTGAAGCGTTCCCGTGTGAGCGCGGGCCGGAAGGGCCGCGCGAAGGCGTCCCGGTGACGGGTGTGGTCCCTACCGTCGAGCGACAGCATGCTCGGCCCGACGACGCGCGCGGTGGAGAAACGCGGGTCGTCGACGGTGAAGGCCTTGGAGTCCCGCATGACACGAAGCGCCAGGTCATGCCGCGTGACGAGCCACCCGCCGAGCGCGGGCAACCAGGAGACGGGCTCGCCGGCGCGCAGCCGGGCGAGCAGCGGATGCGGGTCGGAGTCCAGCTCCTCGATGGTCGCGCTCGCGCCGATGGGGAAGCTCACCCGACCGACAGTACGACCTGCGGGCATGAGAAAGGCCGGGAGCCCCTCCCGGCCTTTCCCTGCGGATCCACTCAGTCGCGCAGCAGCACCTCGGACGCGGTGCGGCTGGCCGCGGCCATGCGGCTCGCCAGCTCCGGCGCCTCGCGGCCGTGCTCGCGCCACCACGCCTGCCCGGACTCCGGGAGCGTGTGGATCGGGTCGTAGTACTCGTACCGGCGCTCCAGGGCCTCCGGGTCGTCGATCTCCAGGCCGGTCCGGTAGTTCTTGGTCCAGTACGAGATGCCGCGGTCGGTGTCGTACTCCGCGACCTGGTGCACCCAGCGCTTGCCGACATAGGGCACGTCGCAGACGATTCGCGGGGTCGCGAAGCCGGGCAGGTAGCCCATGATCCCGTGCTGGAGCGCCTGCGCCTCGCGCAGGGCCAGCCGCCAGTGCTCGCTGAACGGGATCATGTCGCACAGGTAGAAGTAGTACGGCAGCACGCCGTTGTCCTGGAGCGCGAAGCACAGGTCGAGGAGCTCCTCGACGGAGGTGTTCACACCCCGCATCAGCACGCCCTGGTTGCGCACGTCGCGTACGCCGGCCTCCAGCATGGCCTGGGTGGCCTTGGCGACCAGCGGGGTCATCGACTGGGCCGCGTTGACGTGCGTGTGGATGGCGAGCTGGGCGCCGTGCCGGCGTGCCTTGGTGGCGAGGCGCTCCATGCCGGCGCGTACCTCGTCCTGCAGCCAGTGCTGGGGCAGGCCCATCAGCGCCTTGGTGGCGAGCCGGATGTCGCGGATGTTGCCGATGTCCAGCAGCCGGTCGACGAAGGACTCCAGCCGGGCCCAGGGCATGTTGGCGACGTCGCCGCCGGAGACGACCACGTCGCGGACCTGCGGCGTACGGGCCAGGTACTCGAACATCGCCTCCAGGCGGTCGGGCTGCTTCAGCCCGAACTTGTGCTTCTGGATCTGCTCGGTGGAGTTGCCGACCAGGTCCATGCGGGTGCAGTGGCCGCAGTACTGCGGGCAGGTCGGCAGCAGCTCGGCGAGCACCTTGGTCGGGTAGCGGTGGGTGAGGCCCTCCACCGCCCACATCTCCGCCTCGTGCAGGGAGTCACGGCTGGCCGCCGGGTGCGAGGGCCAGTCCGTACGGCGGTCGCTGAACACGGGCAGCATGTAGCGCCGCACCGAGTCGGCGTAGAACGCCTCGGTGGAGCTCACGTCCATCGTGTTGAGCATCTGCGGCGGCAGGAGCATCGACATCGTCGCGCGCTCGCGCTGGTCGCGCTCCAGGTCCTCATAGAAGGCGTCGTCGAGCAGGTCGCCCATGAGGGCGCGGAGCTGGCGGACGTTCTTCACGCAGTGCGATCGCTGCCACTGCGCCGACTCCCACTCGGCGGAGGTGACGTCACGCCAACCGGGGACACGGCGCCAGTCGGGCTCGATCAGCTCACGGTGCCGGTAGGCGTAGGGCTGGGGGCGACCTTCGGGGGTCACCGCCTCTTCGGCGACAGCGGTCACATGATCTCCAAGGTTTTGGGTCTGCATGTTATGTTGCGACAGTGCGACGATACGGGAAATATTCTCTCAGAACTATGCTTCCCCAGCATATCTTCCACTACACAGTGGTGAGGTGATGATGAACAGCTCACCGGTCGGGCTGCATCGAGTGCTCGATCCCCCCGGCGTACTGCCCCAGGCGGCGCACCGCCTGGACCCGGATCCGCGCATCCGCGAGGACGAGGTCCGCGTACGCCTCGAACGCCTGAATCTGGACGCCGCGTCCTACCGGCAGCTGCACACCGCGCACGGCGGCGACGCCGACGCGATCCGCGCCGAGGTCCTGGAGATCATCAAGAGCCGCGGCAAGATGCACAATCCGGTGACCGGCTCCGGCGGCATGCTGATCGGCGTCGTCGACGAGGCAGGGCCGAAGTCGCCGCTGGGCCTGCGGCCCGGCATGCGCGTCGCGACCCTCGTCTCCCTGACGCTCACGCCGCTGCACGTCGAAGACGACCTGCGCCGCTGGGACGGCCGCGGCGAGCAGGTGCCCGCCGAGGGCCACGCGATCCTGTTCGCGCGCTCGATCGCCGCCGAGCTGCCCGAGGACCTGCCGGCCGAGCTCAGCCTCGCCGTCATGGACGTCTGCGGAGCGCCGGCCCTGACCCACCGCGTCGTGTCCGCGCGCACCGCCCCGGTCGTCGCCGTCATCGGCGCCGCCGGCAAGAGCGGCTCGCTCGCCCTGGCCGCAGCGCGCCGCGCAGGCGCCAAGCACACCATCGGCGTCGTCCCCGTCGAGCACGAGGCCGAGCGCCTGCGGGCCTCCGGCCTCGCCGACGACGTCGTCCTCGCCGACGCCCGCGACCCGGTGGCGCTGTCGTCCGCCGTCCAGGCCGACGTCACCGTCGTGTGCGTCGACGTTCCCGGCTGCGAGCACGGCGCGATCCTGTCCACCACCCCCGGCGGCACAGTGATCTTCTTCTCCATGGCGACGTCTTTCCCGGCCGCGGCGCTCGGCGCCGAAGGACTCGCGGCCGACGTGACCATGGTGATCGGAAACGGGTACGTTCCCGGTCACGCCGACATGGCGCTCGACCTCCTTCGTACCGAGCCCGGCGTACAAAAAATCTTCCGAGAGCGGGTGGAGGCGGTATGAGCAAGCTTGACCTTGATCCGCAGGTCGTGCGGAAGGCGCGGAACCTGGCGGAACGCGCCGCCGAGCCGATCATCGAGATGGCGCGGACGCACACGACCGTCTCGGTCGAGCGCGCGCAGCTGCGCCTCGCCGGCCTGTCCGGCGCCGACTCCGACGGCCTGCCCTGGGCGAACCACCTCGTCAACGCCGTACGCGACCAGGTCGGCCTGGAGCACGGCGTCGCGCTGCCCGTCTGGGACGCCCTGCTCAACGAGCCCTACGAGGACCTGTCCGGCCTGGCGCAGGCCGCCGCGCTCGGCGCGGTCACCTTCCGGCTGCCCAAGGGCTCCGACGCCGAGGCCGCCGCGGCCGGCGCCGCACGCGCCGCCCGGCGCGGCATCGGGCGCGTCGACGCGCGCCGCGCCGAACGCGACGGCATGCTGGCCGAGGTCGGCGACCCGCCCAAGCCGTGGATCTACCTGATCGTCGCCACCGGCGACATCTACGAGGACATCCCGCAGGCCCAGGCCGCCGCCCGCGAGGGCGCCGACGTCGTCGCGGTGATCCGCTCGACGGGGCAGTCGCTGCTGGACTTCGTGCCCGAGGGCGCCACCCGCGAGGGCTACGCCGGCACGTACGCCACGCAGGAGAACTTCCGCCTCATGCGCTCCGCCCTCGACGACGTGTCGAAGGAGCTCGGCCGGTACGTACGGCTCACGAACTACGCCTCGGGGCTGTGCATGCCCGAGATCGCCGCGCTCGCGGGCCTCGAACGCCTCGACATGATGCTGAACGACTGCATGTACGGCATCATCTTCCGCGACATCAACCCCCGGCGTACCTTCATCGACCAGCGGTTCTCCCGCCAGGTCCACGCCCGCGCCGGCATCGTGATCAACACCGGCGAGGACAACTACCTCACCACCGCCGACGCCGTCGACGCCGCCCACACGGTCGTCGTCAGCCAGCTGCTGAACGAACGCTTCGGCAAGGAGGCCGGCCTGGCCGACTCCCAGCTCGGCCTCGGCCACGCCTTCGAGATCAACCCGGCGATCCCGGACTCCTTCCGCCTGGAGCTGGCCCACGCCCAGCTCGTACGCGAGCTGTTCCCCGACGCGCCGCTGAAGTACATGCCGCCGACCAAGCACATGACCGGCAACGTCTTCGCCGGCTACCTGCTCGACGCGTTCTTCAACCTCGCCGGCGTCATGACCGGCCAGTCGATCATCCTGATCGGGATGATGACCGAGGGCATCCACACGCCCTGGCTGTCCGACCGCGACCTGGCCCTGGAGAACGTCCGGTACGTCCGTGACGCCTGCGGCGCCCTCGCCGAGGACTTCGTGCCGCGCCCCGACGGCTTCGTCGTCCAGCGCGCGCGCCAGGTCATGTCGGAGTCCGTGGACCTCCTGGAGAAGGTCTGCGACGACACGCTGCTCACCGCCATCGCGGAGGGCACCTTCGGCGTCACCAAGCGCCCCGCCGACGCCGGCAAGGGCCTCGACGGCGTCGTCGAACGCGCGGACGGCTACCTCAACCCGGTCATCGACATCCTGGAGTCCGAAGACCCGCAGGCCGCCGCAGGCGTCCCCACGTCCGCAGGGAGCGTACGAGAGTGAAACAGCGACAGACCGAGACGGATGTCCCGCAGTCGCAGGACATCCCGTCGATCATCCGGCCGTACGGTGACACCACCGGCGACGCGATGGTGCAGATGTCGTTCACGCTGCCGGTGCCCGCGGGCAAGCGCTCCGAGCTCGCCGCGCTCGGCCTGGCACGGCAGATGGGCCTGGACCCGGCCAGCGTCGTGCACACCAAGCCGATGGGCCCCAACTTCACCTTCTTCATCGTGTACGGCAAGGTCAACCACCTCATCGACTACGCCGGGATCGAGGTGCCCGCGGGGCGGGAGTACCCGCTGCTGGGCTCCAAGGAGGTCGACCTGGCGATCCGCAGCGTCCTGAACCGCAAGCTCGTCGTCGTCGGCGCCTGCATCGGCACCGACGCGCACACGGTCGGCATCGACGCGATCCTCAACGTCAAGGGCTTCGCCGGCGAGAAGGGCCTGGAGTACCACCGCGAGATCCAGGTCATCAACATGGGTGCCCAGGTCACCGTCGAGGAGCTCGTCGAGCGCGCCAAGGCCGCCAACGCCGACGCCGTCCTCGTCTCCCAGGTCGTCACGCAGAAGAACGCCCACATCCACAACACCAAGCAGATGGCCGGGGCCTTCCACGACGCGTACCCGACCGCCGTCGGGCCGGGCATCGGCCGTCCCCTCCTGATCGCGGGCGGCCCGAGGTTCGACACCGTCACCGAGGCCGAGCTGGGCGTCGACCGGATCTTCGGCAAGGGCACCACGCCCGGCGAGGTCGCCTCGTACCTCGTGCACGCCCTCATGCCCGACTGGACCCCCGAGGAGGAGTCGTGAGCGACCCGCGTGACGGCCTCACCGTCACCCACCGCCGCTACGTCCCGTACGCCCACGCCCACTACGGCGGAAGCCTCGTCGACGGCGCGTACGTGCTCGGGATGTTCGGCGACGTCGCCACCGAGGTGTGCGTCCGCACCGACGGCGACGAGGGCCTCTTCGCGTCCTACGACGACGTCCAGTTCCGCGCGCCGGTACGCGCCGGCGACGTGCTGGAGGCGACGGCCACCGTGACCCGCGTGGGCCGCCGCAGCCGTACGATCGTGTTCGAGGCGCGCGTCGTATGTCGCGCACGCCCCGAGAAGGGCGATTCTGCCGCGGAGGTGCTCGCCGAGCCCATCGTGGCCGTCACCGCAGTCGGGACGGTCGTCGTCCCCGAGACCTGAGCGATTCGCCGCCCCCGGCCGCACGGCCAGGGAAGGTTGACATCGCTCCGGATCCCGATAAGTTGCCTAAACGTCCACCATAGGACTGGCCGGTCGGCCGGCCGGGGCGCGCGCTTCTTGCGCCGAGACGGGTTGTACGAAGCGCCGGAACACGGCGCCACCCGTCGAAGCCAGACGCACGATCACGCGCACGCCCGGGCCCGGAGCACCTCGGCCGGCACGGGGTAGGACTCGGTAAGGGCCTGGGCACCCATCAGACAACGGACTACGCGCTCGCAACCGACGAGACGGGTTCGGTTCGAAGGGATCGCCCGGGTCCTCTTCCGTTTTCCGGCCTTCCTTCGCTGTCTGGCCGTCTCGTTCGTCTACAGGGCCGCCGGACGATAGCGTTCCCGGTGAACGGTTCGCTCATCAAGGAGTGCTGGTGGCGCAGGAGATGCTCGCCGAGGAGACCCCCGCCGTCGCTCCGGGCGACCGGGCCCGACGCGGTCCCCGCAGATTCGCGCGCGCGGCCGCGGCCGTCCTCGCAGGTCTGATGCTCGCGGCGGCGTTCCCGCCGATCGGCTGGTGGCCGCTCGCGCCCATCGCCGCCGCCGTGCTCATCCTCGTCGTCCGTGACCGCACCTGGGGCCGCGCCACCGGCCTGGGCATGCTGTTCGGCCTCGCGTTCTGCTTCCCCCTCTTCGAAGGGCTGCGGCCGGTCGGCTTCGACGCCTGGCTGGCCCTGAGCCTGTTCGAGGCGCTCTACTTCGCCCTGCTGGGCACCGGGCTGAGCCTCGCCGTACGCCTGCGCGGCTGGCCGCTCTGGACCGCCGCGCTGTGGATCACCGAGGAGCTCGTACGCGGCCGGGTGCCGTTCGGCGGCTTCCCCTGGGGCCGCCTCGCGTTCAGCCAGACCGCCTCGCCGTTCACCGGCTACGCCCCGCTCGGCGGCGCGCCCCTCGTCAGTTTCATCACCGCCCTGACCGGCGGGCTGCTCGCCGCCGCCGCGCTCACGCTCTGGCGCGGATGGCGCTCGGGCACGACGGCGCGCGCCGCCGTGAAGGGCGTCGCGCTGCCCGTCGCGGTCGTGCTGGTCCTCGGCGTCGCCGGCTTCCTCGTGCCCCGCCCGACCGCCGGCCGTCCCGTGACCGTCGCGATCATCCAGGGCAACGTGCCGCGCGCCGGCCTCGACTTCCTCGGCCAGCGCGAGGCCGTCCTCGACAACCACGCACGCGAGACCCACAAGCTCGCCGCCGAGGTACGCGCCGGCAAGGTCGCCCGCCCGAGCCTGGTCATCTGGCCGGAGAACTCCAGCGACCTCGACCCGTACTCCGACGCCGCCGCCCGCGCCGTGATCGACTCCGCGGTGCGCGACATCGGCGTCCCCACACTGGTCGGCGCGGTCATCGACGCCGGCGACGGCGTCCACGTGGAGAACCGCGGCATCGTGTGGGACCCGGTCAAGGGCCCGGGCGCGTACTACGTCAAACGCCATCCGCTGCCGTTCGGCGAGTACATCCCGATCTTCCGCGGCCTGCTGGTCAAGGCCATCACGCGCTTCGACCGCGTCGGCGAGTTCGCCAAGGGTAAGTGGCGCGGATCCCTGCGCCTCGGCCCCACGAACATCGGGGACGTCATCTGCTTCGAGGTCGCCTACGACGAGATCGTGCGGGACGTCGCCGACGCCCCGCTGCTCGTCGTACAGACGAACAACGCGACCTTCGGCCGTACCAGCCTGCCGCCGCAACAGTTCGCGATGTCGCGGCTGCGCGCGGTCGAGCACGGCCGCACAGTCTTGGTGGCCTCCACGAGCGGGGTCAGCGGGATCATCGCCCCCGACGGAAAGGTCCTGGACCGGTCGGGGGAGTTCACACCGGATATCCAGGTGGAGCGAGTGCCGATGCGCACGTCGCGTACGCTTGCCGATCACCTCGGCGCCACACCCGAGTGGGTGCTGGCACTGCTGGGGCTCGCGGCATGCGCGCTCGCCGCCTGGCGGACACGTACGAGCAAGGAGACCTAGCGGGTGGAGACCACGGAGGACGTCGGGCGGGTTCTCGTGATCATTCCGACGTACAACGAGCGAGAGAACCTCGAGTCGATCGTCGCGCGGGTCCGTGCCGCGGTACCGGCCGTCGAGGTGCTCGTCGCGGACGACAGCAGCCCCGACGGCACCGGTGAGATCGCCGACCGGCTCGCCGCCGAGGACGACCAGGTGCACGTACTGCACCGGTCCGCCAAGGAGGGGCTCGGCGCGGCGTACATCGCCGGGTTCCACTGGGGCATCGAGCGCAACTTCGACGTCCTCGTCGAGATGGACGCCGACGGCTCCCACCAGCCCGAGGAGCTGCCGAGACTGCTCAGCGCGCTGGAGACCAACGACCTGGTCATCGGCTCACGGTGGGTCAGCGGCGGCGAGGTGAAGAACTGGCCGCGCAACCGCGAGGTCCTCTCACGCGGCGCCAACACGTACTCACGCCTGATGCTGGGCCTGCCGATCCACGACGCCACGGGCGGCTTCCGCGCCTACCGCGCCACGACACTGACCAAGATCGGCATCGACGACGTGTCGTCGCAGGGCTACTGCTTCCAGGTCGACCTGACGCTGCGGACCGTACGCGCGGGCCTGCGCGTGGCCGAGGTACCGATCACGTTCGTCGAACGCACCCGCGGCGCGAGCAAGATGAGCCGCGACATCATCGTGGAGGCCTTCCAGCGCGTGACGCAGTGGGGCGTGGAACACCACGTCGGCCGCGTCACCGGCCGCCGCTCGTCCTGAGGTCGCCTGACTGAGACCGTCCGGCGACGTGGCGCTCCGCCGCGTCGCCGGACGGCCTGCGGCCGGGTCAGACGGGCCGGTTCCGTACAGGCATCGGCGATCGCGGCGGTGTCCCAGTAGAAGGGGCGGACCTCCGCGATCCGCCCTTCCGCGATCACCAGTGCCTGGAGCAGGGGAAAGGCGAGTTCCCGGCCGGTGGCGCGAGCACGGCCACCGAGCCTGTCGTCGCTGGACCGGTCATGCCGCGAGCCTGGATCACCACGCCGCGTCACGCCGGCGGCAATCCGCCTTCACTTTCTGATCGCGATCAGGACGCCGGACACCCCCTAGCGGCGTACGGCCTGGCAGGAGTCGTCGCGGGCGGTGTCGAGGGCGATGACGGTGACGTGGTCGAGCTTGCGTACGCCCTTGATGAGGATGACGTGGTGGGTGTCCGGGCCCTTGAAGGCGTAGTCGGCGCCGGAGGTGCGCGGGTCACCGGTGACGGGGTTGTCGTCCGCGTCGTCGGCCTCAACGTTGATCTTGGCGGGGGTCTCGACGACGCGAGCGTTCACCTCGACGCCGGCGGGGGTGATCCGGTACGTCACGGTCGTGCACAGCCCGGTGTCGCTCTGCGGCTTCGGGGAGACGGTCGGCAGCGGGCCGGCGGCCGAGGTCGCGCTCGCTGACGCCTTGTCCGTCTTGACTGGCTTATCCGATGCCCCACCTCCGCAACCGGCCGCTCCAAGCCCGATGAGGGCGACCAGGACGAGGACGTGGTTCCGCACGGTGTTACTCCAGGGGTGAGGGGAATCGGCGCCCGTTCCGCCGGGCGTACCGGAGGTAACTCTGGATTGTGCCGCACCTGTCACGCAAACGGACACGCCGGGCAATCACCTCCGAGCGTGGCAGGCGGCGACAAGGTCGGCGAATTCCTCTGCCAGTGGGCCTAGCGCGTCCCACTGTCTGACGGCCCAGCCGACCGTGAGCGGCGTCAGCGCCTTGATCGGGATCGCGCGGACCGTCTCGCTTTCCAGGCGGGGCAGGGCGGGCAGGATGGCGTGGCCGATGCCCATCTCGGCGAGCAGGATCGCGGTGTCCCAGTCGGCTACGCCCACCTGGGTTTCCGGGCCTTTCCCGAGCCGTACGAAGTCCTCCTCCAGCCGTCGGCGGGACGCGGAGTTCTCCGGGTGGGCGATGTGACGGATGCCCGCGAGGTCATCGGGGTGGATCTCGGTCTTCTCCGCCAGCGGGTCGTCCCGGTTCACCACCAGGACCCACGGCAGGTCGATGACGGGCCGCTGTTGTACGCCGGGCAGGGCCTGCCCCAGTGTGATCCACGCCAGGTCGACGCGGCCCGCGCGCAGGAGTTCGATGCATCGGCGTGCCGACTGCGCGGACTGGAACTCCAGCATGACCTCGCTGTTCCGCTCGCGGAACGTCGTGATCGCCTCCGCCATGAAGTGCCGTACGGTGACGCCGCCGGTCGTGACCCTGACGACGCCGCCCGTGCCGTCCCGCAGCTCCTCCAGGCGGTTCAACGCGGAGCCGAGCGAGGCCAGCCCGCTCAGCGCCGCCTCGTACAGGATCCGGCCGGCCTCGGTAGGTGAGACGCCTCTGGGCTGCCGCTCGATCAGCGCGAGCCCGGTCTCGACCTCGAGACGCTTGACGTGCTGGCTGACGGCGGACTGGGTACGGGAGAGGTCCCGCGCCACCTCACTGAGGTTGCCGGCCTCGTACACCGCGATGAACACGCGCAGATCGTCGAGTGTCATCACCCCAAGGTATCGCTAGGGTTTGTCCTCGTAAATCCTAGAATTGACTGGGGTGCCGCGCGGGCCGGATGATTCTTGGGCCGGGACCTGCTCCCGGCGTCACGGCGGCAACCCGTCCGGGCCGTACGGCCAGGCGCGCTGACCACACCGGCCTCGGGCGGGTGCCGACCTTCTCACGCGGAAGCGGTCTCCATGGATCCTGAGAAGCCGGCGGCAGCGCGGCACGCGCCGTTCCCGCCATCGCGACCGGCGGAGCCAGAGGGGCCGGAACCCGGCACTCCGTCCGCAGGGCCGCTGCCGCGCCCAGGGGCGGAGCCACGGACCACGGTCGTCACCGGCTTCCTGGCGTCCCGTGGGGCCGGGGAGATCGCCCATCCGGGCGGCACGTTGCTGGCACACCTCCAGCGGGTGGAGGCGCTGCTGGACACCTGGGGTGCCCGCCCTGAGCTACGCCTGGCCGGGCTGTGCCACGCCTTCTACGGCACCGACGGTTTCGCGGTGGCACTCGGCGACGTCGGCCATCGCGGCGACCTGCGGGCCGTCATCGGCGAGGAGGCGGAGGAGCTCGTCCTCTTCTACGCGAGCTGCGACCGCGCCTACTCGTACGACCGCCTCACCGCGGAACCCCCGTCGTTCCGCGACCGCTTCACCGGCGCCGTACTCCACCCACCGCAGGACCGCCTCCGCGACTTCGCCGAACTCACCGCCGCGAACGAACTGGACGTCATGCGCGCAGGCGACGATCTCCGCGCCCGCCATGGCCGTACGCTGCACGACCTGCTCATGTCGTGGCGGGACCTCCTGACCCCCACCGCCGTCGAGTCCGTACGAACACTGCTGCCCTGAACGGGACGCGGCACGGCCACGACTCGACCGGCCCTGTCCGAGCTCATCCGCGCCCTGCCGGATGCGGACTCCGTGCCATTGGCCCGTCCTGAAGGCGGCGGACGCACGCGATCGTGCGCTCACCCTCACCTCGGCCGGGCCGCCGTGGGGTCCGTACGAACGCCGCTCTCGCCACGCGGTCGGGTGCCGTACGGCGTTCGCTACGCCTCGCGGATGCCGTAGAGGGCCGCGGGGGCTCCGGTCGTCATGGCCCAGTAGCGGTCGCCGTACGACCAGTGCCACCACTCGGTCGGGTAGTTGACCAGCCCGGTGGCGGTGAGCGCTCGCGAGAGGATCCCGCGGTTCTCCGCCGCTTCGGGGGAGATGCCGGGGGCGTCGGTGTAGCAGGTGTTCGCGCTGTCTTCGGGGCTCGCGTTGAGCGGGCAGCCCAGGTCCAGTTCCCGGCCGTCCTCGGTGGCGAGGGTCAGGTCGATCGCGGCTCCGGCGCTGTGCGGGGCGATCTCCGGCGGCGACACGTACCGGCTGGCCGCCGCGTACAGCCGCTCGTCCGTCCAGGAGGTGTTCTGTGCGCGGAGGCCGTCGCGGTACCGGTCGAAGAGACGCCGCTGGATCGCCGGCGGCCGGTGGCCTTCGACGAACAGCAGGCGCAGGCCGTCCGGGAGGAGCGTCTGTGCTTCCAGTACGCGGTCGAGGACACGTGTGCGCAGGTACGTGTGACTGGGGGCCTCCGCCTTGCGGGCGTCGATCAGGCAGCCGTGGTCCCGGAGGTCCCCGAACGGCTCGCCGCACTCGTCGACCGGCACGGTACGGACCTTCGGGTCGGACATGAGGACCACGGCGTTCACCCGCCCGCCTCCAGGGTCTCCTTCATGTCCTGCGCACCGCGCTCCATCCGCGCCCGGATGTCCGGCGCGAGATCGTGCGGCAGGAAATCCGTGATCCACACGAGCTTGCTCCGGTCGCCCTCGCCGAACACCTGGAACGACGCGTGATGATGAGTGATCGCCTGCCGCGCCCCGCCGATCACCGCGTACGCGAGCCGCCGCGCCTCATCGTCGATGTCGACGATCAGCTCCCGGACCACGCCCCCGTGCGGGAACGTCAGCGTCCGCACGTCCCCGTCGACGCTCGCGCCGGCCACACGACCCGGCAGGAGCCGCTCGTGCACGGCCCCGACGTCGCGCACCGCGTCCCACACGTCCTCGGGGCGGCGGTCGATGACGATCTCATGACGGATGGATCCGATGTCGTTCCTCCTAGGGTCGGTCGCCCACGCTAGCGGGGTGTTTGACGCCGCCCGCGATCAGGGCGCGGTCAGACGCGGCGTACGCGGGCCAGCCAGGCGGGAACGTCGTCCAGCCCGCCTTCGGCGGTGAAGACCCCTCGGTACAGGCTCGTGCGCAGATCCTCCAGCTCCCAGCCGGCGCCGAACGCCTCACGGATCACCCGGCCGCTGATCTGCGGCCCGTAGCCGGGCCCGTCGTCGGACAGCGCGAGGACGTGTACCAGCCCGCCCGGCCGGCACGCCGAACGGAGAGCGCGCACGTACCGCGTGAGGTTCTCGCCGTCGAAGATGTGGAACAGCGCGCTGTCGACGATGGTGTCGTAGACCTGCTCGCCCGTGAGGCCCAGCGCGTCCGCGACCTCGAACCGCACCGCGACCCCATGGGAGGCGGCCCCGGCGCGAGCCCGCTCGATCGCGACCCGAGAGGAGTCGATGCCGTACGCGTCATATCCAAGCCGGGCCAGGTGGATCGCGTGCTCCCCGGTGCCGCACCCGATGTCGAGCACCTTCCCGTGGATCCACCCGTCGCGTTCCAGCGCGACGACGGCCGGCTGCGGCCCGCCGATCACCCACGGCGCGCCACCTGACTCGTACGCCCGGTCGAAGCCGCCCGCCTCAGTGGCCGAGGAGGTTGCGCCTGCGGCCTCGCGCGCCGGTCGTACCTCGGGGGCGTCGTCCACCGGCTGGGGCGTGGGGGCGTCGGTGGCCAGCGCCAGGAGTTCGCGCGCGTCGGCGAGGTCGGCCTCTGTCGGGGCGTCGTCCTGGGTGAGCCGTGTCCGCCAGTACCCGGCGAACTCGATCGACCGCCGATCGACGCCGCGCTCGCCGATCAGGTGCCGCCGGATCGCGCGTACGGCGCCGGCCTCCCCGCCGAGCCAGGCGAACATCGTCCCGGCGGGGAACGCGGCCTGCCGTACGGCCTCGGCCAGCAGGCCGGCGTGCCCGGCCGGGACGCCGTCCCGACGCAGCCAGTGCACGGTCACATCGCCGCGCGTACCGAACCGCTGCTCTTCTCCCGCGTCCGCGACCTCGATGTACGCCACGGCACGAGTACCGGGCGGCAGCGACTCGATCAGCGTGCCGATCGCCGGCAGCGCCGTCTCGTCCCCGGCGAGCAGCAGCCAGTCGGCCGCGGCGATGGCGGCGGTCACGGGCACCGGCCGCGCGAAGTCCGCCGACGGGCCGAACATCCCGAGCGTGTCCCCAGGCCGCGCCTCCGACGCCCACCGCGTCGCAGGCCCCGCACCATCGCCGCCGGGAGCCGCGTCGCGCTCTCGCCGTCGCCGCCGCCCGTCTCGGCCGGCGAGCCCGCAGGGATCCCGGCGCCGTACGCCCCGGTCACAGCGGCAGCGGCGGCCGAGGCGAGCCGTCCTGCGGTGCCGTGCCGTCGGCTACCGGTGCCTGGTGTGCGTGCAGGACGAAGTCGATGGTGATCGTGCCGGCTCGCGGGTCGTGGGCGCGGATGGTGTAGCTGCGCATCCAGGGGCGTTCGGGTTCTGGGATGGCGGTGTACGCGGTGTACCAGCTCATGACGTCGCCGTCCGGCTCGGGAAGGCGCGGGACGGTCTGGCCGGGCTTGGGGAAGTACAGCTTCACCTGCTGGTCCGGCCCTCGCATGACGAGATCGGCCACACCGTCGCCGGTGAACGTGACGCGTGCCATGCGCGGCGTGACCCTTCCGACCTCTACGACCTGGATGAGACGGACCGGCAGCGTCATTGAAGCCTCCTGAACAGGGGGATATGTCGGCTTCAATCATTTCATTGAAGTGCTATTTGGGACTTTTGCTCGCCGCGCCGCAAGGTCGCACCGTCCGATGCCCTGAAAAGTCTCAAATAGCAGTGGAAGCGATACTCTCGGGCCGTGTCCATCGGAGCCGCATCGCAGAGCCGGTTGAGGATCAGTGAGCTCGCCCGTACGGCCGGCATCTCCGTGCAGCAGGTCCGCAACTACGTCGACCTCGGGCTCCTGCCTCCGGTCGGGCGTACGGCGAGCGGCTACCGTGTCTTCACCCCCGAGCATGCCGAGGCCCTCATCGTCGTACGGCGCATGGCCGACGGCCACGGCTGGACGCGTACGCGTGCCATCATGCGCGCCGTCCAGCGGCACGACTCCGAGACCGCCCTGGCAGAGCTCGACCGGAGCCACGCCGAACTCGACCGTGAACGCGCCGCCATCGCCCGCGTGCTCGGCGCGTTCGAGGACGTCCTGGCCGAACCGGCCGTGACGGCCTCGCGCCGCGGCGCCCGGATCGGCGAGGTCGCCGCCGCCGTCGGGGTCCGCACGTCAGCCCTGAGACTGTGGGAACAACGCGGGCTCCTCCGCCCGGCGCGCGAGCCGGTCACGGGCTATCGCGTCTACGACGAGCCCGAGGTCCGCCGGGCCCAGGTGGTCGCGCTGCTGCGCCAGGCGCACTACCCGTTCGACATCGTCCAGGCGGTCATCGACGAGCTCCGCGCCACCGGCAGCCCCGAGCGCGTACGCGCCGAGCTGGCCAAACGCGAGCAGGAACTGCACCGCCGAAGCCTGCGCCGCCTCCGTGCCTCCGCGGCCCTGTACGCCTACCTGGCCCCGGAGTCCTAGGGGGTGTCCGTGGGTCTTGGCCGTCCTCCGGGCACCGCGCAGCAGGTCGAAGATCCACCGGACAGGCTCTAGGGGTGTCCGGTCACGCGTCCCAGGTGACCGGGAGGTTCTTCACTCCGTAGATGTCGGAGGCCTCTGGGCGCAGGCTGACCTCTTCGGCCGGTACGGCCAGGCGCAGCGTCGGGAAGCGGTTGATCAGCGAGGGGAACGCGACGCGGATCTCGACGCGGGTCAGCTGCTGCCCCAGGCACTGGTGGACGCCGTGGCCGAAGGCCATGTGGCTGCCGTCCTGCCTTCCGAGGTCGAGCACGTGGGGATCTTCGAAGCGCTCGGAGTCGCGGTTGGCGGTGTTGAACGACAGGACGATCGTCGTGCCGGCCTTGATGGTCTGGCCGCCCAGCTCGACGTCCTCCAGCGCGGTCCTCGTCGTCGACTTGGCGACGCTCAGATACCGCAGCAGCTCCTCCATGGCCTGGTCGGTCAGCGCGGGGTCGGCGCGCAGCGCGGCGAGCTGTGCCGGGTTCTGCAGCAGCGCGAAGGTGCCCAGTGCCAGCGTGTTCGCGGTGGTGTCGAGCCCGGCCGCCAGCAGGATCAGGCTGACCCCCTTCAGCTCCTCATCGGTCAGATCGCTGTCGGTGAGTTCGCTGAGCACGTCGTCGGTGGGGTTCGCGCGCTTGGCGGCCACGAGGTCCGCGAGGTACTGCTGTGTCGCGGTGTAGGCGGCGAGCTGCTCCGCGTCGCTCGTCTCCCCGCACAGGAACGAGTCGACCTGTTCCTGGAAGTAGCCCCGGTCCTGGTACGGCACGCCCAGCAGCTCGCAGGTCATGATGGCGGGGATCGGCCTGGCGAACGCGGTCACCAGGTCCGTCGGGGGCCCGGCCTTCTCCATGGCGTCCAGGTGGTCGGCGGTGATCTGCTCGACGCGCTCGGTGAGCAGCCGCATCCGCCGTACGGTGAACTTGCCCGCCAGCGGCTTGCGATAGCGCCTGTGCTGCGGGTCGTCCATGAGGAGGAACTCGCCGGGCGGCGCCGGAGGAACCTCGAAGTCGCCCATGTTCAGGAGTTCCCTGCGCGCGCTGAACCGCGGGTCGGCGAGGACCGATCTGACCAGGTCGTATCCGGTGACCAGCCAGCTGGGCTTTCCCCCGGGAAAGGTGTAGCGGCTGATGGGGCCGTGCCGGCGGGCGTCGATGAGCTCCGCGGGTGGGTCGAAGGGACAGCCGGGCTCACGCGCGGTCGGCAGCTTCGTGACGGTGTGGAGGGATTCACACATGGCCATTTCTCACCTCGCGTGGTCCGTGTTCGGCGCAGGTCGAAAGCTACGTTGCAGCCATATTGACGTCAATCGACAAAAGTTGTTTTCCCAGATGTCCGGCGGCAAATTGGTGCAATGACGCGGTGCCCGAATGCAATGCCGCGTTGCAATGAATGAAGGAGCCGCGATACTGGGTGCCATGCCAGGAGGACGGTTGACCCAGCGGGACCGCCAGCGAATCGCGGCCGGACTCGCCGACGGGCTCTCCTACGCTGAAATTGCCAGGCGCCTCGACCGGCCGACCTCGACGATCAGCCGGGAGGTCAGCCGCAATGGCGGCCCCGGCGGCTACCGTCCCCAGCAGGCGCACCAGGCGACGGTCCAGCGGGCCCGGCGCGGCTCGCCGGCGGCACCGCGCGCGGTCAGCGCGCCGGGCGGCGCGATGGAAGAAGAGATCATCGAGATGGCGGTCAGGTCAGGGCTGTCGAGGATGACGGCGCGCGTGCACGTCGACCTGTTGCGGTCCGAGGACGGCAGGCGCACCGCGGCGGAGCTGACCCGCAGGCTGAAGGTCAGCCCGGCGTCCGTCTCCGTGGCCGTGAATCACCTGGTCGAGCACGGGTTCGTCCGCCGCGAGCGCGATCCGCAGCGGCGCCGCGACATCTACGTCGTCGACGGCGAGGCCTGGTACCACTCGATCCTGATGAGCTCGAGGCAGACGCTGGACGCGGCGCAGGCCGCGATAGCGGCGGCGGAGAGAGTCGGGCTCGACAGCCCGTTAGGGGAGCGGCTGGCCAGCGGCGGGGCGTTCCTGAGGCGGATCAGCCTGGACATGATGGAGTCGGCCGACCGCTGGCGCGCCCTCCTGACGTGACCGGCCGGCGTCTCGCCCACGCCCGGCGCCCGAGTCGTGGGAACGCCTCGCCGATCTTCCCCGGCGCGTCGTTGCTTTCGGACTTTCCATGAAATGTCTACCTTGGTGCCGAGGGGGAGACATGACAGTTGAATCCGCGCCTCTGCCGCGCATGGCGCGTCCGTTCTGGCTGGGGTGCGAAGCCTGGATCGCGTCGGTCGGCGGCCTGCTCCTGGTACTCGTCGGCGCCATGGTCACCCACCAGATGAGCACCCCGGTCATGGCCGTCACCCTGGCCGTCCCACCTGCGGTGACAGGCGCCATCGGGGTGTACGAGTGGTCGAGGGCCCGCGCGTACGGCGACGTGCTGAACCCCCTCCACCTGGTCGGCATCGCCGTGGGCCTGATCCTGTGGCTGGACTACCAGGGCGCGCCGGGAAACCTCCCGTTCGACCCGAGCGCGTCCGAACTCTGCTCCTACGTCGGGCAGGCGTCGGCGAGCGGCTGCCTCGCCCAGGCGAGAACGGCTCTCCTGTACGACAACATCGCGTGGTACGGGACGGGCGCGCTCATCATCGTGTGGGCCCTGTTCGCCCCCCGATCGCGTACGGCCGCGTGGTCCTCCGCCGTTGTCGCATTGGCGGGAAGCGCCTTCGCACTGCACTTCCTGGAGACGTTCGTCCGCTCCTACGGAATGTGAGTCCGCAGGAGCGCTTCGACGAACTCCGCCGGCGGGAGATAGTCATGCCCCGCGATGTAGTGGGCGACCAGCGTCGGGGCGGCGTAAACCGTCCCGTCGTCGCCTGTGACCCGCACTTCCGCGCTTCCCAACGCGAGTTCCTGGTCCCCGGACTTCATGATGACGGGATACGCCGGGTCGGTACAGAAGTGGCATTCCTGAAAGCCACGCGTCCGGTTCACCATGTCTTTCAGGGCGAGTTCGAGAAGGGCGGGAACGACACCATCGGGTACGGATCCGGTGGCGAAGTACGTCACGGCACGCGGGCCATCAGGCCGCGCCCATGATCGCCATGATCGCCTCGTTGATGATGGCGTTGACGATCTTCTGCTGGATCTCCTTGAACACCGGGACCTCCAGCAGCGAGGCCCCGAACGTCTCCGGCGCCGTCGCGATCGCTTCGAGGATCTCCATCAGCAGGATCGTCAGCTGCACGATCACGTTGATCTTCAAGGCCAGGACGATCGCGCCGCACACCATCAGGATCGCGCCCAGGGTGTGGCCGGCGGTGGCGCCCTTCTTGAGGATCTGCGCGGGGGACTTCTCGTGTTCCCAACGGGCCTGGAACGCCTCGATCGCCGGACCGCTGTTGCCCGTCCACACCTCTTGGGCGGCGCTCTCGGCATCGGCGCTGATCTGCTGGAGCTGTCCGCCGTAGGCGGTCCAGGACCGGCCGAGCTCGAACAGGCGCTCTTCGTCGATCTCGGGCCAGTTGAAGCCCAGGTCGTTCAGCAGGCGTTCCAGCTCGCCCGGCAGTGTCATTCCCACGACGGTCAGGTGTCCTTACCGGCGTTCTTGGCGGCGTGTTTGGTGGCGTCGTCGGCGTTGTCGTACCGGTCGGCCATCTCGTGGATCGCGTCACCGAACGACCCGAAGGCCTTGGCGGCCGAGTCGTAGGAGGTGTGCGCCCACGCGAGCACGGCCTCGTACGAGGCGCCGATGAGCGACCCGACCATGTCCGTCGACCCGTACTTCAGGTTCTTCGCGTCCGGCTGGAAACCCTTCCACGCCTGGTCCAGCGCGTGCGAGGCGCGGTGCAGGTCCGAGCCCGCCTTGCGCAGCGACCCGGACCGGATGTCGATCTCATCGCCGGCCACGGCCGCCACCCTCCGACGCCGCCGCGCTGATCTTCGCGACCGTCTCCGCGACACCCTCGCTGAACCGGGTCATCTGCCGTACGGAGTCGGCCTGGAGGTTCTCCAGCATCCCGGCCAGGACCGCGGGGTCCATCGCCGCCGGGGCGGCCTCCGCCGTACGAGAACGCAGGTCGTCCACCGCGGCGTTCACCGCCACCATGATCTGCGCGCACATCTCCTCGGAGCCGGCCCGCATCAGCCGCGGGTCGACCCGCAGCTCCTCGACATGGCCACCCGCGACGACCCGCGCCGTGACCCGCCCGTCCGCGGCCGTACCCTCCCCGCGCACCGGCTCGGCCGGCTCCGCCGGAACCGGACCCGACCGGCCCGAACGCATCGCCCCCAGCGCCCGGCGCGTGTCCTCCAGCAACCGTTCCAGACCGTCGCCCGCCAGATCGGCCTCAGCCACCGCAACCCCCCTGTTTCACCCCATGGAAATCGCGTTAGATCCTAACTTGGGTCGACAAGTCACGGCAGGGGTTAATGGGAGGCGCGGCGGCTGCCCGGTGCGTACGATCTTGTGCAGAGATGGTGCCCGGTGCGCAGGTGCGGGTTACTTCCACTGTTAATGGGGTTGTTGCGGGTTCAAATCCCGTCGCCGGTCTCACGGCCGGTGTAGCTCAACACGGTAGAGCGCCACGTCACCCTCGCCGACCTGGATCTCGGGCACCATCTCTCTCAGGCCGGCGTGCCGATCACCAGGCTGTTCAGGTAACGGTTACCGGCCTCGCCGATCGCGGGGCTGCGGTAGATGCCGGTCTTGAGGTAACCGGACTGGCCGTCGTACAGCGTTCCCGCGCCCTTCGGGTGGGCGCCGGTGACGGTCTGCGCGCCGTTGTACCAGGCGTCCATCACCGAGGCCGCGGGGTCGGCGGAGAACGTCACCCGTACGGCGATGTCGATCGGCTGTCCCGTGACGGCGGGACCGATGTCGTTGTGCCAGGCGCCGTTGTTCCCGTCCAGGTAGTACTGGCCGTGCCCGACCTTGATCTCGCACGGCGGCGAGCCGTCGGAGTCATTCCTGAACTGCGTGACGACCTGCCAGCCATCGTTGCCGACCCCACCTTCCGGACCCGCCCGCCTCGGTCCGAGGCGGGCGAGAAATCGATTTCTCGCGCTCCCGGGGTGGACGGTACGGGCGAGTTGACGCGCGGTCAACAAGGCCTGCCAGGGTCGTGGCGAGGCGGGGGAGCGGTGGCCCTGTCCGGCCCGGGCGCCTCGCCCGCCGGCTCTCTCGGATGCCTAATTCGCCCGTCGGCTTCAAACGGTGTCAGGGCAGGTCACAATGGGAACATGCTTCCTCTCGGGCTGCTCCTCGCCTTCCTGGCGGTCCCCATCGTCGAGATCTACGTGATTCTCCAGGTCGGTCACCTGATCGGCGGGTGGCCGACGGTCGCTCTTCTGGTGTTCGAGAGTCTGCTGGGCGCCTGGATCGTGCGGCGTGAGGGGCGGCGGGCCTGGCGGGCTCTCACCGCGACACTTCAGGACGGCGGTATTCCCGACCGGGAGCTCGCCGACGCGGCGCTCGTGCTCGTCGGCGGGGTTCTGCTGCTGACGCCCGGGTTCGTCACGGACGTCTTCGGGTTCCTGTTCGTGCTGCCGTTCACGCGGCCCGTGGTGCGCAGGTTGCTGACGGCGTACGCGGCGCGGCGGGTGCGGGTGGCGCAGGAGAACGCCGTGCGGTCGTTCGCGGGGTTCGGGGCGCAGCCGCGGCAGGAGCCTGAGGCGCAGGACGGGCATGTCGTGCGCGGTGAGGTGATCGAGGACGACGCCCCGGACCGGTAGACATGCCGCGGGCCGCGCCGCAGAGGGGTTTGCGGCACGGCCCGGCAATGTACGTAATGCGGGCTACGCGGTCTTTCTGCGCTGTGCGCGGAGCACCGCGAGGCGCTCGGCGAGGACCTCTTCGAGGTCCTCGATGGAACGGCGTTCCATGAGCATGTCCCAGTGGGTACGGGGCGGCTTTCCCTTCTTGGACTGGGGCATCTCGCCGTCCACCATCAGGGCCGTGGCGCCGCAGCTGCGGCATTCCCAGGTCATCGGCACCTCGGCCTCAGCGGCCAGGATGACGGTGAACCGGTGGCCCTTCGGGCAGTCGTACATGACCTCCTGGCGTGGAGCCAGGTCGGTGTTTCGATCGTTCTCGTAGCTCGTGGCTCCGAGTCGGGTGCCGCGAAGTGCGCGCTCGGCCATCGTGACGTGCCTCCCAGACGGCTTGCGTTCTCGTACAATGAGCAACGCTGGATACCGTCACAAGATTCCCCTCCCAGCGCGGGCTCAACCCTGCCTCCTTGCCCCGTTTCGGCCACCGTTCAAGATCGTTCTTGACCTGCGCTTGAAACACTTACTATGTAAAGGCCGCGGGCCGGGTTCAGTGACGTGCCGACGACCTCCGGTTCCGTACGAGCCAAAGTACGCCGCTGACCAGCAGCGCGACGGCTCCGAGCGGGACGGTGAACCTCCCGAACCCGCCGACGTTGATCAGCCCTCCGGCGACGAGCACCGCGCCGATGACGGCCAGACGCATGACCATGATTCTCCGATCTCCGAAGCCCTCTGCCGGGGTGTTGTAAGGGCTAGGACGCGTCGCCGCGCGTGAGGCGTGCGCTGAGTGAGGCCGCGACGGCGCGGTGGCGCCGGCGGCGGTGCCACAGCGCCCAGCAGACCAGCAGCGCGACGGCGCCGACGTTCAGTGCCGTCGACAGGCCGGCTGCGGCGTCGGCGGGCATCAGGTAGACGAGCAGCAGCCGGGCGATGGAGTCGGTGAGCAGTACGCCGCCCGACACCATGCTCAGCAGAACGAAGTGCCCCCGGAACGACGGCTCGTCCCGCCACCTCTCGTCCCACCGCTAGGCCCACGAAGGCGGCGAGGCCGTCCAGCCGGTGCCGGACGGCGGCGACACAGCCCACCCTGACCAGTGCCGCCAGCCCGCCGGCGGCCAGTGCCGGCAGGACGTCCAGGCCGGCGGCCCGGCACGCGTAGAAGAGAACGGTCGGCAGTACGGCATCCCACAGCAGCCCCGTCAGGAGCGCACGCTTGTCCATCGATGAGACCTCCCCGTCCGGCGACCCCGACGACCCCCCCGACACCGGCGATCTCCGCCAGGACGCCCTCGCCCTGCTCGCTCGCGTCAACGACCGGATGTCATCGCCGGTCGGGGAGATCCTGCGCGACCTGCTGGCCGACGTCCACGCCGACCCCGAGCGGGTGCGCGAGATCCGCGAGCAGCTCGTCCGTGCGAGCGTCGGGCCCTGGCTGACCGTCCTGGCGCGCGCCGCCGCGCGCGGGGAGGTCGGCCCGGGTGCGCTGACGCCGCGGGTGGCCACGGTCGCGGTCGACCTGCTCCGCAAAGAGTTCGCGATCAACGGCGTGACCACCGGGCCGGACGGCGTCCTGGCCGAGATCGTCGACCAGGTGTTCCTGCCTCTGGTGCGGGCGTACGGCTGAGGAACTTACTATGTAAAGGCGCCGGGCCTATTTGATGCCCGACGTCTTGATGGACTCCACGATCTGCCGCTGGAACGTGAAGAACAGCGCGAGCATCGGCAGCGCCGCCACGGTCGCGGCCGCCAGGATGTAGTTCCAGTTGGACGTGTACTGGCCCTGGAACGCGGAGATGCCCAGCTGCACCACGGTCAGCTTCGGGTTGTTCGTGGCGACCAGCGGCCACACGAAGGCGTTCCAGTTGGCGAGGAAGAAGAACACCGCCAGCGCCGACAGGATCGGGCGGGACAGCGGCAGGATGATCGACCAGTACACGCGCCAGTGCCCGCAGCCGTCCACGATCGCCGCCTCCTCCAGCTCGCGCGGCACGCCCAGGTAGAACTGCCGCAGCAGGAAGATGCCGAACGCGTTGAAGATCGCCGGGATGATCAGGCCCGCGTAGCTGTCCAGCAGGTGGAGCTGCCGGGCGACCAGGAACAGCGGGATCAGCACCACCGGCGCGGTCACCAGCAGCGTCGAGAAGATCGTCGCGAACAGCATCCCGCGGCCGGGGAAGCGCAGCCGGGCCAGCGCGTACGCGGCCATGGAGTGGAAGAACAGCGCCACGACCGTGACGACGGCGGAGACGAGGAGGCTGTTCAGCAGGTACCGCGTGAACGGCACCTGAGTGAAGACGTACGTGTAGTTGTGCCAGGTGATGTCGTGGGGGATCAGCCGGCCGTCGGTCACC
The DNA here is from genome assembly GCA_963823735.1 of uncultured Actinomycetota bacterium. Classification (GTDB taxonomy): domain Bacteria; phylum Actinomycetota; class Actinomycetes; order Streptosporangiales; family Streptosporangiaceae; genus Actinoallomurus. The sequence continues at coordinate 94,588 of CAWGMO010000006.1, read as the reverse complement.
TGGTCGCGGGGCTTGAGCGAGCCGGTGACCATGTAGAGCACCGGCAGGATCGAGATCACGGCCAGGATCACCGCGAGCAGTGTCAGCGCCGTGCGTGAGCGCCTGGTCATGTCAGCGGCCATCGTCGAGCCTCCCGCCGCGCGTCAGCCTGAAGATGACCGCGGAGATGATCACCATGATCAGCACCAGGAACGACCCCATCGCCGAGGCGTAGCCGTACTCCCCGAAGACGAACGCCTGCTGGTAGATGTAGTAGATCGCCAGCGCGGTGCCGTTGGCGGGTCCTCCGCCGGTCAGTACGAAGATCAGGTCGAGGCCGCCGGTGATGGCGGCGACCGTCGACATCAGCAGGACGAAGAAGCTCGTCGGGCGCAGCAGCGGCCAGGTGATCGAGCGGAACGCCGTCCAGGGCCCCGCGCCGTCGATCCTGGCGGCCTCGTAGTACTCCTTGGGGATCTCCTGCAGCCCCGCCAGGAAGATGATCATGTAGTAGCCCATCATCACCCAGACGGTGATGGCGATGACCGAGGTGAGCGCCAGGCTCGGGTCGCCGAGCCAGGAGTGCGTGCCGAGGCCCGCCGACTCCATCGTCCGTGTCACGGCGCCGACCCGGTCGTCGAGCAGGAACTTCCACAGCAGCCCGACGGCGACCAGGCTGATCACGTACGGCAGGAACATCGCGGTGCGGTAGACGCCGATGCCCGGCAGCTTCTGCTTGACCAGCAGCCCCAGGCCGAGGCTCACCACGAACAGCACCGGGACGAGCACCACCACGTACAGGCCGGTGATCTTCAAGGACGCCCAGAACAGCGGGTCGGCCATCATCCGCCGGTAGTTGCCCAGGCCGATCCACTTGTAGCTGCCGAAGCCGCTGACCTGGAAGAACCCCAGAACCACCGACAGCACCATCGGGACACCGACGAAGACCAGCAGGCCGAGGCAGTCCGGGGCGAGGAAGAGCGCCGCGGCGATCCACTCGCGGTGCCGCCGGCTGAGCCGTGGCCGCGCGCTGAGACTCGTCATATGAGGCTCGCCCCCTCATAGCTTTTGGTGTACGCCGCGATGGACCGGGCGGCGCGTTCGGCCTCGTCCGGCACCGAGCGGCCGGCGAGCATGGTCCCCTGGATGGCGTCGGAGATCGCCTTGTAGATCACCGGTGGGTAGCGCGGCTCGGGTCGCCCGCCGGGGACGATCTGGTCCTTGAACAGCTTCATCGCCCACGAGTCGTAGCCGCCGCGTGCGGCACCGCGCTCCAGCGCCGACGTACGCGGCGCGATGTCGGACTTCACGACCGTGCACCAGTCGACCATCCGGTCGACGCAGTCGTCGCGCATGGTGCCGAGCGCCCAGCCGCAGAACGCGGCGGCGGCCTCCGGGTCGCGTCCCTGCGCGTTGGCGCAGAACGACCAGCCGCCCAGCGTGGTGGCGTACCGGCCGCCCGGCGGCACCGGCAGCTTGAACACGCCGTAGCGGAACTTCGGCGCGGCGGCGCGGAACCCGGCGACCTGCCAGATGCCGTTCTGCCACATCGCGGCCTGCCCGGAGCGGAACGCGCCGACCAGGTCGCCCGCCGCCGGGTTCGTACGCGGCGCGATGCCGTGGCGTACGGCGTCCTGCCACAACTGGAGCGCCTGGCGGGTCGCGGGGGAGTCGAAGGCGGGCCGGCCCGTACGGTCGAGGACGTCGCCGCCGCCCTGCCACATCCAGCAGTACCAGTTGAAGTTCTGGTAGTAGCCGGGGAGCGTCTCGAAGACCAGCCCGGCGCTGCCGCGGCGGCGCAGCCGGTCGCCGACGTTGAGGAGCTGGTCCCACGTGGTGGGGATGTCGCCCTCGGACAGGCCGGCCTTCTCCCACGCGCCCACGTCGTAGAACATCGCGAGCGGCTCGACCTCCATCGGCAGGGCGTACACCTTGCCGCCGACCATGCGGCTGGTGAGCGTCGAGCCGTAGTCGGCGATCACCTCGCGGTCCATGTGCGGCGTCAGGTCCTGCAGGACGCCACCGTTGTAGTACCGGAGGAAGTCGCCGGGGCTGAGCAGGAAGATGTCGGGGCCCTCGCCCGCGGCGAACGCCGTGGGCAGCTTGGCGCCGTTGAGGTAGTCCGACAGCGGCATGAACTGCAGCCGTACCTTGACGTCGTGCGTCGCGTTCCAGGCCGCGACGGTCTTGGCGAACCACGCGCTCTGACGGTTCGCGGCCGGGTCGGGGCCGTGCTGCGGCGCGTAGAAGTTCCAGAACCTCAGCTCGCGGCCGGAGGACCCGGCGCCGCAGCCGGTCAGCAGCGCGGCGGCTCCCGCGCCGGCGAGGAACCGGCGGCGGGTCGGGCGGGGGAGCGCGGCGGCGTCGCCGTGCTGGAGCATGCGGTGCTCCTTCGGTGAGGGTTCAGTCGACTTCGAGATCGAGGCGTCCCGGCGTCGCGGGCCGGGATCCGGGCGAGGCGGGGGCGTCGAGGTAGAACAGCGCCGTGCTCGCGATGTCGTCACTGGTGTGGCGGTAGCGGTGCGGCAGGCCGTTGTCGTGGCCGGGGCCGATGCCCAGGCTCTGCACGGTCACCCGCAGGTCCTCGGCGAAGCGGATCGGGTCGGGCAGGTGCCAGCGGTACATCCCGAAGCGCTGCTGGCTGGAGTAGAGCCCGTCGGGCCGCAGGACCTGGTGCAGGCCGAGGTACGGCGTCGTGTACGAGGTGTAGCCCTCGCCGGGGACGTCGAAGTTCCAGGCGCCGCCGAAGTAGTCCTCGGTGCCGGTCCCGCAGATCGTGGGGAACTCCGTCGTCGCCGTCGAGGTAGAACTTGACCTCGCCCTCACCCCACCAGCCGGGGCTGTTGACGCCCCACGCCAGGTACGTGCCGACGTAGTGTCCGGCGCCGGTGACGCCGTCCAGCAGCGTGTGCACCTCGCCGTACGGGACGGGGTTGGCTGCGCCGCCACTGCGCGTGCAGGTAGCAGGCGTCGTCGGCGACCTCGTCGAGCTCGTAGTCGACCTGGTAGTAGAGCGTGACTGGTCTCGGCGGACAGGTTCTCCAGGGTGATCCGCGCGCCGCGCCGGAACGGCATCGGCCAGTAGGAGTTGAAGCCGCCGTTGGGGTTGGCCGCGATCGCCGGAGAGGAGACCTGAGCGAAGCGTGTTCCAGCCGTGGCAGAAGAAGTCGCCGAGGGGGACCTCGATCGGCCGGATCGTCCTCGCCGTCCCAGTACGCCCGCAGCAGGGTGCCGCGCCAGGCGCGGTGCGGCGCGGTGGTGCACCACACGTGCCGGATCGTGCCGGGACCCTCGATGTCGGCGAGCGTGGCGGTCTCGCCGGGGGCGATCTCGATGCTCGGGGAGATCTTCCAGCCGCGGCCGAGCAGGCTCGCGGCGGTGGCGCCGGTGCCCTCGGTCGCCATGCCGCCGGCGCCCTTGGCCCCGGACGGGTTCTCGGCGCTGATCGAGCGGCTCACCCCGCCCGTCCGGCGCGTCAGGCCGTCCATGTGGATCACGCTGGTCACCTCATGCCATGAAATCGGTTTCGTACTCGGCCAGGTGCATTCGCCCTGTCAGACGCCGTATGCGGCGAGGTGCAGGGCCGACTGCGGTAAACTTGACCGAATCGTCGTGAAATCCATTTCACGCGAACATAGGGTGGGCTTTACCGCCTGTCAAGGGAGGAACCAGACGGTTATGGCGAGGACGATCCAGGACGTGGCACGCGCGGCCGGGGTCTCCCCGGCGACGGTCTCCCGGGTGTTCAACGGCGGCCGGGTGAGCGCCGAGCGTGCCGAGCGCGTGCGCCGCGCCGCCGACGAGCTCGGCTTCGCGCCCAACCGGATCGCGCGATCCCTGCGCACCCAGCGCGGCACCATCATCGGCCTGCTCATCCCCGACATCGAGAACCCCTTCTTCACCGCCATGGCCCGCGGAGTCGAGGACGCCGCGCAGCAGACCAACCTGTCCGTGGTGTTGTGCAACACCGACGAGAACGTCGACAAGGAACGCCGCTACCTGGACATCGCGCTCGCCGAACGGATGGCCGGCGTGATCGTCGCCGCCGCGTCCCGCGTGCGTACGGACCTGTCGGTGCTGGAGGCGCGCGGCATGCCGGTGGTCGCGGTCGACCGCCGTCCGCGCGGCAGCAACATCGACGTCGTGCTGGTCGACAACGAGCACGGCGGCGAAGAGGCCACCGCCCACCTGCTGGGGCGCGGCTACCGGCGCATCGCCTGCATCACCGGGCCGCAGGGCGCCTCGACCTCCGAGGAGCGCCTGGCCGGATACCGCACCGCGATCCGCGACTTCGAGCGTGAGTACCCTGGGCAGTTCGACGGCGACCCGGCGAACGACTACACGCGCTTCGCCGACTTCAAGGCGGACGGCGGGTACAAGGCGATGGCGGACCTCCTGGCGCAGCCGGTACGCCCGGACGCGGTGTTCGTGACGAACAACCTGATGGCGGTGGGCGCCCTGCGCGCGCTGGCCGAGGCGGGCCTGGCGGTGCCGGAGTTCGGGGTGCTGTCGTTCGGCGACGTGCCCTGGGCGTCACCGTTCAGCCCCGCGCTGACGACGGTGCGGCTGCCGTCGTACGACCTGGGCTGGACGGCCGCGATGCTGCTGCAGGACCGCATCCTGGACCGGCCGCGCCCGATGCAGACGGTCGTCCTGCGCACCGAGCTGCAGGTGCGCGAGAGCTCCACCGGGCCGACGGCATGACCGGCTTCCCCCTGGAGCCCACTCCGATCCATGTGCCCGACGCGGTCCTCGACGACCTGCGTGCCCGTCTCGCCCTGACCCGTCCGCCGCTGGACGAGGGGAACGACGACTGGTCCTACGGCGTCCCGGACGGCTACGTCCGTGAGCTGGTCGCCTACTGGCGGGACACCTTCGACTGGCGCGCGGCCGAGGCCGCCATCAACGCCTACGAGCACTACCAGGTGAGCGTCGCCGGTGTCCCGGTGCACTTCATGCGCCAGCCCGGCCGTGGCCCGCGCCCGGTCCCGCTGATCCTCACCCACGGCTGGCCGTGGACGTTCTGGCACTGGTCGAAGGTGATCGGCCCGCTCGCCGACCCGGCCGCGTACGGCGGTGACCCCGCCGACGCGTTCGACGTCATCGTGCCGTCCCTGCCCGGCTTCGGTTTCCCCGGCCCGCTCACCGGCTTTCCGGACGTCAACTTCTGGAAGGTCTCCGACCTCTGGCACACGCTGATGACCGAGACCCTGGGGCATGAGAAGTACGCCGCCGGGGGCTGCGACATCGGCGGGATCATCTCCAGCCAGCTCGGCCACAAGTACGCCGCCGAGCTGTACGGCATCCACATCGGCTCCGGGCTGCCCCTCGACTTCTTCACCGGCCCCCGCGCCTGGGACTTCGGCCGGAACCGCCCCCTCACCGACGACCAGCCCGCCGACGTCCGCGCCCGCATCATCGAGATGGACCACCGTTCGGCGTCCCACCTGGCCGTGCACATGCTCGACGGCGCCACCCTGGCCCACGGGCTGAGCGACTCACCCGCCGGGCTGCTCGCCTGGCTGCTGGAGCGCTGGAACTCCTGGAGTGACAACGGCGGCGACGTCGAGTCCGTCTTCACCAAGGACGACCTGCTCACCCACGCCACGATCTACTGGGTGAACAACTCCATCGCCACGTCGATGCGTTACTACGCCAACGCCAACCGCTACCCCTGGGTGCCCTCCCACGACCGCGTCCCGGTCGTGCAGGCCCCGGTCGGCCTCACGTTCGTCACGTACGAGAACCCGCCGGGCGTCCACGGCGCCGACGAGCGCGTACGGGCGTTCACGACCGGCCCGCAGGGCGGCTGGTTCAACCACGTCAACGTGAACGCCCACGACCACGGCGGGCACTTCATCCCGTGGGAGAACCCCGACGCCTGGGTGAGCGACCTGCGCCGCACCTTCCACGGCCGCAGGCCCTGACCGACCCCGCCGGCTCGTACGGCGACGGCCCCGGCAAGTGGTGTGTCCGAGCCTGGACTCCCGTATTGACGGGTCCATGACTGCGTCGTACGTTGCGTGAAATCGATTTCGCGCGTGCTGGAGACGTCCATGGATCGAGTCGCCCCGCTGTCCCTGGCCCGTGCCCTTCTGGTCGCGGTCGTGCTGGTGCTGTCCGGTGTCACCGCCGTGCACGCAGCCGTACGCCCCGCCGCGACGGGCGCGCTGCTGCGCGACGGGACGGGCATGTACCCGCGCGTCGTACGCCTCGCCCACTCGGGGTCCGCGAACGGGCAGGTCATCGCCTCGGTCGTCGACTTCGACGCCGCGGGCGGCGTCGGGGTGATCTACCGCAGCGCCGACGACGGCGCCTCGTTCACCGAGATCGGGCACATCCACGACCCGGCGACGGCGACGGGGTTCTGCTGTTCCACGCTGTTCGAGCTGCCCAAACAGATCGGCGCGATGCCCGCCGGCACCCTGCTGTGGGCCGCGTCGGTCGGGCAGAACGCCGCGAACCGGCGGATGGCGATCGACGTGTGGAGCAGCGGCGACCACGGCGTCACCTGGTCCTCGCTGCCGCCCTGCCAGGTCGCGCCGAACACCGGCGGCCTGTGGGAGCCGGAGCTGTCGGTCGACACCGAAGGTGACCTGGTCTGCCACTACTCCGACGAGACGAACCCGGGCGCGCACAGCCAGGCGCTGGTGGAGCGCTTCTCCTCCGACGGCCGTACGTGGGGGCCGGTGTTCCCGACCGTCGCGCCCGCGAACGCCGCGAACCGCCCCGGCATGGCGACCGTACGGCAGCGCGGCGACGGCGGCTTCTACATGACGTACGAGGTCTGCGGCGTCGGCGGCCAGTACGAGTGCGCCGCGCACTACCGGACCTCCGCCGACGGCGCCGACTGGGGCCCGCCGACGGACATCGGGCCGATGATCACCACCGAGACCGGCCAGTACTTCACACACGCGCCGACCGTCGCCTGGCTGAACAACGGGACGGGCGCCGGGCGGCTGGTGCTGGTCGGCCAGCAGTTCCGCGAGGCGAACGGCGCCATCGCCACCACGAGCGGCCGTACGGTGCTGGTCAACACCGAGAACGGCGGCGGCAACTGGTTCCCGATCAACGCGCCCGTCGCGGTGCCGTCGCCGCCGAACGCGCCGTGCCCCAACTACAGCTCCGCGCTGCTGCCCTCGGCCGACGGCACACGGCTGCTGGAGATCGCCACGGACACCGTCGGGTCGGTGTGTAAGCCGTACTACGCGACCGGATCCTCGCAGGGCACCGGCGACTCGACCGGCGCCGGCCTGAGCTCCGGCGGAACGTACCGGGCGATCAGCGTCATCAGCGGCATCTGCCTCGACGTCGCGGGCGACTCGCGTGCGAGCGGCGGCAACATCGAGCAGTGGACGTGCAACGGCCTCGGCCCGCAGAACTTCCTGTTCACCCGGACGGCGTCCGGTGACTTCACCCTGACCGGGCGGAACTCCGGCCTGTGCGTCTCGGTCGCGGGCGGCGGCACCCAGCCGGGCGCCAACGTCGACCAGGAGCCGTGCGCGGGCACGGCCGCGCAACGCTGGCAGGCCCTCAACCAGGGCGACGGGTACTGGACGTTCCGCAGCGCCGCCAGCGGCCTGTGCCTGGACGTGGCCGGCGGGTCGTCCGCGCCCGGCGCGAACATCCAGCAGTGGACGTGCAACAAGCTGTCCGCGCAGATCTGGAAGCTGGAGCCGAGGGGGTAGCGGCTACCGGTAGCGTTCGCCGGTCCGCCAGTTGGTGGTGGCGTTGGTGATGACGGTGTCGAGCCTGTCGCGGGCGCTCACGAGATCGCCGATCTGGCCGTCGATGCGGTCCCGTTCGGCCGCGAGCCGGTCGAGCAGCTCCGGCGTGGCCACGCCGTCGACGACGCACGGCAGCAGGTCCAGGATCGACCTGCTGGTCAGCCCGGCGCCGTAGAGCTGAACCCGAGCTTCGCGCACATGACCACGCCCGCCCTCGTCGTCGCCGGGGACCGCGACGACTCACCCCTGTCCGTACGGGGACCGGAGTGGCTCACCGACCCGTACGCCCTGAGCCCGGGCGGCAAGAGCCTGCTCACCCTGTTCGGCGCGGAACACTCCCTCGGCGGGATCGCCGGCTACGAGGCGCGGGAGACCACGGACGAGAACCCCGGCCGCGTCGCGCTGATCCAGCGGGTCACGTGCGCGTACCTCCGCCACGCGCTCGGTATCGACGACACCGGCTGGGAGGCGGTACGCGAGGCGCTGCCGGCGAGCGCCGGCCGGATCGAGTCCAGGTGAGGCATTCAGATGCGGCGGGGGAGCGGGTTGCCGGCCTCGCGGATGCCGCGCGGCAGGTCGACCCTCAGCAGCAGGACGAAGCCGACGACGAAGAAGACGACGAGCGAGATGATGGCGTTGCGGTAGCTGTCGGTCAGCTGCAGGGCCAGGGCGAACACCAGCGGGCCCATCCAGCTCGTGCCCTTGTCGCTGATCATGTAGAAGCCGAAGTACTCCGCCTCGCGGTCCCTGGGGATCAGGTGGGAGAACAGCGACCGGGACAGCGCCTGCGTGCCGCCCATGACCAGCCCGATGATCGCGGCGAGGATGAAGAACTCCACGGCCGAGCCGCGCTGCAGCGTGTAGCTGATCATCACGGCGATGGTCCAGGCGGCCAGGGACGCCAGGACGACGCGCTTGCTGCCGTGGCGTGCGGCGAGGCGGCCGAGGAGCAGCGCGCCGCCGAACGCCACGAACTGCACGATCAGCACGGCGGAGATCACGACGGACTGGCCGAGCTTGAGCTCCTCGGTCGCGTACGTCGCGGACAGCGTCACGACCGTCTGCACGCCGTCGTTGTAGATCAGGAACGCGAGCAGGAACATCAGGGTGACCGGCCGGTTCCGCAGATCCCGCAGGGTGCTGCCGAGCTGGGCGAACCCGGCGCGTACGGCGGCGACCGCGGACTCGCCGGCGCGTACCCCCTGCGTGTTGCGCAGCGCCGCCAGGGGGATCAGCGTGAACCCGGCCCACCACAGGCCGGCCGAGGCCAGGCTGACGCGCACCGACATGCCCTTGGAAAGGCCGAAGCTGTCGTGCATGAGGTACAGGACGAGGTTGAGGGCGAGCAGCAGCCCGCCGCCGAGGTAGCCGATGCCCCAGCCGCGTGAGGACACCCGGTCGCGTTCGTCGGGGCCGGAGATGTCGGGCAGGAAGGAGTTGTAGACGACCTCGGACGCGCCGAAGGCGATGTTGCCCACGACGAACAGCGCCGCGCCGAGCAGGTAGTGCCCGCCGCTGGCGAAGAACAGCGCCACGGTCGCGAGCGCCCCGAAGTAGGCGAACCCGCCGAGCAGCTCGCGCTTGCGCCCCGTGTGGTCGGTCAGCGCGCCGGCCATCGGCAGGATCAGCACCTGCAGGACCACCGAGAGCGCCACCGCGAACGGGAACACCGCCTTGGCGCGGATGTCGAGGCCGAGCGGATGGACGTACCCGCCCGCGTCGGCGGCGGCGCCCGCGACCGTACTGAGGTAGGGGCCGAGGAAGACGGTGACGACCGTCGTGGGGAACGCGGAGTCGGCCCAGTCGTAGAAGTACCAGCCGCGCTGCTCGCGGCGGCGTACCTGGTCCGCCTGCGCGTCAGCGGCCGTGGGGGCGGTGGCCGAGGGGGTGGTCACGGGGCGTCCTCGCAAAGGGGCTCACGGCTGTCACGTGGTGGCGGGGGCCCACAGACCGCGGGCCATCATGAGGTCGCGCAGTGCCGCGATCTCGTCGGTGATGATGCCGTCGACACCGAGGTCGAGGAGCCGGCCCATCACCTGGGGGTCGTTCACGGTCCAGACGTGGACCTGTAGCCCGAGCGCGTGCGCGTCGGCGACGAACCGCGGCGTGACCAGGGGGACACCCCACGGCAGACGGTACGGGACCTGCGCGCACGGCGCCGTCGTGGCGGCCGAGCGCAGCAGGTGGGACAGGGAGTGCACGCGCAGCGCGCCGACGCCGCGCGGGCCGAGGGCGGTGCAGACGTCACGGCCGGCCAGTACGCGCATCCGTGCCCGTACGTGCCGCAGCCGCCGCGTGGAGAATGAGGTGATGCACACGCGCTGCCAGGCGTCGGCGCGGTGAAGTACGTCGGTGAGCGGCCCGATCGCGCTCTCGGCCTTCACGTCGATGTTGAGGCGCGCGTGCGGCCAGGCGTCGAGGATCTCCTCCAGGCGGGGGATGGGCTCGCGGCCGGCGATGCGCGCCTTGGCGACCTCGGCGTAGGGGAGGCGTCCGATCTCGCCCGTACGGTCGGTGACGCGGTCGAGGGTCTTGTCGTGGAAGGCGACGAGGACGCCGTCGGAGGTGGCGTGGACGTCGGTCTCGAGGTAGCGGTAGCCGAGGGAGACGGCGTGCTCGAACGCCGCGAGGGAGTTCTCCGTGCCGTCGTCGGCGCCGCCGCGATGCGCGAACGGGATCGGCCCGGGGTGGTCAAGGAATTCGAACGCGGGTGACACGTGCCCGAGTATGGCGCTTCGGGGCCGCCGAACGCGATTCACCACACTGATCTTACTATGTAAAGGCGTCGGGCCGAGTGGATACCCCCCACTCCAGTCTTTCCAGACCAACCGCCACGACCAGGCAACTGCCGCATCTCAGGCACCGGTTGCAATAGGTTGTGTGCGCTGCGGCCTGTGACGGGCCGATGAGTTCCGATGAGAGGGGCACCACCATGCCGGACGCCAACGCCTACGCGGCGACCTTCGAGATCGTCGACGCCAACAAGGACGGGCACATCTCCGCGCCCGAGCTGAAGCTGCTGATGAAGGCCCTCGGCGAGGAGATCACCGACGACACCGCGCTGGAGGTCGTCCGGCAGATGGACACCAACGGCGACGACGAGATCTCCCTGGAGGAGTTCGCCGCGTACATGTCGCGTACGTCCTGACGCTCAGTCGCCGTGACCCGCTCCAGCACCGCCTCGCGGAGGCGCCGCCGGTCCGGGGCGGTCGCGGCCGACGGCGTCTTTCCCGGGACGCCGCGTCGTCTCAGGTCGCGACCACCTTGCCGAGGAACCCGGCCAGGTTGGCCGTGGTCCGCGCGACCTGCTCGTCCAGAGTGAGAGTCTCGTTCAGCCTGGCGCCGGGCCCGGCGTCCTTCTTCCCGCGTAGGTACAGCGAGCAGGCCAGGTCGCCGCACAGGTAGGCGCCCACGGAATTCCCCTGCTGCCCGCCGCGCCCCGCCCTGCGTGCCGTCATCAGCGCGACGCCGTCCCCGGTGTGCGTGGTCAGGCACAGGGAGCACATACTGCGCCGCGCCTGCCCGGCGTACGGCGCCCCTCGCCGCAACGCCACCCCGATGAGAGTGCCGCCGGCCTCGGCGACGAGGTAGGCCCGCGCCGGCGCGGCGGGGTCCCGCCAGCCGAGGAAGTCCAGGTCGTCCCATGGCCGGTCGGCCAGGTCCCGGGGCACGGCCAGCCGTTTCGTCTCCCCTTGGGTGCAGTTGACGAACGACGCGCGGATGTCGCGCTCGGTGACCGGTCTCATGGACGGGAAACTAGCCCGCCTAAAGGTATTAGGCAAACTCTTATGGGCTCTAGGCGCCCTGGCGGTGGTGCCGGCGGCTGAGGTCGTCCTGGCGTGTGGTGCCGAGGTCGCCGTGGTGGTGGCGGCTCTTGACGTTCAGGTCGAGGCGGGACTTGTTGTGCTGGATGGTCACGGCGCGCGGGTGCCGTGACGGTCTCTGCTTCAGGGGGACCAGGGTGGACACCGTGATGTTGCGGAGCAGGTGGACGTCGGTGAACAGGCCGGTCGAGGCGCCGAAGCCGAAGCGGTAGGTCGCCGGTACGGGGCGTGGGGCGGCGAAGTTCAGGACGCGCTGGAAGCCCTGGCCGTCCTGGAAGTCGAGGTCGACGGTGACCTGCGGGTCCGGGGCCGGGGTGATGCGGATCCGTACGGTGCGTTTGCTCGGCTCCAGCAGGGCCTGGGCCTGTTGCGGCGTCGTGCCGGGCGGGATCGAGGTCAGGCTGCCCTGGAGCTGGCCGGGCAGGGTGGAGGGCCACGGGGGTGTGGTGGTGAAGTTGGAGGTCGTGGCGGTCAGGAAGCAGTAGCCGGTGGTGCCGTTGCCCGGGCCGCGTACCGTCACCATGTTCGGGCCCGGGGCCGGGACGCGGAAGATCGTGCCGGCCGGTGACCGCTGCCCCGGCGGGCAGCCGGACCCGCGGTGTTCCCAGTCGCCGAAGTAGTTGCCGAGGACGTCCAGGCCGATGCCGAGGTAGCCGTGGTCGACGCCGGGCAGGAACGGGTTGGCGGGGTTGTCGTCGGGGAGTTTCTGCGCGTAGCCGAGGCTGCCGCCGAACGCGCCCGGTGTGTTCAGGTCCTCGGCGCCGTCGGTGAGGAAGAACGAGATCCCGTCGGCCGGCGGGAACGCCGGGTTGTTGCCGTACTGCCACTGCTCGAACCGCACCTCCAGGCCATTGCTCGCCGGGATGGGGGAGTCGAACAGCGCGGCGCCGACCTGGTCGTTGCTCGCGTCGGTCAGCTGCAGGTACCCGAACGGCGAACCCGAGCCGGGCGGCACCGGGCCGACCGGTGTGGAGGTGCAGCCGCCCAGGACATGCTCGCCGGGGGGCGGCGCGGCGCCGCGCGGGGCGCCGGTGAGGCAGGCGGCGCCGAAGCCGCGGAACCGGGCGTCGGCGGTCGCGCGGGTGAAGGTCTCGTTCACCAGCCCGGTGCCCTGGAGCCTCGCGCCGGCACTTACGGGAACCAGTACGGCGGTGCCCAGCATCGCCACGCCCGCCATCGCGCGAAATCCCCGGTATGCCATGAACGCCTCCAAGACCGACGCCCGCCCGGAGCGGGGTCACCAAGAGACATCCTTGATCACCACACGTAATCGGCGATCAAGGTGATCGTCAAGATCGCGCAGCCTTGACTGTACAGACAAAACTGTACAACTCAGGCTGCGGGTTCTACGGTGAGGCGCATGAACGAGCTGTCGCCCTCGGCGCTTCAGGCGTCACGCGAGGTCCGTACGGTCATCGGCCGCCTCCGGCGCCGCATCCTGAGCGCCGCCGAGGCCGAGGACCTCACGTTCGGGCAGCAGTCCGTGCTGGCCCGCCTGTCCGGCAAGCCGGGCGTCACGGCCAGCGAGCTCGCCTCGGCCGAGGGAGTACGGCACCAGTCCATGACGACGACCGTCGCGTCGCTGACCGCCCTGGGCCTGGTGGAACGCCGCCCCGACCCCGGCGACGGGCGCCGGCTCCTGATCGCGCTCACCCCGGAGGGGCAGCAGCGGGTGGACGAGGGGCGGCAGGCGCGGCAGGAATGGCTGGCCCGCCGGTTGCAGGAGGAGTGCACGGAAGAGGAACGGCGGGCCGTGATCGCCGCCATGGCCGTACTGGAGCGCCTCATCCATGACTGACCAGAGAACAGAGGTGCGAGGCGCCACGGCGGGCTTCGACCGGCGGCTGCTGCCGCCGATGATGCTGGGTTCGGTCCTGAACCCGATCAACTCGACGATCATCGCCGTCACGCTCGTCCCCATCGGCGCCGCGCTCGGCGCGCCGCCCTCGCGGACCGCGTGGCTGGTCTCGGCCCTGTACCTGGCCACGGCTCTGGGGCAGCCCGTCGTGGGCCGGCTCATCGACATCTTCGGGCCGCGCCGGCTCTTCCTGTTCAGCACGAGCCTGGTCGGGGTCGCCGGTGTCGTCGGCACCCTGGCGCCGGACCTCGGCGTGCTGATCGCCTCGCGGGTGCTGCTCGGGTTCGGCACCTGTGCCGGGTATCCCGCCGCGATGGCGCTGCTGCGCAGCGAGGCCGGGCGCACCGGGCGGGACAGCCCCGCCGGGGTGCTGACCGCCCTGGCCGTCGCCAACCAGACCATCGCCGTGATCGGCCCACTGCTGGGCGGCCTGCTGATCGGCCTGGGCGGCTGGCGCGCGATCTTCGCGCTGAACATCCCGCTGGCCGTCGCGGCCGTACTGCTGGGCCTGCTCCGGCTGCCCAGGGCGGAGGAGTCCGCGCGGCGCGGGCGCCTCACCACCCAGATCGACCTGCCCGGCATGGCGCTGTTCGCCGCGATGCTCATCTCGCTGCTGCTGTTCCTGATGAACCCGCACCCGCGCGACGCGTACCTGCTGGTGATCACCGCCGCCGCGAGCGGCGCGTTCGCGGTACGTGAGCTGCGGGCGCCGATCCCGTTCATCGACCTGCGCGTCCTGGGCGGCAACACGCCACTGCTGGTCACGTACGGGCGCGCGCTGGTCGCCTACGTCGTCGCCTACTCGTTCCTGTACGGGTTCACGCAGTGGACGGAGGAGGGCTTCGGGCTCTCGCCGTTCCACGCCGGGCTGGCGCAGAGCCCCATGTTCCTGGTGGCCATCGGCGTCTCGGTCCTTACCGGGCGGCGCAGGAGCGTACGCGGCAAGCTGCTCGCCGGCGCGGTCGGGCAGCTCGTCGCCTGCGCGCTGATGCTGACCCTGACCGGGTCCAGCTCCGTGTGGGCGCTGGTCCTCGTCGCGGTGATCTTCGGTGTGCCGCAGGGGCTGAACAGCCTGGCGTTGCAGAACTCGGTGTACTTCCAGTCCGACCCGGAACGGACCGCGTCCTCGGCGGGCCTGCTGCGCACCGTCGCGTACGTCGGCTCGATGGTCGCCTCCTCGATGGCGGCCGTCTCCTTCGGCCGGCACGCGGACACGGCTGGCATGCACCACCTGACCTGGATCATGCTCGGCGCGGGCGCCGTCTTCCTCCTCCTGACCGTCTTCGACCGCACCCTCGGCCGCGCGCAGACGCTCTAGCGGGTGGTCTCGGAGCCGGTTCGGGTCAGGGCGTAGGCGGCGACGTCCACGCCGCCGCGGTGGAAGGTGTCCACGAGGGTCAGGCCGGCCTTCTCCAGGACGTGCCGGGAGCCGAGGTTGGCTGTCATCGTCTCCGCGACGACCCGTTCCGCGCGCAGCTCGGTGAAGCCTTTGCGGATCAGTGCGCGTGCTCCTTCGGTGGCGTAGCCCTTGCCCCAGGCGGGTCTGCGGAGCCGGTAGCCGAGCTCGATCTCGAGGGCTTCGTCCGTGCGGGGCACGAACTGGAACCAGCCGAGGAATCGGCCGCTGGTGTCGTGCGCCGCCCAGAATCCGTAGTCCTCGAACCGGGTGTAGTAGTCGAGCAGGCGCCGGATCTGGCCGCGGATCCGCTCGCGGGGTGTCGGCTCGCCGCCGTTGATGAAACGCATGACCTCGGGGTCGCTGTCGAGCTCGACCAAGTCGTCCTCGTCGGCCTCGGTGAAACGGCGAAGGGTCAGGCGGGTGGTCTCCATGAACATGTCTCGATTGTCGCGCCCGTTAGCCGACGAGGCTCTGGGTGCCGAGGACGGACAGGAGGGCGAGGCGTTCGGCGTCTTCGGTGCCGGGTTCGGCGGTGTAGATCATGATGCGCAGGTCGCTGCCCGCGACGCTCAGCAGGTCGCAGTCGAGTGTGATGGCGCCCGTCCGGGGGTGGTCGACGGTCTTGGTCGCCGCCTTGTGGTGGGCGAGGAGGCCGGAGTCCCAGAGTTCGGCGAAGCGGGGGCTGTTGGTCCGTAGTTCGGCGATCAGGCGTCGCAGCCGCTGGTCGGCCGGGTAGCGGGCCGCGGTCGCGCGCAGGGAGGACACCTGCGCGGCCTGGAGTTCGCGGAGGGCCTCCGGGGTGTGGCGGACGCGGCTGCCGGCGCCGAGGAAGGTGCGCCAGACCGCGTTGCGGTCGTTGCCGTGGTACTCGCCCATCAGCGCCGTGTACAGCGGGTTGGCGAGCAGCAGCGTCCACGCGGCGTCGCTGACGGCGACGGGTGTCCCGGTGAACCTGTCCAGGAGGCGCTGCACGCTCGGTGTGATGTACGCCGGGACGGTGCCCTGCCCGGGCGGTACGAGGCCGGCGACGTGGAACAGGTGCTCTCGTTCGGCGGCGGAGACGCGCAGGGCCCGGCCGATGGCCTCGACGACCTGTTCGGACGGGTTCGCCGCCCGGCCCTGTTCCAGGCGGGTCACGTAGTCCACGGAGATCCCGGCGAGCAGCGCGAGTTCCTCGCGGCGCAGGCCGGGGGCGCGGCGGTGGCCGCCCGCGGGCAGGCCCGCCGCCGATGGGGACACCCGGTCGCGCCAGCGCCGCACCGTGTGCCCGAACTCCGTGGTCGCCATGACTCCACTGTGCCCGGTCCCGCCCGGATCGTCGTGGTACTGGCAGTCCCAGGCAGATCGTGCTCAGTAGCCGGAGGCGGGTGCGGGGGCGTCCAGTGCGGACAGGAACGCCACGGTGGCGGGGGAGGGCTGGAAGCGGCTCCAGATGAGGTGCTCGACGCGGGCCGGTGCGTCGCGGAGGCCGACGATGGGCAGGTCGTGGAGTTCGGCGGTGAAGGCGGCGGGCAGCATCCCGATCCCCAGGCCCTGCCGGATCAGGCGGGCCATGAAGTCGGCGGTCGTCACCTCGTAGGCGACCTCGCGGGGTACTCCGGCCGCGGCGAAGGCGGCGTCCGCGTGGGCCCGCCCGGCGGTGCCCGCTGGGAAGTCGACGAACGTCTCATCGGCCAGCCGGCGCAGCTCGACGTGGTCCTTGCCCGCCAGGGGGTGGTCGGGCGCGACGACGGCGACGAGGTCACCGTGGGCGAGTTCACGGCCGCGTACGCCCTGGGGTCGCGCGCCGAGCGGGAGCCCGAGGAAGGCGGCGTCCAGGGTGCCCTGCCGGACCCGTTCGGTCAGCTCTTCGCTGGGGCCCGAGCGGAGGCTGATCCGTACCTTCGGATGGCGCAGGTGGAACTCCTTCAGGACGGCCGGCAGGTCGACGGCGGCGACGGTGGAGATGGCGCCGATGGCGAGCCGGCCGCGGATCTCGCCGGTGGCGGCCGACACCTCGGCGCGGGCGCGCGCGGCGGCGTCGAGGGCTTGGCGGGCCGCGGGGAGGAACGCCTCACCGGCCGGGGTGAGCCGGACGCGGCGGCTGGTGCGGTCGAAGAGCCTGGCGCCCAGTTCGCGTTCCAGCCGCGCGATCTGGTGGCTCAGCGCGGACTGGACGACGCGGCACTGCTCGGCGGCGCGGGTGAAGTTGTTCGTCTCCGCGACGGCGACGACGTAACGCATCTGCTGGAGCTCCATGGGATCAATCTTCTTTCATGATTGATCCGATGACGAACATGTGTTGGACTCATTGATCGCTTGTCGCCGAGGCTGGGCGCATGACGAGACTTCATCCCGGCGGTCTACCGCGCGGGCTGCTCCTGCTCATGTCGGTGGCGACCGGGCTGGCGGTCGCGGGCAACTACTTCACCCAGCCGCTGCTCGACCTGATCGGCAGGGAACTGCGGCTCGGCCCCGCACTGGCGGCGCTGACGGTGACGGCCGCGCAGGGCGGGTACGCGCTGGGGCTGATCCTGCTGGTGCCGCTCGGTGACCTGGTGGAGCGCAGGCGCCTCGCGGTGTCGCTGTACGCGGCGACGGCGGTGTTCCTGCTGGTGTCGGCCACCGCGGTCAACGGCACGGTGCTGTTGGCCGGTACGGCCCTGACCGCGCTGACGTCGGTGGGGGCGCAGGTGGTGGTGCCGTTCGCGGTGACGCTGGCGGACCCGGCCGAGCGGGGCCGGGTGGTCGGCACGGTGATGACCGGGCTGCTGCTCGGCGCGTTGCTGGCGCGTACGGCGTCGGGGGCGCTGTCGGAGCTGGGCGGCTGGCGGACGGTGTACTGGGTGAACGCGGCCCTGATGGCTGTGATGGCGGCGTTGTTGCGTGTCTTCCTGCCGCGGCTGGGCGGCGACGGCGGGCGCATGTCCTACGCCGGGTTGCTGTCCTCGACGGTGGCGATGGTCCGGTACGAGCCGCTGCTGCGGTGGCGGGCGGGTATCGCCGCGTTGAGCATGGCGTCGTTCACCGTGCTGTGGACGGCGCTGACGTTCCTGCTGGTGCGGTCGCCGTACGGCTGGTCGGAGCCGGCCATCGGCCTGTTCGGCCTGGTCGGTGCCGCGGGCGCGCTGACGGCCTCGTGGACGGGGCGGCTGGCCGACCGCGGGCACGTACAGGCCGTGACCGGCGCCGGGGCGGTCCTGCTGCTGGTGTCGTGGGCGGCGATCGCCGCCGGGGCGCGCTCGCTGGTGTGGCTGCTCGCCGGCGTGATCGCGCTGGACCTGGCGCACAAGGCGGTGCTGAACGGCAACCAGAACGTCGTCTACGCGCTGCGGCCCGAGGCCCGCAACCGGATCAACTCCGTCTTCATGACCTCGTTCTTCGCCGGCGGCGCGGCGGGTTCCGCGCTGACGTCGGTGGTGTGGGTGCGCGGCGGCTGGACCGGCGTGTGCGTCCTGGGCGCCGTCCTGGCGGCCGGGACCGTCGCGCTGTGGGTCCTGGAGCGCCTCACCACCGGCCGCGCGAAGACCTCCGTCCACCCGGGCCGTGACGCGTCACCGGCCACGTCGACCAACTGATCCAAGGGAGCCGAGAATGAGCGTTTCACGCACCGTGTTGATCACCGGAGCCACCGGGACCGTGTCCACCGCGCTGATGAGGGCGCTGGAAGGCGCCGATGTGCGCCTTCGCGCCCTGGTACGTGACCAGGCAAGAGCGGACGGCGTACGCGGCGCCGAACCCTGCATCGGTGACCTCGACGACCCGCGGACGCTGCCGCCCGCGTTCGAGGGCGTGCGGGACCTGTGGCTGCTCACCCCGAATGGCCCGCGCGCTCCGGAGAACAACATGAACGCCGTGTGGGCCGCACGCCAGGCCGGTGTGGAGCGGATCGTGCGGTTGTCCGTCGCGGGCGCGGCGCACGACGCGCCGAACCGCAGCGCCAGGCTGCACGCGCTGTCCGACCATGAGACCGAGCGGAGCGGCATGCGCTGGACGGTCCTGCGCCCGCTCTGGTTCACGCAGAACCTGCTGAACGAGGCCGGTGACGTCTCCGCGACCGGCACGTTCTCGCTCAACATGGGCTCGGCGCGGATCGGAATGATCGACGTTCGTGACATCGCCGAGTGCGCCGCCCGTGTGCTCCTGGACGACCCCGGCCGCCACCATGCCCGTACGTACACGCTCACGGGCCCGCGCGCGGTGACGTTCGGTGAGGTCGCCGACGGGCTGGGGCTCGCCCTGGGCAGGCCTGTCAGGTATCTGCCGGTCGGTGACGACGCCCGGCGGAAGACGCTGCTCGGCTACGGCGTCCCGGCGTGGATCGTGGACATGCTCGAGGAGTACGCGCGGATGTACGCCTCCGGCTGGGGCGACTTCACGACCGATACGGTCGCGGGCCTGCTCGGCCGCGCGCCGCGTGACGTCGCCGCTTTCGCCCGCGACCACGCGGGGGCGTTCGGCGCGGCGCGCTGAGACCGGTCCGGGCTACTCGCCGTGCCGGGCCCATTCGCGGCGGCGGGTCTCGGCGAGGGCGATCGCGGTGGCGACGGCGACGTTGAGGGAGCCGACGCGGCCGATCTGCGGGATGTAGGCGACGGCGTCGACGGCGTCCAGGAGGGCGGGGGAGCAGCCGTGGTCCTCACCGCCCACGGCGAGGCACACGTCGCCCTCCAGGGCGGCCTCGTGCAGCGGGAGGGCGTCGCCGGTGAGCTCGATGGCCACGACGCGGTACCCGGCCTGGCGGGCGGCCTCGACGGCCTCGGCGGGCGGGACGGGCGGATCCCAGGTGACGAGGCGTTCGGTGCCGAGCGCGGTCTTGCGGGCGTTCGCGTGGGTCGGGGGAGTGGCGTTCCCGGCGAGCCACATGTGCTCGACGCCGAACGCCGCGGCGGAGCGCATGATCGACCCGATGTTGAACGGCTGCGTCACCGACTCGACGAGCAGGCCCAGGCGGCCTTCGGTGCGGCGCCGCCAGCCGCGGTTGAGGCGTTTGACGTCGGTCGCGCGCAGTTGCCGGCGCGTCTCGGCGGTGGTCACGTTGCGTCCTTCGAGTCGACGGCCAGGACTCGGTACCCGGCGCGGGAGGCGATGCGTTCGACGGGCCATCCCTGGTCGGCGAGCCAGCGTTGCAGGGAGTCCGAGCCGAGGTTCTTCTGTACGACGAGGTGAGCGCGCCCGCCCGGGGACAGGCGCGGCAGCCAGGTCAGCAGAAGTTCGTGGAGTGCGGGTTTGCCGATGCGGATCGGCGGGTTCGACCAGATCGCGGCGAACCGCGGCTCGGCCGGCATCTCCGCGTCCAAGTAGAACCTTACATTGTCAAGCTCGGCTGCCTGGGCATTACGCCCAGCACATTCCAGGGCGCGACCGTTCACGTCCACGCCCCAAACACTCGCCGACGGCGACCGGCGTGCCATGGTGAGCGCGATCGGCCCGTACCCGCAGCCCACGTCGAGGAGGTTCCCCTCGGCCGGCGGCGGAGGGACGGTCTCCAGAAGGACGCGTGTGCCCAGGTCGACGCGGTCCGGGGAGAACATGCCCCGGTCGGTCACCAGCCGCAGATGAAGGTCGGGCAGGACGAGGTCGACCGTTCCCGGTCTGCTGTCCGCCTGCGGCCGCTCCGCGAAGTAATGCTCCCCCACGGGGGCTGACCGTATCAGCGTCGGGGTGGGGGAGGCGTCAGGGACGACTCGGGGGAAACCCTGATGGATTTCCGGCCCCACACACAGCATCATCAAGATATGACGTATGAACCGGATGTCCCCAGCCGCTCCGACTCGACCTGGATCGCGATGTCGGCTGCTTCGGAGGGCCCCTGGCCGGCCGCGCTCGCCGGGGGAGTGGTCGGAGGTCTGGCCGACCTGGGGCTGAACGTCCTCGGCGGCCACCTGACGCTGGCCGGGCCGCTGTCGTTCGGCCTGGCGGTGTTCTTCCTGATCGGCGCCGGCGGCGCCCTGCTGCGGCGCGGCACCAACCGTGCGCGCGCGTGGGCTCAGCAGCACCCGTGGTCGTACGCGCTGACACCGGCGGCGGGCACGGCCGCGACGGTGTTCGCGACGTACCTGCTGCTCAGCGCGCACGGGATCTTCTCCAGCCTGTGGGAGGGGCTGGGCGACGGCCTGGGCGTGCTGGTCCTGCTCGGCATCATCGGGTACGTGTCGCGCGGCGTACGCCCGGCGGCCCGGCGGCGCTGACGGCGCGGGTCAGGGCAGCCGCTGGAACCAGACCAGGGACAGGCCGCCGGCGGCGAGCGCCAGGAGCAGCGCGGCGAGGATGTACTGCGACGCGGCCTCCTGGCGTTCGATGGTGAAGCCGAGGGAGCTGCCGATGTGCTTGTACACCTCCGACAGCTCCGACCCGGCCTGGGCCTCGTAGGGCTTGCCGGCGGTGTCCTGCGCGAGGTTCTTCAGGGTCGTCTTGTTCACCTGCACGGGCACGGTCTCGCCGTCGATGTCGACGGTCCCGTACGGGGTGCCGAACGCGATGGTGGAGACGGGGACCTTGGAGGAGCGTGCGGCGTCGGCGGCCTCGGTGACGGACCGGCCGCTCTGGTTGTCGCCGTCGGACAACAACACGATGTGCGCCGGCGGCGGGTCCTGGTTGGCGCGCGCGTCGAAGGAGCGGATGGACTGCAGTGAGGTGAAGACGGCCTCGCCGATGGCGGTGCCCTTGCCGAGCTGCAGGGCGTCGATGGCGTGCCCGACGGCCTCACGGTCATAGGTGGGGGCGACGACGGCGGAGGCGCTGCCGGAGAAGCTGACGAGGCCGACGTTGAACCGCGACGGCAGGTCCTGCACGAACTTCTTCGCGGCGGCCTTGGCGGAGTCGAGGCGGGTCGGCGCCACATCGGTGGCCTTCATCGACAGGGACGTGTCGATGGCGACGATGATGGTGGCGCGTTCGCGGGGGACCTTGACTGGTTTGGCGGGGCGCGCGAACCCGACGGTCATCAGCACGACCGACAGCAGGAACAGGGCCGCGGCGAGGTGACGGCGCCAGCCGGGCCGGCGCGGCGCGACCGTGGTGAGCAGCGCCAGGTTGGTGAAGCGCACGGCGGCGTTCCTGCGGCGTGCCTGCACGAGCAGGTACGCGACGATGAGCAGCGGCACGAGGGCCAGGAGCCACAGTCGTGCGGGGGACAGGAAGGTCATGCGCGGCCCCTCTGAGGCTGGGTGCGCCCGGCGACGCGTCGTTGTTGCAGCGCGAACCGGGCGACGTCGGCGATCCAGTCCCGGTCGGTGCGCAGGATGAGGTGGGGCACGCCGCAGCCGCGGATGGCGTCACGGGTGCGGGTCCGCTGCGCGGCGGCGGCTTCGGCGTACGCGGCGCGGACCTTCTTGGTCAGCATGATCTCGCGGGTGGCGCCGGTCTCGGGGTCGGTCATGACGACGGGCCCGATGTCGGGCAGGTCGAGCTCACGCGGGTCGATGATCTCCACGGCGATGACCTGGTTGCGCAGGGCGAGGCGGCGCAGGGGCCGTACCCAGCCGGGTTCGGTGCCGGGCGGGTCGTCGTCGAGGAAGTCGGAGATGACGACGCGCAGGCCGCGTTTGCGCTGGCTGCGCGCGAGCTTGTCGATCGCGTCGGCGAGGCCCGGCGCGGAGCCGCGGCCGGCGGCGCGCGGGGTGTCCAGGAGGGACTGCAGGAGCCCGTACGTGGCGTTGCGTCCCGTACGTGCGGGCCAGCGGCGTACGCCGCCTCCGTGGACGATGTAGGCGCCGAGGCGGTCACCGAGGCGGGTGGTGAGGAACCCGATGGCGGCCAGGGCCGCGACGACGAGGTCGCGTTTCTCCATGGTGGCGGTGCCGAAGTCCATGCTGGGGGACATGTCGACGAGCGCCCAGGTCTCCAGCTCGTGGTCGGCGATGAGGTCACGCACATGCGGGACGGTCGTACGTGCGGTCACGGACCAGTCCATGTGGCGTACGTCGTCCTCGCCCGGCTGGTAGAGGCGCGCTTCGGCGAGGTCGCTGCCGGGGCCGGGAAGCAGGCCGAGGTGCTCGCCGTGCAGGAGGCCGTCGAGGCGGCGGGTGACGGCCAGTTCCAGGCGTTTGAGGGAGTGTTCGGGCGCCAGGTCGCTGAGCTTGTCCGACCGGCCGCTCATGAGGCGTATTCGTTGTTCCACACGACGCGCGGCGGCGGAACGGTCGTCAGGATCCGCTGGACGATGCCGACGGGGTCGATGCCGTCGGCGACGGCGTCGAAGGACAGCAGGATCCGGTGGGACATCACGTCGACGGCGACGTCGCGTACGTCGTCGGGCAGGACGTAGTCGCGTCCGCGCAGCAGCGCGAGGGCGCGCGCGGACGCGACGAGGCCGAGGGTGGCGCGGGGGCTGGCGCCGATGTCGATGACGCCCTTGAGGTCGGGCAGGCGGTACTGCTCGGGTTCGCGGGTGGCCATGACGAGCCGCACGATGTAGTCGGCGACGAGCTCGTGGACGGCGATGTCGTCGGCGGCGTGCTGGAGGGCGATGAGGCTCTCGGCGTCGAGGACGCGTTCGGCGCCGGGCGGGTCGACGCTCATCCGCTGCAGGATCTGCATCTCCTCGGTGGCGCTGGGGTAGGCGACGTTGACCTTCATGAGGAACCGGTCGCGTTGCGCTTCGGGGAGCGGGTAGACCCCTTCGGACTCGATGGGGTTCTGCGTGGCGATGACGACGAACGGCCTGGGCAGCGGGTGGGTCTTGCCGCCGAGGGAGACCTGGCGTTCGGCCATGACCTCCAGGAGCGCGGACTGGACCTTGGCGGGGGCGCGGTTGATCTCGTCGGCGAGGACGAAGTTCACGAACACGGGCCCGGGTTCGACGTCGAACTGCTCGGTGGAGGGGTGGTAGACGCGGGTACCGACGATGTCGGACGGCACGAGGTCGGGGGTGAACTGCAGGCGGGCGAAGGACCCGCCGACGACGTTGGCGAGGGTGCCGACGGCGAGGGTCTTGGCGACGCCGGGCACGCCTTCGAGGAGGCAGTGCCCGCGGGCGAGCAGCGCGATGACCATGCGTTCGACCATGTGATCCTGGCCGACGATGACCTTCTTCACCTCCGCGACGCTCTGCTGCAGCAGAGCCGCCGCCTGGTCGATGTCCCCTACGGCGATCGTCATGTAGTCCCTCATGGTCAGGGTCCGTGCGGCGTCAACGGCACGACCTTATGTGATTGAGGTGGGAAGGCGCCCAATCTGGTAGCTGTTAGGGTGTCGCGCGCGTCCGGGTGGGAGGGGGAGTCGCCGCATATGCCGAAGCCGTTGCAGCTCGGGGACCCTGGTGAGCTCGGTCCGTTCCGGTTGGACTCGCGCCTGGCCGAGTCACCGGCGGGCATCGTCTACCTAGGGTCGGACCCATCGGGGCGTCCGGTGGAGGTGGCGTTGCTGACGACGTCGGCGGCCGGTGACGCGGCGGCGCGCGACCGGTTCCGCGCGGCGGTGTCGGCGGAGACGGCACGCCCGGGCCCGGGTGAGGGTTCGCCGGTGCTGGCGTCGCTGACTGAGGGCGCGGCGCCGTGGGTGGCGACCGCGTACGAGGAGGGGCGTTCGGGCGCGGAGCGTTTCCTGGAGCCGGTGTTGTTGAAACGCGGCTGGGGTGGGGTGCGGCACCGTCGTGGTGGCCCGCAGTTCCAGCCGTACTGGCTGTCGGGGCCGCGCGGCCCGGCGTTGCAGCCGGTGGAGCCGGCGGGTGCGCCGGAGCCCGCGGGTGACACGCGGGGCCTGGCGACGGCGGTGATCTCGCTGGCGGCGCTGCTGGCGTTGCTGGCTCTGCTGGTCGTGTTGTTGTTCTCGTGTGAGCCGAAGGACCCCAAGCCGCCGCAGCCGACGCCGCCTCCGGTGCCCACGCAGCCGGCGGTCCCGTTGCCGCCTCCGTCGCCGTCGGTGAGGCCGACGCCGTCCAAGAGCGGCTCGCCGGCGCCTCATCCGACCGACAGCGGCGGGCAGGGCACGGAGAACCCGGCCGGGGTGATGCCGTGATGGTGGGGAGCCTGGTGGCGTTCGCGGGCGCGGCGGCGCTGGTGTCGATGGTGCCGGGGCCGAGCACGGCGGTGATCGTGCGGCAGTCGGTGACGTCGGGGCGCCGCGCGGGTGTGGCGGCGATGCTGGGGAACGAGGCGGGGGTCGTGCTGTGGGGGCTGGCGGCGGCGTTCGGGTTGTCGGCGCTGCTGTTGGCGTCGCGGGTCGCGTACGACGTGATGCGGGTGGCCGGGGCGGTGTTCCTGGTGTCGATGGGTGTTCGGGCGCTGTGGCGTTCGCGGCGCGACGCGGGCGAGGTGGTGGCGGAGGTCGCGGCGGCGTCGGGATGGCGGGTGTTCCGGCTGGGGTTGCTGACGAATTTCGCGAACCCGAAGGCGGGGGTGTTCGCGATCTCGTTCCTGCCGCAGTTCGTGCCGGCGGGCGCGCCGGTGCTGCCGGTTCTGGTGGTGTTCTCGCTGGTGTGGGCGTTGATCGATGTGGTCTGGTATCTGATGTTGATCTGGGTGGCGGGCCGTGCGGGGCGGGCGTTCGCGCGGCCTGTGGTGCGGCGGTGGCTGGAGCGGGTGTCCGGGGTGGTGCTGGTCGGGCTGGGTGTGCGGCTGGCCGCCGCGTCCCGCTGAGGTTTTCCACAGCCTCATCCACACCCCGTGTCGGGAAATAGCAACATACGAGGTGAAGCCGGGGTAGTTTTCCACGCCGGTTTTCCACAGGCCCGCCGGGACACGTGACCTTCGCCCCTAACCCTGCGCACGCACCCTCCGTACCGTCGAATCGTCAACGGACGGAAGGAGACAGCGTGCGGCCTTCCCAGGCGGGACCCCGGTGACCGAGGACCGCACCGTACGGGTCTGGGCGGCGATCGACATCTGCGCCCGGTGGGAGGGAGAGCCGGTCTCGATCCGGCACGCCTGCATCGCCTGCTCCCAAGCCATGTCCGCGATCGGCGCCGGCCTGTCCATGACCCTCGACGGCGGGCCACGCGAACCCGTGTACGCCACCGACCCCCGCAGCCGGGAACTCGAAGAGCTCCAGTCCACCCTCGGCGAAGGCCCCTGCCGCGACGCCGTGGACGGCAACGGCCCCATCCTCGTCGCCGACCTGGCCTCCCCACAGGCCGGACGCCTGTGGCCGGTGTTCGCGCCCGCCGCCACCGAACGCGGCGTCAAAGCCATGTTCGCCGTCCCCATCGCCGCGGGCGCCGCACGCGTCGGCGTACTGGACCTGTACCGGCTCCGCGAAGGCCTCCTCAGCACCCCCGAACTCGCCGAGGTCCTCACCTTCGCCGACGCCGCCCTCGTCCTGGCCCTGGACCGGCGCGGCGGAATCGCCACCGACCTGAACGACGTCATCGACGCCGGCTTCAACGACCACCGCGCCGAGGTCCACCAGGCCGCCGGGATGGTCGCCGCGCAGATCGGCGCGGGCGTCACCGACGCCCTCGCGCTCCTACGCGCCCACTCCTACCTGTACGACCGCCGCCTGGGCACCGTGGCGTGCGACGTGGTGAACCGCAGGCTCAGATTCTCCCCCGACGGGGATGACAGAGACCAGGACGGCAACACACGGCCCGGGGGACGGCGCCGCGCGCCGAGACAGGGGGACCGAGGCAATGGCAGTGCTGGACCGTCGTGTCCGTGACGTGTTCGTCGAGCTCACCGACACGCTCGTGGACGACTTCGACATCATCGACTTCCTCGACCGGCTCGCGGTGCGGTGCGTGGAGCTGCTCGGCGTGAGCGCGTGCGGCCTGCTACTGGTCGACCACCGCGACACGCTGAACCTCCTGGCCGCCTCCACCGAGCAGACGAGACTGCTGGAGCTGTTCGAACTGCAGAACTCCGAAGGGCCCTGCCTGGAGGCCTACCAGAGCGGAGCCGTCGTGAACGGCCACGACCTGGCCGACGACCGGCGCTGGCCGAGGTTCGCGCCCGCCGCCCGCGCCGCCGGGTTCACCAGCGTCACCGCGCTGCCGATGCGGCTGCGCCAGCAGGTCATCGGCGCGATGAACCTGTTCAGCGCCGGCCAGGGCGCGCCCGACGACGACACCCTGGAACTCGGCCAGGCCCTGGCGAACGCCGCCACCATCGGGATCCTGCACCAGCGCGCGCCGCGCCGCCGCGAGGTCGTCGCCGAACAACTCCAGGGCGCCCTGAACAGCCGCATCCTCGTGGAGCAGGCCAAAGGCTTCCTCGCCGAACGCCAGGACGTCTCCGTCGACGACGCGTTCATCGTCCTGCGCGACCACGCCCGCGCCGGCCACCTGCAACTCCTCGACGTCGCCCAGGCCGTCATCGACGGCACCCTCACGATCCCGCCTCGTTAGGGGGACAGGAGCCGTTTCGGGGCCTTGCGCCGCCACGCGTCCGACAGCAGCTCCCCGACGAGCCCCACCTCGGCGCCGGCGAGGCGTACGCGCACCCCGGACCGCTTCTTGCCCCACCACAGCTCCGAACACGCCTCCGGCGCCTCCGCGACGGCCGCGCCCACCTCGTCCGGGTCGATCATGATGTTCAGGTGCTCCTCGTCGGGCAGCGTCGCGAAGACCTTCCCCTGGACGCGGAACGACGGGAACCCGTGATGCGGCACCTCCACCGCCTCACCCAGCGCCAGCGCGAGCCGCCGCACCTGCGAAACCGTCACCATCACGCCAGTATGAGGGCAGGAGAGGAGACCACCAATGGCCCCCACCGCCGCGTACGACGAGATCGCCGACTGGTACGAACACGACTTCCTCAAAACGGCGTCCGGTGACCCGATCGGCGTCGACACCGCACTGCGCGACCTGCTGGGGGAGGGGAGCGGGCCATGCCTGGAGATCGGCTGCGGCACCGGCGTGCACGCCGCGACGGTCCGCGCCCTCGGCCGCACCCCCATCGGCGTCGACGTGTCCGCGGGGATGCTCCGCCACACCCGAGGCCGCCTCCCCGCCGTACGCGCCGACGCCGAACACCTCCCGATACGCGACGGTGCCCTGCCCGCCGTGATCGCCGTGATGGTCCACACCGACATGCCCCGCTACCCGGCCGTCCTCGCCGAAGCCGCCCGCGTGCTGCGGCCCGGCGGCGTACTCGTCCACGTCGGTGTCCACCCGTGCTTCTGCGGCGGCTTCGCCGACCGCGGCGACCCCGCCGCCGTCGTCATCACCCCCGGCTACCTCGACGGCCACTGGACCAAGAACTCATGGACCGACCAGGGCGTACGCGACAAGGTCGGCGCGACACACCTGCCGCTCCCCGCCCTCCTGCACGCCTTCCTCAACGCCGGCCTCACCCCCGAACGCTTCACCGAAGGCGGCGCCCCCACCCCCACGGTCCTCGCCCTCCGCGCCCGCAAACCCGCCTAACCGACCTAGCCGAGCGCCGCGCGCGCCGACTCCAGCAGCGCGCGCTCGGCCGCGTTGTCCGTACGCGCGAGCGCCTCCCCGTACGCGACGCCCGCCTCACGGTCACGGCCCAGACGCCGCAGCAACTCCGCGCGGATCGCATGGAACAGGTGATACCCGCCCAGATCCAAGCCCTCCACGGCCGCGAGCGCCACCGACGGGCCCTCGACCTCCGCGACCGCCACCGCGCGGTTCAACGCCACCACCGGGCTCGGTGTGAACACCAGCAGCTGGTCGTACAGCCGGACGATCTGCCCCCAGTCCGTGTCCGCCGCGGACGGCGCGTCGCTGTGCACCGCGTTGATCGCCGCCTGGACCTGGTACGGCCCCGGATCATCACGCCGCAGGCACGCGCGTACGATCGCCTGCCCCTCCACGATCAGGTCACGGTCCCACACCGAACGGTCCTGGTCCGCCAGCCGCACCAGCCCGCCATCACGGCCCGTACGCGCGGCGCGCCGCGAGGACACCAGCAGCATCAGCGCCAGCAACCCCCACGCCTCCGGCTCGTCCGGCATCAGCTCCACCAGCAGCCGCCCCAGCCGGACCGCCTCCGCGCACAGGTCCTCACGCACCAGCCGGTCACCCGAACTCGCCGTGTACCCCTCATTGAAGATCAGATAGACCACGGCGAGGACCGCGCGCAGCCGCCCCGGCAGGTCCGCCTCGTACGGCACCCGGTACGGAATACCGGCGTCGCGGATCTTCGCCTTGGCGCGCACGATCCGCTGCGCCATCGTCGCCTCCGGCACCAGGAACGCCCGCGCGATCTCCACGGTCGTCAACCCGCCCAGCAGCCGCAACGTCAACGCCACCCGCGCGCCCGCCCCCAGCGCCGGATGACAGCACATGAAGATCAGACGGAGCCGGTCATCGCGCACCACGCCCTCCTCGGCACGTTCACCGCGCTCGTGCAGCAACGCCGCCTGCGCGTACCGGTCATCGCGCGACGCCTCACGGCGCAGCCGGTCGATCGCGCGGTTACGCGCCGTCGTGATGATCCACCCCGCCGGGCTCGGCGGCGGCCCGTCTACGGGCCAGCGCCGCACCGCCGTCGCGAACGCGTCCTGGACGGCCTCCTCGGCGATGTCGACATCACCGAACACCCGCACCAGGACCGCCACCGCGCGCCCGTACTCCGCGCGGAACACGCGCTCGACGGGCGTCACCGTCTTCAGTCCCCGCCCCGCATCGGCCGTACCTCCACCGGCAGCGTCGACGCCTCCGACAGGCCACGGGCCCACTCCAGCGCGGCGTCCAGGTCCTCGGCGCGGATGATCGTGAACCCGCCGATGTGCTCCTTGCCCTCGGCGTACGGGCCGTCGGTGACGAGCACGTCACCGTCCCGGCCGGCGCGTACGACCGTGGAGGAGCCCGCGGCGTGCAGGCCGCCGGTGAACACCCACGAACCGGACGCCCGCAGCCGTTCGTCCCACGCCTCGACGTCCCGCGACACCACGGCCAGCCGCTCGGCCGGCAGCTCACCCTCGGGCTGGTAGACGTTCAGCAGGTACTGCTTCATTCCGGGTCCTCCCGTAGACGGCCGTCACCCACTACACGAACGGCGCCCCGCCGGATCGACACCCGTCAGGCGAAGCGTTCCCGCAGCTCCACCTTCCGTGTCTTCCCGATCGGCGTCTTCGGCAACGCCTCCACCAGCTCCAGCCGCTGCGGCCAGTACAGCTGCGCCATCCCCGCCTTCTCCAGCGCCGCGTGCAGGCCGTCCAGGGTCAGCCCGCCGGGGGAGACCGGCACCACCACCGCGCACACCGTCTCGTCCACGGCCGACCGGTCCGGCACCCCGATCACCGCGACCTCGACCACCTCCGGCAGCGCGCCGATGACCGACTCCAGGTCCGCGACCGGCACGATGTTCGCGTGCCGCAGGATCAGGTCCTTCGCACGCCCCGCCACCCGGATCCCGCCGCGCCCGTCCGGGCGTACGAGATCGTCGGTGTTGAACCAGCCCTCGGCGTCCAGCTTCTCCTCGTACAGGTGCGGGCGGCGCAGATACCCCAGGCACTGCGACGGCCCCCGCACCCACAACACCCCGACCCCGTCCGTCTGCCCCGGGACCGGGTCGATGCGCAGCTCCATGTCCGAGATCGGGCTGCCGTCACTGTGCGCCGCCCAATCCTCCGGATCATCGAACCGGCTGATCGTCACGGGGCCGTTCTCCGTCATGCCCCACAGCGAGAACATCCGCAGCCCGAACACCTCACGCACCTCGTCCACGAAGTACGACGGCACCGGCGCCGACCCCACCACCAGCAGCCGCAGCGCCGACAGGTCACGCGGCGCGCGCCGCTGCTCGTCGACCAGCCCCCGCAGCATCGGCGGAGCCGTGTAGAAGAACGTCACCTTGTTCCGCGCGATCAGGTCCAGCGCCGCACCGGGGTCGCGCGTGTCGTCGAAGACCATCGTGCCGCCGAGCATGAGCGGCATCAGCATGCCCTGCGCGACACCCGTGTAGTGCGTGTACGACGCCGACGTCGCGACCGCCACGGACTCGTCCAGCCCGAACACGCCGGCCTCACCGCGGATCGCCGCGTGCAACGTGTTCTGGCTGTGCAGCACCCCCTTGGCCTCACTCGTCGTCCCGGACGTGAACAGCACCAGGTACGGGTCGTCGGGCCCCATCTCACGCGAGTCCAGGTCCTCACCGTGCCGCTTCTCCCACGGAGTGTCGAAGAAGAACGACTCGAAACTGTCCAGGCCCGCCGGGCCGGGCCCGTCCGCGACCAGGACCCGCTCCAGGCTCGGCAGCTCACCGGCCAGCTCCACGGCGATCTCCGCCAGCGGCGTCCCCTCGTGCTCGGCCATCGTCACCAGCACCCGCGCCTCGGACACCCCCAGCATCGTCCGCAGCTGGAAACGGCGGTACAGCGGCATCAGCGGGCAGAACCGCACCCCCGCGCGCATGCACGCCAGCGCCAGCACCGCCAGCTCCCACCGGTCGGTGAGCTGCGCCGCGAAGAAGTCACCGCGCTCCAGGCCCAGCTCCACCAGCGCGGACGCGGACCGGTCCACCAGCCGCGACAGCTCCGCGTAGTCCAGGGTCCGTGTGCTGTCGTCGCGGGTCCGGTGCACCACCACCGCCGTACGGTCCGGACGCTCACGGACGTTCCGGCGCAGGTCATCGAGGAACGTCTCGTCTCTCCACCAGCCACGGCGACGGTACGCGTCCGACATCAGAGCCTCCGGGGTGCGATCACGCGGATTTCGGAAGTGGCGATTATCGCGGCTCCCGGATCACCGTGAGAAGACCCGTCACCGCCGGTCAACCGGGGGTACCCGCACCGTGACCTCCTCCAGCGGCACCTCGTGGCCCTCCTCGCAGCGGACCCGCACCGACAGGGGAGCCGCGCACCCGGAATGGCGCAACTCGAGCGCCGGGCCCCTCTCGTCCGCGAGGTACCGGTCGCCCCACTGCCACAGCGCCAGCAGCACCGGCAGCAGGTCCACGCCGGCGCGCGTCAGCACGTACTCCGAACGGGTACGCCGGCCCGGCTCACGGTACGGGCGCCGCTCCAGCAGCCCCGCCTCGACGAGGTCCTTCAGCCGCGCGGACGCGACCGCGTCGGTGATGCCGACACGGCGCGCGAAGTCGTCGAACCGGGTCGTGCCGTAGTGGGCCTCGCGCATCAGCAGCACCGCCGAGCGGGTGCCGATGACGCCGAAGGTCCGGCCGATCGAGCAGCGTTCGGCGGTCCAGGCGTCCCGGTCGGCGAGGGGGCCGGTGAGTTCCATGTGCGCGGCGTCCATGCCGTCCACGGTAGCGGCTGGGTTGACCCGGCAAAAGCCAGCCACTAGCGTCACTGACTATGCAAAGGCAAAGTCAGGGTACGCGGGTCATCATCGTCCTGTGCGCCGCCGCGTTCGTGGCCAGCCTCGACCTGTTCATCGTCAACGTCGCCTTCGCCGCCATCGGCCGCGACTTCCACGGCGCGTCCCTGCCCGACCTCAGCTGGATCCTCAACGGCTACGCCATCGTCTACGCCGCGCTCCTCGTACCCCTCGGCCGCCTCGCCGACCGGTACGGACGCAAGAACGGCTTCCTCGCCGGCCTCGCCCTGTTCACCCTCGCCAGCGCCGCCTGCGCCCTCAGCCCCGGCCTGTGGCCCCTCGTCACCTTCCGCGTCCTGCAGGCCGCCGGCGCCGCCGCCCTCACACCCACCAGCCTCGGCCTCCTCCTCACCGCCACACCCCCCGAACACCGCGTACGCGCCGTCCGGATCTGGGCCGCCTCCGGCGCGCTCGCCGCAGCGTTCGGGCCCGTCGCCGGGGGACTGCTCGTCGAGGCGTCCTGGCAGTGGGTGTTCCTCGTCAACGTCCCCGTCGGCGCACTCGCCCTCGCCGCCACCGTCCGCTGGGTCCCCGACTCGCGCGACGACGCCGTCTCCCGCACCCCCGACCTCCTCGGCGCCGCAGTCCTCGCCGCCGCCACCGGCGCGCTCGCCCTCGGCCTCGTCAAAGGACCCGGCTGGGGATGGACCTCCGCCGGCACCCTCGCCGCGTTCACCACCGCGATCCTCGGTGCCGCCGTGTTCACCGCGCGCACGCTCCGCCACCCCTCACCGGTCATCGAACCGGCCCTGCTGCGCGTACGCGCCTTCGCCTGGTCCAACGCCACCGCCCTGCTGTTCAGCGTCGCGTTCGGCGCGGGCCTGCTCAGCGTCATCCTGTGCATGCAGGACGCCTGGCACTACAGCGCCCTGCGCACCGGCTTCGGCGTCGCGCCCGGCCCGCTCATGGTTCCGGTGTTCGCCGCCGCCGCCCAGCGGATCGCCCACAGGGTCCCCGCCGGCCTCATCGCCGCCGCCGGCTGCCTGCTGTTCGGCCTCGGCAACGTCGTACGCCTCCTCAGCGTCGGCCCCCACCCGAACTACGTCCCCGAGATGCTCCCCGGCTGGATGATCACCGGCGCGGGTGTCGGCCTCGCCCTGCCCACCATCCTGTCCGCCGCCACCTCCGACCTGCCCGCGGGACGTACCGCCACCGGCAGCGCCATCGTCAACATGAGCCGCCAGATCGGCACGGTCCTCGGCGTGTCCATCCTCATCGCCGTCCTCGGCACCCACCCCGCACGCGACACGTTCGTCCACGCCTGGTGGGCCATCGCGGGCGTCTCCCTCCTCGGCGCCCTCGCCGCACCGTCGATGACCCCGCGTACGGCACCCACCGCGGCACCGGCCCCGGTCAGCGCTCGTCGGTGAGCAGCCCGTCCAGGACCCCGTACGTCGGGCTGGAACTCGCCGTGAGCCGCAGCTCCCGCGCCGTCGACTCCACATAGTGCTGCCCGGTCGCGATGGAGGAGTGCCCGAGCAGCTCCTTCAGCTCATGCGCCGACGCGCCGTTCTCGGCCAGCCGGGTCGCGAACTCATGCCGCAGCGTATGCACCAGCGCCCCCCGCGACACCCGGTCGTTCACCCCCGCGAACCGGTAACACTGCGACACCAGATACTGCAGCCCGCCACGCCGCAACGGCTCGTTCGCCGTGTTGACCAGCAGGGGAGCGGACAACGGAAGCGTCGCCAGCCCGAACCGCTCCAGCCGCGACGACAGGTACACGTCCACGAGCCGCTCCAGCGGAACCTCCACCGGAACACTCCGCGTCTTACCGCCCTTACCCGTCAGCCGAACCCGCCGATCACCGGGAGAACCCCCGAACGCCCCCAGCGTCACCCCGAGCAACTCCGCCGACCGCGCGCCCGTGACCAGCGGAAACGCGAGCGCGACCAGGTCGCGTTCCACCCACGGATCCCTCGCCTCGCGCGCACCGGCGGCGATCCGCTCCAGCAGCGTCTTCGCCGTACCGTCACCCTGGAACGGTTTCGGCGCCTTCGACGGGGCCTTCGGGTGGGGGACCGCCGCCATCGGGTTCCCCTCGATCAGCTCCTCGGCCACCGCGAAGTCCATGAACCGGTTCCACGCCGACCAGGCCCGCAGAATGCTCGCCGGAGCATGATCATCGGCGAAGGCGGCGAACGCGGCGCGGAGTGTCCGGCCGCCGAGCCGATCGACACGGAGTTCCTCGAGCGGGACGTCGCTCAGGTCCGCGACGATGGCGCCGATGATGCGCAGGTCGCTGTCGTAACCCGAGACGGTGCCGGGCGCGGGCTTCGCCGGGCGGATCGAGACGAAGAACTCCGCCTTGGCGTCCAGGAAGCGGGCGGGAGAGGCCGTCAATCTTTCATGCATAATATAAATTATGCATGAAACGCGGATGTTCGGTGAGGCGAGAGGGGCTTCTGGAGCTGATTTTCCGCCTGTCGCGATCCTGTCGCGATCTCGTGCACCGCGCCGCAGGATTTCGCGCCCGGGCGTTTCCGTACGGCTGTGCGTCGCGGGCCGGGACGTTCCAAGGGCTTTGGCGGCGCGCTCGCCGAACATCATGATCATCTAGCTCGCGGCGAGCCGATATTTCTCCCTGGCGGCTCACTCAAAAGATCCGGACAAACGAGCACTTTCTATACCAAACAGTAATAGAGTTTCTGGTTGGTATGACTCAGGGCGCAAGGCGAGGTCGATGCGACCGCCGACACACATGCCGAGTATCGCCGTGGTGTCAGCCGCTCTCCCCGAACCCTTCACCCCCGGCGGTGAGGTGGTGAACTGTCGTAGGACGGCGATAACGTCCCGTGCGTGCGTCCTGCCGATATCCAACGTCTCACCGTCGCCGAGGCGGCCGACCGGTACCTGGAGATGGTCCGGGCCAAGACCCTCACCGGTGCGCTCGCGCCCGGGACCGCCGAGGTGTACGCGCGTGACGTGCACACCTTCGCCGGTCTCGCCGGCGCGGAGCGGGTGCTCGACGATCTGACCGGGCGAGACATCGACGGGGTGCTCGTCCGGTTCGCGCGTAAACCCGACGCCCGGCGCAGTTCGCGTACGGCCGGGGACGCTCCCCCGCAGAGCGCCGCGTCGCAGAACCGGTTCCGCCGGTCGGTGTCGGCGTTCCTGCGGTACGCCATGACGGCCGGGTGGGTGCAGCTCGACCCGATGCGGGCCGCCACGGTGAACGCCCGGCAGCGCGGCGGGTTGCGGCCCGAGCGGCGGGCGCTCACGCGGGAGCAGGCCGAGGGGCTGCTCGGGTCGGCGCGGCTGCTGGCGGTGGCCAAGCCCGACGAGCGTAAGCGGGCCGATCAGCGGACGGAGCTGCGCGACGCGCTGATCGTCTTACTGCTGGCCACGGTCGGGCCGCGCGTTTCGGAGCTGACCCGGGCCGACATCGAGCACTTCCACGTGAACGACGGGGTGCGGTACTGGCGGATCTTCGGCAAGGGCGGGCGTACGCGTGACGTGCCGCTCCCCCACGAGGTCGTGCGGGTCCTCGACGCGCACATCGCCGACCGGCGCGCCCGTCCCTCCGACACCGACGCGTTGCTGCTGTCGTGGCGAGGTAAGCGGCTGGCGCGCGGTGACGTGCAGGCGGTGATCGACCGGGTGCTGGCACGGGTCGATCCGGAGCGGCGGCGCGCGGTGACGCCGCACGGGCTGCGGCACACGACGGCGACGCATCTGCTGGCGGCGGCGACCGACATGGACGCCGTACGCCGGGTGCTGGGGCATTCGGACCTGTCGACGCTGGGTGTCTACCGTGATGAGCTGCCCGGTGAGCTGGAGGCGGCGATGCGCGCCCATCCCCTGCTGAGAGGTACCGACCAGGAAAAGCCTCCTGCGCCGGAACGCCCGGATCACCCCGTACGTCGTAGTCACTGACAACCAGTCAGGAAGTGTGTCTGAGGGGAGACGTCATGGACATCCTGCGGCGACAGGGGCCTGCCGGGCGGATGGCCATGGTGATCGGGGTGGGCGCGCTGTTAACGGCGACGGCGGCGTGCGACGACGAGGGGTCGTCGGCGAAGTGCGACGACGGCACCTGCCACCTGGTGCTGCGCGGTCACCAGTCGCTGGCGCTGGACCACGACCACGCGCAGGTCACGCACGTGGGTGATGACCGGATGACGGTGTCGTGGCACGGGCTGGCGTTGACCGTCAAGGAGGGCCTCACGGTGAAGATCGGTAAGTACACGCTGCGGCTGAGGAAGGTCTCCGGCGGGTCCGCGCACGTGGACCTCGTGAAGTAGCCGCGGGTTCAGTTCCAGGTGAGGCGGCCGGCGGCGATGTCGGAGGCGATGGAGCGCACCCATTCGAGTTCGGCGGCGCGGATCGCGCGCAGGTGCTCGCTCTCCAGGGTCGCCGGTCGTGGTGCGGCCGGGCGGATGCGGGCGTCGAGCTCGGCGATCTGCGTCTCCAGGTGGGTGGCGCGGATCTCGAGGATCTCGCGTGCGGCGCCGGGGCGCAGGCGGGTGAGGAACGACACGGCGGCGGTGAACGCCGGGTAGTCGGCGGTGGGGTTGGTGAGGAGTTCGCCGAGGCGCTGGCGGAACTCCGAGGAGCCGTCTTCGGTGAGGCGGTAGACGGTGCGTTCGGGCCGGTTGCCTTCGCGGAGGGTCTCCATCGGCTCGACGAGGCCTTCGCGGTCGAGGCGGTCGACGGCGTGGTAGAGGCTTCGGGGCAGGCCCATGAGGAAGGTCTTGTGGCGCTGGCGGATCTGGCGGTGCATGTCGTAGGGGTGGCGTGGGGTCTCCGACAGCAGCGCGAGCACGGTCAGGTCGACGAGTTGCTGGGTGAGCTGCCTGGCACGGGGCATGTGGTCGCCTCAACTCTCCGTGTCGGGCCGGCAGGTCTGCTCTTTATATCGCCCGGTGCGGTGATGTGTCGGTGCCGGGCGACATTCGGTCCGGTACCACCGGTCCCACGTGTCCCTGTGGCGCGCCGTGCTGCGGGTGCGCGGGTAGTCTGTGCTGGTCAGGCGGCGTTTCCGGCCGCCACCGTGAGGCCGTTACGGCTGCTGTAACCCACGTGAGTGCGCCTTATGCCCAGTGTTATGACCACTCCGCGGCTCATCATGCGCTTCGGCGGGTACCTCCGTGTGCCCGGCCGGGCCGCCGGCCTGTCCTCGTGGCTGGTTGTGGCATGAGCGCGGGCCGGATGAGACTGGCGGTCGTGAGCGCGGTGGCCGCCCTCGCGGCGATGGTGACACCGGTGCGGGCGGAGACTCCGCCGCGCGCCGGCACGCTGATCATGGTCGGTGGGGCGCTGTCGGATGACAACGGTGAGATCTACGGTGAGATCGTGCGCCGTGCGGGTGGTGCGGGTGCGCGGATCGGTGTGATCACGGCGGCGTCGTTGCCTCCGAGTGAGGATCCGGGCGCGGGTACGGCGTCGGCGGCGAACAGTGAGTCCAACGGTGCGTTCTATTCGGGGATCCTGCGGCGGTACGGGGCGGGTGAGGCGCGGTGGCTGCCGATCGATGTGGATCATCCGGGTGCGGCGGACGGGCGTGCGCTGGCGGAGCAGGTCAGGTCGATGACGGGGTTCTTCTTCGGTGGGGGTGACCAGAGTCGTCTGGTGACGGCGTTGACGCGTGGTCCGGCGCATCGGGACAGTGCGGTGCTGGCGGCGATCCGGGCGCGGCTGGCGGGTGGTGCGGTGGTGGCGGGGACGAGCGCGGGCGCGCAGATTCAGGCGGGGCGCGACATGGTGACGGGCGGGTTGAGTTACGAGGCGTTGCGGGATGGTTCGCGGCGCGGGTATTTCGAGGGTGCGGAGACGCTGGGGTATCTGGCGGATGGCGGGTTCGGGTTCTTCGGTGCCGGGCTGGTCGATACGCATTTCAGTGCGTTCGGGCGGTTGGGGCGTGCGGTGCGGCTGGCGTCGGACACGGGGCACGCGCGGGTGTTCGGGCTGGATCCGGACACGGCGCTGGAGGTGGGGGGCGGGGCGATGCGGGTGCTGGGCCGGCATGGGGTGTCGGTGCTGGATCTGCGGGGCGCGTCGGCGGGTGTGCGGGGTGGGCACTGGTCGATCTCGGGTGTGCGGTGGAGTTATCTGACCGATGGTGCGACGTACCGGCCGGGGTCGTGGGCGCGGGGGTTGCCGGCGGGGGCTCAGGTGCTGGTGCCGGAGCAGCGGGTGGCGTCGTCGCCGGTGGCGGACGTGTTCGACTCCCCCGGTGCGCCGGGGCATCGGGAGGCGGGGTTCACGTTGACGGGGGCGGCATTGGATCTGGCGGGTTCGGGCCGGTCGGTGGCGGTGCGGGGGGTGACGTTCGAGTCGGGGCCGCGGTATGTGGTGGAGCTGCGGAAGGGGGCCGGGTTCGGGGCGTGGCGGTCGGGTCGTGCGGTGACGTTCGGGGACCTGTCGGTGTCGATTCTCGTTCGTGGTTGACGGTCGCGAGCGCGCGGTTGTTTGATCTTCGGCGTGGGTGTTCTGTGGGAGGACCATCCGGTGTACGGGTCGATCCCCTACGACGTTCCGAGCGGTTATGACCTGGAGTTCCGGCCTGACCTGCCGGCCGGGGCCGTACGCGGTGATCCGTCGCGGCAGCGGGACTTCTGCTCGCACTGTCGGCCGCCGAAGTACTTCTATGTGGATCAGGAGCTTCGCTGCCGTACGTGCGGTGTGGTGTTCGTGTGGCCGGCCGGGCTGCAGCGGCACTGGTATGAGGTGCTGGGGTTGTCGGCGGCGGCCGGGCCGCCCGCGGGGTGTCCTGCGTGCCGGCGGGAGAGCCGGGAGGCGCGGGCGGCGCGGCGGCGGCTGGCGCGGGCCGCGGATGGGGTCCGTGTGGGTCCGGAGGATGCCGGGGCGCTGGTGGAGTTCGCGGCGGCGATGGCCGAGCACGCGCGGAGGCTGGGGTCGGGTGATGTGGATCGTGGGGTCGCGGCGGCGCGTAAGGCCGTGCGGCTGGATCCGGGTGCGGTGACCGCGTTTTTCTGGGAGGCGGTGTGCCATGACGTCGCCGGTCGTACGGGTCGGGCGGAGGACTGTTACCGGCGGTTCGCGCAGGCGGCGCGTACGCGGAAGGCGCGGCGGGTGCGGAAGCTGCTCGGGCGGGCCGAGGTGCGGCTGGTGGAGCTCGGCGGGCGTGACTCTTGACAGGGGTGGCCGCGCGGTGCTGACGATGGTTCTAGATTCCGGTTCCAGTATTCAGGGGTGAGGCCGATGGCGGAGATGACCCGCGAGAAGATCGCGGCGGTCGAGGGATCGGATCTGGCGCAGATCCACGACGTCGACATCGACGACGTCCTGGACTACGTCCACAAGGATCTGAAGCGGCTCCCGGGCTACATGGACCTGTACAAGCGGTACCTGCGGCAGCGCTGGGACGTCTACGAGCTGGACTTCTCCCAGGACGTGCGTGACTGGCAGGAGCGCATGACGCAGGAGGAACGCGACGCGTTCGTGGCGATCTCCTCGGGCTTCCACCACGGTGAGCGGCAGGTGGAGGTCGAGCTGCCGGTGTTCATGCTGGGCGGCAGCGAAGAGTCGCGGATCTACATGTCGAGCCAGATCGAGGACGAGGCGCGGCACACGGTGTTCTTCGACCGGTTCTACCGCGAGGTGGTGGGTCTGCCGGGCGAGTCGGTGCAGGAGGTGCTGGACGCCTCGTTCCACCACGTGTCGGAGACGTTCGTGGGGCCGTTCGGGCTGCTGGCGTACCAGGCGGACGCGTTGCGGGCGGACCCGGAGGATCTGGCGGCGCGGGTGCGGTACGGGACGACGTACTTCCTGTGGATCGAGGGTGTGCTGGCACTGTCGGTCATGAAGATCACG
Source organism: uncultured Actinomycetota bacterium (assembly GCA_963823735.1). GTDB lineage: Bacteria > Actinomycetota > Actinomycetes > Streptosporangiales > Streptosporangiaceae > Actinoallomurus. Next base: position 54,858 of record CAWGMO010000006.1, on the reverse strand, counting down.
TTGAGTTACTGCCGGAACAAGGGGTTCCTGCCGGGCTATTACGCGGGGTTCACGGCGACGTGCCGGGACGAGGCGCGGCACGTGCAGTTCGGGATGCGGTTCCTGCGCGAGTCGGTGCGGGAGGATCCGCGGCTGCTGCGGGAGATCCACGAGACGCTGCGGACGATCCTGGCGATCAACGGTGCGACGAGCCGCCGGGTGGCGCTGGAGGCGCTGGGGTGGTCGCCGGAGGAGGTGCGGCGGCTGATGATCCGGCAGTTGAGCATGAAGCTGACCGATGTGGGGATCGGGTTGCCGCCCGACATCCAGGCGATGATCGAGAACATCGAGCCCGAGCTCGCGGGAGGCTGACGGTGCTGGATACCCCGGAGCTGTTCACCCCGGAGTGGGCCGAGCGGGTACGCGCGGCGGTCGACGCGGGGCCCGGTGCGGACATGCGGGCCTCGAAGCTGCCGACGTACTGGAACTGGATCGACGCGGCGCGGTCGGAGTACTCCTCCTCGTGGGCGCTGGGCGTGCGTGACCTGCCGGGCGCGGGCACGTCGTACCTGCGGCTGGGCTGGAAGGACGGCGTGTGCGCTGAGGCGTCGGTGATCGGGCCGGACGACCCGCTGGACGCGACGTACGTGCTGGGCGCGGACTACGCGACGTGGCGTGACCTGCTGGCGGGTGAGGACCCGGGGCGGATCGTGATGTACCGGCGGCTGCGGCTGGAGGAAGGGGACGTGCTGGCGTTCTTCCGCGGCATCTACTTCTTCGTGGAGTCGGTGGCGATCCTGGGGCGGGTGTCGGCGGCGCTGCCGGAGCCGGGCGCGGGGAGGCGCTGAGCAGGAAACTCGTTTCCGTCCTGTCGGTGGTCACTGCCAGAATCCTGTAGCGGAGGTAAGTGACCACTATGAATGTTGACCCTTACAGGCGGCTGCTGGCGATTCCCGGTGTCCGGGGGCTGTTGCTCTTCGGGCTGGTGGCCCGCACCCCGGTGATCGCGACCGGTCTGGCGCTGACGCTGCACGTGGTCAACGGGATGGGCCTCGGGTTCTTGGAGGCGGGCCTGGTCGGGGCGGCGTCCACGGGGGGTACGGCGGTGGGCGCGCCGGTCCTGGGCTGGTTCGTCGACCGGCACGGGCTGCGGCCGGTCGTGGCGGTGACCACGGTCGCGCAGCTGGTGTTCTGGACGTCGGCGGCGTTCCTGCCGTACTGGGCGCTGCTGGGCGCGGCGTTCGTGGCGGGGGTGCTGGCGCTGCCGGTGTTCAGCGTGGTCCGCCAGTGCCTGGCCGCGGCGGTCCCGCCCGAGCAGCGCCGCACCGGGTACGCGCTGGACTCCATGCTGGTCGAGATCAGCTACATGACGGGCCCGGCGCTGGCGGTCGCGGCGACGACGACGCTGGGCAGCGGCTGGACGATGGCGCTGATCGGCGTGTGCATGGTCGGGTGCGGGGTGACGCTCCTGATACTGAACCCCGCGACCCGTACGCAGGCCGAGGCCGAGGAGGCCGGTCCCGCTGTGCCGCGCCGCCAGTGGCTGACACCGGCGCTGCTGTCACTGCTGGGCGTGACGCTCGCGGCGACGTTCGTGCTGGCCGGTACGGAACTCAGCCTGATCGCGGTGCTGAAGGCCGCCGGCGCGGCCAAGTGGACCGGGCTGGTCCTGAGCCTGTGGAGCCTGTCGTCGCTGGTCGGCGGGTTCGTGTACGGGGCGCTGCCGCGCAGTGTGTCGCCGCTGGTGATGGTCGCGGGCATGGGTGTGCTGACCGTGCCGGTCGGCCTCGTCGGGCAGTGGCAGCTGCTGGCACTGGTGCTCATCCCGTCGGGCCTGCTGACCGCGCCGGCGCTGTCGACGACGATCGACACGCTCAGCCGGTGGGTACCGACGGGCAACCGCGGTGAGGCGATGGGCCTGCACGGCACGGCACTGACCCTGGGCCTGGCCGTGTCGTCGCCGATCACCGGGTTCCTCATCGACAGCAGCGGTACGACATGGGCGTTCGCGATCACGGGTGCGATCGGCGCGGCGATCGTGCTGGTGGCGGTCCCGTTCTGGCGGCGTACGCCCGCGCGGCCCGATCAGGTGGCGCGTGCGGCGGCGGAGGCCGCGGCGTAGCGCGCTGATCTTCCTTCGGTGGGGTCGGTCCGCTCGGGGCACGACCTGAAGGAGTACGCCGGAGACGGCACCCAGGGCGTGGGGTCCGGTGAGGGACTTCCGGATATCGACACGCTCAGCCGGTGGGTGCCGGCGGCCTCGCCGTAGCGAGGCCGCCGGCCGGTACGGCACGAGGTGGGTATTCGTGACCACCGCACGGCACGCACGATGGGGTAGTTCGTGTTCGCCGGCACCGCGCGATGTGGTCGTCCGTGTTCACCGGGATGGCGCTGCGGGGGGCCTCGTGCGACGGCATCGCGCCGGCTGTACGCAGGGCGAGGCGTACGACCCCAGGACGGATCAGCCCGGTTAGAAGTCCGGACGCGCCGGTCGTCGTGACGGGCCTTCGCCGCGTCACGGCCGGCGCGGCGGTGAGGCGATGCTGATGCAATGATCTTCCATCGTCTGGAGGCTGCCCGTGAGCGACACCGTCCGTTATGAGACCCGTGACCGTAAGGCGTACCTGACGCTGAACCGGCCCGACCGGCTGAACGCCATCGACGAGGAGATGGCGCGTGCGCTGCCGCTGGCCGTCGAGCGCGCCAACGAGGACCCCGGCGTGCACGTCATCGTCGTGCAGGGGGCGGGGCGGGCGTTCTGTTCCGGTTATGACCTCAAGGAGTACGCGGAGGAGGGCGCGGGCACTCAGGACGCGGTGTGGGATCCGGTGAAGGACTTCCGGATGATGAAGCGCAACACCGATGACTACTTCTCGCTGTGGCGGTCGATGAAGCCGACGATCGCGAAGGTGCACGGGTTCGCGGTCGCGGGCGGGAGTGACATCGCGCTGTCCTGCGACCAGGTGATCATGGCGGAGGACGCGCGGATCGGGTACATGCCGGCCCGGGTGTGGGGGTGCCCGACGACGGCGATGTGGGTGTACCGGCTCGGTGCGGAGCGGGCCAAGCGGATGCTGTTCACCGGTGACACGATCGACGGGCGGCAGGCCGCCGAGTGGGGTCTGGTCCTGGAGGCGGCGCCCGCCGGCGAGCTGGACGCGCGGGTGGAGGCGCTCGCGGACCGGATCGCGGGGGTGCCGGTCAACCAGCTCGTCATGCAGAAAATGATGATCAACCAGGCGTACGACAACATGGGTCTGCAGGGGACGCAGCTGCTGGCGACGCTGTTCGACGGGATCGCGCGCCACTCCCCCGAGGGCCGCTGGTTCCAGGCGTTCGCCGCCGAGCACGGTTTCCACGAGGCCGTGAAGTGGCGTGACTCGGGCCGGTGGGTGCCCGAGGGCGGTGGCCCGGTGCCGTCGGCCAGTGACCTGGAGGGCTGATGGAGTCCTACCTGCCCGCCGACACCTCACGGCCGGTCCTTGAGTGGACGTGCGGTGACGTGCTGCGGCGTGCGGCCGGCGCCGTACCGGAGCGTGTCGCGCTGGCCGAGGTCGCCGATGAGCCGCTGACCGGCGCGGACCGTACCGACCGCAGGTGGACGTACGCGGAGCTGCTCGCCGACGCCGAGCACGCCGCGGCGTGGCTGGCGGCGCGGTTCTCCCCCGGTGAGCATGTCGCGGTGTGGGCGCCGAACGTGCCCGAGTGGGTCGTGCTGCAGTACGGGGCGTCGCTGGCCGGGCTGGTCCTGGTGACGGCGAACCCGGCGCTGCGCGAGGCAGAGCTTGAGTACGTCCTGGCCCGGTCGGGGGCGGCCGGGGTGTTCTTCGTCGACTCCTTCCGCGGCACCCGCATGGGCGAGGTCGTCGAGGCCGCCGGCGGGCGGCTCGCGTCGCTGCGTGAGCGGGTCGGTTTCACCGGGTGGCTGCGGGAGATCCGCGGCGCGGAGCCGGGTCCGCTGCCGGTGGTGGCGGCGGGGTCCGCGGCGCAGATCCAGTACACGTCCGGGACGACCGGGCACCCCAAGGGCGCGCTGCTGCACCACCGGGGGCTGGTCACCAACGCCGGGTTCGTCACCGCCCGCGCCGGGTTCGGTGACGGCGGGGTGTGGGCGACGGCGCTGCCGCTGTTCCACACCGCCGGATGCGGGCTGTCGGTGCTGGGCACGGGCCTGGCGCGCGGCACGCTGGTGCTCGCGCAGGTGTTCGCGCCCGACCTGGTGCTGCGGGCGATCCAGGACCACCGCGCGCATGTGTTCGGTGGTGTGCCGGCGATGTTCGCGGGCCTGCTCGCCCATCCCGGCTTCGACTCCTATGACCTGAGTTCGTGCGGTGTGGTGATGTCGGGTGGTGACGCCGTGCCGGTCGAGCTGGCCGAGGAGGCGTCACGGCGGTTCGGCGCGCGGTTCTCCACGGTGTACGGGCAGACCGAGCTGAGCCCGATCCTGACGCAGTCCGCTCCGGGTGAGGTCGAGGCGCGTCCGCTGTGGCAGGCGGAGGTGAAGGTCGTGGACAGGGCGGGCGCGGTCGTGCCGAGGGGTGTGGCCGGGGAGATCTGCGCGCGCGGTTACCAGGTGATGCTGGGCTACCACGACATGCCCGAGGCGACCGCCGCGGCGATCGACGACGGCGGGTGGCTGCACACCGGTGACCTTGGGGTGATGGACGAGCTCGGTCACGTGCGGGTCACCGGCCGCCTCAAAGACATGATCATCCGGGGTGGGGAGAACATCTACCCCCGTGAGATCGAGGCGGTGCTGGCCGCGTGCCCGGGGGTGGCGGCCGCGGTCGTCCTGGGCGTCCCGGACACCTCGTGGGGTGAGCAGGTCGCCGCGGTCGTCGTCCCGGCCGGGGAGGCCCCGGCGGCGGCGGTGCTGCACGACCATGTCCGTACGGTGCTGGCCTCGTACAAGACGCCGCGGTACTGGTACACCGCCGCGGAGATCCCGGTCAACGCCATGGGGAAGGTCCAGAAGTTCCTGCTGCGGGACCGTATCGCCGGCGGGGACCTGCCCGAACTGCGGTAGGCCCGTGCCAGAGCGGGTCCGGTGGGTCTTCGGCCAAGACCCACCGGACCCGCCCTACGGGCGGGTTCGTAGCCCGTCCAGCATGATCTCCATGACCTGACGCAAGGCGTCGTCGGCGTTCACCTGTGGTGGCGTGTAGATCTGAAGGGTCATCAGCAGGCCCACCTCCTCGAGGCCGACGTCGTCGCGCATCGCCCCTTCCGCCTTGGCTCCCGCCACCATCCGTTCGATGAGGCCGACCAGCGCCTGCCGTGTCCCGCGCAGTTCGGGATCGGCCCGGATGCCGGCGTGCAGGCGGGGTTCGATCGCCGACGCCAGCGCGCCGAACCGTAGTTCGGCGCACTCGCGCAGGAACCGGCACAGCGCGGGCCACGCGCCGGGCTCCTCTCGCAGCGCGGCTTCGGCCATGTCCACCTGGCCGCGCAGCGACGCGTGGGCCGTCGCCCAGATCAGCGCGTCCCGGTCGGGGAACCGGCGGTACAGCGTGCCGACGCCGACACCGGCCCGGGCGGCGATGTCCTCCAGCGGCGCGTCGATGCCCTTCTCGCGGAAGAGCTCCAGCGCCGCGGTGACGATCTGCTCCCTGTTGCGGCGGGCGTCGGCGCGCAGTCGCGCCTCGTGTGGCATCGGTGTCTCCCAAATAAGGAACTGGACGAATTTCCTCCAGTTAACGTAGCATCCAGCTATGTGGAGGAATTCCCTCCACATAGCTGAGGGGGTTCTCATGAGCGACCGGACGGTCCTGATCTCCGGAGCCGGCATCGCCGGGTCGACCCTGGCGTACTGGCTGGCACGGCACGGCTTCCGTCCCACCGTCGTCGAGTACGCCAGGGGGCTCCGCTCCAGCGGCAATCCCGTGGACGTCAGGGGGCCGGCGATGAAGGTGGCCGAGCGGATGGGTCTCATGCCGCGCCTGCGCGCCGCCGACTCCAACGTGACGGACATGCGCTTCGTCAACGGCGCGGGCCGCCACGTCGGGCGGATCAACCTGCGGGCCTTCCAGGCGTCGGCGGGCGAACGCGAACCGGAAGTGCCGCGCGCGGACCTCGCCTCGATCCTGCTCGAGGCGAGCCGCGACGACGCCGAGTTCCTGTGGAACGACACCATCGTCTCCCTCGACCAGGACGAGGACGGCGTGGACGTCACCTTCGACCGCGCCGAACCCCGCCGCTTCGACCTGGTGATCGGGGCCGACGGCCTCCACTCGGCGGTCCGCCGCCTGGCGTTCGGACCCGAGACCGGCTTCATCCACCACATGGGGATCTACGTCGCGACGCTGCCCATCGACGGCCCGGTCGACAACGACCGCGACGTGATCCTCTACAACAGTCCCGGCCGGATGGTCTCCGTCCACCCCTCACGCGGCAGCGCCATCGCCGCCTTCATGTTCCGCAGCCCCGCGCTGCCCGGCTTCGACCACCGCGACACCGAGCAGCACAAAGGGTTCGTGACCAGCGCCTTCGCCGAAGACTCCTGGCGAGTGCCCGAGCTCCTGCGGCACGTACGGGCCGCCGAGGACATCTACTTCGACTCCGTCAGCCAGGTCCGCCTGCCCCGATGGTCGAACGGGCGCGTCGCGGTCCTCGGCGACGCGGCGTCCTGCCTGTCGCTGTTCGGCGACGGCTCCACCCTCGCCATCGCGGGCGCCCACACCCTCGCCGAGGAACTGGCGGCCGGCCGCACCGACCCGCAAGCGGCGTTCCGCCGATACGAGAGCCGGCACCGCACCCTCGTGGACCCCAAAGTGGGAGGCTTCGACTCGGCCGCGTCCCTGCTCATCCCCGCCACCCGGCGCGGAATCACGGCCCGTAACCTGGCCACCCGCCTGTCTCCGGTGATGACCGCCGCCGGATCACTACGCCGCCGCCTCCAGCCCACCTGACGGCGCGGGGTGAGACCCCGTCACGTGCCGGTCTCGCCGCCGTAAGTGGCGATCTTGTATTCGGTCGCGGCCAGGGACAGGGTCAGTTCCTTGATCTGGCGGCGGATCGTGTCGCGGTGCTCGATCAGCATGTCCAGGCGTTCGGGGACCGTGCCGTCGCCGGCGTCGACCAGGTCCACGTAGTGCTGCAGGTCGCGCATGGCCATCCCGGACAGCCGCATCCTCGTCAGGAACACCAGCCGCCGCACCGACTCCGGGCCGTAGCTGCGGTGCCCGGCGGTGTCGCGGCCCACCCGCACCAGGCCGATCCGCTCGTAGTACCGCAGCGTGTGCGGTGACAGGCCGAGCAGGCCCGCGACCTGCGTGATCGTCATCGGGTCGGTGGCGGCGCCGGTGTCGACGAGGGAATGGATCACCTCGACCGACATCGGGCCGTCGGCCTCGCCCAGCGCGGCGAGCGCCTTCGACATCAGCTCATCAGTGGCCACGACCCCACCTAGATCGGGCGTGCCGGCGACGGCACACCCGCGAAGTCCGCCGCCTGTGCCGTCGGCGCCCAGCGTTCGAGCTCCTCCAGGCCCCGCCGGTGGGCGGCCCCGATCGCTCGGCCGCCTCACGTCCCAGGGGAAGCCGCAACGGAACGTCCTCACCGCGGGCCAGCTCCACGATGATCTCCGCCGCCCGTGACGGGTCGCCTTCCTGGACGCCGTCGGCGCGTTCCATGTCCTCGCGCACCGCCTCCAGTACACCGGCGTAGACCGGGCTCGCGTCGGTGAGATCCAGGACGCCGGGAGCGTTGAACGACGTACGGAACCGGCTCGGCTCCACGATCATCACGCGGATCCCGAACGGCGCGACCTCGCCGGCCAGCGCCTCCGACCAGCCCTCCAGCGCGAACTTCCCGGCCGAGTACGCGCCGACACCCGGGGAAGGACAGGCGCCCGCCCTGGCTGCTCATCTGCACGATCGTGCCCGCACCGTTGTTCGCGGAAGAACGGCAGGACGGCCCGTACGAGCGCCGCCGGGCCCAGCAGGTGCAGCTCCAGCGACGCCCGCAGCTCCTCGCCGGTGACCTCCTCGGCGGCGCCGACGATTCCGCGGCCCGCGTTGTTGACCAGCACGTCCACCCGCCCGAACCGCTCCACCGCCGCCCGTACGGCCAGCGGGGCGCGCCCGGTGTCGCACACGTCGAGCTCGACCACGCTCACCTGCCCCGGATACGCCGCCTCGATACCGGCCACCGCCCCGGGCCGCCGTACGGCCAGCGCCACGTTGTCGCCCCGCCCGAGCGCGCACTCCGCGATGGCCCGCCCGAACCCGGCCGACGCGCCCGTGATGAACCATGTCCGTCGATCCTGAGATGTCATGCCGGCGAAGCTAGGCGTTCGAGCGCGCTCGAACGCAAGCGCCTAACCCGAGGTGCGGCGGTAACGGACCATCGGGCCCAGGAGACCCGGCACGGTCTCGTACGGGGTCATGCCCAGGCGCCGTACGACGGCGGCCGACGCGGTGTTGCCCTCGTCGACCTCCGCGAGGACCTGCGGCAGACCCAGATCGTTCAGCGCGTACTCCACGACGGCCCGCGCCGCCTCGGTCGCGTACCCCCGGCCCCACGCCGACGGCGCCAGGCTGTAGACGACCTCCAGGCCCTCACCGTCCAGGTCACGCAGCCCCGCCGTCCCCGCCAGGACCGTGCCCGTACGCACGCGCAGGACCCACAGGCCGTGGCCGTGCGCGGCGAAGTCCCGCACGCTGCCCTCGACGACCTCGGTGATCTCCGCGGGGTCATCTCCGCGCCGTCGAACAGGTACCGGCGCACCTCCGGGAGGGTCCAGTGCGCGAGCAGCTCAACGACGTCGGACGCGCCGACCGGCCGCAGCTCCAGCCGATCCGTCACCAGCGTGTGGTCCACGACGCCCACCCTAGGCGCGGGAAAGCCGCCTGTAACGGAGAGCGGGGTGCCGACACGATAAGGGAGACCGCCCCCCGACCAAGGAGACGAAGATGCCGCCTGTCCTGGGTACCGCCGGTGGATGAGCGCGAGGCCGGCTTCGAGGCGATCTTCACCGCGACGTACGAGGCGATCCTCGGGTACGCGCTGCGGCGATGCTCCTCACCGCACGACGCCGCGGACGTCGTCGCCGAGACGTTCGCCATCGCCTGGCGCCGCGTCGAGGAGATGCCCGCCGGCGACGCCGCCCGGCTCTGGCTGTACGGCGTGGCGCGCCGCGTGCTGGCCAACCACCGGCGCGGGGAACAGCGGCGCCTGCTCCGCACCACCGAGCTGCGCGAGGAGATCGCGGCGCTGGCAGGTGACCCGCTCGACGCGTCGGTCATCGCCGGCGCGTTCCGCGCGCTGTCCGACGACGACCGGGAGATCCTCGGCCTCCTCGCCTGGGAGGGCCTCGACCGGGAGGGCATCGCGACGGTTCTCGGCTGTTCGCGCGGCACCGCGCGGGTGCGGCTGCACCGCGCCCGCGCCCGGCTCTCCCGTGCCCTGCGCACGGCCGGGATCGACGCCGCGCCCATGGTCGTGGTCCGTACCTCAAGCAAGGAGAGCCCCTGACATGAGCACCGACGACATGGTGCGCCGGCTCGCGCGGGTCCACGATGACGAGCTGCGCGGGCTCGCCCAAGGGGGGCCCGCGCGCCGCTTGCTCGGCGACATCACCGCGCTGCCTCCCGGGCGCTCCGCGCGGGCGCGTACGAGCCACCGGAAGATGATCATGGCTGTGGTGGCGGCGGCCGTGGTCGCCGCGGCGGGCGTCACCGCGGTGACGGGCCGGCTGGGGGTTCCGGGGATGACGTGCGGCTCGCCGCGGCGGTGCGGATCACGCGTGCGCCGGCCTACTACGAGGCCCGGATCATCGATCCGCACGCCGATGAGAAGCGGTTCGCGGCGGCGTTCGCGAAGTACGGGCTCCACATCACGGTCATGCTGCTTCCGGTCTCCCCGCACGTCGTCGGCACCGTCGTCTTCGAGGACGAGGACGAAAGGGCGCGGCAGTCCGAGAGCGAGGGCGCGGGAATCAAGATGATCTACGATCGCGCGTGCCGTACGGCGAGTGGCGGGGACTGCTCGATCGGCCTGCGTATCCCGCTGAGCTTCAAAGGGCACGCCACCGTCGAGATCGGCCGCCAGGCCGAACCCGGTGAGCGGTACGCGAGCACGTCGCCGAAGGACGGCTACCAGGGGCTGCGAGGCCTGACCGTGGCGCGGGCGGAGGCCGCACTCGCCAAGGACGGTCTGCGCGTGGGCTTGTACAACGTGTACTGGCCCGGGTGGGGCACGTCCTGGCCGCGTACGCGGATCCCCTCGAACTGGAGGGTGAGCAGCGACGCCCTCGACCCGTACTCTCCCGGGACCGTGCGCCTGCCGATCACCGCCCAGGGGCCGATGCCGCCGGACGTGGTGGCCGAGATGAGGCGCGGCGGGTGAACGCGGGTGGCCCCCCGGCGCCGGGGGGCCACCGGCGTTCAGAGACCGACGTGCTGTTCGAGGCGGTCCAGGCGTTCGGTGAGGGGGCGCAGTTCGGTGCGTACGGCCTCGGCGAGGGCCTTGCGGGCCGCCTCCGGTGAGCCCTGGGTCTGGGCGCGCAGGTGCGTGTAGCCGGTGAGGGCGGCCGAGACGGCGCGGCGGGTCAGGCGCGGGTCGGCGCCCAGGCCGCGCAGGACCTGCCCGGCGGTCCCGTCCGGTTCGGCGACCAGGCCCAGGAGCAGGTGCTCACAGCCGATGTAGTTGTGGCCCAGGCCCGTCGCCTCGATCACGGCCAGCTCCAGGGCCGCCGCCGCAGAGGCGCTGAAGTGCGCGCTCTCCCCCGCCCCGGTGCCCTCGGCCGCGGGCAGTGCGTCCAGGTCGCGGCGGACCCGGTCCAGGTCGATCTCCATGACCTCCAGGACGCGCAGGGCGAGGTTGCCGTCCTCGGCGAGCATGCCGCGCAGCAGGTGCCCGGTGTCGCCTTCGGCCAGGCCCGCGGAGCGCGCCAGGTCCATCCCGGTGCGTACGGCGTTGCGGGCCCGCTGGGTGAAGTGGGACAGGCGCGCGGTCGGGTCGTCGGCCTCCAGGTCACCGAACGCGGTCTCGCGGATCGCGGTGACCCGGCGTACGGCGGTCTCCAGGGCGCGCTGGCACACGGCCGAGACGGGGACACCGGCCTCCTTGACCGCGTCCGCCAGGTCGTCGGGCAGATAGACGTTGATCTTCGGCATCACAGGCGCCTCTCAGGCTCGTCTTGCGTGTAACCCTTGTATACCCCCATTGGGGGTATAGCGTCCAGGACGTCTTAAAGTCGTTTGTGCATCCAGATACATATCTGTATGAATAGCGCCATGGACCCCGAGATCTGGACGCTCAGCGCGTCCGCCCTCGCCACGGCCGTCACCACCGGCGAGATCAGCGCCACCGACGTCATCGAGGCCCACCTGGACCGCATCGCCGCGGTGAACCCCCCGCTGAACGCCGTCACCCGCCTGCTCGGCGACACCGCGCGCGAGGCCGCCGCGCGCATCGACCGGCGCCGTGCCGCCGGAGAGCACCTCGGGCCCCTGGCCGGTGTGCCGTTCACCGTGAAGGACAACATCCACGTCGCCGGCTCGGCCACGACGTTCGGCGTGCCGAGGTTCGAGCAGCTGATCGCCGCGCGGGACGCGCCCCCCGTACGGCGGCTGCGCGCCGCCGGGGCGATCCCGATCGGGCGCACCAACCTGCCCGACCTGACCATCGCCGGGCTGCACACCGCCAGCACCCTGTACGGGGACACCGTCAACCCCTGGAACCCCGCCGTGACACCCGGCGGGTCCAGCGGCGGCGACGGCGTCGCGGTCGCCACCGGGATGGCGCCACTGGGGCTCGGCAACGACTCCGGCGGATCCCTGCGCGCGCCCGCCGCGTTCAACGGGGTCGCGGCACTGAAGGCGAGCTACGGCCGGTACGCCCTCGACCACCGCCTGGGCCCGGACGAACCGGTCCTGTCCTCGCAGCTGTTCCCCGTCGACGGGCCGCTGGCGCGTACGGTCGCGGACCTGGCCGCCGTCCACGCCGTCCTGTCGGGTGCCGACCCGGCCGACCCGCGCGCCGTACCGGCCCCCCTGCACGGCCCGCCCGTTCCGGCGCGCGTCGGTCTCGTCACCGGGCCCGGCCTGGACCCGGGCGTACGCGCCGGGCTCGAGACCGCCGCCGAGGCGCTGCGCGACGCCGGCTACACCGTGGAGGACACCGAGGTGCCGCGCCTCCAGGACGCCCTGGACGCCTACGCCGACCTGATCGCGACGGACTTCGCGCAGACCTGGCCCCAGGTACGGTCGCTGCTCACCGGCCAGAGCCGCCGCCACGTGGAGTACTCCATGGAACGCCGCCCGCCCGTGGACCTGCCCGCCTACATCGCGCTCACCGCGACCCGGCTCGGGATCCAGCGCGCGTGGGCGTCGTTCTTCACCGGCGTTCCGTTGATGCTCGGCCCGGTCTCCACCCAGCCACCGCCCGCCCCCGGCGCGGAACTACGCGATGCTTCGGCCAACGCGCGCGTCATGGGCGCCCTGGCGCTGTGCACCGCGAGCACCTTCACCGGTAACCCGGCCGTCGCCGTACCGGCCGGTGTGGTGGACGGCCTGCCCGTAGGTGTACAGCTGGTCGGGGGGATGTACCGGGAGGACCTGTGCCTGGCCGCGGCGTCCGCGATCGAGGAAAGGCTGGGAACCTTCACCCCGATCGGCCCGCGACCGTGTCGAAACGGCGCCGCCGGTCTCGACACCGGGGTGAGAACACCCCAGCGGGAGGCACGATGAAATACCTGATCCTGATCCACCACAACGCTGGCGATGCGCGAGTACTGGGCGAGCCTCACCGACGCCCAGCGCGCCGACGGGTTCGCCCTGCACGACGCGCTCGTGGAGGCCCTCAACGAGTCCGGTGAGATGGTCGTCTCCGAAGCGCTCGCCGACCCTTCCCAGGTCAGAACCGTCTCGGTACGCGACGGGCAGACCAGCACCGACGGCCCGTTCGCCGAGGCCAAGGAACACCTGGCCGGTTTCTACCTGGTCGAATGCGACGACATGGACCGCGCCGTGCAGATCGCCGCCCGGATCCCCGAAGCCGGCGCGGGCGCCCGGATCGAGGTACGCCCGGTCCTCGCACGAGGCGGCCCGCAGCCGTGACCGCCGACCGGGGTACGGCCCGGTGCTGGGCGGCCGCAGCGATGAGCGTCGAAGACCAGTTGGTCGAGCCACGCCAGGTGCGAGGCGAGGCCGCGCATGCCAGCGTGGAGATCTGCTGGCCGAAGCCACGCGCGGTGCGGGGCGAGGCCGCAGACGTGAGCGGTGGAGGTCTGCCGGTGCGAGGTGAGGCCGTGCGTGTGAGTGTTGGAGGTCTGCTGATCGAGGTGCGTCCCGTGCGGGTGGGGCGGGGAGGTGAGTGTGGAGGAGCTGTTGCGGGAGCTGGCGCCGCGGGTCCTCGCCGTCCTGGTCCGGCGGCATGGTGCGTTCGGGACGTGTGAGGACGCCGTGCAGGAGGCTCTGCTCGCCGCTCACCTGCAGTGGCCGCGCGCCGGGATCCCGGACAACCCCGAAGGGTGGCTGATCACGGTCGCGTCCCGGCGGTGGATCGAGCTGTGGCGCAACGAGACCGCGCGGCGCCGTCGTGAGGAGACCGCCGCCGCCCTCGCCCCGCCCGACCCCGACCCGGTGCCCGGGGGCGATGACACGCTCACGCTCCTGCTGCTGTGCTGCCACCCCTCGCTCACCCGCGCCTCCCAGGTCGCGCTCACCCTGCGCGCCGTCGGCGGCCTGACCACCGCGGAGATCGCCCGCGCGTACCTGGTGCCCGACGCGACCATCGGCCAGCGCGTCAGCCGCGCCAAGCAACGCATCAAAGGCACCCGCTTCACGATGCCGCCCGCCGCCGAGCTGCCCGAACGGGTCGCCGCCGTCCTGCACGTCCTGTACCTGATCTTCAATGAGGGGTACACCGCCAGCGCCGGCCCGGCCCTGAACCGCGTCGAACTGTCCTCCGAGGCGATCCGCCTCACCCGGCGGCTCCACACCCTGCTGCCCGGCGACGGCGAGGTCACCGGCCTGCTCGCCCTGATGCTCCTCACCGACGCCCGCCGCCCCGCCCGTACACGGCCGGACGGCGGCCTGGTGCCGCTGTCCGACCAGGACCGTACGCGCTGGGACACGGACGCCGTCACCGAAGGCGTCGCGCTCATCACGGACTCGATCGCCACCACCCGCGTCGGCGCGTACCAGCTCCAAGCCGCCATCGCCGCCGTGCACGCCGAGGCCGGCCGCGCCGAGGACACCGACTGGCGCCAGATCCTCGCCCTGTACGACATGCTGGCGACCATCACACCCGGCCCGATGCTCACCCTGAACCGCGCCGTCGCCGTGGCCATGGTCCACGGCCCGCGAGCGGGCCTGCGCTGCCTCGACGAAGCCCGGCCGGCGCTGGAGGAACACCACCGCTTCCACGCCGTACGCGCCCACCTGCACGACCTCGCCGGCGACCCCGAAGCGGCGCGCCTGGGCTATGAGAAGGCCGCCCGCCTGGCCCTGAGCATCCCCGAACAGAGATACCTGACCGCCCGAGCCGCCCGCCTCAAGTGAGCGCGTGACACGGAGGCCCTCAACGGCTCAGGCCGCCATGCGCGAAATAGCGGCCTCAGACGTCGACGTCCATGTGGCCGGCCCGGCCGCGCCGCGTGCCCGCGTGGCCGCCGCTGATCTCGGCGACCCACGCGTCGAAGGCGTCCAGGCCCGTCTCCGGTACCACCACGTCGACCTCGGCGTCACCGCCGTAGCGGGCCGCGGACACCGCGTACCCGGAGGTGTGCAGGTCGCGGTGCAGGCGGCCGGCGCGCGCGTGGTCCGAGGTCACCGTCACCGTCACCACCGGGCGCCGCTCCACCACGCCCACCTCGTCGATCGCCTCGGCCACCGCCTGCCCGTACGCGCGGATCAGCCCGCCCGCGCCGAGCTTGACGCCGCCGAAGTAGCGGGTGACGACGGCGACCGTGCCGGTCAGCTCGCGGCGCGTCAGGACCTCCAGCATCGGCAGGCCCGCCGTACCCGACGGCTCACCGTCGTCGCTGTTCCGCGTGATGTCGGCGTGCTCGCCCAGGACGTAGGCGGTGCAGTTGTGCGACGCGTCGCGGAACGCGCGGCGGCGCCCCGCGATGAACTCCAGCGCCTCCCGCTCGGTCGTGACGCGGCCGAGCGCGCAGATGAACCGTGACTTGCGGATCGAGAGTTCACGGACCCCGGGCCCTTTGATCGTGCGCATGAGGCCACCACCGTACGGCCCGGCCGGCTCACCCGCTCAGCAGCCTCCCGATCCGTGCCCAGGCGTCCTCGGCCGCCGCCGCGTCGTAGGCCGCGCGGCGGTCGTTGAGGAACCCGTGCCCGACGCCCGGATACTCCACCAGCTCGTGCCGTACGCCGGCCGCGCTCAGCGCCGACGTGATCTGACGGCGGTGCTCCGGCGGGACCAGCGGGTCCTCGTCGCCGGCCAGCAGCAGCATCCGCGCGCCGATCCGGTCCGCACGGGCGAGCGCGGGCTCGGGCCCGCCGAACGGAGGGTCGGAGACGGGGATCCAGCCGCCGTACGCCACGACCACCGCGGCCAGGTCCAGTTCGGCGGCGGCCAGGTAGGCGATGTGCCCGCCGGCGCTCAGCCCCACCATCGACACGTACGGGCTGCCCGCCGAGACGAGGTGGCCGTACGCGGCGCGTACGTCGGAGACCGCGCCCTCGCGGGTCAGCCTGTGCAGCGCCGCGAACGCCGCCGCACGCCCCTGCTCGTCCTCGGGGAACTCGGTGCCCGGCGCCGCCACCCGGTGGTACAGGTCCGGGGCCAGGGCGGTGTACCCCAGGCCGGCCAGCCGCTCGCACACCTCACGTACGTGCGCGCTGACCCCGAACAGCTCCATCCCGACCAGCACGCCCGGGTACGGTCCCGGGCCGGGCGGGCGCGCCAGGTACCCGCGCATCTGCCCGGTGATGTCGACGCTCTGGGTGAGGATCCCCGTGCGGGCGCTCACGCCGGCCGCCGTACGGTGCCGTGCGCCGCGAAGGAACGCCGGTCCCCCGACCACCCCTCACGGCCGGCGACCTTCTCCAGGTCCGCCGGATCCAGCGTGATCGCCGCCGCGGCGGCGTTCTGCTCCACGCGCTCCGCGCGGCGCGTCCCCGGGATCGGGACGACGTCCGCGCCCTGGGCGAGCAGCCACGCCAGCGCGAGCTGCGCCGCCGTCACCCCGCGTTCGGCGGCCAGCTCACGCAGCCGTACGGCGCGCTCGGTGTTACGGGCAAGGTCCTCGCCCGCGAACCGCGGGTCCTCATGCCGGAAGTCACCCGGCTCCGTCGTGACGGGGCCCGCCAGGAAACCACGGCCGAGCGGGCTGTAGGGGACCAGGCCGATGCCCAGGGCCCGCGCGGCCGGGATCACGTCGTCCTCGGGTTCGCGCCACCACAGCGACCACTCGAACTGCAGCGCCGCGATCGGATGCGTCGCCGCCGCGCGCCGCAAGGTGTCCGGAGCGGCCTCGGAGATGCCCAGGTGAGCGACCTTTCCCTCGGTGACCAGCTCGGCCATCGCCCCCACCGTCTCCTCCACCGGCACGTCAGGGTCGACGCGGTGCAGGTAGTACAGGTCGATGCGGTCGGTGCCCAGCCGCGCCAGCGACGCCTCGCAGTGGCCGCGGACGTTCTCGGGCCGCCCGTCCAGGCCGACCCGGCCGTCGGCGTCGCGGACGATGCCGAACTTGGTGGCCAGCACCACCTCGTCCCGGTGGCCCGCCAGCGCGCGGCCCACCAGACGCTCGTTGTGGCCCGCGCCGTAGCTCATCGCCGTGTCGAACATCGTCACACCCAGGTCGAACGCCCGCCGCAGCGTCGCGACCGACTCCTCGTCGTCGGCGGCGCCGTACCCCTGTGACATCCCCATGCACCCGAGGCCCAGCGCCGACACGGCCAGGCCGTCCGATCCCAGGGTGCGCGTCGTCATCGTCGTCATGCGCCGAACGCTACGGGCTGCCTAGACTGGTAACCATCACCTGTTCTTACTGGTAATGGGAGTATCAGGATGGCCGTCGCCGACACACGGGAGCTGGCCGACCTGCTGCGGTCGCGCCGCGAACGCCTCCAGCCCGCCGACGTCGGCCTGCCCGCCGGAGCGCGCCGCCGCACCCGGGGGCTGCGCCGCGAGGAGGTCGCCTCGCTCGCCTCGATCTCCACGACGTACTACACGTTCCTCGAACAGGGCCGCGACGTCCGCCCGTCCCGCCAGGTCCTCGACGCGCTGGCCCGCGCGCTGCGCCTGGACCCCGCCGAACGCGTCCACCTGCACCAGCTCGCCCACGGCGGAGTCGCCGCACCGGCGCCGAGCCCCGTGGAGTCCCTGTCGCCGGAGGTCATCGCGCTGGTGGACCGCCTCGACCCGCACCCGGCGTACGTCACCGGTCGCCGCTGGGACGTCCTGACCGCCAACCGCGCCGCCCGCGCCCTGTGGACCGACTGGCCGTCCCTGCCCGCCACCGAACGCAACATGCTGTGGTGGACGTTCACCGACCCCGGCTCCCGCACCGTCTTCGTCGAATGGGAGAACGAGGCGACGGCCCTGCTGGCCCGCTTCCGCGCCGCCGCCGCCCGCCACCCCGACGACCCGGGCTTCACGGACCTGCTCGACCGCCTGCGCACCGTCAGCCCCGAAGTCCGCGCCTGGTGGCCCCGCCACGACGTCGCTCCGCTGTCCTCAGGCGTCAAACGCCTCCACCACAAGGCCCTGGGTGAGATCGAGCTGCACCACGTGGTCCTCCAGCTCGCCGACGACCCCGAGCAGAAACTCGTCACCTTCCGGCCCAGCCCCGAAGACGCCGACCGCATCGCCGCCCTCCTCTAGACGTTCCCGCCGGCGTCCGCACGGGCGCCGCAGCGGCCGGAACTCGTGGCGAGCCAGGAATGAAGCGGTGGTGCCGGCATGTTGACCACCGCGACTCTCCTACTCCTGGGAAGAAGGCAGGCCCATGACGTCCACGCCGACCACGATGCGCGCCGTCCGGCTCTCAGCGCCCGGCCCCGTGGACGACCTGCGGCTGACCACGCTCCCGCTCCCACCCGAAAGGGACGGCTGGGTGCGCATCCGCGTCGAGGCGTTCGGCCTGAACCGCTCAGAGCTGAAGCTGCGGCTGGGCCTGAGCGCGGGCGTCACCTTCCCCCGCGTGCCGGGGATCGAGGCCGCCGGCACCGTCGACGCCGCCCCGGCCGGCAGCGGGCTCGCCCCCGGGCAGAAGGTCGTCGCGATGATGGGGGACATGGGGCGCACCTACGACGGCGGCTACGCCGAGTACACCTCGGTGCCGCTGTCCCAGGTCATCCCCGTCGACACCGGCCTGCCCTGGGAGGTGCTCGGCGCCCTCCCGGAGATGGTGCAGACCGCCTACGGCTCGCTCACCGTCGGCCTGGACCTCAAGCCCGGCCAGACCGTACTGATCCGCGGCGGCACCTCCTCGGTGGGCCTGGCGGCCGCCGCGCTCGCCCGGTGGCGCGGCGCCACGGTGCTGTCCACCACCCGCCGCGCCGACCGCCTCGACTCCCTGAAGGAGCACGGCGTCGACCACCCCCTGCTCGACACCGGCGAGGTCGCCCCCGCCGTACGCGAGCTGTACCCGGACGGCGTCGACGCCGCCCTCGACCTCGTCGGCACCCCGACCCTGCACGACACGCTGCGCGCGGTGCGCGTACACGGCACGGGCTGCTTCGGCGGCAGCCTGTCCAACCAGTGGACGGTGCGGGACTTCTCCCCGAACGAGTACCTCCCGAGAGGCGTACGCCTGGCCGGCTACTTCGGCGACGCCGCCGACCTGCCGCGGGAGGCCTTCCAGGAGATCCTCGACGCGGTCGCGGCCGGCCGGCTCGCCTTCCCGGTCGACCGCGTCTACGACGGTCTGGAACAGGTACGGCAGGCCCACGACGACATGGAGAACGACCGCGCCACCGGCAAGCTCGTCGTCCGCGTCCGCCACTAGGACCCCGACCGGCCCGCGCCATCAGGTACGGCCGACGTAACGGCCGTTGTCGATCAGTTCGCCGTCGATCAGCATGAGCGGGTGGGTGCGCAGGATCGTCAGGAAGATCGCCGCGTCGACGGTGCCCAGGTCGTACAGGCAGATGGTGCGCAGCGGATACCCGGTGAAGATCTCGTTGTAGGCCAGCTCGTAGCGGAACAGCTCGTGGCGGTTCGGCTCGGCGCACATCTCGGCTGGTAGTTCCGCGGCCAGGCGGATGCCGGTGAAGTCCTCGGCGATGGCCTCGTCGAAGATCACGGTCCACTGCGTGAAGGCCTGAAGACTGTCGAAGACGCCGTCGGGCAGGTACGCCTGCCGCGACCGTAGCTGCTCGATCCGGTGGGACGCCAGGCACGCGCCCACGTCCACGCCCGTCGCATCCATGATCGTCGCGGGTTCGTCGGCCGCCGCGACGCACACGCACTTGGCCGAGTCCTGCAGGCCCTCGGACAAGAACGCGCGGATCAGATCGTCGCGCTGCCCCGCGCCATTGAAAAGCGCGCCCACATGCGCCCCGCTGAGAAGCCGGATGTCCCCGGCATCCGGGGCGTAGGTGTTCGACATCGTCCCGCCCCCTCACCCCACGATACGCACGATTCACGAAACGGCGTCACGCGGAGTGAAGGTTTCTCACGGCAGCCGCAGCCGGTCCACGGCCTCACGCCGCCGCCGCTCGGGCCGCCGGTCATAGCGCGCCGTCGTCGCCGGTGAGGCGTGCCCGACCAGCGCCTGCGCCGTCGCCAGGTCCACGCCCGCGTCCAGCAGTTCACCGATGAACGTACGGCGGAAGTCATGCGGCGTGTGCGACGCGACACCCGCCTGGTCCAGGCGCCGGGTCAAGATCCCCGCGATCGCCTGCCCGCTCGGATGCGTGAACCGCCCGTCCGCGACCCGGCACCGGCCGGCCTTGCTGATCGGCGGGAACAACGCCCCCGGCGTACGGCCCCGCGCCGCGATCCAGGCGTCCAGCAGCGCCGCCGCCTCCACCGTCACGTACACCAGGCGGTCCTTGTCACGCTTGCCGCGCACCCGCAGCGAACGCTCCGACGGGTCATAGTCGGTCAGCGCCAGCCCCGCGATCTCCGCGCGCCGCGCGCCCGTCGTGTACAGGACGCCCAGCAGCGCCGCGTCACGCCGCCCCGCCGGCGACGGGTCGTCCTGGCACACCGCCAGGACCGCGCCGAGCGCGTCACCGGGGATGTGACGGCCGCGCGGCAGCCGCGAACTCTCCACCGACCGCAGGTCCACGGCGCGCTTGTAGTCCTCGGCGCTCATCAGCTCCAGGCGCCAGGACTCCAGCAGCACCTGCCGCAACGCCACCAGGTGCTTGTTCACCGACGCCGGGGAGTACGCCGGGGCGCCGTGGGAGTTCAGCCGTCCGCGCAGCTCCGCGCGGATGCCCATCGTGTGCTCGTACCGCAGCCGCCACCACGGACGCCCCGCGCCCGTGACGGTGCCGGTGTCGTCCATCGCGACGATCTGCGCGATCCGGTCCAGGCAGCCGCGCATCGTACGCCGCGACTGGTCGCTGTCGAGGCGGTCCAGATACACCCGGTACGGGTCGCGCTCGGGGTCGTAGGAGACCGGGCAGGTCCATGCCGTCCCAGCCGAGCGGCACCCTCGGACGGCTCGGCTCCAGCTCTCGACCCATGACGATCATCGTACGGGTCGGTGGCTCGTCTCAGCGGTACGAACGGCGGCGCCGTCGCAGGCGGAACGCGCCGAAGCCGAGCACCGCCAGGACGCCCGCGGCGGCGCCCGGCACCGCCATCAGCGGGATCGGCTCACAGATCGTCGTCGTGATCGAGTCGGTGTCGAGGCTCACGGACCCGTTGCGGGCCAGCGCGCGGCCGGTCAGGGTAGCGCCGGTGTTCACCGTGATCGAGGTCAGAGCCATGATCGTGCCCCGGAAGTTCGAGGTGGTCCCCAGCGTCGCCGAGGAGCCCACCTGCCAGAACACGTTGCACGCCTGGGCGCCGTTGACGAGGTTGACGACGCTGGAGGAGGCGGTGGTGAGCGCCGAGCCGACCTGGAAGATGAACACCGCGTTCGGATCACCCTGCGCGTCGAGGGTGACCGTGCCGGTCAGGCCCAGGGTGGAGGTGGAGTTGTAGACGCCCGCATTGAACGTCTGGCCGCCGATGTCGCCCGAGACCGGCGCGGTCGGCGCGCGCCCGGCCGCGTCGTTGTAGGCGGTGGTCAGGTCGGCCTGCGCCGTCGCCGCGGCGGCGTCGGCCACGTGCGTCGTGCCGAGCACGATCCCGGGCGGGAATCCCGTCACCGAGCTTCCCGGGCTGACGCCCAGGTCACCGCTCACCGTGGTCGGCCCGGTGTTGGTCACGGACTGCCCGGCCAGGACCGAGAACGCCGCCGCCGTCCCCAGGTTGACCGGAGCCGGCGCCGCCGCGGCGACGGCGGGAGCGGACGTGAGCACGGACGCGGCACACGCCGCGAGGAGCAGATACACCGCAGATCGCCGAAAGGCCGTCAACCTGACTCGCATTAATCGGGCCTTTCTGATGAAGTCGCTGATCAGCGCCTTAAGAATGGTGCTGACGAACGTATCAACGCCTTTGCGCGCCGAGATTCAACGGCGATCGACGAATGGTCGATCATTCTCCCTGCCCGGCCGCGACGCGGCGGTTGACGCGCAGCAGGTACTCCTCGCGGTGCAGCGGGTCGTGGTCCCAGCGTCGCCGCTCCGGCGCCGGGCCGCGTACGGGCACGTACCGGTCGAAGGCGGACTCCAGCAGGCCCTCGCCACGGGTCAGGCCCGGCAGCCGCCGGCCCAGCTCGTGCACGCGCGCCGCCGGGATCCGCCCCTCCAGCACGCTCGAGGCTCCCGCGACGTCCGGCGCGTACGGGACGGCGCCCAGCCGTGCCAGCGCGGGCAGCAGAACGCCGAGCGTGTCCGAAGGGGTCTCCAGGCGGAAGCGGTGCATCGGCTCGCACACCCGCGTGCCCGCCCGCTTCAGCGCCTCCATCAGCACCAGCGGCGTCAGGCCGCGAAAGTCCCCGGACGTGCTCGACATGCTCTTGTCGAAGGTGCCGTGGGAATGGCTCTGGCGCGGCCAGTACCCCGAGTGCGTCAGCGTGACCACGCAGTCGGTGACCTGCCAGCCGCGCAGGCCCTGGCCCAGCGTCCGCCGTACGGTCTGCTCGACCGCCGTCATGAACGAGAACGGCATCGACCCCAGCTCCACCTCCAGCCGGTACTCAACACCGCTGCCGGCCGGCGCCGGGTCGACGCGCAGCCCGACCGTCGCCAGGAACGGGTTCGGGTCCTGGCCGATGATCTCGAAGGCGCCGCCCGTGCCGTACGGGCGTTCCACGCACACCGTCGTGGTCTCGCGGAACGTCACCTCGACGCCGAAGTCCTCCGCCAGCGTCGCCTGGATCACCTCCTTCTGCACCTCGCCGTACAGGGAGACGAACACCTCGCGGCGTACGTCGTCCTGGCGCAGGCCGATCAGCGGGTCCTGCTCGGCGAGCTGCGACAGCGCGACGTACAGGGCGCTGCGGTCGGCCGCGCGGACCGGCACCACGGCCGTCTCCAGCGTCGGCGGCGCGAAGTTCGGCTCCGCGGCGGCGGGCGGCACACCGACGGGGTCGCCGATCCGGATGCCGCCCAGGCCCCACACCTTGCCGATCCGCCCCGCGCTCACCGACGCGCCAGGGGTGTCGGTGCCGCGGTCGAAGACGCTGACGGCGGTGACCTTCCCCTCGGCCAGGCGGTCGCGGGTACGCAGCGTGCCGCCGAACATCCGCACGTAGGCGACCTTCTCCCCGGCAGGTCCGCGCTCGACCTTGAACACCGTCCCCGACACCGGCCCGCCGGGGTCGCCCTCGGCCGCCGGCAACAACGCGCCGATCCCCTCCATCAGCGCGTCCACGCCCGCGCCCGTGATCGCCGACCCGAAGTACACCGGATGCACCAGCGCGCGCCCGCACTGCGCGGCCAGCTCACCGCGCACCGGCACCGGCGCGCCGGAAAGATAGGCGGCCAGGAACGCGTCGTCGTGGTCGGCCAGCACCTCCGCGGCACGCGGACCCAGCTCGGCGTCGGTGAACGGCGTGAAGGACGCGCCCGCGCCGCCCAGCCCGCTCGCCGTGCCCATCGGCACGATCGCCGGGGCGAGCTTGGCGGCGACGCCCTCCAGCACCGGCCCGTACCGCGCGCCACCACGGTCGATCTTGTTCACGAAGATCAGCGTGGGGATGCGCAGCCGCCGCAGCGCCCGCATCAGCACGCGCGTCTGCGCCTGCACGCCCTCCACGGCCGACACGACCAGCACCGCGCCGTCGAGTACGGAAAGGACGCGTTCGACCTCGGCGATGAAGTCCGGGTGGCCGGGTGTGTCGATCAGGTTGACCGTGACGCCGCCGATGGCGAACGAGACGACCGCGGACTTGATGGTGATGCCGCGGCGGCGCTCCAGCGCCATCGAGTCGGTCTGGGTACTTCCGTCGTCGACGCTGCCGATCTCGTCGAGGACACCGGCGGCGTGCAGGAGCCGCTCGGTCAGGCTGGTCTTACCGGCGTCGACATGCGCCAGGATCCCGAGGTTCAACGTAGGCAACGATCATGTCCTTCGGATAGGCGAATCCTTCCTGGGGGGACATGAAAGTTCCTCGCATCGCCGCGCTCCTTGGTAGATCGGCTGTTCAGGACCAGTCGAGCAGACCTTTCAGCGGCCCGGCAACCGGTTTTCCGCGCTCCCGCGCAGCGGCAGCAGCAGCGCCAGGACGAACGTCAGCACGGTGAAGCCCAGATCGACGACCTCGTCACCAGCGCGGTCCGCGCCTTCCCGCGGATCTACCGGTCCTCGGTCGTGCCCTCCGGCAGCGAGTCCGCCACGTAGGCGTCCAGGTCCGGGACCTGCGGCGCGAGCATGTGCCGCACCCACGCGTCACGCTCGTGCAGCAGCGGCGGCAGCTCCCACACGCACCCGATCAGCCGGCTCTCCAGGCGGACGAAGTTCGCCGGATCCTCATCGGGGCAGCCCAGTACCGGCTGGCCCGCCGTCGCGCCCGCGAAGTACAGCGCGTTGTCCCACGCCCAGCTGTAGGCGTTCAGGTACGCGCCGCTGTCCCCGCCCTTGTGCAGGACGACGAACGTCGCCGGCGGCGTACCGTCCCGCTCGGGGAACAACTCGGGCAGGATCGCGTACGCCGCCTTCTCGACGACCGGGTCGATCCCGGCCGGGTCCGCGGACACGTGGTAGCGCTTGACGCGGCGGCCGTCCACCTCGACCGGTGGCGGCACGCGCAGGAGTTTCGCTGCGAAAGACATGGCTGGACCGTACGGCCGCTCCACTGCCAGGGTGTGTCAGTGAAGTCCAGCCGCCTGCTGTCGATCCTGCTGATGCTCCAGACCCGCGGCCGGATGACCGCCGCCCAGCTCGCCGCCGAACTCGAGGTCTCGGTACGCACCGTCTACCGGGACGTGGAGTCCCTGCACGCCGCGGGCGTCCCCCTGTACGGCGACGCCGGGCACGCCGGCGGCTACCGCCTCCTCGACGGCTACCGCACCCGCCTCACCGGCCTCAGCACCGGCGAGGCCGAAGCCCTCTTCCTGTCCGGCATCCCCGGCCCCGCCACCGAACTCGGCCTGGGAACCGCCCTGGCCAGCGCCCGCCTCAAACTCACCGCCGCCCTCCCACCCGAACTACGCGCCCAGGCCGACCGGATGCGCACCCGCTTCCACCTGGACGCACCCGGCTGGTACGCCAAAGACGACGACGTACGCCACCTGCCCCAGGTCGCCGACGCCGTCTGGCACAGCCGCGCCCTCGACCTCCGCTACCGCCGCTGGAAGGAACCCACCGACGTCGACCGGCACGTGGAACCGTACGGCCTGGTCCTTAAGGCGGGCCGCTGGTACGTCGTCGCCGGCCCCGGCCCGCGCACGTACCGGGTCGACCAGATCCTCGACCTGAACGTCGGAGCGGAATTCCCCTTCCCCCCGGACTTCGACCTCGCCACGTACTGGGAGGCCTACCAGGCGGACTTCCTCGCCCGCCTCCACCGCGGGGAGGCGATCGTCCTGCTGACCCCTGACGCGGCGTCACGCCTGAACGCGACCGGCTCCCCCGAACCCGACGGCCGCATCCGCGCGGTGCTGCCCATCGAGTCCGTCGACCACGCCCACGGCACCTTCCTCGCCATGGGCACCGACGTCGAGGTCCTCACCCCACCGGAACTGCGCACCCGCCTCGCCGGCACCATCCAGGCCCTGGCCGCCCGCTATTCGGGCCACTGAAAAGCATGCCGAGCGCTGAGAAGGAATTCGGGAACAAGGGACGGCCGATCGGGCAATCAACTCCGTAGGTTCGCCCAGCGGAAGAGCTCCATTGAGAAACCCGAGTCACCGGTGAACGCCGCCGTGTCCGAGGACGCGGTCGACCTCTCACGGTTCACCGGCGTCTATGAGCGGTACGCCGCCGAGATCCACCGATACATCGCCGGGCGCCTCGGGCCCGACGCGGCCGACGACCTCATGGCCGAGACGTTCCTGCAGGCCTTTCGCGGGCGTGATCGCTACGATCCCGCGCGCGCCGGCGTACGGCCGTGGCTGTACGGGATCGCCACCAACCTGATCGGCCGGCAGCGCCGCGCCGAGGTGCGGTTCTACAAGGCCATCGCGCGGACCGGCGTCGACCCCGCCGTCGAGTCGCCCATGGAGTCGGTGACCGACCGGCTGTCCGCCGAGGGCATGCGCCGTGACCTCGCCGCCGCGCTGTCCCGCCTCAACGCCGGCGAACGCGACGTGCTCGTCCTGGTCGCCGCGGGCGGTCTCGGCTACGAGGAGGTCGCGCAGGCGCTGGGGGTCGCGGTGGGCACCGTGTCGTCCCGGATGAACCGAGCCCGCAAGAAGATGCGCGCGATGCTGGAGGCCGACGGTGGATGAGCTGGAGCTGATCAGGCGCAGGTCCGAGCGGATCGCCCCCGTACGGCAGGAGGCCCTCGACGCGGGCCGGGCACGGCTGCTCGACGGCATGCGCGAACCGACCGCACGCCGGCGGGCGCCGTCACTCAACGCCGCGCGCGGGCCCGCTGTGCGACGCCTTGTGGTGCGGACCGCGGTGGTCGGGCTCGCGGCGGCGGGGGTGGCCGCGGCGCTCGTCCTCCCGCGCGACGCCGGGCACAGGATCGCGCCGGTCGTCCCGGTCTCGGACGCGGTCGCGCTGGCGCGGCGCGCCGAGACCCACGCGCGTACCGAACCGGCCATCGCCCTGACACCCGGCCAGTGGGCGCACGTCACGACCTTGCAGCGCGGGCCGCACGGGGACCGGGGCGTACGGCAGACCTGGACGCGGATGGACGGCCGCCGCTCCCAGCGCGGAGCGCTGCCGCTCGCCGCCCGGGGCACCGTGCTGATCGGGCTGCCCGATGATCCCGCCGCGGCGCTCGGCCGCCTCTACGCCGAGGTCGCCCGCGTCCAGGCGACGCCCGACTCGCACGGCCGCGTACGGTTCTACGCTGCGGGGATCCTCGGCGTACCGCGCGACCAGGCGGTGTTCAGCCTGGTCACGACGCTGCTCGGCTCCTACGATGTGCCGCCGCGCACGCAGGCCACGCTGTACGGGGTGCTGTCCCGGCTGCCCGGCGCCGGCGTGATCAAGAATGAGACCGACGCGGCCGGCCGCCACGGTGTCGCCCTGTACATCAAGGTCGCCGACACCCAGCGCAACGAAGTGATCCTCGACCCCGCGACGTACCACTACCTGGGTTCGCGCTCCGTGGCCGATCCCGGCGGGACCGTGTACTGGAGCGCGCAGCTGTCCGCCGACCTCGTCTCTCGTCCTGGAGAACACAAGTGAAGACCAGAACCTGGATGGTGGCGGTGGCCTGCGCGACCGCCGGATGTTTCGGTGTCGGAATGCCGATCATCGTCGACTTCGCCCGCCCCGTCACGGATCGGACGACCGCACGCAAGGCCCTGCAGGTCAGAGCGGACAAGAACGACGAAGGTGCCTGGCGCTGGGTGTCCGCCCGCCGGATCGTCTACCGGACCCGGGAGTACTGGCAGCCGCACCAGACCGTCACCTTCACCGCGCACACGCCCGGCCGCGACCTCACTCGCACCTTCACCCTCGGCGCCGAGAACATCACCGTCGCGAACGCCCGGACCCACTCCATGAGGGTCAGCCACGACGGCCGCGTACGGCACTTCCCGATCAGCGCCGGCAAAGGCACCGAACGCCAGTACGTCACGACCGACGGCATCCACCTGACCAGGGAGAAACGCTCCGTCGTGACCATGGAGTCACCGGGCTGCGCCAAAGGCCAGGCCGGGTGCGAGTACT
This sequence comes from uncultured Actinomycetota bacterium, assembly GCA_963823735.1. Taxonomy (GTDB): domain Bacteria; phylum Actinomycetota; class Actinomycetes; order Streptosporangiales; family Streptosporangiaceae; genus Actinoallomurus. The sequence continues at coordinate 27,606 of CAWGMO010000006.1, read as the reverse complement.
ACCGCGAGGACGTCCACCTGGCCGTGCGGATCACCCTCGGCGGCGAGTACGTGCACCAGAGCGTCGGCGACTACCAGTACCTGGGCCGCCAGAACGAGAGCCACGGCTGCGTACGCACCTCACCCACCGGCGCCCGCTACTTCTACGCCATCTCCCAGCGAGGCGACATCGTGGACGTGACCGGCACGACCCGGAAATTCGCCGACGAACCGTACGCCGACGAGTGGACGTTCTGGACCAGGTCATGGGCCTGGTGGACGGGAACCCGCTGACCGTTCCAGCGCCGTGACCGTCACGCCCGGAGCGATCTCCCGGGTCCCGGTCACCACGAACCCGCGCCGGCGGTAGAGCGCGAGCGCCGGCGCGTTGCGCCGTCCCCGTGGACACGACCGTCCGCGGGGACGGCGCGATCTCCTCCAGCGCGTCGAGCAGCGCGCTCGCGTGGCCGCGGCGGAACGCGCGCGGATCGACGACCAGCCGGCAGATGTCGACCGTCCCGTCCGAAAGCCGGATCCAGGACAGCAGCCCCGCCAGGCCCTCCGCGTCGTAGGAGCCGATGAACCGCTCGCCGCAGGACCGCAGCTCCTCCAGCGTCTCTACCAGCGGAGGGATCCCGTCGAAGCCGATCAGGTCCGCTTCGACCGCGTACCCCGCGCGCTGGCAGGCCAGGACCTCGGCGGCACGGCGCGGGTCGTCCAGGTCCAGTTCGCGGCGGTTCACCTCACGTCCTGAGCTCGCGGAAGAACGCTCGTACGTCCGTGACCAGCGCGTCCGGCTGTTCCATCGCGGCGAAGTGGCCGCCTCGTTCGAAGGAGGTCCAGCGGACGATGTTGTTGGTGCGTTCGGCGATGTGGCGCAGCGGGATGAAGTTCTCCTGCGGGAAGTCGGCCAGGGCCGTCGGGACGGTCGACGGCTCGGCGGCCTGATCGCGGCGTGCGTCGCGCTCGTAGTAGATCCGGGCGGACGAGCCGGCCGTGCCGGTCAGCCAGTACAGCATCACGTTCGTCAGCAGCTGGTCGCGGTCGACGGCGTCCTCGGGCGGTCCGGCCGAGTCGGTCCACTCCTTGAACTTCTCCGCGATCCAGGCGAGCTGGCCCGACCGGCGAGTCGGTCAGCGCGTACGCGAGGGTCTGCGGCCGGGTGGCCTGGATGTCGGCGTACCCCTGCCGTTCGCGCGCCCATCGCCGGTACCGCTCCCACGACGCCGACCGTGCGCTCGCGCTCCTCCGGGCTCAGCGCCGCCAGTTCGTCGGCGCGTCGGTTCGGTGGTCGCGCCCGTGCCCGGCAGGAGGTTCAGGTGCACGCCGATGACCTGGTCCGGGTTCGTGCGGCCCAGCTCGCGGGAGATGGCCGCTCCCCAGTCGCCGCCCTGCGCGCCGTACGCTGCGTAGCCCAGCTCGCGCATCAGCTCGGCGAACGCGCGCGGCGACCCGCCGGTGCTCCCAGCCGGTCTGCCGCGTCGGCCCCGACAGCCCGAACCCCGGGATGCTCGGCAGCACGAGGTGGAACGCGTCGGCCGGGTCGCCGCCGTACGCCCGCGGGTCGGTGAGCGGCCCCGCGACCCGCGTGAACTCCGCGATCGACCCCGGCCAGCCGTGCGTCATGATCAGCGGCGTGGCGTCCGGCTCCGGGGAGCGGATGTGCGCGAAGTGGATGTTCGCGCCGTCGATCGTGGTGGTGAACTGCGGCCACGTGTTCAGCCGGGCCTCGGCCGCGCGCCAGTCGTAGGTGTGCCGCCAGTAGTGCGCGAGCTCCTGCAGATAGCCGAGCGGGACGCCGTACGACCATCCGGTTCCGGGCAGTTCGTCCGGCCATCGGGTGCGGTCGAGACGGTCGTTCAGATCGTCCAGCTGACCTTGGGGAACGTCGATCCGGTACTCATCCATTGGTCGGATGCTAGGTCCGCCCATCCCCGGATGCGACCGATATTCCCGCTGCTATGGTGGCCCTTGACCGACCGGAACAGGGAGATCAGACATGGAAGGTGACGACGACATTTCCGGGTGATACCGGAAGTGTTCGGCCACTGGCAGGCGCTGCCCCGCCGTGGCCATTTCGCCGTTCCCCTGATCCCCTCCGGGCCGCCGTTCGCGCGCCCGCCTCTTCCGATGAGGTCCGCCGCATGTCGATCATCTGCTCCGCCCTGTCCTTCTCCTGGCCCGACGACACCCCCGTCTTCGAGGACCTGTCCTTCACCGTCGGCGACGGCCGCACCGGCCTGGTCGCCCCGAACGGCGCCGGCAAGAGCACCCTGCTCAAGCTGATCGCCGGGGCGCTACGGCCGACCGGCGGCACCGCGTCCGTCGAGGGCGTGCTCGGCTACCTGCCGCAGGACCTGCCGCTGCGCCGGCGACCTCACCGCGGCCGAGGTCCTCGGGATCGCCCCGGTCATCGCGGCGCTCGACGCCATCGAGTCCGGCGACGCCGCCGAAGAGCACTTCACCACCATCGGCACCGACTGGGACATCGAGGAACGCACCCGCGCCCAGCTCGACCGGCTCGGCCTCGCCGGCGTCGCCCTCGACCGGCGCCTCAGCACGCTGAGCGGCGGCCAGGTCGTGTCCCTCGGGCTGGCCGCGCAGCTGCTGAAGCGCCCCGACGTCCTGCTGCTCGACGAACCCACCAACAACCTCGACCTCGACGCGCGCCGCAAGCTCTACGCCGTGCTCGACGACTGCCACGGCTCCCTCCTGGTCGTCAGCCACGACCGTGCGCTGCTCGACCGCATGGACCGCATCGCCGAACTCGACCGCGGCGAGGTCCGCTCCTACGGCGGGAACTTCACCGCGTACGAGGCCGCCGTACGCGCCGCCCAGGAGGTCGCCGAGAAGAACGTCCGCAGCGCCGAGCAGGAGGTCAAGCGGGAGAAGCGGGAGATGCAGCAGGCCCGCGAACGCGCCGCCCGCCGCGAGCAACGCCGCGCGGAACATCAAGAGCGCCGGCCTGCCGAAGATCTTCGCCGGCGACGATGCAGCGCCGCGCGCAGGAGTCGGCGGGCAAGGCCGACGAGACGCACGCCGCACGTGTCGGCGCCGCCAAGGCCCGTCTCGACGAGGCGGGCCGCGCGCTGCGCGACGAGCAGAGGATCGTCCTCGAGCTGCCGGGCACGGCGGTTCCGGCCGGCCGCACGGTCTTCCTCGGCGAAGGCCTGCGGGTACGCCGGGGCGGACCTGTTCACGCTGAGACGACGTCGACCTGGCCATCCGGGGCCCCGAGCGGATCGCGCTCACCGGGCCCAACGGCGCGGGCAAGTCCACGCTGCTGCGGTCCTCAGGGCGAGCTCGAACCCGCGGGCGGCCAGGCCCGGCTCGCCGACGGCCGGGTCGCGTACCTGTCCCAGCGCCTCGACCTGCTCGACCTGGACCGCACCGTCGCGGAGAACTTGCGCGCGTACGCGCCGACGATGCCGGAACCGGACCGGATGAACCTCCTGGCCCGCTTCCTGTTCCGCGGCTCCCAGGCCCACCTGCCGGTCGGGGTGCTCTCCGGCGGTGAGCGGCTGCGCGCCACCCTGGCCTGCGTGCTGTTCGCCGAACCCGCACCGCAGCTCCTGCTGCTCGACGAGCCGACGAACAACCTCGACCTGGTCAGCGTCGGCCAGCTGGAGAGCGCGCTCAGCGCGTACGAGGGCGCCTTCGTCGTGGTCAGCCACGACGAGCGCTTCCTCACCGAGATCAAGGTCGACCGGCGGCTGCACCTCGCCGAGGGACGCCTGCGGGAGTGACCGGCCGCCCGGTCGCGCCACCGCGGCCGGGATCGGCGTTATGCGAGGATTCACCTGGCGACGTGCCTTGAAGGTCGCGTCATTCACGTGTTCGGACGGGGAGGGGGCGGCATGCCGAAGACCGGCGCACCCTCGGCCGGTGGCCTGCTCCAGTTCATCCGGGACGGCCAGGCGCGTACCCGCCGTGACCTCATGGAGCTGACGGGGCTGGCCCGCTCGACGGTCGCGCAGAAGGTGGAGCAGCTCGTACGGCACGGGTACGTGCGTGAGGAGGGCGTGGACGTGTCGACCGGCGGGCGCCGTCCGAACGTGCTGAAGATCGACGAGGGCTCCGCCGTCGTCCTCGCCGCCGACCTGGGGGCCACCCACGGCCGCGTCGCCGTCGTCAACCTGGTCGGCCGTACCCTCGCCGAGCGGACGGGCTCGCTGGTCAGCACGGACGGCCCGGAGAAGGTGATCGGCTGGGTGATCTCCCAGTTCCACGGGCTCCTCGCCGACGAGGGCCGCTCCGTGTCGGAGGTCTGCGGCGTGGGGATCGGCCTGCCCTGCCCCGTCGACGTGCGCACGGGTCACGCGATCCAGACGCCGATCGCCCCCGGCTGGGACGCCTACGACGTCCCGGCCGCGCTGTCCGCGGAGTTCCCCGGCCCGATCCTGCTCGACAACGACGCCAACGTGATGGCGCTCGGCGAGTACACCGCGGCGGGCCCAGGGTCGCCGCCGTTGCTGCTGGTCAAGGTGGGTACGGGCATCGGCGCGGGCATCGTGGAGAACGGCCGGGTGCTGCGCGGCGTGGGCGGCGCCGCCGGCGAGATCGGGCACGTGCGGGTGCGGGGCTACGACGACGTGCCCTGCTCCTGCGGCTCCAGCGGATGCCTGGCGGCGGTCGCCGCCGGCCGCGCGCTGACGCGACGCCTCGCCGCCGAGGAGCCCTCGGTGCGCGACACGACGGACGTCGTGCGCCTGGTCCACGCGGGGCATCCCGCGGCGGTACGCCTCACGCGCGAGGCCGGGCGTGCTCTCGGTGAGGTCCTCGCCATGGTGGTGAGCGTGACCAACCCCGGCTCGCTGATCGTCTCCGGCTCGCTCGCCCGCTGCGGCGAGCACCTGGTCGGGATGGTCCGCGAGGTCGTCTACCAGGGGGTTCAGTTCCGCTCGACCCGCGGCCTGCGCATCGGCGAGGGCCGGCTCGGGTCGCGCGCCGGCGTGGTCGGCGCCGCGTCGATGGTCGTGGACAGGGTGCTGTCCTCCGCCGCGGTCGACGCGAGGATCGCCGCCGCGTAGTCGCCTGCCGGTATCACGGCCGTTCGAACCCTGGCGACGTCCATTGTTACCGTTTCGTTACACGCATCCCTTGTCACATCAGTCCCCAGAGATCACCCTTGCCAACTATGTCCATAAAAGAGGACAAAGTTGCCGCTACTGCGGACTAAGTGCTTGGAAGGGGAATGATCGATGGCTGTGCGCGAGGGACGTCACGAGAATCCGATCTCCCGCCGTTCCCTCCTCCAGGCAGGTCTCGCCGCGAGCGCCACCGGCGTCTGCGCGCCGATGCTCTCGGCCTGCGGAGGCTTCGGTACCAGCGGCGGCGGCAAGGGGACCGTCTTCTTCTCCACCCAGTTCAAGCCCGTGGAGGAAGGCGAGCGGTTCCGGAAGATCCTCGGCAAGGCCGGGGGTGACGCCCAGTACGTCACGGCGGATCCGGGCCAGTTCGCGGCCCGGCTGAACGCCGAACTCCGCGCCGGGAAGCCCACCGTGAACCTGATCGGCGGTCTCTACGGCGAGCTGGCGCCCTTCGCGCCCGACCGGCTGGAGGACCTGTCCGACGTGGCCGCGAGCCTCGCCGGCCGCGGCTACGCGAAGGAGTCCCTCGAACTCGCCAAGTTCGGGACCGGCAAGACGTACTTCATCCCGTGGATGCAGGCGACGTACATCGTCGCGGTGAACAAGAAGGCCCTCGCGACGCTCCCCTCGGGGGCGAACGTCGCCAAGCTCACCTACGACCAGTACCTCGCCTGGGCCAAGGCGGCCAAGGCGAAGGCCGGCAAACCGGTCTTCGGCCTGCCGGCCGGCCCGAACTCCCTGCTCCACCGGCTGTTCCAGGGGTACCTCTACCCCTCCTTCACCGGCGGCCAGGTGACCACGTTCGGCGGCGACGCGGCCGTCGCCATGTGGCAGTACGTGCGGGAACTCTGGTCGTACACGGCCCCGGCCAGCACGAACTACGACTTCATGCAGGAGCCGCTCGCCTCCGGCGAGGTACAGGTCGCCTGGGATCACGTCACCCGGCTGGTCGACGCCCCGAAGGACGCCCCGAACGACTTCCTCATGGTCCCGGCGCCCACCGGCCCGAAGGGGCGCGGCTACATGCCGGTGCTCGCCGGTCTGGCGATCCCCAAGGGCGCCAAACGCCAGGCGGAGTCGAAGAAGCTCATCGAGGCCCTGGCCCGGCCGGACATCCAGCTCGACGTGCTGCGGAACAACGCGTTCTTCCCCACCGTCAAGGCGGCGATCCCCGGCGACCTGCAACCCGGAGTCCGCCTTGAGGCAGGTGCCGTCAGCATGCAGGAGAACTCCTCCGACGCGCTCCTCTCCCTGCCGCCCGTGGGCCTGGGCTCCAAGGAGGCCGAGGTGAGCGCGCTGTACCGCAACGCCTTCAAGAGCATCGTGCTGGACGGGAAGGACATCCGCAGCACGCTCAACAGCCAGGCCGGAGACCTGCAGGACCTCCTGAACGAGTCCAAGGCGCCCTGCTGGAAGCCCGACCCGGACAGCGCGGGCAAGATCTGCCAGGTGGGCCGATGACCGCGTCGATCCCGAGGAGACATCACGAGCGGCGGGTCCCGACGCCGTACCTCCTGCTCATCCCGTCCGCGGTCTTCATCCTGGTGCTGTTCGCCTGGCCGGTGGCGCGCGGGATCATCACCTCCGTCCAGAGTCCCGAAGGCGGGATCGGCTGGGACAACGTGCGGCGGATGGCCGCCGACCCCGACTTCTGGCCCGCCGTACGCGACACGATCCTGCTCATCGTCATCGTGATCCCGGTGCAGTTCGTGCTGGCGCTCGCGATGGCGCTGCTCCTGCGCGCCCGCCCGAAGATGTCCGGCCTGTACTTCTACGTCTGGGCCGTACCGCTCGCGATCTCCGACCTGGCCGCCGGGCTGGTGTGGCTGGCGATCTTCGCCGACCAGGGCTACCTGAACTCCCTGCTGCACGGGCTGGGGCTCAGCGGTTCCGGGTACGCCTGGCTGTCGTACCAGCACCCGGCCACCATGCTCCTCGCCGTCGTGCTCGCGGAGATCTGGCGCTCCACCTCGCTCGTCTTCATCATCCTGGCCGGCGGGCTGGGCATGATCCCGCGCGAGTACGACGAGGCGGCCCAGGTGTTCGGCGCGACCGGATGGCAGCGGCTCCGGCACATCACGCTGCCGCTGCTGAAGCCGAGCGTCCAGGTCGCGCTGATCCTGCGGACGATCCTCGCGCTCCAGGCGTTCGCCGTCGCGCAGGCCCTGACCGGCCGGAACTTCCCCCTGCTGATCGGTGAGACGTACCAGTGGTACGCCGTCCGGCAGAACCCGCAGGTGGCGTCCGCGGTGGCCATGGTGATCCTGGCGATCTCGATGGGCACGGCGCTCGTCTACCTGCGTGCGATGCGGCAGCCCGACCACCTGCGGGGGATCTGATGACGACACAGGTCGAGACCCGGCCGCCGCTACCCCGGCTGCCCGTACCGGACCGCGCGCCACTCGCCCGCAAGCGCCGCGAGCGGGCACTCCTCCAGGTCGCCTGCCTCGCGATCACCGCGTTCATGGCGGTGCCGATGTACCTCATCGCGCTCGCGGCGTTCTCCTCCCGCGGCTCGCTCGAACGGTTTCCGAAGACGTTCCTGCCGACCGGCGTCTCCACCGACACCCTGCGGTCCTTCCTCGGCGCGACAGGCGTCGTACCGAGCTTCCTGAACAGCGTCGCGGTCGGGCTGATCGCCCTCGTACTGTCGCTGGCCATCGGAACGCCCGCCGGCTACGCGATCGCCCGGTACACCTTCGCGGGCCGGGACTCGTACCAGCTGTTCCTGCTGTTCACGCGGGCGCTCCCCGTCGTGGTGCTGTCGGTCCCGCTGGCCCAGATGGCCATCTCGCTCAACATGTCCGACTCGATCATCGCGGTCGCGTTGTTGCACACCGCCTTCGCGGTACCGACCACCGTGCTGATCACGGCGAGCATCTTCGCCGCCATCCCACGAGACGTCGAGGAGGCCGCGCTGGTCTTCGGATGCACGCCGCCGGCGGCGTTCCGGCGCGTCATCGTGCCGCTCGCCCTGCCCGGCATCGCCGCGTCCTCGGTGTTCACGTTCATCCTGTCCTGGAACGAGGTGCTGGGCGCCGCGGTGCTCACGCTCACCAACCGCACCCTGCCCGCGCAGGTACTCGCGTCGTTGCAGGACAGCCCGCTCGCCTACCGCTTCGCCGGCGGGTTCGCCCTCGTCGTCCCGGCACTGGTGTTCGTCTTCTTCATGCGCCGATACATGGTGAACATGTGGGGAACGACGCTTCGATAAGGATCGTAGAAATGGCCGACGTCGTAATCTCCCATCTCGTCAAGACGTATCCCGGCAACACCGTGCCGGCCACGCAGGACGTGTCGCTCACGGTCGCCGACGGAGAATTCCTCGTACTCCTGGGCCCGTCCGGCTGCGGGAAGACCACCCTGCTGCGCATGATCGCCGGTCTGGAGCTTCCCGACTCCGGCAGCGTGAGCATCGGCGGCCGGGACGTCACCTACCTGCCGCCACGCGAGCGGAACCTGTCGATGGTCTTCCAGAGCTACGCGGTGTTCCCGCACAAGAAGGTCGCGGACAACATCGGGTTCGGGCTGGCGATGCGCGGAACGGACAAAGCCGCGATCAAGAAGAAGGTCGAATGGGCGGCGGACCTCCTGCAACTGGGTGACCACCTCGACCGTTACCCGGCGCGGCTGTCCGGCGGGCAGCGGCAGCGCGTCGCCGTCGCACGCGCGATCGTCATGGAGCCGGACGTGCTCCTCATGGACGAACCGCTCTCCAACCTCGACGCCCTCCTGCGGCTGCAGTTCCGCGCGGAGCTCAAGAAACTGCTGGCCGACCTCGGTACGACGTGCGTCTATGTGACCCACGACCAGGTCGAGGCGCTGTCCCTCGGCCACCGGGTGGCGGTGATGAACGACGCCCAGGTCGTGCAGTGCGGGCCTCCGCTGGACGTGTACGACGCGCCGGCGTCGGTGTTCGTCGGCGGATTCCTCGGCAGCCCGCCGATGAACTTCCTCGACGGCGCGCTCCGGCGGGACGGCGACGAGACCGTCATCGAGCTCGGTGACCAGCGCCTCACCGCCCCCGAGACCTGGAACGCGTTCGGTGAGCGGCCCGTACGCGTCGGGATCCGGGCCGAGACGATCACGGCGTACCGCGCCAAGGACCACGGCAGGCTCCGCGCCGTCGTGGAGATCAGCGAACCGCTGGGAAGCACGACGCTCATCACCGCCCTCATCGGCGGCCAGGAGGTAAAAGTGCAGGTGCCGCCCGATTTCCAGGTCCCCTCCGGTGAGGACCTCTGGCTGGACCTGCACCCGGACCGGGCCTGCTGCTACGACGCGGACTCGGGCCTGGCGATGACCGGTGTCTGAACGCGTGGCGGACCGGCTGAGCCGCACCGAGGTCGCCGCACGCGCCGCGTACGTCCTGCGCGCCAATGACACCGGCGCCCTCACCGTCGCGGCACCCCGGCTGTACCCGCACATGTGGAGCTGGGACGCGGCGTTCGTCGCGATCGGCCTGGCCCGCGTGTCGGCGAGCCGCGCGCTCACCGAGCTGGAGACCCTGTTCGCCGCCCAGTGGCGGACAGGGCTCGTGCCGCACATCGTCTTCTCACCCGTGGCGTCCCGGTACGAACCCGGCCCGGACCGGTGGGCGTCCCGTACGACCTCGCCGCACGCACCGGACGACCCCGCCACCAGCGGCCTCATCCAGCCGGCCGTGCACGCCATCGCGGTCCGGCGGATCTACGACGCGGTACGCGCGGGCGCCCCCGACCGCCAGGAGATCATCGCCCGGATCGGCGCCCTGTGGCCGTCCCTGCTCGGCTGGCACCGCTACCTGGCGGAACACCGGGACCCGACGGGACGCGGCCTGCTGACGATCTATCACGGGTGGGAGAGCGGGATGGACAACTCCCCCCGCTGGGACATCCCCTACGCGGGCGTCGTCCCGGACCCGGCCTTCCAGCCCTTCGACCGCTCCGACCTGCACGCGCTCGGCGACCCCTCGCAACGCCCCACCGACGACGAGTACGTCAAGTACCAGTGGCTGATCGAAGAGCTGCGACGAGCCCGGTACGACGACGAACTCGTCCGAGAGTCACACAGCTTCCAGGTCACCGACGTGTTCGCCAGCGCGATCTTCGCGACGGCGAACGAGGAGCTGGCGTTCGTGGGCCGCGAGCTGGGCCTCGGCGCGCAGGACGAACTGCTCGCGTACGCCGAACGCTTCCGCCGCGGAGTCCTCGAAACGACGGACGCCGACGGCTTCGCCGCCGACGTGGACCTGCGGACGCGACGCGTCATCCGCACCCGGACCATCGCCGGCTTCGCCCCCCTGCTGTGCGGCGGCCTCGACCCGCACCGCCACCGACGCCTGGTCGACCTCCTCACCTCACCCGACTGGTGCGGACACCCGGCACTCGCCTACGCCCTACCGCCGAGCACAAGCCCGTCCTCACCGGACTTCGACGCGACCAGATACTGGCGGGGCCCCCAGTGGCCACCGATGAACCTACTGATGATCTGGGCGTCTGGAGGCTTCGGGAGAACTGGACGCCGCCGGCCGTCTGAGCCGCGAGACCTTCCGCCAACTGACCGACGGCGTCTTCGCCGAGTACTACCAGCCGTTCACCGCCGAGCCCTTGGGCGGCAGACCCCAGTCCTGGACCGCCGCCGTCGCCCTGGAACTCGCCCTCCGATGAGCACCCGCTGGAGAGAGCTTGTCGCCAGGATGATCGACCATGCGCCCCGACGACTGGCACCTCACCGAAGACGTCCACGACTTCCTCGCCCGAGCCGGAGATTTCCTGCGCTCGCGCCCTGCCCTGCACAACACGCCGCTGACGGACATCGAGCGACTGCGGACACGTGGGGCGGACGATACCCCGAAGCCACCGTCTTCGGCCGGCTGGAGTCAGACGGCGAGGTCCGCGCCATCTTCTACCGCACTCCGCGCGGCCGCCTGACCCTCACGCCCATGTCCGCCGAGCAGGCCGGCACCCTCGCCGCTCACCTGGCTGGCCTCGGCCACTCACCCTCCGGCGTCGTCGCGGACCACGACACCGCCACCGCGTTCGCCGCGGCGTGGCAGCGGCACACGGCGCGGCGCCGGTCCCCTTCTGGCGGGCGCGTCTCTACCGCCTCGGCACGCTCACCCCACCGCAGCCGCGCCCGCAGGGCCGGGGTCGCGTCGCGGGTGAGCAGGACCATGAGCAAGTCGTGCGCTGGTGCCGCGAGTTCTGCGCCGACGTCGGGGAGACGTCCTCCATCGACGCGATCGACGCCGGCTCCTGGGCCGGACACACGTTTCGCGGACAGGCACTTCACGTTCTGGGAGACCTCGGACGGCATTCCCGTCTCCATGGCGGGCCGACCTCGATGGTCGGCGGCATGATCCGGGTGGATCCCGTCTACACCCCGGCCCACCTCCGGGGCGCGGCTACGCGGGCGCCGTGACGGTCGAGGTCAGCAGGGCCGCGCTGGGCGCGGGCGCGACGGACGTCGTCCTGTTCGCCGACCCGGCCAACCCCACCAGCAACGCCCTCTACCAGCGCATCGGATACGTCCAGTCGCCGACTTCGCCGGGTACGACTTCTGACGCGCCGCGATGGCTACACCGTTCGTACGGTCACGCCCGCGCCGGTCAGGGCGTCGGTCTCTTCCTCGGGGGGCGGTCTCGTCGGTGACGACGGCGTGGAGGGTGGAGGCGGGGGCTACGAAGGCCAGGGCCGTTCGGGTCAGCTTGGTGCCCTCGGCGACGGCGATGACGCGGCGGGCCGAGGCGATCGCGGCTTTTTGACCGTCGCGTCGTCCAGGTCGTAGGCGGTCAGGCCGTTCGCGGCGTTCAGGCCGCAGCAGCCGATGATCGCGGTGTCGAAGCGCAGGGCGGCCAGGGACGCGCCCGGTCAGCGGGCCGGTGAGGCCTAGTTCGCCTGGGCGTGGGCTGGCCGCCGGGTACCAGCAGGGTGAGGTGCGGTGCGCCGGTCAGCGCGTTCACGGCGTGCAGAGAAAGGGGCATCACCGTCAGGCGGCGGTGTTCCAGGGCGTGGGCGACCTCCAGGCAGGTCGTGCCGCTGTCCAGGACGACGGACTCGCCGTCGGCGACCAGGCCGGCGACCTCTTCGGCGATGCGCCGCTTGGCCTCCAGGCCCTCCTGCGCCCGCAGTGCGAACGGCGGCTCCTCTCCGCGCAGCAGCAGGCTCCGCGCTCCGCCGCGATAGCGCTCCAGCACCCCCTGGTCGGCCAGAACCTCCAGGTCGCGGCGGATCGTCATCTCGGACGCCCCGGTCAGCTCGGCCAGCTCCGCGACGCCCAGGCGGCCCGCCTCGCGTACGGCGTCGGCGATCCGCCGATGTCGCTCTGCACTCGTCACGCCCACCATTGAACAACAGACATGTTCGAAACTCAATCTTTCGCACATTGGAATTGTTCGATACGTTCAGACGCATGGAGAGATCCCTCCGGGCCGGGCGCCTGGCCACCTTCGCCTTCTTCGCTCTCAACGGCTTCTTCCTCGGCATGTGGGTCGTGCACATCCCCGCCATCGAGCACCGGACGGGAATCGACCACGCCGTACTGGGCTGGCTCCTGCTCCTGATGGGCGGCGGCGCCCTCACGGCCATGCAGATCGCCGGCCCGATGACCGACCGCTACGGCGCCCGTACCGTGGTCCCTCTCGGCGCCGCGCTGAGCTCCGCGGCCGTCGTCCTCCCCGGCCTGGCCACGAATCCCTGGGCGCTCGGCGCGTCCCTGCTGGTACTCGGCGCCGGCAACGGCTGCCTCGACATCAGCATGAACGCCCACGCCGTCCAGGTCGAACACGCCTACCGCCGCCCGGTGATGTCCGCCTTCCACGCGACGTACTCCATCGGCGGCGTCCTCGCGGCGCTGATCGGCGCCCGCACGCTGAGCTGGGGCTGGAGCCCCGCCACGACACTGGGCGCGGCCGCGCTCCTGGGCCTGGCCGTGACGCTCCTGGGCGCCCGCGCCCGCCCTGCGCACCCCACAGACACCGAACACCCCACAGACCGCCGTACGCCGCCGGACCCGCGCCGCTCGGAGCAGCCGCCCCGGAAGTCACGGCGGACTCCCCGCCGCATCTGGATGCTCGCCGTCCTCGCGCTGATGCTGATGCTCTGCGAGGGCGTGGCCAACGACTGGAGCGTGCTGCACCTGCGCGACGTCCTGCACGCCCCCGCCGCCACCGCGGCCTTCGCGTTCGGCGCGTTCTCCACCGCCATGACCGTCGGCCGCCTCTTCGCGGACCGGGTGGCCGCACGTTTCGGCCCGGTCGCCATCCTCCGCTACGGCTCGTGCCTGGCCGCACTGGGCCTGACCGCGGCGGCGCTGTCCCCGTGGATCCCGCTGGCCCTGGCCGGCTGGGCCGTGTACGGGACGGGCCTGTCCGGCTGCGTCCCGCAGCTCTTCAGCGCCGCCGGCCACACCGACCAGAACGCCGCCGGCGCCAACGTCTCCCGCGTCGCCGGCCTCGGCTACCTGGGCATGCTCGCCGGCCCCGCCGTCATCGGCCCCCTGACCCACGTCGTCCCGCTCAACCTCACCTTCTTCCTGCCGGTCGCCTTCTGCGTCACCGCGGCGTGCACGGCCGGAATCACCTCGGGAAGCAGGACCGCGAACGGCCGAAAAAGGGTTGGTAGGGGCGACGGCACGGCTGATAATCTCCGGGAGTCCGTGGCAGGAAAGAGGAGGTGAGACCCATGAAAGCGGTATCGATATGGGTGCTCCCCCACTCCGTCACGGCCGGGCGATTGACGTAAGTGTCGCCGGGAGCGCCTCCACAACATGGCACTCCCGAAAGGCAACACTTATGCACTTCACCGCGGAGACATCCTCGAACGGCGTCATCGAGCGCGACTTCACCGTCGGCGAGGTCCCGGGCGTTCTCTGGTCACCCGAGTCCGGCCCCGACCACGCGCCCCTGGTACTGCTCGGTCACGGCGGCGGCAACCACAAGAAGGCACCGGCGATGACCGGACGCGCGGAGCGCCTCGTGAACGGCGGCGGCTTCAACGTCGTCTGCGTCGACGCGCCCGGGCACGGCGACCGGCCGCGTACGCCGCACGACGAGCAGGAGATCGCCGAGATGCTGCGTGCACGGGCGGCGGGCGAGCCGGAAGGCTCGATCGTCGTCCGGTACAACGCCCACCTGGCGGAACGCGCCGTGCCCGAATGGCGGGCGACCCTGGACGCCCTGCAGAAGATCGGAGATGGCTCCGACGGGCCGGTCGGCTACTACGGCCTGAACATGGGAACCGCGATCGGTGTGCCGCTGACCGCGGCCGAACCCAGGATCAGCGCGGCGGTCTTCGGTCTGCACTGGCCCGACGCCCTGGCCGAGCCGGCGAGCCGGATCACCATCCCGATCGAGTTCGACATGCAGTGGGACGACGAGCACATCGGCCGCGAAAGCGGTCTCGCGTTGTTCGACGCCTTCGCCTCGAAGGACAAAACGTTGCACGCCAACGCGGGCAGGCACAAGGAACTGCCCAGGTTCGAGGCCGACAGCGCGGTCAGGTTCTTCGCCCGCCACCTCGGCCGGGCCGTCTGACGGGGTGGCGGCGCCCGGCCACCGTACGGGCGCCGCCACCCCCGTCACATCAGGCGCCGAACCACTTCGGCAGCCGGTCGAGCAGCTCCTGCTGGTCCTCACCGGCCCACGCCACGTGGCCGTCCGGCCGCAGCAGCACGGCGGGAACGTCCAGTTCCTCGCTGACGTCGACGACATGGTCGACCCGATCGGCCCAGCCCTCCACCGAGAGCCGTCCGGTCTGGTCGAGCAGCAGGCCCCGGCCGCCGCGCATCAGCTCGTACAGGCGGCCCCGCTTCAGCTTCACGTCCCGCAGCCGCCGGCCGAGCAGCTCATGCCCCTCGCCGAAGTCGTAGCGGATCCCGATCGCGATGATCTTCTCGGTGAGGTACCGGCTGACGTCCTCGAAGTTCATCAGTTCCGTCACGAGCCGGCGTACGGCCTGGGCACCCGGCTCGGTCGACATGAGCTGCATCTGCGCGCGGGTGTTCTCCAGAACGTCGGCGGCCACCGGGCGCCGTTCGGTCTCGTAGGTGTCCAGCAGCCCCTCCGGCGCCCAGCCGTTGACCTCGGCGGCCAGCTTCCAGCCGAGGTTGAACGCGTCCTGGACACCGAGGTTCAGCCCCTGCCCGCCGGCCGGTGAGTGGACGTGCGCCGCGTCGCCGGCCAGCAGCACCCGGCCGACCCGGTACCGCTCGGCCAGCCGGGTCGCGTCACCGAAGCGGGAGAGCCAGCGCGGTGAGTGCATGCCGAAGTCGGTACCGGCGAGCTTGCGCACCTGATCCTTCAGCTCGTCCAGGGTCGGCGGGATCGTACGGTCCTCGGCGACGTCGTCGGCGGGCGCGACGACCCGGTACACCCCGTCTCCGAGGAGCATCGCGCCGAACCGCCGCTGAGTCTTGTTGACCTCGGCCATCGCGGCGTTCAGTGTCTCCTGCGGCGCGGTCAGCTCCACCTCGCCGATCAGCGTCTCCATCCTGGACGGCTCGCCGGGGAAACCGACGCCGGCCAGTTTGCGCACCGTGCTGCGGCCACCGTCGCAGCCGATCAGGTAACGCGACCGCAGCCGCGTACCGTCGGCCAGTTCGGCGGTCACCCCCTCGTCGTCCTGGCTCAGCCCGACGACCTCGCAGCCGCGCCGGATCTCGACGCCGAGTTCGGTGACGTGCTCGGCCAGCAGCCGGTCGATGATCGGCTGCGGGATGCCGAGGGTGTACGGATGCGCGGTGTCGAGCTGTTTCGGCGGTGGTTTCCTGATGGCGGCGTAGAAACCACCGACCGGGTGCTGCGTGCCGAGCGCGAGGAACCTCTCCAGCAGCCCGCGCTGGTCCATGATCTCGATGCTGCGCGCGTGCATGCCGAGCGAGCGGACGACCTTGGTCGGCTCCGCGTCCCGTTCCAGCACGAGCGCGCGTACGCCCTGCAACCACAGCTCGCCGGCCAGCATCAGGCCCGTCGGCCCGCCGCCGACCACGATCACGTCGATCACGAATACCCCCGTTTGAATGTCGGCCGTGACGGCCTCGGCGGGTCATTCTGCGGTACGACCTGGGTCTTGCCGCAAGCCCCGGGGTGCGCTATACGTTAGAAATGGAAGGGTGTGGCTGATCCCCTTTCCGCATTCGCCCTCAAAGGACAGGTTCGGCGAGGGAACGGGCGTGTACGAGGCCGTCCGAGGAGCCCTCCAGGATCGCGACGGACTCGGCGAGACGTTCGAGGCCCTGCGGGCCGCCCGCGATGAGACCCACGGCGCGCAGCGCGATACCGATCGCGCGCGGCGCGCCGAACCGCTCCGCCAGCTCCAGGTCCTCCGCATGCTCGCCGAGGGCCAGGTGGGCCAGGGCGGCGTCCGACCGCCAGATCGGCGAAGCCGGCTCTCCCGCTGACGCCGTGGCCCGCCGCCGGTGATCCGTCGCGTTCAGGCGTCGCGTTTGCACAGCAGCAGGCCGCCGGCCAGGAGCGCGGCGGCGGCCCACCCGGCGGTCACGCCCAGGCCTGCCCATGGGCCGAAGGGCAGGCCGGCGAGATCGGTGGTGGCCTGGACGCTGAGCCCGGCGTTCATCGGACCGACCCGCTGGAGCAGGCGCTGCCAGTGCGGATCGCCGATCGTCTGGGAGAGGACCGGGAAGAGGTAGAGCAGGCCGAGGACGATCCCGATGCTCGTCGCGGAGTTCCGCACGACGGTGGCGATACCGAGGCCGAGCAGCGCGATCAGGGTCAGGTAGAGGATCGACCCGACGGTCGCGCGCACGTCGGCCGGTGACAAGGCCGTGAGCGCGAAGCCGGGCCGGGCAGGATGAGCCGCCCGGCCAGCAGCGACCCGAGGACCGCGACCGTACCGGCCACGGCCACGACGCCGGTGAGGGTGACGGCCTTGGCCGCGAGGACCACGACCCGGCGCGGCATCGCCGTCAGAGTGGTGCGGACCATTCCCGAGCCGTACTCGCCGCTGATGACCAGCACGGCCAGGACGGCGACCGGCGCCTGACCGAGGCCGACGCCGGTGAGGCTGAGCCTGGTCGTGTCGTCGCTGCACGGCCGACGTCAGCGCAGGTCACCGCGGCGCTCAGGCCCACGGTCGCCGCGATGGTGCCGAGCAGCAGCCACAGCGGGCCGGCGATGGTCCGTATCTTCGTCCATTCCGCGTGCACGGCGAGTCTCACGCGTCCCTCCTGCGCAGAAGGACGGCTGCCACGACAAGGGCGACCGCCGCGTAGCCGGCCAGGACGGCGAGCCCGGCCCACGGCGCCAGCGGGTAGTAGCCGTCGTACGGCGTGTAGATGCTCGTGACCTGGTGATACGGCACGAGTGTCTGCTGTACGGCGAACGCCGCGGCCGGTGTCACCCGGGTCAGCCAGTTCGCGACGTTCGCGGGCATGAACGGGATGGCGATCAGGACGTAGGGCAGCACGATGGCCACGATGACGGTGGTGACCGCGGCGGCACTGTGCCGGAAGACGGTGCCGGCGGCGAGGGCCAGGATCGCGGCGGTCGCGAGCAGCGCCGCGATCCCGGCCTCCACCCGTAGCTCGGTCGTGGACGTCACCGGGAAGATGTACACGCCGTTGGCCCGGGCGAGCCGCTCGCCGAGCGGAGCCGCGACGGCCGCTCCCGCCAGTCCCGCGACGAAGGTGACGACCCACAGCACGATCGCCTTCGCGACCAGCACCCGGCCCCGTCTCGGGTGGGCGGTCAGCGTGACGTGGATCAGGTTGTTCCGGTATTCCGTGGTGATGAACAGCGCCCCCACGACGATCACCGCGATCAGCGCGGCGAACGTGCCGGTGAGGATCTCCCCGAGGGTGCCGCCGGTCGGCAGGGTCTCGCGGACGGCGGGCGCCATGTCGCCGGCGCCGGTCACCGTGAGGTGGCCGCCGGCTCCGTGAACGAACCCGAGGTGTTCTGCGGGTAGCCGGAGAACGTGACGGATTCGGGTCCCACCTGGTCGCCTGTCCAATCGCCGTTGGTCCAGTGCCCCTGGGTGCGGAGATCCTCGAAGTTCGCCGTGGACACGCTGGCACGCGTACCCATGCCGTCCACGGAGGGCGGAGAGGCGACGAACAGCCCGCCTTGCGTGACCGGCCCGAGCCCGCGTACGCGCACGGTGCCCACTTTGGTCCAGTGCGCGCCGTCGGCGGAGGCATAGCCGGTGATCGCGTCGCCTGAGCGGTCCAGCCGCAGCCGGCGGGGAGACGCGGCGGGACGCGCCGGGGAGGCCGGCCGTGTCGTTGACGTAGTCGTCCTGCATCCGTACGCCGTGGCTGCCGGTGACCATGATCGCCGCGTAGGGGGATCCCTCGCGGGTGCTCGCCTTGATGATGAGCCCGGCCTTCGCCCACGGCACGATGCCGGGCCGCAGGTTGCCAGGACTCGTGGGGATGCTGCTGCTGAGCGTGGAGACGGAGACGGTGATGCTGCCGTCTCCGGCCAGCGGCCGGTGCACGAAGTAGAAGCTGTCGGTGACCGGCTCACCGCCCGGCCCGATCGGAACGGGCGGCGAACCGTCTGATCGCTGCTGGCCCCGGCGAGTACGGCGAACAGCACCAGCATCAGCGCCGCGACCACCATGGCGATCACCCAGCCGCGGACCGTCCGGAACTTGGTCCACTCCGCGTGCACCACCTGGGCGAAGCCGTCCTTCCCGGCACGCGACGGCGTGATGGCGGCGGTCACCGCGAGACCTCGGTGGACGTCGCCGCGTGGAACTCGACCGCGTCGCGGGTGAGCTCGAGGTAGACGTCCTCAAGGGTGGCGCGGTGCGCCGACACCTCGGAGAACGGCACCGCGTTCTCGCTGAGCAGCGGCACGATCCGATCCGCGGGCAGACCGGAGACGGCGATGGTGTCCCGGCCGGTGACCACCACGGTCGCGCCGGCCCGCGAGAGCACCCTCGTCGCGTGCGTACCGGCCGTGGTCCGCAGGGCCACCCGGTTCCCGGAGACGGCCGCGATCAGATCGGCCACGTCGGCGTCGGCGATGGCCCTGCCGCGCCCGGCCACGACGAGATGATCGGCCATGTCCTGCAACTCGCTCATCAGGTGGCTGGAGACCAGCACGGCGCGGCCCTGAGCGGCCAGCGACCGCAGGAATCCGCGCATCCAGATGATGCCGTCGGGGTCCATGCCGTTGAACGGCTCATCGAGCATGATGATCGGCGGGTCGCCCAGCAGGGCCGCGGCGATCCCGAGCCGCTGCCGCATGCCGAGCGAGTAGCCGCCGGCCTTGCGCCGGGCCGCCTT
Organism: uncultured Actinomycetota bacterium; assembly: GCA_963823735.1. GTDB lineage: Bacteria > Actinomycetota > Actinomycetes > Streptosporangiales > Streptosporangiaceae > Actinoallomurus. Next base: position 8,306 of record CAWGMO010000006.1, on the reverse strand, counting down.
GGCCAGGCCGACCTGTTCGACCACCTGCTCCACCCGCCGTACGCCCAGGCCCTGCGAGTGCGCCAGCCACAGCAGATGGTCGCGCCCGCTGCGGCCGGGGTGCAGCGCCGCGGCGTCCAGCAGCGAACCGACGTGGTTCAGCGGGTGCCGGAGACTTCGGTACGGCCGGCCCTCGATCAGCGCGGTGCCCTCATCGACCGTGTCGAGGCCGAGGATCACTCGCATCGTGGTGGACTTTCCGGCGCCGTTCGGCCCCACGAAGCCGGTCACCACACCCGGGCGGATGGTGAAGGACATACCGTCGAGGGCCAGGATCGGCCCGTACCTCTTGCGCAGCCCGGCGACGACGACCTTCGGCTCACGGTTGATCATGTCGACGGTTGTACGCGGGCCCCGGTTCCAGCAGGGTCGCGGCGGCTGCGACCTGGTTGGAACCGGGGATCTGGCATCGTCGGAACATGGCACCTCGACCCGGCGGCGTCCCCGCCCGTACGACGGCCGGCGGTGAACGGCGGTGAGGGTGCTCGTCGCCGAGGACTTCGAGGTCCTCGCCCGTTCCATCGGAACCGGGCTGCGCCGCGAGGGCATGGCCGTCGACGTCGTCCTGGACGGAACCGATGCCCTCGAACGCCTGGCCGTCACCCGCTACGACGTGCTGGTCCTCGACCGCGACCTGCCCGGCGTCCACGGGGACGAGATCTGCCGGCGCCTCGCCCACGGCCGCTGCGACACCCGCGTACTGATGCTGACCGCCTCCGGCACGATCGAGGACCGCGTCGACGGGCTCAGCCTCGGCGCCGACGACTACCTGCCGAAGCCGTTCGCTTTCGCCGAGCTGGTCGCCCGCGTCCGCGCACTGGCCCGCCGGGCCACGCCACCGCTGCCGCCCACCCTGACATGCGAGGACATCGTCCTCGATCCGGCCCGCCGCAGCGCGTTCCGCGCCGGGCGGCTCCTTCAGCTGAGCCCCAAGGAGTTCGCCCTGCTCGAATGCCTGCTCGCCGCGCCCGGCCTGGTCATCTCCGCCGAGGAACTGCTCGAACGCGTCTGGGACGAGGCCGCCGACCCGTTCAGCAGCGCCGTCAAGCACACCATGCACCGGCTGCGGACCAAACTCGGAGACCCGCCGGTGATCTCGACCATCCGCGAAGGCGGCTACCGCATCGGATCGTCATGACCTCCCAGCAGCTCCCCAGAAGGTCCTTGCAGACGCGGCTCGCGCTGGCGTACGCGGCGGGCATCTACGCCGCCGGGGTCTTCGTGCTCGTGTTCGTCGACATCCCGCTCGCCAGTGTCCAGTCGGCCCATCCCAAGGGCCGCCCCTCATCGAGCGCGGTCACCGGGGACGGGATCAGCCTGTCCCGGCTCCTCACGGGATCCGCCGTCGCCCTGGTCATCCTGATCCCCGTCGCCCTGGCGCTCGGCTGGTTCGTCGCCGGCCGGTTCCTGCGCCCGCTGCGCGCCATCACCGCCACCGCCAAAGTCATCTCCGCCGGGAACCTCGACCGGCGCCTCGGCCTCGGCGAACCCATGGACGAGCTCACCGAACTCGGCCACACCCTCGACGACCTGTTCGCGCGCCTCCAAGCCTCCTTCGACGCCCAGCGCCACTTCGTCGCGAACGCCTCCCACGAGCTGCGCACTCCCCTCGCCGGGCTGCGTACCCTCCTCGAAGTCGCCCTCGCCGACCCCGGCGCCGACGCCGGCACGCTGCGCTCGGCCTGTCAGGAGGCCCTCGTTCTCGGCGGACACCAGGAACGGCTCGTCACGGCACTCCTCGCCCTCGCCACCAGCGAGCGCGGAGTCTCTCGCTGGGACACGCTCGACGTCGCCGAAGTCGTCGAAGGAGCGCTTTCGTCGCGCCGCGGCCGGGCAACGGAGAGAGGCATCGACCTCGCCGAACGCCTGACGCCCGCCGTGACCGCCGGGGATCCAAGACTGATCGAAAGCCTCGTCGCCAACCTCGTCGACAACGCCATCCGCCACAACCACGCGGACGGGCACGTAGAGATCACCACCCGGACCTCCGGTACGCAGGTGACCCTCACGGTCACCAACAGCGGACCGGTCGTCCCCGAGGACGATCTCGAGCGGCTCTTCCAGCCTTTCCAGAGACTGGCACCCGATCGTCACGGCTTCGGTCTCGGCCTCGCCATCGTCAACGCCGTCACCCAAGCCCACGACGCCACCCTTATGGCGACCGCACGTCCCGAAGGCGGGCTCGCCATCGCCGTACGGTTTCGCGCGGTCCATTTCGACCCGACATGACCGGCGTCGCCGGTTGTTCGTACGGTCAGGTCGCCCGGATTGGCGATACCTTTTCCGGTGGATGTGGGGGCTCATGGGGCGAGCGCCTGCGGTGGACCGTTGGGGGCGGGTTCATGGAGTGGAGTTTCCTTTCGGCCGAACGGCTGCTGGCCGCCTTGCGTGCCGGTGAGGTGACCTCGGTTGAACTGACCGACGAGGCGATCGCCCGTATCGAGCGCGACGACAAGGCGATCAACGCGATCTGCGTGCCGGACTTCGACCGTGCTCGGGCCGCCGCACGCCTTGCCGACCAGGCGCGCGCCGCAGGCGAGGACCGGCCGCTGCTCGGTGTCCCGGTGACGGTGAAGGAGTCCTACAACGTCGCGGGGCTGCCCACGACCTGGGGGATGCCGCGGTACGCGAGCCACCTGCCCGCCGAGGACGCGGTGGCGGTGTCACGGTTGAAGGCCGCGGGCGCGGTCATTCTCGGCAAGACCAACGTGCCGTTGATGCTGCAGGACTGGCAGAGCTACAACGAGATCTACGGCACCACCAACAACCCGTGGGATCACGGCCGTACGCCGGGCGGATCCTCCGGCGGATCAGCGGCGGCGCTGGCATCGGGATTCGGCGCGCTGTCCCTGGGCTCCGACCTCGCGGGCTCGCTGCGCAACCCGGCGCATTTTTGCGGTGTCTACGCGCACAAGCCGACATTCGGACTGGTGGCGACCCGCGGAATGGCGCCGCCGCCCGCACCGGCGCTACCGGCCGAAGGCGACCTCGGCGTCTGCGGCCCAATGGCCCGCACCGCCCGCGACCTGACTTTGCTGCTGGACGTGATGGCTGGACCGGACCCGCTGACGTACGGCGTGGCCCACGACGTGACGCTGCCACCCGCACGCCATGAGCGGCTGCGCGACTTCCGGGTCCTGGTCCTCGAAGAGCACCCGCTCATTCCGAGCGGATCCGCGGTGCGGGCGGCCGTGAACCGGGTGGCCGAAGCGCTGGCCGACGGCGGCGCTCGCGTCGAACGGCACAGCTCGCTACTGCCCGACCTGACCGAAGCCGCGACGCTCTACGCGCAGCTGATGTGCTCACTCCAGGGTGCGCGCATCCCCACCGAGACGTACGAGCGGCTGCGAACGGCCGCCGCTGGACTGAGCGCGAACGACCTGAGTCTCGAAGCGGCGCGACTGCGTGGCTTGGTCCTCAGCCACCGCGACTGGATCGACGCGGACATCCGCCGCGGCCTGCACCGCCACGGCTGGCGGCGGCTGTTCGCCGAGTTCGACGCGGTGGTGTGCCCGATCACGCCGACTCCCGCGTTCCCGCACGACCACAACCCCGATCGCGGGAAGCGACGGCTCGACATCGACGGCGTCGAACGCCCCTACCTCGACCAGTCCGTCTGGGCGGGCCTGGCCACCATGCCCGGCCTGCCCGCCACCGCGATACCCGCAGGCCGGTCCCCCGAGGGACTGCCGGTAGGAGTGCAACTCATCGGCCCGATGTTCGAAGACCGCACCCCGCTGCGGCTGGCCGAACTACTCGAACAGAAGATCGGCGGCTTCCAGGCACCGGAGTAGGGGGTCAGCCGTCAACGATCGTGCCACCTGGCAGGTGGAGCCGTACTGGGGTGGAACCCGAATACGAGCGAGACACCACCTTGTCGGGTGGCGTGCGTACAGCACCCACGGCGTGTCCCATCTCACCCGCCCCCCCGATATACGTATCCGCATAGAGGGCTAGCTTCCTCGTATACGCAAGCGTGTAAGGGCAGTGGCGGACGACGTCCGGCCCAGGAGAGGTGGCAGCGGCCATGAGAATTCCGCGCGCAACCCATTTCGACCAGCCGTGGCGAATCCACGAGTTCACCGGCGACTTTCGGACCGAGGACGTGTGGTCCTTCCGCACCCCCGGCGCCGGACCGGACGACTTTCCCGTCATGCTCGCCGTGATAGCCGGCGGATTCGCCGAGCAGCCCCGCGCGGTCCGGTTCCTGTTCGCGGTGCGCTCGAAGCTCGGCGCCCTCCTCGGCTGGGACAAGCACAAGACGAGCCTTGGGACGCGGGTTCAGCCACTGCATGCCCGCCTGCCAGGCGATCTCCGTGAGACCGTCGACGTCTCCGACACCAGCGTCGCCCCGTTCACCCCCGTGTACCTGCTCCACAACGAGTCTGTCCGCGAACTGGCGAACAAGACCTGCCACGCCATCATGCACCTGGGATGGGTACCGGCCGCCGGCGGCGAATACGAACTGCGGATGGCGATCCTGGTCAGGCCCAATGGCCGGTTCGGACGCGTGTACATGGCTCTCATCGCACCGTTCCGCTACCTGATCGTCTACCCCGCGATCACCCGGCAGTGGGAGCGAGCCTGGCGGGATCGCGAGCTTCCGCTCACCACGGACGCCGGCCCTCGACCGTAGGCACTGCGAGCGTCGCCACCATTCGTGGCCTCGCAGAGGAGATCTACGTCGATGGCACGCTGTTCGATGCCTGAGACGAGATCATGCCCAAGACCGGGTCGTGATGCCCGCCGGCCCGCGTCGGGCGCGAAGCGAGCACACTGGCCGGTCGACCGAGGGTGTCGCCCTGCTCCACCTCGATCGCGACCGTCTGCGCCCCTGTCGTGTCGAGCAGGTGGGCGGCCGGGCAGCCGGTGCTGTTGGCGTTGGCGACGTCCTCGTCGACACCGATCGCCGGCGCGAACATCCGCGCCGCACCCGGTCGTCGCCCACCGCACGCATCAACCACCGTGACATCCGGCCAGGACATCGGCCCACCTTTGACGCTCAACGAACCGGCGACCGCCGAACGGCGTCCGCCGATAGCCGGACCTGGCCGCGACGGCCGACCGAACGCGTCCCGGAGCGTACCGGCCTGCCTCAGCCGGTGCCGTCCCGCACCGGATAGTGGATGATGACCGCACCGCCGGTGGCGTGCGTAGCAGGTGACGGATGCTCAGCGATGGCTGGGCCCGCCGGTCAGTCGATGCCTTCGATGATGCGGAAGTCGCGCTCGACGCCGTCGGGGAGGGCCACCAGCGCCTTCTGGTATGCCTCGCTCTCGTACGCCGCGACGGCCTGTTCAAAGCTGTCGAACTCGATCAGAACGACGCGTTGCGTGATTCCGGCCTCGTGGGCGACGACTCGACTGCCACGGGACAGGAGGCGCCCGCCCCCAGCCTGGACAGCCGGACGGGCCAGCTTGTCGTAGGCAGTCAGCCCCTCAGGGGCGGAAATGGCGGGGTAGACACTGACCCAGTAGCCCTTAGCCATGGAAACCTCCTGTGTTCGCCGCCGGCAGTTATCGTCTCCGGTCGCGCGGTACGGGTGAACTCCGTCGCCGTCGACCGGCGTCGCGCTTGCGGCCGCGCCTGGTTCGGACGGTCACATGATCGACTGGTTGACGTCTAGCTGATCGGCGCTCTCCGCAGCGACGCCATCGGCGCCCTCACCGCAGCGCGCTTCAATGCGGTCGACTACCTGTCGACTCCACACGTGGATGGCTGCGGCCTGCTCGGGCGTGAGCGTTTCGAAGAAGTATCGGCGGATGTTGTCCGCATGCCCCAGGATGGCGTTCTCCACAGCGGTGCGGCCCTTGGCGGTCAGCCTGATCCCGATCCGACGGCCGGATCGGTTCGCGGTCCGATCCACGAGTTCGCGGTTCTCCATCCGCGTCAGCTGGTGCGCCACGCGGCTTTTCTCCCAGGCGAGTGACTCGGCGAGCTCGCCCACGCGCATCTGGCCCTCGGCTGCCCGGTGAAGCGTCACGAGCACGCTGAACTCGGCCTTGGAGATGCCGTAGTCGCGCTGCAGATCACGGTCCAGCTCACGGGCCAGGAGACGCTGCGCCTGCATCCAGCTGTCCCAGAGCTCCCACTGCTCGGGTTCCAGTGTGCGGGGCTTCGCCATGGCACGATCATAACGCCCTGAAGTTGACGCGACAACTCTCCTCGTGCTTAGAGTTGACGCGTCAACTTCAGCGTGTCCTGTGCGGCCTCTCGTCATGGTGAGCCGTGTATGCCGCCCAACGACGGCAATGCGCTGAGGAGCGAGAATGGATCACACAGTCGTGGTCATCGGCGGAGGGTATGGAGGGTCGCTGGTCGCCAAGGAGCTGGACTCCGAGGCGGACGTCACGCTCATCGACCCTCGGGAGGCCTTCGTCAATGCGGCCGCGTCGCTGCGTGCACTGACTCGGCCGGGCTGGGCGCACAACGCGTTCTTCCCGTTCGCGACGCTGCTCCAACAGGGACGGGTGATCCGCGACAGAGCCGTCTCAGTGGACCCGAAGGGCGTCACGCTCGCTTCGGGTGAGCGGGTCGAGGCCGATTATCTCGTCCTGGCCACCGGCTCCGGCTACACGTATCCGGCCAAGCCGCACCCTGCGTCGACGAGCATCGACGAGCAACTGGACGATCTCCGCGAGACCTACCGGGAGCTGGCCGGCAGCGGCCGCGTGCTGATCCTCGGCGCCGGCCCGGTCGGTCTGGAGCTCGCCGGAGAGATCAAAGAGGTCTGGCCGGACAAGTACGTGGTCATCCTCGACCGGTCCGATCAGTTGCTCCCCGGTTTCCTTCCCGAGGTGCGGGACGAGCTACGCCGCCAGCTGGATGAGCTCGGCATCGACGTGCGGCTGAGTACCGGTCTGACCGCGTTGCCGACGGTCGAGGCCAGGTCGGGCCGGCCGCTTCGCGGTCACCACCGACAAGGGTGAGCGAGATCGTGGCGGACATCTGGTTCCGAGCCTTCGGGGTCGGATCAACACCGGCTACCTGGCCGACGGATCACCTCTCGCCGCTGACCGAGCAGGAAACGGTTCCGGTCACCGAGCGACTGAACGTCCAGGGCTACGAACACGTCTACGCGATCGGCGACATCACCGCTCTGCCCGACCCCAAGATGGCGTCCTACGCGATGACACAGGCGAACATCGTGGTGAAGAACATCAAAGCGCAGCTTGCCGGCGACCAGCCGGACGCCGTTCACACCCCGACACCCGAGCGGAGGATCCTGCTTCCGCTGGGAACGCGCGCGGGCGTCGGCCAGCTCCCGACACCGGACGGCGTCGCCGCGGCCACGGCGGAGACGGTCCGCCAACGCAAGGGCGCCGACCTGTTCACCGCACGGTTCGCCTAACGGTTCGGCCGCACCTGACAGATCCGTTGATTCCATCTCGTCCATCTGGGCGCCGTGCATCCGTCCGTAGTCGGCGCCTGCACTCCTCGTTGCATACGACATAGCCGCAGGTCAGGCGCCTGACCCGTGGATGTGTGGAGCGGCCGACGCTGTACTCGGTGGCCGGATCGGCGAGGGAGACCTCGCCTTCGGCGTTGCGGCGGCGGATGGAGCGGCGGGCGGGCGCGGGCAGTTTGGGCTGCTTGCCCTTGAGCTTGCCGTTCTTCTTGGCCAGGGCCATGCCCTCGCGGTGCGCATATGGCCGAGGTTGGCTTCGAACTCGGCGACCATGGCGAGGGTCTGAAGGAAGAGCCGCCGAAGGGGTCGTTCCAGTCATAGACCGAGGCGCCCATGCCGAACAGGACGCCGCGGCCGGACAGGTCGCTGAGGATTTTGCAGGCCTCTTCGACGTTGCGGGCGAACCGGTTGAACTTGGTGACGGTGAAGACGCTGCCGGGCCAGACGGCCGCGAGGGCCTGGTCGAGGCCGTTCCGGTTGCGGCGGGTGGTGCCGGAGAAGCCGCGGTCGATGTAGATGCGGTCTTCGGGGACGCCGAGCGCGAGGAAGCTGCTCGGTCTGGATCAGGGACGTCTCGCTCATCGATGCTGCAACGGGCGTATCCGACGCGGCGGTTCTCGGTCACGCGCTGAAGCGTTCTGTATGACCCTCCTTCACCGAACGAAGTCCGGAACACCTTTGCGGAACACATGACCTGGGGCGCGGTTCCGGCCGACGGGTGTTCCGGTAGGGGACAGCAGCTACTCCCCTGGGGTCTCTGTCTCCATGGCGGACGAACCGGGCGCATAACTTGCGGGAATCTTCATTCTCGTGAGTTACTCGACACGGATTTTTGAGCCTTGTTATTTTCTAGAAATAG
>CAWGMO010000005.1:0-3567 GCA_963823735.1 uncultured Actinomycetota bacterium | reverse complement strand
ACCAAGACGCGTGCCCGGTCAGGGCCGGACCCTCGACCGGGTACGCGAAGGCCTCGGGAAGGCGTCCCGTGCGGGCTTACGCTCGGGACATGTACGACATCGCCATCAGTGTCGCCGCCTGTCTTCGCGCCGGTACCCAGGTGGAGGTGGCCTGGGTGGTGGAGACGCGCGGGTTCAGCTCGCGGGACCACACCGAGGCCCTGATGCTCACGCCCGGCGGCGGCCGGGTGGGGTCGGTGCTGTCGGGGTCCGTCGACGGGCAGCTCGCCGGTCTGGCCGGGCGGGCGAGCGGGCGGGTCGTCGATCTGCACGTCGGGAGGTCGACGCGCTGGTCGCGGGGCTCTCCTGCGGGGGTGACGCGCGCTGCCTGCTGGTCCCCGCCACCGAGCTGCCGGTGGAGCTGTGGGGCATGCTCGTCGCGCGTGAGCCGGTCTGCCTCGTCACCCGGCTCGACGGCGACGCGGTGGCCGATATCCAGGTTTTCGGACAGGACACAATCGACGGTGCGGGCGAGGACGCGAAGAAGCTGTTCGGCGGGCGGCGAGCGCGACCGCCGTCGACGGCGACACGGTGGTCACCGTGCTCTGGCCGGTTCCCAAGCTCGTCGTCATCGGCGCCGGCGCGATCGCGGAGGCGCTGACCGCGAACGCCGCCCTCCTCGGCTGGAACACCCGGACGATGGTCGACGCGGACGCCGCCGCCACCGTGCTCGCCGAGCTGGCCGCGCTCGACAACGTGGTGGTGATCAGCCACGACGCCGAGATCGCGGGCCGGGCGCTGATGGCGGTGCTGGACGGCGGCGCGGGCTACATCGGGGCCCTCGGCTCACGCCGTACGCAGCAGGCGCGCGCCGCGTGGCTCGAAGAGCGCGGCGTCACCGAGCTGGACCGGATCCACGGGCCGGCGGGCCTCCACATCGGCGCGAACACCCCGGCCGAGATCGCGGTGTCGATCATCGCCGAGGCGCTCGCCGTACGGTCCGGCGCGGGCGGGACCCCGCTGCGCGCGCGTACCGGGTCGATCCATGAAGCGAATGCTTAATCCGCCGTCGCGTGGTCGGGCACCGCGACCTACATTGGGCGTCCGGCCGAAAGGAGTCAGCGGATGAGCCACGAGGACGCGGCCGAGGTCCTTCGCGCGGTGTGGGCGGCCGACGGCCAGGACCGCACGGACCTCGACGAGGAGTTCGGCGCGCAGAAGCCGTGCAAGAACATGAAGCACGTGAGCTTCGACGGCATGGCCGAGCCGGGCACCGACCTGGGGGCGGCGTGGCGTGAGCGGCTGGAGCGCGAGGGCAAGCTGAACACCTCGGGCGGCACCGTACGCGACCTGGTCCTGGGGCCGCGGGAGTCCGAGCGGCCCTGACAGGAGGAGAGCACCGGATGGATCGTCCCGGAAGCATCGGCGAGCTGACCGAGCTGCTGCGCGGCGGGGGTTACCTCGCCGGCCGAGGACTCTCCACGGCGGTGTTCGTCGCGCTGTCGCTGGACCGCCCGATCCTGCTCGAAGGCGAGGTCGGCGTCGGCAAGACCGAGATCGCCAAGGTTCTCGCGGACGTCCTCGGCCGCCGGCTGATCCGTTTGCAGTGCTACGAGGGCATCGACACCAACCAGGCCCTGTACGAATGGGACTACGCCCGCCAGATGCTGCAGATCCGCGCGCTGTCCGAGCGCGGCCTGGACGACGACCGGGCGGTCGACAAGCTGTACGGCCCGGCGTTCCTGCTCGAACGCCCGCTGCTGGAGGCGGTGCGCGCCGGCGACCGCGCGGTCCTGCTCGTCGACGAGGTCGACCGCGCCGACGACGAGTTCGAGGCGTTCCTGCTGGAGCTGCTGTCGGACTTCCAGATCACCGTGCCGGAGATCGGCACCATCGCGGCCGAGAAGCCGCCGCTGGTCGTGCTGACCTCCAACCGCACGCGGGAGCTGCACGACGCGTTGAAGCGCCGCTGCCTCTACCACTGGGTGGGCTACCCGAGCGCCGAGCGCGAGGTCGAGATCGTGCTCGTACGCGCGCCAGGGATCTCCGAGACGCTCGCCCGCAAGGTGGTCGCCGCGGTGAACCGGCTGCGCGGGCTGGACCTCGCCAAGCCGCCGGGTGTCGCCGAGACCATCGACTGGGTGCGGACGCTCGACGTGCTCGGACGCTCGGAGCTGACCCCCGAGACCGTGGAGGACACCCTCGGCGCGGTCGTGAAGGAACGCGACGACCTGGACGCCGTGCGGGGCGACCTCGAACGGATCACCTTCGGTGGCTGACGACCCGGCGTTCGTCCGGACACTCGTCGGCTTCGCGCGTGAGCTGCGCGGCACGGGGATGCCCGTCGGGTCCGGCGACGTGCTCACCTACTGCGCCGCGATGTCACCGCTGGACCCCACCGACCTGCTCGACCTGTACTGGGCCGGCCGTACGACGCTGGTGACCCGGCACGAGCACATCCCGGTGTACGACAGGGTGTTCCGGCGCTACTTCCTCGGGGACGGCGAGGAGGAGCCGACGCCCGCCAAGCCGTTCAGCGTGAAGTCGAGGGCGGAGGCGCGGGCGACGTTGGAGGTCCCGCGGACCGAGCCGGGGCAGGAGCGGCGCCAGGAGCAGGAGACGCGGCTGGGCCTGGTCGCCTCCGACGCCGCCGCGCTGCGGACCAAGTCGTTCGCGGCCTGCACACCCGAGGAGCTGGCGGCGCTGCGCCGCATCATCAAGACGATCGCGCTGACACCGCCTCGCCGCCGTACGCGCCGAAGCGTGTCCGCGCCGTCCGGCCGGGCGCCGGACCTGCGGCGGACCATACGCGAGACGATGCGCACGCACGGCGAGCCCGCCGAGATGTTCTGGCGCCGCCGGCGGCTGCGGCTGAGGCCGCTGACCCTGATCCTCGACGTGTCCGGGTCGATGGCGGACTACTCGCGCAACCTGCTCCAGTTCGCCCACGGCGCGACGCGCACCGGCGCGCGGGTCGAGGTGTTCTGCTTCGGCACGCGGCTGACGCGCATCACGCGTGAGCTGCGGCGCCGCAGGCCCGACGACGCGCTGGAGCGGACCGCCGCGGCCGTGGTCGACTGGGAGGGCGGTACGCGCATCGGCGAGTCGCTCGACGCCTTCGTACGCGACTGGGGGCGGCGCGGCGTGTGCCGCGGCGGCATCGTGGTGGTCTGCTCCGACGGCCTCGACCGCGGCGATCCGGACGTCCTGGACACCGCGATGGACCGGCTGTCCCGGCTGTGCCACCGCGTGGTGTACGGCGTCCTCACGGCTGTCGGCCTCGACGGAGAGCTGCGCGCCGTACCCGGTCGTCCCGATACCGGAGGCGATCCCGCTGTGCGCGGCGACCGCGTCGGCCAGCTCGACGATCTCCTCGCGGGTCATGACCCGGTCGCCCTCGGCCTCCAACGTCACGCTCCACCTCACCTGGCGGCTCCTAACTCAGCTCGGGCAGCAGCGCGGCGAACTCCTCCAGGCTGCGCAGGTCGTGCCCTGACAACAGGACGTCGATGTGGGGCGCCGCGACCATCATCCCGAGGGTGTTCGGCTGGAAGTTCGCGTTGTCGCCCTTGTGCGGGTTCAGCCACG
>CAWGMO010000004.1:0-251371 GCA_963823735.1 uncultured Actinomycetota bacterium | reverse complement strand
CCGCCCGCCGGAGCGGAACAGGTCGCCCTGGACGGCGTCTACGACCGGCTCGCCGCGCGCGGGTTCGGCTACGGGCCGGCCTTCCACGGCCTGCGGGCGCTGTGGCGCCGCGACAGCGAGGTCTTCGCCGAGGTCGCGCTGCCCGAGACGGTCGACGCGACCCCGGCTACGCCGTGCACCCGGCACTGATCGACGCCGCCGCGCAGGCCGTGCTGGCCGCCGAGCCCGACGGCGCGCCAACGCTGTTGTCCGTTCGCGTGGACCGGCGTGAGCGTGCGGCCGAGCGCCGCCCGCGTGCTCCGCGTGCGCGCCGCGCGTGACGGCGACACGGTGCGGCTCACCGCGACCGACGCCGGCGGAACCCCATGCCGTGGAGCTGGCCGGGCTGCGGCTGCGGCCCGCGTCGGCCGGCCAGCTGCGCGCCGCTGCCGCCGCCGGAACCGTGACGCGCTGTTCCGGGTGGAGTGGGTTCCGTCCTCACCGGCCGCCGCCGCGCGCCACGCCGTGCTGGGCGCCGGCTCCGCGGGCGTCGACGCCGCCCGCGTACGCCGCGCTCGCCGACGTCCCGGCCGGGACCGACCTTCGTGGTCGCGCCCGTCTCCACCGGCGATGACGCGGTCGCGGGCGCCCACCGGGTCACCGCCGAGGTGCTGGACCTGCTGCGCGCGTGGCTCGCCGACGACCGGTTCGCCGCCTCGCGGCTCGCCGTCGTGACGCGCGGCGCCGTCGCCGTACGCGCCGGCGAGGACACCGAGCCCGCCGCCGCGGCGGTGTGGGGCCTGGTGCGGACCGCGCAGACCGAGCACCCCGGCCGTTTCCTGCTCGTCGACACCGACGGCGCGCCGGGTCGGCTGCGCGCCGTGCCGTCCGCCGGCGACGAGCCGCGGTCCGCGCTCCGCGAGGGACACCTGACCGTCGCGCGGCTGGCGCGCTTGGCCGGCGACGCGCTGCGCCCGCCCGCCGGCGCGGAGTCGTGGCGCGTGAACGTGGTGCCGCTCCAGCAGCATCGACGGCGTCGAGGCCGTCGCCGCGCCGGACACCACCGCCCCCGTCGCACCGGGCGAGGTACACGTCGCCGTGCGCGCGGCCGGCCTGAACTTCCGCGACGTCCTGTGCGCGCTCGGCATGTACCCGGACGAGGTCGAGGCGATGAGCTCCGAGGCCGCGGGCACCGTGGTCGAGGTCGGCGACGGCGTGACCAACCTGGCCGTGGGCGACCGCGTGCTCGGCATGGTGCTCGGCGTTTTCGGACCGCTGGCCGTGACGGACCGCAGGCTCGTCGTACCGCTACCAGAGGGCTGGTCGTGGGTCCAGGCGGCGGCGCTGCCGTCGGTGTTCGCCAGGCACGCTACGCGCTGGCCGACCTCGCCGAGGTGGAGCCCGGCGACAAGGTGCTGGTGCACGCGGCGGCCGGTGGCGTCGGCATGGCCGCGGTGCAGTTGGCGCGGTACCTCGGCGCCAGGTCTTCGCGACGGCGACCCGTCCAAGTGGCGGCGTGCTGCGCGCACCGGCCTGCCCGACGGACGTCGCGTCGTCGCGTACGCCCGACTTCGCCGACCGGTTCCCGCGCGATGGACGTGGTGCTGAACTCGCTGGCCGGTGGGTTCGTGGACGCGTCGCTGGAGCTGCTCGCTCCCGGGGGCCGGTTCGTCGAGCTGGGCAAGACCGACATCCGCAACCGACGGCGACCTGCCGCTGGGCATGTCCTACCGCGCCTTCGACCTGATGGAGGCCGGCCCCGACCGCATCCAGGGCTGCTGACCGAGTGGTCGAGCCGGTACGCCTGGGCGAGCGGCCGCGTTCCGTCGCGGCGTGACGGCTTGGAGACGCGCGTACCGCCTTCCGGTCAGCGCAGGCACGCCACACCGGCAAGATCGTGCTCACCATCGCCCCGTCGCGGCGGCACCGTCCTGATCACCGGCGGCACCGGCGTACTGGGCGGTCTGCTCGCCCGCCACCTGGTGCCGAGCACGGCGCGGGTGACCTGGTCCTGGCCGGTCGGCGGGGCCGGGCGCCCCCGGCGCGACCGAACTCGTCGCGGAGCTGACCGACCAGGGCGCGACCGCGCGTTCGAGCGGTGCGACGTCGCCGACCCGTCCGCCGTCGACGCGCTGCTCGCCGGTATCCCGGACCTGACCGCCGTGGTGCACGCGGCCGGCGCCCTGGACGACGGCGTGCTGACCGCGCTGACCGCCGACCGCCTTCCGAGGTGCTGCGCCCCAAGGTCGACGCCGCCTGGTACCTGCACGAGCTGACCCGCGACCGCGACCTCTCGGCGTTCGTGCTGTTCTCCTCGGCGGCGGCCGCTGCTCGGCACGCCCGGCGCAGGCCAACTACGCCGCCGCCAACGCCTTCCTCGACGCGCTCGCCGAGCGGCGCCGCGCCGGGGCCTGCCCGCGACCGCGCTCGCCTGGGGCCTGTGGGCCGACGCCCCGGCATGACCGGGCGGCTGGACGCCGCCGACCTGCGCGGGCTGGCCCGTGGCATCGCGCCGTGGCCACCGCGGAGGGGCTCGCCCTGTTCGACGCGGCCCCGCGCACCGGCGACGCGGTGACCGTCCCGGTCGCCTCGACCTGGCCGCCTTCCGTGCGGCACCGCGCCCCGCCTGGTGCGCGACCTCGCCGGCGCGCCGGTCGCGGCGGCGGCCCGGCCGGGCGCGCCGACGCCGCCGCGCTGGCCGCGCGGCTCACCGCGCTGCCCGCGACGGAGCGCGCGCACGCCTGCTCGACGTCGTACGGGGCCAGGCCGCCGAGGTGCTCGGGCACGCGGCCGGTGACGCGGTCGCTCCCGCCGCGCGTTCCGGACCTCGGGTTCGACTCCCTGACCGCGGTCGAGCTGCGCAACCGGCTCGCGCGGCGACCGGGCTGCGCCTGGCGGCCACGCTGGTCTTCGACCACCCGACCCGGCCGGCTCGCCGTCCACCTGCTCGGCGAGCTCTGCTGGCCGAGTCCGACGAGGCGGCGGCCGACCGGCTCATCGCCGAGCTCGCCGGCTGGAGGCGCGCTCACCGCGCTCGCGGCCGACGGCGCCCGGCGAGCCCGGTCACCGAGCGCCTGCGCGAGCTGGCCGCCGGTGCGAGCCGGCAGCGCGGCGACCTCGACGCGACCGCGCTCGACGGCGTCACCGCGACGAACTGTTCGACCTCATCGACCGGGGCATTCATGACCCGGGCGACCGATCAGCAGGGGCGCGTGGATGGCTGACGAAGAGAAGCTCTCGGGTACCTGAAGCGGGTCACCGCCGACCTGCGACCGCGCGGCGCACGCTGCGCGACGTCGAGGGCCGCGACCGCGAGCCGCTCGCGATCATCGGGATGAGCTGCCGGTTCCCCGGCGGCGTCGCCACGCCCGAGAGCTGTGGGAGCTGGTCGCGAGCGGGCGGACGCGATCACCGGCTTCCCGGCGACCGGGGCTGGGACCTGAGCGGTCTACGACCCCGACCCCGACCGGCCGGGCACCCCTACACGCGCGAGGGCGGCTTCCTCGACGGCGCCGCCGAGTTCGACGCGGGGTTCTTCGGCATCTCGCCGCGCGAGGCCTCGCGATGGACCCGCAGCAGCGCCTGGTGCTGGAGGCGTCGTGGGAGGCGCTGGAGCGCGCCGGCATCGACCCGAGGCGCTGCGCGGCAGCGCCACGGGCGTGTTCGTCGGCGTCAGCACCAGGACTACGCCGACTGCGGGCGCGGCGGGCACCGGCTCGAGGGCTACCTCGTCACCGGCATCGCCGAGCATCCCGTCCGGCCGCGTCGCCTACACCTTCGGCCTCGAAGGCCCGGCCGTGACGGTCGACACCGCCTGCTCCTCGTCGCTGGTCGCGCTGCACCTCGCCGGGCAGGCCCTGCGGTCGGGCGAGTGTCGCTGGCGCTCGCCGGCGGCGCGACCGTGCTGTCGACCCCGATGCTGTTCGTCGAGTTCAGCCGCCAGCGGGCGCTGGCCCCCGACGGCCGCTGCAAGGCGTTCGCCGCGCCGCCGACGGGTTCGGCCTCGCCGAGGGCGTCGGCCTGCTGGTGTTCGAACGGCTGTCCGACGCGCGCCGCAACGGCCACCGGGTGCTGGCCGTCGTGCGCGGCACCGCGATCAACCAGGACGGCGCGTCCAACGGGCTGACCGCCCCGAACGGCCCGTCGCAGCAGCGCGTGATCCGCCAGGCGCTCGCCGCCGCGGGCCTCGCCGCCGGCCAGGTCGACGCCGTCGAGGCGCACGGCACCGGCACGCGGCTCGGCGACCCGATCGAGGCGCGGGCGCTGCTCGCCACGTACGGCAGGGCCGCGAGCGGCCCTTGTCGCTCGGCTCGGTCAAGTCGAACATCGGTCACACGCAGGCCGCCGCGGGCGTCGCCGGTGTGATCAAGATGGTGCAGGCGATGCGGCACGGGCTGCTGCCGCGCAGCTGCACGTGGACGCGCCGTCGCCGCACGTCGACTGGTCGGCGGGCCGGTCGAGCTGCTCACCGAGGCCCGGGGTGGCCGGAGGCCGGCCGCCCCGCGTGCCGGTGTGTCGTCGTTCGGCGTGAGCGGCACCAACGCGCACGTCGTCCTCGAACAGGCCCCGCCACGCGGAGGAGGCCGCGCCGGAGCCCGCCAGCGGGCCCGCCGTGTCCCGTAGGTGCTTTCGGCGCGTTCCGCGAACGCCCTGCGCGCGCAGGCCGGGCGCTGCTCGCCGTCGACGCCGACCCGCGGACGTGGGCTTCTCTCTGGGCCACGCGCTCCGCGCTCGACCACCGTGCCGTGGTCCTGGGCGCCGGCCGTGCGGCGCTGTCCGCCGGTCTGGCGCGTGGCCGCTGGTAGCGAGGCGCCGGGTGTCGTTCGTGGCCTGCGGCCGGTGGGCCGGGTGGCGTTCGTGTTCGCGGGTCAGGGTTCGCAGTGGGCCGGGATGGGCACCGGGCTGCTGGACACGTCGCCGGTCTTCGCCGCGCGTTTCGCCGAGTGCGGCGCCGCGCTGCCCCGTTCGTCGGCTGGTCCCTGCGCGAGGTGCTCGCGGACCGTCGGCGCTGGAGCGGGTCGACGTGGTGCAGCCGGCGCTGTGGGCCGTCATGGTCTCGCTGGCCGAGGTGTGGCGTTCGCTCGGCGTCGTGCCGTCCGCCGTCGTCGGGCACTCGCAGGGCGAGATCGCGGCGGCGTGCGTCGCGGGCGCGCTGTCCCTGGCCGACGCGGCCAGGATCGTCGCCCTCGCAGCCGGGCGCTGCGTGACCCTGGCCGGTCGGGCGGCATGGTGTCCGTCTCCGCCCCCGCGCCCGACGCCGTCGCCTCCTCGCGCGTGGACCGGCCGGTCGGCTCGCCGCCGTGAACAGCCCGCCGTCCGTCGTCGTCGCGGGCGAGGCCGCCGCGCTGGAGGAGTTCCTCGCGCTTGCGGACCGAGGGCGTACGCGCTCGGCGGATCGCCGTCGACTACGCATCGCACTCGCCGCAGTTCGACGCCGTGCGCGACCAGCTCTTCGCCGACCTAGCGGGCGTTACGCCCGCAGCAGGCGAGGTGCCTCTGTTCTCGACCGTGACAGGCTGGGCCGCGGCGAGACGCTCGACGCCGGGTTCTGGTTCCGCGACCTGCGCGGGCCCGTCCGCTACGCCGACGCCGTCGCCGGGCTTCTCCCCAGGGTTGCGCAGTTCGTCAAGGTCAGCCCCACCCGGTGCTCGCCTCGGCACCCAGGAGACCGTGGAGGCGGCGGCCGCGAGGCCGCGTCGTCGGCTCCTCGGCGCGACGGCGGCGGCCTGCCGGACCTGGTCGCCAACCTCGCCGAGGCGTACGCGCGCGGTGTGCGCGTCGACTCGGCCGCCTTCTTCGCGGGCACCAGCACCGCCCGTCGCCTGCCCACGTACCCCTTCCAGCTCGAGCGCTACCGGCCGCCGGTCGACGGCACGGCCCGCCCCTGCCCGCGCTTCCGCCTTACCCGCTCCGTCCGCGCTGCCCGCCGCTCCGGCCCGTGACGCGACCTGGCTCGACGGCCTGACGTCGCTGTCCGCCGCGACCGCCTCCGTACGGCGCTGGACCTCGTGCGCGCGCATAGGCCGCGGTGCTGGCCGCGCCGACCCGGCGGCCGTCGAGCCGCGGCGCCGCTTCACCGACCTCGGCTTCGACTCTCTCGCCGCGCTGCGCCTGCGGACCGCGCTGAACGAGGCGAGCGGCCTGGACCTGCGGTCCACCGTCGTCTTCGACCACCCGGACCCCACCGCCCTCGCCGAGCACCTGCTCGCCGGACTGGCCCCGGCCGTACGGCGCGCCGCGACGCGCCGAACGGCGGCGGCGGACGAGCCCCTCGCGGTCGTCGGGATGGCCTGCCGGTTCCCCGGCGGCGTGGCGTCCCCCGAGGACCTGTGGCAGCTGCTGACCGAAGGCCGCGACGTCATCGGGGACTTCCCGGCCGACCGCGGCTGGAACATCGACGACCTCTACGACCCCGACCCCGAGAAGGCCGGCCGCACGTACCTGCGGCAGGGCGGCTTCCTCGACGGCGCCGCCGACTTCGACGCGGAGTTCTTCGGAATCTCGCCGCGCGAGGCGCACGCCATGGACCCGCAGCAGCGCCTCTTCCTCGAAGTGGCGTGGGAGGCGTTCGAACGCGCCGGCATCGACCCGCTCACCCTGCGCGGCTCCGCGACGGGCATCTTCGGCGGCGTCACCGACCAGCGCTACGACTCGCGGCACGGCACCGTGCGCAGCGGAGTCGACGAGGGCCTGCTCGGCACCGGCAACTACACCAGCATGCTGTCCGGACGGCTGTCCTACGTCCTCGGCCTCGAAGGCCCGGCGATCAGCGTGGACACCGCCTGCTCGTCCTCGCTCGTCGCCCTGCACCTCGCCGGTCAGTCGCTGCGCGGCGGCGAGAGCTCACTCGCCCTCGCGGGCGGCGTCATGGTGATGTCGACGCCGCGCGCCTTCGTGGAGTTCTCGCGCCAGCGCGGCCTGGCGGCCGACGGCCGGTGCAAGGCGTTCGCGGCGGCGGCGGACGGCATCGGCTGGTCCGAGGGCGCGGGCGTCGTGGTGCTGGAGCGCCTGTCGGACGCGCGCCGCAACGGCCACCCCGTGCTGGCCGTCGTACGCGGCACCGCGATCAACCAGGACGGCGCCTCCTCCGGGCTGCCCGCGCCCAACGGCTCGGCACAGCAGCAGGTGATCCTGGGCGCGCTGGCCGCCTCGGGCCTCGCACCGTCGGACGTGGACGCCGTCGAGGCACACGGCACCGGTACGACGCTCGGCGACCCGATCGAGGCGAACGCCCTGCTCGCCACCTACGGCCAGGACCGCGACCGCCCGCTGCGGCTGGGCTCGCTGAAGTCCAACCTCGGCCACACGGGCCCGGCGGCCGGCGTCGCCGGCGTGATCAAGATGGTGCAGGCCATGCGGCACGGAGTGCTGCCGAAGACCCTGCACGTGGACGCCCCGTCACCGCACATCGACTGGGCGTCCGGCGCCGTCGAACTCGTGACCGAACCCGAACCGTGGACCGCGCGGGACCGGCCCCGCCGCGCGGGCGTGTCCTCCTTCGGCGCCAGCGGCACCGACGCCCACCTGGTCCTGGAAGAGGCCCCCGAGGATCTGGCCGCGCTCACACCCGGCGGCGCGGTGGGTCTCGCGTCCGCCGCGGCGGCGGACGCGACCGCCGGCGTGGTGGTCCCAGCGTTCGTTGACGCGACCACTCCGGCGCCCGCTGGTGCGGCCTCCGGAACGGCGGCTACCGCTTCCGCCGACGCGGCGGGCTCCGCGCCCGCCAGTGCGCCTACGCCCGCACCCGAGTCCGTGTCCGTGTCCGTGTCCGAGGGTGTGGGGCGGTGGGTGCCGTGGATGGTGTCGGCGCGGTCGGCGCGGGCGCTGGCCGGGCAGGCCGCGCGGCTCGCGGCGTGGGTTCAGGGTGACGAGCGGCTCGGTCTCGTCGACGTGGGCTGGTCGCTCGGCGCGACCCGGGCTCCGTTGCCGCACCGTGCCGCCGTCGTGGCCGGTGACCGGGAGGAGGCGCTGCGTTCCCTCGCCGCGCTGGCGGCGGGCGAGCCCGCCGAGTCCGTGGTCACCGGTACCGCCGACCAGGCCGGCGCGGGTGTCGTCTTCGTCTTCCCCGGTCAGGGGTCGCAGTGGGCCGGGATGGCCGTCGACCTGCTGGCGACGGCTCCGGTCTTCGCGGCGCGGATGGACGAGTGCGCCGCCGCGCTCGCGCCGTACGTGGACTGGTCGCTCCGTGACGTGCTCGCCGACGCCGAGGCCCTCGACCGCGTCGACGTCGTGCAGCCGGCGCTGTGGGCCGTGATGGTCTCGCTCGCCGGGCTGTGGCGGGCGCACGGTGTCGAGCCTTCGGCCGTGGCCGGGCACTCGCAGGGGGAGATCGCCGCGGCGTGCGTCGCGGGTGCGCTGTCCCTGGCGGACGGTGCGCGCGTCGTGGCCCTGCGCGCCAAGGTGATCGCCGAGCGGCTGGCGGGCCGGGGCGGCATGCTGTCCGTCGCGCTGCCCGCCGAGGCGGTCGCGGACCGGATCGCGCCGTGGGACGGCGCGCTGTCCGTCGCCGCGCTGAACGGGCCCGCCGCGACCGTCGTGTCCGGTGACCCGGACGCCCTTGACGCGCTCGCCGCCGCCTGCGCGGCGGACGAGGTGCGCACCCGGCGGATCCCGGTCGACTACGCCTCCCACTCCGCGCAGGTCGAGTCGGTCGAGGACGAGATCCTCACCGTGCTGGCCGATCTGCGGCCGATGCCGTCCGAGATCGCGTTCCACTCGACGCTGACCGGCGAGGTCCTCGACACCACCGCGCTCGACGCCGGCTACTGGTACCGGAACCTGCGCGAGACCGTACGGTTCGAGCCCGTCGTACGCGCGCTCCTCGCCACGGGCCGTACGGCCTTCGTCGAGGTCAGCGCGCACCCGGTGCTGACCGCCGCCGTGCAGGAGACCGCCGACGCCGCGGGCGTGCCCGCCGTCGCGGTCGGCTCGCTGCGCCGCGACGAGGACGGCACGCGCCGGTTCCTCACCTCACTCGCCGAGGCCGCCGTACGCGGCGTCACGGTCGACTGGTCGGCGGTCTGCCCGGGCGGGCGCCGCGTCGACCTTCCCACGTACGCCTTCCAGCGCCGCCGTTTCTGGCCGGACGGCACGGTGGCCGCCGCCGACGCGTCCGGGCTCGGCCTCGCCGACGCCGGCCACCCGCTGCTCGGCGCCGTCACCACCCACGCCGGCACGGGGGAGCAGGTGTTCACCGGCCGGATCGCCGCGGGCACCGGCCCGCACGCCGCCACGCCCGTGGAGCTGGCCCTGTGGGCCGGCGGCGGCCGTACGCTGCGCGCGCTGACCGAGGACGCGCCGCTCACGGCGGACGCCGGCGCCGTGCGGCTCCAGGTCACCGTGGGCGTCGAGGACGCCGACGGCACCTGCGCCGTCCGCGTGTTCTCCCGGCCCGAGGACGCCCCCGCCGACCAGCCCTGGACCCGGCACGCGACCGGCACGCTCGTCACCGCCGGCGACGCCGAGCGCGTACCGGCACGCGACGGCGACGTGTCCGTCGAGGTGGAGGCCGAGGGCGCGAGCGGCTGGGGCGTGCACCCGGCGCTGCTCGACGACGCCCTCGCCGCCGTACGCCCCGGCCTGGTGCCCGGCTCCTGGCGCGGCGTCACCCTGCACGCCGTGGGCGCCACCCGGCTGCGGGTACGCCTGTCGCCGGTGGGGGAGAACGCGTTCGCCCTGCACGCCACCGACGTCGCCGGGACGACCGTCCTGACCGCGGGCGCGGTCGAGCTGCGGGAGCCGCGCGCCGCCGGTACGCCGCGCGACCGCGAGCTGTACCGCGTCGAGTGGACGCCCGTCACGCTGCCCGAGGCGACCGTCGACGGGATCGCCGTCCTCGGCGACCTCCCGCTGCCCGGCTTCCCCGATCACCCCGACCTCGCGACGGTCGCCGCGCTGGACACCGTGCCCGAGGTGCTGGTCCTGCCGTGCCGGCCGGCGGGCGCGGACGATCTCGCCGGGGCCGCGCACGCCGCCACCCACCGCGTACTGGCCGTCCTCCAGGAGTGGCTCGCCGAGGACCGGCTGGCCGCCACCCGGCTGGTCGTCCTCACCCACGGCGCGGTCGCCGTCGGCGACGAGGACGTCAGCGACCTGGCGCACGCCCCGGTCTGGGGCCTGGTCCGCTCGGCCCGCAGCGAGCACCCCGGACGGCTCACGCTGATCGACGTCGACAGCCCGGACGCGCTGCAGCGGCTTCCCGCCGCGCTCGCCGCCGACGAACCGGAGATCGCCGTACGCGCGGGCCGCGCCTCCGCGCCCCGCCTGGTACGCGCGCCGCTCGCCGACGGGCCCGCGCCCGCGTGGGACCCCGAGGGCGTCGTCCTCGTCACCGGCGGCACCGGCACGCTCGGCGCGCTGTGCGCCCGCCACCTGGTGACCGCGCACGGCGTACGCAGGCTGGTCCTCGCGGGCCGGCGCGGCACCGGCGCCCCCGAGGCCGTCTCCCTCGCCGAGGAGCTGCGCGGGCTGGGCGCGGAGGTGTCCGTCGCCGCGTGCGACGCCGCCGACCGCGCCGCGCTCGCCAAGCTGATCGCGGAGATCACCGCGGAGCGGCCACTGACCGGCGTCGTGCACGCCGCCGGCGTCCTCGACGACGGCGTCATCGCCTCGCAGACGCCCGAGCGGGTGGATCGCGCGCTGCGGCCGAAGGTCGACGCCGCCTGGAACCTGCACGAGCTGACCGCCGGCCACGACCTGGCCGCGTTCGTGCTGTTCTCCTCCACGTCCGGCCTGTTCGGCGCGCCCGGCCAGGGCAACTACGCGGCCGGGAACGCGTTCGTGGACGCGCTCGCCCGCCACCGGCGCGCCCTCGGCCTGCCCGCCGTGTCCCAGGTGTGGGGCCTGTGGGCGCACGCGAGCGGGATGACCGGCCACCTCGGCGCCGCCGACCTGCGCCGTGCGGGCCGCGACGGCGTGGTGCCGCTGCCCACGCCGGACGCGCTGGCGCTGTTCGACCGCGCCACCGCCGGCGACGACCCGGTCCTGGTGCCCGCGTGGCTGGACCTGACGTCGTTCGCCACGGGCGTCACCGCCCTGCCCGCGCTGATGCGCGGCCTCGTACGCGCCCCCGCGCGCCGCGCCGCCGCCACCGAGGCCGGGCCGGACACGCTCGCCGGGCGGCTCGCCGGGATGGGCGGCGCCGAGCGGGACCGCACGCTGCTCGACCTGGTCCGCTCCAACGCCGGCGTGGTCCTCGGCCACACCGGCGAGGACACCGTGGACGCCGGGCGCGCGTTCAAGGAGCTGGGCTTCGACTCGCTGACCGCCGTCGAGCTGCGCAACCGGCTGGCCGCCGCCACCGGGCTGCGGCTGCCCGCGACGCTCGTCTTCGACCACCCGAACCCCCGCGCGCTCGCCGGGCACCTGCTCGGCGAGCTGCTGGGCGAGCAGGCCGCGCCGGCCGAGGCGGTCGCCGTCGGCCCGGCGGGCGACGACCCGATCGCGATCGTCGGCATGTCCTGCCGCTTCCCCGGTGGTGTCGCGTCGCCGGAGGACCTGTGGCGGCTGCTCGCCGGCGGCCGTGACGCGCTGTCGCCGTTCCCGGCCGACCGCGGCTGGGACGTCGAGGGCCTCTACCACCCCGACCCGGACCACCCGGGCACGTCGTACGTGCGCGAGGGCGGGTTCCTCGACGGGGCGGCCGACTTCGACGCGGACTTCTTCGGCATCTCGCCGCGCGAGGCCCTGGCGATGGACCCGCAGCAGCGGCTGGCGCTGGAGACGTCGTGGGAGGCGTTCGAACGCGCCGGCCTCGACCCTCGGTCGCTGCGCGGTGAGGACGTCGGTGTCTTCTTCGGCACGAACGGCCAGGACTACGTGTCGCTGCTGCGTCCGGGCGTCGAGAGCGCCGAGGGCTACGTCGGCATCGGCAACTCCGCCAGCGTGCTGTCCGGCCGGGTCGCGTACGTGCTCGGCCTTGAGGGCCCGGCGGTCACGGTCGACACCGCGTGCTCGTCGTCGCTGGTCGCGCTGCACTGGGCGATCCAGTCACTGCGGTCGGGCGAGTGCTCCATGGCGCTCGCGGGCGGCGTGACGGTGATGGCCACGCCGGACGTCTTCGTCGACTTCTCCCGGCAGCGCGGCCTGGCCGCCGACGGCCGGTGCAAGGCGTTCTCCGCGAGCGCCGACGGCACCGGCTGGTCCGAGGGCGCGGGCATGCTCCTGGTGGAGCGGCTGTCCGACGCGCGGCGGCTCGGGCACCCCGTGCTCGCGGTCGTGCGCGGAACCGCCATCAACCAGGACGGCGCGTCGAACGGCCTCACGGCCCCGAACGGCCCGTCGCAGCAGCGCGTCATCCGCCAGGCCCTGGCCAACGCGGGTCTGCGCGCCGACGACGTGGACGCCGTGGAGGCGCATGGCACGGGCACGAGGCTCGGCGACCCGATCGAGGCGCAGGCGATCCTCGCGACGTACGGCCGGGACCGCGCCGAGCCCGCGCTGCTGGGCTCCATCAAGTCCAACCTGGGCCACACGCAGGCCGCCGCCGGCGTGGCCGGCGTGATCAAGATGGTCCTCGCCATGCGCGCCGGGGAACTGCCGCGCACCCTGCACGTGGACGCGCCGTCGCCGCACGTCGACTGGTCGGCGGGATCGGTGGAGCTCCTCACCGAGCCGCGGCCCTGGCCCGCCGGGGACCGTGTCCGGCGCGCGGGCGTGTCGTCGTTCGGCGTGAGCGGCACCAACGCGCACGTGATCGTCGAGGAGGCCGGGCCCGTGGTGGCCGCGCCGCCCCGGCGCGACGCCATGGTGCCGTGGATGCTGTCGGCGCGTTCGGAGACGGCGCTGCGGACGCAGGCGGAGCGGCTGCGCGCCTTCGTGGCGGCCGAGCCCGGAGTGCACCCGGCCGACATCGGCCTGACGCTGGCCACCGCGCGCTCCCGCTTCGAGCACCGCGCCACCGTCGTCGGCACCGGCACCGAGGAACTGCTGGACGGTCTCGCCCACCTGGACCCGGTGGTCGCGGGCGGCGGGCCGACCGCGTTCCTGTTCACGGGCCAGGGCGCGCAGCGTACGGGGATGGGCGAGGAGCTGGCCGGGGCGTTCCCGGTGTTCGCCGAGGCGTACGCGCTGGTGTGCGCGTCGTTCGACCCGCTGCTGGACCGCCCGCTGCGCGAGGTGATCGCCTCCGGCGAGGGCCTGGACGAGACGGTGTACGCCCAGCCCGCCCTGTTCGCGCTGGAGGTCGCGCTCGCGCGGCTCCTGGAGTCGTGGGGTGTCCTCCCGGACCTGCTGGTGGGCCATTCCATCGGCGAACTGGCGGCGGCGCACGTCGCGGGCGTGTGGTCGCTGGGAGACGCGGTGACCGTGGTCGCGGCCCGTGCGCGGTTGATGCAGGCGCTGCCGTCCGGTGGCGTGATGGTGGCGGTCGAGGCGTCGGAGGCCGAGGTGGTCCCGGCGCTGGTCGCGGGTGCGGAGATCGCGGCGGTGAACGGCCCGGCCTCGGTGGTGCTGTCGGGGGATGAGGAGCCGGTTCTGGCGGTCGCCGCCCGCTGGAAGGAGCAGGGGCGCCGGACGCGCCGGTTGAGCGTGAGTCACGCGTTCCACTCGCACCGGATGGAGCCGATGCTGGCCGAGTTCGGTGAGGTCCTGGCGTCGGTGTCGTACGGCGAGCCGCGTGTCCCGATCGTGTCGTCGGTGGTCGAGGGCGGTGACGTCACCGATCCCGCTTACTGGCTGCGCAACGCGCGTGAGGCGGTTCGCTTCGCGGACGCGGTGGAGCGCGCGGGCACGGGAGTGTTCCTCGAACTCGGGCCCGACGCGGTCCTCACCGCGCTGACCGACGGCGCCCTGCCGCTGCTGCGCAAGGGCAGGCCCGAGACGGTCACGCTGGTCGACGGCCTGGCCAGGTCCGGCGCGGACGTCGACTGGGCGGCCTTCTTCGCCGCCACCGGCGCGCGCCCCGCCGACCTGCCCACCTACCCGTTCCAGCGCAGCCGCTTCTGGCCCGAGACGCACGGGCGGCCGCCGGCCGACCGTGCCGCCTCCTGGCGTTACCGCGTTCGGTGGGAGCCGGTGCGCGTCACGCCGGACGCGATCCTGACCGGCCGCTGGATCGTCGCCGTCCCGGCCACGCGCGCCGGCGACCCGCTCGTCACCGCCGTCCTGCGCGGTCTCGCCGACCGTGGCGTCAACGCCGTCGAGCTCGGCGTCCCGGACCTTCCCGACCGTGCCCGGCTGGCCGAGGCGGTCGCGGGGCCGGTGGACGGGGTGCTGTCACTCCTCGCGCTCGGCACGCACGGCACCGCCGCCACGCTCGTCCTGGCCCAGGCACTCGGCGACGCGGGCACGCCCGCGCCGCTGTGGTGCGCGACCAGCGGCGCCGTCGCGGTCGCCGACGGCGACCCCGCCGACCCGGCGCAGGCGCAGGTCTGGGGCCTCGGACGGGTGCTGTGCCTGGAGGCGCCGCACCGCTGGGGCGGCCTGGTCGACCTGCCCGCCGAACCGGACGAGCACGCGGTGACCTGGCTCTGCTCGGTCCTCGCCGGCCTCGACGGAGAGGACCAGGTGGCCGTACGCGCCACCGGCGTCCTCGGCCGCAGGCTGGCTCGCGCGTCCGGCACCGCGCCCGGACAGGGTGGCGCCCGAAGGGCACCGTCCTGGTCACCGGCGGTACGGGCGCGCTGGGCGGGCACATCGCCCGCTGGGCAGCGCGCGAGGGCGCCGACCGGGTCGTGCTCGTCGAGCCGGCGCGGCCGTGCCGCCGACGGCGCCGACGAGCTCGTCGCGGAGCTGACCGCGCTCGGCGCCGAGGCCGTCGTCGAGGCGTGCGACGCCGCCGACCGTACGGCCCTCGGCGCGCTGCTCGACCGCATCGCCGCCGAAGGCTCACCGCTGACCGCTGTGGTGCACGCGGCGGGCGTCCTGGACGACGGCGTGCACGGCTCGCTGACCCCGGACCGGCTCGCCGCCGTGCTGCGCGCCAAGGTCGGGCGCCGCGACCGCCCTGCACGAGCTCACCCGCGCACCTGCCGCTGGAGGCGTTCGTGCTGTTCGCCGCTCTCGGCGGCGTGGTCGGCGGCGCCGGCCAGGCGAACTACGCGGCGGCCAACGCCCACCTCGACGCCCTCGCCGAGCGGCGCCGGGCCGCGGGCCTGCCCGCCACCTCGGTCGCGTGGGGGGCGTGGGCGGGCGGCGGCATGGCCGACTCCGACGAGGTACGCCGGCGCCTGGACCGCGACGGCCTGCGCCCGATGGACCCCGAACGGGCCATCGACGCGCTGAGCCGTGAGATCGCGGGCGGCGACCCGGCCGTGGTGCTCGCCGACGTCGACTGGGCGCGGCTCGCGCCGTCCCTGCGCGCCGTACGCCCCAGCCCGCTCATCGCCGGGATCCCAGAGGCGCGCCGGGCCGTCGAGCCGGGCACGGCCGCCGCCGAGGCGGATCCGCGCCGGCGCTTCGAGGGGCTGCCCGACGCCGAGCGCGGGCGCGTGCTGCTCGACCTCGTCCGCGACACGGTCGCCGCCGTGCTCGGGCACCCGGCCCGGCGGCGGTCGACACGTCGCGGGGATTCCTCGACCTCGGCTTCGACTCGCTCACGGCGGTGGAGCTGCGCAACCGGCTCAACCGGGCCACCGGGCTCACGCTGCCGCTCACGCTCGTGTTCGACCATCCGACGGCGGACGCGCTGGCCGCCCACCTCACGGCCGGCACGGCGCCGGCCTCGGCGGCACCGTCGGTGTCCGACCTCGGCCGGTTCGCCGAGCTCGACCCGGCGGCGGCCGACGAGCGGACGCGCACCGAGGTCACCGCGGAGCTGCGCCGCCTGCTGAACGCGTGGACCCCGGCGGCGTCCGGGACCGCGGATCTGAGCACGGCGTCCGCCGACGAGATCTTCGACTTCATCCAGACCGAACTCGGGAAGTCCTGACGTGGAGAACGACAACAAGCTCCTCGACCACCTGCGGTGGGTCACCGGCGAGCTGGCCCAGGCGCGGCAGACACTGCGCGAGACCGCCGACCGCGCGGCCGAGCCCATCGCGGTGGTCGGCGCGGGCTGCCGCTTCCCGGGCGGCGTGGTGACGCCGGAGGACCTGTGGCGCCTGCTGGCCGACGGCCGCGACGCGCTGTCGCCGTTCCCGGAGGACCGTGGCTGGGACGTCGAGCGGATCTACCACCCGGACCCCGACCACGCCGGCACGTCCTACGTGCGTGACGGCGGGTTCCTCGACGGCGTGGCCGGCTTCGACGCCGCGTTCTTCGGCATCTCGCCGCGCGAGGCCCTCGCGATGGACCCGCAGCAGCGGCTGGCTGCTGGAGACGGCGTGGGAGGCCGTCGAGCACGCGGCGATCGACCCGAGGTCGCTGCGCGGCGAGCGACGTCGGCGTCTTCCTCGGCACCAACGGCCAGGACTACGTCTCCGCCGCCCGGCCCGTACTGGACCGCGTGGAGGGCTACGCGGGCACCGGCAACGCGGCCAGCGTGCTGTCCGGGCGCCTCGCGTACGTGCTGGGCCTTGAGGGCCCGGCGGTCACCGTCGACACGGCGTGCTCGTCGTCGCTGGTCGCGTTGCACCTGGGCGATCCAGTCGCTGCGGACGGGCGAGTGCTCGATGGCGCTGGCGGGCGGCGTGACCGTGATGTCATCGCCCGCGACGTTCGTGGAGTTCTCCCGCCAGCGCGGCCTGGCGCCCGACGGCCGCTGCAAGCCGTTCGCCGCAGCCGCCGACGGAACCGGCTGGGGCGAAGGCGCCGGGGTGCTGCTGCTGGAGCGCCTCTCCGACGCGCGTCGCAACGGCCACCAGGTGCTGGCCGTGCTGCGCGGCTCGGCGGTCAACCAGGACGGCGCCAGCAGCGGCCTCACCGCGCCCAACGGCCCCGCGCAGCAGCGCGTCATCAAGGCGGCCCTCGCCGACGCCGGGCTCTCCGCGTCCGACGTGGACCTCGTCGAGGCGCACGGCACGGGCACGACGCTCGGCGACCCGATCGAGGCGCAGGCGCTGCTGGCCACGTACGGGCAGGACCGCGCCGAGCCCGCGTGGCTGGGCTCGGTGAAGTCCAACCTGGGCCACACCCAGGCCGCCGCGGGCGTCGCGGGCGTCCTCAAGGCCGTGCTCGCGCTGCGCCACGGCGTCCTGCCCAGGACCCTGCACGTGGACGCCCCGACGCCGAAGGTCGACTGGTCGGCGGGCGGCGTACGGCTGCTCGCCGAGGCACGTGACTGGCCCGCGGGCGAACGGACCCGCCGCGCGGGCGTGTCCGCGTTCGGCGTCAGCGGCACCAACGCGCACGTCATCGTGGAGGAGGCGCCGGCGGCCGAGGCCGAGGAGGAGCGCACTGCGGCGGCGGGACCGGTGCCGTGGGTGCTGTCCGCCCGCACCGGTGAGGCCCTGAGCGCCCAGGCCACCGCGCTCGCCGCCCACCTGGGCGACGGGGACGACGTCCGCGACGTCGCCTTCGCCCTGGCCACCACGCGGTCCTCGTTCGAGCACCGCGCCGTCGTCGTCGGCGCGGACCGAGGCGCCCTGCTGCGAGGTGTCGCCGCCGTCGCCGCGGGCGAGCCGTCCGCCGACGTCGTACGCGGCGTCGCGGGCGCGCGCGGCCGTACCGTGTTCGTCTTCCCCGGCCAGGGGTCGCAGTGGGCCGGAATGGCCGTCGACCTGCTCGCCGAGGCGCCCGTGTTCGCGGAGCGGATGGACGAGTGCGCCGCCGCGCTCGCCCCGCACGTGGACTGGTCGCTGCGCGAGGTCCTCGCCGACCAGGCCGCTCTCGAACGCGACGACGTCGTGCAGCCCGCCCTGTGGGCCGTGATGGTCTCGCTCGCCGGGCTGTGGCGGTCGTTCGGAGTGGTCCCGTCGGCCGTGGTCGGGCACTCGCAGGGCGAGATCGCCGCCGCGTGCGTCGCCGGCGCGCTCTCCCTGGAGGACGCCGCCCTGCTGGTCACCGCGCGCGTACGGGTGCTGCGGACGATCGCGGGCCAGGGCGGCATGGTGTCGCTGCCGGTCGCCGAGGCCGCCGCGCTCGAAATGATCGCGCCGTGGGACGGCCGGCTGTCGGTCGCCGCCGTCAACGGCCCCGCCGCCACCGTGGTGTCCGGCGACCTGGCGGCGCTGGACGAGCTGCTCGCCCGCGCCGAACGCGACGGGCTGCGCGCCAGGCGCGTCCCGATCGAGTACGCCTCGCACTCCGCCCAGGTCGAGGCGGTGCGCGCCGAGGTGCTGGCCGCCACCGCCGCCGTACGGCCGCGCGCCGCCGAGGTCCCGTTCATGTCGTCGGTGACCGGCGGGTTCCTCGACGCGGCCGGGCTGGACTCCGGGTACTGGTACCGCAACCTGCGCGAGCCCGTACGGTTCGACGCGGCGAGCCGCGCCCTGCGCGACGCGGGCTACGACGTGTTCGTCGAGGCCGCCCCGCACCCCGTGCTCACCCAGGCCGTCCAGGACGCGGACGCCGCGATCCTCGCCGTCGGCTCGCTGCGCCGCGACGACGGCGGCCTCGGCCGGTTCCTCACCTCGCTCGCCGAGGTCGCGGTCCGTGGCGTGCCCGTCGACTGGCGTCCCGCGCTGCCCGGCGCGCGCCCGGTGCCGCTGCCGACGTACGCCTTCCAGCGCGAGCGCTACTGGCTCGACGTGCCGGCCGCCGAACAGGGCGGCGACGAGGAGTTCTGGGCCGCGGTGAGCGGCTCCGCCGACGAGCTGTCCCTCGCCCTCGGCGCGGGCGAGGCCGAGCGCGAGCCGGTCGCCGCCGTGCGCCCGCTGCTCGCCGCCTGGCACGCCCGGCGCGCCGACGAGGCGGCCATCGACTCCTGGCGCTACCGCGTCGACTGGGCACCGCTGACCCTCACCGAGAAGGCCGCCGGCCGGTGGCTGGCGGTCGTCCCCGCCGGCGACGCGTGGGCCGGCGCCGTCGCCACCGCCCTCGGCGAGCACCTCGACCTCGTGCGCACCACCCCGGAGGACCTGGGACCGGCGGACGGCTTCGCCGGTGTCCTGGCCCTCGTCGGCCCCGGCGACCTTGACCCGCTCCCCGGTGTCCTCGCCCTCGTCCAGTCGCTCGGCGACGTCCCGCTGTGGTGCGTGACCAGCGGCGCCGTGGCCGTCGGCCCGTCGGACCGTCCCGCCGAACCCGTGCCCGCGCAGGTCTGGGGCTTCGGCCGGGTCGCCGCCCTGGAGCGGCCGAAGGCCTGGGGCGGCCTGGTGGACCTGCCCGCGGAGGTCGACGCGAAGCTGGCCGGACGGCTCGCCGCCGTCCTGGCGGGCGAGGAGGACCAGGTGGCCGTGCGCGCGTCCGGCGCGTTCGGCCGCAGGCTCCGCCGCGCCCCGGGCGGCGCGGCCGGCGGCGCTTGGCGTCCCGCCGGGACCGTCCTGGTCACCGGCGGCACCGGCGGCCTCGGCGCGAACGTCGTCCGCTGGCTGGCGGGTGCCGGCGCCGAGCGCCTCGTGCTGACGAGCCGCCGCGGCCTGGACGCGCCCGGCGCGCGCGAGCTGGCCGGGGAACTGACCGCGCTGGGAGTGCGGGCCGACATCGTCGCCTGCGACGTGGCCGACCGCGACGCCCTGGCCCGGCTGCTCGCCGAGCACCCCGTCGACGCCG
The DNA here is from genome assembly GCA_963823735.1 of uncultured Actinomycetota bacterium. Taxonomy (GTDB): domain Bacteria; phylum Actinomycetota; class Actinomycetes; order Streptosporangiales; family Streptosporangiaceae; genus Actinoallomurus. The sequence goes on along the minus strand of CAWGMO010000004.1, from coordinate 231,862 downwards.
TGTTCCACCTCGCCGGCATCGAGCGGTACCAGCCGCTCGCCGACGTCACCCCGGCCGACCTCGCCGAGGTCGCCGCCGCGAAGGTCTCGGGCGCCCGTCACCTTGACGAGCTGACCCGCGACCGTGAGCTGTCGGCGTTCGTGCTGTTCACCTCGGGCGCGGGCGTGTGGGGCAGCAGCGGCCAGGCCGCGTACGCCGCCGCCAACGCCCACCTCGACGCGCTCGCGCTCCGCCGCCGCGCCGAGGGCCTGCCCGGCACCGCCGTGGCCTGGGGGCACTGGGGCGGCGCGGGCATGTCCGAGGGCGAGGCCGGCGAGGCGATGGTCCGCTGGGGCCTGCCCGCCATGGAGCCCGAGCGCGCGCTCGCGGCGCTGGGCGGCGTGCTCGACCGGGACGAGGCCGCGCTGGTCGTCGCCGCCCTCGACTGGCCGGTGTTCGCGCCGACGTTCACGGTGGCGCGCAGGAGCCCGCTCCTCGCCGCGCTGCCGGAGGCGGCCGAGCCGGCCGCGTCCGCGCCCGCCGCCGACCGGCCCGCGCGGCTCGACCGCGCGGCGCTGCTGGACCTGGTGCTCGCCGAGACCGGCGCGGTCCTGGGCCACGCGTCGGCGGCCGGCCTGCCGACCGGCCGCGCCTTCCAGGAGCTGGGCTTCGACTCGCTGACCACCGTCGAGCTGCGCAACCGGCTGCGCGACGCCACCGGCCTGACCCTGCCCGTCACCCTGATCTTCGACCACCCCACGCCCGAGGCGCTGGTCGACCACCTGCTCGACCTGATGCCCGGCGCTCCCGAGGCGGAGACCCCGGCGGAGCCGGTGGCGCGGACCGCGGCCGAGGACGACCCGGTCGTCATCGTCGGCATGGCCTGCCGGTTCCCCGGCGGCGTCGACACGCCCGAGCGGCTGTGGGAGCTGGTCCTGGAGGGCCGCGACGCGATGGGCGGCTTCCCGTCCGGCCGCGGCTGGGACGTCACCGACGCCGGCTACACCCAGGTCGGCGGGGTTCCTCGACGACGCGGGCGCGTTCGACCCCGGGTTCTTCGGGATCAGCCCGCGCGAGGCCGTGGGCATGGACCCGCAGCAGCGGCTGCTGCTGGAGACCGCGTGGGAGGTCCTGGAGAGCGCGGGCGTCGACCCGCGCTCGTGCGCGGCAGCCGGACCGGCGTGTTCGTCGGCTACGGCGGCCAGGACTACCTCGCCAGCCTCTACGGCACCCCCGACGAGCTACAGGGGCACCTGCTCACCGGTACGTCCGGCAGCGTGGTGTCCGGGCGGCTCGCCTACGTCCTGGGCCTGGAGGGCCCCGCGGTGACACTGGACACCGCGTGCTCGTCGTCGCTGGTCGCGCTGCACTGGGCCGCGAACGCGCTGCGGTCCGGCGAGTGCGACATGGCACTGGCCGGCGGCGTGACCGTGATGGCCACCCCCGGGGTGTTCGTCGAGTTCGGCCGCCAGGGCGGCCTCGCCGCCGACGGGCGCTGCAAGGCGTTCGCCGACGCCGCCGACGGCACCGGATGGGGCGAGGGCGTCGGCCTGCTGCTGGTCGAACGCCTCTCCGACGCGCGGCGGCGCGGCCACGAGGTCCTGGCCGTGCTGCGCGGATCCGCGGTGAACTCCGACGGCGCGTCCAACGGCCTGACCGCGCCCAACGGCCCCTCGCAGCAGCGCGTCATCCGCGCCGCGCTCGCCGGCGCTGGCCTGGCGCCCTCCGACGTCGACGCGGTGGAGGCGCACGGCACGGGCACCGCGCTGGGCGACCCCATCGAGGCGCAGGCGCTGCAGGCCGCGTACGGGCAGGACCGGGACCGCCCGCTGCTGATCGGCTCGGTCAAGTCGAACGTCGGCCACACCCAGGCCGCGTCCGGCGCCGCCGGTGTGATCAAGACCGTGCTGTCGCTGCGGCACGGCACGCTGCCCGCGACCCTGCACGTCGACCGCCCCTCCACACAGGTCGACTGGACCGGGGAGCGGTCTCGGTCCTCACCGAGACGACGCCGTGGCCCGAGACGGGCGCGCCGCGCCGCGCGGGCGTCTCGTCGTTCGGCGTCAGCGGCACCAACGCGCACCTGATCCTCGAACAGGCGCCGCCCGCCGATGACACCGCCGCCCCCGTGGAGGGTGACGGCGGGGTCGTCCCGTGGGTGCTGTCCGGCCGGTCTCCCGAGGCCGTGCGGGCCCAGGTCGAGCGCCTGCGCTCGCACGCCGCCGCGCAGGCGGACCCGGTGGCCGTCGCGCGCTCGCTCGCCACCACCCGTACGGCGTTCGAGTACCGCGTCGCCGCCGCCGGGACCGACGCCGGTGAGATCCTCGCCGAGCTCGCCGAGGCGCGGCCCGTCGCCGTACGCGGCGGGCGCACGGCGTTCCTGTGCACCGGCCAGGGCGCGCAGCGCGCGGGCATGGGCGCGGACCTGTACGCCGCCCACCCCGCGTACGCCGAGGCGTTCGACGCGGTGTGCGCCGAGTTCGACCGCCTCCTCGACCGGCCGCTGCGCGACCTCGTGCTGACCGGCCCGCAGGAGGTCCTCGACCGCACCCGGTACGCGCAGCCCGCGCTGTTCGCCGTGGAGGTCGCGCTCGCCGCGCTGCTGGACTCCTGGGGCGTGGCCCCCGACCTGCTCGCGGGCCACTCGCTCGGCGAGATCACCGCCGCGCACCTGGCGGGCGTGCTGTCGCTGCCGGACGCCGCCGCCCTGGTCGCCGCGCGCGGCGACCTGATGGAGGCGCTGCCCGAGGGCGGCGCGATGGTCGCCGTCGAGGCCGACGAGGAGCGCGTACGCCCGCTGCTCGGCGACCGCCTCAGCCTCGCCGCCGTCAACGGGCCGCGCTCGCTGGTGCTGTCCGGCGCGGAGGACGCGGTCGAGGAGGCGGCGGCGCTGCTGGCCGCCGAGGGCGGCCGTACCCGGCGCCTCCGGGTGTCGCACGCGTTCCACTCGCCGCTGATGGACCCGATGCTGGACCGGTTCCGTACCGTCGTCGCGGGCCTGGACCTCAAGGCACCCGTGGTGCCGGTCGTCTCCGCGCTCACCGGCCGTCCGCTGACCGCCGAGGAGGCCTGCTCGCCCGGCCACTGGGTGCGGCACGTACGCGACGCCGTACGGTTCCACGACGCCGTCCTGGGCCTGCGGGCCGCGGGCGCCGTCCGCTTCCTGGAGGTCGGCCCGGACGGCGTCCTCGCCGCCATGGCGCAGGGCACCCTGGCCGACACCGACACCGACACCGACACCGGCGAACCCGAGCCGCTGGTCCTGCCCCTGCTGCGCGCCGGGCGCCCGGAGGCCGCGACCCTCACCGGCGCGCTGGCCCGCGCCCACGCGGACGGCCTCACGGTCGGCTGGGACGGCTACTTCGCGGGCCGGGGCGGCGCGCGCCTCCCGCTGCCCACGTACGCCTTCCAGCGCGAGCACTACTGGCTGCCCGCCTCGCCCGGCACCGACCTGGGGGCCGCCGGCCTCGCCTCGGCCGGGCACCCGCTGCTGGCCGCCGCGGTCGACCTGCCGGACGGCGGCGTCGTGCTCACCGGGCGGCTGTCGCCGTCGGCGCGGCCGTGGCTGGCCGAGCACGTCGTACGCGGCACGAAGCTGCTGCCCGGCACGGCCCTGCTGGAGCTGGCGCTCGCCGCCGCCGGCCGGGTCGGCGCCCAGGGCGTCGAGGAACTGACCCTTGAGGCGCCGCTCACCCTGCCCGACGACGGTGCGGCCGAGGTGCGCGTCACCGTCGGCGCCGCCGGGGAGGACGGCCGCCGCGACGTCGCCCTGCACGCGCGCACCGACGGCGACTGGACGCGCCACGCCACGGGCGTCCTGGGCGAGGTGCCCGTCCCGGCGCCGCCGGCGGCCGAGTGGCCGCCCGCCGGATCCGAGCCCGCCGACGTCGCCGAGCTGTACGCGGGGCTGGCGGACGCCGGCTTCGGGTACGGCCCCGCCTTCCAGGGCCTGCGGGCCGCGTGGCGGCGCGGCGAGGACGCGGCGGCCGAGGTGTTCGCCGAGGTCGAGCTGCCCGCCGGGGTCACCGACGCGGACCGCTGCGCGGTGCACCCCGCTCTGCTGGACGCCGTGCTCCACGCCATCGGCGTCGGCGGCCTGATCACCGATCCGGCGCACGGCGGCCTGCCGTTCGCGTGGACCGGCGTACGCGTCGTCGCCCAGGGAGGCCGTGCCGTACGCGCCCGGCTGTCCCGTGCCGGTGCGGCCGGCGCGCTGGCCGTGGAGCTGTCCGACGCCGACGGCCTGCCGGTGGCGGCGATCGGGTCGCTGCGCCTGCGGCCCGCCGCCGCGGCGCCCGCCGTGCCGGACGCGCTCTTCGAGACCGCGTGGGTGCCCGCCGAGAGCACTGGTGCCCCGGCCCGGCGCGTCACGCTCCTCGGCGAGGACGCCGCGCTGGCCGGCGGCCTGCGGGCGGCCGGCGCCGACGTCACCGCCGAGCCCTCCGACACCGTGATCCTCCCGGTCGCCACGGAAGCCGATCCCGTCGCCGGGACCCACCGGGCGACCGCGACGGTCCTGGCGGCCCTGCGGGACTTCCTCGCCGATGAGAGCTCCGGCTCCCGGCTCGCGGTGGTCACCCGCGGCGCCGTCGCCGTGTCCGCCGGCGAGTCGCCCGACCCGGCCGCGCGCGCGGTGTGGGGCCTGGTGCGGTCCGCGCAGGCGGAGCACCCCGACCGGCTCGTCCTGGTCGACCTCGACGGCGAGCCCGCGTCGGCGCGTGCGCTCGCGGGCGCCCTGACCTGCGGCGAGCCCCAGGTCGCCGTACGGGCCGGCGCTCTCTCCGCGCCCCGCCTGACGCGCGCCGGCGCGGACGCGATCGCCCTGCCGGCGGGCGCGTGGCGCCTGGAGCCCGGCACGTCCGGCACGGTCGACGGCATGGACGCCGCGCCGTACGCGGAGGCTCCGCTCGCGGAGGGAGAGGTGCGCGTCGCCGTGCGCGCGACGGGCGTGACCTTCCGCGACGTGCTCACCGTGCTCGGCCTCTACCCGGGCGACCCCGTGCCGCTCGGTATCGAGGGGGCCGGCGTGGTCACCGAGACCGGCGACGGCGTGACGGACCTGGCGCCGGGCGACCGGGTGTTCGGCCTGCTGCCCGGCTCGATGGGCTCCTCCGCCACCGCCGACCGGCGCGTGATGGCGCGCGTCCCGGCCGGGTGGAGCTTCGCCGAGGCGGCCTCGGTGCCGTCGGCGTACCTGACCGCCTGGTACGGGCTGCGTGACGTCGCGGACGTGAAGCCGGGCGACAAGGTGCTGGTGCACGCGGCGGCCGGCGGTGTCGGGATGGCCGCGGTGCGGCTCGCGCGCCTCCTGGGCGCCGAGGTGTTCGGCACGGCGAGCCCGTCCAAGCACGACGTGCTGCGGACCGCCGGCCTGGACGACGACCACATCGCGTCCTCGCGCACGACGGAGTTCGCCGGCCGTTTCCGCGAAGGTGGACGTCGTGCTCAACTCGCTCGCGGGCGAGTTCGTGGACGCGTCGCTGGGCCTGCTGGCCCCCGGCGGCCGGTTCGCCGAGATGGGCAAGACCGACGTCCGCGACGCGGCGACGCTCCCGGAGGGCATCGCCTACCGCGCGTTCGACCTCGTGGACGCCGGCCCCGGCCGCGTCCAGGAGATCCTCACCGAGGTCGTGGACCTGTTCGCGGCCGGTTCGCTGACGCACCTTCCGGTCCGCACGGTGCCGGTCGCGCGTGCGCGGGAGGCGTTCCGACTGATGGCGCAGGCCCGCCACGTCGGCAAGGTCGTGCTGACCAGCGGCACGTACGGCGACGGAACCGTCCTGGTCACGGGCGGCACCGGCACGCTCGGCGGGCTCGTCGCGCGGCACCTGGTGGCCGAGCACGGCGTCCGCTCGATCGTGCTGGCCGGCCGGCGGGGCGAGGACGCACCCGGCGCCGCCGGGCTGCTCGCCGACCTGGACGCCGCGGGCGCCGACGTACGCGCGGTGGCCTGCGACGTCTCCGACCGGGACGCGCTCGCCAAGCTGATCGTCGACATCGAGCGCCCGCTGAGCGCCGTGGTGCACGCCGCCGGGGTCCTCGACGACGGCGTGCTGGAGTCGCTGACGCCCGAGCGCCTCGCCACCGTGCTGCGGCCCAAGGCCGATGCCGCGTGGCACCTGCACGAGCTGACCGCGGGCTTCGGCCTGGCGGCGTTCGTGATGTTCTCCTCGGCCGCGGGCACGTTCGGCGCTCCCGGCCAGGGCAACTACGCCGCCGCCAACACGTTCCTCGACGCGCTCGCCGAGCACCGCCGTTCCCTCGGCCTGCCCGGCGTGTCCGTCGCGTGGGGTCCGTGGGCGGCCGAGAGCGCCATGACCGGCGCCCTGGACGACGGCGACCGGGCGCGTATGGCGCGCGGCGGCGTACGCCCGCTGGCGTCGGCCGAGGCCCTGTCGCTCCTCGACGCCGCCTGCCGTACGGGCTCCGGCGCGCTCACCGCGATCCGCCTCGACCTGGCCGGGCTGGGCCGCCGGTCCGACGGGCCGCCCGCGCTGCTGCGCGGCCTGGTCCGCACGCCCGCGCCCGAGCGGCGTACCGAGACAGCGGCGCTGCCCGAGCGGCTCGCCGGCCTCGGCGAGGAACGGCAGCGGCGCATGGTGCTCGACGTCGTACGCGGGCAGGCCGCGGCGGTGCTCGGCCACGGGCGCGCATCGGCCGTCGACACCACGCGCGGCTTCCTCGAACTGGGCTTCGACTCGCTCACCGCCGTCGAGCTGCGCAACCGGCTCAGGGACGCCACGGGTCTGAGGCTGCCCGCGACCGTGGTGTTCGACCACCCGACCCCGGTCGCCCTGGCCCGGCACGTCCTGGAGGAGCTCGCGGTGCCCGTACAGGCGGTGCCCGTACAGGCCGAGACGGCCGCACCGGCCGCGGACCCGGACGACGCGCTGCGCACGGCCATCGCCGCCATCCCGCTCGACCGCCTGCGCGCGGCGGGCCTGCTCGACGATCTGGCCCGCCTCGCGGGCGTCACGGTGCCGGCGCCGGACGAACCGGCGGGCGGTGACGAGAACGACTCCGCGGCGCTCCTGGAGTCGATGGGCGTCGACGACCTGATCAGGCTCGCCAACGACGAACGACTTCGCGGAAACTGAGGATCACGCACAGCATGGGTACCACCAACGAAGAGCTCGTCGAGGCGCTGCGGAGTTCCCTGCAGGAGGCCGAGCGGCTCCGGCAGCGCAACCGCGGGCTCGTGTCCGCGGCGAGCGAGCCGATCGCGATCGTCGGCACCGCCTGCCGTTTCCCCGGCGGCATCGCCTCGCCCGAGCAGCTGTGGGACGCCGTCGCCGGCGGAGCCGACCTGCTGTCCGGGTTCCCCGACGACCGCGGCTGGGACCTCGCGTGCACGACCCGGACCCCGAGCGGACCGGCCGCACCTACACCGACCAGGGCGGGTTCCTCGACGGCGCCGCCGACTTCGACCCGGCGTTCTTCGGCATCTCCCCGCGCGAGGCGCACGCGATGGACCCGCAGCAGCGCGTGCTGCTGGAGACCACGTGGGAGGCGTACGAGCGGGCGGGCATCGACCCGCACACCCAGCGCGGCAGCCGTACGGGCGTGTTCGTCGGCACCTGGAGCCAGGGCTACGGCCTCGGCGCCCGCGTACCCGAGGACGCCGAGGGCTACCTGGTGACCGGCGGCGCGACCGCGGTCGTCTCCGGCCGGGTCGCGTACGCGCTCGGCCTGGAGGGGCCCGCCGTCACCGTGGACACCGCGTGCTCCTCGGCGCTGGTCGCGCTGCACTGGGCCGTGCGGTCCCTGCGGGCGGGCGAGTGCTCGATGGCGCTGGCCGGCGGCGTGACCGTGATGGCCAACCCCGGCGTGTTCGTGGAGTTCTCGCGGCAGCGCGGCCTGGCGGCCGACGGGCGCTGCAAGGCCTACTCCGCCGACGCGGACGGCACCGGCTGGGGCGAGGGCGTCGGGATGCTGCTCCTGGAGCGGCTGTCCGACGCGCGGCGCAACGGCCACCGGATCCTCGCCGTGGTGCGGGGCTCCGCGGTGAACTCCGACGGCGCGAGCAGCGGCCTGACCGCGCCCAACGGCCCCTCACAGCAGCGGGTCATCCGCGCGGCGCTGGACGACGCGCGCCTCTCGCCGTCCGACGTGGACGTCGTCGAGGGGCACGGCACCGGAACCCGTCTCGGCGACCCGATCGAGGCCCAGGCGCTGCTGGCGGCCTACGGCCAGGAACGGGATCGGCCGCTCCTGCTCGGGTCGGTCAAGTCGAACCTCGGCCACACCCAGGCCGCCGCCGGCGTCGCCGGCGTGCTCAAGATGGTCGAGGCCATGCGGCGCGGCGTCGCGCCGAAGACCCTCCACGTCACCGACCCGACGCCCCAGGTCGACTGGTCGGCGGGCGCGGTCGAGCTGCTGACCGAGGTACGCGACTGGCCCGCCACCGGAGCGCCCCGCCGTTCGGCGGTGTCGGCGTTCGGCGTGAGCGGCACCAACGCGCACGTCGTCCTGGAGCAGGCGCCCGAGGCAGAGAGTGCCCCCTCGGCGGCACGGATCGAGCACCCGGCCGTGCCGTGGCTGCTTTCGGCCCACACCCCGGCCGCGCTGCGCGCCCAGGCCGGACGCCTGGCGGCGGCGCTGCCCGGCGACGCCGACCCGCTGGACGTCGCCTCCGCGCTCGCCACGTCACGTGCCGCGCTGCCGCTGCGCGCGGCCGTCGTCGGCGCGGACCGTGAACAGCTGCTCGCCGGCCTCGCCAGGCTCGCCTCCGGCGCGCCCGCCGCCGTCTCGGGCGAGGCGCGGCCGGACCGTACGATCGCGTTCCTGTTCACCGGCCAGGGGGCGCAGCGCGCCGCCATGGGCGAGGAGCTGGCGGCCGCCTACCCGGTGTTCGCCGCCGCATGGGCCGAGGTGTGCGCGGTCTTCGACCCGATGCTGCCCCGCCCGCTCCGCGAGGTCGTGACGGAGGGCGGCGACGACCTCGACCAGACCGTGTACGCGCAGGCCGCGATCTTCGCCTTCGAGGTCGCGCTGACCCGGCTCCTGGACTCCTGGGGCGTACGCCCCGACGCCGTCCTCGGCCACTCGATCGGCGAGCTGGCCGCCGCGCACGTCGCGGGCGTCCTGTCGCTGCGGCACGCGGCGGTCGTCGTCGCCGCGCGCGGCCGGCTCATGCAGGCGCTGCCCGCCGGCGGCGCGATGGTCGCCGTCCAGGCGAGCGAGGCGGAGGTCGCGGACGACCTCGGCCCCGCCGTCGCGCTGGCCGCCGTGAACGGGCCCGCGTCGGTCGTGCTGTCCGGCGACGAGGACGCCGTGCTCGCCGCCGCCGCGCGGTGGTCCGAGCGCGGGCGCAAGACCCGGCGGCTGCGGGTCAGCCACGCGTTCCACTCGCACCGGATGGACCCGATCCTGGACCGCTTCCGGCGCGTCCTGGGCGAGGTGTCGTTCACCCCGCCGCGCGTGCCGTTCGTCTCCGCCGTGACCGGCGCGCCGGTGGACGAGGAGCTGTGCGACCCCGAGTACTGGGTGCGCAACGTCCGCGACGCCGTGCGCTTCGCCGACGGCGTGCGCGCCGTGGCCGATGAGGGCGCGGACACGCTCGTCGAGGTCGGCCCGGACGCCGTGCTCAGCGCCCTGGTCGCCGACGCGCTGCCCGAGGACGCCGACCGCCCCGAGGTGCTCGCCGTGGCGGCGGCACGCGCCGGCCGTCCCGAGGCCGAGACCCTGGTGAGCGCGCTCGCGCGGGTGCACGCCCACGGCGCCGGCGTCGACTGGGCCTCGTTCTTCGGTCCCGGTACGCGGCCGGTCGAGCTGCCCACGTACGCGTTCCAGCACCAGCGCTACTGGCTGGCCTCCGCGCCCGCCGACGACCTGCCCGCCGCAGGCATCGGCGCGGTCGGCCACCCGCTGCTGCGCGCCGCCGTCGAGCTGCCCGGCGACACCGCCGACCGTCCCGACGCCCCCGGCGCCGTGGTGTTCACCGGCACGCTGTCCGTGCGCACCCACCCGTGGCTGGCCGACCACGCCGTCCTCGGCACGGCCGTGCTGCCCGGTACGGCGTTCGCCGAGCTGGCCGCCGCGGCCGGCGACCGGCTCGGCTGCGGCACCGTCGACGAGCTCGTGCTGACCTCCCCGCTGGCGGTGCCCGCGTCCGGCGCCGTACGGCTCCGCGTGCGCGTCGACGCCGCGGACGCCGACGGCCGACGCGCCATCACCGTCCACTCACGCCCCGACGACGACACCGCGGACGGCACCGGCTGGACCCGCCACGCCACCGGAACCCTCGCCGCCGCGGGCCCTGAGCCCGCCGCCGGTCAGGAAACGTGGCCGCCCGCGGACGCCGCCCCGGTCACCGTCGACGACCTCTACGGCGACCTGGCCACCGCCGGCTTCGGGTACGGGCCCGCGTTCCGCGGCGTACGCGCCGCCTGGCGCCACGGCGAGGCCGTCCTGGCCGAGGTCGAGCTCCCCGAGGACACCGACGAGACCGGCTTCGGCCTGCACCCGGCGCTGTTCGACGCCGCGCTGCACGCCCTGGGCCTCGGCGGCGTGGTCGAACGCGGAGGGCTGCCCTTCACGTGGACGGGCGTCCGCCTGCACGCCGTGGGCGCACGGACCCTGCGCGTACGCCTGGCCCCGACCGGCCCCGACGCCATCACCCTCACCGCCACCGACGTCGAGGGCCGCCCGGTGATCACCGTCACCGACCTGCGCCTTCGGCCCGCCACGGCGTCCGCCGCCACGAAGGCGACCGACGCCCTGCACCGCGTCCGCTGGGAGGACCGCCCGGCCGGCGAGCAGACCCTCGTCGACTGGACCGTCACCGGCGACGACCCGGACGCCCTCGCCGCCATCCTGGCCGGCACGGGCGCGAACGTGACGGCCGCCGACCCGCACGGTGCCGTCCCGGCGAACCCGGACGCGAGCCGTCCGGGCGCCGACGCCACCGCCGCCACCTCTGCGGGCTCGGGCGCCGATGCCACGGGCTCCGCCGCCACCCCGGCGGGCCCGGACGCGAAGTCCGCCGCCGCGCCGGACCCGTCCGGTGCCGTCCTGATCACGCTGCCCGCCGCCGGGGCCGTTCCCGACGCGGTCCGTGCCGCCACGTACGCGGCGCTCGCCCTCGTGCGCGACCGGCTGGCCGCCGGGGGAGGGCCGCTCGTCGTCGTCACCCGCGGTGCCGTCGCCGCCGGGCCGGACGACACGGTGCCCGACCTGGCCGGTGCCGCCGTGTGGGGGCTGTTGCGCAGCGTCCAGTCCGAGCACCCCGGACGGGTCGTGCTCGTCGACCTCGACGAGCCCTCGGCAGCCGCGCTCCTGCCCGCCGCGCTCGCCACCGGGGAGCCGCAGGTCGCGGTGCGCGGCGGAGCGCTGCGCGTTCCCCGTCTCGCCCGTGCCTCCGCACCGGAGGAGACCGCGGACTTCGACGGCACCGTGCTCGTCACCGGCGGTACCGGCGCCCTGGGCGGCATCCTCGCCAAGCACCTGGCCGAGCACCACGGCGTACGTGACCTGCTGCTGCTCGGCCGCCGTGGCGCGGAGGCCCCCGGTGCCGCCGCCCTGGTGGACGAGCTGGCGGCGCTCGGCGCCACCGCCGAGGTCGTCGCCTGCGACGCCGCCGACCGCGACGCGCTCGCGAGCGTCATCGCGGGTATCCCGGCGGAGCGCCCGCTGACCGCCGTCGTGCACGCGGCGGGCGTCCTGGACGACGCCACGGTCGAGTCGCTGACCGCCGGCAGGATCGACGGCGTGCTCCGGCCGAAGGCCGACGCGGCCTGGCACCTGCACGAGCTGACCGCGGGCCTCGGCCTGCGCGCCTTCGTGATGTTCTCCTCCCTGGCCGCCACGGTCGGCAGCCCCGGCCAGGGCAACTACGCCGCCGCCAACGCGTTCCTCGACGCGCTGGCCGCCCACCGCCGCGCCCTCGGCCTGCCCGGTACCTCGATCGCCTGGGGCCCGTGGTCCGACGGCATGGCGGGCGGGCTCGACCAGGTCGACGCCGCGCGTCTCGCGCGCGGCGGTGTCGCGCCGCTGCCGGCCGCCGACGGACTCGCCCTGTTCGACGCGGCGTGCGCCTCCGCCGAGCCGCTCACCGTCGCCGCGCGCCTGGACCTGCCGGTCCTGCGCGCCCAGGCGGAGCTGCTGCCGGCGATCCTGCGCGGCCTCGTGCCCGCGCCCGCGCGCCGCGCCGCCGCCGCGCGCACCGGCGACTTCGCCGGCCGCCTCGCCGCGCTCCCCGAGGCGGAGCGGCACCGCGCCGCCGTCGACCTCGTCCGCGAGACCGCCGCCGCCGTCCTCGGCCACGACGGCTCGGAGGCCGTCGCCGCCGACCGGGCGTTCCTGCAGCTCGGATTCGACTCGCTGACCTCCGTCGAGCTGCGCAACCGGCTCGGCGCCGCGACCGGCATGCGCCTGGCCGCGACCGTCACCTTCGACCACCCGACCCCCGCCGCCCTCGCCGCCCACCTGGTCGCCGAGGCGCTCGGCACGGCGCGTACGGCGCCGCCCGCCGTGACCACCGCTCCGGCCGACGAGCCGATCGCGATCGTCGGCATGGCGTGCCGCTACCCCGGCGGTGTGGCGTCCCCCGAGGACCTGTGGCGGCTGGTGCTGGACGGCACCGACGCCGTCACCGGCTTCCCCGAGGACCGAGGCTGGGACCCGGGCGTGTACGACCCGGACCGGTCGCGTACCGGCACCAGCTACACCCGCGAGGGCGGCTTCCTGCACGACGCGGCCGGGTTCGACGCGGACTTCTTCGGCATCTCGCCGCGTGAGGCCCTCGCCATGGACCCGCAGCAGCGCCTGCTGCTGGAGTCGTCCTGGGAGGCGATCGAGCGCGCGGGCATCGACCCGGTCTCGCTGCAGGGCAGCCGCACCGGCGTGTTCGCCGGCCTGATGTACCACGACTACGGCAGCGGAGCGGGGGACCTGCCCGAGGGCGTCGCGGGCTACCTCGGGCTCGGCACCGCGGGCAGCGTGCTGTCCGGCCGCATCGCCTACACCCTGGGCCTGGAGGGCCCGGCCGTCACCGTCGACACGGCGTGCTCGTCGTCGCTGGTGGCGCTGCACTGGGCGATCCAGGCGCTGCGGTCCGGCGAGTGCTCGATGGCCCTGGCGGGCGGTGTCGCGGTGATGGCGACCCCGGGCACCTTCGTGGAGTTCTCGCGGCAGCAGGGCCTGTCCCCGGACGGCCGCTGCAAGTCCTTCGCCGCCTCGGCCGACGGCGTCGGCTGGGGCGAGGGCGCCGGGATGCTCCTGGTCGAGCGCCTGTCCGACGCGCGACGGAACGGCCACGAGGTGCTGGCCGTCGTACGCGGCTCGGCGGTCAACCAGGACGGCGCGTCCAACGGCCTGACCGCACCGAACGGCCCCTCACAGCAGCGGGTCATCCAGAGCGCGCTCGCCGTCGCGGGCCTCGCGCCGTCCGACGTCGACGCCGTCGAGGCGCACGGCACGGGCACCACCCTGGGCGACCCGATCGAGGCGCAGGCGCTGCTGGCCACGTACGGTCCCGAGCGCGACCGGCCGCTGCTCCTGGGGTCGATCAAGTCGAACATCGGCCACACGCAGGCCGCCGCCGGTGTCGCCGGCGTGATCAAGATGGTGCAGGCCATGCGGCACGGCCTGCTCCCGAGGACCCTGCACGTCGACGAGCCGTCGCCGCACGTGGACTGGTCGGCGGGCTCGGTCGAGCTGCTGACCGAGGCGCGGGAATGGCCGGCCGGGGAGCGGCCGAGGCGCGCGGGCGTGTCGTCGTTCGGCGTGAGCGGCACCAACGCGCACGTCGTCCTGGAAGAGCCGCCCGCGCCGGAGCCCACCCCGGCCGGGCCCGGCCTCCCGGTGGTCGCGTGGCCGCTGTCGGGCCGTACGCCCGAGGCCCTGTCCGACCAGGCGCGGCGCCTCCACGACCACCTCGGCGACGACGCGGACATCGCGGTCGTCGGCCGTGCCCTGGCGGTGTCGCGCTCGGCGTTCGAGCACCGCGCGGTGGTCGTCGGCGCGGACCGTGAGGCGCTGTCCGCCGGTCTGGCGGCGGTCGCCGACGGCGGCGAGGCGCCGGGTGTCGTTCGTGGCCGCGCGGCCGCTGACGGCCGGGTCGCGTTCGTGTTCGCCGGTCAGGGGTCGCAGTGGACGGGCATGGGCGCCGAGCTGCTGGAGACCTCGCCGGTCTTCGCGGCACGGATGGCCGAGTGCGCGGCGGCGCTGGAGCCGTACGTCGGCTGGTCGCTGCTCGACGTCGTACGCGGCGCGGGCGAGCTGGACCGGGTGGACGTCGTGCAGCCGGTGCTGTGGGCCGTGATGGTGAGCCTCGCCGAGGTGTGGCGCTCGCTCGGCGTCGAGCCGTCCGCCGTCGTCGGCCACTCGCAGGGCGAGATCGCCGCGGCCTGTGTCGCGGGCGCCCTGTCGCTCACGGACGCCGCCAAGGTCGTCGCCCTGCGCGGCCTGGCCCTGGTCGACCTCGCCGGCAGCGGCGGGATGCTCTCGGTCTCGGCGCCCGAGACCGGCGCCGAGGCGCTGCTGGCGCCCTGGGCGGGCCGCGCCGTCGTCGCCGCCGTCAACGGGCCCGCCTCGCTCGTCGTCGCGGGCGAGGCCGCCGCGCTGGACGAGCTGGCCGCGCACTGCGAGGCCGAGGGCGTACGCGCCCGGCGCATCGCCGTCGACTACGCCTCGCACTCGCCCGCCGTCGAGGCCCTGCGCGAACGCCTGCTCGCCGAGGTCGCCGACATCGAGCCGCGCCCGGCGCGGGTGCCGTTCCACTCCGCCGTGACCGGGACGCGTCTCGACGGCACCGAGCTGGACGCCGCCTACTGGTACCGCAACCTGCGCGAGCCGGTCCGCTTCGCCGACGCCGTACGCGGGCTGATCTCCGGCGGCCACCGGGTGTTCCTGGAGACGACCCCGCACCCCGTCCTGACCGTCGGCGTCGAGGACACCGCCGACGCCCAGGACACCCCCGTCGTCGCCGTCGGCTCCCTGCACCGGGAGCGCGCCGGCACACACGCCCTGGTCACCGGCCTGGCGACCCTGCACGCCGCGGGCGCCGACGTCGACTGGACCCGTTTCTACGCGGACGTCACCGGCCGCGCCGACCTGCCGACCTACGCGTTCCAGCGCGACCGGTACTGGATCGCGTCCGGCTCCGGCGTGGGCGACCTCGCGGGCGCGGGACTCGCCGCCGCCGGGCATCCGCTGCTCGGCGCCGCCGTCGACCTCGCCGAGGACGGCGGCCTGGTCCTGACCGGCCGCCTCGCCCCGGGCGCGCCCGCCTGGCCGTACGAGCACGTCGTCCTCGGCACGCCGCTGCTGCCCGGCGCCGCGCTCGCCGAGCTCGCGCTCGCCGCGGGCGACCGCCTCGGCTGTGGCCTGCTCGACGAGCTGGTGCTCGGCGCGCCGCTGGCGCTGCCCGAGCGCGGAACCCTCCAGCTCCAGGTACGCGTGGGCCCCGCCGAGGACGGTGGCCGCCGCGCGGTCGGCGTGCACGCGCGCCCCGCCGCCGACGCGCCGTGGACGAGGCACGCCACCGGCGAGCTCGCCCCGTCGGGCACCGGCACGGGAACCCCGCTGGCCGACTGGCCGCCCGCGGGCGCCGAACCGGTCGACACGTCGGAGCTGTACGCCGGGCTGGCGGGCCGCGGCCTCGGCTACGGCCCGGCCTTCCAGGGCGTACGCGCGGCGTGGCGGCGCGGCACCGGCACCGGAGCCGAGGTGTTCGCCGAGGTCGAGCTCACCACCGAGGACCCGGCGGGCTTCCTGCTGCACCCGGCGCTGCTGGACGCCGCCCTGCACCCGATCGGCCTCGGCGGTCTCGTCGGCGACGGCGGGCTGCCCTTCGCGTGGCAGGGCATGCGCGTCCACGCCGTCGGCGCCCGTACGCTGCGGGTCCGCCTGGCCGCGCTGGGCGGCGACTCCGTGTCGGTCGACCTGGCCGACGGCACCGGAGCGCCGGTCGCGAGCGTCGAGGCGCTGCGCCTGCGCGCCGTCACGGCCGAGCAGGTCACGGCGGCACGCGCCACCGGCGACCCGCTGCTGCACCTCGACTGGCTCCCCGCCGCCGCGACCTCCGGCGACCACGAGACCGTGCTGCTGCGTCTCGACGAGTCCGGCGCCGGCGGCGTCGGACCGGCCGTGCACCGGGTGCTCGCCGAGATCCAGGAGTGGATCGCCGACGACCGCGCCGAGCGGCTCGTCGTCGTCACGCGCGACACGGACCTGGCCGGCGCCGCCGTCGGCGGCCTGCTGCGCTCGGCCGTCGCGGAACACCCCGGCCGGTTCGCCCACGTCGAGGTCGACGGGCAGGACGCCTCCGCGGAGGCCGTGGGCGCCGCCGCGGCCCTGGCCGACGAACCGCGCGTCGCCGTACGCGGGGGCGAGCTGTTCGTCCCGCGCCTGGCCCGCACCCCCGCCGGCGAGGCGGCGACCGTACCCTTCGGGCCGGACGACACCGTGCTGGTCACCGGCGCGGGCGGCACCCTGGGCGGCCTCGTCGCCCGGCACCTGGTCACCGAACACGGCGTGCGCGACCTGCTGCTGGTCGGCCGCCGGGGCGCGGAGGCGCCCGGCGCCGCCGGGCTCGCGGCCGAACTGACCGGGCTCGGCGCCCGGACGGTCTTCGCCGCCTGCGACGTCGCCGACCGCGACGCGCTCTCCCGGCTGCTGGCCGGGCACTCCGTCACCGGCGTGGTGCACGCGGCGGGCGTCCTGGACGACGCGACGGTGGAGTCGCTGACGCCCGAGCGGGTGGACACGGTGCTTCGGCCCAAGGTCGACGCCGCCTGGAACCTGCACGAGCTGACCGACGGCCTGCGCGCGTTCGTGCTGTTCTCCTCGCTCGCGGGTGTGCTCGGCGGCCCCGGGCAGGGCAACTACGCCGCCGCCAACGCCTACCTGGACGCGCTCGCCGAGCACCGCCGGTCCCTCGGCCTGCCCGCCGTGTCGATCGCGTGGGGCCTGTGGGCGCCGGCCAGCGCCATGACCGGCGGCGCCGACACCGCACGCGTGGCACGGGGCGGCGTCCTGCCGCTGCCGGCCGAGCGCGGGCTGAGCCTGTTCGACCAGGCCTGCGCGCGCGCCGGCCTGACCGTCGCCGCCCGTCTGGACCCGGCCGCCGTACGCGAGCAGGGTCCCCGCCTGCCCGCCGCGCTGCGCGGGCTCGCGGGCGCGCCGCGCCGCCGTACCGCACGCGACGGCGACGCCGGCACCCTGGCCGCACGCCTCGCCGCGCAGGGCGAGGCCGAGCGCCTGCGGACCGTGCTGGAGCTGGTACGCGGCCAGGTCGCCGCGGTGCTCGGGCACGGATCCGCCGGCGCCATCGCGGCCGAGCGGCCCTTCCTCGAACTCGGCTTCGACTCGCTGACCGCCGTCGAGCTGCGCAACCGGCTCGGCGAGGTCACCGGCCTGCGGCTGCCCGCGACGACCGTCTTCGACCACCCGACGCCCGCCGCGCTGGCACGGTACGTGCTCGCCGAGGTGTCCGGCACGGCGGCCGGCGCGCCCGCGGCACCCGGTGTCGCCGCCCAGGCCGACGAGCCCATCGTCATCGTCGGCATGGCCTGCCGGTACCCCGGCGGCATCGCGTCCCCCGAGGACCTGTGGCGCGTCGTCGCCGAGGGCCGCGACGTCATCTCGCCCTTCCCCGGCGACCGCGGCTGGGACCTGGAGGCGCTCTACGACGCCGACCCCGACCACGAGGGCACCAGCTACACCCGCGAGGGCGGCTTCCTGCACGACGCCGCCGACTTCGACGCGGGCTTCTTCGGCATCTCGCCGCGCGAGGCCCTCGCGATGGACCCGCAGCAGCGGCTGCTCCTGGAGACGTCCTGGGAGGCGCTGGAGCGCGCGGGCATCGACCCGACCGCGCTGCGCGGCAGCCGTACCGGGGTGTTCGCCGGCCTGATGTACCACGACTACGCCGCGCGGCTCGGCGCGACGCCCGAAGGCCTTGAGGGCTACCTCGGCATGGGCAACTCCGGCAGCGTCGCCTCCGGCCGCATCGCGTACACGCTCGGCCTGGAGGGCCCGGCGGTCACGGTCGACACCGCGTGCTCCTCCTCGCTCGTCGCCCTGCACTGGGCGGTACGCGCGCTGCGCTCCGGCGAGTGCGACCTCGCGCTGGCCGGCGGCGTCGCGGTGATGGCGACCCCGGGCACGTTCGTGGAGTTCTCGCGGCAGCGCGGCCTCGCGCCGGACGGCCGCTGCAAGTCGTTCGCGGACGCCGCCGACGGCGCCGCCTGGGGCGAAGGCGCCGGGATGCTCCTGGTCGAGCGCCTGTCCGACGCACGGCGGCTGGGCCACCCGGTGCTCGCGGTCGTACGCGGCTCGGCGGTCAACCAGGACGGCGCGTCCAACGGCCTGACCGCGCCCAACGGCCCCTCACAGCAGCGGGTCATCCGCGCGGCCCTGGCCGACGGCGGGCTCGCCGCCTCCGACCTGGACCTGATCGAGGGCCACGGCACGGGGACGACGCTGGGCGACCCGATCGAGGCGCAGGCGATCATCGCCACGTACGGGCAGGACCGCGACCGGCCGCTGTGGCTGGGATCGGTGAAGTCCAACATCGGGCACACCCAGGCCGCCGCCGGCGTGGCCGGCGTGATCAAGGCCGTCGAGGCGATGCGGAACGGCGTCCTGCCGAAGACGCTGCACGTCGACGAGCCGTCGCAGCACGTGGACTGGTCCGCGGGCGCCGTCGAGCTGCTCGCCGACGGGCGCGACTGGCCGGAGACCGGCGCGCCACGGCGCGCGGCCGTGTCCTCGTTCGGCGTGAGCGGCACCAACGCGCACGTCGTGCTGGAGGCCGCGCCGGCCACCGCCGGCGCGCCGGAGCCCGCCCGTGTGCCCGGCGTGGTGCCGTGGACGCTGTCCGCCCGCACCGAGACGGGACTGCGGGCCCAGGCGGCGCGGCTGCTGGACCGGCTCACGGACGGCACCGGCGTCGTGGACGCCGGCTTCTCCCTGGCCACGGGCCGCGCGGCCCTGGAGCACCGCGCCGTCGTCGTCGGCGCCGGCCGCGACGAGCTGACCGAAGGCCTGGCGGCGCTGCTGGCCGGCCGGCCGGCCGCGAACGTCGAGTCCGCGCGTGCCCGCGAGGGCCGCGTCACCGCCTTCCTGTTCACCGGCCAGGGCGCACAGCGCGCGGGCATGGGGGAGGAGCTGGCGGCGGCGTTCCCGGTGTTCGCCGAGGCGTTCGGCGCGATGTGCGCGGAGTTCGACCGGGTGCTGGACCGCCCGCTGCGCGAGGTGATCGCCTCGGGCGAAGGGCTGGACGACACCGGGTACGCGCAGGCCGCCCTGTTCGCGGTCGAGGTGGCGCTGTTCCGGCTGGCCGCGTCCTGGGGCGTGGTGCCGGACATGCTGATCGGCCACTCGATCGGCGAACTGGCCGCCGCGCACGTCGCGGGCGTCTGGTCCCTGCGCGACGCGGTGACCGTGGTCGCCGCACGCGGGCGGCTGATGCAGTCGCTGCCCGAGGGCGGCGCGATGGTCGCCGTCGCCGCGACCGAGGCCGAGGTGGAGCCGACGCTGGTCGAGGGCGCGGGCATCGCCGCCGTCAACGGGCCGTCGTCGGTCGTCGTGTCCGGTGACGAGGACGCCGTGGCCGAGGTGGCCGCCCTGTGGGCCGGCCGCGACCGCAAGACCCGGCGGCTGCGCGTCAGCCACGCCTTCCACTCGCACCGGGTGGAGCCGATGCTCGCCGAGTTCGAGCGGGTGCTGGAGTCCGTCACGTTCGCGGCGCCGGGCGTGCCGATGATGTCGACGGTGGCGGGGGACGGTGACGTCACCGAGCCCGCGTACTGGCTGCGCAACGCGCGCGACGCCGTACGGTTCGCCGACGCCGTGGCCGCCGCCGCCGCGATGGGCGCCACCGTGTTCCTGGAACTCGGCCCCGACGCCGTGCTCTCGGGCCTCGCCGCCGAGTCGGCGGGCACGGACGCCGTCGTGCTCGCGACCCAGCGCGCCGGACGCCCCGGCGAGCGGACCGCCGTCGCCGCGCTGGCCCGCGCCCACGCCGAGGGCGTGCCGGTCGACTGGGCCGCGTTCTTCGCGGGCACCGGCGCCCGGTGGACCGACCTCCCGACCACCGCGTTCGAACGCACCCGGTACTGGCTCGACGCCCCGGCGCCGGAGGCCTCCGCCGCGGACGGCGCGTTCTGGGCCGCCGTCGAGCGCGGCGACCTCGCCGGCCTGCTCGGCGTCGACGACGACGCCGGGCTCGACGCCGTACTGCCCGCCCTGTCGTCCTGGCGCGACCGTGACCGCGCCGCCACCGCCGTCGAGGGATGGCGTCACCGGGTCCGGTGGACGCCGATCTCCGAGACGGGCGGCGCGCCACTGACCGGCCGCTGGCTCCTGGTCGTCCCGGCGGGCGGCGATCCGCGCGCCGACGGTGGCGCC
This sequence comes from uncultured Actinomycetota bacterium, assembly GCA_963823735.1. Taxonomy (GTDB): domain Bacteria; phylum Actinomycetota; class Actinomycetes; order Streptosporangiales; family Streptosporangiaceae; genus Actinoallomurus. Next base: position 211,528 of record CAWGMO010000004.1, on the reverse strand, counting down.
ACCGCACCGCGCGAGCACGGCTCAGCCGCCCAAGCGGGCGGCCACTCGCTCGCCGACGGTGGCGCCGCGGCGCCGCGCGAGCACGGCTCGGCCGTCCCGGCGGGCGTCCACGCGCTCGCTGACGGCTGCGCCGCCGCGCTGCGCGAGCACGGCGCCGAGGTCGTCCGCGTCGAGCTGCCCGAGGGCATCGGCCGGGCGGAGGCCGCGGCGCTGATCGGCGGTGCCGACGTCGCCGGCGTCCTGTCCCTGCTGGCCCTGGACGGCGACCCCGTACAGTCCACCCTCACCCTCGTACAGGCCCTCGGCGAGGCCGGTGTCGGCGCGCCGCTGTGGTGCGCCACCTCGGGCTCCGTCTCGGTCGCCTCCTGGGATCGGGTCACGGACGGCGCCGTCGCCGCCGCGGGCGTGTGGGGGCTCGGCCGCGTGGTCCGCGTGGAGTCACCGGACCGCTGGGGCGGCCTGGTCGACCTGCCCGGAACCCTGGACGGGCGCGCGCGCCGCCGGCTGGCCGCCGTGCTCGCGGGCGCCGAGGACGAGTGCGCGGTCCGCGACGGCGGCGTCTTCGCCGCACGTCTCGTCGCCGCCGGCGACGGGCCGCGCCGCGCGTGGCGGCCTCGCGGAACGGTCCTGGTCACCGGCGGTACCGGCGCGCTCGGCGCGCACGTCGCCCGCGGCCTGGCCGAGCGCGGCGCCGCGCACCTGCTGCTGGTCAGCCGGCGCGGCCCGGCGGCCGAGGGCGCGGCCGAGCTGGCGCGCGCCGTCGAGGCCGCGGGCGCGCGGGTGACGGTCGCGGCCTGTGACGCCGCCGACCCTGAGAACCTGGCGGCCCTGCTGGCGCGGGTGCCCGCCGACGCGCCGCTGACCGCCGTCGTGCACGCCGCCGGTGTGCTCGACGACGCGCCGCTGGACGACCTGACGCCCGGCCGCGTCGCCGCCGTGCTCCGCGCCAAGGCCGACGCCGCGCTGGCGCTGCACGCGGCGACCTCCGGGCTCGACCTGGACGCCTTCGTCCTGTTCTCCTCGCTCGCCGGCACCCTCGGCAACCCCGGTCAGGCCGCGTACGCCGCCGCGAACGCCGTCCTCGACGCGCTCGCCGCGCACCGCCGCGCCCTCGACCTGCCCGGCACCTCCGTGGCGTGGGGCCCGTGGGCCGGCGGCGGCATGCTGGACGCCGACGCGGCGGAGCGGATGCGCCAGGCGGGCCTGACCCCGCTCGACCCGGCCCGCGCCCTGGTCGCGCTCGACCGCGCGGTCGGCGGCGGCGACGCCCAGGTGGTCGTGGCCGACGTCGACTGGGCCCGTCTCACCGGCCTTCCGCTGCTCGCCGAGCTGGCCGCGCCGGCACCCGCCGAGGCGCCCGCCGCGCTCACCGGCCCCGACCGCGAGCGGGCGGCGCTGGACCTCGTACGCGCGCACGCCACCGCCGTCCTCGGGCACCAGGGCGTGGAGGCCGTCGATCCCGGCATCGCCTTCCGCGACCTGGGCTTCGACTCGCTGGCCGCCGTACAGCTACGCAACCGGCTCGTGGCCGCCACCGGCGCGGACCTCACCGCGACCGCCGTCTTCGACCACCCGAACGCCCGCGCCCTGGCCGCGCACCTGCTCGCGCTCGTGGCGGGCGACGACGCCGTTCCGTCCGGCGGTACCCCGGTCACCGCCGTGGCGGCGGACGAGCCGATCGCGATCGTCGGCATGGCCTGCCGGTTCCCCGGCGATGTCGCCACGCCGGAGGACCTGTGGCGGCTGCTCGCCGACGGCGTCGACGCCGTCGGCCCGATCCCGGCCGACCGCGGCTGGGAGGCGGCCGACGCGTACCGCGAGGGAGCCTTCCTCGCCGACGCCGCCGGCTTCGACGCGGACTTCTTCGGCATCTCGCCCCGCGAGGCCCTGGCGATGGACCCGCAGCAGCGGCTCGCGCTGGAGACGGCGTGGGAGGCGTTCGAACGCGCCGGCCTCGACCCGCACGGGGCGCGCGGCGCCTCGGTCGGCGTCTTCCTCGGCACCAACGGGCAGGACTACGCGTCGCTGCTCGGCGGCGTCACCGAGGACCACGAAGGGCACATCGGCACCGGCAACTCGGCCAGCGTGCTGTCCGGGCGGGTCGCGTACGCGCTCGGTCTCGAAGGCCCGGCGGTCACCGTCGACACGGCGTGCTCGTCGTCCCTCGTCGCGCTGCACTGGGCGATCCAGGCGCTGCGGTCGGGCGAGTGCTCGATGGCGCTCGCCGGCGGCGTCACCGTGATGGCGACGCCCGGCGCGTTCGCCGAGTTCGCCCGGCAGCGCGGCCTGGCGGCCGACGGCCGGTGCAAGGCGTTCTCCGCGAACGCCGACGGCACGGGCTGGGGAGAGGGCGCCGGCGTCCTGCTGGTGGAACGGCTCTCCGACGCGCGGCGCCTCGGGCACCCGGTGCTCGCGGTCGTCCGGGCCTCGGCGGTCAACTCCGACGGCGCGTCCAACGGCCTCACGGCCCCGAACGGCCCCTCGCAGCAGCGCGTCATCCGCGCCGCCCTGGCCGCCGCCGGTCTCCGGCCCTCCGAGGTGGACGCCGTCGAGGCGCACGGCACGGGGACGTCGCTGGGCGACCCGATCGAGGCGCAGGCGATCCTCGCGACGTACGGGCGGGACCGCGCCGAGCCGCTGTGGCTGGGCTCGGTCAAGTCCAACATCGGGCACACGCAGGCCGCCGCCGGCGTCGCCGGTGTGATCAAGATGGTCCTGGCGCTGCGCGCCGGGGAGCTGCCGCGCACGCTGCACGTGGACGCGCCGTCGCCGCACGTCGACTGGTCGGCGGGGTCGGTGGAACTGCTCACCGAGAACCGCGCGTGGCACGGGACCGGCGCGCCGCGCCGCGCGGGCGTGTCGTCGTTCGGCGTCAGCGGCACCAACGCGCACGTCATCGTCGAGGAGGCGCCCGCGCTCGCGGGCACCGCGCACGAGCGCGTGGCCGGACCCGTGCCGTGGCTCGTGTCCGCGCGCACCCCGGACGCGCTGCCGGCCCAGGTCGAGCGCCTGCGGGCGTTCGCCGCCGCTCACCCGGACGCGCACCCGGCCGACATCGGCCTCGTCCTGGCCACCGGCCGCGCCGCGCTGAACCACCGGATCACGGCCGTCGGGGAGAGCACCGGCGACCTGCTGTCCGCCCTCGACCGCGCCGAGCCGGTCGTGGCACGCGAGGGCCGTACGGCCTTCCTGTTCACGGGCCAGGGCGCGCAGCGTACGGGCATGGGCGAGGAGCTGACCGGGGCGTTCCCGGTGTTCGCCGAGGCGTTCGGCGAGGTGTGCGCGGAGTTCGACGTCGTACTGGACCGCCCGCTGCGCGAGGTGATCGCCTCCGGCGAGGGCCTGGACGACACGTGCTTCGCCCAGCCCGCGCTGTTCGCCTTCGAGGTCGCGCTGTTCCGGCTCATGGAGTCCTGGGGCGTCGTCCCGGACGTGCTGGTCGGCCACTCCATCGGTGAGCTGGCGGCGGCACATGTGGCCGGAGTGTGGTCCCTGCGCGACGCCGTCAGTGTGGTGGCGGCCCGTGGCCGGTTGATGCAGGCGCTGCCGAGCGGTGGCGTGATGGTCGCGGTCGAGGCGTCGGAGGCCGAGCTGGCGCCGACGCTGGTCGCGGGCGCGGAGATCGCCGCCGTGAACGGCCCGTCGTCGGTGGTCGTGTCCGGGGACGAGGAACCCGTCCTGGCCGTGGCCGCCCGCTGGAGCGAGCAGGGGCGCCGGACGCGCCGGCTGAGCGTGAGTCACGCGTTCCACTCGCACCGGATGGAGCCGATGCTGGCCGAGTTCGGTGAGGTCCTGACCTCGGTGTCGTACGGCGCGCCGAGCGTCCCGATCGTGTCGTCCGTGGTCGAGGGCGGGGACGTCACCGACCCCGCTTACTGGCTGCGCAACGCCCGTGAGGCCGTACGGTTCGCCGACGCGGTGGAGCGCGCGGGCGCCGGGGTGTTCCTGGAGCTCGGGCCCGACGCCGTCCTCAGCGCGCCGGCCGCCGAGACCGGGGTACCGGCGATCGCCGCGCAGCGGGACGGCCGTCCCGCCGCCGCGACCGCCGTCGCGGCCGTCGCCGCCCTGCACGCCTGCGGCGCGCGCGTCGGCTGGGCCGCGTTCTTCGCGGACCGTGGCGCACGCCCCGTCGACCTGCCCACGTACGCGTTCCAGCGCGAGCGTTTCTGGCTCACGCCGCCCGCGATCGCCCCGGGGAGCCTCGCCGGCGCCGGCCTGACCGCCGCCGGTCACCCGCTGCTCGGCGCGGCCGTCGAACTGCCCGGAACGGACGGGGTCGCCTTCACCGGCAGCCTGTCGCTGCGCACGCACCCGTGGCTGGCCGACCACGCCATCCTCGGCCCTGCGCTGCTGCCGGGCACCGCCTTCCTGGACCTCGCCCTCGCCGCCGGTGAGCACACCGGCCACCCGAGGGTGGAGGACCTCGTGCTCCAGGCGCCGCTGCCCCTGCCAGAGCACGGCTCCGTACGCCTTCAGGTCCGTGTCGACGACGACCACCAGGTCGGCGTCTACTCACGGCCCGAGGACGACGAGCACGCCTGGACCCAGCACGCCTCGGGCGTCCTCGCGGCCGAGGCCGGACCGGCGCCCGAGACCTTGACCGAGTGGCCGCCCGCGGGCGCCGAACCCGTCGCGATCGACGGGCTGTACGACGACCTGGCCGCCGCCGGGTTCGGCTACGGCCCGCTCTTCCGCGGCCTGCGCGCCGCCTGGGTCCACGAGGACACCGTGTACGCCGAGGTCGCGCTCCCCGATGACGCCGCGCCCGTCGAGGGCTACGGCGTGCACCCCGCGCTGCTCGACGCCGCGCTGCACGCCCTGGGCTGCGCCGACCTGGTCGCCGACTGGGGCCGAGGGCAGCTGCCCTTCGCCTGGACGGGCGCGCGCGTGCACGCCGTCGGCGCGCGGGAGCTGCGCGTACGCCTGCGTTCGGAGGACGGCGGCATCGCGCTGGCCGCCGCCGACCCCGCCGGTCAGCCGGTCGCCACGGTCGAGGGCATCCGCCTGCGTCCCGTCGCCGACGCGCCCGCCGCCCGTACGGCCGCGCGCCCGCACCGGGTCGAGTGGATCCCCACCGGCACCGGCACCGGGACCGCCGGCGACGACGCCACCGTCGTGCACGTCACGGGCGGAACCGGTGAGGACGTGGCGGCCGAGACGCACGCCGCCGTCAACGACGCACTGGCCCGGCTGCACGAGTGGCTCACCGACGACCGCGCCGGACGTCTGGCCTTCGTCACCCGCGGCGCCGTCGCGGCCGCCGACGGCGAGGCGCCTGACCCCGTGGCGGGCGCCGTATGGGGCCTGGTCCGCTCGGCGCAGTCCGAGCACCCGGACAGGTTCACGGTGGTCGACCTGGCGACGGACGGCGACGCGGACGGCGTGACCGCCGCGCTGCGCACGGGCGAGCCACAGGCCGCCGTACGCGGACCCGCCGTACTGGTACCCCGCCTGACCCGCACACTGCCCACACCCGCTCAGCCCGCGCCCGGCCAGACGGCGTCTGATCAGGCCGCGTCCGGCGCGGCGGCGGCTTTCGGCCCGGACGGCACCGTGCTGGTCACCGGCGGAACCGGCACCCTCGGTGCCGTCGTCGCCCGGCACCTCGCCGCCGAGCACGGCGTACGGCACCTGGTGCTGGCGGGCCGCCGCGGCCTCGACGCCCCGGGCGCCGCCGACCTGGTGGCCGAGCTGGCCGCCCTCGGCGCCACCGCGCGCGTGGAGGCCTGCGACGCCGCCGACCGGGACGCCCTCGCCGCCCTGCTCGCGCGCGTCGAACCGCCCCTCACCGGCGTGGTGCACGCGGCGGGCGTCCTGGACGACGCGACGGTGGAGTCGCTGACGCCCGAGCGGGTCGACGCCGTGCTCCGGCCGAAGGTCGACGCCGCCTGGAACCTGCACGAGCTGACCCGCGACCTGGACCTGACCGCGTTCGTCCTGTTCTCCTCGGCCGCGGGCGTCTTCGGCGCCCCCGGCCAGGGCAACTACGCCGCCGCCAACGCCTTCCTCGACGCGCTCGCCGGGCACCGCCGCGCGCTGGGCCTGCCCGGCACCGCCCTCGCGTACGGCCTCTGGGCCGAGCGCGGCGGCATGACGGCGGATCTCGGCGACGCCGACGTACGCCGGGTCGGCCGGGCGGGCATGAGGCCGCTCGGCTCCGAGGACGGCATGGCCCTGTTCGACGCGGCCGTGCGCGGGGGCGACGCCCTGGCCGTCGCCGCGCTCTGGGACCTGCCCGCGCTGCGGGCCGCCGAGGCGCTGCCGCCGCTGCTGCGAGGCCTCGCCGGACCGTCCGCGCGCCGGACCGCGGGCACCGCGACCGGCCTGCCGCTCGACCGGATCGCGGGCCTGCCCGAGGCGGAGCGCGAACGCGCCGCCGTCGACGTGGTGCGCGAGCACGCCGCCACGGTCCTGGGCCACGCGTCCGCCGCCGCCGTGGCGGCCGACCGCGCCTTCATGGACCTCGGCTTCGACTCGCTGACCGCCGTCGAGCTGCGCAACCGGCTCGGCGCCGCGCTCGGCGTACGGCTCGGCACGACGGCGGTGTTCGACTACCCGACCCCGGCCGCGCTGGCGGCGCACCTGCTGGAGCGCGCGCTGGGGAGCGACCGCCCCGCCCGTACGGCACCGGCCGTGCGCGCGGGCACGGACGAGCCGATCGCGATCGTCGGCATGGCGTGCCGCTACCCCGGCGGCATCGGGTCCCCGGACGAGCTGTGGGACGCCGTCGCCGAGGGCCGCGACCTGGTGTCCGGGTTCCCGGCCGACCGTGGCTGGGACCTGTCGGCGCTGTTCGCCGAGGACCCGGACCGGCCCGGCACCAGCCACACCCGCGAGGGCGGCTTCCTGCACGACGCGGGGGAGTTCGACGCCGGCTTCTTCGGCATCTCGCCGCGCGAGGCGCTCGCGATGGACCCGCAGCAGCGGCTGCTGCTCGAGACGTCGTGGGAGGCCGTGGAGCGGGCGGGCATCGACCCGACCGCGTTGCGCGGCAGCCGTACGGGCGTCTACGCGGGCATCATGTACCACGACTACGCCGCGCGGGTGGACGCCCTGCCCGAGGGCGTCGAGGGCTACCTCGGCACCGGCAACTCCGGCAGCATCGCGTCCGGCCGCATCGCCTACGCCCTGGGCCTGGAAGGCCCGGCGATCACCGTCGACACGGCGTGCTCGTCGTCGCTCGTCGCGCTGCACTGGGCGATCCGGTCGCTGCGCTCGGGGGAGTGCGACCTCGCGCTGGCGGGCGGCGCCACCGTGATGGCGACCCCGGGCGTGTTCGTCGACTTCTCCCGGCAGCGCGGCCTCGCCACCGACGGCCGCTGCAAGTCCTACGCCGCCGGAGCCGACGGCACCGGCTGGGCCGAGGGCGCCGGGATGCTCCTGGTCGAGCGCCTGTCCGACGCGCGACGGAACGGCCACCACGTGCTCGCCGTCGTACGCGGCTCGGCGATCAACCAGGACGGCGCGTCCAACGGCCTGACCGCACCCAACGGCCCGTCGCAGCAGCGCGTGATCCGCGAGGCGCTGGCCGCCGCCGGGATGCGGTCGTCGGACGTGGACGCCGTCGAGGGCCACGGCACCGGGACGTCACTGGGCGACCCGATCGAGGCCGAGGCGCTGCTCGCCACGTACGGCCGCGAGCGCGACCGGCCGCTGCTGCTGGGTTCGATCAAGTCGAACATCGGCCACACGCAGGCCGCCGCCGGTGTCGCCGGCGTGATCAAGATGGTGCAGGCCATGCGGCACGGAGTCCTGCCGAGGACCCTGCACGTGGACGAGCCGTCGCCGCACGTGGAGTGGGAGTCCGGCGCGGTCGAGCTGCTGACCGAGGCACGCGAGTGGCCCGCGACCGGTACCCGCCGCGCCGCCGTGTCGTCGTTCGGCCTCAGCGGCACCAACGCGCACGTCGTGCTGGAGCAGGGCGAGCCGCGGGCACAGGCAGCCGAGCGGCCCGCCGTCGTGGTGCCGGTGCCGCTGTCGGCCCGTACGGACACGGGCCTGCGCGCGCAGGCCGACCGCCTCGCCGCCGCGCTGGCCGCCGACCCGGGGCTCGAACCCCTCGATGTCGCCTACTCCGCCACGACCGGGCGCGCGCGCCTGGAGCGCCGGGCCACGGTCGTGGCGGCGACGCGCGCCGAACTCCTGGCGGGCCTGGCCGCGCCGGGCCGCGCCGTCGCGCCGGGCACCGGCCGTACCGCCTTCCTGATGACGGGGCAGGGCGCGCAGCGCGCCGGCTCGGGCGAGGAACTGGCGGCGGCCTACCCGGTGTTCGCCGAGGCGTACGCCGACGTGTGCGGCCGGTTCGACGCCCTGCTCGACCGGCCGCTGCGCGAGGTGATCGTCTCGGGTGAGGGCCTGAACGACACCCGGTACGCGCAGCCCGCGCTGTTCGCGCTGGAGGTCGCCCTCGCACGGCTGTTCGCGTCCTGGGGCATCGTCCCGGACCACCTCGCCGGCCACTCGGTGGGCGAGCTCGCGGCGGCGCACCTGGCGGGCGTCTGGTCGCTGGACGACGCGGTGACGGTCGTCGCCGCGCGCGGCCGGCTGATGTCCGCGCTGCCCGCCGGCGGCGCGATGGCCGCGATCGAGGCGTCCGAGGAGGAGGTCGGCGCGGAGCTGACCGAGGGCGCGGTGATCGCCGCCGTCAACGGCCCGTCGTCGGTCACCGTGTCCGGCGCCGAGGGCGCGGTGCTCGCCACCGGCGCGCTGTGGGCCGGACGCGGACGCCGCACCCGTCAGCTCCGGGTGTCGCACGCGTTCCACTCGCCGCTGATGGAGCCGATGGTGGCCGAGTTCGAAAGCGTCCTCGCGGGCGTCACGTACGGGGAGCGGCGGATCGCCGTGGTCTCCACGGTCACCGGCGCGCTCGCCGGTGAGGAGTTCGCCACCCCGGAGTACTGGGTGCGGCACGTGCGCGACGCGGTGCGGTTCGCCGACGGCGTGCGCGCCCTCGACGCCGCGGGCGTGGACACCGTGGTCGAGCTCGGTCCCGACAGTGTCCTCACCGCGATGGCGTCGCCGCTGCTGCCCGGCACGGCCGAGGCCGTACCCACGCTGCGCGGCGGACGGCCGGAGGTCCCCGCCGTCGTCGCCGCGCTCGGCGCCCTGCACGCGCGCGGCGCCACGGTCGACTGGGCGGCGTTCTTCGCCGGCAGCGGCGCACGGCGCGTCGAGCTGCCGACGACCGCGTTCGAGCACACGCGCTACTGGCTGGAGTCCACGGCGGGCGCCGGTGACCTGTCCACCGTCGGCCTCGCCGACGCGGACCACCCGCTGCTCGGAGCCGCGGTCGAGTCGCCCGATGGCGTCCTGCTCACCGGCCGTATCGGCACGGCGACGCACCCGTGGCTGGCCGACCACACCGTGATGGGCACGGTCCTGCTGCCCGGCGCGGCCTTCGCCGAGCTGGCACGCGCGGCGGGCGAGCGCGCTGGCCTGCCGGTGGTGCGGGAGCTGACCCTGTCCGCGCCGCTGGTGCTGCCCGCTGACGGCTCGGTCCTCCTCCAGGTCCAGGCCGGCGCGCTCGACGGCGGCGAACGGCCGGTCACGGTCTCCGCTCGCGCCGACGGCGCGGACGCCTGGACCCTGCACGCGACCGGCGTGCTCGGCGAGAGCGCCCCCGAACCCGCCGCGGGCTCCGCGGTGTGGCCTCCGGACGGCGCCGAACCCCTGGCCGCCGACGGCGCGTACGACGAACTCGCCGCCGCCGGATTCGGCTACGGCCCGGTGTTCCGCGGCCTGCGCGCGGTCTGGCGGCGCGGCGAGGGCGACGAGGCCGAGGTGTTCGCCGAGGTCGCGCTGCCGGAGGAGACCGACCCGCAGGGCTTCGGCGTGCACCCGGCGCTGCTGGACGCCGCGCTGCACGCGATCGGCGCCGCCGGCCTGCGCGCGGCGGGTGTGCCGTTCGCGTGGAACGACGTCGCCGTGCACGCCCCGGGCGCACGCTCGATGCGGGTCCGCGTCGCGCCGTCCGGCGCGGACGCGGTGTCCCTGCACGCGACCGACGATGACGGACGCCCCGTGGCCACCGTCGGTGAGCTGCGCCTCCGTCCGATCGGCCCGGACGACCTGCGCGCCGCGCCCGCGACGGGCGACGCGCTGTTCGACCTCGACTGGGTGCCCGTCACGGCCACCGGTACGGACTCCGGGCGCTGGGCGGTGCTCGGCGAGGACACGCTCGGCCTGCCCGGCGCGAGGACGGCCGCCGGCCTGGCCGCCGTCGAGGCGGGAACGTCCGTCGTGGTCGCGCCGCTGCCCACCGGAACCAACGACGACGTGCCCTCGGCCGTGCGCGGCGCCCTGAACGGCACGCTGGACCTGGTCCGGTCGTGGGTGACGGACGAGCGTTCGGCGCACGCCCGCCTCGTCGTGCTCACCCGCGGCGCGGTGGCCCTCGACGGCGAACGGCCCGACCTGGCCGGGGCCGCCGTGTGGGGCCTCGTACGCGCCGCGCAGTCCGAGCACCCGGGCCGGATCACGCTGGTCGACACCGACGACGATCCGGCGTCGCTCGCCGCCCTCCCCGGTGGCCTGGCGACGGGCGAGCCCCAGCTGGTGATCCGCGGGGGCGCCGCTCGCGCCTCCCGCCTGGTCCGGTCGCGCCCCGGCGACGCCGCCGAGCCGCTCGGCGCCGGCGGGACCGTACTGGTGACCGGGGCGACCGGCGCGCTGGGCGCCCTGGTGGCACGGCACCTGGTGGCGGCGTACGGCGTACGGCGGCTGCTGCTGGTCAGCCGGTCCGGCCGGCACCCCGAACTGGCCGAGGAGCTCGCCGAGGCGGGCGTGGCCGCCGAGTTCGCGCCCTGCGACGTGGGCGACCGGGCGGCCCTGGAAGCGTTGCTCAAGTCCGTCGACCCCGCGCATCCCGTGACGGCCGTCGTGCACGCGGCGGGCGTCCTCGACGACGGCGTGATCGAGGCGCTCACGCCCGAGCGGGTCGAGACGGTGCTGCGGCCCAAGGTCGACGCCGCGTGGAACCTGCACGAGCTGACCCGCGACCTGGACCTGTCCGCGTTCGTGCTGTTCTCCTCGGCCGCGGGCCTGCTGGGCGCGCCCGGCCAGGCCAACTACGCCGCCGCCAACGCCTTCCTCGACGCCCTCGCGGAGTACCGCCGCGCCGGCGGGCTGCCGGCGGTGTCCATCGCCTGGGGCCCGTGGGCCGAGGGCATGGCGGGGCAGCTCGACGCGCGCCGGGTCGGGCGTACGGGCCTGCTGCCGCTCGGTGCGGAGGAGGGCCTGGCCCTGTTCGACGGCGCGTACGGCGGGGCGCCCGTGGTGCTCGCCGCGCGGCTGGACCTGCCGGGGCTGCGCGCACGCGCGGCGGAGCTGCCGGCGGTGCTGCGCACCCTGGTGCCCGCGCCCGCGAGGGCGGCGGCGCGTACCGAGTCGCTGGAGCGGACGCTCGCCGGGATGCCGGCCCCCGAACGGGAACGCCTGGTGCTCGACACCGTGCTGCGGCACACCGCCGACGTGCTCGGCCACGCCGCACCCGACGGCGTCGACCTGGCACGCGGATTCCAGCAGCTCGGCTTCGACTCGCTGATGTCGGTCGAGCTGCGCAACCGGCTGGGCGCCGTCGTCGGGCTGCGCCTGCCCGCCACGGTGATCTTCGACCATCCGACGCCCGCCGCGCTGGCGGCCTACATCGTGGCCGAGCTGGCACCGGGCCGCCCGAGCGTGGCGTCGCTGCGCGCGAGCACGCTCGCGGAGCTGGAGAGCGCGGCGCCCGGAATGGCCGCGGATCCGGAGCTGCGCGACGGCCTGCGGTCCCGGTTGCGGGCACTGCTGCGGGCGCTGGAGGAACCGGCGGTGGACGAGCCGGCGGACGACGCCGAGCCGGGCGGGGACAGCCTCGCCGAGCTGCTCGACCTCGCCGAGCAGGAACTGGGGGACTTGTGATGACGGATAGCGGTAGCGGACGAGGAGCAGACGCGGTGTCCACGGAACAGACCGGCGACCAGAAGGTCGTGGAGACGCTGAAGCGTCTCACCACCGACCTGCGCCGCACGAAGCAGCGCCTGCGCGAGGCCGAGGACCGCGAGCACGAGCCCATCGCGATCGTCGGCATGGCGTGCCGCTACCCGGGCGGAGTGGAGTCCCCGGAGGACCTGTGGCGGCTCGTGATCGAGGGCCGCGACGCGATCGGCGGCTTTCCGACCGACCGCGGCTGGGACCTGACCGCGCTGTTCGCCGAGGAGCCCGGCCGGCCCGGCCTGTCGAACACCCGCGAGGGCGGTTTCGTCCACGAGGCGGGCGAGTTCGACCCCGGCTTCTTCGGCATCTCGCCGCGTGAGGCCCTCGCCATGGACCCGCAGCAGCGCCTGCTCCTGGAGACCGCCTGGGAGGCCGTCGAGCGCGCGGGCATCGACCCGGTGTCGCTGCGCGGCAGCCGCACCGGCGTCTACGCGGGAGTGATGTACCACGACTACGGCACGGGGACCGACCCGCTGCCCGAGGGCGTCGAGGGCTACCTCGGCCTCGGCACGGCGGGCAGCGTCGCCTCCGGCCGCGTCGCGTACGTGCTCGGCCTGGAGGGCCCGGCGGTCACCGTGGACACGGCGTGCTCGTCGTCCCTGGTGGCGCTGCACTCCGCGGTGCGGGCGCTGCGCGCGGGCGAGTGCTCGATGGCCCTCGCGGGCGGCGCGACCGTGCTGTCCACGCCTGCGGTGTTCGTCGACTTCACCCGCCAGGGCGGCCTCGCCTCCGATGGCCGCTGCAAGTCCTACTCCGCCGAGGCCGACGGCGTCGGCTGGTCCGAGGGCGCGGGCATGCTGCTCGTCGAGCGTCTCGCCGACGCCGAGCGCCTCGGGCACCCGGTGCTCGCCGTGCTGCGCGGCTCCGCCGTGAACCAGGACGGCGCCAGCAGCGGCCTCACCACGCCCAACGGTCCCGCGCAGCAGCGGGTCATCCGGCAGGCCCTGGCCGACGCCCGGCTGAACGCCGCCGACGTCGACTTCGTCGAGGGCCACGGCACCGGTACGCCGCTCGGCGACCCGATCGAGGCCCAGGCCCTGCTCGCCACGTATGGCCAGGAGCGCGACGAGCCGCTGTGGCTCGGCTCGGTGAAGTCCAACATCGGCCACACGCAGGCCGCCGCGGGCGTCGCCGGGATCATCAAGGCGGTCTACGCCCTGCGGCACGGCCTGCTGCCCGGCACCGCGCACCTGACCGAGCCCTCCCCGCAGGTCGACTGGGCGTCCGGCGCGGTCGAGCCGCTGCGCGAGACCCGTACGTGGCCCGAGGTTCCCAGGCCGCGCCGCGCGGCCGTCTCCTCGTTCGGCATCAGCGGCACCAACGCCCACATCGTGCTGGAGCAGGCACCGGCGGCGCCCGCGGAGCCGGTGGACCGGCCCGCGCCGGAGGCGGTCCCCGTGCCGCTGTCGGCCGCGACCGAGCCCGGCCTGCGCGCCCAAGCCCGCAGGCTCGCCGCGTACCTGGCCGACGACCCCGCGCTGGAGACCGTGGACGTCGCCTTCAGCGCCGCCACCGGCCGCGCCGCGCTGCCCAGCCGCGCCGTCGTCGTCGCCGACGACCGCGCCCGGCTGCTGGAGGACCTCGCGGCCCTGGCCGAGGGCCGTCCCGGCACGAACGTCGTCACCGGCACCGCGGGTACCGGCACCCGCCGGGTCGCGTTCGTCTTCCCTGGCCAGGGCGCCCAGTGGGCGGGCATGGCCGTGCCGCTCGCCGGGTCCTCGCCCGTGTTCGCCGCGAAGTGGGAGGAGTGCGGGCGCGCGCTCGCGCCGTGGGTGGACTGGTCCCTGGACGAGGCCGTCCGTTCGCCGGAGGAGCTGGAGCGGGTCGACGTCGTCCAGCCCGTGCTCTGGGCCGTGATGGTGAGCCTCACCGAGGTGTGGCGGGCGGCCGGCGTGCTGCCGGACGCCGTCCTCGGCCACTCGCAGGGCGAGATCGCCGCCGCCTGCGTCGCGGGCGCGCTGTCCCTGGAGGACGGAGCGAAGATCGTCGCGCTGCGCGCCAAGGCGCTGCTCGCGCTGGCGGGCCGCGGCGGGATGCTGTCCGTGCCGCTACCCGAGTCCGAGGTACGCGCCCGGCTCGCCGGCCGGCCCGGCCTGGAGGTCGCGGCGGTCAACGGCCCCTCGACGGTGGTCGTCTCCGGTGAGGTCGCCGCGCTCGACGAGGCCCAGGCCGCCTGGACGGACGAGGGCGTACGGGTGCGCCGCGTGCCCGTCGACTACGCCTCGCACTCGCCGCAGGTCGAGGAGATCCGCGACCGCCTCGCCGCCGACCTGGCGGGGATCACCCCGCGTACGGCCGGCGTCACCTTCATCTCCACGCTGACCGGCGCCCCGCTCGACACCGCGGAGCTGGACACCGGCTACTGGTACCGGAACCTGCGCGAGCAGGTCCGCTTCGAGGAGGCCACCCGCCGCGCGATGGAGGCGGGCTGCCGGGTGTTCGTCGAGGTCAGCCCGCACCCCGTGCTCACCGTCGGCGTGCAGCAGACCGCCGAGGCACTCGACGTGCCCGCCGCCGCGGTCGCCACGCTGCGCCGCGACCACGGCGACCTGCGCCGCTTCCGCACCGCCCTCGCCGAGGCCGCCGTGCTCGGCGTGCCCGTCGACTGGTCCGCCGAACTGGCCCCGTACGCGCCGCACCGGGTCGGCCTGCCCACCTACGCCTTCCAGCGCGAGCGGTTCTGGCTCACCCCGCAGCGCCGCGCCGCCGTGGCGGCGGTGGCGGGAGCCGACCCGTGGGAGGCCGGCTTCTGGGACGTCGTCGACCGCGCCGACGTCGACGCGCTGTCCCGCACGCTCGGCGTCGAGACGGACGAGCCGCTGAGCGCCGTCGTCCCCGCGCTGTCGGAGTGGCACCGGGTCCGGCACCAGCGGTCCGCCATCGACGGCTGGCGGTACGCCGTCGAGTGGGAACGCGCCGCCGTCCCCGACGGCGCGAGCCTCACCGGCACGTGGCTGCTGGTCGTGCCCGAAGGCGAGGAGGGCGGCCTGCCCGCCGCCACCGCCCGCGCCCTCACCGCACACGGCGCCGAGGTCACGACGCTCGCCCTCGGCACGGGCGACACCGCCCGAGCCACGCTCACCGCGCACGGCGGCGAGGTCACGACATTCCCCCTCGGCACGGGCGACGCCGGGCACGGTGGCGAGGTCGTGACGCTCACGGGCGACACCGCACGTGCCGCGCTGGCCGAGCGCCTCGCCGAGCTCCGCCCCGCAGGCGTCCTGTCCCTGCTCGCGCTGCGCGACGAGCCGCACCCCGGGCACCCGGCCCTCCCGGCGGGCCTGGCCCTGACGGTCGCGCTCGTTCAGGCGCTCGGCGACGCGGGCGTGACCGCCCCGCTGTGGTGCGCCACCCAGGGCGCCGTGGCCGCCGGACCGGCCGAGCGGATCACCGCGCCCGCGCAGTCGCAGACCTGGGGACTCGGCCGCGTGGTCGCGCTGGAGCACCCCGACCGGTGGGGCGGTCTCATCGACCTGCCCGCCGAGCTGGACGAGCGCGCGTCCGGGCGGCTGGCCGCCGTCCTGGCCGGCGCCGAGGACCAGGTGGCGCTGCGCCACACCGGCGTCTCGGTACGCCGCCTGGTGCGCGCGCCGCTCGGTGCCGAGCCCGGCACGCGGCAGTGGCGGCCCACCGGCACCGTGCTGCTCACCGGAGGTACCGGTGCCCTCGGCCCGCACCTCGTACGCTGGCTCGCCGCACGTGGCGCCGAGCGCGTCGTGCTCCCCGGCCGCCGTGGCCCGGCGACGCCCATCGCGGCGGAGCTGATCGCCGAGCTGGACGGCTCCGGCACCGTGCTGGACTTCCCGGTCTGCGACGTCGCCGACCGCGACCAGCTCGCCGCGCTGGTCGACGGCCTGGCCGAGGCCGGCACCCCGGTCCGCAGCGTCTTCCACGCCGCGACCGCGCTGGAGCTGCGAACCCTGGAGGACACCCCGGTCGAGGAGTTCGCCGGCCAGGTCGCCGCCAAGGTGCTCGGGGCCCGCCATCTCGACGAGCTGTTCGCCGACCGTGATCTCGACGCGTTCGTCCTGTTCTCGTCCATCGCGGGTGTCTGGGGCAGCGGCCTGCACGCCCCGTACGCCGCCGCCAACGCCTACCTCGACGCCCTCGCCGAGGACCGCCGCGCGCGCGGTCTGCCCGCGACGTCGGTCGCCTGGGGCATCTGGGCCGCCGTCAACGAGTGGGACGGGATCAACGAGAGCGTCGACCCCGAACGCGTACGCCGCCAGGGCCTGCCGTTCCTCGACCCGGCCCCGGCCGTCGAGGGCCTCCAGCAGGTCCTCGACCACGACGAGACCACCGTCGTGCTCGCCGACGTGGACTGGGACCGGTTCGTGCCGGTGTTCTGCTCGGCGCGACGCCGGCCGCTGCTGGAAGGCGTGCCGGAGGCCGCCGCCGTGCTGCGCGCCTCCGCCGTCGACACGGGCACGGCGTCCGCGCTGCGCGAGCGGCTTGCGGCGCTGCCCGAGGGCGAGCGCCGCCGTGCCGCGATCGAGCTGGTGCGCGAGCACGCCGCCGCCGTCCTCGGCCACGACTCGCCGTCGGCGCTGCCGGCCGACCGCGCGTTCCGCGACGTCGGCTTCGACTCCATCACCGCCGTCGAGCTGCGCAACCGGGTCGCGGCGGCGACCGGCCTGACGCTGCCCGCCACGCTGGTGTTCGACCACCCGTCGCCCGCCGCGCTGGCCGGGCACCTGCTCGCCGAGGCGTTCGGCGCCACCGGGGAGGCCGCGACGGCCGTCGCCGTACGCGCCGACGACGACGACCCGGTCGCCATCGTCGGAATGAGCTGCCGCTACGCGGGCGGGATCGCGTCACCGGACGACCTGTGGCGGCTGGTGACGGACGGCGAGGACGCCGTCGGCGAGCTGCCCGACGACCGTGGCTGGGACCTCGACGCGCTCTACGACTCCGACCCGGACGCGCGGGGCCGCAGCTACGTACGCCACGGCGGCTTCCTGGCGGACCTCGCCGGGTTCGACGCCGGCTTCTTCGGCATCTCGCCGATCGAGGCGCGCGCCACCGACCCGCAGCAGCGCATGCTGCTGGAGGCCGCCTGGGAGGCGTTCGAGCACGCGGGCATCGACCCGACCGGCCTGCGCGGCAGCCGTACGGGCGTCTTCGCGGGTGCCAACGTCGGCGACTACGCGTCCAGCCGCGGCCCCGGCGCGGGCGGCTCCGACGGGCAGCTGCTCACCGGCAACGTGCCGAGCGTGGTGTCCGGCCGGATCGCCTACACCTTCGGTTTCGAGGGCCCGGCGGTCACCGTGGACACGGCCTGCTCGACCGCGCTGGTCGCGCTCCACCTGGCCTGCCAGTCCGTACGCCGCGGCGAGAGCGACCTCGCCCTGGCCGCCGGCGTCGCGCTGATGTCGAGCCCCGCCGCGCTGATCGGCTTCTCCGCGCAGCGCGGCCTGTCCTCCGACGGCCGCTGCAAGGCGTTCGCCGACGCCGCGGACGGCACCGGCCTGGCCGAGGGCGTCGGCGTGCTCCTGGTCGAGCGGCTGTCGCGTGCCCGCGCGCGCGGCCACCGCGTCCTGGCGCTGGTACGCGGCTCCGCGATCAACCAGGACGGCGCGTCCAACGGCCTGACCGCGCCCAGCGGCCCGGCACAGCAGCGCGTGATCACCGCGGCGCTGGCCGACGCGGGCCTGCGCGCCTCCGAGGTCGACGCCGTCGAGGCGCACGGCACCGGCACGCGGCTCGGCGACCCGATCGAGGCGCAGGCGCTGCTCGCCACGTACGGCCGGGCACCGGACCGTACCGAGCCGCTGTGGCTCGGGTCGGTGAAGTCCAACATCGGGCACTCCCAGGCCGCGTCCGGCGCGGCCGGCGTGATCAAGATGGTGCAGGCGACCCGGCACGGCGTGCTCCCGCGCACCCTGCACGTGGACGCGCCCAGCACGCAGGTCGACTGGACGACGGGCGCGGTCTCGCTGCTCACCGAGCCGCTGGACTGGCCCGACACGGGCCGGCCGCGCCGCGCGGGCATCTCGTCGTTCGGCCTGTCCGGCACCAACGCGCACGTGATCATCGAGCAGGCGCCCGCCGAGCCGGCGCCCGAGGAGGTCACGGAGCCGGGTCCCGAGCCGGTGGTGGCCTGGCCGGTCCACGGCCGTACCGCCACCGCCCTGCGCGCGCAGGCGGCACGGCTGCGCGACCACCTCGCGGACGTGCCCGACGCCCGCCCGGCCGACGTCGGCTGGGCCCTCGCCGACGGCCGCGCCGCGTTCGACCACCGTGCCGTGGTGGTCGGCGCCGGCCGTACGGAGCTGCTGCGCGGGCTCGGCGCCGTCGCGGGCGGCACCGCCGACCCCGCCGTGGCGGAGGGCGTCGCCGAGGGCGCGGACCGTGTCGCGTTCGTCTTCCCCGGCCATGGCGCCCAGTGGCCCGGCATGGCCAAGGGCCTGCTGGAGGACTTCCCGGTGTTCCGCGACAGCGTGCTGGAGTGCGCCGCCGCGTTCGAGGAGTTCACCGACTGGTCGCTGCTCGACGTCCTGCGCGACGTCGAGGGCGCTCCGCCGCTGCACCGCGTGGACGTGGTGCAGCCCGCCCTGTTCACGATGATGGTGTCGCTCGCCGCCCTCTGGCGCTCGTACGGCGTGGTGCCGTCGGCCGTCGCGGGCCACAGCCAGGGCGAGGTCGCCGCCGCGTACGTCGCGGGCGCGCTGGACCTGCGCGACGCGGCGCGGATCGTCGCCACGCGCGGCAAGGCGTGGCTGACTCTGGCGGGTACGGGCGGCATGGCGTCCGTGGCGCTGCCCGCGGCCGAGGTGACCGAGCGGCTGCGGCCGTGGGGGACACGCCTCGACATCGCGGCGATCAACGACCCCGGGTCCGTCACCGTCGCGGGCGACCTCGACGCGCTGGAGGAGCTCCTCACCGGCCTGGAGGGCGAGGGCGTACGGGTGCGCCGGGTCCGCCAGATCGTCGGCGCGGGCCACACCGCGCACGTGGACGTGCTGCGCGACCACCTGACCGAGACGCTGGCGCCGACGGCGCCGCGCTCGTCGCCGATCCCGTTCTACTCCACGGTGACCGGCGGCCTCCTCGACACCGCCGAGCTCGACACCCACTACTGGTACCGCAACGCGCGCCAGACCGTGCGCTTCGAAGAGGCCGTACGCGCCATGGCCGAGCGCGGGCACGGGCCGTTCCTGGAGGTCAGCGGGCACCCGATGTTCGCCGTCGCCATCCAGCGGACGCTGGAGGAGGCGGAGGTGCGGGCACCGGTGCTCGCCACCCTGCGCCGCGACGAGGGCGGGCGCGCGCGGTTCCTGCGGGCCGCCGCCGAGGCGCACGCCGCCGGAGCCACCGTCGACTGGCGGCCGGCGTCCGAGGGAACCGGCGCACGCGCGGTCGAGCTGCCGACATACGCCTTCCAGCACGCCCGGCACTGGCTGGAGGCCTCGACCGGCACCGGTGACGTGTCGGCGGCGGGCCTGACCCCGGCCGCGCACCCGCTGCTCGGCGCCGAGGTCGACCTGGCGGGCGGCGCGCTCGTCCTCACCGGGCGGCTCTCCGCCGCCGCGCACCCCTGGCTGTCCGGTGACGTGCCCGGGTCGGTGCTCGTCGACCTCGCCCTGGCCGCCGCCGACCGCGCGGGATGCGCGGGCATCGGCGACCTCACCGCGTACGCGCCGCTGACGGTGCCCGCGGGCGGGCTCGACGTGCAGGTACGCGTCGGCGAGGCCGGCGCCGACGGCGGACGTACGGTCGGCGTGCACACGCGGATCGACGGCGCCTGGGTGCGCAACGCCGAGGGCACGCTCGTCGCCGGGGCCGCCCCCGGAACCGGCCTCGCCGTGTGGCCGCCCGAGGGTGCCGAGCCCCTGGAGGGCGTCTACGACGATGGCGCCGTGGCTCCGGCCTGGCGCGTCGTGCGGGCCGCGTGGCGGCGCGGTGAGGACGTCTACGCCGAGGTGATCCTCTCCGCGGACGCCGCCGGGAAGGCGCACGGTTTCGCCCTGCACCCCGTGCTGCTCGACGCGGCCCTGCACGCCGTCCTCGACGGAGACCGGGGCGCCGTCGCGTGGTCCGGAGTGCGCGTGCACGCGACCGGGGCACGGGCCGTACGGGTGCGCGTCGAACCGACCGGACCGGACACGGTGGCGCTCACGATCGCCGACCCCGAGGGCGACCCGGTGCTGACGGCCGACGCCGTACGGCTCGGCCCGGTCGCCGGCGCGGCCGGGCGGATCGGCCGCGACGCGCTCTTCCGCACGGACTGGGTTCCCGTCCCGATCCCCGCCGAGGCCGTCGCCGCCCGCTGGGCGGTCCTCGGCGACGACCCGCTCGGCGCCGCCGAGGCGCTGCGCGGGCTCGGGCACGCCGTGCAAGGCGCCGACGGCCCGGCCGCCCTCACCGAGGTGCCGGACGTCGCCGTGATCTGCGCCGCCGGCGGCCGGGACGAGGCCGACACCGAGGCGCGCTCCGTCGTCCTCGCGACCCTCGCCGCGGTGCAGGCCTGGCTGGCCGACGACCGGTTCGCGGCCGTGCCGCTGGTCGTGCTCACCCACGGGGCGGCGGCCGACGCGGCCGACGACCTGGCGGGCGGCGCGGCCTGGGGCCTGGTGCGCTCGGCCCAGTCCGAGCACCCGGACCGGTTCGTCCTGGTCGACCTCGACCGGCACCCCGAGTCGTGGCGGGTGCTGCCCGCCGTGCTCGCCGCCGGTGAGCCGCAGCTCGCGCTCCGCGCCGGCGAGGCGTCCGCGCCGCGGCTGGCGCGCCTGGCCGAGCCGGGCGGGCGCGCGCCCTGGGATCGGGACGGCACCGTCCTGGTCACCGGGGCGTCCGGCGACCTCGGCATGCTCGTCGCGCGGCACCTGGTGGCCGAGCACGGCGTACGGCACCTGGTGCTCGCCTCACGACGCGGCCCGGCGGCGCCGGGGGCGGACGAGCTCCTCGACCGGCTGCGGGAGTACCGCCCCAACGTGACCTTGGCGGCGTGCGACGTGGCCGACCGCAAGGCGCTCGCGGAACTGCTCGCGGCGATCCCGGACGAGCACCCGCTGACCGCCGTGGTGCACAGCGCCTCCGTCCTGGACGACGGCGTGATCGCCGCGCTCACCCCCGAGCGGGTGGACACCGCGCTGCGGCCGAAGGCCGGCGCCGCGTGGCACCTGCACGAGCTGACGCGGCACCTGGACCTGTCCGCGTTCGTGCTGTTCTCCTCGATGGCGGGGACGCTCGGCGGCCTCGGCCAGGGCAACTACGCGGCGGGCAACGCCTTCCTCGACGCGCTGGCACGGCACCGCCGCTCCCGCGGCCTGGCGGCCACCTCGGTGGCCTGGGGCTGGTGGGCCGAGCGCGCCACCAAGAGCGGCCACGACGTGGAGGGCGACGAGCCCGCCACCGTCAACGGCATGGTGCCGCTGTCGGAGGAACGCGGCCTCGCTCTGTTCGACGCGGCGTGCCGCGCGGACGAGGCCGTCGTCGCGGCGAGCGCGCTGGACCTGCGGGTGCTGCGCGGCGCGGCGGAGATGGGCGACGAGCTGCCCGCGCTGCTGCGCGGCCTGGTGCGGGCCCCCGCCCGCCGCGCCGCCGAGCAGGCGACCGCGTCCGCGCCGAACCTGGCGCGCGACCTCGCCGGCCGCACGCGCGCCGAGCAGGAGGCGCTGCTGCTCGACCTCGTGCGTAACGAGACGGCGCTGGTGCTCAGCCACGCGAGCGGCGAGGAGGTCCTGCCGCACCACCGGTTCCTGGACCAGGGTTTCGACTCGCTGGCCGCGCTGAAGCTGCGCAACCGTATCGCCACCGTCGCCGGGCTGCGGTTGCCCGCGACGCTGGTGTTCGACCACCCGACCCCTGTGGATCTCGCCCGGCACCTGCTGGGCGAGCTGGCGCCCGCCGAGGGGGAAGGGACGGCGGAGTTCGCCGACGAGGACGCCGCGACGGCCGTGCTGGTGCTGGAGGAGCTCGGCCAGCTCGACGCGGCGATCACGCGTCTACCCGCCGATGGGCCCGAACGGGCGCGAATCGCCGAATTGCTAGGCGATCTGCTGGTGAGGTGGGGCAAGTGACGAAACCCGCATTCTGTCACCACCGCGCCGATATCATCCCCGGGATGATCTTTATGACCGAGGGGGACGGTCGTAACCGCCCCGGCCGTATCGCGGCTCAGGGGCCCCGGGCGGCCCGTTGTGTCCGCGGTACACACACGGATAGGGACGCATCAAAGTGAGTCAGACCGTACAGGCATGGGTGCTGCGCGAAGGCCCGGAGGACCGGTCCAACGGACCGGTGCGCGGTGAGCTGGAGCTGTCCCGTGTCCCGATCGCGTCGCCCGGCGAGCACGAGGTGCTGGTCGAGCCGCGCGTGGGCTGCTGGGAGGCGAACATGGAGCACGCGCTGTCGCGCAGCCCCATCGACGTCGTCCGCCAGCGTGGCGAGGAACAGATCGTCATCGGCACGTGCGGCGTGGTCCGCGTGCTGTCGCCCGGGTCCGGCGTGCGCGGGCTGCGCGAGGGCCAGGACTGCCTCTGGATCCCGTTCGGCCAGATCGACCGGAACGGCTACGCCGAAAGCATCTGCGCCTACGACGCGCCGGGCTCGCCCGGCCTGCTCGCCGAGCGCATGGTCGTACCCGCCGACCGCCTGGTGCCGCTGCCGGAGGACGGCCGGTACCCGGTGGAGCGCTGGGCGCCGTTCGCGCGGTACTTCACCGCCTGGGACAACTGGCGCGTCACCAGCCGCTGCTGGCAGAGCCAGGTCGACGACGCGTGGGACGAGCAGCCGCTCGTGCTCGGCTGGGGCGGCGGCGTGGTCTACGCCGAGCTGGAACTCGCCCGGCGCGAGGGCTTCCGCACCGCGATGGTGTCCGGCCGTGACGGCCGGCTGAAGGACATCGCCGCCACGGGCGCGATCCCGATCGACCGCCGCGACTTCCCCGACCTGGACTACACGTGGGCCAAGGAGTCCGGCGAGCCCGACGCGAAGGAGCGGTACCTCGCGTCGGAGGCGAAGTTCCTGGAGATCGTCGGCGAGCTGTCCGGCGGCCTCGGAGTCTCGATCTTCCTCGACAACCTCGGCGGCAGCCTGCACCGGGCCACGATGAAGAGCCTGGCGCGCGAGGGCGTGATGTCCACCGTGGGCTGGAAGACCGGCATGCGGCTGTGGAACCTGCGCGCCACCGAGTGCATCAGCCGTCACATCCACGTGCACACGCACGCGTGGCGCTACCAGGACTGCGGCCGCATCCGCGACGCGCAGCAGGCGACGGGCTGGCTGCCCGACATCGCCGACCAGCCCGTGACGCCTTTCGAGCGCGTCCCCGACCTGGCCGCCGCGTACGGCCGTGACGACCTGGACGGCTACTTCCCGCTGTTCTACGTCGGTAGGGACTGACCTCATGCCTGCACGCTCCTTCGACGTGGCGGTCATCGGTATGGCCTGCGCGTTCCCCGGCGCACCTGACCTCGCCCGGTACTGGGCGAACGTCGTGGCCGGCACCGACTCGGTCACCGAGGTACCGGCCGGCCGGTGGCCGGCCGACCGTCACTGGGCGGGCGCCGGCGCCGAGCCCGGTGAGCGGTCGCCGTCGAAGTGGGGCGGGTTCCTGCCGCCGCTGCCGTTCGACGCCCTCGCCCACGGCGTGCCGCCCGCGTCGCTGGGCGGCATCGAGACCGCGCAGCTTCTCGCGCTGGAGACCGCGACGCGGGCGCTGTCGGACGCCGGCTACGCCGACCGCCCGTTCGACCGGGAGACGGCGTCGGTCATCTTCGCCGCGGAGGCGGGGGCCGACCTCGCCTCCGCGTACGCCACGCGGTCGCTGCTGTCGCTGTACGTCGACGAGCTGCCTCCCGGGCTCGACGCGCGGCTGCCGCGGCTGACCGAGGACTCCTTCCCCGGCACCCTGTCCAACGTCATCGCGGGCCGTGTCGCCAACCGCCTTGACCTCGGCGGCCCGAACTACACCGTCGACGCGGCGTGCGCGTCGTCGCTGGCGGCGCTCGACCAGGCGTGCAAGGAGCTCCTCGCGGGCACGAGCGACATGGTGCTGTGCGGTGCCGTCGACACGCACAACGGCCTGCACGACTACCTGATGTTCGGCTCGGTGCGCGCGCTCTCGCCGACCGGCCGCTGCCGCGCGTTCGACTCGTCCGCCGACGGCATCGTGCTGGCCGAGGGCGTCGCGTGCCTCGTGCTGAAGCGGCTCGAGGACGCCGAGCGTGACGGCGACCGCGTGTACGCCGTCGTCAAGGGCGTCGGCGCGGCCGGCGACGGCCGTGGCCTCGGCCTGACCGCGCCACGGCCCGAGGGGCAGCGGCGCGCGCTGGAACGCGCGTACGCCATCGCGGGCGTCTCCCCGCGCGACGTCGGCCTCGTCGAGGCGCACGGTACGGGCACGGTGCTGGGCGACCGCACCGAGCTGGAGACGCTGACCGGCGTGTTCGACGACGCGGGCGCCGAGCCCGGATCCTGCTCGCTCGGCTCGGTCAAGTCCCTCATCGGCCACGCCAAGTGCGCCGCCGGGATGGCCGGGCTGATCAAGGCCGCGCTCGCCGTGCACACGGGCGTACGGCCGCCGACGCGGCACGTGACCGATCCGAACGCCGCCTGGTCGGCCGGGACCAGCCCGTTCGCCTTCGACGGCACCGCGCGCCCCTGGGCCGACGCCGAGCGCGTCGCCGGGGTCAGCGCGTTCGGCTTCGGCGGCGTGAACTACCACGCGGTCGTCGCCGCCCACGAGCCGCGCGAGGCGGTGCCCGGCCCCGCCGGATGGCCCGCCGAGCTGCTGCTGTTCCGCGGCACCGAGGACGAGGTCCGTACGGCCCTGCACGCCCTCGCCGATCGCCTTGACGACGGCGTGCCCATGACCGGTGTCACCGGCACCGGCCCGGCGCGTGTCGCGATCGTCGCCGAGGACCCGGCGGGGCTGCGCGCCCAGGTCGAGCTCGCGCTGCGCTTCGAGGACGCGCCCGAGCGCGGCGTGCACGTCGGCGACGGCGCCCGTCAGCCCGTCGCGCTGCTCTTCCCCGGGCAGGGCAGCCAGCGGCCGGGCATGCTCGCCGACCTGTTCGTGGCCTTCCCGCGCCTGCACCGTTTCCTGCGGGAGGACCCGGCGCTCGCCGGCGCGCTCTTCCCGCACGCCACCTTCGACGGCGTCACGCCGCGCCTGGTGGACACCCGCCTCGCGCAGCCCGCCCTGGGGGTCGGCGGCCTGGCCGCGCTGGACCTGCTGTCCGCCTGCGGCGTCGACGCCGACCTGCTGGGCGGCCACAGCTACGGCGAGCTGGTCGCCCTCGCCGCCGCCGGCGTGCTTCCGAAGGACGCCGTGCTCCCGCTGAGCCACGCGCGCGCCGAGGCGATGCACGCCGCGGCCGGAGCGGACCAGGGGGCCATGGCCGCCGTCGCCGCGCCCGCCGAGACGGTCGTCGCGCTGCTCGCCGAGCACGGCCTGGCCGGCGACGTCGCGCCGGCCAACCACAACGCCCCCGAACAGGTCGTGCTCGCCGGGTCCTCCGACGGCATCGACGCCGCCGTCACCGCGCTGCGGGACGCCGGGCTCACCGCGAAACGGCTCCCCGTGGCCGCCGCCTTCCACAGCCCGCGCATGGCGCCCGCCGTCGAGGAGTTCGCCGGCGCGCTGGCCGCCCAGGACTTCCAGGCCCCCGGCGTGCCCGTGTGGTCCGGCGCCACCGCCGAGCCCTACCCGGACGGGCCGGACGCCGCGCGCTCCGCGCTGGCCGGGGCCCTGGTGCGCCCGGTCCGCTTCGCCGAGCAGATCCTGGACATGTACGCCGCCGGGGCGCGCGTGTTCGTCGAGGCGGGACCCGGCACCGTACTGACCCGCCTGGTCGGCGACGTCCTCGGCGACCGCCCGCACACGGCTCTGTCCGTGGAGGCGCCCGGCCGCCCCGGAGTGACCCACCTGCTCGGCACCCTCGCCGCGCTCGCCGTACGCGGCGTCCCGGTACGGCTCGACGAGCTGACCGCCGGCCGCGCGCCGGTCCCCGCGCCGCCGCGCGCGGGATGGACCGTGGACGGTCACCTGGTGCGCACGGCGGACGGCGAGCCCGTCCCCGGCGGCCTGCGTCCGGTGGAGGCGCCCCTCGCCCTCGCCGCCGGAGGCGGCGAGCAGGACGAGACGGTCATCGAGTTCCTCCGTGGCACGCAGCGGATCGTGGCCGCGCAGCAGGAGATCGTGCTGCGCTACCTCGACCGGGGCGCCCCCGCGTCCGTACCCGCCGCGGCCGTACCCGTTCCCACCCCGATCGAGGTGGAGCCGAAGGCCGCCGAGGTGCCCGAGGCGGCGCCGACGGTGCTGGAACTCGTCGCGCGGCGCACCGGCTACCCGGCCGCCATGCTCGACCCCGACCTCGACCTGGAGGCCGCGCTCGGCGTCGACTCGCTGAAGCGCACCGAGATCGCCGCGACCCTCCTCGCGGGCACCCCGCACGCCGGCGCCGCCGGCGAGCTCGCCGACCTGCGCACCATCCGCGCGATGACGGGATGGCTCGCCGCGCGCGGCGGTGGCCGGGTGACCCGCCACGTGGTCGACCTGGCGCACGCGCCGGCCGTCCGGCACGAGCGCACGGCCGTGCGGGCCGCGATCAGCGGCGGCCTGGAGGTCGGCGCGCAACTGGCCATGCTGCTCAAGGAGCGCGGGACCGAGGTCGTGGACGACCCGGCGGGCTGCGACGCGTTCCTGTTCCTCGACGCGCTCGACGGCGGCGACGCCGTGCTGCCCGGCGGCTTCGACGCCGTACGCGCGGCGGTGCTCGGCGGCGTGCGCACCCTGCTGCTGGCCACCTGCCACGCCGACGGACCCGCCGGCGCGGGCCTGCACGGCCTGGCGCGCGCGGTGGCCCGCGAGTACCCCGGCGTCTCCGTGGTCGCCGTCGACCTGCCGGGCGGGCAGCCGCCCGCCGCGTCGGCGCGCACGCTGGCCGACGAGCTGGGCACCGCCGAGCAGTCCGTCGGTGACCTCGGCGGGCGCCGCGCGGTCTGGCGCACCACGGCCACCGCGCTGCCGCCCGGCGACGTCACCGCCGCCGACCTCGGGCTCAACTGGGACTCCGTCGTGCTGCTGACGGGCGGCGCGCGCGGCATCACCGCCCGCGTCGCGTCCGCGCTGGCCTCGCTCACCGGCTGCCACATCGAGCTGGTCGGCCGCAGCGAGCCCGCCGCCGACGCGAGCCTGGACGACGCGACGTTGCGCTCCCGCCTGATCGCCGAGGGCGGGCGCACCCCGGCGGAGATCGAGCGCGAGGTACGCGCGCACTCCGCCGGTCGCGAGGTCCGGCTGTGCCTGGACGCCCTCGCCGGCACGGCGGCGTCGGTGCGGTACCACCGCGCCGACGTACGCGACGCCACGAGGATGGGCGAGGTCCTGGCCGACGTGTACGAACGTCACGGCCGCCTCGACACCGTCATCCACGCGGCGGGCGTCGTACGCGACCAGATGCTGCGCGACAAGACACCGGAGTCGTTCGCCGAGGTCTTCGACACCAAGGTGGCGGGCGCACGCGCGCTGGTGGAGCACCTGCGGCCCGGCCTGCGCCACCTGGTGCTGTTCGGCAGCATCGCCGGGGTCGTCGGCAACCAGGGGCAGAGCGACTACGCCGCCGCCAACGACGCCCTCGACACCCTCGCCCGCCGCTGGTCCGGCGAGGTCGCCGGCCGCGTACTGGCCCTGGACTGGGGCCCGTGGGCGGCGGAGGCGGGCGGCATGGTCACCCCCGAGCTGGAGCGCGCGTACACGAAGAACGGCATCGGCCTGATCGAGCCCGACGAGGGTGTGACGGCGTTCCTGCGCGAGCTGGCGTTCGGCCGCGACGCGCAGGTGCTGTACGCCGTCGGCGACCCCGCGACGTTCGGGGACGGTCTTGGCTGAAATCCTCCTCACCGCCGCGGGTACACCGGCGGGGCTGCTCGACGCCCTCCGCACCGGGCGCCACGGCGGCACCGGACCCGCACGCCTCGCGGTCTTCGACCCCACGCCCGAGCGCGTGGAGCAGGCCGCCGCCCTCGTCGCCCAGGGCGAACCCTGGCGCGGCGGCAACGACGTGTGGTTCGCCCCCGGCCCCGCGCCGGTGGGCCACACCGTGTTCCTCTTCCCGGGCCTCGACGCGCGGACCGGACCGGCGCCCGACGACGTCACGGCCCTGCTCGGCCTCCCGGACGAGCCCAGGGCCGGCGAGGCCACGCTCGGCGACCGCACCCAGGACGCGCTGCGGCTCAACCGGGTGCTCGACACCGCGCTGCGCCGCGCCGGGATCCTCCCGGACGCCGTGGCGGGGCACAGCGCGGGGGAGTGGAGCGCCCTGTTCGCCGCCGGAACCTTCCCCGCGTCGGCCTTCGAGGACTTCGCCCGGAACATGGGCACCTCGTCCGTGCCCGACGTGGTGTTCGCCGCCGTCGGCCTGCCCGCGCGGACCGCCGCCGCGCTCGCGGCCGGAGAGCCGCGCGTCGTGCTGTCCCACGACAACGCGCCCGACCAGAGCGTGCTGTGCGGAGACGAGGACGCCGTGGAGCGCTGCCTGGCCCGGATCGAGGACCCGGCGGTCCCGCGCCGCGTGCTGCCGTTCCGTTCCGGGTTCCACTCGCCGATGCTCGCCCCGCACCTGCCCGGCTTCGCCGAGGTGTTCGACCGGATGCCCCTCGCGCGCCCCGCCGTACCCGTCTGGTCGGCCACCACGGTCGCGCCGTACCCGGACGACGAGGAGGCGCTGCGCGCTCTGCTCGAACGGCACCTCCTCGAACCCGTGCGCTTCCGCGCCGTGATCGAACGCCTCTACGCGCAGGGCGCGCGGGTGTTCGTCCAGGTCGGCTGCGGGAGCCTCACGCGTTTCGTCGCGGCGACCCTCGCGGACCGGCCGCACGTCGCCGTCGGCGCGGGATCCACGTCACGGCCGCAGCTCGACCAGCTGCGCTGGGCCGCCGCCGCGCTCTGGGCGGAGGGCCGCGCCCCCGACCTGGGCGTGCTCGGCCTGGCACGGCCGGGCGGCGACGCCGTGACCGCCGCGTACGAGGCGGCGCTGGCCACTGTCGGAGCGTCCATCGACGCGGTCTACCGGAACTGGAGGGAGCGGCGGTGAGCGAGCAGCGCAGAGCGGTCGTCACCGGATCGTCCAGCGGCATCGGCGCGGCCGTCGCCGAGCGGCTGGTCGAGGACGGCTGGGCGGTGACCGGCTGGGACCGCAGGCCCGGCGACGGTACGGGCGTCGAGTGGCGCGAGGTGGACGTGTGCGACGCCGACGCCGTACGCGCCGCCGCCGAGGAGGTGCCGGCGGCCGACCTGCTGGTCAACAGCGCCGGCGTCGGAGCCATCGCGCCGTCGGCCGAGCTGCGGCCCCAGACCTGGGAGCGGGTCGTCGGCGTGAACCTCAACGGCACGTTCTACTGTTCCCAGGCCCTGTTCCCGGCGCTGGCCGCGCGCCGGGGGCTCGTGGTGAACATCGCGTCCGTCATGGCGCACCGCGCCGTCGCGGGCCGCGCGGCGTACTGCGCCTCCAAGGCGGGCGTCGTGATGCTCACCGAGGTGCTCGGCGTCGAATGGGCCGAGCACGGGGTGCGCGTCCTCGCCGTCAGCCCCGCGTACGTGCGGACGCCGCTGGTGGAGAAGGGCTTCGTCAACGGCAACCTCGACGAGGCCGCCATCGCCGCGCGCACCCCGCTGGGCCGTCTCGCCGAACCCGCCGAGGTCGCCGGCCTCGTACTGGACCTCGCCGGCGAGCGCTACGCGTACATGACCGCGACCACCCTGCGCTTCGACGGCGGCTGGGTCGCCGACGGCGTTTTCCCCCGCTGACCAGCGACGAAGAAGGAGATCGAACGACCATGCCGCCAACCGACTTCGGGGTGCTCGCGCTCGCGCACGCCCTCGGCGAGCCGCGGGACGTCGCCGCCACCGCGGCCGACTACGTCGACGACCCCGACCGGGTCCTGCTGTGGGGGTACCGCACCTACCACCGGGCGGCCGAGGGCTCCACGTCCACGGAGCTCGCGGCCCAGGCCGCCGGGAAGGCCCTCGCGAAGGCGGGCGTCGACGCCCGGGACCTGGACCTCGTCGTCGTCGCCGACAGCGGCGTGCCCGGGTACCTGCTGTGGGACGCCTCGGCGGCGCTCGCGGCGGCGATCGGCGCCACCGAGACGCCCACGCTGCTGCTCACGCAGGGCTGCGCGTCCGGCGCCACCGCCTTCCAGCAGATCGCGGGCGTGTTCGCCACCCGCGAGGACGTCGACACGGTGCTGCTCGTCGCGGTGAACCAGGTGAGCGAGGCGCACACCAACCGGATGCGCAGCAACACCCTGCTCTCCAGCGACGGCGCCGCCGCGGCCGTGCTGCGGCGCGGGCACGGCGGCCTCCGCTGGCTGGCGACCGAGCAGATCACCGACCCGGCGTACAACGACTTCTACCGCGTGGAGTACGGCGGCGCCGCCGTGCCCGAGGCACCCGAGGGCACCGGCAACCTCGACATCGACCCGCTCGCGCTGGTGTACCGGCGCTTCCGCCGCGAACCCGAGGACCTGGCGAAGTTCGTCCGCATCCTGAACCGCCGCGTGCGCACGGTGTTCGAACGCGCGTGCGACCGCGCGGACGTCGACCCCGACGACGTGAAGAAGTTCCTGTTCCTGAACGACAACCAGGACTCGCTCGCCGACGTGGCCAAGGCCGTCGGCGTGCCGCTGGAGCGCACCAACGCGGAGCTGGGCGCCGACCTCGGTCACTGCGGCGGCGCGGACCAGCTCATCTGCCTTGACACCTATCTGGAGCGCGGCGAACTCGCCGAGGGGGACGTGGTCGCCCTGGCGGGCCTGTCCATCGGCATGCACTGGTATTGCACGCTGCTGACCATCTGATTCCCATTCGCAAAAGTAACAGAAACCGTAGAAAGAGAAGGCTATGGCGGAAATGACGGTCCAGGACCTCATCGATATTCTCAACCGCAGCAACGGTGATGAGGACCCTATCGAGCCGGAGGGCGACCCGTCGGACATCACGTTCGCCGGTCTCGGCTTCGACTCCCTGACAATGCTCAACGCCGTACGGCGCGTTGAGCGTAAGTACGGCGTGGAACTCGGCGAGAACGTGGTCAGCGAGGCCAAGACCCCGCGCCAGCTGCTCGACCGCGTCAACGGCGCCCTCGCCGGCGCCTGAGGAGGATCCATGTGCGGGATCACCGGTTGGGTGGCGCACGGCGAGGACCTCGCCAGGCACCGCTCCGTCGTGCAGGCCATGACCGACACCATGGCCTGCCGTGGACCGGACGCGGAGGGGGTCTGGATCGACGGGCCCGTCGCCTTCGGCCACCGCAGGCTGTCCATCATCGACCCGGTGGGCGGCGTCCAGCCCATGATCGCCGAGCGCGACGGCCGTACGCTGGCGGCGCTGACGTTCTGCGGCGAGATCTACAACTTCCGTGAGCTGCGCGCCGAACTGGAGGCCCTCGGCCACCGGTTCCGGACCAGCAGCGACACCGAGGTCGCGCTCGACGCGTACCTCCAGTGGGGCCTGGACTTCGCCGCCCGGCTGAACGGCATGTTCGCCTTCGGGCTGTGGGACGCGCTCAGCCGCGAGCTGCTGCTGGTGCGCGACCCGATCGGCGTCAAGCCGCTCTACTACGCGCGTACGCGCGACGGCGTGG
Source organism: uncultured Actinomycetota bacterium (assembly GCA_963823735.1). Taxonomy (GTDB): domain Bacteria; phylum Actinomycetota; class Actinomycetes; order Streptosporangiales; family Streptosporangiaceae; genus Actinoallomurus. Next base: position 179,963 of record CAWGMO010000004.1, on the reverse strand, counting down.
TGTTCGGCTCGGAGCCCAAGGCCGTGCTGGCCAACGGCGCCGTGCCGCGCCGTGTCGACGCCCAGGGTCTTTCGGAGATCCTGGACATGGTCAAGACGCCGGAGCTCACCCCGTTCTCCGACCTGTCCGAGGTGCGCCCCGGCCAGATCGTGCGGGTGACGCGAGGGCGGCGTGACCAAGTCGCGGTACTGGCAGTTCACCGCGCGCGAGCACACCGACGACCTCGACACCACGATCAGCACGGTGCGCGGCCTGCTGGAGGACATCGTGTCCCGCCAGCTCATCGCGGACGTCCCGCGTCGCCACGCTGCTGTCCGGCGGCCTCGACTCCTCGGCGATCACCGCGCTGGCCCACCAGGCGCTGGCAGCCGAGGGCCGCGGGCCCGGTGCGGTCGTACTCGGTGGACTTCCAGGGCGCCGCCGACCAGTTCGAGCCCGACGCGGTGCGCGGCACGGCCGACGCGCCGTACGTCCGCGACTTCGTCTCCGCGCGTCGGCACCGACCACCTCGAGGTGCTGCTCGACAGCGCCGAGCTGGCCGACCCGGCGGTGCGGACGGCGATCCTGCGCGCCCGGACCTGCCGCCCGCGTACTGGGGCGACCTGTGGCCGTCGCTGTACCTGCTGTGCCGGGAGATCCGGAAGCGGGCGACCGTGGTGCTGTCCGGCGAGTCGGCCGACGAGCTGTTCGGCGGCTACCGGTGGTACCAGCGCAAGGAGGCGGTCGACGCGCCGACCTTCCCGTGGCTGACGTCGGGCTCCGCGCGGATCTTCGGCGGAAGCTCGCTGATCGACCAGGGCCTGCTGCAGAAGCTGGACCTGCCGTCGTACCGCGCAGGACCGCTACGCCGAGGCCGTGGCCGAGGTACCGGTGCTGGCCGGCGACTACCCGGTCGACCGGCGGATGCGCGAGGTCACCTACCTCAACATCACCCGGTTCATGCAGGCCGTGCTCGACCGCAAGGACCGGATGAGCATGGCCGTCGGCCTGGAGGTCCGGGTCCCGTTCTGCGACCACCGCCTGATGGACTACGTGTTCAACGTGCCCTGGGCGATGAAGTCGTTCGACGGCCGGGAGAAGAGCCTGCTGCGCGCCGCCACCCGCGACGTGCTGCCGACCTCCATCCTGGAGCGCACGAAGACGCCGTTCCCGTCGACCCAGGACACCCGGTACGAGCAGGCCCTGCGCACCGAGCTGCGCCAGGTGATCGGCGACGCGGACTCCCCGGTGCTGCCGCTGCTCAACACGGCGCGGGTCACCCGCATCCTGGACCGCGAGATGGACGACGTCAGCCTCCCGAGTGACCGGGGCGGGCTGGAGATGGCCCTCTGGCTCAACCGCTGGCTGACCGCTTATGACGTGACCGTCGACGTCTGACCCCGGTGCGTGCCGCCCACGCGGTGGGCGGCACGCACCGCCGGAACCGGCCCCACCGAACGCTAGGAACCAGAGAAGGACCATGGCGAACCAGTCCTGCCCGGAGTCGTGGATACGGAGCTACCATCCGTCGTCCCCGCGCGCACCTCGGCTGCTCTGCCTGCCGCACGCCGGAGGTTCGGCGAGCTTCTTCTTCCCCGTCTCGAAGGCACTGTCGCCCGGGGCGAATGTCCTCGCCGTGCAGTACCCCGGACGCCAGGACCGGCGCTCCGAGCCCTTCGCGGAGTCCGTCGGGGCCATCGCGGACGAGCTGGTGCGGGTGCTGGACCCGGCCGATGACACCCCGCTCGCGCTGTTCGGGCACAGCATGGGCGCCGTCGTCGGCTTCGAGCTGGCCCGCCGCCTGGAGGCGGAGGGCCGGCCGGCCGCGGTGTTGTTCGCCTCCGGGCGCCGTGGCCCCGCCACGACGCGGGTCGAGAACGTCCATCAGCGCGACGACGCGGGGTTGCTCGAGGAGATCGAGGAGCTCAACGGCACCGACCTGGCACTGCTGCGGGACCCGGAGATGCTGAGCATGCTCCTGCCCGCGATCCGTGCCGACTACCGCGTCGTGGAGACGTATCGGCGCGACCCGGGGCCGATGCTGAGCTGCCCGATCGTGGCGATGGTCGGCGACGCCGACCCCGAAGGCGACGGTCGACGAGGCACGCGCCTGGGCCGGGGAGAGCACCGGCCCCTTCGAGCTGCTGGTCCACCCCGGCGGCCACTTCTACCTGGCGTCGCGGCAGCCTGCCGTCAACGCCCAAGTCGCCGGATATCTGGGCAAGCTCACAGCGAAGGCGGGAGCCACATGAAGGACATCACCAATGCCATTCTCGCAGGACAGGTTACCGCGGAGGAAATCTCCGCCCTACCCATTCCGGAGAGCTTCCGCGCGGCGGTCGTCTACAAGCACGAGGCCGACATGTTCGCGGGCATGGACTCCGACATGAAGGACCCGAGCAAGTCTCTTCACCTCGCCGAAGTACCCGTTCCCGAGCTCGGTCCGGGCGAGGCCCTGGTGGCCGTGATGGCCAGCTCGATCAACTACAACACGGTGTGGAGCTCGATCTTCGAGCCCCTGCCCACCTTCACCTTCCTGGAGCGGTACGCCAAGCAGCTGCCGCCACCGGCGCCACGACCTGCCGTACCACATCCTCGGTTCCGACCTCGCGGGAGTCGTGCTGCGCACCGGCCCCGGCGTGAACGCCTGGAAGCCGGGCGACGAGGTCGTGGCCCACTGCCTGTCGGTGGAGCTGGAGGGCGCGGACGGCCACAACGACACGATGCTCGACCCGCAGCAGCGGATCTGGGGCTTCGAGACCAACTTCGGCGGCCTGGCCGAGATCGCCCTCGTGAAGTCCAACCAGCTGATGCCCAAGCCGAGGCACCTCACCTGGGAGGAGGCCGCCTCGCTCGGCCTGGTGAACTCCACCGCCTACCGGCAGCTCGTCTCACGCAACGGCGCCGGCATGAAGCAGGGCGACAACGTGCTGATCTGGGGCGCGGGCGGCGGCCTGGGGTCGTACGCCACCCAGTACGCGCTGGTCGGCGGCGCCCTCCCGATCTGTGTCGTCTCCAGCCCCGAGAAGGCCGAGCTCTGCCACGCGATGGGCGCGGAGGCGGTCATCGACCGCAACGCGGAGGGCTACCGGTTCTGGCAGGACGAGCACACCCAGAACCCGCGTGAGTGGAAGCGTTTCGGCGGTCGCATCCGCGAGCTGACCGGAGGCGAGGACGTGGACATCGTCTTCGAGCACCCCGGCCGTGACACCTTCGGTGCCAGCATCTACGTCGCCCGCAAGGGCGGCACCATCGTCACCTGCGCGTCCACCTCGGGCTTCCTGCACCAGTACGACAACCGGTACCTGTGGATGTCGCTCAAGCGGATCATCGGCTCGCACTTCGCGAACTACCGTGAGGCCTGGGAGGCCAACCGCCTCGTGATGAAGGGGAAGATCCACCCCACGCTCTCGTGGTCGTACCCCCTGTCCGAGGTCGGCACCGCCGCCGACGACGTCCGCCGCAACGCCCACCAGGGCAAGGTCGGTGTCCTCTGCCTCGCCCCCGAGGAGGGGCTGGGCGTACGCGACGAGGAGCTCCGGGCGAAGCACCTCACGGCGATCAACCGCTTCCGCAAACCGGTCGAGGAAACGATAGGGGCATGATGAGCAACCCGTTCGAGAACGAGGACGGCACTTACCTCGTACTGACCAACGACGAGGGACAGCACTCGCTGTGGCCGGCCTTCGCCGAGATCCCGGCCGGATGGTCGAAGGTCTTCGGTGAGGCGGACCGGGCGGCGTGCCTGGAGTACGTCGAGAAGTCGTGGACCGACATGCGCCCGCGCTCGCTGGTCGAGGCGATGGACGCCGAGAAGTAGCCCGTACGGCCTTCAGGGCCGCCACCTGCGCGGTGACGGCCCTGAAAGTGTGACTCAGGTGCTGCCCGTCAGGAGGTGACCTTGGCGGACTCGATCAGCACCGTCTCCAGCGGAACGTCCTGGTGGCCGCCGCTGTTGCCGGTCGAGAGCGCACGGATCGCGTCGACGACCTCCGTGCCCTCGGTGACCTTGCCGAAGACCGCGTAACCCCAGCCGTTGGGGTTCTTCCCCTTGAAGTTGAGGAAGTCGTTCTTCGCGGTGTTGATGAAGAACTGGGCCGTCGCGGAGTGCGGGTCGTTCGTCCGCGCCATCGCCACGGTGTACATGTCGTTCTTCAGCCCGTTGTCGGCCTCGTTCTGGATCGAGGCGAGGGTCGGCTTCTGCGCCATGTCCGGCGTGAAGCCGCCGCCCTGGATCATGAAGTCCCTGATGACCCGGTGGAAGATCGTGCCGTCGTAGTGCCCGTTGCGGACGTACGTCAGGAAGTTCTCAGCGGTCTTGGGGGCCTTCGCGTCATCGACTTCCAGGGTGATGCGGCCGAAGTTGGTGGTCAGCTCGACCGTGGACATGAGGGTCTCCCTTGTGTGCTGCTGGTGTCAGGCAGGCCCCGAAAACGCCGGGACCGGCCAGACAAGGACCCTAGTACGGGTCACCCGAATCTCGATCTTTGAACGTCTGAACGGCCGTTTCGTGTTGCGTGCCGGGCATCCGTCTGTTGACTCCCGGACGGGCAGGGATTAGCTTGAGCAAAACCAAACGAACATTCGGTAGGTAATGATGAGCGACGTCCACATCCCCGAAGGCGGCTTCTGGCCGGCGCCCGAGATTCCCGGGCCCAACATCTTCCCCATCGAGTGGCGGGTCGAGACCGAGTCCCTCGCGGAGACGTACGAGAAGTCCAAGCGCATGGTGTGGAACCCGGCGGACCTGCCGTGGGACCGGCTCGACGCCGGCGACTACACCGACGAGCAGCGGCTCGGAATGATGTACTGGTGGTCGGTCCTGGCCAACTTCGACGCCTCCGGCCCGGCGGTCTTCGCCCGCGCCACCATCAACGCGTTCGAGCAGCACGAAGAGGACCCGGTACGTAAGTGCTTCTTCTCCATCACGCGTGACGAGATGAACCACGAGGAGTGCTGCCAGCGCGCGATCACCCGCCTGTGGCCCGGCGGGCCGCTCGACTGGGAGCCGCGGAGCGAGCTCGAGAAGGCCGCGCACAACAACATCGGCTGGCTCTACCACAACGGCGGCCGGTACTGGAACGGCTACAGCAACAGCATCGGCGACCACCCGCTGGCCGTGATGTTCACCAGCTTCATGATGGGCGAGGTCGCCAGCTCGACCCTGTTCAAGGGCATGGCGGACACCACCGAGCACCCCCTGTTCAAGGAGGTGTTCAACCGGATCGGGCGCGACGAGTCGCGGCACCTGCAGATCTGCATGACGATCCTGGAGAACAACTGGCCGGGCCTGACCGAGGACAACAAGGCCCTGATCACCAAGCAACTGCGCGCCGGCTTCGTGTTCCTGTCGATGATCCTCTGGGAGCCGCCTCGGCAGTTCTGGGACCTGCCGCCGTACTTCCTCGACAACCACCGGGTCCTCATCGAGCACGCGCGCTCGGCCGGTCTCGGTGTCCTGTCCTACGACGCGCAGGCCGAGAACTGGAAACGGGCCATGGCCTACATCCGGAAGATCGTCGAGCGGTGGGGGATCGAGTTCCCGGCCATTCCCGAGCTGGACATCGACGGTGTGGAGGTGTCCGACGACATCGCCGTCGAGGACATCATCCCCGTCTTCTGACCCGCGGAGAGAGGCGAGATCCGATGGCCGTGATCCGGCTGCTCCCCGACGGGCGCGAGGTCGGCTGTCCCGGCGACCGGCCGATCCTGGAGGCACTGGAGGAGGCCGGCCGCCCCCTGCCCAACGACTGCCGCGCCGGCCACTGCGGCACCTGCCGGGTCCGCATGCGGAGCGGCGACGTCGACCGGGGGCTCTACATGCCGATGGCGTTGTCCGACGAGGAGGTCGCCGACGGGTACCTGCTGAGCTGCGTCGCCACGCCGGTCAGCCCGGTGGTCGAGCTGGAGTACGGCGCCGCGGTGACCGCCGCGGCCCTCGGCGTCGAGCTCTTCCCGCCCCGCAAGGACGTCGAGTTCGTCGTCACGGACAAGGTCGCCCGCACCCCCGGCATCGTCGAGGTACGGCTCCGGCCGGTGGGGGCGCGGCTGAGGTACTGGCCGGGGCAGTACGTCGTGCTCGGCCCGCGCGGAGGCGGGCCGGACCGGCCGTACTCGATCGCGAACCCGCCCAGGCCCGACGGCGAGATCACCCTGCACGTCGCGCGGGTGAGCGACGGTGTCACGAGCACCTGGGTCCACGAGCGGCTGAGCCCCGGCGACACGGTGCTCGTCGCGGGCCCGTACGGGAGCTTCGTCGGCGACCTGAGGATGCGCGGGCCGGTCGTCGCGCTCGCCGGAGGCTCCGGGCTCGCTCCCGTGCTCGCCCTGGCCGAGGCGGCGCTACGGCGCGGATACGCCGATCCGGTCACCGTGGTGCACTCGGCGCGTACCTACGAGGACCTGTACGCCACCGGCCTGCTCGGGCACCTGCGCCGCCGCCACCCGAACTTCCGCCACGTACGTACGGTGACGCGGCCCGCCGGACGGCGGCCGGGCGCGCGGACCGGACGGGTCCCGGAGATCCTCGGCGACGTCGCCGGGTCCCTCGCCGGGACGAACGTCTTCATCGCGGGGAGCCCCGGTTTCGTCGCGGCGTGCGGAGCCGCGGCGCGTGCCCTGGGCGCCGAGGACTCCCGCGTCCACGTCGAGAGCTTCTTCCCTCAGCCCGGCGAGACGCCGGCGCGTGTCGTGAACCCCCGGACGACGATGAGCCCGGCGCGGGCTCGGAACGGATAGTCATGCTGGTGTTCTTCTGCTGCCTCGACCGGCCCGGCGTGTCGGCACGCCGCCGCGCGGCCCGTGCCGAGCACCTCGAGTACATGATCGAGAATCAGGACAGGCTGGTCTTCGGCGGGCCGGTGAGCGTGGCGGACGGCGAGCCCGGTGTCGGCAGCGTCTTCGTCCTCGACCTGCCGGACCTCGACGCGGCGCACGCGTTCCTGGCCGACGAGCCGTACCACCGCGCGGGGTTGTTCGAGACGGTGATCGTACGGCCGTTCCGTCAGATGAGCCCGGAACCCCGCCCCGGCCACCTGCGGCGCGAGCTGGAGCGGGAACGCGCGGAGGCGCGGGCATGACCGGCCCGCTGCTGAGCCGCGGCTTCGACGAACTCGACGTCGGCGCGAGCGAGACCACGATGCGCCGTACCGTCACCGAGGCCGACGTCGTCGCCTGGTGCGCGAACACGTGGGACCGGTTCTGGCTGCACACCGACGCCGTGGAGGCGCGGCGGACCACCTACGGACAGCGCGTCGCCCCCGGAATCATGGTGTTCGCCTTCGCCGCCGGGCTGGGGGTGCCGGCCGACAGCCGCACCGTCGTGGCCAACTACGGCACCGACCGCCTCCGCTTCCCCCGCCCCACGTTCATCGGCGACTCGATCCGCCTGGAGATCGAGGTGCTGGACAAGGAACCACGTGATGAGGGCGGCCTGGTCACCTTCCGGTGGGACGCGGTGAACCAGAACGGCGCGACCGTCTGCGCGAGCCGGCTCAAGGTCTTGATGTCATCGGTGAAGAGAGAGGTCCCGGCATGACCGAGGTGACCCTGCGCGTGGAGGACGGTACGGCCGAGATCGTGATCGACCGGCCGCACCGGCGCAACGCGCTGCGCGAAGAGGACGTCGCGGCCCTGCGGGACGCGCTGCGCGACGTCGTGGCACGTGAGGCGCGGGTGCTGCTCCTGCGCGGGGAGGGCCCGGCCTTCTGCGCGGGCCGCGACCTGAGCGACGCCGATCCCGGGAACGAGGACGGCGGCGAGATCCTGCGCGACGTCGTCAACCCGCTGATCGCCGAACTCGCCGATCTGCCCGTCCCGACGGTCGCGGCGGTGCAGGGCGCCTGCGTCGGGTCCGGTCTCGGCATGGCGCTGGCCTGTGACCTGCTGGTCGTGGCCGACGACGCCCGGCTCGGGTCGCCGTTCGCGAGGATCGGCGCGGTACTGGACTCCGCCGCACACCTGTGGCTGGCCGAGCGCGTCGGCGCTCACCGGGCGCTGGAACTCATCTACACCGGCCGGATGCTGACCGGCCGGGAGGCCGCCGGATGGGGCCTGGCCAACCGCAGCGTCGCGGCCACCGAGCTGACCGGCGAGGCACGCCGTCTCGCCGCCGGCGTCGCGGCGGGCCCGACGGCCGCATTCCGGCTCTCGAAGGACATCCTGCGGCGCGTACGGGACGAACGCCCCGGGCTCGCCGGAGTACTGGAGGCCGAGGCGGTGGCCCAGAGCGCCGCCTCCGCGAGCGCCGACTACGCCGAGGGGTTCTCGGCCTTCCTGGGGAAGAGATCCCCGCGGTTCACCGGCCGGTGAGGTGGAGTGACATGTTCATACGTGACTACCTGCTGAACAACGCCCGCAGCTGGCCGGACCGGCCCGCGTACGTCTCCGCCGCCGCGCGCCGGTCGTGGGGCGAGGTGACCGATCGGAGCCTGCGGCTGGCCACCGCGCTGCAGACCCTCGGAGTGCGCCCCGGTGACGTCGTGGCGACGATGGCCGAGGACGGGCACGAGGTCATCGAGTGCTGGTACGCCACCGGCCTGATCGGGGCGGTGCGCACCGGCGTCAACTACCGGTACGCCCCGCGCGAGGTCGCCCACATCCTGGCCGACGCGCGCGTCAAGGTGCTCATCGTCGAAGGCGGCGCGTGCGAGCAGGTCTTCCGCTCGCTGGGCGAGTCCGCGCCCGAGCACGTCATCGGGTTCGGCGGCCACGGCTTCGAGCTCGACTACGACACGCTCCTGGACGGCGCGCCGCCCGATCCGGTGATGCCGCCGCTACAAGCCGACGAGTGCGCGGCGATCTCGTACACGACCGGTTCCACGGGCCTGCCGAAGGGCGTGCGGTGGAGCCACGGCGGGGTCGCGGCCGCTCAGGTGAACACCTGGCTTCAGGCCGGCATGCGCCACGACGACGTGTTCCTGCACTGCCTGCCGGCTGCGGGCGTGCCGATCCTGATCGCGACGTGGAACGTCGTCAACGGGGCGTCCGTCGTCCTGCAGAAGCGCTTCTCGGCGTCCGGCGCGCTCGACCTGCTCGAACGCGAACGGGTCACCTCCGTCCTGTGGGTCCCGACGATGATGAACGACGTCCTGTCCGCACCGGACTTCGCCGGCCGCGATCTGAGCCGCCTCCGTCTGGTCGTGTACGGCTCGATGCCGGCCAGCCCGGCACTGATCCGCCGGGCGCTGGACGGCTTCGGCTGCCGCCTCCAGCAGTGGTACGGCGCGACCGAGGCCACGGCGGGATGGACGAACATCCTTCACCACGAGGACCACCTCAAGGCCCTCGACGACGAGCCCGAGCTCCTCACCTCCTGTGGCCGGTCGACCCTGCACTGCGATGTCGCCGTCCTGGACGAGGCGGGTGACCCCCTGCCCGCCGGCGAGATCGGGGAGATCTGCGTACGCGGGCGCACGCTCATGCTCGGCTACCAGAACCTGCCCGGGGAGACCGCCGCGGTCCTGCGCGACGGCTGGCTCCGCATGGGCGATCTGGGGCGGCGCGACGAACGCGGCTACTACTACCTCGTGGACCGGAAGAAATTCATGATCGTGACGGGTGGCTACAACGTCTATCCGGTGGTCGTGGAGAACGTCCTCGCCGAGCATCCCTCGGTCCGGGAGGTCGCGGTGGTCGGCGTGCCGGACGAGCGGTGGGGGGAGTCGGTCTGTGCCGTGGTGGTGGCCGCCGGGCCGGTGGCCGCGGACGAGCTGGTGGCCTTCTGCCGGGAACGGCTCGCGACGTTCGAGGTGCCCAAGCGAATAGACTTCGTGGACTCGCTGCCCCGCGGAGCCACGGGCAAGGTGCTCAAGCGGCGGCTGCGTGACACCTATCGGACGACCGCGGCGACATAGCGCGGAGAGCGAGGGCACGTGGCGCGTCCCAAGGCGAGCGACCGTGCGCCGTACTCGCTGGACGACATCGTCGACATCGCGGTGGGGGAGTTCCTCGACCGAGGGTACGACGCCACGTCCATGGAGCACCTCTCGCGCGCCGCCGGGCTCACCAAGGCGAGCTTCTACTACCACGTCTCGGGCAAGGAAGAGCTGCTGCGGCTGGGCGTCGGCCGCGCGCTGGACGCCCTGTTCGGCGTGCTCGACGAGCCGGAGGCCCTCGCCGGGTCGGCGGTCGAGCGGATGCGGCACGTCCTGCACCGCACCGCCGACATCGTGGCCGGCCGCCTTCCCGAGGTCGCGCTGCTCATCCGGGTCCGCGGGAACACCGAGACCGAGCGGGCCGCCCTGGAGCGCCGCCGCGACTTCGACGCGCGGATGACCGCGATCGTCGCCGAGGCGATCGCGGAGGGCGGCATCCGCGACGACGTCGACCCCTCCCTCGTCACCCGGCTGCTCTTCGGCATGGTCAACTCGATGGCTGAGTGGTACCGCGCGGGCGGCCGGCTCGGTGTGGAGACGATCTCCACGGCCGTGCTCGGCATCGTCTTCGAGGGCCTCCTGCCGCGCTGAGCGCGGCGCCCACCGTGGATTCGGGCTTGCCAGGCACCCTTTTCATGCGCTCTACTTACCGTACGTTCGGTTAATTAAGGAGGAGTCGTGGCAGGTAAACGCCCGCGGGCTTCGGTACGGTCGCTGCTGCCGTCCTCACGGCCGCTGCGCCTCCTGGCCCCCGACGGAACCCGCGTCGCCGACGACCGGCTTCCGCTGGACCTGAAGGACGACGACCTCGTCGAGCTGTACCGCCACATGGTCATCACGCGCCGGGTCGACCGGGAGGCCGTCAACCTCCAGCGGCAGGGCCAGGTGGGCGCCTACCCGCCCAACCTCGGGCAGGAGGCGGCCCAGGTCGGTCCTGCCTACGCGCTCGGCGAGCGCGACTGGCTGTTCCCCGCGTACCGGGAGATGGGCGCGCTGCTGGTACGCGGCCTGCCGCCCAGCGCGGTGCTGCATCTGTTCCGCGGCACCTGGCACTCCGCCCACGACCCCGCGGACTCCAGGGTCGGGCTGCTGTGCCTGCCGATCGCCACCCAGACCCTGCACGCGACCGGGTTCGCCATGGGCGCCAGGCTCGACGGCGACCCACTCGTCGTGCTGACCTTCCTCGGCGACGGCGCGACCAGCGAGGGCGACGCGCACGAGGCGTTCAACTTCGCGTCCGTCTTCGACGCGCCCGTCGTGTTCGTCGTCCAGAACAACCAGTACGCGATCAGCGTGCCCGCGTCCCGGCAGAGCCGGGCGCCGAGCTTCGCGCACCGCGCGATCGGCTACGGGATGCCCGGGCACCTCGTCGACGGCAACGACGTCCTCGCCTGCTACGCGGTGACCCGGCTCGCGGTGGAGCGCGCGCGGCGCGGCGAGGGGCCGAGCCTGATCGAGGCCCGCACCTACCGGATGGACGGCCACAGCACGGCCGACGACTGGACCCGCTACCGGGCGCCGGAGGAGATCGAGGAACGGACCGCCGAGGACCCGATCGACCGGCTGGCCGTCCACCTGCGGGCGACGGGACTGCTGGACGAGGCGGCCGAGGGCCGGGTCGGCGCGGCGGCCGACGAGGCCGCGAGCGCGCTGCGCGCGGAGATCTGGGACGCGCCGGCCCCCGAGCCGGCCGAGATGTTCGACCACGTGTACGGCACGCCGCCGGCGCTGCTGCGCCGCCAGCGCGAGCAGCTCACCGCCGAACTGGAGGCGGGATCATGACGGTGACCTTCGCCCAGGCGCTCAACCGTGCCCTGCACGACGCCATGCGCGACGACGACCGCGTCCTGGTCTTCGGCGAGGACGTCGGGCGGCTGGGCGGCGTCTTCCGCATCACCGACGAGTTGCAGGCGACCTTCGGCGAGCGGCGCTGCTTCGACACGCCGCTCGCCGAGGCCGGGATCGTCGGCACCGCGCTCGGCCTGGCCCTGTACGGGTGGCGTCCCGTCGTCGAGCTCCAGTTCGACGGGTTCACCTACCCGAGCTTCGAGCAGATCATCAGCCACGTCGCCAAGTACCGGAACCGGTCGCGCGGCCGGTTGCGGCTGCCGATGACGATCCGGATCCCGTACGGCGGGGGCATCGGCGGCGCCGAGCACCACGGGGAGAGCCCGGAGACCTACTTCGCGCACACGGCCGGGCTCACCGTCGTCACCCCGGCGACGCCCGCCGACGCGTACGCCCTGCTGCGGGAGTCGATCACGTGCGACGACCCGGTCGTCTTCCTCGAACCCAAACGGCGTTACTGGTCCAAGGGTGAACTGGACGCGCCCGGTGGTGCGGCGACGATCGGGCGGGCCGCCGTGCGGCGGACCGGCGAGGACTGCACGGTCATCGCGTACGGCCCGTCCGTCGCCGTCGCGCTGGAGGCCGCCGAGATCGCCGCGGCCCACGGGACCGACCTGGAGGTCATCGACCTGCGCGGCCTGGTGCCGCTCGACGAGGTGACCGTGCTGGAGAGCGTGCGTAAGACCGGTCGCTGCGTCGTCGTGCACGAGGCGCAGTCGACGCTCGGCTTCGGCGCGGAGATCGCCGCCTTCGTCCAGGAGCACGCCTTCCACCGGCTGAGCGCCCCGGTCCGCCGGGTCACCGGGTTCGACGTCCCGTACCCGCCCGCACGGATCGAGCTCCACCATCTCCCGGACGCCGACCGCGTGCTCGACGCGGTCGGGCACGTCCTGACCTTCTGAGGGGATCACCGTGGCCGAGAACCACATCTTCAGCCTCCCCGACCTGGGGGAGGGCCTCACCGAGGCCGAGCTCGTCGCCTGGCACGTCGAGCTCGGCCAGGTGGTGGCGCTCAACCAGCCGCTGGTCGAGGTCGAGACCGCCAAGGCCGGCGTCGAGGTGCCCAGCCCGTACGCGGGCACGGTGTCCGAGCTGCACGCCGCCATCGGGGACGTCGTCGACGTCGGCGCCCCGCTGGTCACCATCACCGCCGGAGCGGCACCGCCGGAGGCCGCGAGACCCGCGCCCGAACCGGTCGCGAAGCCGTCGCCGGAGCGTGTGGAGCCCCGGCCGGAGGCCGAGGAGGCCTCCGGTGCCGTGCTCGTCGGCTACGGGACCTCCGTCGCGGCGAACGGCGGCCGCCGGAGGGTGCCGTACCGTCCGCTGCTCCCGGAGCCCGCGAACGGCGGCCGCCCGCTCGCGACACCCCCGATCCGCAAGCTCGCCAAGGACCTCGGCGTCGAGCTGACCGCGCTGGCCGCCGGCGGCGAACCCGTCACGAGGGAGCGGGTACGCGCCGCCGCCGAGGCACGTACGGACACCCCCGAGCCCGGCGTCGAGGTGATCCCGCTGCGCGGCGTCCGCCGGACGATCGCCGCGCGGCTCACCCGCGCCCGTACCGAGATCCCGGAGGCGACGTCCTGGATCGAGGTCGACGCGACCGAGCTCATGCGGCTGCGGGTCCTGCTGGAGCCGGTGCTCGGCACCCGGCCGAGCCCGCTGGTGCTGATCCTCCGCGCCGTCACCGCCGCGCTGCGGCGCCATCCGGTACTGAACGGCCACTTCGACACCGAGGCCCAGGAGATCCGGCGGCACGAGCGCGTCCACCTCGGCGTCGCGGCCGACACCGAGCGGGGGCTCGTCGTCCCGGTCATCCGCGACGCGGACCGGCTCAGCGTCGCCGGCCTCGCCGCGGAGACGACCCGTCTCACCCAGGTCGCGCGGCAGGGCACGCTGTCGCCCGCGGAGCTGACCGGTGGCACGTTCACGGTCAACAACTACGGGACCTTCGGCGTCGACGGCGCCGACCCGATCATCAACCATCCGGAGATCGCCATTCTCGGCATCGGCCGGATCCGCGACCTTCCCTGGGCCGTGGACGGTGAGGTGGCCGTGCGCAAGGTCGCCCGGCTCACGCTCAGCTTCGACCACCGCGTCTGTGACGGTGGCGAGGCGGGCGGCTTCCTGCGCCTGCTCGGGGATCTCGTCGAGAGCCCGGCCGCGCTGATCGCCCATCTGTGAATGAGGGAGGAACCGTGACCGAGGCCGTCATCATCGACGTCGTCCGCACACCCCTGGCCCGTGGCCGGCCGGACGGCGCCCTGCACGGGGTCCATCCGGTGGCCCTGCTCGCCCGCGCGCTGGCCGAGCTGGCCGGGCGCACCGCGATCGACCCGGCGCTCGTCGACGACGTCATCGCCGGGTGCGTCGCGCAGGCGGGCGAGCAGTCCAAGAACATCGCGCGGAACGCCGCGCTGACCGCGGGCCTGCCCGAGAGCGTTCCCGGTGTCACGGTCGACCGGCAGTGCGGGAGCTCCCAGCAGGCCGTGCACTTCGCGGCACAGGGCGTGCTGTCCGGCGCGTACGACGTCGTGATCGCCTGCGGCGTCGAGTCGATGAGCCGGGTCCCGATGCGGAACGCCCTCCTCGGCCAGGATCCGTACGGCCCGGAGCTGGCCGCGCGGTACGGAGGAGGTCTGGTGCACCAGGGCGTCGCGGCCGAGCTGGTCGCGGCCCGGTGGAAGATCCCCCGCGAGGAGCTCGACGCGTACGCCGCGGAGTCGCACCGGCGCGCCGCCCACGCGACACGGCAGGGGTGGTTCGCCGGGGAGGTCGTTCCCGTACGCCCGGACGGGGCCACGGTGGACGAGAGCATCCGGCCGGACACCACCGCCGAACGGCTGGCGAGCCTGGCCCCGGCCTTCTACGACGAGGACGCCGCCCGGCGGTTCCCCGAGATCTCCTGGCGGGTCACGGCCGGCAACTCCTCGACGGTCAACGACGGGGCGGCGGCGGTCCTGATCACGAGCGACGCGGCGGCGCGCCGGTACGGCCTGCGCCCGCGCGCGCGGATCCGGGCCGGCACGGTGGCCGCGGACGACCCGCTGCTCATGCTGACGGCGGTCGCCCCGGCGACCGGCAAGGTCCTGCGCCGGTCCGGCCTGACGGCCGCCGACATCGGGGTGTTCGAGGTGAACGAGGCCTTCGCGTCGGTGGTGCTCGCCTGGCAGCGTGAGACGGGCGTCGACCTCGACCGGGTCAACGTCTCCGGCGGGGCGATCGCGCTCGGGCACCCGCTCGGCGCGTCCGGCGTACGGCTCCTCGGGACCCTCCTGGGCTCGATGGAGCGCCGGGACGCGAGGTTCGGCCTGCAGGCGATGTGCGAGGCGGGCGGGCTGGCGAACGCGACGGTCCTGGAGCTGCTCTGATGGGAGGTCCGCGAGGGCTGCCGCTGGACGCCTTACCGGGTCACGGCGCGGTCAGCGCGGCGAGCACGGAGGCCGCCAGCGTGCGCCCGATCCGCCTCGCCGACCAGCCGAGCGTCGCGGAGAGGTCGACGATGACGCGCTCGTCGAGCATCGTGACCCACACGAGCACGGCGTACTCGACGTCCTGCGGCGGCAGGAGCCCGTCCGCGACGAGCTCCTCGACGATCGGTGCCAGCACGTCGAAGAGCGCCGTGGTCGGCGGGTCGCCGCGGCGTACGCGCTCCAGGAAGCCGTCGGCGCTGCGGATGTGGGTCGCGGCGCGGCCCCAGTTCGTCGCGAGCGCGACCCAGCGGGCGCAGGCGGCCTCGAAGCGCGGACGGCCGTGGGCACGCGCGGAGAGCCCGCCGAGCTCGGCGACCAGCTCGTCGATGAGGCGCTGGTAGAACTCGGCGAACACGTCGTGGACGCCGGGGAAGTGCCGGTAGACGGTCGCCGTCGCGACGCCGGAGGCGCGGGCGAGGTCGGGCAGCGTGAACGCGGTGCCCCGCTCGGCCAGGAGCTCTCCGGCGGCGTCCAGCAGCCGGTCGCGCGTCTCGGCGGTGTCGCGGCGCATCGGCGTCCTCGGATGTGCCATCGACCCTCCCGCTCCGCTCCGCCATGCCCTGACCCGGCGATTCTCGCACAGTGTTAACCCGGGAATAAATTCTCATCTCACCCTTGACCCGGAGGGCGGCACGTGGGCATTCTCCCGGCAATACATAAGAAGAACTTCTCATCTCAGGGAGGCTGGCATGCCCGGTCATCGTCATCACGTGAGGAAGGGCCCGCCGCTCGTCGCCCTGGTCGTCGCGCTCCTGTCCGGCTGCGCCTCGGCCGGCGGCGCGAGCACGGCGGGCGGCACGCACTCCAAGAAGGCCTACCGGATCGGCGTGCTTCAGGTCGCCGCGGGCAACGTCCTCGACGACACCGTCGGCGCCTTCGAGCAGCGGCTGCGCGAACGCGTGGCGCCGAAGAAGGTCACCTTCGACCTGAAGAACGCCCAGGGCGACCAGAGCCTGATCACCAGCATCGCCCGCGACTTCGCCGGCTCGGGCGACGACGCGTTCGCCGTCATCGGGACCCCGGCGGTCATCGCGCTCGCGACGCAGGTCCGCGACCGGCCGATCTTCGCGCTCGCCATGGGCGACCCCGTCGGAGGGAAGGTCGCCAAGAGCCTCGACCGGCCCGGCGGCAACGTCACCGGCAGCATCGACTATGTCGACCCCGCCCTCGTGCTCGACCAGATCGCGCGGATCTCGCCCGCGCCGAAACGCCTGGGCACCGTCTACGACCCGTCCAACCAGAACATGCAGGTCTGGGTGGCCGCGTTGCGCAAGGCGGTCCGTGCCCGCGGGCTGTCGCTCGCCGAGAGCACCATCTCCGGGCCGGGTGACGTGCCGGCCGGGATCCGCGGACTCGTCGGCCGTGCCGACACCGTCCTGATCGGTCCCGACGCGACCGTGTTCGCCGGCGAGGCCGCCGTGGGGTCGACGGCCGCCGCGCGGCACATCCCCGTCTACCTGTGCGGGGGAGACGCCGGGACCAGCGGCATCCTGGCCAGCGTCGGGCCGGACTATCCGGCGATCGGGCGCCTGGCGGCGGACGCGGCCACCAAGGTCCTCGGCGGTACGCCGGCCGGTTCGGTCCCGTTCGGGCGGCCCGGCGCGGTCGGCTTCGAGCTGAACGAGAAGACCGTCGGAGCGCTGGGCGTCGTCGTGCCGCAGGACCTCGCCGCGAAGGCGGGCGCGAAGTGAGCGCCGCTCGCGACGGGAGACGATGATGGACCGCGTCATCCTGGACGCCCTGGTCACCGGCCTGCCGATGATCCCGGTCTTCCTCGGCATCTACACCGTCTTCCGCCTCCGCGAGGACTTCGACCTCACCGTCGAGGGGAGCTTCGCGGCGGGTGGCGCGGTGACCACGGTCACCGTCATCGCCGGCCTTCACCCGGCCGTGGCCCTGCTCGCCGGAGCGCTCGCGGGAGGGCTCTGCGGGATGGTCACGGCCGGGCTCCACCTGTGGCTGCGCATCCCGGTCCTGCTCGCGGGGCTCGTGATGAGCATCGGCCTGTTCAGCGTCACCCTGCACGTGCTCGGCACGCCGACGAGGAGCCTCCTCGGCGCGCCCACGGTGTTCACGGCCTTCCCCGCGACACCCGGAGCTGACGCCGACCTGCGCATGTCCGTCATCCTCGCGGTGTTCGTGACGGCGCTGGTCGCGGCGTACGCGTGGTTCCTGCGGACCGAGATCGGCCTCGCCCTGCGTGCGACCGGGGTGAACGCGCTCATGGCACGGAGCCAGGGCGTCAACGATCGCATGATCACCGTGCTCTCGCTCTTCCTCGCCAACGCGATGGCCGGCTTCGGCGGCGGCCTGATCGTGCAGACCCAGGGCTACGCCGACGTGAACATGGGGATCGGCGTGTTCGTCTCCGGAGTCGGCGCGCTCCTGCTCGGTGAGCTGCTGTTCCGTCCCGGCCGCTCGACGGTGGTGCGCATCGTCGTCTGCGTCGCCGCCGGCACCCTCGCGTACCGGCTGATCCTCGTCGTGGCGCTGCGCGCGGGGCTGCCCGCCGGTGACCTGCGCGGGGTGACGGCCCTGACCCTGGTGATCGCGGTCGCGGCCCAGCGCCATCTCCGCGACGCCGCGGGTGCGTTGCGGGCCCGTCTGGCGCCCGCGCCCGGCATCGAGGGGAGCGTGCGCTGATGCTCGAACTCGACGAGGTCGGCCTCGTCCACAACCAGCGGCGTACGGACGAGGTCGTGGCCCTGCGCGGCCTGTCGCTGACCGCGCCCGCCGGGCAGTTCGTGACGGTCATCGGCAGCAACGGGGCCGGCAAGAGCAGCCTCGTGCGGGTCGTGTCCGGCGCGGCGCGCCCGACCAGCGGGAGAGTGCGCCTGCGCGGCCGTGACGTGACCCGGCTCCCCGACTACCGCAGGGCGGGGCTCGTGGCGCGGGTCTTCGACGATCCGCGTGCCGGAACCGCGCCGGAGCTGAGCGTCGAGGACAACATGGCCCTCGCGATGCGCCGGGGCGAGCGCCGTACGCTGCGCTTCGCGCTCTCGGCCGGGCGGCGCGCGGTCATGCGCGAGCGGCTGGCCGAGCTCGGCCTCGGGCTGGAGGACCGGCTGCACGACCCGGTCGGCCTGCTGTCCGCCGGGCAGCGCCAGAGCCTGACCATGGTGATGGCCGGGCTGGCCCGCCCGGGGGTCCTCCTCCTCGACGAGCACCTGGCGGCGCTCGACCCAGCGACGGCCGCCCGGGTCCTCGGCCTGACCGCGGAGCTGGTGAGCGCCGTCGGCTGCACCACGCTGATGGTCACGCACAACATGGACCACGCCCTCGCGATGGGCGAGCGGCTCCTCGTCATGAGCCGCGGCCGGATCGTCGCCGACCTGGGCGAGCGGGAGAAGCGCGCGGCCTCCGTCGGCGACCTCGTCGAGCTGATCACCGGCGCCGGCGACACCGTGAGCGACCGCATCCTGCTGCGCGAGCGTGACACCGAGACCACGAAGGGACGGCCATGATCGATCCGGCTGTGCGGCAGACGTTCTACCAGGCCGCCGAGCGGTTCGCGACTCTTGATGAGATCACCGCGGCGTGCCGGTCGGCGCTCTCCGCCGACGTACGCGACTTCCTGGACGGCGGCTCGGGGGAGGAGACCACGCTGCGCGCGAACCGCGAGGCGTTCCACCGGTGGACCTTCCGGCCGCGGGTGATGAGCGGACGGGAGATGCCCTCGACCGCCACCACGTTCCTCGGCGTGCCGCTGGCCGTGCCGTTGCTCACCGCGCCGTTCGGCGCCGACGGGCTGTTCCACCCCGACGGCCAGATCGCGGTCGCCCGCGCCGGCGCCGCCGAGGGTGTCGCCGCGATCGTCCCGGAGGCGGGCACCCACTCGCTGGAGCGGATCGCCGAGGCCGCGCCGGCGTCCGCCCGGATCGCCCAGCTCCACCCGATGGGCCCGCCGGAGAACTTCCTCGCGATGGTGCGCCGCATCGAGGACGCCGGCTACCAGGCGCTGTGCCTGACGGTGGACTGCCCGACGGGAGGCTGGCGCGAGCGGAACATGCACAACCGGTTCGATCCCGACCCGGCGGTCATCACGGGCAACTACCCGGTGGGCGGCGGCATCGCACCGGAGGACGTGTTCGGGCAGCTGTTCACCCGTAACGCGCGCGTGTGGAGCTGGGACGAGCTCGCCGCGCTGATGACGCGCACGTCCCTGCCCTGGATGGCCAAGGGGATCCTGACCGCCGAGGACGCCGACGCCGCCGTCCGTGCGGGAGCGAGCGCCGTGCTCGTCTCCAACCACGGCGGCCGGCAGCTCGACGGGGCACCGGCCGCGTTCGACCAGCTCCCCGAGGTCGCCGAGGCCGTGGGGGAGCGCGCACAGATCGCCCTGGACAGCGGCGTACGGCGCGGGTCGGACGTGGTGAAGGCCCTGGCCCTGGGCGCGGACGCCGTGGTCATCGGCCGCCTCGCCGCGTACGGGCTCGGGGCGGACGGCGAGGCGGGGGTCCGGCGTGTCCACCAGCTGCTCCGCGCCGAGATCGAGACCATCCTGACGCTCCTCGGCAGGGGAGACGTGCGTGAGATCGGCCGGGACGCCGTACGCCGGAGCGGGACATGATGAGGGTCCCGGGGCAGAGCGAGGACTTCCCCGGTGCGGTCGTGGCCGGCGGGCTGGTCTTCACCTCCGGTCTGGTCGCACCGTCGCTCTTCGGCCGATGCTCACCGCCCCCGGGGTTCGCCGTCCAGGTGCGGGAGGTGCTCGGCGCGCTGGCCGACCTGCTCGCGGCGGCCGGCAGCGATCTCGGTCAGGTGCTGAGGGTGGAGGCGTTCCTCACCGACACCGCCCACCTGCCCGAGTGGAGCGACGCCTTCGCGCGGGCCTGGCCGGGCCACCGCCCGGCCCGCTCCACCGTCGTGACCGCGCTGGCGTTGCCCGCCGCGCTGGTCGAGGTCCAGGCCGTCGCGGTCAGTGCGGCCGGGCCATGCCCATCGCGTTCGGAAAGGGAATCGCGCCCGCTTCCAGGATCGGCCGGACCATCGGTCGCAGGAGCTCCGTGAGGCGGGTCGTGTCCTCGCTGCCGAGTGCTTCCAGGGCCGGGGCGGCGGCCCGGTCGGTCGCCGTCTCGATCTCCTGGCGGCGGGCGCGGCCCTCGGTGGTGATCGCGCCGGTCTCGTCGAGCCAGGCGCGGGCGCGCAGGCGTTCGGTGGCCGTGGTCCATTCGGCCGTGGTCCAGCCGCGGAAGTCGCGCTGTTCCGGGGGCGTGAGGCCCAGGGCGTTCGTGAGGACGTTGGCCTCGCAGCCGTCGACGCCGGCGGCGAGCAGGGCGGCGACGTGGCCGTCGCCACGGAACTCCCGCAGCGCGGTGACCGCCTGCCACAGCGCCAGGTGCGGGGCGGCGGCGGGGGAGACGGCGGCGTGCGCGGCGAACAGCGCGCGGCCCGCCACGGGGGCGTTCCGCAGCGCGCGCCACGCCAGCGACGCCGCCTCGCCGACCGTCTGGTCCGCGACCCGGTCGCCCAGCAGGCGCCGGAGGGCCTGGTCGGCGACGTCGAGGCGGGCCGCCAGTACGCGTTCCGGTGAGGAGTGGCGCCACGCGTCCGGGATCGCCCGCGCCACCATGCCCGGGGCGAAGTTGTAGAAGGTCGCCGTCACGACCTGCGGAGAAGGCGCGCCGAGCGCGGCCGAGCGCGACGCGAAGTAGCCCATCCAGTAGCCCTTGAGCCCGGCTTCGGCGTACGCGGTCCTCGTCTCGGGCGCGAAGTACACGACCGCGTGGCAGCTCTCGATCAGCCGCCAGGTCTCATCCACCGGGACCATCTCCTTCGCGGCCGAGGGGGTTGACAGGCGGCATCGATCGCCACACGATACATGGCACTCCCTAATTAACTATCTAGTTCGTAACTTGCCTTTGCGCATAGCATCGGGCATTCCCCCAGGAGCCCTAGATGACCGACGACCACCCCGGTGTCCCCCAGGGCCGGCCTCGTAAGGCCGCCCTCGCCGCCTGGATCGGCAGCGCGCTGGAGTACTACGACTTCTTCATCTACGGCACCGGCGCCGCGCTGGTGTTCGGAAAGATCTTCTTCCCCAAGTCCGCCCCCGCGACGGGTGTGCTGCTCGCGCTCGCGACGTTCGGGGTCGGGTACCTGGCGCGGCCCGTCGGCGGCTTCCTGCTCGGCCACGTCGGCGACCGGTTCGGGCGGAAGAAGGTGCTGGTCGCGACCGTCCTCCTGATGGGACTGTCCACGTTCCTGGTCGGCTGCCTGCCCACGTACGGGCAGGTCGGCGTGCTCGCGCCGGTGCTGCTGGTGACGCTGCGGCTGCTCCAGGGGCTGTCGGCCGGCGGCGAGCAGGCGGGCGCGAACTCCATGACGCTGGAGCACGCGCCGGCGAACCGCCGCGCGTACTACACGAGCTTCACCCTCAACGGGACCCAGGCCGGCCAGATCCTCGCGACCGCGATCTTCCTGCCGGTCGCCGCGCTTCCGGACCACGAGCTGCTGTCGTGGGGCTGGCGGATCCCGTTCTGGGCCAGCGCCGTCGTCATGGTGGCGGGCCTGGTCATCCGGCGCACGCTGGAGGAGACGCCCGTGTTCGAGCGCGAGGCCGCGGCCGGCGGCGTGGTGGAGAAGCCGCTGATCGTCCTGTTCCGCGACCACTGGGCGGACGTGCTGCGGGTCGTGCTCGCGGCGCTCGTCGCGTCGCTGAGCACGATCTTCACGGTGTTCGCGCTCTCGTACGCCGTGAACACGGTCGGCCTGCACAAGACGCCCATGCTGTGGGTCGGTGTCCTGGCGAACGTCGCGGCGCTGGCCGCGATCCCGCTGTGGGCCGTGCTGTCGGACCGGATCGGGCGCAGGCCGGTGTTCGTCGCCGGCGCCGTCGGCTCCGCCGTCATGATCTTCGCCTACCTGTGGTCGATCTCCACGGGGAACTACGGGCTCATCTTCCTGTTCGGGATCCTCATGTTCGGCGTCGTGTACACCGCGACCAGCGGCGTCTGGCCGTCCCTGTACGGCGAGATGTTCACCACCCGCGTACGCCTGTCGGGCATGGCGATCGGCACCCAGATCGGGTTCGCCATCTCCGGCTTCGTGCCGAGCGTCGCGACCTGGATCGCCGGGTCGGGCAAGGGGAGCTGGCTCGGTGTCTCCGTCATCACCGCGGTCCTGTGCCTCGTCAGCGGCGCGGCGGCGCTGACCGCCCGCGAGACGTACCGGGTCCCGACCGAGGACCTCGGCGCGCACGCGGACGCCGCCTCGCCGTCCGTCTCGGTGCCGACGTGATCGACCGTCCGGCGGACGGGTTCGGCGTGTACGCGATCTGCTACGCGCGGCGCGACGGCAGGCGGGGCGAGCACTTCCACGGGTACGACGACCGTTCCGGCGAGCCGCACCCCACGGCGTACTTCGCCTGGCTGGCGGTCTCCGCGCGGCACACCGTCGTCGTCGACACGGGGATGAGCGCGGACCGCGCCGCCCGGCTGGAGGGGCTGGAGTACCTGGCCTCGCCGGTGGACACCCTGGCGGAGCTGGGGGTGGCCGCGGGTTCGGTCGACCACGTGGTCCTGACCCACCTGCACTACGACCACACCGGGACGGCGCCCGCGTTCGGCGCGGCGCGGTACGTCGTCCAGCGGGCCGAGCTGGACTACTGGACCGGGCCGCAGGCCGCCCGCATCGCCCGCGAACGCTGGCTGGTCGACCCCGCCGACGTCGCGTACCTCCTGGCCGCACGCGACGAGGGGCGCGTGTCCGTGGTGGAGGGCGACGCGACCGTCGTTCCGGGGCTGAGCGTCCACCTCGTCGGCGGGCACACCGCCGGAACGCAGGTCGTCCGCGTCCGCACCGCGCGCGGGAACGTCGTGCTGGCGTCGGACGCGTGCCACTTCTACGAGAACATCGAGGACGACCGGCCCTTCGCGATCCTCCACGACGTCCCCGGCACGTACGGCGCCTTCGACCGGATCAAGGAGCTGGCCGACCCCGGCCTGATCGTGGCCGGACACGACCCGGAGGTCCTCGGCCGCTACCCCGCGCTCACCGGCCGTGTCGCCATCGTCGCGTAAGATAACGTACTAGTTCGTACATTGGGGGAGTCATGGAGTCGCCGTCCTCCCTGGTCGGGCTCATCGGAGCCGGCATCGGGACCTCGCTCAGCCCCGCCCTGCACGAGCGCGAGGCGGACCACCACGGTCTTCGCTACCTGTACCGCATCATCGACATCGACGGCCTCGGGCTCGACGCCGGAGAGCTCGTCCACACGGCCCGCACCCTCGGCTACACCGGCCTGAACATCACCCATCCCTGCAAGCAGACGATCATCCGGCACCTCGACAAGCTCTCGCCGGAGGCCGCCGAGCTCGGCGCGGTCAACACGGTGACCTTCGACGGGGACACCGCCATCGGGCACAACACCGACTGGTCCGGGTTCGCCCGCTCGTTCACCCGAGGGCTGCCCGGCGTACCGAACCGGCGGGTCGTGCAACTGGGCGCGGGCGGCGCGGGCGCCGCCGTCGCGCACGCGCTGCTGACCCTCGGCACCGGGTGCCTCACCGTCGTCGACGAGCGGGAGGCGCGCGCCGCGTCGCTGGTCACGGCGCTGCGGAACCGTTTCGGCGCCGACCGTGCCCGCGCCGCGCCGGCGGCGGACCTGGCCGGGCCGCTGACGGACGCGGACGGCCTCGTCAACGCCACACCGGTCGGCATGGCCGCCCACCCCGGAACCCCCGCGCCCGCCGCGTCGCTCCGGCCGGACCTGTGGGTCGCCGACGTGGTGTACCGCCCGCTGGAGACCGAGCTGCTCCGGCAGGCGAAGCGGCTCGGCTGCCGCACCCTCGACGGCGGCGGAATGGTCGTCTTCCAGGCCGCCGACGCCTTCCGGCTGTTCACCGGGGTCGAACCCGACGCGGAACGGATGCTCGCCCACCTGGCCGAGCTCATCGACTCCTGAACGGAGGCAGGCATGCGCAAGTCCATCGCCACGGTGTCGCTCAGCGGCCCCCTCACGGGCAAGCTCACGGCCGCCGCCGACGCGGGCTTCGACGGCGTGGAGATCTTCGAGAACGACCTGCTGTCCAGCCCGCTGTCCCCCGAGGAGGTACGGGCGCGGGCGGCCGACCTCGGCCTGAGCATCGACCTGTTCCAGCCGTTCCGCGACTTCGAGGCGGTTCCCGCGGACGTCCTCGACCGCAACCTGCGCCGCGCCGAGCACAAGTTCGCGCTGATGGAACGCCTCGGCGCCACGCGGCTGCTGGTGTGTTCGAGCGTCTCACCGGACACCATCGCCGACGACGAGCTCGCCGCCTCGCAGCTGCGGCTCCTCGCCGGCCGGGCGTACGAGCACGGGATACGGATCGCGTACGAGGCGCTCGCGTGGGGCCGCCACGTCGACGACTACCGGCACGCGTGGCGGATCGTGGAGATGGCCGGCCATCCCGCCCTCGGCACCTGCCTGGACAGCTTCCACATCCTGTCGCGGGGCTCGGACCCGCGCGGCATCGAGGACATCCCGGCCGAGAAGATCTTCTTCCTGCAGCTCGCCGACGCGCCACGGCTGTCCATGGACGTCCTCCAGTGGAGCCGCCACTACCGCTGCTTCCCCGGGCAGGGCGGCTTCGACGTGGCGGGCCTGGTCGGCCACGTCCTGCGGAGCGGCTACCGCGGACCCCTGTCGCTGGAGGTCTTCAACGACGTGTTCCGGCAGGCCGACGCCGGCCGTACGGCCAGGGACGCCATGCGGTCGCTGCTCGCCCTGGAGGAGGCCGTCGGGCTCGGTGACCTGCCCCGGCCCGTGGTCCCGGAAGGGTTCGCCTTCGCCGAGGTGGCCACGCCCGACACCGGACGGCTGAGCGGGCTGCTCCAGACCCTCGGATTCGCCCGTACGGGAGGGCACCCCACCAAACCGGTCGAACTCTGGGAGCAGGGCCAGGCCCGGATCCTGCTGAACACCGGCAGCCCTGGCAGCGCGGACGGCCCGGCGCTGTCCGCGATCGGGCTGGAGACGCCCGACCCGGCGGGCTCGGTGAAACGCGCCGAGGCCCTGCTCGCGCCGGTCCTGCCCCGTCGGCGTACCCCGGACGAGGCGCCGCTGGACGCGGTCGCCGCACCGGACGGCACCGAGCTGTTCTTCTGCCGTACGGCGGGTCATCCGAGCTGGACCGGCGACTTCACCGAGGTACCGGTCGACGCCGTCCCGTCCGCCGGCATCACCGGCATCGACCACGTCGCCCTCGCCCAGCCGTGGCACTACTTCGACGAGGCCTCGCTGTTCTACCGCAGCGTCCTCGGGCTGCGGCCGGACGAGAGCCTGGAGCTCGCCGACCCGTACGGCCTGCTCCGCAGCCGCGCCGTCGCCGGCCCGGACGGCTCCGTACGCGTGGCGCTCAACGTCGCGTCCGTCGGATCGCAGGCCGGAGCACCCTCGCAGCACATCGCCCTGAGCAGCGACGACATCGCCGCCACGGCCCGCCGCCTGGATCTGCTGCCGATCCCCGCCAACTACTACGACGACCTCGAAGCCCGTCACGACCTCGGCGCCGAACGCCACCGCGCCCTGCGCGAGCTCGGCCTGCTGTACGACCGCGACGAGCACGGCGAGTTCCTGCACTGCTACACGCGGACCACCGGCCGCTTCTTCTTCGAGATCGTGCAGCGCTTCGGCGGCTACCAGGGCTACGGGGCCGCCAACGCGCCGATCCGCCTCGCGGCCCAGCACGGCACGTGAGATCCGGGAAGGGAGGAGAATCACCGGTGAACGCCGCCTCTCTGACGTGGAGTCACATGCCCTCGCAGCCCGCCACCCCCGCCTCGGAGGAACGCCGTCGCGACGCCGACCGCACCAGAGCCGAGATCCTGGAGGTCGCGCAGCGCGAGTTCGCGCGGCAGGGATACGCCGGCGCGCGCGTCGACGAGATCGCCGCCCTGATGCGCACCACCAAGCGGATGATCTACTACTACTTCGGCGGCAAGGAGAACCTCTACATCGCCGTCCTGGAGAAGGCCTACGCCGAGGTACGCGCGGCCGAGTCGGCCATCGACGTGGAGCACCTGGCACCGGTCGAGGCGATCCGCACCCTCGCCGAGCTCACCTTCGACCACCACGACGCGCACCAGGACTTCATCAAGCTGGTCAGCATCGAGAACGTCCACCGCGCCGAACACCTGCGCCGCTCCCAGACCCTGGTGAACCTCGGCACCCCGGTCGCCGACCTCATCTCCCGCATCCTCGAAGCGGGCCGCGAGAGCGGTGACTTCGTGACACCCGCCGACGCGGTCGACGTGCACATGATGATCAGCTCGTTCTGCTTCTTCCGCATCGCCAACCAGCACACGTTCGGCGCCCTGTTCGGCCGCGACCTGACCGCCCCGGAGCACCGCGCCCGCCACCGCACGATGGTCGGCGAGATGACCGTCGCGTACCTGACAGGCGCCGGCACCCGCCCGGGCTAGACCTCGCCGGCCGCTCCTCGCGCGGCGGAGAGCCCGAAGGCGAGCACCAGGGCCAGCAGGCCGAAGCACACCCCGGCCGTCACGAACTCGTCCGTGCGCATGTTCGCCGGAACGCTCAGCGAGTACACGAGCGCCGTGACACCGGCGGTCAGCACCGTCATCCTTCCGGCAGTTTCGGCCTGTGCCGATCTGTCGTAATTCTTGGGAAAACTTGTCCCAAATTATGGCGGTGTGGGCATTTATTGCGCTGTCTGACCGCTTCTGTTCACCCTGGCGCACCGCGTCTGACTATCCCGCAGGTCAGTCTCCATCTTGCCTCGCATCCCCCTGCCAAATGGGAGCGCCAGATGCCCGACCTGTCACGCCGACGCCTGTTCGGCGCCGCCGGCGCCGTGGCCGCCGCCGCGTTCGCCAACGAATTCCTTCCCGCCAACGTGCGGCGTGCCATCGCGGAAACGCCGGATCGGCTGGCCGGCTCGCTCGCCGATATCAAGCACGTCGTGATTCTGATGCAGGAGAACCGTTCCTTCGACCACTATTTCGGAACGCTTCCCGGCGTCCGTGGTTTCTCCGATCCGGACGCGATCACATTGAGCACGGGGAAGTCCGTCTTCTACCAGCCGGACACGGTGAACTCGGCCGGGTACATCCTGCCTTTCCACCTTGACACGCACGCGAGCAGCGCCCAGTCGATTCCCTCGACGAATCATGGCTGGACCGTGCAGCACCAGGCGTGGAACAAGGGAAAGATGGACAAGTGGCTGCCCGCGCACCGGGCCGCCGACGGCGACAACGGGCCGTACACCATGGGTTATCACACCCGCGACGACATTCCCTTCCAGTTCGCGCTGGCCGAGTCGTTCACCATCTGCGACAACTACTTCTCGTCGGTCATGGGGCCGACGTGGCCGAACCGGCTCTACCTGATGAGCGCGGAGATCGACCCGGGCGGCACCAAGGGCGGCCCGGTCATCAGCAACGCCGACCCGGAGCCGTACCGCTGGAGGACCTACCCGGAGGCGCTGACCGACGCGGGCGTGACCTGGAAGGTCTACCAGGAGACCGACGACTACGGGTGCAACGTCCTGGAGTACTTCTCCGCCTACCAGGACGCCCCGACGAGCTCCACGCTCTACAAGAGCGGGATGCGTACGTCGTCCGCGGGCCAGTTCGAGTACGACGCGGCCCACGACCGGCTTCCCACGGTGTCCTGGATCGTCCCGACCAGCACCCAGTCCGAACACCCGGACTACATGCCGGCGGCCGGCGCCGCGTACGTGGCCAGCAAGATCGACGCCATCGCCTCGAACCCCGACGTCTGGCAGAAGACGCTCTTCATCCTGAACTATGACGAGAACGACGGCCTGTTCGACCACGTCCCGCCGCCCGTGCCTCCGGCCGGAACCGCGGGGGAGTTCGTGAGCGGCGTGCCGATCGGCGGCGGGTTCCGCGTGCCCTGCGTCCTCGTCTCACCGTGGACCCAGGGCGGCTGGGTGTCGAGCGAGCGGTTCGACCACACCTCGACCCTGCGCCTGCTGGAGAAGCTGACCGGCGTGCCGATCCCGAACCTGACCGCCTGGCGCCGCGCGACCTTCGGCGATATGACCTCGACCCTGGGCGGCGCGTCCTCGGCGGGCCCGCCGTCGCTGCCGGACACTCAGAAGCTGCTGGACGAGGCGGAGGAGGAGGTACGGACGCTGCCGGCCCCGAAGTTCCCCGGCAAGACCCAGACCCCGCCGAAACAGGAGAGCGGAACCGTCCCCCGCCCCAGGCTGACCGGCGGAAGGCCCGGCTCCCCGGGCCGCCCGTTGCCCCCGCCCTACCCGGTCAAGCGCGGCTGAGCGTCACCGCCGTGGCCGACCAGGCCCGTACGGTCAGGGGCCGGGGAGGAGCACGGCGTAGTCCGGTGGCAGGTGCGCGGTGACGGCGGCGTACCCGTCGGCGCCGATCGCCTCGCGCAGCGTGGCGAAGGTCGCGCGGGCGTGTTCGCTCGCCTCGAACGGGTCCACGGACTCCAGCTCCGCGACGCGGCCCAGGAACAGGTCCAGCGTCATCGCCCGTTCCGTGCCGCCGGTGGTCGTACGGCCGTGCCGGAGCGGGTCGTGCAGGGCCAGCGGCAGCCGGGGGATCAGGTCGTCGATCCCGGCTCCGGCGACGCGTTCCGCCAGCGCCTCCAGGACGGCCTCGGTGGCGCGGTGGGCGGCGTCGGACTCCAGGCCGGTGCGCGCCGCCACCTTCGCCACGAACTCCTCGGCCGGCATGACGTCGAAGTAGCGGTGTGAGGCCTCGGCGACCAGCGGCTCGAAGTCCTCGGGCAGCGCGTCCGCGACGTCGGCGATCTTCTCGGGGCGCACCGCCTTCCCGAGCGCGAAGAAGACGGTGCGAGCGTGCCGCTCGGCCGTCTCGACGTCCACGCCCTCGCGTTCGGCGACGCGGCGAAGGAACTCCCGCGCGTCGAGGCGCTCGGCCGCGTGGTCGGGGCGGACCCACGGCCGTGTCTCCGCGGGGAGGTGTTCGAGCAGGTCGCGGGCCTGGTCCGGCGACAGGCCCTCGAAAAGGGTCGTCAGGGTCGCCCGCGCTGCGAGCTCGGCCCCGTCGGGATCGAGGGCGCCACCGCTCTGCGTGATCTGCAGGAACTCGCGGTACTCCATGGACGCTCCTCACCGCGCTCGTGCGCACCCGTACCCGCCCCACCTCGCGCCAAAACGGCGCCGAGACGGCATCACCGCTGGTCAAGCCGGGTACGTGCGCGCCGCACGGCCACCTTCGGCAGCGTCAGGACATGGGCACGGCCTCGACGCGATACTCGCCGCGCGTGGCTCCGATAGCGTCGGGGCCCATGCGGCTTCACGTGGGATGCGCGATGTGGACTCATGCGCCGTGGCGGGGGCGTCTCCTGCCTCATCCGCTCGGGCCTCAGGAACGGCTGAAGGCCTACGCGTCCTGGTGCAACGCGGTCGAGGGAAACACCTTCTTCTACGCGACGCCGGAGCGAAGCACCGTGGAGTCGTGGGCGGCGCAGACCGATCCCGGGTTCCGCTTCGTGGTCAAGCTGCCCAAGACGATCACGCATGAGCGCCGTCTCAGGGACACCGGCGGCGAGGTGCGGGCGTTTCTGGACGCGATCGAGCCGCTCGGCGCGAGGGTCCATGCCATCTGGGTGCAGGTGCCGGCGTCGTTCGCGCCGTCGGACGCCGGGGCGCTGGCGGCCTTCCTACGCGACCTCCCGTCCGAGCACCGGTACGCCGTCGAGGTGCGCCACCAGGCGTTCTTCGAGGACACGCGGGCCGTACGCCTGCTGGAGAAGGTCCTGGGCGGCGCGGGCGCCGAGTGGGTCCCGTTCGACACGACCACGCTGTTCCAGAGCCCGCCGACCAGCGACGCCGAGCGGGAGGCGTGGATGAAGAAGCCGCGCGTCCCGTACCGGTCGGACGCCCTCACCGACCGTCCGATCGTCCGCTACCTCGGCCGCGACTCCACCGACCGTACGGTCGAGGGGTGGCAGCGGTGGGTCGAGACGGTTACCGGGTGGCTGCGCGAGGGCCGTTCGCCGACCGTCTTCATCCACACCCCGGACAACGCCGACGCGCTGACGCTGGCCCGCCGCTTCCACGACGAGGTACGCGCACGGGTCCCGCGGCTCGAACCGCTGCCCGAGCCGATGCCGGCCGAGCCCCTCAGCCTCTTCTGACCGTCGTCACGGCGCGCGAAGCCGGTCGTGCAGCCGCCGCGCGACCTGGGCCATGAGCGCCTCCGCGGCCGGTTGTACGGCGGCGGGGACCCGCGACTCGGTCAGCGCGGCGACGGCGAACGCGTCGCCGTCGTCGTGTTCGACGACGCCGATCTCGTGCCGGAAGTTCAGCAGCGTGCCGGTCTTGGACGACCACGTCGAGGCGTCGGAGGCGAAGTCGGGCGCCAGGCGGTGCCGGATCACGTTCCCGCCCATGAGCGAGCGCACCCGCGCGGCGACCTCGGCCGGCAGGCGCGACGGCGTCCAGAGGGCTTCGAGGAGGTCGACGAAGGCGCGCGCGGAGCCGGAGTTCGCGCGGCTCACGTCGAGCTGCGGCAAAGGGTGGCCGCGTCCCGCCGTCCGCGACCCGATGGCGAGCGAGTGCGCGAGGTTCACGTCGCCGGGCCCGAGCCGCTCGGCCGGGGTGTCGGCGAGGTCGTGCGCGCGGTGCCGCACCGAGATGCCGTGGATCCCCGCCTCGCGTACGGTCCGGTCGACCTCGGCGGGCGGCACGAGGTCGAACAGGGCGTCCGCGGCGGTGTTGTCGCTGATCGCGACGCTGAGGTAGAGCAGGTCGTCGATGGCGACGCGCGCGGGGTGGCGGAACCTGCTGAGACCCGTCGGCCCGGCCGTCGTGATCCGCCCCGGCGCGACGTCGAGGAGCGTGGACCCGCACAGGTGCCCGGAGTGGACGCGGTCGAGTACGGCGACGGCGAGCGGCACCTTCACCAGCGACGCCGCCGGGAGCTGGACGTCCGGGTCGATGCCGATCTCCTCACCGGTCGCCAGGTCCCGTACCAGGAAGGAACCCGACATGCCCGCGTCGGCGAGCACACCGCGGAGCTCCCGTGCCAGCCGTTCGTTCATCACCGCACCCCCAGTGCGCCGGCGATGTGCTCGCCGAGGTCGTCGTGGATCCGTTCGCCGCTCACGGCGTACCCGCGTGCGACGGGCGAACCCGCGAGCGGGCGCCACCGCAGCCCCAGGTCCTCCGCCTGCGCCGCCGAACAGAGCAGCAGGTCGCCGGCGCGCGCCGTCCCGGACACGGCGGCGACCAGCGACGCGGCGACGGTGAGCTGCGCCGGGACGAGCGCGGCGCGATGCCCGAGCTGTTCGAGGCGGTCGCGGATGTGCGCGACGTCGTCCTCGGGCTGGATCCAGACGCGCCGGAACGACCGCTGCGCCCGGCCGGGGCGGAGGGTCTCGAGGCGTACGGCGCCGGTGCCGCCCTCCGTCGACGCGACGCCGAGCGGCACCACCCAGCCCGCGCCGTCCGGCGGGACCGCGGCGAGGGCGGTCCGTACGTCGCGGGACCGGAGGAGCTCCAGCCGCTCGGCCGGGCCGGCGGCGCGGAAGTCCAGGACGATCCCGGCGTCACGGGCGGCCGTGTGGAGCGCCGCCAGCCGCCGTACGGAGCACGTCTCGGGCACCGCGAGGCCGAGCGGACGCAGCTTCGCCTGCTCCGCGTCGTCCTCCATCGCGTCGGCGAGCCGTACGAGCCGTTTCGCGGACGGGAGCATGTCGCGCCCGAACGGCGTCAGCGCCGCCCGCCGCGTCGAGCGGTCGAACAACCGCTCGCCGAAGTGCTTCTCCAGCGCGGCGATCCGGCGGCTCGCCACGGACTGCGGCACCCGTGCGGCGGCGGCGCCGAGCGTGAAGCTGCCGCGCTCGCCCACGTGCACGAACACGCGGCACGCCCCGACCAGGTCCATGGCCGTGGATCATATGCTGTTACGGCATACAAAGTGCCATTTCTGTCTTTGACCGCATGAGTCGAGGGCGGCAGGCTGCCGGTCATGCCTCCTTCGAAAATCCTGACGGGCGCGGTCGTCATCGCGTTCGTCGCACTGAGCGGGTGTTCCGCGAACCCGCGGCGTACGGTCTCCGTCGCCGCCCCGGTCTCGGCCCCGGACCGTACGGCCCAGGCCTTCGCCGGCCTCGAACAGCGCTACCACGCCCGTCTCGGCGTGTACGTCGTCGACCCGGCGACCGGCCGCGTCGTGGCCTACCGGTCCGGCGAGCGGTTCGCGTACGCCTCGACGGCCAAGGTCCTCACCACTACGGTCCTGCTCAAGCGCGTCACGGACGCCGAGCTCGACCAGGTCGTCCACTACAGCCGCTCGGACGTCCTCGAGTGGGCGCCGATCACCAAGAAGCACGTGCGTACGGGCATGAAGGTCCGCGACCTGATGTCGGCGGCTCTGCGGTACAGCGACAACACGGCCGAGAACCTGCTGCTGGAGCGGATCGGCGGCCCGCGCGGACTTCAGGCGGCGCTGCCCGCCCTGGGCGACACGACGACGCACGCCGACCGGACCGAGCCGTCGCTGAACGAGGCGGCCCGGGGCGACATCCGCGACACGAGCACACCCCGCGTACTGGGCGCGGACCTGCGCTCGATCGTCCTGGGCGACGTCCTGCCTCCGAACCGCCGCAGCATGCTCACGAAGTGGCTGGTCACGAACACGACCGGCGGCCCGTACATCCGCGCGGGCGTCCCGTCCGGCTGGAAGGTCGGCGACAAGACCGGCAACGCCGACTGGGGCACCCGCAACGACATCGCGATCGCCTGGCCCCCCGGCCGCTCACCGATCGGGATCACCGTCCTGTCCGACCGCAAGTCCCAGAACGCGTCCTCCGACGACGCCCTGATCGCGGACGCCACGAAGGTGGCCCTGACCGGACTGCGCTAGGCCGTCTCCGCTAGCCCGGAGAAGATCACGAGGGTCTGTTCCGGGTGTTCGGCGACGTGGAACGCCGTGTGCGTCAGGGTGACGACGCCGAGGCGCGGGTGGCGCAGGCGTTTCGTGCCCGCGTGGCTGGTCCGGATGTCGTAGCGAGGCCACCAGTCGCGGGCCTCGGTGCTCGCCGAGCGGACCTCGTCGATCAGGCGGGTGAAGCGGGGGTGGTCCGGGTGGCGGCCGGCGGCGGCGCGGAGGCGGGCGAGCAGGTGCTGGGCCTCGCGTTCCCAGTCGACCAGGACGTCGCGCGCCGACGGGTCGGTGAACATCCATCGGACCAGGTTGGGGCGCGGCGTCGTGGTCAGGCCGGTGAACAGGCCGGCGGCGGCCGGGTTGTGGCTGAGCACGTCGTAGCTCGCGCCGGTGACGTACGCCGGGTTGGGCTCGACCAGCAGCGGCACGCCGGCGACGGCCGGAGGCAGCGGCTCGTCGAGGTCGCCCGGCGCGAGGGGCGTGCCGGCGAGGTGGAACAGGTGGTCGCGCTCGTGGGCGTCGAGCCGGAGCGCCTCGGCGAGCGCGCCGAGGACCTGGTCGGACGGCCGGACGTCCCGGCCCTGTTCGAGGTAGGTGTACCAGGTGGCGCTGATGCCCGCGAGGAGTGCGATCTCCTCGCGGCGCAGCCCGGGCGTACGGCGCCGGCCGGTCGACGGCAGGCCGGCGTCGGCCGTGGTGATCCGCTCCCGGCGGCTGCGGAGGAAGGCGCCCAGTTCACGGCGCTGTACGACGGGGTCAGGCATCGCTCGATTCCAGGATGAGAAGCGTCTGGATACCAGACTAAACGCCTTACGGTCGGTCCGCCGTACGTGCGTGGAGACCGGAGTCAGGGCAGGTACGGGCGAGGTTCGGCTCTGGAGTGATCGCTCTGGGCCGGTCGTTAACGGTCGCCGCGGGGCGCGCGGGCGGGGTCGGGATGGCCGGGGGCAGGACGGCGAGTTCGTTCAGCAGCCAGCGGATCCTGGTCAGCATGGGCAGGAGACCGCCCTCGTCCGTCGGCTGCCGTGACAGCAGGAGCGTCTCGGCGGTGGTGAGCGGCCCGCACACCTCGGCGGCCGGGCGCCCGGAGTCCGGGATGACTGCGGCGAGGGCCTCGGCGGCGTCCGCGAGGGCGTCGCACGCGCGTACGAGGTCGGGGACGCGCGACGGGTGGCGCCGTCCTTCCAGTGCCAGCGCGCGGATCTGGCGGTTCAGGTCCGCGTGCAGGGTGAGGCGGTGGCGTACGACGCGCGGGTTGTTGCCCCAGATCAGCGGGCGGCTCAGCGTACGGGTCAGCGGCCGGGCGACGAGCGCGAGCTGCCGCAGCCGCAGGTCGAGGACGCGGATCAGCTCGTCGAGGTCGGTGACGCGGTCCTCGTCCTCGTCCGGCTCGTCGCCGGGGCGCGTGACCGTGGCGCGCAGGAGGTCGGCGAGGGCGGTGAAGTACTGTTCGCGTGCCGCTCTCACGGTGTCGCGTGTGCTGGTCGGCAGGACCAGCAGCGCGACCGCGATGCCGATCACCGCGCCGATCGCGGTCTCCTCCAGACGCAGCAGGAGCAGGCTCGCGGAGAACTCGTGCAGCACGCTGTACAACTGCGAGACCATGATCGTGACGAAGAAGATCATGCTGGCGTACGAGATGTTCACCAGGTAGAAGCCGCACGACATGCTGATGATGACCACCGCGAGGACCCACATCGTGTGGCCGGCGGTCAGGTGGACGAGGCCGACGCCGGCGCCGAGCCCGACCAGGGTGCCGAGGACGCGGTTGCCGGCCTTGATGAAGGTCTCCGAGCGGGTGGCCGTTCCGGTGAACGCGATGAACGCCGCGAGCACCGCCCAGTAGTAACGCGTCTCCGACACCTGGCGGCCGATGAGGATCGCGAGCGTGCCCGCGACGGCGACCTGTACGGCCTGCCGGCTGGTCAGCGACATCCGGCTGAGGGGGTTCCAGCTTCCGCGCGCCGCGACGTCGCCGGCGACCGACGGGGAGCCCGGCAGGATGCCGAGGGCGAGCGTGACCGCGGGCGAGAACTCCTCCGCGTCGTCCGCGTCCGGCGGCGAGCCGGCCTGGGCGGCGAGGGCGGTGAACTCCAGCGTGGCGGTGGAGAGGTGCTGCGCGTAGCAGTCCGGCCCGGAGTCCTGGCCGCCGGGTGAACCGGCCGTCCAGGGGCTGCCGCCCGGCCGGTCCGGGCCGCCGGCCTGGTCCAGCGCGAGGAGCGCGCGTGCCAGGTGCTGGGCCTCGCGGTACTCGTGCCGGGCCAGGTGCCCGGCGATACGGGCCGCCTCGGACGACAGCCGTCCCGAGGCGAGGGCGAGCGACTCGGCGGCGGCGGCCAGCGCGTCGACGGCCATGTGCGCGTCGAGCAGCCGGCGGCGCAGCGCCGGGGCGGACCAGCCCGCGGGCAGGGCGTCCGCCTCGTCGGACCAGCCTTCGATGATCAGGGCGGTCTCGGCCAGCCGGAGCTGGCGCGAGTGCAGCCGGTGGCGCGTACGGGCGCGGGCGCGCTCGTCGGCCGGGTCCGTCTCCAGCAGGTCGGCGCAGGCGCGTGCGACGGCGCGGGCGCGCGCGTCGAACGCCCGCCTGACGCGGCGGAGCGTACGGCGCGGGTTGGTGCGCAGCACCGTGACGGACAGCAGCAGCACCCACGCGGTGCTGACCGCGACCGGGACGAGCAGGGAGGGGACGTCGGAGGTGCGCGCGCCGAGGAAGACCGCGAAGAAGTACCCCATCCAGACCATGAAGCCGTAGAAGAACCACGCCATGCCGAACCGGCGGATGAACACGGCCAGGAACATGACCGCGACGAACACGGTCAGCATCCAGTTCGTGTGCCCGGCCACCAGGGTGCCGGGGAGCATCCCGGCGCCGATCGCGACCGGGAAGAAGACGGCGGTGTACACCTTGGGCCAGGCGCGCGTCCCCGCCAG
The DNA here is from genome assembly GCA_963823735.1 of uncultured Actinomycetota bacterium. Taxonomy (GTDB): domain Bacteria; phylum Actinomycetota; class Actinomycetes; order Streptosporangiales; family Streptosporangiaceae; genus Actinoallomurus. The sequence goes on along the minus strand of CAWGMO010000004.1, from coordinate 144,013 downwards.
CGCCATCGACCCCATCATCGCGATGACCGTGCCCAGGAGCATCGCGACCAGCATGCCCTTGGCGTCGGCGCCGGTCAGCCGCCCGAACTCGTACTCCACCCCGAGCGCGGTGGTCATCGCCGCCGCCGCGGACAGCGCCATCCGGAGCCGCTGGAGGCCCGGATCGGACGCCACCACCCGGTCCCAGGTCTCGGATGTCCAGCCGTGCGAAGCCATCCCCACGCGTGCTCCTCGCAAGTCTTCAGTTGTCGGTATGATGCCGATTTTAACATGCTTAGTACCGCTAAATCTGAGGTGACGAGTGGACGACGCGACCCAGGCCCTCGGCGTCATCGAGCGGCAGACCGCGGTGCTGATGCGGCACTTCGAGATGCTCTCCCGGCGCGGCGGCGTCCACGACGACCTCGACCGCGCCGAGTACCTGCTGCTCTGCACGCTGGACGACGGCGGTCCGGCCGACATCAACGGCCTCGCCACGTCCCTGGGCCTGGACCCCTCCACGGCGGGCCGCCAGGTCTCCGTGCTGGAGAACGCCGGCCTGGTCGAGCGCTCGCCCGACCTGTCCGACCGGCGGCGCAGCATCATCACCCCGACCGCCGAGGGGCTGCGGCGCATGGAGGCGGTGCGCGCGCGGCGTACGGCCAGCGTGGCGGACCTGCTCGACGGCTGGAGCGAGAGCGACCTGCGGACGCTCGGCGCGATGTTCTTCCGCTACAACCGCGCCGTCGCCGCGCGGCACCTCACCGCCGCGAAGTCCATGAACTGAGCGCCCTCACCGAGAGCGCCCAGTCCACGTCCCGTACTCAGGTCGGGCTCAGAGACCCTTCGGTGACCTCCGACCAGGACCAGAACCGCCGCTTGCCGTAGACGAGCGGTGAGCCCTCGCGGTGCTCGATGTGCTCCACCACGCCGAACACCACCGTGTGGTCCGACACCTTGGCCATGTCGCTGACGCGGCACTCGACCATGGCGAACGCGTCGTCGGCGAGCCACGGCACCCCCGACACCGGCGAGGGACGCCAGTCGGCGTGGGCGAAGCGGTGCTCCTGCGGTGAGGCGAAGAGCTCGGCCGTACGCCGCGCTCCCGCCTTCAGCAGGTTCACCCCGAAGCGGCCGTTGCCGTGGATGGCGGCCAGGGTGCCGCTCCGGTCACCGAGGCAGATCAGCAGGGTCGGCGGATCGATGGAGACGCTGGCCAGTGAGTTGCAGGTCAGGCCGTGCGGACTGCCGGTCTCGTCGAGACTGGTGATCACCGTGACGCCGGTGGGGAAGTCTCCCATCAGCGCCCGGTAGTCCTCGGCCGGTACACGCTCCGGTAGGGGAACCACACTCATGCTCCGACCTCTCTGACCCGGACTCAGCCGTGCAGGCGGCGAAGGTAGTCATAGTTCGAGGGCAGCCGTTCGGAGAGCTCGCGCTGCCGCTGCTTGACCCGCTCGAACAGCGGCTCGGCCGCGGCCACGGACTCGGGCTTGTGGGTGATGAGCGGCAGCGGCCGGTCGGGCAGCCATCCCAGGCCGGCGAAGATGCAGTAGTAGCTGCCGTTGGTCCAGAAGTTCCCGAACTCCGCCTCGAAGTTCGAGTAATAGGTGTTCTCGTCCGTGGACGGCGGGTTGATCGCGATACCGGCCTTGTAGAGGTCCATCTTCTCGCGGATGTTGTCCGAGAGGTGGAGCTGCTTGTTGGCCTTCCAGAAGTCGGTGTCATCGCGCGGCGCGCAGTAGAAGTGCGCCTGGATGAAGTCCCGCATATCGTCGAACATGACTTCGATCTGCTTGTTGAAGCCATTGATCAGCGACGGGTTGAAGGTGCGGTCCGGAAAGTGCTTGACCAGCTGGTACGCCGCGACATAAGCGAAGTAGATGCCGGTCGACTCCAAGGGCTCCAGGAAGCACGATGCCAGGCCGACGCTGACGCAGTTCTTCACCCACGCGCGCCGGTTACGGCCCACCCGGAAGCGGATTTTGTTGAGCGGCGTGTTGTCCGGATCCAGGCCCCACATCTTGCAGAAGTCCCGGGTCGCCTCGTCCTGGGAGGCGAACTGACTGGAGTAGACGTAGCCGCTGCCGAAACGGCCGAGCAGCGGGATCCTCCACGTCCAGCCGGACTTCATGGCGATGGCCGAGGTATAGGGCTCGACGCCGTTCGCCTCGTCGTCGTGGGGGATGGAGGTGGCGACCGCGCTGTCGCACAGAAGATGGTCGTTCATGTTGATGAACGGCTCTTCCATGGCCTTGTTGATCAGTAGACCGCGGAAGCCGGAGCAGTCCACGAACAGGTCGCCTTCGACGAGCCGGCCCTTTGTGGTGCGCAGACCGGTGATGAAGCCGCGCTCGTCGAGGAGGACCTCTTCCATGTGGTCCTCGATGTGCTCGACGCCCTGCTTCGTGGTCGACCAGCGACGCAGGAAATTCGCGACGTTCGCGGCGTCGAAGTGCCACGCGTAGCGCGTGGCGGGGCTTCCGTCGTCCCAGCGCGGGGACCGGCGGGCGTCCATCATCGCCGGTTCCTTCATGCACGCGTAGTCGAAGGCCTCCGTCGTCTCGCCGCGATACTTCTTGTCGAACCAGTAGTGCGACAGCGGCAGGTTGTCGTGCTGGTCGAGAAGGCCGAACGGGTGGTAGAAGTGGTCGGTTCCGCCGCCGTCCAGATCGCGCGCCTGCGGGACACCTTCGCCGGGAGTCCGCCAGTTGATGAACTTCACCGCGGTCTTGAACGCGGCGTTGCACTCGCGCATCCACTCGTCTTCGGGAATCCCCAGGTAATCGAAGAACGCGCTCTGGAGATTCGGAATGCTGGCCTCGCCGACGCCGATACGGGGCACCGTGGGTGATTCGAGGACGGAGACCTTCACCGTGCCCTGAAGCGCTTTTCCGAGATACGCGGCCGTGATCCAGCCGGCCGTGCCACCACCGAGAATAACAACATTCTTGATCCGGTCATCCACGTCGCGCGCTCCATCGTTTAGTTATGAGACGTGCGCACAGGTTCACACCGGTATCTATATACGGCCTATACGGCTAGGAGACGTCGCGTATGCGATAGGCGAGTTGTCGCTCCGCGGTAAGGGCGAACGGCCCGTCGAGGCGCGCGTCCGCCGTGAGAACTCCCTGGTGGACGCCGCGCAGGAGCGCGCCCGGGTCGACGCCGAGTTCCTCCGCGAGAATGCGGCGGCCGTCCTCGTAGACCATCAGTGCGTCGGCCTGACGGCCGCACCGGTAGAGCGTGATCATGAGCTGCGCGCGGAAGCGCTCGTGCAACGGGAACTGTGAGACAAGGCCGGTCAACTCCGGCACGAGCTGGGAATGACGGCGCAGCGCGAGATCGGCCTCGATCCGTGCCTCCAGCGCCGCGAGACGGACCTCTTCGAGGCGCGGGCGTTCGATGTCCATCATGAATTCGGTGACATTGGCGAGGGCCGGGCCACGCCACAGCGACAGGGCCGACCGGAGCCACCACGCGCTTTCCTCGAAGCGCCCGTCCTGCAAGGCGGCGCGACCGCGCTGTGCCTTCTGCTCGAAGATGTCGCAGTCAAGTGAGCCCGCCGCGACATGCATCAGATATCCGGGATATCGCCGGGTAATCTCGACCGCGTCGCCGAGATATCTGCGAAGCCGGGAAACATATGTGTAGATCTGCGCCTCGGAGGTCGCCGGCGGCCGGCTTCCCCACAAAAGCGTCCCGAGCTGCATGTCGGACAGAACTTGTTGCCGGGTCAGCAGTAGAGCGGCAAGAACGGTCCGTTGCTTGGCGCCGTCCAGAGCGACCTCTGATCCGTCCTTCCAGGCTTCAACGGGTCCGAGGATGCGGAATTCTGTGTTGACGTCTTCGTTCGGTTCTACCTGCATGACCTGCACAGTCGGTACCCTCTTGGCGTGAGTCGGCGCTGCCTACGGTGATTTGCTAGTGACGATCCTCACTGTTAGTAATGGCTGCGTCGCGTAGAGTAAGGGTTGAAATATCACAGTCGGACCGTAGCTGCCGAAACCTTTATTCGTCCAGTTGCCTTAAGTGCCTGGCGCGTTCCGGCCAATGACAAATTCCAGTAATCATCCAAAGGCCCTGACTGAAGACTTTACATCGCGCGTTATAAATGATAATGCTAATGGTAATGTGCATGGCTATTGTGCACAGCCGGTGTGCACCCCCCTCCCGCGCCTTGCGCCGCTCCCCGTATCCCGAGGCGAGCCGCACCGCGAAAATCGCCGTCGCGGCGCGGAGACCTTGGTGGATATAGGACATCTATAGCCGCCGCTCCGATGCTGGCCCCTGCCAGGAGGCGTCCTGCGAGCGTGCCGCGACGCCGATAGGCGGTCAGCCGATCCCGAGTAGAGGGAAGAAATGTGGCCGAGCTCGGAGGGTTCGTAGGTAGGTTCCAGGCGAATGCTCGTCGTACTCCCGAGCGGGAGGCGATCGTTTTCCACGCCGATCCGTCGGACGCCGACGTGGGTGAATCCGTGTCTTACGGCGGGCTCGACCTGGCGGCGCGGGCAATGGCCGCCCGATTGCAGGAGCGATGCCGTCCCGGTGACCGGGTGCTGTTGCAGTTTCCGCCCGGCCTGGAGTTCGCGATCGCGTTTCTCGGATGCCAGTACGCCGGTGTCGTTCCGGTTCCGACACCATTGTTCGACGGCCGCCCCAACCAGGTGGATCGGACGAGCGGGATCGTCGCCGACGCCGAAGTGTCGGCGGTGCTGACCGACCGGGAGAACTTCGCGAGCGTCGGGGAGTGGGCCGCCGGAAACGGTGGTGTCCCCTGCCTGCTGACGGAGTCGTCGTACGCGTCGGACACCGCGGCCGCCGATTCCTGGGCCCCGCCGGAGATCGGCCCGGACACGCTGGCGTTCCTTCAGTACACCTCGGGCTCGACCAGCGACCCCAAGGGCGTGATGGTCGCCCACGACAACGTCCTGGCCAACCTGCCGCGGATGGCGAAGGCGTTCGGCCTCAACCCGGACGTGACGCTCTGCAGCTGGCTGCCGACCTTCCACGACATGGGACTCGTCATCGGCATGATGGGCCCGCTGTACCTCAACGGCACGATGATCCTGATGTCGCCGGTGACCTTCGTCAAACGGCCGTTCTCCTGGCTCCAGCTCATCAGCCGCTACCGGGCCGACGCCAGCCCTGCACCGAACTTCGCGTACGACCTGTGCGCCCGCCGCCTGACCGACGAGCAGGTCGGGTCGCTGGACCTGTCGAACTGGAGCAGCGCGATCAACGGCTCGGAGCCGATCGACGCCGCCGTGCTGGAGCGCTTCTCCGCGCGGTTCGCCCATGTGGGCTTCCGGCCCGAGTCGTTCCGCTCCGGCTACGGCATGGCCGAGACGGTCGTCTTCGTCGCCGGCGCGTACCCGGGCGCCCGTCCGCCGGTGGCCCAGGTCGACGCGGAGGCCCTGGCCAAGAACCGGATGGAGCCCGCCGTGCACGGCGCGGACTCCCTGGCGATCGTGAGCTGCGGCCAGGCGCACGAGTACGACTCCCGCGTCGTCGAGCCGGAGACCGGCCGGGTGCTGCCCGACGGCCAGGTCGGCGAGCTGTGGCTGCGCGGCGAGAGCGTCACCCGCGGCTACTGGCGCAAGGACGAGGAGAACGAGCGCATCTTCCGCGCGCGCACCGAGGACGGCGACGGTCCCTTCCTGCGCACCGGCGACCTCGCCGTCCACCAGGACGGCGAGCTGTACATCACGGGCCGGCTCAAGGAGATGCTCATCGTCAACGGGCGCAACCTGTACCCGCAGGACATCGAGCGCGACGTCAAGGAGCTGCACGACCTGTTCCAGGGCCGGATCTGCAGCGTCTTCTCGGTGGCGGTGCCCGAGGAGCAGGTCGTCGTGGTCCTGGAGCTGAGCCTTCCGGACGCCACAGAGGCCGACCTGCGCGAACTGGCCGGCACGATCAAGAACGGCCTCGGCCGGGGCCTGGGCGTACGCGTGCCGAACGTGATGTTCGTGCCGCGTGGCGGCGTACGCCGGACGACCAGCGGCAAGATCCAGCGCGCGCGATGCGCGACCTGTTCGTCGCGGGCGCGCTCAGCCCGGTGTACGAGGAGCTCGACCCCGCCGTACGCGCCCGCTACCGGAGCGCGGACGACGACTCCGAGCGGAGCGGCGCGTGACGACCGGACGCCACGGCCCGTACGCCGTCGCGGAGGACTTCGACCGGCGGCTCGGCGACCCGGCCGACCCGGGCCGGGCCTTCTCGTACGAGCGCTGCGCCGGGCTCGACCGCGCCGAGGAGTTCCCCGACGAGATCTGCCGGGAGCTCGACGTGGCCGGCGTGCCCGGCTACTACGTCCCGGAGGAGTACGGCGGCTCGGCGCGCGACTACGAGGAGCTCTACCAGGTCATCCGCGCGGTCGCCCGGCGGGACCTCACCGTCGCGATCGGCCACGTGAAGACCTACCTGGGCGCCGTGTCGGCGTGGGTCGGCGCCGAGCACGCCCAGGCGAAGCGCCTCGCCGACGAGGTCATCGCCGGCACCGTCGTCTCCTGGGGGCTGACCGAGCGCGACCACGGCAGCGACCTGCTCGCCGGCGACGTCGTGGCGGTCCCGGTCGACGGCGGCTTCCGGATCACGGGCGAGAAGTGGCTCATCAACAACGCCACGCGCGGCCGGATCGTCTGCGTCCTCGCCCGCACCGACCCGGCCGGCGGCCCGCGCGGGTTCAGCCTGCTGCTGGTCGACAAGGCGAAGACCGGCGCGTACGAGCACCTGCCCGCGGTGCGGACCGTCGGCATCCGCGGCACCGACATCAGCGGGATCCGCCTCGACGACGTGGTCGTGGGCGCGGACGCCCTGATCGGCGAGCCCGGCGGCGGGTTCGAGATCGTGCTCAAGGGGCTGCAGCTCACGCGCGTCCTGTGCACGTCGCTGTCCCTCGGCGCGGCCGACCAGGCGCTGCGGATCGCCACCCGCTTCACGCTCGAACACCGGATGTACGACCGCCGCCTCATCGACCTGCCGCAGGCGCGGCGGACGCTCGCCGAGGCGTACGCGGACGTGCTCATCGCCGACGTCGTCGGCCTGGTGGCGTCGCGGAGCACCCACGCGCTGACCGCCGAGATGAGCGTCGTCTCCGCCGTGACCAAGTACTTCGTGCCGTCCGGCGCGGACCGACTGATCCGCGAGCTCGGGCAGGTGCTCGGGGCGCGGGCGTTCCTCGCCGAGACGTACCGCGACGGCATGTTCGCCAAGATCGAGCGCGACCACCGGATCGTCGGCATCTTCGACGGCAACACGCTCGTCAATCTGAACGCGATGATCAACCAGTTCCCGGGCCTGGTCCGCGCCTACCGGTTCGGCCTGGTGGACGAGCCGGGGCTGCGCACCGCGACGACCCTGTCCGAACCGCTGAAGACCTTCGACCGTGACCTGCTGCGGCTCGTCTCGGGCGAGGGGTGCAGCGTGGTGCAGAGCATTCCGGCGCTGGTCGACGAGACGCGGAAGCTGGCGGAGTCGGGCCGGCTGCCGTCGCTCGTCGCCGAGCAGGCCGGGGAGCTGCGCGCGGCGGCCGACGAGATCCACCGGGGGATGGCCGCGCTGCGGCCCTCGCTCCGCGACGTGCCGGCCGAGGCGTTCGAGCTGGCCGAGCGGTACTCGCTGTGCTTCGCCGCCGCCGCGTGCCTCCAGTTCTACCTGCGGAACGCCCGCGAGGACGGCGAGCTGTGGGCCGACGCCCGCTGGCTGCGCGCGTGCCTGGCACGCCTGCTCGACCGGCTGCGGCCGGGCGACGTCCCCGGCGACGACGACGTGCTGGACGAACTCACCGGACCACTCTTGGCGCAGTACGAGCAGGGGCTCCTGTTCTCCCCGCTGGACTGCCGACTGGCGGAGGGCGCACCGTGAACGCGGACCCGCGAACCATCGACCGGCACCTCGGCGACCCGCTGGACGACGCGAACCCGTTCTCGCACGAGACCCTGCTCGCCGCCGACGAGCGCGCCGAGCTGCTCGCCGACGGCGAGCGCGCGCTGGACGCGTACGGGCTCAACGCCGAGTTCGTGCCGCGCGCGCTCGGCGGACGGCTGCGCGGTCTGGACGAGCTGGTGCAGGTCCTGCGCGCGGTCTTCCGCCGCGACCCGTCGCTCGCCCTCGGGTACGGGTTCACCAACTACATCGCGGGCGCCCCCGTCTGGGCGTCCGGCAGCGACGAGCAGCGCCGCTGGATGGCCGACCTGCTGCTGCGGCACCGCAAGGTGTCCGCCGGCTACAACGAGCTCGCGCACGGCAACGACTTCACGCGCACCGAGCTGATGGCACGGCAACGAGGCTCCGAGCTGGTCCTCGACGGGCGCAAGGAGCTCGTCAACAACGTCGTGCGCGCCGACGCGATCACGCTGTTCGCGCGGACCGACGAGCGCCCGGGCAACCGCAGCCACTCCCACATCATCGTCGAGAAGGCGGCCATCCCGGCGGACCGGTGGCGTGACCTCCAGCGCTTCCCGACGGCCGGCATGCGCGGCTGCCTGCTCGGCGGCATCGAGTTCCAGGACTGCCCGGTGCCGATGGACCGCGTGGTCGGCCCGGTCGGCGGTGGCATGGAGACCGTCCTGCGGGCGTTCCAGACCACGCGTACGCTGCTGGCCGGCATGGCGGTCGGGGGCCTGGACACCCAGCTTCGCCTCGCGACGCGCTTCGCCACCGAACGCCGCCTGTACGGGCGTACGGTCGGCGACCTGCCGCACGCGCGGTCCACCCTCGCGTGGACGTTCGTGGACGTGCTGGCCTGCGACGCCTTCGCCACGACCGTCGCACGCGCGCTGCACGTGCTGCCCCGGCAGGCCGGGATGTTCGCCGCCGCGGGCAAGTACCTCGTGCCCAAGATCATCCATGAGGACTCGTACCGGCTGTCGGTGCTGCTCGGCGCGCGGTCGTACCTGCGCGAGGGCACGTACGGGATGTTCCAGAAGAGCATGCGGGACACCGCCCTGGCGACGTTCGGCCACGCCAACGCGACCGTCTGCCAGGCGACGATGATCCCGCAGCTCGCGCGGCTCGCCGAGCGAAGCCGGCTGCGGTCCGACGGCCCGCCCGACATCCTCTTCCGGTTCGGCGAGCCACTGGACGACCTCGACTTCGGCGCCCTCGCGCTGACCGGCAAGGGCGAGGACAGCCTCACGGCCGTCATCCACACCGGCGACCGCGCCGGGTCCGGGCCGGCGTTGACGGCGCTGCGCAAGGCGTTCGCCGAGCACCTCGAACGCCTCAGGGACGAGTGCGCCGCGCTCCCGCCGCAGGACCGTACCGTCATCGCCGGCCGCCGCGCCTTCGCCCTCGCGGACCGGTACGCGGTCGTGCTGGCCGCGGCCTCGTGCCTGGGCGTGTGGCTGAACGCCTCGGACCCCTTCCTCGCCGGCGAGCGCTGGATCACCGCCGCGCTGTGGCGGCTCGGCCGGCGGCTGGGCCTCGACGTCGGCCCGGCGCCCGCCGGGATCGAGGAGGAGATGTACGCCGAGCTGGTCGCCCGCCGCGAGAGCGGGCGGACCTTCGATCTCTCCGACCGCGCCCTCGCCGGGCGCGTGTGAACCACCCGATCAGCGAGGAGCGACCTGTGTCAGAGACCGTTGTGGACGAAATCCAGAGCTGGGTGACCGAGCGCGTCGCGTTCTACCTCGACCGGCCCGAGGCGGAGCTCGACCCGGACGGCCGCCTGGTCGACATGGGCATGGACTCGATCTACTCGCTCACGCTCTGCGGCGACATCGAGGACCGGTTCGACTGCTCGGTCGAGGAGACCGTGGCGTGGGACCACCCGACCATCAACCTGCTGGCGGCGCATCTACGCGAACTGAAGGCCGGCCGTTGAGCGTCGGCCTGCCGCTGTCCGTCGGCCAGGAGGCCATGTGGTTCCTGCACCGGACGGCGCCGGACAGCGCCGCGTACAACGTGGTCACCGCCATCCGGATCGGCGGTGACGTCGACGAGCCGAGGCTCGCGGGCGCGGTGCGCGCGGCCGTCGAGCGCCATGACCTGACCCGGTCGGTCTTCACCGAGGTCGACGGCGAGCCGCGCCGGACCGTACGCGACGCGGGCACGGCCGGGCTGGAGGTGCGCGACGCGCACGGCCCGGTGTACGACGTGATCGGCGAGCTGGGCCGGCGGCCCTTCCGGCTCGCCGACGGCGAGACGCCCGCCCGCTTCACCCTGGTACGCCCGGGAGGCGCCGCGACGGACGCGGTGCTCGTGCTCGTCGCCCACCACGTCGCGACCGACGCGATGGCCCAGTGGATCCTGATGGCCGACGTGTTCGACGCCTACGCCGGCGCCGAGAGGCCGCCCGTCCGCGGGACCTTCGCCGACTTCGTCGAGGCGGAGCGGCGCTGGCTGGAGGGGCCCGAGCGTGAGCGTTCGGCGGCCTACTGGCGGGACGCCTGCGACGGCGCCGTGGCCGGGGAACTGCCCGCCGACCGGCCGCGCCCGGAGAAGCAGACGTACGCGGGAGCGTCGTACATCTCCCGGCTGCCCGGCGACGTCGCCGAACGCCTGCGCCCGGCCGCCGTCGCCGCCGGGGTGACGCCGTTCGGGTTCCTGCTGGGCGTCTTCCAGGGCCTCCTGCACCGCTACAGCGGGCAGGGCGACTTCGTCATCGGCTGCTCGGCGATGACCCGGAGCGACCGCGCCACCCGTGACGTCGTCGGCTACCTGGTCAACCCGGTGGTGACGCGGGCGCGGTTCGACGGCATGACGACCTTCGCGGACGCGGCGAGGGCCGCGCAGGACGGTGTCGTGAACGGCATCCGGCACGCCCGGTACCCGCTGCCGACGCTGGTCCTCGACCTGGGGCTGCCGCGCACCGCGAACCGCGCGCCACTGTTCCAGATCACCTTCACGATGGTCGGCCACAACCCGCGCGTGCCGCTGTCGGCCCTGTTGCCGGCGGACATGGGCGAGGGTCCGGAATTGGAATATCGCGGGCTGCGGCTCACCCAGATCGACGTCCCGCAGATGGAGGGGCAATTCGACCTCACCGTGGACATTCGACAGGTCGGCGACGCGCTGGTCGCGCTTTATCGCTACAACACCGATCTGTTCGACCGCGGAAGCATCGAACTCCTGGCGGGTCACTACGAGCGGATGCTCCGGGTGGCCATCGACGATCCGGAGTGCACGGTGGTGCGCGCGCCGCTGATGGACGAGGCCGAGCGATTGCGCGTACTGGCCCTGGGCGGTGGCTGATATCGAGGGTGTATAGCCGCAATATAGGCCCCGTGAACATGATCTTACTTGGCAGTATTCGTATTGCTCGACGACGCCATGAAACGGCACTTTCATGAGAGATGAAATGCGATGACGAGTAACACACGGACGAGTGTCGATGTCATGGCGATCACATTGACCGACGCTGAGAGACGCGAGCTGCGCGCCCTGGCGGAGCGGTTGGCGGGCACCGAGCCACGGCTCATCGACGACGCCGGCTGGATCACCGCGGCGCGCGCCCTGGCGATCCGTCTGCCGGAGCGGCTGCGGCTGACCCTGCGGGAGTACCGGCACGACCCCGGCGGGCGAGGTGTGCTGCTGGTGCGGAACCTTCCCTTCGAGGAGGCCGAGCTTCCGCCGACGCCGAGCGTCCCCGAGTCCGTCGAGAGTGCCGCGACCATCCCGGCGGCGGTCCAGGTGCTGATCTCCCTGCAACTCGGCGAGATCGGCGCCTTCCGCAGCGAGAAGGGCGGCGCCCTCGTCCAGAACGTCGTGCCGGTGCCCGGCCTGGAGACGTTCCAGGGCAACGCGGGCTCGACCGTGCTGGAGATGCACGTCGAGAACGCCTTCCACGCGAACAGACCGGACTTCGTCGGGCTGATGTGCCTGCGCAACGACCACCGCGACCAGGCCAGACTGCGGACCGCCTGCATCCGGCCCGCGCTGGACCTGATCGACGACAAGACCGACCGGCTGCTGCACGAACCGCGGTTCGTCACCGAGCCCCCGCCGTCGTTCGGCGGCCGTGACGAGGCCGCCGAGCCGCACGCGGTCCTCACCGGCGACCGCGTCGACCCGGACGTGCGGGTGGACTTCACCAGCACCCATCCGCTCGACGACGAGGCCGCCGGCGCGATGGAACGGCTCCAGCACGCCTTCGCCGAGGTGGCGGAGGAGCTCCTGCTCCAGCAGGGCGACCTGGCCTTGGTCGACAACCGGCTGGCGCTGCATGGCCGGTCCTCGTTCGTGCCGCGCTACGACGGCCGCGATCGATGGCTGCACCGCACCTTCATCCATCTCGACGCGCGCCGCACCCGGGCGCGGCGTCCCGACGGCGGACATGTGCTGACGTGACTTGGGAAGTAGCCGAACTCGGTCTTCCGGCCGAAAGGACAGGGCGTTGGCAGAGCGAGTGTTGAAAGGCATCCTCGGGACTGTCGGAAATACCCCGCTCGTCGAACTCGAGCAGTTGTTTCCGCGGTTGCCGGCGCGAGTCTTCGCGAAACTGGAGCGCTTCAATCCGGGCGGCAGCGTGAAGGACAGATCCGCGCTGAGCATGCTGCTGGGGAAGATCACCCGTGGCGAGCTGATCCCCGGGAAATCGGTGATCGTCGAGTCCAGTTCGGGAAACCTGGCCGTCGGGATCGCGCAGATCTGCCGGTACTACGGAATGCGTTTCATCTGTGTCGTCGACGCCAAGACGACGAAGCAGAACCTCGCGATCCTCCATGCCTACGGGGCGTCGGTGGAGGTGGTGACCGAACGCGACCCCGAGACCAGCGAGTACCTGCCGGTGCGCATCCGGCGCGTACGGGAGATCGTCGCGGAGAACCAGCACGCGTACTGGCCGAACCAGTACGGCAACCTGCTCAACCCGAAGGCGCACGAGCAGACGATGCGCGAGATCGTCGAGGCGCTCGACGGCCGGCTGGACTACCTCTTCTGCGCGGTGAGCACGTTCGGCACCCTGCGCGGCTGCGCGGACTACGCACGCGCGAACGGCCTGTCGACCACGATCGTGGCCGTCGACGCGGTGGGCAGCGCGATCTTCGACCAGGAGCCCGCGCCCCGGCTCATCACGGGCCACGGCGCCTCGGTACGTCCCGCGCTCATGCAGGACGACCTCGCGGACGAGGTCGTGCACGTCAACGACCTGGAGTGCGTACGCGCCTGCCGGCGGCTCATGCTGCGCGAGGCGATCCTCGCGGGCGGCTCGGCCGGCGCGACCGCCGCCGCGATCGAGAAGGCGGCGCCGTGGATCCGGGAGGGCGCGAACTGCGCGCTCATCTTCCCGGACGGCGGAGACCGCTACCTGGACACCGTCTATTCGGACGAATGGGTGCAGGAGCGCTTCGGCGAGGTCTCACACCTCTGGAAGGACATCGGGGAAACATGCTGATCATCGGCCATTCGGACGTGTGCGACATCCTGCGAGGCCAGGAGAAGGCGGTGATCGACCTCGTTCGCGACGCCTACGCGCGCCACGACGAGGGGCAGTCCACCGTCCCGCACTCGGTCTTCCTCCGGTTCCCGGACATGCCGCGGAACCGGATCATCGGGCTGCCCGCCTACCTCGGCGGTGAGGGCACCGCCGCCGGGATGAAGTGGGTGGCGTCCTTCCCGGGCAACCTCGAACGCGGCCTGCCGCGCGCCAGCGCGGCGATCATCATGAACTCCCTGGAGACGGGCCGCCCGCAGGCGCTCATCGAGGGATCGCAGATCTCGGCGCAGCGTACGGCCGCCAGCGCCGCGCTCGCCGCCTCGGTGCTGAGCGGCGGGTCCGAGGGCGTCACGCTGGTCGGCTGCGGCGTCATCGGCCACGAGATCCTGCGCTACGTGCGCGCCGCGCTGCCGGACCTGTCCCAGGTGACGCTGTACGACAGCGACCCGGACCGTGCGCGCGCCTTCGGCGCGCGGCTCGACGGCATCGCGGTCTCGGTCGCGCCGGACCTGGCCTCGGCCATGGGCGCGCACGACCTCGTCGCGCTCGCCACCACCGCCGCCGAGCCGCACATGGGCCTGGAGGACTGCCGGCCGGGCGCCGTCATCCTGCACATCTCGCTGCGCGACCTGCGCCCCGAGGCCATCCTCGCGAGCCACAACGTCGTCGACGACGCGGACCACGTGTGCCGCGAGCGGACGTCGCTGCACCTGACCGAGCAGCGGACCGGCGGGCGCGACTTCATCGACGCCCCGATCGGCGCGCTCGTACGCGGCACCGCCACGCTGCGCCGCGACGACCCGACGCGGCCCGTCGTCTACTCACCGTTCGGCCTCGGCGTCCTCGACATCGCCCTCGCCGAGCACGTGCGGACGACGGCGCTGGCCCGCGGGCTCGGCCTCACCGTGGACGGCTTCCTCGGCGACTGAGAGAGCCACCTGCGACCAATGGGAGAGACAGTGACGGACGAGCAGAGCTACAGCGTGGTCCTCAACGCCGAGGAGCAGTACTCGATCTGGCCGGCCGGCGGGAACCCTCCGGCGGGCTGGCGCGCCGAGGGCACCGTCGGCACCCGCGAGGAGTGCCTGAACCGCATCTCCGAGGTGTGGACCGACATGCGCCCGGCGAGCCTGCGGCGGCGGATGGCCCAGGGAGAGCGTGAATGAGCACGCTCCTCCCTGGTCTGGTCGCCCGGCAGGCGGCGCTCACGCCCGACGCCGTGGCCGTCACCGCCTGGCCGCACGAGCTGACCTACGCCGAGCTGGACCAGCGCGCCAACCGGCTCGCGAACCACCTGCGCGCGCTCGGCGCCGGTCCGGAGTCCATGGTCGGCGTGTGCCTGCACCGCCGTGTGGAGCTCGTCGTCGCGCTGCTCGCGGTCTGGAAGGCCGGCGCCGCGTACGTGCCGCTGGACCCGGCGCACCCGCAGGAACGGCTCGCCTGGATCGTCGCCGACACGGGCGCCACCATCGCGCTGACCGACGAGAAGTTCGCGGACGGCGTCCGGGAGCTCGGCGCCCGGCCCGTACGCGTCGACGCCGACTGGCCGGAGATCGCCGAGTGCCCCGCGACCGCGCCGGACGTCGAGCCGTCGCCGCTCGGCGCCGCGTACGCGATGTACACCTCGGGCTCCACCGGCCGGCCCAAGGGCGTCGTGATCACCCACGAGGGGATCGCGGGCCGCGTGATGTGGACCGTCCGCCACCACGGGTTCTCCCCGGCCGACCGGGTGCTGCAGAAGACCGCGCTGACCTTCGACGCGGCGGGCTGGGAGATCTTCGCGCCGCTCGTGAGCGGCGGCACGGTCGTGCTCGCGCCGGTCGACGCCGAGCTCGACCCCGCCGCGCTCGTGCGCGCGGTCGCCGACCAGGACATCACGGTCCTACAGGTCGTGCCCTCGGTGCTCCGCATGCTGGTGGAGGAGCCCGGCTGGCCCGAGCGTACGTCGCTGCGGCTGCTGTTCAGCGCCGGCGAGCCGCTGTACGCGGAGCTGTGCCGCCGCTTCCTGGAGCGGGCCGACGCGGAGATCTGGAACACCTACGGGCCCACCGAGTGCTCCATCGACGTCACCTACCACCGGTACGACCCGGCGCAGCGGACCGGGCCGGTGCCCATCGGCCGCCCCGTCGACGGGATGCGGCTCCAGGTCCTGGACTCCCTCGGCGCGCTGGTGCCGATCGGCATGCCCGGCGAACTGCACGTCGCGGGACCCGGCGTCGCGCGCGGGTACGCCGGGATGCCCGGCCTGAGCGCGGAGCGCTTCGTCCCCGACGCGTACGGGCCGCCGGGAGCGCGTCTGTACCGCACCGGCGACCGCGTCCGGTGGCGTTCGGACGGTGTGCTGGAGTACCTCGGCCGCGCCGATCACCAGGTCAAGATCAACGGCGTGCGGGTCGAGCCGGGCGAGGTCGAGGCCGCGCTGGCCGCGCACCCGGACGTCGCCGGAGCGGTCGTCGCAGCCGTCGCCGGTTCCGGTGCCGGGGGCGCCAAGCGCCTCGTCGCCTACACCACCGGCACCGCCGACACGGCTGAGCTACGCCGCCACCTGCGGGAACGCCTTCCGCAGCCGATGGTCCCCTCGGTGTTCGTGCCGATGGAGGAGTTCCCGCTGACGACCAGCGGGAAGATCGACCGGCTGAGACTGCCCGTTCCCCGCCACGCGAGCGACACCGGCCGCCCGCCGCACGTGGCGCCGCGCACGGACGGCGAGCGCGAGATCGCCGCGACCTGGGCGGGCCTGCTCGAACTCGACCCCGGCGTCATCGGCGTCGACGACGACTTCTTCCAGCTCGGCGGCTCGTCGCTGCTGCTCACCCGGCTCGCCGGCCGGCTGCGCCGCGGTGGCCGCGAGGTCGTGCTGAGCGAGTTCTTCTCCGCCTCGACCGTCGAGGCGCAGGCGCGCCTCCTGGAGGCCGGGACCCAGGCCGGGCGGATCACGCCGGTGCCGCGCGGCGGCCTGCTGCCGCTGTCCTCCGGGCAGCGGCGGCTGTGGTTCCTCGACCGTACGAGCATGTCCGGCGCGGAGTGGATCACGCCGGTGCTGCTGACCGTGCCGGCCGGCACCGGGCCCGGCGCCGTACGTGCCGCGCTGGCCGCGCTCGTGGAGCGCCACGAGATCCTCCGCACCCGGTACGTCCTGGACGGCGGGGAGCCGCGCCAGGTCGTGGACCCGGCCGGCCCGGCCGAGCTGCGCGTCGTCGAGGCCGCCGGGGCCGACCAGGCCGAGGTGATGGACGCCGGGCTCCAGGAGCCCTTCGACCTCGCGGCCGGCCCGCCGTGGCGCGCCGTGCTGTTCCGCGCGGACGGCGGCGACCAGACCCTGTTCATCACCGTCCACCACGTCGCCTGCGACGGCTGGTCGGCGGTCGTCTTCGAACGTGACCTGCGCGCCCTGCTGGCCGGCGACGCCCTGCCGGAGCTGCCGGTCCAGTACGCCGACTACGCGGCCTGGCAGCGCCAGCGCGCCGACGGCGAGGAGGTACGGCGGCAGGCCGTGCACTGGCGCACGACCCTGGACGGGCTCGTGCCGCTGGAGCTGCCGGCCGACCGGCCGCGCCCCGCCGCACGCGACGGGCGCGGCGCCGTCGTCGTCTTCGACGTGCCCGCCGCCGTCGCGGGCCCGGCGATCGAGCTCGGCCGCCTGCGCGGCGCGACGCCGTTCATGACGCTGCTCACCGCGTTCTCCGCGCTGCTGGCCCGCTACAGCGGCCAGTGGGACATCACGGTGGGCACCTCGGTGGCGGGCCGCGACCGGCCCGAGGTCGAGGACCTCATCGGGTTCTTCCTCAACTCCCTGGTGCTCCGCTGCGACCTGGACGCCCGCGCGGGCTACGGCGCCGCGCTGGACCGGGTTCGTGAGGTGTGCCTGGCCGCCTTCGCCAACCAGGAACTGCCCTTCGACCGGCTCGTGGAGGACCTCGCCCCCGAGCGCGACCTGTCGCGTACGCCGCTCTACCAGGTCATGTTCGACATGCAGGAGGAAGGCCGGACCAGCCTGTCCTTCGGCACCGCCGACGTCGAGCGGCTGTGGCATCACGCGCGCACCGACCTGACCCTGTCCGTGCAGCGGCAGGCCGACGGCTCGCTGCGCGGCCACCTGGAGTACGCGACGGCCCTGTTCGACGAGGGCACCGTACGGCGCATGGCCGGCCACCTCGTACGCCTGCTGGAGTCGGCCACCGCCGACCAGGCCGCGCCGCTCGCCGAGCTGGAGATCCTCACGCCGGACGAGCGGCGCCGCCAGCTCTCGGAGTGGAACGACCGCACGACCGGCACCGCGCCCGCGTCGGTGCCCGAGCTGTTCGCCGCGCGGGTGCTCGCCACCCCCGACGCGGACGCCGTCGTCACCGCCACCGGGCGCGTCACCTACCGCGAGCTCTCCCGCCGCGCCGGCGCGTACGCGTCGGCGCTGCGCGCCCTCGGCGTCGGCCCGGAGACGGTCGTCGGCGTCGTCCTGGACCGGAGCCCGGAACTGATCGCGTGCCTGCTCGGCGTCTGGCGCGCGGGCGGCGCGTACGTGCCCGTGCACCCCTCGACGCCGGCCGAGCGGCTCGCGTACACGCTGGAGAACGCCGGCGCGACCGTCGTCGTGACCGAGCGCGACCTGGCCGGGCCCGTCGGCGAGGTCTTCGGCGGCCCCCTCCTGTTCGCGGACTCCGTGCCCGACGCGGAGGAGGCTCACTGGCGCCTCGCCGGACCCGGAGGGCCTCGCGTACGTCATCTACACCTCCGGCTCCACCGGGCGCCCGAAGGGCGTGCAGGCCACGCACGCGTCACTGGCCAACCTGCTGCTCGCCAAGCGGGAGTACTACGAGTTCGGCGCCGGCGACGCGTGGCTCGCGCTCGCCGCGATCTCCTTCGACATCGCGGTCGGTGAGCTGTTCATCCCGCTCGTGTCCGGCGGCCGGGTCGTGCTCGCCGACGAGTCCGAGGTCAACGACCGCCGCGCTCAGCTACGGCTCGTCGAGGCCACCGGCGTCACCCACCTCGGCGGGTCGCCCGCGCACTGGCGGCTGCTGCTGGAGGCCGGGTTCGGCGAGCGGCCCGTGATCGCCGCGATGGGCGGCGAGCCCTGCCCGCCGCCGCTGGCCCGCGACATCCGCTCCCGCGTGCGCCGCTTCATCAACGAGTACGGGCCGTCGGAGGCGACCGTCGCCGCCACCCGCTGGGACGTCGAGCGGGACTCCGAGACCGTGCTGATCGGCCGCGCCTTCCCGAACATGACGGTGTACGTCGCCGACGAGAACCTCCGGCTGCTCCCGGCCGGTGTCCCCGGCGAGCTGTTCATCGGCGGCGCGGGCGTCGCGCGCGGCTACGTCGGCGCCCCCGCCCGTACGGCCGAGCGGTTCGTGCCCGACCCGTTCGGCCCGCCCGGCGGGCGCCTGTACCGCACCGGCGACCTGTGCCGGTTCCACGCGGACGGCGCCCTGGAGTTCCTCGGCCGGGTCGACGACCAGGTCAAAGTGCGCGGCTACCGTGTGGAGCCCGGCGAGATCGAGGCCGTGCTCGCCGAGCACCCCGGCGTGGAGGCCGCCGTCGTCGTCCTGCACGGCACCGGCCAGGACGCGCGGCTCGTCGCGTACGTCGTCACCCGTGCCGAACCGGCGCCCGGCCACGACGAGCTCACCGCGCACGCGCGGCGCCACCTGCCCGACTACATGCTGCCCGGCCTGTTCATCCCCCTGGACCGGCTGCCGCTCAACCGGCACGGCAAGCTCGACCGCGCGGCACTGCCGGACCCCGACGACGCGTTCTCCGCGCGGCAGGCGTTCGTCGCGCCCGAGGGCGACCTCGAAGAGGGCATCGCCGAGGTCTGGGAGGAGGTGCTCGGCGTCGAGGTCGGCGCGCGGCACAACTTCTGGCAGGCCGGCGGCAACTCCCTCCTCGCCGTCCGGATCATCTCGGGCCTGAAGGAGATGTTCGACGTCGAGATCGCCCTGCGCGAGCTGTTCGACCGTCCCACCGTCGAGGAACTCGCCGTGGTGCTCGAAGAGAAGATCCGTGCCGACGTCGCGCAGCTCACCGAATCGCAGATCAAGGAGTTGCGGGCATGAGCACCAAGCGTGTCGAGTCCACCGAGCAGAACCTCGACACGCTCCGCGAGGAGCTCGTCAAGCGCCGCCTGGCGGGCCGCCGGTCGCGCGCCAAGGACGCGATCACGCCGGTGGACCGCACGGGGCCGCTCCCGCTCTCCTCCGGCCAGCAGCAGCTGTGGCTGTCCAACCGGATGGCGCCCGACAGCGCCGAGTACAACGCGCCGCTGGTGCTGCGCCTGCGCGGCGCCCTCGACGTGGCGGCGCTGCGGCGCACCGTGGACGAGCTCGTGGACCGCCACGAGATCCTGCGCACGCGGTACGCCCTGGTCGAGGGCCAGGCCCGCCAGGTCATCGACCCGCCGGGCCCCGCGGACTTCGAACTGGTCACGCACGCGGACGCGCGCGACGTCAGGGCCGCCGCGCACGCCGTGGCGATGGTCCCGTTCGACCTCGAACGCGACGCGCCGTTCCGTGTCCGCGTGCTGCGGTTCGGCGACGAGGACCACGTGCTCGTCATGGTCTTCCACCACGTCGCCTTCGACGCCATGTCGCACGCGATCGTGCTGGGCGAGCTGGAGGCGGGCTACCGCGCCGCGGCGAGCGGCGTGCCCTCGCCGCTGGAGCCCATCCCGGTCCAGTACGCCGACTACGCCGCGTGGCAGCAGGGGCGCCTGTCCGCGCCGGTCCTGCGCCGGCACCTCGACCACTGGCGCGAGCGGCTCGACGGCATCACGCCGCTGGCCCTGCCGACCGACCGGCCGCGCCCCGCCGTACGCGACTGGCGCGGTGAGACGCTCGGCTTCACCGTCCCCGCGAGGGTGGCCGACGGCCTGCGGAAGATCGCGCAGGACCACGACTCGTCGCTGTTCATCGTGGTGCTGACCGCCTTCCAGGTGCTGCTGTCCCGCTACACGGGCACCACCGACGTCGTGGTCGGCACGTCCGTGTCGGGGCGCAACCGTCCCGAGCTGCGGCGCATGGTCGGCTACGTCTCCGATGCCATCGCCATGCGCGCCCGGTGGGAGGGCGCGCCGGCCTTCCGTGACCTGCTCGTCCGCAACCGCGAGACGGTCCTGTCGGCGTTCGAGCACCAGGAGATGCCCTTCACGCGCCTGGTCGACGAGCTGGACCCGGAACGCGACCTGTCCATGACCCCGATCTTCCAGGTCATGTTCGACATGCAGGGCGCGCCGCCGCGCCCCTTCGACCTGGCCGGGCTGCGGGCCGAGCCGCTCGACGTCGCGTCCGGCATCGCCAAGTTCGACCTCACGATGCTCGTCGCCGAAGAGCCGGACGGCTCGCTGAGCGGCCACCTGGAGTACGCCACCGCGCTGTTCGCCCGCTCCACCGCCGAGCGGATCTGCGACCACTACACGCGGCTGGTCACCGCCGTCGCGGCGGACCCGGGCACCGAGACGTCACGGCTGCGCTTCATCGGCCCCGAGGAGCTAGCCGTCGTCCTGGCGGACCCGCTGCCGGGCGCCATCGGCGGCACCCGTACGCACGAGCTGTTCGAGCGCAGGGCCGCCGAGACGCCCGGGGCGACCGCGGTGATCGCGGCGGAGGAGCGGGTCTCGTACGCGGAGCTGGACGCCCGCGCGAACCGCTTCGCCCACTACCTGCGGGAACGCGGCGCGGGCCCCGAATCGCGGGTCGGCGTGCTGCTGGACCGGGGGCCCGACCTGGTGGCGTGCCTGCTCGGCGTCTGGAAGGCGGGCGCGGCCTACGTGCCGCTCGACCCCGCGTACCCGCCGGACCGGCTGCGCTTCATCCTCGACGACGCCGAGGCCGGGCTCGTCGTCACGGACTCCTCGGGAACGGGGAGCCTCGGCGGGTACCCCGAGGACCGGACGATCCTCCTCGACCGCGACGCGATCGGGGAGCGGCCCGGCTCGCCGGTCGAGCCGCGCGGCGACCTCGACGCCCTCGCGTACGTCATCTACACCTCCGGGTCGACGGGCCGCCCGAAGGGCGTGCTGATCTCCCACCGAGGGCTCGCCAACTACCTGGGCTGGACCGTCGAGACGTACGCCGCGGCGGGGGAGGGCGGCGCGCCGCTGTTCTCCTCGATCGCCTTCGACCTCGGCATCCCCGACCTGTACACGCCGCTGATCACCGGGCAGCCGGTGCACCTGCTGCCGCAGGACACCGACGTGGCCGACCTCGGGCCGCTGCTCGCCGCCGGCGCGCCGTACGGGTTCGTCAAGCTCACCCCCGGCCACCTCGACCTGCTCACCCAGCAGCTGTCGCCCGAGCAGGTGAGCGGGCTCGCCGGACTGGTCATCGCGGCCGGCGACGCGTTCACCGGCCGGCTCGCCAACCGGTGGCGCGAGATGGCCGGCCCCGGCGGCACCCGGCTCGCCGCCGAGTACGGGCCGACCGAGATCACCATCGGCAACTCGGCGTTCTTCGTGGACGACGACGAGTCCGCCCAGCTCGTCTCCATCGGCCGCCCGATCCCCAACACCACCATGTACGTCCTCGACGACCTGTTGCAGCCGGTCCCGATCGGGGTGGTCGGCGAGGTGTGCATCGGCGGCGTCGGGCTGGCGCGCGGCTACGCGAACCGTCCGGACCTGACCGCCGACAAGTTCGTGCCGGACCCGTACGGCCCGCCGGGATCGCGGCTTTACCGCAGCGGCGACCTGGGCCGGATGTCGCGCGACGGGAACATCGAGTTCGTCGCGCGCGCCGACCACCAGGTCAAGATCCGTGGCTACCGGATCGAGCTGGGCGAGATCGAGGCCGCGCTGACCGCCGACCCCCGCGTGCGCGACGCCGTCGTCGTGGCCGTGGACGGGCGGCTCATCGCCTACGTCGCCGCCGAGAGCGGCCGGACCGCGGACGCCGCGGACCTGCGCGAGGCCCTGGAGGGCTCGCTGCCGCCGCACATGGTGCCGTCGGCGTTCGTCGGCCTCGACGAGATCCCGCTGACCGCCAACGGCAAGGTCGACCGCAAGGCCCTGCCCGCACCCGACCGGGAGACGCGTGCGGATGGAGGCGCGTACGTCGCGCCCCGCACGCCCGTGGAGGAACGCGTCGCCGGGATCTGGCGCGAGGTCCTCGGCCTTCCCCACGTCGGCGTCCGCGACGACTTCTTCGAGGACGGCGGCGACTCGCTGCGCGCGGTCGCGCTGGTCGGCGCGCTGCGCGAGGCGGCACTGGACGCCTCCGTCCGCGACGTCTTCGAGGCGCGTACGGTCGAGCGGCTCTGCGAGATGCTCACCGGTCGCCCGGCACCCGTCGACGTCGAGCGGCGCGTGCGGCCGTTCGAGTTGCTCGGAGACGCCGACCGCGCCGCGCTTCACGGCGAATTCACCGACGCGTACCCGATGTCATTGGTCCAAACCGGTATGATCTTGGAAATGTCGGACGGTGACGGTGAGAACCGCTACCTGAACCACACCTCGTTCCGCGTCCGCGACGACCGGCCCTTCTCACCGCCTCACTTCCAGGCGGCCGTGAACGTCCTCGTCGCCCGGCACGAGGTGATGCGGACATCGTTCGACCTGACCTCGATGTCGATGCCGGTCCAGCGCGTGCACCGCGCCGCCGAGCTGCCGGTCCGCACCCACGACCTGCGCGACCTGGACGTACAGGACCAGGGCCGCGTACTGCGCGAACACGCGCGCCGCGAGCGCGTCACCCCCTTCGACCTGGGCCGCCCGCCGATGATGCGGATGGCGGTGCACGCCTTCGACGACGTGAGCTGGTGGCTGTCGGTCACCGAGTGCCACGCGATCCTCGAGGGCTGGAGCTACCACTCGCAGCTCATGGAGCTGCTCGGGATCTACCGCAGCCTCCGCGACGGCGCCGAGCCCGAACCCGCGCGCGAGGAGAACGTCCGCTACGCCGACTTCATCGCCGCCGAGCTGGCGTCGCTGAGCTCGGAGGAGGACCGCTCCTACTGGCGGCGGATCGTCACGGAGTACCCGAAGTTCACCATGCCGTCCGGGCTCGCCGACCCGCCGGGCTCACCCCGCGAACGCTACGAGCGGTTCATCTCCTTCGAGGACCTGGAGAAGGACCTGCGCGCCGCCGCCGCGAAGGCGAACGTCCCGCTGAAGGCCCTGCTGCACGCCGCGCACCTGGAGGTGCTGAGCCGCCACGGGTACGGCCGCAGGTTCTTCGGCGGGATGGTCTGCGACGCGCGGCCCGAGGTGGTCGGCGCGGACCGCGTCTCCGGCATGTACCTCAACACGGTGCCGTTCGCCTTCGACGGGCGGGCGCGGACCTGGCGGACGCTCGCCCAGGACGTGTTCGCACGCGAGATCGAGCTGTGGCCGCACCGGCGCTTCCCGAACCCGGCGATCCAGCGGGAGTTCGGCGGGCGCGTCATCGACGTGCTCTTCCACTACCTGGACTTCTACCAGGTCGACACCGAGCTGGTGGACTTCGAGGCCAGCATCGACGAGAGCCCGAACGAGTTCCCGATGTGCGTCGGGGCCATGGGCACCCGCCTGCTGCTGTCCACCCACACCCACCTGCTGAGCCGCGCCGCCGGCACGCGGTTCCTGGAGATGGTCCGCGCGGTGCTGGAGGACATGGTCCGCGACATCGACGGCGAGGCACGCGCGGTGTTCCCTCCGGCGGTGGAGGGCGCCGTCGTGGAGAGCGCCGCGCCGGACCAGCAGGCCACGGCCGTACGCACGGTGCCGGAGCTGTTCGCCGAGCGCGCCGCGGCGACGCCGGACGAGACCGCGCTGGTCGCCGGGAACGAGCGGGTGACCTTCGCGGAGCTGGACGCGCGCGCCGGCCGCGTCGCGTCCCGGCTGCGCGAGCTGGGCGTCGGCCCGGAGACGACCGTGGGCGTCCTGCTCGACCGGGGCCCGGACCTCGTCGCCACCCTCCTCGGCGTCTGGAAGGCCGGCGGCGCGTACGTGCCGCTCGACCCGTCCCACCCGGCCGACCGGATCCTCTTAACACTGTCCGGCTCGGGCGCACGTGCCGTCGTCTCCGAGTCCGCGCACGCGGAACTCCTCGCGGGCTACGACGGCGCGGTCGTCCCGCTCGACCGCACGGACCTCGCGGCGCTCCCGATCCACCGGCCGGAGCGCGCGGCCGATCCCGGCGGCCTCGCGTACGTCACCTACACGTCCGGGACGACCGGCGGCCCGAAGGGCGTCCTCGCGCACCACGGCGGCCTGGCGAACTACCTGTCCTGGGTCGTGCGGAACTACGCGTCGGCCGGCACCGGCGGCACCGCGCTGTTCGGCTCGGTCGCCTTCGACCTGTCGGTTCCCGTCCTGTTCGCGCCGCTGCTGGCGGGCCGTCCCCTGCACCTCCTGCCGCCGGGCACCCGGCTCGCCGAACTCGGCGGCCTGCTCACCGCGGCGGGGCCGTTCGGCTTCCTGATGGCCACGCCCGGGCAGTTGTCCGCGCTGGCCGCGCAGCTCACGCCGGAGGAGCTCGGCGGGCTCGCGAACCTGCTCGTCTCCGCGGGCGACGCCTTCCCGTCGGCGCTCGCCGCGCGCCTGCGCGGGCACGCGCGGGTCGCGTCGGAGTACGGCCCGGCCGAGGTCACGGTCGGCACCGCCGCCTGCTTCGTCGACGAGCCACCGGCCACGCCGCTGGTGCCGCTGGGCACCCCGATCCCGAACACCGCGATGCACGTCCTCGACGACCAGCTGAACCGGGTGCCACCGGGCGTCGTCGGAGAGGTGTGCGTCGGCGGGACCGGGGTGGCCCGCGGCTACGCCGGCCGCCCGGGCCTGACCGCCGAGCGGTTCGTCCCCGACCCGTACGGCGCGCCGGGCTCACGGCTCTACCGCACCGGCGACCTGGGGCGGATCGCCCCCGACGGCAGTCGAGTTCGTCGGCCGCGCCGACGAACAGGTCAAGATCCGCGGGCACCGGGTCGAGCCCGGCGAGATCGAGTCCGTGCTCACCGCCGACCGGCGGATCGCCGAGGCCGCCGTCGTGGCGGAGGGGACCGCCCGCTCGACCGGCGGCTCGTCGCCTACGTCGTCCCGGCCGGCGAACGGCGCCCCGACCCGGCCGAGCTGCGCGAGCTGCTCGCGGAGCGGCTGCCGTCGTACCTGATCCCGGCCGGGTTCGTCACCGTGGACCGGATGCCGCTCACCCCCAACGGCAAGCTCGACCGCGCCGGCGCTGCCCGCGCCGGGCCGCGAGGCGATGCCGGGACGCCGCGCGTACGTGGCACCGCGCACCGACGACGAGCGGCTGCTCGCCGGGATCTGGTCCTCGGTGCTGCGGATCGAGCGGGTCGGCGCCGACGACGACTTCGCCGGCCTCGGCGGCGACTCGCTCGCCCTGCTGCCGATGATCGCCGCCGCGCGCCGCGCCGGGCTGCCGCTCTCGCTCTGGATGGTGCACCGGCACGGCACGCTCGCCGAGCTGGCCGCCGCCGCCCGCCGGGCGTCGCCCGTTAAGGCCCGGCGAGGTACGCGCCGAGATGGCCACGCACCACGTCCCCGGACTGAGCCTCGCGCTGATCAGGGACGGCGAGCTCGCCGAGACGGCGGAGTACGGCGTTCTGGGCGGCCAACGGCCGGTTGCCGCGGACAGTGCGTTCGCGATCGCCTCCATCACCAAGCACGTCACCGCGCTGGCCGTCGTACGCCTGGCCGCCGACGGCCGCCTCGACCTGGACGGCGTCGATCCCGTCACCGGCGAGACGGTCCGCGGGCTGTTCGGCGAGAGGTTCGCCGACCTGCGGCGCGTCGTGTCCGAGGTGACCGGCGAGGAGTTCACGGACGTCGTCCGCAAGCTCGTCCTCGAACCGCTCGGCATGACCGGCAGCGGGTTCGAGCCACCGCACCGACGGACGCCGCGCCGAGCCGCACGACGAGTCCGGCCGCCCGCTGCCCGCCGGCGACGCGTCGCCGTACCTGTGGACCACGGCCACCGACCTCGCCCAGGTGGCGCTGGAGGTGCAGCGGGCCTACCACGGCCAGGACGCTCGGATCCTCGACCGGCCGATGGCCGACACGCTGCTCGCCGGGCTCGGCACGCACACCGAGGACGGCCCGGACACGGAGTTCGGCCACCTCGGCCAGGCCGGCGGGTACGCCGCGGTGACCATGAGCCGCCTGCGCACCCGCGACGGCGTCATCGCCCTGACCAACGGTGCCGGGGGCGCCGCACTGGTCCGGTATCTGCTGGACCGCCTGCTGTGACCCATCCGACCTTCGACTCCCAGGAAGGGAGCGGTTCGTGCGGCATCTCATCTCGATCGACGACCTGAGCGACGAGGACCTGCGTCAGATCATCACCCGGGGCGCCGAGTTCGCCGCCGATCCCGGCGCGAAGAACCGGCCGCTCACCGGGGAGATCGTGGGGATCTACTTCCGCAGGACCTCGACGCGCACCCGTACCGCCTTCTCCAGCGGAGCGCTGCGGCTCGGCGGCCAGATCGTCACGTACGGCCCCGACGACCTGCAGATCAACACGGGGGAGACCTCGGAGGACACCGGGCGCGTGTTCGCGCGCATGCTCGACGTCCTGGTCGCGCGCACCGCCGACGACCCGCGGGAGATGCGGGCGTGGGCGGCGCAGGAGCGGATGTCGGTCATCAACGCGATGAGCGCGGACGAGCACCCGACCCAGGCGCTCACCGACCTGACCACTCTCCTCGGGCGCTTCGGCCGGATCGAGGGACTGCGCGTCCTGTACGTCGGCGAGGGCAACAACAGCGCGACGGCGCTCGTACGCGCCATGGCGAGGTTCCGCGACGTCACGCTCGAACTGCGCACGCCGCCCGGGTACGGCCTGCCCGCCGACCTGATCGCCCGCTGCGCCGCCCAGGCCGAGGCCAACGGATCGGTCATCTTCGAGACCCACGAGATGGCCGAGCCGCCCGAGGACTTCGACGCGATCTACACGACGCGCTGGCAGACCACGGGCACCGCCAAGGCCGACCCGGACTGGCGGCGGGTCTTCGAGCCGTTCCAGGTCACCCGCGACCTCTGGCGTACCTCGCCGAACGCGATCTTCCTGCACGACCTGCCCGCGCACCGGGGCGACGAGGTGACCGCCGAGGTCCTCGACGGTCCGGACAGCATCGCGTTCGACCAGGCCGCCGAACAAGATGTACAGCGCGATGGCCGTCCTGGAGTGGTGCCGCCGGTGAGCGTCGTGGAGGACGCGGCACCGGCCCCGCCGCTTCGCCGGAACCGCGACTTCCTCCTCCTGTGGACGGGCGCCGGGTTCGCGTTCTTCGCGCTGCGGGTCGGCGTCATCACCTACCCCCTGCTCGTGCTCGTCCACACGGGCTCGGCGAAGCAGGCCGGCCTGGTCAGCTTCGCGGCGCTGCTGCCCAACCTGCTGGTGCAACTGCCCGCGGGGCTGATGGCCGACCGGTTCGACCGCAGGAGGCTGATGGTCGCCTGCGACGCGGGCTGCGTCGTGGTCACCGGCAGCGTCGCGCTCGTGCTCTTCCTCGGCCGGCCGACGCTGGCCCACCTGCTGGTCGCGGCGTTCGCGCAGGGGAGCCTCGGCGTCGTCTACCAGATCGCCGAGCGGTCCGGTGCCCGTCACCTCGTGCCGGAGGAGCACCTGTCGGCGGCCATGACCCAGAACGAGGCGCGGTCACGTGCCGCCGCCCTGCTCGGCCAGCCGGTCGGCGGCGGGCTGTTCGCGCTCGTACGCGCCGTGCCGTTCGTCTTCATGACGGTCTCGCACCTCATCTCGCTCGTGCTGCTGCTCTCCATACGGAAGAAGTTCCAGGCCGAGCGCAGCGGCGAGTGGCAGCGGATCTTCCAGGAGATCGGCGCCGGGATCTCCTGGGTGTGGCGCGAGCGGTTCCTGCGCGCGGTGATGGCACTGATCTCGGTCTCCAACGCCGTCTTCCAGGGTCTCAACCTCACGCTCATGGTGATCATCGTGCGGGACGGCGGGTCGACGTTCCTCGCCGGTGTCGTCGTCGCGCTGAGCGGGGTCGGCGGCATGGTCGGCGCGCTGACCGGCAACTGGTGGATCCAGCGGCTGAGCATGCGGGACCTGGTGATCGGCGGGTTCGTCGTGTGGGCGCTGCTGATGCCGCCCATCGCCTTCACCGACTCGCCGTACCTGCTCGGCGCGCTGGTCGCCGCGAGCGGCTACGCCGGTGGCCTGATGAACGTCGCGGGCGCGCTGTACACGATCCGGGTGACCCCGGACGCGCTGCTCGGCCGCGTGAACAGCGTGGCGACCCTCGTCGGCCTCGGTCCCGTCGCGCTCGGCTCGCTCGCGGCCGGCTTCTTCAACGAATGGGCGGGAACGACGCGGACGGTCCTTGGAATGAGCGTTGTCATGGCGATCCTGGCGGTGATTTCCGTGCTCAGCCCGGGCATCAGGCGGATGTCCTTGCACGCCAACGCGATCCCCGTGAATGAGGCAAAATTATAGGCCCCATATAGGTATCTTACGCACCATCAGAAATGGCGATGGGCGCGCCATCGTAGATAGGCCCATGGGTTATCACAGGGATGCGTGAGGGTGGGTTCAATGGTGGACGGAACCATGGTCGGAGTAGGTGGCATCAGTGCCATCGCGGCTCAGGCCAGTGATAATGATCTTGTTGCGGACCAGGTGTGCGCGGCGGTCGCCGCCTGGTCCGGGGCGCTCGCGGCCGGAGCCGAGATTCCCGGCCACATTTCGACCTTCCCTTTTTCGCAGGTCGTGGAGTACTACCAGGGTGTCGGCCGAAATCATGTCGTGCCGCTCGTGGCGGAAGAACTCAAAACCGCCCACGAACTTCTGCAGAAGGTGGCGACGCCGGAGGAGTGCTGGCCGCTCACCGAATGGCTGCCCTCCACATTCGACCAGGAGAACGGCGGCTACGACTCCTACCTCTGTGCCGCGTTGCTGGAAGGCCTGGTCGATGACGACGACGCGTTGGACACCCTGATCGTCTGCCTGGTCGCCGCGATCGCGCGGACCGAGACGCGTGCGCTGTCACGTCTGCCCGACGACCGGCGCCAGTCACGGCGCACCCAGGCGTGCCGGCACGCCCTGGAGCGCGCCGCGGACTTCGCGCCGTACAGCGCCGTCCACGGCGACGACCCCGACGAGGTCCTCGGCCGCGTCCCCGAGCGCATGCGGCATGCCGTCGACCTGGCCCTGCTGCCGACCTCGACGCTGCACGACGAGCACATGTTCATCCGCAGCATCCAGATCTTCGAGACGGTGTACCGGCAGGTCGTGCGCGGGCTGTTCCGCGCCGTGGCCGCCGTTGAGGAGGCCGACGCGCACCGCGCCACCGAGGAGCTGAACGGCGCCGCCGCGCGCCTTGAGGCGACACCTCTGCTCTACCGTGTGGTGACGACGATGCCGAAGGAGGCGTTCGCCGTCATCCGCGACTACACGAACGGCCGCAGCGCGGTCCAGTCACGCGCGTACCGGCAGGTGGAGTACATCAGCGCGCCGCAGGTTCCCGACCCGACCACCGAGGGCAAGATCCCGGCGATCGAGCTGCCCCGGCGCACACTGCAGGAGGCCTTCGCGGAGCAGAGGAACCGGATGCCCGCCGAGGCCGCGAGCCTGCTGGTCGGCGCGATGGCACGCCTGGACGCCGCCTGGCACTCCATGAAGCGAACCCACTGGGGCATCACCCTCAAGATCATCGGTACCGTGCCGGGGACCGGCGGCACCACCGGCGCGGACTACCTGAAGCGGACCTCGGAACTCCCGCTCTTCCCCGATCTTGAGCGCTGACGAAGGGACTCACCACGCCATGGACGACCTGCAGGCCGAGAACGCCGAGCTACGGCGCAAGATCTCGGGATTCATCGTCTCCCAGGCCATTTACGCCATCGGGCAGCTCGGCGTCGCCGACCTGCTCGCGGACGGGCCCCTCACCGTCGAGGAGCTCGCCGCGGCCACGAGCGTGGACGCCGACGCGTTGCAGCGGTTCCTGCGGGCACTGGCCGCCGAGGACATGTTCGTCGAGGAGCCGGCCGGCACGTTCGCGCTGACCCGGCTCGGCGGCCTCATGCGCTCGGACGCGCCCGGTTCGCTGCGGCACTTCTCCGCCCTGATGGCGGAGGAGGCGTACGTGGCCTGGTCGGAGGCGCTGCACTCGCTGCGCACCGGCAAGCCGGCCTTCGAGGAGGTGTACGGCAAGCCGCACTTCGAGTGGCTCGCCGACCACCCGGAGGCGTCGGAGAAGTTCAACCGTGCCCAGGCCGGCCTCGTCACGCTGAGGCTGCTGCCGCTGCTGGAACGCCCGTGGGAGGACATCGGCACCGTCGTCGACGTCGGCGGCGGCAACGGCGTGCTGCTCACCGAGCTGCTCGGCCGCAACGAGCACCTCGAAGGCATCGTCTTCGACCTGCCCCACGTCGTCGCCGAGGCCGAGCAGACCCTGGCCGAGGGCGGTGTCGCGGACCGCGCGACCTGCGTCGGCGGCGACTTCTTCGACCGGATCCCGGCCGGCCGCGACGTCTACGTGCTCGCGCAGATCCTGCACGACTGGAGCGACGACGAGGCGGTGGCGATCCTGAAGCGCTGCCGCGACGCCATCCCCGACGGCGGCCGCCTGCTGATCGTCGAGCACGTGGTCCCGGCGGGGAACGCGCCGCACCCGGCGAAGCTGCTGGACCTGCACATGCTCGTCCTGCTCGGCGGACGGGAGCGTACCGAGAACCAGTGGGCCGAGCTGCTCACGAGCGGCGGCTTCGAGCTGGTCGCGGTGACGCAGGGACCGCGCTCCGCGCTGCTGGAGGCACGCCCCGCCCAGCGGTGAACGACACGGGCCGCGACGATCGCGTCGCGGCCCGTGCCGTCCGTTCTACTGCCGCTGGTTGATGGCGTCCGCCGGCTGCGCGCGCAGCGCGATGCGCGCGGCCGTGTCGGTCGAGAGGAACGCCAGCACCGCCGCACCGATGATGACCAGCAGGTACGTGGCCGGCGGGACGTACGGCACGACGGTGTGCGTCATCCCGCTGCTCATCGCGCTCAGCGTCACGAGGCTGATCAGGGTCCCGACGACCACCGCGATGATCGTCACGACCAGCGACTCCCACCGGGTGATCCGCAGCACCTGCCGCCGTGTCGTGCCGACGAGCCGGAGCAGCGCGAACTCGCGGAACCGGTCGGCGGTGGACATCGTGAGCGAGTTGACCACCGCGATCGCGGTGAACGCGATGATCAGACCCATCGCCAGCAGCGCGACCTTCGCGTTCGCGCGCTGCTGGGCCGCCTGCTGCTGCCGCAGACCGTTCCGGTCCGTGACGTGGACGCCCGCGACGCCCTTGACGCGGTTCTCCAGGGACTTCTTCAGGTCGTGCGCGCCGGACCCGGCCTTGACCAGGACGGTGTCGTCGAGCGGGTTGTCGACGTGCGCGGCGACCAGGTCGTGCGGCAGCGTGAGGTCGGGGAAGCCGAGCCCGCGATCGTAGATCGCGATGACCTTCAGCGTGACCGGTGTGCTGTCGCCCATCCGCAGCTCCACCTGGCCGCCGACATGGGAGCCGGTACGCGCCGCGGCGGTCGTGCTCATCGCCGCCGTGTCGTTACCCATGGAGGTGATCGAGCCGGACTTCACGCCCATGTCGAGCGTCTGCCCGAGACGGTCCGGAGTGACGCCCTGCACGGAGTACTTGCCGAGCCCGACCCCGCGCACCTGGGTGTGCACGACCTCGGTGACCGTGGCGGCGCCGGGCACCCGGCGTACGGCGTCGACGTCGGCGGAGGCGATGCCGGGACCCTCGGACTGCAGGACGTAGTCCGCGGTCGTGCCGTCCTGGACCTGCCGCTGGGAGGCGTGGCCGAGCGTGGTCTGGCCGAACAGGATCGTGCAGGTCATCGCCACCGCCAGGCTGAGCGGCGTGACGACGCCGGCGATCCGGCGCGCGTTGGCCTGGGTGTTGGCCGCGGCGAAGTACCCGCCGACCGGTGACAGCGCCTTCAGCGGCACGCTGAGGAACCCGGTGGCGACGCGTACGAGGAGGGTGCCGAGCAGTGTCGCGGCGACGACCCAGATCAGGGACGTCAGGAACGTGACCGGGGTCGAGGCGGGCTCGGTCGTCAGCGTGCTGAGCGTGATGGTCAGCACCACCGCGCCGGCCGTGAAGACCAGGCCCGCGACGAACCGTACGGCACCGGGCCGCGGCGGCTCGATGGCGGACTCCGCGAGCGCCTCGGCGGGCCGGATCCGGGTCGTACGGCGGGCCGCGACCCGGGCCGCGACGTACGCGGCGACCAGCGAGAGGAACACCGCGGCGAACCACGGCGCCGGGCCGATCGAGAGCTTCAGGATGTCCGGGATCGCGCCGGCCGCCACGAACCGGCCGCGCAGCCAGGACGCGAGCGGCAGGCTGACCAGGCACCCGCCGACCCCGCCGGCCAGGCCGACGACCAGCGCCTCACGGCCGATCAGCTTCCGGATCTGCTTGGGCGTGGCGGCGATCGCGCGCAGCAGCGCCAGCTCGCGGTACCGCTGCTGGATGGACAGGCCGAACGTGCTCACCACGACCAGGATCGCGACCAGCACCGCGGTCGCGCTGAGCGTGCCGCTGAGGCTGATGAGCATGACCTGCGCCTTGGAGGCGTCCAGGAACTCCACGCCGCCGCGCTTGTCACCGGAGACGACCTTGACCTGGGTGTTCGCCAGGGCCTTCTCGACCCGGTCGCGCACGTCGCCGGCGTTCGCGCCGGAGGAGGTCAGCACGCCGACGGCCGTGACCTGCCCGGCGTGCCCGGCCAGGCGCCGCGCCTCGTCGCCGGAGAAGAAGATCGCCGACTGCTGGCTCAGGCCGTCGTGGCCCTGCGTCTCGGCGATCCCGGACACGCGGTAGCGCGTGGCGACCGAGGTGGCCTGGACGGTCACCGAGGAGCCGACGCGTGCGCCGGCGCGGTCGGCCAGGGCGGCGTCGATGACGATGTCGCCGGGGGCCGACGGGACCTGCCCCTTCCGCAGCGAGAACGGGGTGATCGGCGCCGACTCCCAGCCGTGGCCGAACGACGGGCTGCCGCCCGGACCCTTGACCGGCTTCCCGTCGACCATGACGTACGCGGGGAAGCTGACCTCGGGCACGGCCTGCTTGACGCCGGCGACGGACCGCACCTGGTCGGCGACGGTGGCGGGGATCCACACGTGCTCGGCCAGGGGCTTGGACTTGATCTTGGTCTTGCCCTTCTTCTTTTTCTTGACGGCCGAGACGTTCTGGTTTCCGGCCACGACGATGGGGCTGCCGGCGTAGCGCTCCGTCGGGATGCCGCCGGTCAGGCCGGTCTGCAGCAGCATCCCGCAGGCGCTGATGAGGGCGGACGCGCAGAACAGGGCCAGGAAGGCCCCGATGAACCCGGCCTTGCGGGTCCGGAGCGTGGCCATGGCGAGACCGAGCATCAGTGGTGCGCCTCCATCCGCGTCATGCGCTCGGCGATCACGTTCGCGTCGGACCGGGGCAGCGTGCCGACGACCTGGCCGTCGGCGAGGAAGAGCACGGCGTCGGCGTACGAGGCGGCGACCGGGTCGTGGGTCACCATGATCACCGTCTGCCGCACGGTGTCGACGGTCTGCCGGAGCAGTTCGAGGATCTCCCGCGCGGTGCGCATGTCCAGCGCGCCGGTCGGCTCGTCGGCGAAGATGACGTCGGGCCGGGTCACCAGCGCGCGGGCGATCGCCACGCGCTGCTGCTGGCCGCCGGACAGCTGCGCCGGGCGGTGCCTGGTGCGGTCGGCGAGGCCGACCCGGTCGAGGATCTCCTTCAGCCACGCGCGGTCGGGCGACTTGCCGGCCAGCCGCAGCGGCAGCGTGATGTTCTGCTGCACGGTGAGCGAGGGGATCAGGTTGAACGCCTGGAAGACGAAGCCGATGCGCTGACGCCGCAGCTCGGTCAGCTTGGTCTCGTTCATCCGGTCGAGCTGGGCGTCGCCGAGCGTGATCGAGCCCGAGGACGGGCGGTCGAGGCCGGCGGCGCAGTGCAGGAACGTGCTCTTGCCGGAGCCGGATGGCCCCATCACGGCCGTGAACGTGCCGTAGGGGATCTCGATCGAGACGTTGTTCAGCGCCGTCACGGCGCTGCCGCCCCGGCCGTATACCTTGCTGACGGCGTCGAGCTTCGCCGCGAACGGCGCTTTTGTCTGAGTATGCTTACGAGAGACCTGCACCAGCGGGTCTCCTTTCAGGAGGGACGTGTCACCGGCTGAGGCCCCGTCGAGGGGCTAGGGGATGCGCTCTTCTCACTTGGCCGTCGAGTGGCACCTCGGCGGCCAAGTTCTTTGTGGTCATGCCCTCATCGGGTGCCCTCCTCGGTGGCCTTGTCGGCCACCATCTCGGGGAAGGCGAGGAACCGCGTGAGGACCGTTCTGGCGTTCTCGGGAGTGTCCTCCTCCGAACGCTTGTAGCGCTTCAGCAGCTCGATGAAGTCCTCGAAGAGGGTCATCAGCTCGTCCGGGGTCAGCCGGATGGATCCGCGTGAGTGCAGGAAGGTGTCCGCCCACTCGTCCATCTGGTCGCGCTGAACCTGGAATCGCAGCAACTGCTCGAAGTCGTCGGCGAGCTCCATCCGCGCCATCTCGTCGATGACGAGACGCATCTGGTCGCTCTGCTTGGATCTCGGCGGAATTCGCAGGTCGCGCACTGGCGCGCGCCACCACCGCTCACGGCCGTGCGCGCGCTCCGGCGTCTCCTCGACGAAGCCGTACTTGGCCAGCTCGCGAAGGTGGTAACTGGTCGCGCCCGTGTTCAGCCCCAGAGCCCTCGCGAGGGTGGCCGAGGTTGCGGGGCCATGCAACCCCAGGTGGTGGAGGATTCGCTGTCGGCGCGGGTGCGCCAGCGCCTTCAACACCTCTAGGTCCGTGACCTCCAGAGGCACCGCGGAATCAGACATCGTGTGTCCATAGTTACATGTGCACAGTGTCCTATGCAAGTTCCTTTGCACAGTGTCTGGGTGACCTGTCCGACCTGGGGGTGAATGCCCTTGATCTGCACTCTGTTCCCTGACATGCAGGTATAGAGCCGGTATAGGGCGCGCCGACATGGTCGTTTCGGATTTGATGCCGAGTAGGCCGGAACCCGCGCCGAGAAGGAGAAATTCGTGTCAGCAGAGCGCAGCAGGCGCGAGATCCTCGCCGCGTCCGCACTAGTGGCAGGCGGGTCGCTGTTCGCGGCAATTCCCGCACGCGCGGACACGTCGAGTCCCGTACCGCCGGGGAACAATCCGCCGATTCCGCGCGTGCCAGGAATGAAGGGCAGCCCGCGCGCGAACGAGTTCTTCTACCAGTTCGACCAGTACTTCTACTACGAGCCGACCGATGACTTCAAGGCGCTCATGGGCCGGATCCAGGGTGCCGTCGGCCCGGTCGAGCAGTGGCGCAAGATCTGGCTCGACCACATGAACGCGCCCGGATATCCGAACACCTATCGCGACCTCTGGATGCCGGTCAAAAGCGATATGGCCGAGCTTTCCAGACTGCAGAAGATCTATTACCACGCGTACTTCCGTCAGAACATCGGCCGGATCATTCCGGCATTCGAGGAAATGGGCCAGGGGCTCCTTTACGACCCCCGCCGCCCGGCCGGATCCAAGCTGCACGTGATGGACCCGCCGAGCGGCGGCACGGAGGCGTACCACCGCTGGCACGCCACCAACCGGGCGTTCGCGCTCCTCGACGTGGACGCCGCCTGGTGGAGCGCGCTCGACCCGGTAGTCGGCTACGCCTGGTCGCTCCAGTCGCTGGCGCAGCCGGAGAAGGACTCCGACCACAACCCGCTCCTGCCGCGCCACATCGTCCGGCACCTGCGCCACGAGTGGCTGCGCCGCTCGCCGGAGCAGCTTGACGAGGCGTTCAAGACGTTCCCGTATCCGGCCGACCTTCCGAAGATCTGAGGTCATGGGCGACGAAGGCAAGACGGGCGTCTGGCTGCTCGGCGCCCGCGGCTCCCTGGCGACGACGGTCGTCGCCGGGGCGTCGGCCCTGCGGTCCGGCCTGATGGAACCCGCCGGCTGCGTGAGCACGCTGCCGCCGTTCGAGCCGCTGAACCTGGTCGGCTTCGGCGACCTGGTGTTCGGCGGGTACGACGTGAGCGGCGTCGGGCTGACCAAGCGGGCTGAGCGTCTCGTCCAGGCCGGGGTGATCCCGCACGGGCTGCCCGACGCGGTGCACGAGGACCTGCTCGCCGCCGAGGCGGAGATCCGCCTCGGCACCGGCGGGAAGGAACACCGGAGCCAGGCCGAGATCGTCGACTCCGTCGTCGCCGACCTCACCGGCTTCCGCGAACGCCACGGCCTGGCCCGGGTGATCGTCGTCAACGTCTCCTCGACGGAGGCGCCGGCGCCCGCCGACCCCGCGCACGCGTCGGCCGAGGCGCTGTCGGCCGCCCTCGCCGCGGGAGCCGCGCCGCTGCCGCCCAGCTCGCTGTACGCCCTCGCCGCGATCAGGGCGGGCTGCCCGTACGTGGACTTCACGCCTTCCACCGGCATCCGCCTGCCCGCGCTGCTCGAGCTGGCCGGACAGGCCGGGATCCCGTACGCGGGCAGCGACGGCAAGACCGGAGAGACGCTGGTCAAGTCGGTCCTGGCGCCGATGTTCGCCAGCCGCGCCCTGCGGGTGACGTCCTGGTCGGGCGCCAACCTGCTCGGCGGCGGTGACGGCGCCACGCTGGCCGACCCCGAGCGCGCCCGCAGCAAGACCGAGTCCAAGCGCAAGGTCCTGCCCAACGCTCTCGGGTACGAGGTCGACGGCGACGTGGCCATCCACAACGTGCCCGCGCTCGGCGACTGGAAGACCGCCTGGAACAACATCACCTTCAGCGGTTTCCTCGGCACGGCGATGACGATGCAGTTCACCTGGCAGGGATGCGACTCGGCGCTCGCGGCGCCCCTCGTCCTGGACCTGGTGCGCCTCGTCGACGCCGCCGGCGCGGCCGGGCGTACGGGCCCGCTCACCGAGCTGGCGTTCTTCTTCAAGGACCCGATCGGCACCGACGAGCACGGCCTCGTACGGCAGTTCGACGCGCTCACCGAGTGGGCGCGAGGGCTCGCCCGATGAAGGCCTACCTGGAACTGGTGCGCGCGCCCGCCGCGCTCAGCGTGCCGGGCGACGTCCTGGCCGGCGCGGCGGCGGCCGGCTGGCCGCACCGCCGCGCCACCGCGGGCGTCGTGGCCTCGTCCGTGTGCCTGTACTGGGCCGGGATGGCGCTGAACGACTACGCGGACCGGCACCTGGACGCCGCCGAGCGGCCCGAACGGCCGATCCCCTCCGGCCGGGTCGTGCCGTCCGCCGCCCTCGCCGTCGCGTGCGGACTCACCGCCGCGGGCCTCGGCCTGGCGGCCGCCGCCGGGCGTGGCCGCGCGCTGGCCGTGGCCGTGCCGCTGGCCGGCGCGGTCTGGGCGTACGACCTGAAGCTGAAGTCCACCCCCGCCGCGTCGGCCGCG
Organism: uncultured Actinomycetota bacterium; assembly: GCA_963823735.1. Lineage (GTDB taxonomy): Bacteria > Actinomycetota > Actinomycetes > Streptosporangiales > Streptosporangiaceae > Actinoallomurus. The sequence continues at coordinate 106,295 of CAWGMO010000004.1, read as the reverse complement.
ATGGCCGTGGCGCGCGGGCTGAACGTCCTGATGGGGTCCGGTACGGGCGGGATGCGCGCGGCGGCCCCGGCCGCCGCGACCGTCGCCCTGCACACGTACACGGTGACGGGCCTGAGCCGCCACGAGGTCGGCGGCGCCCCGCCGATCGTGCCGCGCGTCACGCTCGCCGCCAGCACCCTGGTCGCCGCCGCGGCGGCCTTCGGGCGGCGCGGCCGTCGCGCCACCGACCGTACGGCCTCCTCGCTCTGCGCGATGGCCTACCTCGGTGCCTACGGGCGCCCGCAGCTCACCGCCGCCGCCGACCCGTCGGCGGAGAACGTACGCGGCGCCGTCGGCGCGGGCATCCACGGCCTGCCGCTGCTCCAGGCCGCGCTGTCCACCGGCGCGGGCCCGGCCGTGACACTGCCGCTGACCGTCACCGCGCCGCTGTCGCGCTGGCTCGGCCGGAAGATCTCCGCGACATGACACCGCTGCGCTTCGGATACGGCACCAACGGCTTCGCCGACCACCGTGTCGACGACGCGCTGGCCGTCCTGGCGGACCTGGGCTATGACGGCGTCGCGCTCACGCTCGACCACCAGCACCTCGACCCGTACGCCCCGGACCTGTCGCGCCGTACGGAGCGCCTGGCGGCGCGCCTCACCGAACTCGGCCTGGACGTCGTCGTCGAGACGGGCGCGCGCTACCTGCTCGACCGGCACCGCAAGCACCGCCCCACGCTGATGTGCGAGGACGGCTCCGAGCTGCGCGTCGAGCTGCTCCTGCGCGCCGTGCGGATCGCCGCGGACCTGAACGCCCAGACGGTCTCGTTCTGGAGCGGCGTCGCCGACGGGCCGGGGGACTGGGACCGGCTCGTCGCGGGCTGCGCCCGCGTCATCGAGGAGGCCGAGCGGTACGACGTCACGCTGGGCTTCGAGCCGGAGCCCGGGATGTTCGTCGACACGCTCGACCGCTACGACGAGCTGAAGCGGCGCCTCGGTGAGCCGGAGCGTCTCGGCCTCACCCTCGACATCGGCCACTGCCGGTGCCTGGAGGCGCTGCCCGTGCCCGACTGCGTGAGCAGGGCGGCGCCCGACCTGGTGAACGTCCAGATCGAGGACATGCGCCGTGGCACGCACGAGCACCTGGAGTTCGGCCAGGGCGAGATCGAGTTCGAACCCGTGCTGAAGGAGCTGGTCGCGATCGGCTACACCGGCCTGGTCTCGGTCGAGCTGCCCCGGCACAGCCACGCCGCGCCCGCCGTCGCGCGGCGCTCCCTGGATTTCCTGCGCCGGAGGTCACCGTGATCACCACCCTGAGCGCGACGCTCGCCGAACGCCTGGACGAGGCCGGCCTCACCTGGCTGGAAGAGTCGCGGGAGCGCGTACGCCTCGACCCGGGCGCCATCGACATCCTGTTCCCGGCCGCCGCGCGGCGCTGCGGGCGCGGTCCGCTCGGCGACGACCAGGAGCCCTTCCGCGACTGGACGGTCGACGAGGCCGTACGCGCGCTGCTGGTCACCGCCCTGCCCCTGAGCGGCGACGAGCTCGTCGCGGCCGTGTCGGAGCTGTACGGCCACGGCGACTCCGCCGAACGCTGCGCCATCCTGTGCGCGCTGTCACTGCTGGAGGGCATCGGGGACGCCGCGCTGCCGCTCGTACGCGACGCCCTGCGCACCAACGACACTCGGCTGATCCGCCGGGCCCTCGGCGCGTACGGCGGGCGTCGCCTCGACGACGACGCGTACCGGCAGGCCGTCCTGAAGTGGGTGTTCTGCGAGATACCGCTCCGCGACGCGGCCTGCCTGGCCGAGCGCGCCGACGCGAGGCTCGCGGACATGCTCGCCGACTACGTACGCGAGCGGACCGCGGCGGGCCGTGACGTGCCGCCGGACGTCCGGCCCCTGATCGAACGTCATGGATCCCCGACCACAGGAGGAACGGATGCGCATCTTCGATCCGCACGTCCACATGACGTCACGGACGACGGACGACTATGAGGCGATGTACGAGGCCGGGATACGCGCGCTCGTCGAACCGGCCTTCTGGCTGGGGCAGCCGCGTACGAGCGTGCACAGCTTCGTCGACTACTTCGACGGGCTGGTCGGCTGGGAGCCGTTCCGCGCCGCGCAGTTCGGTGTGCGCCATCACTGCACGATCGCGCTGAACCCGAAGGAGGCCAACGACCCGCGCCTCACCGGCGTCCTCGACGTGCTCCCGAGGTACCTCGCCAAGGACCGCGTCGTCGCGGTCGGCGAGATCGGGTTCGACTCGATGACGCCCGAGGAGGACGAGGCGTTCGCGGCCCAGCTCGCGCTCGCGGTCGAGAACGGCCTGCCCGCCCTCGTGCACACGCCGCACCGCGACAAGCTCACCGGCACCAGGCGGTCCATCGACGTGGTGCGGGAGTCCGGCATCGCGCCGGAGCGGGTCGTCATCGACCACCTCAACGAGGTGACCGTGGCCACCGTCGCCGAGAGCGGCTGCTGGATGGGCTTCTCGGTCTACCCCGCGACGAAGATGAGCGAGGAGCGGATGGTCCGCATCCTCACCGAGTTCGGCACCGAGCGGATGCTCGTCAACTCCGCCGCCGACTGGGGGAAGAGCGACCCGCTGAAGACGCGGAAGACCGCCGACGCGATGCTCGCCGCCGGGTTCGGCGAGGACGACGTCGACCGGGTCTTCTGGCGGAACCCCGTCGAGTTCTACGGGCAGAGCGGGCGCCTGGAGCTCGACGAGATCAGCCCCGACGAGTCCGCGACCTTCAGCGGCAACTCGGTCAAGCGCGGCGGCGACTAGCGATGCGGTTCCGGCACGCCGACGGCACCGTCGTCCATCTCGCCTACTGCACCAACGTGCACGCCGCGCAGGACCTCGACGGCGTCATCGGGCAGCTCGCCGCGTACGCGGAGCCGATCAGGAACCGGCTGGGCGTGGCACGGCTCGGCGTCGGCCTGTGGCTGGCGGCGGGCGTGGCCGAGGCGCTCGCGGCCGACCGCGCCGCGGTCGCGCGGATGCGCCGCGAGCTCGCCCACCGCGGCCTGGAGGTCGTGACCCTCAACGCCTTCCCCTACACCGGGTTCCAGGACCCGGTGGTGAAGGGGAAGGTCTACCACCCCGACTGGACGCGGCGGCGGCGGCTGGACTACACGGTCGCCTGCGCCCGTGTGCTCGCGGAGCTGCTGCCCGCCGACGCGGCGCGCGGCAGCGTGTCGACGCTGCCGCTCGCGTGGCGTACGCCCTGGTCGCCGGCGTGCCGCGACGAGGCGCGGCGCAACCTCATGCGCCTCGCGGGCTCGCTCGCCGAGATCGAGTCGCGTACCGGCCGTGAGATCCGGGTCGGCCTCGAACCGGAGCCGGGCTGCGTCGCCGAGCGTACGGACCAGGTCACGAAGGCGCTCGCCGGGCTGGACCTCGGCCGGCTCGGGATCTGCCTGGACGCCTGCCACCTCGCGGTCGGGTACGAGTCGCCGGGAACGGCCCTCGCCGGGCTCGCCGCGGCGGGCGTTCCGGTCGTGAAGACGCAGGTGTCGTGCGCGCTGCGGGCCACCTCGCCGCACGACGAGCGGACACGCCGCTCGCTCGCCCGCCTCGACGAGCCTCGCTTTCTCCATCAGACACGGGAGCGGGCCGGGGGAGCCGTGATGGGCGCGGACGACCTGTCCGACGCGCTCGGGGGCGGGCTGCCGGGCACGGACGAGTGGCGCGTCCACTTCCACGTGCCCGTGCACGCGGACGACGTGCTGTCCCTGGGCACCACGCGCACGGAGCTGGCCGCGACCCTGGACGCCCTGTTCGGCGGCCCGGTCGCGCGCACCGACCACGCGGAGGTCGAGACCTACACCTGGCCGGTGCTGCCGGACGCCGCGGGCCCCGCGGCCGTCATCGAAGGAATCGCCGCCGAGCTGGCCTGGACCCACGGCCGCCTGGTCGGGCTCGGACTGAAGGAGATCGAGTGAACCGCCTCGTCGTCCTGGATGTGGTCGGGCTGACCCCGCGCCTGCTGCCGCACATGCCGAACCTCGCCGCCGTCGGCGACCAGGGCGGCACGGCGCGGCTGGACACGGTGCTGCCCGCCGTCACGTGCTCGGCGCAGGCGACCCTCCTCACCGGCGCCGAGCCGTCCGAGCACGGGATCGTCGGCAACGGCTGGTACTTCCGCGACCTCGGGGACGTGCTGTTCTGGCGCCAGCACGCGGCCCTGGTCGGCGGCGAGAAGCTGTGGCAGGCCGCGCGGCGCGTGAAGCCCGGCTACAAGGTGGCCAACATCTGCTGGTGGTACGCCATGGGCGCCGACGTGGACCTCACCGTCACGCCCCGGCCCATCTACCGCGCCGACGGGCGCAAGGACCAGGACTGCTACACGTACCCGCCCGCCCTGCACGACGAGCTGGAGAGCAGGTTCGGGCCGTTCCCGCTGTTCACCTACTGGGGCCCGGGAGCGGGCATCACGTCGTCGCAGTGGATCATCGACGCGGCGCGGCACGTCTTCACGGCCGAGGAACCCGACCTCACCCTCGTGTACGTCCCGCACCTGGACTACGACCTCCAGCGGTACGGTCCGCACGGGCCGGAGGCGGCGAAGGCGGCGGCCGAGCTGGACCGGGCGCTGAAGCCGCTGCTCGACGACGCGCGCGCGGCCGGCGCCACGGTCGTGGCCCTCAGCGAGTACGGCATCACGCCCGTGACCACCCCCGTGCACATCAACCGGCGGCTCCGCGAGGCCGGGCTGATCGACGTGCACACCCAGGACGGCATGGAGTACCTCGCGACCTGGACCTCGCGCGCCTTCGCGGTCGCCGACCACCAGGTCGCCCACATCTACTGTAAGGACGCCGCGGCGGTCGCCGCGGCCACCGAGGCCCTGGAAGGCCTCGACGGCGTCGCCATGCTGCTCGACGAGGTCGGCAAGAAGGAACACGGCCTGGACCACCCGAGGTCCGGCGAACTCGTGGCCGTGGCCGAACCCGAGGCGTGGTTCACCTACTACTACTGGCTGGACGACCGGCGGGCGCCGGACTTCGCGAAGCTCGTCGAGATCCACCGCAAGCCGGGGTACGACCCGGCCGAGCTGTTCTTCGACCCGTCGGACCGGCTGGCCAAGGCGCGTGCGGCGGCGGCGCTCGCGCGCAAGAAGGTCGGCCTGCGGTACGCGATGAACGTCGTCCCGCTCGACCCGTCGTGTGTCAGGGGCAGTCACGGCCGGCTGCCGGCGGACCCGGACGACGGGCCGGTGCTGCTCTGCTCCGACCCGGCCCTGGACGGCGACCGGTACGCGGCCACCTCGGTGAAGGAGCTGCTCCTTCGCCTGGCCGGGCTGTAGCCACTCAGGCGTGGTCGGAACGGTGGAGCAGGCCGCGCGCCTGCGCCGGGCCGGCGGAGACGACGACCGAGCGGAAGGTGCCTGACAGCTCCGCCGCCCAGAAGCTCCCGGCGATCGTGCGCGTCGGCGCCGTGGCCCGCCACCAGGACAGCAGGCCGGACGTGAAGGTCACCGTCACCTCGTCGGTGCCGTCGTCCGGCAGGCGGCCCCAGGCGAGCGCCCACGCGCGCCCTTCGTTGATGCCACGCCGCGCGCCCAGCAGGAGCGCGCCGCCGGGCATGGACGCGGAGACGTCGGCGAGGACGTTCTGCCGCGTGTAGACCCTCAGCGTCGGCCGGTCGTCATGGCCGGTACCGATCTGCAGTGACCAGTGACTGTAGGGGAGCCGGGGCAGCCTGCGATACGGACCGACGTCGTCCGTACCGTTCACGATGCCTCCGACTCTTTGTTCATGCAGGGGTATCACTGACACAAAGATAGTTGTGCAAAGATATTTGTGCAACATTTTTCACGTTCCTTCTGACAGGCAGTCAATATCCAGTCAGTGCTATAGGGGCGATATAGAAACAGCCGAAAGAATCTTCCGAATGTCGTCATGGGAGGGCGCGCGCATGAGCGGAGCGAAGTGCCGGGTCGCGGTGCTGGGAGCGGGGATCGGCGGGCTCACCGCCGCGATCGCCCTGGCGGCGAAGGGCATCGAGGTCGACGTCTATGAGCAGGCACCCTCGCTGCGCGACGTCGGCGTAGGCCTGCATCTCGGCTCCAACGGCAGCCGGGTCCTGCGCCGTCTCGGCATGGGTGACCGGCTCGACGAGCTGGGCGTACGCCCCGAAGCGCTCGAAGTCCGCCTGTGGAAGGACGGCCGGGTCCTGACCCGCCAGCCGATGGGCGAGGAGTGGGCGGCCGAGTACGGCGCGCCGTACTACACCGTCCACCGCGCCGACCTGCTCCGCGTACTGGCCGAACGCGTACCGTCCGGGAGCGTCCACCTCGGCCGCCGCTGCGCCGCCTTCGAGCAGCACGGCGGCGGCGTGACCCTGACGTTCGACGACGGCGGCACCGCCGAGGCGGACGTCCTGATCGGCGCCGACGGCGTCCACTCCGTGGTCCGCCGCGCGGTGGCGGGCCCGGACGAGCCGGTCTTCTCCGGGACGAGCGCGTACCGGGGGCTGATCCCGGTCGAGGGACTGGAGCTGCCCGCCGCCACGATGTTCGTCTGGGCCGGGCCCGAGGTGAAGCTGCTGTGCTACCCGGTCGCCTCCGGGAGCCTGCTGACGTTCGTCGCCGTGGTCCCGGACGCCGGCGGCGCGCCGGAGTCGTGGAGCCTGCCGGGCGAGCGCGCCGACGTCGCCGAGGCCCTGGCCGGCTGGGACCCGGTCGTGGGCGCGATGGTGGACGGCCTCACCGAGGTACGCCGCTGGGCCCTGTACGACCGCGAGCCCCTGACGGCCTGGACCAAGGGGCGGATCACTCTCCTGGGCGACGCGGCCCACCCGATGCTGCCCCACCACGGCCAGGGCGCCAACCAGGCCATCGAGGACGCCCTCGCCCTCGCCACCTGCCTGGACGAGGCGCCGGGTGACGTGGAGTCCGCCCTCCGCCGGTACGAGTCGGTACGGCGCCCGCACACGACCCAGGTCCAGATCGGCTCACGGGAGGGCGGCTCGCTCCGCCTGAGCCCCGGCGGCCAGGGCGGCCAGGGCGGCGGAATGTCGTCACTGGTCGACGACGCCTCATGGATCCAGCGCTACGACGTCGAACGCGAGCTGACGGCCTCGCCCGCCACACTTACTACGTAAAGGCGCCGGCTCGTTCGAGACCTGAGAACCGTCAGCGGTAGCGGGCGGCGAGGGTCTGGCCGCTGGCGGCGCGCAGGCCGGTCTCGGCTTCGACCAGGCGCGTCACGGCCTCCGGGTCGGACAGGCCGGGCACGCAGACGACCTCGTTTCGGGCCAGGCCCTCCAAGGAGGCGGTGACGACGTCCGCGGAGTCCATGCCGCCGTCGTCGTGGACGCGTTCGCGGTCGCCGGGCACGGACTCCGCGCCGCGGGTCAGGTGGAACTCGGTGGCCGTGAGCCCCGGGCAGAGCACCTGGACGCGGACCGGGGAGTCTCCCAGCTCGGCGGCGAGCGTACGCGTGAACGTCACGAGGTAGCCCTTGGTCCCGGCGTACACGACGCGCTCCGGCAACCGGCCCGGCGGCTCCGACCCCGCGAAGGCGAGCAGGGACGCGACGTTGACGACCGCTCCGCGCCCGCGCGCCAGCATCCCCGGCAGCGCGGCGCGGGTGAGCAGCGTCGGGGCCGTGACGTTCACGGTGAGGACGCGCTGGGCCAGGTCCGGCTCGACCTCGGCGAACGGGCCGTACCCGTTGACGCCGGCGTTGTTCACCAGCAGGTCCACGTCGTCCTCGGCCACGGCCGCCGCGACACGCCCGAGGTCGTCGGCGGCGCCGAGGTCGGCGCCGAGCGTCCGTACGTCCGTGCCGTACGCGGAGCGCAGCTCGCCGGCCAGAGCGTCCAGCCGTCCGGCCCGCCGGGCGACGAGCGTGAGGCCCCACCCCTGTTCGGCGAGCCGCCGGGCGTACACGGCCCCGATCCCGGACGAAGCCCCGGTGACCACCGCTTTTCCCATGGATCCCATCAAGCCACCCTAGGTGGTCCGGGTACGGCCGTCCGCCGGGCCCCGGGTCTGCGAGAGCATCAGGGGCGAGGGAAGGGAGCACACCGTGGACGCCCGCCGCATCATCGACCTGTCGGTCCCGCTGTCGGCCTCGACCCAGGTGTACCCGGGCGACCCGGCACCGGTGATCCACCCCGCCGCCACGATCGGCGCCGACGGCTTCAACCTGCTGAGCGTGGCGATGGGCTCGCAGACCGGCACCCACGTCGACGCCCCGTACCACTTCCGCGAGGACGGCACGAGGATCGACGAAGTGGACCTGTCCCTGTTCGTCGGGGAGGGCGTCATCCTTGACGCCACCGGCCTGGACCCGCGCGCCCGGATCACCTGGGAGATCATCGCCCCGTCGGCGGCGAGGCTGAGACCCGGCGTCCTGGCCCTGCTGCACACCGGCTGGTCGAAGCGGTACGGCGGCGACACGTACTTCGACCATCCCTTCCTGGACGCGGAGGCCTGCCGCCGCCTGCTGTCCCTGGGCGTGCGCACCTTCCTGCTGGACGCCCCCAGCATCGACGAGACCCCGGCCGACGGACACCCTGGGGAAGGCTTCCCGTCCCACCGCCTGATCGCCGAGGCCGGCGGCGTGATCGCCGAGAACCTCCGCGGTTTCGAGCTGATCGACTTCCCGCCGTTCATCTCGTGCCTGCCCCTGCGCCTGACCGGCGGCGACGGCGCCCCGGCGCGAGCGGTGGCGATCGACCTGACGGCGTACGATCACGCGGAGACCACCGGCACACGAACGCCTGTCCGTGATAGCCCTGACCAGGGAGGACTTCGATGATTCCGCAGAGCCGCGTCCTGAACACCGCGATCCCCGGCCCGCGTTCCGCCGCGTTGCACGCGCGTAAGAACGCCGCGGTCTCCTCCGGTGTCTCGACGGCTCTGCCGATCTACGTCGAGCGGGCCGGTGGCGGCATTCTCGTGGACGTCGACGGCAACCAGCTCATCGACTTCGGCTCCGGGATCGCCGTCACCACGGTCGGCAACTCGGCGCCCCGCGTGGTCGAGCGGGTCCAGCGGCAGGCCGCCGACTTCACCCACACCTGTTTCATGATCACGCCGTACGCCGAGTACGTCGAGGTGGCCGAAGCGCTCAATGAGCTCACGCCCGGTGGTCACGAGAAGCGGTCGGCGTTGTTCAACTCCGGCGCGGAGGCCGTGGAGAACGCCGTGAAGATCGCGCGGTCCGCCACCGGCAGGCCCGCGGTCGTGGCGTTCGAGCACGCCTACCACGGGCGTACGAACCTCACCATGGCGCTCACCGCGAAGAACATGCCCTACAAGCACCGCTTCGGGCCCTTCGCGGGAGAGGTCTACCGGGTGCCCGCCGCGTACCCGTACCGCTGGCCGACCGGCACCGACGCGTGCGCCGACGAGGCGTTCGAGGTGTTCGTGTCCCAGGTGCACACGCAGGTCGGCGAGGACAACACCGCGGCAGTGATCATCGAGCCGATCCAGGGGGAGGGCGGCTTCGTCGTGCCGCCGCCCGGCTACCTCGCGCGCGTCGCCGCGTGGTGCCGCGACAACGGCGTGCTGCTCATCGCCGACGAGATCCAGACGGGCTTCTGCCGTACGGGCGACTGGTTCGCCTGCGACCACGAGGGCGTCGTGCCCGACCTGATCACCACGGCCAAGGGCATCGCGGGCGGGCTGCCGCTGGCCGCGGTCACCGGCCGGGCCGCGATCATGGACGCCGTCCACGCCGGCGGCCTCGGCGGCACGTACGGCGGTAACCCGGTGGCCTGCGCCGCCGCGCTCGGCGCGATCGAGACCATGAAGGCCGACGACCTGCCCGCGCGCGCCCGCGAGATCGAGGCGATCGTCGCCCCGCGCCTGAAGGAGCTCGCCGCCCGCCACCCGCAGATCGGCGACGTACGCGGGCGCGGCGCGATGCTCGCCGTCGAGCTCGTCTCCGACCCGGCCGCCAAGACCCCGGACCCCGCGCTGACCGCCGCCGTGAGCAAGGCCTGCCACACCGCCGGCCTGGTCACCCTGACGGCGGGCACGTACGGGAACGTGCTGCGTTTCCTGCCGCCGCTCGCCATCTCCGACGAGCTGCTGACCGAGGGCCTCGACATCCTCACGGAGGCCTTCGCCGCGTCGGCCTGATTAAGGATCTCTTACCGCTGACGGCGCGGGCGCGTTCCTCGGCCGGTCCGGTGGTCGAATGTCGGCACCCGACCGAGGAGCACCTGTGACCGACGCGCGTTTCGACGACCTTCGTGCCCTGTTCGTCAACTGCACCCTCAAGCGCTCACCGAGGTGAGCAACACCGAGGGCCTGATCGACATCAGCAGCGGCATCATGGCCGCCCAAGGCGTCACGGTCGACGTGATCAGGGCCATCGACCACGACATCGCTCCTCGGCGTCTGGCCCGACATGACCGAGCACGGCTGGGAGACCGACGCCTGGCCGGCGATCTACGAGAAGGTGCTCGCCGCCGACATCCTCGTCCTGTGCGGCCCGATCTGGCTGGGCGACAACAGCTCGGAGACCAAGAAGGTCATCGAGCGGTTGTACGCCTGCTCCCACCTGCTCAACGACGCCGGCCAGTACGCCTACTACGGCCGCGTCGGCGGATGCCTCATCACCGGCAACGAGGACGGCGTCAAGCACTGCGCGATGAACGTGCTCTACAGCCTCCAGCACCTCGGCTACACGATCCCGCCGCAGGCCGACGCCGGCTGGATCGGCGCGGCCGGCCCCGGTCCGTCCTACCTCGACGCCGGCTCGGGCGGCCCGGAGAACGACTTCACGAACCGCAACACGACGTTCATGACCTGGAACCTGCTGCACCTGGCGCGGATGCTGAAGGACGCCGGCGGCGTTCCCGCCCACGGCAACCAGCGCGCCGGATGGGACGCCGGCTGCCGCTACGACTTCCCCAACCCCGAGCACCGGTAGGACCCTCAGCGGGGCTCGACCAGCGGCATCGTCCGGTCGTCGTCGGCGATCCGCGTCGATGGCGCCGACGGCTCGGGGACGCCGCCGCCGGCGCCGTCGCTCATCACCGCGACCAGGGCCATGACCATGCCCAGGACGACGGCGGCGACGAGCACGCACAGCGGCCGGTAGAACGGCACGCCGGCGCGGAATCCCATGTACCGCTGACCGGTCGCCAGGCGTACCGCGAAGAGCGGGTCGTCGTCCGCCAGGCACCGCTCGATCCCGGCCAGAACCCGTCCCTCATCACCGGACAACATATTCACTAGGACGCCGGAAGGGCCGTTACGGTTGTCTTTTCAGTGGCCGACCATCATGAGGGCATGGCGAAATAGCGCTTCGGCGACCGGCTCCTTTCTATCGTCGAACGACAGTTGTCAAGGTTTTTGACTCATATCAACGACATATTGTCATGGTGATTTTCTGAGTATTCACGGCGTCGCCTGGAATCCATCCTTGACGTATGGAGAAAAGAACTGACTTGAGCCGACGCCACCTGCTGGGACTGGCCGCCGCGGGAGTCGGCGCCGCCGTCGTCGGCGCTCCGAGCCGGGCCTACGCCCGCACGACCAAGGCCGGCTCCGCGCCGCGTCCCGCGTACGGCGTGGGCGCCGACGACTTCGAGCTCACGCAGGACTGGAACTTCGGCACGAGCGGCAACATCGCGAACATCGGCGACCTGAACAGCCACTTCCAGTACCACGACCAGTTCGGCACGATCGGCAACGGCAGCAACTACGGCGCGGTCACCGTCGCGCCCGACTCGGCGAACGCCCTGCCGAACCAGCCCGTCGAGGACCCGTCGCACCCGGTGCGGGAGTTCACCGCCGACTCGCTGAAGACCTACCTGGTGCCGCTGAACGGCGCCACGACCGTGAGCCCGACCGACCACAACGCCGGCTGCGGGTCGTTCCAGGCGAAGTGGACCCTGCCCAACGGCGGGTCGCTGCTCGGCAAGGACCTGCTCTGGGAGACCCGGGTCCGCTACGTCACCCCGCCGTATTTCTGGTTCGCGATCTGGACCGCCGGCAACAAGTGGGACGGCGGTGGCGAGATGGACACCGTCGAGGCCTTCGGGTACGACAACGGCGGCGGCAACACCAACTACGACGGTCGTTACTGGCACTCGAATTCCGTCGGCGGCCAGGACAACACCAACTACGACAACTGGGGCAGCGGAATGTCCTCGTCGGGCGTCAACGACTTCGACGCCTCGCAGTTCCACACGTGGCAGTGGCAGTACAACCGGGACGACACGTACCAGGTCTTCATGGACGGCATCAAGGTGCAGAGCGGAAACCTGCACTGGACCGTTGGCGGCGCGAACGGCGGCGAGGCCATCAACATGAGCTTCCTGTTCGACGCCACCTGGGGCCACACCCAGGTCGGGTCGGCGAACCACTCGCTGCCCGCCTCGGAGTTCGACGGCAAGTTCTACGAGTGGGACTACAGCCGCGTCTACCTGCGCGCCTAAGACCGCGACACCGGGGACCGGGCCGGCGAGGTGGACCATGTCCTCGCCGGCCCGGTCCCCGGTACGCGGACGGATCACCGGCGGTAGATCCGCACGTGGTCGATGTCGTACTCGGCGGGGAACTTCGCGTCGTCCACGCCGTCCGCGCCGGCCCACGGGCCGCCGACCGCGAGGTTGAGCAGGACCGACGCGGGGTTCGTGTCCTTCTGCCCGCCCTCGTTGGCGACCCAGGTGTAGTGCTGGCAGGCCAGTTTCGTCCCGTCGAGGTACCAGCAGGCGTGGTCGGTGTACCACTCCAGGCCCACCTCGAGCCACTTGCTCCGCAGCGAGGAAGCGGCGTGGTAGTCGCCGAACCCGGTGTCGAAGCCCGGGGCGGAGTAGGAGTAGTCGAACGGGCCCTGCGGGCACGGCCCTTCGCAGCCGTAGGACTGGACGGCGGTGTGCATGACGTTCGCGTACTGGCCGCTGTCGTTGTACGGGCCCTCGAGGATGTCGATCTCCGGCGGCCACGGCGGGCGGATGTGCCCGTCGCCGTACCCGCCCGCGAGCCAGAACGCCGGCCAGGTGCCGAGGACGTCCGGCTGCTTGACGCGCGCGGTGAGGTACAGCGGGTGCCCGGCCGTCGGCTGGTACTCCCGCTTGCTGCGGATCATCGCGGACTCGTACTTCAGGAACGGCTGGTCCGCGCGCGTCTTCGTCGCGTGGAGGGCCAGGTAGCCGTCCTGTTCGGTGTGCGTCGCCGCGCCGTCGGCGTTGACGTCGCGGTAGACCTCCGACTCCTGGCCCTGCGCCGTGCCGTCGCCGCCGAGGGTGTCGAGCGTGCCCAGGGTCTTGCCGGTGGCAGGGTCCTCGCCGAGGCACTTGCCGTCGGGGACCTCCAGGGCGGGGCCGCCGTCGTACTGGTAGCGGGTGCACCAGAGGGACCGGTCGAGGGCCGTGCCGCCGAACTCGTCGTGGGAGATGAGGCGGTAGCCGGACAGGTGGTGGTCGGCGTGGGCGTTGCCGACGCGTACGAGCAGCGGTGCGACGGCGCTCCCGGCGCGGGCGGTGAGCAGGAGCGGGCCGTCGCCGAACCGGGTGGTGTCGAGGAGTGCGCGTGCGGCGGTGCCGTCCGGGGTGACGGTCGCGGTGGCGACGGGCCGCAGGCCGCGGTAGACCTTCACGGTCCGTAGGTTCGTGCCGGTGAAGTCGAGCTCGGCCGTGTCGGCGACGACGGAGCCCTGGGTGGGAGCGGTGACCTTCAGGTCGGCGCGGGGGGACGCGGTGGCCGCGCCGGGCGCGAGCACGGCGGAGGCTGTGAGGAGTATCGTCAGGGCAGGTCGAACCGGTTCAAATGTGCTCACGGTGTTATCTCCGTTACAACGGCAGAACCTGGAGAATTCTGGGCGTGAGTGTAGCATCTGAACCGGTTCAAACTCGGGTTTCCTTCCGACGGAAACCGCACGTGACGACGCTCGGGAGAGACCCATGACGACCCGCACCGAACTCGCCGACGGCTGGGTGCTCCGGCTCGCCGAAGGGGCGGATCCGGCCGCCGTTCCGGCCCACGTGGCCGCGGCGCTCCCGATCCCCGCGGCCGTGCCGGGCACCGTGCACACGGACCTGCTCGCCGCGGGCCTCATCCCGGACCCCTACCTCGACCGGAACGAGCCCGCACTCGACTGGATCGGCCGCGCGCCGTGGGCGTACGAGCGCGAGGTGCACCACGCCGCTGTCGACGGCGAGCGCGCCGTACTGCTGTTCGAGGGCCTCGACACGGTCGCGACCGTGAGCGTGAACGGCGTCGTCGTCGCCGAGACGGAGAACATGCACCGCCGGTACGAGGTGCCGGTGACCAACGCGCTCCGCGACGGCTGGAACCTCATCTCGGTGCGCTTCGGCTCCGCGTGGGAGTTCGGCGAGGCCGAGCGCGAACGGCTCGGCCGGTTCCCCGCCCAGTACCCGGCGCCCTTCAACCACCTGCGGAAGATGGCGTGCAACTTCGGCTGGGACTGGGGCCCCACGCTCGTCACCGCCGGCATCTGGCGTCCGGTGACGCTCCTGCGCCACTCCGCGGCGCGGATCCGCGAGGTACGCCCGCGCGTGACCGTCGAGGGAACCCAGGGCGTCGCCGTGTTCGACGTCCGGCTCGACGCGCCCGCGCACGCCGACGTGACGGTGGAGGCGTCCGTCGGGCCGGTGACGGTCACGCGCGTGATCGAGGCCGGTCGCGACGCGGCGACCGCCGAGGTGCGCGTCGAGGACCCCGAGCTGTGGTGGCCGCGCGGGCTCGGCTCGCCCGCCCTGCACGACGCGAGCGTACGGCTGTGCGACGCGCGCGGCGGCCTCCTGGACGAGTGGCGCGAGCGCGTCGGCTTCCGCTCGGTACGCCTCGACACGGCACCCGACGCGGACGGCACCCCGTTCGTGATCCTCGTCAACGAGGTGCCGGTGCCCGTGCGCGGGGTCAACTGGATCCCCGACGACTGCTTCGTCCCGCGCGTCACCAAGGCGCGGCTGCGGACCCGGATCGGCCAGGCCGCCGACGCGGGAGTGAACCTCCTGCGCGTCTGGGGCGGCGGCGTGTACGAGAGCGGCGACTTCTACCGCGAGTGCGACGAGCGCGGCATGCTCGTCTGGCAGGACTTCCTGTTCGCCTGCGCCGCCTACCCCGAGGACGAGCGGCTGGCGCGCGAGGTCGACGCCGAGGCGCGCGACAACGTCGCGCGGCTGATGCCGCACCCCAGCCTCATCCTGTGGAACGGCAACAACGAGAACATCTGGGGCTGGTTCGACTGGGACTGGCAGCCGCTCATCGACGGGCGGCCGTGGGGCCTCGGCTACTACCTCGACGTGCTGCCCCGCGCCGTACGCGAGACCGACCCGACGCGTCCGTACTGGCCGGGAAGCCCCTGGTCGGGTTCCATGGACGTGCACCCCAACGACGACGACCACGCCCTCACCCACATCTGGGACGTCTGGAACGAGGCCGACTACACCGTCTACCGCGACCACCGGCCGCGCTTCGTCGCCGAGTTCGGCTGGCAGGCGCCGCCGACCTGGTCGACGCTGACCCGCGCGATCCACGACGACCCGCTGACCCCCACGTCGCCCGGCGTACTGCACCACCAGAAGGCCGAAGACGGAGACGGCAAGCTCGCCCGGGGCCTGGCCCCGCACCTGCCCGAGCCGGACGGCCTCGACGACTGGCTCTTCGCGACGCAGCTGAACCAGGCGCGCGCCATCCGGCTGGGCGTCGAGCACTTCCGCTCCCTGCGCCCGCGCTGCACGGGCACGATCCTGTGGCAGCTCAACGACTGCTGGCCGGTGACGTCCTGGGCGGCGATCGACGGCGACGGCCGCAAGAAACCCCTCTGGTACGCGCTGCGCGCCGCGTACGCCGAGAGGCTGCTGACCATCCAGCCCCGAGACGGCGCCCTCGTCCTCCTCGGCGTCAACGACACCCTGAAGACCTGGAACGACGAGGCCGTCGTCCGCCGGATGTCGTTCGGCGGGGAGGTACTGGCCGAACACACCGCACGCCTCGACGCCGCACCGCTCGGCGCCGCGAGCATCACACTCCCGGACTCGCTGGCGACGCCGTCGGCGTCGGAGTTCCTGGTCGCCGAGACGCCCGGCGAACGCGCACTGTGGTTCTTCGCCGAGGACCGCGATCTGGCGTACGAACCGGCCCGCCTGAAGGTCGGCGCCGAGCGCGACGGCGCCGACGTCGTCCTTCCCTCGGCAGCCGCCACTCTGGTACGTGACCTGTGCGTCTTCGCGGACCGGATCGTTCCCGAAGCCGAGGCGGACGAGTGCCTCGTCACGCTCCTGCCGGGCGAGCGTCACGCCCTGCGGGTCCGCGGGGTCCCGGAGGGACGCGAGCACGAGCTGCTCACGCCGCCGGTGCTGCGCTGCGCGAACGACCTGGTCCTCGGCAGGATCACCGTCTGAACGGCAGGCCGTACCAGGCGGACGCGAAGCCCTCCAGCGCCGCGTCGCGGCCGTCCGGGAGCCGGAACCGCGCGGTGTCCGGGCCGGGGTTCGCCACGGCGAGCGTGACCGCGTCTCCGGTGACGACCGCGAGCACGGCCAGTGGGGGAGGAGCGGTCACCTCCAGCGCCTGGCGGCCCTCCAGCTCGCGCAGGCGTGCGACGGCCAGCCGTCCGGGGGAGCCGGCGGGCAGCGCGGCGTCGAGGTACCGCACCATGTCCGGGCCCGCCGGGACGGTACGCGCCGCGCTCGCGAGGACCCACGTCGCGGCGTACCGGCCGAGCAGGCGGGGAGGGAGCGGCCCGCGCGGCGGCTCGGGCGCGTAGTTCCCCTCCTGGTCGCGCCAGTCGCCGGCGACGTCGAGGAACGACACCGGCGCGAGCCGGAGCGGCAGGTCCGGGTGGGCGGCGCGGATCTGCCGGGTCAGGTCGCCGTGCACGGCCGTGGTGTCGAGCACGGAGTCGTCGTCGGCGGCGTGCACGGAGCCGTTGACGCCCAGCTCGATCGAGTCGTCGGCGCCGGACCGTACGGTGCCGTCGGGCACGGAGTTCAGCTCGTGGAACCCGCCGTCGGGCCGGAAGGAGGCCGGCGAGATCCGCCCGCGGAACAGGTCGATCGACGGGACGGCCCCGATCGGCCCGCCGAGGCGGATCGCGTCGTCGCCGTCGCCGGCGTCGCCGTATCGCGGTGGGCTCGACCCGGATCCGCACCCGCTGCGCGAAGCGCCCGCCCGCGGCCGTGGACGGCGGTGACGCTCCCGGCGGCGGGCACGAGTACGCCTTGTACGACGCGTCGGACCAGTTCCGCTGGTCCTCGAACTCGAACTCCTCGCCCTCGAAGGCGTACCGCACCTGGGTCCCCGACGCGAGCGTCGTCTCCAGCCGGTCGAAGGACCGGTGGAACCGTACCGCCGCGTCGTCGGGCCGGTCCCGGGTGATGATCTCGGCGGGGAACGCCAGCTCCGTCGGGAGCCCCGACCTCCACGACGTCGCCGGCCGTCCGCGGTACGCCTCCATCGGGAAGAGCAGGCAGAACCCGACCCGCCCGTACGTGAAGGCGGCTCCCGCCGTGGCGCTGAACTCGGCGAGGAGGTCGGGTCCGTCGGCGACGTACCTGAGCGAGATCTTCGCCGGGTGCGACTCCCACGTCGTCACCGCGTCGATCTCGGTCACGAACCCCGACTCCGTCGCCGCGTGCCGCCGGCCGCGGATCGCGATCGGCACCGTACGCCACCACCGGTCGCGCACGGCGAAGTACAGCCGTGAGTTCACCGGCTCGCCGCCGTGGCTCAGCGCTCGCAGGTCGAGCCCGTCGCCGCGGTCCTCGCGGAAGGAGAAGACCCTCTGTGCCGCGCTCACCCCTTGAGCGCTCCCTGCACGAGCGCGTTCTCCATCCGGCGGTTCAGGATCGCGTAGACGATGAAGACCGGCAGGACCGAGAGCACCGTGCCCGCGCAGACCAGCGCGTAGTCGGTGATGCCCTGGTTGCCCTGCAACGTGGGGAGGGCGACCTGGGAGGTCCGCAGGGCCGGGTCCACGCCGACGATGACCAGGGTGTAGAGGTACTCGTTCCAGAACGAGATGAAGTTCAGGATCGTCACCGAGGCGATGCCGGGGATGGTCAGCGGCAGGTACACGCTCCACAGGATGCGGAACCTCCCCGCCCCGTCGATCATCGCGCTCTCCTCCAGCGCGGGCGGCACCGTGCGCATGAACTGCGTGAGCAGGATGACCGTCAGGGGCTGCGCCGAGGCCGGCAGGTAGAGGATCATGAACTCCCGCTGGTAGAAGAGCCCCAGGTGGATCGCGAGCAGCAGGGTCGGCACCAGCGCGGCGAAGCCGGGGATCAGGAACCCGAGCGCGTAGATCCGCTCCACGATCATCGCGGTCTTCCCTCGCGACCGGGCGAGCCCGTACGACGCGGGGATGGCGATCAGCAGGGTCAGGACGAGCGACGCGGCCGTGATGTACAGCGAGTTGAGCAGAGCCGTCCCCATGTCCAGGAGCTTCCACACCTTGACGAAGTGGGAGAAGCCCGAGGAGAAGGTCGGGATGAAGGGGGCGTTGACGATCTCCAGCCGCGGCTTGAAAGCGGAGATCACGAGCCAGTAGAGCGGCAGTACGAGGGTCAGGGCGTACACGACGACCAGGACGTACGAGCCGATGATCCCGCGGCTGAAGCGGGTGCGGTCCTTGTTCGGCCGCGCCTGGGCGGCGGTGGCCTGGTCGCGCAGGGAGATGACGGCCATCAGTACCTCGCCCGGAAGATTCGGCGGATGATCACGAGCCCGATGACACCGAGCACGAACAGCAGCAGCCCGATCGTCTGGCTGTAGCCGATGTTCGGATGCCGGAACCCGAAGTGGTAGACGAGCCACGACAGCGTCGACGTCGCCTCGCCCGGCCCGCCGCGCGTCAGCAGCAGGATCAGGCCGGCCGAGCCGAACAGCGTCCACAGGTACTGGAGCATCGTCAGGACGCCGAAGAAGTCGAGCGCGATCGGGAACGAGATCCGCCACATCTTCTGCCAGTGCGTGGCGCCGTCGATCTCCGCCGCCGCGTAGATCTCCGGGTCGATGGAGGACAGCCGGGCGGCGAACAGGATGGCGTTGAAGCCCGTGCCGGACCAGATCGTGATGCCGATGAGCGCCGCCATCGCGGTGTCGGGGTCGGCGAGCCACGCCGTCGTGAGCGAGTGCGACCCGATCTCGTCGAGCGCGGAGTTGACCAGGCCGGTCGGGCCCAGCACCGCGATGAAGAGCATGCCGAGCGAGGACAGCGAGATCAGCGCCGGGATGAACATGATCACCCGGAGCGTCCGGTGGCCCGGCAGCTTGAGGTTCAGGAAGTAGCCGAGCATGAACGAGGCGACCATCATGATCGGCAGTGACCCGAACAGGTGCACTCCGGTGTTCCAGGTGGCCGTGGCGATCTGCGGGTCGTGGATGAGCTTCTTGACGTTGTGGAGGCCGTTGAAGCTCGCGGGGGCGGCAAGGCCCGACCAGTCCATGAACGCGACGACGAACATCGCGAACAGCGGACCGATGGTGAAGATCAAGTACCACACCACGGACGGCAGCGCGAGGACGAAGAGGCCCCGGTTGCGGGACTTCATCGGCGACCGGGTGGGCGCCGGTTTCGCGACGACCGGCGTTTCGAGAATGGCCTGTGGCATGGACGTCTCCCATACGGGCGGGCTCGGCGCCGTTGTGCGCCGAGTCCGCCGCGAGTGGTCATTCGGTCACTTGTCGGTGTACAGCTTGTCGAGTTTCTTGCAGAATTCGGCGCCCGTCTCGCCCTTGTGGCCGAGGAACTCCGTCGCGACGGGCTGGTAGTCGAAACCGGCCGGGATAAAGGAGTCGGGCAGCAGCAGGAAGTCCACGTTGGTCTTTCCTACGGCGACGCCCTTGAGAGCCAGTGCGTTCGTCGACTTCACGTTGCCGATGGCCTCGGGCTTGGCGTCGAGGATCTGCGACGCGTCACTGACCCAGCTCTGCAGGCTCGTCTGTGAGTACATGAACTTCATGAACTTCTCGACGGCGTCGATCTTCTTCTTGCCGTTCGGGGAGAGGAAGAAGCCGGCGGAGTGGCCGTCGAACGCGGTGGGCTTGGTGTAGACGCCGCCCGGCGTGACGGGGAACCCGCCGAGCGTCGTCACCTTCCCGATCGCGGCCGGCGACGTCGTGTACGCCCAGGAGCCCGACGGCATCATGGCCGCCTTGCCGTTGAAGTACGCCGTCGTCATCTGGTCGGCGGAGTAGCCCTGCGTGTTGTCGATGAAGACGCCGGAGTCGCGGAGCTTACCGAACAGGTCGAGGCCCTTCACGGCGTTGGGGCTCGCGCAGTAGCCGCCGTTCGCGAAGAGCTTCTGCGCCTCGGCCGGGGGCGTGTACTGCTGAACCATCCAGGTCACGAAGTTCTGGACCGGCCACTCGCCGCCGCCGAGCACCATCGGCTGGATGCCGGCCGCCCGCAGTTTCTGCGAGTCGGCGATCAGTTCGTCGGTGGTCGCGGGGACCTTGTCGATGCCGGCTTTCTTGAGCAGCGACATGTTGTACCAGACCGGCCAGTTGAACCCGATGAACGGGAAGCCGGCGACGCCGTCCTTGCCCTGCGTCCAGTACTGAATGGCCGAGGGGTCGAGTTTGGCGGTGATCCCCCAGTCGTCGAGGTACTTCTTGGCGTCGACCACCTGCCCCTGCGGCAGCCAGTCGGTGGTGTCCGGAGTGAGGTTCTCGATGACGAGGTCGCGTTCCTTGTTCGCCAGCTTCGCCGCTTCGTACGCCTTCGGGAGGTCGTCGTTGTTCACCTCCTCGACGTTGATCTTGATGCCACTCTGGGCGGTGAATTCCTTCGCGAGCTTGTTGAATTCGTCGCCGGTGGCATTGCCGGTCGTGAACGAGGACATCACGGACAGGGAGTCGGTCTTGGTGGCCTTGTCCTCCGACCCGCCGCACGCGGAAAGCGAGGCGGCCGTGAGAGCCGCGGTCCCGACAAGGGCCGCGACGCGCAGCCCGATGAATGATGGTCGTCTCATATGGACTCTTCTTAAGGAGGTTGAACAGGAGCGACGAGTTGCCTCGCCTGTGTGCGACTGTCGCCTGAACCGGTTCAAAGCATGGTCGCGTCGGGCGGACCAGGTGTCAAGGAGAAGCGACAAATCAGGCGGAAGTGGTTCCGCTCGACCCTCGGGGAACGAACCGCGGGTTGGGCATCCAGGTCGGCTCCTCGAACTCCTGCCCCTCGATCGCCTGAAGCAGCAGCCTCGCGGCGACGCGCCCGTCGTCGAACGGGTGCTGGGTCACCGTCGACAGCGGCGGATGGAGGTACTGGGAGATCGTGATGTCGTCCCAGCCGACGATCGACAGGTCGCCCGGCACCGACAGGCCGCGCGAGTAGGCGACGCTCATCCCGGCGACCGCCATGAGGTCGTTGGAGTACACGACCGCGGTCGGGCGCGGGTCGGTGTCGAGCAGCCGTTCGGTCGCCTCACGCCCGCCGGCCGCGGTGTAGTCGCTCTCGATCCAGTGCGCGTCGTCGATGCCGTGCTCGCGCAGGAGCCGCTGGTACAGCTTGCGGCGCAGCCGCGCCGGCGCGCCCGTCTGCGGGCCGACGACCTGCGCCACCCGCTCGTGCCCGAGGGCGGCCAGGTGTTTGACGACGTCGGTGATCGCCTGGCTCTCGTCGTACACCAGCACCGGCATCGTCGTCGGCTCCGGCGGCCAGCCGAGGCTCACGAACGCCAACCCGGCCTCCTGGACGAGTGCGAACCGCGGGTCGTCCTGCCGCAGGTCGACGATGACCATGCCGTCGACCCGGCCGTCCGCGGCGAGGCGCCGGTACGCGGCGCGCTCGGCCTTCGGGCTCTCGACGACCTCGGTCACGAGGGAGTAGCTCGACGTCGACAGCACGCTCTGCAGGCCGGCCATCAGGCTCGTGTAGTACTGGTCGCTCGCGAGGGCCTCGGGGGACTTCTGGAAGACGAGCCCGATCGCGTACGCCCGCGACACGGACAGGCCGCGCGCCCGCAGGCTGGGCGTCCATCCCATGCTCCGCGCCGTCTCGACGATGTGCGCGCGCGTCGACTCCTTGACGCCGGGGCGGTCGTTCAGGGCGTACGAGACCAGCGCCTTGCTCACTCCGGCCGCCGCGGCGACGTCCTTGATTCGTACGGTCCGTCGTCGACCCGGCGTTTCGCTCATCGACCTTCGCTTTCTGAGTTCGTCTGCGGGGAAACGTTACGGGGCGGCCGGGGTGCCGTCACCATTCCGCGAAACCCCCGTCCGCATACGTCCACGTCGGGTTGCCCTCGGGCACGAGGAGATCGGGGCGGTGGGCGGCGCGCACGGCGTCCTCGTCGACCTCGATGCCGAGGCCCGGCCCGGTCGGCCGCGCGAGGTACCCCGACTCGGGCACCAGCACCTCCGGGTTCGACAGGATCGCCAGATCCGCCGAGGCGGCCGAGGTCAGGTCGATGACGTGTTCCTGCGCGTAGAAGTTCGGCACGGCCAGGTCGAGCTGCACGCACGCGGCGAGGGCGACCGGGCCGATCGCGCAGTGCGGCGCCACCTGAACGTCGAAGGACTCCGCGAGCGTGGCGACGCGGAACACCTCGGTGATCCCGCCCGCGTGGGCGAGGTCCGGTTGGGCGATGGCGATGCCGGACCCCAGGACGGGGAGGTACTCCTCGCGGGAGTAGAGCCGCTCGCCGGTGGCGATGGGGATGGCCGTCGACGCGGTGAGCCGCCCCAGGAGCCCGGAGTGCTCCGGCCGCAGCGGCTCCTCCAGGAAGGCGGGCGTCGTGTGCGCGACGGCGGCGGCGAGCCGCCGCGCCTGGTGCACCGAGACGCGGCCGTGCAGGTCGATGCCGAAGTCGGCGCCGTCGCCGACCGCCTCGCGCAGCGCCTCCAGGTCCGCGACGAAGCGTGACGTCATCGACGGTGTGTCGAGGAACCCGACGGGGCCCGCCACGGACGCCTTGACGAGCGTGTACCCCGACGCGACGAGCGCGCGTGCCCGCTCCGGGCCGCCGGTGTGCCCGGGCTCGCCCCACGTGTGCGTGTACATGCGGACGCGGTCGCGGCACGGGCCGCCGAGCAGCTCGTGGACCGGCGCGCCGAAGAAGCGTCCGCGCAGGTCCCAGAGGGCCAGGTCGAGCCCGGCGACCGCGCTCGACAGGACCGCGCCGCCACGGTAGAAGCCGCCGCGCGCCAGGCGCTGCCAGTGCGCGGTCACGGGCAGCGGGTCCTGCCCGATCAGCACGCCGGACAGCTCGCGGATGGCCGCCGCGGTCGTGCCGGGCCGGTGTTCGAGCGACGCGTCACCCCACCCGGCCAGGCCCTCGTCCGTCCCGATCCGCACCAGCAGATGGCGTTCGCCGAGCACGAAGGTCTCGACGGTGGTGATCCGCATGTCAGCCCTTCCAGCCGAAGCGTGGGACGAACCCGAGCAGGTCACGGGCCCGGCTCGTGTCGATCGGCGCCGCGTGCCCGTCGTAGGTCTCCCGCCTCGGCACGCCCGGGGCGTACCGGTCGAGCAGCTCCTCGGTCGGGGTGTCGTCGAAGGTGTCCGGCGCGGCGACGTGGACGATGTGCGCGCCGTCGAGGTCGAGGGTGATCGCCAGCCGGAACGCCTCGGCGCCGTCGCGTACGTCGAGCCAGCCCCAGCCGTCGCCGGTGCCGCCGACGACGCGTTCGGCGTTGCGTTCGCGCAGGGCGTCCGCGTTCGCGGCCGAGACCATCAGCGGCAGCCGGAGGGCGACACCCGTCGCGCCGAAGCGGCGGCACACCGCGCGCAGGGTGTTCTCGTCGGTCTGCTTCGACAGCGAGTACGGGTCGGCGATGTCCGGCGGGGTCGTCTCGTCGATCGGGTACCCGGGCGGGAGCGGGTGGTGCGGGTTCATGATCAGGCCGGTGGCGTTGACGCTGCTCGCGATCGCGAGGCGGCGTACGCCCTGCTCGGCGGCGGTCCACAGCACGGTGAAGGTCGCCGTCGCGTTGTTGGCGAACACGGTCGGCGCCGGCGCGGCCCAGGGGTTGGGGATGGCGGCGAGGTGGACGACGGCCCCGGCCCCGTCGGCGGCCTCCGCGACCGTCTCCGCGTCGCGCGCGTCACCGCGTACGACCCGTACGCCCTCGTGGGGCGTCGCGCCCGGAAGGGTGAGCGTGGTGATCTCGTGCCCGGACTCCAGCAGGTGCGCGACCACGGCCGACCCGACGAGCCCCTCCGCGCCGGTCACGAGCACGCGCGCCGGGCCGGTCACGGCTCACGCCTCGCGATGACGAGCTGGTCGGCCCGGCTGCCGAGCTGCCGGAACCGCGTACGCCCGCCCTCGGTGACGGCGTCGACGGTGAGCGGGGCGCGTTCGGCGAGGTCCCAGCCCTGGAGGCGATGGCCGCTCAGGTCGAGCAGCACCTCCGCGTCACGCGCGTACGGCTGGTAGAGCGCGACGAGGTCGCGGCCGGCGCTCGCGGCGAGACGGAAGCGGTCGCCGGGACCGTCCGCGAGCAGCTCCTGCGCGGGGAGGAGCCGGTCGAGGCGGTGCTCGGTGAGCAGCCACGCCAGGAAGGAGATGTCGAGGGCGCCGGGGAAGGCGAGCGCCTCCGGCCAGTGGAAGGGTTCGAGTGACGGGCCGCGCGCCTGGAAGTCGCCGCTCGGCGAGTGCCACATCCACATGCCGTGCGCGCCGTACCCGATGCCCGCCGTCGCGCCGGCCAGGACGCTCGTCCAGCTCGCGACGCGGATCTCCTCGCGGCTCCAGCGGCCGTGCCCGTTGACCTTGCCGTGCTGCTCGTACGGCGGCTCGGACGCGACGAGCGGTTTGCGCGGTTCGAGGGCGAGGTACTGCGCGGGCTGCCTCCAGGTCAGCTCCTGGTTCTCGACGTTGTGGCCCGACTGGTGCAGGAAGAGGTCGAGGGCGTCCAAGATCTCGTCGGGGAGCGTGGCGTTGGGCGCGGAGTGGGTCGTGAGCAGGCAGTCCGGCGCGGTCTCGCGCAGGTGGGCGATGGCCTGGAGGTAGCCCTTGTTCGCGTCAGGGACCGTGTAGTCGTCGTCGCCGCCGATCGCGAAGATCGGGTCGAGGTCGGCGAAGGTCTCGGCGACGCGCGCGACGTACGCGAGCCGGTGCCGCTCCGGCATCACGGCGTGCGGGGTCGCCTCCGCGCCCCAGGTGCCCGCGAGGTAGTTGTTCCAGAGCACGCCGATCATGAGCCGGAGCCCGTACTCCTCGTGCGCGATCCGGGTGAACTCCCGCGCCTGCTCGAAGAACGCGTCGTCGAGGCGGGAGAAGTCGTGGTGGCCCCGCGCGTCGAGGGCGAACGGCTCGCGCGCCCCCGGGCGTTCGTCGCGGTCGTGCAGGATCGGCAGGACCGAGACGAGCACGGTGGTGAACCCCTGGCGGCGCCGGGCCGCGAGGTAGGTACGCCACTCGTCCTCGGTCGGGTCGGCGAAGCTGCTCCAGGCCGTGTCGATGATCAGCGGGAAGAAGGATCCGCCGCTGAGGAGGTGCGTCCCTGAAGGGTCGACGGTCAGATGGGTCATGTACCCACTCCATCGGCTGGGGTTGTTGAACCGGTTCATACGGGTCCGTCAAAGATAGTACGTTGACCCGGACCGCCTGGACTCAGGATGGATGAGCGCATGACCGAACCCTTCCGCGACACCACGCTGACCTGCTCCGTACGCGCCGGCGACCTGCTCGGCCGCCTGACGCTCCAGGAGAAGGTCGGCCAGCTCAACCAGCGGATCCTCGGCTGGCACACCTGGTCGCGCGGCCCGTCCGGCCTCGCCACGACCGGCGTGCTGGACGCCGAGGTCGAACGCTGGGGCGGCCTCGGCGCGCTGTACGGGCTGCAGCGGGCCGACGCGTGGTCCGGCCGCGACTGGTCGTCCGGCGTCCACCCGGCGGAGTCGGCCGAGCTGGCGGCGATGGTGCGGGAGCGCGTCGTGGCCGCGTCACGGTTCGGCATCCCCGCCCTCTTCGTCGAGGAGGCGCCGCACGGCCATCAGGCCCTCGGCTCGCAACTGTTCCCGACGAACCTCGGAGCCGCCGCGTCCTGGCGCCCCGACCTGGTCGAACACGCCGCCGCGCACACGTCACGCGAACTGGCCGCCCGGGGCGTGCACCTGGCGCTGGCCTCCGGCCTCGACCTGCTGCGCGACCCCCGGTGGGGCCGGGCGGAGGAGTGCTTCGGCGAGGACCCGCTGCTGGCGTCCCTGTACACGCGCGCCCTCGTACGCGGCCTGGGCAGCGAGCCCGGAGTCGGCGTCGTCCTCAAGCACTTCGCCGGCCAGGGAGCCGCGATCGGCGGCCGCAACGGCTCCGGAACCCCGATCGGCCCCCGCGAGATGGCCGAACTCCACCTGCCCGCCGCCCGCGCCGGCATCGCGTCGGGCGCGGTCGGCGTGATGGCGGCCTACAACGACGTCGACGGCGTCCCGTGCTGCGCGAACACCGGCCTGCTCACCACCACGCTGCGGGAGGAATGGGGCTTCGAAGGCATCGTGATGGCCGACATGTTCGCGGTGGACCGCCTGACCCGGTCGTCGGAGTCACCGGCGGCGGCCGGCGCGGTGGCACTGCGGGCGGGCGTCGACCTGAGCATGTGCGACGAGTCGTACGCGGTACTGGAGAAGGCCGTCGCGGAAGGCCTGGTGCCAGAGGCCCTGGTCGACCGCGCCTGCCGCCGGGTGCTGGAGCTGAAACTGCGTCTGGGCCTGCTGGACCCACCACGTCCGTCACCGTCGTTCCCGCCGCCGGACCCCGCGCCTGAGCTGGTCGCCTCGACCGCCGTGCTGCTACGGAACCGGGGAGACCTGCTGCCGCTCGCCTCGCTCCCCCCGAAGGTGGCGGTGATCGGGCCGAACGCCGCCGGCCTCGACTGCCTGCTCGGCGACTACGTGCCGCCGCTGGCGGACGGCGTCGGCGTGACCGTGCTGGACGGCATCCGCGCACTGGCCGGCGACGGCGTGGCGTACGAGCCCGGGTGCGAGCTGACCTCACCGATCGACGGCGGATGCGCACGCGCCGCGGCCCTGGCGGCCGAGTCGTCGCTGGTCGTACTCGTACTGGGCAGCAGCAGCGAACGAGGCTACGGCGACGACTTCGACTCGAACGGCGCGGCCCGCCTCGGCTCGGCGCAGCCGACGGCCACGACCGGCGAGGGCTTCGACGCGGCCGAGGTACGCCTACCCGCCGCACAGCTTTCGTTGACCTCCGCCGTCACGTCGACCGGCACCCCAACGGTCGCCGTCATCGTCTCCGGCCGCCCGAACGGCATCGACGAAGTCGC
This sequence comes from uncultured Actinomycetota bacterium, assembly GCA_963823735.1. Taxonomy (GTDB): domain Bacteria; phylum Actinomycetota; class Actinomycetes; order Streptosporangiales; family Streptosporangiaceae; genus Actinoallomurus. The sequence goes on along the minus strand of CAWGMO010000004.1, from coordinate 79,133 downwards.
CCAGTCCTGCGACGCGGTGCTGTACGCCTGGTACCCGGGTCCGTTGGGCGGCCGAACGATCGCAGAGCTCATCCTCGGCACCCGCGAACCGGTCGGCCGCCTGCCGGTCTCCCTACCGTCCTCCAGCGCCGTACTGCCCGTGGCGTACAACGAACGCCTGGAGAACACCCTCCGCTACGTGGACGCCGAGGCGGCGGCCTCATTCCCCTTCGGCAGCGGCCTCGGCTTCACCGGGTGGACCCTGGGCCCCGCCGAGGCGTCCGCCCCCCGGGCCACGGTGAACGCCCTGCCCCAGGTGTCACTAACCGCCGCACTACGGAACACAGGCCCACGAAGGGGAACACAGGTAGTACAGCTGTACGCACGGGCCCGAGCCGCCGGCCGCGTACCCAGGCGCGCGGTCCTGCTCGGCTTCACGAGGACCACCCTCGACGCGGACTCCGATCAAGAGGTGACCGTCACCATCGAACCGGACGCCCTCCCCGGCCTGGGCCTCGCACCGGACGAGACCGGAACCCTGGACCTGTGGCTCTCCATCCAGGGAGCCGGCGAGCCGACCACCCCTCTCACCGTCCACCTGGGCTAGGTGGGCGAGGGCTCATCCCCGCCTGCCGCGGTGAGGACGTCCGCGATGGCGTACCCGAACTCGGCCAGGCGCTCCGGCACATCGGCCGCGACCCGAGCAGGCTCGGAGCGGAGACAACCACGGGCACCCTCTCCGCGTCTCAAAGTGGTCAACGGATTGCCGGAAAGGGGTTCATCGTGGGGGCTAAGACGTCGGTGCTGATCTACGCGGACGGGGACGCACCGGAGCTGCTGCGCGATGCGCCCGAGAGGGATATCGAGAAGACGGTCTCCCTCGTCACGAGGCTCTATCCGGGCTGGAACGGTGACACGGTCGCGGATGCCAGGCTCTCCGATGAACTCCGTCCGGAACAAGGAGTCGTGTACGCCGGGTGCTTCCCTGGCGTGGACATCATCTGCGACCAGAGAGTGATGATCGAGCGGCCCTCCGAACTGCCAAGCCATCTCCTTGAAGCCGCCTCACCCGGGACACCCTCGGCCCGGACGGCCCACTCATCCCCATCGAGACCAGCTGACCGTCCGTAGAGCGTTGCCGTGCTTTGGTGTGGTGCTGGCGCGGTTGTCAGAGCACCGGAAGCTGGATGTCGGTGGTCTGTCCCGGCTGGCGGAGGTCGGTGAGTCCGAAGTTCAGGCTGAGATCGATGGCGTGGCGCCGAGCCCGTCGCTGATCCGGCGGCTTGCGCCGGCGCTCAGGCTGAATGCCGCGGACCTGTTCGTGATCGCTGGGATGGCGGTACCGGACGATTCGGCCCCGTTGGACGCCGGGGCCAGAGTGTGGGTTCGTGAACTCATTGGGCATGCCGTGTGGCTGTCACCGGAGCGAAGACGCCGGTTGTCTCAGCTGGTCCGGTCACTGCCTCAAGAGGACCGTACGCGGCCCGTCCCGCCGCCACGGGCGCGGGAGCAGTACCCGCCGGGTTCCGGCGCCATGCTCGTACGCCTGCTGGGCAACCGGAATCTGGATTGGACCGGCGCGGTCTGGGCCCTGGCACATTTGACCAGCGGGTCTGTGTACCTGTCCGCGTCGTCGATCGGCATGGTGGGTCACGGCCGCAAGGAGCTGACCCCTGACCTGCTGGCCGGTTTCGCGACACTGCTGGGCATCCCCGCCGACGAACTCGCCGCCATCACCGGCCTCGAACCAGCTGACATTCCGCCGAAGAACCCGGCGGCGGACGACGTGGCCGAACTGATCTGGGAGGTCCGGCGCCTGACCGCCGACCAGGTGCGGCAGGTCTGCGACAAGGCCAAGTCGATGCGGCAGGAATGAGTGTCCCTGTCTCCGGGTGGAAACGATCACGCCTCCCACCGGCCACCGCCTCCACCGTAAGCCGGTGGTGCGGTGAGCGGTGGTGGTGGCGTGCCGGTGGTGCCCTCGGCTAAGGGCGGAGCATGCGGTAGCCGTACGGGCCGAGCGTCACGGGGCCGGTGCCGGGGATCGTGACCTCGACCGGCTCGGGGTTGTGGTTGATGACCGTCACGACGTCACCGCGGGCGGAGGCTTCCACGCGAGGCGGAAGGCCCGCGACCACGGGCGCGACCCCGGCGCGTTCGGTCAGGTGACGGGCCAAGGCCAGGCGGCCCTCGTCGTCGGTCATCGTCGCAAGGTAGTACGCCTCGCCGGTGCCGAACGTATGCCGGGTCAGTGCGGCGCCTCCAGGCTCCGGGCCGGATTCGAAGGTCGCCAGTACCTCAGCGTCCTCCACCCGCACCACCTCTGCCAGGACGTCGGCCGCGATCGACCCATCTCCCCACCCCACCGTCACCGAGTCCTCCGGCAGCACGCCGGAGAAGTCCAGTACAGAGACGCCGAGCGCCGGGCCCAGCCGCGTCGTGAAGCCGCCCGGCAGGAAGTGGTCGTTCTCGTCGACCACATCGCTGAACGCCGTCACCAGCAGACGCCCGCCGCCGGACACGAAGGCGAGCAGCGCCTCGGCGTCCTCGTCGCGGAGCAAATACAGGCTCGGGGCGACGACCACGGCGTATCCGTCGTACGGGCCTCCGGGGCGTACGACGTCGACCTGGACGTTCAGTTCGTGGAACGCCGCGTGCCAGCCCTGGAGGTGCGACAGGTAGTCGAACTCGGCCGGGTGGTCGCTCTGGTCGATCGCCCACCAGGAGTCCCAGTCGAGGACGATCGCGACGCGGGACTCTCCGCCGGGTACCGGCAGGTCCGTCAGCTCCGACAGGTCGGCGCCCAGTGACGCCACCTCGCGGTACACGCGTGTCGACGTACCGGCGTGGGGGAGCATCGCCGAGTGGAACTTCTCCGCGCCGGCCTTCGCCTGCCGCCACTGGAAGAACAGTACGGCGTCCGCGCCCCGCGCCACCGCCTGCACGCTCAGGGCGGCCATCTGGCCGGGGGCCTTCGGCGCGTTGTTGGGGCGCCAGTTCACCGCGTTCGACGTCTGCTCCATCAGGATCCACGGCCGGCCCGGCTTGAGTGAGCGCATCACGTCGCGGGCGAAGGCCGCTCCGCGGAACGCCGACGGGTCGCGCGGGTCCGGGTAGCTGTCGTCGGAGACGTAGTCGAGCTCCTCGGCCCAGCGCCAGTAGTCGAGGAACGGCCAGGCGCCGATCATGTTGGTGGTGACCGGCTGGGTGGCCCCTTCCGAGCGGATGATCTGTTTCTCCATGCGGACGATGTCGAGCAGCGCGTCCGAGCTGAAGCGGCGGAAGTCGAGCAGGCCGGTGGGGTTCACGCTGTACGGCGCGAGGCGCGGCGGGACGATCTGGTCGAAGTCGTTGTAGCGCTGGGACCAGAAGAGAGTGCCCCACGCGTCGTTGAGCGCGTCGATGTCGCCGTACTTGTCGCGCAGCCAGACACGGAAGGCCGAGGCGGCCTGGTCGGAGTAGTCGTGGACCATGTGGCAGCCGAGCTCGTTGTTGATGTGCCACAGCACCACAGAAGGGTGCGACTTGTAGCGGGCCACGGTGGCGCGCGCCAGCGACGACGCCAGGCGCCGGTAGTCGGGCGAGGTCGGTGCCCAGTGCTGGCGGCTGCCCGGCCAGCGGATCGCGCCCTCGCGCGTCTCGGTGAGGATCTTCGGGTACTTCGTCGTGGCCCACGGCGGCGGTGACGCCGTCCCGGTCGCCAGGGTGACCGCGATGCCGTTGTCATGCAGCAGGTCGAGTACGTCGTCGAGCCACGAGTAGTCGAATTCGCCTTCGTCGCGCTGGATGCGGGCCCACGCGAACACGCCGACCGTGGCCATGTTGACGCCGGCGCGGCGCATCAGCCGTACGTCCTCCCGCCAGATCTCCGGGGGCCACTGCTCGGGATAGTAGTCGCCGCCGTAGTAGACGGGGTGCGGAGGGAGTTCGGCCATGGCGGGGAGGGTTCCTCTCAGGCGCGCGCATTCGTTCGGTGCGTTGACATTCGCTCAGCGCTATGTCAGTTTACGCATCGGGCGCCGCCGTCCGCGCCGGTCCACTCGGGGGAGAAGCGATCATGGCCGACACCATCGACCTCCAACTGACGGGCGCGGTCGCGATCGTCACCGGAGCCAGCAGCGGCATCGGCCTCGACACCGCCCGGCGGCTCTCCGCCGCCGGCTGCCAGGTGGTCCTGGCCGCGCGCCGCGCCGACGTGCTCGCCGCCGAAGCCGAGGCGCTGGGCGGGCTGGCCGTCCCCGTCGACCTGGCCGATCCCGACGCCCCGCGCAGGATCGTCGAGGCCGCCGTCGAGCGGTTCGGGCGGGTCGACTGCCTGGTCAACAACGCCGCCGTCGTCCGGCACGAGCCCCTGGCCGGCTGGGACACCGCCGGCTTCGACCGGCACGTGGCCGTCAACGTACGCGCGCCGTTCCTCCTCATCCAGCAGGCGCTGCCGTACCTGCGCACGTCGCGGTGGAGATCGGTGGTCAACATCTCCTCGTCGTCGGGCGCGCTGCGCCTCAAGGGCCAGTCCGTGTACGGCATGACCAAGTCTGCGCTCGACTACCTGACCGGGTCCCTGGCCGGAGAGCTGGCCGCGGACGGCATCCGGGTCAACTCCGTGGCGCCCGGCCCGGTCGACACCCCGATCCACCGCTCCTGGTCCGACGACCTCGACGCGACGTACCGCTGGCTCGGCGAGCAGGTCCCGCTCGGCCGCATCGGCGTCACGTCCGAGATCGCGCAGGTCATCCTCTTCCTGCTCAGCCCGCTGGCGTCGTACGTCACCGGCGCGGTCGTCCCGGTCGACGGCGGCCAGGTGATCCGGCCATGACGCCGACGTGGGCGCGGCCCTGGCACGAGGCGAGCGAGCGTGCCCGCGCCGCGTACGGTCACCGGGCCGGCACCCCGGTCGAGGACCTCCCGACGCCCCTTCTCGTCCTCGACCTCGACGCGCTCGAGCACAACATCGTCACGATGGCGCACGCTCTCAACGAGTGCCGAGTGGCGCTCCGCCCGCACACCAAGGTGCAGAAGTCCCCTGACCTGGCGCTCTTGCAGGTCGCGGCGGGCGCCGTCGGCGTGACCGTCGCGACGGTGTGGGAGGCCGCGGCGATGGCGGCGGCCGGCGTCGAGTCCGTCCTCGTCGCCAACCAGGTCGTCGGCCGGGAGAAGGAACGCGCCCTCGCGCGGCTCGCCCGGCACGCGCGGATCACGGTCGCCGTCGACGACGAGCGGAACGTCCGCGCCCTGTCGGACGCCGTGGAGCGGGCCGGCAGCCGGCTGTCGGTGCTCGTCGACCTCGACGTCGGCATGGGCCGCTGCGGCGCGCGGTCGCCGCGGGAGGCGCTCGCCCTGGCGCGTGCCGTCGCGGACGCGCCAGGCCTCGACCTGGCCGGCGTGCAGGCGTACGAGGGTCACTGCATGCTCGAACCCGACCAGCCGACCAGGGTGCGCCTCGCCACCGAGGCCATGGACTACGCGGGCGAGGTGTCCGCGCTGCTGCGCGGCGAGTTTCCCGAGGCGGCGACGCTGTCCGGCGGCGGCACCGGCACGTACGACATCACCGCGCGCCATCCCGCCGTCACCGAGCTGCAGGCCGGGTCGTACGTCTTCATGGACGCCTTCCACGGCGACCTGGTCGCCGGCTTCGAGGTGTCGCTCCATGTGCTGACGACCGTGATGGCGCGGCACGGGCGGACGATCATCCTCGACGCGGGGCGCAAATCGGTCGGGATCGACTTCGTCTCGCCGCCGATCGTCGGGCATGATTACGTGGCCCGCTACTACGCCGAGGAGCACGCGCTCTTCGACGTCGACGACCGCATGACCGCCGACCTCGGTGATCACTTGTGGCTCACCTGCGGATACGCGCCGACGACCGTGAATCTCCACGACGTCTTCCACGTCGTACGCGCCGGGGTGGTCGCCGACGTGTGGCCCATCTTCCCTCGCGGGCCGGGAGACCACGGGTTCCTCGCGGCGCTGGAGGGCGAGTGAGCGCGGCCGGGCGGTCCGCGTACGTGCACGGGACGAGAGGCGGGGGAGATGGCGGCAGGGCGCGATGGCGAGGGCCAGCGTGGCGGGGGAGAGGAGCTCCTCCTGCGGGTCGCCTGGCATTACTACAAGGACGAGCTCACCCAGGACGAGATCGCCCGCCGCCTGTCCGTGTCCCGCGCCTCCATCGGCCGCATGCTCGACCGGGCCCGCAAGGAGGGCCTGGTGTCGATCACGCTGAACGCCGAGCACCTCGCGTCCTTCGAGCTCGCCTCGCGGCTGCGTGAGACGTTCGGCCTGTCCGAGGCGCTGGTGGTGCCCGACTACGAGGGCGGGCCGTCGAGCCAGCGCGCCGTGAACGCCCGCCTCGGCCTCGGCGGCGCGCAGTACCTCAGCACCCACCTGCGCGCGGGCGGCAGCGTCGGCGTGGGCTGGGGCGACACCGTGTCACGCGTACTGGCCGCCGCCGACCTCGGCGCCGTGTGGCCGCTGCACCTGGTCACGCTCACGGGCGGCGTCGACGGATACCTGCAGGTCCTGACCTACTCCCGCGCCGACCGCGAGACCCTGACGGCCAGCGTCATCCCCTCGCCGATCGTCGCGTCGACGCCGTCGCTGGCCGCGGCGCTGCGCGCCGAGCCGACGATCCAGCAGGTCCTGGAGCTCGCCCGCAGCCTCAAGCTCGCCATCGTCGGCGTCGGTACGGCGACACCGGACTCCACGCTGGTCCAGATGGGGTACCTGTCGGCGGCCGACGCGCGCGTGCTGACCGAGAAGGGTGTCGTCGGCGACATCCTGGGCCAGTTCTTCGACATCGACGGCACGCCCCTGGACCTGCCGATCCACGAGCGCCGCATCGGCATCGACCTGCGGGACCTCCGCGACATCGGGCGCGTCGTCGGCGTGGCCGGCGGCGAGGCCAAGGCCGAGGCGATCCTCGGCGCGCTGCACGGCGGCTACCTGGACGTCCTCGTCACCGATGAGGGCGCCGCGCGCCGTCTCCTCGATCTGGCCTGATCTTTTCCCTCAATACGCGCTGTGTCCTTTTCGGCATGCGCCGGGGTCTTGTCAACGCTCCTTCCGGTGGCGATACTTCCCTCAACATTGATGAGCAATAACCCAAGCGTTGAGCATCCGCTCACGAGTCGGGGGTTGCAGTGGTCGATTTGTGGGGGCGTACGCTCAGCCGCGACGAGCTCCTCGCCCGCGTGGGCCGCCTGGAACAGGTCGCCGGAGTCCAGCTCGTCGAATGCGGAGACGGGGCGGAGCGCGGCGTACGCGTCCTCCGTGTGACCTCCGGATCCGGGTTCGATCTTGAGATCCTGGTCGACCGCGGCTTCGACATCGGCCGGGCCTGGTTCCTCGGCCAGCCGCTCGCCTGGTGGTCACCGGTCGGCCTGGTCGGCCCCTGGTACAGCGAGCCGGCCGGTCTGGAGTGGTTCCGCGGATTCCCCGGCGGCCTGCTCTCGACCTGCGGCCTGGACCACGTCCAGCTCGGCGGCGAGGACGACGCGACCGTGTTCGGCTTCCCGCACCGGCCCACCCAGACGTACGGCCTGCACGGCCGCTACACGGGCCTCCCGGCGAGGCTGGCCGGCTACGGCACCGAGTGGCGAGGCGACGAGGCCGTCCTGTGGGCCGAGGGCGAGGTGCTCCAGGCGTCGGTCTTCGCCGAGCAGCTCCACCTGCGCCGCCGCATCGAGGTCGACCTGGGCGGCCACGGCGTCCGCGTACGCGACCGCGTCACGAACATCGGCCCGACCGCCTGCCCGCACATGCTCCTGTACCACTGCAACGTCGGCCACCCCGTGGTCGACGAGGGCGCCGAGCTGATCTACCCGAGCGGGCCGGGCACCTGCGTCAGCGAGGCCCGTACGGCGGACTACCAGACGCTCGCGGCCCCGTCCGACGGCTACGCCGAACAGTGCTACGAGCACGACATGGCCCCGGACGGCCAGGGCTGGGTCAGCGCCGCCGTGGTGAACCACGCGATCGGCCTGGGCGTGTACCAGAGCTACCGCAAGGAGAGCCTCCCCCACCACGTGACATGGCGCCAACTGGGCCGAGGTACCTACGTGGTCGCGATGGAACCCACGACGAACCACGACGCGGGCCGCTTCGACGCGCGAGCGAGAGGCGAACTCCTGCACCTGTCACCGGGCGAACACCGCGACTACGAACTCCACCTGGGCGTCCTGGACGGCCCGGACGAGATCACCGGCTTCACCGCCCGCTCCCGCCGTCTGGCGGAGGCGGCCCGATGACCCCGCGGCGCGGGGGCGCGCGGGAGCATCGGGCCGCTCCGAGGCTCAGCGTCGGGATGCTCACCGCGGATCTGACGCGGCTGGGCGACGAACTGGCCATGCTCCAGGGCGCCGATACCTGGGTGCACGTCGACGTCATGGACGGGCGGTTCTGCCCGGCGTTCACGTTCGGCGCCCCGATGGTGGCGGCGGTCGCGAAGTGCGGTGTTCCCGTCGACGCTCACCTGCTGGTGGAGGAGCCGCGGCGGCTCCTGCCGGAGATCGTCGAGGCGGGGGCGGCGGTCGTGACCGTTCATGCCGAGGCGGCCCGTGATCTCCCGGGCACCCTGAAGGAACTCGACGGCACCGAGATCGTCAAGGGCGTCGCCATCAACCCTGGCACTCCCATCGACGTTCTCGCACCCGTCATCGAGCTCGTCGATCTCGTGCTCGTGCTGGCGATCAACCCGGGAATGGGCCGTCAGGGTCTCGCCCCGGGCACCGCCGAGCGGGTCGCGGCCGTGCGCCGTATGGCCGGGCCCGACGTCATGGTCGGGGTCGACGGTGGTGTGACGCTGGGTAACGTCGTACAGGTCAGGGCGTGGAAGCCCGATGTGGTCGTTACAGGCAGCGCCGTCTACGACGGGCGGGACGCGCCCGCGAACCTCGCCGCGATGACCGCCGCTCTGAACCCACAACAGGAGGATGCACGATGACAACGCCCATGACGATCAGCCAGATCTGCGTCGTCGTACGCGACATCGAGGAGGCGCTCGCCTCGTACACGGAGAACACCGGCTGGGGGCCGTGGAACGTCTACGAGTACGGCCCGCCCCTCCTGCACGACACGACGCTGCGCGGCGAGCCGGTCGACTTCCGGATGATCGGCGCCGAGACCACCGTCAACGGCCTGGGCTTCGAGCTGATCCAGCCCGTCAGCGGGCCCAGCATCTACCAGGAACACCTCGACCAGCACGGCGAGGGCGTGCAGCACATCGCCTGCATGCAGCACTCGTGGGAGGACAGCGCCGCCTTGAAGCGGCACTGGGCCGAGCGCGGCGCCGACGTCCTCATGTACGGCAAGATCGGCGAGAGCATCGAGTTCTACTACCTCGACACCGGGCCGCTCCTGAAGTTCGTGATGGAGTCCGGCAGCGGGCACGCCATCGAGCTCAAGCCCAGTTACGTGTACCCGCGATGACGAAGCCGCGCGTCCTCGTCGTCGGTGACCCCTTCTTCCAGGTGCCGGACTTCCGCACGGGCCTCGCCGCCCTGGAGTCCCGCGCGACGCTCTCGTACCTGCAGATCGAGACGACCGGCGCGCCGCCCGCGCGTACGGAGTCGGAGCGGCGGCTGCGCGAGTACGCCGGCGACCCCTCGGTGGTGGCGGCGGCCGTGGCCGGGCATGACGTCCTCGTCGTGCACGGCGCGCCGGTCAGCGCGGAGACCTTCGCCGTGGAGGGGCTGCGGCTCGTCTGCTGCGCGCGCGGCGGCCCCGTCAACGTCGACCTGGAGGCGGCCACGGCCGCGGGCGTCCCGGTGTGCAACACGCCGGGGAAGAACGCCGAGGCCGTCGCGGAGCTCACGATCGCCTTCGCGCTCATGCATCTGCGGGGCATCGGGAGGGCCGGTCGCGCGCGTCCGGGGGCGTCCGTGTTCGACGGGCGTGAGTTCTTCGGCCGCGAGGCGCCCAGCACCACGCTCGGCCTGATCGGCCTGGGCCACGTCGGCCGTGGTGTCGCGCGAAGGGCGCAGGCCCTCGGCTTCACCGTCGTGGCGCACGACCCGTACGTGCTGGACGCCGGCGGCGTCGAGCTGGCCGGGCTGGACGAGGTCCTCGAACGCGGCGACATCGTGTCCCTGCACGCCCGCGCCACCCCGCAGACCCGCCACATGATCGGGGAACCCCAGTTCGCCGCGATGAGAGACGGCGCCTTCCTCATCAACACGGCGCGCGAGCAGCTCGTCGACGAGCGGGCGCTGCTGGCGGCGCTGCGCGGCGGCCGGCTGGCCGGAGCCGCGCTGGACGTCCTGGAGCACACCGAAGAGGGCAACCCGCTGCTCGACCTTCCCCAGGTGATCGCGACCCCGCACATCGGCGGCGCCACGTACGAGACCCTGCGGCGCGGCGCCGAGATGGCCGCCCTGTCGATCGGCGCCCTGATCGACGGCGAGGAGCCCCCGTTCATCGTCAACGCCGACGTCCTCAAGGCGGCGCGATGAGGTACCTGCTCGCCATCGACGCGGGCACCGGGAGCTGCCGCGCCGTGCTCTTCGACGAGCGGGCCCGGCAGGTCGGCGTGGCCCTGCGCGAGTGGGCGCACCGTACGCCGCCCGGCGTCCCCGGCGGTCAGGACTTCGACGTCCTGGCCGGCTGGGACCTGATCTGCGCGTGCGTACGCGACGTCCTCACCTTCGCGGGCGTCGCGGCCGGGGAGGTCGCGGCGGTCAGCACCACGAGCATGCGCGAGGGGATCGTCGTCTACGACGGCGAGGGCCGGGAGATCTGGGCCTGCCCCAACGTCGACAGCCGCGCCACGCGTGAGGCGGAGGACCTCGTACGGTCCGGCGAGGCCGAGCGGATCTACGCGCTCTCCGGCGACTGGGTGTCGATCACCTCGCCGGCCCGGCTGCGGTGGCTCGCCGCGCACCGGCCCGACGTGCTGGAACGCGCCGCCGGGGTGGGCCTGCTCAGCGACTGGATCGTGTACCGGCTCAGCGGCGTGCGGGTCACCGAGCCCTCGTGCGGGTCGAGCTCGGGCATGTTCGACCTGGCGAAGCGCCGCTGGTCGCCGGAGATCGCCGGGATGTGCGGGCTGGACGAGGCCGTGCTGCCCGCCGTCCACGAGCCCGGGACCCGCGTCGGCGGGGTCACCGCCGGCGCGGCCGAGCGTACCGGCCTGCGCGCCGGGACCCCGGTCGTCACCGGCGGCGCCGACACGCAGCTCGGCCTGGCCGGGGCGGGCGTACGCGCCGGTGAGCTGGCCGTCGTCGGCGGCACGTTCTGGCAGACGACCGTCGTCCTGGACGAGCCCGTCGTCGACCCCGGGCGGCGCCTGCGCACCCTGTGCCACGCGGTCCCGGACCAGTGGATGCTCGAAGGGATCGGCTTCTACAGCGGCATGAGCATGCGCTGGCTGCGCGACGCCTTCTGCGACGCCGAGGTCACCGCCGCCACCGTACGCGGCGTCGACCCGTACGTCGTCATGGAGGAGGGCGCCCGTACGATCCCGCCCGGCTCGAACGGTGTCGTCGCCGTCCTGTCGAACGTCATGAACGCGCGCCGCTGGGTGCACGCCAGCCCGTCGTTCCTCCAGTTCGACCTGGCGAACCCGGCCGGTACGGGGCGTGCGGCCTGCGTACGCGCGGTCGAGGAGGCGAGCGCGTACGTCGCGCGCGCCCACCGGGACCTGATCACCGAGATCACGGGCCTCACCTTCGACGAGGTCCTGTTCACCGGCGGCGCCGGCAAGGGCACGCTCTGGCCGCAGATCATGGCGGACGTCCTGGCGACACCGGTCGCCGTGCCGGTCGTGACCGAGAGCAGCGCCCTCGGGGCCGCGCTGGCGGCGGGCGTCGGCGTCGGGATGTTCGGCTCCCTCGCCGAAGTGCCCGGCCTGCGGGAACGCGCGCGTACGTTCCGGCCCTGCCCGGCCGCCGTCGAGGCGTACGCGACCGCCTATCCGGCCTGGCAGGAGATCTACCGGAGCCAGCTCGCGATCTCCGAGGACGGCGTCCTCACCCCTTTGTGGCGTGCCGCGGGAGCGGACGTCGCCTGACCCCTCATCGCCGACAGAAAGGCCCCTCCACGATGGCAGACCTGGACGATCTCACCCTCGGGGACCGGTTCGCGACCTCCACCCCCCAGCTCGCGCAGCCCTTCTTCCTGAAGGGATGCCAGGCGCTGGACTGGGGCATGCAGAGCCGGCTCGCCCGGATCTTCCGCCCGTCCACCGGCCGCACCGTCATGCTCGCCGTCGACCACGGCTACTTCCAGGGGCCCACGAGCGGCCTGGAGCGCGTGGACCTGACCATCCTGCCGCTGCTGCGGTACGCCGACGCCCTGATGACCACGCGGGGGATGACGCGCTCGACCGTCCCCGCGGCGACCTCCACCCCCATCGTGCTGCGCGCCAGCGGCGGCCCGAGCATCCTCAAGGAGCTGTCCGACGAGGAGATCGCGGTCGGCGTCGAGGACGCGCTGCGCGTCAACGCCGCCGCCCTGGCCGTCCAGGTCTTCATCGGCGGCGAGCACGAGACCCGTACGGTGCACAACATGACCCGCCTGGTCGACCAGGGCCAGCGGGCCGGCCTCCCGGTGATGGCGGTGACCGCCGTCGGCAAGGAGCTCACGCGCGACGCGCGCTACCTGCGCCTGGCCACCAGGATCTGCGCGGAGCTCGGCGCGCACTTCGTCAAGACCTACCACTGCCCCGAGGACTTCGACACGGTGGCGGCGGCCTGCCCGGTCCCCGTCGTCATGGCGGGCGGCAAGAAGCTGCCCGAGCTCGACGCCCTCAGGATGGCCCACCGCGCCGTGGCGGAGGGCGCGTCAGGGGTCGACATGGGCCGCAACATCTTCCAGAGCGCCCATCCCGGGCCGATGATCCAGGCCGTCCAGGCGGTCGTCCACGAGTCGGCGCGTCCCGAGGACGCCTACGACACCTTCGTACGGCCGTGCGCCGAAGCCGTGCCCTCACCTCCCCGACCTCAGCACCAGGAGATCAAGCCATGACCGAACCAGCGGCCCCAGACCAAGGACTGAAGGCGGGCGTCCTCACGCTCCCCGGCGTCCTCATGCAGAGCGTCACGGCGATCGCCCCGGCCATCGCCGCCCTGTTCACCGTGCCGTTCATCGCGAGCAACGCGGGCAAGGCCACGCCGCTCGCCTACCTCGGCGCCTTCGTCATCGCGCTGTTCCTCGGCTACGTGCTCGCGCAGTACAGCCGTCACATGTCCTCGACGGGCTCCTACTACACGTTCGTGTCGCGGTCGCTGGGCGGACGTCCCGGCTTCCTCGTCGCGTGGATCTACCTGCTGTTCTATCCGGTGGTCGTGGCACAGGTCGGCTCGTTCATGGGCGACACGCTGCAGAGCACGCTGAAGGCCGAGTACGGGGTCACGTTCCCCTGGTGGGTCTTCATGGCGCTGCTCATCGCGGTGTGCACGCTCGCCGCGTACCGGGGCGTCGAGCTGTCGGTCAAGGTCATCGTCGTGCTGGGCGTCATCGAGACGCTGATCGTGGTCGTGCTCGGCCTGTGGGGGTTCCTGCGGCCCGGCACCGCCGGGGTGAGCGCCGCGGTGTTCAGCCCCTCCAGCGCGCCGGACCTGCACGGACTCGCCCTCGGCGTCGTCTTCGCGATCTTCGCCATCACCGGCTGGGACGCCGCCGCGCCGCTGGCGGAGGAGAGCGCCAACCCGCGCCGTACGATCCCGCGCGCCGTCCTCGGCTCCATCGCCATCCTCGGCGTGCTGCTGGTCTTCGTCTCCTGGGGGCAGATCAGCGGCTTCGACTCCGTCGGCAAGCTCACCGGGTCCAAGGACCTGCCCGCCTTCGTCCTCGGCAAGAAGTACTGGGGCGCCGGCTGGTGGCTGATCCTGCTGGCCCTGCTCAACTCGGCGGTCGCGGTGGCCATCGGGTGCACGAACGCCGCCTGCCGGTTCATGTACGGCATGGCGCGCGCCGGCGCCCTGCCCAGCCCCATCGCCAAGGTGCACCCGACCCTGAAGACGCCGGTCGGCGCCCTGTGGGTGCAGACCGGGATCAGCGTCGTCCTCGGCCTGCTCCTGCCGGTGATCATCGGCGTCAGCAACGTCTACAACCTGACCGGCACGTGGTTCACGTTCGCGCTGGCGATCGTGTACGCGGCGGCCAACGTCGGCCTGCCGATCTACTACCGCCGCGAGCACCCGGAGGAGTTCAGCGTCGTCAAGCACATCGTCGTCCCGGCCGTCGGCACCCTCGGCCTGGCCGCCGTCGTGTGGGCCTCGGTGAACCCGCTGCCGGACTTCCCGATCTCGCTCGCGCCGTTCATCGTCCTCGGATGGCTCCTCGTCGGCGTCATCGTCCAGACCGTCGTGTACCGCGGCGGCCGTGCGGCCCTGCTGGGCCGGGCGGGCGCGGCGATGGGCGACACCGCGGCGGAGCCGGCCACTCCCGTCTGAAAGGCGCTCACATGCGACGTCACGAAGGAAAGGCCGCGCTGGTCACCGGCGCCGCGCAGGGCATCGGCCGGTCGATCTGCGCCCGGCTGATCGACGAGGGGGCGAACGTCATCGCCGCCGACGTCAACGCCGCCCTGCTGGAGGTCACCGCCGCCGAGCTCGGCGCGGTGCCGGTGGTGGCCGACGTCGCGGACGAACGCGACTGCGCCCGCGCCGTCGCGGCCTGCGTGGAGCGGTTCGGCGGCATCGACGTCCTCGCCGCCCACGCGGGCATCGCCCATCCGCGCCCGTTCCTCGACATCGACGCCGCGCACTGGCGCCGCCACCTCGCGGTCAACCTCGACGGAGCCCTCTACTGCGCGGTCAGCGCCGCCCGCGCGATGAGGGACTCCGGGCGCGGAGGCGCGATCGTCTACACGTCCTCGATCAACGGCTTCCACGTCGAGGAGACGATGGCGGCCTACAACGTCACCAAGGGCGCGCTGCTCAACCTCGTACGCTCCACCGCCATCGACCTCGGGCGGTACGGGATCCGCGCCAACGGCGTCGCGCCGGGGGTGGTCGACACGCCCATCGCCGCGCTGGTCGTCCACGACCCCGACCTTGCCCCGGCGTACCTGTCGACGATCCCGCTGGGCCGGTTCGGCCGCCCGGACGACATCGCCGCCGCGGTCTCGTGGCTGGCCTGCGACGAGGCCGCGTACGTCACCGGGCAGACCCTCGTCATCGACGGCGGCCAGTCGCTCGGCATCACCGGCGGCCTCACCGAAGGAGACCCGGCATGAACGCCCTGACCCGCGCCGAGTTCGACGCCATCTTCGAGGAGTGCCGGAGCGGGTGGGGGCCCGGCGACCAGCGCGGCGCCCTCAACCACCTCGGCCCGGCGGAGGTCGTCGCGGCGGCGGCCCTGGTCCGTACGGGCCGTACGGTGTCGTGCGGCTGGGACCTCGACACGGTGACCGGCCCCGACAACCCGGACCCGGTCGTGCACCACATGAGCTTCGGCTTCGACACGACGTTCGGCGACTCCGGCGACCTCCGCATCGCCGGGGACGGCTTCGCCATGGACGTCCACGGCGACGCGCACTCCCACATCGACGCGCTGTGCCACGTCGGCTTCGCCGGTCACGTCTACAACGGCGTGCCGCTGTCCGAGGCGATCGGTCCGTCGGGCGCCCTGACCCAGAGCGTCAACGTCATCAAGGACGGCATCGTCACGCGCGGCGTCCTGTTCGACGTGCCCCGGCACCGAGGGGTCCCGTGGGTGGAGCCGGGCGAGGCGATCGGGTGGGAGGAGCTCGCCGCCGTCGAGGAGTCGACCGGTACGCGGCTGCGCAAGGGCGACCTGCTGTTCCTGCGCACCGGCCACTCGCACCGGCGTACGGTGCTGGGCCCGTGGGACGCCGCGAACTCCAAGGCGGGCGTCCACGCGACCGTCCTGCCGCACCTGAGCCGCCGGAAGATCGTCGGAGTGGGCTACGACGGCGACGGCGAGGCGGTCCCGTCGAACTGCGAGGGCGTGACGTACCCGATCCACGCCATCTCCCTGCCCGCCCTCGGCTGGTGGACGATGGACAGCCTGAACCTCGACGCCCTGGCCGCAGCCTGCGCGGAGGAGGACCGCTGGGAGTTCCTGGTGACCGTCGCCCCGCTCCGCCTGCCGGCCGGCACCGGCTCACCCGTCAACCCGATCGCCGTCTTCTAGACGAGCGAGCACACGTTGTTCGACCCGTGAGTAAAGTGCGGTCAAGAGGGGTCATCACCCCCGGCGCCCTCTGCCCGCTCCGGAGGCCGAATCACAAAGCCACATTGTGCGCGCCTGGCCGCCCATGGTGCCGTCTCCACCGCCCTGGCCCTGCTCAGTGATCACGCACTGCGCGAGCTCGTGGACGCGGCCGCGCCGATCGGCTCCGGCATCGGCGGGAAGTCGGCCCTGCTGGAGGTCGCCGGCACCCCGGTCTTCGTCAAGCGGGTGCCTCTCACCGATCCGGAGAGGCGGCCGGAGAACGTCCGGTCCACGGCGAACCTGTTCGCGCTGCCGGTCTTCTGCCAGTACGGCATCGGCGGGCCGGGCTTCGGTGCCTGGAGGGAGCTCGCCGCGCACACCATGACGACGAACTGGGTGCTCGCGGGGGAGTACGAGGGCTTCCCCCTGATGCACCACTGGCGGGTGCTGCCGGACTCAGCGCCCCTGCCCGAGGAACTGGCCGACGTGGAACGGGCCGTCGCCTACTGGGGAGGCGGGTCAGAGGTGCGCCACCGGATCGAGGCGCTCCGGGAGGCTTCGGCGAGCGTCGCGCTGTTCCTGGAGTACATCCCGCGGAGTCTGCACGAGTGGCTGGGCGTCCAGGTCGGAGCGGGTGACGAGGCCGCCGACCGGGCCTGCGCCATGGTGGAGAGGGAGCTGGAAGCCGGCACCTCGTTCATGAACAGCCGCGGGCTCCTGCACTTCGACGCCCATTTCGAGAACATCCTGACCGACGGCCGGCGCCTTTTCTTCGCGGACTACGGCCTCGCGATCTCCTCCCGGTTCGAGCTGTCGCGGGCGGAGGCCGGCTTCTTCGACCGGCATCAGACCTACGACCGCTGTTACACCGCCATGTATCTGGTGAAGTGGCTGGTCACCGCCCTGTACGGCGTGCGGGGAGAGGAGCGCGACGCGCTGGTGCGCGCGTTCGCCGAGGGCAAGAGCCCCACGGGAATCCCGGCGACGGCCGCGGCGATCGTCGCCCGGCACGCGCCGCTGGCCGCGGTGATGTCGGAGTTTCATCGCAGGCTCCAGCGGGAGAGCAGGGAGACCCCGTACCCGCTGGAGGAGATCCAGCAGCGGTACCCGAGGGAACGACGATGACCCGGCCACGCGTACCCAGGCCCGCCCTGCTCAGCTGCCGGACACCGGAACCACCCGTCTAGACGCCCGCGACGCGCAGGGCGACCTCGCAGTAGTAGCCGGTCACCTCCTCCGGGGTCCACTCGCCGTCCCGGTGATACCAGACCTGGGCATGCTCCTGACGTACTGGCACGACCACGATGACCCTGGCCGCTCCCGTATCCCGGTCGCCCTCGGCGTCACCGTCCAGGAGGGCTTCCCCACGGCGGACGAAGTGGCCGTGAAGTACGCCGCCCTCACCGGCCGCTCCCTCGACGACCTCCCGTTCTCCCGGGCGTTCAGCGCGATGAGACTGGCCGTGATCCTGGAGGGCGTGCACGCGCGTTACCTGGGCGGCCAGACGGTGAGCGACGGCTACGAGGGCGCCGGCGACACGGTCCCCTACCTGGTCGAACGCGCACTCGGCACGCTCGGTCAGCGGTAGAACCTCGCGACGCCGTGGTGATGCGAGCACGCCCCCTGGTGGTGCGCCGCGTACGAGTAGGTGCCGTCGCGGCAGAGCGCCGTCGCGAGCGCCGGATGGTCCGGGGCCTTCGGCGCCGCGCGGTGGTGCGGGACCGACGGCGGACGCGCGCGCGCCGCCCTCGGGTGGGTGGTCGCCGCGTGTGACGGCTTCGCCGGTTCGGGAGTGGTGACCGGAGACGGTACGGCCGCGGCGGCCGAGTCGCTCACCCACCCGTCCGGCGGCGACGCGACACCCCCGGAGCCTTCGACCGGAACCTGGCCGCACGCCCCCGCCACCAGGCAGACAACGATGATCGGGATCAGCTTCCACCGGTGCATGGCGTCTCCGTACCGCGGGGAAGGTGACTGTAGGACGCCCCTCCCATGCGATCGGTTGGCCGGTCCGGTCACACGCCGGCGGCGCGTTCCGCCACAGGGGAGTCCCAGTCGATGCGGTGGTCGAACATCCAGGCGGCCTTCTCCGGCTTCACCAGCTTCGTGAACACCCGGATCATCATGCCGTTGACCACGCGGCCGACCGGCCCGGCGGTCTTGTCGCTGTTCTTGCGGGTGGTCTCGGCGATGATCCGCTCGACCCGGGGGCGGCGCAGGCGCTCGTACGCGGCGAACGCCTCGTCGTGCGGCAGGTCGCGCAGGCAGCGGGCCAGTTCCACGGCGCTCTCGATGGCGAGTGGCGCCCTGCCCGGAGCTGGAGGAGGGCGTGCGCGGAGTCGCCGGTGAGGACCATCCGGCCCCTGCTCCAGACGGGGACCTTCGGCATGTTCTCCATCGGGCCGACGATCACCAGGTCGGCCGGGTCGGTCCGGCCGATCAGGTCGGCGGCCGGCGTACGGTCGCCGGCGAACTTCGCGCGCAGCTGCGGAAGCCACTCGGCGCCGGTGTCCGCCGGGTCTCGGCGGCCGTCATCGGCGCGCGACGCGGAACGTTCACGAACCACATCGCCGACTTGTCGTCGAAGATCTGGTAGCCGAAGAAGGCCTGCTTGCCGAAGCTCATGTTCATCGCGCCGCCGGTGAGGGCGTCTCGACGCCGTCCACGCGCGAGCCGAAGCTGATCAGACCGGCGTACTCCGCGCCGGGGGCCGCCGGGTCGATCAGCGTGCGGACGGTCGAGTGCACGCCGTCCGCCCCGATCAGGATGTCGCCCTCGGCGCTCGCGCCGTCCGCGAAGCGGGCGGTGACGCCGTCGGTGGTCTCCTCCGCGCGGACCAGCCGCTTGCCGTGCTCGATGCGGACTCCGCGCCGGGCCGCCTCTTCGTCCAGCGCCCGATACAGGTCGGAGCGCCAGAAGAGCCGCATCGGCGGCACACCGGGCGGGTTGCCGAACTCGCCGAGCCGCCGCCCGGCCCAGTCCTGCATGACGATGCCGGTCACGGGCACGCCGACGCGGAACGCGCCGCGTCGGCGAGGCCGGGTACGCGGGCGGCCAGGAAGGCATGATCATCGATATCGCCCTGCGGCTTCGCGAGGGTCGTTCGGCGAAACGGTCTGAAGGAGCGTGACAAAGTTCCGCGAGGGCGACCCACTTACAGAAAATGCTGCATCAGTAGTTGGTAGGCGCCGTTACCCAGCATTCCTATCCCGACATCGCCGCAGATCTCCTTCAGTTTAGAGACGGCCTGGCTCAAGCCGCTGACATTAGGGTCTTTCTCGGTGACCGCATACTCCATGACGCGTCGGACGGTGACCAGATCTGGCGCCGACCAAGGAATATTCGGCGAGTTGAGCACCTCTTCGATGCAGGAGATGATCCGATCGTCGGAAACGTCATTGTTCTGCACGTTTTGGCCGTCATTGACTATGAAGTCGCGCTCAGCGTAGTTGAATACGCCCGACATGTTGCCGATATTGATTTTCGGTGCGCCGCCAGTGCCGTTCGACATCCTTTTCCTTTCTGCGATCCGCTCCGCCTCTGAGGCGTCCGAGGCGAGGCGCCAGTGCTGTCCCGAGTCCGTGAGTACGACCACACGGCCTCTAGCCTCCTTTATGAGTCGCCACCACTTGGAAATGTCCATCGCGCGGCGCACATCACCCTCAAAGTGGTTGCTGGCAAGTTTCTCCTTGAGGATGGCAAGGTCTATCCCGCCGCTCTGGTCGTGGATCACCTCAATCAACTCATACAGAGCTGCGGCTGCTCTCGTCTCCTCCTCTTTGTTGCTTCGCCACCATGAATTGCGCTTCTGCTTCTTGATGACGCTGCATTCGCGGTGCCACGTGGCAGAGCTTCCATCGGAGAAGGCGACTTCGTAAGTATTTCCGCTCGACTTATACGTGGAAACCGCCAGGCGGTACTTAACCTTCGGTGGGCCTTGCCGCCTTCTTATTGAGTTGCGACGCCTTTTGCATAGAGATTGGTAGTCCTTTTCTCTGCATACCAACATGCCGGCCATGACGCCGCTGGCGGAAATCGTGGAATCGCGCGCCGCCTTTTGTGCTGATATCGGGCATCGTAGTGACATCAACAAGCGATGATGTATCATCTCGCTCAACTTTGAGCCGTCGACACGTTCGATTAGGATCATTGAGATCGGCAAAATTGGTATGAGTGGCAGTAGCGCCCAAATGCTCACGTACCTCGCCATGGCAACGGCCAAGATCGCGAACACTGCAAGAAAAGTGACGCCAAGGGCCGTTCGAGCCGATCGCTCTGAGATTTCCAGAGCCCTTGGCGTGCATTTCGCAAGCTGAACGGCTTCAATTCGAGTATGGCTTTGCCGAAAACCTTTTGACGGCACGTGCGTTGCCTTTCTGTCCATGCCGTCGACGCCCCGACATGTCATGTCCAGCCGACGGTATGCACACCTTAACTCTGGGTATGTCGCCATCTATGGTGATTCGAGATTTTGAGTCGCGAGAGGCGTGTGTGAGAGAAGTGACTCACGGTACGGCCGTGCAAACGACGTACCGAGCAATTTGGGCAGCGCACTAACTCCATTAAATACCGGCACCAAGTAAACGCCTCAGCGAATGAGGGCGCGGGAGGACAGGTCGGTGATCGCCTGTTCCACCGCCTTCGCCGCCTCGGCGGCGGGTAGCGCGAACAGCCAGGCCACGCTGCGGGTCACGTCACGCCGTGTACGGCCGTCGCACAGGTCGAAGACCACCGCGGCCAGGGCGTTGAGGTGGTGCATCGTGTCGTCCGCCCGGCGGTAGACGACGATTCCGTCGGCGACCCTGTTCACCTCCAGGCCGGTGGCTTGGCTGAGGGTCATGGGCGCGCGACCCGTACGCCGGACTCGGTGAGCCACCGCGGTGAGCCGTCCTCCGGGAGCAGCGCCAGGACCTTGTCCAGGCTGCCTTCCGCGTACGCGGTCACGCCGTCGAGGAGCAGTACGTCCCAGCCGGCCGGTGGGCGGGCCGCCAGTCTCGCGGTCAGGTCAGGGGAGGCAGTCGTCCCGGCCGAGGCGACCAGCAGGTTTCGCCAGCCCAGGGCCAGGGCGTGCCGCAGGCAGTCGCGGTGGCTTCCCGGTACGCGTGTCAGCGTGAAGCCCTCGGCGGCGTACGACGCGGACGTCCGGCGCCACAGGTCCGGGCGGTCGTCGGGGCAGGGGCAGACGGCGCCGTCGAACGACGCGGCCGGGTGGGCCAGTTCCGCGTCGACCCGCGCGAAAATCCGGTCGGCCTGCTCACCAAGGAGGTCGCGGAAGTGCGCGCGGACCGGGGTGTCGTCCCAGCCCAGCTCCCGGCGGCCGATGAGGTGGTTGCGGATCCGGTCGTCCCACGTGGGCGAGGCCGGCACGCCGTCCGGGCGGTGGACGCGGTGCACCCAGCGCAGCGCGGGCAGGCAGACCGTACGGCCGCCGCCGCGCCGTACCTTCTCGTGCAGGTACCCCTCCTCGCCGCCGAACCCGCGGAACCGCGGATTCAGCCCCGGCCAGGCGTCGCGGCGGCACGCGAACAACCCCAGTCCCTGCATCTCGATGTCGAACGCCGGCCCCGAAGGATCATCGGCGCGGGGGTCGCCGGCCCACCGCCCGTACCTGCCCGCCTCCCAGACCGGCTCGAACCGGCAGCCGGCGACGGTGCAGGCGTCCTCGGCCAGCAGCGGACCCTGGACCAGGTCACGGCACCCGGGCCGTACGGCGAAGTAGTCCAGTACGGCGGCGAGCGCGCCGGGGGCGAGCATCACGTGGCTGTCGAGCACCAGGACGACGTCGCTCTGCGCGTGCCGGAACAGCAGGTCGTGTACGGCCGTGGAACGGACGCCGCCGACCGGAAGATAGCGGAGGTTCGGCACGATCCGGTCCAGTGCCTTCAACGACCGGGCGGCGGGGCCCTCCGGGTGGTCGTCCAGCAGGAGGATCTCCAGCCGGTGCATCAGCGCGCGGTGGTGCAGCCGCAGCGACGCGATCGTGAACCAGGCCCCGTCGAAGTCGTCGTACGTGGCGATCCCGACCGTCAGCTCCGCCGGACCGCGCGGCGGCGTGGGTTCGGGCATCTCGTCCGGGTTCTCGGTGAGCCGTGCCAGCACCTCCCGCAGCCGCCCGGCCAGGGCCGCCCTACCGCCAGAGATGCCGGAGTCCCAGGGCAGGAGGGGGTGTGTCCACGAGCCGGAAGCTCGTCACGACCGGGACCACCACCGAGGCGTCCATCGCGAGCCGGGTCAGGAACGCCCGGCGCTCGGGCGGCAGGCCGGACAGGCCATCGGTCCCCTCTCGATCACGCAGAGTCATGAGAGGGTGTCTACCCGTGCCGCTGTTCGCCCAAGCGAGCACTTGACCTTCACACCGATGTGAGACCTTAGCCTGCTCCTCGCCGGTCGTCGGCCCATCGGGAGGAGACGGAGATGTCGGGTGCAGTGGTCATCGGTGCAGGTCCGGGAATCGGCACGTCGGTGGCGCGCCGGTTCGCGCGCGAGGGCCTGCCCGTCGCGCTGGTGGCACGGAGCCGGAAGACCGTCGAAGCCGCCGCGCTGAGCCTCACCGGCGTACGGGTCGTGCCGCTCACCGCGGACAGTACGGACGAAACGGCTCTCCGCGCCGCCCTCGACACGGCCGCCGCCGAACTCGGGCCGCCGGACGCCGTCGTCTACAACGCCGCGCTCATCCGGCGCGACGCGCCGGGGGAGCTGTCCGTACGCGCCCACCTGGACGCCTGGGCGGTGAACGTCGCCGGCGCGCTCACCGCCGCCGCGCACGTCGCACCCGGGATGGCGCGGCGCGGCGGCGGAACGTTCATCGTCACCGGCGGCATGCCGGCCCCCGAGCCCGCCTACACGAGCCTGTCCCTGGGCAAGGCCGGCGTACGCGCGCTGGTGGGCCTGCTCGACAAGGAGTACGGCCCGTCGGGCGTCCACGTCGCCACCGTGACCGTGGCCGGCGAGGTCGCCGTGGGGACCCGCTACGACCCCGACGACATCGCCGAGCACTACTGGCGTCTGCACACCCAGCCGAAGGAGCACTGGCAACACGAGATCGTCGTGAATTGATTTATAGGTATATATCCGTATTTCGGGGGTTTTGGCGCGCGTTGAACATGCCATGCCGAACGGTATTGCGCGTACGGATCAGTATCTCGGAAAAGCGCCTCTCACCTGGCATGACACGCTCATCCGGTGCGCGAGGGACACATCGAAACCCGCACCTTCATGCGATCGCATGAAGAGAGTGGGACGATTGTTCTATCGCACATGGAGAAGGGCCCTGCTCATGTCCGTACCCCGCACTCCCGGCACGATATCGGCGGAGGCGTCATGACCGGCACCGGGTCGCCGGTCCGCACCTCCGCCATCAGATGGCCCGCCCGGCCGTTCCGCCTCTCGCGCGAGGAGGCGTGGGCCGCGATGCTGCTGGCCCGCGGCTGGTCGCGCGACCGCATCGGTGAGGAGCTCGACCTCGACCGGCACGCCGTGGACGCGAGCCTTCGCCGCGTCCTCGCCGAGCTGTCCCTCACCTCCGCGACACCCGCCGAGATCGCCGGAACCCTCAACGACGCGATCCGGCACACCACCGGCCAAGAGTGGCGGATCCAGGCGCCGGACCACCCGTAGACCGCGGCGGTCAGGCGCGCAGGAAGGTCAGAAGCTCGGCGTTGAAGGTCTCGGCGTGGGTGACGTTGAGGCCGTGAGGGGCGTCCTTGACCACGACCAGCCGGCTGCCTTCGATCGCCTCGGCCGTACGGCGCCCGCTGACCTCGAAGGGCACGATGACGTCCGCGTCGCCGTGGATGACCATCGTCGGGATGGTGAACGCCTCGAGGTCCTTGCGGAAGTCGGTGCGGGAGAAGGCCGTCGTGCAGTCGAGGGTGCCCTTCGGTGACGCTCCGGCGGCGATCGACACGATGTGGGCGCGGTACGGCTCGCTGACCAGGTCGTGGCGGTCGCCGACGGAGAAGAACGCGGTCAGGAAGCCGTCGACGAAGGCCACGCGGTCGCCGCGGATGCCGTCGTGGAAGCCGGCGATCGTGGCGTCGTCGAGGCCGCCGTCCGGGTTGTCGTCGGTCTTCAGGAGGTACGGCGGGACGGCGGCGGCGAAGACCGCCTTGGCGACGCGGCCGGTGCCGTACGTGCTGACGTAGCGGGCGACCTCGCCGCCGCCCATCGAGAAGCCGACCAGCGTCACGCCGGTCAGGTCGAGGTGTTCGAGGAGGGCGTGCAGGTCGGCGGCCAGGGTGTCGTAGTCGTAGCCGTCCCATGGCTGGGACGACGCGCCGAACCCGCGACGGTCGTAGGTGATGACGCGGTGCCCGTCGTCGACCAGCGCGGGCACCTGCTTCTCCCAGGAGCGCCCCGACAGCGGCCAGCCGTGGATGAGGACCACGGGCCGGCCGCTCCCGTGGTCTTCGTAGTAGAGGTCGGCTCCGGGAACGGGAAGACGGGGCATCGGGGGCTTCCTTTCGGAGAACGCGCACGCCAGGGGCGTCTCGGCGGCGTTCTCATCGAAGCACACCCGGCTCAGGTCTGGTAGGCGGCGCGTCTCCGCTGTGCGGTCGCGGACAGTGACAGGACCGCCGACACGATCGCGCACACCATCATCACCCAGTACACGGCCGGGTAGCCGGACATGTTGGCGATCAGGCCGGCGAACGGGCCGCCCACGGCGAGGCCGATGTCCCAGAACGACGTGAACCCGCCCAGGGCCGCCCCGTGCTGGGCCGGATCGGTCCGGTTGATCACGAGCAGCGCCAGCGCGGGGAAGAGCAGCGACAGCCCGGCCCCCATCACCAGCCCGCCGACGATCACCGAGAACAGGTTCGGGGCGACGGCGACGATCAGCAGGCCGGCCGCCTCGACCAGCGCCGACCAGAAGGACACCTGGCGCGCGCCGAAGCGGTCCGGCAGGCCGCCGATGACCAGGCGCACACCGACGTACGTCACGCCGAAGGCGTTCAGCGCGGCGATGCCGTTCGACACCCCGCGCGCCTGCATGTGCAGGGCGACGAACGCCGCCAGCGCCGCGTAGCCCAGCGCGGCCAGCGACAGCGCGATGCCCGGCACGATGGTGCTGACCGGCAGGATCGCGCTGCGGACCGCCGTGTGCGACGGCCGTTCGGGGTTGCGGCGCAGCGACACGACGAGCAGGCCGGCCGCGCCGACGCCGACGCACAGGCCCCAGACGGCGTTGAAGCCGCTGACCCGCATCGCGACCGTGCCGAAGAACGCCCCGAGCGTGATGCCCAGCCACATGCAGATCCCGTACAGGCCCACGATCCGGCCGCGGCGCTCGGCCGGGCACAGGCGTACGAGCCAGGCGGCGCCCGACGTGTAGACCGTGCCCTCGCCCATGCCGTGCAGGATGCGCACCGCGATCAGGACCGGCACGTCGAAGGCCGCGAAGTACGCGGCGCCCGCGAGGATACAGATCGTCGCGCCGGTCAGCATGACCGGCTTGTAGCCGTGCCGGTCGGCGATGCGACCGGCGATCGGCCGCGTGACGACCGCGGCCACGGCGATGGCCGCGGTCACCACGCCGACCTCGACCTTGTTGCCGTTCAGCTCCTGCAGCACGAAGAACGGCAGCGTCGCCAGGGACGCGCCGACGCCGAGCAGGCAGAAGAAGATGCCGCCGAACATGGCGGCGTACGGCCGGTAGAAGCCGAGGCTGCCGGGGACTCTCATCCGGCCGCGTCCGCCGGGGTGACGACGTAGAACAGCGTGGGCAGGTGGACGGCGATGCCCTCCCAGACCTCGGCGCAGACGGCGACGCCGGGGGTGGCGAACGTCCCCGGCGGCGGCTCCTCGACGCGGATCACCGAACGGCGGGCGTCCAGGAGGCGCGCCGCGACGGAGATGTCGCCGACGAGGGCCGTGCCGCGGTTCACCCAGCGGTTGCGGCTGATCTTCATGCCGTTGCCCGCCGCCAGCTCCGCGATCACGTTGTTGTGGCCGACCAGCCGGTGGTAGTAGTCGGTCGGGTTGACGATCATCGCGTGCGCGGTGGCGCCGGACTGCTCGATCTCGTCGCAGGCGCTCAGGAGGCCGTCGACGTAGCCGTCGCCGGTGTAGGTGAGCCGGGCGATCCCGGGGTGTTCGAGCAGGGCGTAGGTCAGCGCCTGGTTCTCCGCCGTCGCGGCGCGTACGAGCAGCCGGTAGTCGATGAACGCGGCGAGCGCGGCCGGGTCGTCGGCGAGCCCGTCGGGGATCTGGACCCACGTGCGGATCGGGCGGACGCCCGCCTCGTCCATGCCGAACCGGAACGTCGCCTCCCGGCGGATGTCCCACTCGTTGACGCGCCTGGCCTCTTCGGGGTCGGGCCGCGTCTCGGTCCAGAACCGCACGGCCTCCTCGCCGACCACGCGGACCTTCATGAGGTTGCGTACGGTCGTGCGCGGCCGGTCCTTGGTGGGCTCGTGCGCCTCGGTGATCGCGTAGTCGAAGCTCACCTCCGCACCCTTGGGGTCGGCGGCGAACGCGCGCGCGAAGACCTCGCCGGGCGACTCCTTGACTGCTGACATGTGGCTGCTCCTGCTCAGAATGCGTGCTGAACGAGCCGCTCGTAGAACGGCAGGTGGTGGTCGTAGAAGGACGTGAGCGTCGCGTTGTTCTCGACGGTGTCCGCGTAGGCGTTGCGGCGGTCCTGGAAGCCCGCGCTGGCGATCGCGTCGACGTGCCACGCGCGGTGCCGCTGCCACTCGGGCCGCTCCTCGGCCTCCCAGGTGAGCGCGTCCGGGAGGAACGGCAGACCGGTGTACGCGCAGAAGGCCTCGACGACCTTGGCCGGCTCCCGCACGAGCCGTTCCGCGCGCATCACGAGCGGCTCGCGCCCGGTGGCCGTACGTGCCGTCTCGAAGAGCCGCCACTGCCGTTCGTAGCCGATCTCCGGGCTGGTGACCGTCGGCTTCACCGCGTAGTGCGAGGCGATCGTCTGCCTCGGGTCGCGGACGATGAAGGTGTGGGTGATCCCGGCGAGCTCGTCCGGGTGCTCGTAGAGGTAGGTGTACTCGTAGTCGAGCACCTCTTTGACGAACACCGGCCGTACGCGCCCGGCCTCGGCGAGGAGCGAGAGCAGCTCCTTCTCCGACCGGGCCGTCACCTCGCCGCCGCCGGGGGACGGCACGGCGGCCTCACCCGTCTCGGTCAGCATGAGGAACGGCTCGTGCACGACGCTCACGTCACCGCGCTCCATCATCATGCGGAGGAACGCCGTCGAGGCCGAGCGCGAGTGCGCCCACATCACGATCACGGTCAACGAGGACCGCCCGGAACCGTCATCCGGACCACGCCGGGTTCGGGACGCGGTCCCAGCGGTGGTTCCGCAGCTCCGCGAGCATCGCCTCGTCGAGCGGACGGCCGTCGCTGACGCCGAGGTTGGCGCGTACGTGCTCGGGCCTGCGCATGCCGGGGATCACCGTGCTGACCGCCGGGTGGTGCAGGATGAACCGCAGCGCGAGCTCCGGCAGCGAGGTCCCCTCGGGCAGGGCCGCCTTCAGGCGCTCGGCGTGCTCGACGCTCGGCTTGAAGTTCTCCTCGCCGAAGTACGTCGCGCGCCAGTCGTCCTCGGGGAAGGTCGTCTCGGCGGTCAGCGTGCCGGTGAGCGTGCCCTCGTCGAACGGCACGCGGGCGATGATCCCGACGCCGTCACGCAGGGCGCGCTCGAACAGCTCGTCCTCGGGCGCCTGGTCGAAGATGTTGTAGATCACCTGGATCACGTCGATGAGGCCGGTGTCCAGCGCCGCGAGGCAGTTCGACGGCTCCCACCGGTTGACGCTGATGCCGACCGCGTCGATGAGGCCCTCGCTCTTGAGGTCGCGAATGGCCTCCTGCCAGCGCTCGTCGGAGGCCCAGCGGTCCTCCCAGGTGTGCAGCTGCATCAGGTCGACGCGGTCGACGCCCAGGTTCTCCAGGCTCTTCTCGGTGTACTCACGGATGTGGTCCGCCGGGTACGCGTCGTCGAGGGTGTCGCCCGCGCCGGGCGGCCACTCGCGGTTCTTCGGCGGGATCTTCGTCGCGACGTACAGCCGCCGGTCCGGGTGGCGCTTCAGCAGCGCGCCGAGCATCTGCTCGCTGATGCCGCGCCCGTACGCCCACGCGGTGTCGAAGAAGTTGCAGCCCAGCTCGACCGCCTGGTCGAGGCACTTGGGCGCGACGTCGTAGTCCCAGCCGGTGAAGCCTCCGGGACCGCCGGCGATGCCCCACATGCCGTACCCGACCTCGCTGATCTCCCAGCCGAGGTTTCCCAACGTGCGGTATCGCATCGATCGCCTTTCTGTCTTCGTCAGCCGGTGGGTACGTGCGGTGTGTCCAGCGGGCCCGCCGCGTTCTGGAGCGACAGGCGTTCGTGGTATGCGGCGATCGCGCCGTCGAGCGGGCCGTCGGTGAGACCCCAGCGCTCCTCCAGGCGGCGGCACTCGTCCTTGCCGTACAGCGCGGGGTTGTCCGTCAGCATCTCGGCGAAGGCGTCCCGCAGCTCGTCCTCGTCGGCGTCGGGACGGCCCGGCAGGAGCGAGGCGAGCGAGGTCAGGTCGCGGTCGCCGGAGGCGAGGGCGGCGTCGCGCACCCGCCGTACGAACTCCCCGCACGGCACCGGCGTCACCGGCAGCGCCTCGCCGAAGTTCACGCTCTCGGGGTGGAGGACGTGCAGCGTACGGCCCCAGGTCTCGCGGTCGCGCACGGCCGCCAGGATGCGGACCGCCGCGTAGTCGACCGGCGTGTAGTCCGACCGGATCGGGGCGTCCGGCCGTACGCCGAGGCGTACGAACGCGGAGAGCAGCAGGTGCGTGAGGGCGACCGGGTTCGCGTGGCCGTTGTCCTCGCTCGGCAGCACCTCGCCGAGCCGCAGGACGGTGACCAGCGCGCCGCGCTCGCGCGCACCGGCGAGGTACCGCTCGGCGACGAGCTTGGAGCGGCTGTACCCGGGGTCGGGCATCCGCGTACGCGACGGCTCGTGGTCCTCGGGCAGGCGGCCGTCGCGCGCGAGCGCCTCGTTCTGGAAGGCCGACAGCGTCGAGACGTAGTGGAACGGCACGGGCCGCTCCGCCATCGCGAGCCGGAGCAGCTCGGCGGTGCCGCGTACGTTGACCTGCCGGTGCGCGCGGTAGTCGAACAGGAAGTTGACCATCGCGCCGTTGTGCAGGACCAGGTCGCAGGTGCGCGCCAGGTGCTCCCAGGTACCGGTCTCCATCCCCAGGCCCGGCCGGGACAGGTCGGCGGCGTGGCCGTCGACCCGGCCGGCGTACTCGGGGCGCCACAGGTCGCGTTCGGCGAGCGCGGCGACCACCCGCTCGGTGGCCTCGGCGTCGCTTCCCGCCCGCGCGAGGCAGCGGACGCGCAGGTCGGTGCGCGTCAGCAGCTCGTGCACGAGGCGGCTGCCGACGAAGCCGGTCGCCCCGGTCAGCAGGACGGTCCGCAGCTCGCCGTCGGTGGCGGCGGCGTGGATCGGCTCGCGCGCGGGCACGACGGCGTCGCGTTCCATCAGCTCCGCTTCGGCCTCGACGGCCTCGCCGTCGCGGCGGCGCTGTTCGATCAGGACGGTGAGCCCGGCGGCGGTCGGGTGGTCGTACAGGTCCTGGACCCCGACGCGTACGCCGCACTCGGCGGTCAGGGTGCGCACCGCCGACAGCGCGCGCAGCGAGTCGCCGCCCGCGTCGAGGAAGTTGGCGTCGTCGGCCATCGCGGGCTGCGCGAGCTCGGCCCGCAGGACGCGCAGCACCTGGTCCGGCAGTGCCGTCGGCGCCGCGTCCCCGGCGAGCAGGACGGCGTCCTCGGCGAGCCGTGCGTCGAGGACGGCCTGCAGCCGGTCGCGGTCGACCTTGCCGTTGTCGTTCAGCGGCATGTCCGGCAGCAGCAGGTAGTAGCGCGGCACGTTGCTGCGGGGCAGCGCCCGGCGCAGGTGCTCGACGAGCGCGGCCTCGGTCACGTCGCCGGAGGCGAACAGGGCGAGGGACTTGTGGCCGCCCTGGTCGGCGACGAGGACCTCCGCCTGCCGGACCCCGGGGCACTTCTCGGCCGCCACCGCGATCTCGCCCAGCTCGATCCGTACGCCGCCGATCTTGACCTGGAAGTCCTTGCGGCCGGAGAAGAAGAGCCGGCCGTCCTCGTCGAGGTGACCGAGGTCGCCGGTGCGGTAGAGCCGGTCGCCGGGGATCATCTCGGGGAAGGGGTTGCGGATGAACGCCTTCGCGGTCGCCTCCGGGGCGCCGTGGTACCCCTCGCCGAGGCACACGCCGCCGATGACGATCTCGCCGGTGGAGCCGGGCGGCATCGGCCGCAGCTCCTCGTCGACCACCACCGCGTAGCAGTTGTCGATCGGCCGTCCGATCGGGATCGCGTCGCCGTCGGCGGGGGAGACGGGTGGAAGACCATCCCGATGGACGCCTCGGTCGGGCCGTATCCGTTCGTCACCCGCAGGTCCGGGAGCTGCTCCATCATGCGGTGCACGGCCGGCGGGTTGAGCGGCTCGCTGCCCACGATCAGCTGCCGCAGCGACGAGAGCTTGCCCAGCACCTCCTCGTCGCCGTCGGCGACGGCCGCCAGCGCGTTGAAGATGCTCGACACGAAGTCCGTCGCGGTGACGCCGTGCTCGGCGATCGTGTCGATGGTCTGCTGGAGGTTGAGGAACTCGCCCTGGACGGGCAGTACGGCGTGGCCGCCCGTGGTCAGCGGCAGGAACATCTGCCAGAGCGAGGAGTCGAAGGTGTGCTTGCTGTTCTGCAGCACGACCTCGAAGCCGGAGCCGAAGTACCGCTCCATGTAGCGCAGCCGGTTGGTGAGGCCGCCGTGGAGGTTCATCGCGCACTTGGGCGTGCCGGTCGTGCCGGAGGTGAAGTAGCCGTAGACCAGGTCGTCCGGGCCGAGCGGCACGCTCTGGAGCCGCGGCGCCGGGGCGATGGAGCCGGCGTCGACGCGGTACGCGCGGTCGCGGTACTCCTCCGGGACGCTGCCCGGCCCGGCGCAGAGCACGATGGCCGGGGTCAGCACGTCGAACACCTCGGCGAGCCGGTCCTGCGGCCAGTCGGGGTCCAGCGGCACGAACACCGCGCCCAGCCGCATCAGGGCCAGGTACGCGATCGGCAGCTCCAGGCTGTTGACCAGCAGCAGCGGCACGACGTCGCCCGCGCTCACGCCGTGGTCGCCCAGGGCGCGCGCCAGGCCGTTGACCAGGGCGTCCATCTCCGCGTACGACAGGGTCCGGTCGTCATAGGTCACCGCGGGGCGGCCGGGATGGCGGTCGGCCTGCTCATCGACCAATTCCGAGACCGGGCGGAAGACGCCGTAGTCATGGGCCTGTCCGGTGAAGCGCCGCGTCTCGGTCGACGCTTCGGCGAGGTCAGCGGTGATTTCCGGCGAATAGGGGTCAGCCTGAACTTCGCCGCCCGACTGCCCGGGCATCCAAACCCCCCGTTAGGGCTCATAAAAGGTCGACGGACCCATTTGTGGGCCCGCCGGAGATATGGTCCTCGGTGCTTTCGGGTAAATTAGACCTATTTCAGAGGCGTACGCAACCCCTCATTTCGGGGCGCCCGACCGCCTGTCCCGCGTCGGGCGGCGACGCGGGGCGGCCCCGCCCGGGGTTGGCCGACTTCGGCTGGTTCGGGGCGTTGACGCGAACCTGTCCTGATGGTGTACGTGCGGGTGGGAACGTTCCTGCGGTCAGCCCGCCGTCAGCGCTCGATCAAGATCGTCGATCACCTGACTTGACTCATTGGCGTAACCGAGCGCGAGCCGTACGGTGCTGCGGTCGACGCCGATGCTCTTCAACGCCTCGTCGTCATATTCGAAATAGGTGAAGAAAGTGCTCTGCTCGACCAGAGTGTGCGGAGCACCGAAATTCGACGCCATGAAAGGAACCTTGAGGCGGTCGACGATCTTCGCCGTTTCGGCCTCGCTCAGCCCGAGTTCGAAGGTGATGACGCCGCCGTGCCCGTTGAGATATGTCC
Source organism: uncultured Actinomycetota bacterium (assembly GCA_963823735.1). GTDB lineage: Bacteria > Actinomycetota > Actinomycetes > Streptosporangiales > Streptosporangiaceae > Actinoallomurus. Next base: position 47,100 of record CAWGMO010000004.1, on the reverse strand, counting down.
TGGCCGAGCTTGAAATGCGGGTGCGTCTCCAGGCCCGTGTAGTAGACGCGCTCGACGCGCGGGTGGTCGGCGAGGAAGCGCGCGACCTCCATGCCCTGGGCGTTGACGCGCTCCATCCGCAGGGGCAGCGTGTAGAGGCTTCGCCGGAGCAGGAAGGCGACGTTGCCGTCCGCCACCGGGCCGGTCGTGTCGCGGTACCAGCGGATCTTCTCGATCAGCTCCTCGCGCCCCGACACGACCCCGGCCACGATGTCGCCGTGCCCGCCGAGGTACTTCGTCGCGCTGAACAGGACCAGGTCGACGCCCCACTTCAGGGCGTGGAAATTGGGCGGCGGCGAGAACGAGCTGTCCAGCGTGATCAGGATGTCGTCGCCCGCGATTTCCCGTACGCGCTCGACGTCGATCAGATACATGTGCGGCGACGACGGCATCTCCAGATGCACCAGGCGCAGGCGCCCGCTCAGCGCGGCGATTCCCTGGAGAAAGGCGTCGGGGTCGCGGATCGAGATCTCGTGAACGACGATCCCGAACTTCGGAAGAATGTGGTGGAAGACATTTCTGACCTGCCGGTATGACTCAGCGGGCAGCACGACCTCGTCGCCGGCCTTGAGCAGCGACACGAACGCCGTGAAGTGCGCGGCCATGCCCGACGCGAACAGCAGCGAGCTCTCGGCCTCCGACAGCTCGCTCAGCCGCGCCTCGACCTCCAGCCAGGTCGGGTTGCTGTAGCGCCCGTAGCGGCCCGCGGGGATCGACAGGTCCTGCAGGCCGGCCTTGGCGTGGTCGGCGTCGTCGAAGTAGTACGAGGCGCTCTGGTACGTCGGCGACTCGATGCTGTTCGTATACGGCTCGTGGCTTCTCTTCTTCGTCATTCGTTTCCCTTCGCCCAAGCGCGCTGAGGGCAGCCCAGGTCACCCGGCGTACGCCAGGAGTGCCATGTGGATACGCGGGGTCAGCTCGTCGATCAGGGGGCAGGTGAGACCGGAACGCGTGCGTGCACGCATTCTGTGGTGCGATCCAATTCAAATATTCAATCGCGGTCTGCGTAGCGCCTTCTTCACGCTCGGCGTCAAGGCCGGTCGTCGCGGCCACTCTTATTCAGAGTGGGGGTTCTGTCACAGAAAGCGATCGGGTGCGTGTCGGCGGGATCGACGCCCTCCGGCGCGCGGCGTGCCCATGGCCGCCGCGGCCGCGAGCCGGCCGACCGCGGCCGAGTCTGGACCCCGTAGCCGCTCAGCCCGGCGGACCACACGAAGCCGGGCGCGTCCGGCGCCCGCCCGACGACCGGCGTGTCATCGGCCGCCGACGTGCGCAGACCCGCCCAGGCGTGCTTGACACTGCGGATCGACAGCGTCGTGGCCTCGTGGACCCGGTCGATGGCGATCGCCACGTCGAGGTCGTCGGGGCGCGCGTCACAGGGAGGCAGCGGCGTCGTGTCCGCCGGGGAGACGAGCAGCTTCCCGGACTCCGGCTTGATGTAGAAGGTCTCGGTCACGTCGGCCACCATCGGCCAGTGCGCCGTCTCGACGCCGTCCGGAGGGTCGGCGAGGAAGGCCGTACGCCGCAGGGGAGTGAGGCCGGCCGGGCGTACGCCGGCGAGCGCGGCGACCTCGTCGGCCCACGCCCCGGCGGCGTTCACCACGACGGGCGCGGAGAACTCGCCCGCTCCGGTCGCCGCGTGCCAGAGCCCGTCGCGCCGCGTGAGACCGCGCACCTTCGCCCCGGTGACGACCGTGCCGCCGTTCGCCCGTATGCCTTTGACGAATCCCTGGTGGAGCAGGTCGACGTCGATGTCCATCGCCGCGGGCTTGATCATCGCGCGGCTGAAATACCCGGTCCGCACGATCGGGCAGTGCCGCAGCACCTCGTCGGCGTCGATCTCGCGTACGGGAGTGGGCGCGGTCAGCCCCGCGGCGAGGACTCTCTCGAACGTCTCCTCGGCCCCTTTGGGCCCGAGCGCGACCACGCCGCGCGGCGTGAGCAGCGGCCCACCGGCGAACCCGGGCGGCGGCTCGGTGAGGAACGCCCGGCTGGCCGCGGTGAGGGCGCGCACGGCGCGGTTGCCGTAGTACTCGGAGAAGAGCGCGGCCGAGCGCCCGGTCGAGTGGTACCCGAGCGCGGACTCCATGTCGAGCAGCGTCACGCTGCCGCACGCCGAGAGGAAGTAGCCCGCACTGGCGCCCGCGACGCCACCGCCCACGACGAGGAAATCGCTCACGAGCGCAATTGATCACATGGCGGGCGGTTTCCGCAAATACCTCATCTAGCCATATTGCGGGCGCGGCGCCGGATGCGCCGCACGCGCCGCCCGAGGAAGAGGACACCGACGGTCGCGCCCGCGAGCGCGAGCGTGATCGACAGCTTCACACCGATCTCCCAGTGGCTCTCGACGTCGGCGGTATGGTCACCGGGCCCGTCGACGATGCCCGTCGCATGATCCCCGGCACCGAGCCGCCCGGTGTTGTGGAAGTCGACGTAGGTCCGGAACGAGCGGTCGTCGGCCGTGAAGCGCCCGTCACACCGGTAGATATCGGTATGGGTCCCGTGCTGGGAGAAGGTGCAACCGGAGACGATGATGGTGCCATGCCGCTCCGAGGCGACCCGCTCGAACGTGTGGACCGTGTTCACCGCCATCCACACCCCCGCCCCCGCGAGGACCACCGCGACGAGCGCGAAGACCCAGCCCGGAGCCGGTTTCACCGCGGGTTGGGTCATTGGCCCAGGCTAGTGGAACAGAGGACGAAGTGGACTTTCTGCTGCTCTGGACCGCACTCGCCTTCGTACACCGGCCGCACACACTGCACGTCTTCCGGCTCGACGGCGCGTACTTCTTCATCCTGTCCGTGACCGGCGTCATCGCCGGCGTGTGGGCACAACCCCGCGTCCTCATGGGAGGTCCGGCCAGGCGGTGCTGACCGAGGCGCGGGTACGGATGTCGCCAACGTGTGGCGGCGTACGGTGGGCGCGTGACGGATGGTGAGTTGTTCGGTGAGGAGCGGTCGGCGGAGGTCGTCGGCGCGAGTTTCGACCGTACGCCGGACGCCCGGCTGCGTGAGGTTCTCGGTTCGCTGGTGCGGCATCTGCACGGCTTCGTGAAGGACGTCGAGCTCACCGAGGACGAATGGAACGCCGCGATCGGGTTCCTCACCCGGACCGGGCAGAAGTGCGATGACCTGCGGCAGGAGTTCGTGCTGCTCTCCGACGTCCTCGGCGTCTCCATGCTCGTCGAGACGATCAACCATCGGGCGGCAGGTGTCGCCACCGAGTCCACGGTGCTCGGGCCGTTCCACGTCGTCGAGTCGCCGCCGCTGCCCCTCGGCGCGGACATCTCCCGCCACGGCGAAGGGGAGCCCTGCCTCGTCACCGGCACGGTCACGGGGCCGGGCGGCGAGCCGGTCGAAGGTGCCTCCGTCGATGTCTGGCAGGCCGACGCCGACGGTTTCTACGACGTCCAGCGGCCTGGCCACGAGACCGACCTGCGCGGGCTGTTCACCACCGGCGCCGACGGGGCGTTCTGGTTCCGGACGATCGTGCCCCGGTACTACCCGATCCCCGACGACGGTCCCGTCGGCGAGCTGCTCGGCGCGACCGGGCGCCACCCGTACCGGCCCGCGCACATCCACTTCCTCGTCACGGCCGACGGGTACGCGCCGGTGACCACGCACGTGTTCGACGCGGCCAGCCCCTACCTCGACTCCGACGCGGTGTTCGGCGTGAAGCCCGGTCTCGTACGCGACTTCGCCGTCGTCGAGGATCCGGTGCGCGCCCGTGAGCTGGGCCTGCCGGACCGGTTCCGCGCGGTGGACTTCTCCATCGTGCTGCTTCCGGGATAGAACACCACCCATGACCGAAACCTCGCCGGACGCGGCGGTACTGCGGGAGATCGTCGACGGCGTGTACGCCTGGACGCAGCCGGACGGCACGTGGTGGATCAACAACGCGGGCGCCGTCACCGGCGACGGCGGCACGATCCTTGTGGACACCTGCGCCACCGACCGGCGTACGCGGCGGTTCCTGGACGCCGTCGCGGGGGTGACGCGGGCGCCCGTACGCTACGCCGTCAACACGCACCTGCACGGCGACCACACCTACGGCAACTGCCTGCTGCCGGACGGCACCGTGCTCATCGCGCACGAGGCCACCCGCGCCGCGCAGCTGACCGACCCGGTGATCGACGGCTGCCCGCCGTTCTGGTCGCCGGTTCCGGACTGGGGCGCGGTGACGCGGCGCGTGGCCGACATCGCGTTCCGTACGGACCTCACCGTCTTCAGCGGGCGCCGGCGGGTCGATCTCGTTCATCCCGGATATGCCGCGCACACGCCCGGCGACGTCGTGGCGTGGCTGCCGGAGGAGCGGGTGCTGTACGCCGGTGACCTGCTGTTCCACGGCCTGACGCCGCTCGTGTTCATGGGCTCGGTCGAGGGCGCGCTGCGCTCGCTGGACTGGTTGGCCGCGTTCGAACCCGACCATGTCGTGCCCGGCCACGGGCCGCTGATCGACGGCACGCTGAGTGACGTGCTCGGGCAGCACGAGCGCTACTACCGCCTCGTTCAGGACACCGCGCGCGACGGCCGCCGTGACGGGCTCGGCCCGCTCGACGCCGCGCGCCGTACGGACCTCGGCGAGTTCCGCGACTGGGCCGACGCCGAACGCCTCGTGCTGAACCTCCACCGCGCCTACGCCGACGCGGACGGTACCGAGATGGACCAGCTCGCCGCCTTCACCGACGCCATGACCTGGCACGGCGGCCCGCTCCCCACGGCCGTCTGATGCGCTTCGTCACCTATGCCGCGAACGCCGGCGACCGGGCCGGGGTCCTCTCCGGCGACGAGATCTTCGCGCTGCCCGAAGGCGTCCGGCTGATCGACCTGATCGCGGACGCCGGGCGCCTCCGGTCGGCAGGGGAGGAGGCGCTCCGTACGGCGCCGGGCGTCCCGTACGCCTCGGTGCGGCTGCGCGCGCCGATCCCCGAGCCGCCGACGATCCGCGACTTCATGACGTTCGAGCGGCACGTCGAGGGCACCGCCAAGCTGGCCGGCCCGGACGCCCGCGTGCCCGAGGAGTGGTACGCCGCGCCGGCGTTCTACTTCACCAACCCGTACGCCGTGACCGGCCCGGACGATGACGTCCCGGTCCCGCCGGGCTGCTCGCTCTTCGACCTCGAACTGGAGGTCGCGGCCGTCATCGGGCGCGGCGGCCGGAACATCCCGGTCGACTCCGCAGACGAGCACATCGCCGGGTACGTCCTGATGAACGACTGGTCCGCCCGTGATCTGCAGTTCGCCGAGATGCGCGTACGCCTGGGGCCGGCCAAGGGCAAGGACGGCTCCACCACCCTCGGCCCCGTCCTCGTCACCCCGGACGAGCTCGAACCCCACCGCGCCGGGAACGCCTTCGACCTGCGCATGGAGGCCGCGATCAACGGCGAGCCCATCGGCTCGGACACCTGGAGTGCGATGGCCTTCTCGTACGCGCAGATGATCGCGTACGCCTCGCGGGGCGCGGAGGTCCGTACCGGCGACGTCCTCGGCTCGGGCACCTGCGGCGGCGGCTGCCTCGCCGAACTCTGGGGCCGCCAGGGCCGCGACGCCCACGCGCCGCTCACCCCGGGCGACGTCGTCACCCTCACGGTCGAGCACCTCGGCACGCAGCGGTGCCGCGTGGTGGACGGCGCCCCCGCGCCCGCCGGCGACCTGCGGGCCACGCGGGGGTAGGGCATCATCGACCCATGAGCTCGGACCAGGTCACCATCGCGGCGTACGAGAACCTGCCCGGTAGCCCGAGTCCCAAGGCGGCCGTGCGCGGTTGACTGCGCGACCGAGGCATCGACTGGATGCCGTTCCCGGCGGATGCGGTCCAGGTCGACCTGGCCTGCGGGCCTGACGCCGACGGCCGCTGGCACGGCTGGTTCGCCATCCGGGTCGACGGCGACGCGCTCCGGCCGCTCGGACTCCATCCCGACCAGCCCACCTCGAAGATCATCGGTCCGTCTCCTCCCGCCTGGTGGCACGCCGCGGCGGAACGCGCCGCGCGATGATGTCGATCCGGCGATCTGCCGTTCGTGTGGAGGGTGAGTACCCGAACGGACAGGAGACCGGAATGGGCAAGGTAATCGCGATCGAGCACCTGACGCTGGACGGCGTGATGCAGGCTCCGGGGAACGCCGAGGAGGACCTGCGGGACGGCTTCCGGTACGGCGGCTGGGCGGCGGGCCGGGGCAACGACCCGGCCATGCGGGAGGCGATGGGCGCGCGCATGTCGAGCGCGTGGTCGCTGCTGGCGGGCCGGGTGACGTACGAGCACTTCGCGGACTACTGGCCCAAGCAGCCGCCGAACCCGTTCACCGACTCGCTCGACCGCGCCCAGAAGTACGTGGTGTCGACCACGATGAGCGAGCCGCTCGGCTGGCAGAACTCCACCCTCCTCAAGGGCGACGCCCCGGACGCCGTGGCCGGGCTCAAGGAGGAACTCGACGAGAACCTCGTGGTGTTCGGCAGCGGGGAGCTCGTCAGGTCGCTGATGCCGCGCGGCCTCGTCGACGAGTTCGTCCTCCTCATCCACCCGATCGTGCTCGGGTCGGGGCGACGCCTGTTCTCCGGCCCGGAGCCGGCCGACCTCGAACTCACCGGCTCCATGACGACCGCCGCCGGAGTGATCATCGCGACGTACCAGCGGTCTAGTACGTATGGTCGGCCGTGACGTCCGCCGAGAAGGACAGCGCGCGTTCGGCGTCCTCGCCGCGTACGGCCAGGAGCGTGAGGGTGAGGGCGTCGATCACGGCCAGGTGGGCCAGGCGGCTCGCGACCGACTCGAGGCCGAGCACGAGGTCCTGACCGCCCGCGACCAGGGTGAGCGTGCTCGTGTCGCACAGCGGTGAGTTGGCGTAGCTGGTCAGGGCGATCACGGTGGCACCCGCGGCATGGGCACGGCGCGCGGCGTCGACCGTGCTGCGGGTCGCCCCGGTGTGGCTGATCGCCAGGCAGGCGGCCTCCGGGGTGAGCCGGGCGGCGGCGAGCTGGGCGGTGATCGGGTCGGCGGGCGCGTCCACGACGGACCCCAGCGCGCGCAGCCGGTACGCGGCGTCCGCCGCGACGGCCCCGGACAGCCCGGCACCGACGACCAGGACGTTCGCCGCCGCGTCGAGGCGTGCCGCCGCCTCGCCGAGCGTCGCCGTGGAGAGCGTGGCGGGCAGCCCGTCGAGCGCCTCGCGGGAGGCGCGCAGCGTGTCGGCGAGCGCCCTGGCCGCCGGGTCCCGTTCGGTGGACGGCGGGGGAGCCGGGACCTCGCGCGCGGCGGCGATCTTCACCTCCTGGAAACCGCGGAAACCCAGCCGCTGGCAGGCGCGCACGACGGATGACGGCGCCGTACGCGCGAGGGCGGCGACGTCACTGACGCTGAGCCGCACCAGCTCAGGCCCCTGATCGAGGACGACCTGCGCGACCCGCGCCTCGGCGTCGCGCAGGCCCGGCAGGTGAGCGCGCACGTGGGCGGCTAGGGAATTTCGTTCCATGTGAATAGAATATCCCGGAATTCGATTCCGGGAGGTGTGATGACCGCGGCGGTGGTGCTGGCGTCGGCCGTACTGCACGCGATCTGGAACGCGTTGGCGCACGAGATCCGCGACAAGCTCGTCGGCTTCGTCCTGATCAACCTCGCCTTCACCGGCTGCGCGGCGGTCCTGGTCTGCCTCACCCCGATGCCGGACGCCGCGGCCTGGCCGTACATCGTCGTGTCGGCCACGCTGGAGGTCGTTTACCAGGTGCTCCTGCTCCAGGCGTACCGGCTGGGCGACTTCGGCCAGATGTACCCCCTGGCGCGCGGCACGTCGCCGTGGCTGGTGGCCCTGGTGTCGGCCACGCTCCTGGGCCGCTCGCTGCCCGCGACGGAGGCCGCCGGCGTGATCGTCATCTCCGTGGGCCTCACGGGCCTGGCCTTCGCGGACGGGGTGCCCGGCCGCGCGCAGCTCCCGGCCATCGCCGCCGCCCTCGGCACCGGCGTCATGATCGCCTCGTACACGATCGTCGACGGTACCGGCGTCCGCCACTCGGGCACGGTGATCGGCTACATCGCCTGGATGTTCCTGCTCCAGGGCCCCGTTCTGCCCCTGGTCGCGTGGGGTCTGCGCGGCCGTTCGCTGATCCCCGCGATGCGCCCCGCGTGGAGACAGGGCCTGACCGGCGGCGTGCTGTCCCTGGTGGCGTACGGCCTGGTGGTGTGGGCCCAGTCGCGCGGCAGCCTGGCCACGATCGCCGCGCTGCGCGAGACCAGCATCGTCATCGCGGCGCTGATCGGCGCCCTCGTCTTCCGTGAGCGCTTCGGTCTTCTCCGGATGTCCGCCAGCGCCACCGTCCTGGCCGGCATCGCCGTCCTGGAGCTCACTCACCCGTGAGAGGGACGAGGCTCCTGGCAGAGGCGGAGCGTGTGCGGGCACAGGAAGTAGGAGACGCCGGGCTGGAACGGCGTCCTCGTGGCGAACCGGTACGTCACGCCCGTACCGCCCTCGCGGAGGGTGATCGCGTACGGGGCGGCGAGCGTCCAGCCGCCGTCGTAGCCGGCGAAGGCGTCGTTCGTCCCGGCGCGGTAGCCGTCGGCGTACGTCGTCTTCGCGCTGTCCCGTGCGGCCGGCGGCAGGGCGCTCGTCTCCTGTTCGGCCCGTCCTTCCAGTACTCCCTGGGCGCGGCCGTCGGTGAGGCCGCGCTCGTACGCGCTCGCGCCGGGCGGCGATCCCGCCGTCGCGTGGCCCAGGGCGAACACGCCCGCGCCCGCGCACACGCACAGGCCCGCGACCTGCCACCTCATCGCTGGCTCGTACGCGCCGGGGCGATGATCGTCGCCGCGGGGGCGTCTTCGGAGGGGAGGCCGAGGACCTGGCAGCGGCCGGTGCCGTGGCGGGACCACAGGGACGCGGTCCACGCGCACAGGACCGCGTCGATGAGGTCCTCGCGGTGTTTGTAGTCCGCGTCGGGCAGCGGTGACGGCTCGTCGATCAACCGCCGCGTGACCGGGTGGGAGCCGAGCAGCAGGGGCGGGTCGGCGGTCGCGAGGCGTTCCAGGCGTCCGATCAGGCCGTCGCACGTCGCCGCGCGGAGCGGCCGCCACTCCGCGACCCTCAGCTTCGGCGGCTTACGTTTGTAGCGCGGGCGCTCCGTCTCGTACCCGAGTTCGGACACGCCGACCAGCGTCGTGTACGGGTAGCACTCCGACATCATGCGACCCTGGTCCGGAGGCCCGTGCGCGCCGTCGGAGTAGCTCCAGCCGACGGCTTCGAGCATGCCCCGCAGCGAGACGCCGGCCAGGCGGGTGGTGCGCGTGTTCGTGGTGTTGGCGCTGACCTGCCAGCGCCCGTACCGCTGCCCGACCTGCTTCTCGCACGGCCGCTGCCCGGAGGGATTCGTGACCAGCAGCGGCGCGTCGACGAACAGCAGGGCCGGCTGGTCGCGCGCCGCCGCCCCGATCCAGTCGACGGTCGCGTCGAGCCCGCGGGTCCAGCCCGCGTCGAGCACCTGGCCCGTCTCGTCGATGACGGCGACGCCGCTCTCGTTCGCCGGGCGTTCGGGGGTGTCCTCGCGCCAGGCGAGATCCACACCGATGAAGCGCGTCAGGGCCATAGGCGACTTGTACCGCAATGGCATGCACTCCACCAGACCGGTATACATTGCGAGCCGTGCTAGATGATCTAGATAAGGTCGCCTGGGATCGCCTCGACCACGCGTACGGCGAGGCGACGGACGTCCCGGACCTTCTCCGCGCCCTCGCCACCGGCGACGACGAGGCGCTGAACGAGCTGTACGGCAACATCTGGCACCAGGGAACGGTGTACGAGGCGACCGCGTACGCCGTGCCGTTCCTCATCGAGCTGCTGGACGTCCCGGAGACGAACACCGCGGGCGTGCTCGGCCTCCTCTCGGTGATCGCCGACGGCAGCTCGTACGCGGACGTGCACGGGACGGGTACGCCGGAAACGGTCGACGAGGAGCTGTCCTGGGTACGCGCCGCCCGCACCGCGGTCGCGTCCGGCGCGGAGGCGTACACCCGCCTGCTCACCGCCGCCACCGAGGACGAACGCGGCCTGGGCGGCCCACGTCATCGGCCTCTCCGGGGCGCCGGTGCCGGTCCTGGACCACCTGGCGCGAGAGGACAGCGCCTTCGTACGAGCGAGCCTGATCTTCGCCGCCGGAGTACCCACGGACCACCTGTCCGACCCGGCCCCGTTCCCGCGCCTGGCCGCCGCGCTGGTCACGGCCCGTACGCCGGGCGGGTTGCGCGAGGACGTACGGACCGTGATCGCCCGAGACGCGCCCCGATCGGTCGCGGACCTGTCCCGCTTTCCCTGGAGCCTGAACGGCACCGACTCGCTGATGTGGGTCATCGAGGAACTGGGCGACCGCTGGGACCTCCAGGTGAGCCTGCTGACGGAGTGGATGGAGGACACCGACGCCGAGGTACGCAAAGCGGCGGTCTTCGCCGCGGAACACCCTCTCCACACGTGGCGCCCCGCCGCACCACAACTCGTCCCACCCTTGGCCGCACGCCTGTCCGACCCTGATCGCGACGTCCGCTACTGGGCCGCGAGCCACCTGGCGGGCGCCGGACGCGCCGCGTCCACCGCCGCCGACGCGCTGTGGTCACTGGTCGAACGCGAACCGGTACGCCACAACACCCCGGCCGCGTCGGCGCTGAACGCCTTGTGCAAACTCCAGGACCCCCGAGCCGCGGAGTTCCTGGAGAACCGCCTAACGTCAGGGGACCTGGACGGCCTCCAGCCCGCGATCGCCTTGATCGGCCCCTGGGCCCAGAACTGCCGCCCCGCCCTGTTGAAACTCGTCCCGACGGCACCGGCGGGAAACGCCCGCATCGGCGTCATCGCGGCCCTGGGCCGCCTGAACGGACCCGCCGAAGACCTGGTGAGGGTGCTGCGTAAACAGTGCCGAGAACACCCCCACATCACCACCCGAGTACTGGGCGACCTGGGCCCGGCGGCCTCCGGCGCCGTCCCCGAACTCCGCAAGGCCCTCCGCCACGAAGAAGAGATCGTCCGAATCAACGCCGCAAGGGCCCTGTGGCGAATCACGGGTTCAAAAGATGTGCTCCTACCGATGCTGCGCACGTCGATCGAGACCAACGGCCGGGCCCGCCTGCACGCACTGGAATGCCTGAGCGAACTGGGCCAAGATGCCAAGGACCTGCCCCCGCTCCTGCTGCCATTGCTGGACGACCGCAACGAGTGGCTGTCGACCCGAGCCGCCGTAGCCTATTGGCACACGACACACGACGCGCCCCAGGCACTCCCCGCCCTCCTGAGAAACCTGAAACCAGGCCCCCGAGGCACCTTGGCCGTCCGCTGCCTGACCGAAATCGGCCCAGCGGCCAGCGCCGCCGTCCCCGTACTACGGCACGGCCGGGACTCGGACCTACGACAGAACACGTACGGCAGCGCGGGCACATGGGTGGACGACGACGAGTCCTGGTCCGACATCTGCGCCCTGGCCCTCAGCCGGATCGCCCCCGTCGCATGAGTCGGCCGACACTATTCTGAGGCCCGCATTCTGCGGCGAAGCTCCGCCACACTGCTGGGCGGAGCATCGGTGCGAGTGACATGAACACCTGGCTTGATCTCCATCAAGATCAGCCGGTCATCGTTCTCGTAGTCGATGTAGCAGGGCGACCGTTCGAGTTCGATTTTGATCCGACTGAACCTTCGGTCGGAATGATCGTCAGCGTACCTGAACAGGAACTCTGTATAGGGAATCGCCTTGTGCCCGAAGTCGTGCCAGTCGGCGATTGTGTTGCTCGCTTTCCATGCGAAGAGCGCGGCCTGCCCCGGCTTGAGCAGATAGCCGCCATACTCGTCGAACCGTACGGGCGGGGGTATCTCGTCATCCCATAATGATGTCTTCCCGCCGGAGAGTTTTTCGCCGCCGATGACGATATGCCGACCCGAGTCGTTGACGACGATGCCGTTGACAACGGTTCCTATGTAACACAGTCCTTCGTGCATGCGACTGAAGGTGCGCTTCCCGGGCAAGGGGTTACCGTCGTTGTCGCGTGCCTCGAAGTAGGATGCGGGTTTTTCGATGCCGATCATTATTCGTGGGGCGCCGTCCTCGAAGTGCTTCTGTGCCTCGTGGAGCAGTGCTAATTCGGCCGCCTTGACGGACCTGGTCGCCTCTGCGGCCTCTATACGGGCATATTCCGCCTGCTTCTTCGAAGCCTTCGCCTGCATGTACGCGTAGCAGGCCGCCAGGCAGGAAACGGCGAAGGACAGGATCGTGAGCAAGTGGAGCTACCTCCTTGCGACGCCGAGGTCAGGCCTCGACGTCTTCGCGGGAATCATCGTCGCTGCCCTCGACCGCGGCTGGGTCGTCCAAGGCCAACGTGCGGATGCGTGGGATCGGTGACGGCAGGAGCCACGCCAGCGACAACAGACCTCCGGTGGCCGCGACCAGCAACGTCGCCCGGATGCCGATGAACGACGCGAGTACGCCGCCCAGGAGGGCGCCGACAGGGCGTACGCCCAGGTTGGCGGTGCTGTACGCGCCGGCGACCCGGCTGCGCATGCCGTCCGGGATCAAGGCGGTCTGCAAGGAGTTCAAGGTGATGTCCAGGACGATCACGCCGAAGCCGGACAGGAACTCGGCTGTGCCGAGTGCGCCCGTGCGGGTCCATGTCGGGCCGGTCGCCATCGCGGTCAATGCCAGTGGGGTGGGGAACAGGACCGCGCCCAGTGTGATGGTGCGGCCGATGCCCAGGTGGCGGGACAGCCAGGGCGCCACCGTCGCGCCCAGGACGCCGCCGGTCGCTCCCGCTCCTAAGGCCAGGCCGATCGCGCCGGCGGACAGGCCCAGGTTCCGGCTCGCGAACAGCACCAGCAGGCCGTTGCCGGCGATGAACGTGAAGAAGTTCAGCGTCGTCGCGCAGCACAGGCCCGGGCGGATCACCTCGTGGCGGGCGATGTAGGTCAGGCCTTCCCTTGAACGGCGTAACAGTGAAAGGCCGGGCGTCACCAGCGGTTCGGAGACCCTGAGCGGGCCGATCAACAGCGCGGAGGCCACGAAGGACAGCGCGTCCGCCAGTACCGCGATCGGGGCGGTGACCGCTTGGACCAGGATGCCGCCGATGGCGGGGCCCACCACGTACGACGCGGATCGGCTCGCGCTCAGTTTGCTGTTCGCGTCCACGTACGACGAGCGTGGCACCAGGTGGGCGAAGAACGGCGGGTAGGCCGTGTTGAACAGCACTCCCGCCGCGCCGGTCAGCAGCGCCACCGCGTACAGCTGGCCCAACGTCACGGCGTGCAGCAGGTACGCGGCGGGCAGGGTCGACAGCAATACGGCGCGTGCCACGTCGGCGATGACCATCAAGCGCCGTTTGCGGACCCGGTTGTCGACCCACGCTCCCAGGACGATCGCGAGGAGGCTCGGCGTCCAGGCGAGGGCGGTCAGCCACGCCACCTGCATCGGCGAGGCGTGCAGTGCTCCCACGGCGATCAGCGGCAGGGCCAGTTCGGACACCCGGTCGCCGAGCTGGGACACGGTCTGGCCTGCCCAGAAGCGGACGAAGGGACGGGCGCTCACTCGCCATCGCCCTCGGGCAGCGTGTAGCGCAGGATCCGGACACCTCGGGCGTCCTCCGGCCGCTCTGACGGGTCGCGTGTGACGTACGGCGCCAGGACGCTCTCGATGGCGTCCTCGATGGCCGCGAGCTCCGAAGCCGACACGACGACGCGCGTGTTGGCCAGGCTCGCCGGCTCGCGCCACACCGGGTCGAGTACGGGCTCGACCTCGGTGATCCACTGCTGTGGCAGGTCCGCCACGTGGGCGAACACCGCGTGGGACAGGGCGCGGGCGGCGGCGAGGCCCTCCTCGTCGGAAGGCGCCGTGAAGCGGGTGCCGCGCCCCACCGACTCCCAGCGGCGCTCGCGGCGGTCGGGCCCCGGGGACGCGTCGCGTACGAGCCCGAACCCCGCCAGATGCCGCAGATGCCAGCTCGTCACGGACGGCGTCGCGCCCACGTCGGGTGCCAGCGTCGTCGCCGTCGCCGGGCCGTGTCGCTGCAGGCGTTCGAGGATGGCCAGCCGTACGGGATGCGCCAGCGCACGCATCGCACGGGGAGAGGTGATCTCGATGTCACCGAAGCGGTTACCGGACATGATGTGAGAGTGTCCTCTCAGACTTTCAGAGAGGCAATGGCCGCTTGAGGTAGGTCGCCGTCTCCTCGAAGCCCAATTCCAGTACGGTGCCCCCGGCGAACGGCCCGTTCCGGCCGGTAGCTCGTCGCGAATCCGCACAGCAGGCGGAAAATGTCCGCCGCGTCCGAAGCGGTGGCATCACGTACGCCCATGGGCCCCCACGATAAAATTCACTTGTCCGTCCCCGGCCTCGCTGCCAGGCTCCGCGCCATGCCCGACTTCTCCGCGTACGACGGAACCCGCCTCGCCTACGACGTGTCCGGAGACGGGCGGCCGGTGATCTGCCTGCCGGGCGGCCCGATGCAGGATCCGGCCTACCTCGGTGACCTCGGCGGCCTGACGGCGTACCGGCGGCTGGTCAGGCTGCACCTCCGGGGCACGGGCCGGTCGGCGGTTCCGGAGGATCCCGCCTCGTACCGCTGTGACCGGCTCGTCGACGACGTCGAGGCGCTGCGCGAGCACCTCGGCCTCGACCGGTTCGACCTGCTCGCGCACTGCGCCGGCGCGAACCTCGCGGCACTGTACGTGGCGCGCCATCCGGAGCGGGTCGAGAGGCTCGCTTTGATCACTCCGAGCACCGCGGCCGTGGGCATCGAGATCACGGGCGAGGCCCGGCGCGAGACCGCGCTGCTCCAGAAGGACGAGCCGTGGTTCGAGAAGGCGTTCGCGGCCCTGGAGGCCATCCTGGCCGGCAACGCCACCGGCGACTCCTGGAAGGCCGTCGAACCGTTCCTGTACGGCCGGTGGGACGCCGCGGCACGGGCCCACCTGGCCGACCAGGACGGCCGCCGGAACGACGAGGCCGCCGCCGTCTACGGCGCGTACACCCCGGAGGCGACACGCGCGGCACTGGCCGCGTTCGGCGGACGGGCCCTGGTGTTCGCCGGGGAGGCCGACGTGAACTCCGTGCCGTCCGCCATGGCCGAGTACTTCCCGCTGTTCCCGAACCCGGATTTCGTCATCCAAGAGGGAGCCGGCCATTTCCCCTGGGTCGATGACCCTGTGACGTTCATGGCGTTCATCGCCGGGTTCCTGTGGCGTGACGCCGATCAGTGATGGGTCTCCGGTGCGCGATGGGGCATCAGGGAGACGGCCGGAAGGCTGATCGCGGTGATCGCCAGGACCACGATGAGGCTGACCTCCATCGTGCCGTAGCAGGCGCCCATGCCCAGCCCGATCACGAAGATCGCGGGGCGAGGACCAGAGGCCGGCTCCGGAGCGGGCGACCAGCGCGAGCACTCCGCCGCAGCCGAGCAGCACGATGACGAGCCCGATGACGACCAGCGTACGGCCGAGCCGCGCGATCAGGCCCATGGAGGCTCGGCGGCCACGATGATCCCGAGCGTCAGCGGCAGCAGGCCGAGAGACGCGCCGCGCGGCGAAGCGAACGCCTTGCCGAGCATGTCGCGAGGGAACGTCCTGGTCATGATCGCCATGCCCTGCGGGATCATCAGCGCGCCGAACGCGCCCTGCGCCACGCGGGCGGCGAGCAGCGGCGCGGAGTCCGGCGAGCATCCGGCGAGCGCCGAGGCGGCGGTGAAGCCGCCCATGCCGATGAGGAAGATCCTGCGCCGGCCGAACTTGTCGCCGAGCCGTCCGCCGATCACGAGCAGCACGCCCATGGCGAGCATGTACGACGAGCCGAGCCACTTGATGAGTCCCTCACCGCCGTTCAGGTCCCTGGCGATGGTCGGGGCGCCGAGAACGCAAGGAGGCCCAGACCCGGCAGGCGCTCGCCGACGCCGCGACGCGCCTGTTCACCGAGCACGGCTACGACGGGGTCACCGTGGCCCAGATCGCCGACGAGGCCGACATCTCCATCGCGACGCTGTTCAAGCACGTGCCCGACGGCAAGGAGGCGCTGATCTTCGACGACGGCGCCGAGCGCCGTGCGGGCCTGGTCGCCGCCGTACGCGACCGTCCCGACGGGCAGTCGGTCGTCGAGGCCCTGCGGCGCTTCATGGCGAGCCGCGGCCCCTTCAACGCCGACCTCGCGCCGGAGCTGCGCGCCAAGCGTGAACTGATCATGAGTACGCCCGCGCTCGCCGAGTACTCACGGAAGCTCTGGGGCGCCGGCGAGGGCGCCCTGGCCGGGGCCATCGCCGCCGAGACGGGACGCGACCCGTCGGAGATGGCGGTCCGCGCCCTGGCCCGTTACGTCCTGGAGGTCCCTGATCTGGCCGCCGGCGAGGCCGATGCCCTCGCGGCCCTGGACGCCGTCTTCGACCTGCTGGAGTCCGGCTGGTCAGCGGTTGGCGGACAGCGCGGCGAGCTCGGTGCGGTTGGCGACGCCTAGCTTGGCGTACACATGGGCGAGGTGCGTCTTCACCGTGCCCCGGCTCATGAACAGGCGGGAGCCGATGTCCGGGTTGCTGAGGCCTTCCACGGCCAGACGCACGACGTTCTCCTCGGTCGGCGTCAGGCTCGCCCAGCCGCTGGACGGCCGGCCGCGACGGCCGCGGGCCCGGCGGGCGTAGGCGATCGCGTCGGCGAGGCTCTGCGCCCCGCCTTCCGCCCACGCCGCGTCGTACGCCTCGTCGCCCAGCGCCGTACGCAGGTGTGCCGCCGGGAGGTCCCGCAGGGGGAGGCCCATCGTCGTACGAGCCTGCTCCGCCGCCGCGCGCAGGCGCACCGCCTCCGTGTACGACTCGCAGCCGGCCGCGAGGTCCGCGAGGGCGTCCAGGCTGCGGGCGCAGGACGGCCACAGGCCGGACTCGGACCGGATGGCCAGCGCCTCGTGGTGGAGGTCCTCCGCCCGCGCGGGGTCGGCGGCCAGGAACGCGGACTGCTCCAGCGCGTCGGCGGTCACGCGCGGCATCCCGGCCCGCCGGGCGGCGGCCAGGGCGCGCTCGCACGCCGCGCTCGCGGCGCCGGTGTCACCCAGGGCGCGCGACGCCTCGGCCAGGCAGGCCAGCGTCTCCGGGGCGGGCCCTCCGCCGTCGAGCCAGTTCGCCTCGCGCTCGAACCACGTCACGGCCTCGGCCGGACGGCCCGCCCACAGGTGCAGCTGCCCCATCGCGCGGGCCAGGCCCGGGACGAACGGCGGGGAGGCGGCGCCTTCCACCAGCCGGATCAGCGGGTCCAGGGCCGCGTGCGCCGACGAGAAACGCCCGGCGGCACCTTCGACCGTCGCGAGTACGCTGCCGGCCGCGCCGACGCGGTGGTAGTCGCCGAGCGGCCGGGCCGTACGCACCGCCTCCTCGGCGAGCGAGCGCGCCAGCTCAGGGTCGCCCGTGTAGAGGGCGCTGTAGGCCATGAATCCGAGCGCCGTCGCGGCGACGCCGCGGTCGCCCCGGCCGAGGAGCCCGTCGACGGCCTCGCGGAGCAGCGGTACGGCCCGGTCGTGGACGTCGCGCAGGTGCAGGATGATGCCCATCAGGGCCGTGGCGCCGTCGGCCACGAAGCCGTCGCCGAGGTCCCGCGCCTGGTCGCGTGCCGTCTCCGCCAGCGACCAGGCCGCGTCGAAGTCCTGGTACAGCAGGCCGATCGCGCGCAGGAGACGGGCCAGGCAGGCGCTGCGCGCGTCGCCGGTCTCCAGCGCGATCTCCAGCGCCGCGCTCGCCGCGTCGTACTCCAGCCCGACCGGGTGCGTCGTGTCGGCGACCAGGGCCAGGCCGGTCAGCAGCCGTGCCTGCAACGCGCCGCGGTCGGCGCCGCACTCGATCGCGCGGCGCAGCAGCGCGATCCCCTCGTGGCCGCGCCCGTTGAGGTGCCACAGCCACGGCAGGCCCGCGGCGAGCCGGCGGGCGGCCGAAGGGTCGTCCAGCGACAGGCCCCAGGAGATCGCGGCGCGGAGGTTCTCCTGCTCGGCGCCGATCGCCGTACGCCAGGAGTCCTTGTCGCGGTCGAGCAGCGGCGCGGCCTCCTCGGTCCACGAGAGGAACGTGTCCAGATGGCGCCGGTGTACCACTGTCGACTCGTCGGAGGCCGCCAGGCGGGCGGCGGCGTACTGGCCGATCGTCTCCAGCATCCGGAACCGCGCCTCGCTGCCACGGGTGTCGGCGATGACGAGCGACTTGTCGACGAGCCGGCGCAGGCCCTCCAGCACGGCCATGCCGTCGAGCGGGCCGTACGCGCACACGCCGCGCGCCGTCGCGAGGGTGAAGCCGCCGTGGAAGACGCCGAGCCGCCGGAACAGCACCTGGTCGGCGTCGTCCAGCAGGTCATGGCTCCAGGCCATCGACGCGGCGAGGGTCTGGTGGCGCGCGGCGACCCCGCGCGGGCCGCGGACCAGCAGCGAGAACCGGTCGTCCAGGCCGTGCAGGATCTCGTGCGCCGACAGGGTCCCCGACCACGCCGCCGCCAGCTCGATCGCGAGCGGGATGCCGTCGAGCCGTACGCAGGCGGTGCGCACGGCGTCGCGCGCGCCCGCGACGCCGGAGCGCTCGTCGAACAGCGCGACCGCGTCGTCGCCGCTGAGCGGCGGCACCCGCCAGACGACCTCGCCGGCGACGCCGAGCGGTTCCCGGCTCGTGGCCAATATGGTGAGGTCAGGGCACGTGCGGGCCAGCTCGACGGCCAGCTCGGCGGCGGCCCCGATCACGTGCTCGCAGTTGTCCAGGCAGACCAGCATCCGGCGGCCGCGGATCTGGCGGGCCAGCGACGGCACGGCGTCCTGGTCCGGAGCCAGGAGTACCCCGGTCGCCGCGGCGAGCAGCGACGGGACCACCCGCGGGTCGCCGGTGGTCGTCAGGTCGATCCACCAGACGCCGTCCGGCCGCGCGCCGATCTCGCCGCGCGCCGCCTCGGCCGCCAGCCGGGTCTTGCCGCAGCCGCCGGGGCCGACGACGGTGACGAGCCGCGCGCCGCGAAGCACGGCGGCGATCGCGTGGAGCTCGTCCGCGCGGCCCACGAACGAGGTCGGCGGCGCCGGGAGGTTGTCGCTGGACATCGCGCCAAGTCTGCCAGCCGCGCGCACGGTATCGGCCACCTGGCCGATGTTCCCCGGCGCCGCGGCCGCGAGAGTCATCCGTACACGCCACAACGAAGGAGTCGCAGAAAATGAGCAAGGTAATCGCGAACATGTCGATGTCGCTGGACGGATTCATCGCCGACCCCGCCGACGGCATCGACCACCTGTTCGGCTGGATGGGCAACGGCGACGTGGAGGTCCCCACCGCCATCGAACAGGTGAAGTTCCGGATGTCGCAGGCCAGCGCGGAGTACATGCGCGACGCCATGGCGGAGGTGGGCGCGCTGATCGCGGGCCGCCACCTGTTCGACATCACCCACGGCTGGGGCGGCACCCACCCGATGGGCGTACCGGTCATCGTGGTCACGCACGAGCCGCCCGCCGAGCGGCCGGAGAACTTCACCTTCGCCGGTTCCGTCGAGGAGGCGGTGGGCTCGCCAAGGAGGCCGCGGGGGAGAAGAACGTCGTGATCGCCAGCGCGAAGATCGCGCAGCAGGCGCTGGCCGCCGGCCTGGTCGACGGCATCTACGCCGACCTCGTGCCGGTCATCCTCGGCGAGGGCGTCCGCTGGTTCGACAACCTGGGCAAGGCGCCGATCCGCCTGGAGGGCCCGGCGGTCATCGAGGGGAACGGCGTCACCCACCTGGCGTACGAGGTCGTGAAGCGGTAGATCTCGGAGAAGAGATGGCCCCCATGACCCGAAGCCGCCGTCGTGCTGCTGGAACGCGCGATGGCGGCTCCGCCGGGCCGGGTGTACCGCGCCTGTGAAGGCGCTCGCCGCCGCGATGCCGCGGGTGGCCGAGGGCGTCTGGGCGGGCTGGGTGGCCGCCCTCGGCAGGCTCCCCGGAGTGCTCTAGCCGCGGGAGGGCAGCTCCTGCAGGGCCCAGTGATTGCCGTCGGGGTCGTCGAAGTGCACGAACGTGCCCCACGCGAGGACGTCGACGTCGCTGACGTCGACGCCGCGCGCGGCCAGCTCGTCATGGGCCGCCTTCGCGTCGCCGACCACGACCTGCAGGCCCTTGACCGAGCCGGGAGGCGCCTCGGTGAGCCCCTTGCCGAAGGCGATCGAGCACGCCGACCCCGGCGGCGTGATCTGCACGAACCGGATGTCGTCGCTGACCGTATGGTCGTAGTCGGCGTTGAAGCCGCACTTCTCCGTGTAGAACTCCTTCGAGCGGTCGACGTCGGAGACGGGGAGGATGACGAGTTCGAGCTTCCAGTCCATGACAGTGGTCCTTCGATCGGTGTTGCCTACCTCCTTACGCTAAGTGTCCTTTAGGCCGTTTCTTGACCTAAATACGAACGCACTCGACCCAGTAGCGCCCGGTGTCGTCGCGGTGGGCGCCGTGGATGTCGGTCGCGAGGGCGGGGAAGGCGCGGTCGAAGGCCTCCAGCGCGCGCAGGTACGTCATCAGCGGGCCGTCGTCCGGGCCGGTCGCCTCGCCCGGCATCAGCATCGGGATGCCCGGCGGGGTGACGACGACGGTCGCCGCGGACGTACGCCCCGCCAGCTCGCTCAGCGGTACGCGCTCGGTGTTCGACCGGATCAGCGCCTGGTAGCAGTCGGACGGGGTCAGCACCGGCTCGGGCAGGTCGGTGAAGACCTCGTCGAGCAGGGTGCCGAGCTTGGAGTCGCGCAGCCGGTCGTGGGCCAGCGCGCAGAGCCGGCGCAGCGACACCCCGGGCGGCCCGAACCCCGGCAGCACCTCCTCCAGCGGCAGCCCGGAGTCGTAGGCGTTCTTGAAGTCGATGAGCGCGTCGATCAGCGTGCCCCACTTGCCCTTGGTGATGCCGATCGAGAACAGCACCAGCAGCGTGTGGTCGCCGGTCTTCTCCACCACGATGCCGCGCCGCTCCAGATAGGCCGACACGATGCGGGCGGGCACGCCCCACTCGGTGGTGCCGCCGGTGGCCTGCGCGCCGGGGCAGGTGATCGTCACCTTGATCGGGTCGAGCAGGCAGTGGCCGTCGTCCAGGCCGTCGAACCCGTGCCACGGGGCGCCGGGCGTGAGGGTCCAGCAGCCCGGGTCCGTGGAGAGCAGCTCCGGGTCGGCCTCCTCGAACGGCACGGTCTCGCCCGTACGAGGGTCGGTCACCTCCGGGGGCTGCCAGACGCCGAAGAACCACTCCGGCCGGTCGCCGTCCTCGCGGACGCGCCCCGCGAGGCGCACCATCGCCTGCCGGAACCGGACCGCCTCGACGATCGCCTCCCCGGTCAGGAAGGGCCCCGACGGGCCGTCCATCATCGCCGCCGCGACGTCGAGCGAGGCGATCATCGGGTACAGCGGCGAGGTGCTGGCGTGCATCAGGAACGTGTCGTTGAACCGGTCGTAGTCCACCGGCGCGCGCGGCGACGAGCGTACGTGCAGCATCGCCGACTGCGAGAGCGCGGCGAGCAGCTTGTGCGTCGACTGCGTGCTGAACACCGTCGGCCGCGCCGCCCCGGGCAGGGTCCGCTCGTCGACGGACATGCCGTACCGGCGCGCGTACAGCGGGTTGAACCGGGCGTAGGCGAACCACGCCTCGTCGAAGTGCACGCGCGGCACCGACGATCCGAGCAGCTCCGCGACGCGTACGGCGTCGTAGCAGAGGCCGTCGTAGGTCGAGTTGGTGACCACCGCGTACGACGGGTCCGGCCTGGCGGCGCCGGGCGTGAACGGGTGGCCCTTCAGGCGGTCGCGTACGGCCGGGGCCGACAGCGTCGCCGCCGGGATCGGGCCGGCCAGCCCGAGGCCGTTCCGCTCGGGCACGAGGTACACGGGGCGCGCGCCGCTGATGGTCAGGGCGTGCTGGATCGACTTGTGGCAGTTGCGGTCGACCAGCACCAGCTCGTCGCGCGCGATCGCGTGGTGGCCGACGATGCGGTTGGCCGTGGAGTTGCCGTTGACCACGAAGAACGTCCGCTCGGAGGCGAAGACGCGCGACGCGTTGCGCTCGGCGTCGCCGATCGGGCCGGTGTGCTCCAGCGGTGAGCCCAGCTCGGGGACCGAGATGGACAGGTCGGTACGCAGCAGCCGCTCGCCGTAGTAGTCGTGGAACGCCCGGCCGACCGGTGACTTCAGGAAGGCCACGCCTCCGGCGTGCGCGGGGGTGTGCCAGGAGTAGCGATGGGTGTCCTCCAGGCGCCGCAGCGCGCCGAAGAACGGCGGGAGGATCCGCAGGCCGTACTCCTCGGCCGCGTGCGCGATGCGCCCGGCGATGAAGTCCGGGGTGTCCTCCAGCGGGAAGACGTAGCCCTGGATGACCTCGAACACCCACAGCGGGATGTCGCGCGGCTCGTGCTCGGCGGTCATGAGGAACACGGGCAGCCGGTGGAACCGCTTGGCCACCGCGCCCATGATCTCCTCGGCGCCGGGGGCGTCCCAGGCGGCCAGCATCGCGGCCAGCGACGCGTCGGACCGGATCACCGCCAGCGCGTCGGCGCTCCGATGGGTCCAGCGAACTTCCAGGTCATGGCCCTGCATCGCGGTGCGCAGCCGCCGTAGCTGCTCGGCCACCGCGGAGTCGGCGTCGGGGTGCTCGGCGACCGCGACCAGAATCGTTCGTTCCATGGCGCCTCTCACTCTTAGTATCTGATTAAGTGCGAAGTGTAATCAGATTGGTGATCGGCGAATAGTGGCCGCTACGGGCCCTTTTCCGTCGCGGGGGTCAGGACTCCGTGACCGGCCGGCCGACCCCGGGCGAGTCCGGAAGCTCGAACGCCCGCTCGCGCAGGTCCTCCTCGGCGGTGTGCTCGATCCTCGACATGGCGGTCCGCAGGATCGGCGGCGCCATCAGCGACGTGATGATCGCGACCAGCACGATGATCGTGTACATCTCCGGGCTCAGCACGCCGAGCCGCAGGCCCACCATCGCGATGATCACCTCGATGACGCCGCGGGAGTTCATCCCGGCGCCGAGGGCGAGGCCCTCCCAGTGGCCCAGCCCGCTGAGCCGCGCGCCGGCGTACGCCCCGGCGAACTTGCCGGCGATCGCGACGGCGAGCACCGCGAGCCCGGTGAACAGCACGACCGGCCGGGAGAGCGCCGTCAGGTCGATCCGCAGCCCCGCCGTGGCGAAGAACAGCGGCGCCAGGAAGGCCATCACGACGGCCTGCAACGGCGCCACCTTCGTACGGTCCAGGCCGCCGGAGGCGCAGATGACGATGCCCGCGACGAACGCGCCGAACACCGCTTCCAGGCCCATCGCCTGGGTGGCGGCGCAGGCCAGGAACACCAGCACGACGACCGTGGTGATGGTCGGCCCGTTCCCCTGCGCACGGCCCGCCGCGCGCAGCGACGCCCCGACGGGCCGGCGGAGGAGCACCCCGCCGACGACGACCACGGCCGGCCAGGTGAAGGAGAGCGCGACGTCGCCCGCGCGGACGCCCGTGGTCGCCATCGCCGAGACGATCGACAGCAGCAGCCAGCCGGCGATGTCGTCCACCATGACCGCGCACAGCGTGAGCTGGCCGATGTTGCGGTGCAGGATGCGCAGGTCGTGCAGCGTCTTGGCGATGACCGGGATCGCGCTCACGCCCATCGCGATGCCGAGGAATAACGCGAACGTCCGGTGGTCGGCCGAGGCCGGGACGAGCGAGGAGGGCAGCGTCATGCCGATCGCCACGCCAAGGCCCAGCGGGACGGCGATCCCGGCGACGCTGATCCGCAGCGCCGACGCGCCCCGCCGCCGTACGAGCGACAGGTCCAGATGGACGCCGGTCAGGGCGACGAGCAGGAGCACCCCGACCTGCCCGACCGCGTCGAGCATGTGGAACTGGGCGGGATCGGACGGCAGCAGCCAGCCGCTGACCCCAGGGGCGAGGTGCGCGAGCACGGACGGGCCGACGAGCACGCCCGCGCTCAGTTCACCGACGATCGCCGGCATCCCGCACCGGATCGCCAGCCGTCCGAGAACAAGGGCGAGCGCGACCAGTGCCGCGATCTGCACCAGGAAGACCAGGAGCTGGTGAGCGGCGATCGGAGCGACGGCGTGCATTCACCGGACGCTAGGCAGGCGGGCTATAGGAATTCCATACGGAGCCCTATCCCACCGCCTCGCCGTGGGCGACCGGGCCGGGTGGCGTGCCCTCGCCGAACGGGCGCCCGCCGAGCCGCTCCCTGCCGTGCGGGGTCAGCCAGTTCGAGGTGTCCGGGCCGGCCGGCACGATCCCCGAGGGGTTCACGTCCTGTGCACGACGTAGTAGTGCTCCTTGATCTGCGGGAAGTCGATCGTGTCGCCGAACCCCGGCGTCTGGAACAGGTCGCGGGCGTACGCCCACAGCACCGGCATCTCCGTCAGCTTCTTGCCGGTTGCACTTGAAGTGGCCGTGGTAGACGGCGTCGAAGCGGACCAGCGTGGTGAACAGCCGGACGTCGGCCTCGGTGATCGTGTCGCCGACCAGGTAGCGCTGGGCGCCCAGCCGCTCCTACAGCCAGTCGAGCCGCGCGAACAGCTTCCCGTACGCCCGCTCGTACGCCTTCTGGTCGCCGGCGAACCCGGCCTGGTAGACGCCGTTGTTCACGTCGCTGAACACCTCCGCGTCGATCGCGTCGATCTCGTCGCGGTGCCGCTCGGGATACAGCTCGGGCGCGCCGGCGCGGTGGTACGCGCCCCACTCGGCCGACAGGTCGAGGGTGATCCGCGCGAAGTCGTTGGTGACGACCTGCCCGCTGGGGATGTCGACGATCGCCGGGACGGTGATCCCCGCGGGTAGTCGGGGTCGCGTGCGAGGAACGCCTCCTGCAGCCGCTCGATGCCGAGCACCGGGTCACGGCCACCGGGATCGAGGTCGAACGACCAGCTCCGCGCGTCGTGCGTGGGCCCGCAGATGCCCATCGACAGGACCGGCTCCAGCCCGAGCAGCCGCCGCACGATCACGCTGCGGTTCGCCCACGGGCACGCGCGGCTGACGACGAGCCGGTACCGGCCGGGCTCGACGGGATACCCGTCGCGGCCGTCCGCGGTGATGCGCGTCGAGAGGTAGCGCTGGTCGCGGACGTACTCCTCGCCTTGGGAGACGAAGCTCGGGTCCTGATCGTTGCTCATGTGGCCTCCCGGTTAGGTCAGGTTGCTCCGTTGAGCCTAGGCACTACCCCGGATGGCCGGAGAATTCCTGCGGTGGGGGAGGGGGAGGTGCAGAATGTGGAGGGTGACGGGGAGTGAGGACGCGGTGACCGGGGCGGCGCGGTCACAGGCGCTGCGCGCGCAGCGCACCCACCCGACCATCCTGTGGTTCGGCCCGGCGTACGGCGCGATGGAGCTCACCGACGGCGGCTGGCTGATGAGCGACATGACCACCCACATGCCCCAGGACGTACGCGACGGCCTGGGCTGGCACTTCCGCCGCCGAGCCCTGCGCCGCTCGACGGCCGAGGCCGCGCGCGAGTCGTACTGGGAGGCGTCCGCGAGGCTGGAGGAGGAACGCCTCAACGACCTGACCGTCGCGGGCCGCCGCCTGCGCGTAGTGCGCGCGGACCGCTTCCTCCGCCACAACCTGTCCGGCCCGGAGGGCCCCCGCCCGTCCGACCCGGAGGAGCCACCGAAGACCTGGCCGGGCCTGCGCGCGGAGGACCTCGACGGCATGACCGCCGGCCTGCTCGGCTGGGGCCACCCCCCGGGCAGCGAGCCGCTGCTGGGAGAGCACTGGGAGGCCGTCCCCGACGGCCTGATGGTCCCCGAGGACGTCACCCGCGACGCCCGGGACGCCCTGACGGCCTACCCGAGGATCGTGCTGCTCCCCGCCCGCTTCGCCGTGCTGGAAGAACGCCACGGCTACTGGTCCGCCCTGACCTCCGGCACGGCCGCCACCCCGTCCGGCGCCCGCGACACGCTGGCGAACTACTGCGAGCTGGGCGCCCCGATGCTGCTGCCGCTGACCGAGCGGGAGTGCGCGGTGTACCGGGAAGGCGCCCAGCACGTGAGAGCCGGGCACATGAACGACCTGACCGTCGCGGGCCGCCGCTTCCGCGTGGCCCGCGTGGAGACGACGGTCCGCGTCGGCCCGAACGGCCCGGAACCCTCCCGCCCCAGCGACTACGACCCCCAGCCACCGCTGAAGGGCGAGACCGCCGAACTCCGTACGTGGAACCTCCGCGACGAGTAACTCGGACGACCCGAGGCTTTCGGTACGTCGCGACCGCCGCGCGAGGAGACGCGTCGCTCACACGGGACGGTCGCGGCGACAGATCCATACGATTTCCGCGGCTTCCTGCTGGGCGTGATCGAGGCCCGTGCGACCGATCGCAGTCTGGGGGCCGTCGTCATGGGCACGGGGCGTGGCGAGAGGTTCGCCGCGGAGGTGGGGCGGCGGCTCGCGCCGATCGTCGAACCTCTGATCGGTCGTGCCCGTGCGCTGTGACGTGACGGATCCCGGCCAGGTCGAGGCGGCCGTACGCGCCGCGACGGACGCGTTCGGGCGCGTCGACGTGCTCGTGAACAACGCCGGTCAGGGGCTGCACGCGCCCATCGACGAGATCGATCCTGATGACTTCCGTGTCGTACTCGAACTCAACCTGGTCGCGCCGTTGGTCACCTCGAGTCGATTCGAGCCGGCGGCGAGTCGGCGTCGCGTCTGGAGTCCAGCCACGCGCCGCGGCCTCAAGCACCAGAGCAGGTCGCCGGTGATCCTCGATCTGATCAGGACCGGCGCCGAGCGAGCCGACCTCCCCGAACGCTTCGGCGGCAGCTACCAGGGCTGAGACGTCACCGGCGGAAGCCGCGGTCGGGGTCGCGGGGCTTCGCGTCGTCGAAGGGTTCGAACCACGTGCGCGGGCGCATGTCGCCGAGTTCGAACTTGCGGTTGAGGTCGGAGCGCGGGTCGTCGATGCCGTCGAAGGCCGGGTCGTACAGCCACAGGATGTCGTGGTCGTGGAAGAGCCGGTCGAGGCAGGCCTCCCAGTTGTAGTCGCCTTCCATCCGAGGCAGGGCCCGGTGGCCGTCGTCGCCCTTCTCCGCGATGCCGGCGAGGACGGGCGCGAGTTCCAGCGCCATGTGGAGGATCGCCTCCTCGGCGTGGCAGCGTGGCAGGGGTGGTTCGCCGTCCTCCAGGTCGTCGGCGAGGTCGTCGCAGGCGCGGGCCACCTGGCGGCGCCACTCCGCGTCCTGGGTCCAGGTGGTGCGGGGGAGGCGGTCGAAGTACGTCCAGTCGTCGCCGGGGCGTTCGACCGGGGCGTTGCCGTGGTCCTCCACGTCGTCGTACGCCTCGTCCGCCGCCGTGCAGAGTGCGGTGTGCAGGATGTCCGCGGTACGCGGGGTCAGGTCGCCGCCGGCGAACAGCGCGGCGAAGTCCGGACGGGCGACGTCGGCCTGCGAGGCCAGGCGCCACCCGGAGGAGAAGCCCGCGGTGATCGTCTCGGCGGTCCAGCCGGCGACCTCGTCGCCTTCGGACGCGCGGAGCACCTGGCCGCTGTCCTCCTGGTAGAGCACGTCGGTGCCGGGGATCGGGCAGTGCGTGGCGAGGTACATCACCGCTCCGAGGACGTCGTCGCCTGAGGGGTCCCAGCCGCCGGCGCGTGCCGCGGCAGCCAGGCGCGCCGTGTCGTGCACGTGGACTTCGAGGAGCTGTGTGACGCGTACGACCTCGCCGTCGAGCTCGGACAGGCGCGCGCCGCCCGGAGTGCGCCGGTCGGCGTCGCGGGTGATGGGCGCGGACGGCGCGATCGCCGACGGCTCGACCGGCCATGTGCCCGCCAGCGCGTGCCCGAAGGCTTCGCGGAACAGCACGGCGGGGTCGTCGTCCAGTTGTGCGGACACCCGGCCGGCCTCGGCGCGCAGGGCCGGGCCGGCGCCGCCGAGCCACGCGGCGCGCAGCACGGACGCCACCTCGCTCGCGAGCTGCGGGTCGCCGCACGACAGCACGGCCCGCAGGGACGGAGGGGCGTCGTCGGTCTCGACCAGGGCGAGGACGCGGCTCTCAGCGGCGGTGTGTTCGCAGAAGAAGTCGCTGGGGACGGCTTCGGGCGTGCGGTCTTGAGACATGACGGGGTCTCCGGGGTAACGGGGCGCGGCGGGGATGCGCGTCGAGCCTCGGCAACCTATCGGAGAAAGATTTCGGTCGTGAGACCTTGGGTCCTAACCGACATACGCGGGGGCGAGCGCGGCGGTCGTCAGGCGGCGCGCGCCGCCCTTGCCGTCGGCGGGTACGGTCCACAGGTCGGCGCCGAAGTCACCGGCCAGGGAGTAGACGACGGTGCCGGCGTCGGACCAGACGACCTGGTCGTCGACGCTGCGGGTCTCGGCGAGCCGCGTCTCGCGCATCGTGCGCAGGTCGAGCGCGAACAGCCGCCACGGCGCGTCCGGAGACAGGCCCTTCACACGCTTCTTGAACACCAGCCGGCCGCCGTCCGGCGACAGCGACGGGCACTCGACGTTCTCCCGCAGGGTGCGGACCGTACGCGCCGCCGTGTCGCCCCGCACGAGGTAGGTCTTCCCGCCGGTCGCCAGCGTCGCGTAGAAGTGCGTGTCGTCGGCGAACGTGACACCCCAGAAGTTCACGTCGGCGGCGCGGTACGTGTGGCCGTCCTTGACGATCCGGTACGCCTCCAGGCTGCCGACCAGCCCGCCGGTGCGGGTGTCGAGGATCGACGTGCGCGTGGAGAAGCTGGAGCCCGCGTACGAGTCGCCGCTCACGAAGACGGTCCAGGCGGCCATGTGCCCGCTGGGCGACACGCGTGCGCGGGTCGGCTGGCCGGCCAGCGGGTAGCGGCGCAGCTCGCGCAGCCGTGCGTCGAGGACGACGGCCTGGTACGAGTCGCGCAGCGCGCCGTGGATCGCGCGCAGGCAGATGCCGGTGCCGGCCGCGGCGTAGAAGCGCAGGCACTTCACGCCCGACGCAGTACGCGGGCCGTCCGGGCCGTCGGCGGGCACGGTCGACAGTTCGTCGCGGTGGGGGCCCCAGGCCATGTTGCGGAACACCATGAGCCGCTTCGGGCCGGCGGTGAGCGCGACGTGCCCGGCGGAGATCGGCGGCCCGCCGGCCTGTGCCTTGTCCTTGCGCCCGGCGCGCCCGGCGGCGTGCAGCACGGACGCCGTGGCGACGGCGGCCAGCACGGCCACCGCGGCGACCATCACGAGGACACGGGTACGGAACGTCATGTCGCCTGCCCGGGACGGAGCCAGATCGTGCCGCCGACGCAGATCGCCAGGCCGACGGTGGTCGCGAGGAGTGCGGTGTGGTCGCCCCAGGCCGTCCAGGCGGCGCCGAAGGACAGGGAGCAGACGAACCGGGCGGCCGCCTGGCCGGTCTGCACGAGGGCGAGGCCGCTGGAGCGCAGCTCGGCGGGGACGGTGCCGGACGCTGCGGCCATGAGGACGCCGTCGGTGGAGGCGTAGAAGGACCCGTGCAGCGCCAGCACCGCGTACGGCAGCCACGCGCCGTGCGAGGACGTCAGCAGCAGGCCGTACGCCGCGAGCAGGGCGACGTGCCCGCCGATGAAGACCCGCCAGCGGCCGACCCGGTCGGCGAGGCGGCCGAGCGGCACCGTCAGGGCCAGGAAGCCCGCGGCCGTGCCCAGCGGCAGCAGCGCGAACCACTGCACCGGTACACCGAAGCGGCGCTGCAGCATCAGGTACACGAACGAGTCGCTGACCGTGGCCAGCCCGAGCAGCAGCGCGCAGATCGCGATGCGCCGCAGGTCGCGGCGGCGCAGCAGCGTGATCGCCGCCCGCAGCGAGACCCGCGGCGCGGCGGCGTCGGTCGAGGCGGCGGCGCGCCGGCCCGGCACGAACAGCAAGAGCACGAGCACGCCCACGACCGCCACGCACGTGCTGACGGTGAACACCGCGTCGTACCCGTCTGCGGCCTGGCGCAGGATGGCGAACGCCACGAGCGGGCCGAGCAGCGCGCCGGCGGTGTCCATGGCCCGGTGGACGCCGAACGCGCGGCCCTGCGCCGACGGCGAGGACGACAGCGAGATCAGCGCGTCGCGCGGCGCGGTGCGCAGGCCCTTGCCCGTACGGTCGGCGGCCAGCACCGCGCCGATCAGCGGCAGGCTGTGCGCGACCAGCAGGATCGGCTTGCAGATCGCGGACAGGCCGTACCCGGCGACCGCGACGGTCTTGTGGTGGCCGCGCCGGTCGGCGAGGTGGCCGCCGACGAGGCGTACGAGGGCGCTGAAGCCGTTGTAGACGCCGTCGAGGAGGCCGAAACCGAGCGGCGTCAGCCCCAGCCCGGCGACGAGGTACAGGGGGAGGACCGCGGTGACCATCTCCGACGAGATGTCGGTGATGAGGCTGACGGCGCCGAGGGCGAAGACGGTGGGGGCGATGGCGGCTGCGGCCCGGCGCCCGGGACGCAGCGCGTCCCGGGCGTCGGTGACGCCGCCGCTTTCGGCGACGTACACGCCGTCAGCTCGCCCAGATGCCGGTGATGTCCGACGCCGAGGCGGCGTTGCCGGCGTGCGAGGTGCCGTACATGTCCTCGATGGTGCGGAGGACGTCGTAGTGGTTGTAGGTGGAGTCCGACGTGCTGCCCGCCGTCACCGGCTGGCCGTACACGACGGTCGGGATCTTGTTGCCGGCGAGCCGGTTGTCCTCGTCGAACGTGACGATGAGGACGCTGTTGTGCGTCTCTGCCCAGGTCGCGTACGCGCCGAGGTTGTCCTGCAGCCACGAGTCGCCGGTTCCGACGGCACAGTCGTGCATGTCGCTGCAGAGGTTCGGCGTGACGAAGGAGACCTGCGGCAGCGTCGAGTAGTCGCTCGGGAACTGGTCGAACGTCATGGCGCTGGAGGTCGGGACGTTGCTGAACCCGAACCACGGGTTGTGCTTCTGCGCGTACTTGCCGCTCGTGCACGTGGTCGAGCCCTGGCCGGGCAGCGTCTCGTTGTAGCTGCCCCACGTCTTGCCGGCGTCGGCCAGTTCGGACGCGAGGTTCGGAGCGGAGCTGAACCCCGGCGTGTAGCAGCTGTCGTCCGTGATGCCCTGGGTGTCGCCGGAGAAGAGCGTGAAGTAGTTCGGCTGGCTGGGGTGGGTGATCGCGAAGGACTGCGTGAGCGTGGCGCCGCCCGTCGCGAGCGAGTTGATGTACGGCGCGCTGGAGCTGCCGATGACCTGGTCGTACGCGTGGTTCTCCATGACCACGACCACGACGTGGTCCGGCGTGGGGACACCGCCGGCGGCCTGGGCGGTACCGCCGATTCCGGCCCACAGCCCGGTCGCGGCGGCGGCGATGCCGAACGCGGACGCGAGCGCGGTGAGTCCGCGGCGGTTTCTTCTGGCGGGTGGGATCACATCGCCTCCTGGTCGAGGGGAACTAGAAGGAGGGCTGGGGGCGCCCCGCCTGAGTCTGACCGCAGGCTGAGTGCCGGAGCAAGGGTTCTTGACAAGAACTGTTCGAAAACCTTGCATTACGGTCAGATTCGGCAGGCGATGGCCACCGGGACGGTGGTGAGAAGGAGACCGCGGACACCCCCTAGCCCGCCGAGCCGAGCTCCTCCGAGAGGGCCTCGCGCTCGGCCCGCTCCGGCGTACCGCCCGCCTCGGCCGCCTGGGCGCGCTCGGACTCGTTGAGCAGACGATGGCCGGTCGACAGCACGATGATGCCGAGCACGATCGAGGCCGACCCGACGTAGAAGGGCACGTGCACGTTCGTGTGCTCGGCGATCTTGCCGGCCGCGAAGGGCGCCAGCCCGCCGCCGATGAACCGCACGAACCCGTACGCCGCCGACGCCACCGGCCGCTCGACCGGGGCGACCGTCATGACGGCCTGGGTGGTGATCGTGTTGTTCACGCCGATGAAGATCCCGGCCACGATGACCGCGACGATCAGGACCGTACGCGACGTGGTGAAGACGGCGATGACCAGGACGTCCACGGCGAACAGCGCGAGGTTCACATACAGGGAGCGCGCGATGCCGAAGCGGGCCTGCAACCGAGGCGCGCCGAAGACGGCGAAGATCGCGACGAACACGCCCCAGCCCGTGAAGACGTACCCGAGGGCGTGGGCGCCGAGGTTCATCGGGAACGGCGCGAAGCCGAGCACGGTGAAGAAGCCCCAGTTGTAGCAGAGCGCGGTCAGGCCCATGGTGAGCAGCCCGCGGTGGCGCAGCGCCTTGAGTGGCGCGGCGATGGAGGTCGGCTTCGCGGGCCGCGGTGTCGGCTGGACCAGAACGATCGTGGCGATCAGCGCGATCGCCATCAGGACCGTCACGCCGAAGAACGGCCCGCGCCAGGTGATGGCGCCCAGCTCCCCGCCGAGCAGCGGGCCGATCGCGATTCCGATGCCGAGAGCCGTCTCGTACAGGATGATCGCGCCGGCGAAGCCGCCGCTGGCCGAGCTGACGATGACCGCCAGCGAGGTCGCGATGAACAGGGCGTTGCCCAGCCCCCATCCGGCACGGAAGCCGACGATGCCGTCGATCGATCCGGCCGACCCGGCGAGCGCGCTGAAGACGACGATCAGCGTGAGGCCGGCGACGAGGGTGCGCTTGGCGCCGATGCGGCTCGACACCCATCCGGTGACGAGCATGGCGACGGCCGTGACCACCAGGTAGCTGGTGAACAGCAGCTCGACCTGGCTGGGGCTGGCCTTCAGCTTGGACGACAGCGCGGGCAGGATCGGGTCGACGAGGCCGATCCCCATGAAGGAGATGACGCAGGCGAACGCCACGGCCCAGACGGCGCGCGGCTGACGGAAGGGGTTCGTGCCGGGGGAGTGGGTGGTGCTCAACCTGGGTCCTGTCCTCCGGCGGCGCTGGGGGCGTCGTCCGTGGCGCCGGCGCGTCGCTCGGTGAGTTGGCGAATGACCGGGAGGGCCTTGAGCACGGCCGAGGTCAGAGCCGCCTCGTCCTGCGGGGACAGGGTGGCGAGCAGCTCGGCCAGCTCGTCGGCGCGTGCGTGACGGCGGTCGAGGAGGAGTCGCCGCCCGTCGTCGGTGATGGCGACCCAGACCACACGCCGGTCCTCGGGGTCCTTTTTGCGCTCGACTAGACCCTGCCGTTCGAGCCGCTGGACGAGTTGCGTCATGGACGGCTGGGCGACCCCCTCGTCGTGCGCGAGGGAGGTCAGGCGGCGGGGGCCTTCGGTTTCGAGGCGCGCGAGCGTGGAGGCGGTCGTGAAGCTGATGTCCCGTGGGGTGCCCGGACGCCGTACGGCGATCCGCGCGAGCTCGTCCAGGCCGGCGGCCACCGTGGCCCGCACGTCGGCCCGCGTTCCCTCGGAAGCATCTCCATCCTCGCGCATGCCGGACAAAATATCACATGCCTATATAGACGCCCTATGGACATGCAAAATGTCTTGAATCTGGCTGTTTGGGTAGATCGCGAGGGTGAGGCGAACTGAGCAGTCAGACTGGGATGGAACTCTCGTCGAGACCCAAGGCGTGAACGCCGGGCCCCCGATCGACGCGGAGGCGGTGGCGATGCCCGTGGCGATGCCGGATGAGGCGACCGAGGATCTCGCGCCGCCGGAGACGCACCTGCCGACCGGTTCCATCTCCGAGGAGATGGTCGGCCTGCCCGAGCAGATCCCGGGCTATCCGGGCCAGCAGCGCTCGATCGACACCAGCTGAGGTCAGCGGCCGTTCAGTGACGGGATCGCCGGAGAGGCGCGGAACACAGGCGGGCGTGAGGCCAGCCTCGCGCACAGGTGCTCGGTGACGAGCCCGTCCAGCAGCTCCGGGGTCACCGGAACGCCGAGGTGCTCGGCGCACGCGATCGCGACCTCGATCTGCCGGGTCACCTCGGCCGGCCGGTCCGGGAAACGCGTGTTCAGCCGTGCCCGTACGTCGTCGATGGTCTCGGTGCTGTTTCGCGGGACTGTCATTTCCACCACTTCTGGGTACGGACGGCGGTGCATCACGTTGGAACACAGGGGTACGGGTGGTGGTCCGGCCGGGCGACGGCAGGCTTTCCCGGCCACTCCACCAGAGGAGACGACGCCATGGCCATCCATTTCACGCAGTGGACCCTGGACGTTCACGACCCCGACCTCATGGCGGGTTTCTGGTCCGAGGCCCTCGGCTACCGTGCGGATCCACACCCGGACGGATCGGTCAAGCTCTACCCGACGACGGACGCGAGCACGGAGGCGCTCGTCGTCTGGCTCCAGCCCACGGAGCACCCCAAGCGCGACAAGAACCGCAACCATCCCGACCTGAACACCGACGGCGACGTCGACACCGAGGTCGAACGCCTGCTGGAGCTGGGGGCGCGCCGCGTCGACGTCGGCCAGTCCGATGACGATCCGTTCGTCGTGCTGGCCGACCCCGAGGGCAACGAGTTCTGCGTGCTGCGCCGCTACCCCTGAGGCCCTGGGAGGCCGGCGGGGGCGCGGCGGGCGGAGCGCAGGATCCGGCGGCGCTGCTGCTCGGTGCGCCCTCCCCAGATCCCGTGCTGGACCCCGTCGCGCAGCGCGAAGCGGAGGCACTCCTCCCGTACGACGCAGACGTCGCAGATGGAGAGGGCCTTGTCGGTCCGGTCGACCCGGCCCAGGACGGGGAAGAAGAGTTCGGGGTCCTCGCCACGGCACGCGCCCTCGGCCATCCAGGGCGCGAAGCTCGTGTCATGCGGTAAGTGCGCTCGCTTCGGCTGTTCCACGGCGTCACGCGTCCATCGGAGCGGGGTCGTACGCGCGCAGCAGGATGTGCGCGGCGGTGAGGCTCGCCGCGACGAGGAACCTGGGGGACAGGCCCGTCACGGTGGCGATCCTCCGGACCGACCCGGCGGGCGGGAGGACGAGGCAGATCTGGCGGTGCAGGACGGCGGCGCGGTTCTCGGCGCCGACGATGGCGCCCACGCCGGAGCAGTCGCAGAACCGGGTCTGCGTCAGGTCGAGGATGAGCGACCCGGCGCCCTCGTCGAGCA
This sequence comes from uncultured Actinomycetota bacterium, assembly GCA_963823735.1. Classification (GTDB taxonomy): domain Bacteria; phylum Actinomycetota; class Actinomycetes; order Streptosporangiales; family Streptosporangiaceae; genus Actinoallomurus. The sequence goes on along the minus strand of CAWGMO010000004.1, from coordinate 12,218 downwards.
GGTGGATCAGCTGCTTCCGTATGGCCGACGCGTTGCACACGTCGATCTCGGAAGGAAAGGTCACCACGGTCCGGCCGAACTTCTCGGTGACGGACAGGGGTACCGGGGTCATCAGTGCCATGGGCGCCTCACGAACGTCGCTGTGGTGAGGGGCCGCGCTGCTGGACCCGTCCGCCCGGCCAGCCGGCAGGCGGAACTTCCTACAGAGTCCAGCAGTTGCCGTACGGCAGTCAAGCGGAACCGCGAAACACGGGCGTTCCCGCCACAATCACCATCAGTAAAGACCAAATAGAGTCATTTATGCAGGTCAGTAGTGATTAGTCGCGTTATGTGAGTGGCCGGTGTGAGAGGACGGCACGAGGGCATACAAGGCAATTCCAGTTACGACCGAGGAGGCAGCATGACGGAACGTGACCCGCGCTCGGATCTGGAAGACCAGGGCATCCCGGACCTCCAGGACGGTTCCCCCGGGCAGCAGTGGGCCGAGGACCCGCAGCGGGCACCGGTGCCCGGCGACGAGCCGGTCGCCGTCGACGACTACGGGACGACCGCTGAGGAACAGCGCGAGGACGAGCCTCTCGACGGCCGCCTGCGCCGCGAGGAACCGGACGCCGCGCTCACCGGCGCGGACGACGAGCGCCGCGCGGGCCGGATCGTCGAAGAGGACGAGGGAGCCCGCTCCGACACCGAGAAGGACGCGGTCGCCGGCGACGTGGGCCCCGACTCCGGCGGCTTCACCGCCGAGGAGGCGGCCGTGCGGATCGAGGACGAGTAGATCACGGCCCGGCGGTGGACCCGATGCGGGCCGCCGCCGCGTAGACGTCCTCGCCGTGTTCGCGGCCGGAGTCCAGCAGGAGCCGGAACGCCTCTTCGCGCCCGCACCGGTGGCGGGCCATCAGGATGCCCACGGCCTGGGCGACCGCCGTACGGTGCGCCAGCGCCTCGTGCCACTGGCGGGCGGCTCCGGGGATCGGGTCGGTGCGGGCCGACGCCGCCACGACGTCCGCCGTGATGTCCGCGAACTCCAGCATCACGTGGCGGCTGCCGTCGTCGAAGCCGCTGGCCGTGCGCGAGTACAGGTTGAGGGCGCCGTGGCCCGCTTCGGCGGCGTCCATCGGCAGGGAGAGGACCGAGCGCATCCCGCAGTCCAGGGCGGCGGCGGGATACCGGCCCCAGCGGAGTTCGCTCGCCAGGTCGCGGCACTCCACGACGGAGCGGCTGCGCAGGGCCTGCAGGCACGGGCCCGCGTCCTCGGTGTACTGCAGTTCGTCGTTGAGCGCGGCGACCTCGGAGGAGAAGGCGACGGTCACGGGCTCACCGCGGTGGACCACTGTGATCCCGACGCCGTCGACGTCATCGACGGCGTCGCAGATGAGGCGCGTCATGCGGGTCAGGAGGTCGAGAGGCGGATGCGCCACGACCACAGTGCTCCCTCACCAGGCGGGTGCCCGGTCGCTATCGAACGCCGGGAACGGAGCGCGATCTGTGGGTCCTGCACTCACGACTTACTCTCGGTGACCTCAGGATATACCCAGGTGAAAACGGCGATCAGGGCTCACCGTCATCACGCCAGGCCGCGACCATGGCCTCCGGGTCGGTGCGGCCCTGGACGACCTCCGCGGCCGCCTCGACCACGAGCAGGCCGTTGGCGCGTGCGTGGTGGGCCAGCACCTCGTACGCGCGCGCCGGCGTGGTGTCCAGATGGGCCGCCAGGATCCCCTTGACCTGCTCGACCCGGCCACGCTCGTTGAGGATCTGCTGGATGCGCTCGGCGAGGCGCTCGGCGCGGCGTACCGGCCGCTCCTGCGCTAGGACGATCGAGACCAGCCCGCACAGGGCCCGCCCGAGGGCGGGGTCCGGCACGTCGCCCGAAGGGTCGGCGCGGAACAGGTTGAGCGCGCCGACGACCATGGAGTCCATCGAGATCGGCAGCGCGTGCACCCAGCGGATCCCGACCCGGCGGGCGGCCGGCGCGAACAGCGGCCACCGGTCGTCGGCGCGGGTCAGGTCGACGGTGAGCTGCCGGCCCGAGTCGACGACGTCGACCGCCGGGCCCTCCTCCTCCAGCGCCTGGAAGAGTTCGGCGAGGTCGGCCTGCTCGTCGGAGGCGGCCAGGACGCGGTACCCGCCGCGCGGGTCGGCCACGATGATCCCGGCGGAGGCGACCCCGAGAAGCTCGGTACTGTGCCGCGTGAGCAGTTCCAGCGCCTGGGCCACGTGCTCCCCGCTCACGATCCCGCTGATCAGCTCGGCGAGGATCTCGGGCAGCCGCTGGTCGAAAGAGGTGCTCACACCCATCCCTCCGGAATCTTGACCGGTGCGAACGAACGCACCGTCGGACGACGCGTTGATTCAGTCATCGGTCTCTCCTTGATCAAGCCGCAGGCGCCCGCTGACGATCTCGCGGGCGACGGCGGAAATGGGCAGACCGTGCGCGAACGCGTGGCCGCGGAGACGGGCGAGGGCGTCCGCGAGGGTCACGCCGAGGTGGACGGAGACCATACCGGTGGCCTGGTAGACCTCGGCATGGTGGTCGGAGGAGATCGCGTCACGGATGAAGTCACGCCCGCTGTGATCCTCCGGGCCGAGGAGGAGGACGGAGACGACGTCGGCCAGGACCAGGGCGTCGCCGAGCTGCGACGAGGTCAGCGCGCCGACGTGGTCGTTGTGGATCTCGAACACCCCGATCGGGATCGTGCCCGACCGCAGCGGGAAGGCGAACATCCCGTGTACGCCCATCTCGACCGCGCCGGATCCGAAGAGCGGCCAGCGCTCGTCGCCGGCGGCGAGGTCGGAGGTCAGCACGGGCGCGCCGTCGGTGTAGGACTGCAGGCCAGGGCCCTCGCCCAGGGTGGACTGGAGCTCCTCCAGCCGGCTTCCGAGGTCGCTGGTGGCGTACACCGAGACATAGACGTCTCCAGGTGCGACGGCGGCGACCGAGGCCCCGTCGACGGACAGGACCCTTACGGCGGCCTGGCACGCGGCGGCGATGGAGATCGGCTGCCCGCGGCGACCGGCCTCGGCCGCTAGCAGGCCCCACACGCGAGCCTTGCGGTTAATGTCCACCGGCCAGTACGACTACCCTCTGCATCTCGACCATTCGATCCCGTTACCTTGCGACGGCGCGCGGCGAGAAATCAGCTCAGGTCGCGTTGACCGCATCTTACCGGCCGTCCCAACCCCATGCCGGATACGCCTGCTTGGCATACGGTTACGGCGACAACTGGATATGACCGCGCATGGGCGGGGTGGGCATGAATGACGTGACCGACAGGTTGCGGGACGCCGCGATGACCCTTGAAGACCTTCAATCGCTCCTGGGCGGGAAAGAACAACTTGATCGCGTGCTGCACCGGCTCGCCGGAGCGGCCGTACGCACGATCCCGGGCGCTTCCGCGGTGAGCGTCACCGTGCTCCGTGAGGGCGAGGCCCCGTACACGGCCGCGACCACCGACGACGCCGTCGTCGCCATCGACCGCGACCAGTACGCCGCGGGCGAGGGGCCCTGCCTGGCGGCGGCGCGCGAGCGGCACCCCGTACGCGTCGGGGTCGAGGAGATCCGCGAGCGGTGGCCGGCGTTCGCCGCGTCGTCGGACCGGGCCGGCATCCGGTCCTACCTGTCGGCGCCACTGCTGCTGGGCGACGAGCCGATGCTCGGCTCGCTGAACATCTACGGCCACGAGAGGGACGCCTTCGACCCGCTCGACGAGGCGCTGATCACGCTGTTCACCACGGCGGCGTCGGCGGCGATCGTGAACGCCCGGCGTTACGTACGCGCCCGCGACCGCGCCGAGGAGATGACCCTCGCCCTGACCTCGCGCGCCGAGATCGACCAGGCCAAGGGCGTGATGATGGCGCGGCACGGGATCGGCGCCGAGCGGGCGTTCGAGATGCTGGTGCTCCAGTCCCAGCGCACCAACACCAAGCTGCGCGACGTCGCCCGCGCCCTGCTGGACTCCGTGACGCGATCGGCATGAGGTCCCCGGCCCTGGGTAGGGCGCGCTGAACACAAGCGAGCCGATTTCAGGGGTGTTCACATGGCCGGAGACGGCGTTTCACGTGTTGTGGTGGTGACCGGCGCCAGCGGCGGGATCGGCCGGGCGGCGGCCCGGCTGTTCGGCGCCGAAGGCGCCGCCGTCGCGCTGCTGGCCCGCGGTGAGGCGGGGCTGGACGCCGCCGCGGAGGAGGTACGCGAGGCCGGCGGGCGCGCGCTGCCGATCCCCACCGACATGGCCGACTACGAGCAGGTACGCGCGGCGGCGCGCCGCGCCGAGGACGAGCTCGGGCCGATCGACGTATGGGTCAACGTGGCGTTCAGCTCGGTGTTCTCTGAGTTCGTCGACATCGAGCCGTCGGAGTTCAAGCGCGTCACGGAGGTCAGCTACCTCGGGTTCGTCTACGGCACCAAGGTCGCGCTGGACCTCATGCTGCCCCGCGACCACGGCACGATCGTGCAGACCGGGTCGGCGCTGGCCAAGCGCGGCATCCCGCTCCAGTCGGCGTACTGCGGCGCCAAGCACGCCGTGCAGGGCTTCCACGAGTCGCTGCGTACCGAGCTGCTGCACCGTAAGAGCAACGTCCACGTGACGATCGTGCACATGCCGGCGGTGAACACCCCGCAGTTCGACTGGGTGGAGTCCCGCCTGCCGCACCACGCGCAGCCGGTGCCGCCGATCTACCAGCCGGAGGTGGCCGGACGCGCGCTCGTGCACGCCGCGGACAACCCGCTGCGCCGCGAGTACTGGGTCGGCGGCAGCACCGTCGGCACCCTGCTCGCGAACCGCCTCGCGCCCGGGATCCTCGACCGCTACCTCGCGCGTACGGGCTTCAAGTCCCAGCAGACCGACCAGCCGAGAGACCCGCACCAGCCGGCGAACCTGTGGAAGCCCGCGGACGCCGGCCGCGACTTCGGCGCGCACGGCGGCTTCGACGACCGCTCCCACACCCGCAGCTACCAGGCGTGGGCCTCACAGCACCGCGGCGCCCTCACCGCCGCCGCCGGAGCGGCACTCGGCCTGGCCGGCCTGGGCCTGCTGCGCGGTGACCGTCGGTGAACGCCGCGCGGGTGGCGCGCGCCGGTGGCCGTCTCGGCCAGGGGCCGGTGACCGCTGTGCCGGTGGCGCGCGTCGGCCGGCGTGGCCCGCTCTGCCTGGGGACGCTGCGGGGTGAGTGCCGGTGAACGCGATGCCGGTGGCGCGCATCGCCTGGGGTGGGTTGCTCGCCGGGGCGCCGGGGCTGGTGCTGCGGACCCTGACGGGTCGTACGCCGGTGCCGTCGCAGGCGAGGGTCCTGCGGGTGCTCGGCACCCGCCACCTCCTCCAGGGCGCGGCGGACCTGGCCCGGCCGGCGCCGGGCCTGCTGCGGGCCGGTGCCGCCGTCGACCTGCTGCACGCCGCGACCTGCGCCGGCGCGGCCGGGTTCGCGCCGGCCTGGCGCCGTGTCGCGCTGGTCGACGGGACCGGCGCGGTGGCCTTCGCCGCGGGCGGCCTCGCCCGCGCCCGGTCCCCCCGCGTCCGGTCCCGTACGCCGGTCAGCGGCCCCGCCCGCGCCCGGTCCCGTACGCCGGTCAGATGATCGCCGTGGTGGCGTGCTCGCCGACGAGGCGGAGCCAGCTGTACCCGTAGCCGCCGATCTCGATCTCCTCGCCCGGCGCGCCCGGGTCGCCGGGCGCGTCGCCGAACATCTGGTGGATCTCCCCGGCGTCCTCCGTCTCGGAGTCCTCGGGCAGCCGCACGCGTACGGCGTCGGCGGACAGGTTGTGCAGCGTGATGATCCGCCCGTCGCGCCAGCGGTACGCCAGGCCGAGGACGCGCGAGTCGCCGAGGTCGAGGATCTCCCAGTCGCCCCAGCCGAGCTCCGGGCACTCGCGGCGTACCTGGATCGCGCGCGTCATCCACTGCGACAGGGACTCCGGGTCGCGCCGCTGGTCGGCGACGTTGACGGCGCGGTAGCCGTACTCGCCGTCCTCGTGGATCGGCCGGTACGTCTCCTTCGCGGTGGAGAAGCCGGCGTTCTCGCGCGTGGACCACTGCATCGGCGAGCGTACGGCGAGGCGCCCGTAGAGGGAGAGGTCCTCGCCCATGCCGATCTCGTCGCCGTACAGGATCACGGGTGTGCCCGGCAGCGCGAGTGTGAGGGCCAGCGCGAGCCGGATGCGGCGCGGGTCGTTGCCCATCATCGGGGCGAGCCGCCGCCGGATGCCCCGGCCGTACACCCGGTGCGTCTCCTCGGGCGCGAACGCCGCGAAGACCTCCTCGCGCTCGCCGTCGGTCAGGCCGCCGAGGTTCAGCTCGTCGTGGTGGCGGCACATGTTGGCGAACTGGCCGTGCTGGGAGTGCTTCGGGCGGCTGCGCAGCGCCTCGGCCAGCGGCGCGGCGTCACCGCGGGCGTGCGACAGCCACTGCGCCGCGTTGCCGCGGAAGTCGAACAGCATCTGCACGCCCTCGCCGCCGTCCATGCCGAGGTAGCGCGCCTGCTCGTCGGGGGAGACGTTCGCCTCGCCGAGGAAGATCGCATCACCCTGGCGGCGCTCCATGAACTCCACCAGCGACTTCAGGTACGTGACCGGGTTGTCGCGGGAGTCGGTGCCGACCGTCTCGATGAGGAGCGGCAGCGAGTCGACGCGGAACCCGGAGATGCCCAGCTCCAGCCAGAAGCCGATGATCTTGTTCATCTCGTCGCGCACGTCGGGATGGGTGATGTTGAGGTCCGGCATGAAGTCGTAGTACCGGTGCATGTACCACTGCCCGACGGACTCCTTGTAGGTCCAGGTGCTGTCCTGCTCGCCGGGGAAGGCGACGTCGCTGGGCTGGTCCTGCTTGTGGTCGCTCCAGACGTAGAAGTCGTGCCGGTCGCGGAACCACGGATGCTCGTCGCTGGTGTGGTTGAGCACGAGGTCGACGAGCACCCGCATGCCGAGGCCGTCGGCCGTACGGATCATCTCCACGAAGTCGCCGAACGTGCCGAACCTCGGGTCGACCGCGTAGTAGTCGGTGATGTCGTACCCGTCGTCACGCAGCGGCGAGGGGTAGAACGGCATCAGCCACAGGCAGTTCACGCCGAGCCGGTTGAGGTAGTCGAGCCGCCGCGTGAGCCCGGCGAGGTCGCCGATGCCGTCGCCGTCGGAGTCGAGCCAGGTGGCCACGTCCACGCAGTACACCACGGCGTTCTTCCACCACAGGTCACTGGTCGCCTTGTCCGTCATGGGCGTCCCTCTACCCGTATGGGCGCTACATAACGTTTTTAGAGGGACCGCCCGAGCACGTCGACGAGCTGCGCGATCCGCTCCTCGTCGCGGCGGTAGTGCGTCCACTTCCCGACACGCGTGGAGCGGACCAGGCCCGCGCGCTGCAACGACGCCATGTAGGCGGAGACGGTCGACTGCGCGAGCCCGGTCTTGGCCTGGATGTGGCTGACGCACACGCCCACCTCGCGCTGGTCCGCGATGGCCTGCTCCGGCGGGAAGTGGCGGTCGGGATCACGCAGCCACCGCAGCACCTGGAGCCGCACGGGGTTGCCGAGCGCCTTGAACACGTCGGCTAGGGCGTCCGCTGAGAGCTCGGTGGGTGTCATCATGGGAGATCGCGGCAAGCCTACCGTTCGGGAGGAAGCAGCGCCTCGGCCAGCTCCCGCCACCGGGGCATCGCCGACTCACCGGGCTCGACGCCGATGACCTGCACACCGACATGGTCGGCGCCGGCGTCGAGATGAGCGTGCAACTTCGCCGTGATCGCGTCGAGGTCCCCCCAGAACACCAGGTCGTCGACGAGCCGGTCACTGCCCCGCCCGCCGTCGATGTCCGCCTCGGTGTAACCCAGCCGGAGGAACTTCGCGACGTTGAACTCGGACGTGAGGTAGACGTGAAGATGCTCCCGCGCGATCCGGCGAGCCTCGGCCGGATCGGTCTCGAACAGCACCGCCTGCTCGACCCCGAGGAACGCGCCGTCCCCGAGCACCTCCCTCGCCTGCGCCGTGTGCCCGGCGGTCACGTGATAGGTGTGCGCGCCGAGCGCACGGTCCCGCGCCATCTGGAGCATCTTGGGCCCGTACGCCGCGAGCACCCGCCGTACGGGCTGCCGGGGCGCCGGGTTGGCACTGGTGGCCGCGTCCATGTCATCGAGATACCGCCACATGGCCCGCAGGGGAGTGGTCCCCGGCCGCCCGCCCCCGACGCCGAGCCCGAGCAGATGCCGCCCGGGGTAGGCGTCGGCCAGCAGCACCGCGGCCCCGAGGGTCCACTGCGGCTCCCGAGACCAGATCCGCGCGATGCCGTTGACGATGTTGATCTCCTGAGTGCAGGAGAGGAGAAACCCGGCATGCGTCATCGCCTCCCGCCCGTCCCGCTCGGGAATCCAGAACGCCCGCCATCCGAGCCCTTCCAGCTCCTGAATGGAGTCCCGCATCATGACGGCGGGCTGATCCTCGAAGTCGAACGTCCACACCCCGAACCGCCCCAGCTCCATGCCCTCGATCGCGCCCATGTCTCCTCCTGGCGACGGTGCGACACCGCTCTTTCGCGGATCGCGGTCAAATCGAAGTATCGCATAAAGTCGATATGAGGCGCCTGGGCGGGTCAGTCGCACCAGATGACGACCGCGAGACGCCGGTCCGCGGCGGTCGCGTAGAAGTCGCGGAGTGCGGTGAAGTGCCCGGTGAGATAGGAGCGGGGGTCGGCGGTGAGCCCGGTCAGGGGTTGCTTCGTCGTTGAGAGAACCTGGTCCAGGTCGATGCCGCGCAGCACCGCCGAGAGTGCCGCCACGTCGGGTGGCTCAAGGAACCTCGGCTGTTCCATCACCGTGTACCGGTAGGCGGGGTTGACCTCGTCGTCTCCGGTCAGGGCGCGGCGTACGGCGTCGCGGGTGTGTTCGCAGATCCGGATCAGGCCCTCGCTCGCCCAGTCCAGGTCCAGGTGCTCCGACGCCGGTACCAGTTCGAACGAGCAGAGCTGGTCCAGTGCCGCGACCGAGCGCCGGCACTCGGTCAGCTGTGCCGGTGTGAGCCGGGCGAGCTGGGACGTGACCGCCAACGGGTCAGATTTCCGATGGTGAGAGGACCCAGAGCACTTCGCAGGGGGTGTGCGTGCTGGGGTTGGCCCAGGAGTACCTGTCGGTGCCGCGGAAGGTGATGGACTGTCCGGTGGCGAGTCGCTGGTCGGTCCCGTTGAGCGTGATGACGAACTCTCCGCTGAGGACGATGACGAAGTGGCTCTGGTCGGGTGGTCTGGGGCCGGTGCCGGGATTGTGGCCGCCGGGTTCCACCGTGGCGTGGAGCACCTGGAAACCCGGGAAACCCGCCGGAGTGAGGAGCCTGTCGCGGGCCTTCTGGCCGCCGAAGGAGAGTTCGGGTGCCTCGGAAGGGGTGACGGGGCCCGGGGGGAGTGGGTCCAGCAGGGCGCTCGGGGATACCCGCAAGGCGGCGCAGATCCGGCTGAGTGACGCTACCGAGGCTTGGCTCAGGCCTCGTTCCAGCTGGGAGAGGAACCCCTTGGTGAGCCCTGTCTGGGCGGCGAGTGCGGCGAGGCTGAGGCCGGTGGCCTGGCGTGTCGCGCGGAGGCGCTCGCCCAGGGTGGCGTCGGGTTCACTCACGATTCCAAGTCTTCCACGGTTGCCGATCACAAGGGTTTAGTGGTACTAAACCCCCTATGGTCCCTCACCTCCTGGCCAGAGCCCCCGAGCCGCTGCGTTCCCGCGGTTTCCGGCGCTTCTGGAGCGCCCAAACGATCTCCTACCTCGGGGACCAGGTCACGCTGCTGGCCCTGCCGCTGGCCGCGGTACTGGCCCTGCACGCCACGACGGCGCAGGTCGGCTACCTGGCCATGGCCGCGACGCTGCCCACGCTGGTGATCGGCACGCACGCCGGTGCGTGGGTGGATCGCTTCCGGCGGCGCCGGGCGATCCTGGTGTCCGCCGACCTGGCGCGGGCGGTCCTGCTGCTGAGCGTCCCCGTCGCGTACCTCCTCGGCGGGCTGAGCATCGTGCAGTTGTACGGGGTTGCCGCGCTGGTCGGCGTGGCGACCGTGCTGTTCAACGTCGGCGCGGCGAGCGTCGTCCCCGCCCTGGTTCCGCGCGAGCAGCGCGTCGCCGGCAACTCGCTGCTGCGCGGCAGCTTCTCCTTCTCCTTCGTGGCCGGGCCGGGCGTGGGCGGGCTGCTCGTCGGGGCCGTCACCGCGCCGTTCGCACTCGTCGTCGACGCGGTCTCGTTCCTGGTCTCGGCGACGCTCATCCGCACCGTGCCGATACCGGAGACACCCGCTGAGGAGCACGCCACGGGGGGAGTCGGCGCGGGCCTGCGCTTCATCGCCCGCCACCGGACGCTGCGCCCGTACGTCGTGAGCGGCGTCGTCCTCAACCTCGGCTACACGATCTACTTCACGCTGCTCACCGTGTTCGCCGTACGCGGGCTCGGTCTCACGCCGGCCCAGCTCGGCCTGGCCGTCGGCGCGGGAGCCGTCGGCGCCCTCATCGGGTCCATGCTCACCGGCCGCATCACCCGCCGGCTCGGGGTCGGACCGGCCCTCATCCTCGGCGCGGCGATCTACGCCGGCGCCCTGCTGGCCATTCCCCTCGCCCCGAGGACGCACCCCTGGGCCGCGTGCGCCACGATCGCCGCCGCCGAGTTCGTCTCCGGGTTCGGGCTGATGCTCGACGACATCAACGGCCTCTCGCTGATGCAGACGGTCACGCCCGAGCGCATGCTGGGCCGGGTCTCCGGCGCGATGATGGCCGGCACGTACGGCGCCCGGTCGGCCGCGGCCCTGGCGGCGGGGATCCTCGGCAGCCGTCTCGGGCTTGCCCCGACGATCGGCGTCGCCGCCGTGCTCGGCCTCGCCTGCGTCCCGCTCCTGATCCTTTCCCCCATCCGCGGCATGCGGCGGCTGCCGGAGCAGGCCGACGCCCCACCCCGGCTCGTCGCCCACACGTGATCCCGGCACCGGTCACCAAAGGTCGACGGTGTCTCCCTGGTCGAGGGTCGTGCCGTTCAGGGTGTACGGGGTGGCGTGCGCGCCGGCGACGGACCAGAGCTCCACGTGACCCGCGGCGTTGACGTCTCCGGAGATCAGCGCGGGCGCCGACGACCACGGGACGCCGATCGCGGTCCAGGTGCCCGGCGTGCCGACCAGGTGCGCGGGATCCGCCGAGGCGGACTCCCACAGCTCACCCGTGCTCTCCTTCAAAGCGAAGAGCACCGTGTTCCCGGCGGGCTGCGCGGTGACGAGGGAGAAGCCGCTCCAGTCGCCGTCAGGGGAGCCGGCGGCGAGGGTCCGCGCGTACGCGTAGCTCGCGGCACCGCAACCCCCGCACGTCGTGTAGAGGTCGAGCCGGTAGCCGCTGACGGCGTCGCCGGAGGTGCCGATCAGGTCGGCGATGCCGGTGCCGGTGCGGCTCGCGTTCCCGGCGGCGACCAGCCGGCCGGGGTTGTCGCCGTAGTCGTCGGTGAACTGGTCGGAGTACAGCGTCTCGCCGGTCCCGGGGTCCAGCGGCAGGGCGTCGCCGTTCCCGTCCAGCAGGGCACTCGCCGTTTCGCGGTACGCCAGGAAGTCCTGGACGCGGTCCCCGGTGAAGTCGCCGTGCAGCACCTGGGCGCCGTCCCAGTCCGCGGCCGTGCCGTACGTGCTGGTGCCCGCGGCGCCGATGTTCGACCGGCGCGGACAGGCCACCGGCCCCGTCGCCGCGCGCGAGCCACAGGCCGGGATGGGCGTCCGTCCCAGGGAAGACGAGGTCCGCGTGCCCGTCGCCGTCGATGTCGCCGTCGGCGTACGGAGTCGCGGGGGTGGTGACGGTGAATCCGGCGGAGGTGGACTCGCTCTCGTCGCCCGAGGCCGACACCGCGAACACCGTCAGCGTGTTCGGCCCGACGCGGTGCGGCGGGAGCCGGGCCAGGATCTCGGCGCGCTACCCGGTGAGCCCCTCCGCCTCGGCGACCGAGATCGGGGCGCCGTTGACGTACACCTCGGCGACGAAGTCGGCTTCGCGGTGTTCGGCCAGCCGGGACAGGCCCGTGCGCGCCAGCGCGGCGTGGACCTCGTCGCCGCTCAGCGGGTAGTCCGCCACCGGGTGGCGCCAGTGCACCGCGAGCAGCGTGCCGCCGGGCTTCAGCGACCCGGCGCCCAGCGCCAGGGCCCGCGCCAGGTCCTCACGGGCCAGGTAGTACAGGATCTCGGAGAACACGATCAGGTCGAACGATCCCGGCGGCCAGTCGCCGGGGATCGAGCGCTCCTC
>CAWGMO010000003.1:0-1861214 GCA_963823735.1 uncultured Actinomycetota bacterium | reverse complement strand
CGAGTGCGTCTGGGCCTCTTACTTTCGCCTTACATCACTAGCCTAAGGTCGGACACCATCGAACCTTGGCGACGGGCGGCCTTTGTTGGCGAGTTTGACGGCCCAGAGAAGATCTTGCCTACTGCGGCACAGTAATTTTGTGAACCGCACGGGTGCAAGCAAGGAATTGACGCGGGCGGATATCCGAGCAGTTGCAGCCCACATTTATGAGCCACAACCGCGCATTTGGAGCGAAAGTGGTTGGCAATGTCCACAGTGCAGAGAAATGAACACCTATTCACTGCGCCAATGTGCCTGCGGAATCACTCGTGATGGCCTCCCTGAATTTTGCGAGCGCTCAGAAGAAGTGGCGACGTCGTTGGTTCACCCTATGAGAGATCTTATCGTCAGCCACCTTTAAACATGCATCCGGGACTTGCGCTGCTTGCCAATAGATTTTTTGCGTTCAGCCTTTATGAATTTACCTTGAAAGCTTTTCTTTTCCGCTAGGAGTTGTCTCCAGCTACTCGCTGCCTCCCGGCTAATTGGAAGAACGCATTGAAGCGGTGCGGTTGTGGCTGACGTATCAAGTAAAGGGTCCGTCCGGGAATCGCGGGAAACGTTAAAGTTCTCTGCCCTGCCGCCGTCAACGGATTCCGGCACATGTGAATCATCGTTCCGGAGCGATGTGAATAACGATTCCGACGTGATGTGAATAGAGATTCCTGGCGGAAATGGATGAGGAATTCGATCCGGCCCGGAATGGATATTCACATGACATGAATAGCTTTCTAAAGAAGAGTTAATCAAGAGCGGGCGGCGCTGGACAACAGACCGCCCGGAGTTGCTCGATTGGTCAGGCGACGGTTCATCGATATCTGGAGAGAGCGGCGGCAATCGGGCTTGACTGGCCGCTGCCGGACGATTACGACGACCAGCGACTGAACGAACTTCCGTTTCCAACGCGACCGGTGTGGCCACCTTTGCTACAACGGCTTTGCGCGAGCAGCACTCGGACAGGGGCTTGCGAACTGGATCGACTGTGATGTGCGTGGCTTCGATTTCTTCCAGGGCACCACTAAGTTGCTCGTGCCCGATGGCGCTGCTGGCCATGGAGCGCGAGGGACGCTACCCGCACGCGATTGCCAATCGCATCCGGGCTGCGCAACTGCCGCGCATCAAGGCGCTCGAGGAGTTCGATTTCGGGCAGGTGCGGCATATTTTGGCAGCAAAGACTCATTCTGCGAACGTTTAGGAGAGTCGAGGCCGACATTGTGGGGCCAGCCTTTGAAATCTTCGACGCCTCTTTTGCACCCCCAGATCTGCATCCCGGTGTTATGCTCTTTGTCAATCGATCCTTAGCGTTCAGCCTGTATGAGTTTAACCTCGCAGGGCTCTCTGCAAAGAAGCTTGCCTGTTGCTATTCGCTGCCTCCCGGGTTGGGTGGAAGAATGCGTTGAAGCAGTACGGTTGTGCCTGAAATATCGAGTAAGGTGTCCATCCGAGAATCGCGGGAACGTTAAAAGTTCACTAGCTTGATTTGCCTATCGAGTCACCGTTTTGGATGAGCGGGAGTCGCGTAATATTGAACGCCTTCAGTGGCCGCATACACCGAACGCGCTAAAATGGATTTCGCTGCTTGGGTCGGCATGATGGCTTTGGTATTTCGCTGGGATATCTGCTCCGCCGTCTTCAAGAACCGACGCCAAGCTCACTATTCCGATGTCGACGACGCATTCTGTTCGGGAACTCTTGAAATCTCCGAAGTTGAATCAGACGAACTGATCCTGGCCAGCATAGCGCGTAGAAAAACCCGGTCGAGGCGAGATCGGGCAAAACTTGCAGTCAAGCGCAAGCAGACGACGCCACCGAGAGTAGCGAAGCGTTGTAAGGAGTGTGAAGCGCTGGGAACCTTGTGCGCAAGATGCCGTCATAAGAAGATGAAGCGAGATTGGATGCGAGCTAAGCGGACACAGATTAAGGAACAGCCGCGAGTGGCAGCGGCCAGCGTAGCCAGTTTGTTTGGAGCATCGTCGGCTTGAAGATCCTATTCGATTTCCCCACCTCCCATCCACGAGCAAACGCCGAACTAGATTTTCAAATCATCGAGGATCGCTTGCCGAATACCCCCGCGATGGCGCCAGACATCTCCGGGCAGTACGAGACTCTGTTTCTTAGACTTCCGAACGAAGGTGATTTAATTGCTCCGGCGGCATTTCAGCCTCGTCGAAGGTCACTTCGTAGTCGAACCTGCCAGCTTCTGCCAGCACCAAACGATCTCTCGCGAGAGCTGATTGGGGTCGCCGCCATTCACTAACTTTCCAAGCACTGAGTTGTGAGCCATGAACTAAACCTCTGTCTGCATCTAGTCGGAATTCTCCGCGTGACGTACAAGAGTACCAATGGGCCCCGCGTTATGGATATTTCGCGCACAGGTCCGGTGACGCTGGTTGGCCCGCGCTTCCCAGCACGCCTATTCACGCGAGGAGAATAGCGATAGGCGTTTGTTCCGGTGAGAATGTCTTCTGGAGAAAAAACATTAATTTGCTTTTCCTCGCGGTTGGATCAAGCCCGTCGAGTTGTCACCGCCACTGTCATGGCACAACGGGGTGTGGAGGGAGGGATTATTAGACATACCAAAGCAGCGCTTTCCGCCGAGATCTGGTCATTACTTTGAGTCTGAGTGGCTGGGTTGATGCTGGAGTGCGTCTCCAACTTGTACACGTACAGCTTAGCCATCGGACAGACCCTGCAGATCATGTCTGCCATGACAGTACCATGACCCTTGCTGGAAGTGTAATAGGGACTTGGCCCATTTTCGTTCGGATATCCGCGGTCGAAGGATTCGCCGCCTCTGATCTTCCCACGAAGTGACTCGACGTAGAGGTCCCACTCCGTCGTCGATTAACGCGACCTTGATGTCGTTCTTCAGAATCTCGTTATCCGTGGAAGGGACCTGGACATTCTGGATCTTGTCTGCGAACTTGTCCATGCAGTCCAGCCATCTGTTGGACTGCAGGTTCCTCTCGTTGGTGTTGCCCAGCGTCTTGGTGGAACCACCCGACTGGACGAGCTGCTCGCTGTTCGGAACATTCTCCTCGCCTCCGTACACGAGTATTTTCCTCTTCGCGGCTTTGTCATCTTCCTCGGCCGTCATCCCGTCCTCCCAGCCTTCTTGGTTCCTTCGGGCTGTATCAATGTCCTCTAGGGTCTTGATCCAGTCGCTCTTGAAAGTCTTTAACGTACGATTCAATGCGATCGGCTGATTCTAAGGTCTGTCACTCTGGTCAGCGCAATCAGCGAAATGACCTAGGGGCCGACACATACCATCTCAGCATTCCACACCAAGTGCACCTGTTTCAGCTTCTCCAGTCTTGGAAGCCCTTCTGGCTCGCCCCAAGCCCTCAAAATAGCCCTATTGCCGCTCCACCGAAGATAGATTACGAAACCCTTGAAAATCCTTCTCGTTGGCGGTGGCGAAGTCGGTGACGCCGAAGGCGCGGAGGCTGAGGGCGGTGCGGGTGTCGTAGATGCGGCGGCGGGCGAAGGATGGGTTCGGCGGCGCGTTGCCAGAGGTCGGCGTGAAGTTCGCGGCTGGTGGGTGGAAAGCCGATGATCTTCCAGCGTGGATGCTGGCGATAGCTTTGGATGACGGCGGCGGCTTCGGGAGCGGTGAGGGGATGGGACGAGCACGGCGGGATTGCGCAGGAGGAGGTAGAATTCAGTGAGCACGAATTCGCTCAGGGCCACGTCTTCGCGTGGGGAGAGAGACTCGATGAATTGCCGGGCCGCGCCGTGATGCGGCGAGGCTTCGCTGTAGCTGTAAAGCAGCAGATTGGCGTCGACGAGAGCATGGCGCGAGGCGGGATGTGCTCAGGCCAGGCGCGGGTCGGCGTCGGCAAAGGCCGCTTCACGAAGTTGCTCGGTCTGAGCCCTTCCATCCGACCCGACTGGAGGTCGGCGGTGTCCAGGCCTCGGCGGTCGCGGTTGCGTTTTCCGGATAGACCTGCAGGAGCAATTCGGCGCCGCGCCGAAAGGTTTCCGCGAGCGACCATTCACGCTGTTTGGCAAAAGCGCGGATTTCGGCGAATAATTTTTCGGGAACCTGGATTTGAGTCTTGGTCATACCATGCAAAATTACAGCTCCATCAAATTGATGTCAATGTGGCTTTTCTGCCCGTATCCGCATGCCAAGGCAGGCCCTCGTGTCAATATCATTGCATTTCTTCCTTTGCTGAGAAGATTTGTAATAACCACGGATTACGCGGATGGCACCGATGAAGGCAATCCCATCCGTGAAATCCGTGCCATCCGTGGTAAACTCAAAAGGTTGCGGCGAAGCCGCTTCACGTGAAGTGGCAAAAGACCGAAGAACATAACCGCAAAACTTTTTTTAAAATTTTCTTGCGCGAGGCATAAAACCGCACCAGTTTCTCCGTCCTTTCTAAACCGCGAGATTCACACACCTCGCGGCTTTTTGTCCTTGACCACCGCCGCCGCCCGCCGCTCGCAAATCATTTCAGCAGAGACCCCGAAACGCAGAGGATGCATGTCGTCCCCTGCGTTTCTGTGCCTCTGCGTTTTTGCGTCTCGCGGCGCGCGACGGCACAATAACAAACCAACTTTTTCCACGCGCGCTCCGCCTGCTGGCGGTGGAGCGAAGGCGACCCAGCAACAGCCAGTCCACCGAGCATCATCTCCATGTCTGAACGCAAATACTTCGGTAAACTCCGGGAAGGCGCCGAGCCGCCCAACCTCATTGAAATCCAGCTCGATTCGTACATCGAGTTCCTCCAGACGGATGTGCCGCTGTCCAAGCGCAAGAACACCGGCCTCCAGGCGGTCTTCAAGGAAGTTTTCCCCATCACCAGCTACGACGAAAAAGTCACGCTGGATTTCGCCAGCTACGAGATCGGCGAGCCGAAGCTGAGCATCCGCGAGGCGATGCGCGAAGGGCAGACCTTCAGCGCGCCGCTGCACGTCACTTTCCTGCTCAAGGAAGAGCACGGCACCAAGGAAGAGAAAGTCTACATGGGCGAAATCCCGCTCATGACCCCGCAGGGCACGTTCGTCATCAACGGCGCGGAGCGCGTCGTGGTCTCGCAGTTGCACCGTTCGCCGGGCATCTGCTTCGAGAGCTCGCTGCATCTCAATGGCAAGGTGCTCTTCAGCTTCCGCATCATTCCCGATCGCGGCTCGTGGGTGGAAGTGCAGTTCGACACGAACGACCTGCTCTACGTCTATCTCGACCGCCGCAAGCGCCGCCGGAAGTTCCTCGCGACCACGTTCCTGCGCGCCCTCGGCTACGGCACGGACGAGGAGATCATCAAGCTCTTCTACACCATCGAGAAGCTGAAGCTCAGCGAGAGCCTCGAGGAAGAGGAGATCGCGACCAAGGTGCTCATCGCCGACGTCCGCGACGGCGAAATCACCGTGGCGCGCGCTTTCGAGCCGCTGACCAAGGCGACCATCCGCCAGATCCTCACGCTCGGCGTGAAGGACGTGCAGGTCGTCGATACCAAGGCCGACGACACGATCATCAAGGCCCTGAAGAAGGACCCGGCGCACGACGAAGAAGAAGCGCTGAAGGACATCTACCGCCGCCTGCGCCCTGGCGACCCACCCACCGTGCCGAACGCCCGCGGCCTGCTCAAGCGCCTGTTCTTCGATCCGAAGAAGTACGATCTCGGCCGCGTGGGCCGTTACAAGATCAACCAGAAGCTCGAGAAGCATGGCGTGGACGTGAAGGGCGACGAGCGCGTGATGACCAAGGAAGACTTCATCGCGGCGATGAAGTACCTCACCGGCCTGCGCCGCGGCGAAGGCACGCTCGACGACATCGATCACCTCGGTTCGCGCCGCGTCCGCACGGTGGGCGAATTGCTCGCCAACCAGTGCCGCGTCGGCCTGGCCCGCACGGAGCGTCTCGTCAAGGAGCGCATGACCCTGTTCGACGTGAACATCGAGGGCATGACCCCGCAGAAGCTCATCAATCCGAAGGCGCTGTCAGCGCGGTCATCCGCGACTTCTTCGGCCGCAGCCAGCTCTCGCAGTTCATGGATCAGACGAACCCGCTCGCCGAGCTCACCCACAAGCGCCGTCTTTCGGCCCTTGGGCCAGGCGGTCTCTCGCGCGATCGCGCGGGCTTCGAAGTCCGCGACGTGCATCCGTCGCACTACGGCCGCATCTGCCCCATCGAGACGCCGGAAGGCCCGAACATCGGCCTCATCTCGTCGATGTCCACCTTCGCCAGGATCAACGATTTCGGCTTCATCGAGACGCCGTATCGCAAGGTCGTCGAATGGCCGCGTGACCGACCAGATCGATTTCCTCACGGGCGACCGCGAGGAGAACTACCTCGTCGCCCAGGCGAACTCGCCGATCGACGAAAAGGGCAATTTCACCGGCGAGAAGATCAGCGTCCGCTACCGCGGCGACTTCCTCGAAGTCGAGCCGTCGAAGGTCCACTACATGGACGTTTCGCCGAAGCAGCTCGTCTCCGTGGCCGCGGGCCTGATCCCGTTCCTCGAGCACGATGACGCGAACCGCGCGCTGATGGGCTCGAACATGCAACGCCAGGGCGTGCCGCTGCTCGTCAGCGAAGCGCCGCTCGTCGGCACCGGCATGGAAGGCAAGGTCGCGCGCGACTCGAAGGCGGTCATCGTCGCCGAAGCGCACCGGCAAAGTCGCCAGCGTCAGCGCCGACCTGATCATCGTCACCAAGGACGGCGAAATGCCCGAGGGCAAGAAGAAGCTCAAGCACGACCCGGAGGAGGGCATCTACCTCTACGACCTGCGCAAGTTCATGCGCTCGAACGCCGGCACCTGCGTGAACCAGAAGCCGATCGTCAAGAAAGGCCAGCACGTGAAGAAGGGCGACGTCATTGCCGACGGCCCGAACACCGAGCAGGGCGAACTCGCCCTCGGCCGCAACGTGCTCGTCGCGTTCATGCCCTGGAACGGCTACAACTTCGAGGACGCCATCACCATCTCCGAGAAAGTGGTGAAGGAGGACATCTACACCTCGATCCACATCGATGAATTCGAGATCGGCGCCCGCGACACCAAGCTCGGGCCCGAGGAAATCACGCGCGATATTCCGAACGTCTCCGAAGAAGCGCTGCGCAACCTCGGCCCGGATGGCGTCATCCGCGTCGGCGCGGAAGTGAAGCCCGGCGACATCCTCGTCGGCAAGATCACGCCGAAGTCCGAGACCGAACTCGCCCCCGAAGAGCGCCTCCTGCGCGCCATCTTCGGCGAAAAGGCCGCGGACGTGAAGGACACCTCGCTGACCGTCCCCTCCGGCACCTACGGCATCGTCATGGACGTGAAGGTCTCCAGCCGCAAGGAAATCACCCGCGTGAAGCTCTCGCCGACCGAGTCGCAAGAAGCAGGCGAAGGTCATCGAAGAAGATTACCCAAGCGGAAGGACGAGCTGCACGAGCAGCTCACCGAGGCGCTGTCGAACATCCTCCTCGGCGAGAAGATCCCGCTCGACGTGGTCAACGCCCAGACCGGCGAAATCATCATCCCGGCCAACCGCAAGATCACCAAGACCCTGCTGCGCAAGCTGGCCGGCGTCTATGATCACGTGGACATCGATCCCTCGCCGATCCGCAACAAGATCCGCGAGATCATCGGCCAGTTTGAGCACAAGTTCGCCGAGCTCGAGCTCGAGCACGAGCGCTCGATGGACAAGGTCGAGAGCGGCGATGACGTCGATCCCGGCATCATCAAGCAGGTCAAGGTCTACATCGCCTCGAAGCGCAAGCTTTCGGTCGGCGACAAGATGGCCGGCCGCCACGGCAACAAGGGCGTCGTCGCCCGCATCGTGCCGGAAGAAGACATGCCGTTCCTCGCGGACGGCACGCCGGTCGAAATCTGCCTGAACCCGCTCGGCGTGCCTTCGCGTATGAACGTCGGCCAGGTGCTCGAAACCCATCTCGGCGTCGCCGCGAAAGCGCTCGGCTTCAAGGTCGCCACGCCCGTCTTCGACGGCATCCACGAGACGCAGATCTTCGACTACCTCAAGGAAGCCAAGAAGGTCGACGGCTTCACCTGGATCAATGACAACGGCAAGGCGCAGGTCTTCGACGGCCGCACCGGCGATGCCTTCGAGCAGCCGATCGTCGTCGGCTACATCTACATGCTGAAGCTCGGCCACTTGGTCGCGGACAAGATCCACGCCCGTGCGGTCGGCCCGTACTCGCTCGTCACCCAGCAACCGCTGGGCGGCAAGGCGCAATACGGCGGCCAGCGCTTCGGCGAGATGGAGGTCTGGGCGCTCGAAGCCTACGGCGCGGCCTACACGTTGCAGGAACTCCTGACCGTGAAGTCCGACGACGTGCAGGGCCGCACGCGCATCTACGAGTCGATCGTCAAGGGCGACAACTCGCTGGAAGCCGGCACGCCGGAATCCTTCAACGTCTTGATCAAGGAAATGCAGTCGCTCGGCCTCGATGTGAAAGTCGGCGGCAAAGCGCCCGCCGCTGCTACCGCAGGGCCTCGATCTAACTACTTACAACCCACAAACCAACTAGCGAATCAGCTAACTAAATACTTATGAGCGAACCTTCCTTTCGTGAATTGATGGGTGAAGAGCGGGCCGTCGGCTTCGACCAGGTCGGCATTACTGTCGCCTCGGCCGAGAGCATCCGCAGCTGGAGCAACGGCGAAGTCAAAAATCCCGAAACGATCAACTACCGCACGTTCAAGCCCGAAAAGGGCGGCCTTTTCTGCGAGCGCATCTTCGGTCCCACCCGGGACTGGGAATGCTCCTGCGGCAAGTACAAGCGCATCAAGCACAAGGGCGTCATCTGCGACCGCTGCGGCGTCGAAGTGACGCTCGCCCGCGTGCGCCGCGAGCGCATGGGCCACATCGAGCTGGCCGTGCCGGTCACGCACATCTGGTTCTACAAGTGCATGCCTTCGCGCATCGGCCTCATGCTCGACATGAGCAGCCGCCAGCTCGAGCGCGTGATCTATTACGAGGATTACCTCGTCATCGATCCCGGCCAGACGCCGCTGCAAAAGTGCCAGCTCCTGACCGAAGTCGAGTACCGCGAAGCGCTCGACCAGTACGGCGAGACCTTCAACGCCGGCATGGGCGCCGAGGCCATCCGCGCACTGCTCTCGCAGCGTCGAACTCGCCGAGCTGCAGAAGGAACTCGAGGAAGCGATGGGCACCACGCGCTCCAAGCAGATTCGCAAGAAGCTCGCCAAGCGCCTCAAGCTCGTGCAGGGCTTTGCCACTTCGCACACCCGTCCCGGAATGGATGATCCTCGAAGTGCTCCCGGTCATCCCGCCGGACCTGCGTCCGCTCGTGCCGCTCGAAGGCGGCCGCTTCGCGACCTCCGATCTGAACGATCTCTATCGCCGCGTCATCAACCGCAACAACCGGCTGAAGAACCTGCTCCAGCTCAAGACGCCGGATGTCATCATCCGCAACGAAAAGCGCATGCTGCAGGAAGCGGTCGACGCGCTCTTCGACAACGGCCGCCATGGCCGCGCCGTCACCGGCGCCGGCAATCGCCCGCTCAAGTCGCTCTCCGACATGCTCAAGGGCAAGGGCGGCCGTTTCCGCCAGAACCTGCTCGGCAAGCGCGTCGATTACTCGGGCCGTTCGGTCATCGTCATCGGGCCGGAACTCAAGCTCCACCAGTGCGGTCTGCCGAAGAAGATGGCGCTCGTGCTCTTCGAGCCGTTCATCATCCGCCGCCTCAAGGAACTCGGCTACGTGCACACCGTGCGCAGCGCCAAGAAGATGATCGAGCGCCAGACGCCCGAAGTGTGGGACATCCTCGAAGAAGTCACCAAGGGCCACCCGGTGCTCCTCAACCGCGCGCCCACGCTGCACCGCCTCTCGATCCAGGCTTTCGAGCCGCAACTCATCGAAGGCGAAGCGATCCGCATTCATCCGCTCGTTTGCACCGCTTACAACGCGGACTTCGACGGCGACCAGATGGCCGTGCACGTGCCGCTCTCGGTCGAGGCGCAGATGGAAGCGCGCATGCTCATGCTGGCCTCGAACAACATCTTCTCGCCCTCGAGCGGCAAGCCGATCACCACGCCGTCGCAGGACATCGTGCTCGGCTGCTACTACCTGAGCCAGAACCCGCGCAAGCTCCAGGGCACGAAGGAGCCCGATCGCCTGCCGCTCTTCGCCGACTCCGATCGAAGTCGAGTTCGCCATGGCCGAAGGCTCCGTCCGCGCGCACGACCGGATTCGCTACAAGAACCCCGACTTCGGCAAGGACACGGTCTACGGCGACAAGACCGCCAAGGTGATCGAGACGACCGCCGGCCGCGTGATCTTCAACGAGATCTGGCCGGAAGGCGTGGGCTTCTTCAACAAGGCCTGCGGCAAGAAGCAGATCTCCGACATCATCTTCCGCACCTACCAGAAGGCCGGCCATCGTCGCGACGGTCGAGATGCTCGACCGCCTCAAGGAACTGGGCTTCACCTGGGCGACCAAGGCGGGCATCTCCATCGGCATCACCGACATGATCATCCCGAAGGAGAAGCAGGTCGAACTCGACAACGCCTACAAGCAGATCGCGGTGGTCGAGAAGCAGTATCGCTCGGGCATCATCACCGACGGCGAGCGCTACAACAAGATCATCGACGTCTGGACCCACGCCGGCGACGAAATCTCGAACGTCATGTTCCGCACCCTCGAGCACAACGAGGGCCGCAAGGAACTGAACCCGGTGTTCCTCATGGTCGACTCCGGCGCGCGCGGCAACCGCCAGCAGGTCAAGCAGCTCGCCGGCATGCGCGGCCTCATGGCCAAGCCGAGCGGCGAAATCATCGAGCGCCCGATCACCTCGAACTTCCGCGAGGGCCTCAACGTGATGGAATACTTCATCTCCACGCACGGCGCCCGCAAGGGTCTCGCCGATACCGCGCTCAAGACCGCGGACTCCGGCTACCTCACGCGCAAGCTCGTCGATGCGTCGCAGGACGTCATCATCAACGAAGACGATTGCGGCACCACGCAGGGCATCGTCGTTCGCCCGATCTACGAGGGCGACGAAGAAGTCGTCGATCTGCGCCACCCGCATCATTGGCCGCGTCAGTTGCGAAACGGTCAAAGATCCGGTCGCCGGCAACACGATCCTCAAGAAGAATCATCTCATCGACGAAGCTCACCGCGCTGGCGGTCGAGAAAGTCGGCGTCGAGCAGCTCAAGATTCGCTCGGTGCTGACTTGCGAATCGCAAGCGCGGCGTCTGCGCCAAGTGCTACGGCCGCAACCTGGCCACCGGCCAGATGGTCAAGCTCGGCGAGGCCGTCGGCATCATCGCCGCGCAGTCCATCGGCGAACCCGGCACGCAGCTCACCATGCGCACGTTCCACATCGGCGGCGTCGCGTCGCGGCACGTTCAAGCAGCCGATCATCAAGGCCAAGAACGACGGCGACTGCGCTTCAACGACCTCAAGGCCGTGCAGAACACCGAAGGCCATTGGGTCGTCCTGAACAAGAACGGCTCCGTCACCATCCATGCCAAGGACGGCCGCGAGACTCGAGCGCTACCAGATCGTCGTCGGTTCCACGATCTCCGTCGGCCGACGGCGGCCACGTCAAGAAGGGCGAAGCCTTCGTCCAGTGGGATCCGCACAATGTCCCGATTCTCACCGAGAAGCCCGGGCAAGGTGGAATTCCGCGACATGATCTCCGGCGTGACCGTCAAGCAGGAACTCGATCCCGAGACCGGCGTGAAGGGCACGGTCGTCATCGAGCACAAGGAAGACCTGCATCCGCAGATCGTCATCATCGACGAGAAGACCAAGGAGATCGTGGCCAGCTACTCGATTCCCGCCGGCGCGCACGTCGCCGTGCGGCGAAGGCAAGAAAGTGCAGGCCGGCCAGCTCCTCGCCAAGACGCCGCGCAAGGTCGCCAAGACCAAGGACATCACCGGCGGTCTGCCGCGTGTGGCCGAGCTCTTCGAGGCGCGCCGTCCGAAAGACGCCGCCGAGATCGCCAAGATCGACGGCATCGTCGAGATCGGCGGCGCCGTCCGCGCCAAGCGCAAGATCATCGTCACCGACGCCGAGACCGGCGCCGAGGAAGAGCATCTCGTGCCGCTGAACAAGCACATCATCGTCTTCAAGGGCGACTTCGTGAAGAAGGGCCAGCAGCTCACCGAGGGCCCCGTGCCTCCGCACGACATCCTCGACGTCTGCGGCCCGCAGGCGCTCCAGGAGCACATGGTCAACGAAGTGCAGGAAGTTTACCGCCTCCAGGGCGTGGAAATCGCCGACAAGCACATCGAGATCATCGTGCGCCAGATGCTGCGCAAGGTGAAGATCACCGAACCCGGCGACACCGCGCTCCTCTGGGGCGACCAGGTGGACCGCCTCACCTTCGAGAAGGAAAACGCCGCCGTCGAAGAAAAGGGCGGCAAGCCCGCCGAAGCTGTGCCGGTGCTGCTGGGCATCACCAAGGCTTCGCTCGAAACCGATTCGTTCATCTCCGCGGCGTCGTTCCAGGACACCACGCGCGTGCTCACCGAAGCGGCCACGCTGGGCCGCATCGATCACCTGCGCGGGTTCAAGGAAAACGTCATCATGGGCCATCTCATCCCCGCGGGCACCGGCTTCCCGGCGCACCGCGACATCAAGATCGTCAACCTCGGCGACCATATCGGCGACGTCGGAGCCCAGCCGGAACTCGAGCCGGCGCTCGGCTAAACTCCGCCTCGCCAGACGCAATCAATCACGAAAGGGGCGGCCACGTGCCGCCCCTTTTTGTGATCCCAAAGATCGGAGCGGCGCTCCGTCGCCGCCCACTTTCTGGATGTGCCTGCGAAGCTGCACTCCGACTGACATGAGCATCGCCACCAAGACCGGCGACGACGGCACGACCGCGCTGATGTATGGCCGGCGCGTCTCCAAGACGGACCTGCGCGTCGCCGCCTACGGCACAGTCGATGAACTCAACGCCGCGCTCGGTTTCGTGCGCGCGACGGCGGGCGAGCCGTTCATCACCGATGCGGTGCTCGCGATTCAAAAAGAACTGGTCATCCTGATGGGCGAACTCGCCGTCGCCACCGAAGACCGCGAGCGCTATGCGAAGGGCGGATACAAGTTCGTCGAGCCCGCAATGGTCGATGCCCTCACCGCGATCATCGACGACATCGAGAAGAACCACCACATCACCTACGACGGCTGGGCGACGCCCGGCGCGACGCTCGGCTCCGCCGCGCTCGATCTCGCCCGCACCACCTGCCGCCGCGCGGAGCGCCACGTCATCGCCCTGCGCGAAACCGGCGCCGAAGTGAACTCCGAAATCATCCGCTATCTCAACCGCCTCTCCGACCTCTGCTGGCTCTGGGCGCGCTGGGTGGAGACGACGCGAGAAACGACGCTATAGTCACTGCCGATCAGCGCGCCAGATGGAAAACACCTTGACCTCTCGCACCGGGCTGTCGACCCACCAGATTATTGCGTGCGTGCCAATGATAGCTCCTTGGCAATCGCGCCCATCTCTGCCGTGCCCGGTAAAGTCTCCGTCCAGATGTGGTGTCCCGCCGAGTCGCTCGATCCGACACGAAAAGGCGTTGCTTCTCGGCCAAGTCCAGGGATTCGAGGTAATCGTATGCTGCCTGATGCAGCCAAACCTGATAGCGCAAAAGTTTCCTAGCCCTCCGGAAGCAGACGGCGTTTTGCCTCGTCGAGTGAGATCCATCCCTCATGACCGTCAGTCTTCTGGCTCGGTAAGATTCGTCCCATTCCCCCGTCTCCTTCATCCGCAATACAGTCAAAAATACCGCCAGTTTCCTGCGCTCCTCAGGACTCAGTGCGGCAGCTTGAGCTTGGATTTCGGCCAATGACATTCGGCAAAAGTGCCATGTCCTAGCTTGATTGCCAAGTTTCGCAATCCCCGAAAACTTCCATTTTACACCCGCCCCCCTTTCCTCCATATTCCGCGCCCCTGCCATGCTTTCCATCGCGATCAATATCCTTTTGGTGATCCACGTTCTCGTGTCGCTGCTCATCGTTTTGCTCGTCCTCATGCAGCGTCCGAAGAACGAGGGTCTCGGCGCGGCGTTCGGCGGCGGCATGACGGAAAATCTTTTCGGCGCGCAGACCACCAACGTGCTGCAAACGTTGACGCGCTATCTCGGCGGCATCTTCTTCGGGCTCACGCTGCTGCTCTCCTGGCTCTACGTGAAGGAGACCAATCAAAGGAGCACGCTGGCAGAAACGCCTGCCGCGCCCCCACCGTCATCCCGGCCACTCGCCAACGCCGGCGCCCGGCGCGAAGCCTGGCGATGCCCGCGTGCCTGACGCGAAAGTCCCGGAGAAGCCCGCGGCACGCCGTGCCGAGCGAAAAGAAGCCGCGAACAAGCCCGCTGCGCCCGCGACTCCCGCACCGGACGCAAGCCCGCCGCTGCGCCAGCCACGCCGGCGACACCGGCACCGGATGCCCGCAGCCGGCCGCGAGCCAGTGCCGCAGCAGCGACGCCTGCGCCGAGCCAGCTGCCTACGCCGGCCACTCCGCGCCCCAGCGCCAGCGCCGAAACTCCGACGGCGACTCCCGCTCCAGCCCCTGCTGCGGAAAAGCCCGCGTCCGCCGCCCGCCGAAAAGCCGGCGGAGCCGGACGAAGACGCCTGAGCCCGCAAGCCGGGTAACTGACAATAGTCGCGGCGCCGCTTATTTCGCTTGATCGGAATCGGTCCCGTCCGGCTTCTGGACGCGGATGAAGCGCTGCAGGGCGATCAAACCGATCGGGGCGATCGTGGCCGTCAGCGCGACCACCAGCCAGAGCATTGCGGAATGGCGCGCGCCGTCCTTCGGGCAGTATTTCGCCAGCAGATTGCCCGGAAATCGTGGCGACGAAAGCTTGCTGCCCAGCAGACGGAATGTAGGAGAGCGCGCCGTAAGATGCTTCCTGGCCTTTCGGCGCGATCGCCGCCGCATACTCGTAAACCCGCGGCGAATAAAAGGCTTCGCCAAACGAAAGGATGATGACGAAGAACGCGATCATCACGTAGTACGGGATGAACCGCTGCCGTTCAGACCGAGATAGTGATGCCCGATCCAATGGCCGAACCACCCGTTGGCCATCGGCTGAAACCAGTGCGGCGGCAGGGCCATGAAGAACACGGACGCGGCGGTGATGGTTCCTCCCACGATGACCATGCGGTAGGCGGACAATCGCTGCGTGAGCGCACCGACGATCGGAACGAGAAGAATGATGAACCAGTTGTTGATCGCCAGCAGGTGTCCGACCGGCGCTCCCGCGCCCGAGTTCACGCACACCCCAGGTCGGGAAAACAAAGTCCATTTGCGTGAAGACGAGTTTCAGGAAGGCGATGAGGAGCAGAAAGCTCAGCAGCTGGTAGAAGCCGGGCTGCCGGACCAGTCGGACGAAGAACCCGACGGTTTCGAGGGCGCTTTGCTCGATCATGTCCCAGGCGCGATCCACATGGGCTCGGGGCCGTGGTGCGTTCCGTGGCTCGGACCGTGATTGTCACTCCCTCGTCGGTCACTTCCACGCCCTCGCGCAGGAACCAGATGACAGGCAGCACCAGCAATTCGATGACCCAACTGACGAGGAAAAGCGTCCGGTAGGTGGTCATTTGCCAGCCCAGGAATGGGCACGGTCCAGTGGCCATATTCTCCGAAGCTCTGGCGGACCCAATCGAAAATGATAGTCCGCGGCGAGGAAGCCGAGATTCATGATCGCGTAGATCATGCGAAAACGAAATCGAGCGCTGCTGGGTATTGGAATACTTGCGGGTGGCGGCGACGAGCACCGGAGTGCCCAGCGCTTCGCCGATGGCCAGCAGGAACAATCCGGCGGTCAGTGCCACCCATTTGACGGCGAAAGCGCCATCACGGCGCGCGCGATCAGGCAGATCCAGACGCCGAGAAAGAAAGTCCGGCGCAAGCCCAGGGCATCGGTCAGCGAACCTACCAGCAGGGTGGTCACCATCATGGTCATCGCCCAGGCCAGGACCATGGCTAGCGCCCGCTGATCGCTCATGCCGAGGTCACTGGAAAGCCAGCGGACGATCGTGAGAGTCGTGATCTTGTAGGCCGCCACGATGAGAAACTTGATGGCGAAAGTGAGCCACAACTCGCGCGCGGCTCCCTGGAGGACGGTGAACGAACCAAAAAAGCCGGTGAGCTGCTTCGACATTCGCCGCATCATGCGCCATCGGATTTCAGACGGGAAGCGGAGAACTGGCATCGGAAACCACGCGCGAAGCGTGATTCGATTCAGCCTCTTCCGCTTGGCGTCCGCGACCCTTCGCGCGATTCCTTCGCACGGGTGCCATGGAGAACGGAGGTTGGAATCCCGTCGCTCTTCCATGCCAAGCTTCCGTTCCCTGTGACCAGTCCCGTGCCTCGCCTCATCGTCCTCTTTGCTGCTCTGGCCCTGTGCGGTTGCGGGCGGTTGGGCGACCGCGCGGAACTGGTTTGCATCAATGGCGCGGAGTCCGAATTGCTCGACCCGGCGCTCATCACCGCGCAGGCCACCAGCCGCATCGCCTACGCGGTCTTCGAGGGTCTCACGGCTTTCAATGTGAAGGGCGTGGCGGAGCCGGGCGTGGCCGAGAGCTGGGAGATTTCGCCCGATGGACTGCACTACACTTTTCACCTGCGGCACAACGCGCACTGGAGCAATGGCGACCCGGTCACGGCGGAGGATTTTCTCTATTCGTGGCGGCGCGCCTTGCTGCCGGAGACGGCCTGCGAATACGTCTACCAGCTCTTCTACATCCGCGGGGCGAAGGATTTCAATGAGGGCAAGACTGAAGGATTTCAGCGACGGTGGGCGCGCAGCGCGCCCGATCCGTACACGCTCGAAGTCACGCTCGCGAATCCCACGCCGTTCTTTCTCGATCTCTGCGCCTTCACCGACGCTGCTGCCGGTGCATCGCGCCACGGTGGAAAAGTATCCGGATTGGGCGACGCAAGCCGGAGCATTTCGTCGGCAACGGCCCGTTCACTCTTGCGCGAATGGCGGCCCTTCGATCACATGCGGCTGGTCAAGAATCCGCGCTACTGGGACGCCGCGCATGTGGGCATGAAGAGCGTGGATGTGCTGCCCGCGCCGCGGCCCAACACCGCCTACAATTTTTACGCGACCGGGCTCGCCGACCTGATGATGGACAAAGGGCTCGCGCCCATCGCCGCTGCTCGGCGAACTGAAGAAGCGGCCGGATTTTCACGCCGCGCCGTTCCTCGGGAATTATTTCTTCCGCTTCAATGTGAAGCGGAAGCCGTTCAACGACGCGCGCGTGCGCCGGCCTTTTGCCTCGCGGTGGACAAGAAGTATCTCGTCGAGCACATCACGCGGGCCGGCGAAGTGCCGGCGACGCAGCTTTGTGCCGCCGGGCGCCGGCGCGGGCTACGAGCCGCCGCCCGATCTATCAGCGCGATCCCGGAGCCGGCGCGAAAGCTCCTGGCGGAGGCGGGCTATCCCGGACGGGCAGCGGTTTTCCGGTCGTCTATTATCTCTACCGCGCGGATTCCGGATCTGGACCAGGACATCGCGGTCGAGTTGCAGAGCATGTTCCGCCGGGAACTCGGCGTCACCATCCAACTCGCGCGGCAGGAGTGGACGGTGCTGCTCAATTCCCAGCAGCAGCTCGATTACGATTTCTGCCGCTCTTCGTGGGTCGGCGATTACAACGATCCGAATACCTTCCTGGACATGTTTGTCACCGATGGCGGCAACAATCGACACCGGCTGGAGCAATCCAGCGCTACGACGCGCTCATCGCCGCCGCCGGACGCGAGAGTGGATCCGGCGAAAGCGCTTCGCCATCTTTCGCGAAGCGGAGAAAATCCTCGTCACCGACGAGACGCCGATCTGCCCGCTCTACTATTACGTCGGCATCCAGTTCTACGATCCCGACCGGCTCGGCGGCATCGAGGCCAACCTGCTCGATGAACATCCGCTGAAGGCGATGTATTGGAAAAAGCGCTGATGGATCGGCTGGTCTTCGCGATCTATCGGCTCGCCTCGGCGGCGATTCTGGCGTGCTGCCCATCACGTGCGTTTTTCGCCTGGGCTGGGCGCTCGGGGCGCTGGCCTATTACGTGCGCCGGCCGTATCGCCGGCTGGTGCTGCACAATCTGCAGCATCGCCTTTCGGCGCGGAGAAATCGCCCGCGGAATTGCGCGCCATCGCCCGCGAGCATTTCGCCACGCTCGGCGCGAATCTCTTCTCCAGCATCAAGCTTCCGCAGCTTTCGCGCGAGGAGATCGAAGCGCTCGTCACCGTCGAGGGGATCGAGACGATGCAGGACGGCGGCATTATCGAGCGGCGGGCTTCGTCATGGTCATCAGCCATATCGGAAGTTGGGAAATGTTCGCGCAGCTCTCGCCGATCATTTTCGGCTGCAAGGTCGGGCACGATCTTCCAGGCGCTGGGCAATCCGTATATCGACGCCGAGGTGCGGCGCGATCGGGCGCGGCTCGGGCTGGAACTGTTCGAGCGCAAGGAAGGTTTTGTGAAGGCCTGCCAGTTCATGCGCGCGGGCGGCGCGCGTCGGCGTGCTCGTCGATCAGCACGCGGGCGATGCCGGCCTGTGGTGCCCGTTTTTCGGCCGGCTCGCGTCCACCTCCACGCTTGCCGGCGACGCTCGCGCTGCGCACCGATGCGTGGCTGGTGCCGGCGGCGGTCTATACCGAGGGCGTGGCGCGCTGGCGCTGCGTGATCCTCGGGCAGATGAAGCCGCAGGGCCAGGATGCGGAGCACGATCACCGGCGCATCAATGAGATGCTCGAAGAGCAAATCCGCCGCGCAGCCGGCGGATTGGTTTTGGGTGCATAATCGCTGGAAAACGCCGAAGCCGAAGTTCCTGCTCGCCACTTACAAGCGCGGCGTCGCGCTGCCGCCGGGTTTGACGCCGCGCAGCACCTGCAGCCCTTTCGCATCCTGATTCGCGGCAGCAACTGGCTCGGCGATGCCATCATGAGCGTGCCGGCGGTGCGCGCGATCAAGCGCGGGCGGCGTCGATGCGCACGTCACCATCCTCACCCCGGCGAAGCTCGCCGATGTCTGGAAGAGCGTGCCGGAGGTGGATGAAATCATCAGATCGAGCCGGAGGAAAGCATCTTCGCCGTGGCCAAGAAGCTTCGCGGCGATTTTGACGCGGCGATCCTTTTCCCAATTCCCTGCGCGTGGCGCTGGAAGCCTGGCTGGCGGGCATTCCGCGCCGCGTGGGCTATCCCGGGCATCATCGCCGCGCTGGCTGCTCGATCAAGTCTTCGCGCAGAAAAAGAAGAAGAAAGAAGCCTGACAGCCGCCGCCGCGCATCAGGTGCATCATTATCTCGCGCTGGCGGAGTTTGTCGGCGCGGAAATTCGAGGAAGCGCGCTGGATCCAGCGCCGTCGAACAGCCGCGAGCCGAAGAATGGCGCGCCCGGTCATCGGGCTTTGTCCCGGCGCCGAGTACGGCCCGGCCAAGCGCTGGCTGCCGGAGCGCTTTGCGGAAGTGATGCGCATCGTGCACGAACGCACCGGCTGCGAGTGGAAGATCTTCGGCGTGGAGAAGGACCGGCCGATCGCCGATGCGATCATCAGCGCCGCGGCGGTGCCCTGCACGGATCTCGTCGGGAAGACCTCGCTGGCGCAATTGATGGAGGAACTGCGCGCCTGCGATCTGCTGCTGACCAACGACACGGGCACGATGCACCTGGCCGCGTTCCTCGGCGTGCCGACGGTTTCGCATCTTCGGCTCCACCGAGCCGACGCTGACCGGCCCGCTCGGGCGCGGGCCATCGCGTCCTGCGCCATCACGTCGAGTGCAGCCCGTGCTTTCTGCGCGAATGCCCGATCGACTTTCGCTGCATGAAGGCGATCGAGGTTTCCGAAGTCGTGGAAGCGGTGCTTGACCGCGCTTGGCAGATCGAACGTAACCGCCCTCTCGCACTGTCACAGCCACCCGCATCCTTTACATGAGCACCACCCAGGAAATCACCGAGCAAGTCAAGCAAGCCAGCCAGTGGATCAAACCGCTGCAGGACGAAATCGCCCGCGTCGTCGTCGGGCCAGAAATATCTCGTCGATGGCCTGCTCGTCGGGTCTGCTCACCAACGGCCACATCCTGCTCGAAGGCGTGCCCGGCCTGGCCAAGACGCTCACGGTCAAGACCCTGGCCTCCTGCATTCACACGGGCTTCCAGCGCATCCAGTTCACGCCCGATCTGCTGCCCGCCGATCTCATCGGCACGCTGATCTACAATCCGCGCACCGGCGAATTCACGACCAAGCACGGCCCGCTGTTTTCCAACCTGATCCTGGCCGACGAAATCAACCGCGCGCCGGCCAAGGTGCAGAGCGCGCTGCTCGAGGCGATGCAGGAGCGGCAGGTGACCATCGGCGAGCACGACCTATCCGCTGGCCGATCCGTTCCTCGTCCTCGCCACGCAAAACCCGCTCGAGCAGGAAGGCACCTATCAGCTTCCCGAGGCGCAGCTCGACCGCTTCATGCTCAAGCTGCGCGTCGGCTACCCGACCAAGGCGGAAGAGCGCAAGATCCTCGATCTCATGGCGACGAGCGCGCCGGATCTTGAAGGTGCTCGCCGTCATCGAGCCGGCGGACATCATCCGCTCGCGCGAGCTCGTGAACTCGCATCTACATCGACGACCGGGTGAAGGATTACATCGTCGATGTCGTCTTCGCGACGCGCGATCCGGCGGCCTACAAGCTCAAGCTCGACGGCATGATCCGCTACGGCGCCTGCCCGCGCGCCACCATCGCGCTCACGCTCGCCGCCCGCGCGCGCGCCTTCATGGCCGGCCGCGGCTACGTCACGCCGCAGGATGTGAAGAGCGTCGGCCCCGATGTGCTGCGCCATCGCATCATCGTCAGCTACGAGGCCGAGGCGGAGGAGATGACCAGCGAGCAGATCATCGAGACAGATCTTTGCCGGGCTGCCGGTGCCGTGATGCAGTCCGTCGCCGTTCGATGCGATGCCACACTCCGAATGGCAATCCGTCCGCTGACGCCATTCTCAAGAAAATCCGCCGCCTCGAATTGAAGACGCGCGGCCTCGTCGTCGGCGACGTTTTCCGGGCAGTACCGCAGCGTCTTCAAGGGGCGCGGGATGAACTTCGAGGAAGTGCGCCAGTATCAGCCGGGCGACGAAGTGCGCTCGATCGACTGGAATGTGACGGCGAAGTTCGGCGAAGTGCACGGCGACGCCTTCGTGAAGAAATTCACCGAGGAGCGGGAACTGACGGTGATGCTCGTGGTCGATGTCAGCGCCTCGGGCGATTTCGGCAGCGTGCAATCTGAGCAAGCGCGAACTGGCGGCGGAAGTGGCCTGCCTGTTCGCCTTCAGCGCGATCCGCAACAACGACAAGGTCGGGCTCATCCTTTTTTCCGATCACGTGGAGCTGTTCATCCCGCCGAAAAAGGGCCGGCTGCATACCCTGCGGCTGATCCGCGAGATCCTTTACTTCGAGCCGAAGGGCCGCGGCACGCAGCCCGGCGGTGGCGCTCGATTACCTGAACCAGGTGCTGCACCGGCGCTCGGTGGTCTTCCTGATCTCGGATTTCCAGGCGCCCGATTTCTCGCGCGAGCTTTCCGTGACCAGCCGGCGGCACGATCTTGATCGCCATCCCGATCATCGATCCGCGCGAGGAGGAATTGCCCGACGTGGGCCTGCTCACGCTCGAAGACGCGGAGACCGGCGAGCAGATCGAGATCAATACCTCCGACCGCGCGGTGCGGCAGGGCTTCCTGAAGGCGGCGGACGAGCGCACGGCGGCGCGGCTGCGCGATTTTCGCAGGAAGCGCATCGATGCGATCTCCCTGCGGACCGAACGAGGATTACGTGCCGGCGCTGCGCAGCTTTCTTCCGCAACCGCGAGCGGCGCCTGCAAATCCGATGAGCGCCGCGCTGTTCGTTCCGCTCGTCCTGGCGGCATCTGCACGGCCGCGCCGGATGCCGTCGCCGGCGTCCGAGCGGCGACGCCCGCGCCACGCGCGAGATCCACGATATCGCGCCGCCGTGGATGTCTTTCCCGTATCCGCCGTGGATGGTCGGCCGACGGCGATCGCGGTGGCCGGCGCTGCTCGTGGCGCTTGCTCGTCTGGCTGGTCGTGCGCTGGATTCGGCGCCGGCCCGCGCCGCCGCCGCCGACGCCACGCGCGATCGCCCTGCGCGAGCTGGAGAAGCTGCGCGCGCAGCGTGAGTGAGATCGAGCCCTACGCCTTCAGCGTCGCGGTCTCCGACGTGCTGCGCACCTTCATCAGCAACGCGAAGTTCCGGCCTGCCGGCGACGCGGCAGACCTCGCCGGAATTCCTCGCCGCGATTTCCGGCTCGCGCATTGTTCAGCGAAGAGGACCGCACGCTGCTCGGCCGATTTCCTGGAGAAGTGCGACATGATCAAATTCGCGCGCATGGAGGCGACGAGCGACGGACAACGCGGAGCTGGTGGAGAGCGCGCTGGCCTTCGTGCAGGGAGGGCGGGCATGAATTTGCTCTGGGCGTGATCCGCTCACGTTTGCGCATCCGTGGCTGCTGCTGCTGCTGCTGGCGCTGCCGCTGGTCGCGCTCCT
The DNA here is from genome assembly GCA_963823735.1 of uncultured Actinomycetota bacterium. Taxonomy (GTDB): domain Bacteria; phylum Actinomycetota; class Actinomycetes; order Streptosporangiales; family Streptosporangiaceae; genus Actinoallomurus. The sequence continues at coordinate 1,838,696 of CAWGMO010000003.1, read as the reverse complement.
GCGAAGGCGGCAGGGGCGCCGCGCCGGCGGTGCTCTATTCGTCGCTGCGCCCGGTGATGGCGCTCGGCAAGCCGCGGCGCTCGCGCATCGGCGGCTGGCTGACTGAGCCTGCTCCTGCTCGCGCTGGCGCTGCTCATCGTGGCGCTGGCCCGGCCGCAGCAGGGCACGCACGTTCAGCCAGGTGCAGGCCAGCGGCATCGACATCATGCTCGCGCTCGATGTCTCCGGCTCGATGATCGCCGAGGATCTCACCATCGGCGGCGAGCAGGCCAGCCGCATCGATGTGGTCAAGCACGTGACGCAGAAGTTCATCGAGGCGCGGCCCAACGATCGCATCGGCATGCTGGCTTTTGCCGGCCGGCCCTATCTCGTCAGCCCGCTCACGCTCGATCACGACTGGCTGCTGCAAAATCTCGAGCGCGTGCAGGCTGCGCCGCGCTTCGTGGAAGACGGCACGGCCATCGGCTCGGCCATCGCCTCGTGCACCAATCGGCTGATCGAGCGCAAGGATTCGAAGAGCCGCATCGTCGTGCTGCTGACCGACGGCGACAACAATGCCGGCAAAGTCTCGCCGTTGACCGCGGCGGAAGCGGCGAAGGCGCTGGGAGTGAAGGTCTACACCATCGGCGCGGGCACCACGGGCTACGCGCCCGTATCCCGGTGCAGGATCGTGTTCGGCCGCAAGGTCTACCGGAACATGAAAGCCGATGTGGACGAGGACACGCTTGAAGAAAATCGCCGACATCGACCAACGCCGAATTCTACCGCGCCACGGACACGAAGACGCTGACGCAAGATTTTCGAGCAGATCGACAAGCTGGAAAAATCGACCGTCGAGATGAAGCAATACACGCAGTACCGGGAGCTTTTCCCGTGGCTGCTGGGAGCGGGATTTGGCGTGCTGGCCTTGCAGGCGCTGCTGGCGCAAACCGTGGGGAGCAGGCTGCCATGAGCTTCGGCCAGCCCATGTGGTTTTGGGGCCTCGCGCTGCTGCCGCTGCTGCTGGTGCTCTACGCGCGCAACGAAAGCCGCCGCACGAAGCTGCTCCGGCAACTGGTGGCGGCGCGCTTGCTCGATCGGCTCGCGGGCACCGTGAGCCTGCCCCGGCGGCGCCTGCGCTTTGCCCTGCTCCTGCTCGGCCTGGCCGCGCTGATCGTGAGCCTCGCGCAGCCGCGCTACGGCTACACTTGGGAGGAGAGCAAGCGCCAGGGGCGCGACGTGATCATCGCCATCGATTGCTCGCGCAGCATGCTGGCCACCGATCTTTCGCCGAGCCGGCTGGCGCGCGCCAAGCTCGCCACGCAGGACTTGATCGAACAGTTGCCGGGCGACCGCGTGGGCCTCATCGCGTTTGCCGGCACGGCCTTTTTGCAGGCGCCGCTGACCATCGATTACGGCGCGGTTCTCAATTCGCTCGCGGAGCTCGATACCGACATCATTCCGCGCGGCGGCACCAATATCGCCGCCGCGATCACCGAGGCGGACGCGGCCTTTGGCAAAGGCGAGAGCGACAATCGCTGCCTGATCATCTTTCACCGATGGCGAGGAACTGGAAGCCGACGCGGTGACGGCGGCCAGCGCGGAGAAGGACCACATGAAGATCTTCACCGTGGGCCTGGGTTCGGCGGATGGCTCGCTCATTCCGGTTCCCGGCGGAGAATGGCGGCACCGACCTTCGTGAAGGACGAGAACGGGCAATTCGTCAAATCGCGGCTCGATGAAGATCGTCTCAGGAAAATTGCAGAATCGACCGGAGGATTCTACGTTCACCTCCAGAACGGGCCGGCGGAGATGAAGCAAATCGTCCGCGACGGCCTCGGCCAAATGAAAGAAAAAGAATTCGATGCCCGCATGTCGCGCCGCCCGATCGAGCGCTACCAGTGGCCGCTTTCCGCGGCGCTGGTGCTGCTCGTCGCGTCGACGCTGATCGGCGAGCGCAAGCGCGCGGTGCGGCGGGTCGCGGCGCCGGTGGCTGGCCGCGCGCGCTGGCGGTCCTGCTTGCTGCTGCCGATCGGCCGCGCAGGCGAAGAACAGCGGCCTCGAGGCCTACGAGCGCGCAGGATTACCAGGGCGCGATGACGGAGTTCGACCGCCAGCTTCAGCAGCGGCGCGATTCCGCGGCGCTGAACTTCGACCTGGGCGCGGCGGCCTATAAATCGGGCGATTTCGACAAGGCCCTCGAGGCCTTTGCCAAGGCCGTCACTTCGCCCGATCCCGCGCTTGCACGCCGCGGCGGAATACAATCTCGGCAATACGCTTTTCCAGCAAGGCGCGGCGACAGAGCAAAAGGAGGGCAAGGTCCGGCATTGGAAGGACGCGCTGCAACACTACGACCAGGCGCTTGAAGGTCACGCCGCAAAACAAGGATGCGGAATACAATCGCGACGTGGTGCGCAAGCTTCTCGAGGACATGGAAAAGCAGCCGCCGAAATCCGACCAGCAACAGCAGCAGGACAAGAAGGACGACCAAAAGAAGGACCAAAAAGATCAGCAGCAGCAGCAACAGCAGCAGCAGCAACAAGAGCGGCGATCAAAAGAAGGATCAGCAGCAGCAGCAGCAGCAGTCGCAGGGCGGGCAGCAGAACAAGGACCAGCAGCAGAATCAGCAGCAGCAGCAGCAGTCGCAACAGCAGCAGCAATCCCAATCGCAACAACAGCAGTCCCAGAACCAGCATCACAGGGCCAGGACAGCAGCAGCAGAATCAGCAGGGAAAGCCGCAGCAGGACAAGGATCAGAACGGCAAAGAGGGCCAGCAAAACCAGCCGCAGCCGCAGAACGGCGGCAAGGGAGAAGATAAGCGAGAGGCAGCAATCGAACCCTTCGCCGGGCGGCCAGCAGTCGCCGCAACCGCAGAAAGAGGGACAGGGCGAGCAACGCCAGCCGACGCCCGATCAACCGGACAAAAAGTTCTCCGGCGAAGTCGGGGCGCAGGGAAATGCGCAGCCGGCCGATCCACAGCAGGAGGCCGCCGCCGAGGCCGAGGCGGCCAAGGAAGGCAAGATGACCGAGGCCCAGGCGAAGACGCTTGCTCGAGTCGCTTGAAAGGCGAGGACAAACGCGTCCAGCTCTCCAAGCCCGAAGGCAAGCCGCTCGGACGAACTTTTCGAGATTGGTAAACCGCATGTTTCCGTCGCATTCACGTCTCTTTTCTCGCTCTGCGCGGGACCATCGTTTTGGCCTCTGCTGACGCTGGCGGTCGCAGTGGTCCACGCGGCGGATGTGAGCGTGCGCGCGCGCTTGAGCCGGAGCATTTCGGTGATCGGCGATCCGGTGGAATTGCAGATCAAGATCAGCGGCGCGCGGCGTGTCGGCAATCCGCCGGATGTGTCGGTCGACGGCCTGGAAATCCAGTTATGTCGGGCCGAGCACGGAAATCGAAATGCAGCTTGAGAACGGCGTTTCATTTCCGAGCGGAACACGACGTGGTCTTATCAGGTGGTGCCGCAGCGCAACGGCTCCTTCACGATTCCCGCGGTGACGATCGAGGCGGACGGCAAGAGCTTACAGCACGCAGCCGGTGGCGCTGACGGTGCAGCCCAGCAGCGCGACCGACGGCAGCAGCGAAGCCGGAGAAGACTGGCTTTCGCCGAATTGGTCGTGCCGAAGAAAACGGTCTATCTGGGCGAGGCGATTCCGATGGAATTTCGGCTCTATGTGGATGCGCGGGTGCGCTGGCAGCCGGAAGCCGATGCCGGAAATCGAAGGCGAGGGATTTACCAAGCAAAAAATGCCCGAGCCGCACCACGAACAGGTGGAGAGAAACGGCCGCGATTACGATATGCTGACGTTCAAGACGTCTCATCGCGCCGATTCGCGCGGGCAAGCTGACCATCGGCCCGAGCGAGATTCAATTCCAGTGCGCGGGTGCCGCATGCCGCAGCGGAGCGCCCGCAGTCCGTTCGATGCGTTCGGAGATATTTTCAGCGATCCGTTTTTTTCCGCGCATGCAGGAGATTGAAGGCGAAGGCGGCGGCCGTGGAATTGACGGTGCAAGCCGTTGCCCCAGGCAGGGCAAGCCGGCCGATTTCTCCGGCGCGGTGGGCAATTTTCAACTGTCGGTGGAAGGCAGCCCGAAGCAGGTCAAGATCGGCGATCCCGTCACCGTGAAATTGCAAGTGACGGGGCGGGGAAATTTTGATCGCGTGACGGCGCCGGTCCTCAACGACTCCGACGGGCTGGCGGACGTATCCGCCGTCGAGCACCTTCCAGGCGGACGATCCGGTGAATTACACGGGGACGAAGACCTTCGAGATGGCGGTCATCCCGGAGACGAAAAAGACGGCGATGCCGGAGTTTCACTTTTCGTATTTCGATCCGATGGCGGAAAAGTATGTGACGCTGAAATCCGAGCCGGCGCCGCTGGCGGTCGAGGGCGACACGCTGCCCGCGCCGAAGCCGGTCGGCCACGGCGTCGGACGAGCGCGCCGCCGGAGCCGAAAAAGCCGGCGGCCGAACCGCGTCCGGATGACATCCTGGGCCTGCGTTATGATGCGGATGCGCCGCGAAGCTTTGCGCCGCTGTACGAGCGCCGCGAGTTTTGGTTCGCGCAGGGTGGCGATCGCGGTCGATTCTGCTGGGCCTGATCGCGTTCAAGCTTCGCCGCGAGCCGGATGCGGCCGTCCGGCAAAGGGCCGCGCTGCGGCAGGAGAAGGAGGCGGTGTGGCGCCGCTTGCGCACGGCGGATCTCGGGCACGTGGACTTCTTCGATTCCGCGGCGCGGCTGGCGCAGATCCAGACGGCGCTGGCGACGGGCCGCGCGGTGGCCAGCATCGACGCCGCGACGGTGCGAGCGGCGGCGCCATTGGATGAAAGCGCGGCGGAAACGATCGAGGACATTTTCAGCGCGCGCGCGGAACTGCACTATGCGGGCGGCGGAGGTGGACGATGGGAAAGTCTCCGCGGCCGAGCGCGAACGCGTGCTCGGCGCGTTGAAACAACTGGAGAAAAGCCATGCGAAAAGCTAAGCGCCGCACTTCCTGGACGCGCTGGTCGCGTTGCTCGCTGGCGCGTGCTGGCGCTGCTGCCGGCGCGCAGTGCCTGGGCGGGCGACTTGGAGGCGGCCAACCAGGCCTACGACCAGGGCAAATTTGCCGAGGCGAAACAGGGCTACGAAAAGCTGATCGAGAGCGGGTGCGGGCAGCGCGAATGTTTTCTACAATCTGGGCAATGCCGATTTCCGGCTCGGTTCCGCCGGGCGGGCGATCCTGGATTACGAGCGGGCGCTGGCCTTGAATCCGCATCATCCCGAGGCGCAGGCGAACTTCAAACTGCTGCGCGATCAGAACGGCGCGAAGCTGCTGCCGCTCTCGTGGAACAGCAAATTGGCGGACTATCTTTCGCCGAATGCTGGACCGTCGCTCGCGGCGGTCGCGGGCTGGACGGTGCTCTTTCGGCTTGGTGCTTTATCGTCTGACCAGCCGGGCAGCGAGAACTTCGGCGATGTGGACGCTGTGCCTGCTGAGCGCGGTCGTGTGCGCGGTGGCGCTGGTCGTCGCTCTGGAGCATCGCGAAGGACCAGACGCTGGCCGTCATTACGGCGCACCAGGCGGAGGCGCGGCTCGCTCCGGCGGAAAGCGCGGGCGTGGCGGAGGCGCTGCCCGCGGGCAGCCAGGTGCGGGTGCTCAGCGAGCGCGGCGAATGGATCTATTGCGAACTGCCGGGCACGGGCCGCGGCTGGATTCCCGACGGCGCGGTCGAGCGGGTGAGGCCGGCGAAATCATGAGCCGCTGGCTGGCTCCTGCTGCTGTCTGCCTGCTCGCCGCGCCCGTATGGGCGGAGGACTGGCGCGATACTCTTGACCTCCGCCGCAGCCGGGCAAGTTTCCGCCGCCGCGTCCGTTCAAGGCGGTGTATCACTTTGGCTGGAGCGGCATCGTCGCGGCGCAGGCGAGCTTCGATTTCTCGAAGGCGCCGCGCGGGCAATATCAATTCGCGCATGAAGACGCAGACCACGGGCGTCGTGCGCACCTTGTGGCGGATGGATTCGCAACACACCGCGCTGCTGCATCGGCGTCGACCCTGCGTCCCATCCGCCTCCAGCAGACGGAAGTGTACAAGTCGGAAACGGAATCGACAAAGACGGAGTTTTCCCCGGAAGGCGCGCGCTATATCACCAGGTCACGCCGTCGAACGAGCCGCCGAAAACGCGAGCACCGCTTCAAATACGGCAACGTCTTCGATTTGCAGACCGCGCTGCTGTTCATCCGCAGCCAGCGCTTGCAAGCCGGCGATCATTACCGCTTGGTGGTCTTTCCGGCGAAGGGCGGCTATCTGGCCGACATCGAGGTGCTCGGCCGCGAGAAGTTGAAAGTGCCCGCGGGCAGTTCGACGCCGTGAAGTGCCAGGTGCGCCTGCAGGAATGAAGAAGAACCTCGAACTCGAGCCGCACAAGAAATTCAAGCGCGCCTTCGCCTGGCTGTCCGACGACCGCGACCGCATGCTCCTCAAAATCGAGGCCGAGATTTTCGTCGGCAGCGTGTGGTGCGAATTGCAGTCCGACGGCCTTCCCCCCGTGAAGCCGCCTAAAAAGCAGTGGGGAAGAAGGGCCAGCGAATCACTCGAACGACACGAATGAAATGCCTTTCCCGTTCGTGTGATCCGCGTGATTCGTTGGCCGAAATCCCTGCTACCGCGCGGCAGGGGGCGCGGCGGAGGCCGGGGCGAGGACGCAGCGGAAGCCGCGGTTGCTGTTCCCCACGGTGGGATCCGTGGGTCCGCGCACGGAGGAGACCATCTCGTCGCGATCGGCATAGACAAACGAGGAGCCGCGCACGACCCGCCGTGGGTCCGTGGCGTTGAACTGGTCTTCGCACCATTCCCAGGCATTGCCGCCCAGGTCGAAGAGGCCCCAGCGATTGGCCGTGAAGCTGCCGACCGGTGCTGTGAAGGGGAAGTCGTCGCGATAGCCCACGAGTACGCCGATGCTCTCTCACCAAGTCTTTCGTCCGCTCGCCGATGCCGGCGCCTCCTCGCCGCTGTAGTTGCCCGCGCCGGGCGGCGGCGGCCATGCTTGCCCCAGGGAAACACATCGGCGATCTTCCTGTCCTTCTCCGCTGGCGATCTTGGCTGCATCTTCCCGCTCGCCGATGCCCACCGCGCAACTCCACTCGTGGTCGCTCGGCAGGCGGTAGCGCTCCGCCGCGCCGAGCTTGCCGGCCTTGCGCTCGCGCTCGGTGAGCCACGGCAAAAGCCGTGGCGTCGTTCCAACTCACCATTCACCGCCGGGTGCGTCGGGCCTTGCTCGAAGGCCGGCTTCGGCCACTCGCGCTTGGTTTCCTTCACAAAGCCTCGTAGTCCTGCACCCGCGTCTCCCAGATGCTGAAGAGCACGCGCTGCCCGTCCGTCGGCCCGCCGGTGATCGGCACGGGGACGAATTTCATGCCGAGCGTGTTGACGAAGGGTTTGTCTTTCGTGGCGGAGATGGCGTCGGCTCGCGGAGCCGGGCGCGCGGGCGCTGCCGGGCCCGCGCTGCCGGGAGCATCGAGGTCGAGAACTTCAAAGGCATTGACCAAGGCCGGGGGGACATCGTGGTCCGTGGTTCCCAAGGCGAAGTTGCCCTGCGCGAATGTCGCATCTGCGACGGTCCCAAGGACGCCACCGTTGAATTTCGCCGTCAGGGTCTGGCCCACGACCCGAAGCTCCAATTCGTAATTCTGTCCGGGCTGGAGGGACTCGCGCAGCGCAAATCTGCCCAAGTCTGTCGAGCGCAAGGCGACACCATCCCAGCGCTGAAGAGTGACTTGCTTCGCGTTGTAGGCGTAGAGTTGATCAGTGGCCAGTGGTATTCTGCCGGGCGTGCAAAAACAGGTGTGCGTCGCCGAAGGTTGCCCGCACGCGGATGGCTCCGTCGTTTCTGGGATCCTGGCTGGGGTGAAGCAGCGCCACGCTTGGACCTGTGAAGCGCAAGCCCTCCGAGATCCGCGCCGCCCCGCCGCTGAGCACGAGCTTCGCGGGATCGCGCAGCACGTCCTGCCACGGCTCGGTGGAAGGCGACAGGCCCGCGGCTCCGGGCGACGGCGTGGTGGCGGAGGGCGGTGCGGCGGCGCCCTTCGAGAGATCGAGCGTCTGGACGGCGTGCAACACGACCCCGGGGTCAAGGCGGATGTCGGGGTGGCCTTGCGTGAGATTGCTGTCTTCCATTCGGAACGCTTCGAAGCCGTTGGCCCTGGCGACGAGCGTGGCGCCGATCACCCGCAACTCGAGTTCGGTGGGCTGGCCCACTGGACGCTGGGCCTCCGCGGGGAGCCGGAAGGATTTCAGCGAGCGCCCGACGCCGTTTTCGACGACCGCCAGGCCGAGGTGCTGGAAGTTCGGCTCCATGTGCAGATTGTAAAAGGAGGACGGGGTCCGGCGCACTTGCACCGAACAGTCGCCGACGCCGCGCGCCGCGGCAAGCGCCTGGTCGCGTATTACGGCCAGGAAGGCTGCCCGTATTGCGGCAAGCTGATGGCGGACAATTTTTCGCAGCGCGACATCGTCGACACGATGCAGCGCAGCTTCGTGGCGGTCGCCCTCGACCTGTGGGGCGATCGGGAGACCACCTGGCTCGACGGCACGGTGCAGTCCGAGAAGGCGCTGGCCCGCACGCTGGGCATCCAGTTCACGCCGACGCTGCTCTTCTTCGACGAGCGCGGCATCGTCGTTGCGCGCCTGAACGGCTACGTGCCGCCTGCGCGGATGCGCCTCGTCCTAGCCTATGTCGCTTCGCATGGGGAAGCGCACCAGACGCTGACCGATTACCTGGCTGCGCATGCCGCGCCTTCCACGCAAGGTGCGCTGCACGACGAGCCCTTCCTGCTGCGTCCGCCGTACGACTTGCGCCGCCAGGGGGGCGGCAAGCCGCTCGCGTTGTTGTTCGAGACGCCCGACTGCACGGCCTGCGACGAGATGCATCGCGAAGCCTTTCGCCGCGCCGACGTGCGTTCGCTGCTAGCGCGGTTCGACGTCGTGCGGCTGGCCCTGGGCGCGGCGACGCCGCTCGTCGCGCCGGACGGCCAGCGCACCACGGCGCGCGAGCTCGGCAACACGCTTCGCATCGTGTACGCGCCGACGCTCGTGTTCTTCGACGACACCGGGCGCGAGCGCTTTCGCGTCGACACCTATGTGCGCCCGTTCCATCTCGCCTCGTCGCTGGGCTCTGTCGCATAGCCGCCGCCCGGGGCGTACTCGCGGACGATGTCCACGACGGCGCCGAGGTCCTCGAGCTGGCGCTGGAGCCGCGCGTCGATGACCGGGTCGCTCACCAGGATCAGCCGGTGGCCGCGGATCGCGCACTGCATCGCCAGGGCGAGGCCGACGTCCCCGAGGTCGTCTCGACGACCGTCATGTCGTCGGTGAGCCGTCCGTCCTGCTCGGCGCGCTGGAGGATGTGCCGCGCGGGCACCATCTTCATCAGCCGGTACGCCAGGGCGTAGAGGTTCTCGCCCAGGCGTACGAGCACCGGGATGCGCTGCGCCTCGACGACGTCGGAGTAGGAGTCGGCGATCATGCGGCGGCGCGCTTTCCGGTGACGTACCGGTGGATGCGCGTGACGGAGGAGAAGTTCTGGATGTCCAGGTCCTCGTCCACGACCGGCACGCCCAGGGTGTTCTCCACGAACATCACGATCTGCACCGCGAACAGCGAGTTGACGAGTCCCGACGCGATGAGGTCCTGGTCGTCGGTGAACTCGAATCCGTTCAGGTGCTTGGCGACGAATTCCTTGATCGTCACGAGCTCTTCGTCCACTGTGCTCTCCGTTCTCATTGCTCAGACTGCGGCGGCGTCGGTGTCGTACGAGAAGAACCCGCGTCCGCTCTTGCGGCCGAGCAGGCCGGCGTCGACATGGCGGCGCAGCAGGATCGAGGGGCGGTACTGGGGTCGTTGAAGTGCTCCAGGAGCATGTCCAGCGAGTAGAGGATGGTGTCCAGGCCGATCAGGTCGGCGGTGGCCAGCGGGCCCATCTTGTGCCCGAAGCAGGTCACGAACAGCCGGTCGATCTCGGCGGCGGTGGACACGCCCTCGTCGAGCAGGCAGATCGCCTCGTTGACCGTGAGCATCGCCACCCGGTTGGTGACGAAGCCCGGCGAGTCCTGGACGACGATGCTGTCCTTGCCCATGGCGCCCAGCAGGTCCTGGGTGACCCGGATCGTGCCGTCGCTGGTGTGGAAGCCGCGGATCAGCTCGACCATCGGCTTGAGGTGCGCGGGGTTCATGAAGTGCGCGCCGATGACCCGGTCGGGCCGCCCGGTGAAGGAGGCGACCCGCGTGATCGGGATGGCCGAGGTGTTCACGCCGAACACGCACTCGTCGGCGCAGACGCCGTCCATCTCGCGGTAGACGGGCTCCTTGACGTCCGGGTTCTCGGTGACGTTCTCGACCACGAAGCCCGCGCCGGCCAGGTCCTTCAGCTCGGTGCTGAACCTGATGCGGTCGAGCGTCTCGGCCGGCCTCGGGCCGCCGGGCGCGAACATCGCGGCCATGCGCAGGTCGCGCAGGATGTGCGACCGCGCGCGGTCGAGGACGGCTTCGGAGACGTCGACGAGCGTCACCTCGCAGCCGCCCGTCGCGAACATGTGGCTGACCCCGATGCCCATGGTGCCGGCGCCGACCACTCCGACTTGTTCGATCATGGCTACTCCCTCGTTGCTCACGGCGTCGCCACGGCCGGCGCGCGTTCCTGTACGTACTGCTGGGGGTCCTCCAGCGCCCGGCGCAGCGAGGCCGGCCAGGTCGCCGGGTCCTCGCCGTGCTGGCAGACCAGCGCGAAGGCCAGGCGTTCCAGGCCGAAGCCGACGCAGGCGCTGTACGGAGCGGCGCCGTCGGCGCGCTCGATGCCGAACGACTCGGCGAAGAACCGCTCGTGGAAGTTGAAGGAGGCGACGGCGACGCTGTCGTCCGCCTCGAGGTCGAGCTGGAGCTCGTACTTCAGCTCCAGCAGCCGCTGGGAGGACGCGCGCGCGGCGGCGTCGGAGTTGCAGAAGAACGGGTCGCTGGCGACCTCGCAGCGGCCGGACAGGTCCCAGTCGTCGACGATGGCGAGGATCCGGTTCAGGAAGCGCTCGCGCGCGGCCAGCACCTCGTCGCGCGTGCCCAGGAAGACGATCTCGCGGATCGTGAAGTCCCAGAGCCGCGCGAGGCTGCGGTGGTAGCGCGACTCGTGGCGGAAGGACTTGCCGCGCGCGGTCACCGTGGACAGCTCCGCCGGCAGCACGTGCCCGGCGAACTGGTGGAACGTGTGGTAGCACATCGTCGGCGGCAGGCAGTAGTCCACCCGGTCGCACTGGCCGAGGATCTCCCCGCCGATGTCGGAGGTGGCCTTCGCCTCGTCGAGGAACGCCCGGTAGGTGTCCACGTCGCCGCGCAGGCGGGTCGCGAGCATCACGTACTGCGGGAACGAGGTGAAGTAGTCGCACCGGTCCAGGACGTCGATCGGGATCAGCGTCGGATATTGGAACTCGCCGCGCGCCGAACTCCCGCGCCAGCAGCACGCGGATCAGCCGGTCGAGGCCGTCCATCACGTCCGGCAGCGGCTGGCCGAGCGCGACCTGCCCCTCGCCGACGGGGAAGGCCATCTCCCGCTCCACGAGCCGGTCGAACGTCCCGCCCGCGGGGACCCGCGAGGTGGCGGAGCGCCAGATCACCTTCGGCGCCCTGACCAGCTGCGACGTCACGTCGTTGCGCAGGACGAGGTTCAGCTTGCGGTCCAGGCCCTCGGGCAGGTCCGCGCCGTCCGTCGTCACGGCCACGGCGGTGACCAGGTCGCCCTCGGAGATCAGGCGGAAGTCCTGGATCTCCTCGGCGGCGAAGAACACCCGCTTGGCGAACTCCCCGGCGAGCAGCGCCGGCAGGGGCTCTCCAGCGGAATCACGTGCTCGGACATCTCGTGTCCCTCCCTGTTCATGACGCCCCCGGCACGCCGATGAGGCTCGCGATGACGTTGCGCTGGATGTCGGAGGTGCCGCCGTAGACCACGCCGCCGACGGCGTCGCGCAGCTCGCGCTCGATCGGCAGGTCCGTGACGTAGCCGCGGGCGCCGTGCACGCGTACGGCGGACAGCGCCCCTTCGAGCAGGCCCTCGCTGGCGAAGAGCTTGAGCATCGCCGACTCCAGCAGCGCGAGGCGTCCCTGCGTCTTCAGCCAGCCGACCTTGTAGAGCATCAGCCGGGCCATCTCCAGGTTCATCTTCATGTCGGCCAGGCGGTGGGAGACGGCCTGGAAGGTCCCGATCGGGCGGCCGAACTGCTCCCGCTTACCGACGTACTCCACGCAGGTCTCCAGGACGCGCTGCCAGCGGCCGATCTGGCCCGCGGCCATGAACCCGCGCTCGTACTCGATCGTCGAGGTGAACACGTGGTAGCCGCGCCCCTCCTCGCCGAGCAGGTTCGCGGCGGGCACCACGCACTCGTCGAAGACCAGCTCACCCATCGGCGTGCCGCGCAGGCCGGCCTTGCTGATGGCGCGGCGCACGTGCAGGCCGGGGGTGTCGCGCGGCACGAGGAACGCCGAGACGCCGTGCTGGGGCGCCGCCTCGTCGTCGGTGCGCGCGAAGGCGACGTACAGGTCGGCGATGGGGCCGTTGCTGATGAAGATCTTCGTGCCGTTCAGCACGTAGTCGTCGCCGCGGCGCACGGCCGACGTCGTCAGCGACAGCATGTCCGAGCCGGTCTCGGGCTCGGTCAGCGCGTGCGCGCCGATCAGGCTGCCGTCGGCGAGGCCGGGCAGGAAGCGGCTCTTCTGCTCCGGGGTCCCGTGCTTGAGCAGGTAGATCACGCAGGCCCAGAGGTGGTTGTCGACGACGAAGGCGAGGCCGTTGTCGGGGCAGCCGTAGCCGAGCGCCTCGCAGGCGATCACCGTCGTCAGCGGGTCGTACCCGGAGCCGCCGTACTCCTCGGGGATCGGCCAGCCCAGCACACCGAACTCCGCGCAGGCGCGCCAGCCGTCCGCGTCGAAGGTCTCGTCGCGGTCGTGCTCGGCCGCCTTCTCGCCGAGGGTCCGCGCGAACCGTACGGTGCGGTTCCGCAGCCCGGTCTGCTCGGGCGTCAGTGCGAAGTCCATGGTCAGCTCTCCTCGTCCGGCCACAGGCCGGTCCAGTCCACCGGGACACCGGCCTGCCACAACCTGCCGACCGCGCCCAGCACCGCGGCCATGTCATCGCCCCCGCCGGAGGCGCCCGGGATCGTGGCGTACACCGGCGGCTCGCCGCCCGGCGGCCGGTCCGGGTGCTGGGCCGCCAGGCCGCCGAGCATCTGGCCGCCGCCGACCTCCAGGGCGAGAACGCCGTCCATGCCCCACAGCTCGGTCAGGGCCTCGTGGAACCGCACCGGCCTGCTCAGGTGGGCACCCCAGTACGCCGGGGAGGTCGCCTCCGCCTCGGTGATCCAGGTACCGGTGACGTTCGACAGGAACGGCACGGACGGCGGGCGGAGGCGGAACGTGCTCACCAGGCCTTCGAGCCACGGCCCGGCGGGCGCCATCATGTCCGAGTGGAACGCGTGCGAGGTGTTCGCCCGCAGGTTGGCGATGCCCTCGGCGGTGAGCCTGCGCTCGAACCGCTCCACGGCGTCGGTACGGCCCGCCACCACGCACAGGTTCGGCCCGTCGACGGCCGAGACCGACAGCTCGCCGTCGAGCCGCGCGAGCAGGTCGTCCTGGCCCAGCATCACCGCGAGCATCGCGCCGGAGGGCACCATCTCCACGAAGTCGGCGCGCCGCGCGACGATCGTGGCCGCGTCCTCCATGGAGAAGACCCCGGAGAGGCAGGCCGCGACGTACTCGCCGACGCTGTAGCCGACCATGGCCGCCGGCGTGATCCCCCAGCTACCGAGCAGCCGGGCGAGGGCGTACTCCACGCAGAAGACCAGGGGCTGTGCCACGAGGGTGCGCTCGGTCGGCGCGGGCCCGGTGCGCTGCGCCCGAGCAGCGCGGCGAGGTCCATGCCGCCGCCGCGCGCCGGTTCGGCGCCGCCGTACAGCAGCTTCCGCAGGTCGGTGCCGATCTCGGGCGCCAGCAGCTCGGCGCAGCGGTCCAGCGTGTCGCGGAACACCGGCTCGTGCTCGTACAGGCCGCGCCCCATGCCGGGGTACTGGTCGCCGACTCCGGGGAGCAGGAAGGCGACGGGCCGCCGCCGCGTGACCGGCTCGGCTGCCGTGACGTCCTCGCCGAGCCGCCGTACCGCGTCGGCCGTGTCGGTGGCCACCAGCGCGCGCCGGTACGGGCCGTCGGGCCGCGCGAGCTGCAACTCGCGGGCCACGCCGGCCAGTGGCCGTTCGGGCCGCCGTGCCAGGCCGCGGGCCAGCTCACGCGACGCCGCGCCGAGCGCGGCGGGTGAGTCCGCCGCGACCACGACGAGCTCGCAGGGACGCGTGGACCTCCGCGTCGGTGCCGGAACGACCCGTGTGTCGCCGTCCATGGTGAACTGCCCCCTCACCGGATCACGTACCGCAGGTGGACGCCCAGCTCGTTGAGCAGGTCCGCGTGGACCGGGGCGTCGCCGCCGATGTTGAACATGGCCACCAGGCCGTCACCGCTGCGCAGGTCGGTCGCCAGGAGGGTCTGGTGGGAGTGCTTGTCGCCCGGGTGCCCGAACCAGTGCGCGTCCTGGTCGCGGACGGTGGTCGTGCCCAGGCCGTAGCCGGAGTCGACCGGCGTCACCATCTCGGTGGCGAGCTCCTGGGCGAGGAACACCCCGCCCGCGCCGGTCGCGGCGCGGAAGACCTCCAGCGAGACCCTGGCCAGGTCGCCTGGAGTGGACCAGAGCCCGCTGGAGGCCAGCTCGGGGAAGACCCGCCAGCCGCCGTCGTACGGCGTGCCGTCGGACAGGTGGCCGTGCGCGACCCGGCCGGGCCGCGCGTCCGGCAGGTCCTGCTCGTAGCCGCTGTCCGCCATGCCGAGCGGGCCGAGGACGAGCGACCGCATCGCCTCGGCGAACGGCAGTCCGGTGACGTCCACGACGACCTGCTCGACGACCGAGTAGTTGCCGCAGGAGTACCGGCACTCCGAGCCCGGCGGGCGTTCGCTGCGGATCCGCGGTGTGTTGGCGGGCGGTACGCCGTCCAGCAGCTGCCGCAGCTCCGGCACCCGGCTGCCGCGCCGGTACCCGGGGTGGCGGAACACGCTGAGCCCGGCGGTGTGGCTGAGCACCTGCCGCAGCGTGATGCCGCGCTCGGGCGGCCGCCACGAGGTGAGGTACCGGCCGATGTCCAGGTCGAGGTCGAGGCGGC
The DNA here is from genome assembly GCA_963823735.1 of uncultured Actinomycetota bacterium. Classification (GTDB taxonomy): domain Bacteria; phylum Actinomycetota; class Actinomycetes; order Streptosporangiales; family Streptosporangiaceae; genus Actinoallomurus. The sequence goes on along the minus strand of CAWGMO010000003.1, from coordinate 1,823,496 downwards.
CCTCCTGGACCAGGCGCATGACGCCGAGGGCCGTGACGTGCTTGCTCACCGAGCAGGCCTGGAAGATCGTCTCCGCTGTGACCGGCGCCGAGCCGGCGCCGCCGGTGACGCCCTCGCCCCAGGCCGAGACCAGCTCGCCGTCGGCGATCAGCGCGATGCCGGCGCCCGGCGCCCGGTGCCGCGCCATCGGTGTGACGACGGCGGGCGCGTGCGGGAACAGCCGGTCGGCGAGGACTCCGCGCCGCGCCTGCGGCGCGCCCGAGCCGAGGCGGCACAGCCCGGCGAGCGCCTCCAGCTCGTCGACGCAGAGGCCCATGACCCGCTCGATCGTCGCCCGGTCGTGGACCGCGCCGGAGTAGGTCCAGCTCACGACCGCGCGCCGGTCGACGACGGCGGTGTCGACCGCGATGAGGTACGGCCGCCGGTTCTCCGGTCCCCGCAGCGTGCCCGGGGTGTCGGTGGTCGCGTCGAACAGAGCGCGCGGGTCGGGGTGGCCGCTGCGCTGCCCGTGGTGGGTGACGATGACCTGCGCGGCGGGGCGCGCCGCCAGCACGGCGGCGGTGTCCTCGCGCAGGTAGCGGGCCAGGCCGTATGAGACGCCGCGGTGCGGCACGGCGCGAAGCTGCTCGCGTACGGCCGCCGCCCGGCGCGCCGGTCCGCCGGACGCGGGCAGGTGCAGGTGGATGGGGTGGACGGCGGTGAACCAGCCGACCGTACGGTCCAGGTCGACGTCGTCCGAGAGCGGCTCGCGGCCGTGCCCTTCGAGGTCGACGGTCGCGCCGTCCGCTCCGGTCCAGCGGCTCAGGGCGTACGCGACGGCGCCGAGCAGCACCTCGTCGACGCGGCAGCCGAGAACGGCGGGCGCGTCCCGCAGGAGCGCCTCGGTCGCCTCGGCCGACAGGACGGTCTCCAGCTCGCACTCGGTGCGCTGGGTGTTCGCGGCGTCCGCGCGGTCCACCGGCAGGTCCGGGGTGGCCGGCCGCGGGGCCAGCCAGAACGCGGACTCCTCGGCGAACCAGTCGCTGGCCGCGTACTCCACGAGCCGGTGCGCCCAGCGCCGGTAGGAGGTGCCGACCTCGGGCAGCTCGACCTCGCCGCCCTCGCGCCCTCGCCGAGCCGCCGGTACGCCTCGGCGAGGTCGTCCAGCAGGATCGACCAGGAGACGGTGTCGACGGCGATGTGGTGGATCGCGACGAGCATCCGGGCGCCGGTGTCCTCCAGGAAGAGCGCCGCGCGCAGCAGCGGGCCGCCGGCCAGGTCGAGGCTCGCGGTGACCTCTTCGGCGACCTCGCGTACGACCGTGTCGCGGGCTTCGGCGGGCATGTCCGTGAGGTCGACGACGCGCAGGAGATCGGCGTCGTCGGCCTCGGCCACGGACAGGCGCCAGGTGTCGCCGTCGCGGCCGAGCCGGAACCGCAGCGCCTCGTGGTGGGCGACGACGGCCCGCAGGGCGCGCTCGGCGCGCCCTGGGTCCGGCGCCTGGTACCAGGACAGCAGCATGGCCTGGTCGTGGTGGTCGTGGTCGATGTCCTGCGCGGTGAAGCGGCGCAGGATCGGGGTGAGCGGGACGTCGCCGGACGGCTCGTCCGCCCGCTCGGGCTCGCGGGCGGGCTCGGGCCCTTCCGCCAGGGAGGCGGCGAGCTCGGCGATGGTCCGCTGCCGCAGCGCCTGGCGTACGGTGAGCCGCAGCCCGGCCTCGCGCGCCCGCGTCACGACGCGGAACACCAGGATCGAGTCGCCGCCGAGGTCGAAGAAGTCGTCGTGCACGCCGATGCCGGTCACGCCGAGGATCTCGGTCCAGATCCCGGCCAGCGCGTGCTCGTCGGGCGTACGCGGCGCCTGCTTCGCACCCGTACGGCGTGGTTCGGGGGTTCCGGCGGTGGGCGCGGGCACCTGACCCGGTTCGGGCAGGGACACGAGCGCGTCGAGCCGGGTGCCCGGCTCGGCCTCCGACAGGGCGCCCAGCAGGCGCACGTACTCGGCCAGCAGGCGCAGGGCGGCCGGCTCGTCGTAGCAGCCGCGGTCGTAGCGGAGCTGGACGGAGGCGTCCTCACCGCCGCCGACGGCCAGGACGAGCGGGTACTCGACCTCGCTCCCCATCTCGGTGACCTCGGTGACGGCCGGCTCGCCGCCGTCCGCACCCTCGCCGGCCCAGCCCTCGAACACGAACCTCGTGCCGAACATGCTGCGGCCCGCCTGGGCGCCCGCCCAGCGGTGGATGTCGGTGAGCGCGTGGTGCTCGTGCGGCTGGCGTGCGACGTGCCGGTCGTGCAGGCTCCGCAGCCACTCCCCCACGCCGCGCGCCGGGTCGATGACGGTGCGCTCGGGGATGGTGTTGATCAGCATCCCGGCGATGCCCTCGACGCCGGGCAGGTCGATCGAGCGGCCCGCGACGGTGACGCCGAAGGCCACGTCGGCCTGGCCGCTGTGGGTGCCGAGCAGCAGCGCCCACGCGGCCTGCGCGACCGTGCCGGCGGTGACGCCGTAGCGGCGCGCGGTGGCGCGCCACGCGGCGGTCAGCCCGGCGTCCGGCGCGTGGTCGGCGACGCCCATGCTGCCCGTCGGCTCCGGCGCGTCGCGGAGCGGCAGGGCGGTCGGCCCGGCGAACCCCTCGAACGCCCCGGCCCAGTACGCCGCGGCGTCGTCCGGCGTGCGGTCCAGCCAGGCGACGAAGTCGCGGAACGGCACGGCGGCCGGCAGCTCCGGCAGGCGGCCGTCCGCGACGAGCGCGCGGTACGCGGCGAACACCTCGCCGAGGATGAGCGTGCGGCTCCAGCCGTCGATCAGCACGTGGTGGGTGTTCCAGACGAACCGGTGGCCGTGGTCGCCGGTGCGGACGACGACGAGGCGCAGCGGCGGCGCGCCGTGCAGGGCGACGCCGCGCTCGCGTTCGTCGGCCATCAGCCGGTCCAGCCAGGCGGCGCGCTCGGCCTCCGGCGTCGAGCGGCAGTCCCAGCGCTCCATCGTCACCGGGTACGCGCGCGAGACGACCTGGACCGGGTGCGGCAGGCCCTCCCAGGCGAAGTGCGTGCGCAGGATCGGGTGGCGGTCCACGACGTACTGCCAGGCGCGGCCGAACGCACCGACGTCGAGCTTCCCGTCCAGGTCCCAGGCCCACTGGCGGAAGTACGGGTCGGCGCCGTCGGCGGCGAGCGACTCCACGAGCATCCCGGCCTGGAGCGGCGAGAGCCGGTAGACGTCCTCGGCCTCGTGCCCGGTGGTGACCTTCGCCAGCGACCCGGCGTCCAGGCCGGACAGCGGGAACCCCGGCGTGACCCGCTCAGGGGCGGGCTCTGGTTCCGGCGCGGCGGACTCGACGACCTCGGCGAGCGCACCGACCGTACGGTGCTCGAAGACCTGGCGCACGGACACCGCGAGCCCGGCCTGGCGTGCGCCGGACACGACCTGGATGGCCAGGATCGAGTCGCCGCCCAGCTCGAAGAAGTCGTCCAGGACGCCGACCGTGTCGACGCCGAGCACCCGCGCCCACACCTCGGCGAGCGCGCGCTCGGCGCCGGTACGCGGTGCGCGGTACTCGACCTCGACGTCGTCGCGGGTGCCGTGCGGGTCCGGCAGCGCGCGCCGGTCGACCTTGTTCGCCGAGGTCAGCGGCAGCCGGTCGAGCGTCATCCAGCTCACCGGGACCATGTAGTCGGGCAGCGACCGCTCCAGGAACTCCCGCAGCTCGCCGATGGACGGTTCCTCGCCCGCCTCCGGCACGACGTAGGCGACCAGGCGCTTGTGCGCGGGGCCCTCGTCGCGGACGACGACGACGGCGTCGCGCACCTCGGGGTGCGCGGTGAGGCGCGCCTCGATCTCGCCCAGCTCGATCCGGTAGCCGCGTACCTTGGTCTGCCGGTCGACGCGGCCCTGGAACTCCAGCATCCCGTCGGCCCGCAGCCAGCCCGTGTCGCCCGTGCGGTACATCCGCGCGCCCGGCACCGGGCTGAACGGGTCGGGCAGGAACCGCTCCGCGGTCAGGCCGGGGCGCCCGAGGTAGCCGCGCGCGACGCCGAGGCCGCCGATCCACAGCTCGCCGACGACGCCGTACGGCACCGGTTCGAGCCGGTCGTCCAGGACGTACGCCTGCGTGTTCACCATCGGGCGGCCGATGGACACCGTCGGTGAGCCGGTCAGGTCGCCGATGCGGGTCCAGGTGCAGTACGCCGTCGTCTCCGTCGGCCCGTACATGTGGAGGAGCCGGCGCGGCGGCGCGGCGGCGAGCACGCGCTCGACGCGCTGCCGGTTGACGGCGTCGCCGCCGAACAGCAGCGTGTCGACCGAGGAGAACACGGTCGGGTCGGTGCCGGCGAGCTGGTTGAACAGCGCCGTGGTCAGGTACATCACCGAGATCCGCTCGCGGCGCAGCGTGGCCGACAGCAGCTCCGGCGACAGCATCGTGTCCTTCGGCACGCCCGCGAGCAGCGCGCCGTGGACCAGCGAACCCCAGATCTCGAACGTGACCGCGTCGAACGTGGCGTCGGACGCCTGCGCGACGACGTCGTCCGGCCCGAGCCGCACGTAGTCGGCGTACAGCAGCCAGACGATGGAGCCGTGCTCGATCGCGACGCTCTTCGGCGTGCCGGTCGAGCCGGAGGTGTAGATGACGTACGCCAGGTCCATGGGGCCGACCGGCACGCACGGGTCGGTCGCGGGCCGGGCGGCGATCGCCCCGGCGTCGGCGTCGAGCCGCACGACGGCGTCCCCGGCGATCCCGGCTTCGGCGAGGGGAAGGCTAGCCACCATGTCGTCCTCGGCGACGACGGCGGTCGCCCCGGCGTCGGTCATCATGAACGCCAGCCGCTCGGCCGGGTAGTCCGCGTCGAGCGGCAGGTACGCCGCTCCGGCCTTCAGCACGCCCAGCAGCACGACCGGGAGCCGTTCGGTACGGCGCAGGCAGACGCCGACCATCGAGCCGCGCGTCACGCCGCGCGCGGCCAGCTCGCGCGCGACCTGGTTGGCGCGGGCGTCCAGCTCTTCGTAGGTGAGCGTCCGGTCGCCGTACCGGACGGCGGTGGCGCCGGGACGCAGCCGTACCTGCTCGCCGACGAGCTCGTGCACCGGCCGTCCGGGCACGGGAACCGTGGCGCCGCGCGCGTGGTCCAGGACCGCGTCGCGGGCGGCGGCGTCCATGGTGTCGAGCCGGGACAGCGGCGCGTCCGGGTGGTCGACCATGCCGCGGAGCAGGTTCCGGTAGTCGGCGAGCATCCGCACGCAGGTGTCGCGGTCGAACACGTCACGGTGGTGGTTGGCGGTCACCGTGATCCGGTCGTGGTGGTTGACCTCGATCACGAGCGGGCAGTCGGTCTGCTCGAACATCTCGCCGAGCGGTTCGCGCTCGACGCCGGCGACCTGGCCGCCGTCGCCGGCGAAGTTCTCGTAGCTGAAGATCGTGTCGAAGAGCGGGGTGCCGGCGGGCACGCCCGCGACGCGCCGTACGTCGGCGAGCGAGGTGTGCTCGCGCTCGCGGAGTTCGAGCTGGGCGGCCTGGCGGTCGCGCAGGAACGCGCTCACCGTCTGCTCCGGCCGGATCGCGACCCGCGTCGGCAGGGTGTTGATCAGCAGGCCGACCATGCGCTCGATGCCCGGGACGTCGGCGGTGCGCCCGGTCACGGTCGCGCCGAACAGCACGTCGCGCGAGCCGGTGTACCGGCCGGCCAGCAGCGCCCACGCGGCGTGCAGGACCGTGTTGGCGGTGGCGCCGCACCGGACGGCGAGGGTCCGCACGGCGTCGGCGAGGTCCGCCGGCAGCTCGACCTCGACCTGCCCGACCCCGCTCGCGCCGTCCGCCGTGACGGGGACCGGCAGCGTCGTCGGCCCGGTGAAGCCGTCGAGCCGCTCCCGCCAGAACTCCTCGTCGGCGCTCCGGTCACGCGCGGCCAGCCAGGCGATGTAGTCGCGGTAGGACACCGGGGCGGGCAGCGTCGCGGTCCGGCCGTCGCGCAGCGCCTCGTAGACGGCGAAGACCTCGTCGAAGACGGCCGAGACGCTCCAGGCGTCCATGACGATGTGGTGGAAGGACCAGACGAAGTGGTGCTCGTCCGGAGCGGTGGTCGCCAGCGTGAACCGGGACGGGCACTCGGCGGCCAGGTCGAAGCCCTCACGGCGGCGCTCGCGCATCAGCTCCCGCAGGCGCGACGGCACCTCGGCGGGGTCGCCGCCGGTCCAGTCGGCCAGGTCGAAGCGCAGCGGCCGGTTCCGCAGCACGACCTGGACCGGGGCGGGCAGGCCGTCCCAGACGTACAGGCTGCGCAGGACGGCGTGGCGGTGCGTGACCTGCTGCCAGGCCCGCGTGAACGCGTCCGTGTCGAGACGGCCGCGCAGCACGAACCCGATCTGCTCGTAGTAGTCCTCCGGGTCCGCGTCGTACAGAGCGTTGAACACCATGCCGGACTGGAGCGGCGACAGCGGGTAGACGTCCTCGACCTCGGGCGGCGCGACGCCGGCGGCCTCGCGGAGGTGGCCGAGGAGGCGGTCGACGGCCGGCTGGTCCAGGGCCGCGAGCGGGAAGTCGGCCGGCGTGGCGCCCTGCCCGCCGCCGGTGGTGCAGTGCGCGACCAGCTCGGTCAGGTGGGCGACATAGCGCTCGGCGAGGCGGCGCACCGTGGCGTCCTCGTGGCGGTTCTCCGAGTAGCCCCAGCTCAGCAGCAGTACACCGGCGCGGATCTCCGCGTTGACCTCGATGAGCACCGGGCGTGCGCCGAGCGGGTCGCGCGTCGCGCCGGGCGGGTCGCCGGCCTCGGTGAACCGGCTCGTCGCGGTGCGCTGCCGGTCGACGCGGCCCAGGTAGTTGAAGGACAGGCCCGGCGACGGCGCGGCGGCGAGCGCGCCCGCGGTGTCCGGGCGCAGGTGGCGGGCCAGCCCGTGGCCGATGCCGTCGCGCAGGGTCGCGCGCAGCTGTTCCTTCACGGCCTTCAGCCGCGCGTCCCAGCCGCCGTCCGGCAGCGTCAGCCCGATCGGCACCAGGGTGGTGAACCAGCCGACCGTGCGCGAGATGTCCACGTCGTCGAAGAGCGGCTCGCGGCCGTGCCCCTCGACCTCGACGAGGGCGCCGGTGCCGCCGGTCCACTCGGTCAGGGTGCGGGCGAGCGCGGTGAGCAGCACGTCGTTGATCTCGGTGCGGTACGCGGCGGGCACCCGGCGTACCAGCGCTTCCGTGACGTCCTCGGGCAGTTCCACGTCGATGACGCGGACCGACTCCTCGGTGTTCGGGCCCCGGTCGTGGTCGGCCGGGATCGCGCCTTCCGCCGTGTGCCCGGTCCAGCGGGCGGCCTCGGCGGCGAACTCCTCCGAGCGGGCGTACTCGTTCAGCCGGTGCGCCCAGTGCTGGAAGGACGTGCTCTTCGCCGGCAGCCGTACGGTGCCGCCCGCCTCGATCTGGGCGCAGGCGCTCTCCAGGTCCTCCAGGAGGATGTTCCACGAGACGGTGTCGACGGCGGCGTGGTGGATCGCGATGAGGAGCCGGTCCGGCCCGCCGGTGCCCGTGAAGAGGGCGGCGGCGACGATCGGGCCGTCCGTCAGCGACAGCCCGGCCTGTACCTCCGCGCCGACGCGCTCCTGTTCGCCGTCTGGCGCACCGGCCAGGTCCACGACCCGCAGCAGGGGACGGTCCTCGGCCGGGGCGATCTCGGCACGCCACTCGCCGTCGCGGCACGCCATCCGCATCCGGAGCGCGTCGTGGTGCGCGGCCAGCGCGGTGAGCGCGCGCTCCAGCACGGAGGGGGCGACCGCGGGCGCGCACTCCACCAGGACGGCCTGGTCGTAATGGTCGTGGCGGACCCGCTGACCGGTGAACCAGTGCAGCATCGGCGTCAGCTCGACCTCGCCGGAGACGGCGTGCTGGTCGGCGTGGACGGCCTGGAGCGCGGCGGCGCCTTCGACGGCCGACTCGGCCAGGCTCCCGACGGTGCGCCGCTCGAACACCTGGCGTACGGACAGCGCCAGGCCCGCGCGGCGCGCGTGCGCCACGATCTGGATGGCGAGGATCGAGTCGCCGCCCAGGTCGAAGAAGTCGTCGTGCACGCCGACCCGGTCGACGCCCAGGGTCTGTTCCCAGATCTCGGCGAGCTCGGCCTCCACCGGCGTGCGCGCGGCGACGTAGCCGCCCATGCTCGCGTCGCGGTCGCCGGACGGCTCGGGCAGCGCGTCGCGGTCGACCTTGCCGGCGGCGGTGAGCGGCATCTCGGGCAGGACCACCCAGGCGGTCGGGACCATGTACTCCGGCAGGGCACGCGCGACGAACTCGCGCACCTCGCCGGCCTCGGCGCCGCTGACGAGGTAGGCGACCAGCCGCTTGCCGCCGGAGGAGTCCCGGCGCGCGACGACGACGGCCTCGCTGACGCTCGGGTGCAGGAGCATGCGGGCCTCGATCTCGCCCAGCTCGATGCGGTAGCCCCTGATCTTGACCTGGTGGTCGATCCGGCCCAGGAACTCCAGGTCGCCGTCGGCGCGGAACCGCGCCAGGTCGCCGGTCCGGTACATCCGGGCGCCCGCGGTGGCGCTGAACGGGTCGGGCACGAACTTGTCGGCGGTGAGCCCCCGGCGGTTCAGGTAGCCGCGCGCGACACCGAACCCGCCGATGAACAGCTCGCCGACGACGCCCACCGGCACGGGCTCGAACCCGGCGTCCAGGACGTACATCTGGGTGTTGGCGATCGGGCGGCCGATCGAGACCGGGACGGACGGGTCGAAGTCGTCGCCCACCGTGTAGATCGAGCAGCCGACGACCGTCTCGGTGGGGCCGTACTCGTCGATGATCCGGGCGTTCGGGGCGATCTTCCGCCACGCCACGACCGTCTCGGGCCGTACCTCGTCGGCGCCGACGACGAACGTACGGACCGAGTCCACCGCGCCCGGCTCGGTGATCATCCCGCGCAGGACGTCCAGGTGGCCCGGCGTGAGCTTGAGCAGGCTGTAGTCGCCCGGCGCGGTCAGCAGGCCGGCCAGCGCCTCCAGGCTGCGGTCCGTCGGCAGCAGCGTGACGTCCTTGCCGCCGATCAGGGGCAGGAAGAAGTTCGGCACCGACAGGTCGAACGCGATCGACCCCAGCATCGGGGCGCCGGACCGGCCCTCCAGGCCGTACCCCTCGACCGCCCACCACAGGTAGTTGACCAGCCCGTGGTGGGAGATCATCACGCCCTTGGGGCGGCCCGTGGAGCCGGAGGTGTACATGACGTACACGAGGTTGTCCGGGCCGTTCACCGGCACCGGGTCCGTCTCGGGGTACCCGGCGAGCAGCGCCGGGTCGCCGTCGAGCGTCACCACGTCGCCGTCGAACTCCGGCGGCAGCGCGCCGGCGACCGCCGCCTGCGCGACGACGACGCGCGCGCCGGTGTCCTCCAGCAGGTACGAGAGCCGGTCGGCCGGGTGCCCGGGGTCCAGCGGCACGTACGCGCCGCCCGCCTTGAGCACGCCCAGCAGCGCGACCAGCATGTCCACGCTGTGCTCGACGCACACGCCGACGACCGACTCGCAGCGGACGCCGCCGTCCCGCAGGTGGTGTGCCAGGCGGTTGGCCCGCGCGTTCAGCTCGGCGTAGGTGACCGTGGAGCCGTCGACGTCCACGATGGCCGTCGCGTCAGGGACCCGGCGTACCTCGGCCTCGAACAGCTCGGTCAGCGTCGCCCTGGGAACCTCCAGGTCCGTCGCGTTCCAGCGCGACACGACCAGCTCGCGCTCGCCGCCGGTGATGACGTCGATCTCCGACAGCGGGCGGTCCGGGTCGGCGGCGACCTGTTCGAGGACGGCGACGACGCGCTCGGCGTACCAGGCGCCGGTGACGGGCTCGAACAGGTCGGTGGCGTACTCGATCTCCAGCTCGACGCGGTCGCCGTGGTCGGTCGCGAACAGCGCCAGGTCGACCTTGCCGGACTCGTTGTGCAGGTCGGCGAGCTCGACGTCCAGGCCGCCGAACTCCCAGTTCTCCTCGTCGATCTGGACGAGCTGGAACAGCACCTGGAACAGCGGGTTGCGGGACGGGTCGCGCGCGGGCTGCACGGCCGCGACGACCTGCTCGAAGGAGACGTCCTGGTTGCCGAGCGCGCCGAGCACGGTCCGGTGGGTGCGGGACAGCAGCTCGGTGAACGTCGGGTCCCCGGACAGGTCCGCGGGGATGGCGACGGTGTTGGCGAACAGGCCGAGCAGGTGCTCGACCTCGGCCAGCTCGCGCCCGGAGGTCAGCGACCCGACCGCGAAACTCTCCTGCCCGCTGCACCGGTGCAGCACGACGCCGAACGCGGCGAGGAGCACCGTGAACAGCGTCACGCCGCCGCCGGTCGCCAGGTCACGGACGGTCTTGGTCAGCCCGGGCGGCAGCTCGCGGCTCACCCGGCCGGCCCGGTGGGAGGGCCGCGAGGGGTGCGGGTGGTCCGTCGGCAGCTGCAGGACCGACGCGACGTCGCGCAGCGCCTCGCGCCAGTGGTCGAGGCGGCGTTCGCGCAGCTCGGTGCGGTTCGCCTGCCAGTGCGCGTAGTCGGCGTACTGGATCGGCAGCTCGGGCAGCGCCGGCGCCAGGCCGCGCGCGAACGCCGAGTACAGCACGCCGAGCTCGCGGCCGAGCACCGCGCACGACCAGCCGTCGCTGACCATGTGGTGCATGTTCAGGACCAGCAGGTGGTCGTCGCTCGCGGCGCTGAAGAGCGTCGCGCGGAAGACCGGGCCGTGTTCGAGGTCGAACGGGCGGCGCAGCTCCGCGCCGGCCAGCTCCAGCGCGCGCTCGCGGCCGTACCCGGCGGCGTCGACGACCTCGAAGGCCGCGCCGCGCGCCGGGCCGATCACCTGGACGGCCTCGGTGTCGCCCCGGTACGTCGTCCGCAGGATCTCGTGCCGGCTCACCAGCGCGTCCAGGGCACGGCCGAGCGCGCCGGTGTCGAGCGGCCCGCGAAGCCACAGCTCGCGGTGCACGCTGTAGAGCGTGTTGTCGGTGAGGAACTGGCCCACCACCCACAGCCCGTGCTGGGCGGGCGAGAGAGGGATGGGCTCGTCGATCGGGCGGGCCGGGATGCCACGACCCATGCCGCCAGCCCCGCGCAGCCGGCGTTCCAGCAGTGCGAGCTGGGCGGGCGAGAGTTTCCTGGAGGAGAACGGAGTCGTGGTCATCGCTGGAGGCCCCTTAACCGCGCTCGGACGCTTCGGCCATCTGCCGGCGCAGGCTGAGCGGGCGCATGTCGGTCCACACCTCGTCGATGTGGGCCAGGCACTCCTCACGGGTCCCGGTCACGCCGACGTCCTTCCAGCCGCGCGGGTACTCGCGGCCGGCCGGCCAGATCGAGAACTGCTCCTCGTGGTTCACCACGACCTGGTACCGCTCTTCGGTGCCCTTGTCGTCCGCCATGCCTCGTTCCTCTCTCGTTGTTCGTTGTCGCCGCGGGAAGACCGTCAACTGAGCATCTGCTCGGCTTCCTCGTCGCTGAGCTGGGCGATCTCGGCGAGGAGGATCTCCTCGATCGCCGTCGCCGCCGCCGCGGGTGTCGGGTGCTCGAACATGAGCGTCAGCGGTAGGTCGGCGGCGAACGCCTGCCGCATCCGGCCGATCGCGCGGGTGGCGAGCAGGGAGTGGCCGCCGGCGGCGAAGAAGTCGTCGTGCACGCTCATCCGGTCGAGGCCGAGCACACCGGCCCAGATGTCGGTGAGGACCTCCTCGGCGGCGGTGCGGGGCGCGACGTACGCCTCGCCCTGCACGCTGCGCGGGTCCGGGGCGGGCAGGGCGCGCTTGGCGAGCTTCCCGCTGGAGTTGCGCGGGAGGGCGTCCAGCACCGCGATGGAGCCGGGCACCGCGTACCCCGGCAGCACCTCGCGTGCGTGCGCCAGCAGCTCCGCCGGCGTGCACCCCTCCGCGACCGCGTACGCGGCGATGCCGCTTGTCGCCCGGCGCGGCCTCCCAGACGACCACGGCCGCGTCGGCGACGGCCGGGTGGGCGCGCAGCGCGTGCTCGACCTCGCCCAGCTCGACGCGTACGCCGCGGACCTTGACCTGGTCGTCGCGCCGGTTCAGGAAGGTGATCGTGCCGTCCGGCAGCATGCGGCCCCAGTCGCCGGTGCGGTACACGCGCTCGCCCGGCAGGTCCGGGTGCGGCACGAACGCCTCCGCCGTACGCCTCGGGTCGCCGAGGTAGCCGCGTGCCAGCCCGAGCCCGGCGATGCACAGCTCGCCGGCCATCCCGACCGGCACCTGTTCGAACCGGTGGTCCAGGACGATGACCTCGTTGTTGTCGATCGGCAGGCCGACCGACACCGCGCCGCCCTCGGCCTCGCCGTCGGAGGCGCGGCAGACCCGGCAGGTCGAGTCGATCGAGACCTCGGTCGCGCCCCAGGTGTTGTCCAGCAGCACCCGGTCGCCGAACCGCTCGCGGAACCTGCGCACCAGCGACGGGCGCAGCGCCTCGCCGCTGGACAGCACGCTGCGCAGCGCGCCGAGATTCGCGGCGTCCTGGTCCGTGAGCGTCTCCAGGAACAGGTCCAGCACGCTGGGCACGAAGTTCACGTGCACCGCGCGGTACCGGATCGCGGCGTCGGCGATGGCGCGCGGGTCACGGTGCAGGCCGGGGCCGAGCAGCGCGACCCGTCCGCCGCGCAGCAGCGGCCAGAAGATCTCCACGGCGGAGTCGTCGAAGGTCAGCGTCGTCTTGTGCAGGACCGTCTCGCCAGGCCGCAGCGGGTGGTGGCGGTCCATCCACGCCATCCGGTTCACCCAGCCGGCGTGCGTGCTCGCGACGCCCTTGGGGTTCCCGGTCGAGCCGGAGGTGTAGTAGATCGAGACCAGGTTCCCCGGGCTCGCCGGGACGCCCGCGGGCGCGTCGGGGACCTCCTCGGTACGGCCCGGAACCGCGAGGGGGCGGCAGCCCGCGGCCTCGACGACGCCCGCGCGGGCCTCGCCGGTCAGGCACACCGGTGCCTTCGCGTCGGCCAGGAGCCGCTCGACGCGCGCCGGCGGCGTCTCGGTCTCGATCGGCAGGTAGGCGCTGCCCGCCTTCAGCACGCCGAGCAGGCCCGCGACCATCTCCGGCGACCGGTCGAGCATGACCCCGACCACGACCTCCGGCCCCGCGCCACGTGCGCGCAGCAGGCTCGCGACCCGGTCCGCCCAGGCGTCCAGCTCGGCGTAGGTGACCTCCTCGCCGTCCTGGACCAGCGCCGCCGCGTCCGGGGTGGCCGCGGCCTGGTCCTCGAACAGCTCGTGCAGGCAGCGGTCGGGGAACTCGACCGGGAACCGCGCGGTGAGGCGCCGTGCCTGCTCGCGTTCGGCCGGTCCGGCGAGCGGCAGGTCGTCGACGCGCGTACCGGGATCCTCGGCGATGCCGGCGAGCAGCGTGCCGAGGTGCTCGATCAGCCGGTCGATGGTGGCAGGCAGGTAGAGGCCCGTGTCGTAGGTGAGGTCGCCCGCCAATCCACCCCCCAGCTCACGGGTCTGGCGCAGGAACCCGAGCTCCAGGTCGTACTTGGCGGGGATCGGCGGCGTCGGCAGCTCGTCGATCGCCAGGCCGGGCAGCTCGGGCGCCCGCTGCCGCGCGTTGTTCAGCTTGATCATGATCTGGAAGAGCGGGGTGCGCGACAGGTCGCGCTCCGGGGACAGCTCCTCCACGAGCCGGTCGAACGGCACGTCCTGGTGGGCGTACGCCTCGACGGCGCGGTCACGCGTGCGCTTGAGGACCTCCGTGAAGGGCAGGTCGCCCGCGACCTCACCGCGCAGCACCAGCATGTTGATGAACAGGCCGATCAGCGGCTCGGACTCGACCAGGTCGCGCTCGGCCGCGGTCGTCCCGACGGTGATGTCCTGGATGCCGGAGTAGCGGTAGAGCAGGGTCTGCCACGCGGCGAGCAGGGTCATGAACAGCGTCGCGCCGTGCTCGCTCGCGACGCGCTCCAGCGCGGCGGCGACGTGCTCGGGCACGGTGAACGTACGGTCCGCGCCGGGCGCGGTGCGGCGTGCCGGGCGCGGCAGGTCCGGGGTCAGCTCGAAGGCGTCCACGCCCTCCAGCTCGCCGCGCCAGAAGCCGAGCCGCGCGTCGAAGCGCGGGCCGCTCTGCCGCGACTCCTGGAACGCGGTCACGTCGGCGTACTGGAGGCCGACCGGCGCCAGCGGCGACGGCTCACCGGCCTCGTACGCGGCGTAGAGCGCCGCGAGCTCGTCGAAGAGCAGCCCGGTGGACCACCCGTCGAACACCATGTGGTGGAAGCAGAGGCACAGCACGGACTCGTCCGCGCCGGAGCGCAGCAGCACCGCGCGTACGGGCAGGCCGTTCTCCAGGTCGAACGGCCGTGCCACCTCCGCCGCCACGGCGGCCTCGACCGACTCGGCGGCGACCTGGCGTACGGGCAGGTCGAACGCGCCGGCGGCCCGCACGCGGCCGACGAGGTCGTCGCCGTCCATGACCACGCTCGTCCGCAGGATCTCGTGGCGCCGTACGATCTCGCGCAGCGCGCGCTCCAGTGCCGTGCCGTCGAGCCCGCCGCGTACGCGCAGCACGAACGGCACCATGTACTCGGCCTCGTGCGCGACGAACTGGTCGAGGAACCACAGCCGCTTCTGGCCGAGCGACAGCGGCACCGACCCGGTCCGCGCGAGCACCGGGATCGCCTCGGCGGCCTCGGTCTTCCGCCCGCCCGCGAGGGTGTGCTCGAAGACGCGCTCGGCGAGCACCGGCGCGAACCCGGCGATGGTGGGGTTGACCAGCACGTCGCGCATCAGGCCGCGGGTCGGCAGGCCGGGCACCAGGTCGGAGATCCGCGCGACGATCTGCGCGGCGGTCAGCGAGTGCCCGCCCAGCTCGAAGAAGTCGTCCTCCACGCCGACCGGCGTGACGCCGAGTATCTCGGACCAGATCCGCGCGACGACGCGTTCCGGCTCCGTACGCGGCTCGACGATCGCGGTGCGTTCGGTGGCCGCCGGCTCCGGCGCGGGCAGCGCCTGCCGGTCGAACTTGCCGTTCCTGGTCAGGGGCAGGGCGTCGAGCGCGACGTACGCCGAGGGCAGCATGTAGTCCGGCAGCGACCGGCCGAGCCACGCCCGCAGGTCGCCGGCGGACGGCACCGTACGGCCCGGGGCGGCCACGACGTAGGCGACGAGCCGCTTGGCGCCGGGTTCGTCCTCCCGCACCACCACGACCGCCTGTGACAGGTCGGGTGAGGAGGCCAGCGCGCCCTCGATCTCGCCGAGCTCGATGCGGAAGCCGCGCAGCTTGACCTGCCGGTCGGCGCGCCCGGCGAACTCCAGGAGCCCGTCCTCGGTCCACCGGGCCAGGTCGCCGGAGCGGTACATCCGCGAGCCGTCCGGGCCGTACGGGTCGGGCAGGAACCGGTCGGCGGTCAGGCCCGCGCGGCCGAGGTAGCCGCGTGCCAGGCCGGCGCCGGCGAGGTACAGCTCGCCGACGGTGCCGGGGCGTACGAGGCGCAGGTCGCCGTCCAGGACGTACGCGCGGGTGTTGTCCAGCGCACGCCCGATCCGCAGCGGGTCCGGCACCTCGTCGATGCCGTTCATGCGGAAGGCGGTGGCGTGGATGGTCGTCTCGGTCGGCCCGTAGGCGTTCACGACGGCGAGGTCCGCGCAGGCCCGCATCACCCGCCGTACGACGGCCGGGGGCACGACCTCACCGCCGATCCACACCTCCCGTACGCCGCTGAGGCACTCGGGCGCGAGCTGGGCGACCAGCCCGAACAGCCCGGCGGTCAGCCACAGGCCGGTCACGCGCCCGCTGGTGATGGTGTCCGCGAGGGTGGCGGCGTCCAGCTCTCCCGGCGGCGCCACCACGACCGTGCCGCCGTTGAGCAGCGGCACCCACAGCTCGTACGTGGAGGCGTCGAACGCCAGCGGCGAGTGCAGCAGCACCCGCTCGAACTCGCCGCCGACGCGGCGGTCCAGCGCACGAGCGGCCACGTCGCGGTGCCGGATCGAGACGCCCTTGGGCACCCCGGTCGAACCGGACGTGTACATGACGTAGGCGAGGTTGTCGGGCAGGACGGAGGGCGCGGGCAGCCGGTCGTCCCCGGTGTGATCGAGGTCGGCCATGTCCACTACGAGGAGCCGCTCGCAGCCGATCTCGGCCGCTCCCGCCTCGGAGGCGCGGTCGGTCAGCAGGATCACGCAGCCGGCCTCGGCGACGACGCGCTGCCTGCGGTCCAGGGGCGCGCGCGCGTCCAGGGGCAGGTACGCCGCGCCGGCGCGGACCACGGCCAGCTCGGCGACGACGAACTCGGCCGAGCGCTCCATCAGCAGCCCGACACGGTCCTCCGGCCCGGCGCCGAGGGCGGCGAGGCGCTCCGCGAGCCGCTCGGCCAGCCGTTCCAGCCGCGCGTACGTCAGCTCGGTGTCTCCGGCGACGACCGCGACGGCGTCCGGCGTGCGCCTCACCTGCGCGGCGAACAGCTCCGGCAGCGACGCCTCCGTCGACGGGTGCGCGGTGTCGTTCCACTCGCCGAGCAGGAGCGCGCGCTCCTCGGCGGTCGGCGCGCCGCCGGGCGCCGGCGGCGCGGTGAGCGTGAGGCCGGTGAAGGCGGTCAGCGGGGTGTCCGGGTTCTCGGCGGCCCAGGCGACGATCCGCTCGAAGTCGCCCTGCATCCGCTGGATCGTGGCCTGGTCGAACAGCTCGGTCTTGTACTCCCAGAGCCCCACGGTGCCGTCGGGCTCGGTGAGGATGATGACGGCCAGCTCGACACCGGCCGACGTGGGGCTGCGCTCTTCCTCCGACACCCGCGCGCCGGGCAGCTCCATCCGCTCTTCGGGGGTGTTCACCGCGCCGAAGGTCACCTGGATCAGGGGCTCGCGGCCCGGCTCGCGCTCGGGCCGCAGGCCCGCCACGATCCGCTCCAGCGGCACGCTCGGCAGGTCGAGGGCGTCCAGCGCGGCGTCGCGCACGCGGGACAGCAGTTCGCGGAAGGTCGGCTCGCCGCTCAGGTCGAGGCGGAACGGCACGGTGTTGACGAAGCAGCCGACGACGTTCTCCAGCTCCGGCTCGGAGCGCTCGCCGCTCGGCACGCCGAGGACGAGGTCCTCCTGGCCGCCGTAGCGGGACAGCAGCCCGCCGAACGCCGCGAGCAGCACCATGAACAGGGAGGCGCGCTCCTCGCGGCCGAGCCGCTCGGCGGCGCCGATGAGCGCGCCGCCCATCGGGACGCGGCTGCTCGCGCCGTGGTAGCCGGTCTCGGTGCCGGGCGCGCGGTCGGCGGGCAGCGCGGTGCCGCTCGGGGCCCCGGACAGGTGCCGCACCCAGTAGTCGACGTCCTCGGCGTCCGCGTGCTGCCCGGCCGCGTAGTCGGCGTAGCTCACCGGCAGGTCCGCCAGCGGCGCGGACGGCTCGCCGAGCCGCTCGCGGTAGAGCGCGGACAGCTCGCTGACGATGATCGCCCGGGACCAGGCGTCGGTCGCGATGTGGTGGATGAACAGGGTGAGCGCGAACCGGTCGGGCCCGAGGACGAAGAGCGTCCAGCGGACCGGCGGCTCGGCGGCGAGGTCGAAGGGCACGTCGACCGCGGAGTCCACGAAGCGGACCACGTCGGCGGACGGGTCGACGGCGTCGCGCAGGTCCTGGCACGGGAGCGTGAACTCCTCCGGCGGGAGCACGACCTGCTCCGACACCGACGGGTACCGCGTCCGCAGGATCGCGTGGCGTTCACGCAGCGCGCCGATCGCCCCGGTGAGGGCGGGCACGTCGAGATCGCCGGTGATCCAGTAGATGTAGGCCAGGTTGCTCGCCGTCGCACCGGCGCCCAGTGCCTCGAACAGGTACATGCGTTCCTGCTCATAGGACAGCCGCATTGGCCACCTCCCCTGAAAACAATCGCACCATGCCATGGTTCGGCCAGTGCCTATTGATGGGCTATTTTCCAAATATCCCGGCCGGGCGCCTGCACGGACGGAGAAAAGGTGTGGTCGACGGAAACGGCGCCGGCGAGTTCGGCACATCCGGCCTTTGCCGCCGCCACTTTCGCGGCGTGCTGCGGATCGTCATTCGAGACGAGGATGCCGATCATCGTTCCGCTGTGCGCGACGGCGACGCCGAGGGCGCCGGCGTCACGGCTGATGTCCAGCATCGAGCCGAGATGCCGTTTGGCGCAGCGCGCCTGGTTGAGCACGGCGCTGCGTGTGGACACCTCGCCCACGGTCCGCAGGTCGCCGGCGGCCAGCGCGGTCTCCAGCACGTCGAGCAGCCGCGCGTACTCGCGCCGCTCCGCCGCGGTGATCGGCGGGCGCGACGCGTTGAAGTTCACGGTGTCCACCTGGCCGCCTTCGTCGATCCCGACGATGGTCAGCGGCGGCAGCTCCGGCAGGACCCGGCACAGCCGCACCCGGCGGTGGTAGAACGCCACGACGTGGCCGTACATCAGGCCGTCGGTCGGCTCGATGTCGCGCAGGCGGTCCTCGATCTCGGCCGGTGTGACCGGGGTGCCGAGCGCGTCGCCGACCGCGCGCACGGTCGCGACCAGGTCGGCCGACGAGCTCGACATCCCCTTGCCCTCGGGCAGGTCGCCCGACAGCGTCACCGTTCCGCCGCAGGTCACGCCGCGGCTCTCCAGCAGCGAGCGCGCGACGTGCAGCGACTTGCCCTTGTGCGGGGGGTCGACGCACAGCTCCTCGGCGGCCGGATCCAGAGTGATCCGCACCGTCGCCCAGCGCGCGATGGGCAGGGTGACGAGGAAGTCCTGGTCGCTGTCGGCGAGCGCCCCCTGCAGAAGCTCTCCGAAGGTCCCGAACGAGGCGCCCGTACCGGTCACCACGTTCTTCGACAGCGCGACTGCCCTCTTCACGACCACGCTTCACCGCCTTTGCGCATACGGAACTCGGACATGACACGAAACCCCTGGACCAGCGGCGATACGGCCTATGACTCGCCCACGAGGTCCTGCGCGGACGGCGCGAGCATCTCACTCGGGTCCACGAGGGGTTCGGTGACGGCCGCGGCCGCCGCGTGCCTGCGGAGCCGGGCGAGCACGATCGGTCCGGCGAAGATGTGGATGACGCCCTGCACCGCGATCACGGGGATGATCCCGATGCGGTCGCTGAGGGTTCCGCCGAGCACGATGCCGAGCATCATCGTGACCGCCGCGGCGGTGCTGATCGCGCCGAACACCCGGCCGCGGTACGCGTCGGTCGACATCGTCTGCTGGAGCGTGGTGTACCCGGCGACCAGCGCGGCGGCGGGCAGCCCGACGATCGTGATGAACACGAAGATCGGCCAGAGCGAGTCCAGCGCGAGCGGGTAGATCACGATGAGCAGGTCGAAGACGCCGAAGAACAGGGCGCCGTAGCCGAGCAGCGTGAGCGGCCTGCCGCGGCGCCCGAGGGCCGCGATGGTCAGGCCGCCGGCGATCCCGCCGACCGCCTGCACCGAGATGACCGCGCCGTACTGCACGCTGCTCGCCCCGAGCTCGCTGATGATGTACGGCGCGAGCAGCGCGGCGAAGACGCCCTCACCGAAGAAGGAGATCATCCGGTAGATCAGCAGGGTCCGCAGGTCGGGCTTGTGGACGCACAGCTTGATGCCGTCGACCCACTCCCGCCAGACCGACGTCCCCGCCTCTTCGGTCTCGTCCGTCCCGGTGACCGGCGCGCCGAGTTTGATCAGCGCGGTCATGCCGGCGGCGAGCAGGTAGCTGACCACGTCGAACGTCGCGACCAGCGCGATCCCGCCGGTCGCGGCGAGCACACCGCCGATCGCG
This sequence comes from uncultured Actinomycetota bacterium, assembly GCA_963823735.1. GTDB lineage: Bacteria > Actinomycetota > Actinomycetes > Streptosporangiales > Streptosporangiaceae > Actinoallomurus. Next base: position 1,803,846 of record CAWGMO010000003.1, on the reverse strand, counting down.
GATCCGATCAGCCGCGCGACCTGGCGGTTCTGGCCGTTGAGCGCGTTGGCCGCGACCAGGTCCTCCTCCGGCACCACGTGCGGCACCATCGCGGCCTCGGCCGGCGTGAAGAACTGCTCCAGCGTGGCTTCGAGGAACACCGAGACGTAGATGATCCAGATCTGGCTCTCGTGGTGCACGAAGTAGAGCGGGATCAGCGACACGGCGAGCAGGACATCGGTCGCCACCATGGTCCGCCGGCGGTCCCACCGGTCGACGAACACGCCGCCGATCGAGCCGAAGATGAACTGCGGCAGGATCGAGACGACCAGGACGGTACCCGAGGCCAGCGCGGAGCCGGTCACGGTGAAGACGTAGTACATCATGCCGATTCCGAGGACCCAGTCCCCGGAGGCAGACGTCAGATTGGCACCGAGCAGCAGCCGGTAATTCCGATTGCGCGCGAGCAGATTCCAGACGTTTCTCATCCGGATTTGCTCCCTCCGGCGAATATCAGAAATGGATTTGGCGGCCCGGGTTTCGATTCCCATATAGCCACGCCGCCGCCGCCCCCGTCAAGCGCCGTTGTTTAGGCGATCGCGATTCGATGCCCGATCAATAGCGGCTGCCGTTCCACTGAATACTGCACCCCTGGCGGCTCGGCTCGATATCTGCCGGCACGCGATTTCCGTGACGCACCAACCGTCCGGTGAGGACACTCATGAGCAACGCGCACACGCGGGCGGACGCCTTCGTCGCCCAGGCCTCCTTCGCCCAGCAACGCATGTGGTTCCTCGAACAGCTCGAGGACGGCGCGGCGACGTACAACACCCAGGTCGGGTTCAGGTTCACCGGCCGGCTCGACGGCGCGCTGCTGGAGCGCGCGGTCGGCGACCTGGTCTCGCGGCACGAGGCGCTGCGCACGACGTTCGAGATCGAGGGCGACGAGGTCGCGCAGATCATCGGCCCGCCCGAGCCGCTGACGATCGCCGTCACCGACCTGTGCGGGCGGTCCGACTCCGGTCGCGAGCTGGCGCGGGCCGGGAGCGCGGAGCTGCACCGCGGGTTCGACCTGGCCGCGGGCCCGCCCCTGCGCGCGCACCTGTTCCGGCTCGGCGCCGACGAGCACGTGCTCCTGCTGACCCTCGACCACATGGTGTGCGACGGCTGGTCGGTCGGCACGCTGCACCGCGACCTCACCGCGTGCTACGCCGCGCGGCTGCTCGGCACCGAGCCGCCGCCCGAGCCCGCGGTGCAGTACGCCGACTTCGCCGCCTGGCAGCGGGACTGGCTCCAGGGCGCGGAGCTGGAACGGCACCTCGGCGTACTGGCGCGGGGTGCTCGCCGACCCGCCGCCCGCGATCGAGTTCCCGCGCCTGGCCTGCGAGACGCCCGAGGGGCGCCAGGTCGGCACGTCGGCGCAGTCGCTGCCGCTCCACCTGGTCGACGACCTGACCGAGCTGGCCCGGCGCGCGAACGTCTCGCTGTTCGTGGTGCTGACGACGGCGCTGGCCGTCCAGATGGCGCGGTACACGGGCCGTACCGACCTGGTCCTCGGGACGCCGATGGCGAACCGCACCCAGGTCGAGACCGACGACGTGATCGGCCTGTTCACGAACACGGTGGCGCTGCGCCTGGACCTGTCCGGCGACCCGGCGCTGCCCGACCTGCTCGCGCGTACGCGCGGGACCGTGCTCGACGCGCACACCATGCAGCACGCGCCGTTCGACCAGGTGGTCGAGGAGCTGGCCCCGGAGCGCAAGGGTCACCGGTCGCCGCTGTTCAACACGCTGATCGAGTTCACCGACGTGGAGCGCGAGCCCGTCGAGCTGCCGGGCCTGCGGATCGACCCGATGCCCATGGTCAACCTGCCGATCCCGATGGACCTGGTCGTGTCGATCCGCCGCGACCACGGCGCGCTGCGGGTCGTGTGGCACCACGACTCGCACCGGCTCACCACGGCCGCGGTCGGCCTGATGCAGCGGCACTTCTCCCGGCTGCTGTCCTCCATGCTGGAGGACGAGAACGCGCGGGCCGGCGCCCTGCCGATGGCGTCCGAGTCCGACCCGGCCCTCACGCGGTCCGCCGACGCCCCGGTCCCCGTGGCGCCCGTACGCGCGGAACCCGCGGACCCGGAGCTGACCCGGCTGCTCGCCGGGGCGTGGGAGGAGGTCCTCGGCCGGGGCCGCGTGGGCGACGGCGACGACTTCTTCGAGCTGGGCGGGCACTCGCTGGCCGGTGCCCGGGTGATGGTGCGGCTCCGCAGGAGGCTGGGGGTCGCGCTGCCGAGCCGGCTGCTGTTCGACAACCCCGTCTTCGGCGACTTCGCCGCCGCCGTCGCCTCCCGCGTGCCGGACACCGGCCGCCCGGGCACCGACTGACGTCACAGCCGGCCCGCGCACCACTCCAGGACGGCCATCGCGGCGGTCATCTTGTGGTGGGCCTGCCGCCAGGCGAGGCTGCGCGGCCCGTCGAGCACCTCGTCCGTGACCTCCTGGCCGCGTACGGCCGGGAGGTCGTGCATGAACACCGTGCGCGTGTTCCCGGCCCGGTCGAGCAGCTCGTCCGTCACCTGGTACGGCATGAACGCGGTCATCCACTCCGGGTCGTCCTTGGACACGCCCATCGTCTGCCAGCGGCTCGTGTAGACGACGTCCGCGGGCCCGCCGGCCTTCTCGACCTCGTGGGCCTGGGAGATCCGGTCGGATCCGCCGCCCAGCTCCGCGGCGCGCTCGTACACGTCGTCGGGCAGGCCGTACCCCTCCGGCGTGACGACGGTCAGGGCCATCCCCGGGGTGAGCGCCGCCGCGTAGACGAGCGCGCGCGCCGAGCTGTTGCCCTCGCCGATGTAGAGCATGTGCACGCCGGACAGCGTGCCGAACTGCTCGCGCACCGTGGCCAGGTCGGCCATGGCCTGGGTCGGGTGCTCGTCACGGGTCAGCGCGTTGACGACGGCCAGCGGCCCGGCGTTCGCCAGCTCGCGCATCTCGGCCATCTCGTCGTTGGTGCGCACCACGAGGATGTCCAGGTACGCGTCGAGCACGCGCGCGGTGTCCTGGACGGTCTCCCCCGTGTTGAGCTGGAGGTCGTCCGGGCCGTAGGTGATCACGTCGGCGCCGAGGCGTGACGCCGCCATGACGAACGCCGTCCTCGTACGCGTGGAGGTACGCCGGAAGTACACGCCGACGGACCGGTCGCGCAGGGTCGTGTCGCGCGCCGGGCCGCCGCCGAACTCCACGGCGCGCTCGACGATCGCCGCGATGTCGCCGGCGCCGATTTCGGGCAGGGAGATGAAACTGCGCATACGTCACTCCGTCTGGTCGGATTCCCGCGCCCTGTCGCGCGGGAAGGGGTTGGCAACGGCGAGGTTCAGGGGCGTGGGGCCGGGGATCGCCTCGGGACCCGGGCCACGCGGCGGATCGGTGGCGGGCCGGCCTGCCCGACGGCTCGCAGCTCGTCGACGCGCGCGGCCAGCCGCTCCAGCACGGGGTGGTCGTAGAAGTCGCGGACCTGAAGGTCGGCGTTGAGCTCGGTGCGCAGGCGCGCGGCGATCCGCGCGGCGGCCATCGAGTGGCCGCCCAGCTCCAGGAAGTCATCGCACGCGCCGACCGTCGCGTGGCCGAGCAGCTCGGCCCACACCGCCGCGACCGCGCGCTCGGTCGGCGTGCGCGGCGGGACGTGGTGGGCGGCCGGCACCGACGGCGCTCCCGCCTTCGGCGGCGTACGGCCCGGTACGGGCAGCGCCGCGCGGTCCAGCTTGCCGTTGGCGGTCACCGGGATGGCGTCCAGCGCGGTGAGCGTCGTCGGCACCATGTACTCGGGCAGGCGCCGCAGCAGCGCCTCGCGCAACTTCGGCACCGGCACGCTCGTGTCGCGCCGGCAGACGTAGTAGCCGGCGAGGTACCTGCCGGTCGCCGGGTGCTCCAGCACGGTGACGGCGGCGGCGCTCACGTCGGGGTGCGCCGCCATCGCGGTCTGCACCTCGCCCAGCTCGATGCGGAACCCGCGGACCTTCACCTGGTCGTCGGTGCGCCCGCAGTACTCCACGGCGCCGTCGCGGAGCCGCCCCAGGTCGCCGGTGCGGTACATCCGCTCGCCCGGCGAGGCCGCGAACGGGTCCGGGACGAACCGGTCGGCGGTGGCGCCGTGCCGCGCGAGGTACCCGCGCGCCAGGCCCGTCCCGGCGAGGTGGATCTCGCCGACCTCGCCCTCCGCCACCGGCCGCAGGTCACGGTCGAGCAGGTAGACGCTCGTGTTGGCGATCGGGTAGCCGATCGGCACGGTGTCACGGCTCGTCAGGTCGCACGGCCAGTACGTCACGTCGATGGCGGCCTCGGTCGGGCCGTACAGGTTGTGCAGCCGCGCCGAGAACACCGCGCCGAACTGCCCCTGCACCGACCCCGGCAGCGCCTCACCGCTGCAGAACACCTGGCGCACCGACGTGACCGGGTCCATCAGCCCGGCCTCCTCGGCGGTCGCGAGGAACGTCTGGAGCATCGACGGGACGAAGTGCAGGGTGGTCACGCCGTGCCGGGCGATCGTCGCGGCGAGCAGGTCGGGGTCGCGGTGGTCGCCGGGGCGCGCGACCGCGAGCCGCGCGCCGGTGATCAGCGGCCAGAAGAACTCCCAGGCCGACACGTCGAACCCGAACGGCGTCTTCTGCAGCACGACGTCCGTACGGTCCAGGGCGTACTCCTCCTGCATCCACAGCAGGCGGTTCGCCAGGGCACCGTGGGTGTTCACGACGCCCTTGGGCCGCCCGGTCGAACCGGAGGTGTACAGGACGTAGATGGCGTTCGCGGGGCCGAGGCGTACGCCGAGGTCATCGCACGGGAGCGCGTCCCAGTCGGCGGCGTCCTGGTCGACGAGCGCGACCGTGGCGTCCATGACGGGCAGGCGGTCGGCCAGGTCGCGCGCGCTGAGCACCACGTCCGGCCGCGCCTCGTCGAGCACCATCCGCAGCCGGTCGCGCGGGTGCTCGGGGTCCAGCGGGAGGTACGCGCCGCCGGCCTTCAGCGTCGCCAGCAGCGCGACGACCATCTCGGCCGAGCGCTCCAGGTGGACGCCGACGAGGCGCTCCCGGTCGACGCCGCGCGAGCGCAGGTACCGCGCGAGCCGGTTGGCGCGCGCGTTCAGCTCCGCGTACGAGAGCCGCTCGTCGCCGAAGGCCACCGCCACCGCGCCGGGGTCACGTGCGGCCGTACGCTCGATCAGCTCGGTGATCGGCGCCCACGGGCCGTAGTCCCGCGCCGCTCCGGTGACCCGGCCGCCGCCGGTGACGGAGATCGACGCCGGCGGGGCCGGTGCGTTCGGTCCTGACTCACGCTGGGCACCGGATTCCATCCGTCCCCCTCCGCCGACACCTGGGTATTTGCCCTGATCGTGGGACGGCGTCCTATCCCGGGACTATTGCGGGACTATCCCGGCCCCGGCCGTCAGTTCTTGTGGGAGGCGGAGAAGAAGTGCGGCGTGATCAGCAACGGCATCTCGTACCGCTCGGCCGGGTCGATCACCCGGAACGTCACGTCGACGCGGGGGAAGAACGGCTCGACCCCCAGCGACGCGAAGTAGCCGCCCACGTCGAACACCAGCCGGTGCAGGCCGCTCTCGACCGGACGGCCGCCCCAGTCGGTCGCCTGGCCGTCGGCGTCGGTGACGCACCGGGCGCGTTCCTGCCACTCACCACCGGACTCACGGTAGAGCCGCACCGGCAGGCCGGCCGCGGGCCGGCCGTACACCCCATCGGTGACCTGAACGACGACGCCCATCGACCCTCCCCGCTCGTACGTGACCACGCGCTGCCCGCGCGGTCTGGAGAGTGTGAACCAGGCGCCCATCGCGTGGCAATCGCCCCGCAATCGCCGGTCGTTGAATAGTGGATCAACAGCGGGCGAATGCCGTTCTATCGTGAACTGTTCTCACGACTCCGGACCTGACGGCGGAGTGACGTGCGGATCCGGAGGCGTTCGGCCCCCGGGCCGGAAGGAAGGGACAGACCATGCGAGCAGCCCACGGCCACCCCCATGTCTCGGCGTTCGGCGACACCCACTGGGGCTGCTGAGACCGCATGACCGAAGGCCGGGCGGCCCCGTTGAGGCAGGCCACCCGGCCGTGGACTCGACCGCCTACCCGGTGAGCGCGTCCAGCTCGTCGGACAGGGCCGTGACGAGCACCGGATCGGTGTCACCCGCCAGCTCGATGGCGGTGCGCCACGCCTCCGCCGCCGCCTCGTGGCGCCCGGCGGACCGGTGCAGGCGGCCGGCCGTGCGCAGCGCGCGCGCCCGCCACACCCGCAGCCCGATGCCGTCGAACACCGCCTGCGCCTGGCCGAGGTGGGACACGGCGTCACCCGAGCGGCCCCGTACGGCCCCCAGGTCGGCGAGCGCGAGCAGGACACGGCCCCGGATCAGCTGGTCGCCGATCCGGCCCGACTTCTCCAGCGCCGCCCGCAGGTCCAGCTCGGCCGTGGCGAACGCCCGCTGGCCGGCGCGGGCCATGCCGAGCCCGTACAGCGCGTGGGTCTCCCCCAGCGCGTCGTCACTGTCGCGCACCGCGTCCAGCACCGAGACGAACATCGTCTCCGCGCCGGCGTAGTCGCCACGGTGCAGGTACAGCTCGCCGAGGCGGTACTCCGTCTGCGCCGTCGTACGGCGCACGCCGAGCGACCGGCAGATCGCCAGCGCCTCGTTGAGCATCCGCTGCGCGACGTCGTACTCGCGCCGCTCCATCCGCACCTGCGCGATGCTGGCCAGCACGTGCGCCTCGGCGATCCGGTCGCCCACGCTGTGCAGGTCGCGCAGCGCCTCCTGGTAGCGCTCCAGCGCCGTGCCGTACCGGCCGCGCAGCCGGTCGACGAAGGCCAGGTTGCGCAGCGCCAGCGCGCGCCCGTGCAGTTCACCGGTGGCGTCGAAGCCGCGCAGCGCGGCCTCCAGGTGCTCCAGCGCCTCGTCCAGCCGCTGCCGGACCAGCGCGAGGGCGCCGAGGGAGTAGCGCATCGCGGCCTCGCCGCGCCGGTTCCCCGCCTCACACGCGACCGTGAGCGCGATCGCGTGCGTCTGCTGCCAGTCCTCCAGGTAGCTGCCGGACTCGAACAGCGTCACCGAGGTCAGCGCGAGGTCCCAGCACAGCTCGTCCAGCCCGGCCTGCGCGGCCTGCCGGATCGCCGACACGAGCGTGGCGTGCTCGGTCTGGAACCAGCCCAGCGGGTCGACCAGCAGGTCCTTCGTGACCTCCTCGGCGAGCGGGTAGTGCTCGGTGTCGCCGTGGATGAGCGTGAAGTCGCCGCCGAACTCCCGCCGGTGCGCCTCGGACGCCAGGTACAGCCAGCAGCGCAGCACCCGGTGCATGGCGGCCTGGCGCTCGGCCGCCGACTCCTCGGCGACGAGCCGCTCCACCGCGTAGACCCGGATCAGGTCGTGCAGGTGGAACCGCGCCGGCCCGCCGTCGACCACGCGTACCTCGACCAGCTGCGCCTCGACGAGCTGGTCCATCAGGGTGGTGGCCGTGTCCAGGTCGGTGTCCAGCAGCGGCGCGCCCACCCACGACGGGAAGTCGGTGGCGCCCAGGACGCTCAGCCGGTGGAAGAGCCGTTTCGCGGCGTCGGTGAGGCCCACGTACGACATGGAGATGCTCGGCCTGATGCCGACGTCGCCGTACACGAGCTCGTTGAGCCGGTGCTCCTCGTCCTCCAGCCGGTTGACGAGCTGCCGGATCGTCCAGTGCGGGCGCGCCGCGAGCTTGGCCGCGGCGATGCGCAGCGCGAGCGGCAGGCAGCCGCACAGGCGTACGAGGTCGAGGGCGGCCGGGTCCCGGTGCACGCGTTCGGGCCCCATGACGCGGGCGAGCAGCTCGACACCGCTGCGTTCGTCTAACACGTCGACCTCGAACCGGTCCGCTCCGGGCAGGCCGGACAGCCGGCTGCGGCTCGTCACGATGACGACGCAGCTCGGGCTCCCCGGCAGCAGCGGCACGATCTGCGCGGCGCTGTGCGCGTCGTCGAGCACGATCAGCATGCGCCGGTCCGCCAGCAGGCTCCGGTACATCACGGCCAGGTCGTCCACGTTGGACGGCAGCGCCGCGGGCGCGCCGAGCGCGCGCAGGAAGCGTTCGAGCACGGCCGCCGGGCTGACCGGCTGCGCCTGCCCGCCGTGCAGCTGCGCGTAGAGCTGGCCGTCCGGGTAGAAGTCGCGTACCTGGTGGGCGGCGTGCAGCGCCAGCGCGGTCTTGCCGACGCCGCTCTTGCCGGTGAGGGCCGCCATCCGCACGTGGATGTCGCCCTGCGCCGGCGACAGCACCTCGCCGAGGCCGTCGAGAATGCCGGTACGCCCGGTGAAGTCGGCGATCGCCGCCGGGAGCTGGCGCGGCACCGTGGCCGTGGCGGCGGGTGCCGTTCCCGGGCGTACCTGGATCTCCTCGGCGAGGTTCAGCGCGAGGTCGTTGTCCAGGATCGCGTGTTCGAGCTTGCGCAGATCCTCACCGAGGTCGAGCCCCAGCTCCTCCACGAACGTCTGCCGGGCGTCGCGGCACGAGGCGAGCGCCTCGGCCTGGCGGCCGGCCCGGTACAGCGCCAGCATGAGCTGGGCGCGCAGGCGTTCGCGCAGCGGGTACTCCGCGACCAGCTCGGACAGCTCTCCGATCAGGTCGCGGTGCCGCCCGAGCTCCAGCTCCAGGTCGACGCAGTCCTCCAGGACCGCGAGCCGTCCCTCGTTCAGCCGGGTCGCGGCGATCTGGACGATCCTGCTGTCCACTCCGGCCGCGGCGGGGCCGTTCCAGAGCGCCAGCCCGGTCCGCAGGTCGCGGGCGGCGTCCGCGACGCGCCGCTCCGCCGCCGCCGTACGCCCGCTCATGGTGAGCTTCTCGAATCTGCGCACGTCGAGGTCGTCGTCGGACACACGGAACACGTAACCGGGCGGGCGCGTGACGATGGCGTTGGTGGTCTCGGCGGCGGCGAGACTGCGGCGCAGCGCCGAGACGCAGATCTGGACCTGGCTCCTGGCCGTCGCCGGCGGCCGGTCGTCCCACAGAGCGGCGACGAGGCGGCTGACCGAGACGACGCGGTTCGCCTCCAGCAGCAACATGGCCAGGACGATCTGTTGGCGGGGCCCGCCGATGTCGAGCGACCTGCCGTCGGCCACGACGTCGAGCGGCCCGAGCAGCCGATACTCCATCAGTGACCGCCGATCACCGACCGTCCACGGCCGGATGGCGGCGGTGGACGGTCGACGACGTTTCCGGCTGGTCCGATACAGGCATGGCTCGACTCCCTTGTCGATAAATCGGTAGACGGTTAATTCAGTCGCCGCGCTGTTCGCGATATGTGCAAAAGAGCCCTGCAAGGGAATCTTGCTTCGTTACGGTCGACCCACAAAGTACGCCGAGGGCAGTAGAGACTTCAATAGCGATTCTGCAACGCCTCTTTGACTCTAAGTAATGGGCGACGTGCAGGTCAGATCCACTGCGGTTGCGTCGCGATGATCCTTTTCATTCGGGCCGCCCTATGATCAAGCCCGGAAACGGAACGACAGAAATCATCACTGACCCTGACACATTAATCAAGATCGTCCTTTGGCCGAATCCGGACCTTGCGCCGGCACCCTCGAACGTCTCCTCGCGGACGCCGGATCGCCGCGCCCGCCGGGCAGGGCGGCATGACCGTTATCCCGCGCGCTCCTGACCTGGGCGCCTTTCCCTTCCCGTGGAGGCGCGTGAAACTGTCGATGTGTCCGTTGTGTTGCGTGGCCGGGACGGCCAGCTCGCCGTGCTGGAGGAACTGCTCCTCCGCGCGCGCTCCGGGCGTGGCGGCGCGCTCTCGGTCCTCGCCGAGCCCGGCATGGGAAAGAGCGCGTTGCTGGAATGCGCGGTACGCCGGGCGGGACCGGACTTCCTGACTCTGGGAATTCGCGGGATTCGGCAGGAGTCGGCTCTTCCTCTCGCCGGGCTCCAACGCCTGCTCGCTCCCGTGGCGGACCGGGTCGGGTGCCTGCCCGCCTGCCAGGCCGAGGTCCTCGGCAGCGTCTTCACCGGGAATGGCGCCGACGGGTCGTTCGCGCTCTTCACCGCCGTGCACGCCCTGCTGACGGCGGCGGCGCGATCCGGGCCCGTCCTGTGCTGGGTCGACGACGTGCACTGGCTGGACCGTGTGTCGCTGGAGGCCATGACGTTCGCCGCGCGGCGGCTCGGCGACGAGCCGGTGGTGATGCTGTTCGCGGCGCACAACGAGCACGTGACCACGCCGGAACGCGACCGCCTCGCCGGCATCCCCCGGCTGCCGCTGCCGCCGCTGGATGAGACCGCGAGCACGGACGTCCTCGCCGACCGGTGCCCCATCGGCGTCGCCGAGGACCTCGCGGCCGGGCTGACCGAGCTGACCGGCGGCAACCCGCTCGCGCTGGTCGAGCTGGCCGCCGCGCTGACGCCCGGCCAGCTTTCCGGCGAGGAGCCGCCGCCGGAGGCGCTGCCGCCCGGGAGCCGGCTGCGGGCCGTCTACCGGCGGCGGTTCTTCCGGCTGTCCGCCGACGCGCGGCGGCTGGCCCTGCTCGCGGTCGCCGACGACAGCCTCGACGGGCGGACCCTGACCAGGGCCGCCCTCGCCGACCGCCTCGACCTGCGGGAGCTGGAGGCCGTACGCGCGTGGGGCCTCGTACGCGTCGACGGCGAGTCGATCAGCGTGCCGAGCCCGGTCATCCGCAGCGCCCTGTACGCCGACGCGCCCCTGTCCGAGCGCAACACCGTGCACGAGCTGCTCGCACGGGTCCTCGACGACGACCGGCAGCGGGCCCGCCGGATCTGGCACCGCGCGGCGCTGGCCTGCGAGGCCGATGAGGACCTCGCCGCCGAACTGTGCGCGGCGGCGGCCGAGGCCGGCGCGGCCGGGCGGTACACCGACTCCTCGCGCGCCTGGCAGCGCGCCGCGACGCTGACGCGCGACCGCGACGAGCAGGCGGACCTGCTCCTCGCCGCGGCGACGGACGCGTGGCTGGCCGGGCGGAGCCGGCGCTCACGCGCGCTGGTCCGGCAGCTCGCGCCCGCCTCGCGCCGTGGACGGCTCCGCGGGCGCGCCGACCTGCTGCGCGGCGAGATCGAGCTGCGCGACGGCAGGCCCGCCGCCGGGCGCCGTACGCTCCTCGACGCGGCGGACCGTCTCATCGGCCACGACCGCCGCAGTGCCGTCGCCGCGCTGGCGTACGCGGGCGAGGCGAGCTGCCTGGGCGGCGACCTGCGCGGATATCTGGAGGTCGCCGGGCGCGCCGCGGCCCTGCGCGGGCGGCACGAGACACCCGGCGCCGAGCTGCTCTTCTGCCACTTCGAGGGGATGGCGGCGACGTACCGAGGGCGGCACGAGGAGGCGGCGGAGCCGCTGGCGCGTACGGTGCGGCTCGCCGACGCCACGGACGACCGCGCCGCCAAGGTCTGGGGCGAGCATGGCGGCGCTCATGCTCGGCGACGACCGGCGTGCCCACGAGCTGGCCGGCCGGGCGGCGAGCCTCGGCACCGGCGCGGGCGCCGCCGTGAAGCCGTGGGCCCTGGCCTACCTCGCCATGGCCGACCTGTGGCTCGGCCGCTACCCGTCGGCGACCGCGCACTCCCTCGAAGGCCTGCGGCTGGCGCGTGCCGCCGGCCAGGAGAACCACGCCGTCGACCACCTCGCGACGATGGCGCTGCTCGCCGCGCTGCAGGGCGACCGCGACACCGCGCGGCTGCGCCTCGACGCGGTGTCCGACGCCGCGAACGGGCGCGGGCTGGCGCGCCCGGGGGCGTTCACGACCTGGGCGCAGGCCTGCCTGGACCTCATCGACGACCGTCCGGCGGACGCGGCGGGGCGTATCCGGCTCATGGCCGGCACCTGGCACGCCCATCCCGTGGTGCACGTCATGGCGACGCCGCACTTCGTCGAGGCCGCCGTCCGCTGCGACGACCGGAAAGGCGCCGTCCAGGCCCTGGAGGTCTTCGACCGGTGGGCCACCAGCACCCACAACTCCGTACGCCTCGCCCTGTCCCACCGCTGCCACGCGCTGCTGGCCGCCGACGACGGTGAGGCGGACGAGCACTTCCGCGAGGCGCTGCGGCTGCACCGCCGCGGCGACTCGGCGTTCGAGCTGGCACGGACCGAGCTGCTGTACGGGCACCGGCTGCGGCGCGGCCGCAAGCCGCGCGCGGCACGCGAGCACCTGCGCAACGCGCTGCAGATCTTCGAGTACTACGACGCCGAGCACTGGACCGGCAGTGCGCGCGCGGAGCTGCGCGCCGCCGGGGAGACCGTCGAGCCCACGGCGCCGGAGGGCGCCGTGGAGCTGACCGCGCAGCAGCGCGAGATCGCGCGGCTCGCCGCCGAGGGTGCCACCAACCGGGAGATCGCGGCGCGGCTCGTCCTCAGCCCCCGCACCGTCGACCACCACCTGCGGAACGTCTTCGTGCGCCTCGGCATCCGCTCACGCGTGGAACTGCCGCGTTTCTTCTCCTGACAAGCAGGACTGGTGATTTCGCCGATGCGCCGCGACGGGCGCCGGATGAGACTTCGGTCAGTCCCAGTCCCCAGCCAGGAGGAACCATGCGCCGTACCCTCGGCACCTTCCTCGCGGTCGTTCTCACCGCCTTCGCCTGCCTGCTCTCCGCCGGGCAGACGGGCACCGCGAACGCCGCCACCCACGTCCCCGTCGTCTTCGTCCACGGCTACACCGGCAGCGCGTCCAACTGGACCACCGCCGAGGCCGTCTTCGCCGCCGGCGGATACGGCAGCAACGAGATGTTCGCGTACCAGTACAACTGGGCCCAGTCCAACAAGACCAGCGCCGCCGGGCTGAAGACCTACATCCAGCAGGTCCTGTCCCAGACGGGCGCGTCCCAGGTCGACATCGTCAACCACTCCATGGGCGGGCTGGTGAGCGAGTGGTACATCCACGAGCTCGGCGGCCAGCCGTATGTCCGGCACCTCGCCTCCATCGCGGGCGCCAACCACGGCACGACGTTTGCGACCGCCTGCACGATCAACCCCTCCTGCGTGGAGATGCTGCCGGGTTCGGCGTTCATCCAGCAGGCGACCTCGGGCGACGAGACGCCGGGCGGCACCAAGTACGCGACCTGGTACTCCGCGTGCGACGGCGTGATCATTCCCTACACCAGCACCGAGCTGAACGGCGCCGCCAACCACAACGTGGCGTGCCAGACCCACATCGGGTACCTCACCGACACGGTGACGCTCGGCGCGGTGCGCGACTTCCTCGGCACCTGACGCGCACCGGTACCCGGCGGCGCCCCTCCGCGGCACCGCCGGGTACCGGCGTTTCCGCCCGCGAGAAGTTCATCCGAACAGGTCCTGCCGGGAGTCCGCTTTGGGATAGGTTCCCGACCATGATCCACCGCTCGTGTGGGTCCTGAGCTGGAGGTCCGGGGGCGATGGACACGGATGACGCCGCGTGGGAGAGGTCGAGCGCGGTGCCGGTGGTGCCCGCGGTACGGCCTCGGAAACTGGCGAAGGTGCCCTTCGTCGAGCTGGCCGACGGCCGGCTCCAGGGGGTCGTGTCGAGCGGATCGGACCTCGCGCGGGTCTACGTCTCGTCGATCAGCGCCGGCACCCACGGCCTGAGCTGCAGCACGAACAACAACCGGCCGTGCGGAGGCCAGTACGGCGCCTCGCCGTGCAAGCACCTGATCGCGCTCGCCGACGAGGCCGTCACCCAGTACGGCCTCGACCGCGTCGCCCGCTACCTGCGCGTCGAGGTCGGCGAGGGCGAGACGCTGCTGGGCGCCCTGGACTGCGAGCAGGAGAAGGCACCCGCGGCGGCCGTGTTCAGCCGGTTCCTGCGCCACCTGGCGTACCTGGAGCTGCCCGGCGCGACGGAGCCGATCGCCGAGATGCACTGGTTCCCGTCCTCGGGCGCGGTGCTCTGATGCAGGGCGTACAGCTCGCGGAGCTGCTCGAAGCCACCCCGGCGGGGATCGAAGAGGCCCTCGCCCTGGTGGACGGTTTCGACGACGCGCTCGCCGCCGGCCTCGCCCGTCTCAGCGCGGAGGGCCGTACGGCGCTGAACGCCCTGGCCGCCGCCGTCGCCACCACGCCCCTGGGGCCACCGGCCGCCGAGGCGTCGGAGAAGGTCGCGACCGGCTCGATCGCGGAGGAGCACCTCGCGGCACTCGCCGGCGCCCGCACCGCCCTGCTGGGCGCCGTCCACGACGCGCGGCTCGCGAGCCTTGATACCGCCCTCGGCCGTACGAGGGCCGTATGGGAGCCACCGGAGGCTCCGGCGGCTCCGGCGGACGGGGTTGGGAACCTGCTCGGCGGGTGCCGGTCCTGGCTCGGGGAGCTGGCCATCGCCGGGTGGCGTGGTGTCGACCACGACCTGCTGTCCGCCTCGGACCAGACGCTCGAAGCGCTGCTCGCCGAGCCCCGCCTGCGGCGGCTCGCGGTCCTGGTCGACGGGCTGACCACGGAGCTGCGCGCCTCCTCGCCCGTCGCGACGATGGAGCGCCTGCCCGTACGCCGCTGGGCCGACCTGTGGGCGCGCGCCCTGCTGCTGGCGCGGGCGGGCGGCGCGGACGCCCCGAACGCCGGCACGGTGTCGGGGCGCCTGCTGGTCCTCGGCGCCGACGTGCACGAGCACGCCACCGCCGTACAGGTGCAGGTCCACGCGATCCTGGAGCCCGCGAACGGGGAGCCGCGGGTGGTGCGCGCGAGCGTGTCCGCGGCGAAGGTGGACACGATCACCGGCCCGTCCGTGTGGCGGCTGCTGCACCGGCACCCCGTCCTGCTCGCCGCGCTGGCCGAGCACCGCGCGCTGGAGATCGAGGACATGCCGCTGCTCGCGGGCGGCGACCTGGTCTGGCGCGACGAGCTGGCGGGCGCGGGCGACCACGCCGACCCGTTCGCCACGGCACGCGTCCTGCTCTCCGGCGCGACCGCCCCGGCCGTACCCCCGCTCGACCGGCACCCGGTGCGCCTCGCCGAGCCCGTGCTCGTCGAGGGGTACACGGTCCGCGACGGGACGCTGACCCTCGACGGGAACGCGCTCGCGCTCGACCTGGGCCGCCTGCCCTCCTGCGGGCCTCTCACGCCGCAGCTCGTCACGGCGTCCTCGGCGTGCGTCGGCCTGATGCGCTGGGACGCCGGCCGGTGGGCGCTCCAGCCGCTCGCCGTCCAGGCCACGGTCAAGAAGAAGCCGGTCGAGGCGCACAACGGCGACTGGGCGCAGGGCCCGACCGACCCCAAGGTCGTGAAGGCCGAGGCCAGGGCGGGCGACGCCGTCGCCGTGCTGCGCGAGCGCGCGGGACGGTTGCTGCGCCGATGAGCGACCCGAACGAGAACCGGCGCCAGGTCCTGTACTGGCGGCTCCTGGCCCGCGTCTTCGATCCCGAGGAACAACCGTCGCTGGAGTCGTCCAGCGTCGCGATCGTGGAGGACCTCGGGCTGCCGGCCGCGCTGCTCGACCCGGCCGTGTCCGTGGACAACCTCGTGCAGCGCTTCCCGGACCTCGGCGCCGAGCTGGAAGGGCTGATGGCCCCGGCCGACGGCGACGAGGCCCCCGAGGCCCAGGTACGCCGGGCGGCGCTGGTCTCCAAGCTGCTGCTGAACGTCTTCGCGACCGGGTCCGGCAGTGTCTCCGCCACGCGGCTGGCCTCCTGGCAGAAGGACGCCGGCTGGTTCAAGGAGGCGCTCGGCACCGAGGGCGCCGGCGAGCAGTCCGGCCTGCTGGCGGAGATGGAAGGCGACCTGGTCAAGCGCATGCGCCTGCGCGAGGTGCTGGCCGACCCGGCGCTCGCCGGGCGGCTGACGCCGAGCATGTCGCTGATCGAGCAGCTGCTGCGTGACAAGACGAACCTGTCCGGCGTCGCGCTCGCCAACGCCAAGAAGCTGATCAGGAGGTTCGTCGACGAGGTCGCGGAGGTGCTGCGCACGCAGGTCCAGCAGACCTCCGCGGGCGTCATCGACCGGTCCGTGCCGCCGAAGCGCGTGTACCGCAACCTCGACCTCGAACGCACGATCTGGAAGAACCTCACCAACTGGAGCCCGGAGGACGAGCGGCTGTACGTCGACCGCCTCTTCTACAAGCAGACCGCCAAGCGCACCACTCCGGCGCGGCTGATCGTGGTCGTCGACCAGTCCGGGTCGATGGTCGACTCGATGGTGAACTGCACGATCCTCGCCTCGATCTTCGCGGGGCTGCCGAAGGTCGACGTGCACCTGATCGCGTTCGACACCCGCGCGCTGGACCTGACGCCGTGGGTGCACGACCCGTTCGAGGTCCTGCTGCGCACCAACCTCGGCGGCGGCAACGACGGGCCCGTCGCGATGGAGATGGCCCGGCCGAAGATCACCGATCCGCGCAACACGGTGATGGTCTGGATCTCGGACTTCTACGAGTTCAACCGGTCGCAGCCGCTGTTCGCCGGCATCGAGGCCGTGCACCGGTCCGGGGTGAAGTTCATCCCCGTCGGCTCGGTGAGCAGCTCCGGCAAGCAGAGCGTGAACCCGTGGTTCCGCGAGCGCTTCAAGGCCCTGGGCACGCCCGTGCTCTCGGGCCACATCCGCAAGCTCGTCTTCGAGCTCAAGAACTTCCTCGCATAGGAGAACAGGCGATGACCGACGAGATGCTGCGCGCGCCGGCCGAGGTGAAGTACGCCGAGGAGCTCGACTGGCTGGAGTCCGTCGACGACGGGCCCAAGCCGTTCTCGTGGCGGCTCAGCCCCAAGATGGTGCGGTTGTTCGTACTCGGGTCCGAGCGCTCCGACGGCCTCGACCGTGAGATCCCGCAGAAGTGGTTCGGCGACCGGAGCTTCGTCGAGCGCAGTATCGTGACGCTCGCCTCCGACCGCGGCCTGCTGCTGATCGGCGACCCGGGCACCGGCAAGAGCTGGCTCGCCGAGCTGCTCTCCGCGGCGATCTGCCGCAACTCGACCCTCGTCGTGCAGGGCACCGCGGGCACCACCGAGGACCACATCAAGTACTCGTGGAACGTCTCGATGGTCATCGCCAAGGGGCAGTCGCGGCAGTCGATGATCCCCTCACCGATCATGACGGCGATGGAGCAGGGCGTGATCGGGCGGTTCGAGGAGCTGACCCGCTCGACCAGCGACGTGCAGGACGCCCTGATCTCGATCCTGTCCGAGAAGTACGTCTCGATCCCCGAGCTGGACAGCGACAACATCGTCTTCGCCCAACCCGGGTTCTCCATCATCGCGACGGCCAACAGCCGTGACCGGGGCGTGAACGACCTCTCGTCGGCGCTGAAGCGGCGGTTCAACTTCGTCCGCATCCCGGTAGTGACGAACAAGCGCAGCGAGGCGGAGATCGTGCGGTTCCGTACGACGGAGCTGCTGCGCCGTCACCGCATCGACCTGGAGCTGCCGCCCACGCTGCTCGACATCCTGCTGCAGAGCTTCGCCGACCTGCGGGCCGCCGCGGCGTCGGCGACCAGCGACGACGAGAAGCTGGAGTCGGCGCTGTCGACGGCCGAGCAGATCGGCGTGCTGGAGGACGCCATCCTGCACAGCCAGTTCTTCGGCGACCGTACGCTGCGGGCCGAGACGCTCGCCGGGTCGCTCGTGGGCTCGCTGGCGCGCCGCAGCCCGGAGGATCTGGCCATCCTGAACAAGTTCTGGCACGGCGTCGTCGAGCCTCGCGGCAAGGACGAGGGCCCGTGGCAGGACTTCCTGGAAGGCGGCCGCCAGGCGATCGCCACGCTGTCATGAGCCCTTTCGGCGCGCTGCGCGAGCAGCTGCTCGGCGCCGCCGAGGCCTTCGCCGGGGGTACGGGCACGCTGCCCGGCATCCTGGCGGGCATCGTCGACGACGTCGACCGCGCGCTCGGCGAGAAGCTGGAGATCTTCCCGGTCTGCCACCACTCGCCGGCGTCCGCGCTGGCCATGGCGCGCCGCCTGCGCGACAAGCAGCCCAAGGTGATCTACCTGGAGCTGTGCGAGGACCTGCGGCCGCTGCTCGGCGAGCTGCGCAACTGCCGCCTGCCCGTCGCGCTCCAGGCGTTCGCGTCCGACATCGACGGCTTCCCGCTCGAATGGGCGCCGCTCAGCGTGGTCGCGCCCATCACCGAGGCGTCCGCGGAGTACCAGTGCGTCGCGTACGCCCTGGACACCCCGGGCGTCGAGCTGGTGCTGGTGGACCGCTCGACGGACCACGTGTTCCAGTGGGCCGAACCCGCCGAACCCGCCGAGCCCGCTGAGCCGGACAGGCCGGATGACGACGACGCGGCCCTGCACGGCGACGCCGTCGGCGTCGAGATCGGCGACCTCCGGCCGCGCTTCGCCGAGCTGCGACAGCACCTGCTCCACCACGGCAAGGTGCGGCACTGGTCCGAGTGGTGGGACCAGTACGTCGAACAGCCGCTCGCCGGCGCGGACTACGCGACGTACCGGCAGGTCATGGTCCTGATCGGCAGCCTGTTCCGGCGGCTGGGCCCCGACCGGAACGACCGCGACGAGGACCGCGAGCGCTACATGTGGACCCGGATGCGCGAGCACCTCGCCGCGACCGGGACCGACCCGGACCAGTGCCTGTACGTCTGCGGCGCCTTCCACGCGGCCAGCCCGGTCGAGCAGTTCGGCCTGTCGTCGGACGCCGAGCCGTACGACGTCGGCCCGCGCACGACCACCCGCTGGCTGTACGGGCTGATCCCCTCCAGCCATTCGGCGATCGAGGCGCAGTTCGGGCTGGCCTCGGGCTCGGTGTCGATCGCCGCGGCGACGTTCGCGAAGGCGGTGACGCGCGGCGGCGTCACGCCGTTCCAGCTCGAAGGGCAGAAGGGCGGGCGCAAACGTGCGGCGCGCAAGCGCGCCGCGGTCGCCGCCGCCCCGGAGGAGGCGGTCACCGACCGGCTGACCGGCTTCCTGGCGAAGCCTCCCGTACTGGACGACCTCGATGAGGCCGAGCTGCTCGGCTGGTGCGTCGACATCGTCCGGCTGGCGCGCCGCAACGGCTACCTGGCCAGCACGGCCGACGCCATCGCGGTGTTCGAGACGTCGATCCTGCTCGCCGGGATGCGCGGACGTGGCCGCCCCACGCCGTACGACTTCCAGGACGCCGCGGTCACGTGCATCGAGAAGGACGCGGTGCCGGGCCGGCGCGACGTGAAGCGCCTCTGCGAGATCCTCCTGGGCGGCGACCGGATCGGCGAGGTCGGCTACGACGCGCTCCCGCCGCTGGCCCGCGACGTCCTCGACCGGCTGGCGCCGCTGAAGCTCGACCTGGAGAAGCGTACGATCCAGCGCGCCCTGCTCGACCTCGGCGCCGAGCCGGAGCTGGTGCCCTGCTCGGACCTGCTGTGGATCCTGCGCCGGCTGCTGCCCGCCGACGCCGTACGGCCGATCATGGGCGACCGGCGGCTCGGCGAGCGCCCGATCCAGGAGAGCTGGGACCTGGCGATCGGCCGCAACCAGCGGTCCATCGTCGAGCTGGGCTACGAGGGCGTCACCGTCGAGCAGGTGCTGGAGCAGCGGCTCCGCCGCACCGTCTGGTCGCCGGACGCCACCGCCTCCGTCGCGCTCGAAGCGGTGGAGGACGCCATCCTCTACCTCGGCACCCGGCGGTTCACCGACGAGATCGGCACGCGGGCCGTCGAGCTGCTCGCGGCCGAGCGTACGGTCGACGACGCGCCGCGGGTGCTGCGCCGCATCCGCCGGCTGCTGGCCCACTACCGCGCCACGTCGCCGTCGCTGCCGAAGTGGTGCGAGGACTTCGTCACGGCCGGGTACGCCCACTACTGCACGCTGCTGCCGACGGCCTTCGTCGACGAGCAGACCGGCGTGCGGCAGGTCGCGGCCATGCTCGGGTTCCTGTTCGGCATGGAGAGCCTGGCCCTGTCCCTCGGCTGCGACCACGCGCAGCTCGAACTCGCGGTCAAGCAGTCGCATCCGGAGGCGCCGTCGAGGGTCGCGCTGCTGTGGGCCGCGCGGTTCCGGCTCGGGCTGATGACCATGGACGAGCTGCGGTCGCGGTGCGACGAGCTGCTCGCCAACCCGCTGGTCGTCCCGGCGTTCCCGCAGTACCTGAGCGGGTTCGTGCAGGCACTGGAGCCAGCGCCGGCGCTGGCGCCGTTCGTGGTGGAGGCGATGTCCAAGGCGTTCGCGCGGCTGCCCGACGCGGTCCTGCTGCCGTGGCTGCCCAAGCTGATCACGACGCTGCGGGACCAGGCGGAGGAGCTGGTGCCGGTGCTCGTACGCGAGGCGGCGCGCACCTTCCCGGCGACGCTGCCCGCCGTGGACGCGTGGACGCCGCCGTGGTCGGCACCCGCCGCTCCGGCGGTCTCCTCGGCGCCGGTGGCGGCCGGGCCGGTCACCGCCCTGCTGGCCGACCACCCGGGCACGGCCGGCGCGGTGGGCGCGCTGCTCGGGTACGACCCGGCGTGGGGCGAGACCGTGTGGGGCGAGACCGCGGACGGCCCCGGGAGTCCCGAGGTGGCCGGTCTGCTCTCCCGGCACCCTGGGACGGCCGAGGCCGTCGCGTCACTGCTGACGTGTCAGAGCTCGGGGACCCAGTAGGGCGAGACGTCCATCGTGCCGTTGCCGGCGGCGCCGGTGAGCGAACCGGTGCTGGTCGTCGACAGGGTGTACCAGGAGTCGACGTAGTCCGGGTCGTTGGTCCACCACGACGACGGGATGGCGCCCAGGATGGCGTTGACCAGCGGGATGTAGGTGCCGACGTCCGCGATGGTGAGCAGGGCGTCGGCGATGGCCTGGGCGAGCGCCTCGTAGTTGGTGTCGCCGTCGTCCTCCATCATGACGACGTCGGCCAGGTCGTACTTGTAGGTGTTGAAGCCCACGAGGATCTGGTTCGGGTAGTACGTCGTGCCGTCGTTGTCCAGGTAGGGCATCTGCACGATGTTGACGGCGGGCGTCCCGTCGAGGCCGAAGCCGCCGACGATGCTGTAGATCTCGGCGTCGCCCTCGATCCAGGTCTCCTCGTCGTCGTTCAGCCGGATCGAGTTGATCTTGGTTGCCCAGTAGCCGCCGGCGGGCTTCGCCGTGGTGGGCCGCGCGTCGCGTACGCCGTGCGCGCTGAGGCTGTCGCGCATGAGCTTCAGGCCGAGCGGCAGCGCCTTCGCGACGTCGACGTCGACCACGAGGACGGGCCGCTCCGGCGCCTTGGCGGCGTCGATGGTGACCGTCCCGCCGCGCGGGTCGTAGGCCTTGATGTCGGCCTTCTTGTCGTCGGTGGGCGCCGCCGCGACGAGCGGCGTCTCACCGCGCGCGAGGGCCGCCCGCGCCGTGGCGTTGGCCAGCCGCAGGCGCAGCAGCGAACCGCTGTTCGCGGGCAGCCCCTTGGCCGCGAGCACGGTCCGGTTGGCGGTACGCGCGTCGTTCGCGAGGCTCGGGATCGCCAGTAGGTCGGCGGGGCCGGCCTCGACCTTCCCGACGACATTCTGCCGTACGGCGGGGTCGGCCAGCCCGGCCGCGACGCTCGCGGCGAGGTGGTCGGTGGCGGCGAACACCGCGTTGCGGGGCCGCGCGGCGGCGGGGGTGACACCGGCGTTCGCGACGCCGCCGGTCAAGGCCAGTGCGGTCACCGTGGCGAGCGTGACCTTCATGACTCGGCTCACAAGCCTTCTCCTTCTGTCTCGCGGCCGGGCCGGGCATGGATTGTGCCGGCTTCGGACGGGCGGGCGAGATGGACTCACAATGACAAGTGGCGATTCGGAGAGAAATGTGAAGTGTTGACCACGACAGACGCTGCACTTTGTGTGCAAAAGGATGGAAAGCTGACGATTTGTGAACCATGATCCACTATCGACTTTTCAGGCCGATTACTGGGAGCGCGACCGCGCGCGGCCCGGGGCGCCGGCGATCGTCTACCGCGCCTTTGACCTCGAAGGCCCCGTCGATCTCTCCGACCTGCGGCGAAGAATGGCGGAGACGGTCCGGCGCCACGACTCACTGCGGACGCGGTTCACGGTCGTGGACGGCGCGCCGAGGCAGGTGGTGTCGCCCGAGGTGCCGGTGGAGATCGAAGAGATCGACCTGCGAGGGCTTCCGCAGGACGAGCGCGACGGGCGGGCGCGGAGCCACGAGCGGACGGAGCGTGACCGGCCGTTCGACCTGGCCTCGGCTCCCCTGTGGCGGGTGGCCCTGCTGCGGCTGACGGAGCGGGAGTCCGTCCTGTCGTTCGCCGTGCACCACATCGTCTGCGACGGCTGGTCGGCGTCCCTGCTCGCCGCCGAGCTCTTCGGCGCCCCGGCGGAACGGCCGGTCTCTCGGTACGCCGAGTTCGTCGCCTGGGAGCGCGCCGAGACCTCCGGCCGGCTGCCCGCGGCGGTGGCGTACTGGAAACCCCGGATGGAGCCGCCGCCCGCGCCGCTCGCGCTGCCGGCCGTCGCCCCGCGCGCCGCGGTTCGCGGCTACCGGGGCGAGCGGCTGGCGTTCACCTGGCCCGCCTCGCTCGCCGACGGCCTGCGGCACGCCGCGCGGGCCAAGCGGGCCAGCCCGTTCATGGTCCTGCTCACCGCGTTCACCGCCGCCGTGCACTCCGTCACCGGCGACCGGGACATCGCGGTGGCGTCCCTGTTCGCCGGACGGGACCGCGCCGAGTTCGAGACCATGATCGGCCTGCTGGCGCGTACGACCGTCTTCCGCGTCGACCTGTCCGGCGACCCGACCGGCGACGAGCTGCTGTCCCGCGTACGCGGCGTGGTGCTCGACACCCACGACCACGCCTCCGTGCCATTGCGCGCGGTGGCCCGTGAGATCTTCGGCGAACCGGCGGGCCGCCAGGTCCTGAGCCGGATGTGGGACGTGTGGTTCAACCTGCTCCCCACCCCGGCCGCGCCGGACGACCTGCCGACCGCCCGCGTACGGCCGAGACCGCCCGACCCCGGCGCCGCCGTCTCCAAGGACGAGCGCGACTGGGAGGGCGAGAACCTCACCCTCACCGTCACCGGCCTGGCGCCGGAACCGCGCGGGCACCTCGACTTCAACGCCCTGCTGATCGCCCCGGAAACCGCGGAAAGGCTCCTCTCCGCGTTCCAGGGCGCCCTGCGGCGGCTGCTCGACGACTCCGCGGCCCCGCTGTCCGCGCTCGCTACCTCCGGCGGCGGGTGATCGGTTTGCTCGCGCCGGCGCCCTCGCGCCGTACGGCCTCGACCGCCTCCGCCTGGGCGGCGACCGTCGGCGTCGTCAGCAGGGCGGCGCGCGGCAGGCGTACGCCGAGGGCGGTGGAGGCCAGGTCGGCGATGCGGAAGGCGGCGAGCGAGTGGCCGCCGGACGCGATGAAGTCGTCGTCGACGCCGAGGTCGTAGCGGCCGAGCACCTCGCACCAGACGCGGAGCAGGGTCCGCTCGTCGTCGGTGCGGGGTGGCGCCGGGTTCCGCTCGGTCGCGAGCCCGGCGCCGAGCGCGGCGCGCACCTCCTGGCGGATCACCTTGCCCATGTGGTTGCGCGGCACGCGGTCGACGGCGGTGATCACCGCGGGCACCTTGTACGCGGCCAGCCGCGTCCTCAGCCAGTCGCGGATCTCCTCGGCGGGCACCGGACGGCGCAGGACCACCATCGCGCCGACCATGGTGCCGAGCACCGGGTGGGCGACGCCCGCGACGGCGGCCTCGGCCACGGCGGGGTGCTCGGCGACGGCGTTCTCGACCTCCAGGCAGGACACGTTGCTGCCGCCGGTGACGATCAGGTCGGCGCGGCGGTCGACCAGGTAGAGGTAGCCGTCCGCGTCGAGGTATCCGAGGTCTCCGGTGCGGACCCGCCCGTCGTCGAAGACCCCGCTGACCTCCTCCAGGTACGCACGGGCCGGCACGCCCGAGGTGGACAGCACGATCTCCCCGGTCTCACCCGGCGGGCACTCCTTGCCGTCGCCGTCGACGATCTCGACGCGCTGCCCGGTGAGCGGCCGCCCGAGGGACCCGGGCCGTGACGCGTCGTAGTCCATCGCGGTCATCGCGGGCCACGCCTCGGTGGAGGTGTAGCAGTTGGTGATCGTCGCGGCGGGTACGAGCCGGTCGACGGCGGCCAGCAGCGCGGGCATCGCGGGCGCCGCCGTCAGTACGACGCTCCGCAGCGAGGACAGGTCGCGCCCCTCGGCGGCGCGGGACTCCACCAGCCAGGACGCCATCGCGGGCACGAGGAGCGTGTGGTCGGCCCGGTGGCGTTCGACGAGGTCGCAGTAGCGCGCCGGGTCGAAGTGCTCCATGAGCACGGCGGTGTGCGGGTCCTGGAGCGGATGCAGCAGCGTCACCTGCCCCGAGTTGCTGGCGACGGGCGTGGCGTGCACGAAGTACCGGCCCGGATCGTGCGGCGCCCCCGCGCCCGGCGACCAGCCGGCGAGGACGTTCCGGTGGCTCGCGGCGACGAGCTTGGGCGTGCCGGTCGTGCCCGCCGTGTAGAGGAGCTGCGCCAGGTCGTCCGGCCCGCACCCCGGCTCGACGTCTCCGGGGTCTCCGCGCAGCCCGGCGAGGCGGACGCGTCCGTGCAGGTCCAGATCGGCCACTCCGCGGCCGAGCAGGACGGCCACGCACCCCGCTCCCCGTACGGCCGCCTCCAGCTCGGGCGCGGCCAGCCCGGCGGACAGCGGCAGCGCGGTCGCGCCCGCCCGCAGCACCCCGAAGTAGGCGACCGCGAAGACGAGCCAGTCCGCGTTGTCCACGACCAGCGCGACCCGGTCGCGGGGTTCGACCCCGAGGTCCCGCAGGGCGTGCGCGACCCCGTTGGCCCGCGCGTGCCAGTCGCCGAACGTCAGCCCTTCACCGCCGTCCAGAACCAGCGCCGTACCGCCGGGCGCGGCCTCGGCCCGCTCGGACAGCATGTGCGGCAACAGCACGTCGCTCACGCCCGCCCACTCTCCTCTCGCTCGTTCTCGCGCTCGCCGGGCAGCGCGTACTCCAGGTTCCACAGGGACGGCCGGCGCCGTGCCACCAGCGTGAGCAGGACGACGGCCGCCCCGGCGAGCAGGTACATCAGGGCGATGCCGCGCCCGGGGCCGGTGCCGATCAGGCGGCCGACCGTACCGGACAGCGCGCCGTCACGGGCGAGCAGCGGTTCGAAGAGGCGCTCGCCCAGAGGCCCCGCGGTGACGTACGCGATGGGGGCCGCGCCGAGGGACACCATCTGCACGAACGCGAACACCCTGCCCTGCAGCAGCGGCGGCACCCGCAGCTGGATCATGGTCGTGTAGCAGCCCTGGAAGATCGCTGAGCTGACCAGGTACGCGAACAGCCCGGCGCCGATCAGCGGCACCGACGGCCGCAGGCCGACCAGCGCGATCGCGGCGCCGCCGGCCACCGACGAGCCGAGCACGCCCGCCATCACCCGCTGCGGGCCGCCCCACAGGCTGATGGTCAGCCCGCCGGCGAGCGTGCCGACCCCGGCCACGACGAGCAGGCCGCCGATGGTGGAGACGGACCCGAACGGCAGCACGAGGGGCGTGACCAGCAGGAACGAGGGCGCCGTCAGGACGCTCAGCGCGGCGAAGTACACGAGGAGGTCGCGCAGCCCGCGCTGGTCCCGCACGTAGCGGAAACCGTTCCCGATCTCCGCGCGCAGCGACTCGCGCCGCAGCGCCGGCAGCGCGGCCGGGAACCGCACCGCGACCAGCACCACGGTGACCACGGCGAAGCTGACGGAGTCCGCGGTGAGCACCCCGGTCAGCCCGAACGCGTGCAGCATGGACACCGCCAGGAGCGGCGCCACGATCTGCGCGAGCCCCATCGCGACCTGCACGATCCCGTTCAGCCGGAACGCGTAGCGTTTGGGCGCCAGCTGCGGGATCGCGGACAGGAACGCGACCCGTTCGAACATCATGGCCAGCGACGCCACCGACAGCAGGGCGTAGATCGCGGCGATCCCGAGATGCCCGCGCCAGGCGAGCAGCGCGAGCGCCCCCTGCGCGACGCCGGCGACGGTGTTCCCGGCCACCATCACCCGGCGGCGGCTGCTCCGGTCGACCAGCGCGCCGACGAGCGGCGCGAACAGCACCCCGGGCAGGGTCGCGAACATCTCGATGAGCGCGAACTCGGTCAGCGAGTGCGTGGTGAGGTAGACCCACAGCCCCAGCGCGAACGCCGTGAGCCCCGACCCGATCTGCGAGACCAGCTCCCCCGCGGTCACCGCCACGAACCGCCGCAGACCCGGCGCGGGCCGCCCGTGTGCGGCGGGCTCGTGTGCGGCGGGCTCGGGTACGGCGGGCCCGCGCGAGGCGGGTGGCGGGTCCTGCTCGGCGGGCGTGCTCCGGTCGGTGGTGATGATCTCGGCGAGGCGTTCGGCCTGGCCGCGCAGGAAGAAGTGGTCGGCCCCGCCCACCACGACCAGCTCGGCGCGGCCGGAGAAGTGGAGCCACTCCTTGTGCCGCTCCTCGTACAGGTCCGTCGTGGGGTCACGTTCGGCGACGACCGAGACGATCGGCGCCTTCAGGCGGGGCTCGACGGGCCCGGCGTACGCCTCGGTGAAGAACTGCTCCGCCTCGCGGTTGTCGTGCCGCAGCGCGCGGGCGAGGACGTGCATCTCCTCGTCCGGCAGCCGCTCGTTGAGGCCGCCCAGCGAGCGGATGAAGTTGTAGTACGACCGGTCGCCGGTGAGCCGTCCCGTCGGCAGGTAGCGGGCCACCCGGTGGAAGAAACGGCCGGGCAGCCGCGCCGACGGGAAGCTCGCTCCCGTGTACACGGCGAGCACCTCACGCCCGCGGCTCTCCAGGAGCCGTGCCAGGGCGAGCGCGGTGGTGCTGCCGCCCAGGCAGTGCCCGTACACGATCAGCGGGCCGTCCACGGTCGCGGCGATCTCTTCGGCGCACCGCGCGACCGTGTCGGGCAGCGGGGACAGCGGCTCGTCCGGCAGGCCCGTGTCGTGGCCCGGCAGCGCCACGGAGTACAGGGCGTGGTCGCCGGGCAGGACGTCGGCCAGCGGCTTGTACACCGCCGCGCTGCCGCCGCCGTACGGCACGCAGATGACGCTGGCGCGTACCGTGCGCGGCGGCGTCAGCCGGTGCAGGAGGCCGCGTTCGCGCCCGGACCGCTCGGCGAGGCTCGCGAGGCCGGCCACCGTCGGGTGGGCGAACAGGTCCATGACGCTCAGCGACGCGCCCGGCAGCTCGCGGGACGCGCGGGCGATCACGCGCATCGCCAGCAGCGAGTGCCCGCCGAGGTCGAAGAAGTCGTCGTCGGCGCCGATCTTGTCCAGGCCGAGCACGCTCTGCCAGATCCCGGTCAGCGCCTCCTCGGCCGGGGTGGAGGGCGGCCGGTACGACGAGCCCCCGGACGGCTGCTGCGGGGCGGGGAGCGCGGAGCGGTCCAGCTTGCCGCTCGGCGTCAGCGGCAGCTCGGGCAGCGCGACGAAGCCGTTCGGGACCATGTACTCGGGCAGCGTCACCGACAGGTGCTCCCGCAGCCCGTCGGGGACCTCCGGCGCGACGACGTAGCCGACCAGCCGCCCGGCGCCGGACGGATCGGGAAGGACGGCCGCCGCCGCCGCGCGTACGTCCGGATGCGCCTCGATCCGCGCCGAGATCTCGCCCAGCTCGATGCGGAAGCCGCGCAGCTTCACCTGGTCGTCCGCGCGCCCGAGGAACTCTACGGCGCCGTCGGGCCGCCGCCGCGCGAGGTCGCCGGTGCGGTACAGCCGGTCGCCGGGCGCGCCGAACGGGTCGGCCACGAACCTCTCGGCGGTCAGCGACGGCCGCCCCAGGTAGCCGCGCGCCAGCCCCACGCCACCGAGGTGGATCTCACCGACGGCGCCGGAGGGCACCGGCCGCATCCGGCGGTCCAGCAGGTGAACCCGGATGCCGTCGATCGGGCGGCCGATCGGCACGCGGGCCAGGTCGGTGTCCGGGTCGTACCGCCACGACGTCACGTCGATCGCGGCCTCGGTCGGCCCGTACAGGTTGTGCAGCTCCGCGCCCAGCGTCGCGGCGGCGCGGCGCGCCGTCTCCACGCCCAGCTCCTCGCCGCTGCACAGCACCCGGCGCAGCGACGCGCACGACGACAGGTCCTCCTGGTCGAGGAACGCGCGCAGCATGGACGGCACGAAGTGCGTCGTCGTGACGCGCTCCCGCCCGATCAGCTCGGCGAGGTACGCGGGGTCACGGTGCCCGTCCGGCCGGGCGAGCACCATGCGCGCCCCGCAGATCAGCGGCCAGAAGAACTCCCACACCGACACGTCGAAGCTCGACGGCGTCTTCTGCAGCACCGTGTCGGCGGCGGTCAGCCGGTAGCGGTCCTGCATCCACAGCAGGCGGTTGCCGATGGCGCCGTGCGTGTTGGCGACGCCCTTCGGCCGCCCGGTCGAACCGGACGTGTAGATCACGTACGCCAGGTCGTCCGGCGTCAGGTCCAGCTCCAGGTCGTCCGCGAGCGTGGCGTCGTCCGTCAGCCGCAGCGCGTCGCCGAAGTCGGTGTCGGTGTCGGCGAGCACCACGCGCGCGCCGCTGTCGGCGAGCATGTAGTCGAGGCGGCGGCGCGGGTAGCCGGGGTCCAGCGGCAGGTACGCCCCGCCCGCCTTCAGGACCGCCAGCAGCGCCACCGGCAGGAGCGGCGAGCGGTCGGCGCACACCGCGACCACGTCGCCGCGCCGCACGCCGAGCGCGCGGAGCCGCCGGGCCAGGTGGTTGGCGCGCCCGTTCAGCTCCGCGTACGTGAGCCCCGTGCCCTCGAAGGAGATCGCGGGCGCGTCCGGCGTCCGCCGCACCTGTGCCTCCACCAGCGCCGCGAGCGAGGGCGCCGCGTGGCCCGGGCCGGTGTCGTTGCACGAGGCGACCAGGTGCCGCCGCTCGGACGGCGAGAGCATCGGCGTCCGGCCGAGCGCCTGGTCCGGCTCGTCGGCGAACGCCTCCAGCACCGTGAACAGGTGCCCGGCGAGCCGCCGCGCGTCGCCCTCGTCCCAGCGGTCCGGCCGGTACGACAGCCGTACGAGCAGCTCGGCGCCGAGCGTGACGGCGACGGTCAGCGGATAGCCGGTCTGCTCGCGCGTACGCGCCTGCTCGACCGACGGCCCGCCCGTGGCGTCGCCGGAGACCGGGTAGTTCTCCACGACCAGGATGTTGTCGAACAGCCGGTGCCCGGCCTGGGTCCCGGCGTGCCGCTGCGCGTCCGCGAGGGAGCTGTACTCGAACTCGCGCAGCGAGATCAGCTCGTCCTGCACCTCCCGCAGGAAGCCGCGCGCGGGCCGGTCCGGCGGCAGCGCGAACCGTACGGGCAGCGTGTTGATGAACAGCCCGATCATGGACTCGACGCCGTCCAGCTCCGGCGGGCGGCCCGAGACGGTGCTGCCGTACACGACGTCGTCGGTGCCCGCGTGGCGGCCGAGCACGACCGCCCACGCGGCGTGCAGCAGCGTGCTCATCGTGAGGTGCTCGCGCCGCGCGAACGCAGCCAGCCGCGCGGACCTGTCCTCGGGCAGCGTGACGACGAGGTCGACCGGCGCCGGGCCGGTGCCGGGAGGGTCGTCGCGGAACCTCGACGGCTCGCCGAAGCCCGCCAGGCGCTCGCGCCAGTAGCGTTCGGCGGCGGCCGGGTCCTGCCCGGCGAGCCACGTCACGTAGTCGCGGAACGGCCGTGCCGGCGTCGCGTCGACGGGCCGCCCGGCGTACAGGGCGAAGAACTCCTCCAGCAGCCGCGCGCCGCTCCAGCCGTCGAGCACGATGTGGTGGCTGGTCACGACCATCGCGTACGCGTCGCCGGACAGCCGCGCGAGGCAGACGCGCAGCAGGGGCGCCCGGTCCAGGTCGAACCCGCGGGCACGGTCGGCGGCGAGATGGGCGGCCAGCCGCCCCTCCGGGTCGTCGTCGCGCCAGTCGAACTCCTCGAACGGCACCGTGACGTCGTCGTGCACCTGCTGCACGGGCTCGTCCAGACCCTGCCAGTGCACGGAGCTGCGCAGGGCCGTGTGCCGCGCGGCGAGCTGCCGCCAGGCCGACCGTACGGCGCCCGGATCCACCTGGCCGCGCAGCCGCAGCTCGACCTGGACGACGTACTCGCCGGACGCGGCCTCCCCCATGGCGTGGAACAGCAGCCCCTGCTGGAGGGGCGACAGCGGATACCGGTCCTCGGAGCGCGCCGAGGACACGAGCCGGCCCAGCTCCGCGACGTACGCGTCGGCGAGGTCGCCGATGGTCTCCTCGGAGTCCAGGTCGGCGGAGTAGGCGAACGTCATGCTCAGCCGCCCGCCGAACACCCCGCCGTTGATCTCGACGCGGTGCTCGCGCGGCCCCTTGATGCCGGTGTCCGGGCCGGTGTCCTCGCCGGCCGGGCCGAACAGCGCCCCCGCGAGGCCGCCCGGCTCGAACCGGCCCAGGTAGTTGAAGCCCACCGGCGCCGCCGACGTGGGCAGCTCGCCGCGCAGGTACCGGAGCACGCCGTACCCGACGCCGCCGCCCGGCACGCGCCGCAGCGTCTCCCGTACGCCGCGCAGGGTCTGGGAGAGGTCGCCGCCGCACTCCAGCCGCACCGGGTACTGGGCGGTGAACCAGCCGACCGTACGGGTCAGGTCGACGTCGTCCGACAGCGGTTCGCGGCCGTGGGACTCCAGGTCGACCAGCAGGGACGCGTCGCCGGTCCGTGCGCGCCACGCGCGGGCGAGCGCGGTGAGCAGCACGTCGTTGATCCGGCAGCCGTGGGTTCGCGGTACGGCGGTGAGCAGGGCCTCGGTGTCCGCCTCGTCCAGCCCGACCGTCACCGTACGGGTCGAGGCGAGGTCGCCGGCGTCCTCCCGGTGGCCGCTCGTCTCGTTCCAGTACGGCAGCTCGTCCAGCACGGCCGCGTGCAGTTCCTCGGCGTGGTCGCGCACCGAGCTGGTCGGCCCGGCCGGTGCGGTGCCCGCGCCCGTACGCAGGCGCTCGTAGCCCTCGGCCAGGTCCTCCAGCAGGATGTGCCACGAGACGGCGTCCACGACGAGGTGGTGCGCGGCCACCAGCAGCCGGCACTCCCCCTCGCCGAGCGCGAACAGGGCGGCCCGCACCAGCGGCGGGTCCCCGAGGTCGAAGCCGGACTTCAGCTCGACGGCGCGGTCCCGCAGCGCGAGGGCGGGGTCCGGCGCGCCGGACAGGTCGACGCGCTCGCACACGGGGGGACGGCACTCGCCCGGCGGGACGACGGTCTGGCGCCACTCGCCGTCGCGGGTGAACCGCGCGCGGAGCGCGGCGTGCCGGGCCGCGACCTCGTCCAGGGCGCGGGCGATCAGCGTCTCGTCCGTGCCGTCCGGGACGCTCACCAGCACGGACTGGGTGAAGTAGTGGCGGTCCTCGAACGGCCGTGTGAGGAACCAGCGCTGCATCGGCAGGAGCGGCACGTCGCCGCCGGTCAGCGGCTCGTGCGCGGTGCGTTCGGGCGCGGCACGCGCGACGGCCGCGAGCGCGGCGATGGTCTGGTGGCGGAAGAGCAGCCGCGGCGTGATCAGCACGCCACGGCCGCGGGCACGCGCGACGACCTGGATGCTGACGATGGAGTCGCCGCCGACCTCGAAGAAGTTGTCCTCGGCCCCGACCGACTCCAGGCCGAGCACCTCACGCCACACCTCGGCCAGAACCTCTTCGGTACGGCCGCGCGGCGCGCGCGAGGTCTCGGCCGTACGGCCCGGGGCGGGCAGCGCGCGGCGGTCGGGCTTGCCGGTGGCGGTCAGCGGGATCTCCGCCAGGGTGACGATCTCGGCGGGCACCATGTACTCGGGCAGGCGCCCGGCCGCGAAGGCGCGCACGTCCGCGCCGTCCGCGCCGGTGACGTAGCCGGTCAGCCGCTTGGCGCGGCCTTCGTCCCCGATGACGGCGACGGCGGCCGTGACGTCCGGATGCTCCCGCAGGACCGCCTCGACCTCGTTCAGCTCGACGCGGAACCCTCGGATCTTGACCTGGTGGTCGAGGCGGCCGAGGAACTCCAGCCGCCCGTCCTCGCGCCACCGCACGCGGTCGCCGGTCCGGTACAGCCGCTCCCCTGGCGGGCCGTACGGGTCGGCCACGAACCGTTCGGCGGTCAGGCCGGGCCGCCCGAGGTAGCCGCGGGCGATCCCCGTACCGCCGAGGTACAGCTCGCCGGGCACGCCGACGCCGGCGGGCCGCAGCGAGGCGTCCAGGACGTGCGCGCGCACCCCGGCGACGGGGCGCCCGATGGGCGGCACGGTCCCCGGCTCGTCGTCCGTGAGGTCGGCGAACGTCGCGACGACGGTGGCCTCGGTCGGGCCGTAGGTGTTCACGAGCCGGCGGCCGACGAGCCGCCGCCAGGCGTCGGCCGCCCCGGCCTCGGCCTTGTCCGCACCGATGATCACGAGCCGTACGGCATCGGGAACGCGCAGGTCACCGGACTCGGCGAGCCGCACCATCTCGTGCCAGTACGGCGTCGGCAGGTCCAGGACGGTCAGCTCGCGGCCCTCGGGCGTGGCGAGCAGCGCGGGCACGTCCACCTGGCGCGGGTCGGTCAGCAGCAGCGAGCCGCCGGACAGCAGGCAGGGATAGACCTCCTCGACGTGCGTGTCGAAGCCGGTCGAGGCGAACTGCAGCACGCGGTCGGACGGCCCGAGCCCGTACTCGGCCCGCATCCAGCCGACGCGGGCGGACAGGCCCGCGTGGTCGACCGGTACGGCCTTCGGGGTGCCGGTGGAGCCCGAGGTGTAGATCAGGTACGCCGTGTCGCGCGGGTGCGCGGGACGCCATCCGTCGTTCTCCTCGGGCGCGTCCCGGAGCACCTCTTCCAGGGCGACGGTGCGCGTGCCGGGCGCCTCGGTGGGTGACAGCACGAGCGCGGCGCCGCTGTCGGCGAGCATGAACTCCAGGCGCGCGGCCGGGTGTTCCGGGTCGAGCGGCAGGTACGCGGCGCCGCTGCGCAGCACGCCCAGCAGCGCGGCGATCAGCGGTACGCCTCGTGGCAGGCGGACGCCGACCACGTCACCCGGCCCGATGCCCTCGGCGCGTAGCCACCCGGCGATCCGGCCGGCGGTCTCGCCCAGCTCCGCGTACGTCACCCTCTGCCCGTCGTGGCGGACGGCGACGGCGCCGGGGTCCGCGGCGACCCTCTCCTCGAACAGCTCGCTGATGGTGCCGGTGGCGACGTCGCCCGTGCCGGTGGCGTCGATCAGCTCGCGTTCGCCCGCGCCGAGCGCGACGAGCCGCGACAGGGGGCTGCCGGGGTCCGCGACGGCCTGGGCGAGCAGGGCGGTGAAGCGCGCCGCCAGCCGCTCGATCCCGGCGGCGTCGAACAGGTCGCGGTTGTAGATGACGTGGCCGAGGATGCCCTCGTCGTCCGGATAGCAGTTGAGCTGGAGGTCCACGAGGTTGACCGTGGCGTCCGGCGAGTCGAAGGCCACCTCGAGACCGGCCATCTCCGGGACGCTCGCGGGCACGTCCTGCCAGGCGAACATCACGTCGAACAGCGCGTTGCGGCTCAGGTCCCGGCGGTACTTCAGCTCCGAGGTCACCCACTGCAACGGCAGGTCGAGGTGGCGGTACCCGTCGGCGGCACGCTCGCGCGTACGCCCCAGCAGCTCGCGGAACGACGGGTCGCCCGACAGGTCGCCGCGCAGTACGAGGGTGTTCACGAAGTAGCCGATCAGCCCGGACAGCTCCGCCTGGTCGCGGCCCGCGACCGGCACGCCGACGACGACCTCGTCCTGCCCGGCGGCGCGCCCGAGCAGGATCTGGAAGACGCTGACGAGCGCCATGAACGGGGTGACGCCCTCGTTCCGCGCGAGGTCGAGCAGGTCCGCGCTCAGCGGCGCGGGGACGCGGAACCAGTGCCGGTCGCCGTTGAACGTCTGCTCGGCCGGGCGCGGCCGGTCGGTGGGCAGGTCGAGCGGCTCGATGCCGTCCAGCTCGGCCCGCCAGTGGCCGAGCTGCGTCTCCAGCGCGTCACCGTCGAGCGAGTCGCGCTGCCAGAGGGCGTAGTCGGCGTACTGCACCGGCAGCTCGGGCAGCGGCGACGTCCCGCCGTCGCGGAACGCGTCGTACAGCGCGCCCAGCTCCGTCGTGAGCACACCGAACGACCAGCCGTCGGTGACCAGGTGGTGCAGCACGGCCAGCAGCAGATGCTCGCCGTCGCCCCTCCGGTACAGCCGCCACCGGCACAGCGGCCCGTTCTCGATGTCGAACGGGCGGCCCATGTCATCGGCGACGCCGCCCTCGTCGGCGAGGTCCAGCGGGACCGGCGCGGCCGGCGCGATCCGCTGGTACGGCCGCCCGTCGCGCGCCGGGAACGACGTGCGCAGGCTCTCGTGCCGGGCGACGATCTCCGAGACCGCGCGTTCCAGCGCGGCGACGTCCAGGGGTCCGGTCAGCCGCAGGCCGAGGGACTGGTTGTACGCGGCGCTGTCCGGCTGGATCTGGTGGAAGAACCAGAGGCGTTCCTGCTGGAAGGACAGGGGAAGTTCGTCGTCGCTCATCGGCCCCTCGCCTCGTCGACCGCCGCGCCGAGGGCCGCGACGGTCGGGCGTTCGAAGACCACGCGCATCGGCAGGTCGACGCCGAACGCCTCCCGCAGGCGGCTGAGCGTGCGCGTGGCCAGCAGGGAATGGCCGCCCAGGTCGAAGAAGTCGTCGTTCGCGCCGACCCGCCGCAGCCCGAACAGCTCGGCCCAGATCCGCGCGAGGGCGCGCTCGGGGTCGCTGCGCGGCTCAACGTACGCGGCGGTGACGGTGCCCGGCGGCGGCAGCGCCTTGCGGTCCAGCTTGCCGCTGGAGGTGAGCGGCAGCTCGTCGAGCCAGGTCAGCGTGCTGGGCACCATCGCCTCCGGCAACGCGTCGCGGACCCAGCGATCGAGGTCGGGCCGCTCGCCCGGTGTTCGCGGCACGAGGTACGCGGCAAGGGCCTGCTCGCCGCGATCCGTACCGACACCGAGCACCGCCGCCGCGCGTACGCCGGGGTGGGCGCGCAGCGTCGTCTCGATCTCCGCCGGCTCGACCCGCCGCCCACGGATCTTCACCTGGTGGTCGATCCGCCCGAGATACTCCAGGGCCCCGTCGTCGCGGTACCGTCCCAGGTCACCGGTACGGTAGAGCCGCCCGCCGCCGTGATCGGCGACGAACCGCTCCGCGGTCAGATCCGGCCGCCCGAGGTAGCCGCGCGCGAGCTGCACACCGCTCAGGCAGATCTCACCGGTGACACCGACCGGCACGGGCCGCAGGTCAGGATCCAGAACCCGTACGCACGTGTTCGCGATCGGGCCCCCGATCGGCACCGGATCCATACCGGGCGGACAGGTGACGGCCGTGACGTCGATCGCCGCCTCCGTCGGCCCATAGAGATTCTCCAGCCGAGCGCCGAGCCTGTCGTGGAACCGCGCGACCAGGTCGGCCGGCAGCGTTTCGCCGCTGCACACGACGAGCCGCAGGCTGGAGCAGACCGCAGCACCCGGCTCGTCGAGAAAGACCCGAAGCGCGGAGGGCACGAAGTGGGTCACCGTCACCCCGTCCACCTGAATGATCCGCGCCAGCCGAGCGGTGTCCCGATGCGCACCGGGCGGCGCCACCACGACCGTCGCCCCGGCGACCAGAGGCCACCACAACTCCCAGCCGGACACGTCGAACCCGATGGCGGTCTTGTGCAGCACGCGATCACCGGGCGAGAGCCGGTAGGCGTCCTGCATCCAGAGCAGCCGATTCCGCAAGGCCTCATGCGTGACCATCGCGGCCTTGGGCGCACCGGTGGAGCCAGAGGTGTAGAGCGCGTACGCGAGATGCCCACCCGTCACACCCGGCAGAATCCCCTTCGCCCCGCCCCCCGCGTGGACGACCGCCCCGGCGAAGCCCGGGACAGCGCCCGATCCAGCGTCCGGGACTGTCCGTGCAGCGCCCGATGGCGTCCAGTGCGGTGTCCGGTGCGGCGGAGGCCGCGCCTGGGACGGCTTCCAGCGCAGCGTCCTGGTCGGCGATCAGCACCTGGGCGCCGCTGTCGCGGGCCATGTGCGCGCGGCGGGCGGGCGGGTCGTCGGGGTCCAGCGGCACGTAGCAGCCACCGGCCTTGAGCACCCCCAGGAGCGCCGCCACCAGCCGGGACGACCTCGGCAGGCACACCAGCACCCTGTCCTCCGGACTCACGCCGGCGGCACGGAGGCGGCTCGCGACGCCCTCCGCGTGGCGGTCGAGCTCGGCGTAGGTGACCTCGCCCGCCTCGTCGCGTACGGCGATGGCGCCCGGGGTGCGGGCGGCCTGCTCGGCGACCAGACCGTGGACGGTCCCCGCACCGTCGAAGACCACGCTCGGCCCGACGCCGACCTCGCGACGCTCCACGACGTCGTCGGGCGCGGACACGGTCTCCGCGCCGACGACGATGCCCCGCGCGGTGGCGGTCCGGGGGTGTTCCGTGGTGGTCGGTGGGGACCAGGTTCGTAGGGGGCGGGACGGTTCGGTGGTGGCCAGGTCGATGGTTCGGAGCCAGGCGGCCAGGAGGGTGCGTACGGCGTTCGCGGTGAAGCGGGCCGGGGCGTAGCCGATCTGGCACGCGGCGGACGTGCCGTGGTCGATCAGCTGGAGTTCCAGTTCGGCGCTCGTGCGGTAGCCCGGGAGGACGGCCTGGTACTCGGCTTTCTGGCCGGCCAGGTCGAGTCGTTCGGGCAGGCCGGCTCGCCGGTAGCCGAAGATCACTGACGGACGCCAGGGGGGTAGGCCGGCCTGGCGGCGTAGCGCCGACACCGGGAAGGATCGCAAGGTGAACGCCGTGCGTACGCGTTCTGACACCGCTTTCAGGAAGGTCTGGAAGTCCGTTCCCGGCGCGGGGTCGAGCGCTAGCGGGACCTCGTTGACGAAGACTCCCGCGGCCTCGGCGAACTCCGGTGGGCGGGTGCTCATCGGCATTCCGATGGCGGGCACCGGGGAGCGTGTGGGTGAGGCGTATCCGGCCAGGGTGGCGGCGAAGGTGGCCAGCAGCGCGGCGTGGCGGCTGGTTCCGGTGGCCTCGGCGACACGGTCCAGGCCCGCGAGCCGTTCCTCGTCCAGGCGTACGGACATCGGCTCGGCGAGCGTCGCCGTGGGGCCGTCGTTCAGGATGTCGGACAGGGCGACCCGTTCGACATCGATGGTGTCACGCCAGCCGGGCGGCGGGCCGCCTGCGAGGATCCGGCGTTCCCGTTCGACGTAGTGGTGGTAGCCGGGGATGGGGCCGATCGCGGCGCGGCGGCCGTCGAGGCGTGCCTCGTAGCAGCGGATCAGGTCGCGGGCGGCGATGTCGCGGGACATCCCGTCGAACACCAGGTGGTGGAAGGCCGCGACGACCGACGTGACCGCCTCCTCCTCGGTGAGGCCGAACCGTACGAGCGGGCCGTTCTCCACGTCGAACGGCGCGGTCAGCCGACCGGGATCGTCCACGATGAGCGAGCCGTTCTCGACATCGAACGGCGTGGTCAGGTGGCCCGGATCGTCGACGATCTCGACGGCGGTGTGCCGGATCCGTACCGGCTCCCCGTCGCGTTCGGCGAACCGCGACAGCAGGTCGGCGTGGGCGGACACCAGGTCGGCGCACGCGCCGTGGAACGCCCCGGCGTCGACGGCGCCGTGGACCCTGAGCCCGAAGGCCAGGCAGGCGCCTACGCCGAGCCGCTCGGCGTACCAAAGGTCTCTCTGTGTCTGGGAACAGTCCGCGAGATCCACGGCGGAAATCCTAGGTTCGGCCGCAGTAGGGAAAGATCCATTCTTCCGAAACGCCGCTAACCTGTGGTGATGCGACCGCCCCAGGAGCTGGCCGACCTGCCGTACGCCGACGCGCTCACGCCGTACGACGGCCCGTGGACCGGCGACGACTTCGACACCGTCCACGCCGACGGCGTGACGGTGACGGACGCGAGCGTCGAGGGTGCCCGCTTCATCGAGAGCGCGTTCACGCAGGTCACGTTCGAGGGCGGCCGGTTCTCCCAGGCGCGGTTCATCGACTCGTGGTTCCACGAGACCCGCTTCGTCGGAAGCCACCTCGCCGGCACGAGCTGGCAGGACGCCGCCTTCGTCGGCGGCCTGCTCGCCGGCCCGGAGATGTACGAGGCCGAGATGGCGCGCGTCGTCTTCCAGGGCTGCAAACTGGACGCGGTGAATCTCCGCGCGGCCAAACTGACGGACGTACGCTTCGAGGGCTGCCTGCTGAACGAGGTCGACTTCGGCGAGGCGACGCTGGAGCGCGTAACGTTCAAGGACACGAGGCTCGTCGGCGCGGACTTCACCCACGTGACCCTCAAGAAGGTCGACCTGCGCGGCGCCGAACTCGGCATCTCAGGCGGCGCCGAGTGCCTACGCGGCGCCACGATCAGCACCGCCCAACTCGTCGACCTCGCCCCCGCCCTCGCGGACGCACTCGGCATCACCGTGAAGTGACCCCCGCAGCCGCCCCTCCCGAATCGAGCTCGCGGACGCGGTCGGCATCACCGTGAGGTGAGCTCGCGCAGACGGGCCTCCCAGTCGTCCGTGTGGACGACGCGGCCGGCGAAGCGCTCGCGCAGGATTCGCAGCGCCGGTGAGCGGTCCGCGCGCGAGGTGAGGTCCGGCTCCCGCTCGTGGATCGGGTCGGCGGCGAACCCCAGGAGTTCCAGGTTCCGGTTGACCATGGACACGTCGGCGTCGCGGTAGACGTACGTCGCGTGGTCGGGGAGGTTCAGCACCTCGTACACCACCCGGCCCGGGCCCGCCGTGCACAGCAGGAACGCCAGGATCGAAGGGTCCTCGCCGCTCACGCTCAGCGCGTCCAGGTCGTCGTGGGCCGGGGTGAGCAGGCCACGTGTCATGTCCGGCCGCGGCGTCGGCACGTGCCCACCGCCATATCCACCGGCGCCGTACCCACCACCCGCGTACCCACCACTGCCGTACCCGCCGCCGTAATCACCCGCGCCGTATCCACCACCTGCGAACCCACCGCCGTACCCACCACCGGCGCCTCCGCCGCCGTACGCGCCGCCTCCCCAGCCGAGCATCCCGTACGCCAGCCCGGGCCCCATCGACCCGAACGGGCCGCCGAAGCCCATCCCGCCCATGTACCCGCCGCCGTACCCGCCCCCGCCGTACCCCCCGTACCCGCCGTGGTCGAGGTTCGGGGCGTGGCTGGAGTCGTGCCAGGGGGTGACGCCCTCGGCCTCCTTCCACACGGAGCTGATCTGCTTGAACCCGATCCACGGCGGCCCGAGGCGTTCCAGGACGGCGGCGCCGGCTCGGCGTTCCGGGAGCGTCGTGGCCGTGATCAGGGAGGGCCACAGCGCCGGGTCCAGCCGGTCGAGGTCGGCGCGCGCGGCGGCCCGCCCGTCCCGAAGCAGCCCGGCGGCCGAGCGGAGTGCCATCGGGCCGAGGCCCGGCAGCAGCGCTCCGAGGAACGCCGACGTACGCCGCCCGGAGTCCTTGACGCGCCGGTCTACCAGGGAAAAGAACTCCGTTGTCTGGTGCGCCAAGCCGCTCACCACCAGCGGAGGGCGCCCGCGGCCGGTGATCGTGATCCGGTAGTCGTGAAGGGCCGCGTCGTCGACGAACGAGTACGGGATCCGCTCCGGCTCACCGGAGTCGGGCAGCACGACGAGGCAGTCGTCGTGGACGCGCACCGTCCCGCGTACGGACCCGACGAATCCCGTGAACACCTCGGCCTCGCCGAGGCCCTCCGCGTGGAGGTCCGCGGCGAGCGCCGAGGGCCGCGCGTCGCTGAGGTCGCCGAGGATCTGGCCGCGCATCCGGCCCATCATCGTCAGCTCCAGCACACCGCCGTCGGAGAACCGCAGGCGCAGGCCGTACGGCTCGGTGGTCTCGGCGACGTCGGCCAGGTCCGCCGCCGCGACCCGCAGGCCGGTCTCGGGGAGGAACAGGGCGCCGCCTTCGACCACGGCGTCGCCCGTCCCCTCGTCGAGGAGCCTGCCCCCGGAGTCCAGGAGCCGGTAACGCATCAGGCAGCCGGCCAGCCGCACTCGCCGCAGAACTTGGCCTCGCCCAGGTTGTTCCCGCAGTTGGTGCAGAACTTCTTCGCCTGGACCGGCGCGGCGGCCTGGGGAGCTCCGCAGATCCGGCAGAACTTGCCGCCGCCGGAGTCGTTGCTGCACGAGGCGCACCGCCCGGTCGCCTGTTCCCGGTAGTTCACGCCCTGGGTCCAGTCCTGCGCCTGGATCTTCTGGTTCAGCTGGTTGACCTGCGCGGCCGCCTGCATGCCGGCGATCTCCTGCTCCAGCTTCGGCGAGCAGATCGTGCACATGCCACGCTCGGTGTTCCAGCAGATCGTGTTGCACACCCACTGGCCGCACCGGTGGCATTGCGTGAACTGCGGCGACACCTCTTCAACGGCCTTGGCCAGCATCTTGTCGCGCGTGGAACCGCGCTCGCCGTACCCGCGAAGCCACTGGGCGTCCCGGCCGAACTCTGCGGCCTTCCCGCCCATCTGCCCGCCGAGCAGGTCACCGCCCATCTGCAGCAGCTTGCCCCCGAACCCCGCGGCCGAGTGCTGGAAGCCAGAGCTGTACCCGTTGCCACACCGCTCGCAGTGGAACTCGAACTGGTAACCGTTCTCAGTCGAACGGTCGGTGTAGTTGTCGGTGAAGTACACCATCTTCGCCATGGCGTCTGTGCCCCTCTAATGAAATCCCCTGGTGAGACTGCACTATTAGGACGTCCCCGATCACGGTTACGGAGGCGGACGAAACTGGCCGAATCCGGCCAGCTTCGTCCGAACCTCCGAGCGGTCAGGGGCGAAGCAACGCCTGGTGGGGCAGGTGATCCTGGGCCACCGCGGCCTTGGCGGCGGCGACGGTCTGCGGGACGCCGGCCCAGCGCTGCAGGGTGCCGATGATCGCGGTCTGCTGGGCGGGATCCATGAGCGAGATCGTCGTCAGGTGGTCGCCGTCCGGCTTCACGTACACGGCCGAGTCCTTGGTGCCGTGGCCGAGGCGGAACGGGGTCGCGCCGTACGGGTCGATGCCGCCGTAGGTGAAGATCAGGTGCTGGCCCTGGGTGCGGACCCACTGGTCGATGTCGGGCATCGCGCGGGGGTCGAACTTCATCGGGACGTCGCGCGGGAAGTACTGGCGTGCGCTTTCGGCGTACGGGAAGTGCAGCAGCTTCACCAGGTGGGTCTGCGGCTCGACCGGGTAGTCCAGCTCCGCGCCCGCCTGGTAGTAGTACGGCAGGAACGGCTCCAGGGCCTGGTCGGAGGTGGCGATCATCGCGCCGGGGGCGCCGCCGACGTTGTCGAAGAAGTTGTAGAGGTCGGCGACGGGCGCGCCGGGGGCCGGGATCGTGTCGCAGGAGATGCCGGGCTGGTCGTCGTAGTACTGCCAGAACAGGAACGGCGTGTCCACGATGCCGAACTCGAACGCCTTGTCCAGCGAACCGACGTCCTGGCCGAACGTCTGCCCGGCGTCGGCCGCGGCGGCGGCCATGAGCGCCTCCATGCCCGTACGCTGCCGCAGCGCCTCCTTCTGCACGCGGCGCAGGTCAGCGCGGCACTGGGCGGTGCCGACCTTGTGCTCGATGAAGTCGGCGTACGCGCTGCCGTGGTGGGTGATGTCGTTCGGCGAGCTGTACGCGAGGGTGCCCGAGTAGTCGTCCGGGTAGAAGCGGTCGTGGAAGACCGCGGTCATGCCGCCCTTGCTGATGCCCGTCGCGAGCCAGTGCGCCTGGTACAGCGACTTGAAGGTCGTGACGATGTCGTGCTCGTCCGTCGCCTCCTGCCAGATGGTGAGGTTCTGCCAGGCGGGAGGCTGCGGCAGGGACTCGTTGAAGTACCGGTGCTCGATGTCGAGCTGGTTCCCGCCGGTGACCCGCGTGGGCTCGGTGACGTACTCGTAGTCGAGCAGCGGGTCGTAGTTGAAGTAACCGGAGGTGAACACCACCATCGGCGCCGCGGTGTCCTTGTGCACGAGCGTGATGTGCTGCTCGAACGTCCCCTTCTCGGGGTGCCGGTGGTCGATCGGCTGCTGGTACTCCAGGTAGAAGTGCCGGTACCCGGCCGGAGGCG
The DNA here is from genome assembly GCA_963823735.1 of uncultured Actinomycetota bacterium. Lineage (GTDB taxonomy): Bacteria > Actinomycetota > Actinomycetes > Streptosporangiales > Streptosporangiaceae > Actinoallomurus. The sequence continues at coordinate 1,762,068 of CAWGMO010000003.1, read as the reverse complement.
TCGGATCCTCCGACAGGTACGTGACCCTCGGCAAATGCCGCAGCTGGGTCACGATGTCGTCGGCCGGCGGCGCGGCGGCGGCCGGCTTCACCACACCCAACGAGGCGAACAGCAGAACAACGGCGACGATCAAGCGCACAGTCAGCACCTCCAGGAAGAATGGCCATGATCGTAACGGCGCGGAACCATCCCGGTACCGACGGATACTGACCACATCGGGACGTCCGAAATTCGCGATCTCCTGTGCACCGAACACCCTCGTCAGGAGTCCACCGAGCCGGCTGTTCCGCCATCACCGGCAGACGGCATCAGGGTGCTTTTTCGTCCATCGGCAGTCCGTGACCGGGCAGTATCCGGCTGATGTCCAGCGCGCGTAGTTTGCCGCGCGTCATGTCGGCCGAACGCCGATCCACCACATCCGGCGCGTTGCGGGGATGACCCCGCATGCCGATGACAGCGTCACCGGAGAGCATCGTGCCCGTGTCGGCGTGCCAGAAGCACATGTGGTCGTCGGTATGGCCGGGTGTGGCGATCACGGTCCAGGCGCTGCCGGGCAGCGGCTGCCCGTCATGCAGAACACCGGTACGCGCATCGCCGGGCCACAGCATGCCGCGCCGGGTTCCGAACCCGGCGGTCGCGCTCCCCCGTACGAAACCCGCGAGCGCGCGGGCGTCGAACGGTTGCCCGATCATCACAGGCCAGGTCCGAGCCAGGTCGCGAAGCGGGGGCGTTCTCGGTCGCGTGACCCCGTCGATATAGCCCAGCGTCGTGGTGTTGAGCAGAACGGGAGCGTCGAATCGCCTGGCGACACCGGGCGCGCCGCTGATGTGATCCGGATGCGCGTGCGTGACGACCACGGCGGCCACGGACAGCCCCCGCGCCTCAATGACCGGCGCGAGATCATCGGCGATGGCCGGCCACCCCGGGTCGACGACCACCACCCCGTCGTCGCCCTCGACCAGATAGCAGTTGAAGCACCAGCGCGACACCCGGGTGACACCGATCTCTGGAAGCTGCTGAACGACGGCGTCACGCATCGATGGATCATATGACGCCCGCCTCGTACGCGTTCCGGCTCCTATGGCCGATACGGGCGTCAGGAGTCGCGCAGCTCGGTGAGTGTGCCGTCGGCGAGGAGATCGCGGATCGAGCGGGGAAGAACGTAGGCGGTGCCGCCGCCGGGCTGGCCGAACCACGGCACGGCCACGCCGGTCAACGCGCGTAGCGGACGCTCGGCGCGGTAGAGGTGGTAACCGTTGTCGATCCACTCCGGTGGCAGCGAACGGTTCTCGTACGGCGTGCGGGCCTCGAACACGAAGTTCCCGGCCGGGGCGCCGAAACGGTCGACGACCGCGCCGGCCGGCAGCTCGACGTCGTGACGGTCGCGCAGCAACGTCAACGGCGGCTCCCCGGGCAACGGCTCGATCGGCGCACCTCAGTCCCGGCAGGCCGGTCAGTGCCGACAGGCTCGGCGTTCCCGGTCGCCCCCGCGTCCCCAGCGGGCGCGGCGGGCTGGTCGAGTCCTGCGGGCTCGGCGGGTCCGGCTGGTCGGGCGGGGCTCGGTGGGGGGCCGGTGGGGTGCATTCGGGTTGGGACGATCAGGAGGGTGCCCAGTAGGTAGGCGGCGGCCTGGTCGGCGGTGGCGAAGGTGGTGGTGTTGTGCCGGGCGCCGCGTTCGGACCAGAAGACCGTCCAGCCGCCGCCCTCGCGGATCAGGCACCACGTGTCGTCGTCGATCTCGCCGACGCGGTACGCGGCCGGGTCGACGTCCAGCTCCCCCAGGCGCCGCGCCAGCCGTCTGAGCGCTGCCTGCTCGCGGGCCGCCCTGGCCTCTTCCTCCAGCTCACGGCCGCCGGGCGGCGTGCCGGTGATGACCGACACGGCGGTGTCGCGTGTGCGGGCGTCGACCACCGGGAGTTCGAAGCCGTGGCCGGCGATGTGCGCGACGAGGCCGGGCTCCGGGGGGATCTCGTGCTCGCGCAGGTAGTACGCGACCGACCCGGCCCAGATCCACTCGCCGTCGGTGTGGAAGGTCATCGGCACCTTCGCGCCGCGTGAGGGGTCGAGCTCGTCGGGGTCGAAGCCGCGTGCGGCGAGCACGATCGGCGCGTTCTCCAGGTAGGCGAGGACGCGGTCGGTGTCGCGTACGCGGGGCCGTGAGGCGTACGGGCGGCCGTCCGCGCCGACGCCGTCGAAGACACGCGCCCGCCGCATCTCAGCGTTCCAGACCACGGAATGGGCGGCACATCCAGGAAACCCCTGATGAATCGGCACGGCGACAGCCAGTACTGCCACAGTAGCGCCGACGCGATCATCGTCGCCGGTCGCCGTGCCCACAAAACGCCGTCGCGCCGGTCGAGCCCGTACGGGGTCCCCTCCCGTCATCGAGCCCGCCGGCGTCAAGGTATCGACGGAAACCGCGGAACGTTCAGTTGTCGCAGGCCGACCTGATGCGCTCCCCCGCGTTCATCAGACCCGCGCCGTCGGGCACCTGCGGCCCGCGGTCGGACCTCAGTTGCTGGCCCAGTTGCTCCAGCGCGGAGGCCGCGTCGTTGGCCGCGGTCTCGACGTCGCCGTCGTCGGCGTCCTGGCCCTCCTGTCTCATCGTCATCGCGCTGTTGTAGTAGGCCTGCGCCAGTCCGTTGGGGTCGTTGTTCTGGGAGATGCCGTTCTGGCCGACCTGGGTGATGGTCTGCTGGAGCTTGTCGCAGGCCGCCTTCTTGTTGTCGTTGCCACACGCGGCCGCGGACACAGTGAGGGTCGCGGCGAGGACACAGGCTCCAGCGATCCGTATCGGTTTTCTACGCATCGAACTCGACTCCTTTCCAGGGCTGCCGGCGGGGCCCCCGTGGACCCACCGGCACCGGGTCAAGATCTTCGTGCCACCTCTTGGATCTGAAAACATTCTGCATCACTGCGCGTGGTCGTCCCATTACTTTCCGGATAGGTCTCAGGACCGGGCGGGCGCCCACCCAGGGTCGCGTCCGGCGAAGCCGAGGGCACGGTCGAAGACCGGCGCGTTCGCGGGCACCTCCACGACCGGCCCGAACAGGCCCTCCCGTGCGGCCCCCTGCTGTGCGGACATGCTCGTGAACCCGAGCACCGCCTCCGCGCTCTCGGCGTCGACGGTGTACGGCTGGCCGGTCGCCCGCGCGAGGTCCCAGCCGTGCATCACGACCTCGTCCAGCGCCACGACGCCCATGATCTGCGCCGGCATGCGTACGCCGCCGACCTCGGCGGTGCCCTCCCAGGCCGCCGGGTCACGCCAGGCCTCGGCGAGCCCGGCGAGCCGCACGGGAAGCACGGTTCGCCACTCCGGGTCGAGGGCGTCGGCGGAAGACTGCCCGGGCCCGAGGCCCTTCCCCTCGTCCGACTTGCGCGCGCCCCAGGTGAAGGCCAGCGACAGCCCCATGATGTGGTCGAGCAGCGCGGCGACCGGCAGGTCCGGGCACGGCGTGGGCGCGCCCAGCCGGTCGTCGGTCACTCCGTCCAGCAGACTCGTCAGCTCTTGCACCGCGGACTCAAGTTCGATCATCGTTTTCCCTTTCTGTGTCTACGGCTTCTGACGCCGGCGGAGCGGAGAACTCATCGCCCGGCGCGAAATTCGCCGGAACGGCCGTACCCGAGCGTGCGCCTGATCGTGGCTGGGCGGTGCCGGGCCGGGTGCCTAGCGTCGGTTGCGCCCACGCTCCTATCCCGGAGGTTCCATGGACGCCACTGACGCCGACGTCGGGGAGTACCTGCTGTCGCACTGCGCGCCGCCCGACGACCTGCTGGAGGAACTGGCCGCCGAGACCGAGGCGACGGCGCCGGACCTGCAGATCTCGCACTACGAGGGCGAGCTGCTCTCGATGATCGTTCGTATTCTCGGGGCCCGCGAGGTCATCGGGGTGGGGGTGTTCACGGGGTACTCCTCGCTGTGCATCGCCCGTGCCATGCCGGCGGACGGGCGACTGCTCGCGTGCGAGATCGACCGCGAGTGGGCCGCCATCGCCGAACGGCACTGGAAGCGCGCCGGGGTCGCCGACCGGATCGACCTGCGGGTCGCACCGGCCGCGGACACCCTGCGGGCGCTGCCCGCCGATCCCGTCGTCGACTTCGCGTTCATCGACGCCGACAAGGTCAACCACAAGCTCTACTACGAGGAGGTCCTCCGCAGGCTCCGGCCGGGCGGGGTGATCCTCCTCGCCGACTCGCTGCGCGGCGGCCTCGTCCTCGACGACACCTGCCGGGCCGAGGACGTCGTGGCCGTGCGCGAGCTGAACGAGGCCGTACGCGCCGACACGCGCGTCGACGCGGTCATGTTCGCCGCCGGCGACGGCGCGACCCTGATCCGCAAACGCTGAGAGGCGGGAGATGAGCGAGCCGATGCCGGCGTACGACGAGATCCGGCGGATCAGGACGACGATCCGCCGGGACGGCGTGGCGCCCGGGTACCTCTTCATGTCGCCGCAGTCCATCCTCGAACCGGGCGCGCCGCACGGGCCTCAGATCGCGGACGACCAGGGCCGGGCGCTGTGGTTCCATCCGATCCCCGCGGGCGAGTACGCGACCAACGTGCGGGTGCAGGAGTACCAGGGCCGGCCGGTGCTCACCTGGTGGCAGGGCCGGTCGACGAACACCGGCGTCGGCTCCGGCACCTGCTACGTCGCCGGCGCCGACTACCGCGTGATCGCGACGGTGCGCGCCGGCGACGGCGGGCCCGTCGACCTGCACGAGCTGGTGCTGACCGACCGGGGTACGGCGCTGGTCGTCGGCTACCGCCCCACGCCGTACGACCTGACGCCCATCGGAGGGCCGGATGAGCGGCTGGTCCTCGACAGCGTGGTCGAGGAGATCGACGTCGCGACGGGCGAGGTGCTGCTGCACTGGAGCGGCCTGGACCACATCCCGCTGTCCGACAGTGACGTGCCGCTCGCGCTCGCCGGCGACGATCCCTGGGATCACCTGCACGTGAACGCCGTCGCCGTCGACGATGACGACAACCTCGTGATCACGGCGCGCAGCTCGCAGGGCGTCTACAAGATCGACCGGCGCACCGGCGAGGTCATCTGGAAGCTCGGCAGCGGGGCCAGCACCTTCGCGCTGGGCGTCGGCGTGCGGTTCAACTGGCCGCACGACGCCCACCCGGCCGGCGGTGGCGTCCTCCGGATCTTCGACAACGGCGCCAACTTCGGCATGGAGGGCTACGAGTCGCGGGTGGTGTGGATCCACGCCGACGCGGCGACGGGCGTCGCGACGCACGTACGGCAGATCACCCACCCCGAGCACCTGTCCTCCACCGCCGAGGGGAACTCCCAGGGGCTGCCGAACGGGAACACCCTGGTCGGGTGGGGGCGGGCCGGGAGGATCTCGGAGTTCTCCCCGGACGGCGAGCTCCTGTTCGACGCCGAGACCCCGGGCGGGCCGGGCTGGAACTCCTACCGGGTGTTCCGGCACGAGTGGCACGGGCGGCCGTCCGTGCCACCGGAGGCGGCCTGCGACGGCGACCGGGTCCACGCCGTCTGGAACGGCGCGACCGGTGTCGCCCGCTGGCGGCTGCTGGCCGGCACGGAACGTACCGGCCTGCGCGAGGCCGACGTCGTGGACTGGGACGGCCTGGACACGGTGATGAAGCTGCCCGAAGCCGCGGCGTTCGTACGGGTCGAGGCGCTCGACGGCGACGGCCGGGTGATCGCCGCCTCCGCGGTGACAGCGACCGGCCGGTGAGAAGGCGGCGCCCGCGGCGATCGGCCGCGGGCGCCACCGGCTCAGCGGTCCGGCACGGCGTAGCCGCGCACGACCGCCTCCTCACGCTCCCGGGCGTACAGCCGTTCGAGCGGCGAGGGCGCGGCGGGATGCGGCGAGAGGAAGGACGGAACGAGCCGTCCGCGGTGCTCCGGCCACGCCTCGCCGGTGTCGCGCCGCCGGGTCGAGGCGGGGAGCGTACGACCGCGCGCCCCGCGCGGATCGGTGACCCAGCGTTCGGCCGCGTCGACCGTCGCGAGGGCCTCCGCGAGGTCGAGGTGTGCCACCTCGAGCCAGGTCAGCCCGCGGGTCTTGAACTCCTCGTTCCACAGGCCGGGCGCGGCGATGATGGGCAGCAGCCCGCGCGCCGTGATCGTCTCGCACGCCAGCATCCGCAGGACCGGGCCGGGCGGCGTGCCGTCGCGGAACGGAGGAGCCCAGCCCCGCTCGTGCGGGCGCGCACCGCAGGCGGGGCACGTGACGAGCCGGACGCGTACCGACGGCCCCTCGGCGCCCCACTCCACGCGGGGCGGGGTCAGGAGCGAGGCCGCGGCCTCACGCCGTGCCATCTCCGTCACCACGTTCGTCGTGTCAGTGCGCATCGACGCGGCTCCGTTCCCGCATGCCCGCGCGTACGGCCGTCATCGCGAGCCGTACGGCGACGTCCCGCAGCGCGGCGTGGTCGCGCCGCGCGAGCCCCTGGTCGATCCACGACTCGATGGCCGCCGGCGCCCACGGGCCGCACTCCGGAACGGGTGGAAAGGACCGTGCGACGTCCACGCCGAGCAGGTAGCAGGCCGCCCACACTTCCGTCAGGGCCGGCAGCTCGGCGGCGGGCCGCCCGGAGAGGTGCGGCGCGCCCGCGTCGAGGATCCGCTCGGGGTCGAGACCGGCCAGCGGGCAGGCGTCGTACCAGTACCAGCCGAACTGGTGCTCCACCGGATCGCCGTGCACCGGCCGGATCGCGCACACCGAGTCGTGCAGCGCGACCGTGTACGTTCCCGGGTCCGGCTCGGCCGGCCCACCTCCCGCCCACCCGCGGTCCGGGGTGTGGACCGTCGCCCGCAGGCCGTTGTCGTGGCCGGCGACGAGCGACCGCTCATGCCCGTGGTCCATCAGGTGGGGCACCGTGGCCACGACCGGGATGCCCCGCTCACGGCAGAAGATCACCACCATCTCGTCGTCGTCCTGCACCTCGTCGGGTATGCCGGCGAGGTAGCGGGCGAGGGCGCGCGCGTGCTCCGCGGGCAGCACGAACCCCTGCGTGGGCGTCCACTCGTACCGGGACAGCGACGCGTAGGCGGCGCCGGCGACCGCGGCGCGGCGTACCAGGTAGGAGTTGTGCGGCGTGTGCCAGAGCGAGAACAGCGAGACCCCGTGCGCCGGACGCCCGGCCACCGCGGCGTGCAGCTGGGCCGGGAAGCCCGGGCTCAGCCGCACGTCGTCCTGCAGCACCAGATGGTGCGTCGCGCCGTCGCCGACCGCCGCCCACGCGCGCTTGGCCGTGCGCAGCGGGCTCGGCCTCCCCGCCGGGTCCGGGTCGGGCACCACCTCGGGTTCGAGGGGCGCGCATGCCCGTACGAGGTCGGGGATCCGCTCGGCACGGCGCGGGTGGTGCATGATCGCCGCGCTGATCCGGATCATCGGCTCTCCCAGCGGTCCTTCGCGGCCGCGTACATCCGGTTCAGCGTCTCCACGTCGTGGGCGGCGTCCTCGGCCGGGCTGAGGCAGCGGACCCCGTCGATGAGGACGTCGAAGAAGTGGTCGAGCTCCGCCTTGAACGGGCTGACGTACGAGCCCGGGGCCGAGGTGCGCACGAGCGCGCCGTCGCGCAGCGTCGTGGTGGACAGCTCCGCCGGGACGTTCTTGAGATAGATCGACGGGTACTCCAGGACATGGGTCGTGGAGCCGGTGACCGTGCGGAACTCCTCGACGTAGCCGCCGGCGATCGTGTCGAGCGTCAGGACGCCCATGCTGACGTGCAGGTCACGGCCGCTGCTCCAGGTCGCCTCGATGCCGCGCCGGTCCATGACGTCCGAGACCGCCAGGAACTCCGGCCGGTCGACACCGGTGAGGACACGCAGGCAGTACACCTCGTGGATGACCAGGTTGAACAGGACCTCCTGCCGGAGGTACTCCCAGGAACCGCCCCATTCCGGCGCCGCCTGCGGCGGGGTCCAGTCGAGGGGCCGTACGACGTCCAGATGGGCGCGGTAGTGGTAGTCCATCGGGAGCGCGGCCTCGGCCCTGATGTACACCGGGCCGGGCTCGTCGTCCACGGCCGCCCGCAGCGCGCCGAAGGCGCTGTCGAACAGGCGGCTGTACCCGACCATGACGGTACGCCCGGTCTCCTCCGCCTTGCGCGCGATCGCGCGCGCGTCCTCCGTCGAGTAGCACAGGGGCTTCTCCACGAAGACGTCCATGCCGGCGTCCAGGGCATCGTTGATCATGGGCGCGTGGTCGCCGGAGGTGAGGATCACCAGCACGTCGGCCGGGGCGGCCTCCAGCATCTCGCGGTGGTCGGTGAAGGCGGAGCCGACGCCGAAGCGTTCGGCCACCCCCTTCAGGACGTGCGGGTCCTTCTCACAGATCGCGCGGACGGTGCACACGTCGGAGCGTTCGAGCAGGTGCGGCAGGTGCATGATCTGCGCGATCTCTCCGCACCCGACGACGTCGACGGTGAAGTGGCGTTGCATGGCTTTCCCTTCGTGTGTCAGAGCCCGTGGGCCGAGGCGACCTTCCGCAGCGCGCCGCGGATGTCGGAGATGTCCTCGTAGTCGCCGAGCAGCAGGAAGTGCGGGATCGTGATGACCTGCTGCCGGGCCGCGAGCGACTCGGGCAGCTCGAAGTTCTTCGGGTCGATCCGCGTGAGCAGCTTCGGGTCGTACTTCCGCGGCGACCCGAGCGGGTTGTAGAGGGTGCAGTCGTTCAGCGGGTCGTGCAGCGGCTCGCAGGTGACGCGCAACTCGTGGCTGAGCTCCCGCTGCATGGCGGCGACATCGGCGGCGCCGACGCTCGCGTCGACGCGCAGGCAGTAGCGGTAGTAGGTCCGCTTGGTGCAGCCGTCCGGGACGGCGATGGGCGAGAAGGCGTCGATGCCGGCGAGGGACTCGTCGAGCAGGGCCGCGGTCTCGCGCCGCCGCTCGTTCTCGGCGTCCAGCTGCTTCAGGCGCCCCACCAGCAGCGCCCCCTGGACCTCGGACAGGCACAGGTTCCGGCCCTGGACGTCGCCGCGGTCCTCCAGGTTGGGGTCGCCCACGGCCGGGTTCTCGGTGTAGACGCGGCCGTCGGCGCGGTACTGCTCCATGAGCCCGGCGAGGGTCGCGTCGGCGGTGATGGACGCGCCGCCCTCGCCGCAGGTCAGCACCTTCGACTCCTGCATGCTGAACGTCCCGATGACGCCGTGGGTACCGACCGGGCGGCCGCGGTACTCGGCGCCGTGCGCCTGCGCGCAGTCCTCGACCAGCGCGAGGCCGTGCCGCCGGGACAGGTCCATGAAGGCGTCCAGGTCGGCCGTGTTGCACGCGTAGTGGACGAGCAGGACGGCCTCGGTACGCGGCGTCAGCGCGGCCGCCGCCGCGGCCGGGGACATGCAGAGCGTGTCCGGGTCGATGTCGACCAGGACCGGGACGAGCCCGGCGCCCGCGACGGCGGACGCGCAGGCGACCCAGGTCAGGCCGGGGACCAGCACCTCGGCGCCGCGGCTCAGGCCGAGGGCCTCGAAGGCGATCGTCAGGGCGCTGGTGCCGCTGGTCGTCGGGACGCAGTGCTCGACGCCGTGGTACGCGGCGAACGCGCGCGCGAAGCGGCGTTCGTACAGCTCCTCGCCGTTGTGCATCTCGCTGATGGCCCAGCGGCCGCTTCTGAGGGCGTCGAGCGCGATGCGCTCGGTCTCGGGGTCCAGCCTCGGCCACGCGGGCCAGGGCTGTCTCACGAGCGGGTGTCCCCCCGTACGCGGCGAGCTCCCCCGTCCGGCTGCGCAGCGCTTCGCTCATGCCGTTCACCTGTCCTCACTCAATGGGCCGATGTCGCGCCCTCATGTTCGTTCGCGGCATGCGGAGCCGAAATCCCCCGTTGGTCGCACGGCCGGGCGGACGAATGGCCATACGGCCGAATGGGTGCCCGAATGGGATGGCCAGGCGGGTGGCCGTATTGCGGCTGAGATAGGGATCGCCCGTTCGCCCGCTCCGCCCTACGTTTGCCGGACCGAATTCAGCTACGGGGGTCTGACATGAAAATGTGGGAAACGCAGGATCTCCTTTTCGGCGACGGGCCCGACGGCAGGCTCGCGGACCTGCCCCTGTACGCGGCCGAGCTGGCACTCGCCGGGGTCCGCCGGCGCAACCCGCCGGTGACGCCGTGGTGGCGGAGGTACGTGCGGACCTGGCAGACCTTCGAGCCCGGGCCCGCGCGGGACGAGCCGCACGCGGAGCCGCTCCTGTACGGCCTGTGCCAGGCGTGGAACGAGGACGACGTGATCTACGCGACCGTGCGGAACCTGTTCCTCCAGGGCGCCGACCGGGTCTTCGTGATCGACGACGCCTCCGACGACGGGACCGCCTCGGAGGCACGGGCCGCGGGGGCGACGGTCGTACGGGACCAGAGCGACGGGACGTTCGACGAGCTGCGCCGTACCGGGCGCATCTCCCAGGTGATCGAGGAGGTCACGGAGGCCGCGGGACGGCCGGTGTGGTGGATCGTGGTCGACGCCGACGAGTTCCCGCGCGGCCCCGGCCGGGCCACGGTCGGCGACCTCGTGCGTACGCTGCCGCCGTGGGTGGACACGGTCGGGAGCCGTGTCCTGGAGCACTATCCGAGCGGGCGGTCCAGGCCGGAGCCGCGCCATCATCCGCTCGACGAGCTGCCGGACGCCCGCTGGCACAACAACCCGTCATGCCCCGCGGGGCACTGGAAACATCAGCTGCTTCTCGTGCGCCGCCCCGGAGAGCTCCGGTTCATGTTCGGCCGTCACACCATCGCGGCGCGGCCGGACCTTCGACCGGTCGCCGAGAGCGAGGCGTCGTTGCTGATGCACCATTTCCCGCTGCGCGAAAGGGAAAGGGCGGAACGGAAACTGCGGCTCGCCGGATCCGAATCGGGCCGGTACGGCGCCGGCTCCGACGGATTCGTCAAACGGCGCAACGAGCTCCGGCTGAGAATGCTCGCCCTCGCCTATGAGGAACGGTACGACCTGCTGCCCAACTCCTTTCCCGGTGAGCCCAGGAAAGGCACCTCGGTACGGGACTGGCGCGACCTGGTGGAGCCCTCCGAACGCGAGGTCCGCCACCAGGCCGGCGCTCCGCTGTGACTCAGCCGGTGATCACTCCGGCGGCGACGGTGTCGTTGGTGACCTCGTCGATCAGGATGAACCCGCCGGTGAGGCGGTTGCGGCCGTAGTCGTCGACGAACAGCGGCCGGGTCACCCGCAGCGAGATCCGGCCGATCTCGTTCAGCCCGAGGGTGACGGCGCTCTCGTCCCGGTGCAGGGTGTTGACGTCCAGCCGGTAGTGCAGCCTGTCGACCACGGCGCGCGCCGTACGGGTGGTGTGCTTGACCACGACCCGCATGCCCGCCTCCAGGGGACGCCCGGGCGTCATCCAGCACACCATCGCGTCCAGGTCCTGCGTGACCTGCGGCCGGTTGTTCGGCCGCGCGATCATGTCGCCGCGCGAGACGTCGAGGTCGTCGGCCAGCCGAAGGGTCACCGACATCGGCGCGTACGCCTCGTCCACCGGCCCGCCGGGCCCGTCGATGTGCGTGATCGCGGTCGTCAGCCCGGAGGGCAGGTGCACCACCTCGTCGCCCGGCTTGAGCGTCCCGCCCGCCACCTGGCCGGCGTACCCCCGGTAGTCGTGCAGGCCGGGGTCGGTGGAGGCGTTCGGGCGGACGACGTACTGGACGGGGAACCGCACGTCGATCAGGTTGCGGTCCGAGGCGATGTGCACGTGTTCGAGGTGGTGCAGCAGCGAGGTCCCCTCGTACCAGGGCATGGTCACGCCGCGTTCGACGACGTTGTCGCCGTTCAGCGCGGAGATCGGGATGAACGTCAGGTCCGTGATCTCCAGCTTGGACGCGAACGCGCCGAACTCCTCCACGATCCGCTCGAAGGCCCCACGGTCGTAGCCGACCAGGTCCATCTTGTTCACCGCCACCACCAGGTGCGGCACCCGCAGCAGCGTCGCCAGGAAGGCGTGCCGCCGCGACTGCTCGACGATCCCGTTGCGCGCGTCCACCAGGATGATCGCCAGGTCGGCGGTGGACGCGCCGGTCACCATGTTGCGCGTGTACTGGGTGTGCCCCGGGGTGTCGGCGATGATGAACTTACGGCGCGGCGTCGCGAAGTACCGGTAGGCGACGTCGATCGTGATGCCCTGTTCGCGCTCGGCCCGCAGCCCGTCGGTCAGCAACGCCAGGTCGGTGTACTCCTCGCCGCGGTCACGCGAGGCCCGCTCCACCGACTCCAGCTGGTCCTCGAAGATCGACTTGGAGTCGTAGAGCAGTCTCCCGATCAGCGTCGACTTCCCGTCGTCCACGCTTCCGGCGGTGGCGAACCGCAGCAGGTCCATCGTGGTCATCAGAAGTAGCCCTCCTTCTTGCGGTCCTCCATCGCGGCCTCACTCGAACGGTCGTCGGCGCGGGTCTGGCCGCGCTCGGTGACGCGCGTCGCGGCGATCTCCTCGATCACCTCGGCCACCGTCGCGGCCGACGACTCCACCGCGCCGGTGCAGGACGCGTCGCCGACCGTGCGGTACCTGACCGTCGCCTGGAACGGCGGCTCGTCGCCGGCGCGGTTCGCGTACGGCAGGTCCGCGAGCAGCATCCCGTCGCGTTCGAAGACGGTCCGCGTGTGCGCGAAGTAGATCGGCGGCAGCTCTAGGGCCTCGCGGCGTACGTAGTCCCAGATGTCCAGCTCGGTCCAGTTGGACAGCGGGAACACCCGGACGTGCTCACCGCGGCGGATCCTCGTGTTGAACAGGTTCCACAGCTCCGGGCGCTGGTTCTTCGGGTCCCACTGCCCGAACTCGTCGCGGAACGACACCATGCGCTCCTTGGCGCGCGCCTTCTCCTCGTCACGGCGCGCACCGCCGAAGGCCGCGTCGAACCCGTGCGACTCGATCGCGTCCAGCAACGCCGTGGTCTGCAGGCGGTTCCGCGACGCGCGCCGCCCCGTCTCCTCGACCACGCGGCCGGCGTCGATCGACTCCTGAACGGACGCCACGACCAGGCGTACGCCCAGCTCGGAGACGCGACGGTCCCGGTACTCCATCACCTCGGGAAAGTTGTGCCCGGTGTCCACGTGCATCACCGGGAACGGCACCGGTGCGGGCCGGAACGCCTTCTGCGCCAGCCGGAGCAGCACGACGCTGTCCTTGCCGCCGGAGAACAGCAGCACCGGCCGGGCGAACTCGGCGGCCACCTCCCGGATGGCGTGGATCGACTCGGCCTCCAGGACGTCCAGCTGCGAGAGCGCCGCGTCCACCCCGCCGATCATGACGAGGCCTCGGTGGAGAGCCCGAACCCGTACGGGAAGAGCGCGTCCTGCCCGTCGCCGTCGTTGATCGGAAGCTGGTCCGCGCTCCGCATCCAGGTCGCGGGGAGCCTTCCGGACGCCGGCACGGCGCCGAAGAGCACGTCGGCGACGCCGTCTCCCTCGGTGCCGGGCAGCCACGCGGCGACCAGCGCGTCCCAGCCGGGCAGGTCGCGGGCGACGTCCAGCGGCCGTCCGGAGACGAGCACCACCACGACCGGCACGCCCGCGGCGCGCAGCCGGTCGATGGTCCTCAGGTCGCCGGGGTCGAGGCCCATGTCCTCGGGCCGGTCCCCTTCGTCCTCGGCGTACGGTTCCTCGCCGACGACCGCGATGGCGACGTCATAGGAGGAGTCGACGCCGATCCCGTCGCGGTCGTAGGTGACGGTGCTGTTCGCACCGGCGGCGGCGCGGACGCCCTCCAGGATCGTGGTCCCCTCGGTGATCGGGCCGGGCGAGCCCTGCCACGAGATGGTCCAGCCGCCGCACTGCATGCCGAGGTCGTCGGCGCTGCGGCCGGCCACGAAGATCCGCCCGAGAGCGGGGTCGAGCGGCAGCACGCCGCCCTCGTTCTTCAGCACGACCTGGCTCGCGGCGGCGGCGCGGCGGGCGAGGGCGCGGTGGCCCGCGGATCCGATCTCACGTGTGTAGGAGCGGTCGGTGAGCGGGTGCTCGAACAGCCCCTGCTCGAACTTCTTGGTGAGAATGCGCCGGTTCGCGTCGTCGATGCGCGCCATGGGCACGCGGCCGGCGAGGACCTCCTCCCGCAGGGTGGCGATGAAGCCGCGCCACTCCTCCGGGACCATCACCATGTCGATGCCCGCGTTGACGGCGGCGCGTACCTCCTCCCCGGTGAAGGCCTCACGCCCGCAGACGTTGTCGATGCCGTTCCAGTCGGAGACCACGATCCCGGTGAAGCCGAGCTCTCCCTTGAGCACATCGGTGATCAGGTAGCGGTGCCGGTGCAGGCGCACCCCGTTCCAGGCGTTGAGCGAGACCATGATCGAGCCGACGCCGAGCCGCATCGCCTCCAGGAACGGCGGGAGGTGCAGGGCCCGCAGGTCCTCCTCCGGCAGCCGCGTGTCGCCCTGGTCGTCGCCGCCGTCGGTCCCGCCGTCGCCGACGAAGTGCTTGGCCGTCGCCATCACGGACGGCCTGGGGCCCACCCGCGGGCCCTGGAGGCCCGCGATGTAGGACGTCATGGCGACGGGGAGCTCGGACAGCTCGCCGAACGACTCGTACGTCCGCCCCCACCGGGGGTTTCGCACGACCCCGACGCACGGCGCGAAGTTCCAGGTGATCCCGGTGCCGGTGACCTCGCGTGCCACGACGGCGCCGATGTCGCGTACGAGGCCGGGGTCGCGGGTCGCGCCGAGGCCGATGTTGTGCGGGAAGACCGTCGCACCGACGACGTTGCCGTGGCCGTGCACGGCGTCCACGCCGTACAGGATCGGAATGCCGAGCGGGGTGCGCAGGGCCGCGCGCTGGAGGCCGTCGTACATGTCGGCCCAGGAACCGGGCGTGTTCGGCTCGGGCACCGATCCGCCGCCGGACAGCACCGACCCGAGCCGGTAGGCGGTGACGTCGTTCTCGTCCGACTCCAGCCGCTCCGCCTGGGTCATCTGGCCGATCTTCTCGTCCAGGCTCATGCGGGCGAGGAGGTCCTCGACGCGTTCGGCGACCGGCCGGCCCGGATCCCGGTACAGAGGATCGACGGGCTCGGCGCGGTGCTCGCTGGGTGTGGTGGTACGGGTCAGGTCTGACATGAGAAGAGGCTCTCCGACGTCGTTCGCGGCGGGCCATACGCCGAGGGACGGCCCTTCCCCCTGCCCGTTCGGGCGTCTAGCCGTGTTCGCGCAGCAGCGCGGCGAACTGCTCCTGGTCGTTGCTGCGCGGGAACGGCTCGTCCGGCACCGGTACGCCGAGGAACGCGCAGAGAGGCTCCCACCCCTGGGCGGCCTCGAACTCCAGCAGGCGTCCGGCGGGGATCTCTCGGCGCACGGCCGCGATGTGCTCCTCGAAGGTGCGCAGCGCGAACTCGCGGTCGGTGAAACGCCCCTCGAACAGCCCGTCCCACACGACCTCGCGTGACATCGCCCGCATCTCGGTGAGGGGGCCGGACGGCACCGGTGAGTCGTCGACGGCCGCGCGGTGGATGGTCCGCAGGGCGCTGTCGTACCAGCTCTCCGGGTCGCGGACGCCGAGGATGACCTTCGCCTCCGGGAAGTGGCCGGTGAGCTCACGCCAGAACCGCGCCCCGGGCCAGTCCACGGAGGACCGGTATCCGTGGTAGATCTCGTCCCAGTCGACGGGCGCGCCCTTGGCGGCGTCACGCCACCGCGAGATCTCCTCCGGGCGCTCGAGCATCCCGAGCATGTGGTGGCAGGGGCCGAAGCCGAGCCGTTCCAGCGCGGCCTTCAGGGACAGTGTTCCGGTACGGCCGAATCCCGCGCCGATGACGTCGAGCATGGTGTTCCTTTCGTGGACGTGTGAGTCGCGTCTCTCAGGCGCCGCGCAGCAGAACCGCCCAGATGGTGGCTCCGGGCCCGAACGCCAGGGCGGTGCCGTACTCGCCGGGCGCGAGCGGCCGGGAGCCCTGGAGGCGTTCGAGTACGCCGAGGACGGCGGACGCCGCGGTGTTGCCGTACTCGCGCATCACCGCGCGCGACACGGCGACCGAGTCCTCGGGCAGGTCCAGCTCCTCGACGACCCGGTCGATGATGCGGCGTCCTCCCGGGTGCAGCGCCCACCAGCGGACGTCCTCGCGCCCGAGGCCGTGCCGTCCGAGCAGCCGGCCGACCGGCGCGGCGACGGCCGAGGCGGTGACGTCGGGCATCGTGGGGGCGAGGCGGATGCGCATGCCGCGGTCCCCGATGTGCACTTGCAGGTCGTCGGCGAACTCCGGCACGTAGAGCATCTCGGTGTCGACGACGTCGAGCCCTGGCAGGCGCTCCGCACCGGGGCGCATGACGACGGCGGCGGCTCCGTCGCCGAAGATCGTCAGCACCACCGCCTGCTCCTTGTCGTACGGCGGCGGCTGCAGGTGCGGCGAGAACAGGTCGACGCAGAGCAGCACGGCGGGACGGCCGTGCACCTCGACCCAGTTGCGGACGGTGGACAGCGCGGGGAGCGCGGCGTAGCAGCCCATCGGGCCGAGCGACTGGACCTCGGTGCCCGGCGGCATGCCCATCTCGTGGACCAGCGCGTCCAGGCCGGGCGCCGAGTGCGTCGTCGTGGTGGTCGTGACCAGCAGGCCGACCTCGTCGGGCCGCAGACCGTCGCGCTCCAGCGCCAGCCCGATCGCCTCACGCCCGAGGGCGCGCGCCTCGCTGAGGCTCACGTCCATCCGGCGCCCGGTCCCCCACTCGCGCGGGTCGTGGGAGAACGGGTTGACCGCCATCCCCTTGGTGTCGATGGCCGAGCTGCGGACGATCTCACGGACGTCGCCGCCGCCCGGGTCGTCGGCGAAGAACCCGGCGAGCTCGTCCATCTTGACCTGCTGGGGAGCGGCGAACGCGACGCTCGTGATCCTTGCGGTGGGCATGACGGCCTCTCAGTGCTGTACGGGTACGGGGGCGATCTCGTCGAGCCGGACGTCGCGCTCGGCGAGCGTGACCAACAGCCGTTCCAGCGCTTCCAGGAACGCGCGAATGGTCTTCGGCGGCACGTGGGCGGTGTCGGCGAACAGGCTCAGCCGGATCGCGTCGGGATCGTCCAGGACCTCGAAGGCCTCCAGGAAGAAGACGACGCTGGCCCGGCCGACCTTCTCCTCCCACTCGAACTCCTCACGCTCGCCCGGTTGCGGCGGCGCGGGCGTGCCGTCCCTGGTCGGCGTCCACAGGTCGTTGAAGCACACGTCCAGGGCGACGTCGTGCTCGGCGATGAGCTCGGCGGCGCGGCGCGGGTCGTAGCGGCCGTTCCGCTGGGCCCGCAACGACGCCTCGCGCGCACCCTTCCAGCACCTCCTGGAACGTGTCCGCTCGCAGGTCGACGACCAGCGGCGACTCCTGGCTGAGGTTGCCGACCGCGCGCCGCAGCTCGGGGCGGCCCCGGTTGCCGGCGACGATCCGCACCGAGCAGCGGTCCAGGCCGGTGTACCGCCCGACGAGCACGGCCATCGCGGCGAGCAGGACGTAGGAGGTGCCGGAGCCGGTGCGTGCGGCCGCCCGCTCCAGGGAGCGGGCGACGCCGCGCGAGGACAGGCCGCCGCGCCAGTAGCGGGGTTCCGACACCGGGCCGGCGGGCCCGGGGAACATCGTGGGCGGCGCCGTGGACAGCTCGCGCCGCCAGTGGTCCAGGGCACGGTCCAGGACGCGCCGCCCGGACTCGGACCCTTCGAGCGCGGCCAGCCCGATCGGCGACAGCGGCGGCGGGTCCGGTGGTTCCCGGCCGTCGAGCAGGCCGAGCAGTTCGTCGTAGAGCACGCGCGTGCCCAGGTGGTCCGAGGACAGGTGCGACATCCCCAGCATGACGAACGTGGGTTCCCCGTCGACCGTCCCGATCCTGGCGCGGAACGGCGGCCCTTCGGCCAGGTCGTAGGGCGCGTCCATGACCGCCCACCAGCCCCCGACGATCTCCGACACCTTCGTGTCCGGCTCGACGGGGACGACCTCGACGTCCGCCTCGCCCTCGGCCACGACCTCCTGTGCCGGGTGCCCGTCCGCGCCGGTCCGGTAGCGGGTGCGCAACGACTCGTGGCGCTCCAGGAGCCGGCCGATCGCCTCCAGCACCTGCCTTGCCTTCAGCTCGGGCGGCAGCGGGCCGCCGCCGAGCATGCCGGCGAAGGTCGGGACGCCCTCCTGGCTCGTCCGTGCCTCGTCCCACATCTCCAGCTGGCCCCAGGTGAGCGGCCCGGTCGCGGTCCGCGAGCCGGAGAACGGCACGCGGTGACGGACGGCTTCGCTCATCGGCCCGTCGCCGAGGCGGCGGAGGAGCCCATCACGTGGCCTTCGCCGTCCAGCGCCTCGACCTTGACGTACTTGGCGCCGCTCGCGGCGGCGGGCAGGGCGATGGCGGTGTCGAGCCCGTTCCACGCGGCACGGGCGACGGGCTTCAGCGCGTTCTGCGAGGCGCCGGCGAGCACCCGCCAGCGGGCCACGCCCGTCGCGCCGTTCCACACGGCGTGCACGGAGCCGCTCTGGAGGGTCACGGACGGCGCGGAGGCCGCCTTGCCCTTCCACGGGAACCGGAAGATCCGGTACGAGCTCCACCCCTTGGGCAGCGAGGCGTCGAACCGCAGGCCGCCGCCCGGCGTGAACTCCGAGATCCGCCCGACCGTCCCCCAGCTCACCATCGTGTCGCCGTTCGGCAGGGTCTGGCCGTTGCCCTCCTGCACGGTCGACAGGTGTTCGGGGTGGGTGACCTGCTTGATGAGCCTGGTGGTCTTGTGCACGGGGTCGACACGGATCCAGGCGACGCGTGACTCGTACCCCGCCCAGAGGTCGAGGCATCCGTTGTCGAAGACCTCGTAGGTGTTCTTGCCGGCCGAGGCCGCGGCGTGCTGCCAGTAGAACCGGACGCCGATGCCCAGCGGGAACGTGCTCATGCGCCCGCCGAGCCGCCAGATGATCTTCCCGGTGTGCCGATCGACCTTGAAGACGGTCGACAGGTACCGGCTGCCGATCAGCAGGTTCCCGTCGGTGTCCACGTCGACCGAGTTGAGGTGGAAGTAGTCGTAGGGGACCGTCGCGTCCGCCTCGACGTAGGGGAAGTCCGTCTGCTCCAGCGGGACGTGATCCAGGCTGCTCCAGTGGAACACCACCTTGCCGGTCGCGATGTCGATCTCCTCGACGACCGCGTCCAGAACCGTTCCGTTCTTGGGGCCGCCGACCGACGTCAGGTCCCTCCGCACGTGCTGGTACTCGGTCACCAGGGCGGTGCCGCGCGAGGTGAGCCGGAACTCGTGCAGGTCGTTGGGGGCGGCGATGCCCTTGACGGTGGCGATGACGTGATAGTTCTCGTCGGCGATGTACCCGACGCCGTGCCCGTTGCTGTCGTCGTGGAAGGTGCCCTGCCACCAGGTCAGCACCGGATGCCCCTGGTAGCGCTGCACACGCAGGTCCGCGGCCAGCTCTCCGTCCGGGACACGCTTGAACCACACCGGACGGCCCTGACCGTCGATGATCTCGGGGCCGTGCGAGGACTCCGGGGCCTTGGGGTTCTGCGGAGTGGTGAAGATCAGCCCGGGTGCCGCGCCCGGCCGGTCACGCCGTACGTCGAACTTCGGCGGCGTGGACGGATCCGCGGCCGCCACCGGCGCTGCCGCCGGCACGGCCGCCGCCCGTACGGCGCCGCTCGACGGCGTGACGGCGAGGGCGCCCGCCATCGCCACCCCTCCGAGGGTGAGGACGGGCAGTCGTAGGTTCTTGTGGATCACGATTACTCTCCTGCGGAGCGCCGGACGATTTCCTCGCCTCGGTGAGGCTCAGATCATGTTCGGGTGCGCCACGGCGCGGCCCCAGCCTCCGATGGACGCGCGTGCGGCCGGAGAGATGTGCATATCCGGATGGCGCGTACGCCGGCGGGACCGGTCCGGCCGCCCCGTTCGGACAGGCCCGTACGTACAGGGCGGCCATGCAGGGGGAAGATGCGGCCGGGCGAGGCTGTCGTGCGCCCGGCCGGGCGCACGAACCTCCATCCATGGCAGAACACGGTTCGGACGACGAGGCCGGCGCGTGCGAGCGGCTCGCGGGAGCCGTGCCCGGCGCCCCGGAACCCCGGACGCGACAACAGATCATCGGACTCGCGGTGCCGATGGCGATCGCGCAGTCGCTCGCCATCCTGATGCCGATCGTGATCGTCGGCATCCTCGGCTGGATGGGCGACCAGGCGCTCCAGGTCCGCTCGCTCTACATGCCGCTGGCCTTCCTGTTCTTCGCGGTACAGACCGCGTTCGACGTCACGAACCAGACGATGACGGCGCTGCGGACCGGGCGCGGTGACCGGGACGTGGGCCCGGCGACGCTGAGCGTCGGGCTCGTCTGGCTCGTCGCCGGGCTCGTGCTCGCGGCGGCCCTGAGCCTGGCGGGCCCGGCCCTGGCGGATCTGATGGGCGCTCCGGCGAGCATCCGTGAGCCGTTCGTGGTGTTCCTCCGCTGGATGTCGCTCGCCAACCTGACGCTCGCGTGGCCGGTGCTGTGCGCGTCCGCGCTGCGCGGCGCCGGCCGGGCGGGACCCGCGGCCACGATCATGCTGGTGGGCACCGGTGTGGAGGTCGCCGGGCTGGCCGTTCTGGGGCTCGGCACGGGAATGGGCACCGGTGCGCTGCCGCTGGCCACCGCCCTCAACGGCATCGTCGCGGGCGCGTACGGGACGGTCGTGCTGGTGCGTGCGGACCTGCTGAAGAGCTGGGGCTGGCGGCCGGAGGCGCTCGGTCATCTGCTGCGGACCGGCCTGCCGGTGAGCCTGTCCAGCGCCGTGATGTTCGGGATGAACTTCGCCTTCGTGGTGATGCTGGACCCGTTCGGCCCGAACGTCATCGCCGGTTTCGCCTCCGCCTCCACGATCCAGAACCTGGTGTTCATGCCGGGCATGGTGCTCGGCTCGGCGGCCGCGATCGTGATGAACCAGCGGCGCGGCGCGAGTGACGGGCGCCGGCTGGTGCCCGTGCTGGGTTCCGCGCTGCGCGTGACGCTGACCGTCTACGCCGTACTCACCCCGGCGCTCTGGCTGCTGCGCGGCCCGATCGGGCACCTGACCTCGGGAAACGCCAGGATCGCCGCGGAGACGGCGCGCTACTTCGAGATCGTCGGCCCGAGCTACCTGGTCCTCGGCGTCGTGCTCACCGCGCTGATGGCGCTGGAGCAGATCGGCGGCGGCTTCGTCGCCGTCGCCGCGAACCTCGTCTACGTCATCGGGTCCGTGACGGCCGCCGCGGTGGCCGCGCGCGGCGCGCACGGGCCGTCGGGCCTCTACGCGGCGATGAGCGGCATGAACGCCGCCGGGCTGCTCGCCGTCGTGGCTGCGGTGGTGTTCGTACGGCGCCAGGACCGCCGCAGGCATGCCCATCCAGGCAGTGCACAAGCGCGGCTGCTCTGGGGTGCTCCGCCGGAGACCGCGCGGCAAGACTGAATCCGCTGACCACCAACGAATCCAGAGCCGAGCAAGGAGGCACGGATGTCAGGACCCACCCTGACCGGTTCCGGCACGGAACTGCGCACCTGGCTGATCCAGCGGATCGCCGAGTACCTGCAGACGGAGCCGGCGAACGTCGACCCGCGGACGTCATTCGAGGCCCAGGGCCTCGACTCGATGGCCGCGCTGACCCTCTGCGACGACATCGAGGACGCGATGGGGCTCGTCGTCGAGCCCACCCTTCCCTGGGACCACCCGACCGTCGACGAGCTCACCGAGTTCCTGCTCAAGACGGCCGCCGAAGCACAGGCCGCGAAGTGACGGACACGCGCGGGGGGCGGTGAGCCGTGGAGCTCAGCCGGCGGCGCTGGCCCCCAGAACCCGACGCGCGTGAGATCGAGCTGCTCACCGACGTCGCGCGGTCGCGCGTGTGGACCGACGGTCCCTGGACCGCCGAGGTCGAGCGCCGGATGGAGAAGGTCACCGGCGCCCCGCACGCCGTGGCGTTCAACAGCTGCACCTCGGCCCTGCACGCGGCCCTGCACGCGCTCGGCTGCGTACGCGGCACGCGCGTGTCGGTGCCGGCGTTCACCTTCGCGGGCACCGTGACCGGGGCGGCGCACATCGGCGCGGAACTGCTCTTCGCCGACGTGCACCCCGGCACGGTGACGCTGGCGGAACCGGACGACGAGGCCGAGATCGTCGTCGCCGTCGATCTGCACGGCGTGCCGCACGGCCTGGACCGCTCGCGGGCAGGCGGCAGGCCGGTGCTGACCGACGCCTGCCAGGCGCTCGGCAGCACCCTCGCCGGATCGCACGTCGGTGCGGCGGGTACGCACGCGTGGTCGTTCTCGTCGGCGAAGATGATCGCCGCACCGGACGGCGGGGCGGTCACCACCGACGACGCGGGCGTCGCGGAACGCCTGCGCGAGCTGCGCGACTACGGCGTCCCGGCCGGCGAGAGCCGGTCGAACGGCGCCGTGCGGTGGCCCGGCGGGCACAACTGGCGGCCCACCGAGTCGTCGATGGCCATGGTCGCCCACCGGCTGGAGGACCTGGACCGGTGGGCCGCCAGGGCCCGCGACGTCACCGGGCGCCTGCACGCGGCCATGGACCGGATCGGCCTGTGGCGGCAGCACGCGCCGGAGCCGGCGGGCACCGCCTGGCACAAGGTCCGCTTCGGGCCGGCCGGTCTGGATCCCGCGCGGGCCGAAGAGATGGAGCGGGCGCTGGCCGGAGCCGGGGTCCCGACGCACCGCTGGGGGCGGATCCCCCTGAACAGGCATCCGGCGTTCAACGGGTCCGGCCGCCAGGCCGGAACGCCGGTGGCGGACGCGGTCGCGGCGGGCACTCTGTGCCTGGGCACCGAGGCCACTCCGCCGATGACCTTCAACGACGATGAGGTAGAGCAGGTCTGCCGCATCCTGGAAACAGCATAGGAAACCGACACATGGAGACTCCTCTCGTTCGGGTCGGCATCATCGGGGTCGGAAACTGCGCTCGTGCCCTCCTGGAGGGCACCGCGTACTACCGATCCGCCGCCGCCTCGTCCGCCGGACTGATGTTCCCGGAGGTCGGTCCCTACGGCGCCGGGGCTCTTGAGCCCGTCGCCGCCTGGGACGTCGACGTCGAGAAGGTCGGAAAGGACCTGTGGACCGCACGCACCGCCGGGCAGAACCTCGACGTGGGCATCCCCCAGGCCGACCTGCTCCCGGTCGGCCAGGACGTACGGGTGCTGCGCGCCCCGACTCTCGACGGCGCCGGGGTGAAGTACCAGGAGCGCGTCACGGTCGTGGACGACTCCGCCCCGGGCGACGACCGCATGACGATCATCGAGCGGATCCGGGCGGCAAAGGTCGACGTGCTGCTGAACTACCTGCCGGTCGGGTCCCAGGAGGCGACCGAGTGGTGGGCGGGCGTCGCGCTGGAGGCCGGGACGGCGTTCGTGAACAACGTCCCGGTGTTCATCGCGCGGCGTGACGAGTGGCGGGACCGCTTCCGCGCCGCCGGGCTGCCCCTCATCGGCGACGACATCAAGTCACAGCTCGGGGCGACGTACCTGCACCGGGTGCTGGTGCGTGCCTTCTCGGACCGTGGCATCACCCTGGACCGGACGTACCAGCTGAACGTCGGCGGCAACATGGACTTCTACAACATGCTGGAACAGGACCGGCTGGCCTCCAAGCGCGAGTCGAAGACCTCCGCCGTCACCGACGCGTACGGCGGGAAACTGCGCGACGAGGACGTCCACATCGGCCCGTCCGACTACGTGCGGTTCCTCGGCGACACCAAGAAGGCGTTCATCCGCTGTGAGGGCACGGGCTTCGGCGGCGCCCCCATCGAGATGGACATGCAGCTCACCGTCCCGGACTCCCCGAACTCCGCGGGCGTGGTGATCGACGCGGCCCGTATCGCCAAGCTCGCGATGGACCGCGGTGACACCGCCGTGGACGAGTGGGTGTCGGCGTGGCTGTTCAAGGCGCCGCCGCAGGCGGTGGCGCAGGAGTCGGACCAGATCGCCCGCGAGCGGCTGACGACGTGGATGTCCGGCGCGGCGGTGGGCTGAGCCGGAGGACTCCAGACGCATGACGCGACGGCCGGATCGCTCGGGAGGGGCGGCCCGGCCGTCGTCACGTCCGCAGCGGGTGAGAGGTGAGGATCATGAGCATCGTCGAGCGGGTGGACGGCGCCTGCCGGCTCGTGTTCGTCTTCCCGGGCCAGGGCGCCCAGTGGACGGGCATGGGCCGGGAGCTGGCCGGGTTCAGCCCGGTGTTCGCGGCGGCGCTGAGCGAGTGCGCCGCGGCCGTGGAGGCCGAGGTCGGCTGGTCGCCGCTCCGGCGGCTGTCCGGCGACGCGCCGCTGACGGCGGTGGATGAGATACAGCCGACGCTGTGGGCGTTCCAGGTGGCCCTGGCGGCGGTCTGGCGCGACTGGGGCATCGAACCCGACCTGGTCGTCGGGCACAGCATGGGCGAGATCGCGGGCGCGACGGTGGCCGGGGCGCTCGGCCTCGCCGACGCCGCGGCGGTGGTGTGCCGGCGCGGCGTCCTGCTGCGCGAGCTGGGCGGCCGCGGCGCGATGTGGGCCGTCGGTCTCGGTGAGGCGGCGGCGCGTGAGGCGATCGGCGGCCACTCCGAGTCGGTGTGCGCGGGAGTGCTGAACAGCGACCGGTCGACCGTGCTGTCCGGTGACCCCGAGGCGCTCGCGCTGATCGTCGAGCCGCTGCGGGAACGCGGGATCTTCTGCCGCCGGGTCAACGTCGGGTACGCGTCGCACGGTCCGCAGGTCGAACCGATCCGCGCGGAGCTGCTCGCCGCGCTCGCCGGGGTCCGGCCCGGCCCGGCCCGTGTCCCGGTGCACTCGACGGTATGGGACCGGCGGGTCTCCGGTGAGGAGTTCGACGGCCGCTACTGGATGGAGAACGTCCGGCGGCCCGTACGTTTCGCGCCCGCGGTGCGCGCCGTGCTCGGCGACGGGGAGCCGACCCTGTTCGTGGAGGTCGGCCCGCATCCGCTGCTGGTCCCCGCGCTGCGGGAGGCGATCGAGACGGCCGGCGCCCCGGCGGCGGCCGTGCCGTCCCTGGTGCGCAGGCGGCCGGACCGGGAGACGCTGCTGGCCGCCCTCGGCGCCGTGTACGCGGCCGGCCGCACCCCGGACTGGTCACGCGTCGACACCGGGGGCGAGACCGTGCCGCTGCCGGGGTGGCCCTGGCAGCGGCGGCGGTTCGCGGTGACCCCGGGGTGAGCGCCCAGGTCAGCCGTTGCCGGTGGCACGGCGAAGCTCGCCCGAGCGTACGGCCTCCCGCACGCGCTGGATGTCCTCCTCCAGCGGCCGGTCGCCGTCGAGGAACGGAGACAGCTTCCGGACCAGGGTGTGCGCCGCGGCCGTCGCCGGGCTCAGGTGGTCCAGCCCGCGCAGGTCGGCGGCCTGGCAGAGCGCGATCAGGTGGATCGCGACGACCTCCTGGATCAGGTCCACCACCGAGCGGGCGTCGCGGGCGGCGATCGTGCCCATGCTGACCTTGTCCTGGTTGTGCGCCTCGGTGGAACGGGAGAACGACGTCGCCGGGTTGGTCCAGCGCAGCGCCTCGGCCACCAGCGACGACGCGCTGATCTGCATGCCCTTGAACCCGTGGTGGAGACCGGCGTCCCAGCTCCCCGTCTCGAACCTCGGGATCAGGTTGGGTGTGAGGCCGTTGTTGAACTTCTCGTCGACGACGAGTTCGAGCTGCCGGTCGAGCAGGTCACCGACGCTCGCCACCGCGATCTTCAGGGAGTCCATCGTCTGGCCGACGTGCCCGCCGTAGAAGTTGCCGCCGTTCATGACCGTGCCGGCGGGGTCGAAGAGCGGGTTGTCGTTGGAGGAGTTGACCTCGATCTCCAGCATCTGCTCCGTCCACACGAGCGTGTCGCGCAGCGCGCCGACGACGTGCGGCGCGCACCGGACGGAGTACCTGTCCTGGATCGGGCGTTCGAGCTGCCGGAACCCGGTGCCGGTCCACCCCTCGGCGGCCCCCGGCCCGTTCCCCTCGTCGTCGTCCACGCCCAGCAGCGCCCGTACGTTGCGCGCGCTCGCGATCACGCCCTCGTGCGGCTTCTGCTGGAACAGGAAGTCCGCGAAGTGCGCCGGGTTGCCGGCCAGCACCTGGCTGGCCATCGCGGTGCAGAGTTCCGCCGCGAACGCCAGCTCGGCCGCGTCGTGCGCCGCGAGCACGGCGAACGCCGACATGAACGAGGTGCCGTTGACCAGCGCCAGCCCCTCCTTGGCCTCCAGCGTGACCGGGGTCAGGCCGGCGGCGGACAGCGCGGCGGCGGCCGTACGGCGCTCCCCCGCGTACCGGACGTCGCCCTCGCCGAGCAGCATCCGCGCGACGTAGCTGAGCGGGACGAGGTCGCCGCTGGCGCCGACCGACCCGCGCTCGGGGATGATCGGCAGGATGTCGCGGTTGAGGCACTCCAGTAGCAGCTCCACGACCTCCGGCCGGATCGCCGAGTAGCCGCGGGCCAGGCAGTTGGCCCGGACGAGCAGCGTGGCGCGGACCACGTCGTCGGGAGCGAGCTCGCCCGTCCCGCAGTTGAGGAAGCGCAGCAGGTTCTCCTGCAACGCGGCGCTCTTGTCCTCGGGGATCTGGCGGGTGTTGCTGTCGCCGAACCCCGCCGTGACCCCGTAGATCGGCAGCCCCGCGGCCAGCAGGTCGCGTTTGACCGCGAGGGAGGCGTTCATCCGCTCGCCGGCGCTCCCGGCGATGGAGACGTTCGGGCGCCGCGCGTCCCGCGCGACCGCGACGGTTTCCGTCAGGGTCAGCCGGTGACCGTCGACCATCAGGGGCGGCTTGCCGCCCGCTTCCGGACGTACGAAGGGCGAAGACTGTCGATCGGCCATGGACGAACCCCAATTCTGATGGCGAAGCCGTCCCTGGGCTGAGCGGTGGCCGCGCTCAGCAGGGAAGGTCGTTCCGCTGGACGTGGATGACGGCCTCGACGCGGCTGCCCACGCCGAGCTTTCGGAAGATGCGGGTCAGGTGGAACTCGACGGTGCGCCGTGAGATGCGCATGCGCCGCGCGATCTGCTCGTTGCTGAGGCCCGCGCACAGCGCCTGGAGCAGTTCGGTCTCGCGGCCGGTGAGCCCGCGGCCGGCGGGGGGCCGTGCCGCGTGCCGTGAGTCGGGGCCCGGGGGACGCCCGGCGACCGCGATGCCCTCCTGCGCCAGCCGCATGGCGGTGACGAGGTCGGCGGTGCTGACGGACTCCGGGACGCGTACGTCGCAGGCACGGGGCTCGTGCCAGCGTTCCGCCGGGACGACCGCGGCGACGCGCAGCGCCGGTGACGTCCCGCGCAGTGTCCTCACGAGCCGGTCGGCCGCGCCGGACGTCGTGCCCGGCCCGACCAGCAGCCAGTCCACGAGCCGTCCGGGCAGGGAGTCCGCGTCGTGGAGGCGGACGACGTCATGGTCCGCCCCGAGCTCCTCGGCGATCCCGGCGTGCCGCCAGTCCCCGGCGAGCACGACGACACTTCGCCGGCGGGCCGTTCCGGGACGCGAGGCGGTGACCGCAGCTGACACGACGCCTCCTCTCGGTAACCGGTACCGGAAGTCTCGATCACCGCGTCGCCGCCGGTAATCCCTGAGCCGCCGCGCTCACGTACTGCCTGGATGGGCATGCCTGGCGCGTCGGGCGGCCGCCCGGATCACCTCCGGCGGCGGCGGGTCGTCATAGATCCGGTCGACCAGCGCGGACCGGTTCGCCAGCACGCCGATCCCGCTGACCGAGCCCTTGTCGGTCACCTCGCCCGCGTCGCGGTCCGGCGGCTCGGTGAGCAGGGCGAGCCGTTCGATGCGGCTCGACCCGCGACGGCCGTCGTTGAAGGCGGCGAGGAACGCCGCGATGTCCTCCCGCGACGCGGCCGTGCCCTTCCCCGGCCAGGCGAGCGCGACGGGGTAGGGCCGTCCGGACCCGGCGATGACGACCTCCGCGAACGCGTCCGTCGCCGCGAGAACCTCCGCGCGCAGCGTCCCGGTCCGCACCCACGTGCCGGTGGTCAGCTTGAAGTCCTCGGCGATGCGCCCCTCGAACACGACGCCCTTCTCCGGGGCGTCCTCATCGGCGAGGCGCCCGGCGTCACCGGTGCGGTAGTAGCCCTCCTCGTCGAACGCGGCGGCCGTCGCGGCGGGCGCGTCCAGGTAGCCGGGCAGGACGGTGGGCCCGGCGACCCGCAGCTCCATGCGCCCGCCCACCGGCGCCAGCTTCAGCCGCAGGCCCGGCAGGGGCACCCCGATCGCGCCGGGCTCGTCGGTGTCGTGGTGGGCCGAGGTGACGGCCGACGACGTCTCGGTGAGCCCCCACGAGGTGGTGAAGCGGACCTCGCGCGGCGCGTGGGCGCGGGCCAGCGCCAGCATCCGCTCGCGGAGCCGCTCCGGGAGCGGCGCACCCGCGCTGAACAGCAGCCGCACGGTGGAGAAGAACGCGCGGGCGCACCGGGGGTCACGTTCGAGCGCGTCGGTCAGCAGGGCGAAGCCGGCGGGCACGTTGAAGTAGACGTTCGGCGGCGCCTCGGCGAGGTTGCGCACGCTGCGCGGGAACAGCTCCGCGCTCGGCCCGCCGTCGTCGACGAACAGCGAGCCGCCCGAGACCAGGACCATGTTCAGGTTGTGGTTGCCACCGAACGTGTGGCTCCACGGCAGCCAGTCGACCAGCTCGATCGGGGCCTCGTCGAGGAACGGCCAGGCCTGGCGCATCATCTGCTGCACCGCGCGGAGCATCCGGTGCGTGTTCGGCACGGCCTTCGGCCGCCCCGTCGACCCGCTGGTGAACAGGATCCTCGCCACCGAGTCCGGCTCCACCGCCGCCCGCGCGGCCGTGAGCAGCGGTCCCGGCACCGCACGCACCAGGTCGTCGAAGGCCAGCGCGCTCCCGCGGGCCGCCGGGCCGCCGTGGATCGTCAGCGGCACCAGGTCGCGCAGCGCCTCCAGCGCGGCGCGGTAGCGGACGCCGTCCTCCGCGTAGACCGCACCGGGGGCGGCGATGGCCGCGGCGGCGCGCAGCCGCTCGTGGCCGCCGGCGAGCGAGGTGCCGGTGCTGAGCGAGGCCACCGGGACCCCGGCGACGTACCCGGCGAGGATCAGCAGCAGGTGGCGGAGCGAGTTGCCGGACAGCACCAGCAGCGGACGCTCCGGGCCGAGGCCGTGCTCCAGCAGGGCCTGGCCGATCGACTCGGCGTGGCGGAGGGCCCGCGCGTAGGTCAGCTCGTGGCGCCGGCCCTCGTGCCGCTCGGCGGCGAGGACCGTGTCCGGCCGTTCGCGCGCCCAGCGGTACAGCGGGAGCGCGAGGTCGGCCTCGTAGGGCCTCAGAGGTTCGGCCGAGGCGAGCAGGACGGTGCCGTCCGGGCGCCGTCGCATCTCGATTCTCGGCTCCGCGAATATCCCGTTCACCTTCGGCACGCTAGGCCGCGGGCCCGCCGCGACGGAACGAGGGAATGCCCCAGCTGCGGGTTTCCGCAGTTGTCCGGCCGCGCGGCCGCGTGACAGCTTCCGTGAGGGCCTTTCCTTCCCTTGGCGGTGAAACCTTGTCGAGCACTGAACGCGTCGTCGTGACCGGATTCGGGGTCATCTCGAGCATCGGGACCGGACGCGCCGGCTTCCTGGCCGGGCTGCGCGCGGGCCGGTGCGGCGCCTCCCCCATCTCCGGCTGGGACACCGGCGGTTTCGCCCACGCACGTGCGTACGAGGTCCAGGGCCTCGACCCGGAGGCGTTCCTGCGGCGCGTCGAACCAGGCCGGTACGGCCGGGTCGGCGCGCAGGCCGCCGCCGCCGCGCGGATGGCGGTCGAGGACGCCGGGCTGGACCCCGCGTCGATGCGCGCCGAACGCGGTGTCGTCGCGATCGGCACGACCTGCGGCGAGTCGCTCGACGTGGACGCGCTGGCCGCCGCCGAGGTCGCCGGCGGCCTCGGCCGGCTCCCGTCCGCGCTGGCGCGGCGGGTCCATCCGGGCCGGCTTCCCGTCGCGGTCGCGGCGGAGCTCGGCCTGACGAACGTGGAGGCGGTGACGATCCCCACGGTCTGCGCCGCCGGCAACTACGCGGTCGGGCACGCGCTGGACGCCCTGCGCGACGGTGACGCCGGCTACGCCCTGTGCGGCGGTGCCGACTCGGTGAGCCGGATGGCGTTCGCCGGGTTCTACCGGCTGCGCGCGTGGGCGTCGGGCGAATGCCGTCCGTTCGACCTCGACCGCGACGGCTTCATGTTCGGCGAAGGCGCCGGGATCCTCGTGCTGGAGACCCTGGGGCACGCGCGGGAACGCGGCGCGACGATCCTGGCCGAGGTCGCCGGGTACGCGCTGAACTGCGACGCCACCCATCCCACCCGGCCCGACCGGCAGCGCGTCGCCGACTGCCTGCGCGGCGCGCTGCGCGACGCGTCGGCGGTCCCCTCCGACGTCGACGTGGTCTTCGCGCACGGCACCGGGACCAGGCTCAACGACGCGATGGAGGCCGCGGCGGTCCGCGACGTCTTCGGCGCCGAACCGCCTCCCGTCACCGCCCTCAAGTCGATGATCGGGCACACCCAGGGGGCGGCGGGCGCGCACGCGTGCATCGCCGCCGTCCTCGGCATGAACCACGGGTTCATCTCACCGACCGTCAACTTCGAGACGCCCGACCCCGACTGCCCGGTCGACTGCGTGCCCAACACGGCACGGCCCGCGCGCGTCGGGACGGCCGTCGTCAACTCCCTGGGCGTCGGCGGCAACAACGCCGCGGTCGTGCTCCGCGCCTTCCAGGAGGCCGCGTGAACACCGCCATCTCCCTGATGTCCGTGCTGTCCCCGGCCGGGACGGGTGCCGGCGCGTACGCCGAGGCGCTCAGGTCGGGGACGCGCGCGCCGGGCGGCGCCGTCCCGGACCTGGACACCGGGACGCCGGAGCCTCTCCCCTCCCGCGTACGCCTCGCCGACCGGCCGTCGGACCTCGCCCTGGCCGCCATCGGGTCCCTCCTGGACGGCGTCGCGATGGAGGACTGGCCGCCGGAGCGGCGCGCGATCGTCCTCGGCAGCGGCGCGGCGGGCATCGACCAGTCGATGACGTTGACCCGCGACTCGCTGACCCGCCCCAGGCCGGACAACGTGAACCCGGCGCTCGTCCCGGCGTGCGTGATGAACTACGCGAGCGCGCAGGCCGCGATCAGGTTCGGCCTGCGCGGGCCGAACGCCACCGTCACGGCCGGCCGCCTCACCGGGCTGGCCGCGCTCGGGTACGCGCGGCGGCTGCTGTCGCGCGACCGCGCCGACGCCGTGATCTGCGGCGCGTACGAGGGCCTGAGCGACCGGCGCGTGGCCATCGCGGAGGCGGCCGGCGTCAAGCGCCCGGCCGCCGAGGGATGCTGCGTCTTCCTCGTCGAACCGGCGGAACGCGCGCACGCGCGCGGGCGGCCCGTCCTGGCCGAGGTCCTCTCCCTGGAGACGGGCGTGTTCGGCGAACCCGGCGACGCCGCCGGCGTACTGCGGGACACGGCCGTACGCGCGCTGCGCCGCGCCGGCGCCGCGGCGGACGACGTCGCCCTGCTCGTCCCCGGCGGCGGCGAGGACGTGCTCGCGGCGGCCCGGACCGTACGGCCCGCCGACGTGATCGGGGACGCGTTCGGCGCCGCCTCCGCGCTGCAGGTCGCCGCCGCCGTCACCGAGTGCCCGCCCGGCGGCCTCGCGCTGATCACCTCCGCCGACCCCGACGGGCACGCCGGGGCCTGCCTGCTCCGAATCTCCTGAGGAGTGCCAGAACATGACGGACATCGCCATCGTCGGCGTCGACTGCCGTTTCCCGAAGGCGCCGGATCCCGCGGCTCTGTGGGACCTGATGATGCGCGGCGGCGAGAGCGTGACCGAGGTCCCCGCCTCGCGGTGGGACGCCGGCGCGTACTACGACTCCGGCGGCGGACCGGCCAGGAGCAACACCCGGCACGGCGGGTTCATCGACGACGCGGACGCGTTCGACCATGAGTTCTTCGGGTTCTCCGAGGCCGAGGCGGAGATCTCCGACCCGCAGGTACGCCTGCTGCTCCAGTCGGCCTGGCGTGCGCTGGAGGACGCGACCCTCGACCCGCGCGCGCAGGCCGGCTCCCGCACCGGCGTGTACGTCGGGGTCATGTGGTCGCACTGGACGAGCCTGCTCGTCGCCGACCCCGAGCGTTTCACCGGTCACGCGGGCGCCGGAACGGGCTTCGCGATGACGGCCAACCGCATCTCGCACTTCCTCGACCTGACCGGCCCGAGCATGGCCGTCGACACGGCCTGTTCGTCGGCGCTGGTCGCGGCCGAGCACGCGTGCGGCGCGCTCCGTACCGGGATCTGCGACCAGGCGCTGGTCGGGGCGGCGAACCTGTTCCTCACCCCGGCGTCGAACATCCACCACACCCAGGCGAAGGTCTCCGCACCCGACGGGCGCAGCAAGCCGTTCAGCGCGAACGCCGACGGGTTCGGGTCGGCCGAGGGCGTCGGAGTCGTCGTGCTGCGGCGGCTGGAGGACGCGGTCGCCGAAGGGCTCCCCGTCTACTGCGTCATCCGGGGTGGTGCGATCAACCACGGCGGCCGCAGTACGACGGTCACCGCGCCGAACCCGCTCGCGCAGCAGGCCGTCATGACCGAGGCGTACGAGCGGTCCGGCGTGAAGCCGCAGGATGTGGCGTTCGTCGAGACCCACGGCACCGGTACGCCGCTCGGGGACCGGATGGAGGCGCGCGCGCTCGGCCGGGTGCACGGCGTGCCGCGTGACGAGCCGTGCTCGATCGGCTCGGTCAAGGGCAACATCGGGCACGCCGAGGGCGCGGCCGGCATGGCCGGGCTGATCAAGACCGCGCTCGCGCTGCACCGGCGCGTCCTGCCGCCCAGCCGCTTCGCCGAGGACGAGAGCCCTCGGCTGCGGCTGGCCAGGAACGGGCTGCGGCTGGCCGGCGAACCCCTGCCCCTGGGCACCGGAACGGTCGTCGGCGCGGTCAGCGCGTTCGGCTGGGGCGGTACCAACGCTCATCTGGTGCTCGCCACCGCGCCGGCGGCGACCGCGCCCGATCCCGCTCCCGGCGATCGCGTGGACGGCGGCGTGCTCACCGTGTCCGCGCCGACGCCGGCGGCCCTGCGCGGTGCCGTCCGGCGGCTGGCCGCCGACGTCGCGGCACGGCACGGCGTACCGCTCGCGGAGCTCGCCTGGACCTCCAACAAGGTCAAGGCGTCCGGCCCGGTACGGTTCGCGCTCCCCGTACGCGACCGCGAACGCGCGCTCGCCGACCTGGGTGACGAGGACGCGCTCGCCGCCCGTGGCGGACGCGTTGAGCGGGTGACGGCGGGATGGGTGTTCGCGGCGGACGCCGTCCTCGGGCCGACCGGTCCGTACGACCGCCTCCCCGCGTACCGGCGCGCGTTCGACGAGGTGGAGCGCGTGCTGGGCCGGGACGTGCGGGGAACGCGCGGGCCCGTGGAGGTCTTCGCGGTGGCGTACGCCCTCGGGCGTGCGCTGCTCGACGCCGGTGTCACACCCGCGTGGATGGTCGCCGCCGGCCCCGCCGAGTACGCGGCGGCGACGCTGGCCGGGATGTTCGACCCGGCGGACGCCTGCCGGCTCGTCGCGGCGCCGGAGGATCCGCCCGGCCTCACCGTACGGCGCCCCGGCACACCTCTGTACTCGGCGGAGCACGGGCGGCCGCTCGGCGACGAGGCGCTCGACGCCGCGTACTGGACCGCGCGGCCTCGGACCGGCGAGGGGTTCGGCGCGGCACTGCGGGCCGCGCTGGACACCGGTCCGAGCCACCTCATCGAGATCATGACCGGCCGGGAACCGGTCGCCGGGCCGCGCACGCTCCGGCTGCCGTCCCGTGCGCCGGACGGCGACGAGATCCTCGGCGTCGTCGCCGCGCTCTACCGCGACGGGCTCGACCCCGTCTGGGACGAGCTGTACGAACCAGAGCGGAGGGTGCGGCACCGCCTCACCCCGTACGAGTTCGCGGCGACCGGGCGCTTCTGGTGGCGCAGCACCACGGCGGAGGCCGTCCGATGAGGCGGTCCGTGCTGGTCACCGGCGGGAACCGCGGGCTCGGACTGGAGATCGCGCGAAAGTTCGCCGCGGCGGGCGACGCGGTCGCGGTGACCCACCGCGGGTCCGGCGCGCCGGACGGGCTGCTCGGCCTGAAGTGCGACGTGACGGACGGCGACCAGGTACGCGCCGCGTTCGCGGAGGCCAAGGCCGCGCACGGTCCGGTCGAGATCCTCATCTCCAACGCCGGGATCACCGACGACGCGCTGCTCCTGGCGATGAGCGAGGAGCAGTTCACCCGGGTCATCGACACCAACCTCACCGGCGCCTACCGGGTGGCGCGTGCCGCCGCCGCCGGGATGGTCCGGCAGCGCCGAGGAAGGATGATCTTCATTTCGTCCGTCTCCGGCTTCCGTGGTGTGCCGGGCCAGGCCAACTACGCCGCGAGCAAGGCCGGGCTCATCGGGCTCGCCCGCTCCCTCGCCCGCGAGCTGGCGTCGCGGAACATCACCGCCAACGTGATCGCCCCCGGCCTGCTGGACACCCGGATGACCGGCGACCTCACCGGCGAACAGCGCGACCGGCTGCTCGCCGAGGTGCCGCTGGGCCGCACCGCCCGGCTCGAGGAGGTCGCGGCGAGCGCCCTGTGGCTCGCCTCCACCCAGGCCTCGGCCGTGACCGGCCAGGTCATCAGCGTGGACGGAGGAGGCAGCCTCGGCCATTGACCCTCATCGGGCCGCTGACTCCGCAGTAAGCGTCCGGTAAGGGCCTCCTGCAAGGGTGGTGTCCGGGATGCCTCTGGGGGCAGAGGCAGCCACCCGTCTAGGAGGTTCAGTGATCGGGGAACACTCAACGCCTGCCTTCCGAGCACGCCCGTACTGCTCGCGGAAGGCCGTGTTCGACTCCGGGCCGCCGGTCTGGGGAGCCGCGCCGGCCGTACCGCGGCTCGCGCCGGCCCGGTGGGAGGTGCTGTGCCTGCTGCCCGGCGCGGACAACCTCGGCTGGCTCCGTCCCGCCGCCGGCAAGGCACGGATCGTCGTACCGGGCACCGCGCACGACGTCGGCGAGAAGGTACGCGACTTCATGGACCACGGCGGCGCGGTCCGGGTCGGCGGCCGGGTGACGGCCCCCGTGATCATCATGGACCGGGAGGTCGCCTTCCTGCCCGGCGGATCGCACGTGAACCTCCGGTGGAGCGTGGTCACCCGTAACCCGTCCGAGGTCGAACGGCTCGTCTCGGTGTTCGAGTCGCACTGGAAGAGCGCGCGTGCCCTCGCGGACGGCCTGCTGATGAGCGACCAGCAGCACGAGGTGATCACGCTGCTGGCCTCCGGGATGACCGACGACGCGGTCGCGCGGAAGCTCGACGTCTCACCGCGTACCGTCCAGCGCCACGTCAGCCGGATCATGGAGCTGCTCGGGGTGCGCAGCCGGCTCGAACTCGGCGTACGCCTCACCAAGCGCGGCGTCCTGTGAGAGTCAACGCGACGACGGCGCGTCGAGACGGCTGAGATGGCCCGCCGCGACACCGGCGGCGTCGTCGTCGCCGAGGCCGGCGTAGAGCTCGCCCGCCTCCGTCCACGCCGACCGCGCTCCTTCGCTGTCGCCCGTGACGAGGCGCGCCTCGCCCAGCGCGACCAGGCAGTCCGCGAGGAAGGCGAGCCAGCCGCGGGTACGCCAGATCGCCGCCGACTCCTCCAGGCGCGCGCGGGCCAGGCCGAACCTGCCCTCGGCGAGGTCGAGCTCCCCCGCCGTCTTCAGCGCGTCGGCGAGGTGATGCGGCAGACGGTTGCGGCGGGCCAGGGACAGCACCGCGTCGAGGGTGGCCTCGGCCTCGGGGGCACGCCGCGCGACGTACAGCCTCCCGAGGTAGAGCAGCGAGAACGCCTCGGCGTACTCGTCGCCCAGCGCGCGCGACATGCCCAGCGAACGCGTGAGGAGCGCGTGCCCGCGCTCGTCCTCTCCCGCCTCGCACAGGGCGACGCCGAGGAACTGCGTCACCGTCGTCTCGAACCGCGTGTTGCCGAGCCTGCGGGCCAGGCCGAGCGCGGTGTCGAGGTGGGCGACGGCCGAGTCGATCCGCAGCCGCCCGTGGGCCACGGCGATGACATGGTGGGCGCGGGCACGGCCGCCGAGGTGGCCGGAGGACTCCGCGAGGTTCAGGGCCCACTCGGCCATGTCGACGGCGCGGTCCGTGGCACCCCGCGCGACCAGGCCCCAGGCGCACATCACGCAGGCGTCGGCCATGCCGCGCTCGTCCCCGAGCCGCTCGAACATGCCGAGCAGCCTCGTCGCCCGGTTGTGCATGGCGACCATGGCGACGTTCTCAGAGCCGAGAGCGGTCCAGGTGGTCAGCTCGATGAGGCCGCGCAGCAGCACGGCCTGTCCGCGCAGGTTGTCCGCCGCGACGCACACCTCGACCGCCTTCTCGTGCGTCTGCCGCCAGCGGTCGTACAGCCCGCGTACGTCGAAGTACTTCTCCAGGCAGCCCGCGAGGTCCCAGGCGTGCTCGTCGAGCCCCGCGTCACAGGCCTGCTCGACCGCGGCGGTCAGTGCCACGTGCTCGGCGTCGAACCAGGCCATCGCGTCCACCGGCCGCGCACCGGCGACCGGCGTACGCGGCGCCGTGCCGTGGATCTGCGCGTAACACGGGCCGGGAACCTGCTCGGCGGCGCACTCGGCCAGCCACAGCCACGCGCCGAGGACGCGCAGCACCGCGGCGTCGCGGTCGGGCTCGGTGTCCTCCGCGGCCGCGCGCTCACCGGCGAACAGGCGCACGAGGTCGTGGAAGCCGTACCGCGGCTGGTGGTCCTGCCCGACGCGGACGACGGCGAGCAGCCGGGAGTCGGCCAGCGCCTCCAGATGCGTCTCCGCCTCCCGCAGCGGGACCTCCAGCAGGGCGGCCGCCACCCACGCGGAGAAGTCGGGCCCGCGCAGGAGGCCGAGCAGCCGGAACAGCCGCCTGCGCGGCTCGGTCGACCTCAGGTAGCTGAGGGTGAAGCTGGCGCGGACGGCGAGATCGCCGATGGCGAGCTCGTCGAGGCGCCGATGCTCGTCGCGGAGCGCGACGGCCAGCCGGGTCAGGGACAGGTGGCGGTGGCCGGCCAGCCGTGAGCCGGCGATGCGCACGGCGAGCGGGATGCTCTCGCACAGCCGGACGATCTCGGCGGCGGCCTCCGGCTCGGCGCCGACGCGATCCGTGCCCGCGATCTCAGAAAGCAGCTCGACGGCGTGGTCGTGCTCCAGCGGCCGCAGCGGGACGGTGCCGGCGACCTCCAG
The DNA here is from genome assembly GCA_963823735.1 of uncultured Actinomycetota bacterium. Taxonomy (GTDB): domain Bacteria; phylum Actinomycetota; class Actinomycetes; order Streptosporangiales; family Streptosporangiaceae; genus Actinoallomurus. Next base: position 1,724,954 of record CAWGMO010000003.1, on the reverse strand, counting down.
GCCGGCCAGCGGGACACGGCTCGTGACCAGCGCGGCACTCCTCGGGGACCCGGGCAGGAGACTCCTGATCTGCCGCTCGGAGGCGGCGTTGTCGAGCAGGACCAGGATGCGGTGGTCGGCCAGCAGGCTGCGGTAGAGCGCGGTGCGGTCGGCCTCCGGCTCCGGAACCGCGCGGCCGGGCACCCCGAGCGCGACCAGGAACGCGTGCAGGACCTGCGCCGGGTCGGCCGGAGACGCCTCGGTGCCCCTCAGGTCGACGTAGAGCTGCCCGTCGGGAAAGGCGTCGGTCAGCCGGTGCGCCACGTGCACGGCGAGAGCGGTCTTGCCGACACCGCCCATGCCCGTGATCGCGGGCACGACGCGGGCACCCGGCGCGGTCAGCATCCGCGTGACCAGGGCGATCTGATCGTCGCGGCCGGTCAGGTCGACGATGTCGGGCGGGAGCTGCGCGGGCACCGCCCACCGCTCGGCCGTGCGGTCGTCCTGGGCCAGCGCGCCGAGATACGCCTCGTGGACCCGGCGGCCCGGCCCTACGCCGAGCTCTTCGGCCAGCCGCGCGCGCAGCAGGTCGTACTCCCGCAGTGCCTCGGCCGGCCGTCCGACGGCGGTCAGCGACTCGATCAGCACGGCGTGCAGGAGCTCGTCCAGCGGAGACCACGCCGCCAGCGACGCCAGCCGCGGCACGGCCGTCCCAGGACGGCCGGCCGCCGACGCCGCCTCGGCCAGGTCGACGCCCGCCGCACGCACCGCGCCCTGGATCGAGCCGACCATCGGGTCCGCGCGGTCGATCAGCGTGACGTCCGACAGGACCGGGCCGCGCCACAGGGCGACGGCCGCGTCGAGCAGCGCCAGTCGCCCGGCCGGGGTTCCGGCCTCCTCCGCCGCGTCCAGACGGGCGCGGAACCGGTGCAGGTCGACCGCCTCGTCGGGCACGGCGAACCGGTAGGTGCCGGCGAGATGCTCGATGTTCCCGGCGTCGCCACCCGCGCCGGCCAGCTCGTCGAGCCACCGGCGCAGGCGCGACACCGCCACCTGCACGGCACCACGCCGTACCGGCTCGTCGCCCCAGACCAGCGAGACCAGCCTGGTCACCGGCACCGGACGGCCCTCGGCCAGCAGCAGCACTCCCAGCAGCGCACGTGGAATCGGCGCGCGGGGCGGCTCCACGTGCTCGCCCTCGACGGTCACCTGGAGCGTCCCCAATACCCCGAATGCCACCCGCGGATCGCCCATACAAGTCCTTACGCTCGAATGACGAAGGGGGTCGCAGTTGTCCGAAATACACTAACGACTTGGACGCGCCATATGTGGCATCGGCGCGCAGACAAATCGGCATACCCGAAAGGGCACATCCGTGCCGATCTAATATCGGGTTAGCGTCTTTGCGTGATCTCGCGAGTGGATGCCCTGGTCAAGACGGCGGAACGAGCGGCGGTCAGCGCGGGCCGCGCCTTGGTGAGCCGGGCGGGCAACGGCGCCGACGCCAAACCCGGCACCCATGAGCACGACGTCGTCACCGCCGCCGACTCCGTCGCCGAGGCCATGATCACCCGCGACCTGACCACCGCCTTCCCGGACTCGGTCGTCGTCGGCGAGGAATCGTCCGGCGAGGCGTCCGGCGAGATCCGGTGGCACGTCGACCCGATCGACGGGACGCACAACTTCTCGCGCGGGATCCCGCTCTTCTGCGTGTCGATCGGAGTCGAGGTGCACGGCTCCCCCGCCGGAGGGTGTGTCTACGACCCGGTGCACGACGAGTTGTTCTCGGCGTACGGTGACCGGTTCCTCGTGAACGGCCGCCCGGCGCCACCGTCGCCGCGGCATCCGCGGGCGATGGTGCTGTCCGACGTCCCCCGTCCGGGCGTCGTCCCGGACGCCTCCGAGATCGCGCTGTTCCTCGATCTCCTGGCCATGGCGGACGTCCGCCGGATCGGCACGTCGGCCCTGGCCCTCGCCCACGTCGCCTGCGGGCGGGCCGGCGTGGCCGTCACCGCCGACGCGTTCGTCTGGGACGTCGCCGCAGGCCGGACGCTGGTGACGGCGGCCGGAGGCGGATTCGTGCCCGTGCCCGGCGAGCCGTCCGCCGTACGCCCCGGCGGGTTCGTCGCGTGGGGGCCGGGTCACGAGGAGGCGGGGCGCGCGGTGCTGGCGGGCCTGCGCCGGCTGCCGGCACTCGCCCCCGAGGGTCGTCATTTCGATATTTCATGAATAGTTGCCTCAGTGCATCATTTACTTTGCACTGATAAGCCATGTCTGAAACACGACAAATGCATGGTGACTTGCCACGGAATTGGCTTTGATGATGGGGCGCCCAGCTTCTGCCATGGTCTGCCACCGGGGCGCGCGCACGCGACACACTTAGGGGACGTGACACGCATGCCGGTCGAACACTGCCGAGCGAAAACGCTGAAGGTCGTGATCTTTGTCAGGAACGTGGTCATCCGCCGGGGCCTGGAGGCCGTGCTCCACCATCTGCCCGCCGTACGCTCGGTCCACCACTGCGACAACGAGGACCAGGCCGGCAAGCTCGTCGCCGGCGGTGACGTCGACGTCCTCATCGTCACGACCGGCGAGAACGGCGCCGCGGGCGAGCTGACCCAGGCCGGGTCCGGGACCAAGATCCTCGTACTGCTCGACGAGGCGGAGGCCAGCAGCGCGTCCGCCGCGGCGGCGATGACCGCCGACGGGTTCCTGATCCAGCAGGACCTGACCGCCGCCGACCTGAACGAAGCGCTCGACCGCGTCGTGTCGGGCCAGATGCCGATGCCGGCGCGCCTCGGGCGCGAGCTGATCGCCCGTGCCGGCTCGCCGGTCTCGGGTAATTCGGCCCGCCCGGTGACCCTCACCCCGCGCGAGAACGAAACACTCGACCTCCTCGCCGAAGGCCTGAGCAACAAGCAGATCGCCCGGCGGTTGTCGATCTCCGACCACGGCGCCAAACGGCTGGTCACGAGCGTCATGCTGAAGCTCGGCGCGCCCAACCGGACGGCCGCCGTGGTCACCGCCATCAGGATCGGCATGATCTCGCACGGCTGACATCGGCCGATCGGTTCGGTGACTCTGCCGTGATTGCGCTTCAGGACGAGGAAGACTCAGTGGTCGCCGCACTATTCTGTGCGGCGTCCCCTCATCAGGAGCCGACGCGTGACCGCCATCGAGGACGAAGGGTTCTGCCAGCACGTCGGTGACGCGCTGGCCGCGTTGCCGGGCGTACAGGCCGTGGCGCTGGGCGGTTCGCGCGCCTCCGGGGTCCACCGGCCCGACAGCGACTGGGACTTCGCCGTCTACTACCGGGGCAGGTTCGACCCCGGGTCGCTGCGTACGCTCGGGTGGCCCGGCCAGATCTCCGGCATCGGCGAGTGGGGCGGCGGCGTCTTCAACGGCGGCGCGTGGCTGACCTGGGAGGGACGCCCGGTCGACGTCCACTACCGCGACCTCGACGACGTCGAGCACCGCCTGGCGGAGGCCGAGAAGGGCCGCTTCGACGTCGAACGGCTGATGTTCCACCTGGCCGGCGTCCCCACCTACATCGTGGTCGCCGAGCTGGCCGTGAACCGCGTCCTGAGCGGCCACCTGCCGGCGCCGGCCTTCCCGGAGGCCCTGCGCCGCCCGGCCCGCGACCGCTGGTGGAACGACGCCCTCCTCACCCTGTCCTACGCCCGCGCCGCCCACGCCGCACGAGGCCACCTCACCGAGACCCTCGGCGCCATCGCCACGGCCACCTGCCAGACCGCCTACGCCATCACCGCCGCCCGCGGCGAGTGGGTGACCAACGAGAAGACCCTCCTCGACCGCGCCGGCCTCCGCCCCATCGACCGCACCCTCGCCGCCATCACGGACCTGCCCGCCCTGGTCGACGAGGCCACGACCCTCCTTACCGCCGCGGCCGAGGCCGCTGGCTAGAGCTCTTTCCAGGTGTAGGTCTTCAGACCGTACCTTTCGGCGATGGGATTCCACCGGGCGACGAAGTCGCGTTTGGCGTCCGCCGCCGTCTGGTTGGCCTGAACGATGCCGCTGTCCTGCGCGAGGTCGGTGCAGTGTCCGTTCGACGCGTCGCTCGTCCAGTTCGCGTACGCCTGATCCGCGTCCCGCGAGGCCTGCGCCATGTTCACCAGCGACTGCTGAAGGGCGGGGCCGGACTCCATCTCGTCGACGCTCAGGTTCCGCGCCTGGGCGATCTGATCGTCGCGGTCCGCGACCACCTGCTGAATCGTGCCCAGATCCGAGGCGGCGGTGGCGCAGTTCCCCAGCGTGGACGGCAGGCTCGAACGCCCGTCAATGGTGGTCGTGAGCATCTCGCCCATGGTGGTCGCCTGACTCTCTTCGTCTTGCGGAGCCTGGCTTTCGGCTGTGGGATCGGACGAGGGCTCCACATTCGGAAGGGTGTCGCCGGCCTCCACGCCGTGGTCACGTACCGGCCAGGAGGTGTAGGAGACCCAGCCTCCGAATGCCAGCATCATCGCCGTCAGCGTGTACACCGCGGCGATCCTCCAGTCCGGCCGCTCCCGTTCCTCCGACTGCGTCTCCGTACGAAACCGTCGCATGAACGCTCCGTTCGACTCGGATTCCGGCTTTGGCACACGCCGTCCATTCCTAGTGCGCCCACTCATGGCGACCTGGTCAGATGGTCGCCGGTGAACCCGTCGCTCGCGTCGGGCTCCTGCTGGCGCATCCGCCGACGGCGCCGCGCCCTCGCCTTGGTGATCCACTCTCTGCCGTCGGCGGCGACCGCTTCGAGGATGCCCATGGCGCCGGTGACGTCGGCGATGTCGGCCACCGGAGACTCCAGCGAATCCGGATCGTCCTCGATCCTTTCCAGGAGACCTTCTTGGAGGTTCTCGACCGCGATGTCGATGTCCTGGCCGTTCGTGAGCGACAGGCGGAACGTCTGGCTGAAGATCAGGCTCGTGACCGGCCTTTCCCGTTCCCCCTTTCCGCCCGTTCGCCGGCCGCCGCTCTCGACCGGCAGGATGATCTCGCGGTGTCCGGCGTCGAACCTGATGCCGAACTCGGTGACACGGGCCGAGGCGATCGAGTCGTAGCGGAAGGTCGTACGCTGCTGGTCGCGCGCCACGCCCGTCTCGAAGTCGAGGTAGACGACCATCTGACGCACTCCCGCCTCGGTCAGCAGGAACAGCCAGACCAGGTAGGCGGAGTACCGCGCGCGCCCGTACCTGAAGCGGGCGAGGCGGGCGCCCCGCGCTCCCTCCGTGAGGACCGCGTGCGCAACGACCTCGCGGCTGGCCAGACCGTACTGGTTCATCGCCAGCGTCTTCAGGTAGATCTTGTCGTAATCCAGCCAGCGCGCCATCTCGTCGTCGGTCGGCCGGTCGGCGAGGAGGGCGCTCCACTCGCCGTACGCCTGCCGCACAGCCGTACGGCGACGCTCGGCCGCGTCATTCTCGGCGACGAACCTGCGGGCCCGGATCAGATGGGAGTCCACCCGGCTCAGGGCCAAGAGGACGCCGCCCACGACGAGCCACATGAGGGCGACTCCCGCTATGTCGCTCTCCATGTGGAGCATGGTGTACAGGCTGAACAGTGACACGAGGCCCAGCAGCGCGACCGCGCCCCGGAAGACCACGCGTACGAACGTCGGGTCCTGTGCCTTCAGCCGGCCGGCCGCCCATTCACGCGCGGCGTTCTCGGCATGCCACTTGATAAGCCATCCGATCGCCGCCGGGGTGATCCTCGGATGCGCGTACTGGGCGAGCAGCTCGCGTTCGAGGTCCTTCTTGACCTGATGGGTGGCGTGCCTCCAGCCGACCTGGTCGCCGCCCACACCTGGGGCGCACTCGTCGAACCGCCTCTCGATGTTCGCCTTGACGTACAGCTCCAGCTCGATGGGTGGCATGCCCGGTGGAAGGTCATAGAGCGAATAGCGACGGGGAAACTGCCCCGAAGCGAGGCAGGCGACGACGAGGGCGGCGAGGACGAACACCACCGCGACGATCAGCGCCGTCTCGGCGTTCGCGAGCTTGAGCAGGCCCAGCGACAGAACGAGCCCCGCGCCGATCAGGACGCCGCCGGCGATGCCCATCGCCCGTGCCAAAGGCGTGAGGACCGGTTTCTTCGGCATCCTGGGCCGCGGCGGTTCGGGGACCGGTTCGAAGAACTTCCACACGCGGCCGGTGCGGTTGAGCATACGCTGGCAGCGCACCTCGCCGGCGGACTCGGCGTCGAAGCGGTCCTGGATCCCGCCGGTCAGAATCAGGTCGAGGTGGCGGCGGATCTCGTTACGGCGGTCGCTCGGCAGCCGGGCGTTGTCGCGCAGAATGCCATCGAAACGCCTGGCGTCGAAGTCGCCGGTCCGCTCCTGCTCGTCGAGGCAGCCGACGAGCCCGGTGATGACATCGAGCGCCTGGCTCCATTCGTCCGGAGTGTTGCGCTCCAGCAGGCGGCGAGCGCCGATGAGATCGTTGAACTGCTCGGGCTCCAAGAGCTCGAAGGAACGGTCGCTCAGCGTCGAGATCGTCCAGTAGTAGGCGACCTCGTTCGTCCGAAGTCCGCCCCCGACGGTGTCCTTGATCAACGCCTCCGCACGACGCGGCAGGTCGCCGTCGAGGAAGTCCTTGGCGACGGAGAACTTCTTCTCAGGACTGTCATCCGCGCTCACCTCGTACCGATCGCCGGTATGAATAGTGAAGTTTCCGGTGAAGTCGCGGCCCTGGACGAAGCGCTCGCTGTCCGAGGCCTGGTTGGTCACCGTGTCGTCGGCCGGGGCCGCCTTCTTCGAAGGGCTCACCGTCGCCTCCGATCACCGCGTGACGCTCCGTCGCCGTTGTTGATCGTGAAGTCGCCGGTGAAGTCGCGGCCCTGAACGATGTACTTCCCGCCCGACGCGTCGTTGTCCACCGGGCCGGTCTCCGCCGGGGCCCCGGCGGTCCCTGCTTCGTGCGCGAGCTCCGGTACGAGGTCGGCGAGCGTGCCGGCCAGCAGGAGAGGTCCTTGTCCGTGCCGCGATGGTGGAATCGCGTGTACTGGCAGACCGCCAGCTTGGCGAGCTCCTCCGGAAGGTCCGCTGCGGACAGCCGTCCCACCGACCCAATGAGCACGGGCACCACCCGTACGTCGCAGGCGAACGCCTCAAGGATCTCCCGGCGGGTCCAGTCGGACTCATCGTCGATCTTCCGGTTCCCTCGGTCATCGCGCATGTCGAGCCACTTGGGTCCGATGACCGCGAGGAGAACGTCGCTGCGTCGGACCGTCCGCATGAGTTCGCGCTCGAAGTCGTCACCCGGACGAATCGACTCGCTCGCTCGGAAGATCTTGGCTGGGCCGAACCGATGTGACAGATCGTTCTTAATCAGTGCGGCGATGTCCGCCTCGTCGTCGGTTCGATAGTTGATGAAGACTCTGAACACGTGCGGTTGGTCCTCTCGTTCGGGGGGCAGGGTCAGACTTCGGGTGAGCGCAGAGACGCGGTGAGGGCCGGATACAGGTCCCGTACCGAGGCGCGGGTGTGCCAGCGGGACAGAACCCGGGACAGTCGGCGAAGGTCGGTGGTGATCGTCGCGGAGCTGACCACGTCGGTGATGGTCAGTAGCTCTCGGGTCAGACCGCACGCGTGCTCGACCTCGCCGGCCGCCGCGTGGGCCAGCGCCTGGCGCACCCCGTAGCGAGCGCGAGAGCGGAGGGCCTGGGGGCGGATACGGGCGACCTCGCCGTCGAGGATCTCGCTGGCCTCCTTTGGGCGGCCCAGTTCGTAGAGACACCAGCCGGTGGTCATCGAGACCGGGTCGGTCACGTTCACCGAGCCGAGAGTCGTCGCCGTCGGGGTGTCGGTGGACAAGCCGAGCAGCTCCCGTGCCTGGTCGAGGCTCCGCATGCAGGCGTCGTAGTCGCCGGCGAGCGCGTGGCCCTGCGCTTCCCGCTGGGCGGCCAGCCCGCGGATCCGGTTCGGTGTCCCGCGCTGGACCTGGGCCTGGCGAGCCAGCTCGATGGTCTGTGCCGCGTCGTCGCGGTAGAGGGTGACGAGGGCGCGCCGGACCAGCGCGTACACGGCCAGGTCGTGATCTTCGCCCGCGGCCGCCATCTCTACCGCGCGGGCGGTCCACCAGAGGGCGGCCTGGTCGTTTCCCGACTCCTGCGCCATCCAGCCGGCGTATTCGGCGTAGCGCGCACCGAGGACCAGGAGTTCCTCCCTCAGGCCGCTGGGCGCCTGCGCGGCCAGGCCGCGCAGCACGTGGGTCTGCGCGATCACCGAGGGAAGTACGACCCCGGGGCTCGCAGTCTGGCCGAGGCGCCGCAGTTGGTCGAACAGCGACCGGAAGGCGTCCAGCGCCATCGGTTCCCTGGCGGTCGCGGACATACCGTGCGCGCTCAGGCCGAAGCCGGTCATGGAGGCCGTTCCCATCGCCAGCGCGTCCCGCCGGTCCATCGGATGGAACCAGCTCTTCCCGTCAGAAGCTAAATTCATCAGCCAAACCTCACCATCGTCGACGGTCACTTCGGGTTGCGCGTCGGGCTGCTCTTCGGCGATCAGGGAGAGGAGTTCTCCCTGCGCTTCGAGCGCCGCGTCGCACAGGCGTGCCAGCTCGACGGACGGCGACTTGAAACCGGTTTCGATCTTACTGAGATAGCCCTTGCTGTAGTGAATCCTTCCACTCAACTGGGTGAGCGACAGGCCGGCTTTCATTCGCAGTCGTCGAAGCTCCGCACCGAAGGCTCTCATTTCCTCAGCCATATTGACCCCATGTTTCCCGTTGCTGACCGGCGAGGCGCGAAGAAACACCTACCTGCGAAGCACGGCCAGGCTCCAAAGTGAAAGTGAAAAGCCGAACAGTGTGTGCCGTCGCGCCAGACGAACCGGCCGAAACTCGAGGAGGGCAACACCGATGCCGTGCCGACCGAACCGTCTCACCAGGGATCGCATCAGGGTGCCGCGCGGGTTCCGCGCACGGATCTCGGTATTCACCGTCGTGCAGTCCTGGGCCGCTGCGGTGGGACTGGTCGAGCTCCACACCGAAGGCCTGCACCGGTGGATCCTGACGCTGCCTCCAGCGATCACCGCCGTCGTCGAGTGTGGCATGACCTGCGAAGTTCGGTACATGCGAACGATCCGCGTCCCATGAGGTCAAACTATGCCGAAGATGAGTCATCGAGGAGCGGAGGATCCGGTAGGTTTCCCGTTTCCCACCATCGAAGGCCGACGGAAACCTCATGGAGCGGAGGAGGGGAGGATCGAACTCCCACGAGACGTCGCCGCCTCACTCGGTTTTCGGGACCGGTGCCGCCGCCTGCCGTCGGCTGGCTCCTCCTGGGCCGTGCGCGGAAGGTGCAGGGATCGAACCTGCGCGGGTGACCCCGGCCGCTGCTTAGCAAGCAGGCGCTTTACCGCTCAGCCAACCTTCCGTACGTGCCGTTCCCGGGACTCGAACCCGGAACCTCCGCGTCCTGAACGCGGCGCCTCTGCCGAAATTGGGCTAGAACGGCTTGGTCTGATCTCGCATGGGCGGCAGGAGTCGAACCCGCTTCTCGCCGGACTTGGAAACCGGCCGCCTATCCGTTGGCTCACCCACAGGAAAATGTCTCTAAGATCGTCTCCCTTTCGCTGATCACTATCGTACGGAGTGCGCTGACAGCGGCAACTGATTTTCCACGCCGGCGCCCTTTACGAAGTAAGCCTCAGCCTTCGCGCCCGGGGAGCGCACGCCTGAAGAGGGGTGGGCTCTAGGAACATGCGCAGATGTTCCGCCTAGGCTGACCCCCATGACGGTCCTGCCTGATGACGGGCTATCCCTGGCCGCCGAGTTCCCGGAGCCGACCCGCGAGCAGTGGCAGCAGCCTCGTCGAAGGTGTGCTGCGCAAGGCGGGTGTCACGGACATTCCGGCGACTCGGCCGCCGAGGACGCGCTGGCCACCGATGTCCAGGACGGCCTCGCCACCCGTCCGCTCGTACACCGCGCGCGACGTCGCGCCCGATCCCGGCTATCCGGGGTTCTCCCCGTTCATCGCGGAGCGGGCGGGCGATGGGGGCGGCGGTCACCGGCTGGGACGTACGCCAGCGCCACGAGCGCCCCGAACCCGGACAGACCAACGAGGCCATGCTCGCCGACCTGGAGAACGGCGTCACCTCGCTCTGGCTCGCCGTAGGCGAGGGCGGTGTGCCCGTGGCCGCGCTGCCACGGCCCTCGACGGCGTCTACTCGACCTCGCGCCCGTCGCCCTCGACGCCGGGGACGCGAGTCGAGGCCGCCGCGCAGGCGTTGTTCGGGCTGTATCGGCGAGCGTGGCGTGGAACGGACGGCGCCCGCGCCACCTCGGCGCCGACCCGCTCGGGCGCGCTGGCGCGCACCGGCCGGAAGAGCCGGGAAGGACGCGGCGGCGAGGCTCGCGGCCCGCTGCGACGCGCATATCCCGGACTGCGCGCGATCACGGTGGACGCGCTCCCGTACCACGAGGCAGGCGCCTCCGCCGCGCAGGAACTCGGCTGCTCCCTCGCCGACCGGCGTCGCCTACCTGCGCGACCTGACCGCGGCCGGACCTGTCCATCGGACGCCGCCTGCGCGCAGCTCGAGTTCCGGTACGCCGCGACCGCCGACCAGTTCCTCACCATCGCCAAGCTCCGCGCCGCGCGCCGCCTCTGGGCCCGCGTGGCCGAGGCGTGCGGGGCCCCGCGGCCGGGGCGCAGCGCCAGCACGCGGTGACCTCGTCGGTGATGATGACCCGGCGCGACCCTTGGGTGAACATGCTGCGCACCACGGTCGCCTGCATCGCCGCCGGCGTCGGTGGCGCCGACTCCGTGACGGTACTGCCGTTCGACGCCGCGCTGGGCCTGCCCGACGCCTTCTCCCGGCGCATCGCGCGCAATACGTCCTCGATCCTGATGGCGGAGTCGCACCTGGCACGGGTCATCGACCCGGCCGGCGGCTCCTGGTACGTGGAGCGGCTCACCGACGACCTCTGCCAGGCGGCCTGGGCGTGGTTCCAGGAGATCGAGCGCGCCGGAGGCCAGGAGAAGGCCCTGGACGACGGGCTGATCGCCGAGCGCCTGGCGGCCACCTGGGAGAAGCGCGACAAGGACTCGCGCGGCGGCGCGAGCCGATCACGGGTGTCAGCGAGTTCCCGAACCTCGCCGAGAAGCCCGTGACGCGCGACCGCGCCGAACGCAACGCGGCACGGCGGACTCCCCCGTGTACGCCGCGACGAGGACTTCGAGACGCTGCGCGCCCGCTCCGACGCGCACCTGGAGGCCACCGGCGTACGGCCGCGCGTCTTCCTCGCCACGCTCGGCAGCCGCCGCCGCGCACACGGCGCGCGCGACCTTCGCCGCGAACCTTTCCAGGCGGGCGGTGTCGAGCCCGTCACCAGCGGACACCGCCGGGTCCTTCAGACGGCGCCACGATCGCCTGCCTGTGCTCCAGTGACAAGGTCTACGCCGACCAGGCCGAGCCCGCCGCGGAAGCACTCCGGGCGGCGGGCGCGACGCGGGTGTTCCTCGCCGGACGCCCCGGCAAGGAGGCCGTGCCCGGCGTCGACGAGTACGTCCACGCGGGCTGCGACGCGATCGCCGTCCTCTCCTCCGTCCTCGACCACATCGGAGTGGCGTGATGAGCGCGAACATCCCTGACTTCTCCGACCGTCGAGCCTGGGCCCCCGACGGCGCCCCGGTCACCAACGACCGCTGGCGCGCCGCCGCCGAGGAACCCACCGGCAAGGACCGCCCACGAGCTGGTCTGGGAGACGCCCGAGGGCATCGCGCGTCAAGCCGCTGTACACCGGCGGACGACCTGGCGGCGTCGACTTCCTGTCGACCTACCCGGGCATCGCGCCCTACCTGCGCGGCCCGTACCCGACCATGTACGTCAACCAGCCCTGGACGATCCGCCAGTACGCCGGGTTCTCCACCGCCGAGGAGTCCAACGCCTTCTACCGGCGCAACCTCTCGGCCGGGCCAGAAAGGCCTGTCGGTCGCCTTCGACCTGCCGACCCACCGCGGCTACGACAGCGACCACCCGCGGGTGACCGGCGACGTCGGCATGGCGGGCGTCGCGATCGACTCCATCTACGACATGCGCCAACTGTTCGACGGCATCCCGCTGGACCGGATGAGCGTGTCGATGACGATGAACGGCGCCGTACTGCCCGGTGCTGGCGCTCTACATCGTCGCGGCCGAGGAGCAGGGGGTGCCGCCGGAGAAGCTGGCCGGGACCATCCAGAACGACATCCTCAAAGAGTTCATGGTCCGCAACACCTACATCTACCCGCCGCGGCCCTCGATGCGGATCATCTCCGACATCTTCGCCTACACCTCGCAGAAGATGCCGCGCTACAACTCCATCTCGATCTCCGGCTACCACATCCAGGAGGCCGGCGCCACGGCCGACCTGGAGCTGGCCTACACGCTCGCCGACGGCGTCGAGTACCTCCGCGCGGGCCTGGACGCCGGGCTGGACGTCGACGCCTTCGCGCCGCGGCTCTCGTTCTTCTGGGCGATCGGCATGAACTTCTTCATGGAGATCGCCAAGCTCCGCGCCGCCCGGCTGCTGTGGGCCAAGCTCGTCAAGAACTTCGACCCGAAGAACGCCAAGTCGCTGTCGCTGCGCACCCATTCGCAGACCTCCGGCTGGTCGCTCACCGCCCAGGACGTCTTCAACAACGTCACGCGCACGTGCGTCGAGGCGATGGCCGCCACGCAGGGCCACACCCAGTCGCTGCACACCAACGCGCTGGACGAGGCCCTCGCGCTGCCCACCGACTTCTCCGCGCGCATCGCCCGCAACACCCAGTTGCTGCTCCAGCAGGAGTCCGGAACCTGCCGGGTGATCGACCCGTGGGGCGGCAGCGCGTACGTCGAGCGGCTCACCTACGACCTCGCGCGCCGCGCCTGGCAGCACATCGAGGAGGTCGAGGCGGCGGGCGGCATGGCGCAGGCCATCGACGCGGGCATCCCCAAGCTGCGCGTCGAGGAGGCCGCGGCGCGCACCCAGGCCCGCATCGACTCGGGGCGCCAGCCGGTGATCGGCATCAACAAGTACCGGGTCGACGACCGACGAGCAGATCGAGGTGCTCAAGGTCGACAACTCCTCGGTGCGCGCCCAGCAGGTCGAGAAGCTGCGCCGGCTGCGCGACGAGCGCGACGAGGCCGCCTGCCAGGACGCGCTGCGCGCGCTCACCGGCGGCGGCCGAGGCCGGGTCGCGCCCCGGCCTGGAGGGCAACCTGCTCGCACTGGCCGTCGACGCGGCGCGGGCCATGGCGACCGTCGGCGAGATCTCCGACGCCCTGGAAAAGCGTGTACGGGCGGCACTCCGGCCAGATCCGTACGATCTCCGGTGTGTACCGCGAAGAGGCAGGCACCTCCCCGAGCCGTGGAGCGCACGCGCGCGCTGGTCGAGGAGTTCGGCCAGGCCGAGGGCAGCCGCCCGCGCATCCTGGTCGCCAAGATGGGCCAGGACGGCCACGACCGCGGCCAGAAAGTGATCGCCACCGCCTTCGCCGACCTCGGCTTCGACGTCGACGTCGGCCCGCTGTTCCAGACGCCCTCCGAGGTGGCACGCCAGGCGGTAGAGGCCGACGCGCACATCGTCGGCGTCTCCTCCCTCGCCGCCGGGCACCTCACGCTCGTGCCGGCGCTGCGCGAGGAGCTCGCCGCGCAGGGCCGCGAGGACATCATGATCGTCGTCGGCGGCGTGATCCCGCCCCAGGACGTCGACCGCTTCTGACAGGCCGGCGCCGCCGCGGTCTTCCCGCCCGGGCACGGTGATCCCGGACGCCGCCCACGACCTGCTGAGGACCCTCGCCAGGTCGCTCGGCCACGAACTGTGACGCGATGCCACCGAGAATCGACCTCGACGAGTACGCCAAGGGAGTGCTGGACGGCTCCCGCACGCACATCGCGCGGGCCATCACGCTCGTGGAGTCCACCCGCGCCGACCACCGTGAGCTCGCCCAGCGGCTGCTGATCGAACTGCTCCCCCACGCGGGAAACGCACGGCGCGTCGGCATCTGCGGGCGTGCCGGGCGTGGGCAAATCCACGTTCATCGACGCGCTGGGCACCATGCTCACCGGCCTCGGCCACCGGGTCGCCGTCCTCGCCGTCGACCCTTCCTCGACGCGTACGGGCGGTTCCATCCTGGGCGACAAGACGCGGATGGAACGCCTGTCGGTCGACCCGTCGGCGTTCGTGCGCCCCTCCCCCACGTCGGGCACGCTCGGCGGTGTCGCCAAGGCCACCCGCGAAACGATCGTGGTGATGGAGGCCGCCGGATACGACGTGGTGCTGGTGGAGACGGTGGGCGTCGGCCAGTCCGAGACCGCGGTGGCGGACATGGTCGACACGTTCCTGCTGCTCACGCTCGCGCGTACGGGTGACCAGCTCCAGGGCATCAAGAAGGGCGTGCTGGAGCTCGCGGACGTCGTCGCCGTCAACAAGGCCGACGGCCCGCACGAGCGCGACGCCCGGTCGGCGGCGCGCGAGCTGGCGGGCGCGCTGCGGCTGATGCAGAGCGCGGACGCCGCGTGGAACCCCCCCGTACTGACGTGCAGCGCGCGCGAGAGCACCGGGCTCGACACGCTGTGGGAACGCCTGGAACAGCACCGCACGACCCTGGAGGCCACGGGCCGCCTCGACGCGAAACGCCGCGACCAGCAGGTCGGCTGGACCTGGTCGATGGTCCAGGACCAGTTGCTGGCCCGCCTGCGCGAGCATCCCGAGGTACGCCGGCTGGCGCCGGAGCTCGAACGCCGGGTCCGCGACGGCGACCTGACCGCGACCCTCGCCGCCGAACGCCTCATCGAGGCGTTCGGCCTAGGGAAATCGCGCTCGTAACGGCGGCAGCACCTCGGCGCCGAGGCGTGCGATGTTCTCGAGCGTACGCGCGCGGTCGCCGGCGCCCTCGACCAGGCAGACGAGGTGCCGCAGGCCCGTGCGCGAGGCGGTCGCGGCCATGGTCTCCACGCAGTCGGCCGCCGTGCCGACCGGGTGGATCCGGCAGAGCAGCTCCGCGTACGCCTCGGGGTCACGTGGCGTACGCGCCCGCCCGTCGACGGGGACGTACCCGGCGAGACCGTCGCGTAGCCACCGGGGCAGGGACGCCCGCAGGGTGCGGTGCGCCTCCTCGCGCGTGCCGGCGACCTGGGCGAGCACCGCTCCGACGTGCGCGGCCGGCCCGGTCGCGGCGGCGTCGTAGGTGGTGATGACGTCGCGCTTGCCGTCGTCGCCGACGTGCAGGCCCAGCAGCATCGGCAGGCCGCGCCGCGCGGCGAGCGCGGCCGTGCCCGGTGACGTCGCGGCCACGACGACCTGCCCCTCGGCGCCCTGGCGCGGCGCGGGCACGATCGGCACCTCGCGGAACCGAAACGCCGGGCCGTGCCCGTGCGCCCGGCCGGTCCGCAGGGCGGTGAGCAGGACGTCCAGGCCTTCCTCGAAGCCCGACTCGTAGCGGTCGAGGCCGGTGCCGAAGGCCTCCAGCTCCATCCACGGGCCGCCGCGTCCCACGCCCAGCCGGAACCGGCCGCCCGACACGGCGTCCAGGAGTGACAGCTCCTCGGCGAGCCCGACGGGGTGGCGTACGGACAGGACGCTCACCGCGGTGCCGACCGTGACGCGCTCGGTACGGCCGAGGACATAGCCGGCCAGGGTGACCGGCGACGGGCACACGCCGTACGTCATGAAGTGGTGCTCGGCCAGCCAGACGTCGTCGAAGCCGGCGCGTTCGGCGGCGACGGCGGCCTCGACCGTGCCGGCGAGCACGTCGTCGTGGGACCGCCCCGGGAAGCCCGCCGCGAGCAGGAAGACCCCGATCCGCATGGCATGCCTCCGATATCCGATATTGACAACCATTGTCGATAACATGATGATGAAAACGGTTTTCATTTGCGTCAAGGAAACGAGGGTATCCATGCGCGTCCGAGGCATGCCAGTCCTGGCGGGCCTGCTGTGCGCCGCCGCCTGCTCCGGCACCGGGGCGGCGGACACGGGACGGCTCAGAGTCGTCGCGACGACCACACAGGTGGCCGACTTCGTCCGCGACGTGGGCGGCGACCGGGTCACGGTCACCCAGATCCTCAAGCCGAACGTCGACCCGCACGACTACGAGCCGTCGCCCGCCGACGTCCAGGCCATCGCGACCGCCGACGTCGTGGTGGAGAGCGGCGTCGGCCTGGAGAAGTGGCTCGACCCGACCGTCGCGTCCTCGGGTTTCCACGGCACCGTCACCGACGCCGGCCGCGGCGTGCGCGTACGCCGGGGAAACGGCACGGACGAGGAGGCCGCCGGCGACCCGCACATCTGGCACGACCCGCGGAACGCCGAGATCATGAGCCGGAACATCGCGACCGCCCTGGAGGCGAAGAACGCGGCCGGCCGGGCGTACTTCGAGCGGCGCCTCGCCGCGTACACCGCCCGGCTGCGGGAGCTGGACACCTGGATCGCGGGTCAGATCGCCACGATTCCGGCCGGACGCCGCAAGCTCGTCACCAACCACGACGCGTTCGGGTACTACGTCGACCGGTACCACCTGACGTTCGTCGGCTCGATCATCCCGAGCTTCGACACCTCGGCGGAGCTGTCCGGCCGCCGGCTCGGCGACCTGGTCGCCAAGATCAAGGCGACCGGCGTGACGGCGATCTTCTCCGAGTCGTCGCTGCCGCCGAAGACCGCCGAGGCCATCGGGCGGCAGGCGGGCGTACGGGTCGAGGCCGGGGAGGACTCCCTGTACGGCGACACGCTCGGCCCGGCGGGCTCGCCCGGCGCGACGTACCTCGGCATGGAGCGCCACAACACCACCACGATCGTCACCGCACTGCGGGGCACGCGGTGATCCCCGCGCTGGACCTGGACGAGGTCCGCGTCACGTACGGCGCGGCGGTCGCCCTCGACGGCGTCGACGGCATGGTGGCCCCCGGTGAGGCCGTCGCGCTGGTCGGCCCGAACGGCGCCGGCAAGTCCACCCTCCTCACGGCGATCCTCGGCCTGGTGCCCCTCGCCTCGGGGCGGATCACCGTGCTCGGCGGTACGCCGGAGCGGGCGCGGCGCCACGTGGCGTACGTCCCGCAGGCGGACACGCTCGACCCGGACTTCCCGATCTCGGTCGGCCAGGTCGTGATGATGGGCCGCCGCCGGGGGCCGGGCCGTACGCGGGCGGCCGACCGTGAGGCGGTGGCGCGCGCGCTCGACCAGGTGGGGCTGGCCGGCCGCGCGCGTCACCGGTTCGGGACGCTGTCCGGCGGGCAGCGGCAGCGGGTGCTGCTGGCGCGCGCCATCGCCGCGTCGCCACGGCTGTTGCTGCTCGACGAGCCGTTCAACGGCGTGGACGCGGTCAGCGAGGGCGCGCTCCTCGACGCCATCGCCGTACTCAAGGCCAGGGACACCGCGGCGGTGATCGCCACCCACGACCTCACGCTGGCGCACCGAGCCTGCGAGGCGGTGTGCCTGCTCAACCGGCGCCAGTACGGGTTCGGGCCGGCGTGGGAGACCCTCACACCGGAGCGCCTCGCCGCCGCCTACGGCGGCCGTGTCGTCGTCGCGGGGGGCTGACGTCCGTGTACGCGACCTTCGTCGAGCCGTTCCGTTACCCGTTCATGGCGCGGGCGCTGGCCGAGATCCTCGTGCTCGGCGCGCTGGGCGGCACCGCCGGCGTGCTCATCCTGCTGCGCCGGCTGGCGTTCATGACGGACGCGCTCACCCACACCGTCTTCCCCGGCGTCGTCGCCGGGTACCTGCTCGGCGGCGAGGGCGGCGTCTTCTGGGGCGCGCTCGCCGCCGGGCTCCTCACCGCGGTGCTGCTCACGCTGCTGACACGCCACCGTTCGGTGACCGAGGACACCGCGCTGGCGGTGCTGCTCACGTCGTTCTTCGCGCTCGGCGTCGTGCTGATCTCGCGCGAGCCGGGCTACACGACCGATCTGACCGGCTTCCTGTTCGGCCGGGTCCTGACCGTGACCGGGTCACAGCTCACCCGGACGCTGGCGGTGGGCGTGGCCGTGATCGCCGCGCTGGGGCTCCTGCGGCGTCCGCTGGTCGCGCGCGCCTTCGACCCGGCGGGCGCGCGTGCCGCCGGGCTGCGCACCGGCCCGCTGGACCTGGCCGCCAACGCGATCGTCGCGCTGGTCGTCGTCGCCTCGGTCCGTGCCGTCGGCACCGTCCTGGTGATCGCGCTGCTCATCGTCCCGGCCGCCGCGGCGCGCGCGGTCTCGTGGCGTCTCGCCGTCATCGTGCCGCTCGCCGCCGCGCTCGGCTCCCTGGCCGGCTGGGCGGGCCTCGCGATCAGCTACGACGCCTCCGTCCACCACGGTCTGCGGCTCGCTCCGGGCGGCACGATCGTCCTGGTCCTCGTGGCCTGCCACCTGGCGGCGCTCGCTCTGTCCCGGCTCACGCCGTGAGCGCCGTCGCACGCGCCACCGCCGAGGCCGTGCTCCTCGGCGCCGTCGGCGGCCTGACGAGCGTGTGGATCGTGCTGCGGCGGCTGCCGTTCTTCACGCTCGCGATGACGCACGCGACCTTCCCGGGCGTGGTGCTGGCGGCCGTCCTGGGCCTCGACCTGTACGGCGGCGGCGCGGTGTTCGGGGTGCTCGTCGTGGCCGGTGTCGTCCTGCTGTCACGCCGCCGCGACCACGACACCAGCACCGCGACCGGCATCGCGCTGTCCGCCGGGTTCGCGCTCGGCGTGGTGCTGCTGTCGGCGCGCGACGGGTTCTCCAAGGACCTCACCGCCTACACGGTCGGCCAGATCATGACGGTCGGCGACGGTGACCTGGCGGCGGTCGCCGTGGCCGGGCTCCTCGTCGCCGCGCTGCTCGCCGTCGCGCACCGGAGGCTGGCGTTCCGCGCGTTCGACGCGGACGGGTACGCCGCCGCCGGGCACAGCGTGGTCCTCATCGACGTCGCGCTGCTGCTCGCGGTCGAGGCCGTGATCGTCGTGGCGATGCCCGCGGTCGGCGCGATCCTCGCGGTGGCGCTGCTGGTCGCCCCGGCCGCCATCGCCCGGTTGTGGAGCGACCGGATCGGGGTGATGACCGTGATCGCGGCCGCCTCGGGAGCGGGCGGTGGCCTGGCCGGTGTCCAGGTCTCCGCCCGCTACGACCTGGCGGCGGGCGGAGCCATCACACTCGCCCTCGGAGCGCTGTTCGCCGTCTCACTCGCGGCGTCCCTCAGTCGTCGTCTTCCTTACGGTCGTCGGCGGCCAGTTCGTCCACGGCCACGGTGATCGCCAGGACGAGGGGGACGTCGGGGTGGTTGACCTCGACGCCGTAGGTGTCGCGGATGCGGAACCACTTCCGCGAGGTCTCCGCGACAGTGCCCTGGTCGCTCTCGATCTCGTAGTTCTTCTCGATGATGTCGCCGGTCGCCGTCCACTCCTCGCCGCCGTCGAGCTCGATGATCATCTTGTGGTGGATCGGGCTGAACAGCTTCTTGTGGACCTTGGCGATCGTGTCGCCGTTCCGCTCGACGATCATCGTGTCGCGGATGCTGATCATCTTCTTCTTGATGACCGCGAGGACCTCGCCCTGCGCGTCCTTCAGCTCGAACGTCTGCCGGACCCGCAACGCCTTGCCGTCCACAAGGAACGCGCGCTGCCCCGTCTCGTCCTCGATCCAGAAATCCTCACCGATACTGAACATGCGTTCACGCATCTGGAACTTCACGGCACCTCCACTCGCGGGGGCCACGCCGGACCGGCGCGCGCCCCTCAATCGCCGGGGGTCATTTTTCCCTTGGCGCGCACTTTAACCTCATCGCCGAGTGTCAGCTTGCCGGGCCGTACGACGGCGAAACCGGCGCCGAACGCGATCCCGCCCTCCTCATTGCGGCGGTACTCCGCCAGCGTGCGGAGGGGTTCGGGGCCCGTCCTGACGGCGGTCACCTGGTCGACGGTGGTGACGGCGCAACGGATGGAGAGCTTGGCGAAGGCCAGCTCGACGTTGCCCGCGGTGAGGTGGCGTACGAGGTCCTCGCCGTGCGGTTCGCCCCACCCGGCGACGACGATGTTCGGGCGGAAGCGGCTCGTCGGCAGCGGCACGTCGAGCCGCCGGTTCAGCTCGTCCAGGCTGGCCTGGGAGATCACGTGAACGGGGACGGCGTCGGCGTACCCGCACGTGCCGGGGACCAGGCCGGGGGTCACCCGGGCGTGCTCCGGCGGCACGCGTACGAGCCGGCTCGGCGATCCGAGCACCTCGGACAGCCACCCGGCCGCGTCCGCTCCCTGGTCGATGCCCTGGTACGGGTTGCCGAACAGGCTCACGTCGCACCGGGCGGACTCCAGGTCCACCTCGATCTCCACCGGCGCGACGCCCTCCGCACGCAGGACCAGGCGTTCACCCGCGGCGTCGATCTCCGGGCGGATGGTCGCGAGGCGCGGGTCGCCGCGCTGGCTGCGGAAGACGCCGTCCTCGCCGACGACCATGAAGCTGCGGTCGTGCGCCGGACCGGCCTCCCCGATGAGGGCCTCGGTCATCGCGACGCCCGCGCACCCCTTGACGGGATAGGTGTTCAGTTCGGTGACGATGGCCACAGCGTCCCTCCTCCACTGATCCGGACACTACGGCCGTCTCCTCCCCGCGAACCACCCTCAGGACGGTTATCTGACAAGGATGTGTCACGTTCAGGCCCGTACGCGGCTCTGCCACCCCCGGCCGGGATGCCACGACTCGATCACCAGGTGGTCGGACGGCACTCCGATCGAGGTCAGGACGACCTCGGTGATCTCGACGCGGAAGGCCCTGGCCCCGCGTCCTCAGCGCGTCCCGTCTCGACCACGAGACCTGCCGGCTTCGCGTCACCTTCCGGCACCTCGGTCGTGGGGCTGTGCACGGCGATCCGCGGGCCGCGAAGTCCGGGGCGTCCCGCTCTATCTCTCTCCAGGCCGCCATCGCGCCCCTTTCCCGTGAAAGCCGAAGGGCCCGCCGCGTTCGCGGCGGGCCCTCGTGGTGATGTCAGTTCACCATCGATACCAGCGGCCACGCGCACCCGAGGCTCCGGCGCCACGGAAGACGAAACCGAGCACCCACAGGACGAGCAGAATGATCGCGATCCACCAAAGCGCCTTAAGCGCGAAACCCGCGCCGAAGAGGATCAGCACGAGCAGTAGGACGAGTACCAAAGGAACCATTGCTTCCCACCTCCAGGCCCCGCGTATACCCCCAGGACGGGCATGTAACCCGACCGCCCGGATCGCCGCCGTCCACGCCGGGCCGATGATCTGGAACCCCCGCCTCACGGGTAGGTCCCCAGGCGGGGGGATGCCCGATGAGTACGCTGCCGCACCTGGTCAGGCCCATGATGGCCACGCTGAAGCACGACCTTCCGGCCGACGACGGCGCGTACGGATGGGAGCTGAAGTGGGACGGCGTGCGCGCGGTCGCGTACGTGGAGGACGGCAAGGTCCGGCTGATGTCCCGCAACGACAGGGACATGGCCCGGTCCTACCCTGAGCTCGGGGCGCTCGGCGGGATGGCCGGCGAGCCCATGATCCTCGACGGGGAGATCGTCGCGCTGCGGGACGGACGGCCCGACTTCGGCCTGCTGCAGTCCCGCATGCACGTACAGCGGCCCACCGGGGCGCTGTGCGCCGCCGCACCGGTCCTCTACTACGTCTTCGACGTGCTGCACCTGGGCGAACGGTCGCTGCTGCCCGAGCCGTACACCGAACGGCGCGCCGTGCTCGACGGGCTCGGCCTCGATCGGGACCCGCTGCGTACACCGCCCTGGTGGCGCGGCGGCGGGGCCGACGTACGGGCGGCCGGGATCGAGCAGGGCCTCGAAGGTGTCGTCGGCAAGCCGCTGAACTCCCGCTACCAGCCCGGACGCCGCGGGCCGTGGATCAAGGTCAAGAACGTCCGGCACCAGGAGGTGGTCGTGGCGGGCTGGACACCGGGCGAGGGCCGCCGCACGAACATGATCGGCTCGCTGGTCCTCGGCGTGTACGACCAGCACGGCCTGCGGTACGTCGGGAACGTCGGCACCGGGTTCACCGAGGCGGCGCTGGCCGACCTGGCCGAGGATCTGCGGCCGCTCGCACGCGACACGAACCCCTTCGACACGACGGTGCCCGCGCCCGTCGAGCGCGTCGCGCACTGGGTGGAGCCCGACCTCGTCGGCGAGGTGGCGTTCGCGGAGTGGACCGGCGATGGGTACCTCCGGCACCCCAGCTGGCGCGGGCTGCGGCCCGACAAGGAGCCCGAACAGGTGAGCCGAGAGGAGTGACTACCCACATTGGCCGGTAAACTTGTGGTATAGGCGTTATAGGGGTTCGGGGACGAGGGCGCCCCCGACCGGATTTGGTCAGAATGCTCGCGCCGGATTATCGGGAATCCGCGCGGGTAGCCGGGGAGGCGATTGACGCCTGGGCGGCGTCAGGTCGAAGGGGTGGTGGCGGATGACGGTTGATCAGAGCATCGAGGAAGTACAGGCGCGGCTGTGCGCGCGTTTCCCGGACAGGACGGCGGAAGTCGCCCGGCAGGTCGGCCTCGCGGTCGCCTGCGCCGAGCACCTGAACATCACCATGACCCCCGACCTTCTGGACGGGCTGGTCACCGAGCACCTGCGCGCCAAGATCGCCTCGCGGCCGGCGCCGTTCCGCGCCTCGCCCGCGGTCCCGATGGTGCACCGGGCTCGTACGGCGACGCGCGTCCTCTGACGCGACGGACCTTGATCGGACATAAGCGGCATAAGCGCGGTTTGCCCGGGTAGCGCGAACGACGTTCACATCGGCGCGAGACCAGGAGTGACCTATGACCGACGTCTTCCACGTGCTCAAGGACGATCACGAGAGAGTCGAGGCGATCTTCCGGCGGCTGGAGAGCGGCATGTGGTCCGCCGGCGACGGCACGGACCGCCAGAGCGCGCGGAAGAAGTCGGTCGAACGGCTGATCATCGAGGAGTCCAAGCACGAGGCGGTCGAGGAGGAGTACTTCTGGCCCGTCGTACGCGAACTCGTCACCGACGGCGACCTGCTGGCCGACGAGGCCGTCGAGCAGGAGCAGAAGGCCAAGGCGATCCTCGGTGAGCTCGACGGGATGCCCGTCGGCGACGACCGGTTCGAGGAGCTGCTGACCTCGTTCGTCGACGAGGCCAGAGCGCACATGAGGTTCGAGGAGACGCGCGTGTGGCCGCTGCTGCGCGCGCGTCTCAGCGAACTGGAGGCGGCCCGCCTGGGGTCCAAACTGCTGCGCGGCAAGGCGATCGCGCCGACGCACCCGCACCCGGGATACGCGCCCGAACCCGGCATCCTCAAGGAGAGCGGCACACTGACCGCCGCCGCCGACCGCCTGAAGGACGCCGCCACGGGGCGCGGCAAGGACTAGGGGGTGTCCCCTAGCCGTCCTCCAGGAGCCTTCGCCTGAGCTTGGCGAGGCTGCGGGAGATGAGCCGGGAAACGTGCATCTGGGAGATGTCCATCAGCTCGGCGATCTCGGTCTGGGTCTTGTTGCCGAAGAACCGGTACATGAGGATCATCCGCTCGCGCTCCGGCAGCTCCTCCAGCATCGGGCGCAGGGCGGTACGGTCCACGACGGTCTCCAGGTCGGGATCCTCGTTCCCGATCAGCTCGCCGAGCGACTCACTCCCCTCCTGGTCGGTCACGGGCACGTCGAGGGAGACCGGCCGGTAGGCGTCCGAGGCGCCGATCACCTCGACGGCCTCCTCCTCGGAGATCTCCAGCAGAGCGGCGATCTCCGGAACCGTCGGCGCCCGGTCGTGCTCGACCAGGAAGTCCTGCCGTGCCGCGCGCAGCGCCAGCCGCAGCTCCTGCAACCGCCGCGGCATCCGCATCGCCCAGGTACGGTCGCGGAAGTGCCGTTTGACCTCACCGATCACCGTCGGGCTGGCGTACGCGAGGAAGTGCTGCCCGACCTCAGGGTCGTACCGGTTGATCGCCTTGACCAGCCCGAGCATGGCGGCCTGCTCGATGTCCTCACGCGGCTCACCGTGACGCGCGTACCGCCCGGCGATGTACCGGACGAACGGGGTGTGCAACCGCACCAGCTCAGAGCAGACCTCCTCCCAGCGCGCGTCATCCCG
This sequence comes from uncultured Actinomycetota bacterium, assembly GCA_963823735.1. Taxonomy (GTDB): domain Bacteria; phylum Actinomycetota; class Actinomycetes; order Streptosporangiales; family Streptosporangiaceae; genus Actinoallomurus. Next base: position 1,700,993 of record CAWGMO010000003.1, on the reverse strand, counting down.
CTCCAGCCGAGCCAGCTCGCCCAGCAGGATCTCGGCCTGCCCCTCCTCGTACTCATGCTGCACGGTTACCGTAATCACCCCATGGCCGTCGTGAGTGGCGTCACCGGTCGTGGTGATCACCGGCAAGCATTGCCAGGATGCAACAGTTGCCTGAGGACAGTCAACGTGAGCACGCGTTCCTCACGTCTGGCGGGTCGCCGCCTCCACGGTCTGGGCCAGCAGCACCGCGATGGTCATCGGGCCGACGCCGCCGGGCACCGGCGTGATCAGGCTCGCGCGGGTCCGTGCGGACTCGAAGTCGACGTCGCCCACGTTGCCGGGGTTGTAGCCGGCGTCGATGACGACCGCGCCGGGCTTGACGTCCTCGCCCCGGATGAAGCGCGGCCGTCCCACGGCGGCGACCAGGACGTCGGCCTGGCGCGTGATCGACGCGAGGTCCGCCGTGCGCGAGTGGCAGTAGGTCACCGTGGCGTCTTTGGCGAGCAACAGCATGCCGACCGGCTTCCCCAGGATCGCGCTGCGCCCGACCACGACCGCGTGACGGCCCGTGAGGTCGACCTCGTACGCGTCCAGCAGGCGCATGATGCCGCCGGGCGTACAGGACGCGAAGCCCGGCATCCCGAATCCCATCGCGGCGAACGAACGCATCGTGACCCCGTCGACGTCCTTCCCGGGCGCGATCGCCTCGAACGCGGCGCGTTCGTCGATGTGCGGCCCGGCCGGGTGCTGCAGCAGGATGCCGTGCACCAGTGGGTCCCCGGACAGCTCGGAGAGGGTGCCGACGAGCTCCGCCGTCGTGGTGGCGGCCGGCAGGGCGACGTACCGCGAGCGGATGCCGGCCTTCTCGCACCGGGCGCGCTTCATGCGGACGTACGTGACCGAGGCGGGGTCCTCACCGACCAGGACGGTGGCGAGGCAGGGTGTCACACCGGTGCGCCGGGTGAGGTCCGCGGCGTCGGCGGCGGCCCGCTCGACGATGTCGCGGGCGAGGTCGGTGCCGTTCATGAGACGGGCGGTCATGGGGTGCTCCCGGGGATCCTCTGGCGGCTCGGCCCAGGCGCACGGCACACACGTCGGGACCGCTCCCCGGTGGTGCCCCACCTCAGCGCCAGTCACGGCCCGCGCTCAGCGTAGCGCGCCCGCGAATACGACCCGTGTACGAGGCGCGGTGCGCGGACGGCGCGGAGTATTGAGCGTATGGAGTACATGCCGCCGGAGCGGTACTACGCGTCCCTGCCCAAGGCGATCGCCTCGGCCGAGGTGGTCGTGCACGATCCTTCGGGCCGGGTGTTGTGCGTCAAGCCGTCGTACCGGTCCGACGACACCTGGCTGATGCCCGGCGGCGCCATGGAGGCCGGTGAGTACCCCTGGGAGACCGCGCGCCGGGAGGCTCTGGAGGAGATCGGGATTCCCGTCACGCCCGGGCGGCTGCTCGGTGTCGACTGGGTTCCGGCGCAGCCGGACGGGCGACCACCGCTGGTGAACTTCGTCTTCGACGGCGGGACCTTCCACGCGTCCGACGAAGGGCGGGTCCGGCTGGCGGACGGTGAGCTGACCGCGTGGCGGCTGGCCGGGCCGGAGGCGTGGGACGGGCTGTTCCTCCCCCGTATCGCCCGCCGGCTGCGGGCCTGCGCGAGCGCGCTGGCGGCCGGTACCACCGCGTACCTGCAGGACGGGCACGTGCTCAGCTGATCGCCGTTCCGCGCGCGATCAGCAGGACGACGTCGACGGCGGCGACCGCGATCGCCGCGGCGAAGGGGCTCTTCGGGACTCGGGGGGCGGCCAGCAGGCCCGCCCCGGCGAACAGCACGGCGACGGCGAACGCCGTCCAACCGGCGGCGCTCGGGGGGCCGTGCGGGGCGACGACGAGCAGGGCCGAGGCGGCCAGCAGCGGCGCCGGGATCAGGAGGCGTACGCGTGCGGCGCCCAGGCGCTGCGGCCAGCCGCGTACGCCGGTGGCGAGGTCCGTCCCGATGTCGGGCAGGACGTTCGCCAGGTGCGCGCCGCAGCCGAGCAGCGCCGCTGCCAGCACCGCCCACCATCGCGGCCACGGGTGGCCGGGCAGGCCGAGCGTCACGAACGCCGGCAGCGCGCCGAACGCGACCGCGTAGGGGAGCCACGAGATCGCGGTCGCCTTCAGGCCGAGGTCGTACGCCCACGCCGCGGCGACGGCGGCTAGGTGGACGGCGGCGGCGCGCGGTCCGGACAGGAACGACAGCGGTACGCAGAGCACCAGCGCGACGATCGCCGCGACGCGTACGGCGGAGGCCGTCACCGCGCCCTCGACGACGGGTTTCGACGTACGCCCGGCAATGGTGTCCCGCGCGGCGTCCACGGCGTCGTTGCACCAGCCGACCGACAGTTGCCCGGCCAGCGCGGCGGCGGCCACGAAGCCGCACCCGATCGCGCTCCGCCCGGTCGAGACGGCGAGTGCCGTGGTCAGCGCGGTCACCGCCACGGCGGGCCCCGGATGGCAGGCCCGCGCCAACCCGAGAACAGCCCGGAACACCCCGGTTTCTGTCACCCGCCGAGCGTAGACGCGGACCGAGTCGAGTCGCCGGGCGGTGCCAAACGACTTACCGGCAACGCTGAGTAGTCGATCGTCACGGGTTCTTGGATCGAAGGACCTTCGCGGACGAACCTGGCCTCTGCCCCACAGGTTCACCCACGCAAGGAGCGCCCCTCATGCGACTTCGGTCGTTCTCCGTCACGTTAGGCCTCTTCTGTCTCCTCGGCATCGGCGTCGCCCCCGTGGCGTCCGCGGAGCCGCCGACCGCCCCCGACCAGTGCTCGGCCGCCGACTACTCCGGCGACGGCCGGCTCGGCCCGGAGGTCCTCGCCCGGCGCGGGCCGGTGGGACGCGAACTGGTCGGCTACCGGCGGTTCGGCGGCCTGACCTCCCAGGGCTTCCTCGCCCGCTACTGGGACGACGGCGCCGCCGCCTGGCGCTATCCCCCGGACGACGGGTTCGTCGTCGGCATCGACGGCCGGCCCGTCGAGTGGACCTTCACGCTGCCCCGCGGCCTCAGGGTCGACCGGTTCGGCAGCGAGTACGGCGCGTTCCTGGCGCCCAGCGGCACCCCGTACGCCTGGCGGTCGCTGCCGCCGCAGAGCCTGCACGTGTACGACGCCGCGTACGCCTGCAACTATCACGACTACCAGGTGATCAAGCCGTTCCCGGCGCTGACCGGGCCGATCGCGCCGGCGTTCGCCCAGCCCGGCGGCGGCCTGCAGTACGAGCTGAAGGGCTCGCTGATCCCCGGCGCCCCGGAGAAGCTCGGCGTCGGCTGGCTCGTCGATCACGGATACCTCAACCGGCTGAACTGAGCCTCGCGCCGCCCGGCCCGGAGTGTCCGGCCCGGGCGGCATGCCGCACGCCCGGCGCCCCGTCTCGCCTGGACCGAGTCAGCGCTCGTGGAAGAGCCAGTTCAGGCGGGGTTCCACGGCCCAGTGGAAGGTCGCGCGCACAGGCGCGCTCATCAGTACGACGGCGAGCACGACGCAGCCGAGCGTCACCGCGAGCACCTCCCACCCGGAGATCCGGTAGTACCAGCCCTGGTACGACAGGAACAGCGTCACGAACCCGTGGAGCAGGTAGGCGTACATGGAGGCCGCGCCGAGCCGCGTGAACCACGTGTGCCGGGCCGGCACCACCGCCAGGAACGCCGCCGTCAGCGCCGCCGCGGCCCCCAGCGTCACGAAGCGGAACACGATCCCCACCGGCACGCCGACGCCGAGCTGGGTGAAACTGCGCCGCCAGTGCACCCACTCGGGGTCCACGCGCGTCGCGAGGGCGTACGCGATGACGCCGCCCGCCGCGAGCACGATCGCCCCGGCGACGCGGGCGCCGCGCCGTCGTAGCAGGGCGAAGTGCTCCGGGCGCAGGGTGAGCCCGAGCACGAAGAACGGCAGGAACGACAGCACCTGCACCGCGTCCAGCATGATCGGCAGGGTGATCAGGCCCGCGATCAGCCAGATCGCCACCGCGATCGTGATCGGGTAGCGGAGCTGCTGCCACAGCGGGACCGACAGCCGCCAGGCGAGCAGCGCGGGCAGGAACCAGGTCAGGTACGACGGCTCCAGCGGGTCCCAGCCCATGTGCTTTCCCGCGAGCATCCCCATCCACAGCGGATAGGCGATACTGAAGATCACATACGGGACGACGATCGCGGCGACGAGCTTGCGCGTACGGTCCCGAGCCCGGCCGAACCCCCGTGAGAAGTACCCGCACATCACGATGAAGACCGGCAGATGAAAGGCGTAGATGAACGACTGGCCCGCCGCCAGCAGCCGGCCTCCGACGGCGGCCCCGCGCAGGGGCTCCCAGGCATGGCCGATCACCACGAGAGCGATCGCGAGGAATTTGGCGTTGTCGAAATACGGGTCGCGTGACGATGTCACGGCCCGCGGATCGATGGGTACTGCCGTCGCGGTCACCTCGAACTCCCCAGAGCAGGTGAAGACAGCAGACCTAATTCCCCTGAATACAGCATCGATGCGGGCAGAAGGCCACCAGAGTGTGCCCTTTCGCCACGTGCACCGCCGGACAAGGGAGGGCGTTTCGGCCGAATCGGCCGACCCTGGACGCCGCCTGAGAGTTCGGCGGCTCTTGTCCGCATCCGCGAGCGAAGTCGGTAAGGTCGGCGGCGCGAATCAGGTCCCGGGCCCCTCGGGACCGCCGCGAACCAGCACTAGCCAAGGTAGATCGTGATGAGCCGAACCCCCAATCTCCCGGCCGTCGTGCCGCGCCAGGGTGGTCCGAGCGGCCAGCCGCCCGTGACACCGTCCGCGCCGCCCGAGGCCGCCGCCGCAGCGCCGGCGCCGCGTCCACGCCAGCGGGACCCCTTCTTCGACAACGCCAAGTTCCTGGCGATCGTCCTGGTGGTCGCCGGGCACTCGATCGTCTCCCTGCGGGACGTCCGCTTCGCGCACGCGGCCTATCTGTTCGTGTACACGTTCCACATGCCGGTCTTCATCGTGATCACCGGTTACTTCTCGCGGAACTTCACGTTCTCCGGCGGCAAGGCCCGCAAGCTCATCATCAACCTGGGCGTGCCGTACGTCGTGTTCGAGACGGCCTACTCCACGTACCACTGGGCCGTCGGCCACGCGAGCTTCAAGATCAGCCTGCTGGACCCGTACTACCTGACGTGGTTCCTGATGGCGCTGTTCTGCTGGCGGCTGTCCACACCGGTGTGGCAGCAGATCCGCTGGCCGCTCGCCGTCGCCGTGATCATCAGCCTGCTGTCCGGCATGGACCAGCTTCCCGGCGAGCTGGAGATGAACCGCGTGTTCGGCCTCGTGCCGTTCTACGTCCTCGGCCTGTTCCTGCGCCCCGAGCACTTCGACATCATCAAGCGGCGCTCCTCCCGCGTGATCGGCGCGCTCGTGCTGATGGGCGGGCTCGCCGTCACGTACCTCTTCGTCGACCGGCGCATGACGACCGAGTGGGTGTACTGGCGCAGCGGCAACCCGACGCTGCACGTCAACAACCTCACCGGTACGGGCATGCGCCTCGGCCTGCTGGTCGCGGCGACGGTCCTCGTCGGCGCGTTCCTCACGCAGGTGCCGAGGAAGCAGACCTGGTTCACCAACCTCGGCTCGTCGACGCTGTACGCGTACCTGCTGCACGGGTTCGCCACCAAGCTCGCCGACTACCTGGGCTGGTACGACTACGCCCCGCTGCACAGCGTCGCCGGCGTCGTCGGCGTCGCGGCCCTGGGCGCCGTGATGGCGACCGTCCTGTGCACGCCGCCCGTGCGCTTCCTCATGCACTGGGCCCTGGAGCCGAGGATGCCGTGGGCGTTCACCGCGCTGCGCCGCCCGGCCACCAAGTCGTACTCCGGCCGCCGCCGCGCGCTGTCCGCGCCGAGCCCGGACCAGAGCGTCGACCACGCCGGCACCGCGCCGGAACCGTCCTCCTGAGACGACCGTGCCCCGCCGCCCCCCTTACGAGGGGGGCGGCGGGGCATCGTGGGCAGCGCTATCTGCGGCCGTAGAGCGAAGAGGCCAGGACCACGCCGACCGCGGCCACCAGGACCTGGATGAGGATCTCGATCCAGTCGATCCCCTTCGTGTCGGCCACACCGGCCTTCGACGCGATGACCGTGCCGATGAGCGCGGCGACGATACCGATGACGAGGGTCAGCCAGATGGGGATGTGCTGACGTCCTGGAACGACCAGTCGTCCAAGGGCTCCGATGATGAGACCGATGATGATCGCGGCGACGATTCCCGTGACGTGCATATCAGCTCGATCCTGTTCGTCTTGTGGTGTGCGGTCCGAGCTTGCCCGCGAAAATCGGTTCTATTCACCTTCTCTTTACCTTGCCCGCGAGGGGCTCAGGCGCCTTCGGGATGGCGATCGGGGACGACGCCCAGGACCACGTCGTGCTCCAGTAGGGCCTTCACCGCGCTCAGCACCAGGCTGAAGCCGCCCACTGAGTCGGCGGCGTACGCGGCCAGCTCGTCGCCGCTCCCGGTCATGCCCGTCTCGGTGACCCGCACGAACGTGCCGTCGTCCTTCCACGGTGTGAACAGCAGCTCCACCGTCGTCGGGCCCTCGCCCCAGGTGAAGACGATCCGGCTCGCGTCCTCGACCTCCTTGACGACGACCTTCGTGGAGACGCCGTAGTTCTCCCACTCCCACGTCAGGGTCGCGCCGGCCACCATCGGGCCGCTGCTCTTGGTGTACCAGAGCCGTGTCGTGACGGCCGGGTCGGCGAAGGCGCGGAACACCTCGGCGGGGGGCCTGCGGATGAGCATGCCGGTCTTCACGGCGGGGACCTCGGTGAGGCGGAGTTCGTCTGTGGCCATGGCCGTACACCTTCCGTCAGATTGACCTGCAACCAGAAGGTAGCACGTCCTACGGATCCGGCATCTCGGCCAGGCGTTTGATCGCGTCGAGGCGTCCGCCCCACTGGGCGGCCAGCTCCGTCACCCACGTGGCGGTCTCGTCCAGGGCGCGCGGGTTCAGCAGGTAGCGCACCTCACGGCCCTGGCGGTGCCCGGTGACCAGGCCGGCGTGGTCGAGGACGGCGAGGTGCTTCACCACCGCCTGCCGGCTCACCGGGAGCTCGGTCGCCAGCGTGGTCGCGGTCGCGCCGTCCCCGGCGTACAGCAGGTCGAGGATCCGCCGCCGCGTCGGGTCGGCGAGCGCCCCGAGGACGTCGCCGATCGTCTCCGTGGTCATGACGCGCCCCGCTCCACGTACGCGCGGAACTCCTCGACGACACCGCCCCAGCCGGCGCGGTTCCGCTCCCGCGCCGTACGCCGGCGGTCCTCCGGAATGGGCAACCGCCCGAAGCCGCTCTCGACCACCTTCAGCCTGGTGGTGTTCTCGCCCTCCGCGATGAGCGTGAACTCGACGAGGGTGGCGTTGCCCGGGTGCGCGCGTTCGCCCGGGAAGGGATGCGCCCACCAGTACGAGAAGAACCTCGGCGGGTCGACCTCCTCGATCGTGCACGGGAAGACGCCGTTCTCACCGTGGTCGAGGTGCATCACTCCGCCGGGCCGCAGGTCGATCTCGGCGGGCCTCCCGTCGCCGAACCAGACGCCGACGTGCCCGCCCTCGGTCAGCACCGCCCACACGCGCTCCGGCGGCGCGGCGATGACGACCTCCTGCTCGACCTGATCAGGCACTATCCCCCCTCGGCGATCTTCTTACCCGCATCGTACGCACAGGGCCGCGCACGCCGCGTCGTCGCGGTTCAGGTTACGGCCGGTGGCCGAGAGCGACCGATAGGGAGTCGATAGGGGCGTGGGGAATGGTGACCGATTATCGCGCCCGGACGGGTCAGCGAGAAAGGTACGTGATGAGGGATCCGGACGCGCCCACAGGGCGGATCTCGGCCGAACGGCTGCTGGAGGACCTGGCCACCCTCGCCACCTTCGGGGCCCGCCCCGACGGCGGCGTCGACCGGGTGGCCGGGTCGACGGCGGACCTCGCCGCGCGGGCCTGGCTGACCCGGCGCATCGAGGAGGCCGGGCTGCACGCGTGGCGGGACGAGACCGGCAACGTGTTCGGCCGGACGCGGACCAGCGAGGGCCCGTGGCTGCTGTCCGGTTCGCACTCGGACACCGTGCCCGCCGGCGGGCGGCTCGACGGGGCGTACGGGGTGATCGCCGCGCTGGAGGTACTCCGCACGCTGCACGAGGCGGGACACCCGGCCGCCGAGCGGCTGGAAGTGGTGAGCTTCTGGGACGAAGAGGGCGCCTCCCCCGCCTCCCCCGGCGGGCTGGCCGGCTCCACGGCTTTGTGCGGCGGCGACCACATCCGCGACATCGACGCGTACCTCGAACTCCACATCGAACAGGGCCCGCGCATGGAGGCGGCCGGACTGGACCTGGCGATGGTCGAGGGCATCGTCGGCGTCGACCGCCACCGGCTGGAGGTCACGGGCGTCACGAACCACGCCGGCACGACCCCCATGGCCGACCGCGCCGACGCGGGCCGCACGGCGTCGAAGATCTCCGCCCGTACGCACGAGGTGGCACTCGGCGCGGACCCGACGATGGTCGCCAACGTGGGCTGCCTGGAGTTCCTGCCCGGCTCGCCCAACGTGATCCCGGGCCGCGCGAGCCTGGTCGTGGAGTTCCGCGCCTGCGAGACGGCGTCACTGGAGGCCGCGGCGGCGGGACTGCGCGCGCTGGCGTTCCAGACGGCGAGCGAGGAGGGCTGCTCGGTCACGATGGAGCGGATCTCCCGCAAACCGGTCATCCGTTTCGACCCGGAGATGTGCGAGACGATCGAACGCTCCTGCCGCGGCACCGGACGCCCGATGGACCGGATGATGAGCTACGCGGGCCACGACGCGAGCGTGATGGGCCTCAACGTCCCCACCGGCATGGTCTTCGTACCGAGCACCGGCGGCATCAGCCACGCACCGGAGGAGTCCACACCCCCGCACCAGCTCGTCCTCGGCTGCGAGGCACTCCACCGGACGATCGTGGAGGTCCACCGCGCCCACCCGGCCCGCCACCGCCACTGACCAGTGACCGCGGCGCCCTGCCGACCGGGCGCCGCTGTCCGTACGGTCCGGCCGTGCTGGCCGAATCGGGCCAGGGCAACGTCTGATTTCCGGCACGCTCACCAGGCGACCCTGTGCATTCTGTGATGAAGCACTCACAGAATGGAGTCGTCCATTGCGGACTCGCCCCGCGTTCCACCTCGGCGAGAGTGAGGTCGCGGATCTGCTGGCCCGCTACGTCCCGGTTCGCAACCACGACCAGATCGTGAAGGCGCTCGACGCGCACCGTGCCGTCGCCGTCATCGGGCCACCGTCGCACGGCCGGGAGACCGCGGGCATCGCCGCCCTTCACCAGCTCGGCACCATGATCCGCCGCTTCTCCGGTGAGGAGGAGATCCACGCGAAGCCCGGCTGCGGCTACCTGACGCGCGCGGCCGACGAGGCGCCCTCCCGGCTGCGGGCCTGCTTCGACGCCGTACGCGCCGCCGGCGGCCACCTCGTGGTCACGGCGGACGAGGCCGAGCGGGAGGCGCTCGCCGCGTACCTGACCTGCGTGACGGTCGAACCACCCGATCCCGTGGAGGTGTACCGGCGGCGCCTGGTCGTCCGTGGACACCCCGAGAAGGGCTGGCCTCACTGGGACGAAGCGCCGGCGCTGCTGGACGGCGGTCTGCCCGCCGACGCCTCCCGGCTCGCCGACCTCGTCGAGGCCGCCGGCGCGTACGGCGGCGACATCGCCTGGCAGCGGGTGGAGGTCGCGCGCGCCTACCGTGGCTGGGCCGGTGAGCTGCGCGAATGGTTCACCGAACACCCGGACGCGCACGAGCGCGCGCTGCTGGTGGCGGCGGCCGTGCTCGCGCCCGCCGAGGAGAAGGACGTCTACTCGATCGCCGCTTCGCTGGCGCGGCGGCTCGACGTGAAGGTCAGCGGAGCCGGGCTCGTGTGGTGCCCGGTGACGGGCCTGCGGGAGCTACTGGGCGCCGCACCGAACCCCGACCTGATCGAGTTCCACCGCCTCGGGTTCGCCGATGCCGCCCTCCGGCACGTGCTGACGGACTACCCGCTGAGCCGGCCGGACGTGTTCTCCTGGCTGGCGGCGCTGCCCGCCGACGACGCCGTGCCCCGCGAGCTGCGGCGCCCTCTCGCCGAGACCTTCGCGACGCTCACCGCCGAACACGGGACGCCCGGCCAGATCGCCGGCGCGGCACGCGACTGGGCCGAGGCCGGCCTCGCGGACCTGGCGTTCATCACGCTGTCCCGTACGTGCCTGGATCCGCGCGTCGGCGGCGGCGTACGCGGGTTCCTCGACGGCTGGTCGCGCGATGCCCATACCCCGCAGGCCCTGAAGCTGACCGTCGCGCGGGTGTGCGAGCCGCTCGGCCAGGCGTACCCGCCGGTCGCGCTGGCCTGGCTCAGGAACCTCGCCACGCACGACGACGGCCAGGTCCTCCAGGAGGTGATCACGGCGGCGCTCGGGCTGGTCGGTCGCGGGTTGCGGCCGGAGGTCCTCGCGGCGGCGGTCGCGTGGAGCGCGGGTACCGGCCGTGACGGTCTCTCGGGCGCGGCGCGGCGCCGCCGTACCCGGGCCGGCGCGCTGCTCTTCCTCCGCCTGGCCGCGCGGACCGCGGAGTCGGGACTGCCGGAGATCCTCGACGGGCCGGACCCCTGCGATCCGGGCCGGTGCGCGCCGGCGTGGCGGGCGGTCCTGCACGACCGGGCGAGCCGCGGCGACGGCCACGACACGATGCTCGCGCCGGCCGTCGGCCAGTGGCTGGACACCGCCCTGCTCCGCCCGAGGCTGCGCGGCCGGATCACCGCGGCGTTCGTCGAGGCGGCACGCGTACCCGGGGTCGCCGGTCCGGTCGCCGCGGAGATCATGATCAACCTCGCCCGCGCGTGGGCGGCGGGCTCCACGGACCCCGTACGCCGGGAGATCAAGGAGGCCGTCGTCATCCCGCTCACGACCCCGTGGCCGCTGCGGCTGCTGAAAGTCTCGTACGTGCGGGTGCGGGGCGTCGTCACGAACGGGTAGGTGAGTCCTGGGGAGGGATGTTCGATGGCCGTAGAGCTGAACCACACCATCGTCGGATGCCGGGACAAGAAGGAGTCGGCGGCGTTCGTGGCGGAGATCCTGGGGTTGGCGGTGGCGCCGGAGTTCGGGCCGTTCGTACCGGTCGAGACGGGGAACGGGGTGACGCTCGACTTCGCCGACCGCGAGGCGTCGGAGATCGTGCCGCAGCACTACGCGTTCCTGGTCTCCGAGGAGGAGTTCGACGGCATCTTCGGCCGCATCGAGAGGGCCGGCATCCCGTACTACGCCGACCCGCACCACACCCAGGCCGGCGAGATCAACCACCACGACGGCGGGCGCGGCGTCTACTTCGACGACCTGAACGGCCACGTCTTCGAGGCCATCACCCGGCCGTACGGCGGCGGCCACTGACGCGTGAGCCTGATGGTCGACCTCGGCACGAGACAGGCGATGGACGCGGCGAGCGCCGCCGGGGTTTGGATCTCCCGGGGGGCGTTCCTGGCCCGCGCTTCCGTACCGGCCCGCCTTCACGGCGGGCACGGTCGCGGATGCGCTCGCCCGGATCCTCGCGGGCTGAGTCGCGGCGTCGACCAGGGAACACCTACGCGCCGAAGACGCGCACCCCGCCGACGAACGTCTCCAGTACGCGCGTCGACCCGATCTCCTCCGGTGGCCCGGCGAACGGGTCGCGGTCCAGGACGGCCAGGTCCGCGAGGTATCCGCGGGCGATCACGCCCGTGTCGTCCAGGTGGTTCACGTACGCGCTGCCCGCCGTGTACGCGGCCAGTGCCGTGGCCAGGTCCAGGCGCTGGTGCGGGAGGAACGCGGGCACTTCCTCGTCCGGGGGGCGGCGGTTCACCGCGACGTGGATGCCCTGGATCGGGTCCGGGCTGCTGACGGGCCAGTCGCTGCCGGCGGCCAGGGTCGCGCCCGCTCGGAGCAGGTCGCCGAACGGGTACTGCCGCGCGGCTCGGGCCGGGTCCAGGAACGGGATCGTCAGGTCGTCCATCTGGGGTTCGTGTACGGCCCACAGCGGCTGGATGTTCGCCGAGGCGCCCGTCTCGCGGAAGCGCGGGATGTCGGCGGGGTCGACCACCTGCAGGTGAGCGAGGTGCGGGCGGGTGTCGGTACGGCCGTTCGCGGTGCGTGCGGCCTCGACCGCGTCAAGGGCCTCGCGTACGGCGCGGTCGCCCAGCGCGTGGAAGTGCACCTGGAAGCCGTGCGCGTCGAGTCGATGTGACGTACGTCTTCAGCGCCTCCGGGTCGACGAAGGAGATGCCGCTGTTGTCCGAGACGCACCCGCAGCCGGTGAGGTACGGGCCGAGCATCGCGGCGGTCTGGTTCTCCGCGATGCCGTCCTGCATGATCTTCACGGTGGTGGCGCGGACCCGGCCCGTGGTCAGCCGTTCCCGCATGGCGAGCAGGTCCGGGATCTGCTCGGCGCCGCGCGAACGGTCCCACCACAGCGCGCCGACGACACGGGCGGTCAGCGTGCCGTCGGCGGCGGCGGTGGCGTACGCCGGGCCGGCGTCGGCCATCAGCCGGGCTGCCGCCGAGGATGGCGTCCTGCCAGGCGGTGATCCCGTACGAGTGCAGCAGCGCCTGGGCCCGCAGCAGCGCCGCGACGAGCTCGTCGGCGGTCGGGCGCGGGACGAGGTCGCCGACCAGGTCCATCGCGCCTTCCTGGAGCGTCCCGGACGGCGCGCCGCTGCCGTCGCGCTCGATGCGGCCGTCGGCCGGGTCGGGCGTCGCTGCGGTGACACCTGCCAGCTCCAGGGCGCGCGTGTTCACCCAGGCGCCGTGGTGGTCGCGGTTGACCAGGTAGGCGGGCCGGTCCGGGACCAGCGCGTCGAGCCGCTCCCGCGTCGGCGTACCGCCGGGAAACGCCTCCATCGACCAGCCGCCGCCGGTGATCCACTCCAGGCCGGGGTGCGCGTCGGCGTACGCGCGGATCCGCCGCGGCGTACTCCTCGATCGTCACCGCGCCGGTGAGGTCGCACTGGCCGAGCTCGAGTCCCGCCGCCGACCGGGTGCACGTGGGCGTCCTGGAATCCCGGCACGAGCAGCCGCCCGGCCAGGTCGACGACCTCCGTACGCGGCCCGATGAGGTCACGCACCTCGTCGTGGCCGACGGCGACGATCCGGTCCCCGCGTACGGCGACGGTGGTGGCCCGGCTGCGCGCGGCGTCACCGGTGTGGACGGGGCCGCCGGTGAAGACGAGGTCGGCGGCGGAGGTGTCCGGCACGGGAGGCTCCTCTCCTGGGTCTGGGCCCAGCTAAGCACCCGCCGTCCGGAAAGGCGTGGTCTAGGCGATCCCGAGGCGGCGTGGGTCGTTCGGGTGTTCGGCGAGCGGGATGACCTCGACGTCCATCCACGGCCAGAGCGGAAGCGACGACACGGCCTCGTGCACGGCCGTGGCGTCCGGCGCCTCGTACAGACCGTAGTTCGCCCACCGGCCGGGGATGCGCCAGAGCCGCTTGCACAGCCCCTGGCGGGCGAGTTCCTGGCCGCGCCGCAGCTCGGCCTGGAAGATCTCCTCCCGGAGGGCGGGGTCGGCCTCGGGCGGCCAGTTGATCTCGACGTGTACGAGGAATTCCATGCCATCTCCTAGATGAGGCGCGCCGCCAGGGCTTCGACGGCCCGGCCCGGCGGCCGATCCGACAGCAGCGCGGCGACGACGCCGTCCACGAGACCGCCGGGCAGGCCGCTCGCGTTGCGGCGGAACTTGGCGACGATCTCGGCCTCGGTCAGCGGGGCGTCGGGGTTCCCCCGGGCGTTCTGGACCACGGCCGAGGTCTCGGTCCCGTCCGTACGGCGCAGCGTGACGCGTGCCGGCCGCCGTACGGGCAGGGCCGCGGTGTACTCCGCCACCTCCGTCAGCCGGACGCGGCGGACGAGCGCGCGTACGCCCTCCCGCGCGAGGTTCTCCGGCAGGAACGACGCGGCGTCGAGGAGACCGTCGTGGGCCAGGGCGGCGGCGCAGTACACCGTCGAGAACCGCGCGTGCAGGTCCGAGGAGGGGTCCGGATCGTCGAGGGAGGCGGCGAACGCGAACGTCTCGACCTCGATCTCCTCGATCGTGTCCGCCGGGTCGTCCCTCAGGACCCGCGTGAGCGCGTCGAGGGCGGGATGGATCCACCGCGCGCAGGGGTACGGCTTGAAGTAGCTGTTGAGGATCTCCCACCGCGTGCCGAGCCCGCCGGTCAGCGCCACGGGGTCGAGGTCGGTGCACACGGCCCGGTCGAGGTCGTACGGGGCGGTCAGCCCCGCACGTACCCAGCCGTCCGCCATCGCGCCGTAGTAGGCGCCGAGACCGGTCCACAGATTACGGACGGTGCCGCCGCGTACGGGAACCTCCAGCGCCGTCGCGAACGGCAGCGAAGCGCCGAGCAGGAACGCCCGCGAAACCGTGTCCCCGGAGGGATCGCTCACGAGCGCCCCGGCCAGCCCGGCCGCCCCCGGCCCGTGCACCCCGTGCGGATGGAACCCGGGCCGCAGGGAACTTCCGACGCCGAGCCGCAGACCGGCCTCGACCGCCACGAGGAAAATCTCCAGGAGCCGCTCGTCGTCCAGGCCCGCGAGCAGCAGGACCGGCAGTACGTGCGGCGCCGGATGCGCGGTGGGCACGGGAGGGATCCGGTGCCCCTGCGGGTGAAAGGACCCCCCGGAGTCGGCGTCCAGCCAAGTCGCCGCCGCCCCGAGGGTGACAAGCCGCCCGAAACGCCCGGTGCCCAGCGTGCCCGCGAGCGCCCGTACCTGCGGATAGAGCAGCCCGCCGGCCAGCGCGCCGAGCGTGTCCAGGAACAGAAGCCGCGCCTGCCGCGCCACCTCCGGCGGAACGTCCCCGAGACGGGTGTTCACGGCGAAACGCCGCAACGCCTCACCGTCGAATCCGGTGTCCTGCCTCACAGCGTCACCGCCATCTCAGGCGGCACGTCACCCAGGCAGGTGGTCACGGCGAAACACCCCACCATCGGACCCCGCCCCCGCCTCACGTCGACACCGCCGCCTGTGCGGCGGCGAACCCTCGGCCGAACGCCGTACCGAGGTCGGCGAGGTGTTCGGGTACGCCGCGCAGGGCTCCGGCGACGATGAAACCGCCGGCGCCGAGCCGGGTCAGTTCCGCCACTCTCGCCGTGAGACGGGCGGCCTCGCCGGTCAGGACGAACCGGTCGCGTACCTCGGCTTCGGCGTCCTCACCGGCCGGTTCGCCGCGCGCGCCGGCTGTGCCGTGGAGCCGGTAGTCGTGGTTCTCCGCGATCCTTCGCGCCGAGGCGGTCAGGTCCGCGTCCAGGCCGTACCAGCCGGGCGAGGCGGCCATCCGCGCCGCGCACGAGCCGAGCACGGGGTCGGCCGCCGCACGAGCCTCCCCGGGCGTACGGGTGGGAACGGCACGGACGAACAGCCAGCAGCGTGCCGCCGGGTTCGCCTCCCGCGCGACGCCGATCGCGGCGGCCACGACGGACGGTTCGACACCGACGTCGATGAGGACCCCGCCGAGCCGTTCGGCGGTCAACGCGATCGTCCGCGGCCCGGACGCGGCACCGAACAGCCGCCCTCCGACCAGCTCTTCACCGGCCGACCCGATGGCGCGCCACCGCCGGTCCGCGTGCGGGGGGCCGTCGAGGTCGCCGCAGGCGTGTACCAGGGCGGTCAGCATCTCGCCGTACGCGTGGAGCCCCGGCACCGGCAGTCCCTCGTTACGCACCGAGCTCTCGCCGCGGCCGACGACGGCCAGCAGCCGCCCGCCATGCTCGCGGCCGAGTGTCGCGAGCGAGGACGCGACCGTGGCCGGATGCCGCAGGCCGAGCGCGGCGACGCACGGACCGGCCAGCGCGGTCGCGGTTCCGGCGAGGACGCGGTCGGTCTCGATGAAAGGATCCGGGTACAGCCGGGGACTGTCGGCCAGCCCCACGCCGTCGAATCCCGCGGCGGTCGCCTCCGCCGCGACGACGGCCGCGTCCCGCGCCGTCGGCCCCGCGAGGTTCACCAGCAGTACGGGCCGGCTGCACGCGACCGGCCGTCCGGCGACGACGGACACCGTGTGCGCCACCGCACCGGGCAACGGGCTCACCCCTGCCTCCCATACGGACACCGCCAGCCGCCCCGCCGCGCAGACATGCCCGGCCACCAGCGACCGCACACCGAAAACGCCCGCGCCGGCCCGGCCGCCACCACCAACCCGGACACCACTACCGGCCTGGCGCGCCACTGCCGAACCTGGCCGCCACCGACAACCGGGGCACCACTGCCAGCCTGGCCACGGCTACCGGCATTGGTGTCACCGTCCGTATGACCGTCGGCGGTGGCGAGCATCAGGCTCGCCGCCAGGTCGAGTACTACAGCCAGGTCGGCGGTGTCCGCGCCGGTCAGAAGGGCGCAGGTGGTGGCGGTGCCGAGGACGCCGGTCGACGGGCGCGCCGGCAGAGGCCCCGGCGGGACGAGTGTCTCGGCCGTCTCGGTCACCGTGCGGCCGGCCGTCACCGCGCGGCACAGGTCCTCCGATGAGGCCGCCGCCTTGAGGTCCAGGTCGCCGGTGATCGACATTCCGGCGAGCAGGAGGGCGGCGTCGGGGGTGTCTTCGGCGCCGCACCGAACCGCGTTCCAGAGGAGCGCGTCGTAGGTGTCCGCGCGCAGGCCGGTGCCGAGCAGCGGCAGGTCTCCATCCTGTCCGCCGATCTCGGCCGCCAGAGCCGGCAGTGCCGACAGCGCCGGCACGGCCGCCGGCGAGGCCAGCCTCCGGGTCACATCGGTGACGAGGTCGGTGAACCAGGTTCTCGATCGCTTGTCCGGTTCCGTTCCGTACGACGCCACGGCCAGGGCGGCCAGGCTCCGGGTGGTTCGCGGGTCCGGGGGTGTGAGGGTCACCGGGTTCCCGTCGGGCGGCGGAGGAACGCGCCCTGAGGTTCACCCTTGATGTTGCCGCGGTCCAGGACCTGGTTGCCGCGGACGAACGTGTCGGTGACCTTCGCCGACAGTTCGAAGCCCTCGAACGGGGTGTACTCCTGGGTCGACTCCGAGTCCTCGGCGTGGATCGTCCAGGACGACGACGGGTCGACGAGGCAGAAGTCCGCGTCGTACCCCTCGGCGATGGTGCCCTTGGTGGGCAGGCCGTAGCGCTGGGCGGGGTTCCATGAGGTCAGTTCGGCGATGCGGGAGTACGACAGGCCGCGGCGGTGGCCCTCACCGACGAGGCCGGGCAGGAGGTACTCGGTTCCGCCGAAGCCCGACTTGGCGGCGAAGACGTCGGAGCGGGGGTCGCCGAACTTCGTCTCGTCGCGGCAGCAGGCGTGGTCGCTGACGACCCAGTCGACGGTGCCGTCCAGGACGTACTCCCACAGGGCCTCGACGTCCGAGCGCGGGCGCAGCGGCGGGTTGACCTTGCCGCCGAGGCCGGATGCCGTGGTGACGTCGGCGAGCAGGTGGCCGATCGTGACCTCGCGGCGGAAGTCCACGTGCGGGAAGGCGAGGGCCATCCGTACCGAGGCTTCCAGGGCCTTGCGCGACGACAGGTGCAGCAGGTTGATGTTGGGCAGGCCGGTCTCGTGCGCGAGGTAGGAGGCGATCGTGACGGCGAGGCCTTCGGAGTGCTGCGGGCGGGACGCGCTGTAGGCGGCCAGGCCGCTGAGCGTGCCCTGCTCCTCGACCAGCCTCGTGTACGCCGTCATGATCTCGGCGGTCTCGCAGTGCAGGGAGAGCGAGACGTGCGGGGCCAGCGAGGTGAGTTTCTCCCGCGCCTCCTGGATGCCGCGCATCACGAACTCGAAGTGCGCCAGGTCGTACCGCTCGTCCGGCGGGATCATCAGGAACGAGCTCTGGTCGGCGGACCGGCCGTGCAGCCCGTGGCTCCCGTAGAACATGAAGATCTTGAACGACGTGACGCCGTACTTCTCGATGAGCAGGGGGATCTCGTCGATGTGCGAGCGCATCATCGGCGCGAGGTGGAAGGCGTAGTCGACGTACGACCGGCCCTCTGACGCCGCGAGGACGTGCGGGAAGAACTCCTCGTACGACCCACCCCGGTTCAGGTAGTACTGCCCGGTGCGCATGTACGTCAGGCTCGTCGTGACGCCGCCCTGCGCGCACGCGCGGCTCTCGGTACGCGTGTCGTCCGCCAGCTCGTTGTAGATGCCCCAGTGCTGGTGCGCGTCGACCACGCCGGGGAAGGCCAGCAGCCCGCGCCCGTCGATCACGGTCCGCGCGGACTCCGCCGGGATCGACGGTGCGAGCCGCGTGAAGCGGCCGCCGGAGATCCCGATGTCGAGGGGCGTGGGCGGGTCGCCTCCGGGGCGCACGACCTGGACGTTCTTGACCAGCGTTTCGAATGAGGTCATCTCGGGTCCCTCCCGTTGAGACGTGCGATGTGGCCGGCGGCGAGGTAGGCGAGGCCGAACGCGGGCAGCAGCCCGTTGCCGGCCAGGTATCCGGCGGCGCCGTGCCCGGAGATCCCGGCCGCCGCGCCGCCCGAGGCGTACAGGCCGGGGATGGGCGAGCCGCCGGGGCGGAGGACCCGCGCGTGCTCGTCGACGACGAGGCCGCCCTGGGTGTGGAAGAGCGCCGGTACGACGCGCACCGCGGCGTACGGCGCGGCCAGCGGCGCCTCGAAGACGGTCCGCCCGAAGCGGTCGGCGGCCTCGCCCCGCGCGACGCGGGCGGCGTCCTCCAGTTCGGACGCGGCGAGCGGCGGGCAGCCCGGTCGCCGCGAGCAGCTCGGGCACGGACGCAGCCCCAGACGACCGCCCCGGACTCCACGGTCTGCCGGAAGTCGGTGAACGGCAGGCACAGGTCGTGGATCCGCCGGTCGAACACGATCCACCCGGTCGCCCCGGGCCGGGCGGCGAGCGCGGCGGCGTACTCGGAGTATCCGGACGTCTCGTCCCCGAACCGGCGCCCGTCGACGTCCAGCATCACGCCGCCGTGCATGATCGTCGCCCAGCCGACGAGGGTCGCGGCGCGGTGGGCGAGCGCGCCGTGGCCCTGGTAGGCGTCGAGGTACGCGGACGCGGCGCCGTGCGCGGCGCCGATCCGCAGCGCGTCGCCGCGCGACATGTCGCTGCCGTGGTAGACGGCCGCCGCGATCGACGGCAGGTGCTCGGCGACGAGGTCGCGGTCGGCGCCGTAGCCGTTGGTGGCCAGCAGCACCGCGCCCGCCGGGATGTGCTCCTCCGTGCCGTCGGGGTAGCGGACGACCGCGGCCTCCACGGCCCCGGACCGTACGACGTCGACGAGCCGTGCGGGCACCAGCATCTCCACGCGCGGCGACTCGCGTACGGCGCCGGTGAGGTGGTCGATCAGGGAGGAACCGTGCCGCCCGGGGACGGTGTGGCAGCGGTCCACGGAGTGCCCCGGATAGTGGAAGTCGGTGACCAGCGACAGGGGCAGGCCGAGGTGGTCGGCCATCCACTCGACGAGTTCGGCGCTGACCTCGCCGAGCGCGCGGGCCAGCCGCTCGTCGCCCTCGCCGTGGGTCTTGGCGCGTACGTCGGCGGCGAAGAGGCCGGGCGAGTCCTCGATGCCGGCCTCGCGCTGCCACCGCGATCCGGCGCCGGGGATCATCGCGGTGGACATCGACGTGTTGTTGCCTCGCTGGAAGTGCTCGGAGGCCTCGACGACCAGCACGTCGAGCCCGAGCTGCGCGGCGCGCAGCGCGCCGGCGAGCCCGCCGCCGGCCCCGGCGACGACCAGGTCGGGCCCCTCTCCGCTCACATGCCCTCCCCCGCTGCCAGCAGCCGCAGCGCGAGGGCCGCCGGGTCGATCACCGGGACCGGGAAGCGCCCGGCCTCCACGTCAACGGCCGAACAGCCGTTCACCACGGCGTCGGCTCCCTCGCCGGCGAGGCCCGACACGGCCCCGCCGAGGGCCTCCATCCAGCGGGCGTCGTCGGCGATCGCCGAAAGGTCGAGGTCGAGCACGGACACCCGGCTCACCGGGAGGCCGTAGACCCGCGCGCGATCCGCCAGTTCCTCCGCGATCGCGGCGTTCCTGGTGACCGCGCCCGCGACGCGCCCCGTAGCGGCGGCGTACCCGAGGGAGAGCCGGAGCATGCCGTGCACGGGAACGCGGGTACGCCCCTGAAGGTCGGCGACACCGGGGTCGAGCACGCAGTCGGGCAGCATCGCGTCGTAGCCGGGGCCCGCGGCGAGCAGGGCCTCGGTGACCTGGCGCTCGGACTCGCGTACGTCGCCCGCGGTCTCCAGGGACCGCGGCGCGCGGTCGCCGATGTCGTGCAACTCGACGGTGAGCCCGGCCGGGCTGAGCAGGTCGTACCGCCGCTGCCTGCGCCTCAGCTCGGAGTCGGGAACGTGGATGGGAGTGATCGCGAAGACGCGCACGTTGGCCTCCATCAGAGATCGGCGAGGGCGCTCAGCGGCTCGCGGACACCGGGCGCGGACGGGAGCCGCACCGCGCGGTCGTACAGCCGGGCCGCGCCCTCGCCCAGCAGGCCGCCGAACAGGCCGAGCAGGTCGTCCCGGCCGAGCGGATGGTGGTCGACGTCCCCCACCGGGTTGGGGACCTCGCGGACGTGCACGCCACCGGGCGTACGGATCGTGACGCGGGCCGATCGTGAGGCGGGCAGCCGCGCGTCGAGGTCGGGCGCGGCCACCACGCGGACGCGGCGGGCGAGCGCGGTCACGCCCGGGTCGCGCAGGGAGTTCCCGGTGGACGCCGCCGGGTCGACGCGCCCGCGTAGGAGGGCGGTGGCGACCACGAACGGAGTGGAGAACATCGCGGCGAGCCGGCCGTCCCACGCGGTACGGGAGAGGCCCGCGCCGAGCCCGTGCGTCTCGACCGTGATCTCCTCGATCGCGTCGACGTCGACGGTGGCCCGCAGGTCCAGGGCGGCGTCGGCGGCCGG
Source organism: uncultured Actinomycetota bacterium (assembly GCA_963823735.1). Taxonomy (GTDB): domain Bacteria; phylum Actinomycetota; class Actinomycetes; order Streptosporangiales; family Streptosporangiaceae; genus Actinoallomurus. The sequence goes on along the minus strand of CAWGMO010000003.1, from coordinate 1,680,135 downwards.
ATGGGTGAAGGAGCAGGAGGCGTGCCGTTTGAAGTACCCGAGCGTGATGTCCCAGCGCGTGCCCAGTTCCTCGGTCAGCGGCGCGGCGTCGAATGAGCCGAGCAGGCCGCCGAGCGTGTACGCGGCGGTGCCCGTGTCACGCGCGAGACCGGCGGCGGCCATCCGGGCGGCGGCGAGCCCGGAGACGTTGGAGGCACCGGCCCACGCGTCACGGACCGGGTTCCCGTCGAGAGCGGAGGCGAAGTGGGCGGCGACCGGCAGGCCGGCGCCCGTGTCGATCGCGGCGGCGACCCCGGGGCCGTCCAGGCCGAGCAGGAGCGCGCATCCGGCGGCGGCGCCGGTCACGCCCCAGCTACCGTGCGGGTGCGCGCCGCGCCGCAGGGTCGTGGCGCGGCCGAAGCGCGCCGCGACCTCGTAGGCGACCAGGAGCGCGGCGGCGGTGGCCGGCCCGCCGGCGTCCAGGCGCGCGGCGAGGGCCAGCACCGCCGGGAAGCCGTGTGCGGCCGGGTGGCCGCGCGCGTACTTGTTGCCCTCGTCGAGTTCGAGGCAGACGGTGGCGACGCCGTTCAGCCACGCGGCGGACTCCACGGTCGTGTGCCGTCCGCCGCCGACCAGGGGCGCGGGGCCGGGGTCGGGGTCCCATGCCGCGACCAGGGCGCGCTGCTCGGGCAGCCGCGCGCCGGCCGCGCAGGCCGCGAGCACGTCGAACAGGACGAGCGGAAGCCGGTCGCGCACCGCCGAGGGCACGTCCTCCCAGCGGAGCGCCGCGGCCCACTCGCCGAGCTCCCGGCTCATTCCGCCCCCAGGCCGAGGTAGGCGCGCTTCACCCGGTCGTCGCCGGCCAGCTCGGGTCCGGTCCCTTCCAGGACGGTCGTGCCGTTCTCCATGACGTACGCGCGGTCCGCGATGGCCAGGGCCTGCTTGGCGTTCTGCTCGACGAGCAGGACGGCGATGCCACGGTCGCGGATCGCGGTGATCGCCTCCAGGACGGCCCACGTCAGCTTCGGGGACAGCCCGGTCGAGGGCTCGTCCAGCATCAGCAGGCGCGGGCGCGCCATCAGCGCGCGGCCGATGGCGAGCATCTGCTGCTGGCCGCCGCTGAGGGTCTCGGCGATCTGCCCGCGCCGCTCGGCGAGCATCGGGAACAGGGCGTACACCTCGTCGAGCGCCTCGCGCGCGCCACGGCCGCGGCGGGTCCACGCGCCCATGTCGAGGTTCTCCTGGACGCTGAGCGGGCCGAACAGCGAGCGGTCCTCGGGCACCTGGACCAGGCCCTCGGCGACCAGCGCGCTCGTACGGCGGCCGTCGACGCGCTCGCCGCGGAACTCCACCGTGCCCTCGACCGGCCGCAGCACCCCGCAGATCGTGCGCAGCGTGGTGGTCTTGCCCGCGCCGTTGGCGCCCACGAGCGCGACGATCTCCCGCTCGCCGACGGTCAGGGACAGCTCGTGCAGGATGCGCAGGCCTCCGTAGCCGGCGCAGACGTTCTCAAGCCTCAGCATCGGTCGGCTCCTCCCCGAGGTAGGCCTCGATGACGCGGGGGTCCCGTGTCACCTCGGCCGCGCTCCCGGTGGTGAGCACGCGTCCCTGGTCGAGCACGAGCACCTCGTCGGACAGGCGCATCACGGCGGCCATGATGTGCTCGACGAACAGCATCGTCAGGCCGTCCTCGTCGCGCAGCGCCGCGAGCAGGTCGAGGACGGGTTCGCGTTCGGCGGGCACCAGCCCGGCCAGCACCTCGTCCAGCAGCAGAACCTTCGGCCGGGTCGCCACCGCGCGGGCCAGCTCGAGGCGTTTCAGGCCGGCGGTCGGCAGCTCGCCGGCCGGGGTGTCGCGCCATCGGCCGAGGCCGACGCGCTCCACGACGTCCGACGCGCGGGCGACGACGTCGCGGTGCGCGGAGGTGTGGCCCATGGTCGCGATACAGACGTTCTCCAGCACGGTCATCGACCCGAACGGGCGCATGAGCTGGAAGGTGCGCACCAGGCCCGCGCGGGCGATGCGGTGGGGTGGCCGCCCGGTGATGTCGCGGCCGGCCAGGACGACGCGTCCGGTGTCGGGCCTGAGCGCGCCGGAGATGGCGTTGAAGAGCGTGGTCTTGCCCGCGCCGTTCGGGCCGATGATGCCGAGGATCCGGCCCTCCTCGACCTCGAAGCCGACGTCCCCGAGGGCGCGCAGGCCGCGGAAGGACTTGCCGACGCCTTCGACGGTCAGGATCGTCATCGCTTGAACCTCCCGCGGATCGCGCCGTAAACGCCGCGTGGCAGCGCCAGGACCAGGACGATCAGCAGCACCGCGTAGAGCATCACGTCGAGGCCGCTGCGGCCCTGCAGGACCGACAGGAACGGCGGCGGGTTGCGCAGCAGAGTCGCGGTCACGTCGGAGAGCGGCCCGAGGATCAGCGCGCCGATCACCGGCCCCCAGATGGTGCCGACGCCGCCGATGACGGCGGGCAGGATCGCCTGGATGGAGACGTTGGAGCCGAAGGCCAGGTCGGGGTCCACGAACAGGTAGTACTGGACGTAGAAGCCGCCGGCGACGGCGGTGATCGCCGCCGACAGCGCGATGGTGATGAGCTTGTAGCGCATGGCGTGCACGCCCACGGCCCCCGCCGCGGTCTCGTCGTCGCGTACGGCGAGCGTGAAACGGCCGGCGCGGGACCTCAGGTAGAGGACGTTCACCGCGATCGCGGCGGCGACCAGGGCGAGCGCGACCCAGAAGTAGGCGGGCGAACCGAGCGGGAACTGGAGCTCGGCCAGCGACGCGCCGTGGATGAGCGGCACGTTGTAGCCGGTCGCCTTGTGGAACGTGTGGCTGCTCGTGACGAGCAGCCGGAGCATCTCGGCGAAGGCGAACGTCGCCAGCGCGAAGTAGGCGCCCTTCAACCGGTACCGGAACGACAGGAACCCGATGAGCACCCCGAACGCCGCGGCCAGTGCCGCGCCGGCGAGCATCCCGATCCACGGCGACACCCCGTGGTCGACGAGCAGCCACGCCCCGGCGTACGCGCCGATGCCGAAGTAGGCGGCGTGGCCGAAGCTGAACATGCCGCCGAAGCCGCTCATCAGGTTCCAGCCGATGCCCATCAGAGCGAAGATCAGGACGCGGACCGCGACGGCCTGCTGGGCCGGCGGCAGGATCAGCGGCAGCGGGATCAGCACGACGACGAGCACCGCGAGGACGACCAGGTTGCGCAGCGAGGCACGCCCGGCGTCGCGGGGGCGCGCCCGGCCCGTCTCACGCGTCGAGGTGGCGGTCATGAGCTCCTCCCGAACAGGCCCTGCGGGCGCAGGAACAGGACGAGCACGAAGACCACGAAGACGAGCAGGAGCGGGTTCTGGCCCGGCAGGTACACGCCGCCGAGCTGCTCGGTCAGCCCGATGAGCACGCCGCCGGCGAGGGCGCCGAGCACGTTGCCCATGCCGCCGAGCACGACGACGACGAAAGCCACGATGTTGAACAGCTGCCCGGTGGTCGGCTCGATCGTGGTGAACGGCGCGACGAGCGTGCCCGCCGCGCCGGCGCAGGCGGTGCCGAGCGCGAACGTCAGCGCGTAGATCTTCCGTACGTCGACGCCGACGAGCGAGGCGCCCTGCCGGTTCGCGGCGACGGCGCGGATCGCGGTGCCGAGCCGCGTACGGCGCAGGATGAGGTAGAGGACGCCGGCCAGCACGAGGGCGGCGGCGAACGCCAGCACCCGCGACAGGTCGGCCACCGCGCCGAGCACCGGCAGCCCGCGGTCGCCCGGGAAGGGCACCGAGCGCGGGTTCGCGCCGAGGAACAGCGCCAGGGCGTTCTCGATGAGCAGGGAGAACCCGAGCGTGATGAGCAGCTGGTTCTGCAGCGGGCGGCCCATCGCGCGGTTGAGCACGGCGTACTGCAGGATCCAGCCGAGGCAGAACATCACCGGGACCGCGACGAGCAGCGCGAGGTACGGGTGCAGGCCCGTCGATCGGACCAGCCCGAACGTGATGAACAGCGCGAGGGCGAGGAACGCGCCGTGCGCGAAGTTCACCACGTCGAGCACGCCGAAGATCAGCGTGAGACCCATCGCCACCAGGCCGTACACGCCGCCGGTGAGGATGCCGGTGACGACCGCCTGGGTGACGATCACCGGTTTGTCGGCGCGGAGGTAGGCCAGGACCAGGGCCGCCGCCAGCACGAGGACGACGATCAGCGTCCGTGTCGCGAGAGCCCTGCTCCAGCCGCGGCGGGCCGTCATCTCGGCCGTGGTCATCGGCGTCAGCCTCCCGCCGGCGCCGCCGGGTACCGCGGCACCGCCTGGGCATCGGCGTACTTGTCCGGGTAGACCACCCGGGTGCCGCCGCTCTGCACCTGCATCACGACCGGCAGCGCGTTCACGTTCTGGCCGGAGGCGTCGAACTTGATCGGGCCGCTGCCGAGCACCAGTGAGTCGAGCGAGAGGCCGGAGATCGCGTCCCGCAGCTTCGTACGGTCGCGGCTGCCCGACTTCTGCAGGCCCTCGGCGATGACGCGGACGGCGTCGTAGGCGAGCACCGCGCCGGTGCGGATCTTGTCGTGGAACCGCTGCTGGTAGAGCGCGGCCAACTGCTGGGTCTTGGGGTTGCCCATGTCGAGCCGGTAGTTGCTGTCGAAGTAGCCGTCTCCGGCCGCTCCGGCGTCCACCGGGAACTGGGGCAGGTCGTAGGCGCCGTCGGCGATGCCGAAGACGGCGTTCACCTTCGGCTTGACCGAGGCGACCGCCTTGGCCGCCAGCACGCCGTCGCGGTAGTACCCGGTGACGGCGAGCACGTCGGCGCCGGAGGCCTTCGCCTGGGTGACCTGGGTGGTGAGGTCGGAGACGCTCGCCGGGTCGTAGCTGATGTCGGGGCCGACCTGGACACCGAGCTTGGCGGCCTCGGACTTGAAGCCCGCCAGGACGCTCGTGCCGAACGCGGTCTCGTCGTGCAGGTAGGCGACCTTCTTGACGGGGTGGCCGGCCTTCTTGGCCATCGCGACGAGGTTGTCCGCGCCCTGGACGCCCATCTGGGAGTTCGGCGGCTGGACGCGGAACGCGTACTTGTAGCCGTGCTTCAGGATGCCGTCGTCGCCGGTGACGTCCATGACGAAGGGGACCTGGTTGCGTTCGGCGACCGCGGCGACGTTGGCGCTGACCGCGCTCATGTAGGTGCCGACCAGGGCGACCGCGCCGCCCTGGACGAGCCGCTGCGCCTCGCTCTGCCCGACGTCGGGCTTGCCCTGCGTGTCACCGCTGGTGATCTCCAGCTTGGCGCCGCCGAGCGCCTTGACGCCGCCGGCGGAGTTGATCGCCTCGACGGCGAGCTTCGCGCCGTTCTCCAGCTGCTTGCCGTCGGCCGCGCTGGCGCCGCTGAGGGGATGGAGCGTCCCGATCTTGATGGGTCCGCTGCTTTTGCCGCCGGACGCGCCTCCCGGTGCCGTTCCGCCACATGCCGCGGCGCTGAACGAGACCACCGAGGCAAGCGCTGCGGCGAGCCACGTCTTCCTCATCTGTTGGCTCCCGGTACTCGGTGCGCCGTTCCTGCTAACGGAACGACTGATAGTGGCTCACTATGCTCAGCGCTGTGACCAGTGTCAATGCTTCACCGTAAATCCTTGATTAACAGGACATATGCCTTGACCATGGATTCGGGACTATGATTGTTTGGCGTTCCGCTGACAGAAACGATCGGGGAGAAGCGAGTGGCTGAGGGGTCCGGAACAGAGGTCGCCGGCCGGGTGGCGGACGTCCTGCTGGCGTTCACCGACGAGCCCGGATCGCTCGGGGTGTCAGAGCTCGCCCGGCGGCTCGACCTGAGCAAGGCCGTGGTGCACCGCATCCTGCAGGCGCTGCTGGCGCGCGGCCTGGTCAACGTCGACGCCGGCACCCGTGGGTACCGGCTCGGCCCGGCCGCCGCCGTACTCGGCGCGCGGGCCCTGCGCGACTCCGACCTGCGCGGCGCCGCCATGCCGGTGATCCGCGCTCTCCAGCGGGCCACCGGCGAGACCACGACCCTGTCCGCTCTGGTCCCCGACGGGCGCGTCTACCTCGACCAGGTCGAGAGCCGCCAGGAGATCAAGATGACCGTCGAGATCGGCCGGCGGTTCCCGCTGCACGCCGGCAGCTCCAGCCAGTGCATCCTCGCGTTCCTGCCCGAGGCGCAGCGCGCCGAGGTCATCTCCGGCGGGCTCGGTGCGCTGACCCCGCAGACCGTCGTCGACCGCGACCGGCTCCTGGCGATCCTGGACGAGGTGCGCGCCACCGGCTACGCCTACTCCCAGGGCGAGCGGCAGCCCGGCGCCGCGTCCGTCGCCGCGCCGGTCTTCGGCTTCGACGGGATGGTCGTCGGCGCGCTGTCGGCCTGCGGGCCGGAGGCCCGGGTCGACGAGGACGCCTGCCGCCGGTACGCCCCGCTGGTCCGCGAGGCCGCCGACGAGGTGTCGCGTGCCCTCGGCTGGCACGGCGGCCTGCCGTCCGCCGACGCCCTGACGGGGGCGCGGGCGTGAGCGCGCTGTCGGGGCTCCGGGTGCTCGACGTCGCCACGCTCTTCGCCGGCCCGCTCGCCGCGACGATGCTGGGCGACTTCGGTGCCGAGGTCGTCAAGGTCGAGCACCCGCGCGGCGACCCCGTGCGCAGCCACGGCGCGAGCAAGGACGGCGTCGGCCTGTGGGGCAAAGTGGTCGGCCGCAACAAGCTGGGAGTGACCCTCTACCTCGGCTCCCCCGAGGGCCAGGAGATCTTCCGGCGGATGGTCGCCGACGCCGACGTCGTCATCGAGAACTTCCGGCCGGGCACCCTCGAACGCTGGGGCCTCGGCTACGACGAGCTGGCGCGGATCAACCCCGGTGTCGTGCTCGCCCGGGTGACCGGGTTCGGGCAGTTCGGGCCGTACGCCGGGCGTCCCGGCTTCGGCACGCTCGCCGAGGCGATGAGCGGCTTCGCGGCGATCACCGGCGAGCCCGACGGGCCGCCGACGCTGCCGCCGTTCGGCCTCGCCGACGGCATCGCGGCGCTGACCACGGCGTTCGCCGTCATGACCGCGCTGCGTGAGCGGGAGACGTCCGGACGCGGACAGGTCGTGGACCTGGCGATCATCGAGCCGATCCTGACGCTGCTGGGCCCGCAGCCGACCGTCTACGACCAGCTCGGACGGCTCCAGCCGCGTACGGGCAACCGGTCGGCCAACAACGCGCCGCGCAACACGTACCGCACCCGCGACGGCCGCTGGCTGGCGATCTCCACCAGCGCCCAGTCGATCGCCGAGCGCGTGATGCGCCTGGTGGGCCGGCCGGAGTTCATCGACGAGCCGTGGTTCGCCTCGGGGTCCACACGTGCCGAGCACACCGACGAGCTGGACGAGGCCGTGGGCTCCTGGATCGCCGAACGCGACCACGACGACGTGGTCGCCGCGTTCGAGGAGGCCCACGCCGCGGTCGCGCCCATCTACGACGTGCGCGACGTGATGGCCGACCCTCAGTACGCCGCGCTGGAGAGCATCGTCACCGTCGACGACGACGAGCTCGGCCCGCTCCGCATGCAGAACGTCCTGTTCCGGCTGGGCCGGACCCCGGGCGCGATCACGTCCGCGGGCCCGCGCCTGGGCGAGCACACCGCCGAGGTCCTGTCCCGGTACGGCGTGGACGAGGCGGAGCTGGCACGGCTGCGGGAACGCGGTGTCGTGTGATCGCGCGCTCGTGGCTGTACGCGCCCGGCGGACGCCCCGACCTGGTCGCCAAGGCGCTGCGCGGCGACGCCGACGCGGTCGTCGTCGACCTGGAGGACGCCGTGCCCGCCGGCCGCAAGGCCGAGGCGCGCGCCACCGTACGTGACCTCTCCTTCGAGGCGAAGCCGGTCTGGGTGCGCGTCAACGACGTGCGCGGCCCGTGGGGTTCGGCGGACCTGGACGCCCTCGCCGGCCTTCCGCTGGCGGGTGTGCGGCTGCCCAAGTGCGAGGACCCTGCGGTCGTACGCGACGCCGGCGAGCGGCTCGGCCTGCCGATGCAGCTGCTCCTGGAGTCGGCGGCGGGCGTCGAGCGCGCCGCCGAGCTGGCCCGCGCGCACCCGCTCGTACGCGGCATCGGGCTCGGCGAGGCCGACCTGGCCGCCGACCTGCGGATCACCGGCGCCGAGACCCTGTCCTGGTGCCGGTCCCGCGTGGTGGTCGCGGCGCGCGCCGCGGGCCTGCCCTCGCCGGTGCAGAGCGTCTGGACCGACGTCGGCGACCTCGACGGGCTGCGGCGCGGCACCGAGCACGCCCGCGACAACGGCTTCTTCGGACGCTCGGTGATCCATCCGGCCCAGGTGCCGGTCGTGAACGCGGTCTTCACCCCGACCGGGGAGCAGGTACGCGCGGCGCGGGACCTGGTCGGATCGCTGACCGGTGACCGGGCGGCGTTCGTCGGCGACGACGGCCGCTTCGTCGACCGCGCCGTCGTCGAAGGCGCGCGGTGGACCCTCGCCGTCGCGGAGCAACTGGAGGCACAGTGACGTCACAGGATCCCCTTCTGGCCGCCGTGAACGACGGGGTACGCCTCATCGACCTCGGCCAGCCGTTCTTCACCGGCATGCCGTGCTCCCCCAACCACCCGGGCTTCCGCATGACGCTCAACCGGCGCCACGGCGACATGACCAGGCCGGACGGCGGCTCGGCCGCCAACGAGATCATCATCACCGGCGGCCACGTCGGCACCCACATCGACGCGCTCGCGCACGTCAGCCACGACGGTCTCCTGCACGGCGGCGAGGACGCCCTCGAAGCGCAGCGCGGCGGCCGGTTCACCAGCGGCGGCGCCGACCGTACGCCCGCGATGCTCACCCGCGGTGTGCTGCTCGACGTGGCGGCCGTGCACGGCGTGCCGGTCCTGCCCGCCGGGTACGGCGTGACCGCCGGCGATCTGCGGGCCGCCGCCGACCGCGGCGGTATCGAGGTACGGCGGGGCGACGTCGCGCTCGTACGCACCGGCTGGGCGCGCAACTTCGGCGACGCGGCGACCTACCTGGGCCAGGAGGACGGCGTGCCAGGCCCCGTGGAGGACGCGGCGCGCTGGCTCGCCGAGCGCGGGGTGCGCGCGACGGGCTGTGACACGACGGCGTACGAGCAGATCCCGCCGGGCGCCGGGCACCGGGTCCTGCCGGTGCACCGGGTCCTGCTCGTGGAGAACGGGATCTTCATCATCGAGCATCTGAACCTGGAGGAGGCCGCCGAGGCGGGGCTCACCGAGTTCGTCTTCATGCTCGCGCCGCTGCCGATCGTCGGCGGTACCGGGTCCCCCGTGCGCCCGGTCGCGGCGGTGTCGGCGGTGTCGGCGTGAGCGCCACACCGGTCCAGCGCCTCGCCGGTCTCGCCGCGGACGTGCGTGCCGGCGGCCTGCCGGACGACCTGCGCGCCGACGTCGCGCGGCGCGTCCTCGACCTGCTCGGCAACAGCCTCGCCGCCACCACCGAGCAGCCGGCCCGCACGGTGACCGCCGTCGCACGCTCCTGGGGCGGCGACCCGCAGGCGACCCTCATCGGCGGAGGCGGCCTGCGGCTGCCCGCCCCCTCGGCCGCCCTGGTCAACGGCACTCTCGCCCACTCACTGGACTTCGACGACACGCACCTGCCGTCGGTGCTGCACCCGTCCTCGCCGGTGATCCCGGCCGCGCTCGCCGTCGCGGAGGCCCGTGGGTCGAGCGGCGCCGCGCTCCTCGACGCGGCCGGGGTGGGCATCGAGGTCACCGTACGGCTCGGCATGGCCGGGTACGACCGCGAGCTGGGCAACTCGGTCTTCTTCGAACGCGGCCTGCACGCCACGTCCATCTGCGGCACGATCGGCGCGGCCGTCGCCGCCGCGACGCTCTCCGGGCTGGACGCCGCCGGCATCGCCGACGCGGCGGCGATCGCCGCGAGCATGGGCGCCGGCGTCATCGAGGCCAACCGCACCGGCGGCACGGTCAAGCGCGTGCACTGCGGCTGGGCCGCCCACGCCGGCGTCGCGGCGGCGAGCATGGCCGAGCACGGCATCACGGGCCCGCCGACGGTCCTGGAGGGCCGGTTCGGCTTCCTCCAGGCGTACTGCGGTGACCAGGTCGACCTTTCCGCGCTGACGGACGGCCTCGGCGAGCGCTGGGAGCTGCCGGGCATCTTCTTCAAGCCGTACCCGTGCAACCACTTCACCCACGCGGGCATCGACGCGGCCCTGCGCCTGCGCGGCGCGGGCGTGGACCCCGCGGACGTGGAGTCGATCGAGCTGGGCGCGCCGGGCGCGGTGCTGCGCACGATCGCCGAGCCCGCCGGGGAGAAGGCGCGCCCACGTTCCGGCTACCACGCGGCGTTCAGCGGCCCCTACACCGTGGCGGCGGCGCTGCTGGGCGGCGGCGGGCTGGGCGTGTTCCACGAGGACTTCACCGACGAGGCCGCCGCCGACGCGGACCGGCTGGCCCTGGCCGCGAAGGTCCGCTGTTTCGCCGACTCCCGTTGCGACGAGATCTTCCCGTACCAGTTCCCGGCGGTGCTGAGGGTGCGGCTCCGGGACGGGCGCGAGCTGGAGGAGCGGGTCGAGGTGAACCGCGGCGGCCCCGGCGACCCGCTGTCCGCCGACGAGGTGGCCACGAAGTTCCGCCTCAACGCCGCGCGGACGCTGCCCGAGGACGTCGCCGGGGAGGTCTCGGCGCTGGCCTTCGGGCTCCCGGACGCCCCCGGCGTACGGCCCCTCATGGAGAAGGTGTCGGGCTGACCCCGGTCGTGCCCACGCCTCCGGTGAGGGCCGTACGGCCGGCGATCAGGGCCAGGGTGGCGGCGCCGGCGCGTTCGAGGGCCGTCTCGACGCCCTGGTCACCGGGGCCGAAGGCGCCCAGGTGGAGCATTCCGGCGTGGCCGTGCGCGCAGGCGGCGACGGTGGCGGAGAGCACCTCGGCGGCGGCCGGGTCGCCGCCGGACAGGGCGAGCGCCGCCGCGTGGAACGACTCCTCGACCGGGCGGGCCGCCTGGTCGAGATCGGGGTGGCGCTCGGGTTTGAGACCGGTCGTGAAGACCGCCTCGAACAGCGTGCGGTGCTCGGCGGCGAAGCGTACGTAGCCGCGTGCCGCGGCGGCCAGGCGCTCGGCGGGGGTGGTGGCGCCGGCGCTCTCGGCGGCGAGCGTGGCGATGAGGACCTCGACGGCCCGCACCCCGGCGGCGACGAGCAGTTCGTCCCGGTCGGCGAAGTGGCGGTACGGCGCGCTGGCCGCGACGCCCAGCCGCCTGCTCGCCTCGGCCAGCGAGAACGCCCGCACGCCCTTCTCCGCGATCAGCTCGACGGCGGTGTCGATCAGCGCGGCGCGCAGGTCACCGTGGTGGTAGCGGTCCCGCTTCGCTGATCGGCGCACCGCCTCAGGCTATCGGCCGGGCGGGCTCGTTCCGCCGGTCCACCGCGTCAGGTCAGTGGCCGGGAGAGTTCGTGCAGGCGGTCGCGCTGGGCGTCGGTCAGCCGCAGGTCCATCGCGGCGGCGGCCTCGGTGGCCTGTGCCGGTTTGGACGCGCCCGGGATGGCGACCACGGTGTCGCCGTAGTAGGTGATCAGCCAGTTCAGGGCGACCTGCGACACGGAGGCGCCGTGCGCCTCGCCGATCGCGCGCAGCTCGTCGACGAGGGGCTTGGTGCGCGCGAGCCCCTTGGCGCTGAAGAGTCCACGCTGGCCGAGCCGCCGCATCGGGCGCAGGGCCTTCACTCTCGCCGGGTCGTCGTGGAACCGGCCGGTGAGCACTCCGGCGGCCAGCGGCGAGTAGGCGATCAGTGTGACGCCGAGCGTGCGCGCGGTCTCCAGTACGCCGTTGTCCTCGACGCCGCGGTGCAGCAGGTTGATCTGCACCTGGTTGGCCGCCAGCGTGACGCCCTCGGCCGCGAGGGTCTCGTGGGCGATCCGCATCCTGCGCGCGGAGAAGTTGCTCACGCCGACCGAGCGGATCTTGCCGGCCCGCAGGATGCGGGCCATCGCCCGTAGCTGCGGGCGGATGGTGTCCAGGCTGCTGTACGGCTCGTGGATCTGGTAGAGGTCGATCGGGTATCCCTGGAGGCAGCCGAGCCGCTCGTCGATGGTCCGCGGGATGTCGCGCGCGGTGCGCCCCAGCGGCGCCCACTTGGTCGCGACGACCTTCTCGCCCGGCATGACGCCGCAGTCCTTCAGCGCGGTGGCGAGCGCGCGCTCGGAACGCCCGCGCCCGTACATCTCGGCGGTGTCGAACCAGCCGATGCCGCCGTCCAGCGAGGCGCGCACCACCGAGGTCACGATGTCCTGCCCCAGCGGTGTGAAGACGCGGCTCGCGACGCCGCTGTCGCCGGCGAACTGCATGCATCCGAGCCCGATCGGCGTGATCTCGATGTCGGTCCCGCCCAGCCGCCGTACGTCCATCGTCACTCCCGAGGTGTGAATGCCACTCACAATGTGATGGACATTAACATAAAGGGAGCCGTGAACATCCCTTGACCCTGACGCAGCGTCAACCCCGCATGCTGGCGGCCATGAGCATCCCCCAGGGGCCCGCGATCCACGTGCAGGGCCTGGAGAAGTCGTACAAGGAGCTGCGCGTCCTGCGCGGCGTTGACCTCGACGTGGCACCGGGCGGCATCTTCGCCCTGCTCGGCTCGAACGGGGCGGGCAAGACCACGGTGGTGAGGATCCTGTCCACCCTGCTCAAGGCCGACGCGGGGACCGCACGGGTCAACGGTTTCGACGTCGCGACGCAGGCCGCCGACGTACGCGAGTCCATCAGCCTCACCGGGCAGTTCGCGGCGGTCGACGAGATCCTCACCGGACGGGAGAACCTCGTCCTGGTCGCCAGGCTGAGGCACCTCAAGGACCCGGGCGCGATCGCGGACGACCTGCTGAGGCGCTTCTCGCTGACCGAGGCGGGCACCCGGAGGGTGGCGACGTACTCCGGTGGCATGCGCCGCCGCCTCGACATCGCGATGAGCCTCATCGGGAACCCGCCGGTCATCTTCCTCGACGAGCCGACGGTCGGGCTGGACCCGGAGGCGCGCGTCGAGGTGTGGCACGCCGTCAAGAAGCTCGCCGAGGGCGGCACGACGGTGCTGCTCACCACCCAGTACCTGGACGAGGCCGAGCAGCTCGCCGACCGGATCGCGATCCTCCACCAGGGCCGGATCATCGTCGACGGCACCCTGGAGGAGCTCAAACGGCTGCTGCCGCCCGCCGAGGTCGAGTACGTCGAGAAGCAGCCCTCCCTCGAAGACGTCTTCTTCGCCGTCGTCGGCGACAAGTCGGACAAGAAGTAAGGAACCAACGATGGCCACGCATTTCCTCGGCGACACCGCCGTCCTCACCGGACGGACCATGCGCCACGTCACCCGCAGCCTGGACACCATCATCACGACCGCGATCACACCGGTCGCCATGATGCTGATGTTCGTCTACGTGTTCGGCGGGGCGATCGACACCGGGACGGTCTCCTATGTGAACTACATGCTTCCCGGCATCCTGCTCATCACCATCGCGTCCGGCATCGCCTACACCGCCGTCCGGCTCTTCGCGGACATCAAGGGCGGGATCTTCGAGCGGTTCCAGTCCATGCCGATCGCCCGGTCGGGTGTGCTGTGGGCACACGTGCTGACCTCGCTGGCCGCCAACCTGATCTCACTGGTGGTCGTCGTCGGCGTCGCCCTCCTCATGGGCTTCCGCTCGGGCGCCGGAGTACTGGCCTGGCTCGCCGTCGCCGGCATCCTCGTCCTGTTCACGCTGGCGCTGACCTGGCTCGCCGTCATCCCCGGCCTCACCGCCAAGAGCGTGGACGGCGCGGGCGCGTTCTCCTACCCGCTCATCTTCCTGCCGTTCATCAGCTCGGCCTTCGTGCCAACCCGCACCATGCCCGGCCCGGTGCGCGCCTTCGCCGAGAACCAGCCGGTGACCTCCATCGTCAACACGATCCGCGACCTGTTCGCGCAGCGGCCGGTCGGCAACGGCATCTGGACCGCCCTCGCCTGGTGCGCCGGCATCCTCGTCGTCGCCTACGTCTTCGCCGGCATCACGTACCGTCGCCGGATCTCCTGATCCAGGGCAGGATCGGAGCATGCTGACGATCGGGCAACTCGCGGCGTACGCCGGCGTCACGGTGCGGGCGGTGCGGCACTACCACCAGATCGGGCTCCTGCCCGAGCCGGAGCGGGACGATTCGGGCTACCGGCGGTACGGGCCGACGGCGGCCGTGTCCCTCATCAAGATCCGCACCCTCGCCGGCGCCGGCGTGCCGCTGTCCCAGATCGGCGGGCTGCTCGGAGCCGACGCCGCGACGTTCGCCGGCGCGGTCGAGAGCATCGACGACCACCTGCGCGACGAGATCGAACGCCTTGAGACCAGCCGCAAGCAGATCGCGCAGCTCGCCTCCGGGGACGGGCTCGTGCTCCCCCCGGAGGTGATCTCCTACCTCGACCGGCTACGGGAGCTCGGGGTGGCGGAGCGGCTGGTGGAGGGTGAGCGCGACGGGTGGATCCTGGTCGCGGCCCGCTGGCCCGATCGCATCCCCGAGCTCATGCCCGCGAAGTCCGCCCAGCTCGAGGACCCGCGGCTCGTCCGGCTCTACCGGGTCCTGTCGGAGCTGGTCGAAAGCGACACGGCCGACGAGCGGCTCCTGGAGGAGGCCGCCGACCTCATGGTCGACATGGCCGAGCAGGCCTACGCCGCCGGCGAGCTCGACTACGGCGAGATGGCGCACGACGACCAGCATTTCGACCTTCTGGACGCGCTCGCCCTCGAGGCCGACCCGCGGGCGCAGCGGCTGCTGGACCTGATGCGCGAGCGCGGCTGGTCCAGCTGGACCCGCATGGAGCGGCTACCGGAGCGACCCTGAGGGGCCCTGAAGGGGCTCGGAAAACCCGTTGGCGGGCCACGGCGGCCGCTGCTACTTTTCCGTAGGCCGTGCGAGAGAACGAGGAGGTGGTACCCGTGAACATATCGACATGGGTGCTTCCCTCCGGGGTCACGGTCGGGCGATAGGTCGTCCGGGAGCGCCGTTCACGAGCACTCCCGAAAGGCACGACCATGCGATTCACCTCCGAACAGCGCCTCGACGACGGCGTCCTCGAACGCGAGTTCACCCTCGGCGAGATCCCCGGCATCCTGTGGACCCCCGCGTCCGTATCCGCACCGGCGCCGCTGATCCTGATCGGCCACCCCGGCGGACTGCACAAGATGCGCGCACGGCTGGTGGCCCGGGCCCAGAGCTCGGCGGAGTACGGCTTCGCCGCGGCCACCATCGAACTCCCCGGGAGCGGTGACCGGCCCCGCTCGCCCGCCGCCGAGCAGGCCCGCGCCGACCTGCGCCGGGCACTGGCGGCCGGTGAACCGGTCGGTGAGGAGATCGTCGACCGGCTCGTCCTCCCGCTGGTCGAACAGGCGGTCCCTGAGTGGCAGGCCGCCCTGGACGCCCTTCTTTCGCTGCCCGAGATCGGCGGCCCGGTCGGGTACTCCGGTGGAGTGATCTCCATCGGCGTCCGGCTGGCGGTGGTCGAACCACGCGTCTCGGCCGCCGTTCTGTTCGCCGGGAGTTTCGTGCCGCGCGCCATGTTCGAGGAGGCCCGGCAGGTCACCATTCCGCTGCACGTCCTGCTCCAGTGGGACGACGAAGGGAACGACCGGCAGGCGGCCCTGGACCTGTTCGACGCCTTCGGCTCCAAGGAGAAGACGCTGCACGCCAACATGGGCGGGCACACCGGCGTCCCAGGGTTCGCGGGCGAGGCCGCGGCCCGGTTCTTCGCCCGGCACCTGAGCTAGGGCCTGTCTGACAGATCCGCTGTCCGGCTGCGCGGCGCCCAGACGCACCCTCGCCGCGTTGCCGCCGGGCGCCGGTGAGGACGCCTCCTCGGCTGACGCATGACCGCCCCGATCGCGGCGGTATCGGCCATCGGCCGTACCGGCCGGTCGGGGCGGCGCCCGGCCGGCGCCGTGCCGCGCTAAGGGAGGATGTTCTGCCGGGGCAGGACCTGCTCAAGGGCGCGGATGACCTGCGCGACGTGGCGGCGGGTCGCGTGCTCGGCGGCGGACGTGTCGCCGGACATCAGGGCGTCCACGATCTCGGCGTGCTCCTCCAGCCCGGCCTGCGGGCGGCCGGGTACCGCGACGGTCAGGCTGTGGCCCAGCCTGAGCTGCGCGCCGAGCAGGTCGGCGATGGCGATCAGGCGGCGGTTCGACGAGCCCTGCCAGATCAGGGCGTGGAACTCACGGTCGAGCTCCGCGTAGGTCTCCACGTCGCCGCCGGCCATCGCGGCCCGCTGGCCTTCGAGCAGCTCACGGAGCCGGTCGAGCAGCTCCGGAGGCCGCGTGCGCGCGATGTCGCGCGCGGCGAGGGCGTCGACCGCGGAGCGCAGCTCGTAGATGTCGCGCATGTCGGCCGCGGTCAGCTCGGCGACGAAGTACCCGGCGTGCTTGCGCGCGACCAGGAACCCCTCGCGTTCGAGGACGGCGAGGGCCGCCTTGACCGGCGTCGGCGATATACCGAGGCGCTCCGCGAAGGGGCGGACCGTCACGCGTTCGCCCGGCAGTAACGACCTCTCCAGGACCGCCTCGCGCACCGCCTCGTACGCCGCGCGGACGAGGCCGCTGTCCTCCGTCACCCCTCACCTCCGACAGGCACCGGACGCATCGGTATCAGCCGGTGCCGCCGCCACGCGTCCAGTTGGTCAGCGTAGTGCCGGTCGCCGTGCCGTCCGGACGCGCCTCCGGGGATCACCCAGCCGGACGCGCCGAGGTCCGCGAGGTCGAGCACCTGCCGGTACACCGACAGGTTCGTGATGGCGAAGCCGGCGTCCTCCGGCCAGGCGTACGCGCCGTTCTGGATCGTCTCGTTGTCGCCGCCGATGCCGGTCGGCGGCGGGTCGATGGAGGTCCCGGTCAGGGGGTGCAGCGGGTGGCGCGCGGCCGTACGGTGCACGTCGGCCCAGGCGCGCGGCGCTTCGGCGCCGTCGCACGCGCGGCGCCAGGCCGACGCCAGCGCGCCGGACAGCAGGTCGTCGCCGAGCGCGTCGGCCGGGCAGGCGCCGTCGGCCGCGTACCAGGTCAGGGCCGCGAACCAGCGCCGCAGCAGCACGGGTACGCCGGGCAGGCCGCAGGTCATCAGCCAGGCGCGCGCGTCCGCCCCGAGCGCGCCGTCCAGGACGCGGCGCGCGACGGCGCGGCGGAAACAGGCGTGCACCAGCCCGGCGGGGCCGTCGCCGCGCAGGTCTCCCCCGCCGGAGGCGAGCAACTCGCGTGCCCGTTCGGCGTCGCCGGTGTACGGGCCGCGCGCCGCCAGCAGCACGCCCCAGCGCCGCGCCGCGACCGACACCGTGTCGCCCTGCCAGCCGGCCATGTCGGCGGCGCTCAGCGAGGACGCGTCCCCGGCGAGCTCGTGGATGCGCTCGGCCCGGTAGCAGTCGTTCATGGAGTGCGAGACGAACGGGTACTCCGCGCTGGTCACGGTGTTGTTCGCGGTGGCGATGACGCCGCCGGGCGGGTTCTCGACCCGTGGCATCCGCGCGAACGGCACGCGTCCACGCCAGGCGTACGTGCCCTCCCAGCCGGGCACCGGCACCTGCGCCGGCGCGAGGCTGTCGCGCGCGGGCAGCTCGCCGCGCAGGACGTAGCCGATGTTCCCGGAGGTGTCGGCGGCGACGAGGTTGTTGAGCGGGTCGACCCAGCCCTCCTGGCCGTCCAGCAGCGTACGGACGTCGGGGGCGACCAGCATCCGCCGCAGGACGGCGAACTGCTCGCACGGCCGGTCCGTCGCGGTCCAGCGCAGCGACAGGGCGACGCCGCTCGACGGGTCGCCGTGCACGATGGGGCCGTTCGGCGTCGCCCAGCAGGGTTCGACGTGGTCGGGCGCGCCGCGTACGGCGATGCGCTCCTCGCGTGCCGACACCTTCAGCGAGCCGCCGGGCGTACGGACCCGGCCGCCGGAGAAGTGCTCGACGAACAGGTCCTGCGCGTCGCCGGCGGCGTTGGTGATCGCCCAGCCGACCTGCCCGTTGTGCCCGAAGTGCGGGAAGCCCGGGATGCCGGGGAACGTCGCGCCCGACACCGTGAACGACGGGCAGCGCAGGTGCGCCTGCCAGTAGGTGTTCGGCGAGTCGAGCGCGCGGTGCGAGTCGTTGACCAGCAGCGGCAGGCCGGTGGCGGTGCGCGACCCGCCGACCGCCCACGCGTTGGAGCCGCCTTCGGCCTCGGCCAGGAAGCCGAGGTGCTCCGCCGCTCTCTCCACGTCGGCGCGCGCCTCCTCGATGAGCGCCGCGCGCGGGTCGTCCTCGGGAATGCGGCCCTGCGGCGGCACGGTCACCCGCATGCCCGGCAGCGGGCGCGGGTCCAGGTACGCCGCCGCGTCCGCGCCCCATCGAGCGCGCAGCACGGCGCGCGCGACCTTGTACTGCCACACGCCCATCAGCACGTGCCGGATCTTGAACGCCAGCACGGAGTCGCGCGGCGTCCAGTCCTCCCAGGTGACGCCGTGGCCGAGCCCGGCGTCTCGCGCGACGGAGTTCACGCCGTCGGCGTAGCTCCGGAAGGCCTCCGCCGTGACCGGGTCCATCGCGGCGAGGTCGCGGTCGGCCGCGTCGGTGAGCCGCAGCCGCCGGGCCAGCCGGTCCGCCGGGAGCGCGGACGGGCCGACGACCTCGGCCCAGCGCCCGCGCGCCCGGCGCCGGTCGTACTCGAGCTGCCACAGCCGGTCCTCGGCGGCGGCCCGCCCCAGGCCGTACCAGGCGAGAGACTCGGTGTCCGCCTCGATCGTCGGGATGCCGTGGTCGTCACGCGTGATCGACAGGCTCACGAGGCGGCCGCCCGCGCGGACTCCGCGTAGTGGCACGCCGCCTTCCGCTCGGTGCCCGGCAGTGCCCGCAGCGCGGGGTCCTCCGTACGGCAGCGGTCCGTCGCGAGGGGGCAGCGCGGCGCGAACGAGCAGCCCGTGTGCGCGCCCAGCGCGCTCGGCGGCTCGCCGAGCACCACGCTCTCGGCGCGGTGCTCACGGACCCGCGGGCGCGGCGCGGCGGCGAGCAGCAGCTGCGTGTACGGGTGGCGCGGGTCGGCGAACAGCTCCTCGGCGGTGCCCTCCTCGACGATCCGGCCGTAGTACATCACCGCGACGCGGTGGGCGAGGTGCCGCACCAGCGCCAGGTCGTGGCTGATGAACAGGTACGTGATGCCGCGTTCGTCCTGGAGGCGCCGCAGCAGGTTGACGACCTGCGCCTGGACCGAGACGTCCAGCGAGGACACCGGCTCGTCGCAGACCACGAACTCCGGGTCGAGCGCGATGGCGCGGGCGATCGCCACGCGCTGCCGCTGCCCACCGGACAGCTCGTGCGGGTACCGCGCGGCCAGGGCCGGGTCGAGCGTCACCGTCTCCAGCAACTCGCGTACCTTCGCCTCGATGTCGCCGCCGACGCGGTGGACGCGCAGCGGCTCGGCGACGATCTGCCCGACGGTCATCCGGCCGTTCAGCGAGTCGTACGGGTCCTGGAACACCGGCTGCATCGTGCGGCGCAGGGCGCGCAGCTCGGCTCGGCGCAGCTCGTGCACGGCCTTGCCGCCGACGCTGACGTTCCCCTCGTCGGGGCGTTCCAGCGCGAGCAGCAGGCGGCCGGTCGTGGACTTGCCGCAGCCGGACTCCCCCACGAGCGCGAGGGTCGTGCCGCGCTCGATGCGCAGGCCGACGCCGTCGACCGCGTTGAGCGTGCCGCGTCCCCGTACGGGATAGCGTTTGACCAGGCCTTCGGCCACCACCAGAGCGTCCGTCATCGCGTTGCCTCCGTGAGCTCGTGCGGGTGCCAGCAGGCGACGCTTCCGCCGTCGCCGCCCGCGAGGGGCGGCATGGTCGCGCAGCGGTCGGTCTCTCTCGGGCATCTCGGGCGGAACGGACAGCCCTCGATGCGCTCGCCGACCGCCGGCACCTGGCCGGGGATGGTCGGCAGCTCACCGGCGACCGGCCGGTCCGGGTCGGGCACCGACCGCAGCAGCGCCGTGGTGTACGGGTGCTGGGGCGCGCCCAGGACCGTGCGCACCGGGCCGGTCTCGACGACCTGGCCGGCGTACATCACCGCGACCCGGTCGGCGATCTCGGCGACGACGCCCATGTCGTGGGTGATGAACAGCAGGACCGTGTCGCGGGCCCGCTCGCGCAGCAGCGCGAGCACCTGCGCCTGCACGGTGACGTCCAGCGCGGTGGTCGGCTCGTCGGCGATGAGCAGGTCGGGGCGGCCGGCCAGCGCCATCGAGATCATGACGCGCTGGCGCATGCCGCCGGACAGCTGGTGCGGCATCTGCCGGGCCCGCGCGGCGGCGTCCGTGATGCCGACGGACTCCATCAGCTCCACCGCGCGCCGCTTGCGCTCGGACCGGCGCGCGCCGCCGTGGATGGCGAGCACCTCGGCGATCTGGGTGCCGACCTGCGTCGTCGGGTTCAGGGAGCTCATCGGGTCCTGGAAGACCATGCCGGTACGCGCGCCGCGGACGCCGCGCATCGCGCGTTCGTCCCGGCCGACCAGCTCGGTGCCGCCGAGCCTGGCCGAGCCGGAGGCGCGGGCGCCGTCCGGCAGCAGGCCGAGCAGCGCGAGCGCGGTGAGGCTCTTGCCGCAGCCGGACTCGCCGACGAGCGCGACGGTCTCGCCGCGGCCGGCGGTCAGGTCGACGCCGCGTACGGCCTCACGGCCGGGTCCGAAGTCGACGCGCAGGTCACGGATGTCGAGGAGAGGGGGTTCAGTCATGAGCGGGCCTGCCCAACTGCTCGATGGAGACGGTACGGCCGCTCGCCTGCGCGCGGTGGTGCGCGGCGAGCTCGCCCGCGGTCGGGCTGCACAGCTCCGGGTCGGCGACGACCGGTGCGAGCAGTTCCTCCAGCGCGGAGACGCGAGCGGGGCGGCCCGACAGCCACGGGTGGACGGTGAGCATGCAGAGCGTGCCGTACGCCTTGGCGGCGGCGATCTCGGCGGCCCACGCGTCGCGCAGCGGCCCGGCCGGGGTCGGCGGGCGCGGGTCGCCGCCGACGTAGCGGTAGTACGGCGCGTCGTCGGTCGCCCAGTCGACGGGGACCTCGATGACGCCGTCCACCTCGTACGGGCGGTCGTCCCCCATCAGCGAGCTGTCGTAGCCGATGCCCAGCGACCGCAGGACGGGGAAGATCTCGGTGTTCATGTCCCAGCTCGGCGAGCGGTAGCCGACCGGGCGTTCGCCGGACACGTCGGTGATGGCGCCCACGGCGCGTTCGAGCGTCGTGGCCAGCTCGTCGCGGGTGAGGCTCGTGGGCGGCTCGTGGCACCAGCCGTGCAGGGCCAGCTCGTGGCCGCGCCGGTGGACCTCGGCGACCTGCCCGGGGTAGCGGTCGACGATCCAGCCGGGCACGAAGACCGTGGCCCGCAGGCCGAGGCCGTCCATCATCGACAGGAGGTTCGTGATGCCACGGCGTGGGCCGTAGCGGCGCTGTTCGAGCTGGCCGACGGCACGGCCGGGGTTCTCGCGGCTGCGCCACAGGTACGGCGCCTCGCCGTCGAAGTCGAGGGTGAAGCACACTGCGGCGCGCGCGCCGCCCGGCCAGGAGTACGTCACGTGGTCCTCGCCTTCGCGGGGGTGTAGTCGCCGGCGGTGCGCCCGCCGTCGACCGACAGCGTCGTCCCGGTGACGAACGAGGCCGCGCCGGAGCACAGCCACAGGATCGCCGCGGGCGCGTCACCCGGCCCCGACGTGCGGCCGAGCGGGATCCCGGCGGTCATCTTCGCGACGTGGTCGTCGGGGAGCTCGCTGACCTCGCTGCCCGGCGCGAAGCCCGGCCCGACGCCGACGACACGGATGCCGGCCTCCCCCGCCTCCAGGGCCAGCGACCGGGTCAGCATCTCCAGCGCGGCCTTGCTCGCCGCGTACACGCCGCCGGTGCGGCCCGTACGCCGCGCGGCGCCGGAGCTGAGGTTGACCACGCAGCCGCGTACGCCGTCGCGGGTCATCGTGCCGATGACGTGCTGGGCGAGCTGGTACGGCGCGATCACGTTGATGTCGAGGATCCGCTCGACCTCGGCACGCGTCGTCGTGGCCAGGGGCGTACGCGGGTAGACGCCGGCGTTGTTGATGAGGATGTCGGCGCTCGGCCAGCAGTCGTCCATCGCGGCGATCAGGCCGGCCACGCCGTCGGCGCTGCTCAGGTCCGCGACGGCGGTCCGCGTGCCGAGCCGGTCGCCCAGCTCGGCGAGGGGTTCGGCGCGTGCGTCGGACAGCAGCAGGTCGGCGTCGCAGGCGTGGAACGCCTCGGCGATCCACCGCCCGATCACGCCCGCCGCGCCGGTCACCAGCACCCGTTTGCCGGCGAACTCGCGTCCGTAGTCCGGTCCTCGCGTCATGCCGCCACCTCCGCCAGGGTCCTGCGCCGCAGCAGCCGGCGCCGTGACACGGCCGCGCGCTTGGTCGGGTCGAGCCGGTCGCGCGCCGCGTCGCCGAGGAGGTTCACGGCGAGCACCAGGACGAACAGCGCCAGGCCCGGGAAGAACGCCAGCCACCAGGCGCTGGCGATGTACTGCTGCCCGTCGGACAGGATCGAGCCCCACGACGCGGTCGGCGGCTGCACTCCGAGTCCGAGGAAGGACAGCGACGCCTCGTACACGACCATCAGCCCGAACTCCAGGGTGGCGACGACGATCGTCACGGGCAGTACCTCGGGCAGGATGTGCCGCACCACGATCCAGTGGCCGGGCGCGCCCGTGGCGGTGGCCGCGCGTACGAACCCGCGCCCGCGCGTCTGGAGCGCCGTGGAGTACGCCACCCGCGCGTACCGTGGCCAGCGCACCAGCGCGAGGCAGACCACGACGTTGACCAGGCTGGGGCCGAGGACGGCGACGACGAGGATGGCCAGCAGGAAGAACGGCACGGCCAGCACGATGTCGACGACACGCATGATGACGGCGCCGGTCCAGCCGCCGCGCCAGCCCGCGAGGGTGCCGAGCCCGACGCCGGCGACCCCGGCGACGACGACCGCCGCCGCGGCGACGAGCAGCGACACGCGCGTGCCGTACATCGTGCGGGTCAGGACGTCGCGGCCCAGCGCGTCGGTGCCCATCAGGTGGTGCGCCTGGGGTGACAGCAGCCGCTGGGAGAGGGTGACGGTGTCCGGGTCGTACGGCGCGAGCAGCGGCGCGAGCAGCGCCACCAGGACGTACAGGCCGAGCACGACCAGGGGGATCGTGAGCGCGGACCGGCGGATCATGAGACACCTCCGTGCGTCGCGACGCGCTTGTCGATGACGCCGTACAGCAGGTCGGTGCCGAGGTTGATCACCACGTACACGAACGACGCGAGGATGACGATCGCCTGCACGACCGGGAAGTCGCGCGCGGCCACGGACTGCACGGTGAGCTGCCCGAGGCCGGGCCAGGCGAAGATGACCTCGGTGACGACCGCGCCGCCGAGGAGGTTCGCCAGCTCCAGCGCCGCCACGGTCAGCACGGGGATCGCGGTGTTGCGGGCGAGGTGCCGGGTGACGAGCCGCCAGGTGCCCGCGCCCTTGGCGCGCGCGGTGCGCACGTAGTCCTGGGAGAGCTGTTCCAGTACGGCGCCGCGCGTGACGCGGGCGATCGCCGCGGCCGACAGCGAGGCGAGCGTGACGCTGGGCAGCAGCAGCGACAGCGGCCCGTCGTAACCGGTGGAGGGCAGCCAGCGCAGCACCACCGAGAACAGCAGGACGAGCAGCAGGCCCGTCCAGAACGCCGGCATGGCCTGCCCGGCGAGCACGACCGGCATCAGCACGCGCTCCTGCCAGCGCCCGCGCCGCAGCGCCGTGACGACGCCGACCGTGACGCCGAACAGCAGCGACAGGACCAGGGCGGCGACCGCGAGGTTCGCGGTGTAGGGGATGCGTTCGGCGAGCAGGTCGGTCGCGGGGCGGTTCTGCACGTAGGAGTAGCCGAGATCGCCGTGGACGGCGTGGCCGAGGAAGGAGGTGTACTGGTGCCAGAGC
Source organism: uncultured Actinomycetota bacterium (assembly GCA_963823735.1). Lineage (GTDB taxonomy): Bacteria > Actinomycetota > Actinomycetes > Streptosporangiales > Streptosporangiaceae > Actinoallomurus. Next base: position 1,656,228 of record CAWGMO010000003.1, on the reverse strand, counting down.
GAGTCGCTCAGGCCCAGCTTGTCGCGTACGCGCTGGACGTCGGCCGCCTTCGCGCCCTCGGGCACGAGCAGCCGCGCCGGGTCGCCGGACAGGCGCAGCGCGAAGAACACGATCGTCACCACGCCGAACAGCGCGAGCAGGGCCTGCGCCGACGCGGCCGGCGATGTAGCGCGGGGTGGCGGGGAGGCCGGCGAGCGACCGGCTCCGTGGACTGATCACCGCTGTCATCAGCGCACCTTCATCTGGTCGAGGTAGAAGCTCTCCTGCGCGTCCGGGGTCCAGCGGACCCGCGCGTTCGCGCCGTAGATCGCGTAGTCCTGGAACAGGCCCAGGCCCGGAAGGTCCTTGGCCAGGAGCTGGAAGACCGAGTCGTAGAGCTGCGTGCGTTTCTGCCGGTCGGTGACCTTCCTGGCCTGCTCGACGAGCCCGTCGAAGGCCGGTGAGCTGTAGGAGCTCCAGATCTCGCCGGTGTGGAAGAGCGGGTAGACGACGCCGTCGGCGTCCAGGCACGAGCACGACCAGCGGCCGAACCGCACCGCGCCCCAGTCGTGGCCCGGGCTCTGCACCTTCTTCAGGTACGTCGCCTGGTCCGTGTTGCGGATCTGGACGCGCAGGCCGACATCGGCGAGGTTCGCCTGGATGGCCTGCACGATCTGCGGGTTGAACGACGGCGAGGTCGCCATCACCACGGTCTCGCCCTTGGCCCCGGCCTGCGCGACCAATCGCTTCGCCTGCGCCGGGTCGTAGGTGTTGTCCGGCAGTTGCCTGTCGTAGCCGAACGCCAGCGGGGTGAGCAGGGAGTTGATCGGCTTGGCGTAGCCGCGCTGGAGGTTCTTGATCAGCGCGCTGTAGTCGATGGCGAGGGCGATGGCGTGGCGGACGCGCGGGTCGTTCGCGGCGCCGCCCTTGATGGTGTTGAAGGCGAGGTAGGCGATCCGCTCGGTGGGCGTCGACAGGACCGCGAGCTTCGGGTCGCGCTTGACCTGGTCGGCGGCGTCGGGCGTGAGGTTGACCGCGAGGTCCGCCTTGCGCGGACTGCAGGTCGACGACCCGGCTGGCGACGTTCGGCACGGCGCGGAACTCCGCCTGGCGCACCTGCGGCTTCGGCCCCCACCAGCGCGGGTTGACCTGGAGCGTTCACCTGCGAGCCCGCGGTGGCCGAGGCGACCGTGTACGGCCCGGAGCCGATCGGCTTGGCGGCGAACTTCTCGTCGCCGACCTTTCGCACGTACTTCTCCGGCACGACCGACAGCGTGGTCAGGTAGCTGAGGAGCGTCGGCGACGGGACCGTGGTCTTCACGGTGAGCGTCGCAGCCGGACGCCGTGGCCTTGGAGATCGCCGAGAAGTTCGCGTACTGCTGGCTGGCGAACTTCTTGTCCAGGATCCGGTTGATGCTGAACGCCGCGTCCGCGGCGGTGACCGGGGTGCCGTCGCTGAACGTCATGCCGGGCCGCATGGTGAACGTCCACGTCGTCGGGTCGGTCTGCTTCCACGACGTGGCGAGCCAGGGCACGACCGCGCCGGTGCGCGGGTTGCGGCGCAGGAGCTGGTCGAAGATGTTGCGGTACACCGAGTAGGTGTCGGAGTCGTACTGCTTGCCCGGGTCCAGCGTGGTCGGGTAATTGACGGTGTCGATGACGAGCGTCGCAGGGGTCGCGGCCCGCGGTGGCCGGCTGGATCCCGCACGCGGCGGTGGCCAGGCAGGCGCCGCGACGAGCCACGGCACCGAGACCGCTCCGGTTTCGCTTCATGATCGGATCCAATTCCTCTAGCTCTCGTGAGCGGCTGGGGATGCGGCCGTCCTTGGCGAGCAGCGGCACGTCGACGCGGACGGTCTCGGGGTACTTGATGCCGGCACCGGTGTTGAGCACGACCACTTCGTCGTCGGCCGCGAGCCAGCCCGACTCGCGCAGCCTGCCCGAGGGCGGCGAAGCAGGCCGCGCCCTCGGGGCAGATGAACGCGCCCTTCGAGCGCGGCGACCTCGGCCTGCGCGGCGAGCAGTTCCTCGTCGGTGACGGCGATCGCGGTGCCGCCGGTCGTCGTAGACGGCGTCCAGGACGAGGAAGTCGCCGAGCGCCTTGGGCACGGTGATGCCGAACGCGACCGTGCGCGCGTCGGCGAACGCCTCGCTCTCGCGTCGCGCCGCGGTCGAACGCGCTCGACGATCGGCGCGCAGCCGGTGGCCTGGACGGCGACCAGGCGCGGCAGGTCGCCCTCGACCCAGCCCAGCTCGAGCATCTCCTCGCAGCGCCTTGTAGATGCCGATGATGCCGACGCCGCCGCCGGTCGGGTACAGGATGACGTCGGGCATCCGCCAGCCGAGCTGCTCGGCGATCTCGTACCCCATCGTCTTCTTGCCTTCGAGCCGGTAGGGCTCCTTCAGCGTGGAGACCTCCTGGTAGCCGGCGCGCTCCCCGACCGCGGCGGCGACGAGCTTGCCCGCGTCGCCGATGAGCCCGTCGACGCGGTAGAGCTCGGCGCCCGCCGACCTGGCACTCGGCCATCGTGATCGCGCGGCGCGTCGTCCGGCATCGCGATGAGGCTCTCCATCCCGGCCCGCGCCGCGTACAGCGCCCAGGCCGCGCCCGCGTTGCCGTTCGTCGGCATGGCCACGCCCGTGACGCCCAGCTCGGCGGCGCGGGAAACGCCGACGGCGGCGCCGCGCGCCTTGAACGTGCCGGTCGGCACCAGCCCCTCGTCCTTCATCAGCAGCCGCGACAGCCCGGCGCGCTTGCCGTACGCGGGCATCGGCAGCAGCGGGGTCATGCCCTCGCCGAGGCTGACCACGTGCTCCTCGTCGAACGCACGGGCAGCACCTCGTGGTAGCGCCACAGGGTCGGCGCGCGCCCGGCGATGTCCTCGCGGGTCACCGTCTCCCGTACGCGCTCCAGGTCGTAGCGGGCGAGCAGGGGAGCGCCCGCGCGGGACGTGCCCTGAAGGACGTCGGCGTCGTACCGCTCGCCGGTGCGGGAGCACTCCAGATGGCTGAGGAACGAGTAGGTGGCACAGCTTCTCCTCGTCGGGGGGATCCGGCAATATTGGATCCAAAACAGGAGATCGTCAACGGGCTGTCCACAGTCTGGACATGTGTTTCGGTAGCCGCTTGAAGTGCACCCGTCACCGTATGTATGTAATACGCATCGATGGCTCGTGAAAGAAGGACTCATGGCGACACCGGATCAGGTCACCGAACGCTACGGCGAGGTCGTCTTCGACCACGCGCACGACGAGGAGGAACGCCGGCTGGACGGCCTCGCGCGAGCGTTCGACCCGATCACCCGGGCCCGCATCGGCGCGCTCGGCATCGAGCCCGGATGGCGGTGCCTGGAGGTCGGCGCCGGCTCCGGCACGATCGCCCACTGGCTCGCCGGGCAGGTGGCACCCGCGCCGGTCATCGCCGTCGACCGCGGCACCACCCTGATCCCCTCGGCGCCCAACCTGCGGTGCCTGGAGGTCGACGCGCTGGCGGACGACCTGCCCGGCTCGCTGGCGCCGGGGTCCTTCGACCTCGTCCACTCCCGGTTCCTGCTGGAGCACCTGCCCGAGCGCGAGCGGCTCCTGGAGCGGATGGTCTCGTGGCTGGCGCCCGGCGGCTGGTTAGTCGCCGGTGACTTCATCGACCTCACCGGGACCTCGCCGTCGCCCCTCTACCGCGACCTGTTCGCCGGGGCCTGGGAGGCGATACGCGCCACCATCGGCACCGACGTCACCTGGGTCCGCGACTACTCACGGCTGATGTCCGGGCTCGGGCTGGCGGAGACCGGCATGGAGGCACACCTGCCGGAGGTCCGCCTGGGCGCCCCGATCAACGACTTCTGGAGATTCAGCCTGACGACGCTCCGCGAGCGCATCCTCGCCACCGGCCTCATCGAGGAGCCCGCCTACGACGAGGCGATGGCACTGTTCGACGACCCCGGTTTCAGCGACCTGTCCCCCGGCCTCGTCACCGCCTGGGGACGCCGGCCTGAATCAGCCCCCGAAAGGGGACATGGCACCGTAGGTGACATTCCGCTCACCTCTTATCGATGACCTCTTCCGGCAATCGCGATCGGGGCGGCCCGGGCTTAGTCTGACGTCGGAAGACCTGTCGGCACGGCGGGATGAAATACCACCAATCGATCCTTTTGCGTTCACGCCGGGGGCGGCTAATGCGAGGACTACCGATACAGGCACGCGTGTACTTCTGCGGCGTGGTCGCGCTCGCCACGATCGCGATCGCGACGTCACACCTTTCGGAGCTCCCCTGGCGTACACCGCTCGTCCTCTGCGCCCTGTTCGTCATCACCGAGTCGGCACCGGCACCGCTCGCCGTCAAACGCGCCCACGTGTCGCTGTCGTTCGCGGTGAGCCTGGCGGCGGTCGTCCTGCTCGGCGCGGGCGGCGCCGCTCTGGTCGGCGCCTCCGCGGTCATCACGGTGAAACGCGACCTGGCCGCCGTGAAACGGATCTTCAACGGCGCCCAGTTCGCGCTCAGCGGCTACGCGGCGGGCCGCGTCTTCGAGGCACTCGGCGGCGCCCCGTACGAGTACGGCGAGTCCCACTGGGCGAACGAGGTGATCGGCCCCTTCGTCGCCGCGCTGGTCGTCTACGTGACGGTCAACCTCTTGCTGATGGGCGGCATCCTCATCGTCGGCAAGCAGGCCGGCTGGCGCGAGGTGGTCGCCGAGAGCGTCCAGCTGTCGGTGGGCTGCCTCGCGTACGGCATGTTCGGCCTGCTCATCGCCGCCCCGTGGGACGTCGTCGGCCCGTTGTCGGCGTTCCTGGTCGTGATGCCGCTGTTCACGGCCCGCTGGGCCTTCACCCAGATCCACGCCCAACGCGAGGCCCACTCGGCCACGATCGCGGCGCTGTGCCAGGCCGTCGAGACAAAGGACTACTACACCCGAGGCCACAGCGAACGCGTCTCCCGAGGCTCCGTGATGATCGCCCAGGTCATCGGTATGCGCGGCGACCGCGTGAAGGCCATCCGGTACGCCGGGATGCTGCACGACGTCGGCAAACTGGGCGTACCGACCAAGGTCCTCCAGAAGGACGGCCACCTCACCGAGGAGGAGTACGCCGCGATCCAGCTCCACCCGATGCGAGGCTTGGAAATCGTCCGCGGCATCGGCTTCCTGGACGAAGCGCTGGCCGGGATCATGCACCACCACGAGAAGATGGACGGCACCGGCTACCCGATGGGTTTGGCGGGTTCAGAGATCCCCGAGTTCGCCCGCGTCATCTCGGTCGCGGACGCCTTCGACTCGATGACCACGGACCGCTCGTACCGCGCCGCCCGCTCCCAGGAGGAGGGCGTCGCCGAACTGAGACGCTCGGCGGGCACCCACTTCGACCCGGATCTGGTCGACGCGTTCATCACGGCCTTGGAAACAGGCGGCTGGGAACGCCCGGTCGCCGTCCCGCCCCGGTCGGCGAAGACGTCGAAACCACCCGCCAGGACCACGACGACCCGTCAGCCCCGATCAAGGTCGTCGACTACAACGGCAACCCGTGAGCCGCTGAACCTCGACTCGGCCCGGCGGTGTCGGCGACCGGCTTCCAGCCGGCCGCCGACACCGGCTGGAAGCCGGTCGCCGTGTCTCGGCTACGACCTGTACCGGAAGGTGATCCGGCCGCGGGTGAGGTCGTACGGGCTGAGCTCCACTAGCACCCGGTCATACGGCAAGATCTTGATGTAGTTCTTTCGTATCTTGCCGCTGATGTGCGCGAGCACTTTGTGCCCGTTCTCAAGCTCCACGGTGAACGTTGCGTTGCGCAGGCACTGAACGACCGTGCCCTCGACTTCGATGCCATCCGCGCTTCTTGCCATATTCTCGTGCTCCTCTGGTCGATGACTGTGGGGTCGGGAAACGGATCAGGTTAATCCAGTCGCGTGGTGAAGTGTCAGCGGAGCACCAGCTCCAGGTTGCTGCTCACGCGCCTGGCGCCGGCGCCCTCGAACAGCGCCGTGGCCGCCTCATTGCTCTCGTTCACTTCGGCCGATGCCGTCTCGACCCCGGAGTGGTACATCGAGCCCAGCACCTGGGCCAGCAGCGCCCGGGCGATACCGGCACGGCGCTGGCCGGATCGGACCGCGAGCAGCCCGATCCGTGGCTGCCGGGTCCGCCCCGTGACCCGGGCCAGACCCACGTACCGGTCGGCCTGTGCCGCCACCGCGTACTTCGACGGGTCCACCGGCGGAGTCCCGTCCGGCCGGACCAGTACCTCGGCCGGCATCGATGCCCAGCCGACGGTGGCGTCGACCTCGCCGCGAATCGCGTCGTAGACCTCCCGCAACGAGGCCTCACGCGCCGCACCGACGGGCAATATCGTGACGCCCTCCGGCGGGAGCACCGAGCCGAGCCCTGTGACCTGCGGGTCGGTGGGCACGAGGTAGTCCCACTCTCGGCGTCCGGTCGTGAAGCCGGCGCGCTGCCAGCAGCATGTCAGGTCGATGTCGGCCTCGTCGACCACCGTGTACAGCGGCCTCGGCAGGTCCGCCAGCATCGCGGTGGCGAGCTGGTCGAAATTCGTCTCATGCCACGCGTCGATACTGAGGAAGGTCCGGCCGTCGTTTCTGCGCGAAGTGTCTCCGCGACCGACCACCTGGTCGCGTTCCACCGCATGCCATTGCCGCTCCGCGACCCGCGTGATCACTATTGGATGCATAGGTTGTGCCTTTCGGGAGTGCCTTTGCCATCGAGGCGCTCCCGGCGACCCCTACGTCAACCGCCCGACCGTGACGACGAAGGGGAGCACCCACATCGATACAGCGTTCATGGGTCTCACCTCCTCGCGTGTTGTCACGGCTTCGAACACGCTACCAACCGAATGCCATCGGCCCAACTTATTATATTTGCCCGGCGCCGGATTCGCTTACCTGTCAGGTAATCGTGCCTGCGCCTTCATCCTGCCATGGTTCTCGAAAATCCGATCGGCCGAAGGGACACCATGACCGGGTACGCCATAGCTCACCTGCGGGAGGCCGCCCCACACCCGGAGGTCGCCGACTATATCGCGCGCGTCACCGGCACCTTCGAGCCGTACGGCGGCCGCTTCCTGGTGCACGCGGGGCAGCACGAGGTGAAGGAAGGTGAATGGCCCGGGTACGTCATAGTGATCGCCTTCCCCGCAATCGCCGAGGCGCGGGCCTGGTGGGCCTCACCCGCGTACCAGGAGATCGCACCCCTACGCTCCCGGCACATCGACGGTGACATCATCCTGGTCGACGGCGTCCCCGAGGGCTACGACGCGACCGCCACCGCCGCGGCGATGCGGGATGCCCTGCCCTAGCCGTTCCGCCCGGCAGCGGTTCAGCGGTGGAGGTAGAAGGGCGCGAGCGTGTTCCGGATCTGGGTGATTGCGCGGGTGGCTTCGGGGCCGAAGTGGGCGATCACGCTGAGGTGTTCGCGTAGATGGAGAATGGGCATGCGGGCGGTCCAGCCGGTGGGTGAGGGGTTGAGTTCCTGGTAGCGGGCGAAGAACCTGCGAGAGGCCTCGGGGCGGGAGCAGCACCACAGCATGGACAGGTCGACTTCGGCCCAGGTACGGGAGACGGCCGGGTCGATGACGGTCATCCGGCCACCGGGCCGGCTGAGCAGGTTGCTCGCCCACAGATCGCCGTGGGTCAGGACCGCCGGCATCGCGGGAATCACCTCGGGCAGACGGGCGCACAGGCGCTCCACGGCCTGGCGGTCGGCGGCGGTGAGGGCGTCTTCGGCGGGCGGCTCGGACAGGTAGCGCAACAGCCGGTGCTGGGCGAAGAACTCGTGCCCGTCGACGGTCCAGGTGTTGACCTGCCGGAGCCGGCCCAGGTAGCCGTCGTGATGCCAGCCGAACCGGTCGCCTGTCGTGCCACGGTGCAGGGCGGCCAGATCATCGGCGAACGCCTCCCAGGAACGTACGCCGTCATCACGGTCTTCCAGCGCCTCCAGCAGAAGCAACCCTCCGGTCACCGCCAGGACCCGCGGGGTCGCCACACAACCGGTCCGCGCCAGCACGGCCAAGCCGTCGGCCTCGGCCTGGAACAGGCCCGGAACCGGGTCGGCGAGGGTCTTACCGACCATGCGCGTACCGTCGACGCAGGTGACCAGCCAGGCGTCGGCGACGGCCCCACCGGACAGCCGCCCGACCACGCTGACACCGTCGCCCCGCCCGAGCGCCCGCAGTTCGCGCCGCAGGACGCCGTCGCGGGGTTCTTCAGGGCGCATGTTCCCCTTCCTCCGGCGGACCCGGTTCTGTCCCTCGGGTGCCGCCGGAGCGAAAGCCCGGCATGGGCACGATGATCACACCGCCGAACGGCCTCCTCATTCGCCGTACGGAGCCTGACCACCGGCGAACACAGGACCCGGTCAGCAGGTGCCGATCTCGGAAGCCACGTAACCGGCGTTGTCGTCGGTCGACATCGTGCCCATGAGGTAGTCGGTCTGGGCAGGCACGCAGTGGTCGCCCTCGTCGGTGAGTACGGGGAACTCGCTGCCCGGAGGGAAGTAGACGAACTCGACGTGGATGTTCACCGCGCTGTCGGCGCAGTTGCCGTAGTAGGAGTAGCGGGTCGTCCCAGAATCCTGTGTGTGGGTCCCGCACGTGACGGCCGTGGTCTCTGCCATGGCGGTCGGTGCCGTTGATCCCACGGCACCCAGAACAGCCGCACCGACGGCGATGGCGGCCAGGCGTTTCGTCATCCTCAGCTCCTTCGTGGTTTGCGTCCTGCACCAGAAGAACACTTCGGAACTTGAGGAAACATCTAGCCGTTCACTGCGCGTACACGATCACTGTGTCATTTCCACGGCCGCGTCAGCTCAGGTGGGACGCTGTCACCGACGGGTTGTGGGCGCCGATGAAGAAGATGCCCGGGAAGCCGTGTGTCTCGAAGCCCGCGCTGTGGTTCGCGTGGAGTGTCGAGTGTTCGATGCTCATCGTGCCCGAGTGGTCGTTGCTCACGTAGAAAATGGCGCCGCCGCCCTCGTTGGCGTGGTTGCTCGAGATCACGGTGCCGGCGACGCGGACCGTGTAGCGGTTGCCGTCCGTGTAGATGGCGCCGCCGCTGCCTCCGCCCGCTGAGCCGGCGCGGGCCGGGTTGGCGCCGTTGCCGACCGCCGAGTTGCCCGTCAGCAGGCTGTTCAGCACCACCCAGGAAACTCCGATGCTGCTCAGCGCGCCGCCGTTTGAGCACGTACCGCTCTCGAAGGTGCTGTTCACGATGTACACGGGCAGGTTCTGGGACTGGCTGAGTACGCGTACGGCCGCGCCGCCCAGGTCAGGGCCCAGGCGGTCGCAGCGGTTGTGGGTGAACTTGGTGTTCACCGCCTTGAAGCGGCCGCCGCGTACGAAGATCGCGCCGCCGCCTCCGCCCTCGGTCAGGTTCCCGGTGGAGTTCCCGGACGTGAACGTCATGTTCTGTACGGTGAGCTGCGGCGTCGGCTGGTCCTGGCAGTGGGACGTCGTCCAGCCCTGGGCCTGGTCGCACGTGTTCATGTACAAGATGCGACGGGTCCCGGCGCCGCTCAGTGTGACCAGGCCTCGGCCGTCCAGTACGACGCGGGGGCTGGCGTTTCTGATCTTGGCGGTCGCTCGCATCGTGATCGTCACCGGAGAAGGGCCGCAGTCGAATCTGATGGTGCCGCCTGCCGCGACCGCCGTGACCACCGCCGCCGAGGTGCAGCCGCTCGGTTTGCCGTGGCCGATCGTGCGGGTCGGGTGTGACGTGTCGATCGCGCGGGCCGCGGCGGGGACCGGGATGTGGCCGTTCGGGTTGCCCGGGTGGAAGTGGTTCGGCGTCACTCGCTTGGACGCTTCGGTGACCGATGACGGGGTGGGCGAGGGTGAGACGGCCGACGGGGAGCCGTGGCCGGAGGCCCGGTCGCTCCCGGGGCCGGTGGATCCGCATCCCGCCAGGAGCGTGCCGAGAACCATCAGGGTCATACCTCTCGCGCCACGCATGCCGGGGATCCTAAGGGGTTGAATACATTTCACGAAATCCCCAAAATGTGTTGCGATAACTCCATTCTGTAATGGCGGCCGAGAAGGTGCCCGCCGAATGAGAAAGGCCCGGCGCCCCGAAAAAGGGGGACGCCGGGCCGTTACGACCTCAGGAGGCGGGGGTCGCCTGGTCGGCCACCGAGGCGAGGTAGGCCTCGGCCTTGGCCGGGTCCATCAGCCAGTTCTCGAAGTCGGTCGGGTTCGCGTAGCCGTACGCGAAACGGTGTGCGACCGCCGGGTTCTGGGTCGCGGCGCCGAGGATGCCCTGGACGTGCTCGGGCAGCGGGCCGAGGAGTGCGTTGCTGAAGTTCGTGACGTGCCGGGCGTAGTCCCAGTACGCGTCGAACGTCTGCTGCATCCATTCGCGGTCGAAGGGCTGGTCGCCGTGCTTCAGGATCGACTCCAGGTACGTCGCGGCGCAGCGGGCGGCGTTGTTGGAGCCCTGGCCGGCGATCGGGTCGTTGGCGACGACGACGTCGCCCATGCCCAGCACGTACGCGGACGAGGACAGCTCGCCGACCGGGTGCCGGACGACCGGCGGGTACGCGCCGGTGAGCGCGCTGCGGGCGTCGGTCGGCACCACGTTGGCGCAGCGCTCGTACTCCCACGGGACGTACTCGCGCATGAGGGCCAGGGAGCGTTCGAGGTGCTGCTCCGGGGTGAGCGGGCCCTCCCACTTGTCGAGCGGGCCGCCCGGGACGGCCTCCCAGAACAGGATGTCGCACGCGCCGCTGGTCGTGAGGGCGGGGATGACGAACAGCTCGCCGATGCCGGGCGTGACGTTGATGCCGACGTTGCCCTCGGTGAAGCCCGGCCGCGGCTCCATGCCGTGGACGTAGATGACGGCCAGCGAGCGCTGCGCGGCGTCGAACGGGGACCGCGACGCGTCACGGTCGAACAGGTCCACCAGGTCGCCCTTGCCGGCGGCGACGATCGTCAGGTCGTACTGGGCGGACAGGCCCTCCAGGTCGGAGGTCATCACGCCGTGGTAGATGATCTTCCCGCCGCGGGTCTCGAAGAGCTCCAGCCAGCCGGCCATCTTGACCCGCTGGTCCACGGACTGGGCGTACTCGTCGAGCGGGCCGTTGAAGCTCAGGGCCACGTTTCCGGGAGGGCCCGCCACCGTCACGTTGATGGACGTGATCTTCGGCGTCTCGTCCTCCCACTGGTTGATGTCGCGCTCGCGCTCCAGCCGGAGGTTCGGCCCGAACATCACCTGCGTGGACATGATGCGGCCGTTCCGGATCTCCTCCGGCGTACGCGCGGACATGACCGTCACGTCGTAGCCTTCGGCGAGCAGACTGAGTGCGAGCTGGAGCCCCGACTGTCCAGCGCCGATAATCAGGATCTTCCGCATGGTTATCTCCTGGGGGATTTAGCGGGTGGCCATCGCGCCGGCGCCGCTGGCGCCGGTCTGGGCCATCGTGTGGTTCAGAGCCGTGATGAGGGCTTGCACGACAGAAGGCTTGTGGCGGGCGTCGCAGGTGATCAGGGGCACGTCGTCCGAGAGCCGCAGCGCGTGGCGTACCTCGTCGAGCTGGTGCAGCTGCCTGCCGTCGAACAGGTTGACGGCCACGATGAACGGCACGTCCGAGTCGTTCTCGAAGTAGTTGACGGCCGCGAACGAGCTGTCGAGGCGGCGCGTGTCGACCAGCACCACCGCGCCGCTCGCGCCCCGGCAGAGGTCGTCCCACATGGGCCAGAAACGCGCCTGCCCCGGGGTACCGAACAGGTAGAGGATCAGGTCGCGCGACAGCGTGATGCGGCCGAAGTCCATCGCGACCGTCGTCGTGGTCTTCGCCTCGCCGTCACCGAGCGCGTCGACCGACTTGCTGGCCTGCGTCATCCAGGCCTCGGTGTTGACCGGAGGGATCTCCGAGACCGCGCCCACCATCGTGGTCTTGCCGACCCCGAACCCGCCGGCGACGACGAGCTTGGCCGAGGTGAGCCGCGCGGCGCTGTCAGGCGAGTTCGCGAAGACCATCGATGACTCTCTCCAGAAGGATCGGATCGTAGGGGGAGCTGTACGTCTCCGGGTTGATCAGCACCCGGTTCCCGGCGGCCAGGTCGCCCAGCAGGACGCGTGTGACACCGAGGGAGACGCCGCAGTTCGCGGACAGCTCGGCGATCGACTCGGTCGTCTTGTGCGCCCGCTCGTACAGCGACCGCGCCTCCGGTGGCAGCCGCGCGGCGTACGAGGCGTCGTAGTACTTCACCGACACCAGCGTGTGCATGAACAGGTTGTGCCGCGTACGGGTCCGGCCACCGGTCAGCACGTACGGCCGCACCCAGGGATTCCTCGTCATGTCCACTCACCCGCTCCAGGTCGCTTCATGACATGCTCCGCCCGGTCGAGAGCCGGCGGAGGTCGTCCCGCATCTGCGGGGTCAGTACGTGCCCGACGCTCTCCACGAGCTGGGCCATGCGGTGGGCGATCATGCCCAGGTTCGAGCCCTCATGGACCAGGACGGCGAGTCCCGCGAGGTCGCCGATGGCCATGAACAGGAAGTGCCCCGCCGGGAACTTCAGCATGATCTGGTCGCATCCGTCCTCCCCCACGAGGCTCGCGATGCTGTGCCCGAGGCTGATCATGCCGCTGGTCATCGCCGACAACGGGTCCGCCATGTCGGCCGACATCGAGCCGGACGCGAACAACAGGAGCCCGTCCGAGGACACGATCAGGGCGTGCGCGACCCCGGGCGTCGACGAGGCGAAGTTCTCGACCAGCCACCCGAACTCCCCGGGGCTCGATGGCTGGGCGCGGGCGCTGTTCGTCACTGTTTCCGTCCTTCCGGGTCGTCGCCCTTCTTCGCCGACTGCTGGCCCAGCGTGAAGGCGCTCACATCGTCGGCGAAGGACCGGGCGACCGCGGCCGTGTCTCTGGTGCGGTTACGGCCGTTCGCGTGCTTGCCCTCACCTCCGCGCAGGCTCGTACGCGTGCGGCGCGGGAGGCTGTTCTCGTCCTTCTCGTCCTTCTCGGGCTGTGGCTCCGCCGGCGACCTGGCGACGCTGAGGTGCCCCGAGGAGACCTTCGGCGGTCCGGCGTACGACGTGTCGCGCCGGTGGGCACCGGGCTCCGGGGCCGTGATCGGCGGCCGGTCGTCCGGCACTTCGCACAGCAGGTCCGGCGGGATCGTCACCATGGCGACCGTGCCGCTCGGCGCCCCCGTACGCGAGTGCGGCCGCGACGCGAACCGCACGGTCACCCCGTGCCGGTGCGCCAGCCGGTGCACCACCGGGAACCCGGTGTGCTTGCCCGTACGGTCGTTCACCTTCGGTACGGGCCCGGCGAGCGCGGCGTTGAGCGTCTGCAACTGCGGCGCGGGAATCCCGATGCCGGTGTCCTCGACGCGCAGCATCACGCCGCCGCTGTCCAGCAGATGCCCGCTCACCGTGACCGTGGACGGCGAGTAGTTCGTCGCGTTGTCGAGCAGCGCCGCGAGCAGGGAGGACATGTCATCGGCGGCGTACGGCACGACGGCGAGCTCCGCCATCCGCCCGATCGTGACCCGCGGATAGTGCTCGATCGCCGACTCGGCCGCGCGGATCACGTCGACGAGGGAGGAGGTGTAGCCGTCGCCGAGCTCCGCTTCGTCCATTCCGGCGAGGATTCGCAGGTCACGGGCCGCACGGCGCATCCTCGTGACGGAATGGTCGACTTCGTAGAGCCACTGGAGCCGCTCTTCGTCGTCTTCGTCCGACTCCAGGCGGTCGAGGGCGGGGCGAAGGTATTCGGCGTGGGCGAGCATCTGGAGCGCGAAGCGCTCGCAGACCTCCGGCCAGGCGTCTTGAGAGGACGTCTGCGTACGGCCGGAGGCCGTGCGCTTGGGACCCTGTCCCTGGGCACTCGCGAAGACGGAGTTTTTCGACGCACCGTGAGCGAGCCCGGGGTCCGGACCGCTGCCGCCGTGCCTCGCGCCGGCGCCCTGCCCGAAGCCGGACCCGTCTCCCGCGCCCGGGCCGAAACCAGAGCCTTGAGAGGAGCCGGCGCCCGGCCCGAAACCAGAGCCCTGACCCGAGTCGGTGTCCTGACCGAAACCAGGGCCCTGGCCGAAGCCTGAGCCCTGACCCGAGCCGGTGTCCTCACCGAAACCAGGACCCTGGCCGAAGGCTGAGCCCTGGCCCGAGCCGGGGGCCTGGCCGAAGGCGTGTGCCGGGTCGACGGCGGGCATCGGGCCGGTGCCGTGTTCGGGGCCGCCGTCGTGCTCTTGGCCGGTCCCGTACGCGGTCCCGGTCTCGCCTCCGGAGCCCGCGTCGGCGGCCGGGCCGGAGCCGGGCGCCTGCCCGAAGTCCTGACCGGACGCCACCGACCAGACCTTTCCGGTGTTCCCTTGCCCTGCCGAGCCCTGGTCGCCCGAGAAGCCCTGCCCTGACGGCGAGCCTTGTCCGGTCGAGCCTCCGTGGCCGGCGGGTGAGGCGTGGGTGCCGGTGGTGGAGCCGGGGCCCGCCATGGGGAACGAACCGGCCGTGGGCCAGCCGAACTGGCCGGCGGCCTGGTTTCCCGCCATGTGCCCCGGTATCGCGTGGCCGGAGGCCTTCTCGTTCGTACCGCGCCCCTGGCCCGCCTGTCCGGACGCTCCTTCGTTCCCGCGCCCGCCGGGCGACGCGTGGCCGGGCGGTCCCTCGTTCGGACCGTTCTGGCCTGGCGGCGCGTACGGCGAGGTCGTGTAGGCGGGGGCGCTGCCGCGATCGTGGGATCTGCCTCCCCACGCGTCGGGCTCGGGGTCGTCGTTCGCCGTGGACATCAGCCATCGGGCGAGCCGCTGCCGGAAGTTCCCGCCGCTCACGATGGGCACCCGCCGATCCTGTGCTGCCGTCTCCGTCGGAGGCACATCTGCACTAAAACCCCTTCGCGGCCCGATGACTGTCCGTACACGCGTCGGCGTGCGCCGGGTCTGCCCTCATCACGACCGGGCCGACCGGCACTCCCAAACGGGCGAAACCATACATTGACACACCCAATAACCACACGTCAGCTACGCCCCAAATGAGGCGTTAAGCAGACTATTTAACCCGGTGGGCCGGGTGACGGGCTACCCGGAGAGGGCGGAAAGGGCCGCGCGTACGGCGTCGGCGGCCATCTTCCGGCGGGTGACCCGGGTGGCCGAGCCGATGTGCGGGAGGGCCAGAACCCTCGGGTGGCGTACCAGAGGAGCGTCCGCCGGGGCAGGTTCTTCGGCGTGTACGTCCAGGCCGGCGGCGGAGAGGCGGCCGGAGTCCAGGGCCTCCACCAGCGCGGACTCGTCGACGACTCCTCCGCGTGAGGTGTTCACCAGGACCGCCCCCCGGCGTACGCCGGCCAGGAAGTCCGCGTCGACCAGGCCGGACGTCTCCGGCGTCAGGGGAACGTGCAGGCTGATCACGTCGCTGTTCGCGGCCAGTTCGGGGAGGTCGACGAAGCGTACGGACGGGTGCTCGCCGGGCGCGGGGACGGTACGCGTCGCGCAGAGGACGTTCATGCCGAACGCCGCGCCGTAACGGGCGACGCGTTCGCCGATGGCGCCGAAGCCGACGATGCCGAGGGTCGCGCCGTCGAGTTGGAGGCCGGTCCACTGCCAGGGATCCCACCGGGACCAGCGGCCCGCCGACAGGTCCTCCCCCGCCTCGCGGATCCCGCGCGCGGCCCCGAGGATGAGCGTCCAGGCCAGCTCGGCCGTGGCGGGCGCCGTCACGGATCCCGGCAGCCGCAGCACCTCCACGCCCGCCCGGCCCGCCGCCTCCTGGTCGATGTGGTCGACCCCGGTCGACATCGACGAGACCACCCGCAGCCGAGGGTTCGCGCCCAGGTCCGCGAAGAACCCGGCGTCCAGCCGCTCGGAGATCGTCACCACGACCGCGTCACTCCGCGCGGCCTCCTCGCGCAGGTCACCGCCGTCCGATGGCATCACCAGCTCGGCACCGTCCAGGTCCAGCTCGCCGAGCAGGGCGTCAGGGAGTTCGCGCGTGACGTACACCCGCCTGGTCTTCATGCCGCCTCCTAGGCCCTAGAGAAACAGGTCACGGACCTCCGGGCGGGACGTTCGTCCCGGTCGCCGGAAGATGGCCAGGATCTCGCGATGGCGCCGGTCACCGCCCTCCGGCGCGTGCGGCACCACCGGCGACGATACGACATCGAGCCCGGCGACGATCACCTCACCGCCGCCGGGCCGATCGGGAGCCGGACCGATCGCGGGCGGGCCCTCGCCCCGCCCGCAGAACGGTCAGTCCGTGGGTGTGCGCAGGGCGGCGAGGACCGCCGACAGCTCGGCGACCAGGCCGGCGAGCGTCGTGGAGTCGTTGCCGCCGACGGTCACGGACCGGAGTTCGTCGGGCTTGGGGAGGCGTTCGACGATCTCGGGCAGCGAGCGGACCAGGCGGGCCTGGATGTTGGCCGCCGTCTGTTCGTTCGCCATCGTCTCGCGCTGCCGGTCGCGTTCGAGGGCGAGCAGCTCTAGCTCGTGCGCGGAGCGCCCGTGGGCGGCGGCCAGCTCCAGTTCGCCTTCGGTCGTGAGGCGGGCGCGTTCCTGTTCGGCGGCGATCCGCAGCCGGGCGGTCTCGGCCTCCTCGGCGCTGCGCTCGCGTTCCAGGCGGAACGCCTGCAGGGCCGTCTCGTTCTCCAGTTCGGCGACGTCGCGGGCGCTGTCATGTTCGCGCTTGGCGCGCCGGAGGCGCTCGGTCGTCTCGGTGTCGAACCGGCTGCCCTCGTTGCGGGCGCGCAGTTCGGCGAGCTCGCGTTCGTTCTCGATGCGGCGGGTCTCCTTAACGCGGGCGGCGGCCATCTCGCGTTCGCTGATCGCCTCCTCGGCCTGCAGCTCGGCGAGCCGCGCGATCCGCGCCTGCTCAGAGCGGTACGGCTTCTGGAGGTTCTCCCACAGCCGCGACGAGCTGACCACGGCCTCCTTGATCTGCACCGTGACGATGCGCAGCCCGAGGCCCTGGTCGGCGTCGCCGGCGCCCTCGGCGACCGCCCGCAGCCGTGCCGTCAGCTCCTCGATGATGGGCTGCTTGTCGCTGAGCACGTCGCGTACGCCCATCGTGGACACCTTGTCCTTGATGGCGGCCTCGGCCTGCTCCTTGAGCTGGAGGTTGACCAGGCGCATCGGGTCCTCGGCGTCGCTGAAGTCCAGCTTCCGGTACGCGATGGCGAAGTCCTGGATGATCCACTGCACGTACCCCTGGACGAGCACGCCCTGCAGCTCCTGGCAGATGCAGTACGCGTTGATCAGGATCGTCTGGGTCGCGCCGGGGATGACCAGGAACGAGTCGCTCGCCGGGTTGTAGCGGAACGACACGCCGAGCCCGATGTGCAGCGGCTCCGCCCGGCCACGCCGCGTGTGCACGACGAAGGCGTTCGGCGGCACGACGACGGTCTTCCACCGCCACATCCCGCTGATCCGCACGTCGACCGGGCCGGGCGCCGGCGCGGACGGGACGGCGCCGCCGCCCAGCGCGCGTTCGCGCTTGCGCATCGCGCTCGGCTGCGCGACCGGCGCCGGGGCCGCCGCCGCGGGCGCGCCGGGAGCGCCGCCCGCACGCCGTGACCTCAGGTCGCCTTCGAGCACCGCCTGCTGCGCGACCACCTGGTCGAGATAGGTGTTCCCACCGTCATCACCGGCCGACCCCATCGTGCCTCCACCCCTCGCTGCCCACCCGTACCGCTCTGGATGATCTACGACGTGAGCCACTCGCGGGCGGTTCCCCTTCCCCCAAATCTCAGGAGACGGGATGACGGACGAGGCCGGTCAGCGCGGCGTGGGACGGGGTGCCGGGTTCGGCGGCGTAGGCGACCAGGCGCTGGCCCGGGGCGGTCGGGGCGGCGAGGACCTCGTAGTCGAGGATGAGGCGGCCGGCGAGGCGGTGGTTCAGCTCCTTGCGGCCGCCGACCTTGGGGCGTAGCTCCCGGTGCGCCCACAGGCGGCGGAACTCCGGGCTCGCCGACCGCATCTCCGCGACCAGCTCCGTGAGCGACGGGTCGTCCAGGTGGTGGCCGGCGGCGGCGCGCAGGTGGGCGACGGAGTCCGACGCGACCTCCGGCCAGTCGGCGAAGACCTCGCGGGCCTCGGGATCGGTGAACACGTAACGGACGTTGTTCGGCCGCCGCGGGCCCTCCACGAGGTGGCCGAAGAGCGCGGCGGCGCTGGCGTTCCAGGCCAGTACGTCGCTGCGGCGGCCGATCACGTACGCGGCCGTGGGCGGGGCGAGGAGGTCCAGCATCCGCCGCGCACCGGGCGTCAGCGCCTCGGGCTCGGGGACCACGGCCGTCTCGCCGGCCAGCGCGAACAGGTGCGAACGCTCGGCCTCGGACAGGCGCAGCGCCCTCGCCAGCGCGCCGAGCACGCTCGCCGACGGGTGCGGCGCGCGCCCCTGTTCGAGCCGGACGTAGTACCCCTCGCTGACCCCCGCGAGGCGCGCCGTCTCCGCACGGCGCAACCCCGGCGTCCGGCGTACGCCGCCGGCCGCCAGCCCCGCGTCGCCCGGCCGGAGCGACGCGCGGCGCGACCGCAGAAAATCCCCCAGCTCCCGGGCCCGCGCGCTCACCATGCCCCCATTCTCCCCCGGCCCGCGCCGCCGGTCGAAGCGGCGTACGGCGGCTCCCCGGGTGACCCTGTCAGGTGCACCCTCGCCCATTGCCCGCCTGGTCACGGCCACCGCAGGCTGGCCGGGTGACCCTCACCATCGACACCCCCGCCGTACGGGAGTCCGGCCCGTGGACGCTGCTCGCCGCCGCGACCGGCTTCCTGATGATCAGCCTCGACGCCACCATCGTGAACGTCGCGCTGCCCACCCTCGGACGGGAGCTGCACGCCGGCCTCCCGTGGTTGCAGTGGGTGGTGGACGGCTACACGCTCATGTTCGCCGGGCTGCTGCTCACCGGCGGGTCGCTCGGCGACCGGCTGGGGGCGCGGCGTGTGTACGCGGGTGGGCTGGGCCTGTTCGTTCTCGCGTCGCTGGCCTGCGGGCTGGCCGTCACACCGGCGATGCTGGTCGCCGCGCGGTTCGTGCAGGGTGCCGGCGCCGCCGCGCAGTTGCCCGCCTCGCTCGCGATGATCCGGCATGGCTACCCCGACCCGGCGCGCAGGACTCGGGCGATCGCGATCTGGGCCGCCGCCGGTGGCGCGGCCGTCGCGGCCGGGCCGGTGATCGGCGGGCTGCTGATCGCCGTCGCGGGCTGGCGGTCGTTGTTCCTGGTGAACCTCCTCATCGGCGCCGCCGGCCTGGTGTTCACCGCACGCGCCGAGGCCGCGCCGCCGAGCCGGGGACGCCGTCTCGACCTGCCCGGCCAGGTCACCGCCGTGCTGGCGCTGTGCGCGCTGACGTTCGGCCTCATCGAGAGGAGCGTCGCCGCCTTCGCCCTCGCGGCCGTGTGCGCAGCCCTGTTCGTACGGCGGGAGCGCCGGGCGAAGGAGCCGATGCTGCCGCTGCGGTTGTTCGCGAACGCCGGCTTCTCCTCGGCCAGTGCCGTCGGCTTCGCGATGAACTTCTCCTACTTCGGCATCGTGTTCCTGCTCAGCCTGTTCCTGCAGAACGAACGCGGCGAGTCCGCGCTGGTCACCGGCCTGATGTTCCTCCCGATGACGGCCACCGTGACGGCCGCGAACCTCCTCGGCGGGCGGCTGACCGCCCGCCGGGGACCCCGCCTGCCGATGGCGGGCGGGCAGCTCGTGTTCGCGGCCGGCCTGCTCGGCCTGCTGTTCGCCGGGAGGGCGGCGCCGTACCCGCTGATCTGGCTCGCCATGGTGCCCATCGGCATCGGCGGCGGGGTGGCGGTCCCCGCGATGACGAGCGCACTGCTGGAGACGGTCGAGCCCGCGTACGCCGGGGTCGCCTCCGGCGAGCTGAACGCGGCGCGCCAGGCCGGTGGCGCGGTCGGCGTCGCCCTGTTCGGCGCGCTGGCCGGCGGCGGCCTGCGGCTGCCGCTGGCGATCGCGGCGTGCGCCCTCACACTGGGCGCGGCGACCGCCCTCCGCTGGGCCCCGAGGGGCCGAACGTCAGGGTGAGCGAACCGGTGCCGCGCGCGGTGACGGTCACGAGGTCGCCCGACCGGTGGACGTCGCCCGCGTCGGCGCGTACGTCCGCGAGGGTCTCGACGACCACGACCTCGTCGCCCGCCGGAGCCGCGAACGACACCGAGTCCGGGCCGGACCCGGTGATCTCGGCGGTGCTCCACCGGATCGTCGCCGCGGGCAGCCGCAGGCCGGCCGGCAGCATCCGGCCGGTACGCGGCGGCAGGCGCAGCTCACGGCCGCCGAACAGCGGCTCGCCGTCCAGCCACAGCGGGGTCTCGCACGGGTAGCCGGAGACGTTGAGCAGGTGGACGAGCCGTCCGCCGTCGGCGTCCGCCGTCGTGGTGGCGAACAGGCCGGGCGGCACGCCGGGGTCGTGGGTCAGGCCCGGGGTGGCTCCGAGGCGTTCGGCGGCGGCGCGGAACAACCGCGGGTCCGACGGCAGCCCGGCGGCCCACACGACGGCGCGGCCCGCGCCGCGCTCGACCTCGACTCCGCAGGGACGGCCGCTCGCCACGTCGGCCAGCACCGTGCGCCCGGCGGGGGCGTCGATCTCCTGGAGCCACGCGACGCGGGTCTCCGCGCGGGGCGGCACCCAGTCACGCGCCACGACGGAGGTGAAGTAGCGGTGGTCGCCGCGGATGACGCGTCCTCCGGTGATCCCGAGCGCGTCCGCCAGCACCGTGCACGCGCGTCCTTCCATGTCCGCGAGGGCAGTAGGCCGACCAGCAGCAGGCGCCCGCCCGCGCGGACGTGGGCGGCCAGGCGACCTGCACCCTCGGCCAGGTGGGCGCGCCGGTCGCGAGCGCGATCACCCGCTCCGTCACCGTCGGCCTCGGCTCTGCAGGTCGATCGCGAGCCGAACCAGAACCCGGCCAGCAGCAGCGACGCGCGCGAGCACCTTGCGCGGACCCGTGCCGCGGAACGCGCTCCAGGTCGGCGACTCACCCGCGCGCAGGCCGTCGCTCGGCCGGGTGGCGGTACTCGGTCAGGTAGTCGTCGGGCACGAAGCCGAGCGCCAGGTCGTCGTGCTCCTCGTCCATCGCGCGAGCCACGGCTCGGCGCGGTGACGGCCGCGACGGCCGCGCGGTCGGCGGCGTACGTCGAGGCCGTGCAGGCCCTCCGGGCCGACCGGCGCGGCCATGCCGTGCCGCTCGCCGGTGAAGCTGATGCGGTCGTTGCCGTCGCCCACCGGCTCGTCCAGCGGCGGGTTGATGCCGCCGGCGAACAGGTAGTAGTTGATCAGCCGGTTCCCCTGCGCGACGCACAGCCGGGTCTTCAGCTCCACCGCCGTCGGGTCGCACTGGCGCGTCGAGGTCGCCGCCGTAGTCGCCGCTGCCCGGCCTCGAACTCCAGTGACGGTCAGCGGCTGGTCGGCGTCGTGCACCGCCGCCATGAACGCGTTGCATGACGTACAGGTCGGTGATCGTCGCCGATCGGTCAGGTCGCCGAGGTAGTGGTCGGACCCGGACACCATGCCGGGCCTGCCGCGGTAGGCTCGACGAGCTGGCTGATGCCGATCGGGAACGGCGCGCCGCCGCCGTCGGCGGTGCCGTGGATGTTGACCAGCAACGGCACGTCCGCGACACGCCCAGCTCCTCGGCGTACCGGAGCAGCGTCGCGACGTAGCGGGCGAACCGGTCCCGCTGGAGTCGCCCAGGTCGTGGCGCAGCGCCGCCGCACTCCTCGCGCGGTGCCGGCACGGCCAGTGGCCCAGCGTCGCCGCGGACAGGCCGACGGGGTAGCGCGCGGCGAGCCGGTCGCCGTACCGCGCGCGGAGGCAGCGCAGCAGGTCGGCGACCAGGTCGTCGGTGAGGTCCGGCGCTGTTGCTGACCCACGCCAGCATGCCGATCTCGTTGTCGAGCTGCACCGCGATGACGTTGCCGCCGGGGGCTGCAGCCGGCCGGCGAGCACCGGCATCACCGCCTCGTACCAGCGGCGCACCTCGTCGAGGAACGCGGGCGCGAGGTAGTCCACGTGCGGGTCGGCGCGGGCATGCCGTCCCAGCCGACCGGCACCATCTCGGGGTGCTCGGCGTAGACCCGGTACGGCATGCCCTCGTTCTTCAGCTCGGCCATCACGAACGGGCCCGGGCCGCGCGATCGAACCACAGCCCGCTCGTCGCGGCACAGGTCGACGAACGACACCAGGTCGCGCTCCGGGCGTGTCGCCCGGTGAGGTCGAAGGCGCCGTCGGGCAGCTCGTGCAACAGCCAGGGAATGTAGGAGGCGACGGCCGTGCACCCGGCCTCCGCGAGCAGAGCGGAGCCGGCTCGCCCGATTCCGCCCCGCGCAACGCGGAAGTAGTGCACCTCGCCGCACATCACGACCCTCGGCACGAACCGCCGCCATCAACGAGCGCTCGTGCAACCGGAGTCTCAGGTCATCCGGCCCGCCTTTCCCGCGGGCCGCCTTTTGGAGGGCTTGTCGCGGCCGCCGAGTCCCGTTACGGTCCCTGTAACCGCTTACTGTAAGCGGTTATCAGCGACGACCAGTAGCAACGGGCAGCGGACATGAGCAAGCAGCCGCATCACCGTCCGCGAGATCGCCGAAATCGCCGGCGTCTCCATCGCCACGGTGTCCCGCGTCTCCCGGGGCGTCGGGCAGGTTTCGGACCCGAGCAGGCGCCGAGGTGCTCGCCGCGATCGAGGAGCACGGCTACCGGCCCAACCACATGGGCAGCGCGCTCGCCGAGCGCCGGCACGGCTCGCTCGGCGTCGTGTTCCCCGGCCTCGCCGGGCCCTACTACTCCGAGCTCATCCAGGGCTTCGAGAGCGAGGCGCTGGATCCGGGGCGAGCGTGCACATCGTCGGCACGCACCACCGCGCGAACTCCGACGAGGACGTGCTCGCCATGTCCTCGCGGGTCGACGGCATCGCCGTCCTCGGCGGCACCGTGCGCCCGCACGTGTCTGCGCGAGCTCGCCGACGCCGTTCCCGTCGTGACGCTCGCGGGCGCGCCGCGCCAAGGACGTCCCCTCGGTGCGCTCGGACAACTCGCCCCGTCGGCGAGCTCACCCGGCACCTGCTCGCCGACCACGGCTACCGCAGGCTCGCGTTCGTCGGTGAGCCGGTCGGCTCGCCCGACGTCATGGCACGCTGGGAGGCGTTCCGGGCCGCGCACGTCGAGCTGGGCCTCCCGCGCCGCGGACGCGCGATCGCCGGGTCGGCATGCAGCAGTCGGACGGCGTCGAGGCCGCCGCGCAGCTGCTTGAGGCCGCTCCCGCAGGCCCGACGCCGTGGTGTGCGCCAACGACGAGCTCGCGCTCGGCGTGCTCATCAGCGTCGCTGGGCAGGGGCCTCGCCGTGCCCGGCGACATCGCGATCACCGGCTTCGACGACGTGCCGATGGCCGCGCTGCCGCAGCCGGGCATCACCACCGTGCGCCAGCCGATCAGGGAGCTCGGCGCGCGCACGGTGCTCGCGCTGCCAGTGCGCCGTCGACGGCGTGCCGACCACAGAGGACGAGGTCCTGCCCGCACAGGTCGTCACCCAGGCCGAGCTGCGGCGCGCACCCCTCCCGCGCCGCCAGGACGAGCACAACCTGAGCAGAGACCCATCCGCCATCCCCCTCTCCCACAAGCAGGTGGCCAAGCCGGCGGCCCTGCCTCGGCGCTGGTCGCCCGGCGACGCTCGTTTCCGCACTGTCCGGCTGCACCCGCACCGAAGGCGCCAGCAGCAGGGCTCGGGCAACGGCATGATCGCCTACCTCGACTACGGCGGTTTCGGCGGCGGCAGCAACCCGCAGACGAACTACAACCCGTTCCTCGACGCCACCAACCTGGCGCCACAGACTACCTGTTCGAGCAGCTATGCAGTTCGACAACTTCTCGCTGCGACGCGAAGCCCTGGCTCGGCACCGGCTACACCTGGACCGACCCGAAGACCCTGCGCTTACACCCTGCGGGCGTGTCGCTGGAACGACGGGAAACCGTTTTCCGCCGCGGACGTCGCGTTCACCTTCCAGCTGCGTGAAAGCAACCCGGCATTGGACACCCAGGGCGTGTGGCGCTACCTGAAGTCGGTGACCGCGCCGGACCCGAAGACCGTCGTGATGACCTTCAACCAGCCCTGCGCCTCGGCCTTCACCCTGATCAACAACGTGCCGATCGTGCCGGAGCACGTGTGGTCGGCGGTCCGCGACCCGGTCACCTTCGTCAACGCCGACAAGCCGGTCGGCACCGGCCCGTTCACGGTCAAGTCGTTCAACCCGCAGCAGCTCATCCTCGCGCGCAACCCGAACTACTGGCAGGCCGACGAGGTGAAGGTGCAGGAGCTGCGGTTCCACAAGTCCGACGATGGCGGCCGTGAGGTCGACCAGCTGCGGCTGAGCCACGGCGAGTACGACACGAACTCCATGTTCGTGCAGGACATCAAGAAGACGTTCGTGGACCGCGACCCGCAGCACTTCCACTACTGGTACCCGCCGGGCGGCGCGATCAGCCTCTACATGAACCTGACCAAGGCGCCGTTCGACGACGTCGCTTCCGCCGGGCGCTCGGCTTACGCCTTCGACCACCAGCGGATCACCGAGCCAGGCCGAGCTCGGCTACGTCGTGCAGGCCAGCCAGACCGGGCTCGTCATCCCCGGCCAGGAGGACTGGGTGCCGCCGGGCAGTGCCAGACAGGGCAGTGCTCCCGTACGACCCGGCCGAACGGACCACGCAGCTGGTCCAGCCGCCGGGTACCACAAGTACGACCCGTACGGCAAGCGGCTCGGCAAGGACGGCAAGCCGATCAAGTTCACCTTCAAGGTGCCCGGCCGGCTTCACTCGACTGGGTCAGCGCCGCCCACATCGTCATGACGACCTGCCGGCCTCGGCTTCGACGTGCAGCTGCGACGCCGACCCGGGCGATCTACGAGAACGACCGCGCGATCGGCAGCTTCGACATGCTGTTCGGTGTCCAGGGCGGTCCTGCAACATGTTCCAGCAACTTCGCCGAGCCGCTCGGCGAGCGACCGTGCGGCCCGTCGGCAGCCCGCGGCCCGGCCGAAGAGCAACTTCGTGCGCTGGCACGACCCGCGACCGACCGCTGCTCGACCAGCTCAACGCCACCGACGACGCCGGCCAGCAGAAGGCAGCTCGCGGGCCTCGGCCGGATCGACTGTCCGTGCACCAGGTGCCGATGATCCCGCTGTGGTACGGCGCGAAGTGGTTCCAGTACAGCACCCGCCAAGGCCGTCGGCTGGCCCGACGCGAAGAGACCCGTACGCCAGCCCGAGCGGCGAACAACCCGCTGCTCATCATCACCCACCTCACGCCGGCCACCGGGTGACCAAGAGCTGACCTGGCCACCGGCCCGGGACCGCGGTCCCGGGCCGGCACGGGAGGTGCCGATGGCCTACTTTCTTCGCCGGATCGGCTTCTTCCTGCTCACGCTGTGGGCCGCGATCACGCTGAACTTCCTCATCCCCCGCTGCAGCCGGGCGACCCTGCGCAGCGATCGTCAGCCGGCTCGCCGGAAGACGCAGGCGGTCGACCCGGCGCAGGTGCAGCGCGATGCGGCTGATGCTCGGCGCGCCCGAAGGGCAGCCTGCTCAGCCAGTACTGGGACTACCTGGGCAACCGGTGGTGCCACGGCAACTTCGGGCTGTCCTACACCTACTTCCCCTACACCGTCACCGCACCTGATCGGGCAGAGGTCTGCCGTGGACGGTCGTCCTGGTCGACGTCACGCAGGTGCTCGCCTTCGTCGGCGGGCATCGCTGCTCGGCGCGTTCGCGGCCTGGCGGCGCAACAGCCGGTTCGACTCGGTCGTCACGCCTCGGCTCGACGTTCGTCGGCACGCTGCCGTTCTTCTGGATCGCGCTGCTGCTGATCTACGTCTTCGCGTTCACGCTGCGCTGGTTCCCCGACGGCGGCGGCTACGGCGGGCCGCAGACACGCCCGGCTGAACTGGCCTTCTTCATCCGACGCCTTCTAGCACAGCGTGCTGCCCGCGCTGGCGCTGCTGATCACCGCGCCGATCGGCTGGATCATCGGCATGCGCAACACGATGGTGCAGACCCTCGGCGAGGACTACATCCGGCTCGCCCGGGCCAAGGGCCTGCCGCGCAGGCGGATCGCGCTGCGGCTACGGCGCGCGCAACGCCATCCTGCCCAGCGTCACCGGGTTCGCGATCGCGCTGGGCGGCGTCCTCGGCGGCACGGTGCTGGTCGAGACGGTCTTCAACTACCCGGGCCTCGGCCGCCTGATGTTGCGGAGGCCGTGTCCAACCAAGGACTATCCCGCTGATGCAGGCGCTGTTCCTGTTCACCACCGTGGGCGTCCTCGTCGCGAACCTCCTCGCCGACATGTTCTACGGCGTGCTCGACCCGCGGGCGCGCAGGACGGAGGCGGTCGCGATGGCAGGCTCACCTCGCCAGCATGGCGCTGCGGTCAGCCGCCGCCGGACCCTGCCAGTCGACCGCCGGGCCGGTCGCAGCCGGTACGCCGGCGGCGCATGCCGCTGGTGGCTCGATCGGTGCTGTGGGCGCAACGGGAAGGCGCGCGTCGGGATGCATCGCTGCTCGCGGTCTTCATCGCTGGTGGCGGTCTTCGCGCCGCTGCATCGCGCCGTACGACCCGACGAGCCGGCAGCTTCGACGCCGTCGAGCGGGCACGAGCGGCACGCAACTGCTCGGCACCACCGCAGCAGCGGCCAGGACATCTTGTCCCAGCTGTCTACGGCACCCGCATGTCGCTGCTGGTCGGGCTGCTCGGCGGCCGTTCGCCACGGTCGATCGCGCTGGTCGATCGGCCTGGTCGCCGGGTACCTGCGCGGCCTGGGTCGACGAGGTGCTGTCGCTTCGTCATCAACCTGGCGCTGGTCATCCCGGTGCTGCCGCTGATGGTGACGTTCGCCGCGTACTCGCCGGTGCGCGGGATCGCGGCTGATCGTCGTTCGTCATCGGCATCACCGGCTGGGCCGTGCGGCGCGCGCGTCAAGCGCGCCCAGATCATCACGCTGCGCACCCGCGACTACGTCACCGCGGCGCAAGTTCGCCGGCGACGGGACGCTCCGGATCATCTTCCGGGAGATCATGCCGAACATGACCTCCCTGGTCGTCGCCGGGTTCATCGGCGCGGCCACCGGCCGCGATCGGCGCCGAGGCGGGCCTGGCGTTCCTGGGCCTCGGCGACCCGACGGATCGTCAGCTGGGGCACGATGCTGTACCAGGTCGAACGCAGCGGCGCGGCCTGCTCACCGGCGCCGTGGGTCTGGCTGTTCGCGCCCGGGCCTGTGCCTGGCGCTCCTGATCACCTCGCTGACGCTTGATCAACTTCGGTGTCGACGCGCTGAGCAACCCGCACCTGCGGGAGGGCTGACGCCATGGCGCTGCTCGAGGTCGAGGACCTGAGCGTCGACTACGGCCCGCAAGACGGCGGCGGCCGTGCACGCGGTGCGCGACGTAGCTTCAGCCTCGACGAGGGCGAGTTCGTCGGGCTGCTCGGCGAGTCCGGCTGCGGCAAGTCCACCCTCGGCACCGCGATGCTGCGGCTGCTCGAGGCGCCGGGCACGATCAGCGGCGGCACGATCCGCTTCGACGGCACCGACATCACGCACGCCTCCAACGAGGAGCTGCGGCCGATGCGCTGGCGCGCAGATGTCGACGGTGTTCCAGAGCAGCATGAACTCGCTGAACCCGGTCATCACGGTCGAGGCGCAGTTCCGCGACGTGATCGAGGCGCACACGCGAGCCGCGCGGCGCGGCCGTCGACCGACCGCGTCGAGGAGCTGCTGGACATGGTCGTCCATCGACGCCGGTTCATGCGGTCCTACCCGCACGAGCTGTCCGGCGGCATGAAGCAGCGGGTCGCGCTGGCCATGGCGCTGGCGCTCAAGCCCCGGCTCGTGCTGCTGGACGAGCCGACCACCGGCCTGGACGTCGTCGTCCAGCGCGCGATCCTGGACAACGTGCGGCGAGCTGCAGACGGAGCTCGGCTTCGCGGTGCTGTTCATCAGCCACGACATCGGCACCGTGCTGGAGTCTGCCGACCGGATCCTGGTGATGTACGCCGGGCAGATCGTCGAGGAGCAGCCGGCCACGGTCGATGCTGCGCGACCCGATGCATCCGTACACGAAGGGCCTGCTCGGCTCGTACGCCGACCCGCGCGCCGAGACCGTGCGCATCACCTACATCCCCGGCCGGCCGCCGGACCTGATCTCAGCCGCCGACGGCTGCCCGTTCGCGCCGCGCTGCCCGGAGGCGATCGCGCGTGTGCGCGGACGACGACCCGCCGCTGCTGCCGCTGGCGCACGGCGGAGGCCGCCTGCCACGTGGCGCGCTGCCGCGCCGGGAGCCGGGCGCCTCGGAGGCCGGCGGCGGCGTCCGGAGCGCCGACGCCGCCGGCGTTCACCAAGTCGGCCGGCGACGACGCCGGCGCGGACTCGGCGATCGTGCTGAACGTGGACGCGGTCGACAAGGCCTACCGGGCGCCGGGAGGCTTCCGCGCGCGAAGGTGAGGCGCGTCGACGCGGTGTCTCCTTCGCGCTCCGCCACCGGCGAGGTGACCGCGCTGGTCGGGCAGAGCGGAAGCGGCAAGACGACCCTCGCCCGCATGGTCACCGGCGTGGAGCGGCCCGACGTCGGGCCGATCTCCTTCCGGCGACGTACCCGGGTCGACCGGCTCGGCGGCCGCGGCGTTGCGCGACTACCGGCGGCAACGTGCAGATGGTCTTCCAGGACCCGTTCGCGGCGCTGAACCCGACCAAGACGCTCGGCTACGCCCTGAGCCGGCCGCTGCGCAACTACCAGGGCATGTCGGGCGCCCAGGCGCGGCGAGCGCGCGGCCGAGCTGCTGGAGACGGTCGGCCTGTCCCCGCCCGAGCAGCTACCTGGACAAGTTCCCCCACCAGCTCTCCGGCGGCCAGCGCCAGCGGGTCGTCATCGCCCGCGCGCTGGCGCCGCGACCCCGAGCTCCTCGTCGCCGACGAGCCGATCTCCATGCTCGACGTCTCGATCCGCGCGGAGATCCTCGAGCTGCTCGACACGCTGGTCCGCGACGCGCGACATCGCGCATCCTCTACATCACCCACGACCTGCTGCAGCGCCCGCCTGCTCGCCGACGACGTCCTCGTGCTGCACGAGGGCCAGGTCGTCGAGCAGGGCCCGCGCTGGACGTGATCCGCGACCCCCGCCACGACTACACCCGGCTTCTGCTCGACGCGATCCCGAACCCGTTCGCGGCGAAGGCGTGACGCGCCCCTGAACCCCGCGCCCGAGCCGTGTGCTGGTGGCCCTCGCACGGCTCGGGTGCGGTTCTCATTCCTGGTAGGCGGCGGCCTGCAGGCCGTAGAGGTGGGCGTACCGCCCTTCCTCCTTCATCAGCTGGGCGTGGGTGCCGGACTCGATGACGCGCCCGGCGTCCAGGACGTAGATGTGGTCGGCGTAGCGGACGCTGGCGAGCCGGTGCGTGATGAGCACGACCGTACGGTCGCGCGCGTGCCCGCGGATGCGCTCGAACAGGGCGTGCTCCGCGCGTGCGTCCAGCGCCGACGTGGGCTCGTCGAAGATCATGAGGGCGGCGTCGCGGTAGAAGCCGCGTGCGGCGGCGATGCGCTGCCACTGGCCGCCGGACAGGTCGTGGCCGCCCTCGAACCTGCGGTCGAGCAGGGTCTCGTACCCGTCGGGCAGCCGCTCGACGACCTGGTCGGCGCCGGACGCCGCCGCGGCGTCGCCGAGCCGCTCCTCGTCGAGCGGGCGGCCCATCGTGACGTTGTCGCGTACGGTCAGCGGCCAGCGCGTGTGGTCCTGGGCGATGACCGAGATGCTCCGGCGCAGCTCGTCGGGGTCCATGCGGGACAGGTCGCGG
This sequence comes from uncultured Actinomycetota bacterium, assembly GCA_963823735.1. Taxonomy (GTDB): domain Bacteria; phylum Actinomycetota; class Actinomycetes; order Streptosporangiales; family Streptosporangiaceae; genus Actinoallomurus. The sequence continues at coordinate 1,626,485 of CAWGMO010000003.1, read as the reverse complement.
CCGTCCCAGGAGATCGTGCCGGAGTCGGGCGGGTAGAGCCCGGCGAGCAGCCTGGCGAGCGTGGTCTTGCCGGAGCCGTTCTCCCCGACGAGGGCGACGACCTGGCCCTTCGTGATGTCGACGTCCACGTCGGACAGCGCGGGGGTGCTCGACCCCGGGTAGGTGAAGGTCACCGCGTCGACGGTGATGTGCTCGAACGCCTCCGGGGTCGGCTCGGTGCCGGCGGGCTGGGCGCGCTCGCGCGCGAGCTCGCAGAAGTCCACGTAGTCGCCGAAGTACAGGCCCGCCTCGTACAGCTTGTTCAGCGACTGCATGAGCCCGGCGAGCGACGACTGGCCGGCCCGGATCGTGAGCACGGCGGTCCCGGTGACGGCCAGCGGGATCACGCCGGCCGCCAGCAGCCCGCCGAGTGAGGCGTAGACGGCGCCCAGCGCGACCCCGCTCATCAGGTCGCCGGCCACGCGCGTCGTGGTCTGCTGCCGCGCGACGTCCAGCTCCACCCACTGCTCGACGTCGGCGATCTTGTCGTACTCGCCGAGGAGGAAGTCGCGCAGGCCGAACGCGCGGACCTCGGCGGCCGGGGGCCGCTCGGCCATCAGGTCGGAGAACATGAACTTGCGGCGCCGGGCGCGGGAGATCCGCCGGAGCGCCACGTAACGCATGCGCGCGGCGCGCAGCGCCGCCCAGCCGTCCGGCACGGCCGTGATCAGCATCAGCGGCATGAGCAGCGGGTGCAGCACGCCGAGCGTCGCGACGGCGGCGGCCACGCCGACGCTGCCGTTGAGCACGTTGATCGTCATCTCGACGACGGTCACCGAGTCGGGGACGCCGCTGTCCCGCGCGCGCTGCATCGCGTTGTGGAACTCGTCGTCGTCGAAGGCGGCCAGCTCGACCCGCGTCGTGAGCCGGAAGAGCCGGGTCTCGGCCAGGCGCTCGACGAGCGGTTTGAGCCGGAGCTGCGCCCAGCCCGCGGCGGACAGCAGACCGGCGCGCAGGGCGGCGGCGCCGGCGACGAGCAGCAGCGACGGGAGCGCGGCGCGTACGCGGTCCGGCGTCGGCCCGGCGGCGAAGAGCCGCTCCAGGACGCCGTTGGTGGCGAGGAGCCCGAAGGCGGTGAACACGCCGGCGAGGAGGTTCAGCCCGAGCGCGACCGAGGTGTCGAAGCGGGAGGCCTGCCACGCGACGCGTACGGCGCCGATCGTCAGGGCGGGGAGCCGGCGGGCCATCGTCCCCAGCCCGGCGGACATGAACTCCTCGTCGTGGACCTCCCAGTAACGCAGCACGAGGTCCGCCCCGTCGGCCTGGGGAATCACGGCCGGACGGCGCCTGAACCGCATCACGAGAGCAAGCTAGACGATGACCGGAAGTGTGTAAACCCTTCTGATGTTCTTTGTCAGCTCGCCGAATTTTCGGTCTGGACAGCTGTCTGACCGGTCCTCATACTGCTGGCAAGTTGATCAGGGTGAAAGGGCGTTTCAAAACGCCGGAAGGGAGTCCTGCCACAATGTCGACCCTCCTGCTCGAGCCCCGAGACGCCGGAGTGCTCGACGTCGACGACTTCACCGTCGACTTCGAGGACGAGGTGATGGAGCTGCTGTACGGCCCCCAGGCCTGCTTCAACACCTGCAAGCGCACGGTGTGCACGTTCAACCCCTGCTGCCTGTCCATCAAGTAGCGGAAAAGGCATGACAGAAAGGTCATCGGCACCCTCCGATGGCCTTTCTCATTTAGCCGGGCCCATTGACGTGGAGGATTCCTTGGATACCACCGTTTCGAATTCTTCGACCGTTTTCGAGGACACGGCCGCGAGAATCACCGAAATGGCGGAGCAGAATTCGTGGGACGTGCTCGCCGACGAGACGTGGGTCAGCGTTCACAAGCCCGGCCTCGATCTGCCCGGCCAAGGGTGGAAACTCCACGTCTCGGCGCGTCCGGGCACCCTGGAGGCGACCCTCGACCGGGTGCTCCCGATGCTGTTCCACCTGGGTTGCGACTTCAAGGTGGTGCGCTCCGTCGCCAAGCTGCGGGAGATCAACTCCGGTGACGGCGACCTCGCCGCGGTCGGCAAGGCGATCACCGTCTATCCGCCGCAGGAATCGGTCGTCAAGGTCGGCCAGGTGCTCGCCGCGGCGCTGTCCGGATTCGCCGCGGCGCGGGTGCCGAGCGACCGCCGGGTACGGCGCGACGCGCCCGTCTACTACAGGTACGCGCCGTTCGTTCCGCAATATCGGGTCGACGACAATGGCGATTTCGAACTCGTCCTCATCGGCCCCGACGGCGAATTCCTTCCCGGAGCCGCCGGACCGGAATTCCGCTGCCCGCCCTGGGCGCGCGATCCCTTCCGCCCGGAAGGCGGCGCGGCACCAGAGGACACCGAGACGGCCGAGGCCACCCCCACGCTCGGCGGCCGGTACCGCCTCGCCTCCGGTGTCGTCCGCGGCGCGCGCGGGAACGTGTACCGGGCCGAGGACACCACCTCGGGCGCCAAGGTCGTCATCAAGGAGGCCCGGGCGTACGTCGGGGAGAACCTCGACGGCACGGACCTGCGCCTGCACATCCGCAACGAGAGGCGGATCCTGCAGGCCCTCGCCGGCGTCGGCGGCGTACCCGGCCTGATCGACCATTTCCGGCACGGCGAGGACGAATATCTCGTCATCACCGAAGTGGGCAGCCGGGATCTCAACCGCTTCGTCGGCGAGTACGGCGCCTTCGCCGACGATCCGGCCGGATCCGGCCACAGCCTCGGCGAGCTCGCGACCCAGTTGCTCGCGCTCCTCGACGCCGTCCACGCGCGCGGCGTCGTCATCCGCGACCTGTCGCCCAAGAACGTCGTCCTCGACGAGACGGGCCGCTGCACGCTCGTCGACTTCGGCAACAGCAGGTACGAGGGCTTCCAGATCCCCGGCTGGACACCCGGCTACAGCATCCCCGACCAGCGCACGGGCCGTGAGTCCGAGCCCTCCGACGACCTGTTCGCGCTGGGCGCCACCCTGTTCTTCGCGGCCACCGCGATGCACCCGGTCACCGTCGACCCGGACCCCGTACGCGCCGTCGAGCGCACGCTGATGTGCCTCGCCGCGCGCTTCCCCGGCCGCGAGACCGGCGTCGTCGGCCTGATCCCCGGCCTGCTCTCCCTGGACCCGGCCGCCCGTTCGGCCGCCGCGGACGCCCTACGGGAGGGCCGGCACCGTACGGCGCGGGTCACCTCCCGCACCCCGCACGCGCGGCCGCCCGCGTACTCCCCCGACCTGCTCGGCAGCGTGATCGAGCACACCGTACGCGAGTGCGCGCGGTTCGCCGGCGCGATGATGACCGAGCCCCCTGACCACCGGACGGAGCCGCCGCAGACGAACGTCCACGCGGGCTCCGCCGGCCTCGGCATGGAGCTGCTGCACCACGCCGCGGCGCGTACGGCCGCCGGGGACCTGGCCCGCTGGACCGCCGAGGCGGCGCCGGACACCGGCCTGCCCGCCGCCCTCTACTTCGGCCGTACGGGCACCTCGGTCTTCCTCGAGACCGCGCGCACGGCGCTCGGCCTCGACCTGCCGCGCCCGGCGGCGATCGCGCTCGCCGACGGCGAGCGCGGCGACTACATCCACGGCCTGGCCGGGATCGGCGCGGGCCACCTGCTGCTCGGCGGGCCTGAGCGGCTGGCGGTCGCGGCCGAGTGCGCGCGGCGGCTGCTCGCCGGCGAGGCGACGGTGTCCGAGGACGCGGTCGCGCCGTCGCAGCCCGGGTCCGGCGTCGCGGTCGAGACCGGCTTCGCCCACGGCGAGGCCGGGATCGCGTTCTTCCTGCTGTCGTACGCGCAGGCCACCGGCGACGCGGAGGCGGCGGCGGGCGCGCGTGCGCGGTTCGGCCGGCTGGCCGCCGAGACCGCGAGCCTGGTCGAGGTCATGCGCGGGACGGCGGCGCGGCCGATGGGCGCCTCCTGGTGCCAGGGCATGGCCGGGATCGCGGCCGCGCACGTGCGCGCCGCCCAGGCGTACGACGACGATGACCACCTGGCGCTGGCGCGCGAGGGCGCGCGGGTGTGCCTCGCGATGGCGCCGCAGGCCTGGGTCGTCACGCAGTGCTGCGGCCTGTCCGGCATCGGCGAGCTGGCGATCGACGTGGCGCAGGCGACCGGCGAGGAGGAGTTCTGGCGGGGCGCCGAGCACGTCTTCGAGCTGATCCTGGCGCGCAGCGGAGGCGAGATGGGGCGGCCCGTCCTGCCCGGCAACGCGCTCGACACCGAGATCCCCGGCTGGGAATGGGGTCGGCCGGTGTGCTGTCGTTCCTGCGCCGTCTCGAACGGCGCGAGGGCACCCGGTCGTGGGTCCCGCAGTGGAGCCTGCCGTCCTGACCCGGCTCAGCGCCCGGCGGTCCGGCGGCACGGGGAGGCGCGGTACGCCGTCGGCGTGAGGCCGGTGAACTCCTTGAAGTGCCGCCTGAGCGCCTGCGGGGTGCCGAACCCGCTGCGCTGGGCGACCATGCTGATCGGCATCCGCGGGTCGTCGAGGAGCCGCTTGGCGAGCCGTACGCGCTCCTGGTTCATCCAGTACAGCGGCGTGGTCCCCATGATGTCGGCGAACCTGCGCGTGAACGTGCGCTCCGACACGTGGGCGCGCGCCGCCAGCTCGCGCACGTTGATCCGCTCGGCCAGGCGCGAGCGGGCCCAGGCGATCGTGTCGGCGATCAGGTCGTCCGGCGTACGCGGCGTCTCGGGGTCGTGGGTCAGGCGGCGCCGATGCCCGGGGCGGTCCTGCCGTGGCGTCAGCAGGCCGGCGATGGCCTCGGCCACCTCACTCCCGTGCGCCTCCCCGACCAGGTGCAGGCACAGGTCGATGCCGGCCACCGACTCCGCGGACGTGCACACGCCGTCGTCCACGACGAACGGCGTGTCCGGCTCGACCCGCGCCTGCGGGCAGACGTCGCGCAGCAGCCCGGCGAACGGCCGGTCGGTGGTGGCGCGGCGGCCGTTCAGCAGGCCCGCCTGCGCCAGCACGAACGCGCCGGTGTGCAGGCCGGCGATGGTTCCGCCGTCGGCGTGGGCGCGGCGCAGCGCGGTGAGCAGCGCCGGGGGAACGGCCTCGCGCGGGCGCGAGGCGCCGGGCACGACGACGAGGTCGGCGCGTGCCGCCTCGGCGGGCCCGTGGGTCGGGCGGATACCGACGCCGTGGTCGGCCGTGACCGCGCCGCGCAGTGACGCGCAGCGCATGAAGTCGAAACGGGGAACGCCGTGCTGCGAACGGTCCGTTTCCCAGATTTCGGCGATCACGCTGTAGTCGAGGGTTCGCATCCCGTCATACAGGAGTACCGCAACACTCCGCATGACCGAAAGTGAACCATATCTGTCGGTTTCTCCTCTATACCGGGCCGTCCGGAAACGGTGAAGATGCTACGGGCCCAACCTCCGAAACCGTCATAAGAGAGGGCTCAGCTATGCCCGAAAGTAGTTCCGTTCGCGTTTCTACGCCTCTTCTGACCACCGATCTGGTCGCCGATCCACGAACTCCGCGCGAGAAGGCGTGGGAAGAGGTCTCCGCGCAGCGCTTTCAGCAGCGGATGCTCGATGCCGAAACACCCTTTCCGTGCATCTTCGGTGTCGATGCGCTGCGGAAAGCCACTCTGCGTTACTCCTTCATCTCACGCGACGACGAGCAGGTGAACACCCTGGCGAGCGCCCTGCGCGACTTCGTCGAACTGGCGCCGCTGCTCGGTATCCGGACGTCGCTGGTGACGTTCTTCGAGGACACGGCCCTGCCGCGCACAGTCTCGGAGTACCGCGAGGAGTTCTGGACTCTTCTTCAAGGCGTTCACGACCTCGACACGGAACCATGGCCGGCAGGGATCTCGACGGATCCGGAGCACGAGCAATGGGAGTTCGCGTTCGCCGGAATGCCGATGTTCGTAGTGGTCAACACTCCGGCGCACCAGCGGCGCGCCAGCCGGCATTTCGACACGCTGATGGTGACCTTCCAGCCGCGTTTCGTTTTCGACGACATCTCCGAGGACAGCAAGCAGGGCCGCAATGCGCGCACCATCATCCGGGGGCGACTCAAGGACTATGACGACGTGCCGGCGAGCCCTCTACTGGGCAGCTTCGGGGCCGACGGCAACCGCGAGTGGGCGCAGTACTTCCTCGAGGACGACAATTCGACGGCCCTGACCGGATGCCCAATGCACGTCAAGAGCGAGGAGAAGGTTCAGTGAGTCCCGCATTCGACGACCGTACGCCGCCCGCCATTCCCGGCGGGATCGCCGACCTGCTCCCCCACCAGGGCAGCTTCGAGCTCCAGCAGGACCAGGCGGAGAAGGTGCATAGTTGGCACTTTCACAGCCTGACCGAGGAGCTGTTCATCATCCAGGGTGACGCCCTGCTGTTCTGGGACGCCGACGGCGTCTACCAGGAACGCCACTGCCCCTCCGGCACCTGGATCACGCTCCCGGCCGGCACCGTGCACGGCTCACGCGCGGGCGCCGACGGCGTCGTCTACATGATCCGCCCGGAGGACGGCCGTACCGCCGAGACCACGTTCCTGGAGTCCGGCGCGTTCCCGCACCCGACGCCCGGCCCGCTGGGTGCGCCGGCGTGACAGAGGTGACCCCCACTCCGGCGACCATCGACGGGGACGTCGACCCGTCCCGGATGGCCGGCCATCTGCGCCTGCCCGGCGCGATCGCGCTGGCCGTCACGGTCGTCGTGGGCAGCGGCGCGCTGGTCTCGCCCGGCGTGGCATACCGCCAGGCCGGATCGGCCGCGCTGTACGCCTGGCTCGTCGCCGCGCTGATCACCGTGCCGCTGCTCCTGGTCTTCGCACGCCTGGGCTCGGAACTCCCGAGCGCGGGCGGTGTGGCGGGCTTCGTCCAGTCGGCGTTCGGCCGCCCGTGGGCGGCGGGGGTCGAGGTGATGCTGCTGGGCACGTTCAGCCTCGGCATCCCCGCGATCTCGCTGACCGGCGGCCACTACTTCCGGCAGATCCCCGGCCTGTCGGCGACGCCCGCCTGGCTCGCCGCGGTGGTCATGCTGCTGTTCGCGGGCTCGGTGACGGCCCTCGGCGGCTCGGTGTCGACCCGTACGCAGATCGTCCTGGCGCTGCTGATGACGGCGGGGCTGGTGGCCGTCGCGGTCATCGGCATCACCGCCGGCCCGGCGGCCGGCCACACGCCGCCGGCGTCCGCGCACGCCGTGAGCACGGGCATCAACTCGCTCGGCGCGGTGTTCTTCGCCTTCACCGGCTGGGAGATGCTCTCGTTCACCACGGAGGAGTACGCCGACCCCAAGCGTGACTTCCCCCGCGTGGTGACGATCAGCTTCGTGGTCGTGACCGCGATGTACCTGCTGCTGGCCTGGGCCGTGCAGACCAGGCTCACCCAATCCGACCCGGACGTCGTCTCCTCCCCCATCCACGCCGTGATGCGCGCGGCGGTGCCGGGGATGGCCTGGGTCGTGTCCCTCCTGGGCGTGATCATCATCGTGGCGAACCTCGTCGGCGCCGTCTGGGCGGCATCCCGCCTGACGATGTCGAGCGCCCGCGCGGGGCTGCTCCCCGCCCCGCTGGCCAAGCTCAGCCGCGCCCCCGGGACACCACCCCGGCGCGCCGTGCTGCTGGTCGTGCTGGTCTTCTGCGCCGTGGTCCTGTTCACCACGTCGGACCTCGTCTCGATGGCGGGCCTGCTGACGGTGGCGGGCGAGAACTTCTTCCTGCTGTACCTGTTCGCGGCGATCGTGTACGCCAAGCGCATGTCCGGCGTACGCCGCGTCTTCGGCATCGCCGTCGCGGTGGTGCTGGGCGGCCTGGCCGTGACGTTCGGCGTACGGCAGCTCGCGTACGCGGCGGCGCTGCTGGCCATCGGCGTGGCCCTGGCCTACCGGAAGCACCGCGCGGCGTGACACTTGGAGCGTCCTAGCTACCTGCTATGAAATTGCGGTGTGAAAGGGGCATCGCGTGACAGAGTTTCGTAGCTGGGACGTTCCACTCGCCGACCGGTTCGACGAATGGTGCCACTCGCTCACCGGCGACGTCCTGACCGCACGCTTCACCAGCGACCACCGCGCCGACTTCCACGCGTCCGTGACGACCATGGAGCTGGGCCCCGCGTACGCCTCGGCCCTGCGGCATCCGGCCTTGACGTGTGAGCGCGCGCAGCGGGAGATCCGGCGATCGGACCCGGAACTCTGGGAGCTGTGCCTCGTCCTCCACGGCGACACACAGGTCGAGCAGGACCGCACCACCGGCCACGTGGTCGCCGGCGACATGATGCTGTACGACACGTCCCGGCCGTTCGTCCTGCGCACCGGCGGACCGGAGAACCGCGCCTTGGTGACGCACGTCGACCGCCGTACGCTTCCGGTGCCGGAACAGACGCTGCGGTCCCTGGTCGCCCGCCCCTTGCCGGCGAAGACCGGCCCGGGAGCCCTCCTCGCCGCCTTCCTCACCGGCCTGTTCGACCAGGCACCGTCACTACCCCCGGCCTCGGCCGCACACGTGGGCTCCGCGGCGCTCAACCTGGCGGCCGCCTACCTGGCGTCACTGACCGGCACGGACCTGCCCGCCCCGACACGCCGCCAGGCCCTGCTGCTCGAAATCCAAGCCTTCGTGGCACAGAACCTCCACGAGGACCTGTCCCCCGCGACGGTCGCCGCCGCCCACCACATCTCGGTGCGCTACCTGCACCATCTGTTCCACGGCGAGGAGCTGAGCGTCAGCGCCTACATCCGCGCCCAGCGCCTGGAACGGTGCCGCCAGGACCTCCACGACGTACGGCTCGCGGCCCTGACCGTCGCCGAGGTGGGCGCGAAGTGGGGCTTCACCGACCCGGCCACCTTCAACCGGACCTTCAAGGAGAAGACGGGAGTCCCCCCGGGCGAGTACCGGCGCGGAGCCGGCCTCACTCCCCGGTGACCCCGTCGATCCGCTCCCGCAACAGATCGGCGTGCCCGTTGTGCCGCGCGTACTCCTCGATCATGTGAGTGATGATCCACCGAGCGGAGAAGACGTCATCCCCGTCACGCCCGGTGACACCAAGACTCTCCACCTCGTCCACGACGGCCCGCGAGAGCGCACACTCCTCCTGCCAGGCGTCGAAGGCCTCCTGCGGATCGGCGTCTTCCACATCGAAGTCGGTATACCGCTCCCCGTCACGCGGCCACCGATCGGGACAGTCCTCACCGTTCAGGATCTGCCGGAACCAGCCCCGCTCGACATCCGCCATGTGCCGGACAAGCCCGAGCAGGGACAGCCCGGACGGCTCAACGGCCCGCGCCCTGAGCTGCCCGGCGGACAACCCCGCACACTTAATCGCGAGCGTCTCCCGCTGATACTCCAAGAACCCCGTCAAAACGGCCCGCTCGTCACCCTCATGCGCCGGCTCTGTCCTGGCCTTCTCATCCATCGCGCCATCATGTCCCAGGTCACCGACAGGTCCCCGAATGGCCCAATCTGATGACCGGTTTTTGGCTCTTACGGTCGGCCACTCGGCTCCGTAGCGTGCCGGATGTGATCAGGATTGTTCCTCCCTCCGGGCCCGCGCGTACGCTCGCGCTGGCGCAGCTCACCAACTCCGTCGGCGATGGCGCGTACTACGTGACCTCCGCGCTCTACTTCTCGCGCGTCGCCGGGTTGTCTCCGACGCAGATCGGGCTGGGGCTGACGCTCTGCTGGGCGGTCGGGTCGGTCGCCGGGGTGCCGCTCGGGCATCTGGCCGATCGGCGGGGGCCTCGGCTCACGGCCGTCGTGCTCGCCGTGGCGACCGCGGTGTCCGTCGGGGCTTACCTTGCCGTCAGGTCGTTTCTGCCGTTCGTCGTCATCGCCTGTGTGTACGCCAGTTGCCAGTGTGGGCTCGGTGCGGCGCGGCAGGCGTTGCTGGCCGGGCTGGTCGAGCCGGCGAAGCGTACCGAGGTCAGGGCGTACCTGCAGTCGACGGTCAACGCGGGGCTGGCGGTCGGGGCGGCGGTCGGTGGGGTCGCGTTGGTGTCGACCGGCCGTGTCGCGTTCATGACGATTCTTGGGCTCGACGCGGTCAGTTTTCTGCTGTCGGTGCCGTTCCTGCTCAGGCTTCCCACTGTGCCGCCCACCGCGGCGAGCGCGGACGGCGAGCCCGCTCTCGCGGTGCTCCGCGACCGGCCGTACGCCCTGATCACGCTGCTCAACTCGGTCATGTTGCTCAACATGCCGCTGCTCAGCCTGGTGATCCCGCTGTGGATCGTACGGCGGACCGAGGCGCCCAGTTGGATGGTGTCGGCGCTGCTGATCCTGAACACGCTCAGTGTCGTGCTCTTCCAGGTACGCGCGGCGCGGCGGGCGTCCGGGCTCGCGGCGGCGTCGCGGCTCGTGCGGCACTCCGGGGTGGTGATGCTGGCGGCCTGTTCGGTCTTCGCGCTGTCGGCGGCCGGGTCGTCCGCGTGGGCGGCGGGTGCGGTGCTGCTCGCCGGGGCGGTCCTTCAGGTCGCCGGGGAGATGCTGCTGGCGTCCGGTAGCTGGGAGATCGCGTTCACGCTCGCGCCGCCGGACAAACAGGGGCAGTACCAGGGGTTCTTCGGCACCAGCACCTCCATCGCCAGGATGCTCGGGCCTCTGCTGCTGACCACGTTGATCGTCACGTGGGGGCCGCCCGGATGGTTCCTGCTGGGCGGTCTGTTCCTGCTCTCCGGCCTCGCGATGGGCCCGGCCGTACGCTGGGCGGAGCGTTCACAGCCCCGCGCCGCCCGTCGCGTCGATCACCCGGCCGGTGACCCGGCGGCCCTGGTCTGAGGCGAGAAACGCCGCGTCCGCCGGCGGAGCCGCCCCGCCGAACACTGGCGGCGTGGCCGCGACGGACCTAGCCGCCGTAGGTGCTCTCGGACTCGCCCAGGACGGCCGCGAAGTCGGCGGCCAGGCGGTTTCCTTCCGTTGGTGGCAGCGCGGTGGTGGTGATGCGTACTCCGGGGCCGGTGTTGATCCGGAATCGGGCCCCGGCGGCGACCCACCACCCGTGCGTACGCAGGCCGTTGACCACGTCGGACTCGTCCCTGACCGGTACCCACACGTTCATCCCGCTCGCCCCGTGGGCCGGGATCCCGTGCCGTCCGAGCTCGGCGATCAGCGACCGGCGCCGTTCCTCGTACGCCGCCCGCGCCCGGGTCACCAGCGAGCCCGTCTCCGGAGACGTCAGGAGCCCCAGCACGGCCTCCTGGAGCAGATGGCTCACCCAGCCGGACGTGAGCAGCAGCCGTCCGTCGTGCCGGGCCATCGTGGTCGGGTCGCAGGCCGCGGCGGCCCAGCGCAGGTCCGTTCCGAGGTACTTCGTCACGGTTCGCACGTGCGTCCAGCGCGGGAGGCCGCTCTGGCTGAGCGAGTGGAGGGGGGCTCCGGCGATGTCCGCGGCGTGATCGTCCTCGATGACCAGGACGTCGTCCGCCTGGCGCAGGACCTCGGCCAGCGCGTCGCGGCGGGCCGCGGAGAAGCATCCGCCGTACGGGTTCTGTCCCCGGGGGCTGCACACGACCGCGCGTACGCCGGCCCGCAGTGCCGCGCGCAGTGCCTCGGGCCGCATGCCCTCGTCGTCCACCTCGACCGCGACCGTACGCAGTCCCAGTGCGGTGACCAGGTCGAGCAGGTGGTGGTAGCCGGGGTCCTCCATGGCCACGGCGTCGCCGGGCCGCAGCTCGACGGAGAGCAGCCGCCCGATCACGTCCAGAGCGCCGTGCGCGAACGTCACCTGGTCGACGGGCACGCCGTCCGCTCCCAGCCACTCGCGTACGGCCTCTTCGAGGCGTGGCAGGCGAGGCGTCGAACGGTGGGACTGAGCGCCGGGGGAAAGGCGTACGGGCGGCACCACCTCGGGCAGGAACGCGGGGTCCGGGAGGCCGCCCGCCAGGTTGCGCAGGCCGCCGGGCGCCTTCGGCGGGCGGCGTGACGCCACCGCGGGGGCGTCCGCCACGACGGTCCCGCCGCGCCCGTGGGTGACGACGATGCCGCGCCGGCGCAGCTCCTTGTACGCGGCCGCGACCGTGCCGGGGCTGACGCCGAGGTCCTCCGCGAGCCTGCGTACGGGCGGCAGCGCGGTTCGCGGCACCAGGGCGCCTCCGGCGACGGCCTGTTCGACCGAGGCGGAAATTGACTTTGCCGTCGTACCAGTGATCTCGTATTGTATCGCCACATAGATAATTATGTACTAATACAAAGCAGGATGGCAAGTGATTCGAGTTACCGTGCGCCTCCCAGGCGGCCGGGACGGCCGACGCATGTTGTGGGTCGCCCTCGTGGACAGAGTCGGCAGCGGCCTCTGGGCCGCCACCGCGGTCCTGTACTTCACCTACGTCGCCCGGCTCACCGTCGGGCAGATCGGCACACTCGTCGCCATCACCGGCATCGTCGGCATCGCGGGCGCTCCCATCGGAGGACGCCTCGCGGACCGGCTGCCGCTCCCCAAGGTGCTCGCGGCGTTCCAGATCCTGCGCGCCGGTGCCAGCCTCGGCCTCCTCGCGGCGCACAACCTCGCGGTGCTCGTCGCGTGCTCGGCGCTGGCCGGTTTCGGAGACCGCGCCGCCAACGTCCTCACCCGGGTGTACGCCGCGCGGGTCGCGGGCCCCGAGCGCGTTCGCTACCAGGCGTTCAACCGCACCGTCGCCAACGCCGGGTGGGCGCTCGGCGGCCTCGGCGCCGCGCTGGCCCTCACCGTCGGCACGACGTCCGTGTACCGGTTCCTGCTCGTCGGCGACGCCGGCTCGTTCCTCCTGATCGCCCTCATCACGCTGCGCTGCGCGGACCTACGGGCGCCGGCCACGGACCCCGTCACCACGGCCGGCTCCCCCTGGCGGGATCGCACCTACCTGGCGTACGTCGCCACGGACGTGCTGCTCTACTTCGACGACGCCGTCTTCAAGGTCGGCCTGCCCCTCTGGGCCATCCACGCCACCGCGGCGCCGCACGGGCTGGTCCCCCTCCTGCTGGTGATCAACAACGTGCTGGTCGTCGGCCTCCAGGTACCCCTCGCCCGGTTCGCCACCACCACGCAGGCGGCGCGCGCCCTGCTCCTCCCGCTGTCCCTCATCTTCACCGTGGCCGGCGTGATCACCGCCGTCGCCGCCACGGGCGGGGCCGTCGTCGCGGCCCTCTGCCTCATCGCCGCGGCCGCCACGTTCACGCTCGCCGAGATGCTCCACGCCACCGTGGCCTGGGAACTGTCGATCGCCCTCGCCCCGGAACGGACGCAGGGCGCCTACCTGGGCGTCTACGGCCTGGCCCAGGCGGTACAGCGCGCCGCGGGACCGATGGCCGTCACCGCCGCCATCGCCGGCGGCCCCCTCGGCTGGACGGTGTTCGGCGGAGCGATCGCCGGCGCCTGCCTGACCCAGCACCGCCTCGTACGCGCGCGGCTCACCCGGAAGGTGGCACCGGCGGGCTGACGCCCGTACACGACGGTCTTGGCCTGATCTTTGTCCTCGGCGAGGACAAAGATCGCCTGCGGGCGGGAAGGCCGTTCAGTGTCGACGACAGGGGACATGGCCGATGAGCTTGCACAAGGGCGGACATCGCGGTCCGCTTCGCGTGAACCCGCTGTTCGGCGAGGCGGACCCGGCGTCCGGCATCAAGGCCGTACTCCCCCGGCACCGCCTGCCCGACGGCCCGATGCCGCCCGCGACCACCGCACGGCTCATCCGCGACGAACTGATGCTGGACGGGAACGCCCGGCTGAACCTCGCGACGTTCGTCACCACATGGATGGAGCCGGAGGCCGCCGCGCTGATGGCCGACACCGCCGACAAGAACATCATCGACAAGGACGAGTATCCACTGACGGCGGAGCTGGAGCAGCGGTGCGTCGCGATGCTCGCCGGCCTGTGGAACGCCCCGGACCCGGACGCCGCGATGGGATGCTCCACCACGGGCTCCAGCGAGGCCTGCATGCTGGCCGGGATGGCGCTCAAGCGCCGCTGGACGCACCGGAACCCCACCGGAGCGCGGCCGAACCTCGTCATGGGCACGAACGTCCAGGTGTGCTGGGAGAAGTTCTGCAACTTCTGGGAGGTGGAGGCGCGCCTCGTCCCCATGGAGGGCGAGCGGTTCCACCTAGGCGCCTCAGAGGCCGCGGCGCACTGCGACGAGAACACCATCGGCGTCGTCGCCATCCTCGGTTCGACGATGGACGGCAGCTACGAGCCGGTCTCCGATATCTGCGACGCCTTGGACGCGCTGGAGGAGCGTACGGGATGGCACGTGCCCGTCCACGTGGACGCGGCCTCCGGCGGCATGATCGCGCCGTTCCTCGAACCGGCACTCGTGTGGGACTTCCGGCTGCCGCGCGTCGCCTCGATCAACACGTCGGGCCACAAGTACGGCCTGGTCTATCCCGGTGTGGGGTGGGCGATGTGGCGCGACCCGTCGGCGCTACCCGAGGAGCTCGTGGAGCGCGTGAACTACCTGGGCGGCGACATGCCGACCTTCACCCTCAACTTCTCCCGGCCCGGGTCGCAGGTCATCGCGCAGTACTACAACTTCCTGCGGCTGGGGCACGCCGGCTACCGCGCCGTACAGCAGGCCTGCCGCGACGTCGCCATGGAACTGGCCGCCCGGATCGAGGAACTCGGCCCCTTCCGGCTGCTGACACGCGGCGACCAGCTCCCGGTGTTCGCCTTCACCACCACTCCGGACGTGACGGAGTTCAGCGTCTTCGACGTGTCACGGCGGTTGCGGGAGTACGGATGGCTCGTGCCGGCGTACACGTTCCCGGCGAACCGCGAGGACCTCGCGGTGCTGCGCGTCGTCGTACGAAACGGTTTCTCCCTCGACCTGGCCGAGCGGCTCGCCTCCGACGTGAAGAGCCTGCTGCCGTCGCTACGCCGCCAGCCCGGGCCGGCGGACGGCGCTCCGAGCTTCCACCACTGACGCTCAGGCGCCGGGATGGGCCGCGAGTAGCTCGGGAGCCGCACGTGGTCAAGACCCGCACGCGCTCGGCTACACGTCCGCTGAATCGCGCGAGAAGGCCGCCCATTCGGTGATGGCGAAGGCGTCGCCGTTCTGTCGGACCTCGGCGGCTCCGTGGCCCGGCCAGTGGGCCGGGATGATGAGTTCGCGTTTTTCGGCGGCGCGGGAGAGGTACGCGTCGCGGGTGCGGGCGGCCTGCTCCAGGTCGTCGCAGAAGCAGCTGTTCCAGGTGGGTTCGAGGACTTGGACGGGGCTGTGCAGCATGTCTCCGACGAAGATGGCGCGGTCGGTGCCCGAGTGCAGGGTGAGGACGGAGGAGCCCGGGGTGTGGCCGGGTGCCGGTTCCAGTCGCAGGTTGCCGTCGACTCGGTAGGCGTTCTCCCACAGGATCGTCTGGCCGGCGCGGTGGACGGGGGCGATGCTGTCGTTGAAGACCAGTTTGCTTCCCTCCCAGCGGACGCGCTCGTGCTCGTCGCGCGGTGCCCGGCTCCGGTGGGTGCTCTCCGGGTCGAAATACAGGTTGTCGGCGCGGGGGATCAGGTACGTGGCGTTGGGGAAGGTGGGTACCCATTCGCCGTCTCGCAGCGACGTGTTCCAGCCGACGTGGTCGTAGTGGATGTGGGTGTTGATGACCACGTCGACGTCCTCGGGTGCGACGCCGGCCTCGCGCAGGCGGTCGAGGTAGCCCGTGCGCAACCCCTCGAACTGCGGGACCTGCGGGCGTTCACGGTCGTTGCCGACCCCGGTGTCCACCAGGATCACCCTGCCCTCGCTGCGCAGGACCCAGGTCTGGATATGGCAGCGGTACGCGTCGTCGGAAGGGGTCCAGAAGTCCGGTGCCAGCCACTCCTCGTTGCGCCGCCAGGTCTCCTCGTCGCTGTCCGGGATGATGAAGCGGGCCGTACGGATGGGGCCGGACCACTCGACGACGCGCGTGATCTCGACGTCGCCCAGCGAGATGCTCTGTACGGACATGGCGGGTCCTCCGGAGAGTGCGGGACGGGTCCGATACAGCGTGCGGAGCGGTGGCGCGCATTCCGCCGCGGCCGGATCGGTGCCCCGGAGGGGGCGATGGGCCCCCTCCGGGGTCCGTTCCTAGACGGCTTCTCCCACGACGCTGATCGCGCGGCGCAGGTCGTCGCGGCGGTCGGCGAGTTCTCTTCTCAGGCTTACCGTCAGGTCGTCGCGGGACAGGCATTCGTCGGCTGCCGCCAGGGTCTCGGCGTTCAGCGAGTACGCCGGGAACAGGTCCCTCGTCAGAATTTTGGCGATCATCGGGCTGCGGGCTCCCGCCTTGGGGAGTTCGGCGAAATAGCGTGGCACGAACGAAGATGACGGTTCCGGGTGGGTGGGTTGCCAGAAGCCCGTCGCCGTGGCGCTCAGCAGGTTGTTCGACAGCGGGTCGGCGCCGAACATGCGGTGCCACGCCTCTTCCTTCGCGGCCGTCTCGGGCAGCGCCGCGCGGCAGCGGGCCGCGTACTCCTCGCCGATGGCGCTCGGCTCCCTCGACAGCTCCGCGTCGATGTCGGCGCGGCCGGCCTCGCCCATCTTGCAGAGCTGGAGCACGATCCGCCAGTTCAGCTCCAGGTCCAGGTCCGGGCCGTCCGGGACGCCTCCGGCCGAACGCCACGCCTGGAGTTCCGACAGAGCCGACGAGGTCTCAGCGCATTCGATCAAGGCGCGTACGGCGGCCAGGCGCAGGCCTGGATCGCCGGAAAGGAGGGAGCGGCAGACGCCGGCCAGCGATGACAACGCGGCGCCGCGGGCGGACAGCGGCAGGTAGCGGTCCGTCACCTGGTGCAGCGCGAAGTTCAGGACGCTCTCGACGATCGACACCATCGGCTCGGCGGGCAGGTGGGCGGTGACCAGGTCGATGTACCCCTGGGCGGGCCACTCGGCGTCGCGGACCATGTCGCGGGCCGTCGTCCACAGGACGGCCCTGGTCAGGGAGTTCTCGATCGACGACAGCGACGTCGTCGCCGTAAGCCACGAGTGGTCGTCGAGCCTCACCTTCGCGTAGCTCAGGTCCTGGTCGTTCAGCAGCAGCATGTCGGGGCGCGACGGGCCGACCGGCAGAGTCAGAGGTCCGTCGACGTCGGTCTCGAAGGAGTCGCGCAGGGCCAGGCGGTCGTCCTTCAGGTCGTACGTGCCCACGCGGATCCGGTGCGGGCGCTCGCCCTGGTGCGTGACCTCCAGGTCGGGCGACACCGACAGGGTGTCGACGCCCGTCGTACGCAGCCAGCGTTCCGCCCAGGCGTGGACGTCCTGGCCGGAGGAGCCGGACAGGGAGTCCAGCAGGTCGGACAGGGTCGCGTTGCCGAAGCGGTGGCGGGCGAAGTAGTCGTTGACGCCGCGCAGGAACGCCTCCTCACCGATCCACGCGACGAGCTGGCGCAGCGCGGACGCGCCCTTCGCGTACGAGATGCCGTCGAAGTTGACCAGCGCGGCGTCGACGTCGTCCAGGCCGTCGACGGCGACGGGGTGCGTCGAGGGGCGCTGGTCGGCGTCGTACCCCCAGGGCTTGCGCGCGACGCCGAACGTCGTCCAGGCGTCGGTGAAGCGGCTGACCTCGATGAGGATCTGGTAGCCCATGTACTCGGCGAAGGACTCGTTCAGCCACAGGTCGTCCCACCACTCCATGGTGACCAGGTCGCCGAACCACATGTGCGCCATCTCGTGCGCGATGATCATCGCCCGGAGCTCGCGTTCGGCGTCCGTGACCGCCGAGCGGAACACGTGGACGTCGCGGAACGTCACGCAGCCGGGGTTCTCCACCGCGCCGAAGTTGAACTCCGGGACGAACGCCTGGTCGTACTTCCCGAACGGGTACCGCTCGTCGAACAGCGAGTGGTAGTGGTCGAAGGCGCGGCGCGTCAGGTCGAACAGCTCGTCGGTGTCGGCGTCGAGGTACGGCCCGAGCGAGCGGCGGCAGTGCAGGCCGAGGGGGATGCCGTCGTGCTCGGTGTGGACCGAGTGCAGCGCGCCCGCGACGATCGTGGCGAGGTACCCGCTGATCGGCGGGGTCGGCGCGAACTCCCACTCGCCGTCTCCGGTACGCGCGCCCTCGCCGTTGCTCAGCACGGTCCAGTGCGGCGGCGCGGTGACCGTGACCTCGAAGACGGCCTTGAGGTCGGGCTGGTCGAAGCAGCCGAACACCAGCGGCGCGTTGTCCGGGCCGCACATCGCGTACAGGTAGACCTCGTCGTCGGCCGGGTCGACGAAACGGTGCAGGCCCTCACCCGTACGCGAGTAGGCCATGTCGGCGTCGAGGCGCAGCTCGTTGCGGGCGGCCAGCGCCGGCAGCGGGAGCCGGCCGTCGGCCAGCGAGGCCGGGTCCAGCTCACGGCCGTTGAGCACGGCGCGGCGCAGCACCGAGGGGCGGATCTCCGCGAACGTCTCCGCGCCGGGCTCGGCGCAGTCGAAGGCGATCACCGCGCTGGAGCCGAACACCTCCTCGCCGCGGGTGAAATCGAGATGAACGGAGTAGGTGCGGACGCTCAGCAGGTCGGCACGGGCACGTGCCTCGGTCCGGGTCAGTGGCGGCATGGACTCATGCTGCCCGATGACCGGCCGTCAGGACACGGCAGGCCAGTCCGCGCCGGCGTGGGCGTCACCGGCGGGCGTTCCTCAGAAGGCATACAGGCCGTGATGGCGCGCTGGTCACCTGGTGTTCATCTTCGGCTTTCGGCAGGTCTGGATCTGGCCCACGTCGCGCCCTAGGCTCCTTGGGATCTCTCGTAACCCATTCCCTGAAAAAAGAACGGTGGCCGATGGCGACTCGGCTGATTCTGCACGTGGGCCTGCAGAAGTCGGGCACGACGTACCTCCAGGAAGTTCTCACCGCGCGGGCCGACGAGCTGGCCGAGGCCGGTGTGACCTATCCGCTGCCCAACGGCGGGAAGCGGCGGCGGCGTACCGAGAACCACGAATGGGCCTCGTACGGGCTGCTCGGGCCGGAGTACCCCTGGGTTTCGGAGAAGCGCGCCGCCGCGGAGCATGACTCCTGGAAGGCGCTGGAGCGCCAGGTCGCGCGTACGCCCGGGACCGTGCTGCTGTCGGCGGAGGCGCTGTCGACCGTACGAACACCCGCGATCCGGACGCTGCTGGACCGGCTCGCCGTGAAGGACGTCGAGGTCGTCATCACGGCGCGGAGCCTGAGCCGCTCGCTGCCGTCGCTGTGGCAGCAGCACGTACGCAACGGGCGCCGGCTCGGGTTCGAGCGTTACCTGCGGATGCTTGAGGAGCAGCGGTCCCTGCCGCCCGAGCGCGTCGAGGCGGAGGCGGACCTGCACCTGTGGCGCGCGTTCGCGCTCGGGCGCCTCGCGCGGCGCTGGGCGGCCGAGGTCGGCGACGATCGCGTACGCCTGGTGACCAGCCCCGGTTCGCCGCCGGACCTGCTGTGGACACGGTTCTGCACGGCGATCGGCGTGCAGGCTCTCGCCGGGAGCAAGCGTGAGGTCGTCGACCGGCCGGTGCACACGGGGCTGACGGCGGCCGAGGCGGCCGTACTGATCTCGATGAACGTCGCGCTGGAGCGCGCGGACTGGGACGCTAAGCAGGCGAACCGCCTGCGCGAGGTCGTCCTCACCGAGGGCTTCCAGCCGCGCGCCTCGCGGGGCCCGCGCATCGCGATCCCGCAGGCGTGGACCGCACGTGTCGCGCAGTGGGGCAAGGAGGACAACGCGGAATTGATGGAGACGGATGTGACGGTGGTCGGCGACAGCGCCGACCTGGCACCGCAGCCGGCACGGGACGACGTACGGCCGCCGACGCCAGAGGAGATCGGCGCGGCCGGGGCGGCGGCGATCCTCGCCGCCGCGCGAGGGGACGGGTGGGACCGCGCGTGAGGTTCTGCCGCCTGATCGCGGTCTCCGTCATGCTGGTCGCTCTGTCGGCCTGCGCGGACCCCGCGGCGTACGTCAAGAAGTCCCCGGCCGCCCGTCCGCGCGCCGCCACGTCGGCGCCGGTGGCCGGGCCGCTGGCCGGCCGGCCCAACTTCGTGTTCCTGCTCACCGACGACCTCGACAAGCGGTCGATCTCGGTGATGCCGAAGCTGAAGTCGCTGGTCACCGACCAGGGCACGACGCTCTCGAACTACCACGTCAGCGTGGCGTGGTGCTGCCCGTCGCGGGCGAGCACGCTGCGCGGCCAGTACGCCCACAACACCAAGATCTGGAGTAACACGCCGCCGAACGGCGGGTTCGGGCTGTTCCACGACCGCGGTCTGGAGAACTCCACGATCGCCACGTGGCTGCAGAAGTCCGGGTACCGCACCGGGTTGTTCGGCAAGTACCTGAACGGCTACCCGTCGCAGGCTCCGGTCGGGCAGAGGTACGTGCCGCCCGGCTGGGACACCTGGGACGTCCCGTCGGGCGGGTCGCCGTACCACCAGTACAACTACACGCTCAACCTCACCGGCAAGCTCGAACACCATGGCAGCGCGCCGCGCGACTACCTGACGGACGTGCTGAACACCAAGGTCCAGCACTTCATCGCGAAGCCGTCGACGAAGCCGTTCTTCGCCTACGTCGGCGTCTACAACCCGCACGCCCCGGCCACGCCGGCGCCGCGGCACAAGAAGATGTTCGCGGGGGTGAAGGCGCCGCGGACCCCGTCGTACGACACGTCGGACCTCGCCGGGAAGCCGACCGAGATGCGGCGCCTCCAGCCGGTGACCGGCGCGGAGAGCAAGACCTGGGACGAGCTCTACCGGAACCGCCTGCGGTCGCTGCAGTCCGTCGACGACATGATCGGCGACCTGATCGACAAGCTGCGGGTCACCGGGAAGCTCGCCAACACGTACTTCATCTTCACCTCCGACAACGGTTTCCACATCGGCCAGTTCCGCATGCCGCCGGGCAAGAACACCGGGTATGAGGAGGACACCTCGGTGCCGTTCGCGGTCCGCGGGCCGGGTGTCCCAGCCGGGCGTACGGTCGACCAACTGGCCGGGAACGTCGACGTCGCGCCGACCATCGCCGACTTCGCGGGCGCCAAACCGGCGGGGTTCGTGGACGGCCGGTCGCTGCGGCCGCTGATGCGGCCGGGAGCGCCACCGAACTGGCGGCAGGTGTACCTCATCGAGCACGGGCACGGCCCCGGCACGCGGCCACCGCTGAAACCGAAGGACGGCACGCTCGAACCACCTGAGCTGCTCGCGCCCTCCGAACGCCTGAAGTTCTACCTCGCGCCGTTCGAGGGGATCCGCACCAAGCGGTACCTCTACATCCGGTACAGCACCGGGGAACGCGAGCTGTACGACCTCCAGACCGATCCGAACGAGCTGCGCAACATCGTCGCGCAGCAGAAGCCGATCGCGGACTCGCTGGCGGAGCGCCTCGCGCGGCTGCGCGGTTGCGTCGCGCAGTCGTGCCGTGACGTGGAGGACGCCCGGTAGGTTTCCGGTCTGTCAACGCCGGGTAAACCCGGCCGAATGAATGACCCCCAAACATCCCAAAACGTCAGCGAACAGGGCAGAGACGACTCACTCGACGAGGCATCCGTACGCAGAGCGGTATTCGGCTCGGCGATGGGCAACTGCATCGAATGGTTCGACTTCGGGGTGTTCAGTGCGGGGGTCATGACCGCGATCATCGGGAACGTGTTCTTCCCGCACGACACCGCGGCCAACGCGACACTGAAGTCCTTCGCGCTGATCGCCGCGGCGTTCGTGGTCCGGCCGTTCGGCGGGCTGTTCTTCGGCCCGCTCGGCGACCGGATCGGGCGGCGGCGCGTCCTCGCCACGACGATCATCTTGATGTCCGGCTCGACGTTCGTCATCGGCGTCCTGCCCGGCTACGGGACGATCGGCCTGGCCGCGCCGATCCTCCTGCTGGTCGTACGGCTGGTGCAGGGATTCTCGACCGGCGGCGAGTACGGCGGGGCGGCGACGTTCATCGCCGAGTGCGCGCCGACCCGCAAACGGGGCTTCCTCGGCAGCTTCCTGGAGTTCGGCACCCTGTGGGGCTACATCCTCGGATCCGGCCTCGTACTGATCGTCAACGTGCTGCTCGGCTCGCACGCCATGCACACGTGGGGCTGGCGGATCCCGTTCCTGCTGGCGCTCCCGCTCGGCGCCGTCGGTTTCTTCGTCCGCAACAAGCTGGAGGAGACCCCGGCCTTCACGGAAATGGAGAAGGCGGGCAAGGCCGCCGCGTCGCCGCTGCGTGAGACGCTCGTCAACAACTGGCGGATGATCCTGAACCTGATCGGCATCGTCCTGCTGCTCAACATCGCCGACTACACGCTGCTGACGTTCATGCCGTCCTACCTCACGACCGACCTGGGCATCGGGGACGTCACGGCGCAGCTCATCACGATCGGCATCGAGTTCGCGATGCTGCTGGTCATCGCGCCGCTCGGCCGGCTGTCGGACCGCATCGGCCGTAAGCCCCTCCTGATGACCGCGTGCATCGGCTACATCGTGCTGAGCCTGCCCGCGATCCGGCTGATGCAGGTCGACAACCCGATCGCGGTCGCGGCCGGTTTCGCGATGATGGGCGCGCTGCTCGTACTGATGCTCGCGGTGATCGGTTCGACGTTCCCGGCGATGTTCCCGACGCAGGTCCGGTACGGCGCCTTCGCGATCGGCTACAACATCTCCACGTCGGTGTTCGGCGGCACCTCGGCGCTCGTCATCGGGACGCTCATCAAGGAGTTCGACACCAACTACATCCCGGCGTTCTACCTGATGATCGCGGGACTCATCGCGCTGGTGCCGATCATGCTGATCCCGGAGACGGCGAACGTGTCGATCCGGACCATCTCCGTACGGCCGGGCGAGGTCAGCGAGGCCCGCGCCTGAGGGGTGTCCGGTGGATCTTGGCCGGCGCGCCGGTCCGGAGGGCGCTCGCCGAGTCGGCTTGGTGTCGGCTCGGCGAGGCGCGCTCCGGGCACCGCGGGCCCACCGGACAGGCCCTACGCGAAGTCGGCGGCGTGGTCTCGCGCCCAGCGCGCGTACGTCAGGGCGGGACGGCCGGTGATGTCCTCAACGGCCGTCTCGACCGGCATCGGGCGGCCGTCGCCCGCGGCCAGGTAGGCGAGCAGCACGTCGGGCACGATGCCGCGCGCCTCCTCCGGCGGTAGCTCCTCGCAGGTCAGCGTGCGGCCGATCGCCTCGCCGATCAGCTCGACCTGGCGCTCCTGCGTCAGCGACTCGGGCCCGGACAGCAGCGGTGCGGCGTTCATCAGACTGTCGCCGGTCAGGGCGCGCGTCGCGACCGCGGCGATGTCGCGCTCGTGGATCGGCGTCGAGTGGGAGCCCGGGTACGGGAGCCGTACGGTGCCGGTGCGCACCTGCGCCGACCAGCGCAGAGTGTTGGTGGCGAACGCGCCGGGGCGCACGAAGGTGTACGGGATGCCGGAATCGGCGAGCGGGCGCTCCGTCGCGAGGTGCCACCGCGCGATCGGGTTGTCCTCCGGGCCCGCCACGGACGCGGACGACAGCAGCACCACGTGGGCGACGCCCGCCGCCCGCGCCGCCTCGACGAACCCGTCGACGCCCTGCGGCTCGTTGTAGAGGAAGACCCGGCTCACGCCGGCGAGGGCCGCCGGGAGCGTCGCGGGGTCGGCGAGGTCGGCCGCGACCACCTCGACGCCCGCGGGCACGCGTACGGCGCGCGGGTCACGGCCGGCGGCGCGGACCTTGACGCCCGCGTCCAGCAGCCCTTCGACGACGTGGCGGCCGACGTTGCCGCGCGCGCCCGTGACCAGGACCGTCACGGGGCCTCCTCCGTGATGCCGAAGCTGAGGACGCGCTCCGGGTGAATGCGGATGATCTCCTCGGAGGCGCCCGGCATCGGCGGCTCCTGGCCGGTCAGCGCCTCGGCGGTGCCCCGGATCTCCACGCACCGC
The DNA here is from genome assembly GCA_963823735.1 of uncultured Actinomycetota bacterium. Taxonomy (GTDB): domain Bacteria; phylum Actinomycetota; class Actinomycetes; order Streptosporangiales; family Streptosporangiaceae; genus Actinoallomurus. Next base: position 1,602,741 of record CAWGMO010000003.1, on the reverse strand, counting down.
ACGCGCCACGGGTCGAGCGAGGCGATGTCGTCGACGACGAAGGCGACCCGGTCGTTCGCCGCGAGGTTGCGGAACTTGCGGCTGGCGCCCATGGAGTACCCGCCGATGTCGATCGAGTCGTGCTCGGCGTTGTAGCGGAACGACACGGGGTTGTTCTGCGGCGCGCCGGTTCTGTCGACGGTGGCGAGCCTGCCGAGGCGCTGGCTCGCGAGATAGTCGAGTTCGGCCTGGTCGAACGATGCCATGCGGGTTCCTTTCTCTGGTTCCCGTCCCACCTTATACAGTTGTCCGATCGCTTCAACCAACTGTCTAGTACGCTGGTGGGCGTGGATGATCGTTGCCCTCGCCGCTCCCCCGCTCCGGACCAGCGCCGAGTCGACCCCGAGCGGTCACGGCGCGCTCTGCTCGACGCGGCGCTGGAGCAGTTCGCGGCCAAGGGGTTCGCCGGCGCGCGCGTACGCGACATCGCGGCGAGCGCCGGGGTCAGCAAGGACCTGATCAACTACTACTTCGGCGGTAAAGAGGGCCTGTACACCGAGGTACAGCGCGCCTGGCTGGAACACTCGGAAACGATCGAGGCACCCGACCTGCCTTTGAGCGAGGTCGCCATCCGCTATCTGCACGACGCCCTGTCCGACCCGCGCCCTCTGCGCCTGCTCGCCTGGCGCGGCCTGGCCGGCGACGATCCACCGGACGTCTCCCCCGAGGAGACCCTGTCCCGTACGCGCGAACGCCAGGAGAAGGGCGAACTGGCGGCCGAGCTGGACCCGGCGACCGTACGCCTCGTGCTCCTCGGCGCGGTCGCCGCGCCGGTCATCATGCCGCAGATGGCGCAGAAGATCTTCGGCCTGTCCCCCGACGACCCGGAGTTCGAGACCCGGTACGCCGAGGGTCTGCGGGCCCTGCTCGCACGACTCGCCTAGCCTCGCTGCCGCACGTACGCGATCCGCAGGACGGCCAGGCCCGTGAGGACGGCGAGAGTGTGCTCGAAGACGGCGAAGGCCAGCGAGATCGGGGCCCAGAGTGGCAGGCGGCTTTGGCTTTCGCTTTGGGTTTTGCTTTGGCTCAGCGCGCGTACGCTCCAGCAGGCGACGAGGGCCCAGAGCCCGGCACTGGCGCACAGGAGCCGCCCGTTGAGGTCGGTGTGCCGGAGCCCGTACGTCCCACCGGCCCACCAGTAGAGCCAGAGCGCACCGAGCACGGCGCTTCCCACCATGGCGGGTACCGCGAGCCTTGACCCGGCAGTGCCGCCGCGGCCCTCGAAGGCACGCGGCCACCTCTCGCGCAGGTAGATGGGCAGCCCGACGGCCAGTCCCAGCGCCATCCCGGCGAAGCCGATGGTAATGAGGACCCTCTCCCAGGTGAGTGGGCTCCGCGATCCACTGCTCGCGTGACCGTCGCCCGCGACGCTGAGCACGGCACTGAGCAGCATGAACGGAATCATGGAGACGAGGAAGCCGCTCCCCGTCCAGGCGAGGAAGATCACCGGCCGCGCGGGAAGCCGCCACCCACCGGCCAGCGCCAGCCCGAGCCCGACCCCGGTCGCCGACATCCCGACGGTAACGGCGTTCACCCCCACCCAGCCGGCGGTCCCGACGTCATCCGGTCCGTGCCCGGCGAGCGCCGCGACGATCCAGATGATCTTGACGAACAGGTAGAGGGACATGGCCCCCGCCGCCGTGTAACCCGCGGCTCTCCGCACCACACGCCACCGCGCATCGATCACATACATGCTCGTGCCCTCCTCTGCCGATGCCGAGAACACTGCCGTGGGAGGGCGCGCCGGGGATCCTGCCGGCGGGTGAGCACGGGCCCTCGCTCGGGGGACTGTGACGGCCGCGGCGCTCACCACGGGGACAGGACCAGCGCCTGGACGGCGAGCGCCAGCGCTGCCTGCGCGGCGAGCCAGCGCCGCGCGGGCGGGACGTGCACGACGGCCGCGGCCATCACCCACCCGGCGTACGGCAGCCAGATCCGCTCGACCTCGCCCCGCGTGACGCTCGACAGATCGAGCACCACCAGGCCGACCATCGCCGCCACCGCCACGAGCGCCGCGCGGGCCTCCGGTGCTGCCGGTCGCAGCGCCGCCCGCCACGAGGCCACGCACCGCGGCAGGCCGTACGCGACCGCGGGGCCGGTCAGCAGACCCAGGACCGCGAGGTTCCCGAACAGGAAGTACAGGTAGGGCCGCCGCGCGGACCCGCCGGTGATGGCGTACGCGGCCTGGGTCACGGCCACGCCGTCCGGCCACCAGAAACCCAGCGCCGTGAAGATCGCGGGCACCACCAGGCATCCCGCGAGCAGCGCCGCGACGGCGGACCGGCGCGGACGGGTCAGCAGCATGATCGCCAGACCGACGGCGAAGAGCGGCAGCAGGCCGTAGCTCAGGTACGGCAGCGCGCCGAACAGCACTCCGGCGGCGAACGACCACACCGCCGCGCGCCGTCCCGTCGCCGACGCCAGAAGCGCGCCCGCCCACGCCCCGACGCCCAGGAAGAACGCGTCCATCGTGGTCGCGACGAACACCGCGAGCGGCGCCAGCACCAGGAACGGCAGCACCCGCCGCGCCATCTCCTCGCTCGCCACCGCGCGTACGGTCACCGCGACGGCCACGACACCGGACGTGCCGGCCGCGACCAGAAAGGCCGCCGCCCAGCCGGGTCCGTGCAGGCCGGCGGCGTCCAGCACCCACAGGACCATCATCGGCCCGGGCGGATGGCCCGCCACGTGCGTCGGGTACCCCAGGGCACGGCCACTGAAGGTGCGCAGCCAGCCCAGCGGGTCCGCCAGTACGGGCCGCAGCCCAGCGAAGTACTCGCCGCGCGAGGTCAGCGGCCCGGTGAGGCCCTGCCATCCGTCCGAGACCGCGAGCACGACCGTCCACGCGGCGGCGGCGGCCCAGGAGACCAGCAGCGCCCACCGCCACCGCATCCGCCGGCACACGACGGGCACCCCGAGCACGAGCGGCACCGCGACCGCCACGGCCGGCAGGATCCGCCACGTCGGCGCCCGCAGGGTCGCGTGCAACGGCGGCAGGACGTCCTCCGGCGAGCCACCCGTACGGCGCAGGGCGTACCCCCAGCCGAACGCGACGGCGATCAGCACCGCCCAGGCGGCAAGCGCCCAGAATGTACGCCGAGTGCCGACATAGGCCGCCGTCTGCGGCGAAACCGTCATTTGCTCGCTACCTCCATACGTCGACCGGGGTCACACGGTTTTCAATTGTTCTGTTTTATACCCGAAACGACTCCCGTGCGCCGAATCAGCGTCCACCGCAAGAGAACCGTAAGAAATGCCTTTGCCGACCTGCGAGATTCCTCGCGGTATCACGTCGGGAAACTAGTGGATGAAAGGTGATCACCTACGACGAACCTATCGACCAGGAAAAGGTCCAAGAAAAATGCGATCCAAGATAATTGAGTCATTTCGTGGACGTGGTACCTACTCGGCACTTGCAGTAGGGATTGCGGTAGCTGTCGCTGTAATAGCCGCCATGGCCGTATTCGCGGTCCGCCAGACCAACGCGCGCGCCGCGACGGCGCCGGTGAACCTCGGCACGGCCGCGAACTTCGCGGTTCTCGCTGGCCAGACGGTCACCAACACCGGGCCCACCGTGGTCAACGGCGACCTCGGCGTCAGCCCGGGAAGTGCGATCACCGGATTCCCGCCGGGCGTGGTGAACGGCACGACTCACGCGGCCGACGCCGTCGCCGCGCAGGCCCAGACCGACCTCACCGCGGCGTTCACCGACGCCTTCACCCGCGCTCCCGCCACGCCGTTGCCGGCCGCCATCGGCGGGCTGACCCTGACGCCCGGCGTCTACAACGCCCCCGCCGCCGTGCTCCTGAACGGCACGGTCACCCTCGACGGGCAGGGCGACCCCAACGCCGTCTTCATCATCCAGGTCGGCTCCGCGCTGACGACCGGGTCGGCCAGCAACGTCAACCTCATCAACGGCGCGCGGGCCTGCAACGTGTTCTGGGCGATCGGCAGCTCCGCCACGCTCGGCACCGGGTCGAACTTCGCGGGCAACATCCTGGCGCTGACGTCGATCACCGTGACGACCGGCGTGACCATCGCCGGCAGGGCCCTGGCCCGGAACGGGGCGGTGACCCTCGACACGGACGTCATCACCCGGCAGGACTGCCCGATCATCCCGACACCGAGCCCGACGGCGACCTCTACGGCCGGGATGGCGCGCGAGCCGGGGAGAGGGCCGCGGGCGTACAACGGTTCTGACAACGACGCGAGCCTGAGCGTCCGTAGCGGCGGTCACTCCCGGACCCTTCACCGGAGCAGCCACCGCGGTTGACACCGTTCCGCCCGCCCTGAAGCGATCAGGGCGGGCGGGTGCCCTCGCGATCCCTGACCTGGCATTCGGCGCCCGCGGCTAGGATCATGCCTGGTGGCAGCGCGAATCGGAGGCCGGTATGGCAGAGGGCATGTGTCCGGTGTGCTCGGACGCCGGCGTCCGGGAAGGGCACTGATCGATGGACGTCGACGGTTATCTGCCTCTGATCTTCCCGGTCGTCGCAGCGCTCGCGGCTCGTCCGCTGGCCGAGCGGCTCCCGCCCCGTACGGCCGCGTGGGTGCTGACCGCGGTGGCGTCCGGGCTCACCCTGGCGGCGCTCGTCACGCTCGCCACCTTCGACACCGGGGCCGTCGCGTTCGTGGCGCTCGGCTGCGCCGGGCTGTTCACGGCGGTGCGCCAGGGACGCGAGCTGCGAGCGGTCGTCCGCGAGGCACGAAGGCTGCCCGGCCACGGCACGCTCGCGGTGATCAACGATGATCGCGTCGAGGCGTACGCCGTGCCGGGCCGGGTGGTCGTATCCACCGGCATGCTGGCCTCACTGAACGTGGCCGAGCGCCGCGTGCTGTTCGCGCACGAAGCCGCCCATCTGACCGGCCGTCACCACATCTTCCGTGCCGTCGTCCGCGTTGCGTCGGCGGCGAACCCGCTGCTCTGGCCGCTGCGGTCCGCCCTCTGGTACGCCACCGAGCGCTGGGCCGACGAACACGCGGCACTCGCCGTGGGCGACCGCGCCGGTGCGGCGAGGGCGATCGGCAAGGCGGCCCTGGCGAGCCGCCCCCACGCGGCGATGGGAATCGGCGCCAGAGGTCCGGGCCCCGTACCCCGCCGAGTCACCGCACTGTTGCGCCCGCCGCCGCGCCGCCGCCTGGGCCTGACGGCGGCCGCCGTCGGCCTGATCCTGTGGTCCGGATTCTGCGCGAACGACCTGGTCAGCGACCTTTACCACCACGATCACGGCGCGCGATATGCTCACCGAGCTGCGCCGGGCCGGGCTCGTGGAGTCGCGGCGCGGCGCGGGTGCGGGCTGGACCCTCACACGCGAGCCGGAGGCGATCACGCTGCGGGACGTCTATGAGGCGGTGGAGCCCGGCCGCCTTTTCGCGATGCACCGCGCGACGCCGGACCAGGAGTGCCCCGTCGGGTTCGGGAACCGGGCAACGATGCGAAAGGTGTACGACAGGGTGGAAGAGGCCGTACGGGACGAGCTCACCCGTACGACCGTCGCCGACGTGCTGCGGGACGTGCTCGCCGCTGGCTGAACGGGTTTTTTGCGCTCTGTCGTAACAAAAGCAGTTACCTCTCGGAAGAGAGGGCAATGGGACAGCTCGACGGCAAGGCGTTCGGCGATCGTCCTCTCCTCCAGTACGGCCGCCAAGGCGTCGCCCGGGCTCAGCGTCTGCGCGGGCAGCAAGGCCGCGATCCGCAGCTTCGCCCGTACGTGGGCCGCGGAACTCTCCCGCCGCTCCGTCCGCGTCAACACCCTCACTCCGGGCCCGATCGCGACACCGGGCGCCGACGAACTGTCGGGCCTCTCTGCCCGCGGACCGGACGGCTGTCCCGGCGACGGACCAGAGCCCCTTCACCACCGGAGCCGAACTGTTCGTCGATGGCGGCGTGGGTCAGGTCTGACCGGACGGCCCGGGAGACGTTCCCGGGCTACCGGTTAAACCGGTTCCCGGAATAGGGTGGGGGTATGAGCATGCGTTTCTGTGCGGGCGCCGGCCGCCTGTGCCTGGACTTCAGCCGTACGCTCCGGCACCGAGGCACCTCCAAGGCGACGGAGGAGCTACCGGACGCCGCCGCTCTGACCGCCTGGATCGACCAGTTCGGCCCCTGCGAGGAGCCCGGGACCGGAGACGCCGAGGAGGCGAGAGCCCTCCGCGAGGCGATCTTCACCCTGATCTCGTCGGCGCGTACGCCGGAGGGCGTGGCGTCCTGCACCCCGGAAACCCGGGAAAGGGTGAACCGCGCGGCCGCCCACCCGACACCGTCTCCCACGTTGGACGCCACCGGCCGCCTGAGCCGGCAGGCCGCCGACCCCGTACGCGCGACCCTGTCCCTCGTCGCACGGGACGCCCTGGACCTGGTGAGTACGGACGCGCTGTCCCGCGTCCGCAACTGCGCCGACCCGGGCTGCGGCGTGATGTTCAGCGACAGCTCCCGCCCCGGCACCCGCAGATGGTGCTCGATGGGATCGTGCGGCAACCGCGCCAAGAAGAACACCCTCCGCGCCAAGACGACGACCTAGCGTCCTCCCTGCCGATCGGCGGACGTGCGGTGAGATCGTTTCGGGGGGGCGGCGGCGATCGGGATGTCGGTCGCGAGCCCCGGCGGTCAGGCGTGTTCGACGGCTTGGCGGGCGCGGCTCCGGGCGAGTCGCCGCACCCCCTCGGGAGGTGGCCGCGACCGTCGTACACGTCCGGCGCCGGCTCGCCGCACAGGCGGCACTTGCGATCGCCGTCCCGGCCTGTTCTGTCACGGTGGTGAGCGGCGCCGTAGTCGGCCGCGCGAACGCCTGTCCTGTCAGCGTGGTGAGCGGCGCCGCAGACGGTGCCACTGGCGGTGCCGGGCGAGGCGTACGGCGTAGACAGCGGCGCTGAGGGCGAACATCATCGCGGTGAGGAGCAGCCAGCGGCCCAGGTACGGCTGCTGGCTGCGGCCCGTCGCCGACATGTACGTCGCGGCGCCCTGGCGGACGATGCCGGGGAAGTAGACCAGGAACAGCAGGCCCGCGCCCAGCGAAGGCACCCGTACGTGGTTGATCACCGAGACCCGTGGCCGGCGTAGAACACCCGTGAGGGAGCGGTCCGCCAGCGCGTACAGGGGGAACAGCACCAGGTCGTGCACGATCACCGCCAGGGCGAACCACACGAGCATTCTCGGCAGCGGCGGGCCGGCCGCGCGCAGTCCGGCGTAGCCCGCCAGTGCGAAGCAGGCCACCAGGGCGAGCAGGTGCAGCGGGTGCGCCCCGTACGCGCGGCCGAGGTGCCGCAGGACGTCCGATGGGCGAAGACGCGGGAGGCGGCGAATCAACTCACGCATGACGGGTCTCCCGGAACTCGATGGAGCGGACCCACTTGGTGTTGTGGACGCCCGGTAGCGCGGGGACGATGATCCGCGCCGGGTAGCCGTGGTCGGCGGACAGGTCGGTGCCGTTGGCGCGCAGGGCCAGCAGGGCGTCGGGGTCGGTGACCTGGTTCGGTTGCAGTGTGGCCTGGCTGAAGGTGCCGCCTCGCTCCAGGGAGGTCACGTGGGCCGACGACGGGTGTGGCACGCCGGCGAGCGCGGCCAGGTCGCGCAGCCGTACGCCGGTCCAGGTCTGGCTGGTGGACCAGCCTTCGACGCAGGCGATGGGCAGTACGGCGGTGTGCTGCGGCATCGCCAGCAACTGGGCCCGGCTCAGCCTGGTGATCCCGGAGGCGCCCGCCAGGGTCAGCCGCCATGCCTCACCGGTGTCCGCCGGGCGGATGGCGGCGGAGGCGGCGGTGCGGTTGACGGGGAAGTCGGCGGGCGACTCGCGGTAGCCGCCGCGTGGTGCCAGCAGCGCGATGCGGCGCGCGGTGCCGCCCAGGGTGTCGCCGACGGTGAGCACGCCGAGCAGCAGGCTCCCGCCGCCCACGAGCGTCAGCGCTCCACGGCGGCTGATCGTCGCCGGGGCGGGGTCCGAGGCCACGAGGCCTTCCACGGAGGCGGGCTCCGGCACCGTGTCCGCGCGTGAGACGCGGAGCTCGTCGCGGAACGACCGGGACCGTAGCGCGCGGAACATCAGCGGCAGCTTCAGGATCACATGGACGGTGAACGCGCCGAGGAACACCCACGCGCCGTAGTAGTGCGCCGTGTAGAAGTTGAAGCCGAACACGTAGTCGTACTGGATGTTCAGGACACCCGTCACGATCTCGAACAGGATCCCGCCGACGAGCAGCAGCAGCGACAGGCGTTCGAGGACCTGGGCGAGTGACCGTGCGGGCGGCCAGGCGAACAGCTTCGGCACCACCGACCACAGCTTGGCCAGAAGAACCGGGATCACGACCACGCCGAGCGTGACGTGCAGGCCCTGCGTCAGCCGGAACAGCCAGACCGGCCGGGTCGGCCAGTCGAAGAACGGCAGCCGCAGCCACCCCGCGTGCGCCGGGAACGCCTGGCCGAAGCGTGGCGCGTACGCGCTGTACGACAGCAGGCCCGTGACGATCATGACGGGCAGGGCGACCAGGAGCACGAGGCCGAACACCGAGGTCAGCCAGGGTCCGCGCAGGGGGCTGCGAAAACGTACGCGGTCGAGACCCGGCGGGGCGAGGCGCTCGACGGTGCGCCACAACGCGGACGGGAACCCGTACCTCGGCTCGGGCATGACGGGCTCCTTCGGTGCTGGAACTGGGCGATCGCCATCACCGTAGGTTCGCGCTCACTCCGTCATGGCAGTACGGGGTCTTCCGTAAGCGATCCGTCAGCATTCACCGGCCGCGTTCACCGACCGCGCAGGACCTGTTCGCGCAGCCGGGCCGGGAGCAGGTCGGTGTAGAGGTGGCCGTTGAGGTGGTCGGCCTGGTGCTGGAGGCAGCGGGCGAGCGGGCCGGTGGCGCTGACCAGGACGGGCTGTTCGTCGATGTCGTGGCCCATGGCGACCGCCTCGTCGGGGCGGTGCAGCGGCGCGTGGACGCCCGGTACGGACAGGCAGCCCTCGTCCGCCTCGTCGAGGTGCCGGTCGAACGGGCCCGGGGTCACGACGACCGGGTTGACGAGGTGGCCCCGGTGGCGGTCGTCGTTCTCGTCCACGCAGTCGTAGACGAGTACGCGCAGCGCGGCGCCGAGCTGGTTCGCGGCCAGGCCGGCTCCCCCGACCGCGTCCATGCGCGCGAACATCGCCTCCACCAGCTCGGCCAGCTCTCCGTCGAAGATCTCCACCGGCGCGCACGGCCGGTGCAGGATCGGGTCGCCGATCGTGCGGATGCCCAGGTGTGTCATTCGCGTACTCCTTCTGACTCATCTTCTGACTATGAGTCAATACCCCGGCGAAGGGGGCGCAAGAATGTACGGCCAGGGCTGGCCGATCGGGGTTTCAGGCGTCGCGGTGGCGCAGCACGGCGTACCCGCCGGCGAGCGCGGCGGCCGTCCACGCGAGCACGATCACCCCGGCGGTCCACGGCCCGAACTCCCGGTACGACACGAACGACCGCTCGGGCCGTACGACCCGCGTCATCACGAGACCGGCCTGGTCGGGCAGGAACTGCGCGACCGTACGGATCCCCGGCACGTTGCCCAGCCCCTGGGAGTCCAGGAACAGCAGCGGGATCATGATGCCCAGCGAGAGCGCCGTACGCCGCAGCATCGCCGCGACACCGATCGAGAACGCGCACATCAGCGTCAGGTAGGCGCAGGCGCCGAGCGTGGCGCGCAGCACTCCGGGAGCATCGAGGGACGTCCCGTACGGGCCGAGTGCCGCCTGCGCCGTGAAGAAGGTGACGAAGACGGTGACGACGGAGAACGCCAGCGCCGTCAGCGACCCGGCGAGGACCTTGTTCGCGAAGAAGACACCCCGGCGGGGAACGGCCGTCAGAGACGGGCGGATCGTCCCGCTCGCGTACTCGCCGGTGACGAGCAGCACCCCGAACACCACGAGCGAGATCTGCCCGAGGGTCAGCCCGTAGAAGCCGGCGATGACGGGGTCGAAGTTGCGCCGGGCGGCGGGGTCCATGCCGGTGAAGCCGTCCCGCAGCGTGAGCCCGACCAGGAGACCGACGCCCGCGCAGAGGACGAAGGCGACCGCCAGCGTCCACACCGTCGACCGGAGGGTCCGGATCTTGGTCCACTCGGACCGGAGGACGGCGATCACGTCCGCTCCACCTGCCGCACGAACTCCTCCTCCAGGGAATCCCCGCGCTCGCCGATCTCGCGCAGGACGGCGAGCGTGTCCCCGTATCTCTTGGTCAGGTTTCGTACTTCGATCACCGGCCCGACACTAATTCGCGGGCCGCGAGCGGGGCAGTCCTCGAAAGTCGCCCGTCCCGGTGACGAAAGCAGACGCCGTACGCTGCTCGGCATGCGCCTCCTTCTCGCGGCCGCGGTCGTCGTGACGGACACCGCGCTGCTGGCGGCCAGGCTGCCCCTCTGGGCTCTGCCCGTGTACGCCGCGGCCGTCGCGCTGGTCTGCGCGCTGTCCCGGCGGTCGGCGCTGGCCTGCTTTCTCGCGGCGCTGGTCCTCGCGTCGGTCAGCGGAGCCTCGTACGCGCTGCTGATCTGGGCGTCGTACCAGGCCGGACGCTCGTCGCGGCCGGGAACGCTCGCCGGGGCGGCGGTGGGCTCCCTCGCCGCACGGCTCGCGCTCCACCCGGCGCATGTGACGCCGCTGCTGTTCTCGTATGTGGTGTTCGTGGCGCTGCCGCTGCTCTCCGGACGGTACGTGGCGCAGCACGAACGGCTGGTGTCCGCGCTCGACCGGCACAACCGGCGGCTGCGGCGGGAGCGTGAGCTGCTGGCGGAACGCGAGCGGCTGCGCGAACGCCTGCGGATCGCCCGCGACATGCACGACAGCCTGGGTCACCGGCTCGGCCTGGTGTCGATCCAGGCGGCCGCGCTGGAGGTGTCGGAGACGCCGGTGCGCGAGGACGTCGTCCGGCTGGCGAGGTCGGCGCGCGGCGCCATGGACGAGCTGTACGAGCTGGTCGGGACGTTGCGCGGGGCCGAGGAGACCGATGGGCCTGGGGTCGCCGCGATCGCCGGGCTCGTGGAGGAGTTCCGCGCGGCGGGAGTGCCGGTGACGTCGCGGCGGCGGGGCGAGGAGGGGGAGCTCTCCGCGGCGGCCGGCGAGGCGGCGTACCGGGCGGTCCAGGAGGGCCTGACGAACGCGGCCAAACACGCGCCGGGCGTACCGGTGACGGTGAGCGTGGAATGGGAGCCGGACGCGCTGATCGTCACGGTGACCAACCCGCTACCGGGCGAAGCGGCGCCCGATCCGGTGGTCGTGCCGACCGCCGGGCTCGGGCTGGCCGGTCTGGGCGAGCGGGTGCGCCTCGCGGGCGGGCTTCTCGACCGCGGGCCGTCCGGCGGGGAGTTCCGGCTGTTCGCGATGCTGCCCTTCGCCGAGCCGGAGGAGCCCGAGCCTCAGCCGATCGGACGCGCGCGCTCGGTGTGGCTCGGCGTCGCCACCGCGGTCCTGATGTTCGGGCTCCTGCCCGCGAGCATGCTGGCCGGACTGAAATGATCAGAGTGCTGATCGCCGACGACGAGCCGCTGATCACGGCCGGGATCCGGACGGTGCTGGAGTCGGCGGGCGACATCGAGGTCGTCGCCGAGGCGGCGGACGGCCGTGCCGCCGTCGACGAGGCGATCCGGCTGCGGGCCGACGTGGCGTTGATCGACATCAACATGCCGGTGGTGGACGGGCTCAGCGCCGTCGAGGAGCTGCGTCGCCGGGCTCCGGCTCCGCGTGCCGTGGTGCTGACGTCCTTCGGCGCGGAGCCGAACGTCGTGCGCGCCCTGCGCGGCGGCGCCGCCGGGTTCGTCCTGAAGAACTGCGCGCCGGACGAGCTGATCCGCGCGGTCCGCTCCGCGCACGGCGGCGACGCGTACCTGTCGCCCGAGGTGACGCGGCTGGTCCTGGGCATGGTCACACCGGACGCGGCCTCCCGCCGCCACGAGGCCGCCGTACGGCTGGCGGCGCTGGCGCCCCGCGAGGCGGAGGTCCTGGGCCTGGTCGCCGAAGGGCTCTCGAACGCCGCCATCGGCCGGCGGCTGCACATGAGCGAGACGACGATCAAGACGTACGTGAGCCGGATCCTGACGAAGCTCGACTGCTCGAACCGCGTGCAGGCGGCCCTCCTGGCCCGCGACGCCGCGGGCTAGGAGGGATCACAGCGCGCTGCGGCGCTGGACCACGGCGTACTCCACCAGGTTCAGTACGGTCACGACCGCCACCAGGACGAACAGGGCCGCCAGGGCGGGCACGAGCGGGGCCAGCGGCAGCAGGGCGGCGACCACGGCTGCGGCGGTCAGGCGGTACACCGACCACAGGCGGAACATGCGCCACCTCGTGTAGCCGAACGTCGCCAGGTACAACGCGCAGCCGCCGTACAGCAGCGCGGCGATGTCGAGGTGGAGGTGGTCGCCCGGGTGGGCGATGACCGAGGTCAGAGCGCTGGCCATCGACACGATTCCGGCGATGAACGACAGGTGGCCGTACGACAGGACCTGGCGTACGACGTCGCTCTGCACCTCGGCGGTCGTCAGGGCGTGCTGGATCGCGCTCGCGCCGAAGTGGTAGTACACCCACCACAAGGCGCAGATCAGGACGAACGCGCCCGCGACCGCGCCCATGACGCCGACGCCCAGTGACCGGCCCGCCGTGGCGGGCGCACCGGTCGCGACGATCGTCTCGCCGAGCGCGATGATGAGGAAGAGGCCGAAGCGTTCGGGCAGGTGGGCCGGGTCGAAGCGCAGGTCGATGAGGCGGCTGCGCAGGAGGCGCGGCGTCGACAGGTCCACGGCCGCCGCGACGGCCCACAGCAGCAGGCGGCCCGTGCCGTGGGCGAAGCCGCCGGCGACCAGCAGCGGCCCGCTGACGAACACCGCGACGCTGAACGGGTTCGGCGTGATCCGCGCGCCGCGGAAGACCAGGGCCGCGAGGATCATCCTCCCCGCCAGGTACGACGCGGCGAACAGCACCCCGTGGTCCTCGTACGCGAAGGGCGTGGCCAGGGCCATGAACAGCGCGCACAGCGCGACCCCGAAGATGCCGAGCCGGTCGGCCACGCGGTCGACGTCGTGGGTGTTGGCGTGCACGGACGTGCCGACCCACAGCCAGTAGATCGGCACGAACGCGACGAGGGTACGCCCGGCGCCGGCCCAGGAGTGGTCGTGGTGGAGCAGCGCCGACAACTGGGTGATCGCGAACACGAACACCAGGTCGAAGAGCAGCTCCGCCCACGTGACCCGCTTCTCGGCCTCGGTGACCGCCTCCGCCGTCAAGGAAGCATCCCGGTGGTCACCCATCGCTCGAACACGTCGACCCGCTCCGGCGGCCAGGCGCCGTCGCACGGCATCGTTCCCTCGCTGACGCGCGCCAGGATGGCCGGGGCGTTCGCCCGTACGTCGTCGTAGTCCCACAGGTCGAACGCGGCCTTCATCGACTGCCGGTCAAGGGACCGGAACAGCCCCCTGACGTGCGCGGAGAAGCCGACCTCCTCGCCCGGCCCCGGGAGCATGACCTCCGCCTCGGCGGCGGGCGCGGTCGCGGAGACCCGGCTGCCGGGCGGCCCGGCGGCGGTGTTCCAGTCCCAGTGCGGCATCGGCATGTGCGGCGGCGGCTGCGCGCCGGGCTGGGAGTTCTCCAGCGCGAGCCGTGACCCCCACTCGATGTAGGCGCTGAACGTCGCGCGGAACTCCGGGTCGGCGGGCAGCCCGGCCTCGTGCGCGGACAGCAGGATCAGCCGCACCCAGCGGGCGCGCTTGTCCTCGGTGAGGCCCTTGCCGACGTGCTGGCTCAGCATGCGGGCGTACCCGCCGTACTTCTCGCTGTACGCGCGCGGCCCGCAGAAGACCTCGCCGAGCCAGGCGGCGACGCGCTCCGGGTGGTCGGGGGACATCGTCGCGAACAGGGGCGCGAGCAGTTCGTCCTGCGGCACGTGCTTCTCATAGAACAGGCGCGTCATCCTGGTGAGCGCGGGCAGGCCGCCCGCCCACTCGAAGATCGTCGGCTCGTCGTCGGGCGCCGGGTCCTTGAAGCCGACGTACCAGTGCGTGCCGCTGCAGAACGGCTTGTTGCGCGAGTGGCCGCAGCGGCAGAGCGCGTAGTGCTCGCGCGACGCGCCCTCGCCACGCGGTACGTCCGTGCCGTCGGCGGCGGTGAGCGGGATGCCGCCGGTCACGCGGTACGGGCCGTCGCGGGTGACCTCGATCGCCGGGGCGCGCCGCACGCCGTGGTCGGTCGCCTCGCGCTCCTCGCGCTCGTCGATCGCGTAGCTCAGCGCGCCCGACGGGCAGTCGCGCACGGCACGGATGATCTCGTCCATGCGCCCGCCGCTCGGCGCCACGAACGGCTCCGTTCCCGTACGGAACACCGTCGGCAGGCGATCGGTGCAGTAGCCGGAGTGCTGGCAGACGCCGCGGTTGTCCAGGACCGTGACCTGCTGGCCCTCGTACGTGTCGCGCCGGTCGGGGACGCGTTCGGGATCCTTGGCGCCGCTGAAGCCGTTCGTGGCGTGGGTGCCGTCGCAGAACGGCTTGATGGCCGACTCACCACAGCGGCACAGCGCCATCTCCGGGCGGACCGGGATCGGACGGCCGAGGTGGTCGGTGAGGTTCTCGGCGTTCGTGACGAGGTACGGGCCGTCGCGCTCGCACCGGATCTCGCCGGGAAGGCCGGACTGGAGCTCCCGTAGCTCGGCGAGGCGCGCCGCGCGTACGTCGTCGTCGGCGGCGTCGAGGAGAGCGAGGTCCTGGAGCGCCGCGACCGCCTCCTGAAGCCCTTGGTCGGTACGCCGCAGGCGCGTGGCGTCCAGCGTCAGCTCCCAGAGCGACTCGTCGCCCGCCTGGTCCGCTACGGCGCCCGCCCCCAGCGGGCGGACCACCGAGCGCCTCAGCCTCGTGGCGTCCGCCTCGCGCCCCTGGCGGTCGTACGCCGCGGCGAGCGTCTCGGCCCTCCGTGCCAGCTCGGCTTTCACATGTGCCCCCTGAACCGGACTCGATAGTGTCGAGCGGTGTCTGAACTCGAAGACAACCTATCTGAACTTAAAGACAGTTTGGGCGATAGCGACCATGTTGACCAGGTCAGGGCGCAATGGGCGGCCGTACGACCGGATCTCGACACGTCGCCTATCCGTGTGGTCGCGCGGCTCGGCCGGACCGCCGCGTACGTGGACGCCGCCGTCAACGCGCGCCTCGCGGACCTCGGGCTGACCCGCGCCTCGTGGGACGTCGTGGCGAGCCTGCGGCGCGCCGGCCCGCCGTACCGCCTGTCCCCCACGGACCTGTACCGCGCGCTGATGCGGACCTCCGGGGCGATGACCCACCGCCTCGCCGAGCTCGAACGCACCGGGCTGATCGAGCGCGTCCCCGACGAGAACGACGGCCGCGGGCGGCTCGTCCAGCTGACCTCGCACGGCCTGTCCGTCGTCGACCGCGTCGCGTCCCTGCACCTGGACAACGAACGCGAGCTGCTCTCACCGCTGTCCGACGACGAGCAGGAGACGCTCGCCCGCCTGCTCCGTACGCTGCTGCGGTCGTTCGAGGCGGCGCAGCCGTCACCGCCCCCGAGCGGACGCGGCGGCCGTCGCCGGAGGTGACCCGTATTCTTCGGGCATGCCTCTCGGACACCTCGGCGTCAACGTCCCGGACCTGGCGGAAGCCCGCGCCTACTACGACGCGCTGATGCCGCTGCTGAGCTTCGAGCCCTTCGTGTCCGGCCCCGGCGAGTTCTCCTACCGCCCGGCCGGCGGCAAGCCCGGCACGTACCTGTTCTTCTACGCGGCGCAGGAAGACGGGGCGTACTCACGGCACCGTACGGGCCTGCAGCATCTGGCCTTCATCGTCGGCACCCGCGACGAGGTGCACGCCGCGCGTACGTGGGCGGCCGAGCGCGGCGACGAGATCACGCACGAGCCGAAGGAATGGCCGGAGTACCACGCCGGCTACTACGCGGTCTTCTGGACCGACCCCCGCGGAATCCTGCTGGAGGTCGTCTGCCACCGCGCTCCCGGGTGAGGAGATGACGAAGGGCGGTCCGCCCCGAGCCGGACCGCCCGCCACCAGCCTGCCAGAGACCGGTTAGATCGATCAAATGCCGGTTCCGTGACAGAGCCGTACGGCCGGCGCCCAGGCGCCGGCCGTACGCGGTGAAGCGGATCAGTCGTTGTCGTTCTGGAAGGCGATGCCCTGCCAGTCGGTGACGCAGCCGCGATTCATGAAGACCCAGCCGAGGTTGGCGTCACGGACGACCATGGCGCCGCCGCCGTTGGCGGTGAAGCGGTAGATCACCTGCGACCCGGGCGTGCCGGCCGGGTCGCGCAGCGCACCGTTGTCGTACGCGCTGGAGGAGTAGTAGTTGTAGTACGCGCCGCAGGCGGGATTCGACGGGTCGACCGTGACCGGGCTGCCGTCGGTCGCCTCGTGCGCCTTCGCGTTGAAGTCGTACCCGACCGAGCGGCGGTGGGAGATCGCGTCACCGGTCGCGGAGCTGCAGGAGTCCGGCGCCGTGCCGATCGGGCTGCTGCTGAGCGCGCCCGGCGGGATCCACGCGCACAGGTTGTTGCTGCCGCCGACGCGGCCCCAGTGGTAGTCATTGCTCGCCGTCGAGGACACGTCGAAGCTCTGGCCCGCGAGCGCCGTGCCGATGAAGTAGCCGCAGATCTTGTTCTGCATCCAGGTGCCGGCCGGCACCGTACCGCTGTTGTTGCACGCGGCGGGCTTCGGCGAGTTGGGCTGGATCGTGTAAACGTTCACAGCACCGGCGGGCGACGCGAGCGCGGCCGAGTACAACGCGAAAGCGGCGGTGGCGCCGGCGACCATCGCGCCGAGCCGTCGTACGGGAACTCGAGGGGCGGAAAATGTCAGCACGAGAACTCCCAGAGTCGTTCTTCGGGACCATGCGGGTCCCTGGCGGGGAGTACACACTTCACCTGGGATGACGTCTTCTGACAAGGGCTGTGAGGCCCATTGTGCAATGTTTGTGCAGTAGTACGATGCGAGAATCCAGGCGGCCCGGAACACAAGGCGGGGCCACGATCGAGGAGTGCCCAGATGGCCGGGTCCCGCGGCGCCTCGCCCCGCGAGCGGCAGATCCTTCAGGACGAGCTCGCCGAGCCCCTCAAACGGCTCCGCAGAACGGCCGGCGACCCCACCGGCGGGAAGATCGCCGAAGCCGCGGGCCTCTCCCGCAACACGGTCGACAACATCTTCAACGCCCGCCGGCTGACGCGCTTCGACAGCGTCGAGGCGATCGTCGTCGCCCTCGGCGGCGACGTCGACGAGTGGCGCGACCGCTGGGCCACCGCCCGCGACCGCATCGAGAACGACTCCGAACCGGCGCCCGCGTCTTCGCAGGAGCCCGAGGCGGTCGCGCCGGTTCCCGCCCGTCGGCGCCGCCTGGTCCCGGCGGTGGTCGCGGTGCTCGCCTTGACGGCCGCCGGCGGCGGCCTCGCCTGGGCGACGACGGGCGGCGGCGTCTCCGGAACGTCACCCACCCCGTCCGCCGCCCCGGGCACCCCGCGGGCCGTACGGCTCCCCCACGATCTGCTGTACGTGCAGTGCGCCGACCGCGCGCGCTCGGTGCTCACCCAACCGGGCCGCGCTCGCGGCGGCACCGTCAACGGCGAGATACGCCCGGGCGAGAAGTTCACCGTCACCGGACAGACGGCTTTCTGGAAGTACGGCCACACGGACGCCGCGCCCGTACTCACCGGCTGGGTACTGGCCGACTATCTGTGCCACACCGGCCAATGAGAAAGGAGTTTCCACTCCTTTCCCTTTTCAACACATAGCGCACCGGGGGGCTTGCGGCAAGACCCGATTCGTGCCGCAGAATACCGCGCGCGAAGTCGCCTGAGATGAATGCCGACGTGGTCATCGTGGAGCTGCTGCGCTACCGGGGCCTGCTGGACCGGTTCGAGGCCGGCGCCACCCGTCCGAGCCGTTCGGCTCCCCTGGTGCCGTTCGGCGGTGTGGACTTCTCGCGGCTCCCGGATCCGCCGCTGCGCGGGCTGGGGCTCCCTCAGCCGCGGCTTGAGCGCCTGCTCGGCGAGCGCGCGGGTGAGTTCGGCGCCGACGGTGGACGGCGGGACGGGCCGTGGTCGCGGCGGCACCGTCAACGCCCGGACCCGGGCGGGTGAGTAGGTCACCGTCACTGGTCGGAAGGCTTACTGGACGCGCGGATGCCATGCCCGTACGGACCGGGTGGATTTTGGCCGACCGTCTGGTCACTGAGTTACGGCTTGCGGGCGACTCCGCCGAGGAAGCCGAGAGGGGCCGCCTCGGTGATGACGGGTGCGGAGGTGCCCCACTGGTTGACGTCGACGAGGCCGGGTTCCAGGAGGTCCAGCCCGTCGAAGTAGGACTCGATGCGGCCGGGGCTGCGGGGGGTGATCGATCCGAGCGAGGTCGTGGAGTAGATCTCGCGGCCCTCGCTTGCGACGTCCGCCGGGATGTCGTCGGCCGTGATGTGGGTGATGACCAGGTGGCTGCCCGGGGCGAGCGCGTCGCGGACCCTGCCGATGACGCGGGTGATCTCTTCGTCGTCCGGGATGAACTGGAGTACCGCCACGAGCAGGACGGCCACAGGCTGGCCGAAGTCGATGAGCGCGCGGGTCTCCGGGTGGTCGAGGATCGCGCCGGGGTCCTGGAGGTTCGCCTGGATCACGGTGCTCTGGTCGTCGGTGGCCAGGAGCGCGCGGCCGTGGGAGACGACGACCGGGTCGACGTCGACGTACACGACATGGGCGTCGGACCTGGCGGCCCGTGCCACCTGGTGGACGTTGTCCTGGGTGGGCAGGCCCGTGCCGATGTCGACGAACTGGCTGATCCCGGCCTCGGCGACGAACCGTACCGCGCGGGCCAGGAAGCGGCGGTTGGCCCGTACCCACTCCGGGGCGTGCGGCATGATCTTCATGATGCGCTCGGCGGCATCGCGGTCGGCCGCGAAGTTGTCCTTGCCTCCGAGGTAGTAGTCGTACATGCGGGCGACATTCGGCGTGGTCGGGTCGACGTCCTGGAGTACCTGGTCGTGTGGGTCCACTACCGCCTCCATCCGCGAGGACCACGATGCTAATGGTGTTCCACCGGACATTTCGGTGGAACACCACTAACCTCGCCGGTCAGGCCAGGGCGTCGCGGATCGCGTCGGCGAGCCCGGTCACCGGGCGGCCGATCAGCTTCTCCAGGTCGTCGCTCTCCACGTACAGGCCGCCCGTCGCCGCGCCGCGGTCGGCGTCCGCGATGAACTCGGCCATCGGCGCGGGCACGCCGGCGCCGACGAGGATCTTGGCGAACTCGCTTTCGGGCAGGTCCGTGTAGCTCACCTCGCGGCCGGACCGGCGGGAGATCTCGGCGGCCAGCTCCGTCAGGGTGAACGCCTCGCCGCCCAGCTCGTACACGGTGTTCTCGTGGCCCTCCTCCGTCATCACCGCGGCGGCGGCGTCGGCGTAGTCGGCTCGTGTGGCGGCGCTGATCCGGCCGTCGCCGGCCGCGCCCACGAGGCCGTGCTCGAACGCCGGCGTGAGGTCGTCCGTGTAGTTCTCGATGTACCAGCTGTTCCGCAGCAAGGAGTAGGGCAGGCCGGAGGCGATCAGCGCACGCTCGGTCGCCGCGTGATCCCGCGCGAGCAGCAGGGTGGACGTGTCGGCGCGCACGATGCTCGTGTACGCGACGAGTTCCGCGCCGGCCTCCTTGGCCGCGGCGATGACGGCGAGGTGCTGATCGACGCGCGCGCCCGCCTCGCTGCCGGAGACGAACAGCAGGCGCTCGACGCCGTCGAACGCCGCGCGCAGCGCGTCCGCGTCGCCGTAGTCGGCCCGCCGGACCACGACTCCCCGCCCGGCCAGATCCGCGATCTTCTCGACGTTGCGGCCGACGGCGACGATCCGCCCGGCGGGGACACCGCGGCGGAGCAGTGCCTCGACGGCGAGACGGCCGAGGTGGCCGGTGGCACCGGTGACGACGATGGACATCGGGTGACTCCTTCTATCGTGACGGCCGGCCGGCCGCCGTACATCGCCAACCGTCCTGGTCGCCGGTCACTTCCCAATGGATAGTGGGCACCTTGAAGTGCAGTACGTACCTGAGGGATAGTGACCTGGTGAAAGCGAGCGTGTACGAGAAAACGTGTCCGAGCCGGCAGGTGCTCGACCGCATCGGCGACGCCTGGAGCGTGCTGGTCGTCAGCTCCCTCGCCGACGGGCCACGGCGCTACACCGAGCTGGCCCGGCACATCGAGGGCATCAGCCCGAAGATGCTCACCCAGACACTGCGCGGCCTGGAACGCGACGGCCTGATCAGCCGCACCGTGCACGCCCTGGTGCCTCCGCGGGTCGACTACGCGCTGACCGATCTCGGGCAGAGCCTGCTCGGGCTCGTCTCCGCGCTGGAGCTGTGGGCCGAGACCCACATCGACGACGTCCTGGCGGCCCGCACCGCGTACGACGACCGCGCCTAGGCCCGCCGGGCGGTCGGCCCGCGACGCGAGGCCCAGCCGTGTCGCCGTCGTACGCGATGCGCGCCGCCCCTAGAACATGTGGATCTTGAGCCTGCTACGGGGTGCCCGGAGCGCGCCTCGCCGCGTTGTCGTAGCCGGCCACCACCAAGCCGACGCCCTCCTCAGCCTTGCGAGCCGCCCTCCGAGCGGCCGCTCGCGACGGCCAAGATCCACCGGACCCGCCGCTAGGCCTGAACGCCGATGCGTTCGGCGAAGGAGCGCAGGCCCGGGAGGGTGGCGCGCCGGCTCAGGAGGTCCTCGGTCATGCGGTGGACCGGCGGGCGGTAGCGGACCTCGGCCGGTGCGGCGCTCTCGGCGGCGCGCAGGGCGCGGTAGCAGTCTTCGGGGCGGTTCCACTGGTGCCAGGCGCGGGCGACGTCGATCCAGTAGCGGCCCCGGCGTTCGGCGGTGGGGATGGCGGCCGGTCTGAGGGTCCTGGCGTGCGCGATGGCGGTGCCGTTGTCGCCGAGGACCTGGGCGATGCTGACCTGGTAGAGGGCGACGTTCGCGGGGCCGAACGCGGTGTGGCGGTGGTTGCCGTCGCGGCCGAGGCGCGTCGCGGCGGCCTTGGCGGCGGCGATCAGCTCGTACGCCTCGGAGCGGTCACCGTCGACGGCGGCGGTGTAGGCCGCGACCTGCAGCAGCGTCCCGTACATCGACAGGAGCGCGGGGCTCGCGGCGCGGCCCGGGGCGATGTCGGCGGCGGCGTCGACGAGCAGCGTACGCGCGGGGCCCGGGCGTCCGGTGCGGCGCATGACGGTCGCGACGCCACGGCGCGCGTCGGCCAGCGCGAGCGTGTCGCCGGAGGCGTGGGCGGCCTGCGCGGCGCGGTCGGCGGTGGCCCAGGCGAGGCGGTCGTCGTTCAGCTTGACCATGAGGTTCGCGGCGACGGTGTAGGCGTCGGCGAGCAGGGAGTTCGCGGCGAGACGGTCGTCGCCGTCCGCGTGGTCGCGGGTGGCGGTCGCGGTGGCGATCAGGCGCGGGAGCCGGGCGGACAACTGGTCGTACCGGACACCCTGGAACAACTCGCGTGCGCGTACGGTCGCCGCGCGCACCGCCGCCAGCGGCGCGGGGTCGGCGGCGACGCCCCTCCCGTAGAGCAGGCGCTCTAAGCCCGCGGCCGGATCGGCGCCGGCCTGCTCGGGCAGGCCGAGTGCGCCGGCGGCGGCCAGCCCCGCGGCACCGGTCAGGAGCTCGCGACGTCGCACCGGGTCTTCACCGTCCTCCCACTCGTTTTCAGGGATAACAGTAGGCCCATGCGGTTCACCGGGCACGTTATTGATACCGGTGTCATATCGGCGGGCGTCCGGAAGAAGCCCGAAGACTCTCGGGGATAAATGAAGGGCTTCGGCGAATCCGCGCAGCACGGTGGTGTCGGTGAGCGGCGCGATTCCGCGTTCGAACCGGGATACCTGCGACGCCGAATAGCCCGCGCGCTCACCGAGCTGGGCGAGTGTCAGCCCTCTGGCATGGCGGGCGACGCGCACGATCGAACCGGCACTTTGTATGTTCATCGGCCGCTCCGCGCGAGTAATCCCCGTCTCACGGTAAGGCGGCCCGGCGCGGCGGGCCAGAGCGTTTGCATCGCCTGCAAACCACTGCCGGGATCCGCGAGGAGTGCTTGTCGCGGGGCCGCGCCCGGGGCTTCCTTGGGGTGCGGATCCGCCGCGCGAGGAGCCATTGATGAACCCGATAATCGAGGCAGGCCTGCTACTCGTCGACGAGGGCACGCACATCGACGCCACCGCCCTCTTCATCCCGGCCGACGAACGAGGAATGGTGCGCCCCATCGAGATCGGCCCCGGCTGCCGGATCGGCCCGTACGCCGTCATCCACGGCGGCACCCGCCTGGCGGCAGGCGCCCGCGTCGAGGAACACGCGAGCATCGGCGCCCCCGAGCCGGCCGCTCACCCGCTGTACGGCGCGGTGACGACGATCGGCCCGCGGACGACGGTACGCGCGGGCGCCGTGATCCGCGCGGGAACACGAATCGGCGCGTCGTCGCTGATCGGCCCCCATTCGCTGGTCAGGTCCTTCGTGACCATCGGCGACGAAACCCTGTTGGACCACTGCCTGACCGCCGATCACTTCACCCGAATCGGCTCCGGCGTCCACTGCGCGCCGTACGTCCACCTCACGGCATCATGCGTGGTGGCCGACCACGTCACCGTGGGCACCGGAACCCGAACGCTGACCACCCGAACCCTCACGCCACCCCGCCTCGAACGCGGCGCGACGATCGGCCCGGGAACGACGATCCTGGCCGGCGTGACCATCGGCGAGGAAGCGGTAGTCGGCTCCGGCTCCCTGGTCACCCACGACGTCCCCCGAGGCGCGACGGTCCACGGCGCACCTGCCCGCGTCCACCGCGGCCCTCTCACCGCGTGACCCCGCCTTCGGCCGGGCGGACGCAGGAGGCCTTGCCGGGGACGGTACGGATCTTGCCGGGGACGGTACGGATCAGGCCGTCGTCCCTGAGGATCCTGATGGCCTGCGCGATCACCCGGCCGGACACGGCGTGGGTCTGGGCGAGTTCGGCCTGGCAGAGGAGGCGGGCGTTCGGCCGCAGGTCACCTTCGGCGATCCTTTCGCGTACGGCGTCGGCGACCTGCCGCGCCGCGCTACGCGTGTTCATCCGGACCTTCCTTTCACATACCTCGTCGGCGACCTCCCCCGCCGAGCTAAACACGTTCATCCGGGCCTCCCCTCCGCGCACCGACGGCGACCTCCCGCACCCGGCTACGCACGTTCATCCGGGCCTTCCCTCCGCGTACGGCGTCGGCGACCTCCCGCACCGCGCTACGCGCGTTGATCGCGGGCCTTCCTCGTGCGCCGGAGGAGTCGTCTGAGCGTTGGCAGGTCGCGGTCCATCAGGCGGGCGACGCGTTCCGGGCTCCACATTTCGCCGAGTAAGCGTGCGGCGTCGGCGGCGTCGGGGTCCTCCGGGGGCATTCGCCACTCGATCATGACGCGCGTCCGGGGAGGTGGAAGCGGCGGCCGGGGCGGTCTCCCAGGGGATGGCCTGCTCGGTGGAGGCTCTGCTCTATCGCTCGTTTCCGGGCGGGGCCGATTCCGGTGATGTCGCCCAACGTGCCGGCGTGGGCGAGTTTCAGGAGGGCGCCGACGTTCGCCGGTGGGTCCGCTGAGCCGGCGAGGCGGGCCGTGATCTCCTTGGACAGGTTCAGGCTCGCGATCGGCCTCTCCAGGCTCAGATCTGGATCTTGGCCCATACGGTCTTGCCTCCCTCTTTCTCGTGCCGTACGCCCCATTCCTTGCTGACGGCGTTCACAAGGAGCATTCCGCGGCCGTTGATGGCGAGGCCGTCGGGGAGTTCGATCTCGGGGGTCGCGTCGTTGGCGTCACGGACCTCGATGACGACGAGATCGCCGCTGAGCCGGACTTCCAGGGTGAAAACGTCGGTCGAATGCGTGAGAGCGTTCGTGACCAGTTCGCCGAGTACGAGGCGGATGTTGTCGACAGGGTCGCCTCGTACGCACCAGTCCGCTAATGCCCATTTGAGGGCTATATGCGCCTGGCGAGAGGCGATCGGGTGGGGCGCTAGAGGTAGGTGATAAATACGGTTTTGTGCTGCCATCGCGACCCCATTCCGAGTCTTTCGCGCGATTCCGTTGCGATCTGCTCGCGTTAAAGGGATTCTGGTCCCGCCGACACCCCGGCGACAGCGTTCCGGAAACCCTGGAAAGGTGGAAACTCGCGATGGCGGAGAACGTTGCCGTAGACCCCGACTCGTCACTGTGGGCATGGCTGGCGCATGACCTGCGCTTCTACCGAGAGAAGTACGGTTTGTCGCAGCCGGCGCTCGGCCAGGTCATCGGGCGCAGCGCCTCGAACCTTTCCAACTGCGAAGCAGGGCGGAGAAGAATCGGCAGCAAGGAAGCCAAGCTCCTGGACGCCCGATTCAAGACCGGAGGACACTTCCAGCGCCTGCTCCGCTACGCCCAGCGCGGCCACGACCCCGACTGGTTCAAACAGTTCGTGGACATCGAGAAAACGGCGACGTCGATCAAGGCGTTCGAGGCCCTGACGGTACCGGGCCTCCTCCAGCTTCCCGAGTACGCTCGCGCGCTGACCGTGGCCGGAGGCGAACCCGAGCCGGACGAGCCGGTCGAAGAAAGGATGGGCCGACAACTCATCCTCGACGAGACGCCCCCACCCCTTCTGTGGGTCATCATCACCGAGAGCATCCTCGAATGGCCCATCGGCGGCGCGGAGGTGATGCGCAAACAACTCGCGCAACTCATCGAGGCTTCCGAGCGACCGAACATCAGCATCCGGGTGATACCAAAGGTCACAGGCGCCCATGCCGGGGTAGACGGCAGCTTCTCCATCATCTCCGGATCGACGGGAGACGTCGTCTACACCGAAGCTCCGGGAGGCGGCAGGCTGGTACCGTCAGTGGACGAGGTTCGGTCGTATGGAGTGCGCTACGAACGCATCAGCCAAGTGGCCTTGCCTACCGGCCCGTCACGGAAAATAATTGAGCAGGCAATGGAGGCGCTGTGACGACGGAAACCGGATGGACCAAGAGCTCCAAGAGTGGAGCGCAACAGGGTAACTGTGTCGAGGTCAAGGTGCTTGAGACCGACGCCTGACCCCAAAGACGACCCCCACCTTTTACGGTGGGGGTTCTGTCTATTGGAATATCAAGCGACGTCGAGCCTTTCGCGGAGTTCTCTGTCCAGGGTCAGATCGACCGCGCCCAGGCACTCGTGAAGCTGTTCCACCGAGCTGACACCGATCACCGGCATGACCGGTGGTTCGCCGTGCAGCAGCCATGAGAGGACGACCTGGTTCGGAGTCGCACCGAGCTCGGCGGCGACCTCCTGAAGGACCGCGAGCCGCTTGGCGGCGTCGGGTCGGTCGTACTGTTCAGGGAAGGGCCGGTTCGACCTGGTGTACGCGCCGTTGAGCAGGATGGAGTACGCGAGCAGGCTCATGTCGGGCTGGTCCGCGACGTAGTCGAGCAGGTCGTCGGTGACCAGTTCCTGGATGCCGAAGACGGCATCGGGGCGGGGCCGCGCGTACGTGTAGCGCTGCTGGATCACCCGGAACGGGACTAGGCCCTCGTCGGCGGCGAAGCTCCGTTCGCGCCGGAGAAGGTCGGCCGAGTGGTTGCTGCAGCCGACCATCCTCGCCCTCCCCTCCGTGACCAGGGCGGAGAAGGCCGCGACGCTCTCCTCCAGCGGGGTGCCGGGGTCGGTGATGTGGGCGTAGTAGAGGTCGACATGGTCGGTGCCGAGGCGGCGCAGGCTCCCCTCGATGCCCGCCCGTACGGTGGCGGTGCCCAGGCCCTCGCGGTCGCCGGGCGCGGCGCCGGGCTCCGGCGACGGCCGGGCGCCGACCTTGGTGGCCAGCACGACCTGGTCCCGGATCCTCCGATCGGCCAGCCAGCGCCCCAGCACCAGCTCGCTCTCGTACCCGGTGGCCCCTTCGACCCAGCAGGCGTAGTTGTTGGACGTGTCGATGAACGTGCCACCGGCCTCGACGAAACCGTCGAGGATCTCGCGGGCGACGGGCTCGTCCACGGTCGTACCGAAGGGCAGCGCACCCAGGCAGAACGCACTCGCCTTCAGGCCTCCGGCGCCGCCGAGTTCCGTGTACCTCACTTATGGGCCTCCTTGTCCGCAGCGAGAGCCACCGAGTCTCACACCTGGAGCGCGCTCCAGGTCAAATGCGCGCATCGGCGACCGCCGGTGAAGGTGAGCGGGAGGTGGCAGAATGAAACGGCTGGGTGGCCATGCCGAAAAATGATCGAACGGACAGTGGAGGCGCTGTGACATCGACATCCGGGTGGACCAAAAGCTCCAGGAGCGGCACACAGCAAGGCAATTGCGTCGAGGTCAAATTGCTTGAGACCAGCACCTGACCGCCCGTTATTTTCGGACGGCTCGCAAGCCGGTACGCGGGCGGTACTCCGGACAGATCCATTTCAACTGACCGCGCCCGGCACGGCACTCGGCTGTGTCGTATGGCATGTCCAGGATCGGCGTCCCCCTTTAGGCTGGCATGAGCCGGTCTAAGGGGGGACCATGGAATCCGATCATAAGAACGTCGATGTCCAGGGCCATTTCCTGGCCGATTTCGTCTACGACGTCATCTCGGATTTCGCGCCCGAGGAACTCCCCGTACTCACCGCTCTGCTCCGGTTCGACGACGAGGAGATCGGGCGCAGGCTCGCGCGTGGGAGCAAGCGTGACGCCCCGCTCGGATTCGTCATGGGGGAGATCGTCGCGCTGGCGACGCCCGTCGTCTGGGTCGCCGTTCAGCAGGTCGCCGACCGGGTCTCGGGTACGGCGGTGGACGGCGTACTGGCGCGGGCCCGCGTACTCATGCGCAGGAGAAAGGTGCCGACCGCTCCCCTGCCACGGTTCGGTTCCCCGGAGCTGCGGGAGATACGGGAGACGGTCGTCGACCTCGCCGTACGCAGCGGCATGAAGCAGGCGCGCACTGAACGGCTCGCGGACGAGGTCGTCGGCCGGCTGGCGCTCGGCGGCGCCGACGACCAGGACGCATGACCCCGGAGGGCGACCCGCGAAGCCCCGGCGGATCGGGTCTCACCGGCGGAGACGAAGGCCTCACCGGTCTGCGCCCGAACGATTCGAACATCGCGTTGACCTGGGCGTGATGACCGAGGACATCACCAAGGCCGCCAAGGCCTTGAACCTCTATGCGGCCTGGGTCGTGCATCTCCTCCATTCGTGATCGCGGGCGGCGGTTTCAGTTGGTGTCGGAGGACAGCGCGGCGAGTTTGGCCTCGTCTTCGGCGCCGAACTGGTCTTCCAGGTGTTCCGGGGTGGCGTCGACGTCGATCTGTTCCAGCGGGACGCCCCGGGCGGATTCGACGGTGCCGATGCGGCGGAGGGCCCGGTCGCTGGCGTAGTTGACGAGTTCGCGTTCGTCGAGGGCGAGGGTGCCGCCGGTGTTCCAGATGGTCGGGGGGTGGAGGGAGTTGCCGTGTTCGACGGTCTGCTGGACCAGCGGGACGAGTTCGTTCAGGCGGTCGGAGAAGACGTCCCACAGGCTGTCGTCGGCGGCCACGTGGCGGCGGCAGGTGAAGGTGCCCCAGGCCATGTGGCGGCGTTCGTCGTCGCCGATCCGGCGGATGATCTCCTGCATGCCCGGGAAGATGCCCATCTCGGTGCAGAGGCGGTTCCAGCTGAAGTAGCCGGTGAGGGCGAGGGAGCCTTCGATGATGTGGTTGTAGGTCACCGAGGCGCGTACCTGGCTCTCCGGGCTCGGGTCGTCGTCCAGAGCCCGGAGGGACTTCGGCAGCTCCTCGTAGAACAGTGCCCGGTAGCCCGGGTTGGTGGTGACGTAGTCGTGGAGGTCGTGCTTGACGCCGATCGCGTCGAGCCAGAGGCGGAACACCTGCGTGTGCTTGGCCTCCTCGAAGCAGAACTGGGTGAGGTAGAGCTCGTCACCGAACCGCCCCTCGGCGCCCATCGCGCGGATGAACGGCTGGATGTCGTCGGTGACGGCCTCCTCCCCCGCGATGAACAGGGAGCACAGGCTGAGGACGGCGTCCTGCTGGTCGGATGTGAGGGCGTCCCAGTCGGCGCGCTCGCGGCTCAGGTCGATGTCGGCGGGGTTCCAGAATTTGGCGTTCCCCTTGGCGAAGAGCTTCAGGGGGAAGGAGTCCCAGTTCAGGCCGCCCTTGCGCAGTGAGGCGAACCCGTCACGATACTGATCGCCGCTCATTGGCGCTCCCTTCGAGATTTACACGAGCCTAGATCATGTAAACCCCGGGCGACAGGGTCGTCGGCGACTCCAGGTCGAGCAGCCACCGCTTGGCCTCGGGGCCGCCGCGGTATCCGCCGGACGAGCCGTCGGAGCGTACGACGCGGTGGCACGGGACCACGACGGGGATCGGGTTGGTCGCGCACGCCGAGCCGACCGCGCGTACCGCCTTCGGGCTGCCCGCGGCGGCGGCGACCTGCGCGTAGCTCTCGGTGTGGCCGTAGCCGATGTCCGACAGGTGCGCGAGCACGGCGCGGCGGAACCCCGACGACAGCCGGCGGTCCAGCGGGACGTCGAACTCGCGGCGGCTGCCCGCGAAGTACTCCTCGATCTGGCGCGCGACCGGGTCGAGCCGGCCCGGGGCGCGCAGGATCCGCGAGCTGACGCGCTCCGAGAGCATCGCCAGGACCTCGTCGTGGCCCTCGCGGTCGAACGCGACGCGCACGAGACCCTCACCGGTGCCGGCGAGCAGCAGCGCACCGACCGGGCTGTCCACGGTGCGGTACGCGACGTCGAGCAGGCCCTCGGCCTCGGCCTCGGCGACCAGCCGCGCGTGCAGCCGCTCGCTCGCCTCCTCGTCGGTCTCCGGCAGGTCGGCGAACAGCTCCTCCTCTGATGTGATCATGATTGACTCCTCTCCTTCGTGAAGGCTTTCCGCAGGGACGCGATGCCGTCGGCCGCGGCCCGGCGTGCGGCGTCGGCCGTACCTCCGGTGATCTCCGCGATTTCCTTGTAGGCCAGGCCGGCCAGGTGGTGGTAGGCGAGGACGGTGCGCTGCCGGTGCGGCAGCGTCGTCAGCGCCTCCCACAGGTCGCCGCGCCAGTCGCCTGGGCGCTCGGCGGCGACGCGTTCGGGCATCTCGTCCATGACGACGGGCCGCCGGGCCTCGGCGCGGCGCGCGTCGATCGCCTTGCGGTGCGCGATGGTGACGAGCCAGGCCTCGATGTTCGCCCCGTCTTCCAGCTCGGGGTAGGCCCGCAGGGCCGCCATGAACGTCTCCGACCAGGCATCGTCGGCGTCGACGGGGCCCAGGACGGCGCGGCAGACCCGCAGCACAGCCGGCCCGTGCTCGGTCACGATCTGCTCGAACGGTTTCTTGCTCACACCAGGTAGACGCCCCCGCTCCACGAAACGTGAGACCGGCCCGCGAAGGAATCTCACGGGCCGACGCCTTTACACAGTAAGACACGTCGAGACCCGCGCGTCAGCGGTCACCGCCCAGGAAGAGGCGGACACCGAGGCGCGGCACGCGGGTGCTGCCGCCGCACCGCCCGCAGAGCCGGCTGGAGTACGCGAAGAAAGCGCCGCTGTGCCGGCCGGTTCCCTTGCAGACCCGGCAGTTGACGAGCGGGTGCAGGCGCAGCGACACCGCGTATCCGGCGCCGCCGAGCAGAAGGAGCATTACTAGGGTTCCCATGGTGCCCTCCCGGGGTTCTTTCCCTGAATGTCCGCTACGGCGACCCGGATCCAGAAGGCCGTTCCGTCCCGATTACCGGGACAACCGGACGTAGAGCGCCCGGAGCCCTCACCTGCGTGTACGGGCTTGTACGGGCATTTCACACCTACTTCCGTGGGGCCCGGATCGGCGCTTCCCTGGAGCCATCACAACGAGAAGTGGTGGTCATGATGGCGATCCATCGCGGCGGGCAGGGCGAAGAGGACGGCGACAGCCTCGGCCAGATCGAATCGCGCCGATGACCGGCGCGGCGTCCGAGGAATGGGCGCGGGAATGCGCCTTCGAGGTCGTCAACCGGTGCCTGCGCGCCATGCGGAGACGGGGAATGCCCGGCACGGCCGCGGACGTCGCCCGCAGGCTCGATCTCAACGACAGCACGGTCCGCAAGATCCTCGTCGGTGAGCGGCCGCTACGGCCCGAGTTCCTGCGCGATCTCGGGCTCCTCGCCGGGCTGCCCGTGGCCGGTCTCTTCCAGGCCATGGGATGGCTCCCCGAGGACGAGCTGCCCGATCCCGCCGGAGCCGGACTGGTCGCCCAGGTCGGGGCCGCGTTGCAGGTCATCGGGCGCGCCCTCCCGTCCATGGAGCGCCTCGGACGGCCGGGGCCGTGGGCGCCCGTCGCCGCGGCCCAGATGGTGCTCGGCGACGCGGAGGGAGCCGAGCGGTTCGACGTCCACCTGTCGCAGATCGCCTCCGGCACTCGCTACCGGGCGGTGACCGGCGGCGTCGCGGAGTTCGCGCTGAAGCCGGGAGCCGCCGCGCTGCCGTACGCGCGGGCCGTGGAGCTGGCGGAGGCGGCGGGCCTGCCGTGGCGCCCGGCACCCCACGACCTCGAACGCCATCCCGGGCACAGCGCGGTGGCGCTGGAGCTGCGGGCCCGCACGCACGACCTGCGGCGCGACGGCCAGGAGTACAGCTGGCAGGGTGGTCCCGGCCACCGCACCTGGCGGCCCGCGGCCCGTACCTGGCCGGCCCACCTGCTCGTCCAGGACCCGATCGGCGGCCGTCAGCTCGTTCCCGCCGAGGACACGGTGCTCGGCGACGACGACCGGCCCATCGTCGTCATCGGCGGCCGGCACGGCACCGGGCTGGCCGCGGCGCTGATCGCCGAGGCGCTCGGCCGCCGGTTCGTCCTGGTCCGCGGCGACATCGACGTCAACCGGCACGGCCACGTGCTGTCATCCGGCGGCCTCCGTGACCGTACGAACGCCTGGATGTCGGTCGCCCAGCACATCGCCCGCTCCTCGGAGCAGGGGCCGGCCTGGCCCGTCGTCGTCCTGGTACGGCCCGCGGCGTTCGCCGGAGCCGGCGGCCGTGGAGTCCACCCGTACGCGGCACGGCTGCTGAGGACGACGCCGGCGCGGATCGTCTACGCGCGTACGCCGCCGGCGTACCTGGCGTGGTGGGGCTCCCGCATCGAAGGCGACCACCAGCCCGGTGAGTACGACGGCGCCGCGTGGGCCGCGTGCGCCCGCGACCTGTACGCCGGGATCGAGTCGGTGCTGGCCGACCGCCCGGCAGGGCGTGACCTGCTGTTGCGCGTCCCCGACCCGACCGGTCCCCTGCCGTACGACGTGCCGGGAGTTCCGGACGAGGTGATGAACTGGACGGCACGGGTCGCGTGGGCGGCGGTCCGGTGGCTGGGCGAGCGGGACCGGCTGCGCCCCGGACGGCTCAGGACCTGGCGGGCCGCGCTGGCCGCCGACCCGTCGGCGGAGGTCCCCCGGCTGGACGACCTGGGATGATCCGCGGTCTCACACCTGATCCGGCTGGCCGACATCAGCCAGCCCGGCGGGTGCGCGCCGCGCGGCTTCGCCGCCTACCGTGGTGGGTGCCGACTCCCCGCGGAGGAGGAAGCGTGCCCGACGATCTCCCCGACCTCCGGCACGTACGCACACGTGAACAGTTCGCGGACGAGCTCACGGCCTTACGCAACCGGGCCGGTCTGACGATCCGGGCGCTCGCCCGTACCCTCGACGTCCCGTCCGCGACGATGGGCGGATACTTCAGCGGGCGCCATCTCCCGACGGCCGCCCAGGCCGGGCAGTTCCGGGAGATCCTCGACGCCTGCGGCGTGACGGACCCGGCGGCGATCGAGGAGTGGGCGAACCTCCTCGCCCGCCTCCGCCGTACGCCCGGTAAACGGCCCGCCGACACGCCGCCGCCGTATCCGGGGCTGGCGAGTTTCCAGCCGGAGGACGCCGGCTGGTACTTCGGCCGGGAGAACGCGGTCGCGGAGCTCCTGGCCGGGCTGGAGGAGACCCGGCGCACGGGTTCACCGCTGCCGGTCGTCGGGCCGTCGGGTTCTGGGAAGTCGTCCCTCCTGCGCGCGGGCCTGATCCCCGCGTTACGCGGCGGCGACCAGGCACGCGACCGGCCGGTCGTGTTGTTCACCCCCGGCGAGCACCCGCTGCGCGAGCTCGCCGGGCGGCTCGGGGCCGCCTCGCCGGAGGAGCTCTCCGAGCACCTGGACGTCGACGCGGTGCTCGTGGTCGACCAATTCGAGGAGGTCTTCACGGCGCCGTGCGCCGAAAGCGAGCGCCGGGCGTTCGTCGAGACGCTGTGCGCGGTCGCGGGATCGGCCTCGGTCGTGATCGGCCTGCGGGCCGACTTCTACTCCCACGCGCTGCGGTACCCCGGGCTGATGCGCGCGTTGCGCGACCACCAGCTCGTCGTCGGGCCGATGACCGAGGACGAGCTGCGCCGCGCGATCGAGGAGCCGGCGATCAAGGCGAACCTCACCCTGGACCCGAGCCTGGTCCGGCTGCTGTTGCGCGAACTCGCCCCCGCCTCCCGCGACGGCACCGGTGCCGCGCACGAGGCGGGCGCGCTGCCGCTGCTGTCGCACGTGCTGCTGACCACCTGGGAGCGCGGCCACCGCGGCCGGCTGACGATGGAGGACTACCAGGAGACCGGCGGCATCGACGGCGCGGTCGCGCGGACCGCCGACGACGTGTACGCGTCGTTGAGGGAGTCCGAGCAGCTCCTCGCCCGGCAGATCTTCGTACGTCTCGTCCACCTCGCCGACGACACCGCCGACACACGGCGCCGGGTCCCCGCGGCCGAGCTGTCGCTCGGCGGCGACGCCCGTTCGGTGCTCGACCGCTTCGTCGCGCGGCGGTTGATCACCGTGGACGCCGACCGGGTCGAGATCGCCCACGAGGCCCTGCTGTCGGCGTGGCCACGGCTGCGGAGCTGGATCGGCTCGGACCGGGCCGGGCTGCGCGTGCACCGTCAGCTCACCCTCGACGCCGACGCCTGGCACGACTCCGGGCGGGACGCCGCCGCGCTGCACCGTGGCGCGCGGTTGTCGGCGGCGCGTGAGTGGGCCGCCGACCCCTTCCACGCGACCGACCTCAACGCGCTGGAGCGGGAGTTCCTGGACGCGAGCGTCCGGCAGGCGAACGCGGAGGCCGACGCCGCACGCCGCCGCAGCCGGGGTCTGCACCGGCTCCTCGCGGCGCTGACGGTCCTGGTGGTCGTCGCCGGGCTCATGGCGGGATACGCGTTCGAGCAGCGTGGGGCCGCCGAGCACGAGCGTGATCTGGCCATCTCGCGCCAGGTGGCGGCGGAGGCCACGAAGCTGCGCGACACCGACGCCTCGCTGGCGACGCAGCTCTCCGTCGCCGCGTATCGGATCGCGCCGACGCCGGAGGCGCGTGCCGCCGTCCTGGAGTCGTACGCCGCCCCGGGCGTCACCCGCGTCGTCGGCCCCGCCGGTGTCATGCAGACGGTGGCGCTCACCGCCGACCGCCGGGCGATGGCGACGGCCGGAGCGGACGGGGTCGTGCGGGTCTGGGACGTGACCGTGCCGGGACGGGCCGCGCTCATCGGACGCCCCCTCACCGGGCACACGGACACGGTCTTCACGGTGGCGTTCAGCCCTGACGGCCGCACACTGGCGAGCGGCGGCGGCGACCGGACCGTGCGCCTGTGGGACGTGCGCGGATCCGCGCCCGCCGTGGTGCTCAAGGACGCGGCGAACACCATCTACTCCGTGGCGTTCAGCCCGGACGGGAAGACCCTCGCCGCCGGCGGCGCGGACCGGACCGTGCGGCTCTGGGACGTACGGGACCCGCGTCGGCCGGTGGCCCTCGGCCGCCCGCTGACCGGGGCCACCGGGTTCGTGCAGTCGGTGGCGTTCGCCCCGGACGGGCACACTCTCGCCGCCGGCGGCGCGGACGACGCGGTGCGGCTCTGGGACGTGCGCGACCCACGCCGGCCCATGCGGCTCGGCAAGCCGCTGACGGGGGCGGCGAAGACGGTGTTCTCGGTGGCGTTCAGCCCGGACGGCCGCACGCTCGCGGCGGGCAGCGCCGACGACACCGTGCGGCTGTGGGACGTGCGCGCCCCGCGCCGCCCGGTGCTCGGCGGGCGCCCGCTGACCGGGCCGCGCAGCTTCGTCAACTCGGTCGCGTTCAGCCCCGACGGCCGTGACGTCGCCGCCGCGAGCTCGGACGGGAAGGTGTGGGTCTGGGACCTCGCCGGGCGGAAGGTCTCCGGCTCGCTCGCGCATCCGAGCCCGGTGACGGCGGTCGTCTACGCGCGCGATGGCCGCACGGTGGCGACGAGCGCCGCCGACGGCGTGGCGCGGCTGTGGGAACGCCCCGGACCGGTCCTGACCGGCCCCACCCAGCCGATCTTCACGGCCGCCTTCGGGGGCGGCCATGTCCTGGCGGTCGTCAGCTCCGACAACACCTCGCGGCTGTGGAACATCGCCGACCCGCACCGCCCGATCCCGCTCGGGCGCGTGATCACCGGCAGCACACGGGCCGGTCGCGCGACCGGGGCCGCCGCCCTGAGCCCGGACGCGCGAACGCTGGCCGTCGGCGGCGTCGACGGCGGCGTGCAGCTCTGGGACGTCGCCGACCCGGCCCGGCCGACACCGATCGCGACGCGCCTGACCGGCACCGTCTCGAACGTGGAAGGGGTGGTGTTCAGCCCGGACGGCAGGACGCTCGCGATCACCGGTGACGACCGGCTGGTCCGGCTGTGGGACGTCGCCGACCCGCACCACCCCGTGAGCCTCGGCCGGCCGCTGGGCGGTTTCGCGAACTACGCCTACTACCCGTCCTTCAGCCCGGACGGGCGCCTGCTGGCGGTCGGCAGCGCCGACAAGAGCGTCCGGGTCTGGAACGTCGCCGATCCGCGGCACCCCGTGCCGCTCGGGGCGCTGACCGGGCACACCAGTTACGTGCTCTCGGTGGGGTTCAGCCCGGACGGGAGGCTCCTCGCCACGGCCGGAGCCGACAACACGGTGCGGCTGTGGCGCGTCGCCGCAGGACGGCGGCCGGTGCCGGCCGGCGCGGTGCTGACGGGGCCGAAGAACTACGTCTTCTCGGTGGCCTTCACCCCCGACGGGCACACCCTCGCGGCGAGCGCGGGCGACGGCACGACCTGGCTGTGGGACATCGCCGACCTCGGACACCCGCACGCGCTCGCCACCCTCACCGGCTCGGGCGCGGTGTTCGTCAACGGCTTCGACCCGGCACGGCCGATCCTCGTGACGGCGGGCGCCGACGACGGCGTCCGCCTGTGGAACACCGACACGGCCCAGGCGACCGCCTACCTGTGCGCGGTCGCCGGCACCCCGGTCACGCGGAACGAGTGGAAGGAGTACGTCCCGGGCCGCCGGTACGCCCCGCCGTGCCGCCCCCGCTAACCGGCCTGAGGGTGTACGGCCTTCCAGCCGTGCAGGCGCATGATGACGGCTGCGGCCTTGGCGAAACGCTCCGGTTCGAGGATCGCGCCCTCACGGCGGATGTCGTCCTCCTCCAGCGCGAAGACACGATCGAGGCGGAGGTAGGACCCGCGCCCCTCGCGGTCCCACTTCCCAGAGCCTAGGGGCAGCCAGTCCGGCGAATCGTCGTGGCCCTTGCTGGACAGCATCATCGCGAGCAGCTTCCGGCGGTGCCGGCCGACGACCAGCAGCGGGCGGTCCTTGCCGCGGTCGGGGTCCTCCTCGTACGGAACCCACGCCCACACGATCTCGCCCGGGTCGGCGAGGCCGTCCATGTCGGGCGAGTATTCGAGCGTCGCCACACGGTCGGTCGTGTACACCTCCCGCAGGACATCGCCGGCGGGCTTCGGGTCTTCACCATGATCGAACATCCGCGCAGCTTACCGACGAACACCTCCCCACCGTCGCGCCGATGACGAGCGGGACGGGTTGGAACCGGAAAACGGCGGCACTGAGCCGCCCTTCCTCCGTCACCGTACGGCCGGCCTCCGCCGACGACGGCCGTACGCGACCGGCGGACGAACCAGACCGGCACGCCTCCCGCAGGACGGCGCCCACGTGGTCGGCCTATGAAACGTCCCCTGGACTCTGGCGTGCCGGAATCACGGCTGCGGCACACCCGAAATTGACGCCGGGAACCCAACAATCGACCTGAACACCGGCGCACTCCCCCAGGCTCATCTGGCACAGTGACTCTCCGCGCGCCTCGACGCGGCGCTCAATGCCAAGATTATGCAACCACTCACGATGGCCATATCCGGCCACACAGTCGGACTATTCGACACGCCTCGTTACAATCTGTCAAAACGCATGCGAGGACTGCTGACGATAATCAGCAAGCGGGGGTTAGATGTGTCCGTACGAGTCTTTCTCGTCGACAAACATCCATTGTTTCGCACGGGCGTTCGAACAATCCTAGGCGAGTCCTGAGAGGTAGATGTCATTGGGGAGACATCTACCGCAGAGGAAGCCAGAAGAGCACTGTGCGATTTCAGGCAGAATGCCGATGTTATCCTGATGGGCCTGGCGCTGACCGACCGATCCAGTGTCGAGCTAATGCGGGATATAACCGCAGATGAGGGCGGACCGAACGCGATGCCTGCTCGCGTTCTTGTCATGTCCTTGGAGGCCAACGACGAGACCGTGGTGACGGCCCTGAGAGCTGGCGCTCGCGGATATCTGCTAAAGACCGCCCCGCTCGATGAATTACTACTTGGCATTCTCACCGTCGCGGCCGGTGGCGCGGTATTCAGCGCTTCGATCGCAGATCGCCTGGCCAAATATTTCTCGGCCATACACGAACTGCCCAGCCGTGTTGCGTTTCCTGAACTCACCAGCCGCGAACTCCAGATACTCGACTTGATTGCTCGCGGCTACGACAATCGCCGTATCGCACGCGAGCTCGTATTGGCCGAGAAGACCGTGCGGAACCATGTGTCGAATGTCTTCTCCAAACTACAGGTGGTCGACCGCACGATGGCGGCCGTGCGCGCCCGAGACGTTGGCCTGGGGGTTTGAATACGGGACCCAGCGACACTCGGGACGCACAGACCATCAGTTTTCCTCCCCGCATTCGAGCCCGATCGGGGCCCATGCCATTGGGGACTTTCACGCGTCCCGGTGATGGATCACGATGCCGGCAATGAACAGCGTGATCAGAGGGTAGGCAGCGACCACCAGCCAGGCGGCGCCGGTCGAGGGTGCGCCGCTCCACGGATGGCCCGCGATGAGACGGCGAAGTGCCGTTCCCGGCAACGCGTTCTCGACGGCGAGTGCCCACCCTGTGTCGTTGTGCAAGAGGATCGGGAGGAGGAACAGCAAGGCGAACAGAGCGCTGATGGCGGCGGCTGCGTGCCGGAGGAGCACACCGAGCCCCAGCCCGAGCAGAGCCGTGGCGACGAGATAGACGACGGTGGCGGCGAGCGCCCGGACGGCGACGGGGTCGGTGACAGACTGTCCCATGTGCCGTTGCGACAGGATCGCCTGCCCGATCCCGAACGTGACCGCGACGGCGACGGCACCGGTGACGAAGGTGAGAACACCGACGGCGGCGGCCTTCGCGGCGAGCGCGGCCCGCCGGGCCGGAACGGCGGTGAGCGTGGTCCGGATCAGCCCGCTGGCGTACTCGCCTGTGATCGAGAGCACGCCGATCGTCGCGAAGACCATCTGGGCGATGACGAAGCCATTGAAGACATCGGGCAACGTGTCGAAGTTGCCCTCTCATCCGGGAAGCGGTCCCAGTGCTGTACGTCGTTGTTGCAGTCGAGCGTGCAGAGAGCGACGGATATCACCAGGCCGGCCAAGATCACCCAGTAGGTCGAGCGGAGCGATCTGAGTTTGACCCACTCGGATCCGACCATGTCCCAGGCACGAGAACGACTGCTGCCCTCGTCAAGGACTTTCTTCCGCTCCGCCGAAACGGTGGTGGTCATCGGTTATCAAGCCGTTCTGCCGGAGTCGTTTTCGGGCTGGTACGGAAATCCGCCGCGCCGTCGGTGAGTTCCATGAACACCTCTTCGAGTGTCGCGTCGCGCTGGGCGAGTTCATGAAGGGTGATGCCGTGCTGGAAGGCGAGGTCGCCGATACGGTCGGAAGGAAGGCCCGCGACCTCGAGCCGACCGGCATCGTCGAACTTCACCTCCGCCCCTTCGCCGCGTAGGTGGTGGGCCAGCTCACCCGGCTGTGGCGTTCGGACGATGACGTGGCGATCGGCACCGCGTTCGATGAACTCGGTGATGGGCGTATCGGCGATCAGCCGGCCCTTCCCGATGACGATCAAATGGTCCGCGGTGTGCTGCATCTCGCTCATCAGATGGCTGGAGACGAAGACCGTGCGCCCCTCGGCCGCCAGCCGCCGGAACAGGTGCCGCATCCAACGAATGCCCTCGGGATCGAGACCGTTCAAAGGCTCATCGAAGATGAGGATGCCCGGGTCGCCGAGCAGCGCGGCGGCGATACCCAGCCGTTGTTTCATACCGAGGGAATAGGCGCCGACCCGCTTGCGCGCCGCGGAGGCCAGGCCCACCTCGTCCAGGACGGCGGAGACCCGGGAGCGTCCGATGCCGTTGCTGCGAGCGAGCGCGGCGAGATGGTGATAGCCGCTGCGACCGCCGGGCACCGCGGTCGCGTCGAGCAGCGCACCGACGCGGTGCAGCGGTCTGCGCAGATCGCGGAAGGGGCGGCCGTCGACGGTGGCCTCTCCGCGGGTGGGCGCGTCGAGTCCGAGGAACAAGCGCAAAGTGGTGGACTTACCTGCCCCGTTGGGGCCGAGAAATCCGGTCACTCGTCCCGGGCGAACCTCGATGGACAAGGAAGCGACCGCGTTGGCCCCGCCATAGCTCTTGGTCAGGTCCGACGTTTTTAACATGACCTCTCCTCAGTGGACGTGACATCAAGGGTCTCGTGCACGCCGGCTCGCGCACATCGGGCTGCGGCACGAACTCATCACCGGTCTGGCGGCCGCCACGGGACCTCTCATATCGTTCCGCAGGCGGATATCGCCGGCTCCGTCGCAGGACGGATGCAGGGATGATGGCTCCTGAGTTACGGTCGACCCATGGAAACGATGCCGCGTCCACCGTTGATCCGGCGGCATTCGCCATCGCGCCATCCGATTGCCACCGACGCGTTCTTCGCACTGCTCCTAGTTGTGATGCTCGCCAGGGCCTCGGCTTCTCACCGGGATCAACTGGACGCTCCGCTGTGGCTCGGAATCATCCTGAGCTTCATACCAGGCCTTGCCGTGGTATTCCGCCGCAGGCAGCCACTTCCGACGTTGGCACTCGCTACAGCGGCGTCGCTGTCCCTCGCCTGTCTCGGGTTCGTCAAAGAACCGATGCTGGGATCGGCACTGGCGGTATTCACCGTCGCCGTGTTAAGACCGCGGCAAATCGCATTTTTCGCTCTGCTCGTACCGCTGGGAAGTGCGGCGGCCGTCGTTCCTTGGGGGCCGGAGCGGCTCGACGTCACCTGGCTGGCCTGGGTCACCGTGGCGCAGCTCGCGGCATGGGCCTTGGGGTCGGCGATTCGGCGCGAGAGTATCCACGCCGAGGCCCTGCGGGTGCACGCGGAGTTCCATGCGCTGACCTCGCGGCGGCAGACGGTCGCCGAAGAACGGCTGCGCATCGCACGCGAACTGCACGACGTGGTCGCGCACAGCATGAGCGTCATCGCCGTTCAGGCGGGCGTCGGCCATCACGTGATCGAGACGCATCCCGGCGAGGCGGCCAGGTCCCTCGCCGCGATCGAGTCGACGAGCCGCGCAACCCTCCAGGAACTGCGCACGCTGGTCGGCACGCTCCGCGCGAACGACACGGCCCACGTTGCACCGACGCCGTCCCTCCGTACGCTGAACGATCTCGCCGAACAGACGCGGCGCGCCGGCGTGGCGGTCGAGGTGACCATCGGCGGGGCGCCGCGCGAACTGCCGCCCGGCCTGGACATGACGGCGTTCCGGATCGTCCAGGAGGCGCTGACGAACGTCGTCAAGCACGCCGGCACCGCCGAGGCCCGGGTCGCCATCACCTATGGCCGGGACGACGTCCGGATCGACGTCACCGACGAGGGCACCGGCCCCTCGTCCGCCTCCCACGATGCCCACGGCCTGATCGGGATGCGGGAACGCGTCGCCATGTTCGGCGGCGACCTCGGCGTCGGACCACGGTCACCCCATGGTTTCGGCGTCCACGCCCGCCTGCCCTTCGCCGCGACGGAAGAAGGAGCAGATTGAGCGATATCAGAGTGGTGATCGCCGACGATCAGCTCCTCGTGCGCGCCGGCTTCCGTGTGCTGGTCGACACCGCGCCCGGTCTGGCGGTCGTCGGCGAGGCCGGTACGGGCGGCGAGGCCGTCGAACTGGCCCGTCGGGAACGTCCCGACGTCGTTCTCATGGACGTTCAGATGCCCGATATGGACGGCATCGAGGCGACCCGTAGGCTCGTCAGGGAATCCGTGGAACTCGACGTGAAGGTACTCATCCTCACGACATTCGACGTGGACAAGTACGTCTTCGCGGCCCTGCGAGCCGGCGCGAGTGGATTCCTGCTCAAGGACACGCCCCCCGCCGACCTCCTGCAGGCGGTGCGGATCCTCGCCGCGGGGGAGGCCCTCCTAGCGCCGACCGTCACCAAGCGACTCATCCAGGAGTTCGCGGACCGTCCCACCAGCGCCGTCGAGGTCAAACAGCGGCTGGAAAACGTCACTCAGCGGGAACACGAAGTCCTGTACCTGATCGGCCGCGGACGCTCGAACGCCGAGATCGCGGAGGCTCTCGGCCTTTCCCATGCGACGATCAAGAGTCACGTAAGCCATCTGCTCGCCAAACTCGACGCACGCGACCGCATTCAGCTGGTGATCACGGCCTATGAAGCGGGACTCATGGCCGGCTGAGAGCCCTCGCCCGTCCAGGCGTTCCATACCCGGCAATTCTCAGCCAGAGCCCCTCGACGCGGTCCACAGAGGAGCGTCGGCAGGCACTCTCCGAACGAGGGCCTGCCGACGCCACCGGCGATGGCGAGACCGGTCGACACTGCTATCGAGCGCCCCGTCGCATGCCTATCTTCTTACCTAGAACACGAACCACGGATCGTCAGCCGCAGTTGGCGCCGTTGAAGTCGTCGCCTCCGGCGCTCGGCCCACCATCGTGGCCGGTGTTGTCCCAGATATCGCAGTCGTCGTGCACCTGACGCGGCGCACTCTGCGGACGAAAGACACTGATCGCTGCTGGATCGAGCGACTTTGACATGGATCCTCCTGAACCTATGTTGACTTACCGCCCATTACGGCAAGTCGGTAAGTCCATCATTTCTGGGGATCGCACTTCAGCACAATAAGCATGCGCGGACCATGTCCGGTCACTACATAATCCTGGACATCCGAATATTCGTACCACAAAGAAGAAAGTATAGAACTGCAAGCGAGTTGCTATTTTTTTCGAAGAACTAACTCAGGCAAAACCAATGCCGGCGGACGCCCTTTGAAGGCGCCCACCGGCACTCGCTAAAAGTGATCATCCATAGATGACCGCTTACCGTCCAGGGATACGTCAGCTACCTTCAAAAAATAGACAGACCACCCCTTCCGGTGAGCAGGTCATCCACAGTTCGTGCCGTTGAAGTCGTCGCCACCGGCACTCGGACCACCGTCATGGCCCGTGTTATCCCAGATATCGCAGTTATCGTGGTTCTGCAGCACGGCCGCTGCGGATGCCTGGGGGCGGAAGATACTGATAGCCGCCGGATCGAGCGATTTGGACATGATCCCTCCACGTTCTCAATGGCCCTGTCACATCTGACAGATGGCCTACCTGTCATCAATATTGCCGCGCATATATCAATAATCACAAGCGTTAATCGAAGACCGCTCCTGGCCGCCAAGCCTCTGGACATTCGATGCATTGCACCGCAAAATGGCAGTGAAAAAACTGCAACGGCGCTAGGCAGGCACCCTAAATAGAAGTCGCAATAAAGTAAGCTTAAACAGAATTCGCGTCGCAGTCGCAGCAAGAGCTAACTGCACCTAGACCATCAAGCCCCTTGCACGGCCCGACGAAAACCAGCCCAGCATGGGACCGCAAGATCTGCATCAGAGCGTCGATCTGGATTCATGGACAGAGCGTCGGTGACTGACTTGACCTGCTCTTTTCCAAAGATCATTTCAACATGATCGTAATAGCCCCTCTGGCCATGGCCACTGTCGATCATCAGATGCAGGGAAGCACCTCCATGGAAGTCAGGACGCACGATAACAGAGGCATCGACCACCCCCGCCACCGCTCGCACGAAGGCATTCAAGATATAATCACACGCGTTCTCGGACAGATCACTTTCCGGCATTGTTCATGCTCCTAGAGCAGTCGGCTCACACAGAGCGCGCATCGGCCGAGACGAGTCCGCCATCTTTGTTCACAAGTGCGGCATAGTGTCTACCCAGCGCAAGCAACTCGTCGTGAGTACCACATTCGACGATCTTTCCCTTATCCACAACGACTATCTGATCTGCGTTCCGGATAGTTGACAGGCGGTGCGCGATGATGATGGAGGTTCGCCCCTTAGAAAGCTCGTCAAGCGCCTGCTGAACCGCATCCTCCGTGTGAGTATCAAGAGAACTCGTCGCTTCGTCCATGATGATGACCGGCGGATTTCTAAGGATCGTGCGAGCGATGGCGAGTCGCTGCTTCTCACCGCCCGAGAAGCGGTAACCACGTTCACCGACAAGTGTCTCGTATCCATCGGGTAGTGAAACGATCAGGCTGTGGATCTGCGCGGCATCTGTGGCGGCAAAGATCTCCTGCTCCGTCGCGTTAGGTTTGGCGAATCGCAAGTTGTCGATAACGGAGGAGTGAAAGAGGTATGTCTCTTGAGACACCGTTCCGACGGCGGCGGCAAGCGTGTCGAAGCTGAGGTCACGCACATCGACGCCATCTATGGACACGCATCCACCGGTAACGTCGTACAGGCGAGGCACCAGGTAGCCCAGGGTCGTTTTTCCGGCACCTGTCTCGCCGACGACTGCCAGCGTGCTTCCGGGTGGAATATCGAGATTGATGTCAGAGAGAGTCGAAGTCGACCCGTCATAGGAAAACTCAACATCATGAAACCGAATAGCACCATCGATCTCACGCAAGCGCCGAGGAGTCGTGGGCTCTTCGATATCAACCGGGAGATCGAGATACTCAAATATACGGTCGAACAATGCCAAAGAGCTCTGCAAAGCGATCCCCGTCTGCAGAAGCTGCAGCGTTGGCGTGAAGAGGCCCTGTTGCAATGTCGTGAACGCGACGAGCGTGCCGATGGAGATATGCGTATGTCCGTGAACCGCGGTGAGGCCGGCCGCCCAGTAGATCACTGACGGCATTGCCGCCATCATGATATAGATGCTGGACTGCCGCCACCGTCCGGCCATGCTGGACCGAACCTGCAGCTCGACAAGAGTGTCGGACTCCCGCGCGAACTCCTCCGTCAACGCCCGAGAACGCCCCATGATACGACCGAGCATGATGCCGCTGACAGAAAGTGACTCTTCGACGATCGATGACATCAGCGCCATCTGAACCTGACGCTGATAGGTGAATTCCTTACGCTCCCGGCCGATCCGGCGCGAGATCCACGAGAAGACCGGCAGCATGAGTAACGACACCACCGTAAGACGCCAATCCAGCGCCGCCATCGCGATCACACTGGCCAGTACGGTTGTCACGTTCGAGACCAGCGAAGTGGCGGTGCTTGTCACTGTCGACTGCATGCCGCCGATGTCGTTGGCGATACGCGACTGGACCTCTCCCGTCCGGGTGCGGGTGAAAAAGGCCAATGACATTCGCTGTAGGTGGGTGTAGACCGCGCTACGCAAGTCATGCATGATGCGCTGGCCGACAATCGTGGATAGATAGCTTTGCCAGACGCTCGCCACGTTGTTCGCGACCACCACGACGATCATTCCCGCGGTGAGAACGGTCAGGAGTCCGGTCCGCCCCTGCGGGATCGCGCCATCAAGGATTTCCCGCAGCAGGAATGGCGACACC
The DNA here is from genome assembly GCA_963823735.1 of uncultured Actinomycetota bacterium. Lineage (GTDB taxonomy): Bacteria > Actinomycetota > Actinomycetes > Streptosporangiales > Streptosporangiaceae > Actinoallomurus. The sequence continues at coordinate 1,558,784 of CAWGMO010000003.1, read as the reverse complement.
AACGATACGAGTGTCGATGCCACGATCAGCGCGCCTACAGCCGCCAGCTGGCCTCGATAGGGTCGAAACAGGAGTGCGATACGTCGTAACGAGTTCACCGAGTGCTTCACTCTTCTCCTCAAATCGGTTGTGTTGTCCGACGTCGCCTGGTCACGCAAGCGTCAGGAAGCCTTCACGGACAAGCGCCTGAACGAGGAGTAGTCGACTACGAGGGTCGAGATCTCCGGGAATTTCGGCGGGTGTGAACCCGGTTTTGCCGCTCTCGGATACGAACCGCACCTCGTCGGCGACATCCGCCGGCAGCTGAACAGTCTTTCCATGGAAGCCCAGCTTGACCGCATCACCGTTCACCACCAGTAGGCCCTGCAGCTCCGGCCGCCGCCGCACACTCGTGGTCAGATCGATTGCGTCGATCGACTCGACATCGGTCAGGTGATTCCTGAGATTGGGACGCCTCCGATCGGCCATCGTCGTGACGACCAGGCTCTCTATCAACCTTCGCGGCGAGAGGTCGGCGCGAAGCGTGTCCAGCAACTTCTCGGCTATCGTCTCGGCCTCACGCTGTACATCGGCATGCAGCGCGAATCCAATAGGAAGCCCTCGACGGAACTCCGCGTTCTGTTCGATGGCTGTCTTGACGGCATCGTCCAGGACTCGCGTCCACAGGAAGGGAAAGATTCCGATGGTCAGGTGCACCGAGGTTTCATCGCGCGACGCTCCTTCATGAATGAAGCCACGCGGGAGATAGAGCAGGTCACCGGCGTGCAGATCGAACTCATCTACCGGCTCTCCCAGTTCAAAGCGATCCTCTGTGTACTGCTGGTCGCTCAACGGAAGCTCGACCGGCGACTCGTAGATCCGCCAGTGCTTTGAACCGTGCACCTGGAGAATGAACGCATCGTGTGTGTCGTAGTGCGGTCTGAAGCCTCGTGCTCCCGAAGGCGTGAGGAACAGGTTGGCCCAGGCGATGACGTTGGATTCGGATCCTAGTGATCGACAGAACCGTGTAAGGGGCTCCCAACGCTCATCGAGAAAGTCGAGCATGACGGTAGATCCGCCACGGTAGCGCTCGTACAGGAGTTCCAGCTCATGTTGCCGTCCGCTGCTCACGCAGGATGCACATAGCTCGGAAATCGGAGTCTCGACTCCATCAACGACCACCCGGACGAAGTCTGCGCGGAGATCGGACAGACTTAGGATCTGGTCCAGGTCGTCCAGCGTGAGAAGATCCGCGTACCGGTCCGGTTCTTCGCGATGAATCACCAGTGGTCGTCGCTCGTAGTAGTCCCGCTTGAAGGTCGCCACCTCGAACGGGTCGAGCAGATGGGAAAGGCTGGAGGCGGGCGACACGTCCCCGACTACCGACCACACGTCGTCGTCGCTCATCGCGAGGCTCACTCGAACTCACGACTCCCTGACCGCCGGCACCGGCACCGGCACCGGCACCGGGCTCAGAGTGAGGAAGCCTTCGCGTGTGAGGGTTTGCACGAGCAGGATCCGGCCGGGCTCGTCGAGATCACCTGGGATGGTCGCTGGAGTGAACTCTCCACCGTGATCTTCGGCCACGAACCGGAGCTCATCCGCAATGGCAGCAGGCAGTTGGACGGTCTTGCCGTGAAAGGCCAGACTCACCGAGTCACCCTCTACTGAAATCCGTCCCCGCAGCTCAGGACGGCGTCGCACACACGTATCCAGGCTGATCGTCCCGATCAGCTCCAGATCCGTCAGATGATGCCGCAAGCTGACGCGACGGCGATCCAACGCGCTCTCAACCGATTTGGATACCAACTCACGCCCCGAAAGCCTGGAGCGCAGCCGATCGAGCAGCACACCAGCCGTCTCCTCGGCTTCCTGCCGCAAATCCGGATCGAGCGCGAACCCCAGCGGAAACCCTCGCCTGAACGAAACGTCCTCCTCCAGCACGGAGTGAACCGCCTCCTGTATCACCACCGACCACAAGAACGGCTCCACGCCTACCGTGAGATGGGCGGACGCACTTTCGTTCGACGTTGCGTCATGCAGATAACCACGCGGCAGATACAACAGGTCACCCGCCTGAAGATCAAACTCACGCACCGGCGGACCTTGATCCTCGCCCGTCTTCTTGTGCGGTTGGCTGCGGAGCGGCAGTTCATGCCCGCTTCCGTAGAGCCGCCAGTGCTTGGATCCGTGCACCTGCAGGATGAAGACGTCGTGAGTGTCGTAGTGCGGCTTGAACCCGCGCGCACCTACGGGAGTGAGGTAGAGATTGATCCAGGCGAGTAGGTCAGTCTCGGCCGCCAACGAGTTACATAGGTTCATCAGCGGCTCCGAGCGCCGCTCCAGCGAGTTGAGGACGACCGTCGAGCCATCCCGATAACGGCCGTACAACAACTCGAGCTCGTGGTCCTTCCCGTTCTTGCCACAGGAGGCACACAGCTCGGTAATGGGAGTCTCCGCGCCGTCGACAACAACACGAATGTTGTCGACTCGGAGGTTCGAAACGCTCAGCGTATGGTCTAGGTCATCCAAGGTCAGGAGACTCGAATAGTAGTTTGGATCTGCCCGGTGGAGGACCAACGGCTCTCGCTCGTAATAGTCCCGCTCGAATATCGATGGGTCGAATGGCGCGAGTAGCTGCGACAGCCCGATTGGGGACACATTGGTCTTGGTCGCTTTTCCGTTCAAAAGAATGTTCATGGATGACCATCTTTCCTTGTCTGACCATCTCGAATCTGATATGCGATATCCTCAGACCAAGGTGAGGAAGCCTTCGCGTGTGAGGGTTTGCACGAGCAGGATCCGGCCGGGCTCGTCGAGATCACCTGGGATGGTCGCTGGAGTGAACTCTCCACCGTGATCTTCGGCCACGAACCGGAGCTCATCCGCAATGGCAGCAGGCAGTTGGACGGTCTTGCCGTGAAAGGCCAGACTCACCGAGTCACCCTCTACTGAAATCCGTCCCCGCAGCTCAGGACGGCGTCGCACACACGTATCCAGGCTGATCGTCCCGATCAGCTCCAGATCCGTCAGATGATGCCGCAAGCTGACGCGACGGCGATCCAACGCGCTCTCAACCGATTTGGATACCAACTCACGCCCCGAAAGCCTGGAGCGCAGCCGATCGAGCAGCACACCAGCCGTCTCCTCGGCTTCCTGCCGCAAATCCGGATCGAGCGCGAACCCCAGCGGAAACCCTCGCCTGAACGAAACGTCCTCCTCCAGCACGGAGTGAACCGCCTCCTGTATCACCACCGACCACAAGAACGGGTGAATTCCAATTGTGAGATGGGCGGACGCACTTTCGTTCGACGTTGCGTCATGCAGATAACCACGCGGCAGATACAACAGATCACCCGCCTGAAGATCAAACTCACGCACCGGCGCCCCGACCCCTTCTTCGGCGCTGATGTAAGGCTGGCTACTCAAGGGGAGATCCATTGACTTCTCATATAGGCGCCAATGTTTTGAGCCGTGCACCTGCAGGATGAACGCGTCATGGGTGTCATAGTGTGGTTTGAATCCACGGGCACCTGGAGGAGTGAGATAGAGATTCGCCTGAAGGCCGAAGCCGGCCTCTGCGGTCAGCGAGTCGCAGAACCGCATCAGCGGCTCCCAACGTCGTTCCAGCGAATTAAGAACGATCGTCGAGCCATCTCGATAACGGCTGTACAACAGCTCGAGCTCGTGATCCTTCCCGTTCTTTCCACAAGAAGCGCATAGCTCGGATACAGCTGTCTCGACACCGTCCGTCGTAATTCTGATTTTGTCAGTTCGGAGGTTGGATGCAGCGAGGATTCGATCGAGATCACTCAGCGTAAGAAGGTCGGCGTAGCGATCTTGGTCCGCTCGATGAATGATCAGAGGTTCCCGTTCATAGTAATCGCGTGCGAAGTTCGATGTGCTAAGCGGCGCAAGCAACCGAGACAAGCTATAGAAGGCCTCACCAGAACCATCAGCCTTTTTGTTTTTATTGTTTCCATTGAGCATGACATTCACGATACAAAACCTTTCGAAGATTCCCGGGAATCGGACTTTTACTGTCGAGACGTTAACACGCCATAAGGGTGCATCGGATGACCTCACTCGGTCACCAAAAGGCATCGATATTACTAGCTGACGAGTGTCGTATCGCAAGTTTGAAACTTCACAAGCCGCACCGAAGCGCTAATACTCAGAGATCAGGTGTGACTGTTTCGGGACGCTGGTCCCAGGATCCCGGGACAACGGGTCAACTATGTTCTAGGCGTTAGCCTGCCGGAAAACATTGGAGGACATGTGCCGTTGTCCAGCGCCAATGGCCCTGAGGTATCGCCATGAACCTTCGACAACGACAGGAATCCTTGGCTTCCGCAGCGACGGGTCGCGCATTGTCGGCCGGTAAATTGCTCGGCCTTCCCGAACTTCCCGGCGGAGACGTTTGGGTGGATATCTCGGGAGCGACCATACTTCTCTCGGTGCGACCCGGAACGATCTCGAGCTGGCTTTCGCGTCGAGGGCCGAAGGTATGTCCGTTTCCCCGGCCTAGACGGATCTTATACCGCAATTACTGGCCGCAGTCCGTGCTCGAAGGCTGGCTTCGCCGATATGAGGAATTTGACCCTCATATTCACGCCACCCGCTGACCAGGCGACACTCGGCGGAAGAACGATCACTGACGTGGGCGGTGTGGCCGAGCAGTCCCTCGCCCGGGCCGAAGTCCCTCACTCCGGGCCGAAGTCCCATGACCGCGCGGTCGCCGGAGTCTGCGTGATCACGATCTCCTATTCCCCGTAACCCTGGATGACCGCCGACGCCCGCGTCAGCGCGATACCACCGGCCGCGGCGCTGTTGCCGTCAGAAGATTCGATCTAGGGCCAGGCGCAACGCCGTCGCCAGAGCGTGCCCGCTTTGGGCTGAAGGGACAGGGTGCCGCCCCGATGACACTTCCTTCGGTGACTCCGTGAATCTCCGTGGGCGGAAAGGAATGGGCCGGGCGCCGCAGAACGGCGCCCGGCCCATGCCCCGGCGCGTCCGGCCCGGCCGGGCGCACAATCGGGCCGGACGCGTCGGGTGGTCAGCCGACCGTGACGGTCAGGCGCCTTGGGTTGCCGTCGCTGGCCGCGCCCGAGACGTCCGGCTGGCCGTCGGGGCACACGTCGTCGTACGGGAACGCGTAGCCGATCGGGGTGTTGGCGTGCACGATCCGCGCCCAGTGGTTGGTGGTCGGGTCCTTGTAGAAGTCCGACTCCTGGGTGCCGTTCGGCTGGTCGGCGCTGCTCAGGATCGTGCTGCGGTTGAACGCGGCGGCGATACGGGCGAGCAGGCCCTTCTTGATGTCCGAGTCGCCCGGGTTGTTGGCGAACGGGCCGTCGTTGCAGGTGAAGATGTCCTTCGACGCCGGGCGCGCGAACGTGGAACCGTCGTTGAACGTCAGCACGCCGCCGTTCACCCGGCCCGTGTACACGCCCCGGCCGCCCTGCAGGTCGACGCTCAGGTCGGTGCCGGCGTACTTGTCCCACACCTGGCCGACGTAGCCGTCCCAGTAGCTGGAGAAGGCGCCGCCGTTGCTCGCCATGTAGTCCTGCGGGGCGATGACGCGCAGGACGCCGCCGCTGTTGCGGATGACGAGCTGGTCCCACGGCTGGCCGTCGGCGTTCTTCTGCGAGACGAGCCCGTTCGCGATGGCCTCGACCGCTCCGGCCGGGGCGGCGGCGACGGTGTGCGTGGAGTCGCCTTCGAGCTTGAGGCCGATGGGCAGCGCGGTCAGCAGGTCGACGTAGGAGATGTTCGCGAAGATCTGCTGCGGGTTGAACGTGAACTCACAGAACGACCAGACCCTCTGGTAGTTCGCGTCCGCGGGGTTGGCGAAGGACGGCTCGACGAGCCCGGGGCCCGGGTTGACGTAGAAGTCGAGCTTGTCGTTCTTCACGAAGTAGATGCGCGCGGCGTACATCTGTCCGAGCGTGAGGTCGGTGGTGCCACCCGCGCCGACCGGGATCGAGCAGTCCACCGGGAGCGGCGTCTGCGGGGCGGACGGGTTCTCCAGGTAGTACGGGCTGCTGTCGGCGCGGAGCAGCATGAGCCTGTCGGTGCCCTGCTCGCGGCCGGTGATGTACGCGTTCACGGGGCTGGATCCGGTGTTCGCGAGCGTCAGCCCGGTGGTCGAGGGCGCGGCGAACGCCCTGCCTCCGGTGCCCAGCAGGCTGCGGCCGAACGGGGCGGTGAGTGCGGCAGCTCCGGCCGCGGCGAGAAACGTTCTACGGGTGACCAACGGAACCTCCTGGCGGGGTTGGTTCGGCGTCCGTTCAGTCTTGACACGCGTGTCATGGCGGGGACTGACCTGTCCGTTAACCTGCTTGATACATGCCCTACTGTCAAGAGTCTTTCCAATTAGGCCGCGGACCGGCCCGCGCGCGACCAGGGCCCCACCAGCGAGGATCGCGACTCCGGGCCGAAACGAGGTTAAGAGAACTTAAGTCGGGCGGCGCCGGACGACGGTGACGCCGTCCGGCGCGGCCGGGACCGTGCCCCATCGGGTGGTTGGCGCCGCCCGGCGACGGGAAGTAACGCGGTCACCCCCCATCCACGGACGGATCGGGGACCTCGGTGGGCAGGGAATGGCCGTTGACACCGGTGCCGCGCTCCCGCTGGGAGGCGCAGGCGCCGACGGCGGACGACGCGGACCCGGCGCTGATCGCGGCGGCGGTGAAGCGCGCGCGTGCCCGGGTGTCGGGCAACTGGTTCGTGGTGGCCGCGAGCCGTGACGTACGGTCCGGGCGGCCGTACGCGGCGCGGGTGGCGGGGCGTGAGCTGGTCGTCTGGCGTGACCGCGCCGGTGCGCCGGTGGCCGGGCCGGGCGCGTGCCCGCACCTCGGGGCGCCGCTCGCGGACGGGCGCGTCGTCTCCGGGGAGCTGCTCTGCCGGTGGCACGGCCTGCGGCTGGCCGCCGGCGGCACGCCCGACTGGCGGCCGCTTCCCGCCTGCGACGACGGGGTGCTCGTGTGGGTGCGCCTGAACCGGGCGGGCGGCGAGACGCCTCTCCCCCGGCCGGTGACGCCGTCGCGTCCTCCGCTGCGGGACAGCCTGGCGGCGGTGACGAGGATGACCGGTGTGTGCGAGCCGGTGGACGTCGTCGCGAACCGTCTCGACCCCTGGCACGGCGCCTGGTTCCACCCGTACTCCTTCGCCCGGCTGCGCGTCGTGTCGGCGCCCGCGCTGGACGCCGTCGACGCCGAGGACCGGTTCCTGGTCGAGGTGACGTTCCGCGTCGGGGCGCGTTTCGGCGTGCCGGTGCTCGCCGAGTTCGCCTGCCCGGAGCCGCGTACGGTCGTGATGCGCATCGTCGAGGGCGAGGGGGCCGGCAGCGTCGTGGAGACCCACGCGACGCCGCTGGGCCCTGGGCGCGACGGCCGCGCGCGCACGGCGGTGATCGAGGCGACGGTCGCGACGTCACGCGCGCCCGGGGTTCGCGCTGGCCCGCGTGGCGGCGCCGCTGGTACGCCCGCTGATGCGGCACACGGCGGCGCGCCTGTGGCGCGACGACCTCGCGTACGCCGAACGCCGCTACGCCCTCCGCACCCGCTCCATCTGACCGGCCAGGTGCCGGAACGCGGCGAGCCGTCCGCGTACGGGCACGGTGGTCAGGGGGTGGCCGGGCAGGCCCCAGCCGGAGAGCAGGACGTTGGCGGCGTGCCAGCCGGTGGTCGCCGCGCGTTCCATCAGGGCGACGGGCAGGTCGACGCGGATGCCGTCGCCGGCCAGGACCAGGCCCGGGATCGGGCCCGTCACGCGCGGGCGGCTCTCGAACGTGCCCGGCGCGAACAGCGGGCAGTCCTCGCGCCACTCCGACAGGTCGCCGACCGTCGCGGCCTCCCCGCATTCGGGGTAGACCTCGTGCAGGCGCCGCAGCAGGCCATCTGCGACCGAGGCGCGCGGGGCCGACGCCGCGTACGCGTGCAGTTCCACGACGGAGCCTCCCGTGGCCTCGGCCCACGCGGCGGCCTCGTCGTCGTAGCGTTCCAGGACGCTGACGTTGTCCAGCGGCGGCATCCCGCCGGTCGCCAGGAACGCGGGGCGGTGCGGCGCGACCGGCCGGTCCAGCCACAGGCGGCGTACGAGGAACGGCGGTGCGGTGGCGAGCGCGGCGATCCGCGCGCGCCACTCCGGGGTGCCGAGGCGTGACGAGGCGGCGACCAGGTTCCGCAGGCCCGCGACGTCCAGTGCGAGGACCACGGCGTCGGCGTGGATGTCGCGGTCCGCGGTGAGGGCGGTGAAGCCGTGCCGGTGGTGGCGTACGGCGTCGACCGGCAGGCCGGTGCGCACGCGCGCGCCGAGGCGCGTCAGGTGCTCGCCGAGCGACCCCCAGAGGGGCACGCGCGGCACGTCGAAGAGCAGCCCCTCGGAGGAGCCGAGGAAGTACAGGTGGAACATCACGGCCAGCTCCGCCGCCGACAGCCGGTCCGGCGGCGCGAAGAAACTGCGGGAGAACACCTCGAACGCCAGGTGGCGCGCCGCCTCCGGGAAGCGCAGCCGGGCCAGGAACTCCTCGGCGTTCAGGTGGTCCAGCCGCCGGTACGTCCCGGGCACGCCGACGTCCACGAGCGGTAGCGCGGCGCGTGCGTTCAGGCGCAGCAGGTCGCGCGCGGTGAAGGTCGGGCTGAGGGCGGCGAAGGCGAGCGCGTTCCACGGCGGGGTGCGCGGCAGGCGGCGGAACGTGTCGGTGCGTCCCTCCGCGTCCACCAGCGGATAGTCCGCGACGCCGGTCAGCCGGTCGAGGCCCGGGTCGGTGCGGCGCAGCAGCGCGCGCAGGTTGTAGTACTGCCGGAAGTAGGCGTGAAAGCCCCGGCTCATGCCGACGCGCGTGCCGTCGGGCAGCGCCGTCACCCAGGCGCCGGCGCGCCCGCCGAGGTGGTGCTCGCGCTCGCACAGCTCGACCTCGACACCACGCTCGGCCAGCGCGACCGCGGCGGTGAGCCCGGCGATCCCGCCGCCGACGACGACCACCCGCGGGCGCCGTTCCAGCCCGGCGGCACGCGGACGGGCGGGCGGCGCCTCGTGCCGTACCCGCCGGCGGTCCCGCGTCACGCCGGCTCCGCCGGGCGTACGGCGCGGAACGTGTGGGTGATGCCGCGCTGCCAGCCGGTCCATGGTCCGCGTGCGGACGCCGGTGAAGCCGGCGCGGCGCAGGCGGTCGGTGAAGCCCCGTGCGCCGTCGAAGTCCAGGACGCTGCGCCACAGGTAGCGGTACAGGCTCGCGTCGCCGCTGGCCAGCAGCGCCCGCCGGGATGATGACGGCCCAGCAGACCGCGTGCCAGGTCAGGCGGGCGGACAGGCTGTCGCGCACCGCGTAGTCGTGCACCACGAGCACGCCGCCGGGACGCAGGAGGGCGCGGAGCGACGCCAGCGTGGCGTCCGGGTCCGGGAGGTTGCGGATCAGGTACGCCGCGAAGATCCCGTCGAAGGGGCCCTCGATCCCGGCCGAGGCGAGGTCCTCGATACGGCTCTCGGCGAACGTCACGCTCCCCGGCCACGGCTTGGCGCGTGCCTGGGCGAGCATGCCGGGCGAGGCGTCCACGGCGACGACGCGGGCGCGCGGCGCGGCCGCCAGCAGCGCGGCCGTGGAGGCGCCGGTGCCGCACCCGGCGTCGAGCAGCCGCAGCCCCTCGCCGTCCGGCGACAGGGACAGCGAGCGCGCGGACCCGCGCAGGTCCTCGTGGTAGCCGGGGTTGGCGCCGACGAGCCGGTCGTACGCCGCGGCTCCCCGGTCGAAGGCGGCGGGTACGTCCCGTACGGTCATCGGGCGGTCTCCCAGGCGAGCAGTGTGGCGGTGACCAGGGCGAAGCCGAAGAGGAAATCCTCGACCGGGATGTCGAACGGGAATCTGACGCCGCTGATGTGGCGCGGGTCGTAGATCACGACAGGTGCGGGCAGGCGGGTCAGGCGGCCGTCCACGAGGGACTGGAAGGCGGCCACGATCAGCATCGTGATCCAGTACGCCCGGCGGCGGAACAGGCCGGTGCGCAGCCGGAACACCTCCAGGGCCACGACGGCGGCGACCGAGACGACGGCGGGCAGCGTGTACCCGAGGCCGGTCATCGCGCGAACCGTCGCACGGTCTCCAGCGTCAGGACGGCGCACACCGGGATCACGAGGAAGAACAGCGCCTCCTCCAGGGGAAGCGACAGCGGCAGGACGACGCCGGTGACGTAGCGGGGGTCGTAGTGCCAGACGCCGCCCGCGATGGCGAGGACGTCCCAGGCCGCGAACAGCGCCGCCGCGGGGAGGACCGCGCGCGCCAGCCGGGCGGGCCTGCGGTAGACGCGGGTCCCGGAGAGCTCCAGGGGCAGGGTGACCGCCACGCACCCGGCGAGTAGCAGCAGGTACCGCAGATGGTCCATGTCCGTCCTTCCCGTGTCATGGGAGATCTCCGATCGGGAGGCGTGTGGTGGCTCTGCTCCACGCGGCGCGGGTGAGCGCGGTGCCGGCGAGGGCGAGGCGCTGGCCCGTGCCGACGCTGACCCGGCCGGCGAACACGTTGTGGCCGTTGTCCTCGATCCGGTCGAGGATGCGCGCGTAGAGGGTGAACGCGGTGGCGACGCAGGGCCGCGAGGCCGGGTGCAGCAGCGCGATCCCCGGCCTGGCCCGCCGGTAGACCGACCGCGTGTGCGCGACCTGGTCCGCGAGCGCCTGCCGTACGCGCCGGTCGACGCGGCCCGCGCGCCGGCACCACGCGAGCAGGGCGCGGTCGACGCCGTGCGCGGCGAGCTCGTCGGCGGGCAGGTACACGCGGCCTCGGTCGAGGTCCTCGGCGACGTCTCGCAGGAAGTTCGTGAGCTGGAACGCGCGCCCGAGCGCGGCGGCGCGCGGAGCCGCCTCGGCCGGATCGCCGACGGTGCCGAGCACCGGGAGCACCTGCAGGCCGATCACCTCGGCGGAACCGCGCATGTACGCGTCCAGGGCGGCCCTCGTCGGGTAGCCGGTGACGGTGAGGTCCATCCGCATCGACCGCAGGAAGTCCTCGAACAGGGCGTCCGCGATGCCGAACCGTGCCGCGGTGTCCACGACGGCGGCCAGGACAGGGTGGTCGCTGTGGCCCGCGCGCAGCCCGGAGCCGAGCGCGGCCGCGAGGTCGTCGAGGAGAACCGCCGGAGAGGCGCCGGGCGCGGGCTCGTCCACGAGGTCGTCGGCGTGCCGGGCGAACCCGTACAGCGCGTGGACGGCGGGCCGCTGAGCGGGCCGCAGCAGCCGGGTGGCCAGGAAGTACGTGCGGCCGTGGCGGGCGTTGATCGCACGGCAGGCGGCGTACGCGGCGCGCAGCCGCGGGTCGGTGATCCCGGCGGCGTCCAGCTCACGGCGCGTCATCGGTGCCCCACTCCCGCACCGCGCCGCGCGGGAACCTGGCCGGTGATCCGGTCGGCGGCGAGGCGGCCCGACAGCAGGGCGGTGGGGACGCCGACGCCGGGGACCGTGCCGCAGCCGGCCAGGACCGCGTTGTCGGCCGAGGCTGGCAGGTTCGCCGGCCGGAACGGGCCGGTCTGGAGGAAGGTGTGCGCGAGGCTGAACGGCGTGCCGGCGAGCAGTCCCTGCCGTTCCCAGTCGGCCGGGGTCATGACGTGCAGGGTCTCGATGTCGCCGGGCAGGTCCGGCAGGCGTTTCGCCAGCACGTCCACGAGCTCGCGCGCGTACGCGGGACCGCGGCGGTCCCAGCCCGCGTCGCCGCGCGCCTGGTTCGGGACGGGGGCGAGCAGCGACAGCAGTTGCCGCCCCTCCGGGGCCAGGGCGGGGTCGGTGGCGGTGGGCCGGGTCAGCAGCAGGGACGGGTCGCGCATCGGGCGGCCGTCGCGCACGAGGTCGTCGAAGGTGGTCCGCCAGGCGTCCCCGAACAGCAGGTTGTGGTGCGCGGTGGCGGGCACCGGGCCCGGCACGGACAGGTGCAGCACCACGGCGGAGGGCGCGGGGCGCAGCGGCCACGGGCGGCGCGGCGTGCGGCCCAGCAGCCGGTACGCCTCGGCCAGCTCGCAGCTCAGCACGATCGCGTCGCACGGGTACCGCTCGCCCTCGGTGGTGTGCGCGGCGGTGACGCGCCGCCCTCGGCGTTCGAGGGCCGAGACGGTGACGCCGTGGCGGAAGGTGACGCCGGCGTCGGCGGCCGCGCCGGCCAGGGCGTCCGGGAGCGCGCGCATCCCGCCGCGCGGGAAGTACACGCCCGCGACGGTGTCCATGTAGGCGATCACCGCGTACAGGGCGAGCGCCCGGCTGGGCGGGACGCCCGCGTACAGCGCCTGGAACGTGAAGATCCGCCGCAGCCGCTCGTCGCCGATGAAACGGCCGACGGCGCGGTCCCAGCGGCCGAACCCGCCGAGCGCGGCGATCCGGGCGAGCTGCGGGGTGAGCAGGGCGAACGGCGAGTCGACGTTGGCGGCGACGAACCTCGCGTACGAGGCGTCGTACACGGCGGTCAGCCAGGCGCGCAGGCGCCGGTACCCGTCGGCCTCGCGCGGCCCGGCGAAGTCGCGCACGGCCTCGGCCATCGCGTCGGCGTCGGTGCGGACGTCCAGTGAGGTGCCGTCGGCGAAGAACGCCCGGTAGGCCGGGTCGAGCGGGATCAACGGAAGCCGGCCGGCGAGGGACTCCCCGACGGCGGCGAGAGTGTCCTCCACGACGCCGGGCATCGTGAGCACGGTCGGCCCGGTGTCCAGCTTGTGGCCGTACGCGTCGTGGCGCCCGGCCCGCCCGCCGGGAACCGGGTCCCGCTCCAGGACGGTCACCGTACGGCCGCGGCCGGCCAGGTGCAGTGCCGCGGCGAGCCCGGACAGGCCCGCCCCGACCACCACCACGTGGTCGGAGGCGCCGGAGATCGTGCGCGCCCGGCGCCGCTCGCCGTCCGGCGGTTGCGTCATACCGCGTCGGGTACCCCGGATCGGGTCATCACGCGGGCAAGGAAGCGAGATGATCTATCTATTGAAACCGCTGGTCAGGCTCCGCTGGAGGCCTGCGGCTCGTGCAGCCCCTCGGGGTGGCCGGCGCGGAGCAGCCGCCGCCACCTGGCCTGGTCGTACGCCAGCGGGATCACGCCGTCGACGAAGTCCTCGATCACCCGTGCGAAGCGCTCGGGGTCGTCGTGGTGGGGGAAGTGGCCGGCGTGCTCGAAGATCTCCAGCCGGCTGCCCGGCATCGCGTCGTGCGCGATGTCCGCGTGGTGGACCGGGATGACCCGGTCACGCCCGCCCCAGATGATCATCGTGGGTAGGCCGGCGGCGAGGTAGCAGCGGTCGAGCATGGTGATCACCTGGCCGTGCACGTCCACGCCCGCCCGCAGGGTGCGCAGGAACGCCTGCCGGGCCGTACGGCTGCGCAGCGCGGCGTAGCGTTCCAGGACGTACGCGAGGTCGGCGCCGAGCCGCAGGCCGCCGGTGACCCGCAGCGCCGGGGACGCGAGCTTGAGCGCGGCGCGCGCGGCCCTGGAGGTCGCGACGGACAGGCCCAGCTCGGCGCCGGGCACGGCGGCGAGCCGGAGCAGCGGGTGCACCTCGGGGCCGAGGCCCCCGCTGCCCACCAGGACCAGGCGCTCGCACCGCTCGGGGAACTGGTACGCGAACTGCATCGCGATCCCGCCGCCGAAGGAGTGGCCGACGACCGAGACCCGGTCGACGTCCAGGACGCCCAGCAGGTCGCGCATCCCGCAGGCGTACGCCGCCACGGCGTAGTCGGCCCTCGGACGGGCCGACTCGCCGTGGCCCAGCAGGTCGGGCACGATCACCGTGTGGCGCTCGGCCAGGCGCGGAATCACGTCCAGCCATGTCGACGAGCTGTCGCCGACACCATGGATCAGCAGCAGCGGAGGGCCGCTGCCCTCCATGAGGAAGGCACGCCGATAGCCGTGGATGTCGCGAAAGCGGAGGTCGGTCCGCATGAAAGTCACCGCCTAACCGGGGGGAGCCGGGCGATATCGGACACTCAGGCTACATGGTGACACCAAGGCACAAACCACGTTTCCGCAGCGTACGGGCCCGCGGGCGGCGTCAGCGCGCTCCCGCCGGCACCACGGCGGGCACCCGGCGGCGTCCCGGCATCCCCGCCGCGGCCAGCGCCCCGGCCAGCGCCAGGACGGCGGCGGCGCCGAGCGCGGGGGCGAACCCGTCGGTGAACGCCGCCGGCGAGGCGTAGCCGCCCTCATGGGCGAAGACCGCGACGCCCACCGCGACCCCGAACACGCCCCCGAGCTGGCGCAGCATGTTGAACACGCCCGACGCCTGCCCGATCTCGTGCGGGCGCACGGCGCCGACCACGGCCTTCTGGGCGGCGGGCATCGCCATCGAGATGCCGCAGCCGCCGACGATCAGTGGCGGCAGCATGCTCCCGTACGCGAGGTCCGGCGTGGCGATCATCGCGAGCCAGGCCATCCCGGCGGCCTGCAGCAGGAGGCCGCCGAACAGGAACCGCCGCTCGCCCAGCCGGTCGGCGAGGATCCCGGCGGCCGGCGCGCAGACCATCAGCGTGCCGGTCCACGGCATGAGCCGCAGCCCGGCGGCGAGCGGGCCGTCTCCCTGCGCGGTCTGGAAGAACTGCGCCAGGAAGAACAGCGTGGCGTACAGCGAGCCCACCAGGCAGAAGTTCGCCACGTTTGCCGCGGTGAAGGCCCGGAGGCGGAAGAAGCCCATCGGCAGCATGGGCGCGCGTGCCCGCCGCTCCCAGGCGGCGAAGGCGGCCACCAGCACGGCGCCGGCCGCGATCGACCCGGTCACCTCGGCGCTCCCCCAGCCCGCGCCGTTCCCGCGTACCAGTCCCCACACCAGCCCGAACGTCCCGCCGACGGCCAGCAGCACGCCGAGGAGGTCGAGGCCGGCACCCGGCCCTGTGCTCTCCTCCAGGCGCGTGCGGACGAGCGCCACGGCGAGCACCCCGATCGGGATGTTGATCCAGAAGATCCACTGCCAGGCCAGCCCCTGGGCGACGGCACCGCCGACGAACGGACCGCTGAAGGTCGCGAGCCCGGTCATGCCGCTCCAGATCCCCAGGGCCCTCCCCCGCTGCCGGGGCGGGAAGGCCGCGCTGAGCTGCGTCATCGCCAGCGGCAGCACGAGCGCGGCACCGGCGCCCTGCACCGTGCGCGCGGTGATCAGCACGCCGATGTTCGCGGACAGGGCGCACGCCGCCGAGGCGGCGGTGAAGAGCCCGAGCCCGGCGGCGAGCATCCGCCGCCGTCCGTACCGGTCGCCCAGCGCGGACCCCGTGAGGAGCAGCACGGCGAAGGCCAGGATGTAGGCGTTGACCGTCCATTCCAGTGTCTCGATCGAGGCGCCCAGGTCGCGCCGGATCGTGCTCAGCGCGGTCGTCACGACCGTGCCGTCCAAAGCGATCATGAACGACGCCGCCGAGGTCAGGGCCAGGACCCACCTCTGCTTCGGCGTCATCGGTTCGTCGGTGCTCATCAGTCCTCCAGGTCGGTTTCACCGGTATCGATCCGCGTGGTCCGCCGAACCCATCGGCACGGGGCCGATGAGTTCCGCGTCCTCCCGGGATCTGTACGGATGACCGCACGCGCGCGAGGACAGGACCGCCTTGATCTCGACTGACGACTTCGACCGGCTCACCGGCCCCTTCCGTCCGGAGCTGCTGGCGCACTGCTACCGGATGCTCGGCTCGATCCACGACGCGGAGGACCAGCTGCAGGAGACGCTGCTGCGGGCCTGGCGCTCCTACGACGCGTTCGAGGGCCGCTCGTCGGTGCGCACCTGGCTGTACAAGATCGCGACCAACGCCTGCCTGCGGGCGCTGGAGAACCGCGTACGCCGCCCGCTGCCCTCCGGGCTCGGCGCGCCCGCCGACGACCCGGCGGGGCCGCTCGCGGCGTCGCGGCACGAGGTCGCCTGGCTCGAACCGTTCCCCGATGTCCTGCTCGGCACCGAAGCGGCCGATCCCGCCTCCGTCGTCGCGGCGCGCGCCGGGATGCGGCTGGCCCTGATCGCGGCGCTCCAGTTCCTGCCGCCGCGGCAGCGGGCCGTCCTGCTGCTGCGCGACGTGCTGGCCTGGCGCGCGTCGGAGGTCGCCGAGCTGCTCGGCGTCTCCACGGCCGCCGTCAACAGCGTCCTGCAGCGGGCCAGGGCTCACCTCCAGCGGGTCGCCCCGGCCGCCGACGACGTACGCGAGCCCGGCGACCCGGAGCTGCGCGAGCTGCTCGACCGGTACGCCATGGCCTTCGAGAAGGCCGACATGGCCGCGCTGATGGAGGTGCTCACCGAGGACGCGGTGTTCGAGATGCCGCCGGTCCCGACCTGGTTCGCGGGACGCGAGGCGATACGGGAGTTCCTCCTGGCCAAGGTCCTGCGGGGTCCTCGCGACATCCGGATGGTCCCGGTGAGGGCCAACGGAGGCCCGGCCTTCGCCGTCTTCCGTGGCGGCGGCCCGCACTCGATCCACGTGCCGGAGTTCTCCGGGACGCGCATCGCGCGGGTGGTGTCGTTCCAGGACCCCGCGCTGCTGAAGAGGTTCGGGCTCTGGTCCGCTCTGTAGTCCGTACGAGCGAGAGGCGTACCGCTCTCGTCGGCGATGTGCGGTCCGGGTCCGGCCGCCGACCATCGAGGCCGCTCACCGAATGAGGAGAGGACCCGATGAATCCGACGATACGGCGCATCGCCGTCGCGGCCGGCGCGGCGGCGCTCTCGGCCGCGCTGTTCTACTTCGGCACCGGCATGCGGCCGGTGCCCTGGCTCACCTGGCTCGCGCCGCTGCCGGTGCTCCTGCTCGCCCCGCGCGCCGGCCGGCGTACGGCCTTCCTGTCGGCGTCGGCCGCGTGGCTCGGCGGCGAGGCCTGGCTGTGGGGCTACCTGCTGCACACGGTCGGCGTGCCGGCGCCGATGGCGATCGGGATGGTCGCCGGTTCGGCGCTGGGGTTCGGCCTGGTGGCGCTGGCCTTCCGCGCGCTCGTGCTGCGGCGGTACCTCGTCCTGGCCGCCGCCGTCGTGCCCGCGGCGTGGGTGGTCCTGGAGTACCTGACGTCCGTGTTCTCTCCGAACGGCGCGTGGTGGAGCCTGGCGTACACGCAGGCCGGTGTGCTGCCGGTGCTGCAGACCGTCTCGCTCACCGGCCCGTGGGGCGTCACGTTCCTGGTCCTGGGCGCGCCCGCCGCGCTGGCGGCGTTCCTCGCGCCGGGCGCCGTACGGCGGGTGCCGGTCGCGGTGACCGGGCTGGTGGTCCTGGCCCTGGCCACCGGGTACGGCTCCTTCCGGCTGCGCGGGTCCGACGGCGCGCGTACGGAGAAGGTGGCGCTGCTCGCGACCGACGACCGGTCCGACCCGGTCCCCGTGACGACGGCCGACGGCCGGGCACTGCTGGCGCGGTACGCGGCGCGGATCCCTGGCCTGGCGGCGCGGGGCGCACGGGTCGTGGTGATGCCGGAGAAGGCGTTCGTCGCCGACGACGTGAGCCTGTCCGTCATGGCCGCCACGCTGGGCCGCGTCGCGGCGGCGCGGCACGTCGACGTCATCGCCGGGCTGGTGCTGGACCCGGACGGGGTCACGCGCAACGCCGCGGTCGACTTCCCCGCCGGCGGCGGCCGTCCCGTCCTCTACTTCAAGCACCACCTCGTCCCCGGCCTGGAGGACGCGTTCCGGCCGGGTGACGCCGAGGCGTTCGTCCCCGGCTCGGGCCGCGCCGAGGCCATCGCGATCTGCTTCGACCTCGACCTGCCGGGCCTCGTACGCGGCTACCGGCGGGCCGGCGCGTCCGCGCTGTTCGTGCCCGCGTGGGACTTCGACCGCGACGCCTGGCTGCACAGCCGCATGGCGGTGACACGGGGCGTCGAGAACGGCCTCACCATGGCCCGGTCGGCGCGGAACGGCGCCCTCACGGTCAGCGACCCGCACGGCCGGGTGCTGGCCGAGGCGAGAAGCGCCGACGGTCCGATGGTGTCCGTGCTGGCTCCGCTGCCCTCGCGCTCGGCCTCGACGGTGTACACGCGGTACGGCGACTGGTTCGCCTGGGCGTGCGCGCTCCTGCTGCTACTGGGCGGGGCGGCCGCGCTTCGTACGCGGCTTGCGCGGCGAGCCGGCGGCGAGGGCCTGCCGGTGGCGGTTGAGGCGAAGCTGGGTGATCAGCAGCGACAGGCCCACCATCAGGGCGGTCAGCCACGCCACGTCCGTCCAGACCAGACGGTATGACGTCTCGTCCAGCCCCAGAGGTGAGGCGTTGGCCCGCAGGGAGACCGGCTCCCTGGTCGTCAGCACCATGGGGGCCACCGCCGGGTCCTGGCCGATCAGCGGAAGCTGGGGCTGCCCGGATCCGGTCGGCGGGACGCCGCCCGGGGTGGTGGAGAACGGCAGGTTCGGTGCCGCGCCGCCGCCCAGCGTGATGCCGCCGGACGAGGAGCCGGCGATCTTCAGCTTGGCGGTCTCGCTCTTGGAGTCGGCGCGGTCGGCGCTGAGGGAGGCGGTCACCGTGAGCGTGCCCTTGGCGTGGTCCGCCGGGATCGTCACGACGGTCGAGAACGTACGGGCCGTGGAGCCGAGGTCGCCGAGGCCACCGGGGCTGCTCACGGTCGCGCTCGTCGCCGACATCCGCAGGACCGTGTTGTGCGCGACCGCGTGCAGGGCGCTCACCTGGATCGTCGCGGTCACCGAGCCGCCCGGCGCGGCCGACGCGGCGGACAGCGACAGGTGGACCGACAGCGACGGCGGCAGCCGTACCGGCGGGGTCGTCGGCGGAGGGGTGGGCTTCGTCGGAGGCGGCGAGTCACTCGGCGGGTCCGAAGGCCCCGGCGAGGGGTCGGCCGAAGGCGTCGGATCCGCCGCCAGCGCGGCCATGGGCACCGCGGCACCGCTCACCAGCACAGCCGCAGTACCGAGCCCCACAAAGACCGTTTTCGTCTTCGATGAACAATGAGCTCTCAATAGCACTACGGCACCTCCGCAAAATGACCGTGGGTCGCGCGAAGATCATGCGAACATGAAACGCGACCCCGAATCAACCCATCGCGCGCAGTGCTATCAACAGGTGCGCATTCTCGTGGCGTTCCCGCTCTCCACGGTTAGCGAAATTGCGGAATCTCGCTAACCTGATCGCGATCGGAAGTGTCAGGCGCCCTGTCACGCAGCCACAGCGCGCGCATCACGACCTCGATCGCGAATCGCGCGTCCGGGTCGGCCAGGTCGTCGCCGAGGGTCTGCTCGATCTGCCGCATCCGGTACCTCACCGTCTGCGGGTGCACGCCGAGGTCGTCGCCGACCCGCGCGGCCGTGCCGCGGGTGCGCAGCCACGCCCGCAGGGTGTCGGTGAGGCGTTCGCGCTGCCGTCCGGTCAGGCCGTCCATCCTGGCGAGCTGCCGGCGGGCGATCTGGTCGATCAGCGGGCCGTCCGACATGAGCCAGAGGGTCACCAGGTGGTCCTCTGAGCGCGTCAGCGGCCCGTCGTCGATGATCTCGTCGTGGACGAGCGTGAGCGCCTGCCGGGCCCACCGCAGGGAGTCCGCGGCGCGTGCCAGCGGCACGGTCAGGCCGGCCGCCGCCCTCGACTCGGTGAGCGCGAGCTCCAACGACCTGCGCCGCTCGTCGGTCAGCGGCCCGGGGACCAGCAGGTGCGGCTCGGCGCCGTCGAGGTCGAGCAGGAGGTCGTCGTCGAGGAGCGTGCGCACGATGTGCGCGCCCGGCCGGAGCGCGACGAGCGTGACCCGGTCCGGCACGGCCCAGCCGACGGGACCGGCGTGCTCGGCGACCAGGTCACGCGGTGCGGCCGACCCCGTCAGGAGCAGTCGCAGCAGCCGGCGGCGGCCGGCCTCCAGCTCGTCGTTCGACTGCGCCTTGGCCTCCAGGTAGCCCTTCAGCGACAGCGACGCGAGCTTCTCCATGTACGCGAAGAGCGCGTCGGCCAGCACCGAGACCGTCGCCGGCGTCAGGTCGTGGCGCCGGTGGAGGTCCATGACGCGGCGCCAGCCGGTCTGGGCGCCGACCCGGTAGGCGGACTGGAGCGTGTCGAGCTGGCGGCCCTCGTACGCCTCGAACTGGCCGAGCTTGCGGCAGATGTCGTCCAGGGGTTCGCCGGGACACATGAGCCAGTCGACGAACCCGCTGAGGGCACGCTCGACGCCGGAGCGCAGCGTCCGGCCGTACGGGCCGTCGATCGGGCGCGCGTACTCCGGGATCGTCTCCCGGATATCGCTGATGATCTCGTCGACGAGGCTGGGCAGCTCTCGCTGCATGATCGACGTGAGCTTCTCGGACAGCTCGGGTCTCGGTGCGTCGAGGCCCTCCGGTTCGAGGGTCTGAGGCATGCGCGTACCTCCGTCGCCACCGTTCCGGTCTGGCGCGTCGATGGGGCGGGGCCGCCCGTATTCAGTTCGACCGTCGGGTGACGATTCGGCGAGGTGAACACAGCCTGGACGGGAAGTGCCGAGCGGGGGACCCCTGCACTTCACGAAAGGCAATGATCTAGGACACCGTGACGGTAAAGCAGAGAACGCGGCCCGGCAAGACGCGGAATTGCCCCCTCACCGCGGCGGTACGCACTCATGGCGATCCCGCCTGCGGCGACTCACCCCCGGACAGATCAACACGAGGTTTTATAACCTGGTGACAAAATATGTTTCAGGACGCCTTGAATGACCTTCCGGGCTCATCGGCGCGCGCGGCGCGGTCGCGCAGCCGCATCGCGCGCAGCACGAGTTCCAGCCCGAACCTCGCCTCGGGGTCGGTGAGGCTGTCGCCGAGGCTCTCCTTGAGCTGGTTCAGCCGGTATCTCACCGTCTGCGGGTGCACGTGCAACTGCCCGCCGACGTCCGCCGCGGTGCTCCAGCTCTCCAGCCACACGCGGAGGGTCTCCGTCAGCGCCTTCTGCTTGGCCGCCGACATGCCCGCGAGGCGGGTCAGGCGCTGCTCGGCCAGTTCGTGGATCAGCCGCGGGTCCGACATGAGCCACAGGGTCAGCAGGTGCTCCTCGCAGAGCGTCACCCGCGCGTCGTCGATGACGCCTTCCTCGACCAGGCTCAGCACCTTCCTGGCCCAGCGCAGCGAGTCGGCCGCCTCCTCCAGCGGCACCGTGACGCCCACGACGACCCGGTCTCCGGGCAGCGCGGCCTCGATCATCACGCGCCGGGCGGGGGTCAGGGGGCCCGGGATCAGCAAGCGCGGCTCCGGGTCGTCGAGGTCCATGAGGACGTCGTCGGAGACCGCGCTGCGGACTAACCTCGCGCCGGCGCGCACGACGACGAGGGTCACCTCGGCCGGCACCGTCCAGCCGCCGCGGCCGGCCAGGTCGGCGATCGTACGGCGCGGGGCGCCCGGCCGCTCCACGATGAGGCGCAGCAGCCGCCTGCGCAGCTCCGCGAACTCCTCCGGCGACTGCGCCTTGGCCGCCAGGTAGCCCTCGACGGCGATCGAGGCCAGCTCGTCCATGTACTCCAGCTGCGCCTCGGCCAGTCCCGCGACGATCTCCGAGGGGAGCTCGTGGCGCGCGCAGATCCGGGTGGTGCGGTTCCACGCGACGCGGAAGCCGACGCGGAACGCCGCCTGCAGGGCGTTGAGGTTCCGGCCGTGGAACGCCTCGACCTGGCCGAGCAGGCGGCACATCTCGATCAGCCGGTCGGACGGCGCGGCGGGCTCGGCGACCCGGTAGACGAACATCGCGAGGGCCTGCTCGACGGCGGGCCGCATCGCCGGCCCGAACGGCCCCTCACCGGGTGAGGCGTACTCCGGGATCGCGTTGCGGATCTCGGCGCAGATCTCCTCGGCGAGCCCTTCCGTCTCCGAACGCAGGAGCTCAGCGAGCTCCAGCCTCCCGACCTCATGTTCGCGCCGCACCGTCGGTCTCCCCTCACGCGAAATGTGACGTGGAACATATGGAAGTTAACTAAGACTCGGCCGTATTGCAGCGCCCAGGACGAACATTCACTTCATGCACTCAGGTGATGACTCGTTGTAACGCGCCTTGACTGGATGTAAATGATCAAGGCAGCCGCACACCCGAAACAATCATCGGGCGACAAAAGATCGAGTTCAACCTCTCAATCGGCGACAATTCCTTGGCGTCGCCGATTTCACCTCTTGTGCGGCTGGTAACACGTGCTTAACCTACTCGCAGGTAGGAAGAGCGACCGAAAATAAGGTTATCTCATAAAGATCATTTGCTTCAACACATGATCGCGTGGCGGCGCAGCCCGCGATGTTCCTTTAGCTAATACCGTCACGACCGGCGCCGATGCCTTCCGATCCCCTCGGAAGTGCGCGGCGTGGAAAGAGGCAGCCTCTGGACCGTTCGGTTCTCCATGCCGGATCCGATCAGTTCTAAATGTATGAAAGGGACAATTATCATGCGCAAGATCACTGCCGCTCTCCTGACCACCGCCGCGGCCGGCGCGGCCGTCGCCCTCACCGCGGGCACGGCGTCCGCCGCCACGCTCACGGTCACGAACCCGAACTCCAGCGGCGCCTACACCGCCAGCTCTACCTCGGTGAAGCTGACCGACGGCAGCGTCAACATGACCTGCACCGGCTCCGCCGGCGCCGGCGTCATCAAGAGCGCGACCTACTCGGTGCCCCCCACGGCCAACATCGGCACCATCTCCAGCCTGAACTTCACCAACTGCACCGGCCCGCTGGGCGCGGTGACCACGACGGTGAGCGGGCTGCCGTACAACGTCTTCATCGCCGCCGGCGGCACCACCCCGACCGGCTACATCGGCAGCGCCAACGTGCACGTCTCGATGCCGCTGTGCTCGTTCGACGTGACCGGCAACGCGCCCGGCAAGTACGTCAACGGAACCTCCAACCAGCTCCAGCTCGGCCCGTCCGTGGCGCTGCCGTCCGGCGTCACCCCGCTGACCGTCAGCAACGTGAGCGGCTGCGCCGGCCTGGTCCACAACGGCGACCACCCCAGCTACACCGCCAACTACACCGTCTCCCCGAACATCACCGTCTCCTGACGTGAGGTCGGCTGACTGAACCAGGGCCGTGGCCGGTGAGATTCCCCGGCCACGGCCCTGCCCCATGTGCGCCGATACGCACCGGCGGACAAGAACGCCGGCGGAGATTATCGCCTGGCAATAAAAGGGGCGCCTTTAAGTGCGGCCGGGACGCATCTCTCTTGCGCGCCGCACTGGGCAGACGTAACCTACCGGCCGGTACAGAATCGGCCTACTTTCAGGGGCGGGTAACCGAATAATGAGTATCGGTTTGCGCTGGACCCACGGGAAACCGGTGAAAACGGCCGCGATCGGGGTGGCCGTTCTCCTCGCCGGAATGATCCCGGCGGTCGGCGCCACGGCGAGTACCCAGTCGGTGCACGCCACCCTGGCCTATTCGTGCCAGGGGCAGCAGGTGACGGCGCGCGTCTCGGTCACCTTTCCGTCGACCGGAACGGCCGGAAATCCCATCCAGCCGACCGGGGCCTCGATCGCGCTGACGGTGCCGCGCGCGGTGTTCGCCGGCGCCGCTGAGCCGCTCACCGTGAACGGGAACGCCCGGCTCACGACGACGGTGACCCAGAACGGGAAGTCCGCCACCTCGGACTGGAACTGGCCGGCCTCCACCCCCGCCCCGGTGCCCGCGACGGGTGACGTCTCCCTCGTGGCGGCCGGCACCGTGCCTCCCGTCACGACCGAGGCGCCGGGCGACGTCGTCTTCGCGCCCGGGAACCTGGAGCTCGCGCTGACGGCCCCCAAGGTCTCCGCGACGCTGAAGTGCACGCTGACCGGCGGGCACGACAACCTGGCCACCGTCCTCGTGTCCGAGGTCGCCGCCTCGAACGCCCCGACCACTCCGCCAGGAAAGGCGGGAAAGCACGGGTTCAAGGTCGGCCGCCTGGGCGACCCGGGCACCGTCCCGCCCGACTGCAACGCCTACAACCCGCCGGACAACCAGCAGACCGCCTGCGCCTACCTGGCGGGCTTCTCCACGGTCAACAAGCAGCAGCAGTCGGCGCTCATCGGAAAACCCGAGCCCGGCTACGCCAACGTGGCGCAGACCGGCATCAGCGTGACCGTGGACGACCACGGCCTCACGCACATCGTGACGAACTACGCGGGCCTGCTGAACTACCACGGCAAGGCTCAGATGCCCCCGGTGAAGGGCACGTTCACGACGTTCGGCTTCGCTCCGACCACGGCGAGCATCGACCTGGTCCAGGTCGGGCTCATGTCCATCGACAGCGATCTGTACCAGGACCCCGAGACCGAGCTCTACGACATCGACTCCGTCGTGAAGTCGCAGATCATCATGCACGTTCACGACGTCCTGGTGAACGGCGTGCCGCTGGACGTCGGGCCGTCCTGCCAGACCAAGGAACCGATGAGCCTGACGCTGAGCGGGGTCGGCCACTACCTGTCCGACGGCAGCCAGGTGGGGTACACGGTGGCCGGCGGCGGCCCGCTCGACGGCTACGTGACGATCCCGGCCTTCACGCACTGCGGCACCGGCGGCGACGACCTCGACAACATCTTCACCGCCGGGATCTCCGGGCCGCACAACTACACCCGGTTGATCCAGGGCACCCTGTGCAGCCTCGACAGCCCTGACTTCCCGTGTTCGATTCCCGACCCTGGGCATTGATCGGGCGGCCCGATTATCGGCGGCGGACATTTATCAATCGGCGTTTTCGCAGCCGGTGACAGTTATCCGCAAAAGCCTTCATTGCCCGCGAGCCATCTCTTGTCCGGCGCATTAGCGACACTTAGCCTTCGATCAACCGTCAAGATCACTGACGCCGGATCTCTCATTCGGAATTCACACGCCAAGGAAGGCCTCCACGATGGGTGAATCGTCCGCAAGACGTCTCAGCAGAACCACCGCCGCCACGCTCGCCACGGCGGTCGCCACGATCGGCCTCGTCTCCACCCCGGGGACGGCTCACGCCACCACGGTCATTCAGCTGAACTACCCGATGACCGGCACCACGTTCATCAAGTCGACGAGTTCCACGATGGCGCTCGGCCCCGGCGCGCTCGAGACGGCGGTCGACGAGAACGGCGGGCTGACCGCCGCCGTGAAACTGCCCGAGGCGACCGGCACCTTCAAGGAGTTCGGCGTCATTCCGGTCGAGGTGAAGACGAAGTTCATCGAGACCACGCCGACCACCGGAACGGTGAACCTCGACACCGGCGAGGTGCACACGACGTCGAAGCTCACGCTTCGCATCACGAGCCTGAAGGTCGCCGGCATTCCCACCCTCGTGGGGAACTCCTGCCAGACCGAGACCCCCGCGGTGATCTCGGTCGACTCGGACGCGAACTTCAACGTCCTGACCGGCGGCAACCTCAACGGCACGTACACGATCCCGAAGTTCCAGAACTGCGTGCTCTCCACCGGGCTCATCAACCTGGTGGTGCCCGGCTCGGGCAACACCATCACGCTCACGCTGGGCGCGGCCACGGTGCCCTCCGGGAGCCCGGCCAAGGTCTTCCACGCCAAGGCGCTCCACTGAGATAACAGCCTGATCACACCCTGTCCGGCACCGCCGGGCAGGGTGTCCTGCTCTCGGCGCGCGGGCGGCTCAGAACGCGCGCGCGATCCGCATCGGAGGACAAAGCCCGAAGGCGAGATTGTAATCCGGTGATAATCAATGCGCGTGAGCCATGGTTATCTGACGCCACAGCTTGCGTACCAGTTCCCTCGAAAGTAGCGTACCCGCCAGTAGCGATCATAGGGCCGACTGGAGCAATCCGGCGGTGCGGAATTCGGGCCTACCGGTGACGGGAATTCTTAACAGCGATATTCGGTGGCCTGATGTCAGGAGATCCTCGATGGTTGGCTCCCTGTAATGGGAATGGAAGTGGTCGTCGAAGGGCTGACGAAATCCTTCGGCAAACAGAACATCTGGCGTGATGTGACGCTCACTCTGCCGGCCGGTGAGGTCAGCGTGATGCTCGGCCCGTCGGGCACCGGAAAGACCGTGTTCCTTAAGTCGCTCATCGGCTTGATCAAGCCCGAGCGCGGCCGGGTCCTCATCGACGGCGTGGACATGGTGAGCAGCCCGGAGCGGAAGCTCCACGAGGTACGCAAACTGTTCGGGATCATGTTCCAGGACGGCGCCCTGTTCGGCTCGCTCAACCTCTTCGAGAACATCGCGTTCCCCCTGCGCGAGCACACGAAGAAGAAAGAGCCCGAGATCCGGCGCATCGTCATGGAGAAGATGGAGATGGTCGGCCTCGGCGGGGCCGAGGGCAAGCTCCCGGGAGAGATCTCCGGCGGTATGCGCAAGCGCGCCGGCCTGGCACGCGCGCTCGTGCTCGACCCCCAGATCATCCTGTGTGACGAGCCCGACTCCGGCCTGGACCCGGTGCGCACGGCGTACCTGTCACAGCTCCTGATCGACCTGAACGCCCAGATCGACGCGACCATCCTCATCGTCACGCACAACATCCAGCTCGCCTGCACGGTGCCGGACAACATGGGCATGCTGTTCCGCCGCGACCTGGTCACGTTCGGCCCGCGCGAGGTGCTGCTGACCAGCGAGGAGCCGGTCGTCGCGCAGTTCCTCCAGGGCCGGCGGCACGGCCCCATCGGCATGTCGGAGGAGAAGGACCAGGCCACGATCGACGCCGAGCGGGAGCACTTCGAGGAGGACGAGGGCCTGCCGCCGATTCCTCCGCAGCTCGTCCCCACCGCCGGTCTGCCTCCCCGGCTCGGCGCGGAGCGCCGCCGCGAGCGCGTGATGAGGATCCTGCCCGAGCTCCCGTACGCGGCGCAGCAGGCGATCCTCACCAGCATCGGGGGACGCCGGTGAACACCACCGTGCCGGGGACCGGCGCGCTGCGCGAGACCGGAAAGCTGTTCGCGCTCGCCGTCTCGGTGCTCGGCTCGATGTTCAAGCGCCCCTTCCAGGGCCGGGAGCTCGTCGAGCAGTTCTGGTTCATCGCGAGCGTGACGATCCTGCCGACCGCGCTCGTGTCGATCCCGTTCGGCGCGGTGATCGCGCTGCAGGTCGGCTCGCTCACCCAGCAGCTCGGCGCGCAGTCGTTCACCGGCGCCGCCAGCGTGCTCGCGGTCATCCAGCAGGCGAGCCCGCTGATCGTGGCGCTCCTCATCGCGGGGGCGGGCGGCTCGGCGATCTGCGCGGACATCGGCTCGCGGACGATCCGCGAGGAGATCGACGCGATGGTCGTCATGGGCGTCTCGCCGATCCAGCGGCTGATCGTGCCCCGGGTCCTGGCGGCCATGCTCGTCGCGCTGTTCCTCAACGGCCTGGTCTCGGTGGTCGGCGTCCTCGGCGGCTACTTCTTCAACGTGATCATGCAGGGCGGCACCCCCGGCGCGTACCTCGCCAGCTTCTCCGCCCTCGCCCACCTGCCCGACCTGTACATCAGCGAGATCAAGGCGGTGCTGTTCGGCTTCATCGCCGGCACGGTCGCCGCGCACCGCGGCCTGAACCCGAAGGGCGGCCCGAAGGGCGTCGGGGACGCGGTGAACCAGTCGGTCGTCATCGCCTTCCTGCTGCTGTTCTTCGTGAACCTCGTTCTCACGGCCATCTACCTGCAGGTCGTCCCCCCGAAGGGAAGCTGAACCGATGGGGATGCCATCCCGCCTGAACCTCGACCGGCGGCTCTCCTGGCTGGACACGCTGGGCGACCAGCTGACGTTCTACGTCCTGGCCCTGCTGTGGCTGCCGCGCGCGCTCCGCCGCTACCTGAGGGAGATACGGCGGCTGCTCGCCGAGGTGACCTTCGGCAGCGGCGCGCTCGGCGTCATCGGCGGCACGATCGGCGTGATGATCGCCATGACCCTGTTCACCGGCACCGTCGTCGGCCTCCAGGGGTACGCCGCGCTGAACCAGATCGGCACGTCGGCGTTCACCGGCTTCGTGTCGGCCTACTTCAACACCCGCGAGATCGCGCCGCTGGTCGCCGGGCTGGCGCTGTCGGCGACGGTCGGGGCCGGGTTCACCGCGCAGCTCGGCGCGATGCGGATCAACGAGGAGGTCGACGCGCTGGAGGGCATGGGCGTGGCGAGCCTGCCGTACCTCGTGACCACGCGGATCGCGGCCGGCGCGGTGGCGATCGTCCCGCTGTACGGCATCGGGCTGCTCAGCTCGTACGTCGCGTCGCGTGAGATCACGGTGCTGGTCAACGGCCAGTCCCCCGGCACGTACGACCACTACTTCGGGCAGTTCCTGTCCTCCACGGACGTGCTGTGGTCGTTCGGGAAGGTCCTGGTCTTCAGCGTGATGGTGATCCTGGCCCACTGCTACTACGGCTACCGCGCCTCCGGCGGCCCCTCCGGGGTCGGCGTCGCGGTCGGCCGGGCCGTACGGACGTCGATCGTGCTGATCAGCCTGACCGACTTCTTCCTCAGCCTGGCGATCTGGGGTGCCACCACCACGGTGAAGGTGGCCGGATGATCAGCGCCGGGGACCCCACGGGGGTCAAGGTACGGCGGCGCCTGATCGGCGTCGCGTTCCTGATGGTGATCTGCCTGCTCGTGTGGCTGTCGATCGCCGTCTTCCAGAAGAGGTTCACCGACGTCGCGATGGTGTCGCTGCGGACGAGCAGCGTCGGCAACGAGATGCACCCGCACGCGGACGTGAAGCTGCGCGGCAGCGTCGTCGGCGAGGTGCGCGACATCTCCGCGGACGGCAGCGGCGCGCGGCTGCGGCTGGCGATCAAGCCGGGCATGCTCAGGGAGCTGCCCGCCAACGTGACCGCCCAGATGCTGCCGACCACGCTGTTCGGCGAGCGGTACGTCGCGCTGATCCCGCCGCCGGACCCCACGCCGCAGCGGCTCACCGCCGGCAGCGTGATCTCCCAGGACCGTACGAGCAACGCGATCGAGCTGGAACAGGTCCTGCAGAACGTCTTGCCGCTGCTGACGGCGGTGCAGCCGGAGAAGCTGTCGGCGACGCTCACCGCGGTCGCCCAGGCCCTCCAGGGACGCGGCACCGAGCTGGGGCAGACGCTGGTGCGCTTCGACGCGTACCTGGCGAAGCTGAACCCCAAGCTCCCCCAGCTCAACCGCGACATCTCCGACCTGGTGCAGGTCACGCGGGTGTACGGGCAGGCCGCGCCGGACATCCTGCAGGCGCTGACCGACTTCACCACGACGAGCCGGACCATCGTCGACCAGCGCGCCAACCTCGGACGGCTGTACGACTCGGTGACGTCCTCCTCCCAGGACATCACGGCGTTCCTGCGGGCCAACTCCACCAACATCATCCGGCTGTCCGCCGACAGCCGGCCCAGCCTGGAGAAGCTCGCGCGGTACTCGCCGGAGTTCCCCTGCACGCTGAAGATGCTCAGCGACTTCGTCCCCGCGATGGACCGCGCGCTCGGCAAGGGCACCTCCGAGCACGGCCTGCACGTGACCGTGCACGTGGTCCCCTCGCTCGGCAAGTACGTGCCCGGCCGCGACACGCCGGTGTACGGCGCGACCGGCGGCCCGCACTGCTACTCGGTCCCGTACCGCGGCGTGCCGGTGAGCAACGGCGGCACGGACGACCTCGGCCTGCCCAACTCGCCGGGCGAGAACAACCTGGTCAACGAGCTGCTGGCGCCCGGAGCGGGCAAGCCGCCGCAGAACATGCCGGACTGGAGCAGCGTGCTCGTCGGACCGCTCTACCGCGGCACGGAGGTGAAGCTGAAGTGAAGCGCAAGAGCCTCGCCGGGCCGCTCGTCAAGTCGATCGTCTTCATCGTCGTGACGGTGCTGGCCACCGCCGTGCTGGCGATCAGCATCGCGGGCAGTGGAGTCGGCGGGACCGTCGGCTACAACGCCAGGTTCACCGACGTGACCGGCCTGAACACCGGCGACAGCGTGCGCATCGCCGGTGTGCGCGTCGGGCAGGTCGAGAGCATCAGCGTGGCCGACCGGCGGGTCGCCAAGGTGCGCTTCTCCGTCAAGGCGGACCGTACGCTGCCCGGGTCGGTCACCGCGTCGATCAAGTACCTCAACCTGGTCGGCCAGCGGTACGTCGAGCTGGACCAGGGCGTGGGCCCGGTCAACGGGTCGTTGCGCCGAGGCGGGACGATCCCGCTGGAGCGCACGACCCCGGCGCTGAACCTCACCCAGCTCTTCAACGGCTTCCAGCCGCTGTTCCAGGCCCTGTCCCCCAAGGACGTCAACCAGCTCTCCGGCGAGATCGTCCAGGTGCTGCAGGGCGAGGGCACCACCGTCGGCCAGCTCATCGCCACGGTCGGGTCGCTGACCACCACGCTGGCCGGCAAGGACGCCGTGATCGGCCGGGTGATCGACAACCTGACCACCGTCGTGAACACGGTGAACTCCCGCGAGGGGCGGTTCGACAACCTGATCGAGACGCTGCGGGAGCTGGTGCACGGCTTCGCCGCGGACCGCAGGCCGATCGGCGAGGCGGTCAGCGCGATCTCCGACCTGACGACCAGCACCGCCGGCCTGCTCGGGCCGGTACGCGACCCGCTGAAACAGGACATCGGCAACCTCGGCAAGGTCTCGTCCAACCTCAACCGGGACCAGCCGCTGGTGGAGGGCTTCCTGCAGAAGCTGCCGACGAAGATGCAGGCCGTCTCCCGCATCACCTCGTACGGCTCATGGCTGAACCTCTTCATGTGCCAGGCGACGGTCTCCGGCGTGACGTGGGACACGAGCGGCCCGGCGCCCACCGGCCCGCCGCCGACCGGCATCCCGGTCACCGAATCGAGGTGCACGTCGTGAAACCGATACGGGAGCGCAACCCGGTCATCGTCGCCGTGGTCGGCCTGGCGGTCCTGGTCGGGCTCGGCTCGGCCGCGTACGCCGCCGACGACCTGCCCGTCATCGGCGGCGGCACCACCTACACCGCGGACTTCACCGAGTCGGCCGGGCTGAACTCCGGAAACGAGGTACGCGTCGCCGGGGTGAAGGTCGGCAAGGTCACCGGAGTCGCCCTGGACCACGGGCAGGTCAAGGTCTCCTTCCGCGTGAAGGACACCTGGGTCGGCGACGCCAGCACCGCCTCGATCATGATCAAGACGCTGCTGGGCGAGAAGTACCTGGCCGTCGACCCGCTCGGCGTGGGGAGACAGAACCCCTCCCGCCGGATCCCCTCCAGCCGCACGACCTCGCCGTACGACGTCACGCAGGCGTTCAACCAGCTCGGCGGCACGCTCGGGGAGCTCGACAGCGACAAGCTCGGGCAGAGCCTGGAGGCGATCTCCGAGACGTTCCGCAACACGCCGCCGAACGTCCGCAAGGCGGTCCAGGGCCTGTCGGCGCTGTCCAAGACGATCTCCTCGCGGGACACCCAGCTGGCCCAGCTGCTGAACGGCACCAAGAAGATCACCGCGACGCTGTCCGCGCAGAACTCCAGCTTCGAGTCGCTGCTGCGCGACGGGAACCTGCTGCTCGGCGAGATCCAGCGGCGCCGGAACGCCATCCACTCGCTGCTGCTGGGCACCCAGTCGCTGTCGGAGGACCTCACCGGCATCGTCCAGGACAACCAGGACCAGATCGGCCCGGCGCTGAAGGCCCTCGACCAGGTCACAGCGACGCTCCTGCGGAACCAGGGCAGCCTCGACCACGCCCTGGCGATCGCCGGGCCGTACTACCGGCTCGTCGGCAACACGCTCGGCAACGGCCGCTGGTTCGACAGCTACCTGTGCGGGCTGATCCCCAAGAACTACCTGCCGCCGGGCACCCCGCCGGCGACCGGATGCATGCCACCGAAGCAAGGCGGCGCCTGATGTCCCTGCTCAAGCCGGCCTCCTCCAAGGCCACGCCGAAACCGCACCCGTGGGGTGCCGTGATCAGCGCCTTCGTCGCGCTGGTCGTCGTGATCGCCGGAGCGATGTACGTCCTGTCGCGGCCCGCGCCGACGAGACTGACCGCCTACTTCAGCCAGGCGGTCGGCGTCTACGCGGGCTCGGACCTGCGGATCCTCGGCGTACGGGTCGGCCGGATCGACTCGGTGCGTCCGGAGGGCCGCCAGGTGCGCGTGAGGATGACGCTCGACCACGGGGTGGCGGTGCCGGCCGGCGTCGACGCCGTCGTGGTGGCGCCGAGCATCGTCGCCGACCGCTACATCCAGCTCTCCCCCGCGTACACCACGGGCCCGAAGCTCGGCGACCACGCGGTCATCCCGACGTCACGTACGGCGACGCCGGTGGAGCTGGACCAGCTCTACGACAGCATCAGCCGGCTGGCGACGGCCCTCGGCCCGAACGGCGCGAACAAGAAGGGCGCGCTGTCGGACGTGCTGGACGTCGGGGCGGCCAACCTCGGCGGCAACGGCAAGGACCTCGGCAACATGATCGACCAGCTCGGGCAGGCGTCGAAGACGCTCGCCGGCAACAAGGACGACCTGTTCGCCACCCTGACGAACCTCCAGAAGTTCACGAGCATGCTGAAGAGCAACGACGGCCAGGTACGCCTCGCCGAACAGCAGCTCTCCTCGGTGAACGGCTTCCTCGCCGACGACCGCGAGAACCTCGGCGGCGCGCTCAAGCAGCTCGCGACCGCCCTGGTCGCGGTCAAGCGCTTCATCCAGGACAACCGGAAGCGGCTGAAGTCGAACGTCACGAAGCTGGCGTCGATCACGCAGATCCTCGTCGACCAGCGCGCGTCGCTGTCGGAGGCGATGGACACGATCCCGCTCGCGGCCGGCAACGTCCTGAACGCCTACGACCCGGTCAACCAGACACTGGACGGGCGCGGCGACCTGAACGAGCTGAGCATGGGCGGCCCGATCACGGCCACCTCCGGCGGCAGCGCGGGCAGCCAGGTGTGCTCGGTGACGGGCGCGTCGTCCAAGCAGCTGGCCGCGATGTGCCGGAAGTTCCGGCTCGACCCCGGGAACCTGACGCCGGTGCCGTCGTCGCGGCAGAAGTCGCTTCCACCGCTGCCACTGCCTCCGGTCGGCCAGGTGTACGGATCGTCCGCGGGGAGGCGCTGATGCGCACGACGAAGGCGACCGTCACCGCGATCACGGTGGTGGTGACCCTGGGAGGCTGCGGCACGGGCGGCTTCGGCGGCCTGTACGGCATGCCGCTGCCCGGCGGCGCCGACCTGGGCTCACACCCGTACAAGGTCACCGCCCAGTTCGCCAACGTGCACGACCTGGTGCCGCAGGCCGCGGTGAAGGTCAACGACGTGGCGGTCGGCCGGGTCAGCAAGATCACGCTGCCGCGGAACGGCTGGACGGCGAACGTCACCATGCTCGTCAACGGCAAGGTCCACCTGCCGGCCAACGCGTACGCCCAGCTGGCCCAGTCGAGCCTGCTCGGCGAGAAGTACATCCAGCTCAGCGCGCCGACGGACGGCAGCGGGCAGGGCACGCTGACCGCCGGCTCGACGATCCCGATGTCGCGCACGAACCGCGACCCGGAGGTCGAGGAGGTCTTCGGCGCGCTGTCGCTGCTGCTGAACGGCGGCGGCATCAGCCAGCTCCACACGATCACCGTCGAGCTGAACAAGGCGCTGAGCGGCAACGAGCCGGAGATCCGCTCGATGCTCGAACGCGTCGACACGCTCGTGACGGACCTCAACGGCCGCCGCGGTGACATCACGGACGCCCTCGACGGCCTGGACCGGCTGTCGTCGACGCTCGCGTCGCGCAAGGAACAGATCGGCACCGTGCTGGACGACCTGTCCCCCGGCCTGAAGGTCCTGGACGAGCAGCGCGGGTCGCTGGTCACCATGCTGCGGTCGCTGGAGACGCTGTCCGGCGTCGCGGTCACCACCGTGAACCGCAGCAGGGCCGACATGATCGCGGACCTGCGCGCGCTCGCGCCGACGCTGGGGAACCTCGCGGCGGCAGGGCGCGACCTGCCCAAGTCGCTCCAGGTGCTGCTGACCTACCCGTTCACCGACGAGGTGCTCAACGGGATCAAGGGCGACTACCTGAACGCCTACCTGTCGATGTCCGCGATCCCCGGCACGCAGGTGATCCCGCCGCTCGACCCGGACGCGAAGGTCGCCGCCGCGGCGCGCCGCAAGGGGCCGCCGATGCCGCTGCCGCCGGTCGGGGGCGTCAGCACGCGCCCTTCGGCTTCCTCGCATCCCTCGCATCCCTCACGGTCGCCTCGGACCACGCCGACCGTCTCGCCATCGTCCAACGGGGGTGGCTGATGCTCACACTCGGCATCCGGCTCAAGAACATCGCCTTCCTGGTCATCGGCGTGCTCGTACTCGGCTACATCGGGTACCGGTACGCCGACCTCGGCCGTCTCGTCGGCCTGCGGGGTTACTACGTCGTCTCGATGGACCTCCCCGAGACCGGCGGCCTGTTCACGGGCTCCGACATCACCTACCGGGGCGTGTCGGTCGGACGGGTCGGCTCGCTGCGGGTCACCGACACCGGCGTACGCGCCGACCTGCACATCAAGGACTCCGCGCCGCCGATCCCCTCCTCCCTTCAGGCCGTCGTGGCGAACCTGTCGGCGGTCGGCGAGGAGTACGTCGACCTGCGCCCGGCAGGCACCACCGGGCCGTACCTGCGCGACGGCTCGTCGATCGCGCAGAGCTCGACCCAGATCCCGCCGCCGGTCACGAACCTGCTCACCAACGTCAACGACCTGACCGCCTCGGTGCCGCTGGCGTCGCTGCGGACCGTCGTCGACGAGCTGGGCAAGGAGTTCCAGGGGCAGGGCGAGAACCTCCAGACGCTGCTCGACACCGCCGGCACCTTCACCAAGGCCGCCGACGACTCCTCGGCGGACACGAACCAGCTCATCACCGACAGCCGGACCGTGCTCGGCACGCAGCGGGCCGAAGGCGACGCGCTCGTGTCGTTCGCCCACAGCGCGCGGCTGCTCGCCGGCCAGCTCAACAGCTCCGACACGGACCTGCGCCGGCTGATCACCAACGCGCCGGCGGCCGCGACACAGATCAGCGGGCTGCTGCGCGACCTCGACCCGAGCCTCAGCGTGATGCTGGCGAACCTGCTCACCACCTCCGACATCGCCGTCACCCGCCAGCGCGGCCTCGAAGAGCTGCTCGTACGGCTCCCGCAGGTGGTCGCGGCGGGCGCGACGGCGATCGACTCCAAGGGCGCGGACTTCGGCATGGCACTGACGTTCTTCTCACCGCTCCCCTGCACGTCCGGGTACGGGAAGACGACGTACCGGAACGGCCTGGACACCACGGCCGGGCCGCCGCTGAACACCGCG
Organism: uncultured Actinomycetota bacterium; assembly: GCA_963823735.1. Classification (GTDB taxonomy): domain Bacteria; phylum Actinomycetota; class Actinomycetes; order Streptosporangiales; family Streptosporangiaceae; genus Actinoallomurus. Next base: position 1,523,792 of record CAWGMO010000003.1, on the reverse strand, counting down.
ACGTCCTGCAAGTCGCCCGCCTCCAGCGGAATCGACGTACGCGGGTCGGCCAACGCGCCGTACGGGGGCGGCGTGCCGACGCCCGCCAAGCCCGGAACCTCCTCGGTGACCCAGGCGGCCCTGCCCGGAGCACTCGGCCTGCCGGGCCTCCCGCCGGGACCGGACGACATGGGACGCCTGATGGGACTGACCCGCTGATGCCTCGCACCCTCATCGCCTCGGGACTGGCCGTCGCCTCCGCCGCGTTCCTCGGCTGGTCCGGCTGGATGTACTGGCAGAGCGGCCACTCCTCCTCCGTGACCTTCGCCAAGGCCCGCGACGAGGTACGCCTCGCCGGGCGGCAGGAGATCGCCACCTTGAACACGCTCGACCCGGCGTCCAGCGACGCCGGGCTGCGGCGCTGGCTGGACGCCTCCACGGGGCCGCTGCGGGACGAGCTGCGGCGTACGTCGGCGGAGAACAAGCAGAAGATCGAACAGGCCCAGGTCGCGGCGGTCGGCACCGTAACGGACCTCGCCGTCACCGAACTCGACACGCACGCCGGCACGGCCCAGGTGATCGCGACAGTGCAGGTGAGACTGGGCACGGCGGAACCAGGCCGGAAGCGGTTCACGGCCGTGCTGGCGCGTACGGGCAAGGACTGGAAGCTCACCTCACTCACCGCGGTCCCGGCCGGGGCGAGCTAGAGAGGACGACGTAGGCGTGAGCATCACAGGAAGAACCCGGAGCGATTCCCCCGAAGCCGAGGAGGCCGAGGGGGTCGCGGAGACCGCGAGCGTCGCGAAGGCCGAGCGGGCGTGAAGGCCGAGGGCGCTGTGAAGGCCGAGGAAGGCACGGACGTCGCGGAGGCCGAGGAGGTCGCGGGCGACGCGGTCGAGGCCGGGGCGGCAGGGCGGCGGCCGGGGTGGTTCCGGTGGCTGGTGGCGGTGGCGTTGCTGTTCGCGGTGGCGGGCGGGACGTTGCAGGTCATGGCCTGGCGTGCGCGCCACACCCACGTGAACACCGACCGCGCGCTGACCGACACGGAGACGACGTCCGTGGTCATCGGCGACGTCAGCAACGGCCTGAGCAAAATCTTCTCCTACGCCCCGGACAGCACCGCCACCACCGAACAGGCCGCCGCGGACGTACTGGCCGGCGCCGCGTCGAGCCAGTACCGCACCTTGTTCGCGCAGGTGAAGGAACACGCGGCAGCGGAACACCTGACCCTGACGACCCACGTCGTACGCGCCGGGGTCACCCGCCTGTCCGGCGGCACGGCACAACTGCTGGTCTTCCTGGACCAGACCATCGTCCGTAAGGACACCCCCAAGGGCACGTCCGCCGCGGCGCAACTCTCGGTCACCGCGAGGCTGGACTCCGGCCACTGGCGGATCATCGAGATCCACGCCCGGTAGGCCCCGATTTTTCGCAAACAAGAGGTGACGCAGGTGGCACGGACACCAACCGAGGAAGAGGCGAAGGAAGAGGCACGGCAGCACGCCGATAACGCCCCGAACCCACCCTCCGAACCCTCACCCGCGTCCGAGGCCTCCGAGACGACGGCGGAAGCCACGTCCGATGACGCCCCGTCCGCGAAGAGGACACGCTCCAACGAGTCCACCACCGACCTGGTCGCCGACGGCGACCCGTCGGCGGAGGGCGCGCCCGACGTACCCCCGAAGTCCGCCACCGGCTCGGAGACGGCCGGGGGGAAGCGGCGGCGGGTCGATGCGGTGACCGGGGTGGCCTTGGTGCTCGTGGTCGTCGCGGCGGCGGTGGCGGGGTACTTCGGGTGGTCCTGGTACGGGGCGGCGCATGACGACTCGCTGCACTACTCGCGGGCGCGCGACGCCGTACTGCTCGCCGCCGAGCAGGGCGTGCAGAACATGAACACCCTCGACTACCGCAACGTCGACCAAGGCCTGGCCGCCTGGGAGGACTCCTCCACCGGCGACCTGCACCAGGAGCTGGTCAGCGGACGCTCCCAGTTCGCGGCGCAGGTACGGGAGGCCAAGACCGTCACCACCGCCAAGATCCTGGACGGCGCCGTCAGCGAGCTGGACGACCGGGCCGGGAAGGCCGGGGTCATGGTCGCGCTGCAGATCACGGTGACGCCGCCGAAGGGCGAGCCGACCACGAAACAGAGCCGCATGCGCGCCCAGCTGACGCGTACGCCGTCGGGCTGGAAGCTCAGCGCCCTCGGGCAGGCACCGGTCGGAACCAGCGGCTGAGCTCCAACAGGAGCTTTGAGAGGAACCCCTGAAATGCCCTTCATCACCATCCAGGTCAACCGCCGGGACCCCGACGAGCCCAAGCGCCGCAAGCCCAAGTCCGAGGCCGTAACCGAGGCCGCCGGCCCGAGTCCGACGCCGAGGCCGTCGAGGCTCAGGAGCCGGAGACGCGAGAGGCCGTGGCGCGGCCTTCCCGGCTGCGGCGGCTTGTACGGCTGCCGGTCGTGCTCGGCGTGGTCACCGTGCTCCTGGGCGGCATGGCCGTCTGGTTCGCCGAGGAGGCGAACGCCCTGCGGGACACCGCCGGCGGCCACAACGCCGCCCTCACGGACGCGGCCCGTACGAGCGAGGTCAAGGGGAAGGTCACCGACGCGGTGAACACGATCTTCTCCTACGACTACACGAACATGGCCAAGACCGAGCAGGCCGCGAAGACCCTGCTCACCGGCAAGGCCGTCCAGCAGTACGACACGATGCTGGCCCAGGTCCGGACGCAGGCTCCCCGCCAGAAGCTGATCCTCACCACGACGGTCACCGACAGCTCGGTAGAGCGTCTGGAGGGCGACAGCGCGCGGGTTCTCCTGTACGCCGACCAGCACAACACGGGAACCACCGGCAAGACCACCAGCTACGCCGCCGCCATGCTCGCCGTCGACGCCGTACGCCGATCCGGCACCTGGAAGATCACCGACATCGACACCCTCAACGTCCCCCGGTAGGGCCTGTCCAAAGCAGTCAGGCCCATTTCGCACTCAGCTCGGGATGCGGCCGTAGGCGCGCAGTACCCGCAGGGCGTGCAGCGTCACGGCGCCGCGCCAGGCCAGGACCGAGGCGTGGCCCGGCGGCTCCCACGCGAGGGGCCAGCCGCCGTCGTCGTGCTGGGTGGCGGCCAGGTCGTCCAGGTGGGCCGCGATGGATTCGTCCGAGAACAGCTCGCGACGCGGGCTGTCCGGAGAAGGGGCGAAGCCGAGCGGGGAGAGTCCGTAGCCCGGGCCGGGCATCGCCTTGAAGAGCGGGAGTTCGGTGATCCGGCTTCGCAGGTCGCGGTACGCCCTGGCCGCCCAGTCGTGGTCGGTGTCCGTCTCGAGGAACGGCAGGACGCAGAGGGCGCTGTGCGCGTCGCCGACCGAGCCGGGGGCGACGATCGCCGTGCGGCAGAAGGTCGCGGCCCGGTCCAGCCAGTGATGCTCGATCCCCAGCTCGCGCGCGACGCCTACGATCTTGGCCGTCGGGTTGAGCCCTGGAGCGAAGACTCCATCGCCCCAGTGTTCGGCGCGCGGGTGTGCCGCGACCGAGGGAAAGACGATCGACAGCCCGCCGTCCGGGCTCGAGACGCCGGCCAGGTAGGGCATCGTGGCGCGGACGGCATCGGCCGCCCGCGTCCGGGTCGCCGGGTTCGACGTCGTGCGGGCGACGTCGCCGAGGATGTCGAGGGCGGAATCGACGGCGAGCGGCTGACTCTCGGGAGCGAGCGCGTCCGGCTCGAGTCCGTGACCGAATCCGCCGTCGCCGTTGCGGTACGCCTCGAGTCCGGCGATCGCGGCGGATGCCGCGGTCTCCTGCCCGTCGAGGTAGAACTCCGCAAGCCGTCGCTCGATGATCCGGGCGTTGCTGCGGATGAAGGTCCGCGCCGCCTCAATGTTCACTGCCATGCCGCCGAGCCTAGGAGCGGCCCCTACGAGCCGTCTTGAACAGATCGGCCACGCAACAGGGCGCGGGCGCTCATCCCGGTGAGGTTTCTGACCTCGCGTGACAGGTGCGCCTGGTCGGCGTAGCCGGCGCCGGACGCGATGTCCGCGAGACCGGCCAGGGGACGCTCGCGGGCGAGGTGCCGGGCGCGTTGCAGCCGGACGACGCGCAGGAACGTCGCCGGTCCGTAGCCCACCTCGCTGGTGAAGCGGCGCCGCAGTTGCCGTTGTGACAGACCGACCTCATCGTGCAGATCCGCGACGCGCGGCCGATCCGCGGTCAGGCGCCGCACGGCACCGTCGATCTGCCTGTCCGGGCCCGGTGCCGTCCGAGCCAACCGATCCCTGACCAGGTCGAGCAGCCGTCGCGGGTCGTCGATCAGCCACTCGGAGGTTCGTCGTCCGGCCGCGCCCCACAGGTCTTCGAGATCGACGCGGAGATCGCGCAACTCATCCGCCGGCACGCCGAGGATCCTGCGCGCCCGCCCGGTACGGAACCGAATGCCGTGGACGACCAGACCTTCTGGCGAGTCGGTGGCCGCCGCCACCGTGTCCGGCCCGGCGACGCGCACGCGGCCATTTCCCACCACGAGATCGAGATGCCCGTCGGGAAGGATCGGCGCGGTGCCCCCAAAGGAGGACCACCACACGCACCGCACATCCGCGGCGAACTCCGCCGGAGGCGCCCACTCGGCGTAGCTCGTCATGCGGGCTCTCCGTGCCGCTTCCACGTGATCGGGCTCCCGTCCTGAGGGCGCGTCAGGTCGCTCGCGGTACGGACCTCGCGGGCCGCGAACCGGTCCCGGCCTACTCTAGGAACAGATCACTTGATCAGCGACTCCTACCGGTCACCTGTCATCGCCCAAGTCCGTCACACCGCAAAGTCGCCGCAGGTCAAGCGGTCAACCGGTGTCCGAGGAAGTCGAGCTGCGCCGGAAGCCGCCGCAGCCAGAACGCTCCGTCGTGGCAGCCGCGCCCCATCGCCCCGGCCGGACGCAGCCGCGACCGCAGGCGGCGGACCATCGGCGCGAACGGATCGCTGGTGCCGCAGTCGACCCAGGCCGGGACGCCTCGCATCCGCCCCGCCCCGGCGATCACGTCGTGGCGCGCGAAGTCCTCCGGGCCGTCGAACGCCTCATGGTTGGTCCGGCGCGCGTTCTCGTAGGAGGGGAACACCGCCGGCGACGACGCGACCATCGCCGCCACGCGTGGCGCGCCGAGCGTCTCGGCGAGCACGAGCGCGCCGTACCCGCCCATCGACCAGCCGATCACCCCGAACCGGTCCACCCGCGCACCCTGGCGCTCCAGCCGGGGCAGCAGTTCGTCGATGATCATCCCGATCGGGTCCTCGCCGTCCGCTCGCCGATGCCAGTACGAGCTAGGGCCACCGTCCACCGCGACGAGAGCGAACGGCGGCGTCCGCCGGGTCCGTACGGCGTCGGTGAGGTAGCGGTCGAGCCGCAGGCCACTCGCGGCGCTCGGACCGGTGCCGCCGTTGCCGTGCAGGGCGACCGCGACGGGCAGGCCGCGCGGTGACGCCACACCGGCCGGGAGCACGACGGCGGCCGTCACGTCGGTGTGCCGAAGACGCGAGCGGAAGGTCTGCGCCTGGACCACGCCGGCGACCGGCGGCGCGGCCGGCAGGCCACGGCACCGCCCGATGGCCCGGTCGAACGCGACCTTGCCCGGGAGCATGTCCTCCTCGACCAGCGCGACGCCCCCCACCACGGCCGCGCCGAGCCCGGCACCGCCGCCGAGCAGTAATGTGCGCCGGGACATCATCGAAATCACGCTCCCCTTGATCATTTGGGTGGTTAGACGCCCGGCGGGCGAGCGCCGTTCCTGGCACGACCTGCGGGATACGCGTCGCCGTACGGGGCCGCCGCGACCGCTCTGGAGGCGGCCTCCCATGTCCGCAGCGGGACTCCGCAACGGACCGTTACCTACGTCGGGGCGGTTCGGCGAGGTCAGCGGGGTGCTGGACGCGCGCCGATCGTGGTCCGGCTCGCTCCGAGATGGGAGCGGGGCCTACGCGGGAGAGGGCCGGCGTGCGTTGGATGTCAGGACACGGTCGAGCGCGGCCCGGCCCGCGGGTCCCCAGGTCGGCTTGCCGCCGGGAAGGCCCTGGTCGCCGTTCTGTCCCATGCGGATGAGGAAGAGGCTCTTCAGAGCGGCCAGCCCGCGGGCGCGCCGGATCGTCGCCTCGTCCGCGTGCGCGTACACCTCGAAGAACCGTGAGGCCGCGCCGGCGGGAAGCAGCAGCCAGGCGGCCGCGAGGTCCCACGCCGGATCGCCGGCGAACAGGGAGTCGAAATCGACCACGCCTGAGAGCGTGCCGTCCGAGACGACGACGTTCGCGGGATGGAGGTCACCGTGCAGCCACACCCGCGGCCCCTCCCACTCACCGGCCGCGACAGCGTCGTCCCAGACGGCCCGGACAGCCCCGATGTCGGCGGCGATGCCGCCAGGGGCGATGGCGTGCAAGAACTTCTCGAAGCCGCCCGTGCACTTCTTGGGGTGAGCGCCGCGGTCGGAACCGGCCGGCGCCTCGGCGGGCGCCTCCACATGAAGCGCCCGCAGAAAGCCCGCCAGAGCGTCGGCCGCGTGGTCGTCACGGCTGATCGAGGCGCGGTCGAGCGGCTCACCGGGAACCCACGTCATGATCGCCCAGGGCCTCGGGAAACGCGCGGACGGTTCACCGATCCGCACAGGGACCGGAACCGGGAGCGGAAGACGCGGGGCCAGGACGGGCAGCCACCGGCACTCCTTCCGCAGCGGATCCGAGGCACCTTCCATGCGCGGCATGCGCACGGCCAGCTCATCCCCGAGGCGCCACATCTGGTTGCCCCAGCCGCCCTCTACCTCACGGATGGCCGACCCCGCGAGGTCCGGATGCTGATCCTTGACGAGAGCGCGCACCAGCTCCGCGGTGATCTCGATCCCGAGGTCGGTCATGAGAAGCCACAGTAGGTGAGACAAGCCGAACGGACGCGGCGCGGCGGAGGATCAGCGGGTTGCCGCCGGTGCGCTGCCCGGCTCGGCGGTCTTCTGGGGGCCGGCCTTGCGGAGCGGGGTTTCGATGACGTACAGCGCCGCGATGAAGGCGACCGCGCACAGGATCGCACCGGTGAGGAAGATCTGGTGGGTGCCGCTGGTGACCGCGTTCAGGTAGGCGTCCTTCGCCCTGGCGGACAGGTGAGCATCGCCGCCGGGCACGTGGGAGTGGACGGCGCGGGTGAACAGGGAGCCGAAGATCGCGACGCCCAGGGATCCGCCCAGGGTGCGGAAGAGGGTGACCGAGCCCATGGCTGCGCCCATGTCGCGCATGTCGACGCTGTTCTGGGCGATCGTGCCGGCCATCTGCTGGGTGAGGCCGAGCCCGATGCCGACGAGGACCATGTACGTGCAGGTCAGGACGCGTGACGTACCGGTCCCCATGGTCGCGAGCAGCCCGAGGCCGGCGGTGAGGAAGCCGGCGCCCAGGACCGGGAAGATCTTGTACTTGCCGGTGGCGGACATGACCTTGCCCGCGATGGTGGAGACGATCACGACGGGGATCATCAGGGGCAGCATCAGAAGGCCGGAGTCGGTGGCCGAGGCGCCCTGGACGGTCTGCTGGAACAGCGGCAGGTAGAGCCCGGCGCCGAACATGGTCACTCCGGCGGCCAGGAGCAGGACGGTGGCCAGCGGGAAGTTGCGGTGGCCGGTGAAGATCGTCAGCGGCAGTACGGGTTCCACGGCCCGCCGTTCCACGAGGACGAACAGGGCGAGGCCGAGTACGGCGACGGTGCCCAGGGTGAGGATCTGCCAGGAGCCCCACGCGTAGGTGCCGCCCGCCCAGGTCGCGGTCAGCACGATCGCGCTGATCGTGGCGGTCAGCAGGGCGATGCCCGGCCAGTCGATCCTTGCCTGGACGCGCCGGGCGGGCACGTCGAGCATCCGCCACAGCCACGCGAGGGTGAGGAGGCCGAGCGGCAGGTTGATGTAGAAGGCCCAGCGCCAGCCCCAGTGCCCGGTGATGAAGCCGCCGAGCAGCGGGCCGCCGATGGTGCCGATCGCCATGACGGAGGCGGTCATGCCCTGGTACCTGCCGCGTTCGCGCGGCGGTACGAGGGCGGCGATGAGGGCGAAGGCGCCCGCGCCGATGCCGCCCGCGCCGATGCCCTGCAGCGCGCGGAAGGCGATGAGCTCGGGCATGGACCGGGCGGCGCCGCAGATCGCGGAGCCGGCGATGAAGACGGCGATCGAGACCAGGTACATGGGTTTGCGGCCGAACAGGTCGCCGCACTTGCCCCAGATCGGGGTGGTGACGGCGGTGACCAGCGTGTACGCGGTCACCACCCAGGAGATGTGCTCCAGGCCGCCGAGATCGCCGACGATCGTGGGCATCGCGGTGCCGACGACCATGTTGTCGAACATCGACAGCAGCATCGCGAGCATGACGCCGAACAGCGCCCAGCGGACGTTCCTGGGCGGGGAAGCGGGAGATGTGGACATGGGCGCCACAGAACCACAACAACTCTAAAAGTGCAACAGATCTACTTTTTGATGTGACTCGCGTTCGAGGTAGAGTGCGGGCATGGGAGCGACACAGATCCAGGAGCCGCAGGGACGCCGCGAGCGCAAGAAGGCGGCGACGCGCAAGGCCATCGCCGACGCGGCACTGCGGCTGTTCCTGGAGCGCGGCTACGACGACGTGGGAATCCGCGAGATCGCCGACACCGCCGACGTCTCGACCGCCACGCTCTTCAAGCACTTCCCCGGCAAGGAGGCGCTCGTCTTCGACCTGGACGCCGACCGGGAGGCCGGCCTGCTCGACGCCGTCCACCAGCGCCCCGGGGAGCAGCCGATCCTGGCCGCGCTCCGCGACTACGTGCTGGCCGGAGCGAACATCTCCCAGGATCCGGAGATGGCGCGGTTCCTCGAACTCATCCGCTCGACCCCGGCGTTGAGCGAGTACGCCCACCGCATGTGGATACGCCACGAGGGCGCGCTCGCCCAGGCCATCGCCGAGGCGAGCGACACCCCGCCGGAGGATCCCACCTGCCGGGCGCTGGCCCACTTCGTCCTGGAGACCGCCGCCCTCGCCCGCGCGAGCGGCGATCCGCGCACGGCCGTCGAGAGCGCCTTCGACCTGCTCGAACACGGCTGGAACGCCGCCGGGTCAGGCGCCTGAGACCAGCGGCGCGTACGCAGGCGGCTCAGTCGACCTCGGCGCTGCCGCTGACGCGGAGCTTGCGGCGGGCGCGTTCGTAGAACGTCGTCTCGCCCAGGCGTACGACGCTGGCGGCGGCACGGCGGGCGGTGACGGCCAGGCGGTCGCCCTTGGTCAGGTGGCCCATCACCGCGCCGTCGACCTCGACGGCCAGTTCGCCGGAGGTCGGGAGGAGGTCCAGGGTGACCGCCTCGTCGGCGGACAGCATGATCGCGCGGTTGAACGCGGAGTGCGCCGCGGCCGGGATCACCAGGAAACCCTCGACCGTCGGTGAGACGATCGGGCCGCCCGCCGAGAAGCTGTACGCGGTCGAACCCGTCGACGTCGCCACGATGACCGCGTCTGCCGCGTAGCGGACGAAAGGCTCCCCTTCGACCGAGACTTCCAGCCCGGCCAGGCCGTCACCGGGGATGCGCACCAGCGCGATGTCGTTGAACGCGGTGACCACACGCCCGTCCGGCATTGCGGCGGACAGCGCCATCCGGGGTTCCACGTCGTACTGATGGTGGTCGATGGCGGTCAGGGCCCGGGCCAGGTCGTCGACGTCGATCTCCGCGAGGAACCCCAGCCTCCCCAGGTTGACCCCGAGCACGGGCGCGGACCGCCCGGCCGCCAGCCGCATGCTCCGCAACATCGTGCCGTCGCCGCCGAGGCTCACCAGCAGATCGGCGCGTTCGATCATCGTCTCCGGATCGACGGGCACGGCACTGCAGTCGATGCGCCCGATCTCGTCGGGCAGCCCGAGCACGGTGCCTCCCCGGCCCGCGGACCACTCGACGATCGTGTCGATCGCCACCTTCGAATCGCGCCGCGGATGCAGCACGAGCCCCACGGTGTCCACCATGCCCATAGGTGAACTCTACGGGCCGGAGGGTTCGATGACCGGTTTGTCCAGCCAGGGAACACGCAGGACCCCCTCGGGAGCACTCCTGGGTCACCTCGCACCCTCAGGTGATGGAGCCCCGCGGTCAGGCCGTCACCTTGACGTCCGCGGTGCACACGTGGTCCGCGCCGCCCGTCGCCAGGCAGACATGGATGTAGTACGTAGCACCTTCGGTCAGGTCGCCCGTCCTTGTGAACGTCCGGCGGGCCGCATAGCGTGCGGGTTGTGGGGGGAAACGACGAGGTCAGACCGCGGGTCGGGGTGTCGAGTTGCCTGCTCGGCGAAGAGGTGCGGTTCAACGGCGGGCACAGCCGGAGCCGGTTTCTCACCGACGAGCTCGACCGGTACGTCGACTGGGTGCCGTACTGCCCCGAGATGGAGATCGGGCTGGGCACCCCGCGTGAGGCCGTGCGGCTGACCGATGACGGGCGGCTCGTGAACCGGAGCGGTACGGCCGATCACACCCGGGCGATGGCGGCCCTGCCGCTGCCTCGCGACCTCGACGGGTACGTGCTGAAGGCTCGCTCGCCCAGTTGCGGGCTACGGGGGATCCCGCGCTACCGCGACAACGGGCATCCGGCCGACCGCAAGGGCCGGGGCCTGTACGCCGCGCGGCTGATGGACGGCGATCCGCTGCTGGCGGCCGAGGACGAAGGGCGGCTCAACGATCCCACTCTGCGTGAGAGGTTCGTCGAGCGCCTGTTCGCGGGCGCGAGGCTGCGGCTCCTGTTCGCGAGCGCCTGGCGGCCTCGTGATCTCGTGGCCTTCCACGCGCGGCACAAGCTGCAGATTCTGGCGCACGACCCGGCGCGCTACCGCGAGGCGGGGCGGGTGGTCGCGCGGGCCGGTGTACGGCCGCTGGGCGAGGTCGCCGCGGAGTACTCCGCCGTCTTCCGTACGGCGATGGCCGGGAAGGCCACGCGCGGGCGCAACGCCAACGCCCTGCAGCACGCGTTCAGCCAGATCAGCGAGGTCATCGACGACCCTCGCCGGCACGACATCGTGGACACCATCGACGCCTACCGCACGGGCGACGTGCCGCTCAGTGTGCCGGTGGCGCTGCTGTCCCATCACGCTCACGGCGACGGCCTCGCCTGGGTGGCCGAGCAGACCTATCTGAACCCCTATCCGGCCGAGCTGCGTCTTCGCCACCATCTGTAATCCATGATGATTACCGCCGATGTCCCATGGACTTCCAAGCTTGGCGCCCCATGCTTCTGGGTGAACCGTTCTCCTCAGCGGAAGGCCCCCGATGAAGCCCCATTGGCAAGGGAAGTTCACCGCACTCGTGGCGGCGGGCACACTCGCGCTCGCGTCCTGTTCGGCGCAGGCGGCCGACAGAATGGAGCCGGCCGCGGCCACGCACAATACGAGTAAGCCGAACATCGTGTTCGTGCTGACCGACGACCTGGCGATGAATCTCCTCCCCTACATGCCGCACGTGAAGCAGATGCAGCAGAAGGGGATGACGTTCTCGAACTACTACGTGACCGACTCTCTGTGCTGCCCGTCGCGGTCGACGTTGTTCACCGGTGACTATCCGCACGACACGGGCGTCTTCACGAACGGCGGGGACGACGGCGGCTACCAGACGTTCAACGCGAAGGGCGACCAGAACGCCACCTTCGCGACGTCGCTCAAGGCCGCCGGATACCGCACGGCGATGATGGGGAAGTACCTGAACGGGTACGAGCCGACGCAGGACGGCCCGCAGCCCGGATGGAGCGAGTGGGACGTCGCCGGAAACGGCTACCCGGAGTACAACTACGCGCTCAACGAGAATGGTCACGTCGTCAACTACGGCGCCAAGCCGAGCGATTATCTGGTCGACGTCCTCAACCACAAGGGCGTCAACTTCATCAACAGCTCGGCGCAGAAGAAGCAGCCGTTCATGATGGAGATCGCGACGTTCGCGCCGCACGCGCCGTACACCCCGGCCAACCGTGACCTGAACAAGTTCCCGGGTCTGAAGGCACCGCGCGGACCGGCGTACAACGAGGCCGATGTCTCCGACAAGCCGGCCTGGCTGAAGAGCCACAAGAAGCTGCCGCCCAAGGCGCTCCGGCGCGACGACGGCATCTTCCGCAAGCGGGCGCAGGCCGTGCAGTCCGTCGACAAGATGATCGGTGACCTCCAGGCCGCGCTGAAGGCGAACGGCGTCGCCCGCGACACGTACATCGTGTTCAGCTCCGACAACGGCTTCCACCTCGGTGAGCACCGGCTCGCGCAGGGGAAGATGACGGCCTTCGACACCGACATCCACGTTCCGATGGTCGTGACCGGGCCGGGCGTCACCGGCGGCGGCACGAGCACGCGCCTCGCGCAGAACACCGACCTGTGCCCGACCTTCGAGACCCTCGGCGGCGCGAAGGTGCCGGCGGCCGTCGACGGGCAGTCGCTCGTACCGGAGCTGAAGGGCAAGGCGCAGCCCGCGCGTGACGCGGTCCTCGTCGAGCACCACGGCCCGGACAAGAACAAGAAGGATCCGGACTTCCAGGTCAAGGCCAGCGGCAACCCGCCGAGCTACGAGGCGATCCGTACGCCGAACAGCGTCTACGTGGAGTACGCCGACGGGGAGCGCGAGTACTACGACCTCAAGCGCGATCCGAACGAGCTGAACAACACGGTGGCCAAGCTGACGCCGACGCATCTGAAGAAGCTGAAGGCGACTCTTCACAAGCTGGAGAACTGCCACGGCGATACCTGCCACTAGCTGGGAAGACAGGGCCCCGCACGCCGGACCGGCGCGCGGGGCCCTTGCGCGTTCTCGCAGGAGGCGCTGTTTAGGAGCACCGCGACCGGGCATCGGTGGCTGCGAACAGGCGGACGACGTGATGGGAATGGCGGACGCGAGGACCATCAGGGAAAGGACCCATAGATGAGCGGCAACGCAGACCCGGTCCCGGAGAAACCGGCCGTGGACACCGTCCAGGACGAGGACGTCAAAGCGCGAGTGAAGGCCAAGGCCGCCCAGACGAGGGAAGCGGTCGGCGAACGCTCCGGCGATGCCGCGCGTACCGCGCAGGAGAAGGTGGCCCAGGCGAAGGGCAAGGTCAGCGACCTGGCGACGAAGGCGCGTGAGACCGGTGTCCCGTCGATCGAGGCCGACGCGACGACCGCGCGCCGCGGTGGCGCCGCCGCCGGCGGGGTGGCCGCCTTCATCGCGGCGATCTGGGTGTGGCGACGCCGCTCGCGCCGCAACTCCAACCCGTGGCTCGCCGCCGCCGACGACGCGAAGTCGCAGATCAAGTCGGTGCGCAAGCAGGCGAAGTCGGGCGTGAAGCGCGCACGGAAGCAGACGAAGAAGCACGCCGAGGCTCAGGTGAAGAACGCCAAGTCCAAAGCGAAGACGGCGAAGAAGAAGGCGAAGTCCTGGAAGTGAGGCCGTCCGGCCGATGACGCGAGGCCGGCGATGGGCGCGAGGCCCGTCGACGGCCGCCATCGCGGGAGGAGGGTGTCCATGAACGGCGAACGGACACCGCAGCAGGGAGACACGGATCCGGCCCCGATGAAGCGGGAACCGCAGGTGCTGAACGCGGACGAGATGATCGTCTACGAGGGCATCGCGACCCTGCGAAGACCCATGGGGACCGAGGACCTGGTGAACACGACGGGCCTCGACGAGGACACCGTTCGTTCGGCGGTCCACCGCCTCTCGGATCTCGGCATGATCGCCGATGATTCGGGCCGCGCGGTGATCGGCCCGAACGACTGGGACGTCCGCGGCGCGCAGTAGGCGCCCGGTTGGATGCGAACGCCCACACGCGGCCCCTGGCGGGGGAGCCGCGGTGGGCGTTCGCAGTTCGTAGGGACGAAGGTCCGCCGGCGTACGGCCGGCGGACCTTCGTTGCTTCAGGAGCTTCACAGCCGGTGAAGAAAATGCATGAAACAGGCGTGATGTCGCTTTTGGGGGATTTTCCCGGGGTAGAGTCACTGTAATAGCGCTGTGACCTGCGGCCGGACGGATCTCAGTCGGTCCCGTCCGCGCCCGGCTCCTGGCGAGGTGGACCCGGGATCGCGCCATGTCCACTGCTGATCGGCGATGTCCCTGGGCTCCCCCGGATGGCCTGACAGCTCGATCCGTCGATCCAGGAGCGCGGATGACCTGGGTCGCGCAGGGGGGAGAAGGCATGAAGTGTGGAAGTCAGATCGCCGTCGCCGTCGTCGGGGGGTACTTCCTCGGGCGGAGCCGGAAGACCCGGCTGGCGGCCCTCCTCGCACTGCTGGCCGCGGGCGGCAAGATCCCCATCGACCAGCGCGAACTGCTGCGTAAGACACCCCTCGGCGCCCCGCTGGAGAAGCTCACCGGCGACCTGAAGGGCCAGATCGTCGACGCCGGCATGAACGTCGCCAAGCGGGCGGCCAGCAACCGCATCGACTCCTTCAGCGACAAGCTGCAACAGCGGGCCGACACCCTCCGTACGCCGCGCCCAGGTGGCGCCGCCGAGGAAGAGGACGAGGAAGAGCAGCGGCCGCAGCGCAAGGGCCGCCGCGAGCCGCCCGCGCGCCGCGCACGCGAGGCACCGGCACGCGCCGGGCGATCGCGCCGCGAGCCGGAGCCCGAGGAGGCCCCGGACGAGTACGACGACTATGACGACGACGACGCGTACTACGACGACCAGGACGACTACGACGACCGGGACGACTACGACTACGAGGACGAAGAGGACGAGGATGAGCCCGAAGAGCGCCCGTCGCGTCCCGCGCCCCGGCGGCGCGCGCCTCGCCGTGACGACGAGCGTCCCCGGCGGGGACGTGCCGCGCGGTAACGACACGGTGCGGTGATCTGGGCGCGGTTTTCGGGCCATAGCCGGCCGGGCCCAATGCCCGAGGTGTGCGCCCAGGCGAGTGCCTCGAGGAAGGAAGGCACGAATGACCGAGCGGAACCAGCACGCTTCGAGCGGCACCGGACTGACCGAGAACCTGCCTACCGACCGGCTCGCCGAGGGCGCCAAGAGCCTGCTCGACGCCGCCGCGCAACGGGCGGTGAGCTCGATCGGCGACAAGGTCAACAAGACCGCGCACAACGTGATCGAGAACCTGGAGAAGAAGGACGACAACTCCCCCGGCGTGAAAGCCGCGGTGAGCGGGATCAAGGCCGTCTCGGAGGGCAAGTCGCCGCTCCGCGCCGCGGTCGGCGCGGGCGCCACCGGCCTGAAGGAGAAGGTGAAGCAGGTGTTCAAGGGCAAGGGCGGCAAAGGCGGCAAGAAAGGGAAGATCACCAACATCATCGAGACGCTGGACGTTGGCGTTCCGATCCGCCTCGCGTACGACCAGTGGACGCAGTACCAGGACTTCCCGAGCTTCATGAAGAAGGTCGAAGGCGCCGAGCCGCAACGCGACGAGAAGACCGAGCGGAGCAACTGGAAGGCCCAGGTCTTCTGGTCGCACCGTACGTGGGAGGCGAACGTCCTTGAGCAGGTGCCCGACGACCACATCGTCTGGCGCTCCAAGGGTCC
The DNA here is from genome assembly GCA_963823735.1 of uncultured Actinomycetota bacterium. Lineage (GTDB taxonomy): Bacteria > Actinomycetota > Actinomycetes > Streptosporangiales > Streptosporangiaceae > Actinoallomurus. Next base: position 1,508,334 of record CAWGMO010000003.1, on the reverse strand, counting down.
CAAGGGGTACGTCGACGGCGCGGTGTCCTTCTCCCCGCTGGCCCACAACCTGACCCGGATCTGCCTGGTCATGGAGTACCACCCGCAGGGCCTGTTCGAGCACACCGGGAACCTCTGGCGCGCCCAGGGCCGCCGCGCCCGGCTGGAGTTCAAGCACTTCCGGCGGCACGTCATGGCGCACGCGATCCTCAGCCCCGACGACATCGAGGGCTGGCGGGGCGAGGTACGCGACGGCGAGATCGTCAAGTCGCACGAAGAGGCGATGGAAGAGGAAGAGCGCGCCCGCGAGGAAGAGGAAGGCCCCGAGGAGGAGCGCGACGAGACCACCGAAGGCGAAGAGCCCGAAGAGGGCGAAGAGCCCGAGGAAGGCGACGAAGACCAAGAGGACGAGGGCGAAGAGGGCGAAGAGGGCGACGAAGAGTCGCCGCGCGCAGCGGAGGGGAACGGCCAGGCCCGCCCATCCGAAGAGCGTGACGAGGAGGACGAGGAAGAGGACGAGGACGAACCCTCGCGCCGTACGCCCGGTGCGAACGGCCGCGACGGCGAGACCGCGCGCGCCCGGCGGCCGTCATCCGGTGACGAGAACGGCGAGACCGAGCGTTCCCGCCGGTCGTCGTCCGGCGACGAAGAGCCCGCGCGTCCCCGGCGCCGCCGGAGGTCCGACGACGACGAGGAGCCACGGCGGCGGCCGAGACGCTCGGACGACGATGAAGAGCCACGGCGCCGGCCGAGACCGGCCGGGGCGAGGCGTTCGGACGACGACGAGCAGCCACGGCGCCGGCCGAGGTCGGGCGGGGCGAGGCGTTCGGACGAAGAGCAGCCCGCGCGCCCGCGCCGCAGGCGGCGGGACGACGACGAGGACGAGGCCCCGAGGCCTCGCGCGCGGCGGCGCCCGTCGGGCGACCGCGAGGAGCGGCCCGCACGGCGGTCGAGGAGCGACCGCCCGGTCGGTGCGCGACGCCGGCGCGACGACGACGGCGAGGAAGACGAGTGACCGGGGGCCGCAGGCGGCCTCGTGGGTGAGGGGGACCCGAGTGATCGCACATCCGAGACGGGAAACAGGTGAGACCCGATGACCATCTCTTCGTCAGCGGGAGCGGGAGCGGGGCCCGCCGTCCAGAAATCGTCCGGGGGCGGGCTGGCGGACGTGATCGAGACGATCCTGGACAAGGGGCTCGTGATCGACGCGTTCGTCCGCGTCTCGCTCGTGGGGATCGAGGTCGTCACCGTCGACGCGCGCGTCGTGGTGGCGAGCGTCGACACCTATCTGCGGTTCGCGCAGGCGACGAACCGGCTCGACCTGTACGAGAAGGGCGGCACGGGGCTGCCCGGTCTCGTCGGCGAGGTGACCGAGGGCGGCGCCAAGGGCAAGACGAAGGGCGTGCTCTCGGCGGCCAAGGAGACCATCGAGGAGAGCCTGGACGATCGCCGGGACCGGCAGGAGGAGCCCAGGCGCCGCAGAAGGGAGCGTGAGTGATGGCGACGCGTTCACGTGAGGAAACCGAGCAGCGTCCCGTCGACGAGAGCGCCGACGTCTGCTACCTGTACGCGATCGTGCCCGCCGACACCCGTCTGCCCGAGGGCCTGGTGGGTACGCGCGGCGGCGAGGTGTCGCTGGTCCGGCACGAGGACCTGGCCGTCGTGGTCAGCACGATGCGGCCGGAGAAGGCGCTCGGCACGCGTGAGGATCTCCTCGCGCACAACAAGGTGCTGTCCTCGCTCGCCGAGGAGACGACCACGCTGCCGCTGAGGTTCGGCGCCGTCGTGACGTCGGCCGAGGCGGCCATCGAGGAGATGCTCGCGCCGAACTACGAGTGGTTCGAGGACGTCCTGGACGATCTCTCGGGCCGCCGGGAGTTCGCGGTCGTCGGGATCTACGTCGAGGACGTCGTCATCAAGGAGGTGCTCGACGAGCAGCCGGAGGCCTCCGAGCTGCGCGAGCGCATCCGCGAGCTGCCCGAGGACGCGGCGTACTACGACCGCATCCGGCTCGGGGAGATCATCGTCCAGTCCCTGGGGGCCAAGCGCGACGCGGACACCGAGGCGGTGATCGAGGCGCTCTCGCCGTACAGCGTCGACGCCGCGACGCGTCAGCCGGCGAGCGAGGACACCGCCGTCGACACGGTGTTCCTCGTCGACGACGCCGACCGGCAGGACTTCGAACAGGCCCTCGACGAGCTGGGCGACCGCTGGTCCGGCCGCGTACGGCTGCGGATGCTGGGGCCGCTCGCACCGTACGACTTCGTGCCCGCGCGCCGGGAGGAGTGAGCCCGGCGCGCGTGTGAGGTGGCGGTCCTCACTTCCGCCCTGGGTGCTGAGGGCGATCCTCACACGCCCGTGGGCCTCCGGCGCGGCGCCGGAGGCCCAGGGGTTGAGTGTCACGCCTCGACGCGCGGCTTCTTCGGGAGCAGGAAGCCGAGGCCGAACGCGATCGCGATCAGGCCGACCGTGGCGAGTGCCGTGATCTCGGCGGCGTTGAGGGAGTCGCCGCGGTGGGTGCGCAGGGCGGCGTCGCGCACCGCCGGGGTCAGGGGTACGCCCGCGCAGCTCGCCGGGACGGCGTCCGGGTTCTTCTCGCTCTCGCGGTCGTGCACGCAGGTCCGTACGCCGGCCACGACGCGCTCGGCGGCGGGCGTGCTCGCCAGCGAGGCGGTCAGCCGAGGGGCGGCGGTGGTGTCGAAGGTGTGGTCGGCGCGGGCGCCGAGGAGGCCGAAGAACAGGGTGCCGATCGCGGCGACGCCGAGGGCCATGCCGAGCTGCTGGATGGCCTGCAGCGCGCTGGTGGCCGAGCCGACCTCGTGGTCGCCGACCTCGCCGAGGATGATGTCGAAGAGCGGCACGAAGATGAGCCCCATGCCGGCCCCGCCGATGAGCAGCGGCACGATGAGGTCGCCGCTGCCGACGCCGATCCCGGCGTGACGGAGCACGACGTACAGCAGGACCAGGCCCGCGGCCATGCCGGCCAGGCCGATGTGCAGGAGCCTGCGGCCGAGGAGCGTCATCGTGGCGGCGCTGACCCCCGAGCCGACCATGGCACCGGCCGCCCAGGGAGCGGTGGTGAGCCCGGCGCGCAGCGGGGTGAACCCGAGGCCGACCTGCATGAAGACCCCGAGCGTGAGCATCGTGCCGCCCATGGCGCTGGTGAAGAAGATCGCGAACAGGACCCCCGAGGCGTACGAGCGGCGTTTGAACACGCTGGTCTCGATCAGCGGCGTCGCGCCGGTACGGGCGCGGCGCACCTGGTGCCAGGCGAACAGGGCGAGCGTCGGCGCCGAGCACACGAGGAGGACCGTGGTCCACAGCGGCCAGCCCAGCTCACGGCCCTGGACGAGCGGGAAGACCAGCATGAAGGTGCCCGCGGCGGCCAGCGCGACGCCGGGCAGGTCGAGCCGCGCCGAGCGTACGGACGGGGCGACGGCGGGCACGAACCGGCCGCCGACCACGAGGGCGAAGATCCCGATCGGCACGTTGACCAGGAAGATCATGCGCCAGCCGCTGCCGAGCAGGTCGGCGTTGATCAGCACTCCCCCGATGACCGGGCCGAGCACCGCGGACAGGCCCATCACCGGCCCGAAGGCGGCCCACGCCTTCTTCATCTCCGCCGGCGGGAAGAGGTCCCGGATGATCCCGAACCCCTGCGGCAGCATCACGGCGCCGAACACGCCCTGCAGCACCCGGGAGACGATCAGCATCTGCGGTGAGACGGCCAGCGCGCAGGCCGTCGAGGCGACGGTGAACCCGGCCACCCCGGCGAGCATCATGCGCTTGCGGCCGAACATGTCGCCGAGGCGCCCGCCGATCAGCAGCGTGACCGCGAGCGCCATCGTGTACCCGGCCGCCATCCACTGCAGGGCCGCGTACGAGCCGCCGAGGTCCGAGCGGATCGCCGGCGCGGCCGTGTTGATCACGGTCGAGTCGAGCAGGTCCATCACGCTCGACGCGAGGACCGCCGAGAAGGCGAGCCGGCGCCAGCGGTACGGCGCGGGCGGCTTTTCTGTCGCCGGGGGGAGTTCGAGTGCTGAAGTCATCGTGGCTCCTGAGTCATCTGTGGTGATGGAGACCACGCTAGGGTTCATAACGGCCACTTTCTGACCTCAATATCGGGCATTGTGACGACATGGCGAACACGAGCTCACGTACGCTGCGGCTGCTCTCGCTGCTCCAGACCCACCGCTACTGGCCGGGCGGCGAGCTGGCCGAGCGGCTCGGGGTCTCGCCACGTACCCTGCGGCGCGACGTCGACCGGCTGCGTGAGCTCGGCTACCCCGTCGAGGCGCAGCGCGGCGTCGACGGCGGCTACCAGCTCGCCCCGGGCGCGGCCCTGCCGCCGCTCGTCGTGGACGACGAGGAGGCGGTCGCGCTCGCCATCGGGCTGCGGGTGGCCGCCCAGGGCACGGTCGCCGGGATCGAGGAGGCCTCGATCCGCGCCTTCACCAAGATCGTGCAGGTCATGCCGCCGCGCCTGCGCCGCCGGGTCGACGCGCTGCGCACCGCGACCGTACCCGCCGTGTGGAGCAACGGCCCCACCGTCGACTCCGGGACCCTCACCACGGTCGCGCAGGCCTGCCGCGACGAGGAACGCCTCCGCTTCTCCTACACCGCGCGCGCCGGCGAGCGCACCGAACGCCATGTCGAACCGCACCGCCTGGTCTCCCTCGGCCGCCGCTGGTACCTCGTCGCCTACGACCTGACGCGGCACGACTGGCGCAACTTCCGGCTCGACCGCCTCACCGGCCCGTCGTCCACCGGTGAGCGCTTCCGCCCGCGCGAACTGCCCGCCGAGGACGCCGCGACGTACGTGCGCGCCTCGATCGGCAACATCCGCGCCACACCCCACCGCATCGAGGCGATCGTGCACGCCCCGGCGGAGAAAATCCGAACGATGGTCGGCCAGTGGGCCACCGTCGAGGAGCTGGGCGAGAGCCGGTGCCGCATGCGGATGACCGCGGACAGCCTCGACTGGCCGACCATGGCGCTGGGCTCGGTCGGCGCCGAGTTCGAGATCGTCGAACCCCCGGAGCTGGCCGCCCAGATCCGCGAGTGGGCGGTGCGTTTCTCGCGCGCCACCGGCACCTGAGGCGCCGCTAGGAGATCATGGAGGTATCCGCCGAGAGGGAGAGACCATGATCCGCCGTTGGAGCCCGGCCGAGGTGGCAGCGCCGCTCGGCCAGTACAACCACCTCGTGTCCGTACCATCCGGCCACGAGCTGGTGTTCGTCTCCGGGCAGGTCGGCATGCTGGCGGACGGCACCCTGGCGGGCCCGGACGCGGAGTCCCAGACACGCCAGGCCCTCGCCAACATCGAGACGCTGCTCGCGTCCTTCGACGCGGGCCCGGAGCACCTGGTGAAGCTCCTGACCTTCCTGTCGGGCACCGAGCACCTGGCCGGCTCGCGCACGGCCCGCGAGGAGGTGTTCGCCACGTGGTACCCGGACCGCGCGTGGCCCGCCCAGTCCCTGATGGTCGTCGCCGCCCTGGCCGCCCCCGCCCTGACCGTCGAGATCGAGGCCGTGGCCGCCGTACCGGCCCGCTAGGCGCCGTGTATCGCGGGCGTATCGAAAATCGCATACGCCCCGGCAACGGTCCTCCGGCTTTCATTGGCGGCATGGACCACAGCGCACCGCCCTCGCCCCCAACCCGTCGTACGCGCGGGATCGTGATCGCCGGTCTGGTGGTCCTCGGTGTGACGATCGCCGCGTTCGGCCCGGTACGCGCGGTGTCGAGGATCTTGGCCATGCCGCTGCAGAGGCCGAGCTGGCAGGTCTGGCTCAACTCGTGGAACGGCGTGGCGCTCATCACGGTGATCGCACTGCCGGTGGCCGCGCTGGTGGTGTGGGTTCTGGCACGCCGCCGGAGTGCCGCCGGCGTCGCGTCGCCGTGGCGGATGTCGCTGGCCGAGGTCGGCATGGTCTACGGGACGGTGCCGTGGGTGTGGATCACCCTGCAGCCGGGCGCCCGCGCCTTCCACGTCGATGGTCAGCTGAGCCTGGTTCCCCTGCGGGACCTGCTCACGATGGACAACGGCCAGATCATCGGCAACCTGCTGGTCTTCGCGGCGCTGGGGTTCTTCGCCCCGGTACGGTTCGCGGCGCTGGCCTCGGTACTCCGCGTCCTGGCGCTCGCGGCGGGCTGCTCGGTCCTGATCGAGACCGCTCAGTACGTCCTGCGGCTCGACCGGGTGTCCTCGGTGGACGACGTACTGCTCAACACCGCCGGCGCCGTACTGGCCGCGCTGGCGTCGCGCCACTGGTGGCGCGCCACGGCCGGCGCGCCGTCCTCACCTGCCGGGGTGCGCGTCCATCGCGGGTAGTTCCACGGTGACGCGGATCCCGCCGGCGGGGCGCGGGGTCAGGGTGAGCGTTCCGTCGTGCGCGTGGGTGATGGTCTCGACGATCGCCAGGCCGAGGCCGAGGCCAGCGTGGTCGGTGTGCACGCGCTCGGTGCCGCGCTGGAATCGTCCGGTGAGTTTCGAGACGAGCCGCGGGCTGAGCCTCTCGCCGGTGTTCTCGACGGTGAGCACCACACTCGTGGGGCCGGCGCTGGTGTTCACCCACACGGCGCCGTGTTCGGGCAGGTTGTGGACGATCGCGTTGTGCACGAGGTTCGTCGTCAGTTGCAGCAGGAGCGCCTGCGATCCGTTCGTGGGGGCGATGTCGCCGCGGGTCTCGATGGTGACGCCGTGCTTGTCCGCTAGGGGAAGCAGTGTCTCGGTGGCGTCCTCCGCCAGGAGGGACAGGTCGACGGGTTCTCGGGTGAACGACCGCTGGTCGGCCCGGCTGAGCAGGAGCAGTGCCTCGGTGAGGTCGATCGCCCGGGTGTTGACGGCGTGGAGGCGGTCGACGAGCTCGCTGGTGGCGCGGCTCGGATCCTTGCGGGCGACGTCGAGGAGTGTCCGTGTGATCGCCAACGGGGTGCGCAGCTCGTGTGAGGCGTTGGCCGCGAATCTCCGCTGTTCGGCGACGTGTGCCTCTAGCCGCGCCAGCATGCCGTCGAAGGCGTCGGCGAGCTCACGGAACTCGTCCCGGCGGCCTTCCAGCTCGATGCGGTGGGACAGCGATCCGGACGTCGCCCTGCGGGTGGCGTCGGTGATGCGGGCCAGGGGCGCGAGCATGCGGCCGGCGAGAATCCACCCGCCCACCAGGCCGAACACCAGCAGGAACGCCAGCACCGCCGCCGCCCTCGGAGCGAAGACGCGCAGGAGGATGGACCGGATGGGGAACACCCCGTGGATGGGGGTTTCGGTGGGGACCAGGAGCGCACGGTCGGGGACGTACCGCAGGAGGAACACCCACACGGCGGCGAGCAGCATGGCACCCGCGACCATGAGGAACCCGGCGTAGCTGAGCGTGAGCCTGAGGCGGACGCTCAGACCAGGCGCCCTACCCACGGTCTCCTCCCTCGATGCGGTAGCCGACGCCGGGCACGGTGGCGATCAGCCCGGGCTCACCGAGGCGTTTGCGCAGCGCCGAGACCGTGATCCGCACGGCGTTGCTGAACGGGTCGGCGTTCTCGTCCCACGCCCGTTCCAGTAGCTGTTCGGCGCTGACGAGACCGCCTTCGGCGGCGACGAGGACTTCGAGCACCGCGAACTGCTTCCTGGTGAGCGCGATGTAGCGGCCGTCCCGGTAGACCTCTCTGCGGAACGGGTCCACCCGCAGGCCCGCGATCTCCCGTACGGGAGGTCTGCTGTGGGCGCGCCTGCGGTCGAGCGCCCTGAGCCGGAGCACGAGCTCCCGGAGCTCGAAGGGCTTGGTGAGGTAGTCGTCGGCGCCGATCCCGAAGCCGGAGGCCTTGTCGTCGAGTCGGTCGGCGGCGGTGAGCATGAGGATCGGCATGCCGCTGCCGGAGGCGACGATGCGTTCGGCGATCTCGTCACCGGACGGCCCGGGAATGTCGCGGTCGAGGACGGCGATGTCGTACGCGTTGACGCTCAGCTGTTCCAGGGCGGTGTCGCCGTCACCGGCGATGTCGGCCGCGATCGCCTCCAGGCGCAGGCCATCGCGGATGGCCTCCGCCAAATAGGGTTCGTCCTCGACGATCAGCACACGCATGCACGTGATGCTACGAGCCGGCACATATGGCCGGCGTATCAGGCGAACGGGCCGCCGGGGCCGAAGGCCAGTGCGGCGAAGCGCTCGCCCATGCGGCGGTAGCCGGCGGCGTTGGGGTGGAGGGCGTCGGGGAGGTCGGGGACGTCGTCAACGCCGAAGAGCTCGCGGCCGTCCAGGTAGTGGAGGTTCGGGTCGTCCTCGGCACGGGACTTGACGATGGCGGTGAGCTCCCGGCGGATGACGTTCAGGGTCAGGGCGCCGTCCAGCACGTCGGCCGGGTCGCCCAGCGTTGTCGCCATGGGCGGATCGTCGGTGTACACGGTGGGGCCCGGGGTGTCCTCGACCATCGGGCAGATCACCGGGGAGATCACCAGGAGGGGCGTCTCGGGGTGGCCGTCGCGGATCAGGTCCAGGAAGCCGTGCACGGCCGGGCCGAAGGTCCGCAGGCGCATCGACGCGTAGTTGACGATGTTGATGCCGATCTTGACGCTGATCAGGTCGGCCGGCTGGTCGCGGATGGTGCGGGCGACGAACGGGTCGAGCTGGGCGTTGCCGGAGAAGCCCAGGTTGAGGACGTCGACTCCGGACATGGACGCGGCGAGCACGGGCCACGTGGCGGTCGGGGAGTCGGCGCCGCCGCAGTGGCTGATGGAGCTGCCGTAGTGCACCCAGCGGCGCCCGGCGGGCGGCGTCGGCGGCGTGACCGGGGCGTTCACCCACAGCGCGACCAGCTCGGTACGCGTCGCCTGCGGAAGCCACAGCTCGACGTCCTTGTCGCCCTCGGGCAGCCCGTCGAAGCGTACGCGGCCGGTCTCGCCGCCGGAGATGACCGGATCGGTGAACGGCTCCACCGCACGGCTGATGAAACCGACCGGCGCCTCGGCGCGGCCGGCCAGGTCCCCGTCGAGGACCAGGTCGACGAAGCCGGGGTGGTCCGGCTCGGAGGCGCCCGGCTGCTGCCAGACGGTGGTCAGCAGCTCCAGCTCCACCACGGTCGCGGTCGTGCGGAACGCCACGCGCACCCCTGACTGCTGGCCGGCGACGCCGGCCATCATGGCGTCCGGGAACTGCCGGCGCGCCGCCGCGGGGAGACGCCAGGGCAGCACTCCGGCCTCGGTGGGTTCGAGGTCCAGCGCGCCGCGCACCTCGACCGGTCCGTCGATGAAGGTGTACGGGCGCAGCCCGTCATCGGTGTCCGTCACGGCCACTCCCGTCGTCGGGTCGTACGGGCCCAAGACGTCGTTGCCAGGGCATCGCTGAACATCGTCATCGTAGCCAGGCCCCCATTGCGCACCGTCGGCGGCTGGGAAAAGATCGCGAAGGCCAGTGCGACAAACGCGGCAGAAAGGACTTCATGCTTCTGCGTTCCCGCCCCACCGGGCAGGCCGGCGTCTCCGCGCTCGCCGTGATCACGACCTGCCAGCTGATCCTTGTGGTCGACGCCACGATCGTGAACGTCGCGCTCCCCAGCATCCAGCGGAGCCTGCACTTCTCGGCGGCGGGCCTGTCGTGGGTGGTGAACGCCTACACGCTGGCCTTCGGCGGCCTGCTGCTGCTCGGCGGCCGCGCCGGCGACATCCTGGGCCACCGGCGGGTCTTCCTCGCCGGGACGATCCTGTTCAGCGCCGCGTCGCTGGCGGGCGGCTTCGCCACCTCCCCCGCGTGGCTGCTCGCGGCACGCGCCGCGCAGGGCGCCGGCGCCGCCCTCGCCGGGCCGTCCTCGCTCGCGCTGGTCGCGACGACGTTCGAGGAGGGGCCGCGGCGTACCCGCGCCCTGGCGACGTTCTCGATGGCCGCGAGCGGCGGCATGGTCGTGGGGCTCGTGCTCGGCGGCATGCTCACCGGGTGGGCGTCGTGGCGCTGGGTGCTGTTCGTCAACGTGCCGGTCGGCGCGGCGATCGCGCTGCTGACGCCGCGCGTCATCCAGGAGTCCGAGCGCCAGCCGGGCCGCTTCGACCTCGCCGGGGCGCTCACCTCGACGTTCGGGACGTCCCTGCTCGTGTACGGGTTCATCCGCGCCGCGCGTGCGGGCTGGGGCGAGCGGTTCACGCTCGCGGCGTTCGCGCTGGCCGTCGTCCTGCTGGTGCTGTTCGTGGTGGTCGAGGCGCGCGCACGGCAGCCGATCATGCCGCTGCGGCTGTTCACCGGGCGCGAGCGCCTCGGCGCGTACGCCATGCGGCTGCTGCTGACGGCGGCGATGGGCGGAATGCTGTTCTTCCTGACGCTGCTCGTGCAGAACGTCTTCGGCTACAGCCCCCTCCAGACCGGCTTCGCGTTCCTGCCGACCACGCTCGCGCTGGTCGCGGCCAGCCGTGCGGTCCCACGCCTGCTCCCCCGCCACGGCGCGCGGCCGATCATGATCGTGGGCTCGGTGCTGTGCGTCGCCGGGATGGTGTGGCTGACCCAGGTCTCGGCGGGCAGCGGGTACCTCACGATGATCCTCGGCCCGGTGCTGCTGTTCGGCGCGGGCACCGGCCTGGTGGCGGTCGCGGCGACGTTCGTGGTCCTCTCGTCGGTGCCGCGCCTGGACTCCGGCGCGGCCTCCGGGCTGCTGCAGAGCACGCAGCAGGTCGGCGGTTCCCTCGGCGTGGCGGTCCTGATCACCGTGTACGCGGCCGCGGGCACGCCCGTCCACCGCATGGTGCACGCCTTCACGGCGGGCACGGCGTTCACCGTATGCATGCTGGTGACCGCCCTCACCGCCTTCCACGGCTACCGCGAACCGGACGCACGGACAGCTCAATAGGGGTTATTCGGGCTGGTGGCCTAAAACCAGTCCATAGCGGTGGGGAGCCCCGGCTCCTTACTCTGAGGCGGTCACCCCGCATGCACGGATCGTCGTTTGGAGTCCGTAATGCACCTCATCGTCCTTGCCCACTCCCACGCACCGCTCACCACTCCGCTGCCCGTACCCGGGCAGCAGGCGATCGCCCAGGTCGAACAGCACGCGCCACAGCGCCTCGTCGCCCTGGTCGAGAACTGCATCAACGACGGGACGACCACCGTCTACCAGTTCGCCACGTGGGCGGAGCTCGCGGAGGCGGCCAAGCGGCTGATGACCATCTCGATGTTCAACGCGGTCACACCGGCCGAGCAGCCGGTCCTGACCGCCTGGCGGGCGGGCGCCCTGAACGCCTCCATGGCCGGCGCCAGGAAAGAGATCTCCGTGGCGTGGGCCAACTGCGGAGAGACCGCGAAGAACGTACTGACCCGGCTGCGCGTCAACTACGGCGCCACGATCTCCCACATGACCTCGGACACCTTCACCGCCGCCACCATCGCCGGGCTCAACGCGGCGCTGACGCAGACCCCGCCCGGCGCGGGCGAGATCTACATCCTGGACTGCGACCTGCAGGGCGTGCACAACTTCCTGGTCGAGGTCCACAGCAACGGCGACCGTTACCTGATCCAGGGTTACCAGGGCGCGTACTCGGCGCCGTGGTGGGTCAGCGACGGCCTGTACGAACCGACGGCCCCCGAGAGCGACCTGGCCGACGTCGTGAACCTGCGTCCCGTGTGGGGCGCCGGCGTCAACATCGGCGCGACGTACGCAAACCTCCTGCCGATCCTGGCCACGCTGGTGCAGCAGGGCTACAGCGCCGCTCACGCGGGGGCGACCGCGTGGCCCCAGCTGCCCTTCAAGCCGAGCGACCCGGCCCCGACCAAGATCCGCGACCTGCCGTACCTCCAGGTGGACCGGTTCGTGCTGCGCAACCCGGGGGTCGTGTACGGGAACATGCCGGGCGTGGCCGGCTCGGTGTGCGCGCAGGCGGTCCGCTCCCTGCCGGTCGTGCCGCCGGTCGTCAACGTCGCGGAGGTCCAGCACGTCATCGGCCACCTCGGCCTGGCGGCGGCCCACACCACCGAGGTACGCACCGGCGACAGCAAGTTCAAGGTGACCGCGGACCTGCTCGCCCCGGCGCCCACCCCGATCGTCAACAAGGTCCTCCTCCGGGTCGGCGCCCACGGCATCGACGTCGTCACCCGGAACGACCTCCCGGCGCAGGGCCAGCTCGTCGAGGTCGGCTACATGCAGGCCGGCCTGGAAGTGACCGTCAACCGCGTCGTGCAGTAGGGCACCGTCCCGGCCCGGTGGCCCGCCAGGCCACCGGGCCTCCCGCCTAGAGGGGGCGCAGGGGGTCGACGAGCTGGATGCGCAGCTCGGAGCAGTAGCGGTTGCCCTGCGCGTCCGGCAGCCAGGCGTCCTCGGGGCCGGGGAGCAGTTCGCTGATCACCAGTTGCACGTCGTCGCCGGCGTTCGTCTTCGCGGTGCGCAGCATGGTGCAGAACGCGGAGATGTAGCGCGGGCTGGTGAAGTCGAGGTAGACGGGCTTGACCTCGGTGCCGAGCTTGGCGAAGACGCGTTCGGGCAGGTCGAGGGCGCGGCGCAGCCGGCGGGCGGCGAGGTACTCGTTCACCCGGCCCTTGGCCGGGGCCAGGCCGCTCGCGCCGATCGTCGTCCGCCAGGTCTCGCGGGTGACGACGAGCCGGTCGATGGTGAGGCGCGGTGTGTGCGGCTCGGAGCCGGACAGTTTGAACGCCTCGGCGGCGTGCCAGCCGACGAGCAGCGCGAAGACGTCGGACAGCGGCCAGGTGCGCCCGTCCGTGGTCGTCACCGCCAGCTCGCCCTCCAGCTCGACGACGGTGAGGGCGGTGATCGGCAGCAGCCGCTCCGGGTCGGCGCCGGGCGCCCCGGTGAAGGCGAGCTGGTGGTCGGTCACGCCGAGGACCGGCGCGACCCGTGCCGTGTAGCGAGGCCACCAGGTCGGGTACAGCGGCCGGAACTGCGGGCCGATGTCCTCGGCCGCCGCCGCGCGCAGCCGCGCCGGGTCCGGGTGCCGGTCGGCGAAGACCGCGCAGTCCATCGTCGGCCAGGTCGCGTGCATCTCCCCCAGCACGAGCGTGAACTCGCCGGCGGCGAGCGCCTCGACGCTGGGCGCGCACACGTGCAGGTCGGGGCTGTGGATGCGGGCGGCGGGCCAGCCGGGACGCTCCGCGGCGAACAGCTCCTCGACGCGTCCGGCCAGGTCGTCGCTGCGGGCCGACACCCGCCGCGTGCCGGGCTCCGTACGGCCGAGGTCGAACAGCTCCCGCCAGCGGCGGGTGAACTCGATCATCACGGCCTCCGCCGGACGATCCGCGCCGTTGATCAGGTCGTGGGCGGGTTCCCAGAACTCGCTGAGCGGGATCCCGGTGGCCTCCGGCGGGCGCATCTCCTCGTAGAGCGCGCGGAAGGCGGTGGCGTACGTCTCGGCGATGTAGGACGACACCCAGCGGGCCGCCGGGAGCAGCACCCGCCCGAACGGCCCGGACAGCGCCTCGATGAGCGGCCCGCCGAACGTCAGGTCGAGGTCGCGGACGGTCTCCTCGTAGCAGAGCGTGCGGCCCGCGTACATCTGCCCGGCGCGCCGTTCGGCGTCGGAGCCGGTGACGGCGGTGAACTCGGCGTCCAGCAGGGCGAGGGCCTCGGCCAGCTTGTCCGCGTCGCCGGCCGCCGCGGACACCGCGGCGCGCGCGGTGTCCAGCCGGGTCAGCCCGGCCAGCGCGCGCTCGCGTGCGCCGGGGTCGGCGATGGCCGCGAGCGTCGAGCGCAGCACGCCCTCGGCGGAGGGGTTGTAGGGCAGGTCGACGCCCCACCAGAGCACGCCGCGCTCGACCAGGCCGTCCAGCAGGTCGAGGTCGCCGGCCTCGATGGCCGGGCGGCGGCCGTCGGAGCGTTCCACAATGGCGGCCTCGGCCTCCGACAGCTCCAGCGGCGGGCCCTCCGGGCGCAGCACCCGGCGGCCGTCGAGCGTCAGGTGCGGGTTGAGGCCGACCGGCAGCCAGGGCCGGACCACCGGGTCGGCGACGAGGTGGGCGATGTACGCCTCGAAGGCCCAGAACTCATAGAAGACCTCGCGCGAGCGGGTCAGCCCGTGGCCGGCGCGCGCCACCACGGCCGGTGCCTCGGGGTCGAAGGTGCCCCAGGTGACCGGGCCGAAGAAGCCGATGGTGTCGTTCTTGCCGCAGTAGCGCTGCCAGTAGCGGGCGACCGTGTCCTCACGGAACCGCCGCTTCTGCCGCCTCCGCCGGGCGATCTTGGGCGTCTCCGCCTCCGGCTCCTCGCGCGTGAGGTGGTCGACGACCGATACCATCGCGAGGTTCTGCCAGGTCACGGCCTCACGGAACAGCGGGTCGGCGGCGATGGCCTCGGCCGTACGCCCCGCTTCGGCCATGGCCTCGGTGTGGCAGGCCTCCAGTTCCTCCTCGCTCGCGCTCCCGTCGAGGAACGCGTCGGCGATCTTGGCCAGATCGGGGGCGGCGAAGCGTTCGAGGCCGTCGGCGGGGAAGCCCGCCGAGCGCACCAGCACGTCGCGCCACGCCGTCCAGTCCGTGCCGGGAAGGGGCACGGTGTGCCCGTCGTCCATGGCAGCCACTGCGTCTCCTCCAGGCCCGACTTCGGGATTCGTCCCGCCTCGCGAGAAGATCAACCTAGAGTGATAAATCCCGTTCTGTCATTAATTCGCTGGGATCACAATGCGTTGTCACGATCTGTACATCGCCGGCCTCGGCTACCGCCTTCCGGCTCCGTTCGACGTCGCGCGAGCCGTCGACGAGGGGCGCTATGACGCCTCCGAACAGGAGGTCAACGACTACGCGTCAGTGACCGTGTCGGACGGTGAGGCGCCGCCGGAGATGGCCGCGCGGGCGGCGCGCGTCGCGCTGGAGCGGTCCGGCGTCGCGCCGGCCGACGTTTCGGTCCTGCTGCACGCGTCCGCGTGGTTCCAGGGGATCGACTACTGGCCCGCCGCGTCGTACGTCCACCGCGAGGTGCTGGAGGGCAACCGGCACTCCCCCGCGCTGGACGTGCAGCAGATGTGCAACGGCGCGCTCGGCGCCGTGGAGCTCGCCGCGTCCTACCTTGCCGCCGACGAGCGGCGCGCCGCGGCGCTCGTGACGAGCGCCGACCGGTTCGGCGACCCGGGCTTCGACCGGTGGCGCGGCGACGTGAACGGCATCGTGTACGGCGACGGCGGCGCCGCCGCCGTGCTGGCGCGCGACGGCTTCGCGCGGCTCCTGTCCGTCACGACCATCGTCGACACGGGCCTGGAGGGGATGTACCGGGGCGCGGAGCCGTTCGAGGTCACGCCCGGCCGTACGGTCGACGTCCGCGCGCGCCGCAAGGCGTACGCGCCGCCGGGCGGCATCGCGGACCGGACCGTGACGGGGCTCACCGAGGCCGTGGCCCTGGCCCTGGACGAAGCGGACTGCAAGCTCGGACGAGATCTCCCGCCTCGTCTTCCCCAACGTGGGCCGCAAGACGCTGGTGACCCGCTACCTGGAGCCGCTCGGCCTCGAACTGCCCGCCGCCACCTGGGAATGGGGACGCCGCACCGGCCACGTCGGCGCCTGCGACCAGCTGACCGGCCTGGCCCATCTCGTGGAGAGCGGGCAGACCCGCCCCGGCGACCGGGTGATGCTCGTGGGGATCGGCGCCGGGTTCAGCTGGACGTGCGCTGTCGTGGAACTGACGGCGCGGCCTGGCTGGGCGGGCTGAACCGCTCTTTCAGCTCGGTCTTGCGGATCTTGCCGGTGGGCGTCTTGGGCAGGGGGTCGACGACCTCCAGGCGCTCGGGCCAGTAGAGCTCGGTCATCCCGGTGTCGCCCAGCGCCGCGCGCAGCTCCTCCAGCGTGACCGCGTCGCCGCCGGCCGGCGACACGACCGCGCAGATCGTCTCGTCGGCGGCGCCGGGCACCGGGAGGCCGATCACGCAGGCCTCGCGCACCTTCGGGTGCCGCCCGATGATCGCCTCCAGGTCGGTGACGGGGACGATGAAGGCGTTCCGCAGGATGGTGTCCTTGGCGCGGCCGGTGATGCGGATGCCGCCGCGCCCGTCGAGGCGCGCCAGGTCGCCCGTGTCGAACCAGCCATCGGCGTCGAGGTGGGCGGCGTACAGCTCCTCGCGCCGGTAGTAGCCGAGGCACTGTGTCGGCCCTCGCACCCACAGCGTGCCCACGCCCTCGGGCTCGCCGGGGATCGGGTCGACGCGCAGCTCCATGTCCGAGATCGGGCTGCCGTCGCTGTGCGCGGCCCAGTCCTCGGGGTCCTCGATCCGGCTGATGGTGACCGGGCCGTTCTCGGACATGCCCCACAGGGAGAACAGGCGTACGCCGAACTCCTCGCGCACCTCGTCGACGTAGTGCGGCGGGATCGGCGCGGAGCCGCTGACCAGCCGGCTCAGCGCGGACAGGTCACGCTCGGAGTCGCGCTGGGCGTCGAGGAGGTCGCGCAGGTAGTGCGGCGCCGCGTAGAGGAACGTGACGCGGTGGCGTGCCAGCAGGTCGAGCACCGCCGGGCCGTCGTGGGAGTCCTGGAAGACCATCGTGCCGCCCAGCATCAGCGGCATCAGCATGCCCTGCACGAAGCCGGTGTAGTGGGTGTACGCCGAGGTCGTCGCCATCACGAGCGACTCGTCGAGGCCGAAGACCCCGGCCTCGCCGTGGATCGCCGCGTACAGGGTGTTGGGGCTGTGCAGCACGCCCTTGGGCTCGCCGGTCGTGCCGGAGGTGAACAGCACGAGGTACGGGTCGTCGGCGCCGAGCTCGCGGCCGTCCAGCTCCGCGCCGTGGTGGTCCTCCCACGGGGTGCCGAAGAGCCGCTCGTCGAAGTCCTCGCCGGCGACGAGCACGTGGGCCAGTGACGGCAGCTCGGCGGCGAGGGCATGGCCCAGCTCGCCCAGGGCGTCGCCGTCGCACTCGGCCATGGTGATCAGCACCCGCGCCTCGGTGAGCCCGAGCATGACCTCCAGCTCACGGCGCCGGTACACCGGCAGCAGCGGGCAGATGCGGGCGCCGGCGCGCATGCAGCCCAGGGCCAGCACCGGAAGCTGCCAGCAGTCGTCGAGCTGGACGGCGACCGTCTCGCCGGGCTTCACCCCGAGCTCGACGAGGGCTCCGGCGCACCGGTCAGCGAGCCGGGCGAGCTCGGTGTAATCAAGCTCACGGGTGTCGCCCGTGGCGGTCCGGCACACCGCTACGGCCGTCTTCTCCGGTGTCGCGGCGGTGGATCTCCTCAGGTCGTCCAGGAAGGTCTGGTCTCTCCACCAGCCTTTACGGCGGTACTGATCCGACATCCTGACTCCCATGACTCGGCACCTTGACCGGCAGTAAGTTAGTTACGCGAAGTTTGTCTAATTTGATACATTTTTTCGCCGACCCCTGCCCCCCAGTCAAGATCCATGCTTTTATCGGTTCCGGTCACATCAGATCATGTTTGCCCGGTTACCCCGGAGTTGCGGATGTCACTGACGGTGCTTTACATCACCGGATGGTGCCGAAGCGGGAGCACGGTGCTCGGCAACGTGCTCGCCGAGGCGCCCGGCGTGGTGCATGTCGGAGAGCTGCGTTTCCTGTGGCTCAACGGAGTGCTCGGCTCGGGCAGCAACAGCCAGTGCGGTTGCGGGGAGCCGCTCACCGAATGCGGACAGTGGTCGAAGGTCCTCGACCTGGTCCGCCCGCTGGACCGTACGCTCCACGAGCACGCCACCGAGGTCGTCGACTGGCAGGACGCCTGCCGTACACGCCACACGTGGAACGTTCTACGCCGGCCTCCGGCGAACGGCTGGCCGCGCACGCTGGCCGCCACCTACCGCGCCATCGCCGAGGTCACCGGCGCCGAGGTGATCGTCGACAGCTCGAAGTTCGCCTCGGACGCCGCGCTCCTCACCCACCTGGACGGGATACGGCCCGCGTACGCGCACCTCATCCGAGACCCGCGCGCGGTCGCCTGGTCCTGGCTCCAGCCGAAGGACTACACCGGAGAGCGCGGCGCGCTGAACAGCACGTACCACTGGGCCGGTTTCAACCTCGCCGCCGAGGCGGTCGGCCGCGCACGCCCCCGCGCCTCGGTGACGATGCGGTACGAGGACCTCACCCGCTCCCCGCGCGCCGCGGTCGGCGCCGTCCTCGACCTGATCGACCGCGCGGACGCGAACCCGGTCGACGAGGACGGCACGGTCGAGCTCGGCGGCAACCACACCGTCACCGGCAACCCGAACCGCTTCGGACGCGGGCGCACCGCGATCACCGAGGACCTGCGCTGGATCTCGAAACTGCCGAGGCGGGAGCGCGCGCTCACCACCGCGCTGGCCCTCCCCCTGCTGCGCCGGTACGGCTACAAGAGGAGGCCATGACGTGGACCTGGGGCTGAACGGAAAGGTGGCGCTCGTCGCCGGAGGCTCCTCCGGCATCGGGCTCGCCATCGCGCGTGAACTGGTCGATGAGGGGGCGACGGTCGCGATCTGCGGCCGTGACCCCGAACGGCTGGCGTCCGCGCGCGCCGAGCTCGGGGACCGCGTCACGACCACCGCACTCGACGTGTGCGACCACGCCGCCGCCACCGCCTGGGTCGAGCGCACCGCGGCCGAGCACGGCGGGCTGCACCTGCTCCTCACCAACGCGGGCGGCCCGCCGCCCGGAGAGACGACGGCGTTCGACCTCGACGACTACCGTGCCGCGGTCGAGCTCGGCATGCTCGCCCACATCGGCCTGGTGCAGGCCGCGATGCCGCACCTGCGCAAGTCCGGCTGGGGCCGGATCGTGATGATCACGAGCGAGACGGTACGGACGCCGATCCCCGAGTACGCCCTGTCCAACATCGTGCGCCCAGGCCTGGTCGGCTACGCCAAGACCCTCGTACGCGAGCTGGGCGCCGGAGACATCACCGTCAACGTGCTGGCGCCCGGCTACACGGCCACGGCGGCGCTGCCCGGGCCGGTCGAGGAGGTCGCGGCCGAGGCGGGCATCCCGCTCGGCCGGGTCGCCCGGCCCGACGAGGTGGCGGCCGCGGCCGTCTTCCTGATGAGCGAACGCGCCGGATTCATCACCGGGACGGTCCAGGTGGTCGATGGCGGACGAGCCCTAGGAGTATGAGCATGCTGCTGGACGATCCCGAACTGAACCACCGTGGCCCAGGTGAGGAGTTCGCCCTGGCCTACGCACGGTACGGTCCGAAGGCCTCGGTCGAGCTGCGCGCCTCGATCAGCGACCTGTTCCCGCCGGCCAAGCGCCGGCCGCGCCACACGGTCCGCCACCTGCTGAAGAAGGCCGTCGTCGACGGCGACGAGTACACCGTCTACCGCGAGCGCGCGGCGAACGTCGAGGAGGGCACGGCCGCCCCGGAGTGGGACTTCGAGGTCGGCGTCGCGAAGGTCGCCCTGCGGACGATCACCGCCTCGGTACCCGTGCCGCCCGAGATCCTCGACGACCCGGCGACGCTCGCGGCGTTCGTCGACTTCCGGCTGCTGGTACGGCTCGGCACGGCCGAGAACGACGCGCTGCTCAACGGCGAGGACGGCATCCTGCGCCTGAAGGACCTGCGGCGGCATGAGCCGACCGGCTCCCTGGAGGAGCGGCTGCTGGACACCACCGCGCTGTGCGAGTGGTACGGCGGCTCGGCCGACGGCATCGTCCTGCACCCGGACGACTGGTGGCCGCTGGTGCCGAGCGGGCTGCTGGAGCGGCTCTCGACGCAGGGCGTCAAGGTCAGCCGTACGCGCATGATCCCGGCGGGCAGCGCGCTGGTCGGCGACTTCACCGCGGCGGCGACGCTCCTCGACGGGCGCACCTCGGCGATCCGGCTGGCCGACGGTGTGCTGACGGCCGAGATCCGTGAGGGTCTCGCCGTCCACCTGCCCGGCCACTTCGTCCTCGCCTCGCTGGCATGAACGAGGTCACCGACCGGATACGCGAGCACATCGTCACGATGTGCGCCGGCCCCGAGGGCGGCCACCTGGGCGGCTCGATGTCGCTCGTGGAGATCCTGACCACGCTCTACTTCGACGTGATGCAAGATCGACCCGGCCACCCCGAGGACCGCGGCGCGCGACATCCTCATCCTCAGCAAGGGCCACGGCGCCATCGGCCTGTACGCGGCGCTGGCCGAGCGCGGGTTCTTCCCGGTCGAGGAGCTGGAGACGTTCGGGCGGCCCGGGAGCCGGCTGATGGGCCACCCGGTGCGCGCGGTGCCCGGCGTGGAGATGCCGACCGGCTCGCTCGGCCACGGCCTGCCGCTCGCCAACGGCTTCGCGCTGGCGGACCGTGACCGGCCCGTCTACGTCATCCTCGGCGACGGCGAGCTGCAGGAGGGCTCGGTCTGGGAGGCCGCGATGTCCTCCAGCGACCTCGGCCTGGACAATCTGACGGCGATCATCGACCGCAACGGGCTGCAGATCACCGGGTCGACCGAGGAGACCGTGCGCCTGGAACCGCTCGACGCGCGCTGGCGCGCCTTCGGCTGGGCCGTGCACGAGGTGGACGGGCACGACCTCGGCGCGCTGAAGCACGCGCTCGCGAAGCGCGCCAAGGGCCGGCCCACGATGATCATCGCTCGCACGATCAAGGGTCACGGCCTGCCGTCGGTGCAGGGCCGCGTCGAGAGCCACTTCACCCGGCTGGGCGAACGCCAGCACACCCGCGCGATCGCCGTACTGCGCGCGCGGGCCAAACGGAGGAACCAATGAGCCCCGCGGCCCGGGACGCCTACCGCGATCTGCTGGTCAAGCTGATGGCCGACGACGACCGGCTGTACTGCCTCGACAGTGACACGGGGCTGTTCACCAAGGCCGACTTCGGGCGCGCCGCGGAACGCTACGTGAACCTCGGCATCGCCGAGCACAACCTCATGGGCGTCGCCGCCGGCCTCGCCGCCAGCGGGAAGGTCCCCTTCGTCAACACGATGGCGACCTTCGCGACCACGCGCGCGCTGGAGGCCCTCAAGGTCGACATCGCCTACAACGCGCTGCCCGTACGTATCGTGGCGACGCACGGCGGCCTGTCCGCCGGCCACCTCGGCCCGACCCACCACGCGCTGGAAGACCTGGCGATCCTGCGGACCCTGCCCGGGTTCACCGTCGTCATCCCCGCCGACGCGACTGCCGCCGAGGAGGCGGTCTCGCAGTCCCTCGACCTGCCCGGGCCGGTCTACATCCGCGTCGGGCCGCAAGGCCACTCCCCCGATCGACGCCGGGCCGATCGAGATCGGCAAGGCGCAGCGGCTGCGCGACGGGCACGACATCGTGATCTTCGCGTGCGGGCCCGCACCCGGTGCTGGCAGTCGCTGGAGGCGGCGCGCCTGCTGGCGGAGCTGGGCGTCGAGGCGTCGGTGCTGAACGTGCACACCCTCAAGCCCCTGGACGTCGAGGCCATCGTCGCCGCGGCCGAGCGAGGTACCGGCGGTGATCACCGTCGAGGAGCACTGGCGCTCCGGCGGGCTCGGCGGCGCGATCGCCGAGACGCTGTCCGAGCACGCTCCGACGCGTGTGGCCCGTATCGGCATGCCCGACACGTTCGCCCAGGTCGTCGGCGGCCAGGAACACCTGCTTGACCACTACGGAATCACCGGAGAACGAATCGCCTCGACGGCGATGACCCTATTGGGAGGAGAAAAGCGATGACGACCAGACTTGTCCCGAATGCGAGGGCTCGGTCGCTCTCGCCGAGCCCGTGCGGCTCAGCGAGATCGCGCAGTGCCCGGACTGTTCGAGCGAGCTCGAGGTCACAGGCGTCGAACCGGTGACGCTCGCACTCGCCCCGGAGATCGAGGAGGACTGGGGCGAGTGACCGAGCCCGGCTCCGGCGGCCCGGACCTGGCGGTACTCGCCTCCCGGGTGCGCTTCGAGGAGAAGCGGATCTTCGCGGCGCTGGAGCGCCGCGGGGTTCCGTACGTCCACGTCGACACCCGCCGTGTCGCCGCCGGGCTGCGGCGGGGACCGGCGCTACACCGCCGTCCTGAACCGTGAGATCTCCCAGAGCCGCGGCTACTACGCGTCGCTGCTGTTCGAGGCGCAGGGCGCCCGGACCCTCAACAGCTCCGAGGTGATCTCCGTCTGCGGCGACAAGCTGCGGACGTCACTGGAGCTGGAGAGGTCAGGGCTGCCCACGCCGCGCACCTCGCTGGCCCTGACGCCGGAGGCGGCGCCGCAGGCCATGGAGGAGCTGGGGTTCCCGGTCGTGGTCAAGCCGCTGACCGGCTCGTGGGGGCGCCTCGCCGCGCTCGTACGCGACCCGGCCGAGGCAGAGATCGTTCTGGAGCACCGCGCGGCGCTGCCAGCACCCCCAGCAGCACATCATCTACCTGCAGGAGTTCATCGAGAAGCCGGACCGCGACATCCGGGTCCTGGTCGTCGGCGACGAGGCCGTCGGCGCGTCGTACCGGTACTCCGACGGCTGGCGCACCAACGCCGCGCGGAACGGCCGGTCCGTGCCGTGCCCGCTCACCGCCGAGCTGACCGACCTGGCGCTGCGCGCGGCCAAGGCCGTCGGCGGCGGTGTCCTCGGCGTCGACCTCATCGAAGGACCCGACCGGCTCTACGTGCTGGAGGTCAACCACACCGTGGAGTTCCACGGCCTGCAGACCGCGCACGGTGACGAGGTCGACGTCGCCGAGGCGATCGTCGCCCACCTGCTGGACCCGTCGTGATCAGGGCAGGGGTCGTCGGCGCCGCCGGCTACCTCGGCGGCGAGCTGCTGCGGCTGCTCACCGGGCACCCGGAGGTGACGGTCGCGCACGCGGTGCTCCACCCGGTTCCCCGGGAAGCGGATCGACACGGTCCACCCGAACCTCCGCGGCCAGACCGACCTGACGTTCTGCACGATGGACGAGCTCGCCGGCTGCGACGTGATCCTGCTGGCGACGCCGCACCGTACGACGATGGAGCTGGTCCCCAAGCTGGACGCGCCCGTCGTCATCGACCTGTCCGGCGACTTCCGGCTGTCCGACCCGGCCGTGTACGAGCGCTACTACGGCTCGGCGCACACCGCGCCGGACCTGCTCGGGACGTTCACGACCGGCTGCCCGGAGCTGTTCCGCGACGAGCTGCGCGAGGCGAACCGGATCAGCGTGCCCGGCTGCATGGCCAACGCCGCGATCCTCGCGCTGGCGCCCGTCGCCGGCCTCATCGAGCCGTCGGTGCAGATCGACGGGCGGACCGGCTCCAGCGGCTCGGGCGCGACGGCCGGGTCGTCCAACCTGCACGCCGAGCGCAGCGGCGCGATGCGGGTGTTCGCGCCCGCACGCCACCGGCACGAGGCCGAGGTCGCCCGGCTCACCGGCCTGGACGCCCGGATGACCGCGACCGGCGTCGAGGCGGTCCGCGGGGTCCAGGTCGTCTGCCACGCGACGGCCTCCGGCCCCGTCGACGAGAAGGCGCTGCGCCGTGCCTACCGCGCGCGGTACGCGGACGAGCCGTTCGTCCGCGTCGTCGCGCACAAGCAGGGCACGTTCCGGCTGCCGGAGCCGAAGATCCTCCTAGGCTCGAACTACTGCGACGTGGGGTTCGCCGCCGACGGCGACCGGATCACGCTCATCGCCGCGCTGGACAACCTCGTGAAGGGCGGGTCCGGCAACGCCGTGCAGTGCCTGAACATCCGGATGGGCTGGCCGGAACGTCTCGGGCTGGAGTTCCCCGGCCTGCACCCGATCTGAGGTCCACGATGGAACTGACTGTCGTCAAATGCGGAGGCGCCGTCGATCCCGGCCCGGTCTGCGCGGACGTGGCCCGGCTCTCCGGCCCGGTCGTCGTCGTGCACGGCGGCGCGCCGGAGATCGCCCGCCTCGCCGGTGAGCTGGGCGTCGCCGAGCGCACCCTCGTCTCACCGACGGGCGTACGCAGCCGCCACACCGACCCGGCGATGCTCGACGTCGTCACGCTCGCCATGACCGGCCGCGCCAAACCGCGGCTGCTGCGGGAGCTGGCCTCCCGCGGCGTACGCCCGGTCGGGCTGACCGGCCTGGACGCCGGGCTGCTCGTGGCGCGGCGCAAGGCAGCGCAACGGACCGTCGTCGATGGCCGTACGGTCCTGGTCCGCGACGACCAGAGCGGGCGGCTGGTCTCGGTCGAGCCCGCCGTGCTGCGCACCCTGCTCGACTCCGGGTTCACACCGGTGGTGTCGCCGCCCGCCGCGGGCGAGGACGGCGCGCCGCTCAACGTGGACGCCGACCGGGCCGCCGCGGCGGTCGCCGCCTCGCTGAAGGCCGACCGGCTGTTGCTGCTGACGGCCGCGCCGGGCCTGCTCGCGGACTTCGAGGACGAGACCAGCCTGCTCCCCCGGTGTTCGCTCTCACCCGACGGCCCGGTTCCGCACGCCGCCAGCGGCGGCATGCACCGCAAGCTCATCGCCGCGCGCGAGGCCCTGCTCGGCGGCGTACGCGAGGTGGTCATCGCCGACGGCCGTACGGCGCGGCCGCTGACCGAGCTCACCGGAACGACCGTGGAACTGCGGCAGTGATCGCGATGAAGGGAACCTCATGAAACCCGAAGACCTTCTCTACGCGATGCTGGAGATCCCCTCGCTCTCCGGGGACGAGGAGCGCCTCTCGGCGTTCCTGGCGGAGGAGATGCGCGGGCTCGGCTTCGAGACGCGCGTCGACGAGGTCGGGAACGTCATCGGCGACATCGGCACCGGCGACGGGCCGACGATCATGCTGCTCAGCCACCTCGACACGGTCGGCCCGCCGCTGCCCGCGCGGCGCGACGAGAGCCGCCTGTACGGGCGCGGCGCCGTCGACGCCAAGGGCCCCCTGGCCACGATGATCTGCGCGGGCGCGGCGCGTCCCGACTTCCCCGGCACTGTCCGCGTGATCGGCGCGGTCGAGGAGGAACGCCTGTCGCGCGGCGGCCACCACATCGCGCGTACGCTGCCGGCCCCGGACGCGCTGATCATCGGCGAGCCCGGCGGCTGGAACCGCGTCGTCCTGGGTTACAAGGGCAAGATCGACCTGGAGTACTGGGCGGCTCGCCCGGCGACGCACTCCACGAACCCGCTGTCGAAGGCCGGCGAGTCGGTGGTGGAGTTCTGGCAGAACCTCCAGGAGGCCCTCGGGCCCGAGCGCGACCACGGCGCCTTCGGCCACCCGGCCGCGACACTGCGCTCCATCAGCGGAAACCTCGTGACCGGCCACATCGACGTCGACTGCCGGATCCCTCCGGGGTATGACGTGCCGGCGTTCGTGGAGCGGCTCCAGGCCTTCGTCGGCGACGGCGAGCTCAAGGTCACCCGCTCCATCCCGGCCGCGCGCGTCGGCCGTACGGACCCGGTCGTACGCGCGCTGTCGGCCGCGATCCGGATGCAGGGCGGGGAGCCACGGCCGACGCTGAAGACCGGAACGTCGGACATGAACACGGTCTCCGAGCGCTGGAGCGTGCCCATGGCGGCGTACGGGCCCGGCGACGGGTCCCTCGACCACAGCGACGACGAGTACATCGAGATCGCCGAGCTGCTCCGCGGCGTGGCCATCCTGACCTCCGCCCTCGACGAGCTGGCCGGCACCATCACGCGCGGCTGAGCCGTCACTCCGCCTGCGGCTCCGGCTGCTGGTGGAGGTGGAGGTGGAGGTAGAACCAGTCCCTGGCCAGGTGCGCGACGTGGGCCAGCGCGCCGGGCTCCTCGAACAGGTGCGTGGCACCCGGCACGATCTCCAGCCGCACCTCGGTGTCGAGGTGCTTCATGGCGTCCTGGTTGAGGTCGAGAACGGTCGTGTCGCGCTGCCCGACGATGAGCAGCGTGGGCTGCCGCACCTCGCGCAGCATCTCCCCGGCGAGGTCGGGCCGCCCGCCGCGCGAGACGACGGCGCGTACGACATCGGGCCGCTCCGCCGCGGCGATCAACGCGGCGGCGGCGCCGGTACTCCCGCCGAACAACCCGACCCCGAGACCGCTCGTATCAGGGTCGGTCACGACCCGGTCGATGAGAGCGATCACCCGCGTGGCGAGCACCCCGATGTTGAACCGGGGCCCGGCCGTCACGGCGTCGCGCTCGGCCTCGACGGGGGTGAGCAGGTCGGCGAGCACCGTGGCCAGCCCGGCGTCGTTCAGCTCGTTCGCGACGAACCGGTTGCGCGGGCTGTACCGGCCACTGCCGGTCCCATGCGCGAACAACACGACCCCGCGAGGCCGCTCCGGCACGACGATGTCCGCCGAGAGCACCACCCCGGCGGCCTCGATCTCGATGTCCCGCTCAACGATCACTCCCCCACCCCCGTCACCCAACGTATCAACGACGCCCGCCAATGCCACCCTCAGTGACCGTCTACGGCGTGGACGGGGTGCCGCCGCGGAGCGCGTCCACGGCCGCCCGGGCGACACGGCCCATCGCCAGGTCGACGTCGAGGCGAGGGAGGTCCGGCGGTGCGCCGTCCGCGAAGATCGCGATGGCGTACCGGCCGCCGTCGGGATACTCGGCCACGCCGGCCTCGATGGACAGGCCCGGCAGGGTGCCGGTCTTGGCGGTCACGCGTACGTCCGGGGCGAACCCCGACGCCAGCCGTGCCGAGAACACCTGATGTCCCATCAGCTCACGGACCATCGCGCACGCCTCCGGCGGCCCCGCCTCGCCGGACCAGATCAGCGCCAGCAGCCGGGTGATCTCCCGCGCCGTACTCGACGTCGTGTGGCGCGGGTCGAACACCCGCAGCTCACGTACGCGCTCGGCGGGCAGGGTCCGGTAGACGCGCGCGAACTCGGCGTCGGTACGCGCGCCCACGTCGGCGAACATCGACTCCAGGAGCTGCCGTGGCCCGCCGACCACGCGGGTGCGCACCAGCCCGAGCTCGGCGGCCAGCATCGGGACGGTGTCCGCGCCGACACGGCTCATCAGCAGGTCGGCCGCGGTGTTGTCGCTGACGGACATCGCGAAGTAGGCGAGGTCGCGCAGCGACACCTCGACGTCGTCGGCGCAGCCGGCCAGCCCCCAGCCGCCGAGCCGGTCCTCCGCGCGTACGAGCACGCGCTCGGCCGGGTCGAGCTGCCCGGAGACGGCCTGCCGCGCGAACTCCAGAACCAGGAGGATCTTGAACACCGAGGCGATGACGACCTGCTCGTCGGCCCGCGCCCCGATCTCCGCGCCGGCGTTCAGATCGCGCACGTGAAGCCGTACCGTCGCCGCGACGCCGCCGAGGCCGCGGGCGATGAGTTCCTGCACCGTCCCACGCTACCGGGAGGGTCCCCTATCGTGACGCCGTGGATCTCTCCCGGCACCTGCGCCATTTCGTCGTGACCGCCGAGGAGATGCACTTCGGCCGGGCGGCGGAGGTCCTCGGCATCGCCCAGCCGCCACTGAGCCAGTCGATCCAGCGCCTCGAACGCGAGCTGGACGTCACCCTCTTCGACCGCTCACGCCGCCAGGTACGCCTGACCGCCGCGGGCCGCCTCCTGCTGGGCGAGGCACGCGACCTGCTGGCCAGGGAGGAGCGCCTCCGCGACCTGATGCGCCGGGCCCGCGACGGCGCGGCAGGTGTCCTGCGCGCCGGCGTACCGCCCGAGACCCCGGCCGCCTCCCTGCGCACCCTGCTGGACGAGCTGTCCGTCCAGGCCCCGGGCCTGGACGTCGACCTGAGAGAGCTCACCACCGCGGAACAGCTGCGCGAACTCGCGTCCGACGGCCTGGACGCCGGGCTCGTGCACCACCCGGCCGACACCACCGGCCTGTGCCTCGGCCCGATCGCCGAGATCCCCCTCGGTGTGGTCCTGCCGCGCGTGTCACCGCTGGCCCGCGAACGCGAGGTGGAACTGGCCGCCCTGACCGGGCACGACCTCATCCTGTTCCCCCGCGAGACCGCGCCGGGCTGGCACGACCGCGTGCTGGAGATCTGCGGCGAACACGGCTTCACCCCGGCGCGCCTCCGCCACGCCCGCAACCCCGAGTTCCTGCTGGGACTGGTGCTGGCAGGCCAGGGCGTGGCCTTCGAACAGGAGGCGATCGCGCGCCGGGAGCCGAGGGTGGCCTGGCGTCCCCTGACCGGCACCCCGGTACGCCGGAGCGTCTCCGCGGTATGGCCCGCCGGCTCACCCCACCCGGCCGCGCCGAGGTTCGCCGAGGTGGCGGCCGGGATCCTGACGGCCGCCGTGGCGCGACCGCCCGTACGCTCGGCGGCGGCACCCCGTCCCTGGTCGGTCGTCTTCACGCCCGGCTGACGCGCGACGTGATCTTCATGCCCCGCCCGCCGTCGCTCCGGGCCGCCCTACCTGGTCCGATATGTGATCGCGAATGACACGGGCGGGCGGGTGATCTTGGACGCGGGCCTGCGGCCGGTGCTTGGGTCGGTCCTCCGTCCTCCACCGACCTTTCGAGGAGATCCATCGTGTCCGGAGTCGATCGCCGTCTCTTCCTGCGCGGCGCCACCGCCGGTGCCACCCTGGCCACCGTCGCCGGGACCAACGCGTTCGCGGCCGAGCCGCCCCGCACCGCGCGCCGTACCGGCGGGGCGACGTTCCGCTGGTTCGGCACGGCCGGGTGGCGGATCGACATCGGGGCGCGGACGCTGCTCGTCGACCCGTACCTGAGCCGCTTCCCCACCGGCCTGTACACCGGGTCGTTCGACCCGGCGACGCCGCTCACGGTCGACGCCGCGACCGTCGACGCGCACACGGGCGACCCGGAGACGATCCTGGTGACCCACACGCACTGGGACCACTTCAACGACGTCCCCCACATCGCCCGCAGGAGCGGCGCCCGCGTCATCGGCACGCTGACGGCGTACAACCTCGCGCGGGCGCTCGACGTGGATCCGTCACGGCTCAGCCCGGTCAAGGGCGGCGAGACACTCGACTTCGACGGCTACACGGTGGAGGTCGTGTCGTCCCTGCACAGCCGCAACTCGTCCTATTCGTTCGCCTTCCCCGGCGCACGCCTGGAGAAGCCCCCCGCACCCCGTACGATCGGCGACCTGCCGGAGGGCGACACGCTCACCTACGTCGTACGGATCGACGGCGGCCCGTCGGTGTTCTTCATGGGCGCCAGCGACTTCGTGGAACGCGACCTGACCGGCCTCACCCCGGACGTCGCGATGATCGGAATCCCGGCGAGCGACGCGGTCCACGCCTACGCCGAACGCCTCCTCACGGCCCTGGACCACCCGGCGACGGTGGTGCCGGTCCACTGGGACGACTTCGAGGTCCCCTTGAAGAACCCTCCGACCCCCGACCCCGTGGGCAAGCCCCACCTCGACGCGTTCGTGAAGACCGTACGGCGGGTGAGCCCGCGTACGAGGATCGTCATGCCGGAGTACCTGACCCCGTACACCTTCACCTGATCACCTATCGCCCGTCCGGGCACGGAGCCTGCCCGTCACGGTTGGGGCAGCAGATCACCGACAGGTCGGCGTAGCCGCCGCCACGTAACCACCACGCCCAGACGACGTCGTTGCCGCGCACGAGCCGGTCCAGCGCCATCTCCGACATCGACTCCAGCGACGGGGCCGACCGCTGCTGCTCCAGGTGCATTCGCAGGCCGGCGATCTCGGCGTACGCCTCGCCGTCCTCGCCGGTGTATCCACCTCAGCGGATCCCGGCCTTGCGCCACGGCACCTCATACGCAGTCATAGCTCTCACCTCCTCCCCTGTGAGGGAACTCGGGCCGCTCCACGAAATCGGTGAACTCGGACGCGTCCATGTACGCGAAGCGCGCGAGTGCGGCACCGACGCAGCGGAGCTGGTCCAGGTCGGAGGTGGCCACGTAGACCGGCTCGCCGTCGCGTTTCCACACCGGCACGCCTTCTACCTCGGCTTCTGCGAAGGTCCAGCCCGGTGGCGTGTGGTCGGGGGTGGCGGTCATGGGACGCGCCTGGCCGTACGCAGCCTGCCGATCTCGGTCTCGGTGAGGACGACGCCGGGCTGGACCAGGATCGCGTGCATGGTCTTGTCGTAGGTCCTCGGGTCGACCCACAGAGCCGCGGTGAGCGCTTCGGTGATCTCTAAGCCTCGGCCTGAGGTGTCGGTGTCGGCGGCGACGCGCTTCAACGGCACGACGGGGTACGGGTCGCGTACGCGCAGGTGGACGTAGCGGCTCCGGACCTCCACTCCGAGCCAGATCCCGGGCAGTACGTGCTCGGGCGGAGTGTCGGTGGACAGCGAGTGATTCAGGGCGTTGGTGACCAGTTCGCTCGTCACCACTTCGGCGTCGTCGACGAAGTCGGGGTCGGCCCCGGTCAGGAACCGGCGGGTGAACCGGCGGGCCTCGGCGTTGAACTCGGGGAACGGTTGCACCCTCAGCCAGGACGCCCCGGCCCTGTGACGGCCGGGGATGCGCAGTGGCATCGGTGGATTGCGCATGGAGGTCTCCCTGGAGGTGGGAGTCAGGACGGCTACCGCGAGTAGTCGCCTAAGGACACAGTGCTGCCACTATCGTCTTCCCGATGGGAAAAAGCAATTAGCTACTTCACATTGGGGGATTCATAGATTAATGTCCGATTCTGTAACGACTGCTCTACGATCGGTGACCACCGAACTCCGAGAGATCTGGGGAGAAAACGCGATGGTCGACTCGCGTCACAGCCCGACGGTGCGCCGTCGCCGTCTCGCTCGTGAACTCCGCCGTTTGCGCGAGGCGATGGAACTCACCGCCGATCAGGTCACCCGTTCCCTGGAATGGGCGCCCGGCAAGATCAACAAGCTGGAGCGGGCGCTGGCCGTACGGCCGCGGGTCTCCGACATCAGGGTTCTGCTCGACCTGTACAAGGTGACCGACGAGGACGAGCGCGAAGCGCTGCTCACTCTGACCCGCGAGGCACGCCAGCACGGCTGGTGGTCGACGTACGGCCCGCTGTCGGACAACTATGTGGAGTTCGAGGCCGAGGCCACTGAGATCAACACCTACGAGCTCGCGGTCATACCCGGCCTGCTCCAGACACCGGCCTACGCCGCTGCCCTACAGCGTGGCTGGACGAACGTGGATGAAGATGAGATCAAGCGCCTGGTCGATCTGCGTATGGAGCGGCAGAAGATCCTCACCGCAGAGAATCCACCCCAGATGTGGGCCATCATCGACGAGGGCGCCATCCTCCGCTCCTTCGGTTCCCGTGAGGCCAAGGTCGAGCAGCTCAAGCGTCTGATCAGTACGGAGCGTCTGGACCATATCAACGTCCAGGTGCTGCCCTTGAGCGTCGATCCGCATCTCGGACTGTCCGGATCATTCGCAATCTTGGATTATGAGGATGACCCGTCCCTCGTCTACCGCGAGGTACGTCCCAGCAGCAGCCTCTACGTGGAAGGGAGTGAGGCGGTCAACGAATATCGTCAGGTCTTCCAGCGCCTGTGCGCGTCCGCGCTCGGGATCGGAGAATCCGCCGCCCTCCTCCGGCGGTTGGTCGATCAAGAGAAATGAAAAGGTGGAAACGTGTCCAACCCCTTTAGCACCGACTGGCGCAAGTCCACCCACTCCCAGCAGGGCGACGGCAACTGCGTTGAAGTCGCCACCGACTGGCGCAAGTCCACCCGCTCTCAGGGTGGGGATGGCGATTGCGTTGAGGTCGCCGCGATCGAGTCGGCACAGCGCCCGTAACCCCGTGCGTGCGATCCCGGGATCAGATCCCGGGGTCGAGCGGCTCCGTGTGGCGGGGCATCAGGAGGAGGGCTCCGACGCCGAGGACGCCGACCACGAGCAGGCCGATGAACACGTGGTGGGAGGCGTCGAAAAGGGCTGAGCGGACGAACGCCGCCTCCTCCGACCTTCTCGCCGGGCCGTGGCCGGACAGGACGAGGCTGGTGGCGTCCACGCTCTTCGGCAGGTGGCCCTTCAGGGCGGCGGGCGGGTGGGCGAACCTCGTCGCCAATGTGTGGTTGGCGACGGCGCCGAAGACGGCCGCGCCCACCGCGCTGCCCAAGGAGCGGCTGAACATGTTCGTCGCCGTCACCACGCCGCGGCGGTCCCAGCCGACCACCGACTGGACGGCTACCAGGGTCGGGCTCGCCGTCAGGCCCAGGCCGACCCCTACCACGAAGGCCGCGCCGGCGACCTCCCACACGGTCGAGTGAGCGCTCAGCAGTACGCACAGCACCGCGCCGATGATGACGAACGCGCTGCCGATCAGCGACGTGTCGCGGAACCCTATCCTCAGGTACAGGCGGCCGGACAGGCTCGCGGCGATCGGCCAGCCGACGGTCAGGGCGGCCAAGGCGAAGCCTGCCACCAGGGCGCCCGTGCCCAGGACGCCCTGCACGTACGTCGGGACGTACGAGCTCAGGCCCAGTGTGAGCGCGCCGACGCCCAGGGCCGTGAGGCTGCCGCCGACCAGGACGCGGTGACCGAAGGCCCACAACGGCAGGACGGGCTCGGGGGCTCGGCGTTCGACGAACACGAACGCCGCCAGCAGCACCACGCCGGCCGCCGGGACGACCAGGCCAGGCGTGGACGTCCAGCCCCAGACGACCCCGCTCTCCAGCAGGTCGAGGATGATCAGTGAGCAGCCGGCGGTGAGCAGCGCCGCGCCCGTGTAGTCGACGCGGTGCGAGGCCCGGGTCACGCGCTCCTTGAACTTGGCGCCGATCATCCAGGCGGCGACCGCGCCGAGCGGCAGGTTCACGAAGAAGATCCAGCGCCAGGACAGGTACTGGGAGAACACGCCGCCGAGGGTCGGGCCGACGACCGAGGCGATGCCCCACACGCTCGCGACGTAGCCCTGCACGCGCGCGCGTTCCTTCACCGAGTACAGGTCGCCGACCATCGTCATGCTCATCGGCTGGACGGCGCCCGCGCCGATGCCCTGCACGGCGCGGGCGGCGATCAGCGCCGGCATGCTCCACGCGGCCCCGCACAGCACCGAGCCGAGCAGGAAGACGGCGATGCCGAAGAACATCACGGGCTTGCGGCCGAGCGAGTCGGCGAACTTCCCGTAGAGCGGGACGGTCACCGCCTGCGTCAGCAGGTAGATCGAGAACAGCCACGGGAACTGGGAGAACCCGCCGAGGTCACGAACGACCGATGGCACCGCCGTGGCGATGATCGTGCTGTCGAGCGCGACCAGGCCCGTACTGAGCATGAGGGCGGCGAGCACCGGTCCTCGCTCGGACCGGAACCCGACGCCCTTCGACGTCTCGGACGGTGTCGTCGTCGTCACCTGCGGAGCCTCCTTGAGGGCATGGCGGAACCCATCGGGCCTTCCGGGCCGGACAACCCACGTCCGGCCCGGTCCATTCCCTCACACAAGGCTGAAAATGGTCACATTCAGCGCGTGACCAGGGCGAACCCTCCTGGCGGTACGACGACGTTCACGGCCGGTCCATCCGCGGTGGAGACGCGGACGGAGCGCCCGTCGGTGCCGTACGTCTCGATCCGCACCGGGCCGGACCCGGGAACCGTCACCTGCTGGGCCTGCCCGGTACGCGCGACGCTGGTCAGCAGCGCCACGGCGTGCCCGCCGTCTCCGGAGGCCACGAGCCGGGACACCAGCGGGGTGACCGACACCGCGTCGAGCATCCCGGTGCCGCCGGAGATCGCCGCGGTCAGGGCGGTGGCCCCGGCCGGCAGCGACACCGGGAGCGACACGGGCAGCAGTTCGCCCGGCGCCGGCGCCTTGCCCTGGGCACCGACGGCGCCGAGGTCGACCGTTCCGAGGTGGGTCTTCCCGGAGTCGAACGCCGCGTGGGCCTTCGAGCCGTGGACCAGGTCCGCGACCGGCTCGACCAGCCTCGCCTGGTCCGCGGCGGGCAGGCTCCAGGTGAGCCCGGCCCCGGCGGGACCGCTGACGTACTTGCCGCCGCTCCACTGCGACTCGCCGGTCCACGCCGAGTCCGGCGTCACGACCGAAGCGCCGCCGGACAGCGTCGCGGACTCGGCCTCGACGTACTTCTGCCCGTCGCGCAGCACCGTCTTCGACGCCGCCTTGGCCTGCGCGGCCACGTCGGGGGCCGCGTCCAGGGCCTCCATCGTGAGCAGGCCGTGGATGGTCGACTCGGCGCCGGAGTTGCGGTTGACGACACCGTCGGCGCTGACGCCGTCGTAGGTCACGCCGGTCGCCGGGTCGTACATCGGGGTGCCGGCCGGGTTCTGGCCGAAGAACCAGCCCGCGGCCACGCCGGCGAGCCGCCGCAGCCCGGGGGCGCGAGCCGCCTGGGCCGTGGCGAGCAGGGCCTCGACGCGGGCGTCCGCGCCGTAGGCGATCTGGCTGCCGTCCGACGGGGTCGGCTGCACGCCGTTGTCCGGGCCGGTCGCGGTGAGCAGGTGCGGGGTGAACACCGCGGAGTCGGCGACGGCCGGTGCCAGGAGCCCCGCGTCGCCGAGCGCCGCCGAGGCGCGCGCCAGCGCGGAGGGCATCTGCGCGCCCCACGCGTGCCACTGCGAACGGGACAGGCCCCACGGGAGCACGGCGCCGTACGGCCAGTTACGCGCGTCGCCCGCGCCCATCGCCGCGATGCCCTTGGCGAACCGCTGCAACGCCGTGCGCGCCGCGGGCGGGCCGCCCGCCGCGACGTAGGAGCTGAGGCCGAGCGTGGCCTCGGCGGTCGCGTCGGCGCCGTCGACGATCAGCCACGACGGTACGCGGGCGCCGTGCACGGTCTGGTACGTGCCGTACTTGGTGAGCACCTCGCGGTCGAGGGCGCCGACGGCGAGGTTCATCCGGTCCGCCAGGAACGCCGCGAACGCGGGGTCGGCCTGGCGGAACGCCGCGTAGCCCTCGCCGAGCGCCCACGTCGTGCGCGCCAGCCAGTACGACGGGCCGGAGTCGGAGGGGTCAGGTTCCTCCTTGGGCGTCGCGCTCCGGTTGAGCGTGCCGTCCGGCTGCATCCACAGGACGACGTCACCCTTGTGCGCGCCCGTGGTCGTCTGCATGAACGTCAGGCCGCGCAGGAGCTGGTACGCCTCGTCGCGGCTGTGCGTGTCGCCGTGCTGACGCCAGTGCCGCAGGTAGACGACGGCGGCGCGGGAGATGTCGTCGGCGTCGTAGGAACCCTGGCCGTAGGTGTTCGTGGCCGGGTCGTACGTGCCGCCGCCCGTACGGTCATAGCCTCCGTCGTCACGGCGTGAGGCGTACACCCACAGCACGCCGAGCGACGGGTCGGCGTCCTGCTTGTACGTCGAGTGCCCGTCGGCGGCCGGCGGGGTGACGCGCGCGGTGAGCGAGTCGATGTGGGCGAGGTTCGCCAGCGGCGCGGCGGCCTCGTGCCGCGCCGCGTGCGGCGCCGCGACCGCCGCCCCGGCGATGCCCGTCACCAGAGCGAGCGTCGCCGCCCCGATCACCGGACGCAGGTAGGGCCTCATGACGTCCGGTCCATCCTGGCGACCCCGATCTTGGAGTCCGCCATGCCGTAGAACACGTAGGCGACGCCGTCGACCTTCTCGATCGCGGTCGGGAACACGACGTTCGGCACGAGGCCGTCGCGCTCGTCGGCGGTCTCCGGCGACAGGATCGGCTCGGCCGTACGGCTCAGCACGACCGCGGGGTCGGCCGGGTCGAGCAGCATCGCGCCGGCGGCGTAGTGCACGCGCTGCTGCGGCTCCCAGCCCTCGGCGAGCGCGCCGGACACACCGTGGTGGACGAGCAGCCAGCCCTCGTCGACGCGGATCGGCGGCGGGCCCGCGCCGATCTTCAGCTCCTCGAACGGGTACTCGCTCATCGCGACGAGCCGGTGGCTCGCGAGGTGGGTGAGGGCGGCGATGTCGCGTTCGACGGCCTCGGCGGGCACGTACGAGATCCAGATTCCGGGCCGGTCGTCGGTGACCCCGGCGGGCAGGTGGATGCCCTCGCCCTCACGGATCCAGGCGAGGTCCCACATCGGGCGGTGCAGCATGGCGTACGCCGGCTCGCCGTCCGGGCCGGGCACGGGCTCGGGGAAGAACACCGCGTCCTTGTTCGGGAACAGGTTCAGGTCGATGTCGAGGTCGGCCTGGTACTCGAAGTGCAGCGGGCCGAGCCGCCGCCACTCGCTCAGGTCGCCTGACACGGCCAGCGCGATGCGCGGGCCCAGCGGGCCGTACGCGATGTAGGTCATCACGTGCACGCCCAGGGAGGGCACCCACGTGACGCGCGGGTCCTCCACGCCGGAGTTGGCCTTGCCGCGCTCGAACGCGGCGTCGGGGGCGAGGACGACGCCACGGCGCTCGACGCCCGTGGGCACACCGTCGTCGAGGGTCACCTCGGCCAGGCCGACGCGGGAGACGTTGCCCTCGGCGACGAGGCGGGGCAGCAGGTGCAGGCGCCCGTCGGGCGTGTGGCCGCTGGCGGGGTTCAGCACGCCCTCGGCCTCGTTCACCTCGCCGGGCTGCGGTGCCATGACCACGCCGACGCGGGTCAGGGAGTAGGGGACGGTGGTCGAAGCGGTGGTGGTCAAAACTAGCCCTTCACGCCGGAGCCGAGATCGGTGGAGATGAAATGACGCTGGAAGACGACGAAAAGCGCCACGGCGGGCGCGGCGAGCACACAGGCCCCCGCGAGGATCGCGCCGTACGGGTTGGTGGCGCGCGCCGCGACATTGTTGAGGTAGTTGGCCAGTGAGACGGCCAGCGGTTGCATGTCCTGCTGCTTGGTGATCAGGAACGGCCACAGGAACTCGTTCCAGGGGCCGATGAACGTCAGCAGCATCGCGGTCACCAGCGCCGGGCGGACCAGCGGCATCGCGATCCGCCACAGGATCCGCAGCTCCCCGGCGCCGTCGATGCGCGCGGCGTCGAACAGGTCGCGGGGAAGCTGGAGGAAGTACTGGCGGAAGACGAACACCGCGGTCGAGTTGATGGCGAACGGCGCGATCATCCCGAGATAGGAGTCCCCGAGCCCGTAGTTACGGACGATGAGGACGTACAGCGGGATGGTCAGTAGCTGGAACGGCACGACCTGCACGAGCAGGACGGCGGCGAACACCACGCCGCGCCCGCGGAAGTGCAGCTGGGCGAGCGCGTATCCGGCCAGCGAGCCGAACACCACCGTGCCGAGGATGACGCCCCCGGTGAAGACCCCGGAGTTGATCAGGCCGCGGCCGAGGTGGATCGAGCCGTTGATCTGGCTGTAGTTGTGCAGCGACAGGTTGCCCGGGTTGGGCAGCGCGCCGGACGGCTTGCTGTTCAGATGGGTCTGCAGCGAGCCGACGATCATGTAGTAGAAGGGGAACAGGAACAGCACCGCGCCCGCGGCGAGGGCCACGATGCGGCCGACGTACCTCCACCCGCGCGTGCGGGTGACGGGCGAGTCGGTGCGCACCGCGGCCAGGGAGACGCGTGCGGTCTCGGGACGAGCCATGCCGATCAGCCCCTCTCCAGGACTCGGCGGTTGATCAGGGCGACGATCAGCACCCCGACGACCAGCAGGATCCCGATCGCGGCGCCGACGTCCGGATGGCCCTGCTCGATGCCGCGCTGGTACATCACCAGCACGGGCGAGCTGGACGACCCGTCAGGGCCTCCGCCGCCGGTGAGGAGGTACGGCTCGGTGAACAGGTTCGAGCCGGTGATGAGCGACAGCAGCACGACCAGGGTCGTGGCCGGGCGTACGCCGGGCACGGTGACCGAGCGGAAGGCCCGCCACCGCGACGCGCCGTCGACCGCCGCGGCCTCGTACAGCTCCTTCGGGACGTTCTGCAGCGCGGCGAGGTAGAGCAGGATGAAGAAGCCGAGCTGCTTCCACGTCACGTACAGCGCGGTCGTCGGCATCGCGAGATGCACGTTGACCAGCCACGACGGGTGCGGAGCGAGCGAGCCGAGCGACGAGTTGACCATCCCGGACGAGTTGAACAGGAACAGCCACACCCCGATCACCGCGACGCTCGCGGTGATGTACGGGACGTAGTAGCTGAGCCGGAAGAACGTACGGAACGGGATCGCGGCGTTCAGCGCGGTGGCCAGGCCCAGTGACAGCACCACGGTCAGCGGCACGTTGATCACCAGGAACACCAGGATGTTGCCGAAGGCCTGGCGCACGGCCGGGTCCGCGAGCACGTCCTTGTAGTTCTGCAGGCCGACGAACGGGCGCGGGACCGCCACGCCGGGCGCGGTGAAGATGTACCGGTGGAAGGACATCCACACCGCGAGCCCGACGGGGTAGGCGAAGACCACGGCGACGAACACCGCGTACGGCGCGGCGAACACGATGCCGAGCGGATGCGTGCCCAGCAGCGCCGCCGGCCGGAACCGGCGGCGCGTGGGGTTGGCGACGGTCATAGCGATCTCCCCTAGGAGTGCTTGACCAGGCCGTTGATCTTCTGCGCCGTCTGGTGCAGCGCCGCGTTCGGGTCACCGCCACCGAAGATGACGGACTTGGACCACGAGTCGCGGAAGGCCTGCCAGGCGGCGACGGAGTTCGGGACGCTCGGGACCTCGACGGTGTGCTCGGCCTGCGCCGCGAACTGCTTGTAGGAGGGGTTCTTGGCGAAGTAGTCCGCGTAGGTCTGCTCGATGCCGGTGCGCATCGGCATCTGGCCGGTGACCTGGAGCAGCTTGCCGTCCTGGTCCTGGCTGGTGACGAACTTGGTGAAGTCCCAGGCGGTGCCGCGGTTCTTGCAGGAGGCGTACATGCCGATGTTCTTCGCGTCGCTGAAGGTGTGGCTGGACGCGGCCGGGATTCCCTGCGTGGTCGGCACGGGCACCACGCCCCAGTCGACCTTGCCCTTGTAGACGCTGATCGCCCACGGGCCGACCGTGGCCATGGCCGCGACGCCGTCCGCGAACGCGTCACCCTTGTACATCTCGGTGCCGGCCAGGTGACCCGCGTAGATCTGGTGCCAGAACTGCGTGACGGCCTGCCCGGCCGGGCTGTCGAACTGCGACTGGCCGCCCTGGACGAGCT
The DNA here is from genome assembly GCA_963823735.1 of uncultured Actinomycetota bacterium. Taxonomy (GTDB): domain Bacteria; phylum Actinomycetota; class Actinomycetes; order Streptosporangiales; family Streptosporangiaceae; genus Actinoallomurus. The sequence goes on along the minus strand of CAWGMO010000003.1, from coordinate 1,469,760 downwards.
GCTTGCCGCCGGACTCGGCCGCGAACATCGGGTAGAAGTCGAACCACGGCTGGAAGAACTCGCTCGACGGCGCCGGGAAGATGGCGTACTTGGAGACCTTCGCGTCGACGAGCTTCTTGGCCGTCTGCAGGAACTGCGCGTCCGTCGCCAGCGGCGGGTTCGCCGGGTCGATGCCGGCCTTCTTGAAGAGCTTCTTGTTGTAGAAGATCATCACGGGGTTGGACTTCCACGGCAGCTGGTAGTACTTGCCGTCCGGCGAGCGGTACTGGGAGCTGCGGGCTCCGGTCCGCGCCTCGATGTAGGCCTTGCCGCCGGGGAAGTCGCTCAGCGGGATCAGCCCGCCCTGGGTCTGCAGGCCCGGCACGGACGCGGGCGAGGTGTTGAAGATCAGGCACGGCTCGGAGCCGGCCGTGACGGCGGCGCTGATGACCTCTTCAGAGGACTTGCCGGCCGGGATCTCCTGCCCGCTGACCTGCTCCTTCGGGTGCCCGGCGTTCCAGGCTGCCACGGCCTGCTTGCCCCACGTGACCTCCTCCGGGTTGTTGGAGTACCAGATCTTGATCGGGCCATGCGCCTGCGCGGCCTTGCTCGACGAGGCCGAGCCACCGCCGCTGCCGCACGCGGTGAGCGACGCGGCGAGGACCAGGGCGATGGGTATGACGGTGCGTTTCATGGTGTCGTCTCCTGAACGGGCGGAAATTTAGGTGATGTGGCTTCGGTGCGGTCTCAGCCGGGCGCGGGCCCGGTCGAGCCGCGGATCACGAGGCGTGCCGGAGTGAACTCCTCGTCGGCGACGTCGGTGCCCTCGACGAGGTCGAGCAGGCACCGCGCGGCGACCTGACCCCAGCCGAACGGGTCGGTCCGTACGGTCGTCAGCGCGGGGTGGACGTACGCGGCCAGCTCGGTGTCGTCGAACCCGGTGATCGAGAGGCGGCCCGGCACCGCGAAGCCGAGCTCCGTCGCGACGGCCATCCCCGCCACGGCCATCAGGTCGTTGGCGAAGACGATCGCGGTCGGCGGCTCGGCGAGGTCGAGGAGCACGCGGGTGGCCGCCGCGCCGCCCGCGGCGGTGAAGTCCGACTCCACGACCGGTCCCGGGTCCAGACCCTCGGCGAGGAGCGTCTCCTCCCACGCCGTACGGCGGCCCGTGCCGTGGAGGAACTCCGCCGGCCCGGCGACGTGGGCGATGCGGGTGTGCCCGAGCTGTACGAGGTGCGCGACGGCGGCGGCGACGGCGGACATGTCGTCCAGGCACACCGCCGGGAACGGCGAGTCGACGTCGGGCCGGTTGAGCGTCACGGCGGGCAGACCCAGCCCGGCCAGCAGGCCGACGCGCGGGTCGGAACGGCGAAGGTCGGACAGGAAGACGCCGTCGACACGGCTCTCCCCCGCCAGCCGCCGGTACCCCTCGGCCTCGGCCTCGGCGTCCGGCACGACCTGGAGCACGAGAGACTGGCCACGCGGGGACAGCACCGTCTCGACCCCGCCGATGAACGACGGGAAGAACGGATCGGCGCCGAACAACTCGGGCGACCGCGCCAGCACGAGCCCGAGCGCGAACGCCCGCGACCTCGACAGCGACCGGCCACGGTGACTCGGCTTCCAGCCCAGCTCGTCCGCGGCCGCGAGGATGCGCCGCCGGGTCGCCTCGCCCACACCCGGCCGCCCGTTGAGCGCGAACGACACCGCGCCGGGAGAAACCCCGACATGCGCGGCGACATCCGCGATGGTCGGACGACGGTCGGGCACGGTCATGGCCTCCTCGACGGTTTGCCGCAAATCGGGTGTCCGTTACTAAAGCGCTTTAGTTGGACGTCGTCAAGGGTTCACCGTGATCTGCCTCACAGAATCTCGGTCGGACCGCTCTCGGAGTTCGGTGCCGCCGTTACTGGACCGAATCCGGTCGTGAGCCTCACCGCACGTGGCAGCCGAGCATCGCGACAAGGCCGCGCGTTCGGCGGTACGGCCCCCACCCCGGCTCGCCGTCACGATGGACTCGGAAGTGGGCATCGTTCACGTCAGCCTCACACTTCCCGCGGTCCACCGCCGGTCACGGCACCCAGAACGCGGGCGACCAGCTCACCGCTCCTGACCGGCATGTCAGCGGTCGTCCGGGGCGGACGCGAAGCGGATGCCCCTCAGGCCGCGCGCGGCGTCGGGGCTGCCCGACAAATTCAATGACGAATGGTCAACGGCGCAGGGAGGAATATTATTGATACGAGCCCAAGGTAAAATCTGCGCGCTGAACTTGACGTATGACCGAGACATCACTAAGCGTGGAATGTATCGATGGTGAGTTGAAAGCCAGCACATTCCATTGATTAGCGCACACAAACGCAAGCCAGATGAGCCATGATGAAAGCGCCAAGCTTGCGGTCGCTGATCGCGGCGCCTCTGGCGTCTCTGGCGATCATCGGCTGCACAGGTCAGACGGCATACGCGTATGGCAACGGGGCCGATCGGGTGAGCGGGGTCGACGCTCGGCCGGGTGGCACGTGGTGCCGACACGACAGACCTTCGCTGGGGAACTGGGCGGGCTCGTTCATGTCGCCGTGTTACTGCGCCGACGGACAATGTCATTGTTGTACGCGGCGAGGCGGCAAATAGCGCGGTTTCGACAGCGAGTTGGGAATTGCAACCGAAGGGGAGCTGGCATGAAGAAAAGCATGTTCGCTGGTGTCGCGGCCGCCGCGGTGGCCGCCTCGCTGTTCGGAGGCTCGCCGGAGGCGTACGCCCAGGGCCGGTCCCTGGCCACGCACGCGACCGCGGCGCACGTCGCCACGGCGCCGGGCATCTACCAGGATCTTCGGCGACATCGCCGCCATAGCCGCCAGCAGCAGCACAGCAACAGCAACAACAGCAGCAGCAGCAACAGCAGGGCCGGTTCGGGAGCAGCAGCAGCAGTAGCAGTAGCAGTAGCAGCAGTGGAAGCAGCGGGAGCGACTAGTTCGACGTAGGGCAAGAGGGCGCTGGAGTTCGGCTCCGGCGCCCTCCGCGCGTCGGTCGGACCAGTCGTAGCCGAACGCCGCTGGAGACGGGACGGCGGCCGAGCGCCCGGACGCCGGGCCCTCGACCGCCGTCGACGCTCATCGGCCGGGGGTCTCGCCGGTGACCGAGGCGCTGCCGTGTTCGTCCACTCTGACCGACAGGGGCTCGCCACCGACGCGCAGGCCCTCCACGGTCAGGCTCGTGACTCCCGGTGCCGGGGAGACGTTCAGCCTGCCGGCCGGTACGTCCGGGTCGAGGCCGAGCAGGGCCGTGACCAGGGCCGGTGCCACCGCGGCGGCCCACGCCTGGGGGCGGCAGGACGGCGGGTACGGGGACGGCGGTGTCTCGCTGCCTCCGCCGTACAGCTCCGGCAGTCGGTGGTCGAAGTGCGGTGCGGCGGCGATCAGCCCCTCCGCCAGGCGCAGCGCGAGGTCACGGTGGCCCGCCCGGGTCAGGCCCAGAATGGCCATGGCGGTGTCGTGGGGCCAGACCGAGCCCAGGTGGTACGACAGCGGGTCGTACCCGGCCGACTGGTCGGTCAGCGTGCGCAGACCCCAGCCCGAGTCGAGTTCGGCCAGGCGTTCGGCGGCCCGGGTCTCCTCATCGGCGCTGAGCAGGCCGGTGCCGAACAGGTGGCCGACGTTGGAGGACAGGCCGTCGACCGCGCGGCCCTCGCCGTCGATCGCGATCGCGGGGTACCCGTCGTCCACCCAGAAGCGGTCGCGGAAGCGTTCGGCCAGCCGCTCCGCCCACCCGCGCCACCTGCCGCCGCCGTGCCGCCCGAACGCGTCGAGCAGACCGGCGCCGAGCATCGCCGCCTGGTAGGCGTACGCCTGGACCTCCGCGAGCGCGACCGGCGGCGCCGCCAGCCTGCCGTCGGAGAACTGGACGCTGTCCTTGGAGTCCTTCCAGCCCTGGTTGACCAGCTTGCCCTGGGTCCCCCGGTACGACACGAACTCCTCGAACGTGCCCAGCCAGCCGAGCGCGCGTTCGGCGGCCGGCAGCAGGGCCTTCACCTCGGCGGCGGGCATGCCCCAGCGCCACGCCTCGGCGAGCGTGATGACGAACAGCGGCGTGGCGTCGACGGTGCCGTAGTACACCGGCGGCAGCCAGTTCGTGGCGTGTTCGGGGCGCAGCTCGTGCGGGATCTTGCCCGGCTCCTCCTCGGTGACCAGGTCCCGGCCCACGCCCTGGCGGCGTGCCAGCGCGCGCAGCGTGCCGGCGGCCAGCTCGTGGCCGAGTGGCAGCGCCATCCGGGCGGTCAGCAGGGAGTCACGGCCGAACAGCGTGAGGTACCACGGGCTGCCTGCGGCGCAGTACGGGTCGCCGCCGTCGGCGAGCAGCAGCGCGCCGAGGTCGGCGACGCCCTGGGCGACGAGCGCGTCGAGCCGCGCGTCGCCGGAGGTCACCGTCAGCGGCGCGTCCGCCCACGGCGCGGGGCCGTACGGCTGCTGGTGGAAGGCGGTGGTCTCCGGCGGCGTCGCGAGCACGGTCAGCGTCGTCGTGTAGCTCTCGCCGGGGGCCAGCGACAGCTCGGCGCTGGTGACGCCGGTGAGCCGTACGCGGTAGCCGTCGTGGCCGATGAACTCGGCGCCGTCGGCCAGTGACGTGTGGACGCGGTCCGCGAGAAGCTGACGCTCCTTCACGGCACTGATCGGCGCGAGGTCGGTCGCGGCCGTCACCTCCAGTGAGGCGGTGACGGGCTCGTCTCCGTCGTTGCGGACGACGATCCGCTCCGTACCGCCGTCGGGCACGGCCCTGCGGTGCCGCTCGACCGTCAGGGGACCCGCGGTCGCGGTGAACCGGGCGCCGTCCGCGCCGTCGGTCTCCGCGCCCGCCGGTACGGGTTCGGCGCCGTCGACGGTCACCAGCAGTTTGGACAGGACGCGGCGGTCGGCGACGTACAGCCCGTCGACGCCGTCCTCCAGCCGGCCGCTCGGCGGTGACAACCAGGTGGCCGGGGCGGCGAGGCAGGTGATGTGGTCGAAGAGAGGAGGCTGGCTCATGAGGGGCTCCAGAGACGGGAAGCCGGGCGCCCGCGAACGGGACGCCCGGCTTCCGCTGTGTTCGAGACGGTGACGCGTCAGGTCAGGGTGATGACGAGCACGGAGGTCCCGTGGTGGGCCTTCGCGTCGGTCACGACCTCGCTGCCACGCGCGGTCTGCCGGACCTTGTACGCGACCGCGTGCCCGTCGAGCGTCACCTTCGCGACCTTGGCGCCCGAGGGCAGCACCTGGCCGATGAGGATGGCGGCTCCGGTCGAACGGTCGGTGACGACGGTGCGAAGCGCCGACGACGAAGCCTCGGCGCTCACGTCGACCGCGCCGCGGCCGACCCGGATGTTACGGCCGGACACCTTCGGCTGGCCGGGCGGCACCTGCGGAACGACCTCAAGCTGCCGGCGTCCCATGTCGGGGCTGACGCCGAGCTGCTGGTGAACGACCGGCCACAGGTTCCCGTACGCTCCCCAGGCCTGCAGGACCATGGAGCGCTCGGTCAGCTTGCGGTCGATGTTCGGCGGGTCGAAGTCCGGACTCGGCGCGATCTCCGGCATGGCCCCGGGCATCTCCCACAGCTTGGGGTCGAGCTGGAGCCGCGCGTTGTCGTCGGTGTAGGTCTTCTGCTGGGTCAGGCGCCCGAAGTTGCCCTCGGCGACCGCCATGATCCCGGTGTTGATGCTGAAGGCCTCCCGGTCGCTCTGCACGCTGGACACGGCGGTGTCACACGCCGGGCCCTTGTTGCCGCCGTCGGCCGAGGTCGGGCCGGTGCCGGTGTGCAGGAGACCGTTCGTTCCCGTGTAGCAGGGCTCCTCGCGCTTGGCGAGGACCGCGCGCCCGTGCTCGTCGGTGGCCAGCGGCTCGGTGAGCCGCCCCTCCTGCACGAGCTCGGCGTCGAGCGGGGTCAGCCCGATCCAGTGACGCTGGAAGATCTTCGTGTTGTCGTTGGCCGGGTCGTCGGGGTTGTCGATCGAGTCGGCGTAGTTGGCGGTGTCGCCGCCGTTCCACCACGCCTTGTCGAACGCCTTGCGCATGGTGTCGGCGTGGCCGGTCGCCCACGTCACCGTCTTGGAGTCACCGGTCGCCCGCGCCATGTCGGCGAGGTCGTACAGGCCGCGGATCGTGTAGACGGTGTTGTCGAGCTTCTCCACGCCCATGCCCGGACGCTCGACGTTGCCGAGGCCCTCCGGCCAGCCGTCGCCGTCCTTGTCCAGCTTCTCCACGACGTAGTGCATGTTGCGCACGGTGAAGCCGTACACGTCGTTGAGGAAGGAACGGTCGCCGGTCCACCGCCACACGAGCGCGGCGGCGCTGGGGTACTTCGACGTCTCGTCGGTGTTGCCGGCCTCGTCGTTGGCGCCGAAGTAGACCGAGCCGTCCGACACCGTCTCGTGGACGACCTTGCCGCTGCGGTCGTTGACCTTGTCGCTGATGTCGCGCAGCGTCCGCAGGTGGTCCTCGATGGGCGTGAACTGCCCGGCGGCGACGGTCGCGAACGAGGTGAACTCGCCGTCGGTGCCGAAGATCCACGGATAGTCCGGCCAGCCCGCGCCGATCCAGCGCGCCTTGGCCAGCGTGCCCTTCGGCGCCGGGTACTGCTTGCCCTCCTCGGTGGAGCGCAGCTTCAGGTCGCGCGCCTCCTGCACGGAGTCGGCGAGGTTCTGCTTGCTCCACTCGACGCTCTGCTGGAGCAGCCGGTCGCCGGGAAGGTCGACCACGGTGTCGCTCGCGATGGCGCGGCGGGAGGCGATCTTGCGGGCGAGCAGGCCCGCCGGGTTCCGCAGCGCCGTGCCGAGCGCGGACTTCGCCTCGGTGGTGCCGTGGTCGGAGCCGGCGATCGCGATCCACACGGTGGTGGACTTGCCCGCCGGGACCTTCACGTCGTAGGAGAGACGCCCGCCGGTGCCCTGGCCGAAGCCCGAGTCGTCGCACTTCTGCGGGGTGTCACCCGTCGTGGGGCAGACCACCGGCGGGTCCTGCGGGCCGCGGTGCCCGGCGCCGAGCTGGTGCGCGACGGGCGTACGGTCCGCGGCGACGAACGCGGAGTAGTCGTGCTTGGACGCGCCCTTCACCTTCGGCGTGCCCTGCTCGCGGAAGACCAGGTCACCGTCCTGGTAGGACCCGGTGTCCGGGAGATTGGACGCCTTCTGGTCCGGCGTCGTCGACCCCCACGGGTAGGCGGTCATCAGCTCGGAGTGGGCGTCCACGTCGAGGCGTACGGTCTTGGCCTTGTCCGCGGACAGCGTCAGGCCGATGAGCCCGGCGCGGATCCCGTCGGGGGCCACGTCCGTACGCTCGGCGGTCACGCCGTCGGCCGCCGCGTAGTGGATGCGGGTGTAGCCCTGCCCCGCGGTGTAGCTCTGCGCCGCCGCCTGCTTGCCGAGCCAGGAACCGCCCAGCCCGAACCAGACGCCGTCGAGGAGCTTCAGCGGCGGGGTCCAGATGCCGCCCATCTCGCCGAGCGTGTGCCAGCCCGCCGCCGGGTAGAGGCCGTCGGCCGTGGAGACGGAGTAGAAGCGGTCACCGATCACCACCGAACGCCGGTCCGGCAGGCGGGTCTTCTCGGTCAGTTCGGTGGAGTTCGCGGCCTTGTGCGCGTCGGCCGCGCGCCCGGCCACCGGATACAGAGCGACGCCTCCGGCGGCGAGGACGAACGTGGCCACGAGAGCTGTGGCACGTCTTGTCATGGGGTCTCCCATCGATTTCCCCTGGTGAGCAGAATCGGTCAGTCGCTGACGGCCAGCCAGGCGGTGGTGTCGGACGGCAGCAGGCCACCGTCGACCGGGCCGCTGGCCAGCAGCATCTCGGAGTGGGCGGGCAGCTCGTACGGCGCGCCGGACGCGTTGACCACGCAGGCGAAGCCGGGCGAGCGGGAGAACATCAGGACCCCTTCGGGTGTGGCGTCCCAGTTCAGGTCGCCGTCGCCCAGGGCCGGGTGCTCCCGGCGCAGCCGCAGCGCGGCGCGGTACATCTCCAGCACCGACTCGCGGTCGCCGTCCTGGGCCTCGGCCGTGAGGTCCTTCCACGACTCGGGCTGCGGAAGCCACGGCTTCCCGCCCTCGGGGCTGAATCCGAACGGCGCCTCGTCGCCGGACCACGGCAACGGAACCCGGCAGCCGTCACGGCCGCGAACCGTGTGCCCGGAACGTTCCCACACGGGGTCCTGGAGCATGTCCTCGGGAATGTCCTCGGCCTCGGCGAGGCCGAGCTCCTCACCCTGGTAGACGTACGCGCCGCCGGGCAGCGCGAACATCAGCAGCGCCGCGGCGCGCGCCCTGCGGGTGCCGAGTTCGAGGTCGAGCGGCTCCTGGTTGTCCCCGCGAGGGCCGCGGCCCTCGGTGTGCGGGCGTCCGTAGCGCGTGACGTGACGGACGACGTCGTGGTTGGACAGCACCCACGTCGCCGGCGAGCCGACCGAGCCCAGGGCACGGGTGGTCGTGTCGATCACCTCGCGCAACCGCTCGACGTCCCACGGGGCCTTCAGGAAGTCAAAGTTGAACGCCGTGTGCAGTTCGTCCGGGCGCACGTAGTGCGAGAGGCGCTCCGGGCCGGACACCCAGGCTTCGGCGACGAACGTGCGGTCGCCGTCGTAGCGGTCGGCGACCCGGCGCCAGCCGCGGTAGATCTCGTGGACCTCGTCGCGGTCCCAGTGCGGGTGGTCCTCCCGCTTGGTGGGTTCGAGGAGGTCCTCACCCTCGTGACCGACGTCGGGGAAGCCCTCCTGCTTGATGAGCCCGTGGGCGACGTCGATGCGGAAGCCGTCGACGCCACGGTCGAACCAGAACGCGAGGACGTTCTCGAACTCCTCGCGGATGGCCGGGTTCTCCCAGTTGAGGTCGGGCTGCTCGGGGGCGAACAGGTGGAGGTACCACTCCCCGTCGGGCACCCGGGTCCAGGCCGCGCCGCCGAAGACGCTCCGCCAGTCGTTCGGCGGAAGCTCTCCATCCGGCCCACGACCGGGCCGGAAGACGTAGCGGTCACGGCCGGCGCCGCCGGCGCCGGCCGCGAGCGCGGCCTGGAACCACGCGTGCTGGTCCGAGGAGTGGTTGGGCACGATGTCGATGATCACTCGAATACCGAGGTCGTGCGCCTCAGTGATCATCTCCTCGGCCTCGGAAAGCGTCCCGAAGAGAGGCTCGATGTCCTTGTAGTCGGCGACGTCGTAACCGGCGTCGACCATCGGCGAGGGATACCAGGGAGTGATCCACACGGCATCGATACCGAGGTCACGCAGATACGGCAGGCGCGACCGGATGCCGGCGATATCGCCGACACCGTCACCGTTTCGATCGGCGAAGCTCCTGATGTAGATCTGGTAGATGACGGCACTGCGCCACCATGGCGCGGAGTCCTTGACGTGCACGATGTCCCTTCGGGGGTGGGGGCGAACCCGTTACTTGACGCCTCCGGCGGTGAGGCCCGCGATGATCCGGCGCTGGAAGATCAGCACGGCGACGACGAGCGGCACGGTGACGATCACGCCCGCCGCCATCTGGGTCCCGAACGGCTGGTCGAAGCCGTACGCGCCGGTGAACTTCGAGATCGCGACGGTCGCGGTCTGCATTTCCTTCTTGTTCACCATGCTCAGGGCGATGATGAACTCGTTCCACGCCGCGATGAACGCGATGATCGCGGTGGTGAACACACCCGGTGCGGCGAGCGGAACGATGATCTTCCGGAACGCCTGGCCGCGCGTACAGCCGTCGACCATCGCCGCCTGCTCCAGCTCGAACGGCAACTGGCGGAAGAAGACCGTGAGGTTCCAGACCGCCAGCGGCAGGATGAACGACAGGCTCGGCAGGATCATCGCCTGGTAGGTGTTGATCCAGCTGATGTTCGTGAACAGCTTCAGCAGCGGGATGATCAGCGAGATCCCCGGGAACATCGACGTCGTGATCGTCAGGGCGAGCACGGCGTTCTTGAACTTGAAGTCCAGCCGGGCGAGCGCGTACGCGGTGAAGGTTCCGACGAGCAGCGTGAGGATCGTCGTCACCCCCGCCACGATCAGGCTGTTCAGCAGCGAGCGCTGGAACCCCACGTCGTGGTGGAACACGGCGGCGAAGTTCTTCAGCGACCACGTCGTCGGCAGCGGCGCGTTGGAGAACTGGTCCTCCGGGCGCCGGAACGCCGAGACGCACATCCAGTAGAACGGCACCAGGCAGTAGAGCGCCACGATGATGATGCCGACGTACGGGAGACTGCGTCGCACGACCGATGGCCGGTGCGTACCTCCGGCAGGTGCGGTGGTCGCGGTCATGCCGTCACCTCCTGGCGGACCGGGGCGGGCGCCTTCTTCTTCTTTTTGGGAGCGGCCTTGTTGCCCGAGCGCATCTGGCCGATGACGTCGGCACCGAGGAGCTTGACGAAGGCATAGGCGACGACGGCGACGTAGACGAACAGGATCGTCGCGTAGGCCGCCGCGGGCCCGAACCGCAGGTTGTTCGCCTCGTTGAAGGCGAGGATGGACAGGGTCTCGACCGAGTCCTTGTGGTCACCGATGAGCACGTACGGCAGGTCGAACATGCGGAGCACGTCGAGCAGCCGGAACAGCACCGCGATGAGCAGCACCGGCTTGATCATCGGCAGGGTGATGCGCCAGAACGTCTGGACCGCGGTGGCGCCGTCGACCTTGGCCGCCTCATAGACCTCGGCGGGGATGGTCTGGAGGCCGGCCAGGACGAGCAGGCCGATGAACGGCGCGGTCTTCCAGGTGTCGGCGATGATCACGGCGAGCTTCGCGTGGAAGCCCTCGGTCGTCCACAGCACCTTCGTGCCGAGGACCGCGTTGGCGACGCCGTCGGACTGGAAGATCCACTTCCAGAGCAGGGCGGAGACCGCGGTCGGGATGGCCCACGGCACGAGGATGCTCGCGCGTACGACGCCGCGGCCCTTGAACGCCTTGGACATGACCAGCGCCATCGCCACACCGAGGATCGTCTCGATGATGACGGTGGTGACGGTGAAGAAGCTGGTGTTCCAGAACGCGTTCCAGAACGCGTGCCCGGAGTCACCGGTGAAGATCGACGTGTAGTTCTTGAGGCCGACGAACTTGTCGCCCTTGACCACGAAGCCGTTGGCGTCGAGGCCCTGGCTCCGCTCGTACAGCGAGTCGTGCAGCGCCTTGATGATCGGGTAGCCGACGACCAGCGCGAGAACGATCAGGGTCGGTGAGACCAGGATCGCGGCGAGGCGGCCGGTGCCCTGCACGTCCTTACCCGAGGCCTTGCTCGGGGCCTTGCTGGGGGCGGGGCGTTTCGCCCCGGCGGTTGTGGTGGTCATGAAGCCCTCCTCGGGGATCCACGGCGGGACGCAGGGGAGCGCGTCCCGCCGTGGAGCCGCGCTATTGCTGGATCAGCTGTCCGAGCTTTGCCTGCAGGTCGGACAGTGCCTGCTGCGAGGTCTTCTTTCCGGTGATCGCGGCGTAGGCCTCTTCCTGGATGGCGGTCGTCACGTCGCCGTACCGGACGGCCTTCGGACGCGGCTTGGCGTTGAGCAGCGACGCCTTCAGGCTCGGCAGGTACGGGAACTTCTTCAGCAGCTCCGGGTCCGCGTACAGCGAAGCCAGCGTCGGAGCCTCCGACGTGGCGAGCAGGTTGGCCTTCTCGGCCTGCTCGCTGGTCAGGTACTTGATGAAGTCCAGCGCGGTCGCCTTGTTCTTGGCGAACTGGGAGATCGCGAGGTTGTGACCGCCCAGCGTCGGGGCGCCCGGGCCGGTCAGGCCCGGCAGCGGAGCTACGTCGAACTTGCCCTTGGTCTTGGGGGCCTTGTTCGACAGCGCGTACTGGTAAGGCCAGTTGCGGTTGAAGACGAGGTCGCCCTTCTCGAAGGCGCGACGGGACGGCTCCTCCTGGAACGTCACGGCGTCCTTGGGGATGAGGCCGCTCTTGAAGCCGTTGACCAGGAAGTCCAGGCCCTGCTTGGCCTGCGGGGTGTTGACGTTCGGCTTGTTGTCGTCACCCACGACGACGCCACCGGCGCTGTTGACGGCCTCGGAGAAGTTGCAGGTGAGGCCCTCGTACTTGTCGAACTGGCCGCCGTAGCAGCCGACGCCCTTGATCTTGGAGCAGTCGGCCTGCATCTCCTGCCAGGTCTTCGGCGGAGCACTGATGCCCGCCTTCTTCAGCAGGTCGGTACGGTAGTACAGCACGCCCGCGTCGGTCTTCCACGGCACCGCGTACAGGTTGTTCACGTACGTGGCCGTGTTGACCGTCGGCGGCAGGAACTTCGACAGGTCGAACTGCGCCTTCGGGATCGGCGCGATCCAGCGGTTGGCGGCGAATTCCGCCGTCCACACCACGTCGAGGTTGAGCACGCTGTACGTGTCGCTCTTGGTCTGCGCGTTCTGCACCATCTGCTGACGCTGGGAGTCGGCGTCCTCGGGCAGCTCGATGAGGCGCACCGGCTCCTTCGGGTGCGCGGTGTTCCAGCCCTTCACGAGGTTCTGGACGTTGCCCGAGGTGTCCTTGCCCTGGGCGAGCGTGATCGGGCCGCGGCCGGTCAGCGCGCCGGCGTCCGGCTTGTCATCGCTCTTGGTCTTGCTGCCGCCACACGCCGCGACCATGGCGATCGCGCCGATCGCGACCGCGAAGCGCGTGAATCTGGTTACTGCCACCTTCACTCCAGTCTCTTCTGTTCATTTCCATAACGGCCGTCATCCGGCACGCTTGGTTCTCGTGGGACGAGTTCTGGTCGGAGCATCACTCCCTCAGGAGGGGCGCCAGGGCCCTGAAGCTGATCGAGTAGCAGGCCGACGATGCCGTGTGCGACCTCGGCGAGAGGCTGGCGCACACTCGACATCGGCGGAGTCACGACCCGCGCGGCGGGTGAGTCGTCGAAGCCGATGACCTCGACGGCGGGGAGGCCCCCCTCGCCGGCGCCGCAGGCCAGGCGCACCGCGAGGGCGTAGGTGTCGCTTCCGCAGACGAAGGCCGTCGGCGGGTTCGGGAGGGCCAGCAGCCGCGCGGCCTCCACCGAGGCCACGGCGACGTTCTCGTCGCACGCTCCCAGGAGGCCGTCGCCGTCCAGCCCGTGGCGCAGCGTCGCCACCTCCCAGCCCGCGCGGCGCTCGTCGCCGAACCCGGTGCCGGCGGGCCAGCCGAGATAGGCGACGCGCCGGTGGCCTCGGGAGGCGAGGTGGCCGACCGCCTGTTCCACGCCGTACTTGCCGTCGACGTCCGCCCAGAAGAAGCGTTCGTAGTCGTGGCCCCAGGGGCGGCCGAAGCAGACGAACGGGATCCGCCGGGTGGTGAACCACGGCAGGCGGCGGTCGCCGTGGACGACGTCCGACAGGACGAAGCCGTCGACGGTTCCGGTGCGGATGAGGTCGTCGTAGGCGGCGAACTCCTCGTCGACGTCCGCGGCGGTGAACAGGAGCACGTGGTAGCCGGCCGCTCCGGCGGCGTCGGCGAGGGCGTAGAGGAAACGGTCGAGCAGGTTGCTCATCCCGGCCGGTGAGCCGACCTTGAAGCCGATGCAGCGGCTGGCGCGCTCGCGGAGATTCTGCGCCGCGCGGTTCGGCCGGTAGCCGAGTTCGTCGATCGCTCGCTGGACCCGCGCGGCGGTGCCGGGAGCGACGCGGCGAGGCGCGTTCAGCACATTGGACACCGTCTGGCGCGAGACGCCGGCGGCTGCCGCTACCTGCGAAATCGTTACACCACTGGTGTCCTGCACGGCCATCTCACTCCCTTCGGGTGACCAGCGTCACGTCAGGTTTGATCGATCAAATTGTCAGTGCCCGATCCGCGTGTCAAGACCTGTTTGAACACCTTCTGATGATCTAGGTGTTTCCGGGGCAACTCTCCCCTAACAATCTGGTGTCTTAGGTCAGATTTTTCGTTTAGGCGCTGATTAGCGGCGTCTACCAGCCCCTCGCCGCGTCGATCGGCGCGGCCCCCGTGGCCTCTCCCACCAGGCGTTCGTACACCTCGACCGGGGTCGTCTCGCGCCCCAGCCGGTGCCCGGTCAGCTCTCCGTGGTCGTCGCTGGAACCCGTCGCGGCGAGCCCGAGCTCCGCGGCGAGGCCCCGCAGGTGGTCGCGTGCGGAGCCGTCGTGGTCCAGGTGGTCGACCTCCACGCCGAACAGGCCCTCGCCGGCGAGCTCGGCGATCCACTCGTCGGGCAGCGCCGCGCCACGCCCGGACGCCTTGGGGTGGGCGAGCACGGCCACTCCCCCGGCGGCGCGTACGAGGCCGACGGCGGCGGAGGGGTCCAGGGCGTACCGGCTCACGTGCGCGCGCCCGCCGGGGGCCAGCCACTCCTCGGTGAACGCCTCCGACGGCTCGGCGATCACTCCGGCCTGGACCATGGCGCGGGCGATGTGCGGGCGCCCGACGACGCCGCCCGCCAGGGCGGACACGTGTTCCCAGGTCACCGGGACACCGAGCTCGGCCAGCCGCTCGACCATCGCGCGCCCGCGGTCCTCGCGCGCACCGCGGATCCGCGCGCACTCGGCGGCCAGTACGGGCTCGGCGGCGTCGAACAGGTAGGCCAGCAGGTGGATGCTCCGGCCGTCGCGGCGGCAGGAGAGCTCCATGCCGGGGACCAGCGTCAGCCCGTCCGGAAGCGCCGCCGCGGCGGCCTCCAGGCCGGCCGTCGTGTCGTGGTCGGTGAGGGCCAGTACGTCGAGGCCCGCCTCCCGGGCGCGCCGCATGACCTCCGCGGGCGGCTCCGTTCCGTCCGAGACGTCACTGTGGCTATGTAGATCGATACGCATGCTGATCTATCTCCGATTCTTACCAATGCGTGAGGCTAGAGTGCCGATGACCTTTTTGTCTGGCGGTTCTCAGGGGGATCGATGCCCGAGGTCAGTTCCTTGCGCCCGGAAGATCCGCGGTCGCTGGGTTCATACCGGCTGACGGGACGGCTGGGCGAGGGGGGACAGGGGGTCGTCTACCTGGGAGAGACCTCCGGCGGTTCTCTAGTGGCCGTCAAGGTCCTGCGACCAGAGTGGACGGCGGACGCCCGGTCGAAGGACCGGTTCGCCAAAGAGGTCGCGGCGGCACGTCGCGTTTCACCCTTTTGCGTCGCGCAAGTGCTGGACGCGAACGTGACGTTCTCCCCTCCGTACGTCGTCACCGAGTTCGTCGACGGGCCGACGCTGCTGGACTCCGTACGTGCCGAGGGGCCGCGCTCGGGACCCGCGCTGCACCGGCTCGCCGTCGCGACGGCGACCGCGCTCGCCGCCATCCACGAGGCCGGCGTCGTGCACCGCGACTTCAAACCGGCCAACGTGCTGCTCGGCTCCGACGGCCCGCGCGTCATCGACTTCGGCATCGCCCGCACCGTGGACGGCTCGGCCACCCTGACGGGCGGCATCGTGGGCACGCCCTCCTACATGGCTCCCGAGCAGTTCGAAGAGGGGGCGATCGGCCCGGCGGCCGACGTGTTCGCCTGGGGCTGTGTGATCGTCTTCGCCGCGACGGGACGGTCGCCGTTCGCCGGCGACAGCGTCGCCGCCATCACCCGCCGCGTCCTGCTGGCCGAGCCCGACCTCGGTGTCCTGCCGGGCGACCTGCGCGACATCGTCGCCGCGTCCCTGTCCAAGGAAGAGTCGGCGCGCCCGGCTGCCCGCGACATCCTGCTGCGGCTGCTCGGGCGTCCCGGCGCGGCGCCGGCTCCGATCGGCGAGACGCTCGCGGTGGGGCGGCAGGCGGTGTACGGATCGGCTCCCACCAACCCGGTGACGCCGCGTACACCGCGCCGCGCCGCGGCGATCACGGCCGGGGCGGTCGTCGCGGCCGGAGCGGTCATCGCCGCGTTACTGGTCCTGCCGCACTTCACCGCCAGGTCCGGCGGCTCCGGGCCGCCGTCGCCCTCGTCGAGCGCGTCGAGTGTGCCCGCCGGGTCCGACCAGGGCGGGCTGTCGCGCACCCCGCGCCTCGGCATGGAGTTCTGGCAGGACGGCGCCCAGGACGCGATGTCCCTGACCGAGACCGGCGGCAAGGACGTCGTGACGGTCACGATGAAGCCGGCCCCGTTCGAGCTGCACTTCCCCAAGCCGGGAACGGACGTCGCCGTCCAGGTCTGCGCCTGGAACGACGCCTCGATCTTCACCCCCGCCGACGGCGGGAAGGTGGCCGACAGCCCGTTCTTCATGCCCGGCACCGGCATCGCGGACTACGAGTACGGCAGCGGCACCCTGTACCTGGACGACCACGGCCACAACTACCTGGCCGGGACACGGATCGCGTCGCTGTCGCCGACCGAGGACAAGGTCTACTTCGCCCAGACCGGGTCCGGCCCGCAGACGACTCCGCTGCGGCAGCGGACGGCCGACATCTTCCTCACGGTGTTCGTGGACAAGAACAAGGACGGCGTGTTCAACGTGACGTCGCCCGCCGAGTTCGAGTTCCTCGACCTGCGCTTCTGAGAACGCACCGGCCCCGGCGGGTGCTCGCCGGGGCCGGATCTTCTCGCGCGCGCTCAGCCGTGCGGGCGGAACGCCACGCGTACGCAGCCGTCCTTCTTGTTCTTGAACATGTCGTAGCCGCGCGGCCCCTCTTCGAGGGACATCTCGTGCGTGGCCAGGTGCCGCGTCGACAGCTCGCCGGCGGCGATGCGCTTCAGCAGCGACGGGATGTAACGGTGCCCGTGCTGCTGCGCGCCCCCGAGAGTCAGGCCCTTGTTCATCAGCGGGCCGAGCGGGAACCGGTCGATGTTGCCGCCGAACACCCCGAGGACGAACACCGAGCCGCCCTTGCGGCACGTGGTGATCGCCTCGCGTACGGCGTACGGACGCTCCCGGTTCAGGTGGATGCCCTTTTTGGCCTTCTCGGCGACGTCCGGCGGGCTCGCCTCCATGCCGACCGCCTCGATGCACACGTCCGGCCCGCGTCCGCCGGTGCGCTCGCGCAGCTCCGCGTCGACGTCGGCGTTGGTGAAGTCGACGGTCTCCGCGCCGGTGTAGCGCTCGACCATGGCGAGGCGGTCCGGCAGGCGGTCCATCACGATGACGCGCTCGGCGCCGAGGATCTGCGCCGCCCGTGCCGCCATCTGGCCGACCCCGCCCGCGCCCCACACGGCGACGGTGTCACCGGGTTTGACGCCGCCCAGGTGCGCGCCCATCCAGCCGGTCGGCGCGGCGTCGGAGGCGTACAACGCGTCCAGGTCGCTGACACCGTCGGGAATGGCGAAGGTGCCGTAGTCGGCGAACGGAACGCGGATGTACTCGGAGTGGCTGCCCTTGAACCCGCCCATCGCGTGGGAGTAGCCGTAGACGCCGCCGGTCTCGAAGCCGAAGACCTCCTGAGCCAGCTCCCAGTTGGTGTTGGTGTTGTCGCACAGCGACCACATGTCATGGGTGCAGTACCAGCAGCGCCCGCAGCCGATGAACGAGCAGACCACGACGCGGTCGCCGACCTTGCGGCGGCGCACCCCCGGGCCCACCTCCACGATCTCGCCCATGAACTCGTGGCCGATCACGTCCCCGGCCTTCATCGTGGGGATGAAGCCGTTGATGAGGTGCAGGTCCGACCCGCACGTCGTGGTCAGCGTCACCTTCAGGATCGCGTCCTGGTCGTTCAGGATCCGCGGGTCCGGAACGCGCTCGATCTGGAGCTTGTTCACGCCCTCCCAGCACAGCGCCTTCACAGTCGTCCTCCTCGTCGGCCCGCGAACTCGAGCAGCTTCCCGGCCGGGGTCGGGCGCGTCGACGACGGCACGTCGGGGCGCAGCACCTCTTCCGCCTCGATGATGGACTTGGCCTGGTGCAGCGCCTCGCGTACGGCGCGGCGCGGGCCGGCGCCCGCGCGCCACGACACGGGGCCGCTCATCCGGCCACGCGGGAAGTCGCGCAGCCTGGCGCCGAGCTCGGTGCCCTTGTCACCGGGCGCCTGGCAGATCTTGATGTCGACAGCGTCGCCGAGCCGGATGATCGGCTCGGGCAGGTCGGCCGGCGAGGCCAGGCGTACCGGCGAGCAGTTGATGGTGACCATCATCCAGCGGTTCTTCATGGCGCGGTCACGCTTGCTCTCGGCGGGGCGCGCGGCCATCCAGGCGGCGACGCCGACGGCCGCGGCGACCATCCCGGCTCCGCCGATGGTGCGCGTCATGTCGGCCTTGCCCATGCGGGAGGAGATCCCTCGCATGGGGTCGGCGACGCGTTGCGGCATGGTCTTCCGCCGGGAGGCCGTCATCCGCCGCGACATGCCGGACAGGCCGGGCATGGACGACCGTCGCGTCTTCGCGGACATGCGAGGCATCGCGGAGAGCCTGGATGAGGACGACCGCCGCGGCATGGCGGGCATCCCGGGCATGGACGGCCGCCGCGATCTGGCGGACATCCGGGACTTGGTGGCCATCCGGGGCATGGTGCCCCGGATCGGCGAGGCGGCCCGGCTAGCGCGTGCGGCCCGATGGGAGTTCAGCGCCCGCCAGGCGAGCATGAGCGCGGTGCCCATGAGGCGGGCGGACGCCGCGAGCTGGGCGTCGCCGGCCTCCCTTGTGTCACGTCTTCGACCGGCTGTCGTGCGCCGGTCGTGGATCTTCTGCTGCATGCGTTCGAACCCCCCGTGGGTCGTGGACAGGGCCGGACCGATGTCCGTGCCGTACCCCCGCCCACCAGGGCGTCACGTCCGGCGCGCCGGACCGCGCGCAAGCTTTACGCGGTCATGGCACCGGGAGGGTCTGGACGAGATGTCAGGAAACGGTTGTAGCCCCCGCGAGCACCCAAGAGGTTCCCGGCATGGGGCTCTCGCAGCGGAGGTCGGGGTGCCAGCGCGGCGCGGGCACCAGGCCGGGCTCGATCAGGTCGGTGCCGCCGAACAGCCTCTCGATCCGGTCGCGGGTCCGCAGCACGGCCGGGGCGCTGGAGCCCTGGTACGCGTCGGTGATCGTCTTGACCTTGGCCGGGTCCTGGTCCGTGCTGGTGATCGTCGAGATGACGACGTGGCTGCCGGCGCAGGTCATGTCGCGGAAGCTGCGGACGATCTCGGCGGCCTCCTCGTCGTCGGGGACGAACTGCAGGACCGAGACGAACAGCACCGCGACCGGCTCGCTGAAGTCGATCATCGAGGTGAGCTTGGGGTCGGACAGGATCGTCTTGGGGTCGCGCATGTCGGCGAGGATGAACGTGGTGTTCGGGTCCTTGGCCAGCAGCGCCTCGCCGTGGGCGAGCACGATCGGGTCGTTGTCCACGTAGACGACGCGGGTTCCCGGGGCGAGCTCATGGGCGATCTCGTGCACGTTGCCCTGGGTGGGCAGCCCGGTGCCGAGGTCGATGATCTGCCGGATGCCGGCCTCGGCTGTGAGGTAGCGGACGGCCCTTCGGAGGAAGTCGCGGTTCTCCCGCGCGAACCGGCGTCCCTCGGGCACCGCCGTGAGGATCACGTCGGCCGCCTCGCGGTCGGCGGTGAAGTTGTCCTTGCCACCGAGGTAGTAGTCGTAGAGCCGCGCCGGGCTCGGCGTCGTGATATCGATTTCCGGCACGGTCCGCCCTGGCACGGTCCGCCCTGGCACGCTCCCCCGGCCGGCGAGCTCGTCACCTACCACCCGGGAATCTTCACGCTCGTGAACATGCACACATGTTAGCCAGCGGTGATCACTGTGCGATGGGACACCGTTCACGAACGGTTCGCACGACCATCACTCCGCGCTATCCGCCCCATCACGCGACAATTCACCCAAACAAGTGAATACGTCTCTTGCTCGCCGAAGAGGCATTCGGCGTCCCCGCTGGTCAGCAACACGCGGTCGAACTCGAGGCTTTACCAGCGGTTGGCCGGATCGGGGTGACGGATCGTACCGATGCGCCCGTAGCGTCACTGTACGACTCCGGACCGTAGATCACTGGACGCTGTGAGATTGGCCACGTGAGCGGGCCGCGACCCAAGGGAGGCGGCATGACGGCGGACACCTCGACGGGCGAGCCGGTCGTCCACATCCTCTGGCTCAACGGCGGCCTGAGCTGCGACGGAGACTCGGTCGCCCTCACGGCGGCGACGCAGCCGAGCATCGAGGAGATCGTCCTCGGCGCGCTGCCGGGCCTGCCCAAGGTGGACGTGCACTGGCCCCTGATCGACTACGCGTCCGGCCCGGTGCAGGGCGCCGACGCGTTCATCGACTGGTTCCACAAGGCCGACCGCGGCGAGCTGGAGCCGTTCGTACTGATCGTCGAGGGGTCCATCCCGAACGAGTCCATCAAGGAAGAGGGCTACTGGGCCGCGTTCGGCAACGACCCGGCGACCGGCCAGCCCCGTACGACGAACGAGTGGATCGACCGGCTCGCGCCGAAGGCGACCGCGATCGTGTGCGCGGGCACCTGCGCGACGTACGGCGGCATCCACGCGATGGCGGGCAACCCGACCGGGGCCATGGGCCTCGCGGACTACCTCGGCTGGGACTGGACGTCCAAGGCCGGGCTGCCGATCGTCAACGTGCCGGGATGCCCCGTCCAGCCGGACAACATGTCCGAGACGCTCCTCTACCTGCTCTACCAGCTCGCCGGCCAGGCGCCGATGATCCCGCTCGACGAGGCGCTGCGGCCCACGTGGCTGTTCGGCGCCACCGTGCACGAGAACTGCGACCGCGCCGGCTACTACGAGCAGGGCCAGTTCACCGAGGAGTACGGCTCGCCGAAGTGCCTGGTCAAGATCGGCTGCTGGGGCCCGGTCGTGAAGTGCAACGTGCCCAAGCGCGGCTGGATCAACGGCGTCGGCGGCTGCCCGAACGTCGGCGGCATCTGCATCGCCTGCACCATGCCCGGCTTCCCCGACAAGTTCATGCCCTTCATGGACGAACCGCCCGGCGCCCACGTCTCCTCGGCCGTGAGCGGGGTGTACGGCGCGGTGATCCGCCGGCTGCGCGGCATCACCATGCGCACCGTCGACAAGGAACCGAAGTGGCGGCGAGCGGAGCCGCGAACTTCTCACCGGATACAAGGCGCCCTGGAGCTGACCAGATGACGACCGAGAACGACCGCGAGCTCGTCGAGATGGCGTGGGACCCGATCACGCGCATCGTCGGCAGCCTGGGCATCTACGCGAAGATCGACTTCGCGAACCGGCAGGTGGCCGAGTGCTACAGCACCTCGTCGATCTTCCGGGGCTACAGCATCTTCATGAAGGGCAAGGACCCTCGGGACGCGCACTTCATCACGAGCCGCATCTGCGGGATCTGCGGTGACAACCACGCGACGTGCTCGGTCTACGCGCAGAACATGGCGTACGGGATCAAGCCGCCCGCCCTCGCCGAATGGATCATCAATCTCGGCGAAGCGGCCGAGTACATGTTCGACCACAACATTTACCAGGAGAACCTCGTCGGGGTCGACTACTGCGAGCGGATGGTCAAGGAGACCAATCCGGGCGTGCTCGCCCTGGCCGAACGCACCGAGTGCCCCCACGCGGCCGAGCACGGCTACAAGACCATCGCCGACATCATGCGGTCGCTGAACCCCCTCGAAGGCGAGTTCTACCGCGAGGCGCTCCAGGTCAGCCGCACCACCCGGGAGATGTTCTGCCTCATGGAGGGCCGCCACGTGCACCCCTCCACCCTCTACCCCGGCGGCGTCGGCACGGTCGCGACCGTGCAGCTGTTCACCGACTACCTGACCCGGCTGATGCGGTACGTGGAGTTCATGAAGCGGGTCGTCCCGATGCACGACGACCTGTTCGACTTCTTCTACGAGGCCCTGCCCGGCTACCAGCAGGTCGGCCGCAGGCGGGTGCTCCTCGCCTGCTGGGGAGCGTTCAACGACCCCGACCACTGCGACTTCACGTACCAGAACATGGCCTCGTGGGGCCGGAAGATGTTCGTCACGCCGGGCATCGTCGTCGACGGCGAGCTGGTCACCAACAGCCTGCTCGACATCAACCTCGGCATCCGGATCCTGCTCGGCAGCTCCTTCTACGACGACTGGGCGGACCAGGAGCCGTTCGTCACCCACGACCCGCTCGGCAACCCGGTGGACGCGCGCCACCCGTGGAACCAGCACACGATCCCCCACCCGCAGAAGCGCGACTTCGACCGCAACTACAGCTGGGTCATGTCGCCGCGCTGGTTCGACGGCCGCGAGAACCTCGCCCTCGACACCGGCGGCGGCCCGATCGCGCGCCTGTGGTCGACCGCGCTGGCCGGCCAGGTCGACATCCCGGGCATCCGCGCCACCGGGCACAGTGTGGTGATCAGCCTGCCGAAGTCGGCGACGCTGCCGGAGCAGACGTTCGAGTGGAAGATCCCGACGTGGAAGGGCGAGCCGCTCTCCAACGCGATCGAACGCAACCGGGCCCGCACCTACTTCCAGGCGTACGCCGCGGCGGCGGCCCTGCACTTCGTCGAGAAGGCGCTCGCCGAGGTGCGCGCGGGCCGCACCAAGACCTGGGAACCCTTCAAGGTCCCCGACGAGGCCATCAGTGTCGGGTTCACCGAGGCCGTACGCGGTGTGCTGTCCCACCACATGGTGATCAGGGGCGGCAAGATCGCCAACTACCATCCGTACCCGCCCACGCCCTGGAACGCCAGCGTCCGCGACGTGCACGGGACCCCAGGGCCGTACGAGGACGCCGTGCAGAACACCCCGATCTTCGAGGAGAACTCCCCGGAGAACTTCAAGGGCATCGACATCATGCGCACGGTCCGCAGCTTCGACCCGTGCCTGCCCTGCGGCGTCCACATGTACCTCGGCAAGGGCGAGGAGCTGCGCCGTACGCACAGCCCGCACGCCTTCCCCGGCTCCGATGAGGCGTGACGCCAGGTCGGCGGGCGACCGCGTCGAGGAGCTCCTCGACGAGCTCGGCCGCCTGTCCGACACCTCAGCGGTGGCCGCGGCCGAGGCCCTGGTCCAGACCCTCGTCGAGCTGTACGGGGCGGGCCTGGAACGCGTCATGGAGATCGTCACCGAGACCGGCGACGCCGGGACCCTCTCCCGGCTGACCTCCGACGATCTCGTCTCGGGGCTGCTCGCCGTGCACGACCTGCACCCACTGACCACCGGCGAACGGGTCGGAGCGGCACTCGACGGGGTACGTCCCTATTTGGGGCTGCACGACGGCGGCGTGGAGATGATCGAGATCACGCCCGCCGGAGTCGTACGGCTCCGGCTGCTGGGCGGCTGCGACGGCTGCCCGTCATCGCAGCTCACGATCACGGACGCCATCGAACGCGCCATCACGTCGGCCGCGCCGGAGGTCTCCGGGATCGACGTCGAGAAACCGAACACGGGGCCGCTGCTGCAGATCGGGCCGCGCCCACCGGGCCCCTGCCCGGTCCCGGACACATCCGGCTGAGGGGGGAACCATGCTGAAGCGTCTGCTCGCCGGTGCGCTCCTGATCGGGCTCACCGTACTGATCGTCACAGCGATACCCGACCTCAAGCGGTACCTCAAGATCAGGAGCATGTGAGCCATGGACGAACTGGGAATCGCCCAGGCCGTCCTGAACGCCATGGAGCGGCGTGCGGACGGCCGGCAGGTGCGCCGGGCGCGGGTACGCGCCGGTGTCCTGCTGCACATCAGCGAGCCCGCGCTGAACCAGGCGTTCATCATGGTCTCCGACGGGACCCTCGCCGACGGCGCCCACCTGGAGGTCGTCATCGAGCCGGTCCTGCTCGCGTGCCGGCCGTGCGGGCGTACGACGATGTCCGACCGTCTCCTCGCGACCTGCCCCGAGTGCGGTGGCACGGACCTGGAGATGCGCAGCGGCGACTGCCTCGTCCTCGAATCCGTCCAGCTCGCCGAGGCCGAGTCGTCCGGCTCGACCTGACCCACCGCCGGCCGGCGAGGCCACCTGTTCGGCCCGCCGGGGCGCGGACGGCGCCCCGGCGGGCTCGGTCACAGGACCAGGCTCAGCAGGAGGACGAAGGCCATCGCGACGACGGAGATGATCGTCTCCATGTACGACCAGGTCTTGATCGTCTGCCCGACGCTCATCCCGAAGTACTCCTTGACGAGCCAGAACCCGGCGTCGTTCACGTGGGAGAAGAAGAGCGAGCCGGAGCCGATGGCCAGGACCAGCAGCGCGGTGTGAGTGCTGCTCATCCCGCCGGCCAGCGGGGCGACGATGCCGGCCGCCGAGATCGTCGCGACGGTGGCCGAGCCGGTCGCCAGGCGGATGCCCACGGCGACGAGCCAGCCCAGCAGCAGCGCGGAGAAGTGCGAGCCCTGCGCGGTGTCGGTGATCGTCTTGCTGACGCCGGAGGCGATCAGGGTCTGCTTGAACCCGCCGCCCCCGCCGACGATCAGGATGATCCCCGCGATCGGCGGGAGGGACTCGGCGACGGCGCTGGAGATGCGCTCGCGCCCGAAGCCCGCGGGGCGCCCGAGCGTGAACATCGCCACCACCACGGCGACGAGCAGCGCGAACAGCGGGGTTCCGATGGCGTCCAGCACCGTGCGCGCGGTGGTCCCGTCCTCCAGCCAGACGTCCGCGATGGCCTTGCCGAGCATGAGGACGACCGGCAGCAGCACGGTGCCCACGGTGAGCCCGAAGCTCGGACGCCGGGTCTCCTCGCCTTCGTCCTTGTCCTCCTCCAGCTCCGCCATGAGGGCGGCGGGGGGCGTCGTGTCGACCCAGCGGGCCGCCAGGCGGCCGAACAGCGGCCCGGCCAGGATGACGGTCGGCACGGCGATGAGCAGCCCGAGCGCCAGGGTGACGCCCAGGTCGGCGTTGACGGTGCTGATCGCCGCGAGCGGTCCGGGGTGCGGCGGCACCAGGCCGTGCAGCACCGAGAGGCCGGCGAGGGCGGGAATGCCGATGAGCATCAGCGGACGGCCCGAGCGCTTGGCGACCAGCAGCACGACCGGCACCAGCAGGACGAGGCCGATCTCGAAGAACATCGGCAGCCCGATCAGCACCGCGATCAGGGTCATCGCCCACGGCAGTGACCGCGGGCCCGACTTCCCGAGAATGGTGTCGACGATCTGGTCCGCGCCACCGGAGTCGACCAGCAGCTTGGCGAGCATCGCGCCGAGGGCGATCAGGATGCCGACCGCGGCGGCCACATCACCGAACCCCTTGCCGAAGGCGGTGATGATGCCGTCCAGCGACATCCCCGCCACGGCTCCGAGGGTGCCCGACCCCAGCATCAGCGCCAGGAACGGATGGACCTTGAGCTGGGTGATGAGCACGACGATGACGGCGATCCCGACGACCACGGCCAAGATCAGCCGCGTGTCGTGGAGATCCCAGGAGGACGCCGTCACCGCTCCTTGTCGAACTGTCATAGGGGGAGCTCTTCTCTTCCGGTAGAGCCGGCCAGGGGGCACCTGTCGTCGTCCTCCGACAGGCGGGCACGGCGTCCATACTGTCCGGTTTGTGACGCGAGTTCCACCAGTGGCGCCGAAGTGGCACGCGAGTCCGGTGGTTGTTTTGCCTCATTTGTCCCCGGCGGAATGGAAGATTAATGATGGTATTGACTGGTCGTTATTTACTATTTCGCACCTTGACTCCGCATGCCACGACACCGCACAGTAGAAGAGATCGCTCATTGTGCGATGTTGCGGTCGATTCGGAATGCGATGGCACATTTATCGCCTGTCGGGTAACTCGGTTTGTGGGTGACTCGCTCGTCGGCGTAACGCGCGATCAACCCGGAGCGTGGCATTTCGGCACCCATCCCTTTTGGCGCGGGGATGGCTCCGCGGAGGTGCCACACACTGCCTGCCGAGCGCTGCCCGGCTCGCAGGGAAGCGATTCCCGCGGGCGATCGGGACGCGTCCCGATCGCCCCCGCGCACGGTCGGCGGCTCTCCGGTACCGGCCTCACGGCAGGGCCGCCGACTCCCGTTCCTTGCCTGGTACCCCCCATGGGTATAACTTTCACGTCACCGTACCCACGGAGCCGGGAGGACACGAATGGGCGCCATCGGGCATGCGCTGGCGATCGCCGGGTCGATGACCTGGGAGATCCTCTGGGCGCTGATCCTCGGGTTCCTCCTGTCGGCGGTGGTGCAGGCCGTCGTGCGCAGGTCCACCGTCGTACGGCTGCTCGGCGACGACCGGCCCAGGACGCTCGTGGCCGCGGCCGGCCTCGGGATCGCGTCCTCCTCCTGCTCGTACGCCGCGGTGGCGCTGGCGCGGTCGCTGTTCCGCAAGGGCGCCGCGTTCACGGCGGCGATGGCCTTCGAGATCGCCTCGACGAACCTCGTCGTCGAGCTCGGCATCGTGCTGGCGCTGCTCATGGGGTGGCGGTTCACCGCGGCGGAGTTCGTCGGCGGGCCGATCATGATCGTCGTGGTCGCGCTGCTGTTCCGGCTCTTCCTGCGCGAACGGCTCCTGCGGGCGGCGCGGGAGCAGGCCGAACGCGGCCTCACCGGTTCGATGGAGGGGCACGCGGCGATGGAGATGTCGGTTCAGAAGGAGGGGTCGTTCCGGCGGCGCCTGTTCTCCGGCGAGGGGCTCACCGCGGTCGCGAACGTCTTCGTCATGGAGTGGGCGGCCATCCTCAGGGACCTGGTCATCGGCCTGCTGATCGCCGGGGCGGTCGCCGCCTGGGTGCCGTCGTCCTTCTGGAAGGGCTTCTTCCTCACGGACCATCCCCTGGCCTCGGAGCTGTGGGGGCCCCTGATCGGGCCGCTCGTCGCGGTGGCGGCGTTCGTGTGCTCGATCGGCAACGTCCCGCTCGCCGCGGTCCTGTGGAACGGCGGCATCAGCTTCGGCGGCGTCGTCGCCTTCATCTTCGGCGACCTGATCATCCTGCCGATCATCAACATCTACCGGAAGTACTACGGCCCGCGCATGGCCCTGTTCATCGCCGGGACCTTCTACGCGGCGATGGTGATCGCCGGGTACGCCGTCGAGCTGATCTTCGGGGTCGCGGGCCTGACACCGCACGAGCGCACCGCCACGGTCATGGAGGAGAGCGTCTCCTGGAACTACACGACCTGGCTCAACATCGTCTTCCTCGCCGCGGCCGGGGTGCTGGTCGCCCGCAGCGCGCGCACGGGAGGCCTCGCCATGCTGAGGATGATGGGCGGCCCGCCCGAAACCGGGGCGCGTCACCACCACGGCTAGTCCGAAAAACCGCCAGGTGAGCGTCTTGTCCCTTGTCCAGCACGTCCCGGCTCAGCACCCTGAAGGCATGACACGGAACTGCTCGTGCGGACACGGCTCCTGCTCCTGCCCCAAGGGATGCTCCTGCGGGTGCAACGGCTGAGCCCGGCTCACTTCTGCAGGCCGCGGCCTCGCTCGTCGCCGCGGTCGACGTCCAGGCCCACCACCGACGTGCACCGGTTGCACCGCCACTCGGCGATGACCAGCTCTGAGGCCATGTCGCGGGTGCGGTACGGCCGGGCGATCTTCTTGCGGCTCATCCCGTAGCCGCAGGTCGAGTGCATGAGCAGGCCGCACTCGTGGCACGGCCAGACGTCGTCGCCGGGCCGCATGCAGCCCGGACAGGTCGGGACCGGCTCGAAGACGTCGAAGGGATCCATCTCCGAACGCCACTCGCGTTCGAGGTCGAGGTACTCATCGTCGGGCCAGGCGCGGTCTGCGAGCCAGGCGAGGTACTCCTCGGCGTCGGCGGCGAGGCTGGCCGTCATCGACTCCGGATGCCCGCTCTCGGCGCTCTCCGGGGCGGCCCGATAACGGTGCACGAGGCATACCGGAACGACGGAGAGCACGAACAGCGGAAGGATCAAGAAAGAGGCGATCATGGTTTCACTTCCAACCCGATGATCGGCTCGCCGATGACACATCGTGGCGGCAATGCCACGGGGGACACGAACGTTCCCACGGTGGCGTCCTTTCGTGAGTACTGACGGGGGAAGATCACGAAAACCCTGCTCCACGCACACGCGGGTGTCACAAAGCGGTATGAACAGTATCGAATCAGGGTCAACCACGGAAATCGATCAGACAATTTAATGATCATTTTCGGGAAACACCGCCGAATGCAATCATGAAAGCGTTCATGATCCAGAAGTTCGGACGCGGGCGCGCGGCACCTGGACGTCTCCCCCGAGACGCCGTGAGACCCCCGCGTCAGCCCGCCGGGCGGCCGGCCTTGACCTTGACGTGCAGCGCGTACTCCACGACCGCGATCAGCACCTCCCGCGCGGACGACTGCCGCCGTACGTCGCACAGCATGACGGGCACATCGCCGTCGACGTCGAGCGCCACGCGCACCGTTGCCATGTCATACCTCGGAGCGCCTTCGAAACAGTTCACCGCGACCACGAACGGCACGCCGCGCTGCTCGAAGTAGTCGATCGCCCCGAAACAGTCGGACAGGCGCCGGGTGTCGGCGAGCACGACCGCGCCGACCGCGCCGCGCGCGAGGCCGTCCCACATGAACCAGAAGCGCTTCTGCCCCGGAGTCCCGAAGAGATAGAGGACGACGTTGTCCTCTAACGTGATGCGGCCGAAGTCCATGGCCACCGTCGTCGTCTCTTTGCGCTCGACGCCGGTGGTGTCGTCGATGCCGACGCTCTCGCTGGTGAGGGCCTCTTCGGTGCGCAGCGGACGGATCTCGCTGGCGGTGCCGACGAGGGTCGTCTTGCCCGCGCCGAAACCGCCGGCGATGAGGATCTTGACCGCCACCGCCGGCATCTCCGGCAGGGCGTCAGAGTAGGTGGAGCTCATCGAGGACCGTCCGCAGAATACGTTCGTCGTGAATATCGGTCGGAGGGTCGGGCGGGTACACGCGCACGAGCCCGCGGTCGCGAAGGTCGCCGAGCAGCACACGTACGACGCCGAGCGGGAGGTCGAGGTCGGACGCCAGGTCCGCGACCACGATCGCCTCGCGGCAGAACGCCAGCAGGCGCAGGTGCTCGCGCTCCAGCCAGAGCCGGTCGGCCTGCTCCGGCACCGCGCCGACGATGACGGAGACCACGTCGATGGGCTCACCGAGCGCGCGCGTACGCCCGCGGGTGACCGCGTACGGACGGACCACGGGTCCCGCGTCATCGTCGAACCACCGGCGCCGGGGCGCGCTCATTCCGATCACGCCCCGTCCGGGATTCCACCGGCGGACCGGGGCGAGGTCGCGAGGTGCCGGCGCACGCGCTTGACCAGCCGCGTCATCTCGTACGCGATGAGGCCCACGTTGGCGTCGCCCTCGCTGATCAAGGCGAGGCAACTGCCGTCGCCGGCCTCCATCACGAACAGGAAGGCCGTCTCCAGCTCGATCACGGTCTGGCGGATGTTCCCGCCGCCGAAACCCGTGCTGACGCTGCGCGCCAGGCTGTGGAACCCGGCCGCGAGGGCAGCGAGGTGCTCGGCGTCGGCGCTCGCCATGTTCTTGGACACGCCCATGGGGATTCCATCGCCCGAGAGGATCATCGCCTGGCGTACCCGAGCGACGCGTCCGACGAGTTCGTCGAGCATCCAGTTCAGTTCGCCGGTCGTGTCCAGCATCTACCCCTCCCGTTCATTGGCCCCAATCGTCAAGATCGTCGTCCTCGCGCCCACGCTGCCAGCCCTGCTGCAGCGATGTCATGAGCGAACGGACCTCTTCGGGGGGCCGGGTGGTCGCCGGCCCGGATCCAACCGTGCTCGGCGGTGTGTCCTCGCGCAGTTGTGGCGCGAGGCTCTCCTGTCGGACCCGGCGTGGCAGCTCAGGTGACGCCTCGGGGGCGTACCCGCCCGCGCTCCAGCCGTTCGACGCCGGGACGTCGACGGTCGGGATGGGCGCGGTGATGTAACGCGGGACGTCGGGCGGCCCGGGGACCGCGCCGGCCGGCACCTGGCCGTTGTCCTGCCCGCCGGACCAGGTGTCCTCGTAGTCGGCGCCGTTGTCGCGCACGATCACGTCGAGCGGGATCAGCACGACGGCCTTCACGCCACCGTACGGCGACGGCTCCAGCGCCACCGCGGCCTTGTGCCGCTGGGCGAGCCGTCCGACGATGAACAGGCCGAGCCGGTCGCTGTCGGCCAGGTCGAACTCCGGCGGGTTGGCCAGCCGGGTGTTCGCCTCGGAGATCTCCTCGGCGTCCAGGCCGATCCCGCGGTCCTCCACCTCGACGAGGTAGCCGTTCCCGACCAGCTCGCCGCGTACGAGGACCTGCGTGCCCGGCGGCGAGAAGGCGGTGGCGTTCTCGATCAGCTCGGCCAGCAGGTGGGTGATGTCGGCGACGACGCCGCCCACGATGGCGGCCGGCGAGACGTTCTGGACCTCGACGCGCGTGTAGTCCTCGACCTCGGCGATCGCGCCCCGCAGGACGTCGCGGATGACGACCGGGTGGTGCCAGCCGCGCGCCGGCGCGGCGCCGGAGAGGATCACCAGGCCCTCGGCGTGGCGGCGCATGCGGGTCGTCAGGTGGTCGAGCTTGAAGAGGTCCTGCAGGGCGTCCGGGTCGGACGCCTGGCGCTCCATGGTGTCGAGCATGGTGAGCTGGCGGTGCAGCAGCGACTGGCTCCGCCAGGCGAGGTTGAGGAAGACCTGGTTGATGCCCTGGCGCAGGCGCGACTCCCCCACGGCCGCCTCGACGGCGGTGCGGTGCAGGGTGGTCAGGGCCTCGGCGACCTTCACGATCTCCGTGCTCTGGCCCACGTCGAGACGCGGGATCTCGGCGTCGACGTCGATCGTCTGGCCGTCGCGCAGCCGACGGATCACGCTCGGGAGGCGCTCGCCCGCGAGGTTCAGCGCGGCGTTCTGCACGCCGGTCAGCTCGCGGGCCAGACCGCGCCCGAGCAGCACCGAGACGGCCACCGACACCGCGACCGCGACCAGGCCGAGACCGCCGGCGGCGTACAGCAGGCCCATGGTGCCGTCGCCGCGCGGGTCGGCCTCGGCGGCGAGGGTGGCACCGGCGCCGGCGCTCGCCCTCGGCCACTGCTCGGCCAGCGGCGCGATCGTCGACCGCCACTCGCCCCCCTTCGACGCCAGCGAGGCGCGCGGGTGGGCGATGACGATGTCCTCCAGCGAGTGGAGGGCGACGAAGGCCGGGGAGTTCGCCATCTTGTCGAGGGGCGCGCTCAGGGTGGAGCTCATGTCCCCACGGCCCTTGGCGAACGCGTACCGCTCGTTGCTCGCGTTCTGGACGAACATGGCGTGCTCGTCGGTGGTCATCCGGTGCGTACGCGAGGCCAGCACGGCGTTCATCAGCGCGTCCTCGCGCATCACGAGCTCGAACGACGTGCTCGTGTCGAGAATCGCGGCGCCCTGCCGGTAGATGTCCGGGTCGTCGTTGACGATCTCGGCGTCGAAGAACCGCAGGAACGAGTCGAGGATGCCGTTGTAGGAGCCGATGGCGTCCACGGCGGTGATCCGGTTGCCATCGACCCGCGTGCGCACGTCGGACAGGCCCTCGATGTGCGTCATGACGTCATCGAGGCGGTCGGAGGTCGTCTGGTCCATCGCCCGGCGCACGGAGGGCGTCAGTACGGACTCGCGGAACGCCGCCTTCGCCTTGTCGGTGGCGGCGCGGCTGCGGGTGACCTCGTCGACGCCGCGTGTGCCGCCCGATCCGGTCTCGACCGCCGTCGCGAGGCGTTCGCTCTGAACCGCCCCGGACAGGATGGACCCCGGCAGGGCGGCCCGCTCATAGAGCGTGGCCGTGGCGTGCTTGCTGACAGCCTCACGGGTCGTGACAAAAGCGACGAATACCCACAGACCCGCCAACGACAACAGCGGGACGAGCAGGAGAACCAGCAGCCTCAGCCGCAGCGAACGTCGCCTCGCGGAACGTTTTTGGGAACCCATGGCAGCCTTTTCGGTCTCCATACGGACGTGCGCGTAAAACGCCACCCCGCATGGCGAAGTCCTCCCGAGCGGCTAAATGGCACCACACAAATCAGGCTTTTCGCAACCGATCCCCACAGGTCCGACGTGTCTCACCAGTCCTCTTCGCCCTCCGAAGCCACCGCCACGAGGCCCTCAGGGGTCATCTCGTAGCGGTTCATGGTGCTCAGCGGCGGTGAGTAGACGTGCACGCTGACGGCGGGCGCGTTCGAGGTGTT
This sequence comes from uncultured Actinomycetota bacterium, assembly GCA_963823735.1. GTDB lineage: Bacteria > Actinomycetota > Actinomycetes > Streptosporangiales > Streptosporangiaceae > Actinoallomurus. Next base: position 1,437,944 of record CAWGMO010000003.1, on the reverse strand, counting down.
GCGCACGTCATGGACGTAGTCGGCGCCGAACTCCCACGATTCCCCGGCGCGTACGCTGCGCGAACGCGCGGGCTGGTGCTCTTCGAGGTCGCCCAGCGCGACGGCGAAGGCGCCGCGGGACTCACCGTGGTCGTGGAAACCGGTCGACTGGCCCGGCAGCCAGCTGATCAGCCAGACCTCGTGGTCGTCGTCGCGGCGCAGGCGCTGGTACCAGCGGCCGTCGGCGCTGAGGCGCACGCGGTCCAGCCACTCCTCGGGGCGCTCGGCGAGCGACCGGGCGATCTCCTCAAGGGTCGTGACGTCGTTCGATGCGATGGTGGCGGTGCTCATGATCGTTGTCTCCAGGCGTGACGGTCAGCGGACGTTGGAAGGCGTCGCGTGACACAGCGCGCTGGCCTGCCGTCTCAGGACGACGTGCAGGCGGGAGTGAAGCAGGGCACCGAAACACATGTCCCCTACCCTGGCCTTAATTACCTACTAAGTCAACCGGAAACAGAGGGATCACGCCACTGTCGCCGGCAGGTCGTAGTCTTCGACGTGATGACCGGTGTGGAGCGGCAGCAGCACACGCGGCTGGCGCGTGGCCTGCTCGACGCCGTCGCGCGTGCTCCCGCGACGGCACCGCGAGGGTGGCGCTGGCGTCCCGCGCTGCCCTGGCGCGTGGTGGGCGCCGTGCTGTGGGCCGGACTCGCGATCGGCTTCACCGCCGGGTCGATCGGCCAGATGGTCAGCTCGTCGATGGACCACAACGCCGCCACCGTCGCCGCCGTCCTCGGGCTCACCCAGGCCGCGCCCCTCATCCTGGCACCCCGCTGGCCGCTCGGCGCCTGGCGGATCATGGCGTCCGGCATGCTCGCCGGTGCCCTGCTGCTGAGCCACAAGGACCTGTTCTGGCCGTGGGCGGTGACGACCTGGCTGTCGATGATGGTCGTCCTCTTCCTTGTCTGCGTGGGGTACGAACGCCCGACCGCGCTCGGCGCCGGCCTGGTCACCGCGTTCGCCGTCGTCCTGCCCGCCGTGCCGATCGACGGGATGCGCCTCTGGTTCGCGCTGATCCTGTGGGGGATCATCGCCGTCGTCCTGCTGTTCGCCGACGCGCTGAGCGGCCGGTACGCCGCGGAGGCGAGCCTCGCCGAGCAGACCGCGCTCCGCCAGCGTGACCTCGCCCGCCAGGCGGTGCTGGAGGAGCGCGCCCGCATCGCGCGCGAACTGCACGACGTCGTCGCCCACCACATGTCCGTCATCGCCCTGCAGTCCGAGGCCGCGCCGTACAAGATCGTGGATCTTCCGCCGCCGGCCCTGATGACGTTCAAGGTCATCCGCGACGCCGCGCGTGACGCCCTCGCCGAGACCCGCCGCGTCGTCGGCCTGCTCCGGCAGGACGACGACCTGGCCGAACGCGTCCCCCAGCCGGGCCTGGACCGCCTCGACGACCTGGTCGACGGCGCCCAGCACGCCGGCCTGGACGTCGGATCGCAGGTGGTCGGCATGCCACGGGGGATCTCCGCGGGCGTCGACCTGTCCGCGTACCGCATCGTGCAGGAGGCACTGAGCAACGCCGCCCGGTACGCCCCGGGCTCCACCGTCGCCGTACGCGTCCGCTACGGCGCCGACCGCCTCGTGGTGTCGATCACCGACACCGGCGCGGGCACCGAGGTCGCCCCCGAGCCGGGCGGCGGCCACGGCCTCGTCGGCATGCGCGAACGCGTCACGATGCTCGGCGGAACCCTCACCGCCGGCCCCCGCGAAGACGGCGGCTTCACCGTGGCCGCCGAACTCCCCTACACCGACTAGAAGGTGTCCCTTGGAGCTCCGGCCTGCCGCACGGTGCCCGCTCGCGACGACCAAGCCCCGCGGGGCACCCCTTAAGGTTTCGCCATGACCATCCGCGTTCTGATCGCCGACGACCAGGAGATGATCCGGGACGGGCTGGTCTCGCTGCTTTCGGCCCCCGCCGACATCGAGGTGGTGGGCCAGGCGGGCAACGGCCGGGAGGCCGTGGAGCTGACCCGCGAGCTGAGCCCCGACGTCGTCGTGATGGACATCCGCATGCCGGTGATGGACGGCCTCGACGCGACCGCCGAGATCACCGGCCGCCGGTGCGCCGGCGACCCGGACGCCACGGGGCCGCGCGTACTGGTGCTGACCACCTTCGACCTCGACGAGTACGTCTACGAGGCGCTCGGAAACGGGGCCAGCGGGTTCCTGCTGAAGGACGCCGCGGCGGCCGAGCTGCTGGCCGCCGTACGCGTCGTGGCGGGCGGCGACGCCCTGCTGGCGCCCTCGATCACGCGGCGCCTGATCGGCGACTTCGCCCGCCGCCGCCGGCACGAGCGGCCACGGCCCGACGTCATCGCCACGCTGACGCCCCGCGAGGTCGACGTACTGCGCCTGATCGCGCGCGGCCTGTCCAACGCCGAGATCGCCGAAGAGCTGGTCCTGGCCGAGCAGACCGTGAAGACCCACGTCGGGCACGTCCTGACCAAACTCGGCCTCCGCGACCGTACGCAGGCCGTGGTCTACGCGTACGAGAACGGCCTCGCCGGCTAGGGCCTGTCTGACAAATCACGTTCGTAGCGAGCGGCGTCCAGGCGTGCCCTCGCAAGGCGGAGGAGGGAGTCGGCCTGGTTGTGGCCGGCGACCGACGACAACGCGGCGAGGGTGCGTCTGGGCGCCGCGCAGCCGGACAGCGGATTTGTCAGACAGGCCCTAGGGCGTGTCCGGTGGATTGTGGACTGGGTTTGGCGGTGAAAGGCGCTCGATCTGTGTGGGTCGGTGATTGGTTGCACTGCGGGTCATGGTGTAGGCCGTCATGGATTGATCTGATGCGGCTTGGCGACGGATCGAGCCTCTATTGCCTGGTCAGTCTGTGCGGGGTGGCCGGTGGCTGGATCACCGTACTGGTGTGTGACACGGAATGTTGTGGAGAGCTGCGCTACGGGTGCTCCGCTGGCTGCGGATCTGCGCCGAGGCGGTACGGGAATTGGAAGAGCCGTCTATCGAGTCGGTCCACTCGCCGGTGTCGCGCGCGCTGATGGTCAGGCGTGTCCGCGATGCGATCTCTGGCAGGGTATCGTGCAGGTCTGCATGACGACGCCGTAGGGCGTCTGGATTGGACCATCAGCATCGATTCCACGATCGCGCGAGCCCATCAGCACGCCGCCGGTGCCCGTCAAAAGGGGAGCCCTCGGGAGATCGGAACCGGCTATCGTCCGCCAACGCCTCCCGGCACGCGCTCCCGCTGGCGGGCTGAGCTCGAAGATCCACCTGGCCTGCGACGGGTCGAGGCCAGCCATTGGCCGATTCGTGGTGAACCGGCGGGAACATCAACGAGCCGCTGCCCAGTTCACCGATGTGCCAGCCACGATCTGTGTCGCCACCGGCATTGAGCCCGGGACGGCCCCGCATCCCGGCCCAAGCGGCTCATCGCCGGCAAGGGCTACAGCACTCGGGCGAGCCGCACATGAGCTACGAGCTCCGACACATGCATCCACACCATCCCGCGAACGGGCCGACCAGATCGCCACACCGGCTCCGCCGAGGCCGGGCTGGAGGCCGCCCACCCGCCTTTGACCCACAGCGTCTACCGGACGCCTGGAACCGCTCGGCTCGAACGCCGCTTCGCCCGCCCCACAGCAATGGCGCGGCATCGCCAACCCGCCAGCGGACAAACTCGCCCTCAACGCCACTATCGGGCCGCCGTGGCACGCTTGGTGCTCCACACTGCTATGGATCACTCACCCCTTGATCACTACCGGCACACGCATCCCATCAACATCTAGGGGCGTCTGACAGATCACGCGCCGCGCAGTGGACAGCGGGCTTCGAGACAGGCTCTAGTCCGTCATGATTTGCTGTGCCGAACCTGGAGGGAGTCGCGGATGTCGTTGCTGCCGGAGACGGAGCGTGCGCTGCTGCGCAGAATCGCCGTCGAGCAGGCGCAGAAGCGGGCGCCGTCGCTCGTGGCCACCGTCGTACGCGACGGTCGCGCGGTGTGGTTCGGCGGGCGTGGCCGGGTCGACGGCGGACCGCCCACGGCCGACACGCAGTACCGGATCGGGTCGATCACCAAGTCGTTCGTGGCCGTCCTCATCATGCGGCTGCGCGACGAGGGCCTGCTCGACCTGAACGACCCGCTCGACAAGCACCTGCCCGGCACCGCGATGGGCGACCGTACGATCGGCCACCTGCTGGCCCACACGGCGGGCCTCACCGCCGAGCCCGCCGGTGAGTGGTGGGAGCGCACCGAGGGCCACGACTGGGAGTCCCTGGCCGCCGCGAACGGCCCCGAGGCTCTCCGCCACCGCGCCGGGCGGCGCTTCCACTACTCCAACCTGGGCTTCGCCGTACTCGGCCAGGTCGTCGCCGCCATACGCGGCACGGAGTGGACCACCGCGCTGCGCGAGGAGATCCTCACGCCGCTCGGCATGGACCGCACGACCGTACGCCCCGTCGCGCCGCACGCCTCCGGGCTGGCGGTGCACCCGTGGGCGGACGTCGTCCTGTCCGAACCCGAGCACGACGCCGCCGCGATGGCACCGGCCGGGCAACTGTGGTCGACGACGACCGACCTGGCGCGCTGGGCGGCGTTCATCGGCGGTGACACGGCCGGCGTACTGAGCCCGGAGACCGTCGCGGAGATGCGCGAACCCGCCGCCGTCGAGGACGGCCCGGCGTGGCAGAGCGGCTACGGCCTGGGCCTGGTCCTGCGCCTCGACCCCGGCCATCGCCTAGCGGGCCACACGGGCTCGATGCCGGGCTTCCTCGCCGCCGTGTGGGCGGACGTCGAGAACGACGCCGGCGCCGCGGTCCTGATGAACACCACGAACGGCGTACCGGTCGGAGGCCTCGCGGCGGACCTGGTCGCCATCGTGTCGTCCCACGAGCCCCGCCTGCCCGCCGAGTGGGTCCCCCTGGACGACGCCGATCCGGCGCTGCTGGCGCTGACCGGCGTCTGGTACTGGGGCCCGAGCCCTCACGTCCTGCGCCTCCTCCCGGACCGCTGGCTGTCCCTGACCCCCGCGGACGGCGACGGCACGGGCGGCCGCTTCCGCCCGGAGCCCGACGGCACCTGGACCGGCCTGGACGGCTACCGCGCCGGCGAGACACTCCGCGTGATCCTGCGCCCGGACGGCGAACCCGACCACCTGAACGTCCACACGTTCGTCTTCACCCGCACCCCGTACGACCCGTCCGTCCCGGCCCCCGGCGGCCTCGACGAAGACGGCTGGCACCACCACCCGAGGTGACTCGGTGGGGCCGTTCGTCGACGTGTACGGGCGGCTCGGCGACGCCGGTGGGCGCATGCCTAGGTCGGGCGGGCGGGGCGTGGTTATGGTCCGCTCATGGGGGATGTCGCGGGCCGGCTGATCGCTGGGCAGTACCGTCTCACGGAGCGGATCGGCAGTGGTGGGTTCGCCGTGGTCTGGCGGGCGCGTGACGAGCGTCTCCGGCGGGACGTCGCCGCCAAGGAGATCCTGGTCGCGCCGCACCTCACCGCCGAGCAGCGCGCCGAACTGGCCGAGCGTACCCACCGGGAGGCGCGGGCCGCGGCGCGGCTCACGCACCCGGCGGTCGTGACGGTCTACGACGCCGTCACGCACGACGGCAGCCCGTGGATCATCATGGAGTTCGTACGCGGCCGGTCGCTGCGCGAGGTCGTCCGCGAGGACGGCCCGTTGCCGCCGGAGCGGGCCGCGCTCATCGGGCTACGGCTCCTGGAGGCGCTGCGGGCGGCACACGCGTCCGGTGTCCTGCACCGCGACGTGAAGCCGGCCAACGTCATCATCGACGGCGACCGCGTGGTCCTCGGCGACTTCGGCCTCGCCACGATCGAGGGCGACCCCGACCTCACCCAGCCGGGCATCGTCATGGGCGCACCGGCCTACACGGCCCCCGAACGCGCCCGAGGCGAACCCGCCGTCGAGGCCTCCGACCTGTGGTCCCTGGGCGCCACGCTGTTCTTCGCGGTGGAGGGCACCCGCGCGTTCGAGGGCCCGAACTCCGCCGCGATCCTCGCCGCCGTCCTCACCACGGACCCGGCCCCCGCCCCCCACGCCGGCCCCCTCGCCCCGATCCTGGCGGGCCTGCTCCACCGGGACCCCGCCGGCCGGATGGGCGCCCCGGAAGCCGCCACCCTCCTCCACGACGTCCTCACCCACCCGCACACGGCCCCTCCCCGCCCCCGGCTGAGATGGCCCGACCTGAACCAGTTCCAGGCCTTCCGCCGACGCCGATCATCGGCGGGCGCCGCACCGTGACGCACACCTCCCCGGGCCGCCTGGATCCATGGCGCCGGCCCCGGCTCCGCTCGCCTCGTACGGACCCGGCGAGATCCTCCTGCGCCCCTGGGAGGAGGCGCTTTCCGTGCGCTCCCGTGCCTAGATCAATTGGGGATTTCGCACCCCTGCGCTGTGCTAGCCTGGCTGTGGTTCACGGGACGTAGCGCAGCTTGGTAGCGCATTTGACTGGGGGTCAAAGGGTCGTGGGTTCGAATCCCGCCGTCCCGACCATTTGAAGCAGATCAGGGCCTCGTTTCACTACGGTGAGACGGGGCCCTGAGTGCTTTCCCACGGCGGTTCGCCCGCCGTGCGTCCGCGCGGGAACGGGACCGGCCCGTCCCCGCGAGGCGTCTCGGCTTTAGGACGGTACGTCGAAGCCCAGTTTGCGGGCGTGCTCGACGAGTTCCGGCCAGTCCTCTCCGGCGTGGACGTGGTCGGGGGCTAGGCAGGCGGCGGTGACGGGGGCCGGGATGTCGTACGTCGGTGCCGTGAGGTTCGGCGGGCTGGAGAAGTCCAGGACCTCGGCCAGGTTGTTGGCCGCCGCGTCGCGTACGGTCAGCGAACCCAGGCCGAACCTCCATTCGATCATCTTCAGGATGGACGTGTGGTCATAGAGGTTGTGCGCGACGTAACCGCGGCGGGCGAGCGGTGAGATCACGACGCACGGGACGCGGAAGCCGCGCAGGCCCGCGCCGAGGTCCGGGTTCGGGTCCGGGCCGACCGGCGGGGGCACGTGGTCGAAGAAGCCGCCCCACTCGTCGTAGGTGACGACGAGGACGGTGCGCTCCCAGTTCGGGCTGGTGACGACCGCGTCGTGGACCTTCCCGAGGAAACGCTGGCCGAGGCGGATGTCGGCGAGCGGGTGCTCGTCCTCGGCCGTGCCGGGGACCTCCTCGCCGAGGAAGCCGGGCTCCACGAAGGACACCGGCGGCAGCGTGCCGGCCGCGGCGTCGGTGTAGAAGTCGGCGATGGACTTGCTGAGCCCGAGGTACTTGGTGCCCCACAGCGCGATGAGCGGCGCGTCGGTGAAGTAGTAGTTGCCCGCCACGCCCTTGGCCGCGAGCAGGTCCCAGATGGTCGGCATCGTCGCCACGTCCAGCGACCCTGTCATCCGGTCGGTCTGCGCGGCGTGCATGAAGATCCGGTTGGGGTACGTGGGCGCCATGATGCCGGCGAAGTAGCGGTCGCAGACCGTCCACTCCGGCGCCGCGCGCCCGTAGAAGTCGAGGTCCGCGCGCTCGAAGTAGCCGATCGAGAGCTCGTCGTTGGTGCCGGTCCGCAGCCAGCCGTCGCACGCGCCGTTGTTGAGCTCGCTGCGGCCGCCCTCGAAGGAGTGGTCGGGGTCGTTGAAACCGCAGCCGTGCGGGACGGTCAGATGGTGAGTCGGGTGTGCCGCACCGGCGTTGTCGGTGTACGTCAGCCCGGCCTGCTTGCCGTCCGCGCCCGGCAGCCAGCCGAGGTAGTGGTCGAACGACCGGTTCTCCATCATCACAACGACAATGTGGTCGATACCCGACTGTGCGGGATCGGGCAGGGCGAAGTGCTGCTGCGGGTAGGAAACGGCGCCGGCCTGCGGCCTCGGCGTCGCCCTCGCACTACTCCCGACGGCGCCGGCGGTCACTGCTCCCGCCGTTCCGGCGATGAATCCGCGCCGTGTCAGATCTTTCATCCTCAACTCCCAACTTTAGGCAAACCCGAGGAAGGGTACGACGCGCAGAATTAGCTGAAATATGGATCAGAAGGCCAGGTCTGGACAATTGGGGTGGCGTCCGCACGACGCCGGACGGATTCGGCACCGCGGCCCGTGACCAAAGCCGGAGGAGACCTCTCGTGCGCATCCCGTCCGACGGCGAGATCCGTGACCTGCACCGGGCGTACGCGCCGACGCGGGAGGCGTTCGACCTCGTCTTCACCCACTGCGAGATCGTCTGCGAGATCGCGGAACAGTTCCTGACGCGGCACGAACTCAACGCCGATCTCGTACGGGCCGGGTGCCTGCTGCACGACATCGGCGTCTACCGTCTCTACGGCCCGTCCGGCGAGCTCGATCACGCGAACTACCTGCGCCATGGCGTGCTCGGTTACGACCTTCTCCGCGGCCTGGGGTATCCCGACGCGATCTGCCGGTTCTGCTCGTGCCACACCGGCATGGGGCTGAGCCGCGACGACGTACGCCGGCAGGCCCTGCCGATTCCAGCAGGCGACTACCTGGCGGAGTCGGCTGAGGAAGAGCTCGTCATGTACGCCGACAAGTTCCACAGCAAGACCGACCCGCCGGTGTTCCTCACCGCCGACTCCTACGCGGCGGGCGTACGGCGCTTCGGGGCGGGCAAGGTGGCGCTGTTCACGTCGATGCGGGAACGCTACGGCGAACCGGATCTCGCTTCCTTGGCGAGCGCGTACGGGCACGCCACGCGTCAGGCGTTCGACGACGCCTGAGGTCAGCGCGCGGACGCCCGCTCGCGCCAGGTGTCCGTGACCCGTCCGACGGCCTCGATACGTGCGGTCGCGTCGCCGGTGGAGGCCTGCGGGTCGACGTCGAAGACGCAGTGGTCGACGCCCATGGCGGCGTACTCCTCCAGGCAGTCCGGCCGGGCGTACACGAGGGTGACCGAGGGGCGGGAGCGGCCGGTCTCCGCCGCGCGTTCACGTAGCTCGGTGATCCGGTCCTGCTTGGCCAGGACGATCGGATCGCGGGCGACCACCAGGCACACGCTCGTGCCCAGCCGGATGGTCCCGGTGACGGCCGCCACCCCGGCGAGCGTGACCATCGGGTCGCCGAAGCGTCTGGAGCGTAGAGGAACGCGTCGTCAACAGCTATGTTGACAGCGTGAAGGCGCCTCCCTATCGTTCGGGGCAGGCACCATCTCCGCAGGGGGCACGCCATGAAGTTCGGGTTGTTCTACGAGCACCAACTGCCCCGGCCCTGGAAGGAAGGGGCCGAACTCGCGCTGTACGACGAGACGCTGGAGCAGGTCGAGCTGGCCGACCGGCTCGGCATCGACTACGCGTGGGCCGTGGAGCACCACTTCCTCGACGAGCACTCCCACCTGTCGGCGCCCGAGGTCTTCCTCGCCGCCTGCGCGCAACGGACCCGGTCCATCCGGCTCGGGCACAGCGTGATGGTCATGACGCCGCCGTACAACCACCCGGCCCGCGGCGGAGCGGATCGCGACGCTCGACCTGATCAGCAGAAACCTCACCCGCCGCTGTGGCTGGGGTGCTCGCGGCGCGAGACGATCCACCGGGCGGCGCGGCACGGCCTCGGGGTGCTGGCGTTCGGCTTCGCCGAACCCGAGCAGGCGGCGCACTGGGTTCGGGAGTACTACGACATCATCAGGTCCGACGAGTGCGTGCCGATCGGGCGTACGGTCAACGCGAACATCGCCGTGGTCAGCGCGTTCTCCCTGCACGAGGACGAGGACGAGGCGGTCGGCCGCGCGCTGGACGGCTTTCGCTTCTTCGGCTACTCCCTCGGCTGGAACTCCGTGTTCGGACGCCACGTTCCCGGCCGATCCGACCTCTGGGCGAGCTTCTCGGCGGTGCGGGACACCCTGCCGAACCGGGCGAGGCGAGGCGCCGTCGGCGCCTCTGAGCAGGTGCGCGACCACCTCGAACGCTACGAGCGGGTCGGCGTCGACCAGGTCATCTTCGCCCAGCAGTGCGGCCGCAACCGCCACGAGGACATCTGCGCGTCGCTCCGGCTCTTCGCCGAGACGCTGCTCCCGGAGTTCAAACGGCGCGACGTCGTACGGCAGCGCGAGAAGGCCGCCGAGCTCGCCCCCCACATCGCGCGGGCCGAGGCGAGACGCGCCGTCACGCCGCCGATGGCCGGCACGGACATCCCGGTCGTCGAGGCCTTCGGGCTGCGGACCGGGCGATCGCCGAGCGAGACGCGGCGATCGCCCGACATCTCCGACCGCGGCGCGGGGATCCCGGTGCCCGACATGGACCCGCACACGCCCTGAACGGCCGCGTCACTGCACCTTGAGCCCGTCGCAGGCCATCTTCGCGAACGCCCGCCCGACGTCGATGGCGGCCACCGGGCCGTTGGGGTCGAACCACCGGTGCGTCCAGTTGGCCATGCCGAGGATGCCGTAGCAGGCCAGGCGGGCGCCGATGTCGGAGCGGAACGCGCCGCCGTCGATGCCCTGCTGGATGATCGCTTCGAGCGCCCGCTCGAACCGGCGGTACAGCTCGACGTGGTCGACGCCGTCGCGGCGCGAGCCGCCGGCGAGCCGGCTCGCGTCCTCCTGGAGGAAGACATAGAGGTACGGGTAGTACCGGCCGTAGGAGATCAGCAGCTCTTCGATCAGCCGGCGGAGCTTGTCGGCGGAGGTCGCCTCGGAGTCGCGTACGGCCTCGGCCATCTCGATGTTCGCCACGAAGGCACCGAGCACGACCTCGTCGAACAGCTCCTGCTTGCCGCCCGCGTAGTAGTAGATCGAGGCACGGTCGATCCCGGCGACCCGGGCGATGTCGTCGATGCTGGTCGCCGAGAAGCCCTTCTCCTGGAAGACCGAGGCGGCCGCCTTGACCAGCGCCTCACGCCGGGCCACATAGTGCGCGCTCTGGTTGCCCTTGGCCGCGGCCCGCCGCTTTGAGATCTCGCTCGAACTCACACCCCGCAGGGTACCGCCGCGCCACCGCACCGACGACCCGCCCGGCAACGCCTCTGTTGCCGACCGTGGCCGCGGAATTCGAATCACAGAGCGGGACCGACCGCGCTGCAAAGAGCGCCACGCCAGAAGACGAGAGCGGAGTCGTCGGCATAGCGTTCGAGATTCACGATGGAGCCGACGACCAGGAAATGGTCTCCCAGCTCGTGGACGCTTTTTATGTCCGCCTCGATCCAGGAGACACAGGAATCGAGCCGGGGCAGTCCGCGCGCGGAAAGATGCCAGTCGACGTCGGCGAACTTGTCGCCGCCGCTCACGGCGAAGGCCACGCACAGTTCACGGCCGTCGCCACCAAGGACGTTCACCACGAAACTGCCCGCCTTCTCGATGTACGGCCACGTCGTCGACTTCTTGTCGACGAAGAAGCCGACCAGGCGGGGGTCCAGCGATATCGAGGTGAAGGTCCCGACGACAAGGCCGACGGGACGGCCGTCGTCCGTCGCGGTGATGACCGAGACCGAGGTCGGAACGGTTCCCAGTACATCGCGCACGTGACGGTCCGACAGCGTTTGTTCAGCGATCAGTTCACCCATTTCGGCGTCATTCCCCTATCTCCGGGAGCTCCGGTTCGAGTTCTGTTCTCAACCTCCGGTCTTCCTTGTCAATAATCTACGCACTTCCATCGCAATCGTCAACACTAGTGTTGACGATTGCCTGCCGCGGCATCCTGGTCGCGAGGCACAGGAGGCATACCGCCGCTTCGCCTCGCGCTCCCGCTTCGGAAAGGTGGCGATCAGCGCCTCGGCGCGAGGGCCCGGTCGACCGTGGCGGCCTCGTTCACGGTCCGGCGTCGAACTGCGGCATGACCTTGGTCGCGAACATCTCCATCGACCGGAGTGCCGAATCCGCCGAGCTCCTCCTCGGTGACAGACCGGCCCGTACCGAACTCCAGCCGGCCGTCGGACAGGATGTCGAGCATCGCGGCGCGCTCGGCCACGCGTACGGGGTGGTTGAACGGCGGGGGCACCAGCACCACGCCGTGGCCGATCCGGATCCGCTCGGTCCGCTGCGCCACCGCCGACAGCCAGACCTCCGGCGCCGAGCCGTGGGAGAACTCCCCCAGGAAGTGGTGTTCCACGGTCCAGAGGTGGCTGTAGCCGAGGCGGTCGGCCTCGACGGCCTGCTTGATCGAGCTCCAGAAGACGTCGTACTCGGAGCGGGACCCCCACGGTCGTGGCACGCCCAGCTCGTAGATCAGACCGAAGTCCATGGTCACACTCCCTCTCAGCGCGTCTGTTCCGCAGAGTAGAGACCGCTCCAATTGCTATCAACGAGTTCGTTGACGATGCGAAGAGCGCTGGACTACGCTCGGGACATCCGGCCGGAAACCCATTGGACCTCCTCCGATGTCTGCTCCATCCACCCAGATAAGAGTCACGGAACATCGCGCGGCCGACGCATCGGCAACATGTTCGTTGACTCCGAGAGGGCTGATGCGTGTGCGTGTCAACGGCCATGAGCTGGAAGCGACGACCGTCAAGGAACTGATCCGCGCCTGGGCGGCCCTGATCTACACCGGCGGCACCATGGGGCTTCCCGAGGGGGTGCGGGTCTCGAACCTCTGGTACTTCCCTGGTGTCCTGCGCTACCAGGAGATGCTGGGGACGACACCGGACGACGTGCACCTGGCCCTCGGGCAGATGTGCCACACGATCGGCTCCGCCGTCGACATCCTGGACCCCGTCTACTGGCGGATGACCACCGTCGGCACCCGCTGGTTCAGCGTCTCCCGCCTCTGGGGCACGGTCCGCGACCACGGGTGCACGGTCACCGTGATCCTCGGGACTCTGATGATCCGGCTGCTGACCGCCGAGGAGCGGCCCGGGGGCCGGCTGAACCCCCTGCGCCTCGCGGCCTCGGTCACCGGCGGCGTGCCGCGCGAGACGGTGGAGGAGTTCTCACGCTCGACGGCGCGATGGCGCACATGATCTGCCATCGCGAGGAGAACATCTCCGCCATCGAGATCGAGCGGGCGATCCTGCCCCACCCCGGCGTACGGAACTGCGCGGTGATCGGCGTCGCCTCCGCGACGGGCGAGGACGACATCAAGGCCGTGGTGCAACTGCACGAGGGCCACACCGTCACGCCGGTCGAGCTGGTCGAGTTCTGCGCGGAGCGGATCGCCTACTTCAAGGTCCCCCGCTACGTCGAGTTCACGGCCGAACTCCCCGTGTCGGTCACCAAGGGCGACGTCGAGCGGCACGAACTCCACGAGAAGGGCGCCGGGGACCGCGAGGCGGCCGGCCACACACTGAGGCGGCACCGATGAGCGACGGCACGGCGCGTACGGCACCGGAGATCCGCGAGGCGTTCCGCGCGGCCACCGGGTTCTGGCCGGACATGCTCGACCCCGTACTGGAGGCCGACCCCGAGCTCGTCGACGCGTTCCAGGCCTACGCCGCCGTGCCGTACGGGCGCGGGGCCCTCGAACCGAAGGTCCGCGAGTTCGTCGGCCTCGCGGTGAACGTCTCGACGACGCACCTGTTCGAGCCCGCGATCCGCGCGCACCTCCGCAACGCCCTTGACCTCGGGGCGACAAGGGACGAACTCGTCGAGGTGATGGAGCTCGCCTGCGCGCTGGGCGTCCACACGGCGACGACCGGGATGCCGCTGCTCCGCGAGGAGCTGGACGCGCGGGGCAGGACCGTCGACGGGGAGCTGACCGACCACCAGCGGCGCGTCAAGGCCGCGTTCACCGCCGGCCGGCAGAGCTGGACCGCCCTGCTGGAGGACTTCCTCCGCCTCGACGTCGAGTGGCTGGAGGCCTACGTCGGCTACTCCACGGTGCCGTGGCGGCGCGGCGCCATCCCGCCGAAGGTCAAGGAACTGATCTACATCGCGATCGACGTGCAGACCTCGCACCTGTACGAGCCGGGCACCCGGTTCCACATCGGCAACGCGCTGGAGCAGGGCGCGTCCCGCGAGGAGATCATCGAGGTGCTGGAGCTGGTGAGCGTCATCGGCGTGCACACGCTCGTCATGGCGGCCCCGATCCTGCTGGAGGAGCTGGCGGCCAGGAGGCCGGAGGCACCGTGACGACGGCGCGCGGCGGTCATCCGCCGCGCGGGCGCTCACCCGGCGGTGAGCGGCGCGGAGGTGGTTCGCGCCGGGCGGCCGTCTCCTCCTCCCACGGCGCCGTCTCCCCTCAGGCGAGCGCGTCGCGTACCCGGCCGGAGGCGGCGGACAGGCGGGTTCGTGCCTCGTCGGCGGAGCAGCCCGCGAGCACCATGACGACGGCCGTCTTGGCGTGGTTGCCGCTCGCCCTCAGCGCCGTACGCGCCTCGTCGATCGTGCAGCCCGTCGCCTCGCGTACGATCCGCTGGGCCCGGTCGACGAGCTTGGCGTTCGTCGGCAGCAGGTCGACCATCAGGTTGCCGTAGACCTTGCCCAGCCGCACCATCGCGGCGGTCGTGATCATGTTGCAGATGAGCTTCTGCGCCGTGCCGGCCTTCAGGCGGGTCGAGCCGGTGAGCACCTCCGCGCCGGTCGCGACCTCGATCGCGATGTCGGCCGCGGCGCCGATCTTCGAGTCGCGGTTGCAGGAGACTCCTGCCGTCGGGGCGCCGCAGGCGCGTGCGGCGGCCAGCGCGCCGAGGACGTACGGGGTGCGGCCGCTCGCCGCCAGGCCGATCACCATGTCGTTCGCGCCGACACCGAGCGCGAGGACGTCGCGTTCGCCGAGCGCGGCGTCGTCCTCGGCACCCTCGACGGCGAGGGCGAAGGCGTTCTGCCCGCCCGCGATGAGGCCGACGACCCGGCCCGGCTCGATGCCGAACGTCGGCGTGCACTCGACCGCGTCCAGGAGGCCGATACGGCCGCTCGTACCCGCGCCGACGTAGACGAGACGGCCGCCGGATCTCAGCGCGCCGACGACGAGCTCGACGGCGCGCGCGATCTCGGGGAGGGCCTCGCGTACGGCCGGAGCCACCCGCGCGTCCTCGTCGTTCATGATCGTCAGTAGTTCCGGAACCGGCAGCCGGTCGAGCTCTGCGGTCCGGGCGTTCCTGGTCTCCGTCGGGAGTGCTTCGAGCTGCACTGAATCGCCTTCCGAGGCGGCGTTGATGGTCCCGGTCATGAGCCGACCGCCACGAGACGAAGTCTCCGCGGCGGCGCCGTACGTGTCGGGGGCGTCGGCAGCCGGCCGCGCGCGCCGGGCACGATCGTGCCCAGTACGCGGGCGCCCGCCGCTCCCGTGCAGGAGGGCACCGTCCCCGGCAGCCCGTGCGCGGTCAGCCATCCCAGCACGGCGAAGGCGTACGCCTCTTTCGCCCCGGACGGCACGCCCAGCTCGTCGATCGTGCGCAGCGTGGTGCCGCCCAGCTCTTCGCGTACGGCCGCCAGCAACGTCGGGTTCGCGGTACCGCCTCCGGAGACGATCACCTCGCCGACCTCGTACGGGGCGAGGGCGTCCGCGACCGTACGCGCCGTCAGCCGCGTCAGGGTGGCCAGCAGGTCGGCGTGCCCGACCGCCTCACCCGCCCGCGCCGCGTGGACGTACGCGAGGTTGAACAGCTCCTTGCCCGTCGACTTGGGCGGCGGTGCGGCGTAGTACGGCTCGTCCAGCATCCGGGCCAGCAGCCCTTCGTCGACGGTGCCCGCCGCCGCGCCCGCGCCGTCCTTGTCGTACCGCCGCGCACCACTCGTCGCCTCGTGGACGACGGCGTCGAGCAGGGCGTTCGCGGGCCCCGTGTCGAACGCGACGGGATCGTGCCCGCCCCCGACGACCGTGACGTTCGCGATGCCCCCGAGGTTGAGCGCGGCTCGCGGCCGCCCGCCCGCGAGCAGCAGCGTGTCGAAGAGGCTGACGAGCGGCGCCCCCTGCCCACCGGCGGCGACGTCACGCGTGCGAAGGTCGGCGACCACGGGCAGCCCCGTACGCTCCGCGATCCAGGCGGGCTGCCCGATCTGCAGGGTCCCGTTGACGATGCCGTCCTCGACCCAGTGAAAGATCGTCTGCCCGTGGGAGACGACGAGCTCGGCCTCGCCGCCACAGAGCCGCTCATTGCCTTCGACCGCCGCCTCGGCGAACGCCTGCCCGACCCGCGTGTCGAGCCCGCAGATCATCCCCGCGGTGGTGGTCGCCGGGGGCAGCACGGCGGCGAGATCGTCCGCCAGATCGCCTGGATAGGAGACCGACAGCGACCCGAGCGGCCGCAGAACGAGCTCGTCGCCCTCCCCGGCAAGGTCGGCCGCCGCGATCTCAATTGCGTCGAACGATGTGCCGGACATCAGTCCAAGTACGCGCACGGACTCTCCAGACCTGAGGAGGAACGACCCCGAAGGTGAAACTTATTTTCATATCCTCATGGCCATGGGTCAAATCTTGTCGTCAAGCTGGCGAGTTGCGCGGCGTGTCAGCCTCGGCGGTCGGTGAGGGCGGTGTGGGTTCGGGACAGCGCCTCGCCGGTCTCGCGGAGGTTCTGGCGGGCGACCGTGACGAACAGCATGTCGATCACGACCAGCTGGGCGATGCGGCTGCCCATCGCGCCCGAGCGGAACGGGGTCTCCCGGGCGGAGGTCGTTAACACGATCGTGGCCTCACCCGTCAGCGGCGAGTCCGGGTTGTTGGTGAGGGCGATCGTGGTCGCTCCGGCGGTCTTCGCCTGACGCAGGAAGCTCACCGTGTCCTTCGTGAACCCTGTGTGGGAGATGGCCAGGGCGGCGTCCGCGGGGCCCAGGAGGGCGGCTCCCGTCAGGGCCATGTGCGGGTCGGCCCAGGCGAAGACGGTCCGGCCGATGCGCAAAAGTTTCTGCTGGAGGTCGGCGGCGACGAAGGCGCTGGCGCCCGCGCCGTACACGTCCACCCTGCCCGCCCCTCGTACGGCCAGCGCGGCGGACTCCAGGGCGGTGGCGTCCAGTTGCAGCGCCGTCTCGCGTACGGCGAGCCCGTCCACGTACGCGATCTTCTCGATGATCGAGGCGGTGGAGTCCGTCGCGCCGATGTCGCCGTCCAGGGCCTGGTCCGGGGAGGCACGCTCCTGGGTGACGGCGGCGATCAGGGCCATTCTCAGCGCCGGGTAGCCGGCCAGGCCCAGGCGGCGGCACAGGCGCTGCACGGTGGCGACCGACGTGGACGTCGCGGCTCCCAGCGAGCGGATGCTCAGGGACGCCGTGCCCTCCGGGTCCGCGAGCAGGTGTTCGGCGACGCGTTTCTCCGACGGCGGCAGGACGGGCAGCAGGCCGCGTGCGCGGCTCAGTACCGCGCGCGGGTCCAGCGAACGCTCACCCATCGGCCGCGACGTGGCAGGCGGCCAGGTGCGACGGGCGGAGTTCCAGCAGCGCCGGCTCGGCCGTACGGCACCGGTCCTCCACGAGCGGGCAGCGCGGGTGGAAGCGGCATCCCGAGGGCGGGGACGCGGCGTTCGGGACGTCGCCTCGCAGCGGCGGGGTCAGGTTGCGCTGCCCCGGGTCCGGCACGAGCGCCGCGTCGCGCAGCGAGCGGGCGTACGGGTGCAGCGGCTCGTCCGACACCTCGCGCCACGGGCCCATCTCGGCGACCTTGCCCAGGTACAGCACCAGGACGCGGTCGCTGATGTGGCGGACCATCGTCAGGTCGTGGGAGATGAAGACGTAGCTGAGGTTCAGGCGTTCGCGCAGCGACGCCAGGAGGTTCATGACCTCGGCCTGGACCGAGACGTCCAGCGCGGAGACCGCCTCGTCGAGCACGAGGATGGAGGGCTCGACGGCCAGGGCGCGTGCGATGCCGACGCGCTGGCGCTGCCCGCCGGACAGGTGCACCGGGTAGCGGGAGCTCAGCCGCGCGGGCAGGCCGACCATCTCCATCAGCTCGGTCACCCGTGCCGTACGCGCCTCGCCGCGCGGGGCGAGGCCGTGCACCGACAGCACCTCCGACAGCGTCTGCGCGACCGTACGGCGCGGGTGCAGCGAGGCGTACGGGTCCTGGAAGACCATCTGGATCCGCCGCCGGTACGGGCGCATCGCGCGGACGCCGAGCGCGGTCAGGTCGGTGTCGTCCAGAAGCACGCGGCCGGACGTCGGCGCCTCCAGATGCACGAGGAGGCGGGCCAGCGTGGACTTCCCGCAGCCCGACTCCCCCACGATCCCGAGCGTCTCGCCCGGCGCGAGCGTGAACGAGACGTCGTCGAGGGCGTGGACGACGCTGCCGCGCGCGCCCCGGTAGTGCTTGACGACGTTCTCCACCGTCAAGGTCACGGCGACCACTCCTCCGGGGGCACATGGCAGGCGGCGAGCGCGCCGCCGCGGTCGAGGAGCGACGGCTCGTCGACCTCGCAGACGTCACGCCGCTGCGGGCAGCGCGGCGCGAACGGGCAGCCCGGCGGCAGCCCCGCCAGGTCGGGCGGCAGGCCGCCGATCTGGACCAGCGGCGGACGGTCGGGCCCGCGCCGCGCGGGCAGCGAGCGCAGCAGGCCCGCGGTGTACGGGTGCGCCGGCCGCGCGAACAGGCCGCCGGTCGTGCCCTCCTCGACCACGCGCCCGGCGTACATGACGGCCGTGCGGTCGGCGATGTGGGCGACGACGCCGAGGTCGTGGGTGATCCACACGACGGCCATGCCCTCTTCGGCGCGCAGCTCGTCGACGAGGTCGATGACCTGGCGCTGGATCGTGACGTCCAGGGCGGTCGTGGGCTCGTCGGCGATCAGGACGCGCGGGCGCAGCGCGACGGCGACCGCGATCATGGCGCGCTGGCGCATGCCGCCGGAGAGCTGGTGCGGGTACGCGCGGAGGGCGCGGTCGACCGGCAGCCCGACGCGTTCGAGGGTCTCGGCCGCGCGCGTACGCGCCGCGGAAGACGGCGTCCCGTGCGCGGTCAGGCCCTCGACGATCTGCGCGCCGACCCGCATCAGCGGGTTCAGCGCGGTCATCGGCTCCTGGTAGATCATGCCCGCCTGGGCGCCGCGCACCTTGCGGCGCTCGGGCTCGGGCAGCCCGGCGACGTCGCGCCCGTCCACGCGCACGGCCCCGCCGGAGACCCGTACGCCGTCGGGCAGCAGGCCCATCACGGCGAGCGCGGTCATCGACTTGCCGGATCCGGACTCCCCGACGAGCCCGAGCGTACGGCCCGGCTCGACGGACAGGCCGACGCCTCGTACGAGGTCGGCGCCTCGCGCGCTGACGACGAGGTCCTCCACCTCCAGTGCCGGGGTCATGGGCGGCTCTCCGAGGGGTCGAGGGCGGCGCGCAGGCCGTCGCCGAGGAGGTTCAGCCCGATGACGGCGACGACGACCACCGCCGAGGGGGCGATCAGCAGCCACGGCTCGGTCGTCAGGTACGTGCGGCCGTCGGCGACCATCAGGCCGAGCGAGCTCTGCGGCGGCTGCGTGCCCAGGCCGAGGAAGCTGAGCGTCGACTCGGTGAGCACCGCCCAGGACAGCGCGAGGGTGGTCTGGACGAGGATGGGCGCCGAGACGTTCGGCAGCACGTGGCGTGCGACGAGCCGCGCCGGGCCGTACCCGAGGACGCGCCCGGCGTTGACGTACTCGGCGTTCCGCACGGTCAATGTCGGGCCGCGCGCCGTGCGGATGAAGATCGGCAGGTAGACGATCGCGATGGCGAGCGTCGTGTTGGCCCAGCCGCGCCCGAGGGCGGAGATCACGGTGAGCGCGAGCAGGATCGCGGGGAAGGCGAACAGCACGTCGGTGACCCGGCCGGCGATCGCGTCGGCCCAGCCGCCCGCGTACCCGGACAGCACGCCGATCAGCGTGCCGAGCGCCGCCGCGGCGGCCACCGACACGACGGCGACGCGCAGCGAGGCGAAGATCCCGGACAGAGCGCGCGAGAACACGTCCCGGCCGAACTGGTCGGTCCCGAACACGTGGCTCGCCGACGGCCCGCGCAGGCGCGCGGCGACGTCCTGGCCGACCGGGTCGTACGGCAGCAGCCCGAGCAGGCCGAGGAGCCCGCCGAGCACGATCACCCCGGTGACGATGAGGCCGACGCGGCCGTTGCGGTCGGCCCAGATCCGGCGCGCGAGACCCAGGGTCGATGACGGTGCCGTCCGTGGGTCCAGGACCCGGTACACCAGGTCGACGACGAGGTTGACCAGCACGAACGCGACGGCGATCAGCAGCACCGCCGACTGCACGACGGCATAGTCGCGCTGGAGGATCGCGCCGAGCAGCAGCCGGCCGAGGCCGGGCAGCGCGAAGACCTGCTCGACGACGACGGTGCCGCCGAGCAGGTAGCCGAACTGGATGCCGACCATCGTCACGATCGGGACGCTGGAGTTGCGCAGCACGTGCCGCCCGCGCACCCGCCCCGGCGACAGGCCCTTGCCGTGCGCGGTGCGCACGAAGTCCGAACGCGCGACGTCGAGGTAGGCCGAACGGGTCGTGCGCATCACGGTCGCGGCCAGGCCGACGGCCAGGACCAGCGCCGGATAGATCAGCTGGCTGAGGTTGCCGCCGACCGAGCGGGTCAGCGGGACGAACGTCCCCGCCGACGGGAAGTACTGGAAGACCGCGCCCAGCACCGCGACCAGCACGGACGCGAGCACGAACTCCGGCAGCGCCAGGCCGAGGAGCCCGGCGGACTGCACCCCGAGGTCACGTACGGCGCCGGGACGGCCCGCCGCGAGCACTCCCAGCGCGACACCGAGCGGAGCGCCGATGAGGGTCGCCAGCACGGCCAGCTCGACCGTCACGGGGATGGCCGAGCCCAGCAGCGTCGTGACCTCGGTGCCGCTGTTGATCGACACGCCGAGGTTGCCCTGGAACAGCTGCCCGATCCAGCTCGACGAACTGGTGCGGGATGGACTGGTCGATGCCGTAGTACCGCTCCAGCGAGGCGCGCTGCGCCCCGGTGAGCAGGCCCGCCTCGGTGCCGAGGGTCGCGTCGATGGCGTCCCCCGGCAGCAGGCGGAGCATCACGAACACCACCACCGCGACGCCGAACACCGTCCCGGCCAGCCCGGCGAGACGGCCGCCGACGGCGCGTGCCGTCATGGCGCTCACCCCTTGGTGGTCCTCTCCAGCGAGCGCAGGGAGTTGTCGGCGGTGATGCCGAGGCCGGTCACGCCGGGCTGGGTGACGACGACGTTGTTGTCGGTGAAGAGCCACACCCAGGGCGACTGCTGGAGCATCGTGCGCGCCAGCTCGGCGGTCGTGTCACCGCGCGCCTTCAGGTCGCTCTCGGCGTTCACCCGGCCGAGCAGGTCGGCGATCTTCGGCGAGTCGAGCCCGGCGGGCTTGGACAGCGAGCCGCCGGGAGTGAAGTACCGCGCGTACATCAGGTACGGAGAGCTGTCCCCGCCGTTCAGGGCGAGGGTGGCGTCGTAGTCCGCGGCGCTCCAGCGCTTCACGTAGACGTTGACCGGCTGCTGGTCGAGGACGAGCTTGACGCCGATCTTTCCGAGCTGCGCCTGGAGGTTCTGCGCCTCGTTGATCGCCGAGGCGTACCCGCCGCTCATGACCAGCGTCTTGAGGGTGACCGGCGTCTTCACGCCCGCCCCGTCGAGCATCTTCTTGGCCCCGGCGACGTCGCCGGGCGTGCAGGGCAGGCCGTCGGACGGCGTGAGGTGCTGCGCCGGGCTGGTGATCGGCCCGGTCGGCGTGCCCTGGCCCGCGACGGCCGTGTCGATCACCTGCTTGCGGTCGACGGCGCAGGCGATGGCCTGGCGGACGGTCAGGTTGTCGAGCGGCTTGCGCCGGCCGTTCAGCATGAGCGCGTGGTAGGCCAGCGACGGGGTCGAGGAGACCTTGAGCTTCCCCTTCGCCTGCGAGCTGACGTTCGGGTCGGTGAGCACGCCGGCGTCGAACGACCCGGCCCGCAGCCCGGCCAGGATCGACGTCTCGTCCGGGATGACGCGGAACTCCACGTTGGCGATCGACGGCTTGCCGGCGAAGTAGGCCGGGTTGGCCGCGAGGTCGATCTTCTGCCCCTGGGTGCGGCCGGTCAGCTTGAAGGGGCCGGTGCCGTTCGGGCTCTTGGCGACCCGGCCGGCCTTGATGTCGGCCGGGTCGAGGATGGCCGTGCCGATGAGGGTGAGCGTGTCGAGCACGGACAGGTCCGGCTTGCGCAGCGTGACGACGGCCGTCGACGGGTCGGCGGCGGTGACCTTCGAGACGGACCCGAGGTTCGAGCGGACCACCGAGGCGGTCTTCTCGTCGAGGATCCGGTCGATGGTGGCGACCACGGCGTCGGCGGTCAGCGGGTCGCCGTTGTGGAACTTCACGCCCTGCTGGAGGTGGAAGGTCAGCGTACGACCGTCCTTGCTGGTGTCCCACGACTTGGCCAGCCCGGCGACGAGCCGCCCGGAGGAGTCCGTGTTCACCAGCGTGTCGAACATGAGCCGGAGGGTCTGGGTGCTGCCGAAGGCCGTCGCGGTGGCCGGGTCGAGCTGTTCGAGGTCGACCGTGCGGGCGATGACCAGTGGCCCGGTCTTGCCGCCCTTCTTCGAACCGGCCGGCGAGCATGACGTGACGGCGAGCGAAACGGCGCCCACCAGCGCGAAGGCCCGCAGGACGACGTGTCCGCGCATCCGCATATGGTCCTCATCCCGAGCTGGAGCGATGAATAAGATGTACCACCATGCCGCATAACGACGTTAAAAAGTAACCCTCGTGACGGAGCTCGCACGGCTGCTGCACGGGATGACCGACGGCGTACGCGGCCCGAGCGCCGTCTCCCTGGCGGGGATTCCCGGCCCCGCGCCCGTCGCGGCGGGCCGTACCTCGGCCGGCGGGCCCGCCGCGCGGCCTTCCACGCTCTTCGACGTGGCCTCGGTCACCAAGATCGTCACGACCCTGGCGATCATGCGGCTGCGCGCCGAAGGAGCCCTCGGCCTGGACGCACGCGTCCGCGACCTGCTGCCGGGCTTCTCCGGCGGGGCGAAGGACGCCGTGACCGTCCGGATGCTCCTGCTGCACCGGGCGGGCCTGACGGAGTGGTGGCCGCTGTACGCGGACGCGACGGACGGCCCCGCCGTCATCGGCGACCCGCGCGCCGCGATCGCCCGCGCCGCCGCCCTGCCGCTGGCCTACGCCCCTGACAGCGGGCGTCACTACTCCGACCTGGGGTTCCAGCTCCTCGGCGCGATCGTCGAGGCCGCGCACGGCTCCGGCCTGCGCGACGCCGTCGCCGCGCTGGTCACCGGGCCGCTCGGCCTGCGCGACACCTCGTACGGCCCGGTGCCGGACGCCGCCGCGACGTCCGACGGCGACTCCTGGGAACGCCGGATGATCGCCACCGGCGAGCCGTACCCGGTGCCCGCCGAGGCACCGCGCGGGTCACGCGTGCACCTGCTCCGCGGCGAGGTCAACGACGGCAACGCCCACCACGCGTTCGGCGGCGCCGCCGGGCACGCCGGGATCTTCTCCACCGCCGCCGACGTGGCGCGCCTGGGCGCGGTCATGCTCGGGCACCACCTCGGCCTGGCCGCCGGCCGTCGTCGCGGAGTTCGCGGCGGCCGGCCCCGACCCGGAGCAGGCCCTCGGCTGGCGGCGCCGCGTGGTCGAGACGGGCGACGGCGGTTACGCGGCGGTCCTCGGCCATCCGGGCTTCACAGGCACGGAGGTGGCGGTGGCCCCGGACCAGGGCGTTTCATGGTCACTACTGACGAACCGCCTCCATCCCACCTCGACGCCGGTCGACATCGAGGCAGCCCGCACGGCCGTCGCCCGCCACGTCCTCAGCAGGGAGCAGTCATGACAGCACACCCCGAGTCGGTCTTCACCTACGGCGCGCCCCAGCTCAAGTTCGGCCCCGGCGCCTCCGCCGAGATCGGCTTCGACCTCGCGCAGTTCGGCGCGCGGCGGGTGCTGGTCGTCACCGACCCGGGTGTGGCCACCACCGGCGCGCCCGAGCGGATCGCCGGTCAGATGCGGGCGTACGGCGTGGAGGCGGAGGTGTTCGACGGCGTGCGCGTCGAGCCGACCGACGAGGCGATGCGCCAGGCCGTCGAGTACGCGAGGGCGTCCGGCCCCTGGGACGCCTACGTCGCGGTCGGCGGCGGTTCGAGCATCGACACCGCGAAGGCGGTGAACCTCCTGACCACCAACGACGGCGAGCTGGAGGACTACCTCAACGCGCCGATCGGGGCGGGCCGCGCCCCGTCCGAGCCCCTCCGGCCGCTCGTGGCCGTGCCGACGACCACCGGCACCGGAGCCGAGAGCACGACCGTGTGCGTGATGGACGTCCTGTCGCTGCGGGTCAAGACGGGCATCAGCCATCCGCGGCTGCGCCCGGCGCTGGCCGTCGTCGACCCCGACCTCACGATCACCCAGCCCGCCGGTGTGACCGCGTCCGCCGGGATGGACATCGTGTGCCACGCGCTGGAGAGCTACACGGCACGGCCGTACACCTCCTACGAGCGCAAGGCCGCCGAGGACCGGGTGCCGTACTGCGGGTCCAACCCGGTGTCCGACATGTGGGCCGAGCGCGCCCTCGGCCTGATCGCCACGTCGTTCCGCGCCGCCGTGCACGACGGCGACAACGCCCGCGCCCGCGGCGACATGGCGCTCGCGGCGACCTTCGCCGGGCTGGGGTTCGGCAACGCGGGCGTGCACATCCCGCACGCCAACGCGTACCCGATCGCGGGCCAGGTCGGCGACTTCCACCCCGACGGCTACCCGCGCGACGAGCCGATGGTGCCGCACGGGATGTCGGTGGCGCTCACCGCGCCGGAGGCCTTCCGCTTCACCTTCGACGCCGCCCCGGATCGGCACGTACGCGCGGCCGGGCTGCTGTCGCCCGGCGCCGAGGGCGACCCGGCCGGCCTGCTGCCGTCGGCGCTGCTGAGCCTGATGCGCGACGTCGGGCTCCCGAACGGCATCGGCGGGGTCGGCTACGGCGAGGGCGACGTACCGGACCTCGTGGAGGGCGCGATGAAGCAGCAGCGGCTGCTCGCGACCTCGCCCAAGCCGGTGACGGAGGACGACGTGGCGGAGATCATGCACAGGTCCCTCTCCAACTGGTGAACCCGGGGAGCGCGCCGGCCATACGATCACGCGTCTGACCCGCGGATGATCACACCGGGACGTCCTGGTTCCGGTGGCCGCGGCGGGGACGGAGATTTTGTGCCACGTTTCAACTACATCATCGTCGGCGCGGGTTCGGCGGGATGTGTGCTCGCCAACCGGCTGACCGAGGACCCGGCGAACCGGGTCCTGCTGATCGAGGCGGGCGGCCGTGACGCCAGCCCGATGATCCGGGTGCCCAAGGGCTTCGCGCGCCTCTACGACAGCGAGCGTTACTGCTGGATCTACCCGGTGAACCCGATCGGCCCGTCCAGGAGGGTCGAGCAGTGGCCGCGGGGCCGGACCCTCGGCGGCTCCAGCGCGGTCAACGGAATGATCTACAACCGCGGCTCCCGCGCCGACTACGACGAGCTGGTGCGGCTCGGCAACCCGGAATGGGGCTGGGACGACATCCTGCCGATCTTCAAGCGGATGGAGGACAACGCGCTGGGCGCCTCGGAGGTCCGCGGCGCGGGCGGCCCGCTGCACGTCTCGCCGGCCGTGACCGGCGACGAGATCTCCGAGGTGATGATCGACGCCTGCGTCGAGGCCGGGATGAGCCGCAAGGACGACGTCAACGCGAGCGACGGCGAGCGCGTCGGCTACGCGATGGCCACCATCCGCGACGGGCAGCGGGTCAGCGCCGCGCACGCGTTCCTCCACCCGATCGCGGACCGCGAGAACCTGACCGTCCTCGTCCGCAGCACCGCCCTGCGCGTCCTGATCGAGAACGGCCGCGCCGTCGGCGTGCGCACGCGCACCAAGGGCCGTACGGTCGACCACTTCGCCGACGCCGAGGTGATCGTGGCCTCCGGCAGCATCGCGACGCCCCAGTTACTCCAGCTCTCTGGAATCGGCCCGGCGGAGACCCTGCGCAAGGCCGGCGTGGACGTCGTGGTGGACAGCCCGAACGTCGGCGCGCGGATGCGCGAACACCGCGTCTTCAAGCTGCAGTACCGGCTGGTCGACGACCTCGGCTACAACCGGCTGCTGAACACCACCGCACGGCAGGCCCGTAGCGGGCTGAAGTACCTCTTGACGCGCCGGGGCCCGCTCTCGACGCCGGCGTACGACATGATCGCCTTCCTCAAGACCCGGCCCGGGCTGGACCGCCCCGACGGCCAGCTTCTGATGTCGCCCTTCTCGGCCGGCCCCCAGCGGCCCGGCGAGCAACTGGTCCTGGAACGCGAGCCCGGCGTGAGCTGCCTCGGCACCATCCTGCGGCCGGACAGCGAGGGCAGCGTCCACATCACCTCGGCCGACCCCTCGAAGCCGCCGGTGATCGTCGCGGAGTACTTCGCGACCGGCCACGACCGCACGGTCGGCGTGGACCTGTTCAGCCGGATGCGGGAGCTCTTCGCGTACGGCGCGCTGTCCAAGCAGGTCACGGAGGAGACGCTCCCCGGACCCGCGGTCGCCGACGACCAGGACATCCTCGACGCCGCCCTCGACCACGGCTACTGCGGCTACCACGCGATGGGCACCTGCGCGATGGGCCCGGCCGACGACGACGTGGTCGACTCACGGCTGCGCGTACGCGGCGTGGACGGACTGCGGGTCGTGGACGGCTCGGTGCTGCCGGTCATGGTCTCCGGCAACCTCAACGGTCCCATCATGGCGATGGCGTGGAGGGCCGCCGATTTGATCTTGGGACGAGTGTGACCTGAGGTAATCGCGTTGCGTCGGCGGTCAGGTTTCGGTCAAGTCGCGCGGGTGTGAATTATGTCAAAAACCGGGCCCCGGGGTCTCGCCGGGTGAGATTGATGGTGCAATACTGCCCCATAAGCCTCGCTTATGGACTTAGTACCCTTGGTTCATAAGCCCCCGTCACCAGCACAGTTGTCCTTTGACCTGCCCGCCCGGACGCGTGACCCCCGTCGTGCCGGGCGGCGATCCGCCGCACCACCGGTCGTGGAGTAGGGAACGCTCAGTAGTGTCTGCCGCCGTTGACACAGGCCTGACTCAAAGGGCCAGGACCTTCCGGCTCTATCGCACACTTCCCCGGCTCCTCCGGGATCCGATGCGGGAAATCGAGGAGATAGGCCGGCTGTCATCGGGAGATCTGGTCCGGATCGACTTCGGGGTGTTCCGCGCCTTCGTGGCGAGCCACCCCGATCACGTTCAGCACATTCTCCGGGACGACTCCGAGAACTTCCTGCGCGAGGGGACGTTCTGGCGGCCACTGCACCGGCTGTTCGGCGACAGCATTCTCGGCGACGGTCCGGACTGGGAACTCAGCCGCAAGAGCCTGCAGCCGGTCCTGACGACGCGGCATGTGAACTCCGTCGCGGACCGGATCGCCGACTCGATCAACACGTCGGTGGAAGGCCTCTCGGAGGCGGCGCGGATCGGACGCCCGATCGACGCCACCTCCGAGATCGGCATGATCGTCAACAAGGCGGTGCTGAAGGTCTTCTTCGGGGACAAGATCACCGATGAGGACAACGACCGGCTCGCCCCGGCCTTCAGCGAGATCGCGATGGCGGTGGCGTTCCGCTTCCTGCTGCCGTTCCTGCCCGAGTCGATGCCCGTGCCGGGCGACCGGGCGTTCAAGCGCGGTGTCACCGAGATGGACAACGTGCTGTTCCCCCTCATCGAGGACTACCGGAGCAGGGAGCACGACGAGGCGAAGGACTTCTTCTCCGCCCTCTGCCAGGCACGTACGGCCGAGGGAAAGCAGGTCACCAACCGGTGGATCCGCGACAACCTCGTCGCGATGTTCGCCACCGCGACCGAGACGACGGTCGGCGCGCTGACGTGGCTGTGGCCGCTGCTCGCCAAGCACCCGGACGTCTCCTGGCGGCTGACCGACGAGATCGACCGTGTCATCGGTGGCGACGTCGTCGGACCGCACCACCTGCCCGAGCTGACCTACACCAAGCAGGTCGTCCAGGAGCTGCTGCGGCTCTACCCCGTCGGCTGGCTGTTCCCGCGCCGCGCCGTGGCCGCGACCGAGCTCGGCGGCGTCTCGCTGAAGGCCGGCGACACGGTGCTCCTCAGCCCCTTCCTGACGCACCGGATCGAGTCCTTCTGGGACCGCCCCGGGAGCTTCGACCCGGACCGCTTCGCCCCCGGGCAACCGCGGAGGCACCGCTACTCCTACTTCCCCTTCGGGGGAGGCCCGCACCAGTGCATCGGGATGCACGTGTTCAACATCGAGGCCGAGCTGATCATCGCCTCGATCCTGAGCCGTTTCCGCCCGGTGTCCTGCACCGAGGTCCCGTTCAGACCGCAGATCGGGCCGACACTCCGGCCTCGCGGTGCGGTCGAGGTGACCCTGAAACCCATCTGACCGATCGGTGACCAGTCCGGCGCCGGGCCACTGCCCGCGCCGTACGCCGGAGATCCCGGCGAGCGCTCAGCAGCGTTCCCAGACAGGAGGGTGTCATGGCGTTTTCCACCGCCGGACGCGATGAACTGGACATGGCGGCGGAGCAGGGGAAGGTCAGCGCGCTCGCGACGGACTGCCTCCGCGATCTGCAGGACTGCGCGTCGGAGTACCCCGGGCTGTTCTCGGCCAAGCCGTTCGGCGCGACGGTCTTCAGCGGCGTCGCCCTCGCCAACGCGTTCGGCTCCCCCGAGGCCACCGCCGGCGAGATCCGGATCGCGGCGCGCATGGCGCTGTGGGCCTTCGCCACCGACTGGCTCGTCGACTACACCGCGACCTCGCGCGAGGAGATCGACGCGATCGTCCGAGGGTGTGAGGCCGTCGGTGACGGCGCCACACCGGACCCCGACATCCCGCTGCAGGGGCTCCTGGCGAGCCTGCGCGACGAGCTCGCCGGGCGTGAGTGCTGGCCCGCGCTGCGGCCGGCCTGGCGCGAGCACCTCCGGATGTACCTGCGCGCCAACGCGCGCGAGTGGGACTGGAAGGCCGCCCACTCCGCCGGGGACGCGGCGGCGCTGCCCTCGTTCGAGGAGTACCTCGCGAACGCCGACAACTTCGGTTCGTCGCTCGTGAACGTCTCGCACTGGATCCACAACGGCTCCGTGGACGACGCCGGCGCGATGGGGCGCCTGGCCGAGGCCAGCGCCGAGGTCCAGCGCGTGCTGCGCCTCCTCAACGACCTCGCCACGTACGAGCGCGACCTGGCCTGGGGCGACCTCAACAGCCTGATGCTCGGCCTCACCCGCGACGACGTCGGCCGGCGGATCGCCGAGCTGGTCGAGAGCAGCGAGAAACTGATCGCGGCGCTCTCCCCCGACCTGCCCGCGGAGGCCGTCTACCTGCGGCGCCAGATCGGCTACAGCGTCGGCTACTACGGCATGACGGACTACTGGGGCGCGCTGTGACCGCCTGTACGCCGGCGGCGGCGACCGACGGCACGCCGCTCGCCGAACTCACCGTGCTCACCGCCGAGGCGGACGCCCTGGTCGCCGGGCTGGACTCCCTGCCGTGGGGCCAGGTGTCCCCGTCGATCTATGAGACCGGGCGGCTCGTGGCGCTGACGCCGTGGCTGACCGGGCACGGACGCCGCGTCGACTACCTGCGTGAAGACCCAGCGGCCCGACGGCGGGTGGGGCGCGCCCGACCCGAGGTACGCCCTGGTGCCGACCCTCAGCGCCGTCGAGGCGCTGCTGTCGGTGCTGCGCCCGGAGGGCACCGCGCCCGAGGAGGTCGCCGCCGGACGCGGACTGCGCGTGCTGTTCCACTGGCTGCGCGGCCCCGGCGCGCTGACGGGCACGGACCTGCCGGACCTGCCGGCGATCGAGCTGCTCGTGCCCTCGATGATCCAGTCGATCAACGAGCGGCTCGACCACCTGAAGGACGTGCCCGCGCGCGGGTCCGGCTGGTGGCCGGCCGACGAGCGGCTGCGCCCGCCGGACGGGATCGACGGCGCCACGCTCACCAAGATCCGGGCGCGGCTCGCGTCGGGCGGCGGCCTGCCCCAGAAGCTCCTGCACGCCCTGGAGGTCGGCGGCGACGCCGCGTGCGGCCATCCGGCGATCCGGCCCGAGACCACCGGCACGGTCGGCGCCTCACCGGCCGCCACCGCCGCCTGGCTGGGCGACCGCGAGCCCGCGCCGGAGTCGCCCGCGCGGCGGTTCCTGGAGACCACCGTCGAGCAGCACGGCGGCCCGGTGCCGTGCGGTTTCCCGATCACCGTGTTCGAGCGCGGCTGGGTGCTGAGCTGGCTCGTGCGCGCGGGCATCGACGTGACGCCGCCGGAGTCGCTCGTGGCGGGCCTGGCCGGCTCGCTCGGCCCGGCCGGCACGGCCGCGGCGGCGGGGCTGCCCACCGACGCCGACACGACGGCCGGCGCGCTGTACGCGCTCGCGCTGGCGGGCGCGCCGCAGCCGCCGGACCCGCTGTGGGAGTTCGAGACCGACACCCACTTCTGCACGTGGCCCGGCGAGGAGGGCGTGTCGGTCAGCACGAACGCGCACGTCCTGGAGGCCTTCGGGGAGTTCCGCAACGTCGGCGGCGCCGCCGTCACCCCGCGGCACGCGGCGACGGCCGACAAGCTGTCGGCGTGGCTGTGCGACCGCCAGCGGGCCGACGGCACCTGGCACGACCGCTGGCACGCCTCCCCGTACTACGCCACCGCCTGCGCGGCTCTCGCGCTGCACGGGTACGGCGGCGAGCGGTCGGCCGGCGCGGTCGGCCAGGCCGTGCGGTGGGTGCTGGACACCCAGCGCGGAGACGGCTCGTGGGGTCACTGGGCGGGCAGCGCGGAGGAGACCGCGTACGCGGTGCAGATCCTGCTCCTGACCGGCGGCCACGCGGACCCGCGGCAGCGTGAGGCGGCGGCGCGCGGCTGCGACTACCTGGTGTGGTCCCAGGCCGGCACGGACGCCCGCCCCTGTGGCACGACAAGGATCTGTACCGGCCGACGGCCATCATCCGGGCCGCCGTCCTGGCCGCTCTTCATCTCGGCCGGCGCCATGGGCTCGACTTCATCCGGTGAGAGCAGCAACGAACCGGGCGACACATCACAAATCAAGTCAATAAGGTCACAAACCCCCTCGATCTTGAACCGATATGTCCTACGTTGTAGAGTCCAGCGTCGCCGGATACGACCGAAATCGGCGCGTAAGCCTCCGCGCGCCGCGGGAATGCAGGCCGATGACGATCCCGTGTCAACCCGATAGTTGCTTCGCTGTGAAAACGTGGTAAATCTTCCTTCATATTTGCTGGGGCTGGTGTAATGCGCTTTCGCAACGCGCGCCTACGGACCAAGATCACCGCTCTGCTGCTGTCCCTGGCCGCCCTCTGGGCGTTCGCGGCCTGGGTCACACTCCGCGAGGGCGTGAACCTCGTCTGGGTCTCCGCGGTCAACAGCGGGGTCGCCCAGCCGATCGACGACCTACAACCCGAACTACAGCGCGAACGCCAGCTCTCGATGGTGCGCCTCGGCAACCCTGGCCCCGCACAGCGCGCGGCGCTGGACGCCCAGCGCCACCGCACCGACCAGGCCGTCGCCAAGTTCGCCAAGCTCTCCCACGGCGGCAACGTCAAGCTGGCCGAGAGCGCGGCGCTCAAGCAGGCCGTCAACGGCGCGCTGGCGAAGTTCTCCGACCTGGGCGCCAACCGGAGCGCGATCGACTCCGGCCTGACGGACCGCAACAAGACGGCGTCGGTCTACACCGACGCCATCGACTCGATCTTCGTCGTCGACGACTCGCTCGCCACCCTGGACGACAAGGGGTTCGCGCAGAACGTCCGTACGGTCGTCGGGCTCAACCGGGCCAGGGAGCTGCTGTCCCAGGAGGACGCCCAGATCTCCGGCATCCTCGCGGCGCGCCGCTTCTCCACCGCCGACTACACGCAGTTCGTGCAGGCGGTCGGCGCCCAGCGGTACGCCATGCACAACGCCCTGGAAGAGCTGCAGAACGCCGACCACGTCTCGTACGACCTCGTGACCAAGAGCGAGGGCCTGGCGCGCGTGCACTCCCTGGAGACGACGCTCCTGAACCGTACGCGGCCCGGCCGGACGCCTCCGATCACCGCCGGAGAGTGGCGGAACGCCGCCGACCCGGCGCTGACCGACCTCGCCTCGGCCGTGTTCGGCGGCGGTGACCGTCTCCTGAAGAAGGCCGAGCCGATCGCCGCGGGCGTCATCGTCCGCCTCGCCCTCGCCGGTGGTCTCGGCCTGGTCGCGGTCATCACCTCGATCATCGTGTCCATCACCACGACCCGTACGCTCATGCGGCAGCTGGAGAACCTCCGCAAGGCCGCCCTCCGGCTGGCCGAGGAGCGCCTGCCGAGCGTGGTCGAGCGGCTCGGTCACGGCGAGAAGGTCGACGTCGAGGCCGAGGCTCCGCCCCTGCTGTTCGGCAACGACGAGGTCGGCCAGGTGGGCCAGGCGTTCAACTCCGTGCAGCAGACCGCGATCCGTACCGCGGTCGAGCAGGCCGAGCTGCGCCGCGGCATCCGCGACATCCTCCTGAGCCTCGCCCGCCGCTCCCAGGCCCTCGTGCACCGGCAGCTGACCCTGCTGGACGGCATGGAGCGCCGCGAGGACGACGCCAAGGAGCTGGAGGACCTGTTCCGCGTCGACCACCTCGCCACCCGAATGCGGCGTAACGCGGAGAACCTGATCGTCCTGTCCGGCGCGACGCCCGCACGTGGCTGGCGGCGGCCGGTGCCGATGATCGACGTCGTACGCGTCCTCCGTCGCCGAGGTCGAGGACTACACCCGGGTCACCGTGCTGCCGATGGGCGAGACCGCCCTGGCCGGACGGGCCGTCGGTGACATCGTCCACCTTCTCGCCGAGCTGATCGAGAACGCCGTCTCGTTCTCGCCGCCGTACACGCAGGCGCAGGTCAGCGGCCACCGTGTCGCGCACGGGTACGTCATCGAGATCGAGGACCGCGGTCTCGGCATGACCGACGAGATCCTGTCCTCCATCAACGAGCGGGTCACCAACCCGCCGGAGTTCAACCTCTCCAGCTCGGCGCACCTGGGCCTGTACGTGGTCGGCCGGCTGGCCGTCCGCTACGACGTGAAGGTCTCGCTCAAGCACTCCTCCTACGGAGGCACCACGGCCGTCGTCCTCGTCCCCCACGACCTGATCGTGGAGACCGAGCCCGGCGAGATCGACTCGACGACCGCCCCGCGCGGCCTGCCGGTGTCGGTCGGCGCGGCCGGGATCACCGCCACCTCCTACGGCGACGTGCCGGCACGCGTACGCGAGCTCGCACCGGCCGAGGAGGCGGAGGCCGAGCCGGTCACGGCCGTGCGGCCCACGACGCCGCAGCCTCCGGTCACGTTCCAGCCCGCCCCGGACACCGGAGGAAGGCCTCCGGCCCTGCCGCAGCGGAACGCCACCAAGCCGGTGGCCGAGCAGGCTCCGCCGGCGGCACCCGCCGCGGCGCAGTCCTCGCACACGCCGGGCGGCCTTCCGGTACGCGTTCCGCAGGCCAGCCTGGCTCCCGCGCTGCGTACGGACACCCCGCCCGCGGCGAAGGTCAACGACAGCCCGCCCGCCGATGAGAGGACCGAGGAGGAGGTGCCGTCGCCCGAGGCCATCCGCAAGTCATTCGGCGGTCTCCAGGCGGGCACCCGCCGCGGCCGGACCGACGCGGCGAGGTCCCAGGCCACTTCCGAGACCGACTCCCCCACCGACGAAGAAGCCTAAAAGGACATCCAGTGGCGCAAAAGACAGACCCTTCCGCCGATCTGGCCTGGTTGCTGGACGACCTGGTCAAGAGGGTGAACGAGGCCCATCACGCGATCGTCCTGTCGGCTGACGGCCTGCTGATGGCATCGTCGCAGGAGTTCGAGCACGAGGACGCCGAACACCTCGCGGCCGTGGCAGCGGGCATCCAGTCCCTGGCGAAGGGCGTCGGCGAACGCTTCGGCGGAGGTCCCATCCGCCAGACCGTCGTCGAGATGAAACAGGCCTACCTCCTGGTGACCGTCGCGGGCCACGGCGCCTGCCTGGCGGTCCTCAGCTCCGAGGAGGCCGACATCGGGCTCATCGCGTACGAGATGGCCATGCTGGTCACCGGGGTCGGTCACCACCTCGGCGCGGCCTCACGTACGGCCGAGCAGGCCCAATGACCCCAGGCGACGAGACCTCGGCGGAGGAGAACGCCAACAGCGAGTCCTTCGATCTTCCCGTGGAGGGCTCCCTCCGCGACGACGAGGAACAGGACCCCGAGGAACGCTGGCTCGACGACCTGGCGGGACCGCTCGTCCGCCCGTACGTCATGACCAGTGGCCGCATGGAGCCGATCCGAGGCTCGTTCGACCTGGTGACGCTGGTCGCCGCGACCGGCTTGTCCCCCTCACCCGAGCTGGGACTCAGCCCCGAGCACCAGCAGGCCGTACGCCTGTGCGAGCAGGTGCTGTCCGTGGCGGAGATCGCGGCGCACCTCAAGCTCCCGGGCGTGACCGTGCGCGTGCTCCTCGGCGACCTGCTCGACAAGGGCCTGGTGACGGTCCAGGACCCGCAAACTGAGACGGAACTCATGCAGGACGAGAAATGTACCGGGCAGTGATCGAGGGACTTCATGCGCTTTGACCGGCAGGGGCGGCAGCTGCCGAAAGCGATCAAGATCCTGATCGCGGGCGGCTTCGGCGCCGGGAAGACGACCCTCGTCGGCGCCGTCTCCGAGACCAAACCGCTGCGCACCGAAGAGCTCCTCACCGACCAGGGCGCGTCGGTCGACGACCTGTCCGGGGTCGAGGCCAAGAAGACCACCACGGTCGCGATGGACTTCGGGCGCATCACCATCAAGGACCAGTTCATGCTCTACCTGTTCGGCACGCCCGGACAGGAGAGGTTCTGGTTCATGTGGGACGAGGTGGCGATCGGCGCTCTCGGCGCGGTCGTGCTCGCCGACACCAGACGCCTCGCGGACTGCTTCCCCGCGGTCGACTACTTCGAGCGGCGCAAGACGCCGTTCATCGTGGCCGTCAACTGCTTCGACGGGGCGCCGCAGTACCAGCTCGACGAGGTGCAGACCGCGCTCAACCTGGGGCCGAGCGTCCCGGTGATGCTGTGCGACGCGCGCGACAAGGAATCCGGCAAGGAGGTCCTGATCGCGCTCGTCCAGCACGCGATGGAGACACGAAAGGCACGCGCGGTCACCGCCTGACAAGGCCGCCGGTGACCGCGCGTCCCGCGCTCACTTGCGCTGGCGCTTCTCCCTGATCTTCATGCTGACCTCGATCGGCGTGCCCTCGAAGCCGAACTCCTCGCGGAGGCGGCGCTCGATGAAGCGGCGGTAGCCGGTCTCCAGGAAGCCCGTCGTGAACAGCACGAACCGCGGCGGCTGCACGCCCGCCTGCGTGGCGAACATGACGCGCGGCTGCTTGCCCCCGCGTACCGGGTGCGGCTTGGCGGCGATGAGGTCGGACATGAAGGAGTTGAGGCGCGCGGTCGGCACCCGCTCCCCCCAGCCCTCCAGGGCCGTGTGCAGGGCCGGCACGAGCTTCTCGACGTGGCGTCCGGTGCGGGCCGAGATGTTGACCCTCGGCGCCCAGCGGGCGTGGTGGAGCTGCCGGTCGATCTCGCGGTCGAGGAAGTGGCGGCGCTCCTCGTCGACGAGGTCCCACTTGTTGAACGCCAGCACCAGCGCGCGCCCGGACTCGATCACCATCGAGATGATGCGGAGGTCCTGCTCGGCGAGGGGCTCGCTGGCGTCGACCAGCACGACCGCGACCTCGGACCGGTCGAGCGCCGACTGGGTACGCAGCGTCGCGTAGAAGTCGGCGCCCTGGTTCTCCCGCGCGCGGCGGCGGATGCCGGCCGTGTCGACGAACTTCCAGGTCTGGTCGCCCAGCTCGATCAGCTCGTCGACCGGGTCGCGCGTCGTGCCGGCGACGGAGTCGACGACCACGCGGTTCTCCCCGGCGAGCTTGTTCAGCAGGCTCGACTTGCCGACGTTGGGCCGGCCCAGCAGCGCGATGCGGCGCGGCCCGCCCGCGGCGCCGAACGTCTCGGCGGGCGCCTCCTCGGGCAGCGCGCGCAGCACGGCGTCGAGCAGGTCACCGCTCCCGCGGCCGTGCAGGGCCGAGACGGTCATCGGCTCACCGAGACCCATCGACCACAGGGCGGCGGCGTCGGCCTCGGCGCGCGAGTCGTCGACCTTGTTGGCGGCCAGCACGACGGGCTTCTTCGACCGGCGCAGGACGTTGGTCACGGCCTCGTCGGTGTCGGTGGAGCCGACCGTGGCGTCCACGACGAACAGGACGACGTCGGCGGCGTCGACGGCCAGCCGCGCCTGGTCGGCGACGGCGGCGGCGAGGCCCTCGGCGTTCGGCTCCCAGCCGCCCGTGTCGAGGACGGTGAACCGGCGGCCGGCCCACGCCGCGTCGTACGCGACGCGGTCGCGCGTCACACCCGGGACGTCCTCCACGACCGCCTCACGGCGGCCGAGGATGCGGTTGACCAGCGTCGACTTGCCGACGTTGGGGCGTCCGACGACGGCGACCACCGGTGGTGGCGCGACGTCGTGCTCCACGACGTCGATCGACATCGGCGTGCTCGAATTCACTCACGTGCGCTCCTCGCCTCGCGGCTCCTGCGAGCGCGCTTGTCCTGCCATTCCTACGATCACCGCGACGACCTCGTCCAGGCTGAGATCGCTGGTGTCCACCTCCACCGCGTCGGCCGCCTGCGCGAGCGGGTCGGCCTTACGTGTGGAGTCGAGACGGTCGCGCCGTGCCAGGTCGGCCTGGGTGGCCGCGACGGTCGCGCCGGTGAGCTCCCTGCTGCGGCGCTGGGCCCGTACCTCCGGGCTCGCCGTCAGATAGATCTTGACCGGGGCGTCCGGCGCCACGACCGTGCCGATGTCACGCCCCTCGACGACGATGCCGCCGGTTCCTATGATCTCACGCTGGAGAGCCACGAGACGCTCGCGCACGGCCTGGACGGCCGCGACCGCGCTCACCGAGCCGGTGATCTCGGCCGTACGGATGGGTCCGGAGACGTCCATGCCGTCGACGGTGATGGCCGGGTCGCCCGGGTCGGTGCCGCAGACCAGGTCAGGTTCGTACGCGCGGCCCGCGACGGCGGCGGGATCCTCGACGGGGACGCCCTCGCGCAGCATCCACCAGGTCATCGCGCGGTACATCGCTCCGGTGTCGAGGTAGCGCAGGCCGAGCGCGCGTGCCACGCCTCTGGAGACGCTGGACTTGCCCGATCCGGACGGTCCGTCCATGGCTATGACGAGCGTCACGTTTATTTCCTCTCCCGTACCGAACAGCCAACGAATGAGGCTACCGGTCCATCACCCCTCGTTGATCCAGCATTCGCGGGTACGCCCCGGGAGCCCGCCCGGGGCGGCATACGGGATGCATGTAACATAGATACAAGATGAGCACCGCGACCTCCCGGGCCTACGAACACGTCAAGCAGGCCATCCTCGACCGCGCCTACCCGGGCGGCGCGCTCCTGAGCGAGGGTGAGATCGCCACGGCGGTCGGGGTGTCCCGCACACCCGTACGCGAGGCGCTCCTCCGCCTGGAGTCCGAAGGCCTGGTACGCCTCTATCCCAAGCGCGGCGCGCTCGTACTCCCCGTCTCCTCCCAGGAGATCGCGGACGTCGTGGAGACACGGGAACTGGTGGAGACCTTCACCGCCGGCAAGGCCACGATCGGCCCGGAGCTGGTCGAGGAGCTCACCGCCCTCCTGGAGGAGATGCGCGCCCACTCGGACGGCGGCGACGCCAGGGAGTTCGCCCGAGCCGACCGCTGCTTCCACCGCACG
The DNA here is from genome assembly GCA_963823735.1 of uncultured Actinomycetota bacterium. GTDB lineage: Bacteria > Actinomycetota > Actinomycetes > Streptosporangiales > Streptosporangiaceae > Actinoallomurus. The sequence continues at coordinate 1,400,387 of CAWGMO010000003.1, read as the reverse complement.
CTCGTGGCGGCCGCGGGTAACGAGATCCTCACCCAGCTGTACGACTCGCTACGCGACCGCCAGCTGCGCATGGCGAGACTCACCGCCGCCGACCCCACCCGCACCGCGGACGCCATCGGCGAACACGCCGAGATCCTCGAAGCCGTCCGCTCCGGCGACCGCCGAAGAATCCGCGCCGCCATCCACCGCCACCTGCACACCACGGGCGCGGCCCTGCGCGGCCGCGCCTGATCCCCACGATCCACCTCAGCCGGCGCCACCTGCACCACCTGCACGGTCCCACGTGGCCGTGCGTGGCCTCCGTGTTCTGACCTCCCCCGAAAGGCGTTCCGTTGAAGCTCGCGGTCCTGACACCGCGTCCTGTCCAGACCTCCCCTCACCCGCTCGGCGGCCGGCGCGCATGGGGCGTGTGGGCGGTCGGTGCGCTGGTCTACCTGGTGGCGTTCTTCCACCGGACCAGTCTCGGTGTCGCCGCCCTGGCCGCGCAGCAGCGGTTCGGCATCGGTGCGACGGCGCTGTCGACGTTCGCGATTCTGCAGCTCGGTGTCTACATGGTCATGCAGGTGCCGGCGGGCATCATGGCCGACCGGTTCGGGCCTCGGCGGATGCTCGGGATGGCTCTGCTGTCGATGGCCGCCGGGCAGGTGCTGTTCGCCGTCGCGACGTCGATGCCGCTCGCCGTCGCCGGGCGGGCGCTCGTCGGGCTCGGTGACGCGTTCACGTTCATCAGTGTCATCCGCCTGGCCTCCTCCTGGTTTCCCCGGCAGAGGTTCGCCCTCATGACCGCGCTGACCGCGATGACCGGGGCGCTCGGGCAGACCGGAGGCACGGTTCCGCTCTCGGCGGCGCTGCGGGCGTACGGCTGGACGGCGACGTTCCTCGGGACCGCGGCGGGCAGCGCGGTGCTGGCCTTCGTCGTGCTCCGGCTGGTGCGGGACCGGCCCGAGGGGACCGGAGGGCGTCCGCGCGTCGCGGCGCCGATCCGCGCGGACCTGCGGGCGGTGCTCGCGCAGCGCGGTACGCGCGCCGGGATCTGGGCGCACTTCACGCTGATGTCGTCGTTCATGGTGCTGGCGACGCTCTGGGGCTACCCGTACCTCGTCGAGGGGCTCGGCATGGCGCCCTCGGCGGCCAAGCTCACGCTGACGCTCACCGCGGCGACTCCCCTGGCCGTCGCGCCGATCATGGGCTGGGTGGCCGGTCACCGGCCCGGCCTGCGCGGGCGGCTGATCGTCTCGGTCGCGACCGTGCTGGGCCTCACCTGGATCATGGCGATCACCTGGCCGGGCGGGCGGCTGCCCGTGCCGCTCGCGGTGGCGCTCGTGCTGGTCAGCGCCACCGGCAGCGCGGCGTCGATGCTCGCGTTCGACCTCGCACGCGACGCGAACCCGCCGGAGCGCGCCGGCATCGCATCGGGTGTCGTCAACGTCGGCGGCTTCACCGCGGCGATGACCGCCTCACTCGCCGCCGGGGCCATCCTGGACGCCACCGGGGGCTACGACGGGCCGGCGTTCCAGCGTGCCTTCATCCCGATCACCTGCATGATCGTCCTCGGCACCGTACGCGTGGCGTTCCTGCTGCGCCCGGCGCGGTCCGAACCCCGGGAGCCCGTGATCAGCCCGGCACCGACCAGCCGCGCGCGCGTAGTTCATCCGCGAGCCGATCGGCCGCGTCGGGTGTCACGCTCAGCTCGACGACACCGACGGGCCTACCGGGAGAGTGCTCGATCGTGACGTCCTCGATGTTGACCCCGGCGACGCCGGCCGCCTGGAACAGCAAGGCCAGCTCGCCGGGCCGGTCGGGGATCACGACGGCCACGACGGCGTAGGCGCCCGGCCGGTCGCCGTGCTTGCCGGGGAGCCGGCGGCGGCCGGAACCGCCGCGCTCCAGCATCCCGGTGACCTCGGGCTTGCGGCCCGCGCGCAGCGCCGAAGCCGTCGCGGCGAGGTCCTTGGCGACGTCGTCGATCACGTCGGCCACCGGGAGGGCGTTCGCGCTGAGGATGCCGATCCACAGGGCGGGGTCGCCGGCCGCGATGCGCGTCACGTCGCGTACGCCCTGGCCCGCGAGGCCGAGCGCCACCTCGGGCGCGGCCTCCAGGCGTGCGGCGACCGCCGCGGCGGCGACGTGCGGGCCGTGCGACACGAGCGCGACGGCCCGGTCGTGCTCGGCCGCGTCGACGACGACGGCCTGGGCACCGCAGGCCTTCACCAGCGCGCCGACGGCCTCGGTGGTCTCCGCGGAGACCTCAGGAGTCGGGCACAGCGCCCACGGCCGCCCCAGGAACAGGTCGCCGCGCGCCGCGGCGGGCCCGGAACGCTCGCGCCCGGCGAGCGGATGGCCGGCGACGAATCGGGTCAGGTCACAGCCCAGCTCGGAAGCCTCGCGCAGCGGGAGGGACTTCACGCTGGCGACGTCGGTGTAGAACCGGGCGAGCTCGCGCTTCTGCGCGTCGAGCAGCGTCGCGGCGACGGCGGACGGCGGCACGGCCAGCACCGCGAGATCGGCGGGCTCGTCGCCGTCACGAAGCGCGACACCGGCCCCGATCTCGGCGGCGAGACGCACGCACGCGGGGTCACGATCGTCGAGGAGGACCTCGGCGCCGCGCTCACGCATGGCGAGCGCCACCGAGGTGCCGATCAACCCGGTACCGATGACCACGATCCGCGACAGCTCGCCGATGTTCCCCACCTCCGCGTGAGCTCCCAGCGTACCGAGAGCCCCGGAATGCGCCGGTTTTCGGCTCTCGGCGGAAGCTCAGGGGCGGGAGTCGGTCTCCAGGCCGAAGGCGCGGATCTTGCGGTAGATCGTCGCGCGGGAGATGCCGAGGCGTGCGGCGGCCTTGCGCTTGTCGCCGGCGGACTCGTCGAGGGCGCGGGAGATCGCGTCGCGCTCCATCGCCTCCATCGGGGTGAGGACGTGGCGGCTGGTCGCGTGGGCCTCTTCGGGGAGGTCGCGGGGTTCGATGCGGCCGGTCGGGCGTACGGCCACGGCCGCCTGGAGCACCCGGTCGAGCTGGGCGACGTTACCGGGCCACGGCGCGCGCAGCAGCGTGTGCATCGCCTGCGGTGAGCACACGAGGCGGCGGCGGCCGACGTGGCGGCGCAGCAGCATCGGGACGATCTCGCGTACGTCGTCGACGCGGTGCCGCAGCGGCGGGACGACGAGGGACTCGGAGAAGTTGCCGAGCAGCGACTGCGGGACGTCGGGGCTGGACGGCTCGGTCACGGTGCCGACCACCCAGGCGCGGTACCCGGCCGGTTCGAGCAGCTCGGCGAGCTTGTCGACGGCCGTCTCCGGCAGCAGGTCGAGGTGGCGGAGCACGACCGTGCCGCGCGGGGCGGCGAGGTCGGAGCGCACGCGGCCGGCCCACAGCTCGGGGTCGCCGCGGAGGTCCTCGGCGTCGATGACGGCGAAGCGCGCCGCCGGGTTGAGCCGGCGGTGCATCGCGCGGACGACGGCGAGCTTGCCCACGCCTTCCTCGCCGCGCAGCAGCAGCCACGAGCGGGACCGGCACGCGGCCTCGACGAGCCGGCAGACGCGGGTCCAGCCCGGGCTCGTGCCGGCGACGCCGGGCGGCGGCGCGCTCGACCGTGCGTCCACGGAGGGCTCGCCGACCACGTGGATCTCCATGACGGCGCCGCCTCCGAGGGCGGCGCGGCAGCGCAGGCGTACGGTGTGGCCCTGCGAGAGCAGGATCTCCTCGCTGACCTCGCGCGCGCCGTGCAGCAGCGCCTCGGCGCGCTCGCGCAGGAGCTGGTGGTCGCTGGGCGCGAGCAGGCGCGCGGCGGCGGAGTTCACGATGACCAGGTCGCCGGCCACGCTGAAGACCGCGCCGCGCCCGCCGCGCGCGGCCACCATGAACTCGTGGAGCAGCGCGCGCTCACGCTGGCTGCCGCCGTCGGCGAGCCGCTGCTCGATCAGCGTGGCGGTCTCCTGGACGAGCGCGGGCATCAGCGGGTTCGCGTGGTCGGAGCGCGTCGTCAGGTCGATGACGCCTTCGAGGCGCCCGGTCAGCGGGTCGCGGATCGGGGCGCCCGCGCACGACATCAGCTGGAGCCGGTCGGTGAAGTGCTCGGACCCGAACACGCACGAGACCTGGCCGCGTTCGAGCGCGGTGCCGATGCCGTTGGTGCCGACGAACTCCTCGGCGTAGCTGAAGCCCGGCGCGAGCGAGATATCGTCGAGCCGGCGCTCCAGGCTCATGTCCTCCACGCGGCGGTCCATCACGAGGCCGCGCGAGTCGGTGAGGATGACACTGGTCCGCGTGCCGGCGAGCTGCATCTCCAGCCGGTCGAGCACCGGGCGCGCGGCGCGTACGAGACGCGAGTCGAAGTCGAGGTCCGGCCGGTAGGGCAGATCGAACTCGTCCGGAGCGACCCCCCAGAACATGGAGCGCTTCCACGACGCCAGGATCTCGTCGCGCACCTGAGGCGTCTTGTCGTCGCTGGCCAGGAAACGCTCACGCGCCCGTGCCAGCCTGAGTTCGTCTCCCACCACCGGCCCCCTTCGCCGTGCCCCCACCGTAAGTGAACATCCCGGCGCGGCTCGTCTCAAGATGAGACCGCCATTCGCCGCGAACGGGGGTGCTATGGGCGTTGTGCCGCGCCGGAGAAGGTCCGGGCGGCCCGGCACCCCCCAGCAGGAGGCGGCGTGAGCAGGCAGAGCCTGACGAAGGCACACCAGAAGATCACCGAACTGTCGTGGGAGCCGACATTCGCCACCCCGGCGAAGCGGTACGCCACCGACTACAAGTTCGACAAGTCCCCGAAGAAGGACCCGCTGAAGCAGGTCCTCCGCTCCTACTTCCCGATGGAGGAGGAGAAGGACAACCGCGTCTACGGCGCGATGGACGGCGCGATCCGCGGCAACATGTTCCGGCAGGTCCAGCAGCGCTGGATGGAGTGGCAGAAGCTCTTCCTGTCGATCATCCCGTTCCCCGAGATCTCGGCGGCGCGCGCGATGCCGCTGTCGATCGGCGCCGTGCCGAACCCCCAGATCCACAACGGTCTCGCGGTGCAGATGATCGACGAGGTACGGCACTCGACGATCCAGATGAACCTCAAGCGCCTGTACATGAACCACTACATCGACCCGGCCGGGTTCGACATCAGTGAGAAGGCGTTCTCCAACTGCTACGCCGGCACGATCGGCCGCCAGTTCGGCGAGGGCTTCATCACCGGCGACGCGATCACCGCGGCCAACATCTACCTGACCGTGGTCGCCGAGACCGCGTTCACGAACACGCTGTTCGTGGCGATGCCGTCGGAGGCCGCCGCGAACGGCGACTACCTGCTGCCGACGGTCTTCCACTCGGTGCAGTCCGACGAGTCGCGGCACATCAGCAACGGCTACTCCATCCTGCTGATGGCGCTCGCCGACGAGGACAACCGGCAGCTCCTCGAACGCGACCTGCGGTACGCCTGGTGGAACAACCACTGCGTCGTCGACGCCGCCATCGGCACGTTCATCGAGTACGGCACCAAGGACCGGCGCAAGGACCGCGAGAGCTACGCGGAGATGTGGCGCCGCTGGATCTACGACGACTACTACCGCAGCTACCTGATCCCGCTGGAGAAGTACGGCCTGGTCATCCCGCACGACCTCGTCGAGAAGGCCTGGAACCGCATCTGGAACCAGGGCTACGTGCACAAGGTCGCCCAGTTCTTCGCCACCGGCTGGCCGGTGAACTACTGGCGCATCGACGGCATGACCGACGACGACTTCGAGTGGTTCGAGAGCAAGTACCCCGGCTGGTACAACCAGTACGGCAAGTGGTGGGAGGCCTACAACCGGCTGAGCAGGCCGAACGGCCACAAGCCGATCGCGTTCGAGGACGTCGGCTACCAGTACCCGCACCGCTGCTGGACCTGCATGGTGCCGTGCCTCATCCGCGAGGACATCGTCTGCGACGAGGTCGACGGCCAGTGGCGGACGTACTGCTCCGAGACGTGCCACTGGACCGACAAGACGGCCTTCCGCCCGGAGTACGAGGGCCGGCCGACGCCGTCGATGGGACGCCTCACCGGCAAGCGCGAGTGGGAAACCATGTACCACAACTGGGATCTCGCGGACATCATCAAGGACCTCGGGTACGTCCGCGACGACGGAAAAACCCTCGTCCCGCAGCCGCATCTGGACCTCGACGACCCGAAGAAGCTGTGGACGCTCGACGACATGCGCGGCCTGCCGTTCCCGAGCCCGAACGTCACCCTCAACGAGATGACCGAGGCCGAGCGCGAACGGTTCATCGCCGACTACAAGGTCCACCCGAACCGCACGCCCTGAGAGGGGAATCGTGGGCGACAAGCACCGGGTGAGATTCGATCCCGTCGACATCGAGATCGAGGTCGACGAGGACGAGACGATCCTCGACGCGGCGTTCCGGCAGGGCGTCATGCTGATGCACGGGTGCAAGGAAGGGCAGTGCTCGGCCTGCAAGTCCTTCCTGCTCGACGGCGACCTGCAGATGGAGCGCTACTCCACGTTCGCCCTCGCCGACTACGAGAGCGAAGAGGGCTACGTCCTGCTCTGCCGGGCCCACGCCTACAGCGACCTCGAGGTCGAGCTGATCAACTACGACGAGGACATGATCCACGCCGGGGTGCCGATCCAGCTCATCGAGACCAGGGTCGCGGCGATCGAGGAGCTGACGCACGACATCGTGTTCCTGCGGCTGGCCTGCGTGTCACCGCGCGAGCTCGCCTTCGTGCCCGGCCAGTACTTCGACATCTCGATCCCCGGCACCGACCACTGGCGTTCGTTCTCGATGGCGAACACCCCCTCGACCGACCACCAGGCCGACTTCGTCATCAAGCGGTATCCGGGAGGGCACTTCTCCGGGCTGCTCGGCGACGGCCTGGCGGTCGGCGACGAACTCAAGATCAAGGGCCCGTACGGGACGTTCTCCCTGCGCGAGGGCGACCGCGACCTCATCCTCATCGGTGGCGGCGCGGGGATGGCCCCCATCCTGTCGCTGCTCACGCACATGCGTGAGCAGGGCATCGACCGCAGGGCGACGTTCTACTACGGCGCCCGTACGGCGCGGGACCTGTTCTACCTCGACCGCATGGCCGAACTGGCCGGGGCGCTGCCGCGGTTCTCGTTCGTCCCCGCGCTGTCGGAGGAGAGCGGCACCGGGGAGCACGGCCTGATCACCGACGTGGTCGACCGCCTGGAGGGCGACCTGTCCGGCGCCGACGCCTACCTCTGCGGACCGCCCCCGATGGTCGAGGCGGCGATCGAGCTGATGGCCGCCAAGGGCGTGCCGGAGGGGCGGATCTTCTACGACAAGTTCACGACCACAGCAAGTGCGGACGAACCATCCTGAGGAGGAATCCGATGTCGACTCCCCCGACCACGTCGGGCACGCGTGATTTCCCGAAACCGGAGTTCACCGACGCCGAGGCCGGCGCCCTGGAGTTCCCGAGTTCGACGAGCCGCAGCTACAACTACTTCACCCCGGCGCGCATGCGGGCCTCGGTGTACGAGGACGTCACCGTCGACGTACAGCCGGACCCCGACCGCCATCTCCTGCAGGGCTGGATCTATGCCTTCGCCGACGGCCAGGCCGGCTATCCGAAGGAATGGACCGAGCTGAAGTCCACGGACTGGCACACGTTCCTGGACCCCAACGGGGAGTGGGAACAGACCATCTACCGCAACAACGCGTAGGCCGTACGCCAGGTGCAGAACAACCTGGCGAACGCCACGGCCGCCGGCGCGTACAAGGAGTGGGGCAAGGGCTGGACGGAGTTCGTCTCCCGTCACGTCGGCGCCTGGATGCACGCCGAGCACGGTCTCGGCATGCACGTGTTCATCGCGATCCAGCGGTCCGGCTCCGACCAACATGATCAACAACGCGATGTCGGTGAACGCCGCGCACAAGCTGCGGTTCGCCCAGGACCTCGCGCTGTACAACCTCGACCTCACCGAGAACATCGAGGGCTTCGACGGCGCGGTGCACAAGGAGGTGTGGCGACGCGACCCCGTCTGGCAGGGAGTACGGGAGAACGTCGAGCGGCTGACCGCGATCTGGGACTGGGCCGAGGCCCTGTTCGCCACGAACGTGATCTTCGAGTCGCTCGTGGGCGAGCTGTTCCGCAGCGAGCTCGTCATGCAGATCGCCGCGCGCAACGGCGACTACACGACGCCCACGATCATGGGCGTCGGCGAGAACGACGCCGCGCGCGACCTGTCCTACACGCGTGCCCTGTTCACGATGCTCGTCACCGACGAGAAGCACGGCGCGCAGAACATCGAGACGCTCCAGCAGTGGGCCGACCGCTGGCTCCCGGTCAGCCTCGCCGCCGCGCGGCAGCTCCAGCCGCTGTGGTCGCAGCCGGCCGAACGCGTCATCCGGTTCGAGGACTCGCTGGAGCGGGCCCGCGAACGGCTGCGCGGAGTGCTGGCCGACCTGCGGCTGAACGATCCGGAGGTAACGGCCCGATGAGCACGTACGCGTCCGATCGCACGTCCTCCGGGATGTGCGGCGTCACCCTCATGAACAACCAGATCGGCTATGTCGTCGCGCAGATCATGCGCGGCAGGCCCGGCGTACGCGTGTCGGAGTACCCGTCGATGATCCGTGTCGACGGCGAACAGAAGATCATCTTCGACTTCGACGAGATCTCCGACGCGCTCGGCGCCGACTTCGACATGACCGACTTCGAGGAGATCATGTCCACCCACTACGGGCGGATGGTCCACCTCGACGACCAGACCATGCTGTTCGCCAACCCCGAAGACGCGGCGGAGTACATCGACTTCGACCTGCGGCCCGTCCGGTAACGGTCCCCTATGCGCCCCGTGCGGCGCGCACCACGATGCGCGCCGCACCGGGTGACTCCTCGGAGGTCATCCCATGTACAGCAAAGACGGCATCAGCTACTTCATCGTCGACGGCCACGTGCACTTCTGGAACGCGGCGGAGGACAACCGCAACCGTTTCGGCGAGGGCTTCATCGAGTGCTTCTACGGCTACCACTCCTCCCTGTCGCCGGAAGAGTGGCTGTGGACGAAGGAGAAGTTCGACCGCTACACCGAGCAGGACATGATCCACGACCTGTTCGAGGTCGGCTACGCGGACAAGGCCATCTTCCAGCCCACGTACCTGAAGGACTTCTTCCCCGGCGGCTTCAACACGATCGAGCAGAACGCCGAGATCGCCGCGCGCAACCCGGACAGGTTCGTCGTCAACGGCGCCTTCGACCCGCGTGACGGCGAGGGCGGCCTCCGGCGGCTGGAGGAGGACCACCGCCGCCACGGCATCAAGGGCGTCAAGCTCTACACCGCCGAGTGGAAGGGCTCCTCGCGCGGCTACAAGCTCTCGGACGCCTCGGCGCTGCGCTACCTGGAGAAGTGCCAGGAGCTCGGCATCACCAACATCCACGTCCACAAGGGCCCGACGATCTGGCCGCTCGACCGCGACGCGTTCGACGTGAAGGACATCGACGTCGCCGCCACCGAGTTCCCCGGCCTGAACTTCATCGTCGAGCACTGCGGCCTGCCCCGGCTGGAGGACTTCTGCTGGATCGCCACGCAGGAGCCGAACGTCCTGGGCGGCCTCGCGGTGGCCATCCCGTTCATCCACAGCCGGCCTCGGTACTTCGCCAAGGTCATCGGCGAGCTGCTGTTCTGGCTCGGCGAGGACCGGATCACCTTCGCCAGCGACTACGCGATCTGGCAGCCCAAGTGGCTGGTCGAGAAGTTCGTCGACTTCCAGATCCCCGAGGACATGCAGGGCGAGTACGGCACGATCACGACCGACGTCAAGCGCAAGATCCTCGGCCTCAACGCCGCGCGCCTGTACGACCTGAAGGTCCCGCAGGAGCTACAGGTGAGCGTCGGAGGATCGGAGCCGGTCGCCTCCCCCGAGGCCGTCGTATGACCCCGGTCGGCACGGCCCACTCCGGCACGGACGTCGTCGCGGCCGTGTGGGCGGCCCTCGGCACCGTACGCGACCCGGAGCTGGACCGGCCGATCACCGATCTGAAGTTCGTCAGCGAGGTGAGCGTCGAGGACGGGCACGCGCGGGTACGCCTGCGCCTGCCCACCTACTTCTGCGCGCCCAACTTCGCCTACCTCATGGTCGACGACGCCCGCCGCGCGGTCGCCGGCCAGGACGGCGTCACCGGCGTGGAGGTCGTGCTGGAGGACCACTTCGCCTCCGACGAGATCAACCACGGGGTCGCGGCGGGCGAGGGGTTCGAGGCGGCGTTCGACGGGCTGGCCCAGGGCGAGCTCGGCGAGCTGCGCCGCGTGTTCATCCGCAAGGGGTACCTCGCGGCGCAGGACCGCCTGTGCCGGACCCTCGACGACCCCGACGTACGGCTCGGCGACGTGCCGTCGTCACCCCTCAAGGAGGCGTTCCTGGTGCGCCGCGCCGAGCTCGGCCTGGACGGCGCGCCCGCCGCGTACGTCCTGACCGACCCGGACGGCGCACGTGTCCCGCCCGGCCGCGCGGCGCGCTACCTGCGCTTCGCCCGGACCGTACGGGTCAGCCTGGAGAGCAACGAGGAGTACTGCCGAGGCCTCCTGCGCACGCGCTACAAGGAGCACACATGAAAGCGGTCCGGCTCAACAAGTACGACGAGACACCGACGCTCACCGAGGTTCCCGACCCGGAGGTCACCGGGCCGCTCGACGTGGTCGTACGGATCGGCGGCGCCGGCGTGTGCCGTACCGACCTGCACATCATCGAGGGCCAGTGGGCGCCCAAGACCGAGGTCGCCCTGCCGTACACGCTCGGGCACGAGAACGCCGGCTGGGTGTCGGCCGTCGGCTCGGCCGTCACGAACGTGGCCGTCGGCGACACGGTCATCCTGCACCCGCTCGTCACGTGCGGCCTGTGCCGCGCCTGCCGGGACGGCGACGACGTGCACTGCGAGAACTCCGCCTTCCCCGGCATCGACACCGACGGCGGGTACGCCGAGCTGTTGAAGACCACGGCCCGCTCCGTGGTCAAGCTCGACCCCTCGCTGCGGCCCGCCGACGTCGCGGCGCTCGCGGACGCCGGCCTGACCGCGTACCACGCCGTCGCCAAGGCGGCGCGGCGGCTGCGGCCCGGCCAGAAGGCGGTCGTGATCGGCGCGGGCGGCCTCGGCCACATCGGGATCCAGGTCCTGAAGGCCCTGACCCCGGCCGAGATCATCGTCGTCGACCGCTCCCCCGAGGCGCTGAAGCTCTCCTCCGAGCTCGGCGCCGACCACACCGTCCAGGCCGACGGCTCGCAGGTCGAGGCCGTGATGGACCTCACCGGCGGGAACGGCGCGGAGGCCGTCGTCGACTTCGTCGGTGAGGGCGGCGCGATCGAGGACGGCGTCGCGGTGCTGCGCCGCGCGGGCGACTACTACGTCATCGGGTACGGCGGGGCGCTGAACGTCCCGACGATCGACGTCATCTCCACCGAGATCAACTTCATCGGCAACCTCGTCGGCTCGTACAACGACCTCGCCGAGCTCATGGTTCTCGCGGCCCAGGGACGGGTCGCACTGCACACCGAGACCTATCCGCTGGACGCCTTCGACCGGGCACTCGCCGATCTCGACGGCGGACGCGTACGCGGCCGGGCGATCCTCGTTCCACCGGAGGCATGAGATGGCCAAGGACCTGCGATTCGACCGGGACGCCCGGCGGCTGCTCGAACAGGGCGTCAACGCCCTGGCCGACGCCGTCAAGGTGACCCTCGGCCCCAAGGGCCGCAACGCCGTACTGGAGAAGCTGACCGGGCCGCCCACCATCACCAACGACGGCGTCACGATCGCCCGCGAGATCCAGCTGCGGGACCCGTTCGCCAACATGGGCGCCCAGCTCGTGAAGGAGGTCGCCACCAAGACCAACGGCGACGCCGGCGACGGCACCACCACCGCGACCGTGCTCGCCCAGGCGATGGTGCGCGAGGGCCTGCGCCGCGTGGAGGCCGGCGCGAACCCGCAGCAGGTCAAGACCGGCATCGAGCAGGCCGTCGACCTCGTGGTGTCCGCGCTGCGCGACTCGGCGCGCCCGGTGTCCGACGCCGCCGACCTGCTGCACGTCGCGTCGCTGGCCGCCAACAACGACACCGTCATCGGCGAGGTGATCGCCGAGGCCATCGACCGGGTCGGGCCGGGCGGCGTGATCACCGTCGAGGAGTCGCCGGCGTTCGGGCTCGACGTCGACTTCGTCGAGGGCATGGAGTTCGACCGCGGCTACCTGTCGCCGCACATGGTGACCGAGCAGGGCCGGATGACCGCCGAGCTGGAGAACGCCTACATCCTGCTCACCAACGAGAAGATCACCCGGGTCCAGGACCTGATGCCGGTGCTGGAACAGGTCATGCGCACCGGATCGCCGCTGCTGATCGTCGCCGAGTCCGTCAGCGGCGCCGCGCTCGGCATGCTGGTCACCAACATGGTGCACCGGACCTTCACGTCCGTCGCGGTGCAGGCGCCCGGCTTCGGCCACCGCCGCATCGCCGAGCTGGGAGACATCGCCGCGGTCGTGGGCGGCGATGTCATCACCTCCGACTCGGGCAACAGCCTGGCCGCCGTACGCCTGGAACGCCTCGGCCGCGCCGCGAAGGTCACCGTCACCGACGGGTACACGACCATCGTCGGCGGGTACGGCACGGCCGACTCGGTGGCCTCGCGGATCGAGCAGCTCAAGACGGAGTTCGCGCGGGCCGAGATCGAACACGACCGGGAGAAGCTCCAGGAGCGGATCGCCCGCCTGTCCAACAGCGTCGCGGTCATCCGCGTCGGCGCGGCCACGGGCGTCGAGCTGAAGGAGAAGCAGCACCGGGTCGAGGACTCCCTGTCCGCGACCAGGGCCGCCGTAGAGGAAGGCCTCGTCGCCGGCGGCGGCACGGCCCTCGCGCAGGCCCGGCGGGTCCTGAACGACCTGGAGCTGGACGGTGACGCGGCCGTCGGGCGCGACATCGTCGCGGCGGCGCTCACCGAGCCGCTGCGCTGGATCGCGGTCAACGCCGGGTACGACGGCGACGAGGTCACCGCGCGGGTCGCCGCCGAGGACGGCATCGGCTTCGACGCGATGACCGGTGAGTACGGCGACATGTACGGTCGGGGGATCATCGATCCTCTGAAGGTCACCCGGTGCGCCATCCAGAGTGCCGCCTCCATCGCCGCTCTTCTCCTCACCACCGAGACCCTCATCGTCGAGGAGATCCTCGTCAATCCCGGCGAGATCCACGCGCCCGGGTTCGGCGACCTCGCCGAGGGTCTCGTCCGGCCGTCCAACATTCCGTGACGGAGTCGGCCGCGGCGCTCCCGCGACCGTGGCGGGTCCGGGCAGGCTGGATACGCCTGCTCGGCCCCGCCTTCGTCGCGTCCGTCGCCTACGTCGACCCTGGCAACTTCGCCACGAACGTCCAGGGCGGCGCGCGCTACGGATACCTGCTGCTGTGGGTCGTCGTCGCGGCCAACCTCACCGGCATGCTCCTGCAGTACCTGTCGGCCAAGCTCGGCCTCGCCACGGGCCGCAGCCTGGCCGAGATCTGCCGGGAGCGGTACCCGCGCCCGGTCGTGTGGGCGCTGTGGGCCCAGGGCGAGGTCGTGGCGATCATGACCGACCTCGCCGAGTTCGTCGGCGGCGCGGTCGCGCTGTCGCTGCTGTTCGGCTGGTCACTGCCGGCCGGCGGCGCGGTGATCGCGATCGCGTCGCTGATGCTGCTGATGACCAGGGAGCGCGGGCGCTGGTTCGAGGGCGCGGTGGTCGCGCTGCTCACCGTCGTGCTGGCGGCGTTCCTCTACCAGACGCTGCGCTCGCGGGCTCCCGTCGCGGAGGTCGCCGCCGGTCTCGTGCCGCACTTCGCCGGGCAGGACAGCGTGCTGCTCGGCAGCGGCATCATCGGCGCGACGGTCATGCCGCACGCGCTGTACCTCCACTCGGCGCTGACCCGCGAACAGCACCCGCCGGCCGGCCGCGTGCCGATGCTGACGGCGATGCGGCTGGACGTACTCATCGCGATGGGCATCGCCGGGGCGGTGAACGTCGCCGTCCTGACGTCGGCGGGCGCGCTGTTCCACGGCGACCCGTCCGCCGGCACCCTCCAGGGCGCGCACGCCCTGTACGCGCGTGCCGCCGGGCCGTTCGCCGCGGCGGCGTTCGCGGTGGCACTGCTCGCGGCGGGCCTCGCGTCGTCCAGCGTCGGCGTCTACGCCGGTGAGATCATCATGGAGGGGTTCCTGCGGCGGCGGATCCCCCGGCTGCTGCGCCGCCTGATCGTGACGGTGCCCGCCCTGGTCGTGCTCGCGCTAACCCGCGACCCGACCCGCGCGCTCGTGCTCAGCCAGGTGGTGCTGTCGTTCGGCATCCCGTTCGCGCTGGTCCCGCTGATCCTCGCGACCCGGCGGCGCGACCTCATGGGCGAGTGGGTGAACCGCGCCGTCACGACCACGGCCGCCGCCGTGGCGGCGGCCGTGATCGTGGCCCTCAACGTCGCGCTGCTGACGCTCGGCTGAGAGCGTCTACCGATAGAGGCGCAGGTAGTCGAACCTGGCGGTGACGGACGGCTGCGCACCGCCCTGGGCGACGAGGCCGATCCGCGGGGTACTCGTCGCGGGGAAGGTCCACGTACCGCTCCAGATCCAGTGCCGGCCGTCGCGGCTGGACCCCGCACGGAACTCGTGCTCACCGTTCGCGGGGTCGACCCGGTGGGCGAGCCGCAGCCACATCGTGGTCGCGGCCGTGCCGAACACCGTCCCACCGTAGACCGGTTTGCCGGCGTAGGTCAGCTCGCGCCCGAACTCCACCTGCCGGGTGTTCTGGATCGCGACGTGGTCCAGCCGGGCGAAGTCGTCGTCGTCGACGTAGGCGACCAGTCCCGCCTGCTGGTAGTTGCGCACGGCGTCGCTGCCCAGGTCGAGCGTCAGCTTCGTCTCGGCGACGTAGTCGCCCTTCGGGGCGTCGCGCAGCAGCACGCCTGGGGGGTTCTCGGTGCCGGAGAGGTCGCCTGCCTCGACCGGCCAGTTCAGCGAGCCGCCGGCCACGGTCGCCGCTGGGTCGCGGCGCACCCACGTCCAGCCGGCCCCGGTCGCCGAGCCGCCGAACTCGTCGGAGTAGCCGGGCAGCGGTGCGCCGATCCGCGGCCCTGGCACCGTACGGGTGACGGGACGGAACAGGCGTGCCGCGCTGAGGTTGTCGGCGTCGACCCGGCCGCCCTCGGCGACCAGGCCGACCGGCCCGGTCACCGGCGCGGGCATGGTCAGGGACACCTCGGCGAGCGGATCCTCAAGGCGGTCCTGCGTGAGCGAAGCCGTCAGCGAACGACCGCGGACCTCCACGGCGAGGTTGTGCCAGTCACCGGCGTCGAACCCGGCGGGCAGCGGCGCCGTGCGGGAGACGCCGCCGGCCTCGGTCACCAGGCGTCCGGCGCGCGCGTCGATCCGCACGGTCGTGTGGCGGGCCACGACGAGGCCCCCTGAGGCTCCGGCGCCGACGCGCAGGTCGGCCTCGACCCGGCGGTCCGCCGCCGGCACGTCGTGGGCCTCGATGGCGGCACGGCCGGTTCCGGTGTGCCGCGCGGAGCCCCCGGCGACGCCCCAGCCGTCTCCCTGCCAGCGCGCGGACAGGTGCGCGCCGCCGAAGTGCTCGTCGAGCGCTCCGGTGGTCACCGGGGGTGCCGTCGGCCGGTCCGAAGGCCCTCGACCCGCGCGTACGACCGGCCAGCCGCCGACCCAGTCGAGCCGGTCGATGAGCATCGGGCGCCGGTTCACGCCGAACGGCTCGTCCAGGTACGGCTTCGCGCGGTCGATGGCGTGGTAGACCAGCCAGTCCTGGCCGGACAGGTCGGTCGCGACGGCGTTGTGGCCGGTGCCGATCCAGCGGTCCCCGTTCGGCGACACGACCGGGGTGCCGCCGGGCGCCGAGGCGTCCAGCCGGACGCCTTCGCGGTCGGTGAAGGGGCCGAGCGGGCTCGACGAGCGGCCCGCCGAGACGGAGTAGCCGGTCGCCGGCCCCGCGCAGCAGTTGGCCGAAGAGGCGAACAGGTAGTAGGCGCCGCCGTGGCGCACCACGTACGCCCCCTCGAAACGGTCGTTGATCGCGACCTGCTTCGGCGCGCCGGTGGCGCGCAGTCCGTCGGCGCTCAGCGCGGTCACCCAGACGCCGCCGCCGTAGCTGCCCCAGTACAGATACGCGTGCCCGTCCACGTCGGTGAACTCCGACGGGTCGATCGTCGCCTGGTAGCCGCCGCCGGGCGAGGGCCTCGCTGCGACCACCGGCTGCGCGGAGAAGGTCCACGGGCCTGTGGGCGTCGGAGCGGTCGCCGCGCCGATCGCCGGGTCGAAGGTGTCATCGGAGACCGAGGTGTCGGTGACGGCGACGTACATGACGTAACGGCCGCCCAGATATCGGACGTCAGGCGCCCAGAACGCTGTGGTCGGCGCGGCGTACGGCGGGCGGCCGGCGTTCGTCAGGGCGTCGCCGGCGTGGCTCCACGTCACCAGGTCCGCCGATCGTGCGACCGGGACCTGGTGGGGTGTGCCCTCGCCGGACCGGAGCGGATCGGAGGTGCCGTACGCGTACCAGGCGCCGTCGCGCCCGCGGATCACCGACGGGTCGGCGAAGGTGTCGGCGAACCCGGCGGAGACCGGATTGGTGTAGGCGGGCGGCCCGCCAGTGCGCGCGGAAGCACTGGCCGGCACGAGCAGCGCGAAGGCGATCATCGCGCACCCGGCGAGCCGGAGGAGAGATTTCATCGGATGACCCTTCGATCTGGAGGCATGAGTTTTCTACATCGTTGAATACAACGATGTAAACAGCCGGCTCCAGTAAGGTCACAGCGAACAGGGGGGAATCGTGCGTACGACCATGCGGGACGTGGCCCATCGCGCGGGCGTGTCGATCAAGACCGTCTCGAACGTGATCAACGGCTACGCGCACATCACCCCGGGCACGCGGGAACGCGTCGAGCGTGCCATCTCCGAGCTGGAGTACCGGCCCAACCTCGCCGCACGCCGGCTGCGTGGTGGCCGCACGGGCATCATCGCACTGGCCGTCCCCGAGCTCGGCGTGCCCTACTTCGCGGAGCTGGCCCAGCACGTCCTGGCCGCCGCGGGAGAGCGCGGCTGGACGGTGCTCGTCGACCAGACCGAGGGATCACGAGATCGGGAGCGGCTCGTCGCCGCCGGCTTCCGCGACCAGGTCATCGACGGCCTGCTCCTGAGCCCGCTCGCGCTCACCGCGGCGGATCTGGCCGGCCGCGCCGACCGTACCCCCTTGGTGCTGCTCGGCGAGCGGCTCGGCGGAGCCGGAGGCGAGCCGCCGGTCGCCGACCACGTGATGATCGACAACGTGGCGGCCGCGCGCGACGCCACCGCGCACCTGATCGCCCTGGGCCGCCGCCGCGTGGCGGCGATCGGCGTCCAGGACCAGGCGTCGGGCGCGACCGCGCGGATGCGGCTGGAGGGCTACCGGCTCGCACTCGAAGAGGCGAGGCTGCCCTGGGATCCCGCGCTCCTCGTTCCGGCGGCGCGCTACGACCGCGCGCACGGCGCCGCCGGGATGTCGCGTCTCCTGGAGTCGGCCGAGCCGCCCGACGCCGTCTTCTGCTTCAACGACCCGCTGGCCCTCGGCGCGCTCCGGCGGCTGTGGGAGGCGGGTGTGCGGGTCCCGGAGGCCATCGCGGTCGCCGGCTTCGACGACATCGAGGACGGGAGGTTCTCGGTGCCGACGCTGACGACGGTCTCACCGGACAAGGCCGACCTCGCGCAGCGCGCAGTCGAGCGGCTCGCCCTCCGCATCGCCCGGCCCGACGACCCGCTGCCGCCCCAGGAGATCGAAGTGGGCCACCGTCTGGTCGTCGGTGAGAGCACCGGAGGCGCGGTCGCGCCACCGGTGCCCTGACCGCTACTGGGCGATGTCGACCCGCAGGGCCGCGGCGCCGTGCAGGTAGACGTGCTGGATCTCCGACCGCGGCCGGTCGCTCTGGATGTGGGCCATCAGGCGGATCACCCGCGGCAGCGCGTGCGGCACGTCGATCTCGCTCGCGCACAGCAGCGGCACCTCGTGGAACCCGAGCTTGCGCGCGGCCAGCGCCGGGAACTCCGAGGTCAGGTCAGGCGTCGCGGTGAAGATCACGCTGATCACGTCATCGGTGGTGAGCTCGTTGCGCGACATCACCTCGGTGACGAGCTCGGCCGTCGCCCGAAGGATCAGGTCACGCTCGTCCGCGTCGACCTGGACCGCGCCGCGTACCGCCAGGACACCCATGCAGAACCTCTCTTCGTACCGCGTCGGACCGGCGGACGCCTACAGCTCGACCGCCGCGTACAGCTCGCCGATCTCCTTGTTCGTCAAGGCACGGATCGTGCCCGTCTTGAGGCGCCCGAGCTTCACCGGGCCGAACTCGGTGCGGGCGAGCTGCTGCACCGGGAAGCCGACCGCGGCGAGCAGACGGCGCACGATGTGCTTGCGGCCCTCGTGCAGGGTCACCTCCACCAGGACGCGCTTGCCGACCTGGTCGAAGACGCGGAACGCGTCGGCCTTGGCGAAGCCGTCGGCGAGCTGGACGCCGTCACGCAGCTTCTTGCCGAGGTCACGGCCGATCGGCCCGTGGATCTCGGCGAGGTAGGTCTTGCTCACGCCGTACCGCGGATGCATGAGCCGGTTGGCGAGCTCGCCGTCGTTGGTCAGCAGCAGCAGCCCCTCGGTGTCGGTGTCGAGGCGCCCCACGTGGTAGAGCCGCTCGGGCACGTCACCGACGTACTGGGAGAGCGACTTGCGGCCGCGGGGGTCCGACATGGTGCTGACGACACCGGTCGGCTTGTTGAGCATGTAGTAGCGCAGCTCGGTCTGGGTGGGGATGCGCTTGCCGTCGACGTGGATGACGGCCTGCTGCGGGTCGACACGCATGCCGAACCACGTCACCTTCTCGCCGTCGACGGTCACCCGTCCGGCCGCGATGAGGTCCTCGCAGGCGCGGCGGCTGGCCACGCCCGCCTCGGCGAGCACCTTCTGGAGCCGTACGCCCTCGTTGGTCTGGTTCACTGCTGAAGTTCCTCTATGCCTTCCAGGTCATCGGGCAGGTACGGAGCGAGGTCGGGGAGCTCGTCCAGGGAGTTCAGGCCGAGCCGCTCCAGGAAATAGTTCGTGGTGCGGTGGAGCACGGCCTGGTGCTCCGGATCGTGGCCCGCCTCCTCGATGAGTCCGCGCAGCGAGAGCGTGCGGATCACGCCGTCACTGTTGACACCCCTGATCGACGCCACCCGTGCACGGCTGACCGGCTGCCGGTAGGCGATGACCGCGAGCGTCTCCAGCGCGGCCTTCGTGAGCCGCGCCTGCTGGCCGTCCTGTACGAAGCGTTCGACGAGCGGCGCGCACACATCCCGAGTGTAGAACCGCCAGCCACCCGCGATCTCCCTAAGGTCGAACCCCCGGCCCTGCTCGGTGTATTCCGCGGCCAGTTCGCGAAGGGCCGCGCCGACCTCGTCGCGGGGACGTTCGAGGATCTGGGCGAGGTTCACCTCGGGCACCGGCTCGTCGACGACCAGCAGGATCGCCTCCAGCCCGGCTCGCAGGGACGGCTCGTCCGCGCGCTCAGGAGCATGATCGTCGGGGCCGTCGTCCGGGCCTGAGTCGTACGGCTCGGGCATCTGGTCGGTCATGAGGGATTCTCCGCGGGTGTTCCCGTGTAGTCGTCGCCGACGGCGATGTCGCCGTCGTCGGTGCCGGTCCAGGTGACGTACAGCTCACCGAGGGGCTCGATCTGCTCCAGGGACACCGCCATCTCGCGGTAGAGCTCCAGCAGCGCCAGGAACCGCGCGACGACCTCGAAGGTACCGGCACAGTCGGCGATCAGCGCACGGAACGTCGCACGCCCCAGGGTGCGCAGCCGCTCGGCCAGCAGGCTCGCCTGCTCCTTGACGCTGGCCTGCGGGGCGTAGATGTGCTCGACCGACACCGTCGGCGCCGGCTTGGGCGCGAGGGTGCGGGCGGCCAACCTGGCGAACTCCTCGGGCCCGAGGCCGAGCAGGACCTCCGGCAGCAGACCGGCGAACTTCGGCTCCATCGGCACCACGCGCGGGAACCGCTTGGACTGCTCGGCGATCCGCCCGGACAGGACCGCGGCGACCTCCTTGTACGCGCGGTACTGCAGGAGCCGCGCGAACAGCAGGTCACGTGCCTCCAGCAGCGCGAGGTCCTCTTCGTCCTCGACCTCGCCGGCGGGCAGCAGCCGCGCGGCCTTCAGGTCGAGCAGGGTCGCCGCGACGAGCAGGAAGTAGCTCGCCTGGTCGAGATCCCACTCTTTGCCGTGCGAGCGGATGTGCGCGATGAACTCGTCGGTGACCTTGTGCAGGGACACCTCGGTGATGTCGAGCTTGTGCTTGGCGATCAGCCCGAGGAGCAGGTCGAAAGGACCCTCGAAGTTGTCCAGGTGAACCTGGAAACCGTGGTGCTGCTCCTCGGGGATCGGCTCGGTCACCTGTTCAACGGTAGCCGACGCCACACCTGATCACGCGAGGAGTCGCCACCTCTGGAGTACCTCTTTGGCGAGCTCCCGGTAGGCGTTCGCGCCCATGGACGACGGGTCGAAGCGGGTGATCGGCTCACCCACGACCGTCGCGTCCGGGAACCGCACCGTACGGTTGATCACGGTGTGGAACACCTGCTCGCCGAAGGCGTCGACGATGCGGCCGAGCACCTCACGGGTGTGGAGGGTGCGCGAGTCGTACATCGTGGCGAGGAAGCCGTCGATGGAGAGGTCCTGGTTGAGCCGGCCCTGGACCTTCTCGATCGTCTCCATCAGCAGGGCGACACCGCGCATCGCGAAGTACTCGCACTCCAGCGGCACCAGCACGCCCTGGCTGGCGGTCAGCGCGTTCACGGTCAGCAGACCGAGGGACGGCTGGCAGTCGATCATGATGTAGTCGTAGTCGGCCACGACCGGCTTGAGCAGGCCGCCGAGGATGTACTCCCGGCCGACCTCGTGGACGAGCTGGACCTCCGCACCGGACAGATCGATGTTGCTGGGCAACAGGTCCATGCCCTCGACGCTGGTCTCCAGGATGACCTCTTCGACCTCCACGCCCCGCTCCATGAGCAGGTTGTAGATCGTGAGGTCGAGCTGGCGCGGGTCGCCCTTGCCCAGCCCCACCGACAGCGCACCCTGCGGGTCGAAGTCGACGAGAAGGACACGGCGTCCCTGCTCGGCCAGTGCGGCACCCAGGTTGATGGTCGTCGTCGTCTTGCCGACGCCGCCCTTCTGGTTGCAGACCGAGACGATGCGGGCGGGCCCGTGCTCGGTCAGCGGCGGCGGATCGGGGAACGCAGGTTTCGGACGCTGTGTCGGGCCGAGTGGCGCGGCGTCGCGAGGATCGGTCGCTATCGCGGTCGAGAGCGCCCTCTCGGATCGTGCTCTCTCCTGCTGCGTGCTGGGTTCAGTCACCAGCTTCTCGAACCTCCCCGGCGGCGTAGGTTTGCCGTCAAGATGGGGACTCTAGGGCCTGTCAACATGAGCGGCAAGGCGGCACACCGCCCTTCGGCCGTATTGCTCTCACATTGAAGATCCACCAGCTTGAAAGTGGCTGTCCGGGCCTTGATCGGTTGATTACGAGGTTCGCCAGGACGAGCAGGACGCGCCGGAGGTTGGTGTCGCGGGCGGGATCGGTGCGGAGTTCGGTGAGGATCCGCGGCTCCGCTCGGTCCTACTCGGTCCGCAGCGCGGTGGCGGTCCGGGTCCGTGCCGCCCAGCCGGCCGGCAGCAGTGCCCCGAGCAGGGCGATCACGATCCCGCCGGCCAGCAGGGGGATGAGCAGCCCGGCGGTGTAGGTGTGGGACACGCTCGGCGGCAGGTGCCGGCCGATCGCGTTCCCCATCGGGTTCAGCGTCGCCTTCTCCACCGCGACCCCGAGCGGGACCCCGATCAGCCCGGCGATCAGGCCGGTGAGGGACACCGAGGTCAGCACCATCGCGATGGTCTGCTTGGGTGTCATCCCGAGGGCCTTGAAGATCCCCAGATCATGAACCCGCTCCCGGGTGTCCTGCACCACCATGCTCAGCACCCCGAGCGCGGCGACCGCGATCATCATCAGCGTGAGCGTGGCCACCAGGGCGCCCATGGTGATCACCACGATGTTCTTACCCTCGCCCGAGTTCGGCTGGACCGAGGTGTTCAGCGGGGTCAGCGCGGCGGCGGCTGAGGTGGACCAGTCCGATCCGTTGACGTTGTCGGCCAGCTCGACGTTGAACTGGTCGATGTGCGGGGTCAGACCGGCGGCGGTGAAGGTGGCCGCATCCGTCATGACCGTGTAGTCGCCCACGTTGGTGTCGTAGTTGATGCCGACGACCTTCAGCGACAGTTGCTCGTTCTGCTGCATCACGGTGATGTCGTCACCGACGTGGATCCCCACCGCCGAGGCCAGCTTGTCGCCGACCACGGCCTCGCCGGGCGCCGAGTACCAGCGGCCGGACAGCAGCTCCAGGTGCGTCCAGGAGAAGTCGCCGGTGACCGTGAACACCCGCGCCGGTTCGCCGCCGGGCGGGGCGCCGACCATGGTCGCGCCGCTTTCGCCCCAGCCGAACGCGGCCTTCGTGCCCGGGATCCCGGCGAGCGCGGCGGCCACCTTGGCGGCGTCCAGGTGCGGGTCGCGCGGGTCGTTGGGGCCGTAGAGACCCCAGGGCACGCCCACGTCGGCGGTGGGTTCCACGAACTCCGACGCGACGTTGAAGCCTGAGGTGCTGGTGTCCAGGTACTTGTTGAACCCGGTCTCCAGCCCCACCGCGAACGTGGCACTCACCACGCCGAACAGCACCGCCGCACCGACCAGTACGGCCCGGGCCGGCCGGGCGAACGGCTGGGCCAGCCCCAGCGACATGGCCCAGGGCAGCGGCAGCCGCGAGGCCAGACGCTGCGCCGTCTGACCGCCCCCGGCCTTGGGGGCGCGGCCGACCACCAGAGCCCGCATCGTCGGCATCCGGCCGGCCCGCAGTGCCGGGATCAAAGCCGTGATGCCGACGATCAGCAGGGTGCCCAGCGGCACCACGGAGCTGACCCACAGCGGAATCGTGGCACTGGCCGCGCCGAGCTGCTTGGTGGCCCCATCCAGGATCGGCACGGCCAGGAGGTTGCCGAAAACCGTGCCGAGCACCAGGCCGAGTGTCGCCGGGATCATGGCCTGCGCGGTGTAGGCGCGGGCCACCTGCGAAGGGGTGAAGCCCAACGACTTGAGAATCCCGATGCGCCGGATTCCCGAGGCCACAGCCCCGCTGACCACGATCGAGATGATCAGCACCGACATGAACAGCCCGAGGAACCCGAAGCCGATCAGGAACGGCACGTAGGCCTTGGCGTTGCCGGTCGCCTGCTGCTCCGCGGTCAGGTACGTCTGTCCGCTCTCGACCGCGCCGGCCGGCGCGGCGGCGGCCACCGCCTGCTTGTCGGTGGCGATGTCGGCGTTGGTCCCGGCCTTGGCGAACCGGTAGAGCATCTGCTCGCCGGACTTGGCGCCGGCGGCGGTGAGCCGCGCGAAACCGTCGGCGGTGGCGAAGGCGGTCGCGCTGTTGGTCACCGAGCCGCCGAAGCCGACGACCTTGAACGACGGCTTGCCCGGCAGGGAGGAGAACACCACCGAATCGCCGAAGCAGACGGTGGCATAGTGCTGCGACGGCAGGGCGATCTCGCCCGGGCTCGTCGGCCAGCGCCCCTGGGTCAGCACGAGTTGGTCCATCCCGGAGGTGCTGCCCAGGTCGGGCCGGGTGGTGACGGTGATCGGACCGTTGTCGTGGCCGGCCCAATCCTTCTTGGAGCAGTCCGTGCCGACGGTCGTGTCCAGGGCGGCGGCGATCGGGTACGGTCCGGCCGCCTCGGTGACGCCGGCGGCGTGCGCGGTGGCGGCGGCCTGCGCGGCCGTGGCCTTCGAACCGTTGAACTGGACCGCCAGGTGCGCCCCGTTCCGAGCACTGAAGGCGTGGTCGAACGGGGCCTGCACGACGGCCAGCAGGCCGAGGGAGAGTACTGATGACGTCACCGCGGCGAACGTCGTCAGAGCCATGACGAGGGACTGGACCCGACGACGGCCCACGCCGGAGCGTACGACCTTGCCCAAGGCGCTCACCGGCTCACCGCCGGCAGCAGGCGGGCCATGGCATGGAATCCGACCTCGAACAGGCGCCGGGGCATCGACGGCTCGCGCAGTGTCATCCGACCGCTCCCGTCGGACGGGTCGGCGACGTGCGGGCGGCCAGGCCGGCACCGTCGCCGTAGTCGATGACGTCCCGCTCGACCGCGCCGTCCACCAACTCGATCGTGCGGCGCGCGGTGCTCGCGGCCAGCCGCACGTCGTGAGTGACCAGCAGGATGGTCTGGCCCTCGCTGTTCAGGTCCAGCAGCAGCCGGCGCACGTCCTCGGCCGAGCTCGAGTCCAGAGCGCCGGTCGGCTCATCGGCCAGCAGCAGCGCCGGCTTGTTCATCAGGGCCCTGGCCACGGCCACCCGCTGCCGTTGCCCGCCGGACAGCCGCTGCGGGTAGGCCTTGACATGCCGGTCGATGCTCAGCGAGCCGAGCAGCTCGATGGCCCGCCGCTTCGCTTCGCCCTTGCCCATCCCGGCCAGCCGCGCTGGAACCATGACGTTGTCCAACACGGTCAGGTCGTCGAGCAGATTGAAGAACTGGAAGATCATGCCGATCGAGGCCCGGCGGTACTTCGCCGAACCGGCCTCACCGAGCCGGTCGACGCGGGTGCCGTCGACGGTGACACTGCCGCTGGAGGGCCTGTCCAGGCCGGCGATCAGATTCAGCAGCGTGGACTTCCCGCTGCCGGAATGGCCGAGGATCGCCACGCACTCACCGGACGCCACGGACAAGGTCACACCGGCCAGCGCGGGCGGGCCGTCGTCGTATTTCTTCGTCGTGTCGCGAAGATCGATCAGCGGTGCGTTCGTCATGTCCACGAACCTAGGAACAGAACGCCATCCGTCGCGTCGGCCGGCGGATGTCACCGTTCCCCAGGTCATCGGCCCGGCGGTGTACGGCGCGTACATCCCCGGGGCGACGCGCAGCGCCGACGCCGCTGAATACGATCTCCGCATGGAAGAGCTTCTCCAGCGTCTCTCGACATCGAAGCCCGTGACCTGGCTGATGTCACAGGCCGCGGTGCTGGCCACCACCTGCTGCTACGCGCTGATGCTCGCCTGGACGATGCCGGCCTCTCGGACCGGGCTCTTCTTCGTACTCGCCCTTCCGGTCCTGCTCGTGCGCCGTCTGCCCGCGGCGGTCTTCGCGGCGATCCTGGGCGAAGCAGTCCTCGGCGACATCTTCGGCGCGCGGCCCTCGATCGTGTTCGTCCTGCTCGTCGCCCTGGGCGGGTACCTCGCTGTCCGGCGGCCGAAGGCTGCCGCCGTCGGCTTCGTCGCGGCCGTCGCGGCCGCGTTCGTCAACGTCACCCACATCCCCGGGGAGACCGTCAGCGACGCGTCCCAGTTCGCCGGGGGGCTCGCGTTGTGGTTCGCGGTCGCGTGGGTCTTCGGGGGGGTGTATCGCAAACGCCGTGAATACCTCGAAGCCCTGCACGAGCAGAGGGCGGCCCGCGCCGTCCTGACCGAGCGGCTGCGGATCGCCCGCGAACTGCACGACAGCGTCGCGCACAGCATCGGGATCATCACGGTGCTGTCGGGAGCGGCGGCACGGGTCGTCCAGACCAAGCCCGAGCAGGCGCGGCAGGCGCTGACCGGCATCGAGACCACCAGCCGGGAGACGCTGTTCGGGCTGCAGCGGATGCTCGGGGCGCTACGCCGCGCCGAGCCGGACGACGCCATGCCGCAGACCGCTCCGCTGGCGCCGGCCGGCAGCCTGGCCGACGTCCCGCAGCTCGCCGAACGCACGGCCGACGCCGGGGTGCGGGTCCACGTGACCTGGCAGGGCAAGCGGCGTCCGCTGCCGCCGGAGATCGAGCTGTCGGCGTTCCGGATCATTCAGGAGTCGGTGACGAACGTGGTGCGGCATTCCAGGGCGCGGACGTGCCGGGTCGCGGTCGGTTACGAGCCGGAAGGGGTGACGATCGAGGTGGTGGACGACGGGGACGACGGTCTGGGCGGGCCGGGCCGTCCGAGGCTCTCCGCGGCCGGCGGGAGCGGCTTCGGCCTGCTCGGCATGCGCGAGCGGGTGACGTTGCTGTCCGGCCAGTTCAACGCCGGCCGGCGTCCGGAGGGGGGATTCCGGGTGACGGCGAGGATCCCGGCATGAGCGTGCGGGTGCTGCTGGTCGACGACCAGCCGCTGATGCTGGTCGGGCTCACGATGCTGATCGGCGACACCGACGACCTGGAGGTGGTCGGCCAGGCCGGCGACGGCCGCGAGGCGGTGCGCCTGGTGCGTGAGCTGCGGCCGGACGTCGTGGTGATGGACATCCGGATGCCGGGCGTGGACGGGATCGAGGCGACCTCGCAGGCGGCCGCCGAGCCGGACCCGCCCAAGGTGCTGGTGCTGACGACCTTCGACGACGACGAGTACGTCTACGGCGCGCTGCGCGCCGGGGCCAGCGGATTCCTGCTCAAGAGCATGGCCCTGGACGCGATCCTGGAAGCGATCCGTGTGGTCGCCGCGGGCGACGCGTTGATCGCGCCGAGCGTGACCCGACGGCTGATCGCGGACTTCGCCGGAACGTCCGGCCCCCCGGCCCCCGAACCGGACGCCGAGCCCGCCGCGGACTCACGTCTCATCGCGGAGATCACCGACCGGGAGCGCGAGGTGCTGGCACTGGTCGGACAGGGACTGTCGAACACTGAGATAGCCGAGCGGCTGGTGATCAGCGCAGCGACGGCGAAGACTCATGTCGCGCGCCTGTTCGCCAAGCTCGAGGCGCGGGACCGCGTCCACCTGGCGATCATCGCCTTCGAAACCGGACTCGTGCCGCGTAGACGGTAGGAGCACTCACGAACACCGTCATACCAGCACCCTGACCAGCCCGTTCAGGATGGCGCAAGCTCACATTGGTCTCGTATCGGTTTCACGCGCTGGCGCGCGGGTGCGCCGAGGCGTACACCTCGCGCAGCCGGTCGACGGTGACCAGGGTGTAGACCTGCGTCGTCGTGACCGACGCGTGGCCGAGCAGCTCCTGCACCACCCGGACGTCGGCGCCGGCGTCGAGCAGGTGGGTCGCGAACGAATGCCGCAGCGTGTGCGGCGAGACGTCCTCCAGGCCGGCGCGGCACGCCGCCGACCGCAGGGTCGACCAGGCGCTCTGCCGCGACAGCCGCCCTCCGCGCGCGTTCAGGAACAGCGCGGGAGTGCCCTGACCTCGTACGTTGAGGACCGGCCTGGCGTTGCCGAGGTACGCGTCGAGGGCCTCGCGCGCGAAGCGTCCGAGGGGTACCGGCCGGTCCTTGCCGCCCTTGCCGCGCAGGTGGACGACGGTGTCCTCGACGTCGGTGACCTCCAGGCCGACCGCCTCGGAGATCCGCGCGCCGGTGCCGTAGAGGAACTCCAGCAGGGCGCGGTCGCGCAGGCCGCGTGCCGTGTCGGGCGGCCCGGCCGCGGCCAGCAGCAGCTCCACCTCGTCGATCGCGATGGCCTTCGGCAGGCGCCGCGGCGACGTGGGCGGCCGGACGTCGCGCGACGGGTCTCCGGCCGACATCCCCTCGCGAACGGCGAACCGGTGCAGGCCGCGTACGGCGACCACGGCACGCGCCGCCGAGCCCGCGGCCAGCGGCGGGTGCCGGTCGTCGCCCTCGCGCAGCCCGGCCAGGAACGACACCACGTCGTCCTGGCCGACCTCACCGATGGCCGTACGCCCGCGCGCGGTCAGCGCGTCGACGTAGCGGCGCAGGTCACGCCGGTAGGAGCTGAGCGTGTTGGCGGCCAGTTGCCGCTCGACCGCGAGATGGTCGAGGTAGGCGAGCACCTCGGCCCGCAACGCTCGGCCGACCTCTTCACCGGCGGCGGTTATCAGCGCGGCACCTCATCCAGGCGATCGGGACGGCGGGAGGGTCACCCCTCCGGGGCGTCGGGTGGGCGAAGGTCGCGGTATCCCTCGGCGCGGGCGGCGTAGACCGCCAAGATACCCATCACCGCAAGGGGATTGTGGATGTCACCGCGCCTCACCGCGGCCACCGCCTCGTCGAGCGGCACCCACGCGACGGGCATGTCCGCCTCCTCGTGGATCCGCTCGAAGTCGAGCTCGTCCGCGGGGATCTCGGTCAGGCCGCGGGCCAGGAAGACGCGTACGCGCTCGTCGGTCATCCCCGGCGAGGTCAGGACGTCGAGGAGGGTGTGCCACTCGGCCGCGCGGTAGCCGGCCTCCTCGGCCAGCTCGCGCGCCGCCGTACGCCACAGGGGCTCGCCCTCGACGTCGCGCAGCCCGGCCGGCGGCTCCCACAGCATGCGCCCGGCCGGGTGGCGGTACTGCCGGATGAGCAGCACGCGGTCGTCGTCGTCCACGCAGATCACGCCGACCGAGCCCGGGTGCACGACGACGTCGCGCTCGGTGACCTCGGTGCCCTCGCCGTTCGGCATGCGCACCTTGTCGGTGCGCACCGTGATGATGTGCCCGCGGAAGCGCACCTCCTCGCCGACGACCTCCCAGCGCTCCGGGCTGTCGGTGATGCCGCTCACGGCGTCTCGCCCAGCGCGGCGGCGACCAGGCCCGCGAAGAGCGGGTGCGGCCGCGTCGGCCGCGACCGGAACTCCGGGTGCGCCTGGGTGGCGACGTAGAACGGGTGCTTGTCGCGGGGCAGCTCGATGTACTCCACGAGGCGGCCGTCGGGCGACAGGCCGGAGAAGACCACGCCGGCCGCGGTCAGCTCGTCGCGGTAGGCGTTGTTGACCTCGTAGCGGTGACGGTGCCGCTCCTCGACCTTGGCCGCGCCGCCGTACAGGTGGCGGACCATGGAGTCGTCGGCGAGGTTGGCCGTGTAGAGGCCGAGGCGCATCGTGCCGCCCATGTCGCGCTCACCGGCGACGACGTCGACCTGGTCGGCCATGGTCGCGATCACCGGGTCGGCGGCCTTCTCGTCGAACTCGGCGCTGTTGGCCTCGGTGAGGCCGGCGAGCGATCGCGCCGCCTCGATGACCATGCACTGCAGGCCGAGGCACAGGCCGAGCGCCGGGACGCGGTTCTCCCGCGCGTAGCGTGCGGCGCCGACCTTGCCCTCGATGCCGCGCACGCCGAAGCCGCCCGGGATCAGGATGCCGTCGGCGCCGGCCAGCTCGCGCGCGGCCGACTCCGGGGTGCGGCAGTGGTCGCTCTTGACCCAGCGGATGTTGACGCGGGTGTTGTGCGCGAACCCGCCGTGGCGGAGCGCCTCGGTGACCGACAGGTACGCGTCGGGCAGGTCGATGTACTTACCGACCAGCGCGATCGTGACCTCGCGGTCGGGCTGGTGCACCCGGTGCAGCAGGTCGTCCCACTCGTGCCAGTCGACGTCGCGGAACGGCAGGCCGAGGCGGCGCACGACGTACGCGTCGAGGCCCTCGGTGTGCAGGACCTTCGGGATGTCGTAGATGCTCGGCGCGTCGATCGCGGACACGACGGCCTCGGCGTCCACGTCGCACATCATGCTGATCTTGTTCTTCAGGCCCTGTGTGATGGGCCGGTCCGAACGGCACACGATGGCGTCGGGCTGGATGCCGATGCTGCGCAGCGCGGCGACGGAGTGCTGGGTCGGCTTCGTCTTCAGCTCGCCCGACGGCCCGATGTAGGGCAGCAGCGAGACGTGCAGGAAGAAGCAGTTGTCGCGGCCGATCTCGTGCCGGATCTGGCGCACGGCCTCCAGGAACGGCAGCGACTCGATGTCGCCGACCGTGCCGCCGACCTCGGTGATGACGACGTCGACGTCCGGACCGGCCATGCCGCGGATCCGGTCCTTGATCTCGTTGGTGATGTGCGGGATGACCTGCACGGTGTCACCCAGGTACTCGCCGCGCCGCTCCTTGGCGATGACGTTCGAGTAGACCTGGCCCGTGGTGACGTTGGCCGAGCCGACCAGCTCGGTGTCGAGGAAGCGTTCGTAGTGACCGACGTCGAGGTCGGTCTCAGCGCCGTCGTCGGTCACGAAGACCTCGCCGTGCTGGAACGGGTTCATCGTGCCGGGGTCGACGTTGAGATAGGGATCGAGCTTCTGCATCGTGACGCGGAGGCCGCGCAGTTTCAGAAGCCTGCCCAGGCTGGATGCCGTCAGCCCCTTGCCGAGGCTGGAGGCGACACCGCCGGTGACGAAAAGATGCTTGGTGGCCCTTGAGGACCCACCAAAGACTGCCGAAGGCAAGAAGACACTCCCGTGGTCGTTGTCGCGGCGTCACTCGCCCGATCAGCGAGCGGCCAAGCTCCACGGGCCACCAGAATAACAGGCGATATCGCTGTTCAGCGCCCGAACGGCAGATCAGCCGTAACCGTTGGCGTAACTTCCGCTGGAGGCACCGGCGCTCGGAGGCGCCATCCCTCGCAGCTGCCCGGTCAGCTCGTCGATGAGCTTACGTGCCTGGTCGGCCGAACTACGCGCCTGGTCACGCTCGGCCGACATCGCCGCCAGCGCGTCACGCTGCTGGGTGACCGCCTCGGCGAGCTGGTCGACCCACTGCTCGCGCTCCTTGAGCTTCTGGGTGATCGAGTCGCGCTCTGTGGTGGCCTGCCGCATCGAGGCGAGGGCCTGGTCGCGCTCGCGTACGGCGTCGTCGGCACGCCGCTGCACCTGGGCCATCTCCGAGGAGACCCGCGCCTGCGCCAGCTCGGCGGCGTCGCGCGCGGACTCGGCCTGCTGGAGCTTGTCCAGGGTGCGGCGGCGTTCGCCGTCGAGGTCCTGGCTGCGCCGGCGGGCGTCCTCGGCCTCCTGGCTCGCGGACGACATCGCGTGCTGGAGCTGCTGGGTGGCCGACTCCATGTCGTTGACCTTGCCGCGCAGGGTGCTCAGCTCGGCGTGCGCCGTCTCCAGGGCCTGTGCCAGCTCGGCGGCGTGCTGGGAGAACCGGTCGCGCTCGCCCTCGACGGCCTTGCGCGCCGTCTGGGCCTCACCGGCGGACCGGTGGGCCTCGTCGCGGTCCTCGCGCATCTGGTCGCGCTCGCTCATCGCCTGCCGGGCCGCGGCGTCGGACTGCTCGGACGCGGCGCGGGCCTGGTCGCGTTCGCCGAAGGCCTGCCGCATGGCCGCCTCGGCCTGCTCGGCCTGGGCACGCAGCCGCTCGGCCTCCTGCCAGGCCGCCGCGGACTCGCGCTGCGCGGACTCGCGCTCGGCCATCATCTGGCGTACGGCGGCCTCGGACTGCTCGTTGCGCTGCTCGGACTGGCGGGCCTGCGCGAGCGCCTGGTCGGTCTCCTGGCGGGCACCGACGGCCTCGCCGCGCGCGTTGTCGCGCTCGCTGAGCGCCTGCCGCATGGCGGCGTCGGACTGCTCGGCCTGTGAGCGGGCCCGGAGTCCTTCCTGCCACGCGGTGTTGGCCTCCTGCTTGGCGGCCTCGCGCTCGGTGATCGCCTGGCGTACGGCGGCCTCGGCCTGCTCCAGCCGCTGCCCCATCTCGTCGAGCTGGGCGCGCAGGCGGTCGAGCTCCTGCTGCATGGCGGCGGCGTCCTGCTTGGCCGCCTCGCGCTCGGCCATCATCTGACGGCCCACGGCCTCGGCCTGCTCGGCCTGCTGGCGGTTCGCCTGCGCCTCCTGGCGCATCGCGGCCGCGTCGCGCTGGGCGGACTCGCGCTCGGACAT
This sequence comes from uncultured Actinomycetota bacterium, assembly GCA_963823735.1. Taxonomy (GTDB): domain Bacteria; phylum Actinomycetota; class Actinomycetes; order Streptosporangiales; family Streptosporangiaceae; genus Actinoallomurus. The sequence continues at coordinate 1,368,762 of CAWGMO010000003.1, read as the reverse complement.
GAGCCCGCGTACGGCGGCCTCGGCCTGCTCGGCGCGCTGTTCGAGCTGCTCGTGCTGTGCGCGGGTGCGCTCCAGCTCCTGGAGCACGGACGCGGCGTCCTGCTTGGCGGTCTCGCGCTCGGCGAGCATCTGCCGCGCGGTGGCCTGCGCCTGCTGGACCTGGGAGCGGTGGCGGTCCACCTCCTGCCAGGCGGAGGCGGCTTCGCGCTTGGCGGCCTCCTGCTCGGCCTGCACCATCGCGAGCTTGGCCGCGGTCTCCTGCTTGACCTCCGCGACCTTCTGCTCACCCTGGGCCAAAGAGTCGGCGAGCATGTCGGCCATCTGCCGGAGACGGTCGACGACCTCGCCCGGTTGTTCCATGTTTCCCCCGGGCACCGGGCGCACGCCGTGCTTCGGCGGCCATGGCACTCCGGAGCCGTCTGGGGCGTAGGAACCGCCCGAACCATTGAGATCGCTCACATAGGGAACTCTAAGGGCGTCTTGCATGGCTGTCTGCCATGTCAACCAAGGTGTGGCGGATCACTCGCCATTTTCTCGAGGATCCGCTCGCCCGCGGAGGCGCCGGTGAGCTGCGTGTTCCTATGTGAAAGCGCTAAGTGATCACCTCTCGTGATCTGGATCGTGACCGATGGGAGAATACCCACTCATGAAGACGTTGTATCCACCGATCGAACCGTACGATTCGGGCCTTCTCGATGTCGGCGGCGGAGACCGGATCTACTGGGAGGTCTGCGGCAACCCCGGCGGCAAGCCGGCGGTGGTGCTGCACGGCGGGCCGGGCGGCGGATGCACCCCGGACCACCGGCGCCAGTTCGACCCGGCGCTGTACCGGATCGTCCTGTTCGACCAGCGCAACTGCGGCCGGAGCCTGCCGCCGGCGAGCGACCCGGACGTCTCGCTCGCGTCGAACACCACGTGGAACCTCGTCGCCGACATGGAACTCCTGCGCACCCACCTCGGCATCGAGACCTGGCAGGTGTTCGGCGGCTCGTGGGGCAGCGCGCTCGCCCTGGCGTACGCCGAGACGCATCCGTCCCGCGTGAGCGAGCTCGTGCTGCGCGGCGTCTTCACGCTTCGGCCGTTCGAGCTTCGCTGGTTCTACCAGGAGGGGGCGTCGCTGATGTTCCCCGACAAGTGGGAGGAGTTCGTCGCCCCGATCCCGCCCGGCTCCCGCGACGACCTGATCGCCGCCTTCCACACGCGGCTGAACTCCCCCGACCCGTCCGTACGCCTGCCGGCGGCCCGCGCGTGGAGCGTGTGGGAGGGCTCGACGATCCGCCTGCTGCCCGACCCGTCGATCATCGCCGAACACTCCGACGACGACTACGCGGTGACGTTCTCCCGCATCGAGAACCACTACTTCGTCAACGAGGGCTTCTTCACCGAGGACCAGCTGATCCGGAACGTCGACACGATCCGCCACATCCCGTGCGTGATCGTCCAGGGCCGGTACGACGTGTGCACCCCGGCCGCGACCGCCTGGGACCTGCACCGCGCCTGGCCGGAGGCGTCGTTCCACATGGTCGACGACGCCGGCCACGCGTACGTGGAACCGGGCATCCTGCACCACCTGATCACCGCGACCGACGACTTCGCCCGGATTTGCCAGTGAAGGTCACTGCGCGTTGGGCAGTATTGACCGCGGCGAGTCACCACGGCTGAGGACGGCTGTTCGTTGTACGACACACGGAGAGGCCCGGCCACCCCACGGGCACAGGGTGTGCTGCTCGAATGCGCCCTGCGGGTCGACGCGAGCGGGCCGGACGGCGATCGGCTCGTGTCCGTCCTGCGCACCGCCGCCGGACGGCTCGGCGAGCCGATGCGGCTGGCCGTCGTCGGCCAGCTCAAGCGCGGGAAGTCGACGCTCGTCAACGCCCTGCTCGGCGCCGACGTCGTGGCGACGGCACGGCAGGAGCTGACCTTCAACGTCAACGAGCTGCGCCACGCGGAGTCCGAGCGGGTGACGGTCCACTTCCGTGACGGACGGGCGCCTCGGCAGGTGCCGCCCGAGGATCTCGCCCGCTGGACGACACACGACCGCGACCACCTCGCCGACCTGAGGCAGGTGCGCAAGGTCGAGTTCGGGCTGCCCAACGAACTGCTGCAGCGGTTCCGGCTCATCGACACTCCGGGGCTCGGCAGCGTCCACGGGGCCGACTCCGCGAACACGCTCGAACACTTAGGCGTCGGCGCGGTCGCCGAGCGCGAGGAGCTGATGCCGCTTCTCGCGCTGCTCAGCCGTGACGCCGAGGCCGTGCATCGGGAGAGCCTGGACGAGCTCGACCAGGCGGACGCCGTGCTGTACCTGTTCAGCCGGGGTGTTCACCAGCAGGACAGGACGGCCGTGTCGGCGTTCTCGGGGAGCATGGCCGACACTCTGACCCCCCTCAAGGCCTTCGGCGTGCTGACCAAGTGCGACGACTACTGGCCCCCGGACCCCGACCAGCCGGACGCCAAGGACCCGCTGGAGTACCACCCCCTGCGCGACGGGGCCGCCCGGATGGTGAAGGGCTACCTGGACGAGCCGGAGGTGACGCGGATCTTCTACACGATCAAGCCTGTCGCCGCGCGGGTGGCACTCGGCGCGTACGGCCTCGACGCCGGGCAGCTGACCTGGCTCGCCGACCTCGCCCGCCTGGAACCACGGTGGCTGGCCACCGCCCTGTCCGACGAGGCCCTGTTCGTCACCCGGACCGGCCTGCCGACGCCGCCGCCCGCCCGCCGCGCGCTGATGGGGCGGCTGGGCCCCTGGGGGATCCACCTCGCGTGCGAGGCCCTGCGCGACGGCCTCGGTGAGGAGGAGCTGCGCGCCCATCTCGTCGCCGAGAGCGGAATGGACGATCTCCGCACCCTGGTGATGAGCCACTTCGGCGACCGGGCGAACCTGATCAAGCTGAACCAGGCCGTCCGCTCCGTACGCTCGGCCCTCGCCGAACGCACGGAGAACCCCGACCCCGCGCTGGCGCGGAGTGTCGAGGCCGTCGGGCGGCGGATCGAGGAGCTGGAGCGATCCGAGCAGGGCTTCGCGGAGCTCGCCGCGCTCTCGGCGTACTACCGCGGCCAGCTCACGGACCTGTCCCCCACCGAGGTCGAGCACCTCCTGGAGGTGACCGGTGAGAAGGGGACGCACTGCGCGCACCGTCTGGGGCTCTCCCCCGGCGAGGCGACGCTCCCCGCGATGGCGGCCGAGGCGGCCAGGCGCGTCCGCTACTGGGCGATGCGGTCGAACGACCCGATGCTGGGGCGCCGGAGCCGGGAGGCCGCCCGTACCGTGCTGCGCGGCTACGACCGCGTCTCCCAGCAGGTCGCGGCGGCCCAGGACCTTCTCGAAATGACGGAATGACGGAATTGGCGAGGAGAGACGCGATGGGACTGAAGGACACCGCACGGCGGCGGCTCGCCGGGGACAGCACCCGGCGGCTGGCCCTGGACGTCGCCGTACGCGCGGCGGAGCTCACCGGCGGGCGGGTTCCCGGCGACTGGGAGCAGCTCAGCGCCCAGGACCTGCTGGAGGCCGCGCGCACCTCACTGGCCGACGCCGCCGAACGGATCCACGCGGACGAACGACGGATCTCCGCGCTCCAGGAGGAACGCCCGGCGGTCCGCCCGCCGGAGCCGGCCGGCGAACGCGCGAGCCCACCGCCGATCGCCCACGAGCTGATCGAGGTCGCGGACCGGCTCGCCGTCCTCGTCCCCGGCGACCGGACCGCCGTGACCCGATGGCTGGAGGAGCGTGTCGCCGACATGCTGACCGGGTGTGAGGTCGCACGGATCCAGGAGGCGGGGCAGGTGAACCCGTCGCGGCACGAGGTCGTCGGAGTACGCCCCGCACCCGGCGACGAGCACGCCGACCACATCGCGGAGACGGTGCGCCCCGGCTACGAATGGCGAGACGAGGTGGTGCGGCCCCAGCAGGTGGTCGCGTACGTGCGGGCGGGTGAGCGGTGAACCACGAGAGATTCGAGGCGCTGCGCTCCGGCGTTCTGGCGATCCACGACGAGCTCGCGGAGGTCCACCTCACGTCCTCCCAGCGACGGATGCTGGCCGCGAGCGGGGAGGAGCTCAGGTCCGGCTGCGTCATCGTCGTCTGCGGGGAGTTCAGCCGCGGGAAGTCCAGCCTCCTCAACGCGCTGGTGGAGCGTCCCGGCCTCTTCCCCGTCGACCTCGACGTCACCACCTCCGTCGTGACCGAACTCCGGTGGGGGCCCGAGGAGACGGCGACCGTCCACCTCGGCGGATCCGCGGGGCCGAGCGAGCGCGAGATCCCGGTCGACCGGGTCGCCGACTTCGTCACGGAGCGGAGCAACCCGGGCAACGCCAAGGGCGTCGTCCTGGTCCGGCTGACCGCGCCGATCGAGGGGTTGCGGCGCGGGCTGGTCCTGGTCGACACCCCGGGCATCGGCAGCCTGAACATCGAGCACGCGACCGCCACCTACGCGTTCCTGTCCAAGGCCGACGCCGTGGTGTTCGTCGGCGCCGCCGACGAGCGCATGAGCACGAGCGAGCTGTCCTATCTCAAGGACGCGATGGACAAGTGCGGTGTGGTGATCACCGCCCTCACCAAGATCGACAAGCTGTTCGACCCGGGGCCCGAGGTCGAGGTCGCCGTGGCGCGGGAGCGCATCGCGAAGGTGACGGGCCGGCCTCTGGACGAGGTCATGGTCGTCGGTGTCTCCTCCCGGCGTAAACGTGAGGGGATCACGGCCGGGGACGCGGAGCTGATCCGGCTCTCGGGCTTCCCGGTGCTCCAGGAGCTCCTGTGGGAACGCCTCGCGACGACCTGGGGAGCGACCAGGCTCAGCCACGCTCGTGGCGTCCTGGACGACGTGGTGACCGCGATGGCCGCGCCGTTCGTCAACGGGAGAATCGCGCTGGCCCGTACCGGCGCCCTCGAAGAGGTGCACCGCGAACTCGCGGGCGCCCGTACCGAGGCCGAACGGCTCGCCGAGGGCTCGGCCGGGTGGCGCGGCGAGCTGGCCACGGCGTTCCGTACGGCGGCCGGCCCGATCAAGGAACAACTGCGCGACGACTGTGAGGGGCTCCTGCGAACCTTCGTCGCGCGCGCCGGCACCGACGAGGCCGTCACCGACCCCCACGCGCTCGTACGCGAGACCGCCGCCTCCCTCGTGGACATCCTGGACCGCTCGCAGCGGAGCCTGGACGAGGCCGCCGGGCGCGCGGCCGGCGCGGTGTCCGGGCGAACCCGGCTGCCGATCTCCGCGACCACGGTCGCCGTCCCCGAATTCCAGGTGTCGGTCGACGTACCGGAGGTCATCCTCACACCGCGCCCCACCGAGGGGCGCCTGAAGCTCGCGCTCGCCGGTGCCGCCTCGGGCAGTGGCGCGGGCGCGGCCATCGGCGCCGCCATCGGAGGGCTGATCGTCCCGGGCATCGGCACCTCGGCCGGAGTGGTCGGCGGCCTCGTCGGCAACGTGATCGGCCTGTTCACCGGGCTTCGCGAGCACGCCGAGCAGGCCCGGCGGGAACAGCGCGGCAAACGCGCCGAGCTGCTGGAGTCGCTGATCCTTCCGGTCCTGGAGCGCAAGGCCGAGCGTGCGCGCCGCACCTTCGAGGAGTCGGTGGACGCGACCGAGAGCCTGCTGCTCAAGGGGTTCGACGACGAGATCACCGCCGCCCGTGAGTCCCTGGCGGAGTCGGTCGGCGCCCTTGAGGACCTCCGGAACTCCACCGAACACCAGCGGGACCGGCGGCGTACCGAGCTGGAGACCCGCCTGGCCTGGGTGGCCGGGATACGCGGTCGTATCAAGGCCATCGAGACCCAGATCGATGCGCTCGGCTGAGGACGAAAGCGGAGGACAGGCGTGACGCTCGTCTACGGGGTCGACTTCGGCACCTCGAACTCGTCGATCATGATCGGCCGGCCCGGCGGACGGGTGATACGGGTCCGCAACCCCGTCAACAGCTCCTATGAGGTTCCGTCGGCGGTGTGCCTGAGCCCGGACGGCACGATGGAGGTCGGCAGCGTCGCCACCCAGATGAAGCTGCTGCGGCCCGCCTGGTACCGCCAGGACTTCAAACGGGACATCGCCGACCCGGTGCGATACCACTTTCCCGCCGAGAAGGCGGACGATCCGCGGCGTGGCCCCAGCCACCGCGCGTACAAGCTGGTGGCGGAGGTGCTGAGGGTCCTCAGGCAGGCGGCCGAGCACGCCGTCCCCGAACGCCCGGGCCTCGTCGTCCTGACCGTGCCCGCCTCCTGGAAGGCCGGCGAACGCGACCTCATGCTCGAAGCGGCGGATCTGGCGGGTTTCGCCCGCGAGACCGTACGGCTGATCACCGAGCCGGTGGCCGCGGTGGCGTACGCCGCGCAGGAGCAGCTCGGCCGGCGGGAACGCACCCTGCTCATCTACGACCTCGGCGGCGGCACCTTCGACTGCGCCGTCGTACGCGGCCGTAGCGGGCTCGACTTCGAGGTCCTGGGCGAGGCCGGTGGACTCCCCGCCATCGGCGGCGCGGAGTTCGACCAGCGGATCATGAGCCTGGTCCGCGAGCGCTACCCGGAGCGGTGGCGGGAGCTCATGGAGGGCGAGACGTCGGACATCCAGATCCTGTCCCGCAGGCTGCAACTGCGGGACACCTGCGAGAAGGCCAAGTGGTTCCTGTCCTCCCGGGACCGCTATGAGGGCGTGCTGACCGGGTTGGGGTGGGATGTCGACTTCGTTCTCACGGCCGGCGAACTGACCGAGCGGCTCGCGCCGCTGATCGGCGAGACGCTCGACGAATGCGAGCGTGTGCTCGACACACAGGGAATGACCTGGGACGACATCGACGGCGTCGTCCCCGTCGGCGGCAGCGTCCGGCTGCCCGCGGTGGGCGAGATGATCGCTCAACGTTCGTCTCGTGGCCTCGTCTCCGTGCTGCGCGTCGACGACCCGGAGCTGGCGGTCGTGCACGGCGCCGTGCTCCACGCGTTCGACCTGGCGCGGCGCGCGGACGCCCACGACCCGCCGGCCGCGGCGCCGGTCCCCGAGGAGATCACCGCCGAAGAGCCGGTCCTCGTTCCGGAGACCATCGCGGTTCCGGAGACCACCGCGCCCGAACCACCGGCGGTCCCCGATCCCGCGCCGCCCACCGCGATCTTCAATGCCGCGAACACGGGCGTCCTGCGGACGCTCTGGCGCTGGAGGAGGACCACGTCGGTCTTCGCGACGATCGCCGTTCTGCTGCTGATCCCGCACCTCTTCCGGCCGTTCCACGGGGAGGCGCTGAGCGGGCTGCGGCTGCTCTTCACCTCGGCACTGGGCGTCTCGGTGGTATCGCTCGCGTTCACGGCGCGGACCATCCGACGGATGGCGGTCGACGTCCGCAACGGCGCGGGGATGATGATGTTCTCCTCCGCGACGCTCGTGGCGTGCGGCGTCACGTTCTGCCTGTGGAGCGGGTGGTGGGTGATCCTGACGGTTTTCCTCCTCGTCCTGGCCTGGATGGCGGCACTGGGCGGAACGGTCGAAGTGCCGAAGGGCAGGTTCGTCACCCACGTCGAGATCCGTGCGGACGGCATGGTCTTCCAGGCGGATCACAAACGCTCCGCCAGGCTGGCATGGGACGAGGTCGACGCGTTCGTTCTCGACGGCAGCGGCCTCGACCGGGCACTCTCCGCGCGGCTGGGCGTGCCGGGGGCGGACGACTTCGTCAGGCTGTTCGGCGCGCGGCCGGCCGCCAAGCAGGAAGGGTCCCAGGTGTACCGGCTGTTCGGCCGCTTCCACTTCGTCGACGGCGACGGCCTCCTCGAGACGATCCGGCTCCACGGCGGGGAGCGCCTCACCGGCACCTGGTGACGAATCCCCTTGACTCCGCGGCGCCGGTGACGCGACGCTCCGGTGGTCACGCCGGACACGACGAGGAGCTTCGATGCACGGCGTCCTGATCATCCGCGGCACGCGAGGGCACCGGGCATGAGCGCACGGCGGGCGAACCCCGGCGAGGCGACGTCATCCCAGGCCGACGAGCTGTTCCGGCCGCGCTGGCGCGGGCAGGCCGGGCGGCTGGAGGTCTGGTACACCACGCTCACCGACCCCGCCACGGGTACCGGCCTGTGGCTGCACCACGAGCACCTCGCCCTCAGCGGCGGGGGCTCGCGCGCCCTCGGCTGGGCCGTGCTGTTCCCGCCCGGCGAGGCGCCGGTACTCGGCCGGTTCGGCCCCGACGAATGGGTCCCGTCCGCCGCGTACGCCTGCGCGAGCGCCGAGGTGACCCCGTCGAGCCTGCGCGGACGGGCCGGGGACCTGTCCTGGGACCTGACCGCGTCCGGCGGCGGCGCTCCCCTGTACACGTTCCCGCGCTGGGCGTGGCGCTCGGGGCTGCTGCCGGCCGCCCAGATCGTGCCCGCGCCGACCGCCGCGTACGACGGCGTGGTGCGGTGCGGCGACCGCGTCCTCGACCTCACGGGCGCTCCCGGTGGAACGGCGCGGATCTACGGGCACGGCAACGGCGAGCGCTGGGCGTGGCTGCACGCCGACCTGGGCGGCGGCGACGTCTGCGAGGTGGTGGCCGCGGTGTCGACGCGACGCGTGATGAACCGGCTGCGGCCGCTCCCTCTCCTGCGCCTGCGTACGGACGGCGTCGAGTGGCCCGCCGGGGACCCGCTGCTGGCCTCGCTCCGGATGCGCGCGCGGATCGGCCTGCCGTCCTGGACGGTCGAGGGGCGCGCCGGCGGCCGGATGATCCGGGTCGAGGTGACCCTGCCGCCCGGCGAGACGATCTCGGTCGACTACGCCGATCCGGACGGGAGCACGCCCGTCTGCCACAACAGCGCGCGTGCCGACGCGACGATCACGTTGCTGCGCCGCGCGGGACGGGACTGGGAGACCGAACGCCGGTGGCGGCTCGACGGAACCGCGCACGCGGAGGTCGGCGTCCGCCCCTGATCGGCCGCGACTCACCCTGGCCGGATCCGAATCCGATTCGGTACCGTGGGTCGCGTGGAGAACGCTTGTTCGGCGGCACGTGATGGCTGACGCGGCGATCGCCGGGCTGGGGATGACCGAGCTCGGCAAGGTCTACGGGCGCAGCCCCCGGCGGCTCGCGGCCGATGCCGTACGCCTCGCCGCCCAGGACGCCGGGCTCGCGCTCGACGATCTCGACGGGCTGATCGTCAGCCCCGGCATGTCCGGTTCGCCCGGGATCGAGGTCGCGGGGGCGCTGGGGCTGCGGGATCTTCGGCTGCTCACCCAGATGAGCTCGTTCGGTGCCACGGCGGGGGCGATGGTGTCGTACGCCGCGGCGATGATCGGTTGCGGGGCCGCGTCGGCGGTCGCCTGCGTGTTCGCCGACGCGCCGCTGAAGCCACGGGAGTCGTCCGGGTCGGCGTACGGGCGTGACGCCGCCGAGTGGTACGGGATCGGGGGGCTCAACGCGGCACTGGGCTTCCGGAGCGTCAACGCCTTCTACGCGCTGGCCGCGCGGCGGCACATGGCGCGGTACGGCACGACGAGCGAGCAGCTCGGCGCTGTCGCCGTCAGCACCCGGCGCTGGGCGGAACGCAACCCGCTCGCGCAGATGCGCGACCCGATCACCCTGGAGGACCACCAGCGCTCCCGCTGGGTCGTCGAACCCCTGCACCTCCTCGACTGCTGCCTCGTCTCGAACGGCGGCATCGCCGTGATCCTCACCAGCGCCGAACGCGCCCGCGACCTGCCGCGGCCGCCCGTGCACGTCTGGGGCTGGGGCCAGGGCCACCCGGGGCACCGGATGGCGCGAGACAGCGAGTTCGGCCTGACCACGGGCGCCGCCACCTCCGGCCCGGCCGCCGCCAAGATGGCCGGGATCACGATGGACGAGGTCACCGCCTGCCAGATCTACGACTGCTACACGTTCACGACCCTGGTCTCGCTGGAGGACTACGGGTTCTGTGCCAAGGGCGAGGGCGGCGCGTTCGCCGCGAGCGGCGCGCTGGCCCCCGGCGGCTCCCTGCCGACGAACACGGGCGGCGGCCAGCTGTCCGCGTACTACATGTGGGGAATGACCCCGCTGTCCGAAGCCGTGATCCAGGCCCGCGGCCAGGGCGCCGGCCGCCAGGTCCCGCACAACGACGTGATCCTCGTCAGCGGCAACGGCGGCATCCTCGACCACCACTCCACCCTGATCGTCAGCCCCCACGTCAGAGACCGCCTCGCCCGCACGTCCCCCCATGCCCGCCCGACGGTCCGTACGGCCGGAACGCCGGAGACGGGCGAGGCCGGTCAAGCCCGGTCCCTTACGGGGACGCGGCGGGTGTCATCGGACGCGCCCACCGCGGGGTTCGAAGCTCCGGATCCCGTTCGTACGGCCGACGGTGCCTCCTCCCCCGCCGATGCCGGGATCGGGGTGATCCGGCGCGACGGGCGTACGGACGGGTTCTTCGACGGTGCCGCCGAGGAGCGGCTGATGGTGCGGCGCTGCGCGGAGTGCGGCGAGTGGCTGGCGCCGGACGCCGGGAGCTGCGCCGGCTGCGGATCCGACGACCTCGCCTGGGCCGAGGCGAGCGGGGACGCCGTGCTCGTCTCCTGGGCGGTCGCGCACTCGCGTACGCGGGCTCCGGCGCCGCTCGCGCTGATCGAGCTGGCCGAAGGGCCCTGGATGTACGCCCGCCTCGACGACGTCGCCGAGCCACGTGCCGGGCTCGCGCTGTACGCCGCCTTCGTCCACCCGGACGAGGGTGAGAGCCATCCCGTGTTCAAGGAGCGCCGTTGAAGACCGAGGTCTGTGAGACGTTCGGGATCGAGTTCCCGCTGTTCGCGTTCAGCCACTGCCGGGACGTCGTCGCGGCGGTGACCAACGCGGGCGGCCTGGGGGTGCTCGGCGCGGTCGCGTACACGCCGGAACGGCTCGAAGAGGAGCTCCGGTGGATCGACGACCACGTCGGCGGGCGGCCGTACGGGGTCGACGTCCTCGTACCCGGCAAGATCGCCAAGGAGGCGGACGCGCCCGGCGGGCTGGACTCGCTGCTGGCCGCCGTGCCCGCCGAGCACTGGGAGTTCCTTTCCGGGATCTTCGAGCGGTACGGCGTGCCGGCGCCGTCCGGCCGTGACCCGCGCGGGGGCGCCGGCGCGGGGCGCCAGGTGACGCGGCAGGGCGCCACCGAACTGATCGACGTCGCGCTGAAGCATCCGATCCGGCTGATCGCCAGCGCGCTCGGGCCGCCGCCGCCGGTGATGGTCGAGCGCGCGCGTACGGCGGGGGTGCCGGTGGCCGCGCTCGTCGGCACCGTCGAGCACGCGCGCCGCCAGGTCGAGGCCGGCGCCGACATCATCGTCGCGCAGGGCGGCGAGGCGGGCGGGCACACGGGCGAGATCTCCACGATGGTCCTCGTGCCGGAGGTCGTCGACGCGGTCGCGCCGCTGCCCGTACTGGCCGCCGGCGGCATCGCGTCCGGGCGGCAGATGGCCGCGGCGATGGCGCTGGGCGCGGCCGGCGTCTGGTGCGGCTCGGTCTGGCTCACCACCGAGGAGGCCGAGACGATGCCGGCGGTGAAGGCCAAGATGCTGGCGGCGACGTCGAGCGACACGGTGCGCTCCCGGTCGCGTACGGGCAAGCCCGCGCGGCAGCTACGTTCGGCGTGGACCGAGGAGTGGGAGTCCGCCGCCAGCCCGGGCCCGCTCCCGATGCCGCTGCAGATGATCGTCGCCGAGGGCGCGATGGCACCGATCGCCAAGGCCGCCGAGGCCGGCAACGAGGGCGCACGGCAACTGGCCAACTACTTCGTCGGCCAGGTCGTCGGCCAGATGAACACCGTCAAGCCCGCACGCCAGGTCGTCTACGACATGATCGAGGAGTTCGCCGAGGCCCTGGACCGCCTCAACGCGATCACCGCCGGCTGACCGGATGGCGATGGGCGCGCGAGAGACGTACGGTTCGGACATGGCTGCTGAAGAGGTGCTGATCGAGGCGGACGGCCCGTTCCGGGTGATCACGATGAACCGGCCGGAACGCCGGAACGCGTTGTCGCTCTCCCACATGCAGGCGCTGACCAGGGCGTTCCGCGAGGTCGGAGAGACCGACGCGACCGGAATCATCCTGGCGGCCAACGGCCCCGCGTACTGCGCGGGCCACGATTTCGCCGACCTGGCCGGAGCCGATCTCGCCGCGGCGCGCGAACTCCTGATCACGTGCCGCGACCTGATGGAGACCATCCAGACCGTCCCCCAGGTCGTGATCGCCCGCGTCCACGGGCTCGCCACCGCGGCAGGTTGCCAGCTGGTCGCGACCTGCGACCTGGCCGTCGCCGCCTGGAACGCCGGCTTCGCCGCCCCGGGCGGCAAGGGCGGCTGGTTCTGCCACACACCGATGGTCCCGATCTCCAGGAACGTCGGCCGCAAGCGCGCCATGGAACTGGCGTTGACCGGCGACGCCATCGACGCCGAGACCGCCCTGGAGTGGGGCCTGGTCAACCGGGCCGTACCCGCCGAGGAGCTGGAGAAGGCCACCCGAGAGCTCCTGGAACGCGCGACACGCGGAAGCCGCCGCAGCAAGGCCCTGGGCAAGGTCGCCATGTACGCGCAGTTCGACCGCCCCGAGACCGACGCGTACACGTACGCGATCGAGATGATGGCCGCGGCGAGCCAGACACCTGAGGCCCAGGAGGGGATGCGCGCGTTCCTCGACAAGCGAGCGCCGGAGTGGCCAGCCTGAAAATAGTTGAAATATCATAATTTTTGAACCTGAAGAGTGCCCAGCTCACCGGGGGTCTGACACGCGTCGGGGGTGGCGGTTGCCGCCTTTCCGGGGAGCCGATAAGATGAGGAACGTTGCAGTCGTAGTTTCCTCGTACGTATTGAGTTCGTTCTTGAACGCCCGCGGAAGTGACGGCGGGCGTTTTCGCTTCTCCGGGATAGTCTTCGCGGACGTAAGCCAAGGTCCGTCATGCAGCCCGGTAACGTCATCCGGCGCCCGGTGAAGCACCCAAGAAGGAGAGAAAGTGGCAGAAGGCACCGTCAAGTGGTTCAACGCCGACAAGGGCTTCGGATTCATCGCACCTGACGGCGGTGGCCCGGACGTGTTCGTGCACTACTCGGCTATCAACTCCGCCGGCTTCCGTAGCCTGGAGGAGAACCAGCGCGTCAGCTTCGAGACCACCCAGGGCCCGAAGGGCCCGCAGGCTGAGAAGGTTCAGCCGCTCTAGGCTTCGAAGTTCTTCCCCGGGCCCGCACCGAGCGATCGGTGCGGGCCCGGGTTTTTTGCTGCCGTACGGGGCCGGGAGCCCGATCGGGGGCACTCGGGGTGGCTGTCGCGCACGGCGCCGGGAGCGGCCGGTGGCCGCGACCGACGCCGTACGGGGCCGGGGGCGCGATCGACGGTCACGCGGTGGGTTGTTGCGCACCGTGCCGGGAGCGGCCCGTAGCCACGACCGACCTTGCGTCCGATGGCGGTCGCCTACAGGGCCGCAGGCGGAGCCGAACGGAGGCAGACACGGCCCGCGAGGCCGCCCCGAACGGCCACGAGCGCGAGGGCGCCTACGAGGCCGCAAGAGGGACCCTGGGCGAGGCAAACGCGGCCACGGGTTGCCGCCGGGGCGGGGAGTTCGTCTGCAAGACCGTAGAGGGGCCTAGACGGGGACAAACACGCCCCGGTGTCGCCGTGCCGGAGGGTCCGTCTGCGAGGCCGTAGGCAGGCGTAGACACGGCCCTCTATCGCCGGAGCCAGCCCCGGGCGTTCGCCTGCCAGCCGTAGCCGGACACACGGCCGCACCACCCGACCGAACCAGCCCCGAGCGCCGCCCACGAGGCCACAGCCGGGCGCAGGCACGGTCTCCGCCCCGACCAACAGGCCCCGGAGCTTGCCTATGAGGCCGTAGGCAAGCCTCGGACCGTAGCCGCCGACCGGCGCGAGTCCTCGTCCTGACACCCATGAGACCGCAGCCGCAGACGCGGCCTCGTACTGCGCGAATCGGCGGAATCCGGGGCGACGCCCACCAGAGGCGCAGACGCGCCCCGGGTTCGTACCCGCTGTCGGAGGTGTGAGTCGACCTGAGCCGGGCGGGGCCGGACAGGTTATCGGCTGCCGGTGACGCGGGATCCCGAGTGTTCCTGATCACGTGCGGAGCGGCACCTCGAAGTCAGGAGCCGCCGTCAGTGGTACGGAAGGCGTCGGTTCGGTGAACGTTGCGAGACGGGCCACCGGCCGTCGGCGCGGGGAAGCGAATTGTCACCTCCGCGTGACCGCCGGCGCGTCCGGGCCCTCAGTCCGGGAGCCCGGCGACGAGCATGCGGCGGTGGTTACGAGCATGCGTAGGGGGGCTGAGCTTGGGGGGCGGGACGAAGGCGCGCGGCGGCGGGGCTGAGCGCGCGGCAGGGACGCTCATGCTCAAGCCCTGGCCTGCGTATGCCCGGCTCCGCCACCCGCACGCCCTGCACTGCCACCCGCACGCCCTGCACTGCCACCCGCACGCCCTGCTCCGCCACCCGCACGCCCTGCTCTGCCACCCGCACGCCCTGCACCCCCCCGCGCCGCGGCGCGGGGCCCATCATCCGGCCCCGGCTCCACGATGGGGCCGCACCATGATGATCAACGCCGGCCGCCGGAACGGGCTACGGCGTGCGCACCGTCCGGGCCGGCGTGGACGGGGGGGTGGGGTCAGTGGACGCCGGCTTCCTTCATGTCGCGGAGTTCGCGTTTGAGTTCCTTGATCTCGTCGCGTAGGCGGGCGGCCATCTCGAACTGGAGTTCTTCCGCGGCGTGGTGCATCTGTTTGGTCATCTGGTCGATGAGGGTTTCCATCTCCTCGCGGGGGCGTTCGCCCACGAGGTCCGCGGCGTGGCGGCCGGTCTTGGAGGACAGGCCTGGGACCGGGGCCTTGCCTCGGCTCTGCTGGCGGCCGGCGCCGCCGATGAGTTCCTCCGTGTCGGCGTCCTCGCGGGCCAGCATGTCCAAGATGTCGGCGATCTTCTTGCGGAGGGCGGTCGGCTCGATGCCGTGTTCCTCGTTGTACGCCTCCTGCTTGGCGCGGCGGCGGTTGGTCTCGTCGATGGCGCGCTCCATCGACGGGGTGACCTTGTCGGCGTACATGTGGACCTGGCCGGAGACGTTTCGGGCGGCTCGGCCGATGGTCTGGATCAGCGACGTCTCCGAGCGGAGGAAGCCTTCCTTGTCGGCGTCGAGGATGCTGACAAGGGAGACCTCGGGGAGGTCCAGGCCTTCGCGGAGCAGGTTGATGCCGACGAGCACGTCGTACTCGCCGATGCGCAGCTCGCGGAGGAGCTCGACGCGGCGGAGCGTGTCGACCTCGCTGTGGAGGTAGCGCACGCGGATGCCGAGTTCCAGGAGGTAGTCGGTGAGGTCTTCCGACATCTTCTTGGTCAGCGTCGTGACCAGGACGCGCTCGTCGCGTTCGGCGCGCTCGCGGATCTCGTGCACCAGGTCGTCGATCTGGCCCTTCGTCGGCTTGATCACGACTTCGGGGTCGACCAGGCCGGTCGGGCGGATGACCTGCTCGACCACGTCGCCCTTCACGCGGCCCAGCTCGTACGGCCCCGGGGTCGCCGACAGGTAGATCGTCTGGCCGATGCGCTCCAGGAACTCCTCCCACTTGAGGGGGCGGTTGTCCTGGGCGCTGGGCAGCCGAAAGCCGTGGTCGACGAGGGTCCTCTTGCGGGACATGTCGCCTTCGTACATCGCGCCGATCTGCGGCGTGGTCTGGTGCGACTCGTCGACGACGAGGAGGAAGTCCTCGGGGAAGTAGTCGAGGAGGGTGTTGGGCGGGGTGCCCGGGCCGCGGCCGTCGATGTGGCGGGAGTAGTTCTCGATGCCGGAGCAGGTGCCGACCTGGCGCATCATCTCGATGTCGTACGTGGTGCGCATCCGCAGCCGCTGCGCCTCCAGGAGCTTGCCGTGGCGCTCCATCTCGGCGAGGCGCCCCTCCAGCTCCTTCTCGATGCCGCCGATCGCGCGCTCCATGCGCTCGGGGCCGGCGACGTAGTGGGAGGCGGGGAAGATGTAGAGCTCTTGGTCCTCGGTGACGACCTCGCCGGTCAGCGGGTGCAGGGTCGCGAGCTTCTCGATCTCGTCGCCGAACATCTCGATGCGGATCGCGAGCTCTTCGTACTGCGGGATGATCTCGACCGTGTCGCCGCGGACGCGGAACGTGCCGCGGGTGAAGGCCAGGTCGTTGCGCGCGTACTGCATGCCGACGAGCCGCCGCAGCAGCTCGTCGCGCTCGATCTCGTCGCCGACGCGCAGCCGCACCATGCGGTCGACGTATTCCTGCGGGGTGCCCAGGCCGTAGATGCAGGACACGGACGCCACCACGATCGTGTCGCGCCGGGTCAGCAGGGAGTTGGTGGCCGAGTGGCGCAGCCGCTCGACCTCGTCGTTGATCGAGGAGTCCTTCTCGATGTAGGTGTCGGTCTGCGGGACGTACGCCTCGGGCTGGTAGTAGTCGTAGTACGACACGAAGTATTCGACCGCGTTGTTCGGCAGCATCTCGCGCAGCTCGTTGGCGAACTGAGCGGCGAGCGTCTTGTTGGGCTGCATGACGAGCGTGGGGCGCTGCACCTGCTCGATCAGCCACGCGATCGTCGCGGTCTTGCCGGTGCCGGTCGCACCGAGGAGCACGGAGTCCTTCTCGCCGCGCTCGACGCGCTGCTTCAGCTGCGCGATCGCCTGCGGCTGGTCTCCGGACGGTGACATTTCGGTGACGACGTCGAAGGGCGCCACCTTGCGCTGAAGATCGGTGACAGGCCGCACGCTGATTTCCTCCGGTCATGGCGATGGCGGACCGACCCCGGCCCTCCCACGCTCCAACCGTACGACCTACCACCGACATTCCATCCCCAACACCCGAGACCGTTTCGGAACTTGATTACGGAACAAAGTTCCGATTGAATGGGCCGCCCGAACAAGGAGGCGCCGTGCTAGCCAGCTACCGGCTCGACGACCGGCTCGCGACGATCACCATGGACGACGGCAAGGTCAACGTCATGTCCACGCGGATGCAGGCCGAGATCCACGCCGCGCTCGACCGCGCCGAGGCCGACCGCGCCGTCGTCCTGCTCACCGGCCGGGAAGGGGTGTTCTGCGCGGGATTCGACCTGCCGGTGCTCCGTGCCGGCGGCGCGGAGGCCGCGACGATGGTGCGGGGCGGGTTCGAGCTGGCCGAGCGGCTCCTGTCGTTCCCGCTCCCGGTCGTCGCCGCCTGTACGGGCCACGCCGTCGCCATGGGCGTC
The DNA here is from genome assembly GCA_963823735.1 of uncultured Actinomycetota bacterium. Classification (GTDB taxonomy): domain Bacteria; phylum Actinomycetota; class Actinomycetes; order Streptosporangiales; family Streptosporangiaceae; genus Actinoallomurus. The sequence continues at coordinate 1,351,603 of CAWGMO010000003.1, read as the reverse complement.
TTCCTGCTGCTGTCCGCCGACTACCGGATCGGTGCCGCCGGGCCGTACAAGCTGGCCGCCAACGAGGTCGCGATCGGCCTCACCATGCCGCACGCCGCCACGGAGATCCTCCGCCAGCGCCTCTCCCCCGCCGCCTTCAACCGCGCCGTGACCCTCGCCGAGCCCTTCACTCCCGGCAACGCCGTCGAGGCGGGCTTCCTCGACCAGGTCGTCGACGCGGCGGAGCTGACGCGTACGGCCCGGAGCGCCGCGCGTACGCTGACCGCCCTCGACCTGGACGCCCACGCCGCCAGCAAGCTGCGCGCCCGCGCCGGCGCGCTGCGAGCGATCCACGACGGCATCGACGCCGACGCGGCGGGCTGATCGGGTGCCGAGAGCCAAACAGCGGACCCCCGAGCTGCGCGACCGGGTCCTCAAAATCGCCGTTGAGACGCTGGCGGACGACGGTGTCGCCGGGTTCACCGCGCGGCGGGTCGCCGAGCGGGCGTCGACGTCGGTCCCCGCGGTCTACGAGCTGTTCGGCGACAAGGGCGGCCTCGTACGCGCGGTGTTCTTCGAGGGATTCCGCCGGCTCGGCGGGAGGTTCGAGGAGCTCACCGAGTCGGCGGAGCCCCGCACGGACCTCGACCGGATGATCGAGACCCTCAGAGGCTTCCTGAACGACAGCCCCGCGCTCGCGGAGGTGATGTTCTCCCACCCGTTCGCCGGATTCGACCCGGGCCCGGACGAGGCCGCGGCGGGCGCGATGGTGCGGGAGCTCATCGTCGGGCGCGTACGGCGGTGCGTCGGCGCGGGACGGCTGGCCGGGGACCCGGTGGACATCGCCCACGTGGTCCTCGCCCTGGCTCAGGGGCTGGCCGTGCAGGAGTCGGCCGGCTGGCTGGGGTCGTCGGCGGAGTCGGTGGACCGCCGCTGGGCGTTGGCGTTCTCGGCGCTGTTCAGCGGGCTCGGCGGGTGAGGGACTCCCAGAGGGCCTCCACCTGCCCGGCGAGCGACTCGATGCCGCCGGAGTTGTCGATGACCGTGTCGGCGATGGCGCGGCGGCGCTCGCGGCTCGCCTGGGAGGCGATGCGGGCACGCGCGTCGGCCTCGGTCATGCCACGGCGCCCGGTCAGGCGGCGTACCTGCTCCTCCTCCGGGGCGTCGACGACGACGACCAGGTCGTACAGGCCGGCGAGGTCGTTCTCGGTGAGCAGCGGGACGTCGTAGACGACGACGGCGTCCGGAGGGGCGTCGTCCTCCAGCTCCTTCATCCGGGCGCCCACCAAGGGGTGCACGATGGCGTTCAGCCGGGCGCGTTTCGCCTCGTCGGCGAAGACGATCGCGCCCAGCGCCGGACGGTCGAGCGACCCGTCGGGGAGCAGGATCGCCTCGCCGAACTCCGCCACGACCGCGGCCAGCCCCGGGGTGCCCGGCTCCACGACCTCGCGCGCGACCGCGTCGGCGTCCACGAGCCGGGCGCCGAGCGCCGTGAGACGGCGCGACACCTCGCTCTTGCCCGACCCGATGCCTCCGGTCAATCCCACTTTCAGCACGAGGGCGAGCCTAAACGAGGCCTCAGACGCTCGCCACCAAGGCCTTCCGCATGTGGACGAGCGTCAGGTGGTCGGCCACGCGCTCACGGTGGGTCTCGGAGTAGCCCAGGCGGCGGTACATCCGGAGGTTGGTCTCGCTCAGATGGCCGGTGAACAGGACACAGGAGTCGGCCAGCGAGCTCGCCTCCGCCTCCAGCGCCCGCATCAGGGCGACCCCGATGCCACGGCCCTGGAGGTCGGGGACGACCGACAGGCGGCCGACCAGGCAGGTGCGGTCGTTGAAGCGGCCCCGCACCGACCCGGCCATCCGCGTGCCGACGGTCGCCTTCAGGACCAGCGACCCGGCGACCATCTTGCGCATCTGGTCCAGGGACTCGACCAGCGGCGGCAGGAACGGGTCGCCGTGCAACTGAGCCTCGGTGACGTACGCGGCGCGCTGCACGGTGAGGATCTCGCCGGCGTCTTCGACCGTGGCGCGCTCGATGTGTACGTCGTCCATGGCGGTCAGCCTATGACGCGTACGGTCACGGCGACCGGGCCACGGCCTCGCGGAGCGACGGTGTCGGCGAAACCGAGGTCGTCGGTGCCGAAGACCTCACCGGAGGAGGTCGTGGCGACGCCGCGCAGCGCGCCGGACAGACGAGCCGCCTCCGGGCCGGAGGGCCCGGCGCCCAGGTCACCGGCGATGACCGTGTGCGGGGCGCCGCTCCACGCCTGGAGCAGCTTGTCGATCTCCGACAGCCGCGTCCGTGTGCGGTTCGCGCCGTGCTGGAGCTGCACCGACCACACGTCCGCCGTACGGCCGCCCGTGTCGACCCTCGCCCAGACGTAGCCGCGGGCCTGCGGGCCCGCGCCGACGGGCAGGCGACCGTAGCCGGTGGCCTTCACGGGCAGGCGGCTGAGCACCACGCCGCCGTACTGGTTGTCGGCGGCGGGCCCCCAGACGAGGTGCATCTTGAGCCGCCGTGCCAGCCACGCGCCCACGTCGGCGGTGCCGGACGCCGGCCAGCCCCGGCCGACGGACTGCAACGCCACCACGTCGGCGTGCTGCGCGGCGATGGCGCCCGCGACCGCCTCCGGGTCGAGCCGGCCGTCCGCGCCGATGCCCTGGTCGATGTCGTAAGCGACGAAGCGGAACGAGCCCGGCAGGCTGGACGTACGGGCCACCGAGGGCTGTGTCAGGGCGTACACGCCCGGCACCACGAGAAGGAGCAGCGCTCCCGCGCCCGTGCCGAGCGCGCGCGCCCAGGACCGGCCGGGCAGCGGGCCGCCGCGCGCCGCGGCGATCGCCGACAGCAGGCCGAGCGCGATGCCGGCCGCTCCGGGCAGGACCTTGTTCGGCAGCGGCAGCGGCGCGTCGTAGTGCACCTGGTACGGGAGCAGGACGACGGCGACGCCGAGGCCGCCCAGGGCGGCTCCGAGGTCGATCCGCCAGGCGCGCCCGCCGGTGTCGACGGCCGTTCCGAGCGCCGCGAGCGCCGCGGGGCCGCGGTATCCGCCGCGCCGCAGCGGCACGCGCGAGGCGACCGCGAGCAGCCAGGCCGACAGCACCTGACCCGCGACGATCACGATGATCGCGACGAGCCCGGTCAGGCCGTAGCGGCCGGTGACCGCCGCGGCGCCGACGCCGAGGAGGGTGCCGCCGAAGACGCACACACCGCCGGGCACGGCGGCGACGGCGAGGCCGGAGGACAGGAAGGCCAGGCTGAGGGCCTGGCCGGCGATGATGACCGCTCCGGCCACGGGCAGCGACAGCGGAGCGCTGGACGCCGCGAACGCCGGGCTCGCCAGCACGAGGATCTGCAGCGCCAGGAACGGCCCGAGCGCGGCGGCGCCGAGCGCGTCGCGCCAGCCGATCGCGGGCGCCTCCAGCGGAGGCGTACGCGACTGCCAGACCAGGACCGCGACACCCGTGCCGACGACCAGGAGGCACACGAGCCACGGCAGCACGCCCGTACGCTCGATCGGCTCCCAGGTGCCGAAGGCCAGGCGCAGCGCGGTGCCGCCGGTCAGGCCGGCGACGGTCGCGACCGCGAACCCGGTGCCGGACAGGCCGCGCGCCGTCTCGTACAGCGCGGTGACGGCGAGCATGCCGAACACGGTGGCGGCGAACGCCGGCCACAGCGTCGGTGAGACCTGCATGAGGAGGCGTACGGCGAGCAACCCGCCGACGCCCGTGAAGAGCAGGCCGCGTGGCCCGGTGGCGCGGCGCAGGACAGGCGCCAGGAAGCCGGCCAGACAGGCCACGAAGATCAGGGTGGACGCGGTGGCGCCGCCGGAGGTCCGCGCGAAGTGCGCGAACGGCGGGAACGCGGCGCGGAGTACCTCGGTGAGGATCGCCACGGTGACCGCGACCAGCACGAAACGGGAAAGTTCCTGAGGAACGACCGGGGGCCCCACCGTAGCGGCGGGACCCCCGTGACGAACGCGTGAGTCAGAATCGACCATCTGCGGTTTGTTTACTCCTGGCCGCCGGAGAGCTTCTCTCGCAGCGCGGCGAGAGCCTCGTCAGAGGCGAGCGCGCCACCGCCGCCACTGTCGCCGCCCTGCGGCTCGTCCGTCTGGTACGACTGCGGACCAGACGCCTCGGCCTCGGCCTTACGGGCCTCTTCGACCTGCTTCTTGTGAGAGTCGAACCGGGTACGCGCCTCCGCGTACTGCCGCTCCCACGTCTCACGCTGCGTGTCGAAGCCCTCGAGCCAGTCTCCGGTCTCGGAGTCGAAGCCTTCGGGGTACTTGTAGTTGCCCTCGGCGTCGTACTCGGCCGGCATGCCGTAGAGGGTCGGGTCGAACTCCTCGTCGGTGAACGTGCCACCACCCTCGTTGGCCTGCTTCAGCGAAAGGCTGATGCGGCGCCGGTCGAGGTCGATGTCGATGATCTTCACGAAGATCTCGTCGCCGACCTGGACGACCTGCTCCGGGATCTCCACGTGGCGCTCGGCCAGCTCGGAGATGTGCACCAGGCCCTCGATGCCCTCCTCGACGCGAACGAACGCGCCGAAGGGGACGAGCTTGGTGACGCGGCCCGGAACGACCTGGCCGATCTGGTGGGTGCGGGCGAACTGCTGCCACGGGTCTTCCTGCGTCGCCTTGAGCGACAGGGAGACACGCTCGCGCTCCATGTCCACGTCGAGAACCTCGACGGTGACCTCCTGGCCGACCTCGACCACCTCGGACGGGTGATCGATGTGCTTCCAGGAGAGCTCGGACACGTGCACAAGGCCGTCGACTCCGCCGAGGTCGACGAAGGCACCGAAGTTCACGATGCTCGACACGACGCCCTTGCGGACCTGGCCCTTCTGCAGCGTGTTGAGGAAGGTCTGGCGGACCTCACTCTGCGTCTGCTCCAGCCAGGCACGGCGGGACAGGACCACGTTGTTGCGGTTCTTGTCCAGCTCGATGATCTTGGCTTCGAGCTCGCGGCCGACGTACGGCTGCAAGTCGCGAACCCGGCGCATTTCCACCAGCGAAGCCGGCAGGAAGCCACGAAGACCGATGTCGAGGATGAGGCCGCCCTTGACGACCTCGATGACGGTACCGGTGACGATTCCGTCCTCGTCCTTGATCTTCTCGATCGTGCCCCAGGCGCGCTCGTACTGAGCACGCTTCTTGGACAGGATCAGGCGTCCTTCCTTGTCCTCCTTCTGGAGGACAAGCGCCTCGACGTGATCGCCGACCTTGACGACCTCGTTGGGGTCGACATCGTGCTTGATCGACAGCTCACGCGAGGGAATGACGCCCTCGGTCTTGTAGCCGATGTCGAGCAAGACCTCGTCTCGGTCGACCTTGACGACAGTGCCTTCGACAATGTCGCCGTCGTTGAAGTACTTGATGGTCTCGTCGATCGCCGCGAGGAAGGCTTCCTCGGACCCGATGTCGTTGACCGCTACCTGCGGGGTACTCGAGGTGGCCTCGGTGCTGCTCGTCATGTGTGGGATGGCTCCGGATACGGACATGCGTAGTCTGTGCTGCGCGGAGGGCCAGTTATCGTCCCTGCCGATGTACCGGCGGCGTGACCAGACCGATGTCGACGTGATCGAGCGCGAGCCTGCTCTGTATGAGGCGCGCACAGGCCCACAGCGCAGCGATCAGAATATGGGAGCTTGCGCCGCTGGTCAATCTCACGGCTGCTCAGTAGGGGCAAGCCCAGTCCTTGTACCGCCCCGCGAGAGAGATCATCTTAGCCTGAGAGAAGGCCACGGTGGCCGGATTGCCGTCCGAGGTGTACCGCTTGTCAGGGTTCTTCGCCAGCCACTCGAGCCAGGCGGTCGAGCAGAACTGTTTGCAGTCGTCTTCCTTGATTTTTTCCTTGTCGCGGATCCTGGGGATCTGACGCGCGTCGAAATCCTTCTCGTACGGCGAGTCGGACGGCTTCCAGCCGGCCAGGAACATGCCCTTGAAGTTCCACTTCGCCCCGCCGCCCTCACCGTGCTGGGCCCACTCCAGGTGGGACAGCGCCCCGAACGGGAACGCGAAGGTGACCGACGGCCGCCCCGTGGCGGTCTCGATCATCTTCTCGTCGGTGCCGATCTCCTTGTCGACCTGCTTCTTGCTCATCTTCGCCAGGTCGAGGTGGTTCGTCGTGTGGTTGGCGACCTCGAAGCCGTGCTGGGACAGCCAGCGCATCGCGACGGCGGGCTCCTGGCCGCCGTTGATGAACGGGTCCTTGTTCACGAAGAAGGTCGCCACCGGGCGGAAGCCGGGGTTCTGCCGGGCCACCTGCTGGATCACGCCGACGGCGGTGTCCGGCTTCGGGTTGCCCGCCCCGTCGAAGGCCAGGTGCGTGACCGAGCCGTCGTCGAAGGTCAGCACCACCGGGTGCTTACCCGGCGGGATGTCGATCTGGCCGTCGACGAACTCGGACGCGGTGATCGGCACGTAGCCCTGCTTCGCCAGGTCCGTGAACTCGTCGAGGAGCTCCTTGGGCGTGCGGTCCAGCGAGGACTCCGGCTTGGTCATCACCCGATGGATCATCAGGATCGGCACCTGGCCGAGCTCGTTCGCCGAGACCGCGCGCGCCGCCGCGGCGGCCTTGACCCGGTCGAAGTGCGGCCGTTTCACCGCGGGTTTGGGCGGGGCCGCGTGCGCGGCCCCGTTCTGGGCGGCGACACCGGCGGCGGGGTACGGGTGGTCCCTGCGCCCTCCGTGCCGGTCGGGTGGAGCGAGGAATCCCACCACCACGCCGATGACGATCAGGGCGGCGGCGAACTTGTGAAGGTGCGGCACGGTTCTCCCAGCGTCGTCATGCACGCAGTGCGCACGGAGTCTGGCGTTCCGTTACTTCCCGCAAGGGCGATCATGTAATCGCGCCGCGGAGCCGCCGCGGGTATGAATTTTTCCCGCTCGCGCGCCGGGGTAACCGTCCGGTGCCCTCAGGGGCTCCGCAGAGCCCCGCTCAGTGGCCCGCCTCGTGCCAGGTGCGCCCGGTGCCCATCGACACGTCGAGCGGCACACGGAGCTCGTACGCGCCGCCCATCCGCGCCCGCACGAGGTCCTTCAGCGGCTCCAGCTCACCGGGGGCCACCTCGAAGATCAGCTCGTCGTGCACCTGGAGCAACATCCGTGACCCCAGCCCCTCGTCGCGCATCGCGCGGTCGACGTCGAGCATGGCGACCTTGATGATGTCGGCGGCCGAACCCTGGATCGGCGCGTTCAGGGCCATCCGCTCGGCCATCTCACGGCGCTGCCGGTTGTCGGAGGTCAGGTCGGGCAGGTAGCGGCGGCGGCCGAGGATCGTCTCGGTGTAGCCGTCCTGGCGGGCCAGGGCGACGATGTCACGCAGGTAGTCGCGCACCCCGCCGAACTGCTCGAAGTACTCCTCCATCAGGGCGCGCGCCTCGTCGGGCGTGATGCGCAGCTGCTGGGCCAGCCCGAAGGCCGACAGGCCGTACGCGAGGCCGTAGTTCATCGCCTTGATCCGCGACCGCAGCTCCGAGTCGATCTGGTCGGCGGGCAGGTCGAACACCCGCGACGCCGTGATCGTGTGGAAGTCGGCGCCGGAGCCGAACGCGTCGATGAGCGCCTCGTCGCCGGACAGGTGCGCCATGATCCGCAGCTCGATCTGGCTGTAGTCGGCGGTCAGCAGGCACTCGTAGCCCTCGCCGACCATGAAGCCCTGCCGGATCTGACGGCCCTCGGCCGTACGGATGGGGATGTTCTGCAGGTTGGGGTCGGCCGAGGACAGCCGGCCCGTCGCCGCCACCATCTGCCCGAACGTCGTGTGGATGCGGTGGTCCTCGTCGGCCATCGGGATCAGCGAGTCGACCATGCTCTTCAGCTTGGCGACCTCACGGTGGCGCAGGAGGTGCTCCAGCACCGGCTGGCCGGTCTGGGCGAACAGGTTCGTGAGCGCCTCGGAGTCGGTGGTGTAGCCGGTCTTGGTACGGCGGGTCTTGGGCAGCGCCAGCTCCTCGAAGAGGATCTGCTGGATCTGCTTGGGCGAGCCCAGGTTGAACTCGCGCCCGATCTCGCCCCAGGCCGCCTCCTCCATCGCCTTCACCTCGCCGCCGAACGTGGCCGACAACTTCGCGAGATAGTCGATGTCGAGCACGACGCCGAGCCGCTCCATCACGGCGAGGACGTCGACCAGCGGCAGCTCGACGTCGTTCAGCAGGGCGGTCGCGCCGCGGCGCTCCAGGTCCTTGTCGAGCGCCTCGGCGAGCTCCACGACCGCACGCGCGCGTACGACCAGGTCGAGCGCGGCCTCCTGCTCGCCGGAGCCGTCGAGCGTGAGCTGGCCGCTCTCGTCGGCCTCCTCGCGCAGCTCGCGGTGGAGGTAGCGCAGGACGAGGTCGCCGAGGTCGAAGGAGCGCTGGCCGGGCAGCGCGAGGTAGGCGGCCAGCGCGGTGTCGCTGGTGACGCCGTCGACGGTCAGGCCACGGGCGGCGAACGCCAGGATCGGGCCCTTCGCGTCGTGGATCGCCTTCGGCTGCTTGGGGTCGGCGAGCCAGGCGGCGAAGGCCTGCTCGTCGTCCTGGGGAAGCTCGACGGGGTCCAGATAGGCGCCGACGCCGGCCTGGGTGGCCAGCGCGATGCCGGTGATGTCGCCGGTGCCGCGCCCCCACGTGCCGGTGACCGCGACGCCGACGCGGCCGGCGCCGCTCGCGTGCTCGGCCAGCCACGCGGCGACCTCGCCGGGGCCCGGACGCGACAGCTCGACCTCGAAGCCCTCGTCGGCCTCGGGCTCGACCGAGGACAGCGTGGCGTAGAGCCGCTCGCGCAGCACGCGGAACTGGAGCGTGTCGAAGAGCGTGTGGATCTCGTCGCGGTCCCACTGGCCCACCACGAGCTCGGCGGGGGCACGGTCGAGCGACACGTCGCAGGTCAGCTTGTTGATCTGCTGGTTGCGCAGGACGTCGCCGAGGTGCTCGCGCAGGTTGGCGCCGGCCTTGCCGGTGATCTCGTCGACGTGGGCGACCAGCTCGTCGAGGCCGCCGTACTTGGTCAGCCACTTGGCGGCGGTCTTGGGGCCGACACCCGGCACACCCGGCAGGTTGTCGCTCGTCTCCCCCACCAGCGCGGCCAGCTCGCGGTGACGCTCGGGCGGCACGCCGTACTTCTCCTCGACGGCGGCCGGGGTCATGCGGGCCAGGTCGGAGACGCCCTTGCGGGGGTAGAGCACGGTGCAGTGCTCGCCGACGAGCTGGAACGCGTCGCGGTCGCCGGTGACGATCGCGACGTCCATGCCGGCGTCGACGGCGCGCGTGGCCAGCGTCGCGATCAGGTCGTCGGCCTCGAAGCCGGCCACCGACAGGCGCGGGATGCGCAGCGCGTCGAGCACCTCGAAGATCAGGCTGATCTGGCTGCGGAAGTCGTCGGGCGTCTCGCGGCGGTTGGCCTTGTACTCGACGTAGGCCTCGTGGCGGAACGTCGGCTCGGAGCGGTCGAAGCAGACCGCCACGTGGGACGGCGCCTCGTCTCTCAGGACGTTGATCAGCATCGACGTGAAGCCGTAGACGGCGTTGGTCGGCTGGCCCGTCGTGGTCGAGAAGTTCTCGATCGGGAGCGCGAAGAACGCTCGGTAGGCCAGCGAATGACCGTCCAGGAGGAGCAGCCGGTGAGTATCAGGGGTCGCTTCCGTCGTCGCCACGGTGGCAGCCTAGCCTTCGCCAAGGACAGTTCTGAGCAGGACGCAGGAGGTTTCGTGAACGACGCCGGCAGCAACGACCTGGAGGTATACGGGGGTGACGCGTTCAGTGGCCTGGCCAGGTCGATGGGCATCGAACTCGTCGAGGCGGCCCCGGAGCGCGTGGTGGCGCGCATGCCGGTCAAGGGCAACACCCAGCCGTACGGGCTCCTGCACGGCGGCGCCTCGTGCGTGCTGGCCGAGTCGGTGGGCTCCGTCGGCGCGGCGATGCACGCCGGGCCTCGGCGGATGGCCATGGGCATCGAGATCAACGCGACGCATCACCGCTCGGCCACCGAGGGTCACGTGACGGCCGTCGCGACGCGGGTCCACGGCGGGATGACGCTCGCCTCGTACGAGATCATCATCACCGATGACCGGGACCGCCGGGTGTGCACCGCCCGTCTCACGTGCATGCTGCGCGATCGGCCATAAAATTGTCAGAACGAGGGACCCCGCCGTGACCTGCATGTTCGCCTGAAATATCCGTTTTGTTTCTTGTAACGGCCGAACGGGTATGCCAGAGCCTTTGCACGCAAGACTCCAGTCTCGCTACCGTTGGTCCGTACGAGCCCGGAGCGCCGAGTAGAAAACGTACCGCCGGGGCCTGTGCAGGGCCGGGGAAGGCCTGCATAGGGTCACCCCGGCGGTACGGCACCAAAGGCGCTCCGGGCTCAGTTTCGTTACAGATCACCACGCGGGTTTCACGGCCCGCACCGCGCGTCCTAGGGTCTCGCTGTGCGCCGACTCGTCGTCCTGCTCAGCCTCGTCGTCCTCGCCGGTTGCTCCGGAGACCACACGCCCAAGAGCGCGTCAACGCCGACCTACAAGCTGCCGCCGAGACCGGCGCGCGACGGCGAGACACCCCTCCCGTACCACCCCGTCGTCGACGGCAAGCTGACCTTCACCCCGATCGGCCTGCGCGCGAAGATGGCCGACGTCGTCGGCAGCCACGCCGACTGGCCCGCCAAAGGCCAGTTCGTACGCGTGCGCGTCATCACCGAGAACGGCTACGCGACATTCCACACGATCGACCTGTTCAAGCAGGTCCTCGTCACGACGGACGGCGCCACGCACACCCCGGACGAGAACGCCATGCGGATCGAACGCCAGCCGTCCACCGTCGACATCGGCTCACACGACCGCGTGGAGTACGACCTGATCTTCGACGTCCCGAAACAGGCCAAGGAGAAGTCGATCCGCCTGTTCGGCGACCCGACCGACGACCTCGGAGTGCCGGCCGCGCACGACGCGGGCGTGGAGGCCCCCCTCCCCTGAGGGAGAGAGGCCCCCGCTCACCTCACGTGGCCTGAGCGCTGTCCTCGGAGTCACTGACCCCGAGGTCGCCGCCGAGGTACGCCGCGCGCACCTGCGGGTCGTCCAGCAGCTCCGCCGCCGGCGCGCTCTTCACGACGTGCCCGGTCTCCAGGACGTACGCCCGGTGCGCGAGCCGCAACGCCTGCTGGGCGTTCTGCTCCACGAGCAGCACCGTCGTACCACGCCGGTTGATCTCCTCGATGATCGAGAAGATCTGCTGGACCAGCATCGGGGCCAGCCCCATCGACGGCTCGTCCAGCAGCAGCACCTTCGGCTTGGCCATCAGCGCACGGCCGATCGCCAGCATCTGCTGCTCGCCGCCGGACATCGTGCCCGCCGCCTGCGTACGACGCTCCTGAAGACGCGGGAACAGCTCGTACGCCTCCGCCAGCTCCTTGGAGTGGTCGTCCTTACGCGCGTACGCGCCCATCAGGAGGTTCTCGTGCACCGTCATGCCGGGGAAGATCCCCCGGCCCTCGGGCGCCTGCCCGATGCCCGCGAGCACCCGCCGGTGGCCGGCCATCTTGCTGATGTCATGACCGTCGAAATGGATCGAACCCGACGACAGCGGACGCAGCCCGGAGATCGTCTTCAGCGTGGTCGTCTTGCCCGCGCCGTTGGCGCCGATGAGGGACACGATCTCGCCCTCGTCGACCTCCAGCGAGATCCCCTTCAGGGCCTCGATCTTGCCGTAGTGGACATGGATGTCCCGCAGCTCAAGAAGCATTGGCCGGAGCCCCCAGATACGCCTCGATGACCCTCGGGTCGTTCTGCACCTCGGCCGGCAGGCCATCGGCGATCTTCTGGCCGAAGTCCAGCACCGCCACCCGGTCGCTGATGCCCATGACCAGGCCCATGTCGTGCTCGATGAGCAGCACCGTACGGCCCGCGTCCCTGATCTTGCGGATCAGATCCTGCAGGCTGCGCTTCTCCGCCGGGTTCATGCCGGCGGCCGGCTCGTCGAGCAGCAACAGCTTCGGGTTCGTGGCGAGCGCCCGCGCGATCTCCAGCCGGCGCTGGTCGCCGTACGGGAGGTTGCGCGCGTCTTCACCGGCCCGATGCGCGATGCCGACGAACTCCAGCAGCTCGTTGCCGATGCGCCGGCCCTCACGCTCCGCGCGCCGGTGCCACGGCAGGCCCAGCGCCACACTGACCATCCCGGCCCGGTGATGCACGTCGGCCCCGACCATGACGTTCTCCAGCGCCGACATGTTGTGGAACAGCCGGATGTTCTGGAACGTACGGGCGATGCCGCGCTTGGTCACCTTGTACCGCTGCAGGCCGTTGATCCGGTCACCGTCGAAGGCGACCTCGCCCGACGTCGGCCGGTAGACGCCGGTGACGGTGTTGAACACCGTCGTCTTGCCGGCGCCGTTCGGGCCGATGAGAGCGAAGATCTCACCCTCGCGGATCTCCAGGTTGACCTCGTTCAGGGCCACGACGCCGCCGAAGCGCATCGTCAGGTCCTTCAGCTTGAGCAGAGGGCGTCCCGCGGGAGCCACGGGCTCCTCCACGGGCGTGCCGTCCGTACCGTCGTCGATCTCGCTCACGACTGGCTCACCTCCGCACCCGCGCCGCTCGTCGGATCAGCGACCTCGGCCCCCAAGCTTCCCATTCCGCCCGTGCCCTCGGCCATCTCGGCCTTGCGCCGTCTCGACGGGATCAGACCCTCGGGACGCAGCGTCATCATCAGCACCAGCACGGCGCCGAACGCGAGGTCACGGTAGTTCTGGAAGCTACGGAAACGCTCCGGCATCCACGCCACCAGGAACGCGCCGAACATGACACCGCTCAGGTTGCCCGAACCACCCAGCACGACCGCCGCCAGAATCGTGGCGGACAGCAGGAACGGGAACTCATCCGGGCTCATGAACGACACCTTCGACGCCCACATGACACCCGCGCTGCCACCGACGGCCGCGCCGATGGCGAACGCCAGCAGCTTGTACTTGAACGTCGGGACGCCCATCACCTCGGCGGCGTCCTCGTCCTCGCGAATCGCGGCCCACGCGCGGCCGACACGGCTCTTCTCCAGCCGCTTCACGAAGATGACCATGACCACGATCAGCAGGACGAGCAGGTAGTAGAACGGGCGCGCGTCGACGATCGTCCACTTCAGGATCTCGACGGTGCCCACCACCGGGCCGTTCTGGTCGCTGGGCGGGTGCGGGATGTTGTTGACGCCACGGGTACCGCCGAGATACGTGCTGTTCTCCGCGATCTTCCGGACGATCTCCCCGAACCCCAGCGTGACGATGGCCAGATAGTCACCGCGCAACCGCAAGGTCGGAGCACCCAGGATGACGCCGGACACCGCCGCCATCACGATGCCGATGGGCAGGATCTCCCAGAAGCTCCAGTGATAGCGCGTGGACAGCTCCGCCATCCAGTACGCGCCGATCGCCCAGAACGCGACGTACCCGAGGTCGAGCATTCCCGAATAGCCGACCACGACGTTCAACCCGATGGCCAACAGGACGAACACGCCGATCGGATAGAACAGGATCGTCGGCCAGTCCGAGTCCGGCGACATGATCGGCGCGAGCCCGCTGTACGGCAGCAGCAGCGCGGCGACGATGATCAGGATGTAAATGCCCCAGCGGCCGAACCACGGGGTCTTCGCCCAACGGCGCGAGAACTGGTCGCCCGCCTTGTCGTGGGCGATGCTGACACCCGCGATGATCGCGATGACGACGAGGAGCAGGATCCACTCGGTGGCGTTCATGCGCGCGCCTGCTGGAGGGACTCACCGAGAATGCCGGTGGGACGGAACATCAGGATGACGACCAGCATCGTGAACGCGATGACGTCCTTCCACTGGGATCCGAAGATCGAGCCGCCGTAGTTCTCCACGAGACCGAGGACGAACCCGCCGACCAGAGCGCCCCGCAGGTTGCCGATGCCGCCGAGCACCGCCGCCGTGAACGCCTTGATCCCCAAGATGAACCCGATATTGAACTTGGTGACCTCATAGAACAGGATCCAGAAGAAACCGGCCGCGCCGGCCATGATCCCGCCGACGAGGAACGTCACCACGACGACCTTGTTGATGTTGACGCCGAGCAGCACCGCGGTCTCCGGGTCCTGGGCTGTCGCCCGGATACCGCGGCCCAGCTTGGTGCCGTTCACGAACCTGTCCAGCGCGATCATCATCACGACCGCGGCGACCAGGATCAGAACCTTGTCGTTGCGTACGTCGGCCGAACCGAAGTGGAACAGGCTCGACTTGTTCATCAGGCGGGTCACGCCGATGTAGTCACGGCCACGGCCGTTCCCGAAGAAGCGCGGGACGACCACCGTGGCGAAGAACTCCTGCAGGAAGAGTGAGGCGCCGATCGCGGAGATCAGGGCCGCCAACCGAGACGACCCCTTCTTACGCAACGGGCGGTACGCGACGAACTCCAGGACGACGGCCGAACCACCGGCCGCGGCCATCGAGGCGACCAGGCACGCGACGAGGACGCCGATCAGCATGATCCCGCCGTACGGGCCGTGCATGCCCGCCGCCTGGATCATGGTCAGCCCGCCGAACGTACCGATCATGAAGATTTCGGAGTGGGCGAAGTTGATCAGCCGCAGGACGCCGTAGACCATCGTGTAGCCGAGGGCGACCAGGGCGTAGATCGCACCGACGGTCAAGCCGTCGATCGTGTTGGCCCAGAAGGAAGAGGTGAAGTCGTGAAGCACATCGATTCCTCAATAGACAGGGGCGGGAACGCCGTGGCGCTCCCGCCCCGCCTGTTCGACCTAGCGAGCTAGGTGTTCGGGCCGCTAGGGCTTCACCTTTGAGGCGTCGCCAAGGAAGGCCAGCTTCCCGCTCTTGATCTCGAACAGGAAGATCTGCTTGGCCTGGATCTCACCGGTCGGCGAGAACTGGATCGGCTTGGAGACGCCCGTGTAGTTGACCGTCTTCAGGTAGTCGTTGATGTCCGAAGCCTTCGTCTTCCCGGCCTTGATGGCGTCCAGGTAGATGTTGGCCACGTCGAAGCCCTCGGCGGAGTAGGTGCCCTGGTCGGCGCCGAACTTCGCCTTGTAGTCGTCGATGAACTTCTTGACCGCCGGGTTGGAGGCCGTCGGGTTGATCGACTGGCAGGCGCAGGACAGCAGCGCGCCTTCCGCCTGGTTGGCGCCGGCCGCCTTGATCAGGCCCGCGTCCAGAGCGCCGTCGTCGGACAGGAACTTGCCCTTGAAGCCCGAGTCACGGAGCTGCTTGAGGAACTTGCCGCCCTCGGCGTAGTAACCGCCGTAGAACAGGGCGGTCGCCCCGGAGCTCTTGACCTTGTTGACGGTGGACGAGTAGTCCGTCGCCTTCGGGTCGATCTTGTCGCGCCCGGTCGTGACGCCCGCCGTCTTCAGGTTGGCGGCGACCGTGTCGGCCAGGCCGACGCTGTACTCCTGGTTGTCGTCCACGACGAAGACGTTCTTGGCGCCGATCGTCTTGCTGAGGACGTCGCTGTCGACAAGGCCCTGGACGTCGTCGTTGGAGATGACGCGGTGCCAGTACTTCCAGCCGTTCTTCCCGAGCGCCGCGGCGGTGGCCGACGGCGAGATGTTCGGGATCTGGGCCTCTTCGAAGTTGCTGTCGACGGCCTTGGACTCGCCGGAGAACGGCGGGCCGATGATGGCGTTGACCTTGTCCTGGATGGCCTTCTGCGCCTGGCCGGGGGCCACCGCCGGGTCACCCTTGGTGTCGTACAGCTTGAGGGACACCTTGGTCTTGGGGTTGGTGGCGTTGTACTGGTCGACCGCCAGCTTCGCACCGTTGGAGATGTTGATGCCCAGCTGGGCGTTGTCGCCCGTCTGCGCGCCGACGAACGCGATCGTCACGTCGCCGCCGCTGGAGCCGCCATCGGTCTTGGACTTGGCACACGCGGACGCGCCGAGCGTCAACGCCGCGCTCACCGCCACCACGCCGGTGACCTTAATGAAGTTGCTACGCAAGGCCGCTCTTCCTTCCGTCCGAACTCTCGGGGTACGTCGATGCACCCCAGGGTCGCTCTACTCGGCTTAGGGGCGTTACGTCACGGTTCCTGGGGGCCAGAGATGTAGTACACCGATCTCCCGGTCACAAGGAGTAGGTCTCCAGCCATGGTGTTACTGCTTCGTTACTGGTCCGTGGCATAACCGACGAGTACGCCGAAGTACCTCACGCAGAGTGAGTTCGTCAGGGTCAGATCGGGCGCCGACCGGTCACACGCAGTCGCGGTTTTCTACTCCGAGTCGCCCGTGGAGGACTCCGTGAGGGCCCCGCTGACGACCGCCTCGGCCACCGCGCGCATCGTCAGACGGCGGTCCATGGAGGTCTTCTGGATGAACCGGAAGGCGTCCTGCTCGGTCCACCCGTGCGCGGCCTGGAGCAGACCCTTCGCCCGGTCGACGACCTTACGGGTCTCCAGCCGCTCCTCGAGCGTGCCGACCTCGGCCTCAAGACTCTTGATCTCCTGAAACCGGCTCACGGCCATCTCGATGGCCGGAACGAGGTCGGCCTTGGTGAAGGGTTTGACGAGGTAGGCCATCGCCCCGGCGTCCCGCGCCCGCTCGACCAGCTCCCGCTGGGAGAACGCCGTGAGGATCACGACGGGCGCGACCCGGTCCGCGGCGATACGCTCGGCCGCCGAGATACCGTCGAGAATGGGCATCTTGACATCGAGAATGACCAGATCAGGCAGGTGCTCGACGGTGAGCCTGACGGCCGTCTCTCCGTCGCCGGCCTCGCCGACGACCTCGTAACCGTCCTCTTCCAGCATCTCCTTGAGGTCGAGCCTGATCAGGGCCTCATCCTCTGCGATCACAACGCGGCGCGGGGTCTCGGTCACGCGCAAGAGCGTACCCGGACCCGCTACCCTGGTACCCACTGCGGGGTCATACAGACCGGGCAAACGTAGTTATTGGCGCCATCCCTCGTGATGTCACGTTAAATGCCCCGATAGTCCAACGGCAGAGACAGCAGATTCAAAACCTGCATAGTGTGGGTTCGAATCCCACTCGGGGCACCGTCAAAAGGCCGCCGTCCAATCGGACGGCGGTTTTGTCGTACCGGAGCGCCATGCTGGCCGTCATGTACGACGCCACGGCTCGCGAACGCGCATTGACACTATTGGCGGAAGGGCTCACCGTCAGCGAGGTGAGCCGGCGCACCGGAATATCGCGCTGGGCCATCCGCGACTGGCAGATGAGGGTGGATCAGGGGCGTCCCGTCGAGTCCGAAAGAGCAGCCCCCTGCCCGCGCTGCGCGACGCCGGCCACGGCGGTCTCTCCAGAGGACCAGTACGCCTACTTACTGGGGCTCTATCTCGGCGACGGGTGCGTCAGCCCGGCCGGGGATCCCACCAAGGGCGTCTGGTCGTTACGCGTCTTCTGCGCCGACGCGTATCCCGGCCTCAAGTCGAGTGTAGCGACGCCATGCGCGCCATCCGGCCCGGCAACAAGGTCCGCCTCCTCCCGCTCGCGGGATGCACGGAGATCAACAGCTACTCCAAGCACTGGCCGTGCCTGTTTCCCCAGCGCGGCCCCGGCAAGAAGCACATGCGATCGGTCGCCCTGCACACCTGGCAAGAGAAGATCGTGGCGGAATGGACCGAGAAGTTCGTCCGCGGCCTGATCCATTCCGACGGGAGCCGCTCGACCAATCGCGTACGAGGCGGCCACCGCTGGTACGAATATCCGCGCTATTTCTTCACCAACGAGTCGGCGGAGATCATGGGTCTCTTCACGGACGCGCTCGACCGGCTCGGCATCGCCTGGAGGCGTTCCAATCGCAACAACGTGTCGATCGCCAAGAGGGAGGCGGTGGCGCGGTTGGACGAGTTCGTGGGGCCGAAGTACTGAGAGTCCGGGAGGACGCTCCCGGACTCTCAGTGGTGCTCAGCCGTTCGGGTGGTTCGCGATGGCGTCGCCGATTCGGTGGACGCGCAGGGCGTTGGTCGAGCCTGCCGTGCCGGGAGGGGAGCCGGCGACGATCACGACGCGGTCGCCCTTCTGGCAGCGGCCGATGTCGAGCAGGGCCGACTCCACCTGGCGGACCATCTCGTCGGTGTGGAAGACCTCCGGGACGGTGAACGTCTCGGTGCCCCAGACCAGGGCGAGCTGGCTGCGGGTCTCCGGGCGGGCCGTGAAGGCCAGCAGGGGGATCGGTGACCGGTAGCGCGACAGGCGCCGCGCGGTCTCGCCGGACATCGTGAACGCCACCAGTGCCTTGGCGCCTACTGTGGCGCCGACCTCGGCGGCGGCGCGGGCGATGGCGCCGCCGATGGTCTCCGGTACGCGGTCGAGCGAGTGGGTGGCGCGCAGGGTGGTCTCTTCGGCGGCGCAGACGATGCGGCTCATCGTCTGTACGGACTCGATCGGGTAGTCGCCGACGCTGGTCTCGCCGGACAGCATGACGGCGTCGGCGCCTTCGAAGACGGCGCCTGCGACGTCGGAGACCTCGGCGCGCGTCGGGCGCGGCGCGTTGATCATGGATTCGAGCATCTGGGTGGCGACGATGACCGGGCGGGCCTTCTCGCGGGTCAGCTCGATGGCGCGTTTCTGGACGATCGGCACCTGCTCCAGCGGGAGCTCGACGCCGAGGTCGCCGCGGGCGACCATGATGCCGTCGAACGCCTCGACGATCTCTTCGAGGGCCTCGACGGCCTGCGGTTTCTCGATCTTGGCGAGGATCGGGACGACGCGTCCCTCCTCTTCCATGATGCGGCGTACGGGCTCGACGTCGTCGGCGCTGCGCACGAACGACAGGGCGACGAGGTCGACGCCCAGGCGGAGTGCGAAGCGGAGGTCCTCTTCGTCCTTTTGGGTCAGGGCGGGGACGCTCACCGCGACGCCGGGAAGGTTGAGGCCCTTGTGGTCGGAGACCATGCCGCCGACGAGTACCCGGGTGCGGACGCGGGGACCTTCGACGCCGGTGACGCTGAGGACGACGCGGCCGTCGTCGATGAGGACGCTGTCACCCGGCCCGACGTCGCCCGGCAGCCCGCCGTACGTGGTGGAGACCTCGGTGCGGTTGCCCGGTACGTCCTCGGTGGTGACGGTGAACTCGTCTCCGAGAGTGAGGCGTACGGGGCCGTCGGCGAAACGGCCGAGGCGGATCTTCGGGCCCTGGAGGTCGGCGAGGATGCCGACGCCGCGGCCGGAAGCGTTCGCGGCTTCGCGAAGGAGACCGTAGACCTCCTCGTGCTGCTGCTGGGTGCCGTGGCTCATGTTGAGCCGGGCGATGTCGATGCCGGCTTCCACCAGAGCGGTGATCCGCTCCGGGCTGGAACAGGCCGGACCTATCGTGCTGACGATCTTTGCTCGGCGACTCACGGGTACAACACTAGGTAGTTACCGACCAGTACGTGTATTCGTGCAGGTGACCTTGGTCAGGTGTTCACATATTGGTCTAGACCCAACCGTCTCACGGGGCCCTGAGGTATAAACGCGGGCATGTACCGCGAGGAGGCTCCGAGGCCCGGTCTGGGCGTCGCACGCCTCTGGCGGTCCACCCCCGAAGGCCCCCGTACGCAGCTGGTCCTCCCCGACGGCTGCATGGACATCATCTGGACCCCGCAGCGCGTACTCGTCGCCGGTCCGGACACCCGTGCGTGGGTTCCGGACGCCGATACGGGGCTCGCGGTGGCGCTGCGGTTCCTGCCCGGCGCGGCCCCGCACGTACTGGGTCTGCCCGCCGAGGAGCTGCGCGATCACCGGGTCGACCTCGGCGACCTGTGGGGCTCGGAGGCGCGGTGGATCGCCGACGAGGCCGCCGCCGGCGACCCCGCCGAGGTCCTGCAGCGTGCCGTGGCGGCGCGGCTGCGGCGTGCCGGGCCGCCGGACCCGGCGGTCACGGCCATCGCGGACACCCTTCGCGGCCAGGACGCCGTCGCGTCGGTCGCGGACCGGCTCGGCATGGGCGACCGGCAGTTGCGCCGCCGGTGCGCGGCGGTCTTCGGGTACGGCCCCAAGACGTTCCAGCGCATCCTGCGTTTCCAGCGGGCGCTGGCGATGGCGCGGGCGGGCGTGCCGTACGCGGAGGTCGCCGTCTCGGCGGGCTACTCCGACCA
This sequence comes from uncultured Actinomycetota bacterium, assembly GCA_963823735.1. GTDB lineage: Bacteria > Actinomycetota > Actinomycetes > Streptosporangiales > Streptosporangiaceae > Actinoallomurus. The sequence goes on along the minus strand of CAWGMO010000003.1, from coordinate 1,331,588 downwards.
GGCCCACCTCTCCCACGAGGTGCGTGACCTGGCCGGGACCACGCTCGGCGAGCTGGGCTGAGTCTCAGGCGGCGAAGACCTCGACGAACCGCTCGCAGTACGCCTTGAGGTCGTCGGGCTTACGGCTGGTGATCAGGGTGTTGGGGCCCGCGGTGCAGACGACGACCTCCTCGTCGACCCATGTACCGCCGGCGTTGCGGATGTCGGTCCGCAGGCTGGGCCACGACGTGAGGGTGCGGCCGCGTACGGCGTCGGCCTCGACCACGGTCCAGGGCGCGTGGCAGATGGCGGCGACGGGCTTGCCCGCGTCGAAGAAGCCGCGGACGAAGGCGACGGCCCGGTCGTCCATGCGCAGGAAGTCCGGGTTGGCGACGCCTCCGGGCAGCGCGAGCGCGTGGAAGTCGTCGGCGGACACGTTGTCGAGTGTGGCGTCGACCTCGAAGGTGTCGGCCTTCTCCAGGTGGTTCCGGCCCTGGACCTGGCCGGGTTCGGTGGAGATGAGGCGGGGTGTGCCGCCGGCGCGCTGGACGGCGTTCCAGGGTTCGGTCAGCTCGACCTGCTCGATGCCGTCGGGTGCGACGAGGAACGCGATCGTTCTGCCGTGAAGGTCGGTGCTCATGTCGGCTCCCTTCTAGGTCTCCTGTTGGTGCCCCTGCCCCTCATCGGCGCCTGTATTCACAGGATGCCGACTTATTTCTCAATGCATTTACAATGCTCCTATTTCGCTTGGTCGCATTGCGCTCCCATCCCTGATGCGTCATTTTTCTAAGGGCCTTTCTTGATTTCGTCAGACGGGAGCGTACTAAATGCCGGAACTGTCCCGCCGCCGCCTCTTCAGTGCGGCGGGCGCCGTGGCGGCGGCCACATTCGCGGCGGACTTCCTGCCGCCGAACCTGCGCCGCGCCGTCGCCGAAACACCGGCGAGAGTCAGGGCGAAACTGGGCGACATCGAACACGTCGTGATCCTCATGCAGGAGAACCGCTCGTTCGACCATTACTTCGGAACCCTCCCCGGCGTACGCGGCTTCTCCGACCCGGACGCGATCACGCTGAGCACCGGCAAGCCCGTCTTCTACCAGCCCGACACCGAGAACCCCGCCGGTCACCTGCTGCCCTTCCGCCTCGACACGCGCACGACCAACGCGCAGGCCATCCCCTCGACGAGCCACGCCTGGAAGGTGCAGCACCAGGCGTGGAACGGCGGGAGGATGGACGCCTGGCTGCCCGCGCACCGCGCCGCCGACGGCGCCAACGCCCCGTACGTCATGGGCTACCACGCCCGCGAGGACGTCCCGTTCCAGTTCGCGCTGGCGGAGTCGTTCACCGTCTGCGACGCGTATTTCTGCTCGGTCCTCGGCCCCACCTGGCCGAACCGTCTCTATCTGATGAGCGCGAGCATCGACGCGGAGGGCACCCAGGGCGGCCCGGTGACGGCGAACCGTGACCCGTCGCTGTACGAGTGGGAGACCTATCCGGAGGCTCTGACGTCGGCGGGAGTCGGATGGAAGGTCTACCAGGAGGTGGACAATTACGGGTGCAACGTCCTGGAGTATTTCCAGACTTTCCAGGACGCCCCGGCGGACTCACCGCTCTTCCGCAACGGCCTGCGCACCTATTCGGCCGGGCAGTTCGAGTACGACGCGGCGCACGACCGGCTACCGACCGTCTCGTGGATCATTCCGACCAGTTACCAGTCCGAGCACCCGGACTACACTCCGGCGGCCGGAGCCGACTTCGTGGCCAGCAAGATCGACGCCATCGCGTCCAATCCGGACGTGTGGAAGAAGACGGTCTTCATTCTGAACTACGACGAGAACGACGGCCTTTTCGACCATGTTCCTCCCCCGGTCCCCCCGCCAGGGACCGCGGGCGAGTTCGTGGAGGACCTGCCCATCGGCGGCGGCTTCCGCGTCCCATGCCTGATCGTCTCGCCGTGGACGGCGGGCGGCTGGGTGGCACGCGAACCGTTCGACCACACGTCGACCCTGCGTTTCCTGGAACGGCTGACCGGCGTCGCCGTGCCGAACCTCACCGCCTGGCGGCGCTCCGCCTTCGGCGACCTGACGTCGGCATTCGGCCTGCCGTCCCGCGGGCACCCACCGCGCCTGCCGGCCACCAAACAGCGGCTGGACGACGCCGTACGCGAGATCGCGACACTGCCGGCGCCGGGGTTCCCGGGCGCGGACCAGGCATTACCAGAGCAGGAGAAGGGCACGCGGCCCCGGCCGCGTACCTGATCCGGAAGGGATCTCGACGTGCGGAAACAGATCTCACGACGGCGTCTCCGGGCTGCGGCGGGCGGCGTATCGACCCTTGTGACCTGGAAACAGCGCCCTTGGTTTGCTGTGGGCGACGTATCGGCGCTCAACGGGCGGGAACAGCGCTCGCGGCGGCTTCTGACGGGGGCGGGTGGGGTGGCGGTGCTCGTCGCACTGGCCGTGCCTGCGGGGGCGGCGCCTGGTCCGGGGCGTCCGGCACCGTCGAACAGCGCGCCCGGTGGGGCCAAGTGGCAGGCGGACCTCGCGCCGCAGGCCCGGCGCGCCACCGGTGGGCCGCTGGCGTACGTGGCGCTCGCCGGCGGGTACAACGTGTCGACCGTCGACGTCACCGCCCACACGGTGCTGTCCTCGGCGATCAGGACCGACGCGGCGCGCGGCGTCGCGGCGACGCCCGACGGCAGGAAGCTGTACATCGCCAACACCGGGCAGTTCGAGGTGCTCGTGGTCGACACGGCCGGTGGGGTGAGCCGTCCGATCCACGTCGGCGCGTTCCCGCAGGACGTCGCGGTCTCCCCCGACGGCCGCCAGGTGTACGCGACCGTGACCGGCGGCGACACCGGCCACGGCGGCTCGTCCGTCGTCGCCGTGATCGACACGGCGACCGACGCGGTGACGCGCGAGATCAGAGTGGGTACGGCGCCGCGCGAGGTCGTCTTCAGCCGCGACGGCGCGCGGGCGTACGTCACCACGGGCACGGGCGTCTCGGTGATCGACACGGCGAAGGCCACGACCGTGCACGTGATCCGGCAGCGTACGGGTTCGCAGGGCATCGCCGTGGATCCGTCGGGCGGCACGCTGTACGCGACGAGCCCGGCCCGTGGCCTGGTGTCGGTGATCGACACGGCGACGGGCCGCGTACGCGCGCGGCTCCGCGCCGGCGACCAGCCGTGGGCGGTGGACGTCACACCGGACGGCTCACAGGCGTACGTCGCCCAGATGAACGACGGCACAGTGGCGGTGATCGACACCCGAACCCGCAAGATCGTGCGAACGATCCCTGTGGGGAAGCTCCCTGAGTCGGTCGCGGCGACGCCGGACGGCTCTGAGGTGTGGATCGGCAACGGTCTGTCCGGCACCATCTCCGTGATCAACGTGGCGTCGGGCACGGTGACCGCGACGATCTCCGGCGCCACGGGCACCAAGCCGATCAACGCGTCCCCACTCGGAATCACGTTCACGTCAACGCCCTAGCGTGCGCGGTTCGCATCCGAGACGGGCGGCTCGCGATACGGCCCCGGGCCGGTCGGTGGCGGCCGAGGACTGGTGGCCGGTGGCCGTAGGCCCGCCGATGGCCACCGGCCGGTCGGTGGCAGGTGTCGGAGGCCCGCCAGTAGCCGGAGGCCGAGGGGCGCAGGGCGGTGTACGGGCGGGGCGGGGCGGTCCGCGGCCGGCGGGGTGTTCTACGAGCGGGCCAGGACTGCCTGGATGGCCAGACCGATTTCGATGTCGTCGCCCAGAAGTAGGCGGTCGCCTTGCAGCGGAACGTTGAATTCGATGCCGAAATCAGATCGCAGGATCTGGGCGGTGGCGGTGAATCCGGCGCGGATGCTGCCCCACTGGTCCGTTCCGGCGCCGTGGAACTCGGTCTGCAGGGTGACCGGGCGGGTGACGCCGCGGATGGTGAGTTCTCCCTCTACGGCGTACCGCTGGTGTCTTGCCCGGCGGCCTGTGCGTGCCTGGGTCACTCCGGCGGCGACGAAGACCATCAAGGGGTGGTCGCTCACGTCGAAGATCTCTGAGGAGCGTACGAGGTGGTCGCGTTCGGCGTTTCTCGTGTCTATTGACGCTACGGCGACTTCCGCTCGTACCGTCGACCGGAAGACGTCGTCGCCGACCTCGATTCGGCCGCGGAAGTCGGTGAAGTTCCCCCGTACGGTCGTCATCATGTGACGGATGCTGAAGGTGACCTCCGAGTGGGCGGGGTCGATGTGCCAGGTGCCGGCGGCGAGCCCCGGCGCCGTCGCGGTCTCCGTCATGTTGCTTGTTTCCCTTCAGCCCCCGAAGCGACGCGTTTGAGCAGCCCAATCTAGGCGAAACGGCACCCAGAGCGCACATCAGGAGTCGATTTCCATCCCATTGGACCACTCCTGCCACCCGAAACGACCGAACCAGGTTCGGTCTGGGGCCCAGAGGACGGTGTGCGGCTTCGGGTCGAGGATGCGTACCTCGACGGTCTTGCCGGCCGCGCGCCACCAGGTCGAAGTAGCGGCAATAAAGGTTCGATGGTCTATTTTCGCGACTTATGGGGCGACGACACCATGAGAGCCCTACCCAATCTCGGAAATATACCCGCCTCTATTCTCATTTTGCCTTGCGATTGTATTGCCACGAAAGAGGCAAGGGGAGACTTGAGATGAATAACCAATTAGCCGATTATCGTCTTGACGACAACGGAGATCAAATGCTGAAAAGGATGTGCGCTGCCGGCGGCCTTCTTCTCGCCGCCGCCGCTGGAGTTCTGGTCACCGGCCCGCCTGTGTCCGCCCAGGAACCCACCGGGGCGTTCCGGGCCTGCTGTGGCGCCGGTAGCTCCTCACACAGCTTCTCGCGGCACCACAGCCGCAACTGGAACGGAAGCGAGCGTTCCAGTCTGAACCGCGTCCGGCTCCACGCCAACAACCGTAACAACAACATCGCCACCGCCGGCCCCGGCCGTAACACCGGGCTGGGCCTCCTCGAACTGGAGGCGGGTTTGCCCGATCTGGGCATTCCAGATCTAGGCGGCGACGGTGGTGGCGGAGGAGATAATGGAGGCGGTGGAAATAACGGAGGCGGAAATGACGGAGGCGGTGGAAATAACGGAGGCGGAAATGACGGAGGCGGTGGAAGCGGCGGAAACAACTGAAGCGGCCTCGTGATCACGAGGCCGCTTCGTGTTCGCCCGATTCGCCGGCGAGGTCCGGCAGGTGAAGCCGTCAGACGAGCGGGCGGGCGGTCGGAGGGATGGCGGTGGGGAGGTTCGGACGGCCCATCAGCCATTCGTCCACTCCCGCGGCGGCGGAGCGGCCCTCGGCGATGGCCCAGACGATCAGGGACTGGCCTCGGCCCATGTCGCCGGCCGCGAAGACGCCGTCGACCGACGTGGCGTACGTCGCGTCGCGTACGACGTTGCCTCGCTGGTCCAGGTCGACGCCGAGCTGCTCCAGCATGCCGTCCTTCTGCGGGCCCAGGAAGCCCATCGCCAGCGTCACCAGCTCGGCCGGGATCTCGCGTTCGGTTCCCGGTACCGGCTTGAAGCCGGCCGCCGGGCCCTCCACGTCCACCAGACGCAGTGCCTTGAGCCGACCGGAAGCATCGCCGACGAACTCCTGGGTGGAGACCGCGTACGCGCGCTCTCCGCCCAGGTCGCCCATCTCCTCGTGGGCCGACTCCATTTTGAACAGCATCGGGTACGTCGGCCACGGGTGGGCGTCGGCGCGGGTCTCCGGCGGGCGCGGCATGATCTCCAGTTGGAGGATCGAGGCGGCACCCTGGCGGATGGCGGTGCCGACGCAGTCGGCGCCGGTGTCGCCGCCGCCGATCACGACGACGTTCTTGCCCGAGGCGGAGATCGGCGAGGACTCCAGGTCGCCTTCCTGCACCTTGTTGGACAGCGGGAGGTACTCCATCGCCTGGTGGACGCCGTCCAGCGAGCGGCCCGGCACGGGCAGGTCGCGCCAGACCGTCGCCCCGCCGGCGATCACGACGGCGTCATTGGCCGCGCGCAGTTCGTCGGCGGTGATGTCGGCGCCGATGTTCACCGACGTACGGAACTCGGTGCCCTCGGCGCGCATCTGGCCGATGCGGCGGTCGAGGTGTTCCTTCTGCATCTTGAACTCGGGGATGCCGTAGCGGAGCAGCCCGCCGATCCGGTCGGACCGCTCGTACACGACGACGTCGTGGCCGGCGCGGGTGAGCTGCTGGGCCGCCGCGAGGCCCGCGGGGCCGGAGCCGACGACGGCGACGCGCTTGCCCGTGCGTACCGACGGGGGCTGCGGCGTGACCCAGCCTTCGGCGAACGCGCGGTCGATGATCTCGACCTCGATCCGCTTGATCGTGACGGGGTCGGCGTTGATGCCGAGGACGCACGCGGACTCGCACGGCGCCGGGCACAGCCGTCCGGTGAACTCCGGGAAGTTGTTCGTGGCGTGCAGCCGTTCGACGGCCTCGCGCCAGTCGTCCCGGTGGACGAGGTCGTTCCACTCGGGGATGAGGTTTCCGAGCGGGCAGCCGTTGTGGCAGAACGGGATTCCGCAGTCCATGCAGCGTGAGGCCTGCGTCTCCAGCGAGGCCTTCGGGAAGTCCTCGTACACCTCGCGCCAGTCACGGATCCGGACGTCGACCGGCCGGCGCTGCGGGAGGGCCCGCGGGTGGGTCATGAAGCCCTTGGGGTCAGCCATTTCTCCCCTTCTTGGTTCGAAGGACAGGGGCGGCGGCCGCTGAACGGCCGCCGGCCCGGTGGTCGGTACGTCAGCCGGTGACGGCGGCCATGACCGCCTCGTCGGCGTCGCGGCCCTCGGCCTCGGCGGCCGCTCGCGCCGCCAGCACGCGCTTGTAGTCGCGGGGCATGACCTTTCCGAAGCGTTCCACCGCCTCGTCCCAGTTCGCGAGGAGGCCGGCCGCGACGGCGGATCCGGTCTCGGCCTGGTGCTTGGCCACGACCTCGCGCAGGTAGACGCGGTCGTCGTCGGTCAGCGGTTCCAGTTCGACCATCTCGAGGTTGATCCGGTCCGGGCGCAGGTCGAGGAGATAGGCGATGCCGCCGGACATGCCCGCCGCGAAGTTGCGGCCGGTCTGGCCGAGCACGATGGCGCGGCCGCCGGTCATGTACTCGCAGCCGTGGTCGCCCACGCCCTCGACGACGGCCGTGGCACCGGAGTTGCGGACGCAGAAGCGTTCGCCGACGACGCCGCGTACGAACGCCTCGCCGGACGTGGCCCCGTACAGGATCACGTTGCCGGCGATGATCTGCTTCTCGGCGGCGAACGACGCGTCGGCCGGAGGCCGGACGGTGACGCGCCCGCCGGACAGGCCCTTGCCGACGTAGTCGTTGGCGTCGCCGACGAGGCGGAGCGTGACGCCGCGCGGCAGGAACGCGCCGAGCGACTGCCCGGCCGAGCCGGTCAGGGTGACGTCGATCGTGTCGTCGGGCAGGCCTTCGCCGCCCCACTTCTTGGTCACCTCGTGGCCGAGCATCGTGCCGACCGTACGGTTGACGTTGCGGACGGGCGTCTCCAGGCGTACGGGGTCGCCGTACGCGATGGCGCCTTCGGCGAGCTGGATCAGCGTGTTGTCCAGCGCCTTCTCCAGGCCGTGCTCCTGGCCGGTGACGTTGCGCAGCGGGGCGTCCTCGGGGAGGTCGGGCCGGTGCATGAGCGGCGTCAGGTCGAGGCCGCCGGCCTTCCAGTGGTCGACGGCGCGGGTGGCGTCGATGTACTCGACGTGCCCGATGGCCTCCTCCAGGGACCGGAAGCCGAGCGCGGCCAGGTACTCGCGTACCTCCTCGGCGATGAACTCGAAGAAGTTGACGACGAACTCCGGCTTGCCGTTGAAGCGCTTGCGCAGCTCGGGGTTCTGGGTGGCGACGCCGACCGGGCAGGTGTCGAGGTGGCAGACGCGCATCATGACGCAGCCGGAGACGACGAGGGGCGCGGTCGCGAAACCGAACTCCTCGGCGCCGAGGAGCGCCGCGATGACGACGTCGCGGCCGGTCTTCATCTGCCCGTCGGTCTGCACGACGATGCGGTCGCGCAGGCCGTTGAGGAGCAGCGTCTGCTGCGTCTCGGCGAGCCCGAGCTCCCACGGCGTACCGGCGTGCTTGATCGAGGTGAGCGGTGAGGCGCCCGTACCGCCGTCGTGGCCGGAGATCAGTACGACGTCGGCGTGCGCCTTGGACACGCCCGCGGCCACGGTCCCGACCCCGACCTCGGCGACGAGCTTGACGTGCACGCGCGCCGATGGGTTGGAGTTCTTCAGGTCGTGGATGAGCTGGGCGAGGTCCTCGATCGAGTAGATGTCGTGGTGCGGCGGCGGTGAGATCAGGCCGACGCCCGGCGTGGAGTGCCGGGTCTTGGCGATCCACGGGTACACCTTGTGGCCGGGGAGCTGGCCGCCCTCGCCGGGCTTGGCTCCCTGCGCCATCTTGATCTGCAGGTCGTCGGCGTTGGTGAGGTACTCCGACGTCACGCCGAACCGGCCGGACGCCACCTGTTTGATCGCCGAACGCCGCAGGTCGCCGTTGGCGTCGGGGGTGAACCGCTCGGGGTCCTCCCCGCCCTCACCGGTGTTGGACTTGCCGCCGAGGCGGTTCATCGCGATGGCGATGTTCTCGTGCGCCTCCGCGGAGATCGAGCCGTACGACATCGCGCCGGTCGAGAAGCGCTTCACGATGGACTCGACCGGCTCGACCTCCTCGATCGGCACGGCCGGCCGCTCGCCCTCGCGCAGCCCGAACAGGCCGCGCAGGGTCATGAGCTTCTCGGACTGCGCCGTCGACGAGACCGGTGTACTCCTTGAAGATCTCGTACTTGCGGGTCCGCGTGGAGTGCTGGAGCTTGAACACCGTCTCGGGGTTGAACAGGTGCGGCTCGCCCTCGCGCCGCCACTGGTACTCCCCGCCGACCTCCAGCGTGCGGTGCGCCGGGGCGTTGCCGCCCGGCGGGTACGCGCGGTGGTGCCGCTGGGCGACCTCCTCGGCGAGCACGTCGAAGCCGACGCCGCCGAGCCGTGACGTGGTGCCGGTGAAGCACTCGTCGATGACCTCCTGGCCGATGCCGATGGCCTCGAAGATCTGCGCGCCGGTGTAGGAGGCGACCGTGGACACGCCCATCTTGGACATGACCTTCAGGACGCCCTTGCCGTACGCCTTGACCAGGTTGCGGACGGCGGTCGGCCGGTCCGCGGCGATGACGCCGGCGCCGGCGAGGTCCTCGACGGTCTCGATGGCGAGGTAGGGGTTGATGGCCGACGCGCCGTACCCGATGAGCAGCGCCATGTGGTGGCACTCGCGGGCGTCCGCGGTCTCGACGACCAGGCCGACCCGCGTACGGGTCTTCTCCCTGATCAGGTGGTGGTGGACGGCGCCGGTGAGCATCAGCGACGGGATCGGCGCCTTGTCGGCGGTCGCGCCGCGGTCGGACAGCACGAGGAGGCGCGCGCCGTCGCGGATCGCGGCCGAGACCTCGTCGCAGATCTCCTCGAGCCGGTGGGCGAGCGCCGCTCCCCCGCCGCTCACGTCGTACAGGCCCTGTCACGACGTGGGTGGCGAATCCGGGCAGGTCACCCTCGTCGTCGATGTGGATGATCTTGGCGATCTCCTGGTTGTCCAGGATCGGCGTCGGGAGCACGAGGCGCCGGCACGAGTGCGGGCCCGGGGTGAGCAGGTTGCTCTCGGGCCCGAGCGTGGACTGCAGGCTCGTCACCAGCTCTTCGCGGATGGCGTCGAGCGGGGGGTTGGTGACCTGCGCGAACAGTTGCTTGAAGTAGTCGAAGAGCTGCCGGGGGCGGTTCGACAGGGCGGCCGGCGGGGTGTCGGTGCCCATCGACCCGATCGGCTCCGCGCCGCTCCTGGCCATCGGCGCGAGGATGATCTTCAGTTCCTCGTCGGTGTAGCCGAAGACCTGCTGGCGCTTGGCGAGCGTCTCCCGCGTCGGGCTCTCGCCGTCGGCCGAGACGCCGCGCAGCTCGCGGTGCGGCAGCTCCTCGAAGCGGATCAGGCCCGCGTGCAGCCACTCCTCGTACGGGTGCTCGGCGGCCAGCTCGGCCTTGATCTCGTCGTCCTCGACGATGCGGCCCTTGTCCGTGTCGACGAGGAAGATCTTGCCGGGCTGGAGGCGGCCCTTGCGTACGACCTTGGCTGGGTCGATGTCGAGCACGCCGGCCTCGCTGGCGAGGACGACGAAGCCGTCGTCGGTGACCCAGAAGCGTCCCGGGCGCAGGCCGTTGCGGTCGAGCACGGCGCCGACCACGGTGCCGTCGGTGAACGTGACGCTGGCGGGGCCGTCCCAGGCCTCCATCAGCGTGGAGTGGAACTCATAGAACGCCCGGCGCGCCGAGTCCATCTCGGTGTGGTTCTCCCACGCCTCGGGGATCATCATCAGCACCGAGTGCGCCAGGGACCGCCCACCGAGGTGGAGCAGCTCCAGGCACTCGTCGAAGGAGGCCGTGTCGCTCGCCTCGATGTCGATCACCGGGAAGATCCGCGACAGGTCGCCGGGGATGACGTCGGAGTCCAGCAGCGCCTCGCGGGCCCGCATCCAGTTCCGGTTGCCCTTGACGGTGTTGATCTCACCGTTGTGCGCGATGAACCGGTACGGGTGGGCCAGCTCCCACGCCGGGAAGGTGTTCGTGGAGAACCTGGAGTGCACGAGCGCGATGGCACTGGAGTACCGGCGGTCGGACAGGTCCGGGAAGAACGGCTCCAGCTGCGGGGTGGTCAGCATCCCCTTGTAGACGATCGTGCGGCTGGAAAGGCTCGGAAAGTAGACCTTGGCGTCCTGCTCCATGCGCTCGCGGGCGCAGAAGACGACGCGGTCCAGTTCCAGCTCGCGCGCGCCGTCGCGTGCGCTCAGGAAGAGCTGCGCGAAGTGCGGCATGACGCGCCGGGCCGTCGGACCACAGAAATGCTGGTCGTAGGGCAGCTCGCGCCAGCCGAGGACGTCGAGGCCCTCTTCGCCCGCGATCCGCTCAACCGTGGCGACCGCGGTCTCGCGCTCCTCCGGCTCGGCCGGCAGGAACGCGATCCCCGCGGCGTACGCGCCGGCTTCGGGAAGCGTGAAGCCCGCGGTCTCGCGGAACAGGGCGTCCGGGATCTGGGTCAGGATCCCGGCGCCGTCACCGTCGTCCGGCTCGGCGCCCTTGGCGCCGCGATGGTCGAGGTTCCGCAGAACGGTCAAAGCCTTCACGACGATGTCGTGACTCTTGCGGCCGCCGAGATCGGCGACCATGCCGACGCCACAGGCGTCGTGCTCGTTGGCCGGGTCGTACAGACCCTGACGCTCTGGGCGTCCGTGGCCTGGAGTCATGGCAGCAGGCACCATCAGCCTCCCGTCGTCTCGTCTGCTCCTCATCAGTTGCAGTCCGGGACGACGTTGGCCCTGCTGCGGTGACTAGAGATTACAACACTGTCTCTTTCATCCCCGACACGGCAGGTTTACGAAACTTACCGAAACGTGCCCATCTCATGCCTTCCGGTAAGTTTCGGCTACATTCGGTTAATTACGGTGGAACAGGAACTCCTTGCCCGCCTCCTGGACGGTCGACGCGGGGCTGATCGTGTCCGTACCCAGGGAGTTCCCCTGGCTGCCGTCGGCGTGGCCCGCCCAGCCCACGACCACGAAGTGGCCGTACGCGCCGCTCTCGGCGCCCGTGGCGCCCTTGCCGAACTGATCGACCGGCGCGGCACCCGTCACCGGCACGAGGAAACCCTTACCGGCCTTGGGGTCGAGGTCGTTCAGGAGGGCGTTCGCCGAGGTCACGTCCCTCAAGTTGAAGATCGCGAGCTGCCCGGTCCAGCGCTGGTCCGCCGAGACGTACGCGGCGCGGACGACCTGGGTGCAGCCGTACCCCTGCATCGCCGCCTTGAGTGATGATCCCCACACGGCGCCGACGCAATCGGTGTCGATCCGGCCCGTGCCCTGCAGGTTGAAGTAAGTGTTGTCCAGGGTGTCCTTCTCGGACTTGGACGACGAGTCGTTGAACACCTCCGACAGCGTCAGCGGCCGGGAGTCCTGCGAGGCGGTGTCCAGGCTGTTCCAGAGGGACCAGGACTTCAGGGAGTTGTAGTAACCGGGCTTGTTCTCACCCGAGGAGGTGGCCGGCTCGTTGTTCGCCGCCGGCGACCGCGAACCGGCCGCCTCCGGGGACGCCGACGACGACGCGCCACTGCTGCCACTACCGCCACCTGCGAGAACGTACGCACCGCCGATCACCACGACGACCACGAGGATCGCCGCCGCGACCACAACGGCGATGACACCGCCGTTTCCCTTGCGCGGCGGCGGACCACCCATCGGCGGACCGCCCATACCCGGGGGGCCGCCCATCGGACCGCCGGGGAGGTTTTCAGGCCCCTGCCAGCCGGAGACCGGCGGCGGGCCGTATCCACCCGCGGGCGGCGGGCCGTATCCGCCGGCAGGAGGAGGACCGTAACCGCCGGCGGGAGGCATACCGCCCCATCCGCCAGGCTGGCCTCCGGGGGGTTGCTGGCCAGGTCCCATGGGCGGGTACGGATAACTCATGACGTTGATCTCCTCTGATGACACCGCACCTGGATGAATAGAGCTTAGAGCGCGGTTCCCTGCGGTTTGCCGGATTTTCGGCCTCAAGATGAGCACGACTGACGCCGTCCGTGGCGAGCGGCCTCCAGATGGTGCTTCGTGAGGCGGAGGAAGAAGTCGGTCCGGTGCCATCACCCCGCGGCGAGGCAGGACATAGCCCCCTGCACACGCCCTGAGGGCGTGTGCAGGGGGGCTGTCTCACCCCTCGCCGCGTTGCCGGCCGCGACTCCTCCGCCTTACGCGGCCTGGACGCCACTCACGACGAACGGGACCTGTCGGATACGCCCCAAGACGTATCCGGTGGGCGCCTCCGCCACGTTGCCGCCGGTCACCCGCTCCTGCGCCTTACGCGGGCACGCCCGGACACCGCTCACCACGAACGCGACCCGCCAGAAACGCCCCAAGACGTATCCCGTGGACGCCTTCCGCCACGTTGCCGCCGGTCACCCGCTCCTGCGCCTTACGCGGCCTGGACGTCACTCACGACGAACGGGAACTGTCGGATACGCCCCCGAGGCGTATCCGGTGGACGCCTCCGCCGCGTTGCCGCCGGTCACCGGCTCCAGGCCGCCAGGTGCACTGCCTGCGCGCGGCCGCGGCCCGCTACCCGGCCGACCAGCGGCTGCGGCGCCTGATCGCCGAGACGGCGCGGGGTCACCGAGGGCGCGGCCAGGGCGCCGGGGGGAGAGACGCTCGCGATGGCCCACCAGGCGGGGACGAACGCGTCGCGTACGGAGTGGGTCGAGGACGGCGACGTCGGCTTGGGGTCACCGAAGGTGCGGCCAAGGCGCCGAGGAGGGAGACACTCGCGATGGCCCACCAGGCGGGGACGAACGCGTCGCGTGCCGAGTGGGCCGAGGACGGCGACGTCGGCGCGGCGCTGCCCGACATGCGGCAGCGGCTGGCCAGGCCGACTCCCTCCTCCGCCGTCGCGAGCCTTCCCTCCGCTGTCGCGAGCCCCTCCTCCGCCGTCGCGAGCCTTCCCTCCGGGAGGCCGCTCGCGACTGCCACGCCCCCGCGTAGCAGGCCGAAGAGGCACCGGGTACGCCCTAGGGTTGCTTGCATGAATGAGGTGCCCGAGAGGGTGGGCGAGCTGGTCCGTGGGGTGGGGTCGCGGCGGATGCGGCATGTTCTGGGCCTGCTTCTCGGGGACCGTCCTTGGGACGCCGACGGGCTCGCCGCCGTGACGGCCGCGCCCCGTCGTACGGTCGACGCGTTGCTGACCGCGCTCGGTGACGATCTCGCGGGTGGGCGCATCGTGCCGGGGCGTGCCGACGTGTACCGGCCGCTCGCGGCCATCGACACTCTGGCCGACCCCGTCGCTCACCTGCTCCGCGACCACGCCGAGGCCGTCGCGGAGATGGAACGCCTGATCAGCACCGCGCCCCAGGCCCGTACGGACCTTGACCACGTCGCCGCGACCGCCACCACCGCCGTACGCCGTGCGCTGCTGCTCGGCTCGCGGTTCTGGCTCGGCGACGCACGGCTGCTGTGCGTCGGGGACCACGACCTGACGTCGCTGGCCGTCGCGCTCGTTCATCCCTCGGTGGAGATCACCGTCGTGGACATCGACGAGCGCGTACTGGAGTTCATCGGTGAGGAGGCCGCGCGGCTCGGGTTGCGAATCCACTGCCGGTTCGCCGATCTGCGGCTCGGGCTGCCGCCGGGAGCGCGCGAATGGGCCGATCTCGTCTTCACCGACCCGCCGTACACGGCCGACGGTGTGTCATTGTTCACAACACGCGGGCTGGAGGGGCTGCGTGACCAGGCCACCGGGCGGGTGCTGCTGGCGTACGGCGCGAGCGACACGACGCCCGCGCTGATGCTCAAGGTGCAGGCGGCGCTGGGGCGGCTGCAACTGGTCAACGAGGCGATCTGGCCCGATTTCAACCGGTACCACGGGGCGCCGGCGATCGGTTCGGCCAGTGACCTGTACGTGCTGAGGCCGACGAGCCGTACGTGGAAGGTGTTGTCCCCGGGGCCTGGCTCCTCGCGGATCTACACGCAGGGCCCCGAGGCCGTCGAGGCCGAGGAGACCGCCGTCACGGCGTCGGTGGACACCGCCGACCTGCTGGTGGGCGAGTGGCCGAAGGGTCTGTCCCCCGGGACCCCACGGGTCCATCTGTCGACGTGGCTGGCCAAGCCGTACGCGCAGAAGGTGCGTGATGTCGCGATCGCGCTCCCCGTACCGGCGGACACCCTGCCGGTACGCGCGCTCCTGGCGGCCCGCGCCGACCGCGTACGCGTGCTCACACCCGGCACGCTGCCCAGGACGCTGAAGGGTCTGCTGTCGACGGTGTACGAGATCCGCTCCGAGCCGGGCGAGATCACCGCGGTCCGCGTACCGCCGCCGGACGGACACTGGGGCGTGCTCCGCCACATCCTGGACCGCCCGCACAGCAAGCTCGCCAACGCGTGGCGCGAGGGCCTGATCGCCCACAGCGCCGGTGCCCTGACCAAGAACGAGGCACGATCACGCATCCAGGCCGCGGCGCCCTGGCTGGGCGAGTCCACCGTCCTGGACCTCCCCGCCCACCGCCTCGCCGACCTCCCCGACGCCGTACGCCGCTCAGCCGTCACCTGAGAGACCCGCGCACGGATCAAGCCCGCGGCGCACTCACGCTCGGAGACCTCGCCGGGCAGGACCGCCGCACCCACCGCTCGGCCTCTTTGAGAGGCCCGCGGGCCGCGGCGCCCTCACGACGGCAGACTTGACGAGGCCGAACCGCCCCGCCCGCCGCTCGGCCGTTTCTGAGAGGCCCGCGCACGGATCCACGGCGCGGCGCGCTCACCGCCGCCGCCTCCGGCTCAGCGGCCTCCCGGCGGCGTACGCCACTCGGCCGCATCCTGAGCCGGCGCTACTTGTCGCCGACCGCCCGCAGGAGGACGGCCTTGGGGCGTCCTGTGGTGACCAGGAGGGAGAGGAGCGCGGTGTCCTGTACGTCGCCGCTGCCGTCGGTGTGCTGGACCCACGTGATGACCGCATAGTGGCCCATCGCGACGCCTCGGGCGGTGCTGAACGCCTTGCCCATCGGGTCCGCGCCCGCAGGGACCAGCGGGAAGCCGTTGCCGATCTTGGCGTCGGCGTCGGTGACGACGGCGTCGGCGGACTTCACGTCGGCGAGGTTGAAGATCGTGACCATCGCGGCGAAGTTCTTGTCGGTGTAGACGGCGCGGGACGCCTGTGTGCAGCCTCCGCGCTGTAGTACGCGGGCCAGGTGGGGACCCCAGATCGCGCCGGTGCACTGGGACAGCAGCTTGGACGTGGTGAGCTTCAGGGACGCCTTGGAGTCGGCGTCGGAAATCGTCTTGGGGCTGAAGACCTCGGAGGCGGTCAGCGGCTTGGGGTCGTCGGTGCGCTGCGCGATCGGGGCGAACGCCGCCGTGGAGGCCGCCTGGGAGTACGCCGACGCGGCGGGTCCCTCGCCGGGGACCGCGATGTTGTTCGTCGTGGAACTCTTGGTCCCGGAGTCGCCACCGAACAGGAACGTTCCGGCGACGACCACGACGGCCACGAGTACGACGACCCCGGCGGTCACGAAGTAGTAGAGGGGCGGCACGGCGCCGAGCCGCGCCATCGCGGAGCGCGAGGCTCCGCGCAGCTCGCCGGGAAGCGGGGTACGCCGCCCGGCGCGACCACGGGTCCGGCGCGGCGCGTCCTCGTGGAGATCCGGGTCGTCGTCCCACTGCGCGGGCTCGGACCACTGCGGCGGCGCGCCGCCAGGGTCCATCTCGTCGTACGCGCCGTGCTCCGGAGACCGGCGCGACGCGCCCTTGCGCGACTTCCTGCCGGGACGGGACGGCGGACGTGACCCCCGCTGCGGGGGCTCCTGCTCGTACCCCTCGCCCATACCGTCGTCCGGCGGCGCGCCCCTTCGCGACTTCCCACCGGGACGAGAGGGACGCAGCGAACCCCGCTGAGGAGGCTCCTGCTCGTAACCCATACCGTCGTCCGGCGGCGCACCTCTGCGCGACTTCCCACCGGGACGAGACGGGCGGCGCGAACCCCGCTGAGGAGGCTCCTGCTCGTACTCCATGCCGTCGTCCGGCGGCGCACCTCTCCGCGACTTCCCACCAGGACGGGACGGACGCAGCGAACCCCGCTGAGGAGGCTCCTGCTCGTAACCCATGCCGTCGTCCGGCGGCGTACCCCAGCGGGGGTCTTGTTGAGGGGGCTCCGGCGGGCCGTACGGGCCGCGCGTGTTCTCGTTCGGGGACCACGGGGGTGGTGCGCCTCGGCGAGGGTCCGGGCCCGGAGCGGCTCGGTAGGGCTGGTGTGGGCCTCCGCCGCCCATTCCCGGGTGCGGGGTTCCCCGATAGGGGTTCGGCGGCGGGTGGCCCATCGGGTTATCCGCCGACGAGGACGAGGCGCTCCCAGACGAAGTCGTCGGCGCGCTCGATGGCGATGCTGGCGTCCAGCAGTTCGTTCATGGTCTGGGGCTGGGCGCCGCCGGCGCGCTCCACCCAGCTGATCACGACGTAGTGGCCGAACGACTGGCTGTACGCGGCGCTGAAGCCGCCGCCGAACTCCTCCCCGCCGGGGGGCGTGTACGGCGACACGAAGCCGGCGGAGCTGTTCGGGTCGAGGTCGCGGACGATCTGCTCGGCGCCGGTGAGCTGGTTCAGGTTGATCGCGACGAACTGGCCGACGTACTTCTTGTCCTTGGTGATGTACGCGCCGCGGGCGAGCTGGCTGCAGCCGTACTTCTTCAGGTCGTTCTGGAGCTCCTGGCCCCAGGTGGCGTCCGCGCAGGGCGTCAGCGTCGAGCCGACGAGCTTGAAGGTGTACGCGCCGTGCGAGACCGTCTTGGTCTGGTCGCTGAAGACCTCGCTCTTGTTGAGCGGGCGCTTGTCCTTCGTGCGGTCGTTGAGCTTTTTGACCAGCGAGTTGGCCGGGGTGTTGACGTAGACCTTCGGCGTGACCCGTGCCGCTGCGGCGGCCTGCGGTTTCTTGCTGTCACCGCCGCCCATGGTCACGACGGCGACCACGGCCACCACCAGGATGACGGCCGCCACGGCACCGCCGATGATCAGCAGGCCACGGTTGGATCCACGCTTGGAACGGCGCCGGCCCGGCTCCTGCCGTTCCTCGCTGCTCCCGTATCCCATCTCGCTCACGAGCCGTGAGCTTAGCGAACGTCTGACAGTCACGAGTCCATATCGCCGCTCTATCGCGTTTCGTCCGTTATGGAACGTCACGGATTGCGCACGTCAGACCCCACTGGCGCCGATCAGGGAACCCACGAGGAAAGTGACCGCGGCGGCCGCTCCGCCGAGGATCAGCTGCCGCAGCCCGCCGTACCACCACGACCGCGCGGTGACCCGCGACACGACCGCTCCGGCGGTGAACAGGCCCACCGCGGCGACCACGGCGGCCGGCCAGAGGTCGACCGCGCCCAGGAGGTAGGGCAGCACCGGCAGGAACGCGCCGATGGCGAACGACAGGAACGACGAGCCGGCGGCCAGCAGCGGCGACGGCAGGTCTTCGGGGTCGACGCCGAGCTCCTCGCGCGCGTGGACGCCGAGGGCCTCCTCGGGGTCGCGGGAGAGCTGACGGGCGACCTCGGCCGCCAGGTCGGAGTCCAGGCCGCGCGCTTCGTACAGCTGGGCGAGCTCGCGCTCCTCGGCCTCGGGGCTGCGCAGCAGCTCGCGGCGCTCGACCTCGATCTCCGCCTGGGCCAGCTCGGCCTGGGACGCGACCGAGATGTACTCCCCCGCGGCCATCGAGAACGCGCCGGCGGCCAGGCCCGCGAGCCCGGTGAGCACGATCACCTGATGGCTCGCGCGGCCACCGGCGACGCCGGCGATGAGCGCGAAGTTGGAGACCAGGCCGTCCATGGCGCCGAAGACGGCGGGGCGCAGCCAGCCGCCCGTCACGTCACGGTGCTCGTGCTGGATCTCCGACAGCGGCTCGGCCCGCTCGGTCTCCGTGGCGTCCACCCCGCCGGCGGGGTCCACCTCCGCCGTCACGGCGTGCCGTCGGCGGGCTCACGCCCGGAGGCGGCCTTCTGCTTGCCTTCGTCGTCCTTCTCGTCGACGGTGGCCGCCTCGGGAGCCTGCTCGGCGTCGTCGCCGGGCGTCTCCGGCTCGGAGGTCTCCTCCGCCTTCGCCTCGTCGTCGGCGGCGGGCGGCTCCGGCTTCTCGTCGCCCTCGCCGTCAGCGGTCTCCTCCGCCGTCTCGGAGGCCTCCGGCGGCTCGACGGTGCCCACCGCGCCCGCGGGGATCTCCGTACGGCTGCGGTAGGCGTACAGGTAGGCGACCGCGGCCAGGAAGACGATCAGCGAGGTCCAGTCGTTGAGGCGGAGCCCCAGGATGTGGTGGGCGGAGTCGACGCGCAGCCACTCGATCCAGGCCCGGCCCACGGTGTATGCGGCGACGTACAGCGCGAAGGTGCGGCCGTACGCGAGGCTGAAGCGCTTCTCCGCCCAGATGACCAGCAGCGCGACGCCGACGCACCACAGCGACTCGTACAGGAACGTCGGGTGGTAGGTGCCCAGGTCGGGGGTCTTCACCGGCCGGTGGGCGGGGTCGATCTCCAGCGCCCAGGGCAGCTTGGTGGCGCGGCCGTACAGCTCCTGGTTGAACCAGTTGCCCCAGCGCCCGATGGCCTGCGCCAGCGCGATGCCGGGCGCGGCGGCGTCGGCGAAGGCGCGCAGCGAGATGCCGCGGCGCCGGCAGCCGAGGTAGGCGCCGAGGGCACCCGCGGCGATGGCGCCCCAGATGCCGAGCCCGCCGTTCCACACCTTGAGGGCGTCGATGGCGTGCCGGCCATGCCCGAAGTAGAGCTGGTTGTCGGTGATGACGTGGTAGAGACGCCCACCGACGAGACCGAACGGGACGGCCCATACCGCCACGTCGACGACGGTGCCCGCGGCACCGCCACGGCTGACCCAGCGGCGCTCACCGAGCCATACGGAGACCACGACCCCGAGGATGATCATCAGGGCGTAGCCACGGAGCGGCAGGGGTCCGAGATGGACGACCCCTTGTGACGGGCTGGGGATGTAGGCGAGCGGCTGCTGCATGACAGACGAGATTACCGGCTGCGGGTGACACGTCTATGACGATCAGGCGTTGAAATGTCCGCCGCCTGCCGAAGTCGTCTTCGGCAGGCGGCGGGAAAGATCACTTCTGCGGCGTCGCCGACGGGCTCGGCGGGGCGCTCGCGGGCGCGCTCTGGGTGACGTCCACCGGCTTGGCCGCGGTGATGGCCTTCTTGAGGTTGGCGGAGTTGAGGAGAGTGCTGCTGAGGTCCAGCTGCTGACCGTTCAGGAAGACCGTGGGCGTGCCGCTGACCTTGCGGGTCTGCTCGGCGTAGTTGGTCATCTGGTCGATCATGCTCTGCTTCTCGCCGCCGTTGACGCACTTGTCGAACGCCGCGTTGTCGAAGCCGAGGTCCTTGGCCCAGCCGATCAGCTGCTTGTTGGAGAAGCCCTTCGACCCCTCGGCCGGCTGGTTCTTGTAGATCGTGTCGTGGTACTTGATCCAGCTACCGGCCGGCGCGCACAGGGCCGCGTTGGCGGCGCGCTGGGAGTTGCCGCGGATCGGGTCGGGCTGCTGCTTGAACAGCCAGAACGGGTAGTAGAGGACGTTGACCTTGCCCGCGGCGGCGAGGCTCTTGATGGTGTTGCCGCTCGCCTTCTCGAACTCGTTGCAGATCGGGCACTGGAAGTCCTCGAAGACCTCCAGCTTCGGCGCCTTCGCACCCGGGGCCGAGGCGAGGATCGCGCCGTCGGTCTGCCGGCTGGCCGGGGCGAGCGCCCCCGTGTAGGCGTTCGGGTCCTTCTTGTTGACGAAGTAGACCGTGATGACCACGGCCAGCGCCACGATGACCAGAGCGCTGAGGCTGATCAGCAGGGTCCGGGTCCGCTGCTGCTTCTGTACCTGCTTCTTGCGCTCTTCCGCCAGCCGCTCGCGGGCGGACCGCTGTCGAGCGGCCTTACTCATCTGGTCTCCTCCGAGTTTTCCATGACAAACGCTCCGGCGATCTAGAGTCCGAGAAGCCGGTCGAGCGCGAGTTTGCCGCGCGGGTACACCATCAGCCAGGTCGCAAGGACCAGGAAGCCGATATCCCGCAAGATCTCCCTAAGATAGTGGGTCTGTCCCTTGCCGACGGAACCACCGCCGCCGAAACAGCCACAGTCGATCGAGAGTCCGCGCGCCCAGGCCGAGATGATGCCGGCGATGAACACGACGAACAGCAGGCCTACGCAGACCGCCATGACCCGCGTGGCGAAGCCCAGCAGGATCATCACGGCCAGCACCATCTCCAGTACCGGAAGCCCGAAGGCGACGGGCGTGACCATGCCCTTGGGCAGGATCCGGTAGGAGGAGACGGCGACCTTCTGCAGACCCTGCGCCTCACTGAACTTGGCGTACCCCGCGACGAACATGATGGCCGCGAGCGCGATGCGGACGACCAAGCTGATCCATTCCTGGTATTGCATCACTGGTGCCAGGAATCCGCTTCGGCCTTCGGCTCTGACAGTTTCTACGCCCACAGTTGTTCTCCACGGTTTCGCGATCCGGCGCGCGTCAGCCTAGGCGGCCGAACATAAGGCTTCCGTCAAGTGTGCGGGCACATCCTGTCACGGTCAGGGTCGGCCCGAGAACTACCGTCGAACCCCTTCGGCGAGTTCGGCCGTCAGGCGGCGTACGCCCTCGATGCCCTCCTCCAGGGACGGCGCGTCGAGCAGCCGGCGGATGAACGCCGAGCCGACGATGACGCCGTCGGAGAACGCGGCGACCTCGGCGGCCTGGACGCCGTCGCTGACGCCGAGGCCGAGGCCGATGGGCAGCGACGTGACCTTGCGCGTGCGCTCCACGAGGTGAGCCGCGCCGGTGTCGACGGCCGAGCGTGCGCCGGTGACTCCCATCAGCGAGGCGGCGTACACGAACCCGCGGCACACGTCGGTGATCGCGGCGAGTCGTTCGTCGGTGGAGCTGAGCGCGACGAGGAAGACGCGGTCGAGGTCGTGGGCGTCGGAGGCGGCGAGCCACGGCTCGGCCTCCTCCGGTGTGAGGTCGGGCGTGATGAGCCCCGCGCCGCCCGCGGAGGCGAGGTCGCGCGCGAAGGCGTCGACGCCGTAGCGGTCGATGGGGTTCCAGTAGGTCATGACCAGGGTCGGCGCGCCGGTGGCGGCGATCGCCTCGACGGTGCGGAGCACGTCGGGTACGTGGATGCCGCCGGTCAGGGCCTGGTGGACGGCGTCCTGGATGGTCGGGCCGTCCATCATCGGGTCGGTGTAGGGCAGGCCGACCTCGATGATGTCGCAGCCCGCCTCGACCATCGCGGTCGCCGCGGCGATCGAGCCCTCGTACGTGGGGAAGCCGGCGGGAAGGTAGCCGACGAGCGCGCCGCGCCCTTCGGCCTTGGCCTTCTCGAACGCCGTAGCGACGCCCCGTGATGCCTCGCGCACCGTCGTCACCGCGGGTCTCCGTCCTCGTCGACCAGACCGAACCATTCGGCGGCCGTGTGCATGTCCTTGTCGCCGCGCCCGGACAGGCAGACCACGATCGTGGCCTCCTCGCCCAGCTCACGGCCGACCTTCAGGGTGCCGGCGAGCGCGTGCGCGGACTCGATCGCCGGGATGATGCCCTCGGTGCGGCACAGGAGCGCGAAGGCCTCCATGGCCTCGGCGTCGGTGACGGCCTCGTAGGAGGCGCGCCCGCTGTCGCGCAGCCAGGAGTGCTCGGGCCCGACGCCCGGGTAGTCGAGACCGGCGGAGACCGAGTGGGTGTCGAGGGTCTGGCCCTCGTCGTCCTGCAGCAGGTAGGTGCGCATCCCGTGGATCACGCCGACGGAGCCGCCCGCGAGGGTGGCCGCGTGCCGCCCGCTGTCGAGGCCGTCGCCGCCGGCCTCGAAGCCGTAGAGGCGGACGCTCTCGTCGGGCACGAAGGCGTGGAAGGCGCCGATGGCGTTGGAGCCGCCGCCGACGCACGCGACGACCGCGTCGGGCAGCTTGCCGGTGAGCTCCAGGACCTGCTCGCGCGCCTCGACCCCGATGATCCGCTGAAGGTCGCGGACCATCATCGGGAACGGGTGCGGGCCCATCGTGGAGCCGATGCAGTAGTGGGTGTGCCCGACGCTGGCCACCCAGTCGCGGAACGCCTCGTTGCAGGCGTCCTTGAGGGTGCGGCTGCCGGTCTTGACCGGGACGACCTCGGCGCCGAGCATGCGCATCCGTGCGACGTTGAGCGCCTGGCGTACGGTGTCGACCTCGCCCATGTAGACGGTGCAGTCGAGGCCGAGCAGGGCGGCGGCGGTCGCGGTGGCGACGCCGTGCTGGCCCGCGCCGGTCTCGGCGATGACCCGGGTCTTGCCCATCCGCTTCGTGAGGAGCGCCTGGCCCAGCACATTGTTGATCTTGTGGGACCCGGTGTGGTTGAGGTCCTCGCGCTTGAGCAGGACGCGCGCGCCGCCGGCGTGCTCGCCGAAGCGCTTGGCCTCGGTGAGGAGGCTGGGGCGGCCGGCGTACGTGGCGAGGAGGTGGTCGAGCTCGGCGCGGAAGGCGGGGTCCGCCTTGGCGCTCTCGAACTCGGCGGTCAGCTCTTCGAGCGCCGCCATGAGCGCCTCGGGTGCGAAGCGCCCGCCGAAGCGGCCGAAGTGGCCGGTGACATCAGGAAAGCCGCGTGCGGCATCGATGGTCATGAAGATTTATCCCGTAGCGTGAGAAAGAGGGCCTGTCCGGTCAGACGAGATGCGGACCGCGGCACCATCGTTCGCGCAGGCTCATGACCACACCCTACTTGCCCTGCCGGAGCGCGGGGTGGGTTCCGGCGGCGACGAGATCGGCGACCGCCGAACGCGGGTCCTTGCCGGTCACGAGGCTCTCCCCGACGAGTACGGCATCGGCGCCGGAGGCGGCGTAGGCGAGCAGGTCGTGCGGGCCGCGCACCCCCGACTCGGCGATCTTGATGATGTTGGAGGGGATCTTCGGCGCGATGCGCGAGAACGCGGTCCGGTCGACCTTCAGCGTCGCCAGGTCGCGGGCGTTGACGCCGATGACCTTGGCGCCGGCGTCGACCGCGCGGCTCAGCTCCTCTTCGGTGTGCACCTCGACGAGCGGCGTGAGGCCGATCGACTCGGCGCGCTCGACCAGCGAGATCAGGGCCTGCTGCTCCAGCGCGGCCACGATCAGCAGCACGAGGTCGGCGCCGTACGCGCGTGCCTCCCACAGCTGGTAGGAGGTGACGATGAAGTCCTTGCGAAGGACCGGGATCTCGACCTGGTTGCGGACCTCGGCGAGGTCGTCGATGGTGCCGCCGAAGCGCCGGCGCTCGGTCAGCACGCTGATCACCGAAGCGCCGCCGGACTCGTAGTCGGCGGCGAGTGCGGCCGGGTCGGCGATGGCCGCGAGGGCGCCCTTGGAGGGGCTGCACCGTTTCACCTCGGCGATCACCGAGACGCCCTGGCTGCGGAGGGCGCCGATGCCGTCCCGCGCGGAGGGGGCGTTGGCGGCCATCTCCTTCAAGGCGTCGAGCGAGACCGCCTCCTGCCGCTCCGCGAGGTCGGCGCGGACGCCGTCAAGGATCTCTTCGAGCACGCTCACCAGATCACCCCGTCGCCACGTGATGGAGATCGCATGGTCGTGCGGTGCTCTCCGCTCACGTGATCGTTCCCCCCTTGTCGGACTTCGTGTCTCCCGATCGTAGCCCGGTCGATCCGGTGTCCCTGCCGCGGGTACGGGCTCAGGGAGCGAGGGCGTGACCGATTGGAAGGTTACGCACGACCCAGATAAACGAGGCTGACCACGGCGAAGACGATAATCACCGCAGGATGGATGATCTTGGACCGTACGGGCCGTCCGCGTACGGCCGATAGCGTCCACTGGCCCCACAGATAGGTGATGAAGGGGAGTACGGCGAACGCGAGGGGATTGCGCCCGAACGCCTCGGCGACGTGCCCGTGCGTCAGCGCGTGCACCATGCGCAGGGATCCGCACCCGGGGCAGTAGTAGCCGGTGACGGCCAGGAAAGGGCAGGTCGGATAGTGCCCCGGCTGCCCGGGGTCGACCGCGGCGACGTACGCGGTGGCGGCCACGACCACGCCCAGTACGAGGGCGGGCGGCGCCCAGGCGCGCGGCCGAAGGGTCGTCATCACGGCGTCAGGCGTCGACGCCGTAGCCGACGCCACGGACGGTCCGCAGCGGGCTCAGGGCGCCGAGCTTGGCTCTGAGCTGGGCGATGTGGACGTCGACGGTACGGGTGCCCGCGGACTCCTCCGAGCCCCAGACGGCGACCAGGAGCTGGCCGCGCGTGAACACGCGCCCGGGCCGGCCCATCAGGAACGCCAGCAGGTCGAACTCGGTCGCGGTGAGCGCCTTGGGGACGCCGCCGGCCATGACCGTGCGCGCGCCGGCGTCCAGGATGATCTCGCCGAGGCGCAGCACGTCGGGGACGGCCGGGGGCGCGGGATCGTGACCGCGCAGGGCGCGCGCCACGGTCGCGACCAGCACGCGCGGGCTGAACGGCCTCGGCACGGTGTACGGGCCGGGCTCCGGGGTGCCGTCGGGCACCGACTGAGACGATCACCGCGCCGCCCGCCGCGTCGGTGACCTCCTTCTGGACCCCCGCCGCGAGGTCGAGGACGACCACGTCAGGTTTGAGCCGCCGGGTCGCGCGCGCGGCGCAGGCCGGGTCGGTGACGAGATGGACGTCGTACTCCTCGCGGGAGAGGTAGAGGCGGGCGAGGTCGGCGACGTCCGGCTCGTGCTCGACGATCAGCACGGTGTCACGGCGGTCCGGATCCGCGACCTCGGTCATGTGCCGCCCCTAGGGAGTGTCCGGTAGATCTTCGGCACCGGACACCCTCTAGCGTTCCTTGAGGTCGATGCCGTCAGGCTGGTCCTCGGCGCCCTTGGTGGGGTCGTCTCCGCGGTCGAGCGCCTTCCACAGCGACGCGGGATCGTCGGTCTGCGGCGGTGGCGCGCTGCCGGGGCGATCGTACCTGCTCGACATGCCGGGCCACCGGCGTCCGCGCACCGTGGTGAGGAGCCCGGACGCGGCCAGCAGGACGCCGCCGGCGAGGGCGATGACCCACCACGCGTTGGTGTGCACGGTGACGTCGCCGGTCAGTTTGGCGAGGTTGCTCTTCTGCCCGGCCGTGGAGATGACGTGCGCGCGGCCGGCGGCCGTCGGCGTGACGACGGCGACGACCACGCCGAACACGGCCAGCAGCGCGCCGACGGCGACGCGCGCCCAGCCGCGTGTGGCCAGGAGCGCGGCGATGCCGGCCAGCCCGGCCAGGCCGAGCGCGGCGACGACACCGCTCAGGGAGCGGCCGGTGACCTGCTGGTTCACCGTCTCCAGGCCGGCGCCGGCGCGTTCGGTGACCGTCGCCCAGGTGCGGCCCGCGGAACCGGCGACGAGAGCCGCGCCGGCCGCGCCGAGCAGCACGGCGGCGACGAGCTCGCGCCGGGACGTCACTGGGGGCGCTCGCCCACGGCGGAGTCGAGCACGTCGGCGTCCAAGCAGGTGCGGTCGCCGGTATGGCAGGCGCCGCCGACCTGGTCGACCTTGACGAGGACGCGTCGGCGTCGCAGTCGAGCGCGACCTCCTTGACCCACTGCTGATGGCCGAGGACTCGCCCTTCACCCAGTACTCCTGGCGGCTGCGCGACCAGTAGGTGCAGCGGCCGGTGGTGAGGGTGCGGTGCAGGGCCTCGTCGTCCATCCAGCCGAGCATGAGCACCTCACCGGTGTCGTACTGCTGGGCGATGGCGGCGACCAGGCCGTCGGGGTTCCGTTTGAGACGGTCAGCGATCTTCGGGATCCAGAGGGCATGCGCCCATTGTGCCGGTCACCTGCCGTGCCCGACCTCACGGCGACCGGGTCATTCCGACATCGAGGGAAAGACGAAGAGGCCCGCACCGTGGAAGGTACGGACCTCAACGGGTGGATATCGGCGAACTACAGCGGGCGGACCTGGTCCGCCTGCGGACCGCGGTCGCCCTGGACGACCTCGAACTCCACGCGCTGATTGTCCTCGAGCGAACGGAAGCCGGAAGTGGCGATCGCCGAATAGTGAACGAAAACGTCGGGACCACCGCCGTCAATGGCGATGAAGCCGAAACCCTTGTCGGCGTTGAACCACTTCACGGTGCCCTGGGCCATGCCTAACTCCTTGCGGGAAAACAGGCCCGCACTTCGCGGGCCGTCAATGGCTGCTGCGGAGGCGTGAGGTCCCGTAAGAAGCTGGAACGCGCCCGCTAGTCATGGTCCGCGGGCGTCTGGCAAACGAACGTGGAACTACGACTACAACCACTTTGGAGCCTACCAACATCAGTGCTGACCCACACTCCCTCGATCTGAGATCGATTTCCCGCTGAGAGGGTGCTCGGAAAGGGGGTCTGGTCGACCGTGCGTCACAGCCGTTACGATCCCCGGCCCACTCTCTCCGGCCACACTCGGTGACGCCGGTGACGGTGCCGCGGAGTCCCGGCCGGATCGGCGGCGAACCCGGTGGCCACGCTCGCGGAGCGGTCCTCCGCATCGGCGCGTGCCGCACCCGGCCCGTACGGGCGGGGCGGCACGCGCGTGACGATGCCGAACGTGAGGGCGAGGCCACTTCAGGTCATCGGCTCAGCGGTTCAGCTGCGCGGCCCAGGAGGCGTACAGGTCGGCGTAGCCGTCCGGGCCGCTCGACCAGCTCGGCGTGCGGGCCGCGCTGCACGATGCGGCCCGCGTCGAAGACGAGCACCTCGTCGGCCGCCTCGGCGGTGGACATCCGGTGGGCGATGGAGATGGCGGTACGCCCCCGGGTGATGCCCTCGATGGCCCGCTGCGAGCCGTACCTCGGTCGCCGGGTCGACCGCCGAGGTGGCCTCGTCGAGCACCAGCAGGTCGGGGTCTGCCAGGTAGGCGCGGGCGAGCGCGACGAGCTGGCGCTCGCCCGCCGACAGCGACTCGCCGCGCTGCCCGACCGGGGTGTCAGCCCGTCGGGCAGGCCGTCCAGCCAGTCGGCCAGCCCCAGCTCGGTGAGGGCGAGCAGGACGTCCTCGTCGGTGGCGTCCAGGCGGCCGTACCGGATGTTGCCGGCCAGGCGTGGCGTCGAACAGGAAGCCGTCCTGGGGCACCATCACGATCCGCTCGCGCAGCGAGGAGAACCGGATGTCGGTGAGCGGCACCCCGTCGATGAGCACCTGCCCGGAGACGGGGTCCATCAGCCGGGTGAGCAGCTTGGCGAAGGTCGTCTTCCCCGAGCCGGTCTCGCCGACGACCGCGACGCGCGAGCCGCGGCGCGATGTCGGCGGAGACCTCGTGCAGCACGGTCGGGCCGCCCGGGTAGGCGAAGGACACCTTGTCGAAGCGCACGTCGATCACGCCGCGCGGCAGCTCGCGCCCTTCCTCACCGGGGTCGGCGACGTCCGGTTCGGCCTCCAGCACGCCGAGGACGCGCCGCCAGCCGGCGATGGCGTTCTGGGCGTCGTTGAGCACCTCGGTGGCCACCTGCAGGGGGCTGACGAAGAGGGTGACGAGGAACAGGAACGCCACGAGCCGCCCGGCGGAGAGGTGGCCGCCGATGCCGAGCACGGTGCCCGCCACGACCACGGCGGCCGTCGCGATCGCGGCGGCGAGCTCGGTGGAGGGGAAGGTCGCGGCGACCAGGCGCTGCGCGCGGGTCTGCGCGTCGCGGTACTCGTTGACGGAGGCGTCGATGCGGCGCGCGGTGCGGGCCTCGGCGCCGTACGCCCGGATGACGGACGCGCCGACGACGGACTCGCCGACGGCCGACAGCATGTCGCCGACGCGCTCGCGCGCGGCCCCGTACGCGCCGGACAGCCAGCGCTGGAAGTAGCGCAGAGCCAGCGCGAGGGGCGTGAACACCGCCCAGACCAGCAGCGCCAGGGGCCAGGAGTAGATCAGCATCAGGACGCTGGCCACCACGAGCTGGCCGCCCGCGATGATGATCATCAGGCCGCCGTACTGCATGAACTGGCTGATCTGGTCGACGTCGGTGGTGACGCGCGAGACCAGGCCGCCGCGGCGCTCGGCGCTCTGGGTGAGCATGGACAGGTCGTGGACGTGCCGGAACGCCCGTACGCGCAGCGCGGCGAGGCCGCCCTCGCTCGTGCGGTAGAGGCGTACGTTCATCCGGTACGCCGACAGGGCGGTCACGACGACGGCGACCGCGCTGATGATCACGGCGGTGCGGATGAAGCCGATGTCGGGACCGCCGGGGCGTCCCAGCCCGCGGTCGAGGGTCTGCTGGACGGCGACCGGCACGACGATGCGGCCGACGGTCGCGACGAACGCGAGCGCCAGCGTCACGCCGAGGCCCTGGCGGAACTCCGGCGTCAGGCGCAGGCCGGTGCGCAGCGTCTCCAGGCCCGATGACGCGCGGCCCGAATCGATGGCCGTCACGCCATCGCCTCCTCGTTCTCGTCCCGGTCGTCACGCTCGTAGGCGGTGACGAGGTTCCGGTATCCGATGGACTGTCCCAGCAGTTCGGCGTGCGGGCCCTGCCCGATGACCCGGCCGCGTTCGATGTAGACGACCTCGTCGGCCAGCTCGATGGTCGCCTTGCGGTACGCGACGACGACCACGGTCGCCGCCGACTCGCGCAGCCCGCGCAGGATGCGCTCCTCGACCTGCGGGTCGACGCTGGAGGTGGCGTCGTCGAGGACGAGCAGGCGCGGCCGGCGTACGAGCGCGCGGGCGAGCGCCAGGCGCTGCCGCTGCCCGCCGGACAGGGTCGCGCCGCGCTCCCCCACCATCGTGTCGAGGCCCTTGTCGAGGGCGGAGACGAAGCCGTCGGCCTGTGCCAGGCGCAGCGACTCCCAGACGTCCTCGTCGGGGACGCCGAGGCCGAGGGTCACGTTGTCGCGGATCGTGTCGTTGAACAGGTAGGTCTGCTGCGGCACGACCGCGGTCGTACGCGCGAGGCCTCCCTGTTCGACGTCGCGGGCGTCCACGCCGTCGAGCAGCACGTCGCCGCTCGCCGGGTCGACGAGCCGCACCAGGAGGTTCGTGAGGGTCGACTTGCCCGAGCCGGTCGGGCCGACGAGCGCGACCGTACGGCCGGGGTCGGCGGTGAAGGCCACGTCGTGCAGCACGTCGCCGTCGGTGTAGCCGAACCGGACGCCGCGCACCTCGAGGCGCGCGGGCCCCTCGCCGTCGATCGAGACGTCGCCGTACGTGAGGGAGCCCTCGGCGTCGAGGACGCCGCGGACACGGTCCCAGCCGACGACGCTGCGGGGCGTCTCGGCGAGCACCCAGCCGAGGGCGCGGATCGGGAAGGCCAGCAGGGTGAACAGGTACGCGACGTGGACGAGGTCGCCGGGCGACATCGCGCCGGAGCGCAGGCGTACCGCCCCGACGAGCAGGACGGCGAGCACACCGAGGTTCGGCAGCGCCTCCAGGACGGGGTCGAACAGCCCGCGTACGCGGCCGACGGCGACGTTGGCGTCCCGCAGCTCGTGGGCGACGGCGGCGAACCGTTCGGTCTCGGAGGCCTCGCGGCCGAGGGTCTTGACGACGAGGGCGCCGTCGAAGCTCTCGTGGGCGACCTCGCTGACCTCGGCGCGGAGCTGCTGGGCCCGCGCCGAGATCGGCGCGAGCCTGCGCTGGTAGATGACGTTGAGCCCGGCGATCATCGGGAAGACGAGGAAGCCGACGATCGCCACCATCACGTCGGTGGCGAGGATCTCGGCGGCGGCGATGACGAGCATGAGGACGACGCCGGTGGCCATCGGGAGGGGCGCGATCGGCGCCCAGGTGGCCTCGACGTCGGCGTTGGCGTTGGACAGCAGCTGCCCGGTGGGGTGGCGGTGGTGCCAGGCGAGCGGGAGCCGCAGGTACTGGCGTGTCACCTCGCGGCGGTACGTCGCCTGGAGGTTGAACTGCATCATCCCGGCGTACAGCCGGCGTCCGGCGACGCCGAGGGCCTTGAGGGCGGCGACGCCGACGATGGCGAGGGCGCCGAGGGAGAGGGTTCCGGCCGTCGTACGGCCGTGGTCGAAAGCGGGGATCACGACGTCCTGGACGACGCGGCCGAGCACCCAGGCGCTCGCCACGGTCGTGGCGGCGTACAGGCCGCTGGCGAGGACCGAGACCACGAACAGGCGCGGCTCGGCACGGAC
Organism: uncultured Actinomycetota bacterium; assembly: GCA_963823735.1. Classification (GTDB taxonomy): domain Bacteria; phylum Actinomycetota; class Actinomycetes; order Streptosporangiales; family Streptosporangiaceae; genus Actinoallomurus. The sequence continues at coordinate 1,300,971 of CAWGMO010000003.1, read as the reverse complement.
GGCGACACCCAGGACCCGCAGGCCCTTCCGGAGGATGTCAGTCGTCACCTTTTGTCGCATTGAATCGCCCCTTGTGGCAGATTGCGGCGTCGCTACTCACTATCACGCTGGAAGCCCCGGTTATTCCGCTGATGCCACAGCAGGCCTACGATCACGAGGATGGCCACCCAGAACTGGGCCCGCGCCGAGCGTCTCGCGCTGAGCGACCTGCTCATCGAGACCGGCCCGGACGCCCCGACGCTCTGCCAGGGATGGACCACCGGCGACCTGGCCGCCCACCTGTTGCTGAGGGACCGCCGCCCGGACGCGGCGCCCGGCATCCTCATCCCGGTCCTGGCCGGCTACACCCAGCGGGTGCAGCGCAAGATCCTCACGTCGACGCCGTTCCCGCGCGTCGCCGAACAGCTACGGCAGGGCCCGCCGCCCTGGTCCCCGGTCGGCCTGCCGGGCCTGGATGGCGCCGTGAACACGGTGGAGTTCTTCGTCCACCACGAGGACGTCCGCCGCGCCCGGCCGGGCTGGGCGCCGCGCGAGCTGCCGCGCGACCTGGAGGAGCAGCTCTGGAAGCGGCTGAAGATGAGCCGCTTCGCGCTGCGGCGGCTCCCGGTCCAGATCACGGTCGTGGACCCGGCCGGCCGCACCCAGCAGATCACCAAGGGCGGCCGGCAGGCACGCGTCCACGGCCTGCCGAGCGAGCTGCTCCTGTGGCTCGTCGGCCGCAAGGACGCCGCGCGCGTGGAACTGACCGGCGAGGCCGAGGCGGTCAACGTCCTGTCCCAGGGCCGCTGGCGCCTCTGACCATTCCGTGAACACGGCGGCTCAGGCGGACACGGCCTCGCGCTCCGGCTGAGGTCGCGGCGCGCGGCCGGGCCCGCGTACGAAGACGAGGACGAGGACCCCGGCCACCAGGCCGAGCGTGCCGCAGACGACGTACACGGCGTCGAGGCCGGAGGCGAAGGCGGAGCGCACGGCCGCGAGGTGCGGGGCGCGCCCGCCGCTCGCGGCGCCGGCCACGCCGTGCGGGTCGGCGACGTGACCGGTGAGCCCGTCCTCGATACGGAACCTCAGGACGAGGCCGAGGACCGCGATGCCCAGGGCGTAGCCGAGCTGCCGGAACGTGTTGAGCGCGCCGGTGATCCGCACCGTGAAGCGGGCCGGAGCCCTCACCCACCCATAACCGCACCAACTCGTGGCCATAATTTACTTGCCCGGTTTGTGGTCGAGTGCGCATCCTGCATCAGTGGAGAACATCGTCCTGCACCCAGCGGAATCGCTGCACGGCCGCCTGCAACGCGGGCGTGGCTGTGCCGCTCGCCGCGCCGCCGGCACGCACGGCGCGGGCGAGCTCGTCTACGACTGTGTACGCCGTGACCCCAGGTGGGACACCCTGGAGGAGCGCGGCCTCTACTACGCGCGGCTGATCGTCGACCTCGAACTCAGCGTCGCGCCGATCGTCGCCCACCTGTTCGATCCGGTGGACCACACCGACCTCGACGAGGACCGTACGAACCTCGCCATCGACGTCCTCGGGCGTCTCGTGACGCTCGGACGGCGTGAGGCGGCGGCGCCGTTGCGCCGCTACGCGCAGGAGGGCCAGAACTGGTTCGCGGCGCTCCAGCAGATCGTCGAGCTCGACGACCCGGCCCTCGCCGAGGGCCTGGACGACGTCGCGGCGGCCCGGTGCGACGACGACGAGCTGGCCTGGCTGTGCGGGGTGGACGGCGCCGTCGTACGGCGATGGGCGCTGCGCCATCCCCGGATCGCCACCGCGCGGCGGCCCGAGCTGCGCACCCACGGGCAGCGGCCACCCCTCACTCACCGGACCGACGCCGAGCTGGCGGCCCTGGCGCGCGGAGACGGCGACGGCGCGACCGCCGCCATCCTCGAACTCGGCCGGCGCCGCAGCCCGCTGGTCCTCGACCTGGCCGAGGAGCTGTTGCCGGCCGGGCGGTACGACGGGCCGCTGTGCCGGGCCGTACGCGATCTCGGCCCCGGCGCGCTGCCGCGTGCGCGCGCGTGGGCCAGGGAGCGGCGTTCGTACCACGACGTCGGGATCGACGTGCTGGCCGCGTACGGGACCGGCCCGGACGCGCCGCTCCTGCTGGACCCCCTCGGCGCCGCCCTCACCGAACAGGACTGGGACCTCGCCGCGGTGCCCGCCGACGGGCTCGGGCGGCTGCGGTCGCGCGCCGCCATCCCGCACCTGCTGCACGGCTGGGAGCAAAGCGCGTCATCCCAGCTCAGAACCCACATACTCGGCGCACTGACCGCCATCGACCGGCACGTCGCCGAGCCGTACCTCGTGGAAGGCCTGTGGGACTGCGAGGACGGAGTGCGCCGTATCGCCGCCGGAGCCGTGCCCCTCGAGGGCGAGGCGCGGACCCGGCTGCGGCGGCTCCGCCAGGAGGGCGCCGAGGACCCCGACGTACGCGACGCGGCGTCCGGGCGGCTGGTCAGCGGACCCCGTTGAGCTCGGCCAGGGTCATGGCCAGCCTCCGCCGTACCGTGTCGCTCTGGCCGGCGACGGCGAGCAGCGTGTTGCGCACCGTGCGCGCGAGCGGGCCACCCAGCGTGGCGCCGCGCGTCATCCGGTCGGTCATCGCGACGACGCCGGCCGCGACCGGGCGGCGCGCGTCCTCGTAGCCGTCCACGGTGCCGTCGGCGATGCGGCGGGCCAGCTCGACCGCGTCCTGGACGCCGATGTTCATGCCCTGGCCGCCGGCGGGGCTGTGCACGTGGGCGGCGTCGCCCGCGAGGAGGATCCGCCCGGCGCGGTAGTGGTCGGCGATGCGGTGGTGCACGCGGAAGCGTGAGGCCCACAGGACGTCGCGGACGGTCGCGGTCTTCGCCTGGGGCCCGCGGGTGTCGAGCAGCGCCTGTACGTCCGCGGGTCCGGGGTACTCGGGAGCGTCGTCGACGGTCCCGACGACCCGGTGCCGCCCGCCGGGCAAGGGCGCGACGACGACGAGACCGGCCGGGGCGAAGAACAGCTGGACCTCGCGTTCGGGCAGGTCCCAGTCGAGGTGCACGTCGGCGAGGACGAACGACTGGGTGTAGTCGTCGCCGGTGAAGCCGATGCCGGAGTCCTCGCGTACGACGCTTTGCATGCCGTCCGCGCCGACGGCGTACCGCGCCCGCACCGACTGCCCGGTCGCGGTCGTGACGGTCACGCCGCCGGCGTCCTGGGCCACGCCGGTGACCTCGTACGGCCGGTGCACCTCGCCGCCGAGCGCCCGCAGGCGCGCCAGCAGGACCTCCTCGGTGGTGCTCTGCGGGATCATCAGCGCGTACGGGTAGGCGGTGGGCAGGTCGCCGAAGGGCACCCTCATCAGCACGCGGTCGCGGTCGCGGACGGCGAAGGTCGGGACGATCACGCCACGCTCGACGAGGTCCCCGGTCGCCCCGATCCCCTCCAGGACCTCCAGGGTGCGGGCGTGCACGACGGCGGCGCGCGAGGTGTTGGCCCCCTCGGCCACCTTGTCGAGCAGGACGACGGACACACCCCGCGCCACCAGGGACGCGGCGAGTGTGAGGCCGGTGGGGCCGGCGCCGACGATGACGACGTCGGTGGCGGCGGGAAGTTCGGACATGACGCCCTCCAGTTGTGCCAACAGATGATGGCCAACGCTTGTTGTCATCTCAATGTAGGCGTCATCCCGCGCTTTGCCAACACGTGTTGGCATACACTCGTTGACATGGCTTTCACGCAGCGCTCAGAGGAGACGCGTACGGCGATCCTCGCCGCCGCACGCCGGCGCTTCGCCGACGACGGCTACGAACGCGCCACGATCCGCGCCGTCGCCTCGGACGCGGGCATCGACCCGTCGATGGTCATGCGGTACTACGGCTCGAAGGAGGGCCTGTTCGCCGCCGCGGTCGACGTCGACCTGCGGCTGCCCCCGGCGGCCGTCCTCCCGCGGTCCGGGATGGGCGAGGCCCTCGTACGCCACTTCCTGAGCCTGTGGGAGGAGCACGGCCACGGCACCAACGTGCTGCTCGTCCTCCTCCGCTCGGCCGTAACGAACGAGACCGCCGCCGAACGCGTCCGCACGATCTTCGCCTCCCAGGTCGCGGCCATGCTGGGAGACGCCGAGGACGGCCCGGAACGCAGCGCGCTGATCGCCTCCCAGATGCTCGGCCTCGCCCTGAGCCGCTACGTCCTGCGGCTGCCCCCGCTCGTCGCGATGGACCCCGAGGCACTCGTCGGCGCGGTGGGCCCGACGATCCAGCGTTACCTGACGGCGCCGCTGTAGGCGCGGCTACAGGTCGATGACGACCTTGACCTCGCCCTCGTTGCGGCCGAAGGCCTCGTGGGCGCGGTCGAGGGGCAGGCGGCGGGTGATGATGCCCTCCAGCCACGAACGGTCGGCGCGGGCCAGGGCCTGCACGCCCAGTTCATAGTGGCGGTGGTTGGCGTTGACCGTGCCGAAGACCACGTCGTTCTGCAGGACGATCTCGCGGTTGAGGGAGCCGGCGTCGACCTCGGACGTACGGCCCAGGGACGACACTCCGGTCAGGCAGACCACGCCCGCCGAGGCGTTGTTGGCGATGGCGTCGAGGACGACCTGCGCGACGCCGGTGGCCTCGATGACGATGTCCGGGCAGGCCTTCTTCGCGACCTCCGGGATCGACCCGTTGTGGTAGGTCGCGCCCAGTTCGCGGACCAGGCGCGGCTTCGGACCCGAGGTCGCCAGGTCGATCACGTGGACGTCCAGGCCGCGCTGGACGCCGAGGAGGGCGGCCAGCAGGCCGATCGGGCCCGCGCCCGCGACGAGGACGGTCTTCGGCTCGAACCAGGCGCGGTTGCCGATGCGCTCGATGTGGTCCCACGCCTTGGCGACGACCGTCGTGGGCTCCAGCAGCACGCCGACGCTCTCCATCGACGGGTCGAGGCGCACGGCGTAGTCGGCCTCGACGGTCCACTGCTCCGCGCCATAGCCGTGGCGCGCCTTGATGCCGCGCTCGGTGTACTCACCGTTGCGGCACATGTCGAACTCCCCGTGGGCGCACGCGCCGCACGGCTCGGGGTCCGGACGGCGTACGACGCCGACGACCAGGTCGCCTGGGGCGAACCCGCTGCCCGGGGGCGCCTGGCGTACGCGGCCGAGCGACTCGTGGCCGAGGATCAGGCGCTCCTCGCCGGGCGGCGCCCAGCCGTACTCCCCCGCGGCGATCTCGCGGTCGGTGCCGCACACGCCGAGCGCGAGCCCGTCGACGAGCAGCTCTCCCTCGGCCGGCACGGGCGCCGGAAACTCGGTGACATCGAGCGAACCGGACGTCAGGGGTACCACCGTCAACGCGCGCATGATCTTCTCCTCAACCGACACATTCCCCCGCCATCAGCAACGTAGTGGCACGTGACGGCCGAGGCGCCTCTCTTGAGGCAACCGTGACGCTAACGAACGGGGTGGCCCGCGTCGCGCAGGGAGGCCTTCACGTCGGAGATCTTCAGCTCGCCGAAGTGGAACACGCTCGCGGCGAGCACGGCGTCGGCGCCGGCCTCGATCGCGGGGGCGAAGTGGCCGACCGCGCCCGCTCCCCCGCTGGCGATCACCGGGACGCTCACGACCGCGCGCACCGCGCGCAGCATCTCCAGGTCGAAGCCGTTCTTCGTGCCGTCGGCGTCCATGGAGTTCAGCAGGATCTCGCCGACGCCGAGCTCCTCACCGCGGCGCGCCCACTCGACGGCGTCCAGGCCCGTGCCCTTGCGGCCACCGTGCGTGGTCACCTCGAACCCGGCCCCCGAACGCCGCGCGTCCACCGACAGCACGACGCACTGCGAGCCGAACCGGTGCGCGGCCTCGCGCAGGAACTCCGGCCGTGCGATCGCCGCGGTGTTCACCGAGACCTTGTCGGCGCCGGCCCGCAGCAGGCGGTCGATGTCGTCGACCGAGCGGATGCCGCCGCCGACCGTCAGCGGGATGAACACCTGCTCGGCCGTACGGCTGACCACGTCGTACGTCGTCGAGCGTTCGCCGCTGGAGGCGGTGATGTCGAGGAAGGTCAGCTCGTCGGCGCCCTCCGCGTCGTAGCGCCGCGCCAGCTCGACCGGGTCGCCCGCGTCGCGGAGGTTCTCGAAGTTGACGCCCTTGACGACGCGGCCGGCGTCGACGTCCAGGCAGGGGATCACCCGCACCGCGACGCTCATACCGCGCCCCCTCCGAGGGTCTCGGAGTAGGCGTCGACCTCGATCTCGACGAGCATCCGCTCGTCGATGAACTGCGAGACCTCGATCATCGTCGCGGCCGGGCGTACGTCCTTGAACAGCTCCGCGTGCGCGCGGCCGACCGCCTCGGCGTCGCCGATGTCGCAGAGGTACATGCGGGTGCGCACGACGTCGGCGGCGGACGCGCCGGCCTCGTTGACCGCCTTCAGCGCGATCTCCAGGGCGGTGCGCGCCTGCCCGTACGCGTCGTCCTCGAAGCGCACCTCGCCGTCGACGGTGGACGTGCAGCCCGCGACGAGCACCCACGGCCCGGCCACGACCGCGCGGGAGTAGCCGACGAGGTCCTCCCACGGGCCGCCCGAGGAGATCCGCCTGATCATGACGAGACCGCTTCGAGGGCCTGTTCGAGCGTGAACGCGCCCGCGTACAGCGCCTTGCCGACGATCGCGCCCTCCACGCCGTCGCCGACCAGGCCGGCGATGGCCCGCAGGTCGTCCAGCGACGACACGCCGCCGGAGGCGATCACCGGCCGGTCCGTACGCGCGCAGACGTCGCGCAGCAGGTCGGTGTTGGGGCCGCGCAGGGTGCCGTCCTTGGTGACGTCGGTGACGACGTAGCGCGGGCAGCCGTCGGCCTCCAGGCGGTCGAGGACCTCCCACAGGTCGCCGCCCTCGCGGGTCCAGCCGCGCGCGGCGAGCGTCGTGCCGCGCACGTCGAGGCCGACCGCGATCCGGTCGCCGAACTCGGCGATGATCTTGCGGCACCAGGCGGGGTTCTCCAGCGCGGCGGTGCCGATGTTGACCCGCTCGCAGCCGGTGGCCAGCGCGGCGGCGAGCGACTCGTCGTCGCGGATGCCGCCGGACAGCTCGACCTTGGCGTCCAGCTTCCCGGTCACGTCCGCGAGCAGCTCACGGTTGGAGCCACGGCCGAACGCGGCGTCGAGGTCGACCAGGTGGATCCACTCCGCCCCCGCGCTCTGCCAGGCCATGGCGGCGTCGTAGCGGCGCGCCGTACGACGTCTCGGTGCCGGCCTCGCCCTGGACGAGGCGTACGGCCTGCCCGTCGGCGACGTCGACGGCGGGCAACAGGACTAGGGACATCTTTCTAGGACCTCCGGTCGAAGGCGAGCGTGATGAACACCGGGACCAGGAACGCCGACAGCACGAGCACGGCCAGCCGCTCCATCCACGATGAGAAGTTGATCCAGGCCACCACCTGGACGAGCAGGAACGCCACGAGCACGACGGCGTTCTGCTCGCGGCGGCGGCGCGCGAGCAGGCCGCCCGGCCGCCCCGAACGGCGCGGCACGAGACGGCTCACGGCGGCGAACCTCCTGCGGCGGCGGGCACGGCGCTCCTGGAGCCGCGCGTGCTCGGCGGCGGCACGCTCCCGCTCGGCCTCGCGCTCCGCGCGGCGCCTCTGGCGTTCTTTGCTCATGACAGCGTCGACAGCCAGTTCTTCAGGATCTGGGCGCCCGCGTCACCGGACTTCTCCGGGTGGAACTGCGTGGCGACCAGCGGGCCGTTCTCGACCGCGGCGACGAACCGCTCGCCGTGCTCGGCCCACGTCACCAGCGGCGCCGTGTAGCGGCCCGGCGGCATCTCCCAGCGGCGTACGCCGTAGGAGTGCACGAAGTAGAAGCGGGTGCCGGGGTCGACGCCGGCGAACAGCACGGACCCGTCCGGCACGTCGAGGGTGTTCCAGCCCATGTGCGGCAGGATCGGCGCCTCCAGGCGCTCCACCGAGCCCGGCCACTCCGCGCAGCCGTCGGTGGTGATCCCGTGCTCGACGCCCTTCTCGAACAGGATCTGCATGCCGACGCAGATGCCGAGCACCGGGCGGCCGCCCGCGAGCCTGCGGCCGATGATCCGGTCGCCGCCCACGCCGCGCAGGCCCTCCATGCACGCGGCGAACGCGCCGACGCCGGGCACGACCAGACCGTCGGCGTTCAGCGCGGCCTTGGCGTCGCTCGTGACGGTCACGTCGGCGCCGAGCCGCGCGATCGCCCGCTCCGCGGACCGGAGGTTCCCCGACCCGTAGTCGAGGATGACGATCTCGCTCACAGGGCCCCTTTGGTGGAAGGGATCATCCCCTGCGCGCGGGGGTCGTGGGCGCAGGCGTCGCGCAGGGCGCGGGCGAGGGCCTTGAACTGGGCCTCCACGATGTGGTGCGCGTTGCGCCCGTACGGGACGTGGACGTGCAGGCAGATCGCGGCGTTGAACGTGAACGCCTCGAAGATGTGCCGCGTCATCGTCGTGTCGTAGTCGGGGCCGATCATCGGGGCGATGCCCTCGGGCTCGCTGTGCACGAGGTACGGCCGGCCGGACAGGTCGACGGTGACCTGGGCGAGCGTCTCGTCGAGCGGCACGCTGGCGTTCGCGAACCGCCGGACGCCGGCCTTGTCGCCGAGCGCCTCGCGGAAGGCCTGGCCGAGCGCGATCGAGGTGTCCTCGATCGTGTGGTGGCTGTCGATGTGCAGGTCGCCGCTGGTCTTGGCGATCAGGTCGAAGGAGCCGTGCTTGCCGAGCTGGGTCAGCATGTGGTCGAAGAACCCGACGCCCGTGGCCACGTCGACCTGGCCGGTGCCGTCGATGTCGACCTCGACGAAGACCTGCGTCTCCTTGGTGCCCCGCTCGACGCGTCCGATACGCGACCTCGGCCCGCCGAGACCACTCATCTGCTCTCCTCCAGAGCGGCGCGGAACGCCGCCATCTCGTCGGGTGTGCCGATGCTCACCCGCAGCCAGTCCGGCGGCCCGACCTCGCGGATCAGGACGCCGTGGTCCAGGATCCCCTGCCAGACCCTCCTCCGGTCGGCAAACCGGCCGAACAGGACGAAGTTGGCGTCGGAGTCGGCCACGTCGAAGCCCTCGCCGCGCAGCCAGGCCGACGAGCGCGTCGCGCTCGGCGCGCAGCGTCTCGACCGCCGCGAGCAGCTCCTCCTGGTGGGCGATGGCCGTACGCGCGACCGTCTGGGTGACCGCGGACAGGTGGTACGGGAGGCGTACGAGCAGGAGCGCGTCGATCACGGCCGGATCGGCGGCGAGATAGCCGACGCGCGCGCCCGCCATCGCGAACGCCTTCGACATCGTGCGGGTGACGATCAGGCGCGGGTTGCCGGGCAGCAGGGACAGCGCGCTGGGCGTGCCCTCACGGCGGAACTCGGCGTACGCCTCGTCGACGACGACCATGCCGGGCGCCGCCCGCAGGACCGCCTCGATCGCGTCGAGCGGCAGCGCGGTGCCGGTCGGGTTGTTCGGCGAGGTCAGGAAGACGATGTCGGGCCGGTGCTCCTCGATCGCGGCGACCGCGCGCGCCGCCTCCAGGCCGAAGTCCTCGTCGCGGTGCGCGTCGATCCACTTGGTGCCGCTGACGCCGGTGATGATCGGATGCATGGAGTAGGACGGCTCGAACCCCATCGCGCTGCGGCCGGGGCCGCCGAAGGCCTGGAGCAGCTGCTGGATGATCTCGTTCGAGCCGTTCGCGGCCCAGACCTGGCTGCCGGTGACGCCGTGGCCGAGGTAGTCGGCGAGGTCCTTGCGCAGCTCGACCGCGTCGCGGTCGGGGTAGCGGTTGAGGTCGCCCGCGACGCCGGCGACCGCGCGCGAGAGCGCCTCCACCAGCCGCGGCGACGGCGGGTAGGGGTTCTCGTTCGTGTTGAGGCGCACCGGCACGTCGAGCTGCGGCGCGCCGTACGGCTCGCGCCCGCGCAGGTCGTCGCGGATCGGCAGGTCGGACAGGGAGATCGCGCGCTCGCCGGTCACTCGGGCCGTCCTTCGGGGAATCGCGCGGTCACGGCGGCGCCGTGCGCGGGCAGGTCTTCGGCCTCGGCGAGGGTGACGACACGGCTCGCCGCCTCGGCCAGGGCCGCCTCGTCGTAGTCGACGACGTGGATGCCCCGCAGGAACGTCTGGACGGACAGGCCGCTGGAGTGGCAGGCGCAGCCGCCGGTCGGCAGGACGTGGTTGGACCCGGCGAGGTAGTCGCCGAGCGAGACCGGGGCGTGCGGCCCGATGAAGATCGCGCCGGCGTTGCGGACCCGTGCGGCGACCGCGTGCGCGTCGGCGGTCTGGATCTCCAGGTGCTCGGCGGCGTACGCGTCGACGACCCGCAGGCCGGCCTCGACGTCGTCGACGAGGACGATGCCCGACTGGCGGCCCGCGAGCGCGGTCGTGATCCGCTCGGTGTGCTTCGTGCGGTGCACCTGGACGGCCAGCTCGGCCTCGACGGCGTCCGCCAGGGCCACGGAGTCGGTGACCAGCACGGCGGCGGCGAGCGTGTCGTGCTCGGCCTGGCTGATCAGGTCGGCGGCGACGTTGACCGGGTCCGCCGTGTCGTCGGCGAGGACCGCGATCTCGGTGGGGCCGGCCTCGGAGTCGATGCCGATCACGCCCTTGAGCAGGCGCTTCGCGGCGGCGACCCAGATGTTGCCGGGCCCGGTGACGAGGTTGACCGGCCGGCACTCCTCGGTGCCGTAGGCGAACATGGCGACCGCCTGCGCGCCGCCCGCGGCGTACACCTCGTCGACGCCGAGCAGCGCGCACGCCGCCAGGATCGCCGGGTGCGGCAGCCCGCCGAACTCCTTCTGCGCCGGTGACGTCACGGCGAGCGAGCCGACGCCCGCCTCCTGCGCGGGCACGACGTTCATGACCACGCTGGAGGGGTAGACGGCCTGGCCGCCGGGGACGTAGAGCCCGACCCGCTCGACCGCCACCCAGCGCTCGGTCACGGTGCCGCCCGGCACGACCTGGGTGGTCACGTCCGTACGGCGCTGGTCGCGGTGGACCAGGCGGGTGCGGCGGACGCACTCCTCCAGGGCGTCGCGCACGGCCGGGTCGAGGCTTTCGAGCGCCTCGCGGATCGCCTCCGCCGGAACCCGCGCCGCCGGGCGGTCGACGCCGTCGAACCGCGCGGTGTACTCGCGCACGGCCGCGGCGCCGCGATGGCGTACGTCGTCGCAGATCGGCCGCACCTTCTCCAGGGCGGCTTCGACGTCGAGCTCGGCTCGCGGCAGCACGGAGCGCAGGTCGCCGGGAAGGGACCCGCGCAGGTCGATACGGGAAATCACCTGATCAGTCTACGAAGGACGCCTGGCGGCCCGTGCCAAGGTCTCAGAAAATGAGACGGCGATGGGCGTGATTCCGAGACGATCTACCCGGCGTTGTCGCGCAGGGTGCCGTCCAGGACGGTGACGGCCGCGCCCATGAGCGTGACCCGGTCGCCGCGCGCCACCACGCGCACCACTCCGCCGCGCGCCGAGGCCTGGTACCCGCGCAGCTCGGCGCGCCCCAGCCGCCCGGCCCAGTAGGGCGCCAGCATGCAGTGCGCGGAGCCGGTCACCGGGTCCTCCGGCACGCCGACGGCCGGCGCGAAGAAGCGCGACACGAAGTCGTACTCGGCGTCTTCGGCGGTCACGCAGATCCCGCGCGCGTCGATGCGGGCGAGGGCGGCCAGGTCGGGCGCCAGCCCGCGTACGGCGGCGGCGTCGCCGAGCACCGCGAGCACGTCGTTCTGCGCGTTGCGCCCGGTCCAGGCGGGTTCGGCGCCAAGCGCCTCGGCCAGCCCGGCGGGCGGGTCCGCCCGCTCCGGGGGTACGGCGGGGAAGTCCATCGCGTACATCGGGCCCTCCCGGCGTACGGTCAGGACCCCGCTGCGCAGCGTACGGAACCGGATCGGCCGCCCCTCGTCCACGGCGCCGGTCTCGTACAGCACGTGCGCCGAGCCGAGCGTGGCGTGCCCGCAGAGGGCCACCTCGGCCTTCGGCGTGAACCACCGCAGCTCGAACTCGTCGCCGCCGGGCCGTACGAAGGCGGTCTCGGAGAGGTTCATCTCCATCGCGACGCGCTGCATCCAGGCCGGGTCGGCGGGCCCGGGCAGGACGCAGACCGCGGCGGGGTTCCCGGTGAACGGCCGGTCGGCGAAGGCGTCGACGACGTGGATGCGCATGCCGTCACCCTACGGTCGGGCGCCGGGCGTACGGGGTTCCGGCGTTCATGCCGGTCGGCATGGGGTGATGAGGGTCACATCGCACAGGATGACGCCTTTACTTTGTAGATCATCACGGGGTGAGTGAAGCGGGTATCGCGAAGAGGCCGTAATCTGACGCCGTGACCGAACGGCTGCCGATCTTCCCCCTGGGTGCCGTGCTGTTCCCTGGGCTGGTCCTGCCGCTGCACATCTTCGAGGAGCGCTACCGCCTGCTCGTCCGCGACCTTCTCGAAGGCGAGGAGCCCCACCACTTCGGGGTCGTCTCCATCGAGTTCGGGCACGAGGTCGGCGCCGGCGCGGCCCAGCGGCTGTCGGCCGTCGGGTGCACCGCCGAGCTGCGCGGAGTCCAGGAGAACGAGAACGACGACGGCTTCGACATCGTCACCACGGGCGGTACCCGCTTCCGCATCGAGGACGTCGACGACTCCGGCCCGTACCTCCAGGCCGAGATCACGCCGCTCCCCGAGGAGGACGGCCCCGGCGCCCGCAGCGCCACCGAACCCGTCACCCGGCTGTTCCGCGCCTACTGCGAGCGCCTCGTCGCGCACGGCGCCGAGGTCACCGACCTGGACGACCTGCCGTCCGACCCGATCGAGCTGTCCTACGTCGTCGCGGCCTCGGTCGTCCTCGACCGCCCCGACAAACAGCGCCTCCTCCAGGCCGAACACGCCGCCGCGCGCCTCCACCTGGAGTACGGCCTGCTCCGGCGCGAGAATCACCTGCTCGAGAGCTTTCCGGCCGTTCCCGGCGCGGAGTTCCTCGGCGGAGGCGTCAGCCTCAACTGAAGGCCGGCACGGAGGAGGAGCCACGGTGGCAGGCCGCAAGACGGGCGCCAAGGGCACACCCGCGACCCTCGCCGCGACGCGCGCCGGCGTCGCGTTCACGCTGCACCCGTACGAGGCCGCACAGGGCGACGAGTCGTACGGCGAGGCCGCGGCCGACGCCCTGGGCGTGCCGCACGACCGGCTGTTCAAGACGCTGGTGACCGAGGTGGACGCCGGACTGACCGTCGCGGTCGTCCCGGTGTCGGCGACGCTCGACCTCAAGGCGCTCGCCGCCGCGGCCGGCGGCAAGCGCGCGGCCATGGCCGACCCGGTGCAGGCCGAGCGCGTCACCGGTTACGTACGGGGCGGGATCAGCCCGCTGGGCCAGCGCAGGGCGCTGCCGACCGTGGTCGACGCCTCAGCCCTGGTCTTCGCGACCGTCTACGTCTCGGGAGGGCGGCGCGGCCTGCAGATCGAGCTGCCCCCCGCCGAACTGATACGGCTGACCGGAGCCGTAACCGCCGAGATCGCCCGCGGCCGCCTGCCGGCGTGAGTCGCGGCCGGTGACGTCGAGCGCTTCGAGCAGGCCGTACACCACGAGCGCGATCAGCGGCCAGGAGATGACCACTCCGGCGGCGTGCAGGTCGAGGGCGGCCCTGGCGGTGGTGCCGTCGCGCGCGGTGCGGACCTGGTGCCGGAAGGCGGAGTTGCCGAACAGGTGCCCGACCCGCCAGGCGATCAGGGCGGCCGCGGTGCCGCCCAGGGCCAGCCCGGCGATCAGGCCGGTGTCCCTGAGGCGCCCGGCCAGGATGTAGGCGACGAGGCCGCACAGCAGGCCCGCCGCGGCCGTGATCGTGGCGTACCAGCCGTCGGCGGCGATCAGCGTCTGCGCCTCGGGATCGGCGAGGAAGGACTTCCCTCCGACGATCACGTACGAGGTGCGCGGGGCGATCGTCGTCCACAGCAGCCCGACGAGAACCCCGAGAACCGCGATGATGAGGGTCGCCGCCGCACAGATCCGAAGCTGGCCGGCCATCCGGCCCTCCCCCCGCACTCGTTTGATGATCGCAGCGTAGCGCCTCGCGGGTAGGCGCATCGAGCCGCTCCGTGACGTCACCGCTCTGAGATAGTGTGCCCGCCATGTCTGGATTCAGCCCGGCATTCGAGCGTCTGGGCGCCGCGCACGCGGCCATCACCGCCCAGCAGCAGGAAGCCCTCGTTGACTTCTTGCCCGCCGCCGACTGGAGTGCCGACCTGACGACCGGCACCTACACCCAGGGAGAGGTCTCCCTCCGCGTCGCCCTTCTCGGCAGCTACGCCGAAGAGGGGCGTAGCTGGCTGTGGGGCTGGGCCAACCCACAGTTCGGCCCCGACCACCCGGCGGTCGTGAACCCCAGCGCCGTCGGGGAACGCCTCGGCATCCCCGAGCTCACCACCCCCGAGCTCGACCTGTCCTGGTACGAGGGGCCGGCCCGCAACGGGGGCGACATGGTGGCCATGGCCACCACCGGCCTGATCGGCTCACCTGGGACGATACCCGGCCGGTACGACGGCGGGGTCGCCTACTTCGCCATCCAGGGCGGTGGCGCGCCGGTCGTCGAATGGGACCCGATCACGGCGCCACGGATGATCACGAGCGGCATCTCGCTGTTCCCCTCCGACCACCGCCTGACGGTGACACGGTTCTTCAGCCACCACCGGCTTCCGTTCACCGAGACCGAGACGGCGATCATGGTCGACCTGCCCGACGGCGGGTCGTGCCTGGCCGAGTTCGACGGCGACGACCGCTTCATCTCGATGTCGATGCGGCTCCAGGGCTCCTGAAAAACCATTCGACGTAGCCCCTCGCCGCGTCGTACCTTCGCGGCATGTTCCGCCTGGCCGCACTCCTGCCGTCCGCGCGTCCCGACGCGCCGGACACCGCAGGCGTGCCCGCCGGCGGCGCCCGACGCTGACCCTCCCCCGCCCCGTCCCTGGAGAACCCGCGGAGGAGGGTGGATCGGCGGAGCACACCTCCGCCCCGGTTCTCACGTTCCGTCCAGACGCTGAGGACGCATCATGGCCAAGCAGCTTTACACGCGCGGGAAGCCGCACATCAACATCGGCACGATGGGGCACGTCGACCACGGCAAGACCACCCTGACCGCGGCGATCACCTCGGTGCTGCACCGTCGAGGTCTCAGCCGTGCCGTGCCGTTCGAGGGCATCGACCGTGCCCCCGAGGAGCGCGACCGCGGGATCACGATCAACATCGCGCACGTCGAGTACGAGACGGCGACCAGGCACTACGCCCACGTCGACATGCCGGGCCACGCCGACTACGTGAAGAACATGGTCACCGGCGCGGCGCAGATCGACGGGGCGATCCTGGTCGTGTCCGCGCAGGACGGCGCGATGCCGCAGACGCGTGAGCACGTCGTGCTCGCCCGCCAGGTCGGCGTGCGGCACATCGTGGTGGCGCTGAACAAGGCGGACACGGCCGAGGACCCCGAACTCCTCGACCTGGTCGAGCTGGAGGTACGCGACCTGCTGTCTCAGTACGGGTTCCCCGGCGAGGAGGTCCCGGTGGTGCGGGTGTCCGGGCTGCGGGCCCTCGAAGGCGACCCGTACTGGGTCAAGCGGATCGAGGACCTGCTCGACGCGGTCGACGCCCACGTGCCCATCCCGGCGCGGATCCTGGACCGGCCGTTCCTGATGCCGATCGAGAACGTCCTGACCATCACGGGACGCGGCACGGTCGTCACGGGCGTGGTCGAGCAGGGCTCGGTACGCCTCGGCGACCCCGTCGAGGTCGTCGGGTTCGAGGAGACGCTCTCCACGGTCGCCACGGGCCTGGAGACGTTCGGGCGGACCATGGACCACGCCGAGGCCGGGGACAACACCGCGGTGCTCCTGCGCGGCGTACGGCGCGGGCAGGTGCGCCGGGGGCAGGTGCTCGGGAAGCCCGGCGCGATACGGCCGCACACGCGGTTCCGCGCCGAGGTGTACGTCCTGGGCGCGGAGGAGGGCGGTCGCAGCCGGCCGTTCTTCACCGGGTACCGGCCGCAGTTCCACATCCGGACCACGGACGTGTCCGGCGACATCTCGCTGGGCGAGGGCGGCATGGCGCTGCCGGGTGACACCGTCACGATGACGGTGGAGCTGGGCAGGCCGGTCGCGATGGCCGAGGGCCTCGGCTTCGCGATCCGCGAGGGCGGCATGACCGTCGGCGCGGGCCGCGTCACCGCCCTGCTCGACTGAACGGGCGCCGCCCGCCGGAGAAATCCGGCGGGCGGTCGCTCAGATACTCAGCTCGCTCAGATGCTCAGATGCCCAGGTCGTCGATCTGCTTGAGCAGGTCGGCGCGGCTGTCGGGCGTCGTGGTCTGCACGGCGGAGCCGGTCGGGGCGGGCAGGGGGCGGGTCTTCGGGCCGTCGGTGCTCTTCTTGTCCTTGCGGGGCTCCTTGCCGGCGCGGCGCTCGCGGAAGAACCAGCCGCCGGCGATGCCGGCCACGAAGCCGGACAGGTGGCCCTGCCAGCTGATGCCGTGGTGCGGCAGCAGCACGGAGAACTGGTAGGCGAAGCAGAGCGCCATGACCAGGCCGACCGCGATGTCGATGCGGTGCCGGTCGAAGAAGCCGCGCACGATCACGTAGCCGAAGTAGCCGAAGACGACGCCGCTGGCGCCGGCCGTCACGGAGTTCTCGGCGGAGGTGAGCCAGGCACCGGCGCCGCTCACCACGACGATCAGCGCCGTGAGGCCCAGGAACCGCTTCACGCCGCGGAAGGCCGCCAGGAAGCCGAAGATGAACAGCGGCCCGGAGTTGCCCTCGATGTGGCTCCAGCTCAGGTGCAGGAACGGCGCGGTGATCACGCCGGTGATGTCGCCGACGTCTCGCGCGTGGATGCCGTACGAGACGCTCAGGCGGTAGCCGTCGGCCCAGTTGACGACCTGCACCAGCCAGATGACGGCCAGGAAGCCGACCATCACCCAGAACGCCTTCAGTGCCTCGGCGATGACCGCCTCGGCGTCGGTCGGCCGTGTGTCCGGGCTGCTCATGATCACGCGCCTTCCGGCCGGGGAATCGTCCTACCGAAAGATAACGCGGAACCGGCGATCCGGGTCAGACGGACGCGCGCCGGCGTACTCCGGTGAGGGCCTCGTGAACGGCCTCGGCCGCCCAGTCTCCGACCGTCATGGCACGCATCTGCGCGCACTGGACCCGCCAGTTGCCGGACGTGGAGAGCAGGGCCTTGCCGAGCCCGGCCGCGGTGACGACCGCGCCCAGGGCGAGCGTGCGCCGCTCCGGCGTCCCGTCCGTGGTGAGGGTGTCGACCACGCGCTGGTGGGCCGCCCAGAGCGCGATGATGTCGCGTACGGGGTAGCGGGTCTCGGCGAAGACGCCGAGCGAGCGGTAGCGGACGATGTCGACCTGGCCGCGTTCCGCCATCCGGGCGAGCAGTTCCTCGCCCGGTTCGGGTCCGCGCATCCGGGCCACCCACTCGCGCGGCGTACGCCCGGTGGAGGAGCCGATGTCGGCCAGCAGCCGGTCGAGGACCGGGTCGGACAGAGGGGTCTCGTCGGCCACCGTGACGACGCCGTCCTCAAGCGTCAGGCGGTCCGCGAGGTAGAGGTCGGACAGCAGCGCGCCGGCCACCCCGCACGCGAGCTCTACGGGGTCGAGGCGGCACCTGCCGCGGATGTCGTGGGCCAGGAGCAGAAGCTCCTCTGCCAGCGTCTCAGGCACGTTCGCGACATTAAGCGCTGTGTACGTCGTCTCGGTGAACGGACGGCAAAGGGTTCTTACCCGTCGTTACGGCCTTGGTACGAATCCGGAGCGACAGGAGCGCCGCGAGCAGGCAGAGAGCCCCCGCGCCGTACCAGGCGGCGTCGTAGTCGCCCAGCCGGTCACGCACGACGCCGGCCGCCACGGCGGCGATGGCCGCGCCGACCTGGTGCGACGCGAACACCCAGCCGAACACGATCGGGCCGGACATGCCGAAGTTCTGCCGGCACAGCGCGACCGTCGGCGGCACCGTCGCCACCCAGTCGAGGCCGTAGAAGATGATGAACACGAGCATGCTCGGGTGCGCGGTACGCGCGAACAGGCTCGGCAGGACCAGCAGCGAGCAGCCGCGCAGCAGGTAGTACACGCCCAGCAGCAGGCGCGAGTCGACGCGGTCGGTGAGCCAGCCGGAGAAGATCGTGCCGGCGACGTCGAAGACCCCGACCAGCGCGAGCAGGCTCGCGGCGGTGGTCTCGGGCATGCCGTGGTCGTGCGCCGCCGGGATGAAGTGCGTCCCGACCAGGCCGTTGGTGCTCGCGCCGCAGATCGCGAAGCCGGCGGCGAGCATCCAGAACACGCGGGTGCGCGCCGCCGCCGTGAGCGAGCCCAGCGCGCGGCGCGCCGCGCCGTGCCCCGGGACCTTCGGCACCGGCTCGGTCGCGCCGTAGGGCATCAGGCCGACGTCGGAGGGGTGGTCGCGCAGCAGCAGGACGACGAGCGGCGCGACGGCGAGCGCGGTGAAGCAGACCGCCATCGAGGCCGAGCGCCAGCCGTACAGGTGGGTCAGGTGGGCGAGCACCGGCAGGAAGACGAGCTGGCCGGCCGCGCCCGCGGCGGTGAGCACGCCGGTGACGAGGCCGCGGCTGCGGACGAACCACCGGCTCGTGACGGTGGCCACGAACGCCATCGCCATCGACCCGGTGCCGAGCCCGATCAGGACGCCCCAGCACGCGATGAGCTGCCACGGCGCGTTCATGAAGATCGTGAGCCCGCTGCCGGTCGCCACGAGGAGCAGCGCCCCGGTGACCACCTTCCGCATCCCGAACCGGTCCATCAGGGCGGCGGCGAACGGCGAGGTCAGGCCGTACAGCAGGAGGTTCACCGACACGGCGGAGGCGATCGTGCCGCGCGGCCAGCCGAACTCGTCGCGCAGCGGGTCGATCAGCACACCTGGCGTCGCGCGGAACCCGGCGGCGCCGACCAGCGCCACGAGGGCGATGGCCGCGATGATCCACGCGCGGTGCAGCCGGGGTTCCGGGGTTCTCGTCGTCACGGGACGAGTCTGGAGTCTTCCGGCGGTCCGGGACGAGTGGCCCGGAAGCCATCATGTGAAAAAATCAGGCCATGATCCATCAGATCGCCGTGCTCGCCCTCGATCGCGTCGTGCCGTTCGACCTGGGCGTGCCGGACCAGATCTTCGGCGGCGCGCGCGACGCCGAAGGCTCGCCCCTCTACTCGGTGCGGACGTGCACGCCGGACGGGCGGCCGGTGCGCAGCTCGGCGGGCTTCGACGTCGCGCCCGACCACGGCCCGGAGATCGTCGAGACCGCCGACACCGTGATCGTCGCCGGGGTGCACGCGGGCGCGGCGCTGACGTCCGGCACGCTGGAGCCTCCGGTCGCCTCGGCGCTGGCGCGGCGGAGGCCGGACGCCCGGCTCATGTCGATCTGCACGGGGTCGTTCGTGCTGGCCGCGCTGGGCGTGCTCGACGGCCGCCCGGCGGCGACGCACTGGCTCTGGGCCGACCAGTTCCGTGATCTCTATCCGCGCGTGCGGCTCGACGCCGGCGTCCTGTTCGTCGACGACGGCGAGATCCTGACCTCGGCGGGCGTCGCGGCGGGCATCGACCTGTGCCTCCACGTCGTACGCCGCGACCACGGCAGCGAGGTGGCCAACCGCGCGGCGCGCCGCTCCGTGGTGCCGCCCTGGCGCGACGGCGGCCAGTCACAGTTCATCGAACGCCCGCTCCCCGCGCTGACCGGCACGTCGACCGCCGATACCCGCGCCTGGGCCCTGACCCGCCTGCACGAGCCCCTCACGCTCTCCCTGCTGGCACGGCGGGCCGGGATGAGCGTGCGTACGTTCACCCGCAGGTTCCGCGAGGAGACCGGGGTGAGCCCCGCGCAGTGGCTGACGCGTCAGCGGGTCGAGGAGGCGAGGCGCCTGCTGGAGACGACCGACCTGCCGGTCGACCAGGTCGCCCAGCGCGCCGGTTTCGGCACGACCGCCTCGATGCGGCAGAACCTCCACGCGGCCGTCGGCGTCTCCCCCACCGCCTACCGGCGCGCCTTCGGCCACCCGGCCGCCTGACCGCTCAGCTCTCCGCCGACCACTCGGCGCGGCGGCGTTCCCGGTACCGGCGTTCCGGTCCGGTCAGGTCGCCGGACAGGGACGCGGTGGCCGCCTCCACCGCCTCGGCGTAGCGGCCCTCGCGGGCGAGGAGCTCGCCGCGCACGGCGTGCCAGCGGGCGTCGGGGCGTACGTTCTCCAGGGCGGCCAGGCCCGCGGCGGCGCCGGACGCCTCGGCGACCGCCACCGCGCGGCTCAGGGCCGCGGCCGGGTTCGGCGCGACGCTCAGCAGCAGGTCGTACAGGCGGACGATCTCTGGCCAGGCGGTGTGCTCGTACGAGGGCGCGCGTGCGTGCTCGGCGGCGATGGCGGCCTGGAGCTGGTACGGGTCGGCGACGGCCTCCGTACGGCGCAGGGAGGTGTCGAGCAGGGCGAGCCCCTCGGCGATCAGCGCGGCGTCCCACCGCGTACGGTCCTGGTCGGCGAGCAGCACGACGTCACCGGACTCGTCGACCCGCGCCCGCCGTCGTGCCTCGGTGAGCAGCAGCAGCGCCAGCACGGCCTCCGGCATCGGCTCGCCGGGCACCAGGTCGCGCAGGAGGCGGGCCAGGCGCACGGCCTCCGCGCACACGTCGACGTCGAGGGCCGCGTCGCCGCCGAGCGGTGCGTGCCCGGCGGTGTAGAGGGCGTGCACGACGCCGCACACGGCGGCCAGCCGGACGGGCAGGTCGGCGGCGGACGGCACGCGGTACGGGATGCGCGCCGCGGAGATCTTCTGCCGGCCCCGGGTGAGGCGCTTGGCCATGGCGGCCTCGCCGGTGAGCAGCACGGCGGCGATCCGCTCCGTCGACAGCCCGCACAGCGTGCGCAGGGCCAGCGCCACGCGGACGTCCGGCGACAGCGCCGGATGGCAGCACGTGAAGATCATCCGTAGCTGGTCGTCGCGCACGACGCTCGCCGGCGGCGGATCGGGGGCATACAGCTCCATCAGGTCGCCTCCCTCGCGTTCCTTGCCGGCGCGCGCCCCCTCGCGGCGCAGGATGTCGATCGCCTTGCGCCGCGCCGTCAGCGTCAGCCACGCCCGCGGCTCCACCGGCACCCCGGTGCGCGGCCACTCGCGCAGCGCGGCCACGACGGCCTCCTGCACGGCGTCCTCGGCGACCGGCAGGCTCCCGGTCGTACGGACGAGGGTGGCGAGGATGCGCGTCCCGTCGATCCGCACCGTGTCGGCGAGCCGCCGGTCGGCCTCGGCCACGGTGTCAGGTGGCCCGGATGACGGGGCGGACCTCGACCGCGCCGTTCCAGGCGGCGGGGATGCGCGCCGCGATCTCGACGGCCGCGTCGAGGTCGGCCGCCTCGATCAGGTAGAAGCCGGTGAGGGCCTCTTTGGCCTCGGCGTACGGGCCGTCCGTGGTCACGACCTCGCCGCCGCGCGCCCCGCGGACGCGGACGACGGTGGCCGTGCCGGACGGGTGCAGGACGGCGGCGGTCTGGATGCTGTCGGCGCACTCGATGCCGAACTGCCGGTATTCGGCCAGCTCATCGGCGTGCTCAGGCGCGAACCAGTCGACGTCGGGCGTATAGGTCAAAGCCACATATTGCGCCATGATGCTGCTCCTCGTTCCTCAGACCGGGCCCGATCGCCCGTCTCATCCATAGAACGAACGAGCCGGCCCTCTCAGGACATCAGATCAGGCAGGCGGGGCCGAGGAGCTGCTTCAGGTCGCCCATCAGCGCCGGGGAGGCGGTGACGCGGAGCTTGTCGTCGAGGCGGACGACCGTGGTGCGGGGGCCGTTCTGCAACTGCAGGTGCACCTCGGTCTGGCCGGGGTGGGTGCCCAGGACCTCCTTGAGGCGCTCGACCACCGGCGGCGTGACACGGGCGACCGGGAGGGAGACCGTGAGCGGGCGCCCGGAGTCGGCGATCGTGAGGTCGGGCTGGGTGACCTCCATCGCGATCAGCTTCGGGGTGTCCTCGCGCTTGTCGAGGCGTGCCTTGACGACCAGGATGGCGTCCTCGGCGAGCAGCGTGGAGCAGAGCTGGTACGCCGACGGGAAGATCATCAGCTCGATGGCGCCCTCGAGGTCCTCAAGGGTGGTGAGCGCCCAGGAGTCGCCCTTCTTGGTGACCTTGCGCTGGAGGCCCGACAGCAGGCCGCCGACGGTCACGATCTGGCCGTCGGGGCGCTCGTCGGCGGTGAGCGCGGCGATCGAGCAGTCGACATTGGCCGACAGGATGTGCTCGATGCCGAGCAGCGGATGGTCGGAGACGTACAGGCCGAGCATCTCGCGCTCGAACGCCAGGAGCGTGGTCTTGTCCCACTCGCCCTTCGGGATCGCCACGTCGAAGGTGGTGTCGGCCACCTCGTCGCCACCGCCGCCGAACAGGGAGTCCTGGCCGATCGCCTCGTTGCGCTTGATGTCGATGATCGCGTCGATGGCCTGCTCGTGCACCATGACCAGGCTCTTGCGCTCGTGCCCGAGCTCGTCGAAGGCGCCCGCCTTGACCAGCGACTCGACCACGCGCTTGTTGCACGCCTGCGGCGGCACCTTGCGGAGGAAGTCCTGGAAGTCGGCGAAGCGGCCCTTCTCCCGCCGGGCGTTGACGATCGCCTCGACGACGTTGCCGCCGACGTTGCGGATCGCCGACAGGCCGAACACGATCTCGGTGTCGCCCTTGGGCGTGAAGTCGGCGTCGGACTCGTTGACGTCCGGGGTGAGCACCTTCACGCGCATGCGGCGGCACTCGTTGAGGTACAGCGCGCTCTTGTCCTTGTCGTCGCGCACCGAGGTCAGCAGCGCCGCCATGTACTCGGCGGCGTAGTTGGCCTTCAGGTAGGCGGTCCAGTAGGAGACCAGGCCGTACGCGGCGGAGTGCGCCTTGTTGAAGGCGTAGTCGGAGAAGGGAAGGAGGATGTCCCAGAGGGTCTTGATGGCCTCGGCGGAGTAGCCGTTGGCCTTCATGCCGCCCTCGAAGTTGACGAACTGTTTGTCCAGCTCGGACTTCTTCTTCTTGCCCATCGCGCGGCGCAGCAGGTCGGCCTGGCCGAGCGTGTAGCCGGCGACCTTCTGCGCGATGGCCATGACCTGCTCCTGATAGACGATCAGGCCGTAGGTCGTGTCGAGGATCTCGGCGAGGGACTCCTCGAACTCCTTGTGGATCGGCGTGATCGGCTGCTGGCCGTTCTTACGGAGGGCGTAGTTCGTGTGGGAGTTGGCGCCCATCGGGCCGGGGCGGTAGAGGGCGCCGACGGCGGAGATGTCCTCGAAGTTGTCGGGCTTCATCATCCGCAGCAGCGACCGCATGCCGCCGCCATCGAGCTGGAACACGCCCAGGGTGTCGCCGCGGCCCAGCAGCTCATAGGTCTTGCGGTCATCGAGCGGGAGCTTGAGGAGGTCGAGCTCGATTTCCTTGTTGAGCTTGATGGCCTTCAGGCAGTCCTGCATGATCGTGAGATTTCGCAGGCCCAGGAAGTCCATCTTGAGCAGGCCGAGCGTCTCACAGGTCGGATAGTCGAACTGCGTGATGATCACGCCGTCCGAGTCGCGACGCATGATCGGGATGTGGTCGGTCAGCGGCTCGGCGGACATGATGACGCCGGCGGCGTGCACGCCGGTCTGGCGGATCAGGCCCTCCAGGCCCTGCGCCAGATCCATGATCTGCTTGACGTCGACTTCTTCGTCGTAGAGCTTCCGCAGCTCACCGGCCTCGCCGTAGCGCGGGTGCTTGTCGTCGAAGATGCCCGAGAGCGGGATGTCCTTGCCCATGACGGCGGGCGGGAACGCCTTGGAGATCTTGTCGCCCAGGGCGTACGGGAAGCCGAGGACGCGGCCGGCGTCCTTGATGGCAGCCTTGGCCTTAATGGTGCCGAAGGTCGCGATCATGGAGACCTTGTCGGCGCCCCACTTCTCGGTGACGTAGCGGATCGCGTCGGCACGCCCACGCTCGTCGAAGTCGATGTCGATGTCGGGCATGGACACACGGTCGGGGTTGAGGAACCGCTCGAAGATCAGGCCGTGCTTGAGGGGGTCGAGGTCGGTGATGCCCATGGCGTACGCGACGAGCGAGCCCGCCGCGGAGCCTCGGCCCGGGCCGACCGCCACGCCGTTGTTCTTCGACCACATGATGAAGTCGGCGACGACGAGGAAGTAGGACGGGAACCCCATCTGGAGGATGACGCCCATCTCGAACTCGACCTGGGTGCGGTGCTCGTCGTCGACCCCCTCGGGGAAGCGCCGCTCCATGCCCTTCCACACCTCTTTGCGGAACCACGACTCCTCGGTCTCCCCCTCGGGGACCTCGAAGCGCGGCATGAGGTTGCGGTACTCGAACATGCCGGTCGCGTCGACCCGCTCGGCGACGAGGAGCGTGTTGCGGCAGCCCTCGGCCCAGATGTCGGAGGTGTCGATCGCGCGCATCTCGTCGGCGCTCTTGAGGAAGTAGCCGGACCCGTCGAACCGGAAGCGGTTGGGGTCGGCGAGCTGCTTGCCGGTCTGGATGCACAGGAGCGCGTCGTGCGCGGAGGACTCCGACTCGCGCGTGTAGTGGGAGTCGTTGGTGACGACGGGCGGGATGTTCAGCTTCCTGCTGATGTCCACGAGGCCCTGGCGGACGACCTGCTCGATCTTCAGGCCGTGATCCATCAGCTCGAGGAAGTAGTTCTCCTTGCCGAAGATCTCCTGGTACTTCGCGGCGGAGGCGAGTGCCGCGTCGAACTGGCCGAGCCGGAGCCTGGTCTGCACCTCGCCCGAGGGACAGCCGGTGGTCGCCATCAGGCCGGCGGAGTGCTCGGTGAGCAGCTCCTCGTCCATACGGGCCCACTTGCGGATGAAGCCCTCGGTGTAGGCGCGGCTCGTCAGCTTGAAGAGGTTGGACAGGCCCTCTTTGTCGCGCGCCCAGAGCGTCTTGTGGGTGTAGTGGCCGCCACCGGAGACGTCGTCGCCCTTCTGGCTCGGCTCGCCCCAGCGGACCGGCTGCTTGATGAAGCGCGAGCTGGGCGCGACGTACGCCTCGATGCCGATGATCGGGGTGACCTCGGCGGCGGTGGCCTGCCGGTAGAAGTCGTACGCGCCGTGGGTGTTGCCGTGGTCGGTCATCGCGATCGCCGGCATCTTCTGGCGTCCGACCTCGGCGAACATCTCCTTCAGACGGGCCGCCCCGTCGAGCATGGAGTACTCGGTATGCACGTGTAGATGCACGAACGAGTCACTCATGCGCGAGGCGCCTCCTTCAGGCATGCGTCGCCCCGCGTGTTCGCATCACGCGCCGCGCCGCTGTTTTTGGTCGGGGATCGGAGCTGATCGGGCTCCGCTGTCAGAGCCTAACGGGGACGCCCGACAGATCGAGACCCGACACTCCAGGATGTCCGATTCCCGCTAAGCGACACGGGTCACGCCGGTGACAGATCGCGTTCCTCCGACACCTCCAGGCCCGCCTCGATGACCGCGGCCATGATGCGGGCGAGCCGGTCCGGACCCAGCCTGGGGGCGCGCGAGGCCATGGCCTCGACGATCTCGCGCTCGCGCC
Source organism: uncultured Actinomycetota bacterium (assembly GCA_963823735.1). Taxonomy (GTDB): domain Bacteria; phylum Actinomycetota; class Actinomycetes; order Streptosporangiales; family Streptosporangiaceae; genus Actinoallomurus. Next base: position 1,275,472 of record CAWGMO010000003.1, on the reverse strand, counting down.
CCGGGTCGCGGCCGGCGAAGCCGCCGACGGGCTTGAGGCGCTGGACGACTCCTGCCAGCTCGGCGCGGCGTTCGAGGAGGGTGGCGAGCGCGGCGTCGACCCGGTCGATGGCGGCGCGCGCGTCGGGGATCGTCTCGGGGCTGTCGTCCCCGATCAGCGGCCGTACCAGCGCGGCCCTGGCGCGTACGCCGGCGACCAGGCCGGGCGCGGCGTCCTCGCCGAGCAGCAGCCCGCCGGCGCCCGCCGCCAGGGCGGACAGGGCGAGCTCGGGCTCGGCCGAGACGTCCACGAGCACGGGCCGGTGGCGGCCGGCGGCGCGGACGAGGGCGAGGTCGATGGCGGCGTGCGGCAGGTGCGTGCGGGTGCCCGCCTCGCAGAGGACGACGTCGTCGTTGCCCTCGGCCACGCAGTACTCCGCCGCCGACAGCCACTCCTCCAGCGTCGCCGCCGGGGCGCGCTGGATCACGACACGGCGGCCGGTGCGCGCGGCGGCCCGCAGGAGCTGGAAGTCCTGCATCCAGTCGCCGCCGATGAGGACCCCGTCGGCGTGCTCGGCGACGGCGGGCAGGTCGAGGGCGGAGAACGGCTCGACGAGGAGCGGTCCCGCGTGGACGCGGCGTACGCGGGCCAGTTCGGCGGAGGCGTCGACGCCTCCGTGCCGGCGGCGCAGGCTCACGAGCGCCACGTCGGGCGCCGCCGCCGGGCCCGCCACGATCACGGGAGTGCCGGTCTTCCAGGGATTCATCGATGTCACCTCTCCGGGCGGCCTCCGGAGACGAGCCGCCCACACGCGTGGGAAACGCGAAAGGCAGAGCCCGTCGGGCTCTGCCTTTGCCGGCTCGGGTGGTCGTCGCTCAGGTCGAGGCGACCGGCTCACCCGGAGCCGGCTGCGTAAAGACGAAATAGCGACGATCCATGCGGGGAAGCCTACCCGCGTCCCGGCCCGGTACGCCGCATTACGGGACCCGCGTCTCAGAGTGTGAGAAGCGCGGGCCCGACCAGCAACAAAAGCCGATAATTCATGAATGACCCGGGAAGACGCGCATTACCGGAGACACCCGTCGGAACCGGGCGTCGACCTGCTGACCGCGCGCTACGTCACCCACCGCTACAGCCGCCACGCGCACCCGACGTACACCATCGGCCTGATCGAGTCCGGCGTCGAGGAGTTCGACCACGCCGGAACCCTGCTGCGCGCCGTCGAGGGCCAGGTGCTGCTCCTCAACCCCGAGGTCGTCCACACCGGCCAGGCGGGCGTGCCCGAGGGGTGGCGCTACCGGGTCCTGTACCCCACCATCGACGTCTTCCGGGACGTGGCGGAGGACCTGGGCACGCGCGGCACCCCCTATTTCCCGCACACCGTGGTCGACGACCCGCGGGCCGCGGCGCTGCTGCGCTCGGTCCACCTCAGCGCCGCCGGCGGCGATCCCCTGGCGTCCTCCTCGCTGCTGCGCGCGACACTGGGCGGCCTGCTGCGCCGTCACGCCTCCCGGCCTCCCTCACCCGGCGGCGTCGCGCCCGCGCGGGCGGTTCGTACGGCGCGCGAGATCCTGCACGACCACCTGACCGTGCCGCCGACGCTGGAGCAGCTCGCCGCGGCCGTCGGCGTCGGGCCGTTCGCGCTGCTGAGGGCGTTCCGCGCGGCGTACGGGATGCCGCCGCACGCGTACCTGACGAACCTGCGGGTCCAGCGGGCCCGCGAGATGCTCGACGCCGGGCTGCGGCCCGCCGAGGTCGCGGCGAACGCCGGCTTCAGCGACCAGGCCCACCTGACCCGGCACTTCAAGCGGATCGTGGGCGTGCCTCCCGGCGCGTACCTGCTCGGCCGCGCCTCCTGAGGGGAGCAACCGCGCAATTTCGTGCAAGACCGGGCGTGGCGCGGCCTTCTAGCGTCGCGGCATGGATTCGACATCGATCCGCCCGGCCGTACGTGACGGCCTGAGCGTCGGGACGGCCGTCGGGCTGTCCGGGCTGGCCTTCGGCGCCGCCGCCGTGGTGGCCGGGCTCGGCGTGTGGCAGGCGTGCGCGCTCAGCCTCCTGGCGTTCTCCGGCGCTTCGCAGTTCGCGCTGATCGGCGCCGTCGCCGGCGGCGGCAACCTGCTCGCGGCGGCCGTGGGCGCGGTGCTGCTCGGCGGGCGCAACGGGCTGTACGGCCTGCGCCTCGCGGACACCCTCCGCGTACGCGGCTGGCGGCGCCTCCTCACCGCGCATCTGGTGATCGACGAGACGACGGCGGTCGCCACCGCGCAGGACGGCCGTGAGGCCGGGCGCGCGGGCTTCTGGGCGACCGCGATCACCTTGTTCACCATGTGGAACCTCACGACGCTGCTGGGCGCCGTCGGCGCGTCGAAGGTGGGCAGCCCGCAGACGTACGGGCTGGACGTCGTCGGCCCGGCGGCGTTCCTCGCGCTGCTGTGGCCGCGCCTGACGGCGGGTGCCGCCGAGCGCCGCGTCGCCGTGCTCGCGGCCGTCATCGCGATCGCCACGACCCCGCTGCTGCCGCCCGGAGTGCCGATCATGCTCGCCGCCGTGGCCGCTCTGGCCGGGGTGTTCGGCCGCCACCGCCCCGCGGAGCCGGCCCCCGTACCCGCCCTGACCGGATCGCGGGAGGCCTCGTGAACGTGTGGATCGCGATCGTCGCGACCGGGATCGGGTGCTACGCGCTCAAGCTCGCCGGCCTCGTGACGCCGCAGCGTGTGCTGGCCGACCGGCGGGTGCGCAGGTTCAGCGAGCTGGTGCCGGTGGCGTTGCTGACCGCGCTGGTCGTGGTGGAGACGCTCGCGCACGGCCGGGTGCTGGAGCTGAACGGGCCGAGGCTCGCCGGGATGGCCGCGGCGGTCGTCGCGCTGCTCCTGCGGGCGCCGTTCCTCGTGGTGCTCATCGCCGCCGCGGCGCTCACCGCCGGCCTCCGGCTGTACGGCTGGTGACGAGCGGCGCCAATGCTTTCTGCTAAGAGAACGGCATCCTCTTTGTAGAAAGTTTGTTTTGACTGCGATGTTGACGCCGTAAGTTTCTTTCTTCACCATCGGGGGGACCCCGGGCAGGCCTGTCACCTTGAATTACCCCCGAACGGAGGCAGTAATGGGTTGCGCAAACAGCGCTTCACCAGCCTACGGCGAGATGTCATGGTTCTGTTGTGGGGCCTCGTGGGGCCCCTGTGCGGCCGCCGGCGGCGGTGCCTGCGGAAACTGCAACTCCAGCTCGCACCAGTGCGCCTGGCCGAACACCTCGACGGCCTGCTTCAACATCACCCGTCCGGACCAGTGCGGTGTGGGCCTGGCCCAGCGCGGGTGCGGTCACGTGTTCTACGTGACCAGCCAGTGCAACGGCGCGTGTGTGAGCGTCTCGGTCGCCGACTGCGGCCCTGACACGAACTCATTCTGCGGCGAGCGGAGCTGCTGTGGATCGGCGTGCGCGTCGAACCGCATCATCGACCTCACTCCGTCGGCGTACAGCGCGATCGCCGACCTTTCAAGTGGCCTTTCCCCCGCCCGGATCGACAGTTAGGCCGGAGGCCCAGATGCCCAGCACAGACCGCCGCCGGTTCCTCACCTCCGCGGTACTCGGCAGCACCGCCGTCGCCGGTGCGACCGCCCTCGGATCCCTCGCCCCCGAGGCCGCGTTCGCCAAGCCGATGGTCAACCTCGACCCCGGCGTACGTGACCCCAACTTCGCCGAGGGTCGCGTCACCGGAGTCAGCGGCTCCATGATCAAGGTCTCCGGTTCCGACCGGCGGCTCCACCGGATCTACGTCACCCACGGCACCAGCGTGTGGAAGCTCCGCCCGACCACGTTCGACGAGATCAAGCTCGGTGACGGCCTGTACGCCCGTGGCGTGCCGATGCCGGACGGCTCCCTCGCCGCCGACGCCGTCTGGGTGAACATCGTCAACATGGACGCGTCGATCAGCGCGATCGAGAAGGGCCGTCTGCACCTGGACCACCACGGCAAGAAGGTCGTCGGCCACGTCGTGGCCGGCACCACCGCCGCGGTGTACAACCACACCCCCGCGATCTCGGACCTGTCCGGCCTCCAGGTCGGCAAGCACGTCAAGGTGATCGGCGCCTGGCGCCCGGACACCAACGAGATCGACGTCGCGACCGTCTACGCCGGTATCTGACCGGGAGGAGAGACACCCATGCTCGGTTGGTCAGCGTCGGTTCAACCTCTGCTCATCGGCGGCACGCTGCTGTGGTCCGGCGGGCTCAAGTGCTTCAGCGGGTCCGCCCGCCGCAGCGCCGACCGGTCCGCACTGCCGTCGCTCGTCGGCGAAGGCCGGGCGCTTCTGGCGTACCGGCTGACCGGAGCGGTGGAACTGGCGCTGGCCGCCGTGCTGCTGCTCCCCCCGGTGTTCCTGTTCGAGCCGGTGGCCGCGGCCGCGCTGTCGGTGGGGTTCCTCGCCTACCTCACCTACACGCGCGTCGTCGCCCCTGACTCCTCATGCGGCTGCCTGAGCAAGCAGCCCACACCGGTGACATGGCGCGCCTTCGCCCGCGCCGGCCTGCTCCTGGCCGCGTCGCTGCTCGCCACCCAGGCGACCGCCTGGTGGGGCGGCGGCCTGGCCGACCGGCCCGCGTCCGGCGCCGGCCTGCTCATCGTCGAGATCGCGGCGATGATCGCGCTCTCGCCGGAGGCCGACCGGATCTGGCTGCTGCCGCTGCGGCGGGCGCGGATCCGGATGAGCCACCCCCTGTCCGAACGCTCCTTCGAGATGCCGCTGGAGTCCAGCCTCCAGCAGCTCCAGGCCAGTCCCGCCTTCCGCCAGGTCGGCGCGCTGCTCAAGTCGGGTCTGCTGGAGACCTGGGACGACGAGGACGTCCGGATGCTCTGCTACACCGCGGAGTACGAGGGCAAAACCGCCACGGCGGTGTTCGCCGTCCCCCGCAGCCACTACCGCCCCGAGGACGTCCGCGTCGCCCTCGTCGACGAGACGACCGAGTCGACACTGCTCGTCCTCGAAGGCGCCTGACCGAGACCGTCATCGTCCAGGGCCCCGGCCGACTCGGCCGGGGCCCTGGGCGTGTCCGGACGCGGGGACCCTCTGCGGCGCCCGGCCGGCCATGACTCCGCGTCCGCCGGCTCGGGCGCCCACCGCTTCGCGCGGTAGATGAGGATCTTCTGCCGGATCTGCCGCTGGTGCTCGCGCAGCCCGGCGATCTGTTCCTCGATCCGCCGGTCGTGCGCTTCGAGCAGGGTGAGGCGCTCGGCCACGGTCCCGTCACTGCCCCGGGCCGGCTCGGCGAAGCGGAGCACCCGTTCGATCGGCATGCCTCTGGCGACCGGCGACCCGGCGATATCCAAGCTGCTCACCGAGCGGAACCACGCGATCGTGGCGGTCCTGCGCGAGTGCGCGCGCGAACTCGGCCGTACGCCGGCGCAGGTGGCCCTCAACTGGGTGGCCCGGCGTCCCGGCGTCGTCTCGACGCTGATCAGCGTGACCCGCCTGGCGCAGCTCGACGACGACCTGCGCGCCCTCGACTTCGAGATCCCGGAGGACCTGGCGGAGCGCATCCAGGAGATCAGCCGCCCGGAGCCGAGCTATCCGTACTACTTCTCCGGCCCGGCCATGGGCTCGGTGATCGACGCCGGCACCGCCATCAGCGCCGGCTGAGCCGTGCCCCGGCGCGCGTCTCCTACCCGAGGGCGATGCCGGTCATGACGGTGGCGACGAGGTCGTCGGCGAAGCCCGGCGGCACCTCCAGCGTCGAGGGCGGCGCGCCGGTGAAAAGCCGGGGCAGGATGAGCTCGTGGCAGGCCCCGACGACCATGGCGGCGGCGACGTCGGGGTTGGTGTGCGGGGCGAGGCGGCCCAGGTCGCGCTCGGCGCGGAGGTAGGCGGCGAGGGCGGTGCGCAGGCCCTGGCCGCCGGCCAGCGGGTTGGGCAGGCCGGCGAACCTTGCCAGGACCTCCGGGCGGGCGAGCAGGCCCGCGAACGCGGGCAGGATCGCGGCGTGCAGCCGCAGGCCGTACGCGATGTAGGCGCGGAGGGTCTCCGGCACGCTCCCGGCGCCGGCCGCCTGGCCGGGCGGCTCGCCGAGGGAGTCCTCGACGGCCCGCACGTGGGCGTGCAGCGCGACGGCGAGGAGCTCCTCCTTGTCGGCGAAGTGGTTGTAGAGCACCCCGACCGCGACCTGCGCCTCACCGGCGATGTCGCGCACGGTCAGGCCGGCCGTGCCACGCCGCGCCATCAGGCGTTCGGCCGCGCCGATCAGGTGCTCCCGCAGGCTGAGGTCCCCGCCCTGGAGGACCGCCGCTTTCCTCGGTGACATGCATCCCCTCGCAATCCGACCCCCGATGCTGCCACGAAGGGACCTCCGTCAGGGCCGAGTCGCGGTGATCAGCCAGGCCGCGCCGCGCAGTACGACGCCGTCCGGGCCCTCGTACGGGCGCAACGCCTGGACGAGGGCGCCGTGCACGCGCGCGGCGGCACCGCCGCCGGCCCGGCCGACCGCGTGGCGTACAGGGCCCCAGGCTTCCAGGAACCCGGCGGCGTCCTCCGCGTCGCGGCCCCACACCTGCGGCGCCTCGGCCGGCTCGGCGCGCACTCCCGTGAAGCCGGCGCCGGTGAGCACCGCGTCGATCCGGCCGGGGTCCGACAGCGACTCCGGCCCGGCGGCGCCCGGCTCCGCCGCCGGGGGCGGCGGGAGATGCGGGGCGATCGCGGCGAAGGCCACGCCCAGGTCGCTGCCGCCGATCGGCCGCAGGCTCAGGAGTGCCAGGCGCCCGCCGGGACGCAGGGCGCCGAGGATGTTGGCGAACGCGGCGAACGGGTCGGCGAAGAACATGATCCCGAACCGGCTGACGGCCACGTCGTAGGCGCCGCGCTCGAACGCGTGCACCTGCGCGTCGCCCCGCTCGTACGTCACGTTGGGGACGTCCCCGGACGAGGCGCGCGCGGTGGCGAGCATGGGCGCGGACAGGTCGACGCCCGACACGTGACCGTCGCGCGCGCGGCGGGCGGCGAGCCTCGTGAGCTGGCCGTTGCCGCAGCCGACGTCCAGGACCCGGTCGCGGGCGCCGATGGCCGCGGCGTCGAGCAGCAGGCCGTTGTATCCGCTGTTCACGGCGTCGTAGCGGTCCTGGTTGGCGGCCCAGTGGCCGCCCTCGTAGCCGTTCCAGGCCGCGGCCTGATCCGTGTTGACGATGGCCCCCATGAGAGTCCTCCCGAATGCGTGGATACGTTATGAACTAACGTTCATGAACATATGTTCAGAAAGATCGCCACGTCAACACGCCGGAACCGCGCGGCTGGACATGGTCTTGAAGTGCTGGGAAGTTAAGCGGCGCCAAGCAGCCCCGGAAGGACGACCGATGACCACGCCGCAGGAGACGAAGGACCTGAAAGACGTGCCCGGCTGGTTCCCGGTGATCGACCAGGACCTGTTCACCTGGGTCCTCGAACGCCAGCGGGACCTCGCCCAGTGGGGCGACCTGCTCGAACTCGGCGCCTACCTCGGCAAGAGCGCGATCCTCACGGGCCGCCACCTGCGCGCCGCCGAGCTGTTCACCGTCTGCGACCTGTTCGACTCCGACGCTCCCGACGCGGAGAACGCCAAGGAGATGAACGGCTCGTACCGGTCGCTCACGCGCGTCGGCTTCGAGGAGAACTACCTGGCCTTCCACGCACGCCTCCCCGAGATCATCGAGGCGCCGACGTCCCAGGTCCTCGAACACGTGAAACCGGACTCCTGCCGGTTCGTCCACATCGACGCCTCGCACCTGTACGAGCACGTGCGCGGCGACCTCGCCACCGCGCGCGCCGTGCTGAAGCAGGACGGCATCGTGGTCTGCGACGACTACCGCTCCCCGCACACCCCCGGGGTGTCGGCCGCCGTCTGGGAGGCGGTCGCCGACGACGGGCTGCGGGTGATCTGCGTGACCACGCAGAAGCTCTACGGCACGTGGGGCGACCCCGAGCCGGTACGCCGCGACCTCCTCACCTGGCTGGAGGACCGCGAGGACCCCTGGCACGAGGTGCAGCAGGTCGCCGGCGCCCCGCTCGTACGGCTCCGGAGCACCGCGCCGACGCGCGAGGAGGCCGAGCTGAAGCGCCTGCGGAGCGCGCTGCGCGCCGAGAAGGAGAACACCCGGCGCGCCGAGGCCTCGCTCGCGGAAAAGAAGAAAGAAGTCAAAGCGCTACGTAACTCCCTCAGCTTCCGCGCCGGGCGTACCTTCACCGCGACACCTCGCGCGCTACGGAGCTTCACTCGCCGTGATCGGTGACCTGGCGTGCCATGATCGATAACCGCAGGCGAGGGCCCTTCTCCGCTCGACAAGAGGTACCCGGTGTCACCGAAGCTCAGCGTCGTCGTTCCCTTCTACAACGTGGAGCCCTATCTCGAGGCGTGCCTGGAGTCGATCTCCCGGCAGACCCTGCGTGACATCCAGGTCGTCCTGGTCGACGACGGCTCGCTGGACGGCAGCGCGGTCATCGCCAAGACCTACGCCGAGGGCGATCCGCGCTTCACGCTGGTCCAGCAGGACAACCAGGGCCTCGGCCCGGCCCGCAACACGGGCACCGCGCACGCCACCGGCGAGTACCTGACCTTCGCCGACAGCGACGACGTCGTCTCACGCTCCGCGTACGAGCTGCTCGCCGGCTCCCTCGACGAAACGGGCTCCGACATCGCGGCCGGCAACGTCATGCGGTTCGACGCGGCGCGCGTCTGGCAGGCCTGGATGCACGAGGAGCCGTTCCGTACGACGCGCAAGCGGACCCACGTCACGCGGCAGCCGAGCCTCATGCAGGACCGCATGGTCTGGAACAAGGTGTTCCGCCGCTCCTTCTGGGACGGCCAGGGCCTCAGCTTCCCGGACATGCTGTACGAGGACTCGCCGGTGATGGTCCGCGCGCACGTGCTGGCCTCCTCGGTCGACGTCCACAGCCCGCACGTCTACTACTGGCGCCAGCGCGACTCCGGCGAGCCCTCGATCACCCAGCGCAAGGCCGAGCTGTCCAACCTGGAGGACCGCATGGAGTCGGTCCGCCAGGTGCACAACTTCCTGCACGCGCACGCTCCGCGCCTCAAGCCCGTCTACGACGGCTACGCGCTGGACGTCGACCTGTGGGTCCTGGTCGCCTCGCTGCTGACCGCCACCGGCGACGAGCGTGACCGCATCGTCGAGCTGGGCCAGGAGTTCCTCGGCGTCGTCGACGACGACGTCCTCGACGGGCTGCCCGCCGCGCGCCGCCTCAGCTACCACCTGCTCGGGCGCGGGCTGCTGCCCGAGCTGCTGGAGACGCTGCGGTTCGAGCAGACCGAGCGGTCCCGTCTGTCCGTCGTACGCCGCGGGCTCGCGCGCCGCCGCTTCTACGCGCGGTACCCCTACTTCGGCGACGGCACCCTCCCCCGGAGCGTCTACGACGTCACCGACGAGCTGGAGCTGGTCGCGGGCATCGACGACGTCACCTGGGAGGGCGGCCGGCTGCGGATCGACGGGCACGCCTACGTCGAGCGGCTCGCCATGACGCCGGACACCCGCCTGGAGGTCTGGCTGGAGCACACCGGCTCCGGCCGGCGGGTCGCGCTCCCCGTCACGCGCGTGCCGCGGCCCGACGTCACGGCCGACTCCGGGCAGGCCGTCGTCTCCTACGACGGCTCGGGCTTCCGCGTCGACGTCGACCCGGAGAAGCTGAAGATCGACAACGCGTGGCAGGCGGCGGACTGGCTGCTGCGGGTCTCCGTCCAGGCCGAGGGCCTGCGCCGTACGGGCGTGTTCCACCGGCAGGCCCGCGGCCGTGCCTCGTGGACCCCGATGTCCGACGTCGCCGACGGCGTGCGGATGCAGCTCATGCGCGAGGGCTCCGAACCGGTCGTGATCCGGCTCAAGCGGCCCGGCGCGTTCGTGACTGACCTGCGGGTCGACGGCGACGGCGCCGAGATCACCGGCCGGGTCGGCGGCACGCCGAAGGCGTGCGAGCTGCAGATCACCAGGCGTCGCGGCGTCGCGGTCGTGTCCGTGCCCGCCGAGGTACGGCCCCTCGCGGCGGGCGGGTCGGAGTTCACCGCGCGCGTGCCCCTCGCCGAGCTGGCCGCCGAACCCGACCTCGTCGACCGCGTCGTGAACGTCGCCCAGGTCGGCGAGGGCATCCAGTGGGACGTCGCGGTCCGCGTACGCGGGAAGACCAGGAAGCTCGCTATGACCGAGAGCGCCCGGCCCGTCCGGTACGTCCTTGGGGCCAGCGAAGTCACGTTCACCACGACCAGGTTCGGCAACCTCGCCGTCGTCGAACGCTCCAGCCGCCCGGTCGTCGAGGACGTCACGTGGACCCCGGACGGCCGCCTGGTGCTCACCGGCACCGCCGCCGAACGCCCGCGCGCGCTGATCCTCCGGCACCGCCGGGCCAGCGAGGAGTACCGCTTCGCGATGGTCTGGGACGGCGACCGGTTCACCGTGGAGGTCGCTCCCGGCCGGGTCGCCAAGCTCGGCGGCGAGCTGCCCCTCGCGAGCGGCGACTGGGCCTTCTTCGTCGACGCCCCGAACGGCGACGTCCCCGTGGTCGTGGACCGCTCGTGCCTGTCCCGCCTGGGCCGCCCGGTCATCGTCGGCGTGCACGAGATGCGGCTCACCGCGTACCAGACCGACGCGCTCCAGCTTCGGATCCGCACGGACCTGACCGACGACGAACGCGGCATGTACGCCCAGCGGGTCATCCAGGAACGCGACTACCCGGCCTACCGGCGCGGGCCGCTGAAGGACCTGGTCGTCTTCGACTGCTACGAGGGCCTGCAGTACTCCTGCAACCCACGGGCGATCTATGAGGAGCTGCTGCGGCGCGAGTCCGGGTTCGAGTGCGTGTGGGTGACCCGGGACGGCCAGTTCGCCGTGCCGGGCGGCGCGCGTACGGTCCTGACCGGCAGCCGCGAACACTACCGCGCGCTCGCCGAGGCGCGGTTCGTCGTCGGCAACTACGGCCAGTTCCCGTGGTTCGTCAAACGCGAGGGCCAGGTCTACGTCCAGACCTGGCACGGCACCCCGCTGAAGAAGCTCGCCTACGACCTGCGGGACATGCCGTACAAGCGCACCGAGACGCTGGACTGGATGGAGCGCGAGGTGCCGCGCTGGGACGTCCTGATCTCGCCGAACCCGTTCACGACCCCGATCATGCGCAGTGCCTTCCGGTACGAGGGCGAGATCCTGGAGACCGGCTATCCGCGCAACGACGTGCTGCAGAGCGCGGCGCGCGACCGCATCGGCGACTCCGTGCGCGAACGCCTCGGCATCCCCGCGGGCAAGCAGGTCGTGCTGTACGCGCCGACGTGGCGCGACGACCACCACATCGCGCGCGGCAAGCGGGGGTTCTCCCTGCGGTTCGACCTCGCGCGGGCGCGCGAGGCGCTCGGCGGCGACCACGTCTTCCTGGTCCGCACCCACTACCTGATCAGCGACCGGACCTGGTCGGAGATGGACGACGTCGTGATCGACGTGTCGTCCTATCCCGACATCGCCGACCTGTACCTCGCCGCGGACGTGCTGGTCACGGACTACTCCTCGGCCATGTTCGACTTCGCCGGCACCGGCAAGCCGATGCTGTTCTTCACCTATGACCTGGAGCGCTACCGCGACCACGTCCGCGGCTTCTACTTCGACTTCGGCGCCGAGGCACCCGGACCCCTGCTGCGCACCTCCGAGGAGGTCATCGCCGCGCTACGGGAGGTCGACGCCGTACGAGAGCGGTACGCCGACGCGTACGAGGCGTTCACCACGCGGTTCTGCCCGTACGACGACGGGGGCGCGGCCGGCCGGATCATCGACCAGGTGATCGGCCGCGCCTGACGGCGTCAGGACTCGTCGGCGGCGATGTCGAGGGCCTTGGCGAGGTCGGCCGGGTACGGGCTCTCGAACTCCACCCAGTGCCCCTCAGTGGGATGCTCGAACCCGAGGCGTACGGCGTGCAGCCACTGGCGGCGGAGCCCGAGACGCTCCGACAGCGTCGGGTCGGCGCCATAGGCACGGTCACCGGCGCACGGGTGGCGCACGGCGGACATGTGCACGCGGATCTGGTGGGTACGCCCGGTCTCCAGCTTGATGTCGAGCAGGCTGACCGCGCGGAACGCCTCGATCGCGTCGTAGTGCGTCACCGACGGGCGCCCGCCCGCGACGACGGCGAACCGGCCGTCGCCGGAGGGGTGCCGGTCGATCGGCGCGTCGATCGTGCCGCGCAGCGGGTCCGGATGCCCCTGGACGAGCGCGTGGTAGCGCTTGTCGACGGTGCGCTCCTTGAAGGCGCGCTTCAGGGCGGAGTAGGCGAGTTCGCTCTTGGCGACCACCATGCAGCCGGTGGTGTTGGCGTCGAGGCGGTGCACGATGCCCTGGCGCTCGGAGGCGCCGCTCGTGGCGAGCGTGTGCCCGGCGCCCAGGAGGCCCTCCAGCACCGTCGCCCCGGTCCAGCCGGGCGTGGGGTGCGCGGCGACGCCGATGGGCTTGTTGATCACGACGATGTCGGTGTCCTCGTAGAGGATCGACATGCCGGGGACGGGCTGCGGGACCGGTACCGGCGCCGACGGCGGCGCGGGCAGGGTCACCTCCAGCCAGGTGCCGGCCTGCATGCGGTCGGACTTGGCGGCCTCGCGGCCGTCGACGAGCACGTCGCCGGCGGCGATCACCTCGGCGGCGCGGGAGCGGGACAGGCCGAAGAGCCGGGCGAGCGCGGCGTCGAGCCGCTCGCCCTCAAGCCCGTCGGGCACGGGGAGACTGCGGTGCTCGGCCATCAGTGGTTCGCGTCCGATACGGAGTCGTCGTTCTTCTGCGGCGGGTCGCCGTCGCGGTGCACGCTGCCGTCCATCTGCAGGCCTCGCGAGGCGAGCACGACGGCCAGGATGCCACCGCAGACGATCGCGGAGTCGGCCAGGTTGAACACCGGGTAGTGCGGCAGCTCGATCCAGTCGACCACGTGACCCCGCAGCGGCCCCGGCGACCGCAGGAGGCGGTCGGTGAGGTTGCCGAGGGCGCCGCCGAGCAGGAGCCCGAGGGTGATCGCCCAGGGCAGGCTGCGCAGCCGGCGCGCGTAGCGAAGGATCGCCACGACGACGCCGGTCGCGATCAGCGTGAAGATCAGCGTCATGCCGTTGCCGATGTTGAAGGCGGCACCGCTGTTGCGCAGGACGCGCAGGGTCAGCAGGCCGCCGAGCAGCTCGACCGGATCGCGGTCGGACAGCGTCGCGACGACGATCGTCTTGCTGATCGCGTCGAGGGCGAGGACGACCGCGGCGACGACGACGAGCACGCCGATGCGCCGGGGCGGGGCGCCGCCGCCCTCTGGGATTTTGGCGTCGCTCAGCGACGCTCCTCTCTCTGTTTGCATATCACGCATAGGGTCGCACGCGGGAAGGCCTGAAGGCGCGCCTTCCCGATGGGCTGACCACAAGACTCGCACACGCCGTAGGTGCCGGCCTCGATGCGGGTCACGGCGCGTTCGTTCTGTGCGAGCAGTTCACGTGCGTTGTAGGTGAGCGCCATCTCCTGCTCACGCTCGAACGTCTTGGCCCCCGCGTCGGCCTGGTCGTCGCCGGCCCCCTCGGCGGCGTCGCTCATCCGCTCGGCTATCTGCGACTCCGCGGCGGCGATCTCCCCGCGCAGGTCGGTCATCTCCAGTTCCAGCCGGTCGCGCACCTCGGCGAGCTCGGCGGAGGTCCAGAGGTCCTCCCCCTCGCGTACGGGCAGGCGCTTCGCGGTGGCCGCGGAGATCTTGTGTTTGTCACCGGTCGCACGGCGAGTGCCGGTGCGCGTGGCACGTGGCGCTTCGGCGGTGCGATCTCTGTCCTTCGGACCGGCGGTGCCATCCATGTCGGGCCCCCCTTGCGCTGATCTTCATGACAGGCAGTGCGGGCAGCATAGGTCGCCGTCTGCCGGGACGGCAAATGACCAGGTCTTGTTACACGCCGCATATGTCCCGTTACGACTGGCTAGATTACTCAGGGTATACCTCCTTGTGAAGCAAGCTTGGCCTGGCGGGGGCGTCCAAAACCCCTGTCGCCGGACGAGATGGACGGCTTTCGGATAGATCGTCGGGCGCGCATAGTGGTCATCGGGAAGAAGTCAAGGGCCTGCGTGCGTTATCGTCGCCATATCGGCAAGGCGTTGATGGGGACACCTGCCGCCGTACGCAGCCAGTAGCGACCCGGGGACGGTGCGAGCCCGGGGGCGTGCCCGGCGGTCTGATCACCCCGTAGCCGTCGGCGGAACGGTCCTCGTGACCCAGTAGATCCGGCAGCCGAGCGCAATGAGCGGGTCGTCCTCGGACGGCCAAGGAGGGTGGTACCGCGGGGCCTCACCGCCTCGTCCCTCCGGTCCACGTGATCGTCGCGTCGCCGGAGGAGCACCTGACATGGCGGATGAGCCGCAGCCGTACCCCAAGAGACTCCGCAGTCTCCCCTCCCAGGTCGACCTGCCCGCGCTGGAGCGCGAGGTCCTCGACCGCTGGCGCGAGGGCAAGATCTTCGAACGCTCCCTCGAACAGACCGCGGCCGGTGAGCCGTGGGTCTTCTACGAGGGCCCGCCGACCGCGAACGGCATGCCCGGCGTGCACCACGTCGAGGCGCGGGTGTTCAAGGACCTGTTCCCGCGCTTCAAGACCATGAAGGGCCACAGCGTCCGCCGCAAGGCCGGCTGGGACTGCCACGGCCTGCCCGTCGAGGTGGCCGTCGAGAAGGAACTGGGCCTCTCCGGCAAGCGCGACATCGAGGACTACGGCGTCGCCGAGTTCAACGCCCGCTGCCGCGAGTCGGTCCTCCGCCACGTCGACGCCTTCGAGTCGATGACCGAGCGGATGGGCTACTGGGTCGACCTGGCGCAGGCCTACCGGACGATGAACCCCGAGTACGTCGAGTCGGTCTGGTGGTCCCTCAAGGTCATCTTCGACAAGGGCCTGCTGGTCCGCGACCACCGCATCAGCCCGTACTGCCCGCGCTGCGGCACGCCGCTGTCCGACCACGAGCTGGGCCAGCCCGGCGGGTACGAGACCGTCGTCGACCCGTCGGTCACCGTGCGCTTCCCGATCGCGTCCGGCCCCCTCTCGGGCGCGGACCTGCTCGTGTGGACCACGACGCCCTGGACCCTCGTCTCCAACACGGCCGTGGCCGTGAACCCCGAGGTCACGTACGTCGTCGCGGCCCGCTCCGGCGAGCCGGGCCAGGTCGTCGTCGCCGAGCCGCTGTTCGCACGCGTCCTGGGCGAGGGCTGGCACATCGTGTCCCGCGTCTCCGGCGCCGAGCTGGTCGGCACCACCTACCACCGGCCATTCGACCTGGTGGACATCCCGGACGCGCACCGCGTACTGGCCGCCTCGTTCGTCACGACC
Source organism: uncultured Actinomycetota bacterium (assembly GCA_963823735.1). Classification (GTDB taxonomy): domain Bacteria; phylum Actinomycetota; class Actinomycetes; order Streptosporangiales; family Streptosporangiaceae; genus Actinoallomurus. The sequence goes on along the minus strand of CAWGMO010000003.1, from coordinate 1,260,171 downwards.
GAGGACGGCACCGGCCTCGTGCACCTGGCGCCCGCGTTCGGCGCCGACGACTTCGCCGCCTGCCGCGCGGAGTCCCTGCCGGTCGTGAACCCCGTCAACCCCGACGGCCGCTTCGAGGCCGGCCTGCCGCTCGTCGGCGGGGTGTTCTTCAAGCAGGCCGACCCGCGCCTCGTCGAGGACCTGAAGGACCGCGGGCTGCTGTTCCGCTCCGAGGCGTACGAGCACAGCTACCCGCACTGCTGGCGGTGCCACACGCCGCTGCTCTACTACGCGCTCCCCGCCTGGTACATCCGGACGACCGCGATCAAGGACCGCCTCCTGGAGGAGAACCGCCGTACGAACTGGTTCCCCGCCACGATCAAGGAGGGGCGGTTCGGCGAGTGGCTGCGCGGCAACGTCGACTGGTCGCTGTCCCGCAGCCGCTACTGGGGCACGCCGCTGCCGCTGTGGCTCTGCGAGGACGACCACGTCACGTGCGTCGGGTCGCTGAAGGAGCTCGGCTCGCTGGCCGGCCGTGACCTCGACACCCTCGACCCGCACCGGCCCTACGTCGACGACGTCACCTTCGACTGCCCCACGTGCGGGAAGACCGCCACGCGCGTCGCGGACGTGATCGACGCCTGGTACGACTCGGGGTCGATGCCGTTCGCGCAGTGGGGCGCGCCGCACCGGGAGAACGCCACGTTCGAGGCGTCCTACCCGGCGCAGTACATCTGCGAGGCGATCGACCAGACCCGCGGGTGGTTCTACTCGCTGATGGCCGTCGGCACCCTCGTCTTCGACCGCTCGTCGTATGAGAACGTCGTCTGCCTCGGCCACATCCTCGCCGAGGACGGCCGGAAGATGAGCAAGCACCTCGGCAACGTCCTGGAGCCGATCCCGCTCATGGACAAGCACGGCGCCGACGCGCTGCGCTGGTACATGGCGGCCGCCGGCCAGCCGTGGGCCTCACGCCGCGTCGGCGACGCGGCGCTGGAGGAGATCGTCCGCAAGATCCTCCTGACGTACTGGAACACGGTGTCGTTCTTCGTCCTGTACGCCGGGGCGTCGGGGTGGTCACCGGGCGCCGCCGCACCCGCCTCACGGCCGCTGCTGGACCGGTGGGTCCTCGCCGAGCTGCACCGGACCGTACGCGAGGTGGACACCGCCCTGGAGTCGTTCGACACGGCCGCGGCCGGCCGCCGGCTCGCGGAGTTCATCGACGACCTGTCCAACTGGTACGTCCGCCGCTCGCGCCGCCGTTTCTGGGAGGGCCCGGAGACCTCGGACCCGGGCCCGAACGCCTCGGCGTTCGCCACGCTGTACGAGTGCCTGGAGACACTGACCCGCCTGATGGCCCCGATCGCACCGTTCCTCACCGACTACGTGTGGGACGTCCTGCGCACGGACACGGCCCCGGACTCGGTGCACCTCGCGTCGTGGCCGGTCGTGGACGAGGACCTGCTCAACCCCGCCCTGACCGGCCAGATGGCCCTGGTACGGCGGCTGGTCGAGCTGGGCCGCGCCGCGAGGGCGTCGTCGGGCGTCCGCACCCGCCAGCCCCTGGGCCGCGCACTCGTCGGCGCCCCAGGCTGGGACTCCCTGCCCACGGAGCTCCGGTCACAGATCGCCGACGAGCTGAACGTCCAGGGCTTCGACACCCTGGCCTCCATCGGCGGCGACCTGGTCGAGTACGTCGTGAAGCCCAACTTCCGCGAACTCGGCAAACGCTTCGGCAAGCAGACCCCGCAGGTGGCGGCCGCGATAACGTCGGCCGCGCCCGCGGACATCGCCCACACCCTGCGCGACACGGGCAAGGCGACGATCGACGCCGCCCCGGTCGGCAAGATCGACCTGGCCCCGGAAGACGTGATCATCACCGAACGCCCGCGCAGCGGCTGGGCGGTGGAGAGCGCCGCCGGCGAGACCTTGGGCCTGGACCTGACGGTGACCCCGGAACTCCGCCGTGCGGGCCTGGCCCGCGAAGTGATCAGATTGGTCCAGGACGCCCGCAAGACCTCCGGCCTGGAGATCACCGACCGCATCACCCTGTGGTGGCACACGACGGACACGGACCTGGACGAGGCCCTGCGCGAACACGGCGCCGAGGTGGCGTCGGAGGTCCTGGCCGACACGTGGCACGACGAGGAGCCGGAGGAGGACCTGTCGGCCTACCGCGACGAGGAACTCCGCCTGACGTTCTGGCTACGCCGCTCGGTCTGATCTTGAAGTAGTGGGTGCCGCGCCGCCGGAGGATCCCCGGCGGCGCGGCACGTCCGTCGCCGCCTGGATAGTCACAGCGGTGACATCCCTCGGCACCACCTGAGGCGCTTCCGATCGGGCGGCCGTCTTGCTCCGCCTGGTGGAGGTCAGCGGGAGCGGCGGCGGTCTCGGCGTTCCCTGCGGTCGCGGCCTCGGACCAGGCCCTTCTTGTTCTCGCGGCGGGTGACGCTGGCGTCGCCGAACAGGGCTATTCCCGTCAGCCGCAGCACCGGTGCGTCCGGGCCCACGCCCTGGTCTTCCGGGGTGGAGGCGTTACCCAGGACGGCGTTCACGTTGTTCACCACTCTGACGCCCGGGGGTACGACCACGTGGACGCTTCCCATGATGGCGACGACGTTGATCGTGACCTCGCGCTGGGACAGCACGGCACCACAGAGGTCGAGCTCCACCCCGCCGAACACCGAGACGGCGTTCGTCTGCGGCTCGACCAGCCAGCGGCCCTTGCGTACGGCGCCGGCGAAGATCGCTGTGATGTTCGACGACGTCGGCGCCGGCGCCGGGAGGTCCCGTTCGGCGGTGGCCGGCGTGACCTGGGGGCCTACCCCGCCGCCGGTGGCCGGCAGGTCCTCCACGATGGGGACCAGCTCGGCGTACGTCTTGGCCTGGTAGAGCGCCTCGATCCGCTCGCTGTGCTCCTCCGGCGTGAGACGTCCCTCCGCCAGCGCCTCACGGAGCTGGTCGGCCACCCGGTCCCGGTCGGCGTCCGACGCCCGCATCCGTGACGGATCCGGCCCGTTCGCCTGCTCTGGTACGTCCACAGAAGGCATCATTCCCCAGGAGCCTCGCGGACGCGAACAAATCAGGTACGGCCGGTGCCCCACCCGGCGCGCCCCGCCGCACGTGCCGCCGCCTCGCCGCCTGGGAGGCGGCAACGCCCTCCCGCCGACGAGCCGGCGATCGGCTGGGGCGGACGACGAAGGGCCCGGCCGAACGGTGTCGGCGGGCCCTTTCGCTGGTCAAGGCTTAGAAGTCGTCCGCGGAGTCCTTGTCGGGCTGGCAGACGAGGCAGGGGGTGCAGCCGCGCTCTTTCGCCTCATCCGGGGAGACCGTTTCCAGGTCGTCGGCGTCTTCGGCGATGTCCTCGATCAGGGCGCAGTCGGTGCGGTGGTAGCGCTTGGTGCCGCTCAGGATACGGACGATCGACAGGGAGCCCGGCTCGTCGGCGGCCTCGTCGGCGGTCGCGGGCTCGTCCGCCTCGTCGGCCGGCTCCGGAGTGGAGTCCGTGTCCGACGGGTGCTCGTCGGCCGGCTCTTCGTCAGCGGGCTCGTCGTCGGAGGCCAGGTCCGTGTCGGGCTCGGCGGCCTCCGTCTCCTTCGGCTCCTCGGGCTCCTCGTGGGCCGTGGCGGCCTCGGCGTCGGCCTCGTCCTCCGGGGAGGAGCTCAGGTCGTGCGCGGGCTCGTCATCCACCTCGTTGTGAAGCGAGGAGCTCGAACCGTACGCCGGCTCATCGTCGACCTCGTCGCGAGACGGCGAGCTCGCACCATGCGACGGCTCGTCATCGGTCTCGTCGTGAAGCGAGGAGCTCTGACCGTACGACGGCTCATCGTCGACCTCGTCGTGAAGCGAGGAACTCGCACCGTACGACGGCTCATCGTCGGCCTCGTCGTGAAGCGAGGAACTCGCACCGTACGACGGCTCATCGTCGGCCTCGTCGTGAAGCGAGGAACTCGCACCGTACGACGGCTCATCGTCGGCCTCGTCGTGAAGCGAAGAGCTCTGACCGTACGACGGCTCGTCATCCGTCTCGTCGTGGGACGGGGAGCTCAGGCCGTACGTCGGCTCGGGCTCGGTGTGGTCCTCGGCCGGTGAGGGCTCGGTGGGCTCCTCGGCCGGGTGGCCGGTGGCGTCCAGCGGCTCGAACATGGAGCGGCTGCGCCTCGACGGCTCTTCCGTGACCGGGTCGGGGGTCTCCGCGGGCTCGGCCAGGTCGTCGTAGGCGGAGTAGCCGGTGCTCTCGGCGGGCTCCGGTTCGGCGGGGGCTTCGAGCTCGGCCGTGACGGGCTCGCGGTCGGTCACCGGGAGGTCGGTGCGGGTGATCGGGGCCTCGTCGTCGACCAGGGCCGGGGTGGTCTCCGTGTCGGCCAGGGCGGCTCGTGCGGCAAGGGCTGTGTCCGGGAGGCACGCCGTGCAGGCGGTGAAGCCCTCTTCGCGTGCCTCGACGAAGGTCAGCTCTTCCTTGTCGCGGCCGGCCAGCTGGCGGCAGGTGTCCAGGTGGTAGCGCTTGCGGCCGGGGACGACGTACACGGTCGTCTCGGCGGGGACGTGGGTGGCGCTGGCCGAGGTGATCGGGACGACCGGGGTCTCGTCGCCCGCTCCCACTCGTGCCTTGGTCTTCGTCGGACGGGCGGCCTTGCCGGCCTTCACGGCCGTGGTCGACGTCTTCTGCGAGGCCGCGGACCCGAAAAGCTCCTTGCGCCGGAGGAACACCCCGATGGCGAGGAACAGAGCGGAGACGATGCTGACCCCGATGGAGACGTAGATCAGCTTCAGGCCGTCCAGCCCTGCTATCTCGTGTCCGGTGTTGCCCGTGACGATGCCCGTTACTAGAAGGGCGATCGCCAGGACGACGAGGACACCACTCAGGATGATCACGCAGGTCTCCCTTTACCAGCCGTCGTCGAACCGGAGATGCGCAGACACGCTAGCGCAACTTCGGTCGATTCGGCCGCCTCCAACCGGCTACCAGTTTGTACAAGACGGGACGAATTGTCCCTTACTGCGCCAGCGAGGACGTCAGCGGCGGTCGTGCGGCGGGTTGTCAGCGGTGTGGAAGCCTCCCGTGGCGGAGTGCTGCGCGTGCTGCGGCTCCGGCGACTGCTGCGGGAAGGGATTCTGACCGGTGTTGCCCGGGCCTACGGCCGGCTGGCCGTTGCGGACCTCGTTGTGCTGCTGCACGGAGGGCTGCTGAGCGGGCTGCGGGCCGGTGTTCGACGGGCCGCCGAAGGGGCCGCCGTGGCTACCCGCCTCCAGCTCGCGCAGCTGACCCTCAAGGTAGGCCTTGAGGCGGCTGCGGTACTCACGCTCGAAGGCGTTGAGGTCGTCGACCATGCGCTCGAGCTCTTCGCGCTGCTGGACGAGGGAACCCATCGCCTGGCGGTGGCGGTCCTGCGCGTCGCGCTCGAGGGACTCGGCGCGGGAACGGGCTTCGGTGACGATCTGCTCGGACTGGCGGCGGGCCTTACCGAGGATGTCCTCAGCCTCGCGGCGCGCGCGTCCGAGAGTCTCGTCGGCCTCGCGGCGTGCGTCGGCTATGGCCTGGTCGGCGGTCTGCTGCGCAAGGGCGAGCACGCGCGCGGCCGTGTCCATGTTGTCTTCACCCGGGCTGCTCACCGGGGCGGGCGGCGGCGGGGCGGGCTGCAGGCCGAGGCCGCCGAGCACCGGCTCGGGCTCGGGCTTGGGCTCCGGGGGCTTGAGGGGCTCCGGCATGTGCGTCATCTCGGGCTTGGGCTCGACGATGGGCGCGGCCATCGCGGGCACCTTGCCGCGCAGGCACTCGGCCAGCTTCGCGCGGAGCTCTTCGTTCTCCTGGATGAGTCGGTCCAGCTCCGCCTCGACCTCGTCGAGGAAGGCGTCGACCTCCTCTTCGTCGTATCCCGGCCGCAGCCGGGTCGTACTGAACTGCTTGTTCCGCACATCCGCGGGTGTCAGCGGCATCTGGTCTCCTTGGCGCGCTTGGAGTATGTCCCCGAACGTGGACGGTACCCGATCAGAGCGGCTGGACGATTATGATCAAAAACCAGACCACAAGGAAGAGGACCGTGAAGCTCAGGTCGAACGCCACGTTACCCAGCCGTACCGATGGGATGAAACGGCGCAGAAGCTTGAGAGGCGGATCGGTGACCGTGTATGTGGTCTCCGCCAGCACCAGCACCACCCCTGTGGGACTCCATGACCGGGCGAACGCCTGCAGTGTCTCGAGTACCAGCCTGCCGATGAGGAAGAGCAGGAACAGGTAGAGCGGGACGCTCAGGTAACTTCCAACGTTCACGAACACTCTCGCATGTGACTGTCAGCTCTGATTGAAGAACCCTCGTTCTGCCATACGGGCCTTGTCTTCGGCGGTCACCTCGACATTGGCGGGGGACAACAGGAACACCTTGTTCGTAACACGCTCGATGCTTCCGTGCAGGCCGAATATCAGACCAGCCGCGAAGTCGACGAGACGCTTGGCGTCACTGTCGACCATCTCGGTGAGGTTCATGATCACCGGCGTTCCCTCACGGAAGTGCTCTCCGATAGTACGGGCCTCGTTGTAGGTCCTGGGATGAAGCGTAGTGATACGAGCAAGATCCGATACTGCCGACTCGGCAATAGAGGTCCTGCGCTCCAAGGTGAACGGCTTGTGTTCTTCGGCGGCCGGCTCCTGCGCGCCAGCGGGCTGGCCGGCCGAGTCGTCCTCGGGTCGCTCACCCCGTCGACGCTCCGCGGAGTCGTCGTCGTAGATGTCATACTCGTCGTAATCGTCATCGTAGCGATCGTCCTCCACGAGGCCGAGGTAGACCGCCATCTTGCGCATCGCGCTGGCCATACGCCCCCTCCGTCGTCCGCCGACAGGAGATCCCTGCGGAAGCTTTCGCTCGCCGATCGTTACGTTGCGACGTGGACGCCAAGGTCCACTGTGGGGACATTACCTGACGATTGCCCGTCGGCCTCCGAGCAACGCCGTACCGACTCTTACGTGTGTCGCGCCACAGGCGATTGCGTGTTCCATATCTCCGCTCATGCCCGCCGAGACCATTTTGGCGGCGGGATGATCGTTCTGAAGTTCCGCCGCGATTTCGGCGAGGCGCCCGAAGGCCGGTGCCGGATCGGCGCCGAGAGGCGCGACCGCCATCACGCCGCCGAGCGCCAGGCCGGGCGCCTCCGCGATCGCGTCGGCGAGCGCCGCCACCCCTGACGCCGCCACCCCGCCCCGCCCGTCGCCGTCGTCGAGCGCCACCTGGATCAGGCACAGCGGCGACCGCCCGGAGCGTACGGCCTCTTCGGAGAGGGCGTTGACCAGGCGTTCCCGGTCGACGGAGTGCACGACGTCGGCGTAGGAGAGCACGGACCGCACCTTGTTGGTCTGGAGCTGGCCCACGAAGTGCCAGGTGAGGTCTTCGCCCTGGCACTCGGCGGCCTTGCCGGCCGCCTCCTGGTCGCGGTTCTCGGCGACCTCGCGGACGCCGAGGTCCGCGAGGAGGCGTACATCGGCGGCCGGGAAGGTCTTCGTCACCGCCACGAGCGTGACCTCGTTCTCCGAACGGTCCGCGTCGGCGCACGCCTTGGCGATGCGTTCACGTACGGCCGCCAGGTTGGCGGCCAGGTCATCGCTGCGACTCATCCCACTTCACTTCCCGCGGACCCCGGCCGCGCGGCGACGGTAGCCACGAATCTGACTTCGAGGAAATCCGGCACGTCGAGATCGATCATCCTCGTCGAAGACGACGGGACGGCGGCGGGCCGGGTCGTTGTTCAGGCGCGCCGCGGTCGGCTCGGTGGCCGGCCGCGGCACCTTAGGGCGCGCAGCCGCCTCCTCCGACGCGGGCCGCGGAGGGGATCCGCCCAGGTCAGAGGGAGAGTCACCGCGCCTTCTCGGCTCGAGCAGGCTCGGACTTGGCGTCGTCCGCCTTCGCGTCGGAGGACTTGTCACCGGACTCGGAGTCTGCGGTTCGGGACCGGCGTCATGCGCGGCGGCGCCGGCGACTGCGGCGGAACCGCGGGCCTCGGCATCGCCACCGGCGGCGTGGCCACCGGCGGAGTCGCGACGGCGGGCCGCGGCGACGGCGCGCGCTTGGTGTCGGCCTGCGGGCCGGCCGGGTGTCGGGCCGTATCTCGTCGAAGCCGGCGGCGATCACCGTGACGCGCACCTCGTCGCCGAGGGCGTCGTCGATGACCGCACCGAAGATGATGTTGGCGTCCGGGGCGGCGGCGTTGGACACGAGCTGCGCCGCCTCGTTGATCTCGAACAGGCCGAGATCGGACCCGCCGGAGATCGACAGCAGCACGCCGTGGGCGCCGTCGATGCTGGCCTCCAGCAGCGGGCTGGAGATCGCCATCTCGGCCGCGGCCACCGAGCGGTCGTCGCCGCGCGCCGAGCCGATGCCCATGAGGGCGGAGCCCGCGCCCGACATGACCGACTTCACGTCGGCGAAGTCGAGGTTGATCAGGCCTGGGGTGGTGATGAGGTCCGTGATGCCCTGAACACCGGAGAGGAGCACCTGGTCGGCGGCCTTGAAGGCGTCGAGGACGCTGACCTGGCGGTCGGAGATCGAGAGCAGCCGGTCGTTCGGGATGACGATGAGGGTGTCGACCTCGTCGCGCAGGGTCTCGATTCCCCCTCGGCCTGCATGGCGCGGCGCTTGCCCTCGAAGCTGAAGGGGCGGGTCACCACGCCGATCGTCAGCGCGCCGAGCGAACGCGCGATGCTGGCCACCACGGGCGCGCCGCCGGTGCCGGTGCCGCCGCCCTCACCCGCGGTCACGAAGACCATGTCGGCGCCCTTGAGCACCTCCTCGATCTCCTCGCGGTGGTCCTCGGCGGCCTTGCGGCCGACATCGGGGTTGGCGCCTGCGCCGAGGCCGCGGGTGAGCTCTCGGCCGACGTCGAGCTTGACGTCCGCGTCACTCATGAGCAGCGCTTGGGCATCGGTGTTGATCGCGATGAACTCGACGCCCTTGAGGCCCTCTTCGATCATTCGGTTGACGGCGTTTACGCCGCCACCGCCGATGCCGACGACCTTGATGACCGCCAGGTAATTCTGCGGTGCTGCCACAACGAGGGGCCCTTCCGCTCGCTCTATCGAACCGATTCCGGCGCGGCGCCGGTCCCGGTGCTTGTCTCTTTGGGTCGTGCAATTGGTGGGTCAGAACCCTCACCCTCAAGTTGAGACTTAGAGTTATGTCAACCTAAGGCTGATACGGACAGTAGGGGCGCACCACTGCAGGGTCAACTAACCCGGCCCCGAGCTCACCGGCGTGTCGCGCGACATCCCACTCATCCTGATTTCATCCTGCGCCACGTGCGGAACCCCCCTCACGCGGCACTGCAGTCTCTCGCGAGTCGGCGCATCACGCTACTCGGTGGTGACGACCTCCGGCGAACTCACGTCAATGCTCTTGACTCCGCGCCGCGGTGAGCCCTCAGGAGCCCTTGAAGCAGCCGCAGCTTGTCCGGCCCGCGCTCCGGGGCTCCCCAGACGACGAGGACCCTCCTTGAGGCGCAGCGTGACCGCCTCCTGCGACGGCGCCTCCACGCCCGCGACCCGCCGTGACAGCCACGGCGGAGGCCGCCGAGCACCGCCAGGCCGGCCCGCAACGCGGGGTCGGTCCGCGCCGGGTCGGCCACGGTGAGCGTCGGCAGGCCGCGCGGCCTGGCCGCGGACGTGACGACCGTCACGCCGTACCGGTCGATCTGCAGGAAGCGGTTGTCGTGCTGCACCGCGACGACCGGCCTGCGCTCGGTGACGACGATGCGGACGGTGGCCGGCCAGTGACGCTCCACGCGCGCCGACTCGACCTCCTGGACGGCCTCCACGCGGTCGCGCACGACGCCGGTGTCGAGGCGTACGAGCGGCTCACCGAGGCGTACGCGCGCGACGGCGAGCACGCGGTCGCGCGGCACCAGCCGCTCCCCCACGACGTCGATGTGGCGTACGACCAGCAGCCGGGAGCCGAGCAGGATCCACGCGGCGGTGCCGAGCACGCCCGCGACGAGCAGGCCGACGAACAGGACCTTCCAGCGGCTGGAACGGCGGTGTGCGGGCGGCGCGGGGACGACGGTCGTGGCGCTGGTCACTCCGCGCCTCCTCGGCGTGAGTCAGCCGGTGAGCAGCCCGAGGATCTGCGGCCCGAGCCTGGTTACGTCACCGGCGCCCATGGTGATGATGACGTCTCCGGAGGTCGCGAGCGCCGCGACACGCCCGGCGACGGCCGTTCCGTCGGCCTCGTACGTCACGCGGTCGTGCGGGATCGCCTTGGCGACCAGCTCTCCCGTGACGCCCGGGATGGGGTCCTCGCGCGCCGGGAACACGTCGAGGACGACGACCTCGTCGGCCAGGCCCAGCGCCACGCCGAACTCGGCGGCGAAGAACTTCGTACGGCTGAACAGGTGCGGCTGGAAGACCGCCACGATGCGCCCGCCGCCCAGCTCGCCGACGTAGTCGCGGGTGGCCCGCAGGTCGGCGGCGACCTCGGTCGGGTGGTGGGCGTAGCTGTCGAAGACCTTGACGCCGTTTACCTCGCCCTTGGCCTCCAGGCGGCGCCGCGCGCCCGGTGAAGGCGGCCAGGCCCGCGCGCGACGGCCTCGCCGGGCACGCCGAGCTCCACGGCCACGGCGTACACCGCCGTGGCGTTCTGGGCGTTGTGCCGGCCGGGAACCGCCAGCTCGAAGGCCTGGCGAGCCCACGGTGAACCGTGAGCCGAGCCCGCGCGGCGAGAAGCCCTCCAGGCGGTAGTCGGCGTCGGCGGCCTCGCCGTAGGTGCGGACCGTCAGCCCGCGGCGTACGCCGACCTCACCGAGCGAGCGCGTCACCGGGTCGTCGGCGCACACGACCAGCAGGCCGCCCGGCTCGATCCGGTCGACGAAGGCCGCGAAGGTGTCGCGGACCATCGCGAAGTCGTCGTAGTTGTCGAGGTGGTCGGCCTCGACGTTGGTCACCACGGCGGCGGTCGGCGCGAAGTTCAGGAACGACCCGTCGCTCTCGTCGGCCTCGGCGACGAACAGGTCGCCCGAGCCGTCGGCGGCGCCCAGGCCGGTCGTGACGAGCTGCCCGCCGATGCAGTACGACGGGTCGGCGCCGGCGTGCTGGAGCGCGACGGTCAGCATCGAGGTCGTGGTGGTCTTGCCGTGGGTGCCCGCGACCGCGACGGACCGGCGGCCCGCCATCATCGAGGCCAGCGCGGCGGAGCGGTGCAGGACGAGCAGCCCGCGCTCGCGCGCGGCGGCCAGCTCCGGGTTGGTCTCCCTGATCGCGGTCGACACGACGACCGTGTCGACCGCGCCGACGTGGTCGGCGGAGTGCCCGACGAAGGTGGTCGCGCCCATGTCGCGCAGCTCGGCGAGCAGGTCGGAGTCCTTCGCGTCGCTGCCCGAGACCGGGACGCCCCGGCCGAGCATGATGCGCGCGATGCCCGACATGCCCGCCCCGCCGATGCCGACGAAGTGCACCCGCCCGAGCTTCTCCGCCGGAACGACCTCGACCGGCTGTACGAGACTCACGCGCTGACCCGCACTCGCGCGGTTCGCGGGCGCCTCGGCGCGCTCACTGGGAGGCCGTCCGTGCGGCGGCGACCACGCGGGCGACCATGCGGGCCAGGGCGACGTCGGCGTCGCGGCGGCCCATGCGGGCGGCGGCCTCGGACATCTGCGCGACGCGCTCGGCGTCGCCGAGGACCGGCAGGACGTTGGTGCGGATCCAGTCGGCGGACAGCTCGCCGTCCTCGACGAGCAGGCCGCCGCGGCCGGCGACGATCGGCTCGGCGTTGAGGCGTTGCTCGCCGTTGCCGATGGGCAGCGGGACGTACGCGGCGGGCAGGCCGACCGCGGTCAGCTCGGCGCAGGTCATCGCGCCGGCGCGGCACATCGCGAAGTCGGCCGCGGCGTAGGCGAGGTCCATCCGGTCGCAGTACGGAAGCGTGATGTAGGCCGGGTCGTCGGCGGTGACCTCGGGCTCGGTGGCGTTCTTGGGGCCGACGATGTGCAGGATCTGGATGCCCGCGGCGCGCAGGCTCGGCACGGCCTCGCCGACGGCGCGGTTGAGGGAACGCGCGCCCTGGGAGCCGCCGAAGACCAGCAGCGTCGGCAGGTCCGAGCGCAGGCCGAAGTGGGCGCGCGCCTTGTCGCCGACGCCGAGGCGGTCGAGCGTGGAGATCTCCCGGCGCAGCGGGATGCCCACGACCTCGGCGTTCGGCAGCGGCGTGTCGGGGCCGGCGACCGCGACGTTCTCGGTGAACCGGGCGCCGAGGCGGTTGGCCAGGCCGGCGCGCGGGTTCGCCTCGTGCACGATGATCGGGATCTTGCGTCGCCGCGCGGCGAGGTAGCCGGGCGTCGCGACGTAGCCGCCGAAGCCGACGAGCACGTCGGCGCGCGTCCGGTCGAGGATGGAGGCCGCCGCGTTGATCGCGCCGGCGAGACGGCCGGGGACCGTCAGCAGCCGCGGCGTCAGGGTCCGCGGCAGCGGGACCGGTGGGATCAGCGCCAGCTCGTAGCCGCGCTGTGGCACCAGTCTGGTCTCCAGGCCCCGCTCGGTGCCCAGACAGGTCACCTCGACGCCGGGGTCGTCCCGGCGAAGGGCGTCGGCAAGGGCCAGGGCCGGCTCGATGTGTCCGGCTGTGCCGCCTCCGGCCAGGACAACCCGCATGCTCGTGCTCCCGCTCATTGAATCGCTCCGCTCACGGCCTGTCGCATCCTCAGCGCCTGGCCAGGCCAAGCCAGCTTAGAGCCACCATGGCCGGACCGGGACCACGCGCCGCGAGAGCCTGCCGGGCGCCGGGCTCGCGTTTCGCGAACGACAACAGCATGCCCAGCGCGATCAGCGTGGGGATCAAGGCTGATCCACCGTACGACACAAGCGGGAGAGGGATGCCCGTAATGGGTAGGACGCCGATCACCGCGCCGATGTTCACGATCGCCTGAACGATCAGCCAGGCCGTCGCGCCGGCCGCCGCGAGCTGCATGAACGGGTCCTTGACCCGCCGTGCGATGCGCAGCCCGGCGTACGCCAGGAGACCGAACAGGCCGAGGACGACGATGGTGCCGATCAGGCCCAGTTCCTCCCCGATGATCGCGAAGATGAAGTCGGTCTCGGGGTGCGGAAGGTAGTTCCACTTGGCGCGCCCCTCCCCCAGGCCGGTGCCGAACCAGCCGCCGGACGCGATGGCGTACAGGCCCTGGATGCCCTGGTAGTTGATGTCGAGCTGGTTGCCGGACTGGTCGAGGAAGCCGGTGAGGCGCTGCAGCCGGTACGGCTCCACGACGATGAGGATCGCCACCAGAACGCCGGTGACGCCCGCCATGCCGACGAAGAGACGGCCCGGCGCGCCCACCACCCACAGCAGCGACAGAAAGATCGTCAGCAGGACCAGCGTCGTGCCGAGGTCGCTGCCGATCATGACGAGCATGACCAGCACGCCCGCGCCGGGCAGGAGCGGGATCAGCAGGTGACGCCACTCGCTGAGCTGGCGGAGCCGCTCCTTGCGCGCCAGCAGGTCGGCGCCCCACAGGATCAGGGCGAGCTTGGCCGGCTCGGAGGGCTGGAGCTGGAACGGGCCGCCGAAGCTGATCCAGCGCTGCGCGCCGTTCACGCTCTGGCCGAGGCCCGGGACCAGCGCCACCAGCAGGGCCAGCGCCGACAGCAGCATCAGCGGGTACGCCAGCGCGCGGAAGACCTTCGTCGGCAGCCGCGCCGCGACCCACATCAGCGGCAGCCCGATGGCCACCCACAGCGCCTGCTTCTCGAACAGCGTGAACGCCGACCCGGTGTACTGGTACTGCCGGACGCTGGACGCCGACAGGACCATCACCATGCCCAGCGCCAGCAGCAGCATCGAGCAGCCGAGCACCAGGTAGTAGGAGGTCAGGGGACGGTCGAGGAGTCCGGCCGTGCTGGACACCGAGAGACGGGACCATCCGCGCCCGGTCTCCTCCTCATGGCTCGTCGTGCTCATCTCAGGCCCCTATCGCCCGGTGAGCCGCCTGACGGCCGCGGCGAAGGCCTCGCCGCGGGCGGGGTAGTTCGCGAACATGTCGAATGATGCCCCCACCGGTGCGAGCAGCACGGTGTCACCGGGGTGCGCCATGGCGGCGGCTTCACTGACGACGTGATCCATGGCTCCAGTGTCGGTGTCGGCGACATCGACGACGGCGACATTCGGCGCGTGTCGCGCAAGTGCCGCCGCGATCCGCCCGCGATCGCGGCCCATGAGGACGACACCGCGCAGCCGGTCGGCGCACCCGCGTACGAGATCGTCGACGTCGGCGCCCTTCAGCAGCCCGCCGGCGATCCACACGATCGAGCGGTACGCGGCGAGGGACGCGGCGGCGGCGTGCGGGTTCGTCGCCTTGGAGTCGTTGATGTAGGTGACGTCGCCGATGGTGGCGATGTGCTCGATCCGGTGCGGGTCGGGCGTGAAGGCGCGCAGGCCGTCGCGTACGGCGTCGGGCGAGACGCCGTAGGCCCGTGCCAGTGTGGCGGCGGCGAGGGCGTTGGCGACGTTGTGCGGGGCGTACGGCCGGACGTCGGTGAGCGCGGCCAGCTCGGCGGCCTCGCGCACGGGGTCCTCGGTGAACGCCCGGTCGACCAGGAGGTCCTCCACGACTCCGAGCTCGCCCGCGCGCGGGTAGCCGAGCGTGAAGCCGACCGAGCGCTCGGCGCGCTCGGCGAGGCGTACGGACCACTCGTCGTCGGCGTTGACCACCGCGAGGGTGCCCTCTGCGTAGATCTTTCCCTTGTCGGCCGCGTAGGCCTCCAGGGAGCCGTGCCAGTCGAGGTGGTCGGGCGCGAGGTTCAGCACCGTCGCGGCGAACGGCACGACGCTGGAGGACCAGTGCAGCTGGAAGCTGGACAGCTCCACGGCGAGCACGTCGTAGGCCTCGGGCGGCGCCGTCGCGGTGCCGGCGACGGCCTCCACGATCGGGGTGCCGACGTTGCCGACGGCGAGCGTGCGGCAGCCGGCGGCGGCGAGCATGCACGCCAGCATCCGCACGACCGTGGTCTTGCCGTCGGTACCGGTGATCGCCAGCCAGGGCGCGGCGTCCGGCCCGCGCAGCCGCCAGGCCAGCTCGACCTCGCCGATGATCTCGATGCCGGCGGCGGCCGCCGTCACCAGTAGCGGCGCCGTCGGCTGCCAGCCCGGCGAGGTCACGACCAGCTCCGTGCCCGCCGGCAGCGAGTCGCCGTCGCCGAGGCGCACCGTGACGCCCGGCTCGGTGATCTTCTCCCGGAGCGCCTCGCCGTCACGCGCGTCCACGAGCGTCACGTGGGCGCCGCGTGCGGCGAGGACCCCGGCCGCGGCCCGGCCGGACACCCCCGCGCCCGCGACGCAGACGGAGCGCCCGGACCAGGGGCCGGTCACTGGTGAGGCATCCATTCGATGTAGAACAGCGCCAGGCCGGTGGCGACGCACAGCGCCGAGATCAGCCAGAACCGCACCACGATGGTCGTCTCGGCCCAGCCGGACAGCTCGAAGTGGTGCTGGAGGGGCGCCATCTTGAACACCCGTTTTCGGGTCATCTTGAAGAACCCGACCTGGATGATCACCGACAGCGTGATGATCACCGGCAGGCCGCCCAGCACGACGAAGAGCATCTGCGTGCGGGTCATCACGGCCAGGCCGACGATCACGCCGCCGAGGCCGAGCGACCCCGTGTCGCCCATGAAGATGCGGGCGGGCGGGGCGTTCCACCACAGGAAGCCGACGAGCGCGCCGAGCACGGCGGCGGCGACCACCGCGAGGTCGAGCGGGTCGCGGACCGTGTAGCAGTTGGGCGCCAGCGCGACCTCGGTGCAGCTGTTGCGCAGCTGCCAGTTGCCGATCAGCACGTACGCGCCGAGGACCGTTCCGACGGCGCCGGCCGCGAGGCCGTCCAGGCCGTCGGTGAGGTTCACCGCGTTGGACGTGCCGGCGATCATGATCAGCGCCCAGAGCACGAAGAAGTACGGCCCGATCGACGGCCCGAAGTCACGCAGGAACGACAGGTGCGTCGTCGCGGGCGTGATGTCGTAGCCGTTGGGGAACCGCAGCGCCATCAGCGAGAACACCACGCCGATGATGATGATGCCGATCATCTTCGCGCCGCTGCGCAGGCCGAGGCTGCGCTGCTTGAAGACCTTGATGTAGTCGTCGACGAAGCCGACGATGCCCAGGCCGGTCATCAGGAACAGCACGAGGCTGCCCGAGATGGTCGGCCGGGTCGTGGTGGCCAGGTGCGCGACCAGGTACCCGACGAGCGCGGCGACGATGAAGACCGTGCCGCCCATCGTGGGGGTGCCGCGCTTGCCGAGGTGGGCCTGCGGCCCCTCCTCGCGGATCATCTGGCCGTAGCCGAGGCGGCGCACGAGCCGGATCCAGACCGGTGTGCCCAGCAATCCGATGATCAGCGAGAGCGCCGATGCGACCAGGATGGTCCTCACGCGACGTCTCCCCTCTCCGGTCCCGCCAGCACCGCCTGAGCGATCCTTTCCAGCCCGGCGACGCGCGATCCCTTGATCAGCACGACGTCACCTGGACGCAATCGCTCGTTCAGCGCGGCCACAGCCGCACCGACATCCTCGACCTGCACGCATTCTCCCGTCCACGACCCCACCTGCCCGGCCCCCTTCAGCACCGACGCGGCCGTCTCGCCCACGGCGATGAGACCCGCCAGGCCGCCGCGCGCGGCGTAGGCTCCGATCTTCTCGTGTTCGTCCACCGTCGACGCACCCAGCTCCGCCATTCCGCCGAGAACCGCGTACGCGCGCCCTCCGCCGGCCATGTGCGCCAGCGTGTCGATCGCGGCGCGTACGGACTCGGGGTTGGCGTTGTAGGCGTCATTGATCACCGTCACGCCGTCGGGACGCTCGGTGACCTCCATCCGCCAGCGGCTGGCCGGCGTCGCCTCCGACAGCGCCTCCGCGATGTCGCCGACCGCCATGCCCAGCGAGCGGGCGGCGGCCGCGGCGGCCAGCGCGTTGGAGACCGCGTGGGCGCCGTGCAGCCTCAGCTCGACCCGCGCCGATCCCTCGGGCGTGACCAGCGTGAACCGCGGGCGTCCCGCCTCGTCGAGGGATTCGTCCGCCGCGCGCACGGTGGCGTCCGCGGCCCGGCCGAAGGTCACGATCTCGGCGGAGGTGCGGGCGGCCATGGTGCGTACGAGCGGGTCGTCGGCGTTGAGCACCGCGGTGCCCTGCGCCGTGAGCGCCTCCACGAGCTCCCCCTTGGCCTTGGCGACGACGTCACGGCTCCCGAACTCGCCGATGTGCGCGCTGCCGACATTGAGGACGATACCGATGCGAGGGGGTGCGATACGGGTCAAATGCGTTATGTGACCAAGACCGCGCGCGCCCATCTCAAGCACGAGGTACCGCGTGCCCGCGTCGGCGCGCAGCACGGTGAGCGGATGGCCTATCTCGTTGTTGAAGGACCCCGGCGGCGCGACCGTCGGGCCGAGCCGCGCGACCAGGCCCGCGAGGAGGTCCTTGGTCGAGGTCTTGCCCGCCGACCCGGTGAGGCCGACCACGGTCACCTCTGGCAGGCGGTCCACCACGGCGCGCGCGAGGGCGCCCATCGCGGTGAGGACGTCGTCCACGATCACCGACGGCGCGCCCGTGGCGCGCTCGGCGAGGACGGCCGCCGCGCCGGACGCGACCGCGCCCTCCGCGAAGTCGTGGCCGTCGGAGCGCTCACCGCGGAGCGCGGCGAACAGCGCCCCGGGCTCGACGAGCCGCGAGTCGATGACGACGGGGCCGCTCACGACCGCCTCGGGGGACGCCCCGTCCAGCCTCCCCCGGGTGATCTCCGCGATCTTCGCGAGCGAGAGTGGGATCAAAACTGCTCCTCGTCAGTGGTCCGGCGTTCACGCAGCGCGCGGCGTACGACCTCGCGGTCGTCGAACGGGAGGACCTCACCGGCGACGTATTGGCCCTGTTCGTGACCTTTGCCGGCGATGACCATGACATCGCCCCGCCGGGCACGTGCGACCGCGAGCGCGATCGCCGCGGCCCGGTCGGGCTCGACGACGATGTGAGCCCGTTCGCCTTCCGGCACGGTGAGTACTCCCCCGACCATAGCGGTGAGAATGGCCCAGGGATCCTCGGTACGCGGGTTGTCGTCGGTGAAGATGACCTCGTCGGCGCCGCGCGCCGCGAGTTCGCCCATGACGGGGCGTTTGCCGCTGTCGCGGTCGCCCCCGCAGCCGAGGACGATCGTGAGGCGGTCCTCGGTCAGCGGGCGCAGCGTGCCGAGGACGGCCTCGACCGCGCCGGGCTTGTGCGCGTAGTCGACGAGCACCGTGAACTCCTGGCCCTCGTCGACGCGCTCCAGCCGCCCGGGCACCCCGGGAAGCGCCGCGACGCCGTGCACGGCGGTCTGGAGGGAGATGCCGGACTCCACGAGGGCCACGATCGCGCCGAGGGCGTTGGAGACGTTGAACGGGCCGGGCAGCGACACGCTCGCCTCGGCCTCGACGCCGCCGGGGCCGACGACGCGGAAGGTGCTGCCGCCCGCGCCGAGGCGTACGTCGGCGGCCGTCCAGTCGGCGCCGGGGTCGCCCGCGGCCGAGAAGGTCGTCACGGGGATCTTGGCGACGTGGGTCAGCCTGCGGCCCCAGGAGTCGTCGACGTTGACGACACCGAGCCTGCTGTATTCGGGGGTGAACAGCTTCGCCTTGGCGGCGAAGTAGTCCTCCATGGTCGGGTGGAAGTCCAGGTGGTCCTGGGAGAGGTTGGTGAAGAGGGCGACCTCGAAGCAGGCGCCGCCGACGCGGCCGAAGTCGAGCGCGTGGCTGGAGACCTCCATCGCCGCCGCCGTCACGCCGCGCTCGCGCATCAGCGCGAACAGGGCGTGCAGGTCGGTCGCCTCCGGGGTGGTGAGCGCGCTCGGCAGGGTCTCGGGGCCGACCTTGACCTCGATGCCGCCGACGAGACCCGTCTCGTGGCCGGCGGCCCGCAGGCCCGCCTCCAGGAGATAGGTCGTCGTGGACTTGCCGCTCGTTCCGGTGACGCCCAGGAGGGCCAGGTCGCGTACGGGCTCGCCGTACACCCAGGAGGTCACGTCGCCGAGGGCCGCACGAGGGTCGTCGACGACGAGCACGGGCACTCCGGCCTTCTCGGCCGGGACGCGGCCCTCACGGTCGGTGAGGATGCCGACGGCACCGGCCTCGGCGGCCTGTACGGCGAAGGTGGCGCCGTGGACACGGCTGCCGGGGAGCGCGGCGTACAGGTCGCCCGGCGCGACCCGCCGGGAGTCGTGAGTCACCCCGGTCACCATCCCCCGCACCGGTGGTCCCTGCTCGCTCAGGCCGAGGAGGGACACGAGCCCGGACAGTGGCCGGGCGGGTACGGACCTGGGTCGCATGTGGTCGGGTCTGTTGGACACGGCGGAGAGAGTACCGCTGGTCACCGGTGGTCTGCGTAAATTCGGATCTTCGGCGACTTACTGCCGGTCGGAGGGACCTTCCGGCTCTGCAGCGCGAAGCTCATGACGTCCTTGAACACCGGCGCGGCCACCTCGCCGCCGTAGTAGCCCTTCCGCGGCTTCTGGAGCACGACCTCGACGACGAGCTGCGGGTGGTCGGCGGGCGCGAAGCCCACGAAGGTCGCGGTGTAGCCGCCTCCGGTGTAGCAGCCGCACTTGGGGTTGACCTTCTGCGCGGTGCCCGTCTTGCCGGCCACCCGGTAGCCGGCGATCTGCGCGGCGGGCGCGGTGCCGTCCTTGGTCGTGACGCCTTCCAGCATCCTCGTCAGGGCGTCGGCGGTGCTCTGCTTGATCACCCGGCGGGTGGCGGGCGCGGGCGACGGGGTGAGGGTGCCGTGGTCGTCGGTGGTGCCGGCGATGAGGTTCGGGGCGACCCGTACGCCGCCGTTGGCGATCGTGGCGTAGACGCTGGCGGTCTGCAGGGCGTTCACCGACACCGACTGGCCGAACGCGATGGAGTAGCGGTCGGTGCCCCACCACTGGTTCACCGGCTTCAGGATGCCGGAGCTCTCCCCGGGCAGCCCGATGCCGGTCGTCGCGCCGTACCCGAAGGCCCGCATGTACTGGTAGAGCTGCGCGGGCGTGACGCTCTCGCTGGCCATGATCGTGCCGATGTTGCTGGACTTGGCGAGCACGCCGCCGAAGGTCAGCGACTCGGGCGCGTGGGTCTCGGAGTCGTGGAAGACCCGGTCGTACTTCCTGAGGTGGTCGGGCACGCGGAACGGGGTGTCCGGCGTGACGCCGCCGGCCTCCATCGCCGCCGCCGCCGTGATGACCTTGCTCGTGGAGCCGGGCTCGAAGCCCTCCTGCACGACGCGGTCGCCCAGGTCGGCGGGCTTGGCGTCGTAGTAGGTCGCCGGGTCGAAGGAGGGCGCGGTGGCCATCGACAGGACCTGGCCGTTGCGGGGGTCCATCACGATGACGGTGCCGCTCTGCGCGCCGGTCGCCTTCACCTGCTTGGCGATGGCGTTCTGCGCCTTCCACTGGATGTCGCGGTCGAGCGTGAGCTGGAGGCCGCGGCCGGGGATCGGCTTGCTCTGCTGGTCCTCGCCCATCGGGATGCGCTGGCCGGTCTCGCTGAGCTCGACCTTCTGCCAGCCGCTCCTGCCCTTGAGCAGTTTGTTCTCGGCCGACTCCAGGCCCGCGCCGCCGTCGCCGTCGCCGTTGACGAACCCGGCGACGTTGGAGGCGAGCGAGCCGCCCGGGTAGACGCGGCGGTACTCCTGGAGGCTGCCGATGCCCTTGAAGTCCATCGCGGTGATCATGCGGGCGCGGTCGGGCTCCACGTGGTGGACCAGCTCCACGTAGCGGTTCAGCTTCGACTTCGGGGTCAGCTTCTTCAGCAGGTCGGCGGCGTTCAGGCCGAACATCGAGGCGAGTGTGGAGGCGATCTGGTTGCGCCGGGACGGCTCGACCATCACCGGGTCGGCGTAGATCTTCCGCGCGTCGACGGTCATCGCGAGGGACTGGCCACCGGCGAACGTGATGGGCCCGCGCACCGCGGGCAGGTCGATCCGGCTGAGCCGCTGGGCCACCGCCGCCTCGGCGTAGCCCTTGGACTCGATGCCCTGGAGCTGGACGAGACGGCCGGCGAACAGGGACAGCACGAAGGCCACGAGCAGCAGGCCGACGTTGAGCCGCCGGATCGGGTCACGGCGGACGATCACCCGCCGCGGGCGCTGGGGCGGGCGTCCCGGCGGGGGCGGGGACGGCCGGCGGCGCGGCGGAGGCTTCGTCGCGGGCCCCCGCCCGCCGGAGCGGGGCGGGGGCGTACGCGTACGGCCGGTCTGCCCGCGGCTCGTACTGCGCGGACCTCCGGGAGGGGGGGCGGCCGGGCCGCGTCCGCGCCGGGTCGTCACCGCTTTCCGCCCTCCGTCACAGGCGCTGTCACAGGCGCTGTCACAGGCGCCTTGGCCTTGGCGGGCGCCGTGCCCGCGGCGGGCGGCATGAGCGCGCCGGGCGCGCCGATCACACCCGCGGCGGCGGCCGCCGCCATCGCCTCGTCCGGGACACCGGGCGGGCGTACGCCGCCCTCGGTGACCCGGCCGGAGTGCGCGTCGATGAAGGCGGGCCGGTCGGGGTCCTTCATGCCGAGGTTGAGCGCCTTGTCGTGCAGGACCTGCGGGCTGCTCTCACGCGCGATGTCCTCTTGGAGCGCCTGCTTGCGCTCGTTGAGCTGCTGGTTGCCGCGCTGCAGCTCGCTGAGCGTGAAGGCGTCCTGTGCCAGCACGGTGTTGAGCAGGAGCAGGCTGACCAGCGCGCCGCCGAGCAGGCCGACGACGAGCAGCACGAACGGCGCGCGCGGCGGTGTCGCGGCGCGCCGGCGCGGAGCCCGCGGCGGTGGCGGCTTGCGCGGCGCCGGGGCCTTGCGTACGGGCCGCGTCGTCGTGGTCGCCGCGCGGGTCCTCACCGCCGTGCCGGTGGCGCCCTCCGCGGTGGAGGGCGGCGCGGACTCGGGACGCCGCTTCCGCCTGGCGGGCGGTGCGGTGTCGTCCCTGCGTCCAGGAGCACGTACCTCCTGGGGCGGAATCGTGGTGGTCATGCGGCGCCTCCTGCTTCACTCCGCGCGCTCGGCGGGTCTTCACCGTTGGACGTCTCGCCGCTGCCTCGCGGACGCCCTTCCTCCTCACGAATCCGCTCCGCGGCACGGAAGCGTGCCGAGGCGGCTCGTGGGTTGGCCTTGGTCTCCTCGTCGGTGGGGAGTTCCGCGCCGCGGGTGAGCAGGCGGAACCGTGGTGCTAGCTCCGGGAGGGGGACCGGCAGATCCTGGGGGGTGTTGTCGGTGACACGTGCCGCGAGGGCCCGCTTGACGATGCGGTCCTCGAGAGAGTGGTAGGAGAGCACCGCGACGCGGCCGCCGACCGCGAGGGCGTCCAGGGCGGCCGGCACGGCGCGTGCGAGCGCTGCCAGCTCGTCGTTGACCTCCATGCGGAGCGCCTGGAAGGTGCGCTTGCCCGGGTGACCTCCGGTGCGCCGGGACGCGGCGGGGATCGCGTCGCGGACGATGTCGACGAGACGGCTCGTCGACGTGAGCGGGGCGCGCCCCCGCTCACGGACGATCGCCTCGGCGACACGTCGCGCGAAGCGCTCCTCGCCGTAGTCGCGGAGGATTCTCGTGAGGTCGCCGGTGGAGTAGGTGTTGACCACCGTTTCGGCGGTGAGCTCCTGCGAGCGGTCCATCCGCATGTCGAGCGGCGCGTCGTAGGAGTAGGCGAAGCCGCGCTCGGCCTCGTCGAGCTGCGGGGAGGAGACCCCGAGGTCGAAGAGCACGCCGTGCACACGCGAGACGCCCAGGTCGTCCAGAACCTCGGGGATCTCGTCGTAGATCGCGTGCACCAGGGTGAACCGGCCCTTGTACGGCTCCAGCCGCCGACCGGACCGCTCCAAAGCGGTGTGGTCGCGGTCGAGGCCGATCAGCCTGGCCCGCGGGTACGTGGCGAGGACGGCCGCGGAGTGGCCGCCGAGACCGAGCGTGGCGTCGACGAAGTACGCGTCCTCATCGGAGGGAGCCGAAAGGGCCGGCCCGAGCAGCGCAAGGATCCGGTCCAGCATGACCGGTACATGTCCCTGCGCGCGCGGTCCCCCCTCGCGCTCTTCGTCGCCCTGCATCAAAAGCCTCTCATCACGCCACTGCTCGCGGATTGCGCTGAGGCCGCTGCTCACCGGTCCTCCCTGATGCCGCGAAATATCCGAACAGGGCACCTGGGATAAGGCCGATATGGAAACATCACCGGATACGACGAACGTTCCGGCGTGTTCGGCGGCTTCACCGCTCAATGGCTCTCGCCGGCCCCCGTACGGAATGTCGTCCGGCCAGGTCCCCATCCGCTGCTCCGTGAGGAAGAAGTGCAACGGCCATCTGGCACCGGGGAAGGTGCGCCAGCTGGGAGCGGGTGGAGACCTCGCCGAACGGATCCGCGACCGACGATCGTGCGGTCATAGAACCCCGGGCAGCACCTCCTCGGAGAGGTCCGAGAACTGCTGCTCCTGAGATGCGAGGTAGGTCTCCCAGGCCGTGGCGTCCCAGATCTCCAAGCGCGTGTTGGCTCCGATGACGGCACAGTCGCGGTTCAGCCCGGCGTACGTTCTGAGCGCCGGCGGAATCGTGACACGTCCCTGTTTGTCCGGAACCTCGTCTGAGGCGCTGGCGAAGAAGACCCTGCTGTAATCCCTGACCGCCTTGGCGGTGACCGGTGCCGTACGAAGCGCCTCGGTGATGCGCTGGAACTCAGCCTCGGGGAAGACGTAGAGGCATCGCTCCTGGCCCTTCGTGATCACCAATCCCCCTGACAGCTCCTCGCGGTACTTCGCCGGCAGGAACAGTCGTCCCTTGTCGTCCAAGCGCGGTGAATGGGTGCCAAGGAACATCGGCCCCACCTCCCGCCCCCCGTGGGGCTGTTGCACCCTGCCCCACGGCGCCCCACTGTACTCCACTCTCCCCCACGGTCAACGACCAAAACGCCCGTCTCACGACGTCGTGTCGCGAGAAAGCGCAGGTCAGAATGGGTGGTGCGGTGTGGGGCGCCACAGGCCCCCGTAAAGGCATCCGCACCGAAGAGTGGGGCGCCCGGTCGCGAAACACCCCGAAAGTCGTCCGCCTCACGCGCGCGGTGGGGAGAAGTGGCGGGACGAAATGGTCCGGACCGATGGCACAAAAGCCCGATTCGCGGTTTACGCTCCTGCCAGCGAGCCATCGCCGGTTGGCGGGATAGAAGACATACTGTCTGTGCAACATGGAAGATGATGGACGAATCGGGTGGAACTCCCCATCCGCGTTCGCGCGTGACGGGGCGCCCATGCCGTGGCCGCGTCCCCGTTCGGGTGGCACGAGGAGGGGTTGGTGGCAGTAAGCACGCACGGTGACGTCGGCGCAGGACTGGACGATCTCGGGAAGATCTCAGGTCGGATCGCCGGGGCCATCGAGTCGGTCATCGAAGGCAAGCCCGACGTGGTGCGCCTGGCCCTCACCGTTCTCCTCGCCGAGGGGCATCTGCTCATCGAAGACGTCCCGGGCGTCGGCAAGACCATGCTCGCCAAGGCGCTGGCCCGCTCGATCGACTGTTCCGTACGCCGCGTCCAGTTCACGCCCGACCTGCTGCCCAGCGACATCACCGGGGTCAGCGCGTACAACCAGGAGCGCCGGGAGTTCGAGTTCAAGCCCGGCCCGGTGTTCGCCAACATCGTGGTGGGCGACGAGATCAACCGCGCCTCGCCGAAGACGCAGTCCGCGCTCCTGGAGTGCATGGAGGAGCGTCAGGTCACCGTCGACGGCCGCACGCACGACCTCGACGCGCCGTTCATGGTGATCGCGACCCAGAACCCGGTCGAGATGGAGGGCACCTATCCCCTCCCCGAGGCCCAGCGCGACCGCTTCACCGCCCGGATCTCGATGGGCTACCCCGCGCCCGAGGCCGAGCTGGAGATGCTCGACGTGCACGGCGGCGCCTCCCCCCTGGACGAACTCACCCCGGTGGCGAACGCCGCCGACGTACGGGACCTGATCGACGTGGTGCGCGGCGTCCACGTGTCGGGCGCGGTGCGCGACTACGCCATCGCCCTCGTCACCGCGACCCGCGAGCACCCGGAACTCCGTCTCGGCGCCTCGCCGCGCGCCACGCTCCAGCTCGTACGCGCCGGGCGCGCGCACGCGGCTCTGGAGGAGCGGGAGTACGTCCTGCCGGACGACCTGCAGCGGCTCGCCGTTCCCGTCCTCGCGCACCGGCTCCTGCCGACCGCGGAGGCGCAGGTCGAGCGGCGGCTGCCCGAGAACGTCGTCGCCGAGCTGGTCGCCCGCGTACCGGTTCCCGACAGACGACGTTAGAGCGGCGGGCGGCGTGGACGACGGCATCGCGGTACGCCGGGTTGAGGGCGCCGGCCCCGAGGGGCATGGGGCGCCTCCGCCTGAGGGGCGCCGCGGCGCCATCGGCCGTACGCTCGGCGCGCTGACCACCCGGGGGCGTTCGTTCATGGCGGCCGGCGTCACGGCGGTCGTGTGCGCGTTCATCGTCGGGGAGCGCGACCTGCTGCGGGCCGGCATGCTCATCCTCGCGCTGCCGCTGCTCTCGGCCCTCGTGGTCTCCCGCACGCGCTACCGGCTGACCTGCGTACGTCGCGTCACCCCGACACGGCTGCCGGTCGGGCACGAGGCGAAGGTCGAGCTGATCCTGCAGAACGTCTCGCGCCTGCCCACCGGGATCCTGCTGGTCGAGGACCAGGTGCCGTACACCCTGGGCGGCCAGACGCGCTTCGTCATCGACCGGATCGAGCCCCACGGCGGGCGCGAGATGATCTACCGGGTGCGCGCGGACGTCCGCGGACGCTACCGGGTGGGACCGCTGGCCGTACGCCTCGCCGACCCGTTCGGGCTGGTGGAGCTGGCGCGGTCGTTCACCACGGCGCACCGCCTCACCGTCACCCCGCCGATCGTTCCGCTCCCCCACGGCCGCCTCATGGGCTCGTGGGCCGGCGGCGGCGAGAGCCGGGCACGTACGGTGTCGACCGCGGGCGAGGACGACGTCGCGCCGCGCGAGTACCGGCACGGCGACGACCTGCGGCGCGTGCACTGGCGTTCGACGGCGCGCCACGGCGAGCTGATGGTGCGGCGCGAGGAGCAGCACTGGCAGAGCCGCGGCACCCTCTTCCTCGACACGCGGCGGCTCGCGCACTGGGGCGACGGCCCCGCCTCGTCGTTCGAGCAGGCCGTCTCGGTCGCCGCCTCCATCGGCGTCCAGCTCGGCCGCGAGGGCCTCGGCCTGCGCTACATCACGGACGAGGGCGAGTCGCTCGCCGCGTCGGTCGCGTTCGAGGGCGCCCTGCTGGACGCGCTCGCCGTCGTACGGATGTCGAAGGGCCGGTCGCTGCGGCCCGGGCTGGCCGCCCAGCGCGCCGCCACGACGGACGGCGACGGCCTGATGGTCGGGGTGTTCGGGCGGCTGACCGCCGAGGACGCCCGCGACGTGGCGCGGTCCCGCCGTGGCACCGCCACCTGCGTCGCCGTGATCATCGACAGCGACGCCGAGTCGTCCGCGGCGACGGGTGCGGCCACGGCCCTGCGCGTGGCCGGCTGGCGCGTACTGATCGTGACGTCCGTGAAGGGCCTGGCCTCCGCGTGGGCCGGTATCGGGCAGGCCGGTGAGAACTCCGCGAGACGCGCCGCGCGTGACCGCGCCGACGCGAGCGAGTGAACGGGGTGAGTGACCGATGAGACTGCGCCTCACCGTCACGGCGGCGGTGGCGACGACGCTCGCGTCGATCGGCCTCTATCCGCTGTTCGAGACGCCCGGCTGGTTCGGCACGGGCTTCGGCGCGGTGCTGCTCGTCGCCGTCGTGGGCCTGCTGACCCGCCGGTGGTCGCTGCCGGCGGCGGTCTGCCCGCTGATCGCGCTGGCCGCCCTGCTGCTGTACCTCACCGTCATGTTCGCCGCCGGCGACGCGTTGCTGGGGATCGTCCCGACACCGGAGTCGGTCGTCACGCTGGGCCGGATGTTCGGCGACGGCTGGCACGACGCGAACGCGTACGCGGCGCCGGTGCCCGTCCTGCCGCCGATCGACATGCTGAGCGCGACCGGCATCGGGCTCGTCGCGATCCTCGTCGACCTGCTCGCCGTGCGCGTACGCCGCGCGGCGCTGGCCGGGCTGCCGCTGCTGGCGATGTACTGCGTGCCCGCCGCCGTACGCCAGGAGACCGTGAGCTGGCTCGCCTTCGTGCTCGGCGCGGCCGGCTACCTCGGGCTGCTCGTGGCCGACTCGCGCGAGCAGCTGTACGCGTGGGGCCGTCCGGTGTTCACGCGGCGCTGGGCGGCGAGCCAGGAGATGGACGAACGCCCCGACGCCGGCGCGCTGGCGGCGACCGGCCGCCGGATCGGGCTGACCGCGATGGCGGTGGCGATCGTCGTGCCGCTCGCGGTGCCCGGCATCGAGCCGCGCGGGATCTTCGGGCTCGGCGGGAGCGGGAGCGACGGCAAGGGGCACGGCTCGACCGGGCTCACCGGCCTGGACCCGCTGGACCCCCTGGTCAGCATCCGGCGCCAGCTGGTGTTCACCAGTGACGCCGAGGTGCTCGACTACACCACCAGCGACGGTGCCGCGCCGGACTACCTGCGGATGTACTCCCTCGACCGCTTCGACGGCGAGAACTGGACGACCGGCAACCTGCGCGGCGGCAAGGACGCGCGCGTCGCCGGCAAGCGGCTGCCCACCGCTCCCGGCCTCGTGTCCGTGCCCGTACGCGCCGTCAGCACGAGGATCGGCATCAGCAAGAAGGTGCGCGACCTCGACGTGCTGCCCACGCCGTACCCGCCGACGAAGGTCGACATCAAGGGTGACTGGCGCTACGACCAGTCGTCGCTGTCGGTGTTCTCCCCGCACGACTCGGCGGGCGGCCGCACGTACACGGTGTCGAGCGTGCGCCCCGAGCCGGACTACCAGCAACTGGAGACGACGGCGTCGGCGCCGTCCACGATCACCGGCCGCTACCTCGCGGTGCCCGGCTGGCTGAACAACGACTTCGCCGAGCTCGCCTCGACCATCACCGGCAACGCGTCGACGAACTACGACAAGGCGGTCAAGCTGCAGGAGTGGTTCACCAAGCCGGGGAACTTCACCTACAGCCTCAGCACGCCGCCGCCCCGTATCGGCGGAGGCGGTTCGCTGCGCGACTTCCTCTTCCACAGCAAGACCGGATACTGCGAGCAGTTCGCGTCGTCGATGGCCCTGCTGGCCCGGCTGCTCGGCATCCCCGCGCGCGTCGGGATGGGCTACACGGCCGGCACCCGCCAGCCCGACGGCACGTGGGTCGTACGGACCAAGGACGCCCACGCCTGGCCGGAGCTGTACTTCACCGGCATCGGCTGGCTACGGTTCGAGCCGACGCCGGCGGGCGGCGAGGGCCAGGGCAGCGCCCTGACCCCGGACTACACGACACCACGCCTCGTACCGGGGTCCCCCAGCAGCGACCCGCAGATCGGCTCGACGACCACCTCGAACCCTCTGACCGGCGACGCCGCGGGCTCCCGCTACACCTCCCACCACCGCACCGACCTCCCCAGCGACATCACCGGCGCGGCCGGCCCGGTGGCGAAGCCCGCCGGCGACCGCACCCCGTTGGCGTGGCTGCTGGCCGCACTGGCCGTACTCGTCCTGCTGCTGGTACCGGCAGCCCTGCGCCGGGTGAGCCGGGTGTACCGCTGGACCCGGGCCAAGTCCGACACGGACGTGGCCCACGCGGCCTGGGACGAACTACGCGCGACGACGATCGACCACGGCCTACCGTGGCGCGCGAGCGACAGCCCCCGGGCGACAGCCCACCACCTGGCGAACGTCCTGACCCTGGACGAGGCCCCGGCCGAGGCACTGACCCGCATCGCCCGCGCGGAGGAACGAGCGCTGTACGCACGAGAACCGGCCAGGGCGACGACGCTGCGCGCGGACATGCGAGTGATCAACACGGCCCTGCGCGGAAAGGTGCCGGGCCGCACCCGCTGGCGCGCCCGCCTGCTCCCCCCGTCGTCGGCGATGCTGCTGAGACAGGCCGGCTCAAAGCTCCTGGACGCCTTCGACTGGCTGGATGTGGCCACCATCCGCCGCCGCCACCGCACCTGACCCCGGCCACAGCACCGACCCGCCACATCTGACGGCCTACATCCGCGGACACCACACTTGATCGCCCACGGTCGCGGGCGCCATCGCGCTGACGTAGCGGGCCGCCCGCCATCGCGGGCGGCGCTCAGGGACCACGGTCGCGCGTTCCGGCCATATCAGGCCAAACGAGGCTGGGCTATGGGCCTTCGTGGCGGCGGCGCCAGCGTTCTTCCATGCGTTCCATGAAGCCCGCCTTGGCGGGTTTGGACGTCTTCGCGCCCTTTGAATGCTTCTTTGGTGCCGGCTCGGCGCCGACTCCGTTCATGCGCTTCCAGCTCGTCAGACCCCAGGCGCAGCAGAAGACCATCAGGAGGAACCCGGTGACACTGATCACGATGCTGATCGGCATCGTGTTGAGGATCGGGCCCGCCATGACCACGAACAGGCCCAGGACGAAGCCGATACCGGCCTTCCAGATCCTGCGCTTGTAGTGCACCTGCGGATCGGTGGAGCGGACGGCCGAAGCGAATTTAGGATCTTCGGCGTACAGCGCGCGCTCGATCTGGTCGAGCAAGCGCTGCTCGTGGTCAGAGAGCGGCACGGCGCCTCCCAAAGACAGCCCCATGATGGGGAATCCCACGCCGGACGGGGACATGGCTATCGGTGATATGCCCAGAATACGAGGCGCGACGACCGTACGAAAGAAAACGTTCCGGCCAGCACCGGCGGATCGCCGAGTCAACCGGCATGTTCACTGTCCGTAGCCACATAGGTCACCGCTCTCTCAGGCGTCACGCAGCCGCTCCTTACCGTAATGCTCATCTCGATCGTCATCCACCCTCATCAGAGCAGCGGGACGCACGGCTCCCGTTCCGAAGCGCTTGGTTGCCCGGTCTATGGCGTTTTCTGCCTCGCGCCAGCCCACCTCTCGCTCGCCGAGGGCGAGCTGGCGCGGCGAGGTGCCGGAGGGGACGAGGTTCTCCACGCGGACTCCGACGAGGCGGAGCGGGACGTGTTCGAGTCCCGAGGCCTCGTAGAGGGCGCACGCGGTCGCGTAGATGTCGTGGGACAGGTCGGTGGGCTCCCGGAGCGTACGGGCGCGGGTGATCGTGCTGAAGTCGGCCTTGCGGAGCTTGACGGCGACCGTACGGCCCGCCTGCCCGCTCCCCCGCAGGCGCCCGCCGACCTTCTCGGACAGGCGCAGCAGTTCGCGGCGGATCGTGCCGCGGTCGGCGATGTCGCGTTCGAAGGTCTCCTCGGCGCCGATGCTCTTGTCGGGGCTGGTGGCCACCACGGCGCGTTCGTCGCGGCCCCAGGCGAGGTTGTACAGGTGCTCGCCGGCCGCCTCGCCGAGCTCGTGCTTGAGCGTCTGTTCGGGCGCGGCGGCCAGGTCGCCGACGGTGTGCAGGCCCAGCCGCGTCAAGATCGTCTCGGTGCGCTCGCCGACGCCCCACAGCGCGGCCACCGGCAGCGGGTGCAGGAACGCGATGATGCCGTCGGCGGGGACGATCAGCAGGCCGTCGGGTTTGCACCGCGTGGAGGCGAGCTTCGCCACGAACTTGGTGCTCGCGACGCCGACCGAGCAGGTGATGCCCTGCTGCTCGTACACCTGCTCGCGGATGATCCGGCCGATGTGGCCCGGCCGCCCTAGGCGGCGGAGCGCGCCGGACACGTCGAGGAACGCCTCGTCGAGGGCCAGCGGCTCCACGAGAGGCGTGATCGAACGGAAGATCTCCATCACACCGGCGGAGACGGCGGCGTACCTGTCGTGGCGCGGCGGGAGTACGACCGCCTGCGGGCAGAGCCGGCGCGCCCGCGACATCGGCATGGCCGAGTGGACGCCGTACGTGCGGGCCTCGTACGACGCGGCGGACACGACGCCGCGGCCGCCGGCACCGCCGACGACGACGGGACGGCCGCGCAGGTCGGGGCGTTCCAGCAGCTCGACGCTGACGAAGAAGGCGTCCATGTCGACGTGCAGGACCGGGCAGCCCGTGTCGTCGCCCGGCGGGCCCGCCGGTGGACCCGGGCGATGGAGCTGCTGTTTCCTGCTCAAGGCCGCTATCTCCGGCGCGCGAGCGCGTGCAACTGGGTGGCGACGTCCTTCAGGACCGGGTGTACGGACACGGCGCGCTCCAGCGCGGCCAGCTCCTCGGCGGCGCCGCGCTCGCCGCCGTCGACGATGCCGCTCGGCAGCAGGTCGGCGAAGACGCGTACGCCGTGCACCTCGCCGGCGCGCAGCCCGGCACCCTCGATCAGCTCGGCCAGCATGCCGGAGGTGAACCGGCGCGGCATCGGGTCGCCGTCGCCCCACCGGCCCTGGGCGCTGGACAGGATGCGCCGGGCGTGCTGGAAGTCTCCGGCGAGCGCGCGATGCAGGACCGCCGCGACCTGGTTGGCCGCCAGGACGCTGACCGCGCCGCCGGGCCGTACCGTACGCGCGATCGAGGACAGCGCGGCGGCCGGGTCGTCGACGTACTCCAGCACGCTGTGGCAGAGCACGAGGTCGGCGCTGTCCGGGCCGACGATGTCGAGCAGCCCGTCGGCGTCACCCTGCAGGGCACGGACCCGTACGCCCGCCTCGTCGGCACGGCGCTCCAGGCCCGCCAGGGCGTCGGGACTGGAGTCGACGACGGTCACGTGGTGGCCGAGCTCGGCCAGGGGCACGGCGAGGCCGCCGGTGCCACCACCGGCGTCGAGGACGTCGAGACCGCTACGGCCCGACTCCTTCACGCTCGCGTCGAGAACGTCGCGCAGGATCTCCCACACGATCGCGGTGCGTATCGACCGCGGACGCGGACGTTCGCTCACGGTGCCCCCAGTTCAGCCGGCAATGGTCATGATCGCGCGTCGCCGTCGCTCACGGCCCTCAGATCACTTCCGTCACCTGGCGCCCAGCTTAGACGCCTACAGGGACAGTGACGGCTTCAACTCCAGGAGCCTGGACAGCAGGCCGTTGACGAATCGCGGGGACTCGTCGGTGGACAGCTCGGTGGCGAGCGCGACCGCCTCGCTGACCGCCACGCCGTCCGGGACCTCGTCGCTCCACAGGAGCTCGTAGGCGCCCAGGCGCAGGACGTTGCGGTCGACGATGGGCATGCGGTCGAGGGTCCAGCCGACGGAGTAGGTCGCGATCAGCTCGTCGATGCGCTCACGGCGCTCCTCGACGCCCTCGACGAGCCGGACGACGAAGTCCTGTTCGGCGAGGGGCTGCTGGCCGCGGGCCTGCTCGACCCGCCTGCTGATGACATCGGCGGGCGGGTCGCCGCGTACCTCGGCCTCGTACAGGATCTCGAGGGCCCGTTTGCGCGCCTTGCTGCGAGCGGCCACAGGTCAGCCGCGACCCAGGTAGTCGCCCGAGCGAGTGTCGACCTTGATCTTCTCGCCGGTCGTGATGAACAGCGGGACGTTGATGACCGCCCCGGTCTCGACCGTCGCCGGCTTGGTGCCGCCGGTGGAGCGGTCGCCCTGCAGGCCAGGCTCGGTCTCGGTGACCTCGAGCACGACGGCGGCCGGCAGCTCGATGTAGAGCGGCGTGTCGTTGTTGAAGGCGATGACGGCGTTCTGCTCGGGGAGCAGGAAGTTCGCCGCGTCGCCGACGGTGGCGCTGGGGATGTGCGGCTGGTCGTAGGTCTCGGTGTCCATGAAGATGAAGTCCTCGCCCTCGCGGTAGAGGTACTGCATCTCCCTCTTGTCGACCGTGGCCACCTCGACCTTGGTACCGGCGTTGAAGGTCTTGTCGACGACCTTCCCGGAGAGGATGTTCTTGATCTTGGTACGGACGAACGCGCCGCCCTTACCAGGCTTGACATGCTGGAACTCCACAACGGTCCAGAGCTGTCCGTCGAGATTCAGCGTCATGCCGTTCTTCAGGTCGTTCGTCGTCGCCACGGTGCGATGTTCTCCTGCGTCGGCGGCCTGCCGCGTCTAGATGACGAGCAGTTCCTTGGTCGTCTTGGTGAGAAGCTCCACGCCGTCCGCTCGGACCACGAGTGTGTCCTCGATGCGGACTCCGCCGCGCCCGGCCACATAGACGCCGGGCTCAACGGTGATCGGAACTCGATCCAGCAGTTTACCGGTCTTGTCGGATCCCACGAGCGGTGCCTCGTGGATCTCAAGGCCGACACCGTGGCCGAGCCCGTGGGCGAACTCCTCGCCGTAGCCCGCCTCCTCGATGATGCCGCGCGCTCTGGCGTCGAGGTCGCCGGTCACCGCGCCCGGGCGCGCGGCCTCCACGCCGGCGCGCTGCGCGGACGCGACCAGGTCGTAGATCTCCCGCTGCCACTCGCCGGGCTCGCCGACCGCGACCGTACGCGTCATGTCGGCGTGGTAGCCGTCGTAGCGCGCGCCGAAGTCCATCGTGACCAGGTCGCCGCTCTCGATCGCGCGGGCGCTGGGAGAGTGGTGCGGGATCGCGCCGTTCGGTCCGCTCGCCACGATCGAGTCGAACGCGAGCCCCTCGGCGCCGAAGTCGACCATGAACCGCTCCAGCGCGACCGCGATCTCGCGTTCGGTACGGCCGGGCGCGATCTGCGGCAGGACGGCGTCGAACGCGCGGTCGGTGATGGCGCAGGCCTCACGCAGGCTCGCGATCTCGCCCTCGTCCTTGACCGTACGCAGCTCCTCGACGGCGCGGCCGAGGGAGATGAGCTCGGCGCCACCGGCGTCGAGCGCGTCGCGCGCGTCGACGGTCATGTCGTGGGTCTCATGCGCGAGGCGCCCCTTCGCGCGGGCGGCCAGCGCGCCGGCGACGTCACGTTCGACGACGCACTCCAGGTCCGGGCAGACGCGCATCGCGGTGCCTGCGTAGCGAGCGTCGGTGGCGAGGACCGCGGCCCCGTCCGCGGTGACGAGCAGCGCGGCGTTCGAGCTGGCGAGCCCGGTGAGGTACCGAACGTTGATGAGGCGCGTGATGAGGGCGGCGTCGGCCCCGCGACCGGCCAGCATCGCGGCCAGCCGCGCGCGCCGGTCGCCATGGACCTCGGAGTGGATCTCGGACATGGCCCTGACTCTACGCGTGGCGCCGGCGACGCCGTCCCGGCGTTCCTCACCGCCCGCTGGGACGGCGACGCCGAGACGGCGGCCGGGCACGCCCTGACTCAGCCCGCCAGCTCCTTGATCTTCTCGATCAGCTTGAGGCGCGCGGCGTGGTCGCTGCCGATCGGGGTGACGTTCAGGGTCGTGACGCCGGACTCCTTCAGGGCCGCGATGCGGTCGCGCACGAAGCCCTCGGTGCCGATGAGGGAGGTCTTCTGCAGCAGTTCGTACGGCACCTTCTCGGCGGCCTCCTGCTTCTTCCCGTCCAGGTACAGGTCCTGGATCTCCTCGGCCTCCTTCTCGTAGCCGTAGCGGCGGGCGAGGTCGTTGTAGAAGTTGCGCCCCTTGGCGCCCATCCCGCCGATGTACAGCGCGGCCATCGGGCGCCCGAACTCCAGGAAGCCCTCGACGTCGTCGCCGATCGCCAGGGCGGCCTGCGCGACGACGTCCAGCTCGCCCAGGGACGGGTCGCGCTTGGCCTTGCCCTTGGCGAGGGCCTCGCCCCAGACGTCGCCCGCCTTCTCCGGTACGTAGAAGATCGGCTCCCAGCCCTCGGCCAGCTCGGCGGTCATCTCGACGTTCTTCGGGCCGAGAGAGGCGATGATGATCGGGATGCGGTCGCGTACGGGGTGGTTGATGAGCTTGAGCGGCTTGCCCAGGCCGGTGCCCTGGTCGGCGGGGAGCGGCAGCTTGTAGTACTTGCCGTCGTAGTTCAGGCGTTCGCGCTTCCAGACCATGCGGCAGATCTCGATGATCTCGCGGGTGCGGCCGATCGGCGCGTGGTACGGCACGCCGTGCCAGCCCTCGATGACCTGCGGGCCGGAGGCGCCGATGCCGAGGACGAACCGGCCGTTCGAGACGTAGTCGAGGCCGGCGGCGGTCATCGCGGTGAGCGTCGGCGTGCGCGAGTAGAGCTGGAGGATTCCGGAGGCGATCTGCAGGCGCTCGGTGCGCGCCGCGATGAAGCCCATCTGGCTGACCGCGTCGAAGCTGTACGCCTCGGGCACGAACACGATGTCGAGGCCGGCGCGCTCGTAGTCGGCGAGCTCGTCCACGGTCTCCTTGAAGCCCCCCGCGTAGTTGAGGGACATTCCGATGCGCATCTCGCGGCACCCCTTCGCTCGGTGAACCGAATAGTGTTCTAGCGTAGTCAGGACGGGCGGAACACCATGCAGGTGCTCGTCCCGTGCGCGACGAGGCGGTCCTGGTCGTCGGTAACGCGCCCCTCGGTCGTGGCCACACGGGATCCGACGTGGATCGTCGAGCCCTCGCAGCGAAGCTTGACCCCGTCCAGCTTCACCGCGCGCACGAAGTTCACCTTCAGCTCCAGCGTGGTGTACGCGGCGCCCTCGGGCATCGAGGTGTGCACGGCGCAGCCCATCGCGGAGTCGAGCAGGGTGCTGTAGATCCCGCCGTGCAGGGTGCCCAGCGGGTTGCCGAACTCCGGGCGGGTCTCCAGTCCGAACACCACCCGGCCCGGCTCCATGTGCTCGACCGTCATGCCGAGCAGCACCCCGATGCCCGCCCCGCCCTGGTCGAAGAGCGCCTTCAACTGATCCAGCCCCGCCGTCATGGCGCCTCCTCTCTATGACGCTTGTCATAGACGAGGGTTCTCTATGATGGGCGTCATAGTCAAGGTGGTGTTCCTCATATGACCTCCGACGCCCGCGAGCGCATGGTGCGCAGCGCCGCGTACCTGTTCCGCGAGCACGGCTTCAGCGGCACCGCGTTCAGCGACGTGATCGCGCACAGCGGCGCGCCGCGCGGCTCGATCTACCACCACTTCCCCGGCGGCAAGATCCAGCTCGCCGAGGAGGCCGTCCGCTACGCCGGCGACTACCTCGCGGCGGGCGTGCGCTCGGCGACCCGCGACGACGACCCGGTGGCGGCGGTGCGCGCGTTCCTGGCGTGGTGGCGGCGGGTGCTGGTGAGCAGCGACTACCAGGCCGGCTGCCCGATCGTCGCCGTCACGGTCGAGTCGCGGCTGGCCGACGCCGCGGCGAGCGCCTTCCGCGGCTGGCAGGACGCCATGACGGCCGGCCTGGTCTCGGCGGGCGCCCCCGCGCCACGCGCCGCCCGGCTGGCGACACTGATCGTCGCCTCGGTCGAGGGCGCCACGATCCTGTGCCGCGCGGGCCGTACGACCACACCCCTCGACGACGTCGTCACCGAGCTGGAGGCCCTGATCGCCACCGCCTGCGACGTCTGACCGCTTTCAACCACGGCGGCGGCGTTGGCGGCGATTTGAACACCGGGCCGACATGCCGCCGCGAGGCCACGGGTAGGGCGCTAGGGACAGCTGAAACCGCAGATCGGGGGCCAAAAATGCTCAAGTACATGCGCAGGATCGGTATCTCGTCGGACATGCTCTACGCCGCCGGCATGGGGTCGGTCGCCATCTCGCTCATGTCCTGGCTCGTCTCGATGAGGTACGAGCAGGACAACCGGGCGCGCGCCGACCGGTGGGGCATCTTCGTCGGCGAGTGGGCTCCCACGTTCTTCGGCATGGGCGCGGCGATGCGCATGCAGGAGGAGTGGGGCGAGGAGACCGAGTACGACCAGGTCGCCGACATGAAGCGCCGCGCACGGGACAAGATGCCCGCTCACTAGTCGCTCGCGGGATACGTCACGATGTGAGGCATGGATTCCCTCACGCCTGACGAGCTGCTCACGACCACCCGCACCGTACGCAAGCGTCTCGACCTGACCCGGCCGGTGCCGATGGACCTCGTACGCGAGTGCCTGGAGATCGCGTTGCAGGCGCCCAGCGGGAGCAACCGGCAGGGGTGGCACTGGATCGTCGTCACCGACCCGGAGCGGCGCGCGGCCGTTGGCGAGGTGTACGCGCGGGCCGTGCGGGAGTACCTCGCCTCCGAGGGATCGGCGGCGAGGTTGTTCTCCGACGACCCGGGCCGCGCGCCCGTCCAGCATCGGGTCGGCGACAGCGTCGCCTACCTGGGCGAGCACATGGGCGAGGTGCCCGTGCTGCTCATCCCGTGCCTGCGCACCTCGGGGCCGGAGCTGCCCGCGGGCAACCAGGCGGGGCTGTGGGGCTCGCTGCTGCCGGCCGTGTGGAACTACATGCTCGCCGCGCGAGCGCGCGGGCTCGGCACCGCCTGGACCACGCTGCACCTGGCGTACGAGAGCGAGGTCGCCGCCCTGCTCGGCCTGCCGGACGACGTGCGGCAGGGCGCGCTGGTGCCGACGGCCTACTACACGGGCGAGACGTTCCGCCCCGCGCCGCGGCAGCCCCTGGAGGAGATCCTGCACGTCGACGGCTGGTGAGTCAGGACTCCGCGAGCAACTCGGCGACCGCCTGGAGTGCGAGGACGTAGGAGTGCAGGCCGAACCCGGCGACGGTGCCGGAGGCCACGGCCGCCACGACCGAGGTGTGGCGGAACTCCTCGCGCGCGGCGGGGTTGGAGATGTGCACCTCGACCAGCGGCGCGGTGCGCTGCGCGATCGCGTCGCGCAGGGCGTAGGAGTAGTGCGTGAAGGCGGCCGGGTTCAGCACCACCGGGATCCGGCCGTCGGCCGCCTCGTGCAGCCAGCCGACCAGCTCCGCCTCGTCGTCGGTCTGGCGCACCTCGGCGTGCAGGTCGAGACGGCGCGCGGTGTCGCGGCACAGCGCGGCCAGGTCGTCGAAGTTCGCCGCGCCGTACACGTCGGGCTCGCGGCTGCCGAGCCGCCCGAGGTTGGGCCCGTTGAGGACCAGGACGTCGGTCACCGTGCCACCTCGTCGTACGCGCGTTTCAGCAGGTCCTCGTCGGGGTCTTCGAGCCGGCCGGGCGTGGCGAGGCCGTCGAGGACCACGAACCGCAGCTTCGCGCCGCGCGCCTTCTTGTCGATGCGCATGGCGTCGCGCAGCGACGGCCAGGCCTCGGCGGCGTAGGAGGTCGGCAGGCCCGTGGCGGTGAGGATCTCGCGGTGCCGTGCCACCGTCGCGTCGTCGAGGCGGCCGGCGAGGCGGGCCAGCTCGGCGGCGTAGACCATGCCGATGGCGACGGCGTCGCCGTGGCGGAAACGGTAGCCCTCGACCTTCTCGATCGCGTGCGCGAGCGTGTGGCCGTAGTTGAGGATCTCCCGCAGGCCGCTCTCGCGCAGGTCTTCGGAGACGACGCGTGCCTTCATCGCGACGGCGCGCTCGACCAGCTCCAGCGTGTGCGGGCCGTCCGGGCGGCCGGCGGCCTCCGGGTCGCTCTCGATGAGGTCGAGGATGCGCGGGTCGGCGATGAACCCGGCCTTGACGATCTCGGCGAGGCCGCTGACGTAGTCGCCGCGCGGCATGGTCACGAGGGTGGCGAGGTCGCAGATCACCCCGGCGGGCGGGTGGAAGGCGCCGACGAGGTTCTTGCCCTCGGGGATGTCGATCGCGGTCTTGCCGCCGACGGCGGCGTCGACCATGCCGAGCAGCGTGGTCGGCACCAGCACGACGCGGACGCCGCGCAGCCAGGTCGCGGCGGCGAAGCCGGCCAGGTCGGTCGTCGCTCCCCCGCCGACGCCGACGATCGCGTCCGTACGGGTCATGCCGAGCCGCGCGAAGCTCGACCAGAGCCCGGTCAGCACGGCGGCGTCCTTGCCGGCCTCGCCGTCGGGCACGGGCAGCGGGTGCACTTCGTAGCCGGCGTCGGCGAGCGCGCCGCACACGGGCCGGGCGATCTCCGGCAGGCCCTCGGCGTGCACGACCGCGACCCTGGAAGCGCCGCCGAGCAGGCCGGGCAGCTCGCCGAGGACACCGGTGCCGATGACGACGTCGTACGGGCTGTCGCCGCCGACGTGGACGCGGCTCACGCGAGGTCCTTCAGGATCTCGTCCACGATGGCGGACGGCTCGCGGCCGTCGGTGTTGACCTTGGTCGCGGCGAGGCGCTCGTAGATGGGCCGCCGCTCCTCCATCAGCTTGCGGAACTGGCTGCGGGGGTTCAGCACCAGCAGCGGGCGCGCGGAGGCGAGCCCGACGCGCTTCACGGCGTCCGACAGGCCGACCTCCAGGTAGACCACGTGGTGGCCGGCCAGGGTCTCCTGGGTCGCCGTGTCGAGGATGGCGCCGCCGCCGAGGGCGAGGACGCCCTCGTGCGCGGACAGCGCGCCGGCCACGGCCGCGCGCTCCAGCTCGCGGAAGCGCTCCTCGCCGTCGTCGACGAAGATGTCGCCGATCGGCTTGCCGGCGACGGCCTCGACGTCGTGGTCGGTGTCGCGGAACGGGACGCCGAGGCGCTCGGACAGCAGCAGGCCCACGGTGGTCTTCCCCGACCCGGGCGGGCCGATGACGACGGCCTTCGGTTTCACTTGATCACCAATGCGGATAGGTAGCCCTGCAGGTTGCGCGCGGTCTCCTCGGCGGAGTCACCGCCGAACTTCTCGACGGCCGCCTCCGCGATCACCAGGGCGACCATCGCCTCGGCGACGACGCCCGCGGCGGGCACCGCCGTGACGTCGCTGCGCTGGTTGATCGCCTTGGCCGGCTCGCCGGTGACGACGTCGATCGTCGACAGCGCGCGCGGCACCGTCGAGATCGGTTTCATCGCGGCGCGGACGCGGAGCAGCTCGCCGGTGGTCATGCCGCCCTCGATGCCGCCCGCGCGGTTGGTCACGCGCCGGATCTCACCGGTGTCGCGCTCGATCTCGTCGTGCGCGCGCGACCCGCGCCGCGCGGCCGTACGGAAACCGTCGCCGACCTCGACGCCCTTGATCGCCTGGATGCCCATCAGGGCTCCGGCCAGGCGCGAGTCGAGGCGGCGGTCCCAGTGGACGTGGCTGCCGAGCCCCGGCGGGAGGCCGTGGACGACCACCTCGACGACGCCGCCGAGCGTGTCGCCGTCCTTCTTGACCTGCTCGATGTGCTCGACCATCGCGGCGCTCGTGCCGGGGTCGAGGCAGCGGACCGGGTCGGCGTCGACGCGTTCGAGGTCACCGGGCTCGGGGATCACGTCGTCCGGCGCGCTCACCTCGCCGAGCGCCACGACGTGGCTGAGGATCTCCGCGCCGAGGACCTGGCGGCAGAACGCGCGCGCGACCTCGCCGATCGAGACCCTCGCGGCCGTCTCACGCGCGCTGGCGCGCTCCAGGATCGGCCGTGCGTCGTCGAAGCCGTACTTCTGCATGCCGACGAGGTCGGCGTGGCCGGGCCGGGGCCGGGACAGCGGCGCGTTGCGCGCCTGCTCCGCCAGGAGGTCCGGGTCGACCGGATCGGCCGACATGACCGTCTCCCACTTGGGCCACTCGCTGTTGGCCACCCGGATCGCGACCGGCCCGCCGAGCGTACGGCCGTGCCGGATCCCGCCGATGATCTCGACCTCGTCCTGCTCGAACTTCATCCGGGCGCCCCGGCCGTACCCGAGCCGCCTGCGCCGCAACGCCTCGGAGATCTCCGCCGAGGTCACACCGACGCCGGACGGCATCCCCTCGAGAATCGAGACGAGCGCCGGGCCATGGGACTCCCCCGCTGTCAGCCACCGCAACATGCAGTGAATACTTTCACGTACGAGGCCGGCCTCGTGCAGCGTCCCTGGGTTCAGGCGTACGCCAGGACGGCCATGAGGGTGCCCGCGAGCATGAACGGCCCGAACGGGATCGTCGACTTCAGCGTCGCGCGGCGGGCGGCCAGCATCGCCAGGGAGTACACCGCACCGAGGGCGAACCCGGCGAAGACCCCCAGGATCCAGGCCCTCAGGCCGAGCCAGCCGAGGTACATGCCGAGCACGCCTGCCAGCTTCACGTCG
This sequence comes from uncultured Actinomycetota bacterium, assembly GCA_963823735.1. Lineage (GTDB taxonomy): Bacteria > Actinomycetota > Actinomycetes > Streptosporangiales > Streptosporangiaceae > Actinoallomurus. The sequence goes on along the minus strand of CAWGMO010000003.1, from coordinate 1,219,422 downwards.
CCCAGGCCGATCTGGCCCGGCAGGAAGAACCACTGCAGGGCGTACAGCAGGAACAGCGCCCCCATGCCGGCCAGCGCCCACGTGAACCTGGCGCCACCGTGGTCGGTGAAGGGCGCGGCGGCGCCGAGGAGCGCGGCCGCGACGGCGTACGAGGACAGCGTGAGAGGGTCCGGCAGGCGGTTCAGCGCGACGTCGATGAAGGTCAGGACGACGCCGACGACCGTGAGGTAGGCGAAGGCGGGAAGATCGGGTTCCAGGCCGACCCGCCCGCCGACGGGCACCAGGAGCGCGAGGACGGCCAGCGTCACCGCGTGGGGACGCCTCGTCACCGGCCACGCCCAGTCGATACTCGTCACGCCCGCACTCTAGAGCCGTGCGGAGCGGGCCCGCCTCCGGCGAACCCGCTCTGCGCGGGCCTAGCCATGCCTAGTCGCGGACCAGGCCGATCTCGACGGCGCCGACCACGCGGCCGCTCAGGTGCTTCGTGAGGCGGTCGGCGGCCTCGCGCAGGACGGACTCCAGGTCGGCGTCGTCGGCCAGCCGGAGGCGTACGGCGAGGTCGTTCTCGGTGCCGTGGACCACCTGGATGGCGTCGACCCCGGGCAGGTCGCCCACGGCCGCGTGCACGGCGGCCTGGACCTCGGGGTCCTCGTGCGGCGCGTTGATCTCACCACCGGCGGCGAGGAGCTGCAGGCGCGCGCCCTCGATGGCGTACGGAACCGGGCCGGCCACGTCGACCACGACGGCGTCCGCGGACTCGTCGAGGGCGGCCTGGCAGGCCTGGCGGGCCGGTACGGCGACGGGGCGGGCCTCCGGACTCCACCGGGCGAGGCTCTCGGCGGAGGTGAAGGCGAGCACACCGCTGCGCCCGTCGTCGCCGACGAGCTTGGGCAGGGCCATGTCGCTTTCCTTCTCACGCCGGACCCCGTCGATGGTCTCGTCCTCGGTGAGGACGGCCACCACCGGGACGAGCAGTCTGGAGCCGGCGAGCACGGACAGCACGGCGTGCTCGCCGCCACGGCCCTCGGCGTACTCGATCAGGGCTCGGCGGACGGCGACGTCGGCGGTGCCGTCATCGTCGGGGAACTGGGGTTGCGGGATGGTGCGTTCTGACACGAAACACGAGGGTAGCCGCGTCAGCCGACAGGACTGGTCAGGGGGCTTTCACCCGCGGGTCGCCGCGGGTGCGAAGGGCACGCCGCACACCGCGTCACCTGGGCGTCGTGATCTTGAACGCCGTCCAGGTGACGCGGATGGAAAGGTGACCGGTCAGGCCAGGTCGGCGATGGCGGCGACCGTGCCGCCGCCCGAGGGGCCCTGGTGCACGGCGGCGACCGACACGAACGCGGCCGGGTCGCCGGTGACCGAAGCCGCCACGCCGCCGACGCACGCCTTGATCTGGCGGTGCCAGTGCACGTCCGAGTCGTCGAGCATGATGTTGCGGCGCCCGCGCACCGACCCGCTGGGGTCGGCCTCGCACTTGAGGAAGACGTTCACGAGGCGGTCGCCGAGGTCGCTCGGGTGCGGGCGTTCGGGCAGGTCGAGGCCGGTGGCCCGGATGGCGTCCCAGATGCCGTCGGCGTCGAGGGCGTCCTTCATCACGCCGTGGCCGATGCGGTAGCGGCCGCCGATGCCGCGTACGTTGCCGACGACGACGATCTGCGCGCGGTCCAGCTCGACGCCGGAGGAGCACGAGGCGACCGAGGAGTACAGCGACAGGTCCTTGTGGATCTGCTCGGCCGCCGGCATCTCGATCTCCCCGAGCGCGACGGCGATGCCGAGCGCCGTCGTGGAGTTGGAGATGTCCATCGACTTCAGGGTGTCCTCGGTCACGACGTCGTGGCCGCGGCGCTTGGCGTCGTTGATGGTGTCGAGGGTGAGCAGCGGCGTCTTGGTCTGCACGTAGTGGACGTCGGCGGCGTCCTCGATGCCGGCGGTCTTCATGGCGTCGCGCACGCCTTCGGCGACCTTCTCCACCATCGCGGGGCGGCCGATGTCCTCGGGCAGGATGATCTCGCTCATCGCGATCCCGACCGACACGCGGGGCTCGGAGCTCTGCGGCACCTCGCCGGGGGCCTTCGTCGCGAAGATCGTCGCGTGCGGGCTGAGCACGCCGTCGGTGCCGCCGGACCACACGAGCGGCACCAGTGCCGCCTCCTCCGCCGTACGGGTGCCCTTGGCGATGAGCACCTCGCGGAAGGCGCGGTCGGCGAGGATCCGCGTGTAGTCGTTGACGCCGCCGTTGCCCTCGGTCTTGCCCACCACGGCGAGGACGCGGTCGGCCTCGATCACGCCGTCGTCGATCAGCCGGGCCAGCCCCGAAGCGTCCGTGACGCTCTCGATGGCGACCTTGCGTACCTCAATCGGGTCCGGCATGTCCTCTACCCTTCGATTTCGATGACTGTTCCGGCCGAGCCGCTCACGGCGTCGCCGATGCGCGCCAGGGACGTGATCACGGCCCGCTCGCCGCCCGCCTCGATGAAGCGGACCGCCGCCTCGACCTTGGGCCCCATGCTGCCGCCGCCGAACTCGCCCGCGGCGGCGTACGCGCGCAGCTCGGCGACGGTCGTACGGCCGATGGCGCGCTCGTCCGCCGTGCCGTAGCCGGTCATGACGTGGTCGACGTCGGTGGCGATGATCAGTGTCGTCGCCTTGACGTGGCGGGCCAGCAACTGGGCGGCGAGGTCCTTGTCGATGACGGCGTCGACGCCGCGGAGGAGGCCCTCGTCGCGGACGACGGGCACGCCGCCGCCGCCGGCGGCCACGACCACGAACCCGGCGGCGAGCAGGGCGTCCACGGCGGGCGCGTCGAGGATCTCCAGAGGCTCGGGCGAGGCGACCACCCGGCGGCTGCCCTTGCCGCCGAACGACTTCCAGGTCTCGCCCAGGGACCGGAACTGCTCGGCCTCGACGTCGGAGAAGTAGCGGCCGACCGGCTTCGTCGGGTTCGTGAACCCGGGGTCGTCGACGTCGACCAGGGTGCGGGTCACCACGACGGCGACCTGGCGCTCGACGCCGCGTACGGCCATCGCCCGCTGGAGGGCGTTCAGCACGAGGACGCCGATCGTCGCCTGGGTCTGCGCGCCGCACCAGTCGAGCGGCACCGGCGGCACCACGCGGGCGGCGAGCTGGTTCTTGATCAGGAGGTTGCCGACCTGCGGGCCGTTCCCGTGGGTCAGCACGACCTCGGTCCCGTCGGCGACCAGGTCGGCGACGGGTTTGACGGCCGTCTCGACGGCTTGGCGCTGGGCCTCCGGGGTGGCGCTGCCGTCGGGGCCGGTCATCGCGTTGCCGCCGAGCGCGATGAGGACACGCCCGCCCTCGCTCACGATGCTGGTCACGATGGCGAACCTAGTCGCTTCGCGGTGATCTGCTCATGGGCAGAGTATGCCCAACCAGGGCGTCCGCTTAGTCAGGATCTTCCCGAGTGGGGTTCAACGTCCGATACGGGCGAGCCTGTCGACCGCGTCGTCGATGACCTCATCGCGCTTGCAGTAGGCGAACCGGACGTACGGATCACCGGCGTCGGAGTCGTAGAACGCCTGCGCGGGAATGGCGACGACACCGGCGCGCTCGTGCAGCGCGCGGCAGAACTCCAGGCCGTCGGTGAACCCCAGCGGGCGTACGTCGGCCTGCACGAAGTAGGTGCCCTCGGCGCGCAGCGCGGTGAGGCCGGCCGCCTCCAGGCCGCCGGTCAGCCGGTCGCGCTTGGCCTGCAACGACGTGCGCAGCGCCTCGACCCAGTCCAGCTCGGCGCCGAGGGCGTACGCGACCGCGCGCTGGTACGGCGCGCTGGAGGTGAAGGTCAGGAACTGCTTCACCGTCTGCACGGCGCGGAGGTACTCCGGCGGCGCCGTGATCCACCCGGTCTTCCAGCCGGTCGCCGAGAAGGTCTTGCCCGCCGAGGAGATCGCGACCGTACGCTCGCGCATGCCCGGCAGCGTGGCCAGCGGGATGTGCTCGGCGCCGTAGGTGAGGTACTCGTACACCTCGTCGGTGACGGCGGTCAGGTCGTGCTCACGGCACAGGTCCGCGATGATCTCCAGCTCGCCCCGGTCGAACACCGTGCCCGCCGGGTTGTGCGGCGAGTTGACGAGGATCAGCCGGGTGCGCGGCGTGACGGCGGCGCGCAGCTCGTCGGGGTCGAAGGTGAACCGGCCGTCGACGGGCCGCAGCGTCACCGGGCGGCGCACACCGCCGGACAGGGCGATCATCGCCGCGTACGAGTCGTAGTACGGCTCGAAGACGATCACTTCCTCGCCGGTCTCCACGAGGGCCAGGAGGGTCGCGGCGATCGCCTCGGTCGCGCCGACGGTCACCAGGATCTCCGACGCGGGGTCGTACGTCAGGCCGTAACGGCCGGCGCGCTGGGCGGCGACGGCCTCGCGCAGCTCGGGCAGCCCCGGGCCGGGAGGGTACTGGTTGGCGCCGCCGCGGATCGCCTCGGCGGCGGTCTCCAGCATCTTCGCCGGACCGTCGGTGTCGGGAAAGCCCTGGCCCAGGTTGACCGCTCCGGTGCGGATGGCGAGGGCGGTCATCTCGGCGAAGATGGTGGTGCCGAACCCCTGCATGCGCGCGACGAGCGGATCGATGTCAACGGTCACCGGCTCAGGGTAACAACGGCTTTGGGACGGCTCGTGGCGCTGTGCCAGAGTGGGGGCAGGCCACCGGAAGGAGCACGCGATGAGGGTCGCTTTGTGTCAGGTCACGGTCGAGGACGACCCGAAGGAGAACCTCGAGACGGTACGCGCGGCCCTGGCATCGGTCGCCGACGCCGACCTGGCGATCTTCCCCGAGGCCGTGCAGGTGCGCTTCGGCGCCGACCTGGCGGCGGCCGCCGAGCCGCTCGACGGCCCCTGGGTGTCCTCCCTCGCCGAGGCGGCGCGCGAGCACGGCACGGCCGTGATCGCGGGCGTCTTCGAGCCGGGCGTCGACGGGCGGGTCTACAACACGACCGTGGCGATCGACGAGACGGGCACCCTGGCCGGCTCGTACCGGAAGATCCACCTGTTCGACGCCTTCCACGACCGCGAGTCGGAGAAGGTCGTCGCCGGTGACACGCCGGTCGTCGTCGAGCTGTGCGGCACCCGGATCGGCCTGATCACCTGCTACGACGTGCGCTTCCCCGAGCTGGCCCGCGCCCTGGTCGACCGCGACGCCGAGATGCTCGTGGTGATCGCCGCCTGGGCGCAGGGCAACTTCAAGGAAGAGCACTGGATGACCATGGTCCGTGCCCGCGCGATCGAGAACACCATCTGGGTGGCGGCCACCGGCAAGGCACCGGACACCAGCGCCCCGCCGCACGGGCACCCGGGCGGCGTCGGCCGCAGCCTCCTCGTCGACCCGATGGGCACCGTACGCGCCGACCTGGGCACGTTCCCGGCGCTGCACGTGGACGAGGTGGACCTGGCGGTCACGGAGAAGGTGCGGAAGGTGCTCCCGTCCCTGTCACACCGCCGTCCGGACCTCCTCGGCTAGGGGGCGTACGCCGGCGGGTCACGGCGTACACGACGGCGCCCGCCGCGAGCCAGACCGCCGCGATGACCTTCGCCAGGCCCGTGGCCGAGACGATGATCCAGATGGACACCGCGGCGCCGAGGACCGGGACGACGACGTCCGGCAGCCACAGGCGGCTGCCGTGCTTGACGACGAAGTACCCGATGACCGACAGGTGCAGCAGCGTGAAGGCCGCGAGGGCGCCCATGTTGACGATCGAGACCAGCACGTCGAGGCCGTCGCCGCGGCGCGCGGCCCAGACCGAGACGACGAGGCTGATCGCGGCGGTCGTCAGCAGCGCCGCGCGCGGCACGCGTGACCGGGCGTCGACCGAGGCCAGCACCTGTGGCAGGCCCCGGTCGCGCGCCATGCCGTACAGCAGGCGCGAGGCCGCCGCGACGGCCGCCATGGCGGTGAACGCCGGGCCGATGCCCTTCACGATGGCGAACGTCTTCTGCAGCCAGGGGCCGATCGCGACCTTGGTCATCGTGTAGAAGGCGGTGCCCTGCTCGGCGGGCACCTCCGCGAGGTGACGCGGGCTCACCGGCATCAGCAGGCCGGCCAGGTACGTCTGCGCGACGAACAGCAGCCCGGCGAGCGCGAGGCAGAACAGCACGGCGCGGCCCACCTGGCGTTCGTCGCCGGTGTTCTCCTCGGCGAACGAGGCGATCGCGTCGAAGCCGAGGAAGGACAGGACCGCGACCGAGACGGCGCCCATGACCGCGCCCGTCGTGGTGCCGCCCGCGCCGAGGAACGGCGAGGTCCACGGGCGCGCGGGCCCGTGGAGGATCAGCACCACCACGGCGGCCACCACGAACACGAGCAGCAGCACGATCTCGACCACGAGCACGACGAACCCGACGCGCGCGGCGAGACGTACGCCGACGAGGTTCAGCGCGGTCGTCGCCACGAACGCGGTCAGCGTGAACACCCAGGCCGGCACCGAGGGCACCAGCGAGTGCAGCGCGATGCCGCAGAACAGGTAGCCGACGGCCGGAATGAGCAGGTAGTCGAGCATCGCCAGCCAGCCCGCGGCGAACCCGGCGGCCGGGCTGATGCCGACGCTCGCGTACGCGTACACCGACCCGGCGCGCGGCACCTCGCGCGACATCCGCGCGTACGACAGCGCCGTGAACGCCATGGCGACGGTCGCCACGACGTACACGAGGGCGACCGCCCCCGAGCTCTTGGCGTCGAGGACGCCGAAGACGCCGACCGGCGCGAGCGGCCCGATGAAGAGCAGCCCGTAGACGATCAGATCACGCGACGACAGACTGCGGCGTAGGACCTGCGGCTCCATCGACGTCCCCCCGGATCGGCATGGGCAGCCCGCAGATCAGGAATCTACCTCGTCGAGCCAGGCCAGGACGTCACCGGTGTGCTGGCCGAGCTCCGGCGGCGCGGTGTGCGTGCCGGGTTCGACGCCTTCGACGCGGAGCGCCGGGCCGGGCAGCTCGATGCGGCCGAGCGCCGGATGGTCGACGCCGATGACGAGCCCCTGCGACCGGGTCTGGTCCCATTCGTACACCTCGTCGATGGAGCGGATCGCGCCCGCGGGCACGCCGACCTCGCCGAGCCGGGCGAGCCAGTGCCCGCGGTCGCCGTTCGCGAACGCCTTCTCGATCAGGACGCCCAGCTCGCCGCGGTTGCGCGACCGTGAGGCGCTGGTGGCGAACCTCGCGTCGTCCGGGTCGATGCCGACGACGGCGGCGAACTTGCGCCACAGGCCCTGGTTCGCCACGCCGACCTGGAGGAGGCCGTCGGCGCACTGGTAGCTGCCGTACGGGGCGAGTGACGGGTGGTCGTTGCCGATCGCCTGCGGGACCTCGCCGGCCACCGTCCAGCGCGTGCCCTGGTAGGCGTGCGCGGCGACCACGGAGGCCAGGAGCGAGGTACGGATCACCCGGCCGCGCCCGGTGTGGGTGCGTTCGTAGAGGGCGGCCACGACGCCGTACGCGCCGTTCATGCCCGCGAGGATGTCGCAGATGGACATGCCCATCTTGGTCGGCTGGTCGGGCGAGGGCCCGGTGACGCTCATGATCCCGGCCTCGCCCTGGACGATCGCGTCGTAGCCGGGGCGCCCGCCCTCCGGGCCGTCGTGCCCGAAGCCGGAGATCGACAGGATGACGAGCCCGGGGTTCAGCTCGTGGAGCCGCTCGGTGGAGAACCCGAGCCGGTCGAGGACCCCGGTGCGGAAGTTCTCGGCGAGGACGTCGGCGTGGCGTACCAGCCGGGTCAGCGTCTCCTTGCCCTCGTCGGACTTCAGGTCGAGGGTGATCGACTCCTTGTTCCGGTTGCAGGACATGAAGTAGGTGCTGACCCCGGAGTCCTCGTCCTGACCGGGCGCGGTGGCGAACGGCGGGCCCCACTGGCGGGTGTCGTCGCCGGTGCCGGGCTGCTCGACCTTGATCACGCGTGCGCCGAGATCGGCCATCATCATCGTCGCGTGCGGCCCGGAAAGGATGCGGGTCAGGTCGAGCACCACGATGCCGTCAAGGGGACCGTTCATGGGGAGGCGCCTCCGTGATCACGTGAATTCCTACCCGCAGTATGGCTGGCGGCCGAGCCGTACGGCGCGATGGCCCTTGTCACACTCGCGGCCCCGTGACCACACATGGTCACGGGGCCGCTCACGGTGAAGAGGAGGATCAGCAGGCGTCGAGAAGTTCTCCCAGCGCGGCCTTCTCAGGGTCGGTGACGGTCAGCGAGAACTTGTACTTGATGTCCGTGTACTGCTCGCCGTAGGTGCACCAGTAGGCCTGGTTGGTGGGCTTCCAGGTGCTGGGGTCCTGGTCGCTCTTGGAGCTGTTGCTGGAGCTGGAGGCGATGATCAGCTGCGAGTCCGTGAGGTCGTTGCCGAACGCCTTGCGCTGTGCCGCCGTCCACTGGTCGGCACCGGAGCGCCACGCGTCCGCCAGCGGTACCACGTGGTCGATGGTCGCCTGGGCGACGACGGTGACGTTCTGGTCGTCGTAGGCGGAGTACCAGGTTCCCGAGGTGGGCTGGCAGCCGTCGCTGCCCTCGACGACGTCCTGTCCGTCGCGGGCGAGAACGTCCTGGCGGGTGGTGCAACCGTCGGGCTGGCTCGCCCAGATGTCGAAGGCGTCGCGGCTGTAGCCGTCCATGCTGTGCGGCGTCCCCACGACGAGGGCGGCGAGCTCGGTACGGGCTTGCGACTCGGACGGCGGCGGAGGTGGGTCCGCCAAAGCTGATGATGACACTCCGGCAAGACTCGCGAGCCCGATGAGGGTCGCGACGATCGTTACGGCAGGTCGTCGCACTGCAGGGGTCCTCTCATCCGTGGATCCCGCTCCCCGCATGAGACGTACGCCAAGAGATAACCAAATTCCTGACAAATGGTAAATATGCTGAACTGACCGGATCCGGACATAACTCTCTTAACTCCGCGCCGAAATGCGGAGACGGCGTCGCTCAGCGGCGCGGGAATACCTTTGTGGCGTGGGACCCGGATTCCGGCCGCGCTGCCACGCTCGCGTTTTCCCTGGTCCGGAGGGTGCGCGTGATCATCCGTGTTCCGTCAAGGCTGATCGCCGACTTCTTTGCCTCGTCCGGCACGATTGGGCCCATGGCCCTGACGTACGCGGAGGTGGCCGCGCTGGAGCCCTCCTGCGGGCAGGTGCGGATCGTCGCCGTCGACGGCCCCAGCGCGGCGGGCAAGTCGACGTTCGCCGCCCGGCTCTCGGCCACGCTCGGCGGCGCCCCGGTCGTGGGCGCGGACGACTTCCCGGTGCCCTGGGACGGCGACCCGCTGGCCTGGTGGCCGCCGTTCACCGCGCAGGTCCTCGGGCCGCTACGCGAGGGCCGCCCGGCGCGCTTCCGCCGGTACGACTGGCGGCGCGGCGTCTACGGGGAGGAGACCGAGATCCCGGCGGCGCCGATCCTCCTCGTCGAGGGCGTCGGCGCGGCCAAGGAGGACTCCCCCGCCGCGTTCCGCGTGTGGGTGGACGCGCCCTATGACGTACGGCGGCGGCGCGCACGCGCGCGCGGCGACGACCTGCCGGCCTGGGACCGCTGGGCCGAGGCGGAGTCCCGCCACTTCGCCGCCGACCGCACCCGCGAGCGCGCCGACCTCACCGTCTACTGATCGACGTCCGCCTGGGTGCGCCCCCCGGCCAGCGTCGGGTAGCCGGGCCCGCGGTCGAAGAACGGCGCCGCGCCTCTCGCGGCGCGCATGCGGGCGCGCAGCGTGGACGTCTCCGCGCCGTCCGGCACCGGCGGTACCTCGTCCGTCAGGACCACGCCGTAGTCGTCGCGCGCGGCCTCGCGGGAGACCTTGCCGTCGCGTACGTCGGCGGCGACGCGCTCCGGCTCGCGTGCCAGCGGGTCGCCCCAGCCTCCGCCGCCGGTCGTACGGATCCGGATCACCTCGCCGGCACTGACCGGCTGGTCGTCGACCAGGCCCTCCATCGGGCTTCCCTCGATCTCGACGCGGAACGGCTTGCCGGCGCGGCCTCCGTTGACGCCCCAGCAGGACAGGATCGAACGGTCGGCGATGGACATGTAGTGCGCGTCGGCCAGCATCCGGATGTGCTTGTCGTAGCCGAGGCCGCCGCGGTACTCCCCCGGCCCGCCGGAGTCGGTGGCGAGGCCCAGCCGCTCCACGCGGAACGGCCAGCGCGCCTCGGCGAACTCCACCGGGATGTTCCGCGAGTCCGGCACGACGTGGATGGTGTCCTCGCCGTCGGCGTAGTAGCGCCCGCCGGAGCCGCCGCCGAGCACCTCGCGCATGAGGTACGGCTCGGGGTCGTCGCCGTACACGCCGGTGTAGCGGATCGTCTCCTGGTCGGCGGGCATCCGGCCGCCGGTGGCCTTGGCCAGCACCCCGGCTAGGACGCCGAGCAGCCGCAGGATCACGAACGTGCGCGCGTTCGTCGGCGCCGGGAAGATCGGCGTGAGCAGCGTGCCCTTCTCCGGGAAGCGCATCTCGATCAGCGGCACGACGCCCTCGTTGACGTCCAGCTCGGCCATGCGCTCCGGCGAGTCGGCCAGGTTCCGCAGGATCGGCGCCAGCCACTTCTTCAGGAAGACGCCGTCGGCGTAGTCGCCCGCGTGGTTGATCGGCCCCTTGGCCTGCGGAGACGTACCGGTGAAGTCGATGATGACCTTGTCGGGGGTCTTGGTCAGGGTGATCCGCTGGGCGTGCAGGCGCGGCGGGTCGACGCCGTCGTGCTCGGCGTAGTCCTCCCAGACGTGCGTGCCGTCCGGGATCTTGGCCAGGATCTCGCGGCGGAACGTCTCGGTGGTCTTGTCGATGATCGCGTCGAAGCAGGCCTCGACGGCCTCGCGGCCGTACCGGGCGAACAGCTCACCGAGGCGCCGCGCGCCCATCAGGCAGGCCGAGCACTCGGCGTCGAGGTCGCCGGCGAGCGAGTCGGGCATGCGGGAGTTACGGGTCATGATGCGCAGCGCGGCGTCGTTCGGCACCCCCTGGTCCCACAGCTTGATCGGCGGGACCATCAGCCCCTCCTCGAACGCGCTCCGCGCGTGCGAGGGCATCGACCCGGGCACCGCGCCGCCGATGTCGTCGTGGTGGCCGAACGCCTGCACGAACGCGACCACCTCCCCGTCGGCGAACACCGGCACCGTCACGCACAGGTCGGGCAGGTGGCCGATGCCACCCTCGGACAGGTAGACGTCGTTGTGGAAGAACACGTCGCCGGGCCGCATCGTGTCCAGCGGGAAGTCCCGCACGATCGGCTGCACCAGCGCGGAGTAGGAGCGCCCGGTCAGCTTGCGCATCCGCCGGTCGTGGATGCCGGCGCGGAAGTCGTGCGCGTCACGGATCATCGGCGACCGCGCCGTGCGCGCGATCGCCGTCTCCACCTCACGCTCGACGGAGCCCAGCGTGCCCTCGACGATCTCGACGAGGATCGGGTCGGCCTTCATCGGGTCACCACCAGGTTTCCGTGGGAGTCCATCCGGGCGGTGAAGCCGGGGTGCAGCGGCAGTGTCGAGCCGAACTCCTCGATCACCGCCGGGCCCTCCAGGACGTCACCGGGTTCGAGCAGTTCGCGCGAGTAGACCGGGACGTGGGCCCACTCCTCGAAGCAGACGCGGCGCTCGCCGGTACGCGCCCTCGCCGGGTCGCCGTCGCCTGGCGGGCGTTCGACGTCTCGCGGGCGCTTGATCGGGCCGATGCCGGAGACGCGCAGGTTGACCCACTCGACGGGGTCGTTCCGGTGGCAGTAGCCGTACAGGCGCTCGTGCTCGTCGTGGAAGCGGCGGGCGACCTCGTCGATGCCGGCGTCGCCGACGGTGACGCGCACCTCGAACGCCTGGCCGCAGTAGCGCAGGTCGGCCGAGCGCAGGTAGCGGTGCTCGGCGAAGCCCTGCCGGTCGAGCGCGGCGCCGGCCTGGCGCTCCAGCTCGCCGTACACCTCGCCGAGCGTCGCCGGGTCCGGGTCGCGCGTGACGTAGGTGCGGACGTAGTCGCTGCTCACGTCGACGGTGAGCAGCCCGAAGGCCGACAAATTGCCGGGGTCGCGCGGCACGATCACCGACGGCAGGCCGAGGATGTCGATCAGCCGGCAGACCAGCAGCGGCCCGGACCCGCCGAAGGCGACCATCGGGAAGTCGCGGACGTCGAGCCCGCGCTTGACCGTGATCTGGCGGATGGCGTTCGCCTGGTTCCAGGCGCTGATCTCCAGGATGCCGGTGGCGCACGCCTCGACCTCCAGGCCCAGGCCGGAGGCGAGCTTGGTGAGGCCGTCCTCCGCCGCGGGCACGTCGAGCGGGATCTCGCCGCCGAGCAGGTGCGGCGGGATGCGGCCGAGGTACGCGTGGGCGTCGGTGACCGTCGCGTCCGAGGCGCCGCGGCCGTAGCAGAGCGGGCCGGGGTCCGCGCCCGCCGACCGCGGGCCGACCTTCATCGTGCCCTCGGGCGAGATCCAGGCGATCGAGCCGCCGCCGGCGCCGACCGTGACGATGTCGATCATCGGGATCTTGGACGGGTAGCGGCCGACGGTCCCCTCGGTGGTGAGCGTCGGCTCCCCGTCGAGGACCACGGCGACGTCCGTCGAGGTGCCGCCGCCGTCGAGCGTGATCACGTCGCCGGACCCGGCCAGGGCGGAGCGCGCGACGAAGGCGGCGCCGAGGGCGCCGGCCGCCGGGCCGGACAGCACGGTGGTGATCGGCTGGTTCACGACCTCGGCGGCGGACAGGACGCCGCCGCTGCTGGTCATCACGTACAGGGGGACGTCGCCGAGGCGGCTCTCGATGCGCGAGACGTACCGGCCGATGATGGGCTTGACCGCCGCGTCCACCAGCGTGGTGACCGACCGCTCGTACTCGCGGTACTCCCGCAGCACCTCGTGCGACAGGGACACGACCGCGTCCGGGTGCTCACGGCGCAGGACCTCGCGCATGGCCAGCTCGTGCGACGGGTTGGCGTAGGAGTGCAGGAAGCAGACGCCGATCGCGTCGACGCCCTGCTCGCGGAACCACCGCGCCGCGCGCACCGCCGACTCCTCGTCGAACGGCCGGACCTCCGCGCCCGTGTGGTCGAGCCGCCCGCCGACCGTCTTGACCCGGTGCGCGGGCACGATCCGCGGTGGTTTCACCCAGAAGTAGGAGTTGCCGTAGCCGTCGGGGACGCTCTGCCGGGCGATCTCCAGGAGGAACTCGAAGCCCTCGGTGGTGATGAAGCCGAGGTCGCCGACGCGGCCTTCGAGGAGCCGGTTCGTCGCGACGGTCGTGCCGTGGCAGACCGCCGCGATGTCGCCGGCGCCGAGCTTGCCGATGCCCGCCATGAACCCCTCGGCCGGGTCGCCCGGCGTGCTCGGGGTCTTGGTCGTGACGATCGCGCCGCTGTCCTCGTCCACCGCCACGACGTCGGTGAACGTGCCACCGGTGTCAATCCCGATCCTGATCGCCATGGCACAGTGTCTACCCGTACGGGCGACGTGGGCGAATCGTCGAGTTCTGCCCAAGGGCAGGTGCGGATTTGTCAGACCGGTGCTAGATCTGCTCGGCGACCTCGTTCAGGGCGCCCGCGAAGAACTCCGTGGGCTGGGCGCCGGAGACCGCCCACTTGTCCTCGAAGATGAAGAACGGCACGCCGCTCACCCCGGCCGTACGCGCCCGGTCGAGCTGGGCGGTCACCTCGGCGTCGGCGTCGCCCGAGGCGAGGCGCCCGGCCACGCCGTCGAGCCCGGCCTCACCGGCCAGCTCCGCGAGGACCGCGTGGTCGTTCAGGTCGCGCCCCTCCGCGTGGTACGCGCGGAACAGCCGCTCGACGACGGCGTCCTGCACGCCCGCCTCACCGGCCATCGCGATCACCCGGTGGGCGTCGCGGGTGTTCACGGCGATGGCGCGGTCCGGGTCGTAGGGGAGGTTCTCCTCGGCCATCAGACCGCGCATCTTCTCGTGCATCGCGGCGACCTTGTCCGCCCCGCCGAACCTCTCGGCCATCAGCTCGCTGGTCAGGCCGCCGCCGGTCGCGCCGGGGTCGAGCTGGTACGGGCGCCAGACGACCTCGACGTCGCCGTCGAACGCCCCGGCCGCCGCGCGGAACCTGGACCTGCCGAGGTAGCACCACGGGCAGACGACATCGGAGAAGATCTCGATATTCACATCGGGAGAAACCGGCCTGGCGCGCCCCGCATTCCTCGTCATCCGGTTCGCGCGGGATCGCTAGGCTGGACAGGTCAAACATCGTCCACATCGAAAGATTTCCCATGGCTCTCGAGCGACCCGAGATCGACTTTCCCGAGGGCGCCCCGCCCGCGGACCTGCAGATCACCGACATCACGGTCGGCGACGGCGATGAGGCCAAGCCCGGCCACACCGTCTCCGTGCACTACGTCGGCGTGGCGCACTCCACCGGCGAGGAGTTCGACGCCTCGTGGAACCGCGGCGAGGCGTTCTCCTTCCCGCTGGGCGGCGGACGCGTCATCCAGGGCTGGGACCAGGGCGTCGCCGGCATGCGCGTCGGCGGGCGCCGCAAGCTCGTCATCCCGCCGCACCTGGGCTACGGCAACCGCGGCGCGGGCGGCGCCATCAAGCCCGGTGAGACGCTGATCTTCGTCGTCGACCTGCTCGGCGTCAGCTGACCCGAACCGTACGGGCAGGCGGTGCTCCTGCCCGTACGGTGCTCAGTAGGCCACGAAGACGTGCTTCCCGACCGACGAGCGGTCGGGCACCAGGTCGAGCATGAAGGCGGCCAGGTCGGAGCGTGCGATCTTCCGGCCGTGCCGCACATTGATGTCCACGGCGGTGCGGTACTCCCCCGTCGGCTCCTCGTCGACGAGCTGCGGCGGCCGCACGATCGTCCAGTCGAGACCGGACGCCCGGATCTCCTCCTCGCAGCGGGCCAGGTCGGCGAAGTGGTGCCGCAGGACCCGCCCCAGGATCGGCTTGGCGACGTACCGGATGACCACCCCGTCGCCCGCGTCGGCGACCAGCCCGGACGCGCTGACCATGAGCAGCCGTTTCACGCCTGTCCGGCCCATGGCCTCGATGATCGCCTTGGCGGCGTCGCCGCAGAGCGTCGTCGGGCCCCTGCCCCGCGTGCCGAGCGCCGTGACGACGGCGTCCGCCCCCTCGACGGCGGGCTCGATCGCCGCCGCGTCGCCGACGTCGGCGGTGACGACGCGCAGCCGTTCGTGGTCGAGCACCGGGAGCCGCGACGGGTCCCGTACGACGGCCGTCACCTCGTGCCCGTGGTCGAGTGCCTGCGTGAGCAGCTGCTTCCCGGTGCCGCCCGTCGCCCCGAAGATCGTGAGTCTCATGTCGTGATGTCCCCGTCCTGCGTGCTGTGGTTCGGGTGGTTAGTGAGCGCTCACCCACTAGAGTAGTGGGTGAACACTCACCCACCAAGAGGGGGCCCTGTGGGGACGACCCGGGACCGGATCCTCGACGCCGCCGCGGAGATCATGCGGACGCGCGGCATCGTCCGGGCCACCACCAAGGAGATCGCGAAGGCGGCCGGATTCTCCGAGGCGACGCTCTACAAGCACTTCCGCGACAAGGAGGAGCTGCTGCTGCGCGTGCTCCGCGAGCGCATGCCGGGGTTCGCCACGATGGACATCGTGGCCGGCGAGAGCACGGTCGAGGACAACCTCTACGCGCTGGTACGCGGCTCCCTGGACTTCTACCGGCGCGCGTTCCCGATGCTCGGGTCGCTCCTGTCCGAGCCGCAGCTCATGGCCGCCCACCGCGAGTCGCTCCGCAAGTACGGCGCCGGCCCCGCACGCGCGGTGGAGAACATCACCGGCTACCTGGAGGCGGAGCGGAAGCTCGGCCGTATCCCCGCCGACGCCGACCCGGCCGCCGTCGGCGCCCTGCTGGCCGGCGCCTGCTTCCAGCAGGCCTTCCTGGCCTTCTACGCCGAAGGCCCGGACGCCGCCCCGGTCCCCGACCCGACCGCGACGGCACTCACCAAAGCCCTGATCCGGTCCCTGAGCCTCGGCTAGGGCCGGTTCGGGCGGCGTGCGAGGGCCCAGCCGAGGGCCACTCCGGCCAGGGCGACCAGGCCGCCCGCGGCGAACGCGGAGACCATGCCCCAGGAGTCGGAGGACGACGCCGGTGACGCCGCGCGTGCCGGCGCCGGGCGTACCACTCTGGTGCCGGGCTCGGCGCGTACGGGCGCGGCGGCCTCCGGCAGGGCCTCGGGCTCGGGTTCGGCGAGCGGTGCCTCGTCCGGCTCGGGGTGGATCAGCGCGGACTCGACCGCGGCGAAGAACTCACCGGCCGTCTTGCGGCTGACGCTCGCCAGCATCCGCTGGCCCACGCCGCCGATCATGCCGCCCACCGTGGCGTCGGCGGCGTAGTCGACCCGGGTGCCGCCGTCGGACTCCGACAACCGCACGCGCACGGTGGCGTCGATCGTGCCCGGGGCGCCCTGGCCCTTGGCCCGGAGGGTGAAGGCGTGCGGGGGCTCAGGATCGGAGAGCGCCACCTGGCCGGCGTACGTGCCCTTGATGGACGCCACCCCGGCCCTGATCTTCATCGCGTACGTGTCGGGGCCGACCTCGTCCAGGCTCTCGCAACCGGGGATCGTGCGAACGAGCACGGCCGGGTCCTGCAGGGCCTTCCATACGTCGGGCATGGGTGCGGCGACGCTGGCGCTGCCGTTGACCTTCATCGGCCACCTCCTGTGAGCCCAGAGACTAAGGAAACAGCCTGGCCGGGGCGAATGGCAACATCTGCCGAGCCCGACCTGAATGCTTTGTCAGCGGAGATAACGCCATTTGATTGGTTTTACTCTTTGGTCAGACGCCACGCCGATCGAAGGGGTCCACTCGATGGCGCTTCGCCCGCCCGCACGTACCGTGACGGCGGCGGCCTGCACGCTGATCGCCGCCGGAGGCCTGTCGGCCTGCCACCACCGCGCCGCGCCGCCGAGGGCGGCCGGACGGCCCTCCGCCTCCAGCACGCCGGGCCGCAAGCGGCACCGCCCCGCCGGGCACCCGGCGCCGACGAAGGCGGCCAGGACGACGCCGCCGCCCGCCGCGCACCACACGAGCGAGCCACCGCTCCCGCCGGTGATCAGCCACATCCCGGTGAAGGACAAGCTGGTCTTCATCACCGTGGACGACGGCTGGGAGAAGGACCCGAGCTTCGTGAAGCTGGTACGCGAGCGCCGGATCCCGCTGACGCTGTTCCTCACGAACGACGCGATCAAGAAGGACTACGGCTACTTCCGCGGGTTGCAGGGGGCCGGCGCGCTCATCGAGGACCACACGATGACGCACGCGTACCTGCCCAAACTGTCGTTCGCCCGGCAGAAGCACGAGATCTGCGACCCGGCCGACATCTACGCGCGTGAGTACGGGAAGCGCCCGACGCTGTTCCGCGCCCCGTACGGCGCCACCCGCCGCACCACGCTCCGCGCCGCGCGCGACTGCGGGATGAAGGCCGTCTTCTTCTGGCGCGAGGTCGTCACGAACGGGAAGATCGACTACCAGCTTCCGGGAAAGCTGCATCGCGGCGACATCCTGCTCGTGCACTTCAACCCGCACATGACGCGCGACTTCAAGAAGCTGCTGAGCACCGTGAAGAAGCAGGGCTTCACGCCCGCGGCCGTCCGCGCGCACCTGCCCGCGGCGGACTTCGCGTGAGCGGCTGGGCCGTCGCGCCGGACCCGGCGCGCATGCCGCCGCTGCTGCGGGAGTACTTCACCGACGTCGCGTCGAGCTACTACGGCCGCCCGGCGACCGAGGCCGAGGTGGACCAGGCGCTGGCCGAGGATCCCAGCGACGACCTCGCGTGCTTCCTCGTCGGCCGCTACGACGGGGTGCCGTCGGGCTGCGTCGGCTTCCGCATGATCGGCCCCGGCGTCGCGGAGCTGAGCCGGATGTTCGTCCGCCCGGCCGCGCGCCGCACCGGAGGCGGCCACGCCCTCCTCGCCGCCGCTGAGGAGGCCGCCACCGGCCTCGGGGCGCACACCATGCGGCTGGACACCCGGACCGACCTCGTCGAGGCACGCGGCCTGTACGCGGCGCACGGGTACGCCGAGATCGCGCCGTACTCCGCGGGCCTGTACGCCGACCACTGGTACGAGAAGCGCCTCGTCAGGACGGAGCGGCCGAGCGAGCACGCGACGTGAGCTCGGCCTCGCCGGCCTCGGCGCGCAGCCTCAGGTGGAACAGCTCCGACGGCGAGATCGGCATCCGGGAGATCCGGATGCCCTCGGCGTCCTCGATGGCCGCGGCGATGACCGACGACACGGGGATGACGCCGGCCTCGCCCGCGCCCTTGATGCCGAGCGGGTTCAGCGGTGACGGCGTCTCCATGTGGGCGGCCTCGATCGCGGGCACCTCGGTGGCGTACGGCATGAGGAAGTCCATGAACGAGGCGTTCACGAGCTGGCCCGCGTCGTCGTAGACCATCCGCTCGTACAGCGCGCCGCCGACGCCCTGCGCCACTCCCCCGTGGATCTGCCCCTCGACGATGCGCGGGTTGATGAGCCTGCCGCAGTCGTGCAGCACGGCGTACCGCAGGATGCGCACCTCGGCCGTGTCCGGGTCGGTCTCGACGACCGCGGCGTGCATGCCGTACGCGAAGGTCGAGCGGATCGGCGAGTAGTAGTCCTCGCCCTCCAGGCCGGGCGCGCCGGTCAGCGGGGGCGCGTCGTTGGAGGTGGTGCCGACGGCGAACTGCGTGGCGCGCTTGGCCTCCTCGTCGAAGGCGTACCGCAGCGGGTTGGACAGCACCGCGACCGTGCGCAGCGGGATCGAGGACGACGCGGCGCCCTTCACCCGCACGACGCCGTCCACGATCTCCAGGTCGGCGGGGTCGGCCTCCAGGGCCTCGCCCGCGATGCGCAGCGCCTTCTCGCGCACCTGGCGGGTGGCCAGCGCGATCGCGTTGCCGCTCATCACGGCGGCGCGTGAGGCGAACGTGCCGACGGCGTACCCGAACCGCCGCGTGTCGCCGGTCGTCACGGTGACGTCCTCGATGGGCACGCCGAGCTCGGAGGCGACGATCTGCGCGAAGACGGTCTGGTGGCCCTGGCCCTGCGAGGTCAGCCCGGTGGAGACGTGCACGCGGCCGGCGGAGTCGATCTCGACGTGGCCGCCCTCGTACGGGCCGACGCCGGTGCCCTCGACGTAGCAGGCGAGGCCGATGCCGACGCGGCGCCCCTCTCGGCGCGCGTCGGCGCGCAGCGCCTCGAAGTCGTCCCAGCCGATCAGCTCCTTCGTACGCCGGAGCATCTCGGGGTAGTCGCCGGAGTCATAGATCACCGGCCGGCCGTCCTGGAAGGTCAGCCCCTGGTCGTAGGGCAGCTCGTCGGGCCGGATGAGGTTCGCCTCGCGCACGGACGTACGGTCGGCGCCCAGCTCGTCGGCGATGCGGTCCATCGTGCGTTCCATGCAGAACACCGCCTGCGGGCGGCCGGCGCCGCGGTACGGCGTGACGATGACCGTGTTCGTGTAGAGGCTGGTGAACTCCACCCGGTAGGACCCGAGCTTGTACGGGCCCGGGAGCTGCGTCGACGTGATGATCGGCACGATGACGCCGTACGGGGTGTAGGCGCCATGGTCGTGCAGGATGCGCACGTCGAGCCCGAGGATCCGCCCGTCGCCGTCGAAGCCGACGCGGACGAACTGCACCTGGGCGCGCTCGTGCGCGGAGGAGATGAAGTGCTCGCGGCGGTCCTCGGTCCACTTGACCTCGCGGTCGAGCAGGCGGGCCGCCCACGGCACGAGGATCTCCTCGGGCCACGGGTGCACGATCTTGACGCCGAAGCCGCCGCCGACGTCCGGCGCGATCACCTCGACCTTGCCGGCGGGCAGGTCGAGCTTGGCGGCGATCGCCATGCGCACGCTCGTGGAGGTCTGGGTGGAGGAGTACACGCGCAGCGACTCGTCGCCGGAGTCCCAGCGCGCGTGGACGCCGCGCCCCTCCAGGGGCATCGACGCGCTGCGCTCGATGTCCAGCCGGAACTCCAGGACGTGCGGCGCCGAGGAGATCGCGGCGGGCGCGTCGCCGACCTCCTGCACCAGGTGCGCGCCGACGTTGCCGGGCACGTCGTCGTGGACCAGCCCGGCGGCGCCCGCCGACTCCTCGATCCCGACGACCGGCGGCAGCGGTTCGTACGTGACGTTCACGCGCTCGGCGGCGTCCTCGGCGAGGTAGCGGTCGCGTGCCACCACCATGACGACCGGCTCGCCGACGTGCCGCACGATCTCGTGGGCGAGCGGCAGGCTCGTACGGCCGTGGGTGAGCGAGGGGTGCGGGATCAGCAGCGGCAGCGGCTCGCCGACGCGGCCCGGGAGGTCCTCCCAGGTGTAGATCGCGACGAGGCCGTCGACGTCCATCGCGTCGTCGACGTCGATGGCGGTGACACGGGCGTGCGCGTGCGGGGAGCGTACGAAGGCGGCGGCGAGCGCGTGGCGGCCGAAGTCGTCGACGTAACGGCCCTGGCCGGTGATCAGCCGGGGGTCCTCCCGGCGCGCGATCGGCTCGCCGAACATCGACGTGCTCATCGGCTTCCGTCCTCCTCGGCGATCAGCTCGGCCGCGCGGTGCACCGACTTGATGATGTTCTGGTAGCCGGTGCAGCGGCACAGGTTGCCGGAGATGCCCTCGACGACCTCGTCGTCGCTCGGGCGCGGGTTGTCGCGCAGGAACGCCGTCACCGTGCACAGGAACCCCGGCGTGCAGAACCCGCACTGGAGGCCGTGGCACTCCTGGAAGGCCCGCTGCACCGGCGACAGGCCGTCGTCGCCGGCGAGGCCCTCGACCGTGGTGACCTCGTGCCCGGCCGCGGTCACCGCGAACATCAGGCACGACCGGACCGGCTCGCCGTCGAACAGCACCGTGCAGCACCCGCACACACCGTGCTCGCAGCCCACGTGGGTGCCGGTCAGGCCGAGGTCGTGCCGCAGGAAGTCCGACAGCAGCCGCCGCGCCTCGGCCGACGCCGCGCGCGGCACCCCGTTGACCGTGATCGTGATCTCCCGCTCGTCGCTCACAGGGCTTCCTCCGCGGCGGTCTTCAGGATCCGCTCGGTGAGGACGCCGGCGAGGTGGCGGCGGTAGGCGGCGGTGGCGTGGATGTCGTCCTCCGTGTCGAGGTGGTCGCGGGCGTACGCGGCGGCGGCGGCCCAGTCGCAGGTGACCGGCGGGCGGTGGCCCAGCACCTCGCTCAGGTCCAGGACGGTCGGGGTGTCGCCCACGCTCAGGTACGCGACGCGCGCCGAGGTCACCCGCTGGTCGTCGTCCAGGCTCACGACCGCGGCGGCGCCCGCCATCGCGTAGTCGCCGTGGCGGCGCGCGACCTCGGCGAAGGCCGCGCCGGACCGCGCGGGCAGCGCCGGGAAGAACGCGGCGACCGCGAGCTCCCCCGTGCGCAGCGACGACTCCAGCGGCCCGGTGAAGAACTCACCGGCCGGGATCATGCGGCGCCCGCTCACCGACGCGGCCTCGATGACGCCGCCGGCGAGCGTGAGGATGGCGGGCAGCTCGGCGGCCGGATCGGCGTGCGCGAGGCTGCCGACGACCGTGCCGCGGTTGCGGACGACGGGGTGCGCGACGTTGCGCAGCGCCGCCCGCAGCAGTGGCTGCACCGCCGCCGCCTCGTCGGAGCGCTCGACGCGCGCGTGCCGGGCCAGCGCGCCGACGCGTACGCCGTCGGCGGTGACGTCGAGGGTGTCCAGCTCGCCGGCCCGGTTGATGTCGACCAGGTGGCCGGGCGCGGCGAGCCGCATGTTCAGCAGGGGGATCAGGCTCTGGCCGCCGGCCAGGACCTTCCCGTCCTCTCCGGCCCGCTCCAGCGCGTCGAGGGCCTCATCGAGGGTCTCGGGTGAGTGGTAGGTGAAGGGCGGTGGCTTCACGGGCGGCCACTCGGGTCCGGGGACACGTCGCTCTCGCCGGGGGCGATGACGCCGCCGCCGGCGTCGCGCGGCCTCCGCTGCGCGGTGCTCAGCGCGTGGTAGCCGACGAGGACCACGATCGCGCCGAGGGCGATGCCCTGGAGCGGGAAGTCCTTGGTGATCTTGAGAGTGACGTTGCCCACAGCCAGAATGATGCCCGCCGCGACGGGGACGAGGTTCACCGGATCGCCGAAGTCGACACGGTTCTCGATCCAGATCTTGGCACCGAGCAGACCGATCATTCCGTACAGCACGACGGTGATGCCGCCGAGGACCCCGCCGGGCGTCGTGGCGACCAGCGCGCCGAACTTCGGGCACAGGCCGAACAGGATCGCCACGATCGCGGCCACGTAGTACGCGGCGGTCGAGTAGATCCTCGTCGCGGCCATGACACCGATGTTCTCGGCGTACGTGGTGGTCGGCGAGCCGCCGACGGCGCTGGCCAGGACGGTGCCGATGCCGTCCGCGGCGATCGCGCGGCCGAGGTAGGGGTCCAGGTCCGTCTCGGTCATCGCGGCGACGGCCTTGACGTGCCCGGTGTTCTCCGCGATCAGCGCGATGACGGCGGGCAGTGCGACGAGGATGGCCGAGGTCTTCAGGCCGGGGCCGTGCAGGTGCGGGAAGCCGAACCAGTCGGCCGCCTTCACGTTGACGAAGTCGACGCGGAAGTGGGTGCTGACCTTGCCGGTGCCGTCGGGCGCGGTGATCTTGCCGGCGGTGTGGTCGAGGAACCAGGAGAACAGGAAGCCGAAGACCAGGCCGATCAGCACCGCGATGCGGGACCAGAAGCCGCGCAGCAGCACCGCGCAGAGCACGACGACGGCGAGCGTGGCGAGCGCCACCCACTGGTCCTGCGGCCAGTAGACGTTCGCGACGACCGGCGCGAGGTTGAAGCCGATCAGCATCACGACGGCGCCGGTGACCACCGGCGGGAACACTCTGTGGATGATCCCGGCGCCCATGAAGTGGATCAGCAGGCCGACGATCCCCAGCACGGCGCCCGCCACCAATATCGCGCCGGTGACGTCGGCGGTCGAGCCGCCGGCCGCTCGGATCGAGGCGACCGCGCCGACGAAGGACGCGCTGGTGCCCAGGTAGCTCGGCACGTGCCCACCGACGATCACCAGGAAGATGATCGTGGCGATGCCCGACATCATGATCGCGAGGTTGGGGTCCAGCCCCATGACCACGGGGAAGACGAACGTCGCGCCGAACATCGCGACGACGTGCTGCGCGCCGATGCCGACCGTACGGCCCCACGACAGGCGTTCGTCGGGTCCGACGACCTCGCCGGGCGCCGGAGTGCGCCCGTCACCGTGCAACTTCCAGCCGATCGCCATGACGGCCCTCCCGGGTTGGTGATGCGGGCACGCTAGAACCAGGTCACCCCGTGGACATCGTCAGTACCTGCCAAACCACCGCACATCCGGTTGTTAGCTTAGATACCTCGCATTCGGAGCACGTGCAGCGCCAGGGTCAGGTTGAGCCGGAGGTGCGCGTCCTCGGTGAAGGGACCCAGGAGGCGTTCGAGCTTCCCGATGCGGTAGCGCAGGGTGTTGTAGTGGAAGTGCAGCCGCCGCGCCGTCTCGGCGACGTTGAGATTCGTCTCCAGGAGTACCTGCAGCGTGCGGCGCAGGTCGACGGCCTCCGGGTCGTCGTCCCCGGCCAGCTCGCCCAGCGTCTCGCGTACGAAGGCGTGCAGCTCCTCGGTGTCGTTGACGAGGCTGAGCAGGCGGAAGACGCCGAGCTGGTCGAAGTGCGCGACGGCGCCGTCCCCGTGCAGCTGGCGGCCGACCCGCACCGCCTTCACGGCCTGGTCGTAGGCGTCCGGCAGGTCGCCGGGAGTGTCGGCCGTACGGCTGACGCCGGCGGAGAACGTACGGCCCGCGTCGGCGAAGACCGTCGCGGCGTCCCTGGCGAGGGCCGCCACATCGCAGGATTCGGCGCCCAGCACGGCGACGACCTCGTGGGAGAAGCCCGCCACGGCGCCCTTGCGGTCGCGCCTGCGTACCGCGGAGGTCAGCGCCGCGACCAGGCGGTCCTGCAGCACGCGGTCCTCGGTGCCGCCGCCCGGCCGCTGGTCCAGCTCCGCCACGACCACCGTGACGGGGCGCCCGAGGTCCCAGCCGAAGCTCGCGCTGTGCGAGACGACGTGCTCGTCGCCGCCTCCGGCCCGGCCGGTGAGCACGTCGCGCAGGAAGTCCGCGCGGTACTTGCTCTCCACGGCGGAGACGGCCTGCTGCTTGGTGATCACCAGCGCGGCGACGGTGGCCGCCCGCTCCAGCATCCCGATGTCGGGCGCGGTGTCGCCGACCGCCGTCATCCGGCCGTACGTGAACCCGCCGGCCACGACCGGCACGACCGTACGGTCGTCGTGCGCGCCGTAGTCGGCGGGCGGGCCGATCGACGGCTCCTCGCGCAGCGCCGCGAGGTGCCGCTCGCCTCCGGAGGCCACGAGCTCCTGGCCGTCGCCGTCGATCACGGCGACCGCCGCGCCGAGCAGCGCCGCGAGCTCGTCCGTGATCTCCTGCAGGCCGCCGCCGCAGAGCACGATCTGCACGAGCGCCCGGTGCACCTCCTCGGTGCGCGCCAGGATCGCCGCCTGCCGGTTGAGGATGTCGGTCAGCACCTGGTTCAGGATGTCGTCGAAGCCGACGTCGTTCGGCAGGATGATCAGCGGGAAGCCCAGCCGGTCGGCCTGCTCGATCATCTCGTCGGGGACTCCGTCGAGGTAGCGGCCCAGTTTGATGGCGAGCGCGGCGAGGCTACGCTCGTCAAGGTCGGCCACGAGATGCGCCAGCGACTGAGGCGTGTTGCGCAACGGGTAGCCGGTGGTCAGGAGCAACTCATGGGGTTTGACCCAGGCGAGTATGTCCGGGACCTCCATGACGTTGAGCCGTTGCACCACCCGGTCGAGACCGCTTCTGCCCGCGATGACGCTGGCGCCGGAGAGCGCCGAGACGCCCAGCACCTCACCGACGGACAGGCCGTAAGTCAGGGTGCCCGTACTGGCGAGACGCAGCGTCGGAGGGCGTGGTTCGCTAAATGACATCGGTGCCCGATCTGCCGCAGTTGACCACCTATGCGCGACCAACCATGACAACAGACACGAACGATGGCAACAAGCCTTGGCAGAATTCTCCATACGGCCTCGGCCAGGTCCGGTCTACGTTCGCCACGGACGGCCATCACGAGCAGGCATGACGAGGAGGTACGGGTGACGGTGTCCACCGCGTCCACCGCACGGCGGAGGCACAGACCTCACGCCGAAGCGGCCACGACCGTCGCCGGTGCCGCCAGCCTGGGCATCCGTGTCCCGCTCAGTGGCCCACGGCGCCACGGGCGTGTCATCGCGGTCTTCCCCTCGGCGGTCTACCTCCGGATCGACCAGCAGGCGGAACCCGCCGTGATCGCGCTGGTCACCTCCGACGCGGTACGCCTGCCGAACTCCGTGGTCCTGGCGGCCTCGGCGCGGCACGAGCCGTTCAGCGGCGTCCGCGAGGGCGACAACGGCGTCATCGGCGACGGCTACGCCGAGGTCGGCGGCATCCTGCGGGCGCGCGTACGCCGCTGGTGGGACCCCACACCCGGTGCTCGGGCCGCTCTCCCTCGCACGCCTTTCCCACGGCGAGCGCACCCTCGACGGCGTCACCGGCCGCTGGGGCCTGTCCGGCCACACGATGCCGCAGATCCTCGCCGACGCCTGCGTCGCGGGCGACCTCGCCCACGCGGTCGACGCCGCCGAGCGCATCGTCGGCCTCGGCCCCGGGCTGACGCCTAGCGGCGACGACGCGCTCGCCGGCCTGCTGCTGGCGCTGCGCCTGCTCGGCGGGGCGGTCCACGGCGGCGGGCGCGCGGTGTGGCTCGCCGACTGGCTCGGCGCCGCCGTCACCGCGCACGCCGGCGACCGTACGACATCTCTGTCCGCGACCGTCCTGCACTGCGCGGCGCGCGGTCAGGCGAGCGTGGAGGCCGCGGCGGTACTGCGCGGCATCGCCGGTCAGGATCCCCTCGTGCCCGCGGCACGCCGGCTCCTCGCCACCGGCCACACTTCCGGAGCCGACGTGACCTGGGGCCTGCTCGCGGGCTGCCGGGCGGCTCTGGCCCTCAGTACCCGGCGTCCCGTCCACGGCGAGGTCACGTGATCCCACGAAACGAGACGAACGGCAGCCACGCGACGGAGAGGGTGGAGGTCCGTACCGGCGCCTACCACGACTCCGTGACGCTGATGCGGGCCGGCCGAAGGCTCGGCGAACGCCCCGGGGTGCGCTCCGCGCTCACCGCGATGGGCACCGCGCTGAACCTCGAACTCCTCGCCGGCATGGGGTTCACGGCCCCCGCCGGAGCGGGTCCGGACGACCTCCTCGTCGCGATCCGGGTGGACGACCCGGCGGCGATGGAGCCCGCGCTCGCCGCCGTCGACGAGCTGCTCGCCGCGACCACCGAGACCCGCGGCTTCGGCGCCCCTCCCCCGCCGCGTACGACGGGCTCGGCGGCGCGCCGTATCGACGCCAGGCTCGCGCTCGTGTCGGTGCCCGGCCCGTACGCCTTCGCCGAGGCCATGGACGCCCTCGACGCCGGGCTGAACGTCATGGTCTTCAGCGACAACGTGCCGATCGAGCACGAGCTCGAACTCAAGGAGAAGGCGGCGCGGCTCGGCCTGCTCGTCATGGGCCCCGACTGCGGCACGGCCGTCGTCGGCGGTGTCGGGCTCGGCTTCGCCAACGCCGTACGCCCCGGGAAGGTCGGCATCGTCGCCGCCTCCGGCACCGGGTCCCAGCAGATCATGAGCCTGCTGGACGAAGCGGGCGTCGGCGTCAGCCACGTGCTGGGCGTCGGCGGCCGTGACCTGTCCACCGAGATCAGCGGGCGGTCCACGCTCCAAGCGTTGCAGGCCCTCGACGCCGACCCCGCCACCGAGCTGATCGTCATCGTGTCCAAGCCGCCCGGCCGCGAGGTCGGCGACCTGATCCGCTCCGCGGCGCGGCGGCTGGCCACGCCGGTGCTGTTCGCGCTGCTCGGCGACGGCCAGGACGACCTGACCAAGGCCGTCGAGGACTCCCTGGACGCGCTCGGCGTGCCGATCCCGGAGTGGCCGTCGTGGCCCGCGTCCGAACGCGCGCCACGGCCCGCACGGCCCGGACCGCTGCGCGGGCTCTTCGCCGGCGGCACCCTGTGCGAGGAGGCCGCGCTGATCGCC
Source organism: uncultured Actinomycetota bacterium (assembly GCA_963823735.1). Taxonomy (GTDB): domain Bacteria; phylum Actinomycetota; class Actinomycetes; order Streptosporangiales; family Streptosporangiaceae; genus Actinoallomurus. The sequence continues at coordinate 1,192,388 of CAWGMO010000003.1, read as the reverse complement.
GGGCCCGGCGGGCACTCGATGACCGACCTCGGCGACGACCAGTACACCCAGGGCCGCGCCCACCCGATGATCGACCCGACGCTGCGGCTCGAACGCCTCGCGGCCGAGACGACCAACGGCGAGTGCGCGGCCGTGCTCATCGACGTCGTCCTCGGGTACGGCGCCGAGGCCGACCCGGCCGCGTCGCTGGTGCCCGTCATCGAGAAGGCGAAGGTGCCCGTCGTGGTGTCGCTGTGCGGCACCTCCGGCGACCCGCAGGACCGCGACCGGCAGGCCTCGGCACTGGCCGCCGCCGGCGCGGCGGTGTTCGCCTCCAACGCGGCCGCCACCCGCCACGCCGTCTCCCTCGCCGAAGGGTCCTGACATGGCCACGCCCGCCTCCGACCTCGGCGGCCTGCTCACCGGCGACCTGAGGGTCGTCACGGCGGGCACCTCCGTCCTCGCCGACGCGCTCGCCGAGCAGGCCGTGCCGGTGGAGGCCGTCGACTGGCGTCCGCCGTCCGCCCCCGCCGACGACCTCGCCCTCGTCATCGGCGACGCGCGCCGCGCCGAGGCCGACGCCGCGGCCGTGGGCCGCATGCTGGCCGTGCGCCCGCACCTGGTCGACGTGCGCCCGGCGCACGAGGTGCTCGGCATCGAGGCCGGCACGTTCCTGCACGCCGGGCCGCCGCTGGCCTGGGACCGCGCCTCCGGCCCGATGCGCGGCGCGCTCATCGGCGCCGCGCTCTTCGAGGGCCTGGCCGAGACTCCGGAGGAGGCCGAGCGGCTGCTGCGGACCGCGCCGCTCGACTCCTGCCACCACCACCGCACCGTCGGCCCGATGGCGGGCGTCGTCAGCCCGTCGATGTGGATGTTCGTGGTGGAGGACACCGAGGGCGGCGGCACCTCGTACTGCTCCCTCAACGAGGGCCTCGGCAAGGTGCTGCGGTACGGCGCGTACGGGCCCGAGGTGATCGAACGCCTGAGCTGGATGGCCGGCGACCTCGGCCCCGCGCTCCAGAAGGCCGTACGCGCGCACGGCCCGTTGGACCTGCGGGCGATCATGGCGCAGGCCCTGCACATGGGCGACGAGCTGCACAACCGCAACCGTGCCGCGACCTCGCTGTTCGTCCGCGAGCTCGCCGGTGACCTCGGCGACGCGGGCGCCGGCGACGTCCTGCGGTTCATCTCCGGCAACGACCACTTCTTCCTCAACCTCGCGATGGCGGCCGGCAAGGTCAGCGCCGACGCCGCCCGCGACGTGCCCGGCTCGTCGATGGTCGTCGCGATGGCGCGTAACGGCACCGACTTCGGCATCCAGGTCTCCGGCACCGGCGACGAGTGGTTCACCGGCCCGGCGGGAGTGCCCGACGGCCTCTACCTCGGGGCGTACGGGCCCGCCGACGCCAACCCCGACATCGGCGACTCCACGATCACCGAGACCAGCGGTGTGGGCGGCTTCGCGATGGCGGCGGCGCCCGCGATCGTCCGCTTCATCGGCGGCGAGGTGCCCGACGCCCTGGCCGCGACGCAGCGGATGTATGAGATCACGCTCGCCGAGCACCCCGCGTACCAGGTGCCCATCCTGGACTTCCGCGGCACTCCGGTCGGCATCGACGTGACGAAGGTCGTCCGCACCGGCGTCCTGCCGGTCGTGAACACCGGCATCGCCGGCCGTGTCGCGGGTACCGGTCAGGTCGGCGCGGGTCTCGTCTCCCCGCCCGCCGAGGTGTTCACCCAGGCCCTGCACGCCCTCGCGGAACGTGTCCGCGAGACTCAGGCCGGCCGCGGCTGAAGGAGAACCCACACATGAGCGGACCCATCACCGGCGACCAGTACGCCATCGGCGCCGGCCCGTACGCCGCGGTCATCACCGAGCGGGGAGCCGGCCTGCGCTCGCTCACCCACGACGAGCGCGCGCTGACCCTCACCCACGACGCCGACGAGGTCGCGCCCGCCGCGTGCGGCCAGCTCCTGATGCCGTGGCCGAACCGCGTCGACCACGGCCGGTACTCCTTCGACGGCGCCTCGCACCAGCTCCTCGTCAACGAGACCGAGCGCGACAACGCGATCCACGGCCTCGTACGCGCGGTGCCGTGGTCGGTCGACGAGCACACCGCGCACCGCGTACGCCTCTCCCACCGGCTGCTCGGCGGCGACGGCTACCCGTACCGCCTCGACCTGGCCGTGGAGTACTCCCTCGACGCGACACGCGGGCTGACCGTGCGCATGTCGGCGTCGAACACCGGCACGCGTACGGCGCCGTACGGGCACGGCGCGCACCCGTACCTCACGGTCGGGCGCCCGCTGGACGAATGCACCCTCCAGGTCACGGCGGGGCGGTACCTCAAGGTCGACGACCGGGCGATTCCGCTGCCGGAGGCGCTCGACGTCGCGGGCACGCCGTACGACTTCCGTTCGGGTGCGGTGATCGGCACGACGGCCGTCGACAACCCGTACACCGGCCTGCTGCGCGACACGGCCGGGCTGGCCTGGATCCGGCTCAGCGCCGGCTCCGACTCGGTGTCGCTGTGGGCCGACGAGGCGCACCCGTGGCTGGAGGTCTACACGCTCGACGAGGTGCCGGCCCTGCGCCGTTCCGCCCTGGGCGCCGAGCCGATGACCTGCCCGCCGAACGCCTTCGCCACCGGCACGGACCTCCTCACGCTGAAGCCCGGGGAGACGTTCGGGGCTTCCTGGGGCATCACCGGGGGCTGAGGGGTTTCGCTCTGTAATCTGAGCGGCAGCACCTTTCGGGAGGAATAGCCGGTGAAGCTGACCTTGTCCTCGCTCGACGACCTGAGCGCACGCATCTCTGAGGCCCGGGCTTCGTACGACCAGGACCACCCCGGCGACCCGTCGGAACGCCAGCCGGTGCACACCGTGTACGTCCCGGCCGACCGCTTCACCACGACCACCGCCACCGACCTGGGCGCCGAGGCCCTGCGCCTGCTCGACAAGCACGCCCCCGACGGCGCGTCGATGAACGCCTGTTTCGGCGTCGACGCGTCCCTGGGCGAGGCCGTACGCTCGCGCGTCGCGGCGAAGCTCGCTCGTGAGCCCATCGAGGACCTGCGGATCGACTTCGAGGACGGCTACGGCACGCGGGACGACGAGGAGGAGGACGCCCACGTCGCCGCGGCCGTGGAGGCGGTCGCCCAGGCGTACGAGGCGCGGCGGCTGCCGTACTACTGGGGCCTGCGGGTGAAGTCGTTCGCCGATGGCGGGCACGCGCGGAGCATGCGCACGCTGGACGGCTTTCTGACGGGCCTCGCGGAGCGCCTGGGAAAGCTGCCCGGCGGTTTTGTCGTGACATTTCCAAAGGTCGTCACGCCGTCACATGTGTCGATGTTCGCGGAGTTCCTCGGGATGTTCGAGGAGGAGATCGGGCTGCCGGACGGCATGCTCCGCTTCGAGATCCAGATCGAGACGCCCGCGTCGGTGGCCCGGCTCCCCGAGGTGGTGGCCGCGGCGGGAAGCCGCCTGAGCTCCGCGCACTTCGGCGTGTACGACTACACGGCGGCGCTGGGCCTGCCGCCGTCCGAACAACGCCTCGACCACCCGGCCTGCGACTACGCCCGCTCGGTCATGCAGGTGACCCTGGCCGGCACCGGCATCCGCCTGTCGGACGGCTCCACCAACGTCGTGCCGGCCAGTGATGAGACCCTGGACGTCAGCCGCGCGTGGCGCCTCCACGCGGGCCTCGTCCGCTACTCCCTCATGAACGGCTACCACCAGGGCTGGGACCTCCACGCCGCCCAGCTGGCCAGCCGCTTCGCCGCCGTGTACGCCTTCCACCTGCAGGGAGTCGACGAGGCGATCGCCCGCGTACAGGCATGGAACGACGGCGAGAAGCCGGAGAACGGCGTCCTGGACGAGCCGGCGACGATCAAGTCCCTGACGGCACGCCTGCAGAGGGCCGTGGACTGCGGCGCGATCGAGAAGTTCTAGCTTCCACGACGCTTCCGGGCGCATCGCCGTACGGTGCGCCCTGGAGCGTCCGGACGTGTGGGGCCCGCGGCTCGTCCTCGTACGGCGGCACACGTACCCACCCGGTCCCGACGTGCCGACCGGACGCGCCCGGGGTGGCTCCGGCGGTCCGCGCGGAGTCCCGCGTCCACCGCTCGCACGAGCCTCGCCGCCGGGTGATCTGACCGCGTCAGGTGCGCTGGGGTGACGGGTTCCGGTCGTCGCCGCCGAGGGTCTGGCGCAGGTTCTCGATGGCCATGGTCTGCTCGCGCATCTTGCCCAGGATGTCGCGCAACGTGTGCACCACGACGAGCGTCGCCTGCGCCTGGGCCAGGGCCGCGTGGGCCTGCGCCACCGCCGGATCCGGCGCGTCCCCCGCCAGCGCGTCCGCCGCCTTCAGCAGGTGGGACGTTGCACTGTCGTTGTGGGTCACCCAGTGATAGCCGGGTTCCTCCGGCCAGCTCGACGTCATCGCGAACCGCTACCCTCTCCGCGCGGCCCGCCCGCACCGCTGGCTGTCCGAATAACAATTGTTTTCCCGATATGCACTCTTGGGCGAGTGTAGGACGCGCGGATCCCTCTGCGGGTTGTCCGTTACCATCACTCCACCTGCGAATTCGGATTTTCCCTGCCGAAATCGCGGGATGCATTCACTCCATTACGGACCGCCAGATAGACCTCATGTCAGGACCTGCGTTCACGGTGGGCGCGCACCTTCGCCCTCGTGCCGCATCGCTGCATCGAGCACCACTGGCGGTTGCCGGTACGCGACCGGTCCACGAACAGCAGCCCGCAGTCCGGCGCCGCGCACGTCCTGACATGTCCGGCGAACGGCCCGCCGAACAAATCGACCGCGTCGCGAGCCAGCATCGAGAGCACCTGTGACGCGCCGACCGGCCGCCGTGTACCGGACCGGCCTGACTCGTCCAGCATCGGCGCCGGCGGCGTACGGGCCGCCGCCTCGTTGATGACGTCCCGGTCGTTCGCCAGAATCGGCTCGCCGGCGATGACCTGCCGTGCGGCGTTCCAGATCGCCCGGCGCAGCGTACGGCCGTCGACGAGATCGGACGGGCCGGGCTCGATGCCGTCCAGCTCGACGATCACGCCGAGCCACCGGGCGAGGTCGGCGGGCGTATGGATGATCTCGAACCGGGCGTACGGCCCGTCGCCACCGGTGTGCGCGAAGTCCGTACACGCCCGTCCACTGCGAAAACGCCGTGCCAGATCCGGTCCGAGGCCTTGAAGTCGTGTCATGTAACCAGCTTAGATGGTTTCATGAAGACCTACCTGAACCCGGAGACCGTCGTCCGCAATCCAGGGTTCAGCCAGGCGGTGGCCGTGGACGCGCCGAGCCGGACGATCTACGTCGGCGGCCAGAACGCCGTACGCCCGGACGGCACCGTGGTCGGCGGCACCTTGGCCGAACAGGCCGAGCAGGCGATCCACAACCTGCGCGCGGTCTTGACGGAGGCGGGCGCCACCCTGCACGACGTCGTCCGCTGGACCGTCGCCATCGTCGAAGGTCACCCCCTCGCCGATGGCTTCGCGGCCTTCCAGAAGGCCTGGGGCCCCGCCGGCGATCCCCCGGCGATCAGCGTCCACGTCGTGTCCGGCCTGGCGAATCCGGCCTTCCTGGTGGAGATCGACGCCGTCGCGGTGGTCTGAACGGCGCGCGGTGACACGGTGTGGCTGGCTAGGCTTGTCGAGCATGAGAACCAGGCACGAGGGCGCGCCGGCGGGGCTGTTGCTGGCGGCGGGCGAGGGGCGGCGGCTCGGGACACCGAAGGCGCTGGTGGAGATCGACGGAGTCCGGCTGACCGACCGCGGCGTGAGCATGCTGCACGAGGCGGGCTGCACACCCATCGTCGTCGTCACCGGCGCGGCACGCGTCGACGTCGCCGGAGCGGTGGTCGTGCACAACCCCGACTGGCGCACCGGCATGGGCTCCTCCCTCCGCACCGGCCTCTCCGCCCTGGCCCCCGACTGCCCGGCCGTGATCATCGCCCTGGTCGACCAGCCCAAGGTCACGGCGGCGGCCGTCCTGAGACTCCGCGAGGCGTACGAGTCCGGCGCCCGGGTAGCGGTCGCCACATACGAGGGCCGCCCCCGCAACCCGGTCCTGCTCGCCCGCGAACACTTCGCCGAAGCCGCCGCGTACGCCGAGGGCGACAAGGGAGCGAGAGAGTTCCTCCGCGCCCGCCCCGACCTGGTGGTCGCCGTCCCCTGCGACGACGTGTCCGACCCCGAGGACATCGACACCCCAGAGGACCTGGCCCGCTTCAGCTAACGGCGCCCGCGCCGACGGACGACACGGCGAACACAGGCCTCGCCCTTCCCTCGACGGGCGAGGACCAGTGCACACAGGTGAGACCGTCAGGCGGGTGGCTGCGCTACGCCGGGTTCGTCTACCGCCAGGTCATCGAGTCGCGTGACATCGTTGTCCAACGACTACTTGCCGGATCGGAAAGAAGTAGGTACTTTCCAAGTAGGCAAGTAGAAGAGGAGACAGTCATGGACGAACGGCAGCAGGCGGCGGACGCACTGGCGTCGATCGACGCGCACCAGGAGCGGACCCGGCGGGCGGCACGCCTCCCGTGGTGGGTCTACGCGGCGATGTTCGTGCTCAGCGCCGGAGGCACGGCGGTCAACGACTTCGTCGGGCTCAGCGGTGCCAAGCTGATCGCCATCCTGGTCCTGGTCGCGCTGGTCGTCGTGCTCGCGGTCACGTTCGCCGGACGGGCCGCGCCCCTGAGTAGGATTCGCGGGGTGCAGCGTCGGCAGGCATTCACTCCCTCGGTCTTCGGCCTCATGGCGATCGTCGCGGGTGTCGGCGCGTGGCTGGCCTCTCGTTACGGCGCCGGTGCCGGTGATGACCTCGCCGGCGCGCTCGGCCTGCGCGACTACCCGAACACCGTGACCGGCGTGCTCTACGGTGCCGCGTTCACCCTGTTGTTCGGCCTGAGCCAGGCACTCGTCGCGGCCTCGCAACGGGCGAACCGATGACACCCCCGCCGGGTTCGACACCAGGGCTGGACCGCCTGCTGTCGGACCCGACGCGGCTGGCGATCATGTCGGTGCTGTGCGCGGCGGAATGGTGTGACTTCGCCTTCCTGCGGGACGCCGTGTCCCTCTCCGACTCCGCCCTGTCCAAGCAGCTGGCGACGCTGCGCAAGGACGGATACGTCGAGCAGCGTCGTACGTATCTCGGCCGCGTGCCCAAGACCACGGTGCAGGCCACCGACCAGGGACGCCACCGTTTCCTCGCGCACGTCGAGGCCCTGCGGGCGATCGTCGAGCAGACGCCCGGGAAGCCTTAGGACGGGTCCGGTGGGTCCTGGCCGTCGCGAGCGGCCGCCCGGAGGACGCATCGCCGCGTTGTCGTCGGTCGTCCACCAGGCCGCCCCCCTCCGCCTTGCGAGCCACGCTCCGGGCACCGCGCGGCAGGCCGAACATCCACCGGGCGCGTCCTAGCCCTGGTGGATGCGGCCGGCGGTGTCCGTCAGGGGATGGCCGCTGCCGCCCCACCTGAGCTGGATGAGTTCGGCCGCGATGGACACCGCCGTCTCCTCCGGGGTGCGGGCGCCGAGGTCCAGGCCGATCGGGGAACGCAGGCGTGCCAGCTCCTCCTCGCCGACCCCGGCCTCCCGCAGCCGGGCCAGCCGGTCGTCGTGGGTACGCCGGGAGCCCATCGCGCCGACGTAGCCCGCCCCCGTACGCAGCGCCACCTCCAGCAGCGGCACGTCGAACTTCGGGTCGTGGGTCAGTACGCAGATCACCGTGCGCTCGTCGACGTCCGCCTCGGCCAGGAACTTGTGCGGCCACTTCACCACGACCTCGTCCGCCTCCGGGAAGCGTTTCGCCGTGGCGAAGACCGGGCGGGCGTCGCACACCGTCACGTGGTAGCCGAGGAACTTCCCGACCCGCGCTACGGCCGCGGCGAAGTCGATGGCGCCGAAGACGAGCATTCGGGGCGGCGGCGCGAAGGAGTGCACGAAGACCGCGAGCTCGTCCAGACGCCGCTCACCATGGCGCCCATAGCGGCGCACACCGGTCGTACCCTGCGCCAGCATCCCCCGGGCGTCGTCGTCCACGGCGGCGTCGAGGCGGTCGACGCCGAGGTCGCCGCAAGCGCGGTCCGGCCATACGACACGCCGCCGGCCCACGTCTCCCGGCCCCTCGATGATCGTGACCACCGCGACGGGCTCATGGCGCTCGATCGACGCGCGTACCTCGCCGAACGACGGGAACGACGCCGGGCCGACCGGCTCGACCAGGATGTCGAGGATTCCGCCGCAGGTCAGCCCCACCGCGAACGCGTCGTCGTCCGACACGCCGTACCGCTGGACCACCGGGACGCCCGATGCCAGGACCTCCTGCGCCAGTTCGTACACCGCGCCCTCGACGCAACCGCCGGACACGCTCCCGACGGCCTCCCCGTCGGCGGAGACGGCCATCGACGCGCCCGCTGGACGTGGGGCGCTGCGGAAGGTGTTCACCACCGTCGCCAGGCCGAAGGTCTCGCCCTCGTCGTACCACTTGGCGATTTCGCGGAGGACCTCACGCATTTCCGATCACCCCTGCCAGCTCCTCGAGGGCGGCCAGACTGTGCCCGGCCACAAAATCGTCAACGTACGGAAGTGCGGCGATCATTCCGGCGGTCAGCGGCTCATAGCCCGGCTGCGCCTTGTGCGGGTTCGACCAGATCACCCGGTGGGCGAGCCGGTGCAGGCGCTGCATCTGCGTGCCGAGCAGCGACGCGTCGCCGCGTTCCCAGCCGTCGGAGGCGATGACGACGATCGCGCCGCGGGCCATGCCGCGCTGCCCGAAACCGTCCAGAAACGCCTTCAGCTCCTCGCCGAGCCGGGTGCCGCCGCTCCAGTCCGGGATCGCCGCGGACACCGACCGCATCGCGGCGTCCGGCTCCCGGTTGCGCAGCTCGCGGGTGACGCGCGTCAGCCGGGTGCCGGCGCTGAAGACCTCGGTCGTACGGGGCGCGGAGCGTACGGCCGCGTGCGCGAACCTCAGCAGGACGTCGGCGTACCGGCTCATCGACCCGCTCACGTCCACGATCAGCACGATCCGCCTGGGGCGCGTACGGTGCGCGCGGTGGCGCAGGTCGGAGATCTCGCCGCCGCGCCGCAGGATCGAGCGGACCGTACGGTGCGGGTCGAGGCGCCCCCGATGACGCGGGGTGAACCTCCGCGACCGCCGCCGCGCGGAGACGTCGCTCATGAGCGCCAGCAGGCGGTTCACCTCGGCGCGCTCGTCCTCGCTGAGGCGCGCCACGTCGCGTGTCCGCAGGACCTCGATCGGGCTGGAGGTCGCCAGGGACACGTCGCCGGGTTTCTCATCGCCGGCGCTGCCGGGCACGGACGCGTGGCGTACGACGGTCACGGGCGGCGGCGGCCGGTGCCGCGCCGTCGCGGAACGGCCCGAGAAGTACGCCTCGAAGCACCGTTCGTAGCGTGGCAGGTCGGCGGGGTCCGCGCAGAGCGTGAGCCGGCCCGCCCAGTAGACGTCCGAGGGGTTCAGCACGTCGAGGTGGCCGAGCGCGCTCACCATCGCCTGGAGCCGCTCGGGGTCCGCGCCGACCCCGGCCGCGCGCAGCGTACGCGCGAACCCGGCCATCGTCTCGACGACGTCGCGCGCCACGTCAGCCGCCGTTGAACAGCGCGCCCAGGCCGTGGGAGACGACCCGCTCGGTGTCCTCGCGATACTTCAGGACGGCACCGAGGGTCACCGCGGCGGTGTCCGGATCGAGGTCGCGGGCACCGAGCGCGACGAGGGCCTCCGCCCAGTCGAGGCTCTCCGCGACACCCGGCGCCTTCAGGAGGTCGAGCTCACGCAGCCGCGCCGCCGCGCCCGCGACCTGGCGTACGAGATGCTCGGCGGCGTCCGGCAGGCGGCGCCGGATGATGGCGACCTCACGGTCGAAGGCCGGGTGCTCCAGCCAGTGGTAGAGGCAGCGGCGCTTGAGCGCGTCGTGCACCTCGCGCGTGCGGTTGGAGGTGACGACGACCACCGGCGGCCGCTCGGCGCTGACCGTGCCCAGCTCCGGGATGGAGATGGTGAAATCGCTCAGCACCTCCAGCAGGAACGCCTCGAACTCGTCGTCGGCCCGGTCGATCTCGTCGACGAGCAGGACGCTCGGCCGCGCCACCGAGGAGGTCTCCAGTGCCTGGAGCAGCGGGCGCGAGACGAGGAACCTGCGGTCGTACAGCTCGGACTCCAGCCGCGAGACGTCCGTGACGCCCGCCGCCTCGGCGGCGCGCAGGTGCAGGAGCTGCCGGGGGAAGTCCCAGTCGTAGAGCGCCTGGGCGGCGTCGAGACCCTCGTAACACTGGAGGCGGATCAGCGGCGCGCCCAGTACGGCGGCGAGCGTCTTGGCCAGCTCCGTCTTCCCGACGCCTGCCTCCCCTTCGAGGAACAGCGGGCGCCTCATGCGAAGACTGAGGAAGCACGCGGTGGCAAGACCGTCATCGGCGAGGTAGGCGTGTTGTTCGAGGGCCGCGCTGAGGTCTCCCGGTGACGCGAAGTCCGAAGCCGACGTTGAGGTGGTGTTCGGCACGAACCAAGGCTACTTCTCATGCGGGCCGCCCGGCCCTCGCGCGTCAGGACGACGGAAGGAACCGACATATATGGAGAACTCGTCATTGACTGTAAGTGATCATATGACTACTTATAGTGTCTGCCTTCGTGCCTACAAAAGAGCATGACGTCCTGGCTGAGCTGTTTCGCTGGCGCCCCGAGCTCGCCGCCGAGCTGGTGAGCGACCTCGGCGTGGCGCTTCCGGAGGTCCGGCGCGCCGTGCCCTGCTCGGAGTCGTTCACCGACCTGAAGACCAGCGAGTACACCGGCGACTCGACCGTGCTGCTGGAGCTGGACGCGGGCATGTTCGGCGTGGTGGTGGAGATCCAGCGCGCCCGGGACGACGACAAGCCATGGACATGGCCGCTGTACCTCGCGACGTTCCGCGCCCGCCAACGCTGCCCCGCCGTGCTCCTGGTGATCGCCCCGGACCCGAAGGTCGCGGAGTGGTGCGCGACCCCCATCGAGACCGGCCACCCGGGCCACACCCTCACCCCGATGGTGCTGCGCCCGGATCATGTGCCGGTTATGACCGACCCGAAGGCATTCGCCGCGGACCCGCCCATGGGAGTGCTGTCGACGATGTTCCATGGCACCGGCCCAGAGGGTATGAAGGTCCTGCACGCCGCGTCCGTGGGGACGGACATCATCGCCGAAACCGACCGCCGAATCGCCCGCCGGTACGTCGACTGCGCGCTGGCAGTCCTTCCCGAAGCCGCCCGAAAGGCTCTGGAGACCATCATGCAGACCGAGTCCGACTTCTACAGCGAAACCTTCCGCGGAGCGGAGGCCAAGGGCAGGAGCGAGGGCAAGACCGAGGGGGAGGTGCGTTCCCTGCTGACGATCCTCGATGCCCGCGGCATCGCGCTGACCGACGAGCAGCGGACGCTGATCAACGACACCACCGACCTTGAACGGCTTCAGGGGTGGATGCGTCGCGCCGCGACCTCCGACTCGGCCGATCAGGTCTTCGCCTGAGTCGACCAGAAGACCAGCATGGCCAAGTCCGTTTTCTACAGCGAAACCTTCCGCCGGGCGTGGGCTGAAGGCTGGGCAGATGGCTGGGCGGAGGGCGTGGCCAAAGGGATGACGCATTTTCTGCTGATGATCATCGATGCCCGTGGCATCGTGCTGACCGACGGACAGCGGACGCTGATCGATGACACCACCGACCTCAAGCAGCTTGAGGAGTGGGGGCGTCGCGCCCTGATCTCCGATTCGGCTGATCAGGTCTTCGGTTGAGTCAGTTCTCGAAGGCTTCGCCGCGTTCGTGGACCATCGCGGCCAGTTCGGCTACGGCGCGGTTGGCGTGTTCGCCGTCTGAGGCCTGGATGCCCATCGCGACGACCGTTGAGCCGTCGGCGAGGTCGAAGGTCGGCCACGGGGCGCCTTCGTCCATGGACACGCCCAGGATCTCGGCCCATTCGTACTCGTGGGTGCGCAGGCCGTTGACCAGCGTCAGGCCGTAGTCGTCGGCGACGACCCTGCTCCTCGCCAGCATGTGCAGGACCCCGGCGACGATCACGCCCATCGCCACCAGGCCCAGGCGGTCGCCCAAGGCCCACGGTGGCGGCATGGCCACGGCGAGGGCGACCATGCCGAGGACGACCACCACCGCGAGAACGTACGGGATGATCCGGGCTCGGCGTGGTCGCCACGTCGCCGGGCTCACGTCAATCGACGATCTTGCTGATCGGGATCTCCAGGATGTCGCGCGCGCCCGCGGCCTTTATGGCCGGGATGAGCGTGTTGACGCCGTGTTTGGCGACCACGCTCTCCACCGCGTGCTGGTCGCCGCCGGCGAGCGGCGTGACCGTCGGCGAGGACAGCGACGGCATTATGTCGAGTACCGCCTGGAGCTGGGCGTTCGCGACGTTGAGCTTCAGCAGGACGTTGCCGCGGGCTCGGATGGCGCCCTGGAGCAGCAGCGCGATGTCCTCCATCGCGGCGCGCTTGGCGGGGTCCTCGTACGCCTCGCGGCTGGCGACCAGCTCGGTGTAGCTCGTGAGCAGCGTGTCGAGGATGCGCAGGCCGTTCTTGCGCAGCGACGACCCGGTCTCGGTGAGGTCGACGATCACGTCGACGATGTCGGGGACCTTCGCCTCGGTGGCGCCGTACGACGGGACCACGCGGGCCTTCACCCCGTGCGCGGTGAGGAAGCGCTCGGTCAGCGCGGGGAACTCGGTGGAGATCCGTACGCCTTCGGGCAGGTCGGAGACGGTCTGCCAGGGCGCGTCGTTCGGCACGGCCATGATGACGCGCACCGGATTGGACGTCGCCTTGGAGTATTTCAGCTCACCGAGCGAGACGACGTCGGCGTCGGTCTCGGTGATCCAGTCGCGGCCGGTGATGCCGAGGTCGAACAGGCCCTGTTCGAGGTAGGTCGGGATCTCCTGGGGCCGCAGGACGCGTACGCGGTCGATGCGCGGGTCGTCGATGGAGGCCCGGTAGTCGCGCTCGGAGCCGCGCCGGACGGTCAGGTCGGCGGCGTCGAACAGCTCGAACGTCGCGCGTTCGAGGGACCCCTTGGGCAGTACGAGAGACAGCACGGTCAAAGCCTTCCTAGAGGAGACGGAGAATCGCGGCGGACAACCTCAGGAGCCCAGATGCTCCACGTGATGCCGCGCGTGACCGTGATGCCGCAGGCCTCTCAGGGTCAGTGCCGTATCGAGAGCGGCCACGGTCGCCTCCCATCCCTTGTCTTCGCTGCTGTCGTCGAGCCCGCAGCGGTCCAGTGCCTGGTCAAGCGTCTCACAGGTTAGTACGCCATTGCCGACCGGGGTGGCTTCATCCAGGGCAACTCGCGTCAATCCTGCGGTTACCGAATCGCATACATAGTCAAAGTGGGGCGTACCACCTCGGACCACGGTACCCAGGCAGACGACCGCGTCGTGGTCCCGCGCCAGTTGCTGGGCGACGACGGGGAGTTCGAGGGCGCCGGCGACGCGTACGACCGTCGGCGCGGGCACGCCGGCGCGCGTCGCGGCGGCCACCGCGCGCTCCAGCAGCCGGTCGGTGACCCTGGCGTGCCAGCGGGCGCACACGATGCCGAGGGTCAGCCCCGTCGCGTCGAGCTCGGCGTCTTCCGGGCGTCCGGCGCCGCTCATGTGAGATCTCCGATCTGGTGGCCGAGGCGGTCGCGCTTGGCCGTGAGGTAGCGGCGGTTGTGCTCGGTGACGACCACGGGCAGCGGGGTGCGGTCGAGCACCTCGACGCCGAACCCGGACAGGCCCGCCACCTTCGCCGGGTTGTTGGTCAGCACGCGGACGGACGTGACGCCGAGGTCCCCGAGCATCTGCGCGGCGTTGACGTACTCGCGCGCGTCCACCGGGAGCCCCAGCTCCAGGTTGGCGTCGACGGTGTCCGAGCCGTGGTCCTGCATCTCGTACGCGCGCAGCTTGGCGAGCAGGCCGATCCCCCGGCCCTCGTGGCCGCGCAGGTACAGCACGACGCCGCGCCCCTCGGCCGCGATCGCCTCCATCGCCGCCTCCAGCTGGGTGCCGCAGTCGCAGCGCTGCGAGCCCAGGACGTCGCCGGTGAGGCACTCGGAGTGGGCACGCACGAGGACGTCCTTGCCGTCGCCGATGTCGCCGAGGACGAGGGCGACGTGCTCGCCGCCGTCGATGGCGCTGGAGTACCCGAAGGCGCGCCAGACGCCGTGGCGGTTCGGGATGCGCGTCTCGGCGACCCGCTCGACCATCCGCTCGGTGCGCTTGCGGTACTCCACGAGCTGCTCGATGGAGATCAGCTTGAGGTCGTGCTCCTTGGCGAAGACCTCAAGCTGCGGCAGCCGCGCCATCGTGCCGTCGTCGTTGACGACCTCGGCGAGCACCCCGGCGGGCGCCAGCCCGGCGAGCCGTGCCAGGTCGACGGCGGCCTCGGTGTGCCCGCGCCGCTTCAGGACGCCGCCCTCGTGGTAGCGCAGCGGGAAGATGTGGCCGGGCCGCACCAGCTCGTACGGCTCGGTCGCCGAGTCGCACAGCGTGCGGATCGTCTGGGCGCGGTCGGCGGCCGAGATCCCGGTGCTGACGCCGTCGCGGGCGTCGACGCTGATGGTGTACGCGGTCCGCATCCGCTCGCGGTTCTGCGAGGTCATCAAGGGGATCTGCAGCCGGTCGAGGTCGCGTCCCTCCATCGGGACGCAGATCACGCCGCTGGTGTACCGGATCGTGAGCGTCAGCAGCTCGGGCGTCGCCTTGGCCGCCGCGAAGATGATGTCGCCCTCGTTCTCGCGGTCCTCGTCGTCGACGACCACCACGGCACGTCCGGCCGCGATGTCCGCGATCGCCGCCTCAACGCTGTCGAAGGTCATGCCGCCACCGCCTCGAGTTCGGTCCGCCGCTGACGGCGGTACTGCTTCACCCAGTTGCGCATCCCGGCGATCACCATCACGAAGAAGATCCCGTACGCCGCGCCGGAGACGTACAGACCCGATTTGAGCGCCAGGGGCACGCCGACCAGGTCGACGAGGACCCAGATCACCCAGAAGTCGACGAGCGCGCGGCTCTGCGCGAAGGTCGCCACCGCGCTGCCGACGAAGATGTACGCGTTGGCGAGCGGCGACCACGTGATCTGCAGCCACGGGATGTGCGCGAACGCCAGCGCGACCAAACCCGTGCCGACGGCCAGCGCCCCGATGAGCAGGGCGCGCTCGCGTACGGTCGCGGGCCGCACCGGCAGCTCGTCGGTCTCGCGGATGCCGCGCACCCACTTCACCCACCCGTACGACACGAGCAGCGTGAACATCACCTGCTTCAGCGCGTTGCCGGGCGCGTGCGCGCTGACCGAGGCGATGAACAACAGGACGGCGCCGGTGAGCTGAACCGGCCAGGTCCAGATGGTGCGGCGGATGGCCAGCCACACCGTCGCGAGGGAGAAGATGTTGCCGAGGATGTCGGTCCAGAGCAGCTTCTCGCCGAAGACCGTCACGCTCGCCTGGGCCCAGGAACTCATGACGGGGTCCCCGCCATGAGCCGCTCCACGTACTTGGCCACGACGTCGACCTCGAGGTTGACCGCATCACCGGGCTCTTTACGGCCGAGCGTGGTCAGCTCCAGCGTGGTGGGGATCAACGCGACGGTGAACGCGTCCTCCCGCGCCTCCACGACGGTGAGGCTGATGCCGTCGACGGTGATCGAGCCCTTGTCGACGACGTAGCGGCTCAGCGCCGCCGGGAGGCCGATGGTCACGACGTCCCAGCGCTCGCCCGGCTCGCGGGAGACCAGCCGCCCGACTCCGTCGACGTGGCCTTGGACGAGGTGCCCGCCGAGGCGGTCGGACAGGCGTACGGGGCGTTCCAGGTTCACCCGGTCCCCCTCCGCGAGCCCGGCGAGGCCGGAGCGGTCGAGGGTCTCCTTCATGACGTCGACGGTGAAGGAGTCGTCCTTGACGTCGGTGACGGTGAGGCAGACGCCGTTGACGGCGATGGACGCGCCGTGCACGGCGTCGGAGACGACCAGGGGTCCGCGCACGGTGAGCCGGGCGGAGTCGCCCGCCGGTTCCAGCGCGACGACCTCCCCCAGCTCTTCCACGATTCCGGTGAACATCCAGTTCTCCCTTTCCAGCATGGTGGTGCCGAGGAACGCCACTCGGCGGAAGGGAGAGGCAGGCTCACGGGCCGGGCGGGTCGGGATGTCGTCACCGACGGCCGGCACAGCCGATGCGTTCACCCCGGGCCTCTCCTTCTCCAGGCTCCGGGAAGTCGCGCAAAGCAACCATGACCGTGCCCTCACCGAGGACACGGCCGCGTGCTGCCTCCCATCCGGACTTTCACCGTCGGTCCTGGAGTTTCACCAGGTCAACCGGCCGATGGCTTCGGCCGGGTCGCGGACTGTAACCGCCGGTTCGGAATTACACCGACCCCGGAGCACGCGTTCTACAACTCGCAACCAGTGTGCCACGCCGCACATTCCCAGGAGCTGTGACGATCCACACCTTTCGCGTCAGAGCATCAGAGCTGAAGCAACCCTTTGCCCACCGTGAGCGCCGCTCCGGCCATCGCCAGCACGATCACCGCGTTCCTGGCGTGCCCGGCCGGGACGCGGTCGGCGAGGCGGTTCCCGGCGGCGATCCCCAGGGCCAGACCGGCGGCGACCATGGCCCAGCCGACCGTGGCCAGGGACGGGTGCCCGCCCTTGGCGACGAGAGACGCCGCGCCCAGGACACCGAAGATCAACTGGGCGGTCGCGGCGAACCTGCGCTGCTCCCAGTCCACCGAGACCGCGTACACGGCGATCGCCGGACCTCCGGCGCCGATCGTGGCGTTCAGGAACCCCGACCCGATACCGGCGATCACCGCGCCGGGCGTACCGCGCAGGACGCGGGCCCGCTCGGTGGCGACCACCGCGAGCAGCGCCGCCAGCACCAGCCCGCCGACGACGACGCCCAGGACCGCCGCGGGCAGCTCGCGCGCCACCCAGACCCCGGGCAGCACCGCGGGCAGCGCCGGGCCGAGCAGCAGTGCGGCACGCCGCAGGTCGACGTCGCGCCAGACCTGCGTGAGCACGATCCCGGCGGCCACCGCGCCACAGGCGTTCACCAGCAGGACGCCCTTGAACGGGCCGAGCAGGAGCACCATGTACGGGGACGCGACGAGCGAGAACCCCAGCCCGGTGATCCGTTGCGCGCCGGCGCCGACGAGCACGACCAGCCCGAGCCCGACCGCCTGCAGCACACCGACCTCCACGTCCTGGGAACCAGATCATCCGGGACCCACCCGTAGTGTCGTGCAGGTGAGTCCGGTATAAACCGAATGTAGTTCTAATTTTCGATCCCCCGAGCAGTGAGGACATGACGATGTCGGAGCGGTCGCAGTGGACCGAACCCGGAGCGTTCGAGGTCGCCCCCGGAGTGCACCGGATACCACTCCCGCTCCCCGACGACGGCCTGCGCGCGGTCAACGTCTACGCGATCCACGGCGACGACGGCCTGGTGCTCGTGGACGGCGGCTGGGCGCTGGAGGAGTCACGCCGGCGGCTCGAGGACTCCCTCAAGGAGATCGGGTACGGGCTCGGCGACATCACGCGCTTCCTGGTCACCCACGTGCACCGCGACCACTACACGCAGGCCGTCACAGTACGCCGGGAGTTCGGTACGCGGGTCAGCCTGGGCGTCGGCGAGCGCCCCGCGATGGAGCTCCTCTCGCGGCCACGGCACGGTGAGGAGTCGCCGCAGTTCGAGAAGCTGCGGGCCTGCGGCGCGGAGCCCCTCATCGAACGCCTGCGGGCGATCTGGCGCGAGGGCGGCCACGCCCCCGAGGACTGGGAGATGCCGGACGAGTGGATCGAGGGCCACCGCGCGCTGCCGCTCGGCGAGCGCGAGCTGCTCGCCGTGCCGACGCCCGGTCACACGCGCGGCCACCTGGTCTTCGCCGACCTGGAGGGCGGGCTGCTGTTCGCGGGCGACCACGTACTCCCGCACATCACGCCGTCCATCGGGTTCGAGGTCGCGCCCGCGCCCTCGCCGCTCGGTTCGTACCTGGAGTCGCTGAAGCTCGTGCGGCAGATGCCCGACCTGCGGCTGCTGCCCGCGCACGGGCCGGTCACCGAGAGCGTGCACGCGCGCGTCGACGAGCTGCTGGAGCACCACGCCGGACGCCTCGACGCCTGCCAGGCCGCCGTCGCGGCCGGGTCCGGCACCGCGTACGAGACCGCCCGCGCGCTCACGTGGACGCGGCACGAGCGGCGCTTCGACGACATGGACCCGTTCAACCAGATGCTGGCCACGACGGAGACGCTGGCGCACCTGGAGGTGCTCGTCGCCCAGAGCCGCGTGCGCGGCGGGGTCCAGGACGGCGTCAGCACGTACGCCGCGTAGCCTCCGTCGCCTGGGCGCGCAGCGAGCGGACGGCCTCGGCCGGGTCGTCCGCGGCGTAGACGGCGGAGCCCGCGACGAACACGTCGGCGCCCGCCTCCGCGCAGCGCTCGATGGTCCGTGCGTTCACGCCGCCGTCGACCTGCAGCCAGACGTCCAGGTCACGGCCCTTGATCAGCTCGCGGGCCCGCCGGATCTTGGGCAGGACGACGTCGAGGAACGGCTGTCCGCCGAACCCCGGCTCGACGGTCATCAGGAGCAGCGTGTCGATCTCGCCCAGCAGGTCGGCGTACGGCTCGATGGCCGTGCCGGGGTTCAGGGCGAGCCCGGCGCGCGAGCCCGTCGCGCGGATCTCGCGGAGGGTGCGGATCGGCGCGCGTGCGGCCTCGACGTGGATGGTGACACTGCCCGCGCCCGCCTCGGCGTACGCGGGTGCCCACCGGTCGGGGTCCTCGATCATCAGGTGGCAGTCGAGCGGCAGCGACGTGGTCTTCAGCAGCGACTCGACCACCGGCAGCCCGAGGGTCAGGTTGGGCACGAAGTGGTTGTCCATGACGTCGACATGGACCCAGTCGGCGCCGGAGACGGCCGCGACCTCGTCGGCGAGGCGTGAGAAGTCGGCGGACAGGATGCTGGGAGCGATTTGCACGGCCATGATGGCGACCAGTGTAGGGATGAAGGCGTTCAGGCGGGTTTCAGCGCGGTGAAGATCGCGAGCGCCCCGCCGGCGCGTACCTCGCCGCCGGTCAGCCCGGCGCCCGCGAGCCAGGCCTCCAGGTCGGCGGCGCTTCCCGGGTTCCCGAAGTCACCCGTGCGGCGGTACATCGCGATGAGGGCGTCCTGGCGCCTCCCGGCGCCGGTCACCACGGCGCTGCCCCGCAGCACGCCGCCCGGCCGCAGGACGCGGGCGATCTCGGTCACCGCGGCCGCCGGGTCGGGCAGGCAGTGCAGCCCGTTGTAGGTCGTGCACAGGTCGAACGCGCCGCCCGGGAACGGCAGGGCGTCCACGCTCGCCTGGACGAGGGCGACGGGCACGCCCCTGCGGCGTGCCTCGGCGCGTGCCCGGCCCAGCATCACCGGCGACAGGTCCGCGGCGACGTAACGCAGGCCGGCGCCGTCAGGCAGGCCGCGGAACGCGACGCCTCCCCCGCACGGCACGTCGAGCACGGCCGAGCCCGCGGGCAGCCGCAGGGCCTCGGCGAACTCCGCGTACATCGGGCCCGCGTCCGCGCCCCACATGAGGCGTGCGGCGGGCCGGGCGATCCACTCGCGCTCGACGGCCGCGTCGTACAGCGACCGGGACGACACGGGCGGTCTTCCACATCGGGCTCTCCTCAGTCGTCGCCCTCGCGGCGGACCGGAGTCGCGCCCGCGCGGCCGACCGCGCCGACGTCGATCTCGGCCACCGCGTCCTTCAGCGCCTCCATTGTGACCGCCACCGACGAGCGGCGGACACTCGCCGTGCGCACGACCGCGTACACGTAGCGGATCAGCGAGCCGGGCAGCTCGCGCGCCGCGATGCCCGGGACCACGGCGGTCAGGGCGAGGCTGGGGACGGCGGCGATCCCGACACCGCGCGCGACCAGGCCGAGGATCGTGCCGAGCCCCTCGAACTCCCACGGCATCGGCGGCGCGCCGCCCACGCCCGCCATGAGCCGGTCGAACGCCTGGCGGGACGGCTCGCCCTCGGGCGCCGCGAGCCACGGCTCCTCGCGGAGCTGCCGCAGCTCGATCTCCCGCGTCGGGTCGGCGGCCCAGTGGCCGGCCGGGACGACCAGGACGAGCGGGTCGCTCAGCAGCAGCGAGAACCGCAGGCTGCCGCCGCCGCGCGTCGGCAGCCTGCCGGTCCAGTCGTCGATCAGCGCGATGTCGACCTCGCCGGCCCGCACCTGCCGCATGCCCTCGCCCGGACGGGTCTGGCGGAGCTGGAAGGTCAGCCCGGCGTGGTGGCGCAGGCCATGGGCGAGCGCGGGCGCGAAGGCCACGGCCGCCGTCGGGAACGCGGTGATGACGATCTGGCCGGTCGGCTCGGCCTCGGACAGGTCGGCCTCGGCGAACTCGATCATCCGCAGGATGCGCTCGGCGTGCTCGGCGAGGCGGCGCCCGGCGTCGGTGAGCTCGGCGCTGCGCGCGGTGCGGTCGAGGAGGGCGGTGCCGACCTCGCGTTCGAGGACGGCGAGCTGCTGGGAGACGGCGGACGGGGTGTACCCGAGGGCCTTGGCGGTGGCCGCGATCGTGCCCCGGTCGGCGAACTCACGCAGCAGCCTCAGGCGCCGTACATCGAGCATAAGCCCATCTTACGCATGCCCTAGGAAAGGCTCGCTTGTACTGATGCCTAGTTCCCGGAGAGCATGGAGACACACGGTCCGCAACGCGGTCACCAGCTAGAACGCTCCTTGGGGGAGTACATCCGATGCCAGTCGCCGTTTCCGCGACTCTTGCCGCAAACGAAGCCCTCGACCATCGACGCCGGGCGGGACTCCCCGTTCTGCCCCTCGCGTTCGGCGAGGCGGGGCTGCCGGTGCTGCCGGCCCTCGAAGACGAGCTCGCCGCCGCCGCCGGCCGAGGCGCGTACGGGCCCGTCGCCGGCACCTCCGACCTCCGCACCGCGGCCGCGGGCTACTGGCGCCGTCGCGGGCTCGCCGCGGACCCGGACCTGGTCGTCGCCGGCCCCGGCAGCAAGCCGCTGCTCTACGGCCTGCTGCTCGCGATCGGCGGGGGCGTCGTCGTGCCGCAGCCGAGCTGGGTCACCTACGCCGCGCAGACACGCCTGATGGGCGCCGAGCCGATCTTCGTCGCGACGCCCGAGGGCGAGGGCGGCGTGCCGGACCCCGACGCGCTGCGCGAGGCCGTACGCTCCGCCCGCTCCGCGGGACGCGAGGTCGGCTGCGTGGTCGTCACGCTGCCCGACAACCCGACCGGCACCCTCGCGCGGCCCGCCACCGTACGCCGCCTGTGCGAGGCGGCCCGCGAGCTCGACCTGATCATCATCGCCGACCAGATCTATCGTGACCTGGTCTTCGACCCGGCGGCCGACTACCCCTGCCCGTCCCGGTACGCACCCGAGCGCACTGTGATCACGACGGCGCTGAGCAAGAACCTCGCGCTCGGCGGCTGGCGCATCGGCGTGGCCCTGCTCCCCTCGGCGCTGGCGCCGCTCCGCGACCGCCTCGCCGCCGTGGCCAGCGAGATCTGGTCCAGCACCTCCGGCCCCACGCAGCAGGCCGCCGCGTACGCCTTCGACGAGCCGCCGGAGATCGTCGAACGCGTCGCCGTCAGCCGCCGCCTGCACGAGACCGTCGCCCACGCCGTGGCCGCGCGCTTCGCGCGCGCCGGCGCCCGCGTCACACCGCCGGCGGGTGGCTTCTACTGCTACCCGGACCTGGAGGACCTCCGCGAGCCCCTCGGCGTGAAGACGTCCGCCGACCTGGCGAGGACCCTCCTGGAGCGCTACGGCGTCGGCGTCCTGCCGGGCAGCGCCTTCGGCGACCCCCCGGAGTCCCTGAGGATCCGGGTGGCCACGAGCCTGCTGTACGGCGAGACGGCCGACCAGCGCCTCCAGGCGCTGACGTCACCGGACCCGCTGAGACTCCCGTGGATCGCCGCCTCCCTCGACCGCGTCTCGTACGTCCTCGCCGACCTGAACTCCGGCGCCGCCCACGCCCCGAGGGTCGCCCTCACCGCGTGAACGAGGACATTCATCTCTACCGCTCACGCGCGGGGTCGACATCATTGGAGCATGACGGAAAAGGCCAAAGTCGAGCTCGAAGGCGTCCCCGAGACGCTGCTGTGGAACCTCTACCATCGCTCGGCCGAGGCCCGGCGCCCCGGCTCGGTCCTCGACGACCCCAAGGCGGTCGAACTCGTCGACTCGATCGACTACGACTTCTCCCGGTTCGGCGAGCCGAAGATGGCGCAGTGGCACGCCCTGCGCGTGATGACGTTCGACCGTGAGATCCGGCGCTTCCTGAAGGCCCGCCCCGGTGGCACCGTCGTCGCGCTCGGCGAGGGCCTGGAGACCGGGTTCTGGCGGGTCGACGACGGGCAGGTGCGCTGGCTCACGGTCGAGCTGCCCGAGACCGTCGCCGTACGCCGCCGGCTCCTGCCGGACGACCCGCCGCGGCGGCGGACCATCGAGGGCTCGGCGCTCGACCTCGGCTGGATGGACGAGGTCGCCACCGAGCACGGCGTGCTCATCAGCACGCAGGGCCTGCTGATGTACCTCCAGCCGGAGGAGGTGCACACGCTGATCTCGGCGTGCGCGGAACGCTTCCCCGGCGGCACGCTGCTGTTCGACGCGGTCCCCCACGCCCTCGCCGAGCGCAGCCGCCGGGACGACCTGGACACCGGCGCGGCCTACAAGGCCCCGCCGTGGCAGTGGAGCATGGACCCCGGCGAGCACGGGTCGATCAAGAAGATCCACCCCAACATCGCCGAGGTCCGCGACCTGCGTCTCCCCCGCGGCCAGGGCCCGCTCGCCCTCGCCCCGTGGGCGAACCTCATCCCCGGCATCCGCAAGCTCCGCATGCCGATCGTCGAGGTCCGCTTCGGCGGTTAGGTACGCCGCAGGAGCGCGAGGAACATCGCGTCGGTGCCGTGGCGGTGGGGCCAGAACTGGGCGTACGGGCCGTCGCCCAGGCCCGGCACCTCGCTGAGGTACGACGGGGCGTCCAGGCGCTCGACTCCTTCGCGCTGCCGCAGCACGTCGTCGACGACCACGCGGGTCTCGGCGATGTGCGGCGAGCAGGTGACGTACGCGACGACGCCTCCGGGGCGTACGGCGTCCAGAGCCGAGCCGAGCAGCCGCCGCTGGAGCGGGCCCAGCTCGGCGATGGCCTGCGGGCCACGGCGCCAGCGGGCCTCCGGGCGGCGGCGCAGGGCGCCCAGACCGCTGCACGGCACGTCGGCGAGGACACGGTCGAAGGTGCCGGGCCTCCAGGCGGGCCGGGTGCCGTCGATGACGGCGACGTCCGGGCCCGCGCTGTCGCGGACGAGCCGCGCGCGGTGCGGCTGCACGTCGCAGGCGAGCAGGCGCGCGCCTCGCTCCCCCGCCAGGCCGGTCAGCAGGGCGGCCTTGCCGCCGGGGCCGGCGCACAGGTCGAGCCAGTTCGCGTCGGTGCCGTCGAGCTCGGCGCGGGTGAGGGCGAGCGCGACGAGCTGGCTCGCTTCGTCCTGCACGGCGGCGCGGCCCTCGGCGACGGCGGGGACGTTCGCCGGGTCACCTTCGCGCAGGTAGGCGGCGTACGGGGAGTACGCGGCCTGCTCGCCGTCCAGCTCCTCGACGGTCGAGCGGCCCGGCCGCGCGACCAGCGTGACGCGCGGGCGCTCGTTGTCGGCGGCGAGGAGGTCCTCGATCTCGGCGGAGCCGACGGCGTCGCGCAGCGCGTTGACGATCCAGCGCGGGTGGCTGTGCACGACGGAGAGACGCCCGGTTTCGTCCTGCGGCGCGACGATCTCCAGCCAGGCGTCGAGGTCGCGGGCCGAGACCTTGCGCAGCACGGCGTTGGCGAACTTGGCCTGCCCCGGGCCCGCCACCGAACGCGCCAGGTCGACGGTCGTGCCGACGGCCGCGTGCGGCGGGATGCGGGTGCTCAGGAGCTGGTGCACGCCGATCCGCAGGATGTCCAGCAGCGGTGAGTCGATCTTTTCGACCGGGCGGTCGCTGCACATGCCGATCACGGCGTCGTACGTGCCGCGCCCGCGCAGCGTGCCGTACGTCAGCTCGGTGGCGAGGGCGGCGTCGCGGCCGGTGAGACCGCGTTCGCGCAGCAGCGCCGGGAGCATGAGGTTGGCGTAGGCGTCACGGTCGTCGACGGCGTGGACGACGTCGTACGCGGTGCGGCGGACCGGGTCGCGAGGGCGTTTCTGCTGAGGCTGCCCTTGCCGTGGGCGCTCGGAGCGCGCGTACCGGGGCGGCATCAGATCAGGTGGTCCTCTCCGGACGGACGTACGCCGCGGGCCCAGTCGGCCGCTGCCATCGGCTTCTTTCCCTGCGGCTGCACCTCGCCGAGCGACACCGGATGCGTGCCGGTGCCCGCGAAGACGTCCGACTTGGTGACGCGCAGCTCTCCCGGCGCGAGGCTCTCCGCGTCGGGCGCGGGGCGTACGGGCCCGACCTTCAGGCGCTCGCCGCGGAACGTCGTCCAGGCCCCGGGCGCCGGCGTGCAGGCGCGTACGAGGCGGTCGAGGTGCATCGCCGGTTTGGTCCAGTCGACGTGGGCGTCTTCCGGGGTGAGCTTCGGCGCGACGGACACGCCGTCGGCGGGCTGCGGGCGCGGCTCCAGCTCGCCGTCCTCGACGCCGTCCATGGTGGCGACGAGCAGGTGCGCGCCGGTCTCGGCGAGACGCCCGAGCAGGTCACCGCTCGTGTCGGCGGGCAGGATCGGCTCGGTGACGACGCCGTACACCGGGCCCGTGTCGAGCGACTCCTCGATCTGGAACGTCGCCGCGCCCGTGATCGCGTCGCCGTGCAGGACCGCCCGCTGTACGGGGGCGGCGCCGCGCCAGGCCGGCAGCAGCGAGAAGTGCAGGTTGATCCAGCCGTGCCGCGGGATGTCGAGCGCCACGCGCGGGATCAGCGCGCCGTACGCGACGACCGGGCAGCAGTCCGGGCCGATCTCCCGCAGGCGTTCGAGGAACTCAGGGTCCTTCGCCTTGGCGGGCTTCAGCACCTCGATGCCCGCCTCTTCGGCGAGCTGCCCGACCGGGCTCGCGGCGAGTTTGCGCCCGCGCCCCGCCGGGGCGTCCGGGCGGGTGATCGCGGCGACGACCTCGTGCTTGGACTCCAGCAGCGCCCTCAGCGCGGGCACCGCCGTGCCGGGAGTGCCGGCGAAAACGAGACGCACTAGAGCGCCTTCCCGAACATCGGGTGCGGGGAGTCCTTCACGACGGGCGCCGGGTCGCCGAA
Source organism: uncultured Actinomycetota bacterium (assembly GCA_963823735.1). Taxonomy (GTDB): domain Bacteria; phylum Actinomycetota; class Actinomycetes; order Streptosporangiales; family Streptosporangiaceae; genus Actinoallomurus. The sequence goes on along the minus strand of CAWGMO010000003.1, from coordinate 1,167,133 downwards.
CCACTCGGCCTCGCGGATCGCCTTCATCGCGGCCTTGCGCTGCTCGGCGTCGAGCCGGTCGATGAAGATGATGCCGTCGAGGTGGTCGGTCTCGTGCTGCACGCAGCGGGCGAGCAGGTGCGTGCCCTCCAGCGTGATCGGCTCGCCGTACATGTTGAAACCCTTGGCCACGACGCCGATCGCGCGCTTGGCGGGGAAGACGAGACCGGGCAGCGACAGGCAGCCCTCGTCGCCCTCCTCCTGCTCGTCGGTCAGGTCGAGGGTCGGGTTGACGACATGCCCGAGCTGCTCGTCGACGTAGTAGGTGAAGACGCGCAGGCCCACGCCGAGCTGCGGGGCGGCGAGCCCCACACCGGGGGCGTCGAGCATCGTCTCCGACAGGTCGTTGACGAGGGCGCGCAGCTCCTTGTCGAAGTCCTTCACCGGCTCGGCCGGTGTACGCAGCACCGGGTCGCCGAAGAGGCGGATGGGCTTGACGGCCACATGGGCTCCGTTCACGTTCGGTCGGGACCTGCCTAGTTTACGGATCAAATCAGTTCCAGGGGGTCGACGCGTACTCGGACGACGTCCGTCGTCTTCCGCGTACTCCGCCCGGACTGCGCGGCTTTCAGGAGCTTCGACAGGACGGCGCCGCGTTCCCGCCTCACGCGTACGAGCGCGCGCTCCTGCCCGTCGCCGACCTCGACCGGGCCGAGCACCTCCGCGTCGTCGGGCAGGCCGGCCGCCTCGATGAGCTCGCGTATCGCCTGCGGGGACCCGGTCAGCGACGCCATCCGCACGGCCGGCGGGAAGCCGAGCTGGCGGCGCTCGTCGAGCTCACGCTCCGCGTACGTGACGGGGTCCCAGCGGATCAGCGCCTGCACGGGCGCGAGCCCGCCGTCGGCCAGCACGATCACCGGGCCGCGCGGGCGTACGAGAGCGGCGGCGTTCATCCACCGGCGCAACGCCTCCTCCCCGGCCCGCAGGTCGGCACGGCCGAGCAGCACCCAGCCGTCGAGCAGCAGCGCCGCGGCGTACCCGCCGTCGGCGACGGGCTCGGCCCCGGGCGTGGAGACGACGAGCGCGGGCTCACCGTCGACGGTGGCGAGGACGGCGTCCTTCCCCGAGGTACGGATCGGAACGCCGGGAAACGCCCGCCCGAGCTCCTCCGCCGTCCGCCTGGCCCCGACGACGACCGCCCGCACCTGCCTGCCACCGCACTCCGCGCACTGCCAGTCACCGGCGATCCGCCCGCACCACCGGCAGTACGGCGCCGCGTGCCCGGAGTGAGCGCCAGCGGCCCTTCACACTCCGGACACCTCGCCGGCCCCCGGCAACGCGAACAGGCGAGCGCGGGGACGTACCCTCGCCGGGGCACCTGGACGAGCACAGGCCCATGCTCAAGCCCCTGCCGGGCCGTACGGAACGCCAGGTGAGGAAGCCGCGCCGTACGAGCGGCCTCATCCCGCGCCATGTCCGAGTCGTCCCCGGAGGGCCTGATGTAGGGCACCGCCGCCCGAAGACCGTCCCTGCGGGCACGAGCGGATGCGCCCAGCCGGTGTCGACGAGCTGCGTACCGTCGGTCGTACGCGTGTAGCCGCCGATGAGCGCCCCCGCCCCGGCCCGGTGAGCCCGGAGCGCCAGCACCTCACGCGCGTGCGGGTACGGCGCGTGCGGCTCGGAGTGCACGTCGTCCCCATCATCCCAGAGAACGACAAGACCAAGATCATGAACGGGCGCGAAGATCGCCGCCCGAGTCCCGACGACGACTCTGACCCGCCCCCGGCTGACGGCGAGCCACCGCCGGTAGCGCTCGGCCGGCCCGAGCTCCGCGGTGAGCGCGACATGCCGGCCGTCGCCGAGCTCGCGCGCGAGCGCGTCATCGACCCGCTCCACCTCCCTGCCATCGGCAACGACGATGAGCACGCCCCGGCCGGCGTCGAGAGTGGCGTCGAGCGGCAAAGGCGACGGCAGGAGTCCAGTCACCGGGAAGAGCCGTCCAAACCGCCCGAGGCCCACGCCCTTGCCTGAGCGCCGAGATGAACGAGGGCCCGGCCTGGTAGTCCCCCCAAGGCCCAGAATCGAAGGCCTCCCAGTCGGTATCCCCCTGAGCCCCACCCTCCGCCTGCCCGGACACCCCCTCGCGCAGCCCAGACACGACCTCCGCCCGTCCCGACACGGGCTCTTGAAGGCCCGGCGCGGCCACCTGCCCTCCCGCCACGATTTCCGGCCGTTCCGACGCAACCACCTGCTGCCCCGATGCGCCCTCCGGCCGCCCCGATACGGGCCCTTGCACGCCCGGCGTAGCCTCATCGGCCGCCGCTCCAGCCTGGTCGTCCCTCGGTGGCTCACCGCTGGACCCGACTGCCTCCACCTCTCCACCAGGAGCGCCCGTCACAGATCCGTCGCCGCCGGGCTGCTCCGCCGCCGGTGATCCGGCATCAGGCCGTGTCGCTTCCGCCCCAGCGACTCCCGCCCGTCCGGCGGGCACGCCCGAACCGCCAGCGGCCTCGGGCGCATGCTCGCCCTCCGGCACGACCACATCCGACGGCCCGGCCTCGGAGAGAGCCTCCGGTGCAGCCGCATCGGACAGCCCGCCCTCGGACGGAGCCTCCGGCACGGACGCGTCCAACGGCCCACTCTGGGAGACAACGGCGTGGCCACGTCCGACGCCCGCCCTCGGACGGAGCCTCCGGCGCGCCGCATCAGCGGCCGCTCGGCGTCGCCGTCCGGCGTCGTCGGGGACCGGCGCCTGGGGCGTCGAGGCCGTCGGTCCGCTCTGGGGCGTCGGTCTTCCTTCCCGAGGCCGGGGCGGCATCCGCCGGTGCCTCGGTAGTGGTCTTCGGCTCGGGCTCGGACGGTTGGTCTTCTTGGGTTCGGGGCTTTTCGGCCTCTACGCGGGCGTGGCGAGGTGGGATGGCCAGGCGGAGGACGTCGGCGAAGGTACCGGCGTGGCGGTCGGCGATCTCGCGGGCCAGGGCGGCGATCTCAGGAGTGAGGACGGGTTCCGGGGAGGTGACGCGTTCCAGGAACGAGAGTTTGCCCTCGTGGGCGCTCTCGTCGACGCGCTCCAGCAGGAGGCCGTCGACGAGTTTCCCGGCGAACCGGACTCGCACCCGGCATCCCGGCACGGCCGTCTCGTCCAGTCCCGTCGGCACCAGGTAGTCGAAGACACGGTCCAGATGCGGCAGGGACACGTCGACCGCCACCCGGGCGACCTTCAGCCGCTCGGCAGGCTGCCGCACCCCCTTGGAACCGCCCCGCGCCCCCTTCCCACGCCCACCCCCACGACCGGCCTTGCCCCCCGCACCTGCGCCACCAGCCGTGCCACCGGCGCCCGCACCGGCACCACCGGCCGCGCCACCCGTACCCACACGCCCGCCCGCACCCGCACTGCCCGCGCCGCCCGCACCCGCGCCGCCCGCACCCGCACTGCCCGCGCCGCCCGCACCCGCGCCGCCCGCACTCGCGCCGCCCGCGTCCGTACCACCGCCCGTGCCACCGGTACCTGCGTCGTCCCTCTCGCCCGCATCGCCGCTCGTACCCTCACCGGCACGGCTCCGCCGGTCCCTGTCGGCGCGTCTGCGGGTAGGGGGTTCTGGCAGGTCCCCGAGGCCGGGGATCTGTTCCGGAGCCGTTTCCCCGCCTGCGTTCGCCACGTTCCCCGTCCTACCAGGCCGGGGCGGTCCGGCGCATACGCCGGGCGGCCGTCCCGGGCCCTCGTTGTCGGCCTGCTCGCCCGAAACCGTGAGTTACGGCATTCGACAAGACCGGTCAATATAGATGTATCTGGGATGCGACAGTCATTCAAAGCCACCAACGCGCCTGGTCAGGCCCGGCGTGGACCGGACCGGACTCCGACCGCGGCCCTCGCGGAGCCCCACCGGCGGCGGCCATTGCGGCGTACGGACGGCCCGGTCACTTATTCATCCGGCGCCGCCGCGCGGGCACCGGGCGTAACCTCCTCGCCCATTTCCCCGCGAATCATCCGTTCGAGCGGTGATTCAGCCGCGCATGCGTCGCCCAACCCCGGAACGGCGAGGGCGGCCACCGCCGCCCCGTCCTCTCATTCCGACCACAATGAACGGACGATTAACGGCACCGCCGAAAAACCCCGAATGCGATCACACCGAGCCCAACGCGAAAGCCGCCGCGACGCGTTTCGGCACGACCATCCTCCACGAGTCGATGACGAGTTCGCGCATCTCCTCCGGGTCGATCGTCGCCATGTACGCCTCGACCCAGTTGAAGCGCATCTCCGACGGCCTCGGCAGGTAGAACTTCGACGGCTCCGCCGAGACCAGCGCGGCGCGCTCCTCTTTGGGGAAGCCGAAGCCCCACGTCGTCTCGTCGCGGGAGATCGCCAGGTAGACGATCCGGCCGACGCGGAACTTCACGCGGTCTCTGATCAGGTGTTCCTCGGTACGAGGCAGGGTCAGGGCCACTGGCGGATCTCATCCGTCGTCACCACACCGCCCCCATCCCCCTCACCAACCATCACCGACAGAAACCACCACCGGCAACGTCTTCGGGCCGCGCAGCGAGGCCGCCTGCCAGCGCAGATCCTCGTACGGCACGGCCAGGGCGAGGCTTGGCAGGCGGCGCAGGACGGTGCCGATGGCGATCTCGCCCTCCAGCCGGGCCAGGGGCGCGCCCAGGCAGTAGTGGACTCCGTGGCCGAACGCCAGGTGGGGGTTCTCCGCCCTCGCGACGTCAAGCTGGTCCGGGTCGGGGAACCGGGACGGGTCCCGGTCGGCGATGGCGGTGGCGATCAGGACCGTCGCGCCGCGTGGGATCGTCACCCCGCCGATCTCGACGTCCTCCGTCGGGAAGCGGACGATCCCCGGGTTCACCGGCCCGTCGTACCGCAGGAACTCCTCGACCGCCGACGGCAGCAGGCCCGGGGAGTCGCGCAGGAGTTTCAGCTGGCCGGGGTGGGTGAGCAACGTCGCGATGCCGGTGCCGATCAGATTGACGGTCGTGACGTATCCGGCGACCAGCAGCAGGAACGACATCGAGATGAGCTCGTCCTCCTCCAGGCTCCCCGAGTCGTCCCGCGCGGTCACGAGCGCGCTCAGCAGGTCGTCTCCCGGCGACGTGCGCTTGGCCGCGATCAGCCCCTCCAGATAGGCCCACATGACCGCCACGCGCCGTCCATTGCGCCTGGTCGGGGACCTGAGGGTGCTGCGACAGCATCACGTCCGTCCACTCCTGGAACCCGGCGCGCTCGTCCGCGGGCACGCCGAGGAGCTCGCTGATCACGGTGACCGGCAGCGGCAGGGCGAAGTCCGCGACGAGGTCGGCGTGGCCGGCGGGCGTCACGGCGTCCAGGAGGCCGTCGGCGATCTCCTGGACGCGCGGGCGCAGGCCGGCCACGCGGCGGGCCGTGAAGGCCTTGGAGACCAGCCTGCGCAGCCTCGTGTGGTCGGGCGGCCCGACGCGGATCATGCTGCGCAGGAACGACTCCCGCTCCATCGTCGGGAGCTGGTCCAGCAGGCGTACGTCGGTGGCGTCGCGGAAGTCGCTGCTGAGCCGCGGGTCGGACAGGGCGGCCAGGCCGTCCTCGTAGCGGGCGATCAGCCACGCCTCGACGCCGCGCGCGGTGACGACCTGGCGTACGGGCCCCCGGCCGCTCAGCGCCTTGTAGAAGGGGAACGGATCGGCCACGAAGGCCGGGTCCTCGTACGGGAAGACGGTCGGCTCGCCCATCGGAAAACCTCCAGCGACATCACTCTGAGCATCGACAACGACACTCTGAGTGTTCCCGCGCTGGACCGCGAAAACGCCGAGGGCGGCACGCACAGGGTCGTGCCGCCCTCGGGGCGTCGTACTGGAGGTCAGAGACCGGCGGCGTCGCGCAGGGCGTCGGCGCGGTGCGTGGTCTCCCAGGAGAAGTCGGGCTCCTCGCGGCCGAAGTGACCGTACGCCGCCGTCTGGGAGTAGATCGGGCGGAGCAGGTCGAGGTCGCGGATGATCGCGGCCGGGCGAAGGTCGAAGGTCGCGAGCACGGCCTCCTGGATCTTCGTCGTCGCGACCTTCTCGGTGCCGAAGGTCTCGATGAACAGGCCGACCGGGTGCGCCTTGCCGATCGCGTACGCGACCTGGGCCTCGCAGCGGTCGGCCAGGCCGGCGGCCACGACGTTCTTGGCGACCCAGCGCATGGCGTACGCGGCGGAGCGGTCGACCTTGGACGGGTCCTTGCCGGAGAACGCGCCGCCACCGTGGCGGGCCATGCCGCCGTAGGTGTCGATGATGATCTTGCGGCCGGTGAGGCCGGCGTCGCCCATCGGGCCGCCGATCTCGAAACGCCCGGTCGGGTTGACCAGCAGGCGGTAGCCCTCGGTGTCGATGTCGAGCTCGGCGATGATCGGGTCGACCACGTGCTCCTTGACGTCCGGCGTGAGCAGGTCGCTCAGGCTGATGTCGGGAGCGTGCTGGGAGGACACGACGACCGTGTCGAGGCGTACCGCGCGGTCGCCGTCGTACTCGATGGTGACCTGGGTCTTGCCGTCGGGACGCAGGTAGGGCACGAGGCCCTCGTTGCGGACCGCGGACAGGCGGCGGGCCAGCTTGTGCGCGAGCGTGATCGGCAGCGGCATCAGCTCGGGGGTCTCGCGGCAGGCGTACCCGAACATCAGGCCCTGGTCGCCGGCGCCCTGGCGGTCGAGCTCGTCGACGCCCTCGCCCTCACGCGACTCGTAGGCGTCGTTGACGCCCTGGGCGATGTCGGGCGACTGGGCGCCGATCGAGACCGACACGCCACAGGAGTGGCCGTCGAAGCCCTTGCTGGACGAGTCGTAGCCGATGTCCAGGATCTTCTCCCGGATCACCCCGGGGATGTCCACGTACGTCTCGGTGGTCACCTCACCCGCGACGTGAACCTGGCCAGTCGTGATCATGGTCTCGACGGCGACGCGGCTCCTGGCGTCATCCTTGAGCATCGCGTCGAGGATCGCGTCGCTGATCTGATCCGCGATCTTGTCCGGGTGACCCTCGGTCACTGATTCTGAGGTGAACAGACGACGGGACACGTGCGTGTACTCCTTGCAGCGGCTGCTGACTGATGTAGCAGTAACGGGCATGCGGATCGGAGGGGAGTCTGACGAGGCCGGCGAAGCGCAGGGCTCCGGCCGGCCGGGTTCACTCTAGTCGTACGGCCACGAGATCCCACACGGCGTCCGCCAAGGTGTCCTTCGCACCACGCGGGACGTCGACGGCGGCGCCGTCGGCCGAGAGGATCACCGCCGCGTTGTCGGGGGCACCGAAGGTGAGGTTCTCCCCCACCTCGTTGACCACGAGCAGGTCACAGCCCTTGCGGGCGAGCTTCTGGCGTCCGTGCTCCAGGACGTCGTGCGTCTCGGCGGCGAACCCGACGATGACCGGGCTCCGAGCCGTACGCGCGCGCACCAGATCGGCGAGAATGTCGGGGTTTTCTACTAGACGGATCGGCGCCGGCTCTTCGCCTCGCGTCTTCTTGATCTTCACGTCCTGGTAGTCCGCCGGCCGGAAGTCGGCGACCGCGGCGGCCATGACCACCGCGTCGGCGTCGGCGGCCGCCTTGAGGACCGCGTCGCGCATCTCGCGCGTCGACCCGGTGCGTACGATCTCGGCTCCCGCGGGGTCCGGCAGGGCGACGTTCGCCGCGACCAGTGTGACCCTGGCGCCCCGGGTGAGGGCCGTACGCGCCAGGGCGTACCCCTGCAGGCCGGACGAGCGGTTGCCGATGAAGCGGACCGGGTCGATGGCCTCGCGGGTGCCGCCCGCCGACACGACGACGTGGCGGCCCGCGAGATCGTCGCGTACGCCGCCGCGCGCCAGTACGAGGCGGGCGGTCTGGAAGAGCTCATCGGGGTCGGGCAGGCGCCCGCGGCCGGAGTCGGCGCCGGTCAGCCTGCCGACCGCCGGGTCGAGCACGACGCAGCCGCGCGAGCGGAGGGTCGCGATGTTCGCCTGGGTGGCCGGGTGCTCCCACATCTCGGTGTGCATCGCCGGCGCGAACACGACCGGGCAGCGCGCCGTCAGGAGCGTGTTGGTGAGCAGGTCGTCGGCGAGGCCGTGGGCCGCCTTGGCGAGCAGGTCGGCCGTCGCCGGTGCGACGAAGACGAGGTCGGCGCTCTGGCCGAGGCGTACGTGCGGAACCTCGGCGACGCCGGACCACACCTCGGTCGTCACGGGTTCACCGGAAAGGGCCGCCCAGGTCGGCTCGCCGACGAAGCGCAACGCGTCACGCGTCGGGACGACCCGGACCCGATGACCGGACTCCGTCAGCCGCCGCAGCAGCTCACAGACCTTGTACGCGGCGATGCCGCCGCCGACGCCGAGCACCACCCTCGGGTGGTCACCGGCCGGGCGGTGACAGCTTACGCCCCTTCGATGGCCTCGGTGCTGAGCAGGCCTTCGCTGACCTCGCGCAGCGCGATGGAGAGCGGCTTCTCCTGGACCTGGGTCTCAACGAGAGGACCGACGTACTCCAGGAGGCCCTCGCCGAGCTGGGCGTAGTAGGCGTTGATCTGACGGGCCCGCTTCGAACCGATGATCACAAGGCTGTACTTGCTGTCAGTGATCTTGAGCAGGTCATCGATCGGCGGGTTGGTGATGCCTTCGGCACCAGGGGCGTTGGCCACGCCTGCGCCTCTCAGTCTGAATCAGATGGGTGGACAGCCAGCAAGGCTATCAGCTCACGACAGACGTCCCGGACCGAAGTATTCACCAGGGTGAGGTCGAATTCCTTCTCCGCGGCGAGCTCGGAATGCGCCGCGGCGAGCCGCCGCTCGATGACGTCCGGCGGCTCGGTGCCCCGCCCGACGAGGCGGCGTACCAGCTCGTCCCAGGACGGGGGGGCCAGGAAGACCAGCCGGGACTGTGGCATCGCGGCGCGCACCTGCCGTGCGCCCTGCAGGTCGATCTCGAGCAGGGCCGGCACGCCGGCGGCGAGGTGCTCACGCACCGCCCGACGCGGCGTGCCGTAACGATTGCCCGCGAACTCGGCCCACTCGAGCAGTTCGCCCTTCTTCGATGAGCCGATCGAACTCGGCGTCATCGGCGAAGAAGTAATGCACTCCATGGACCTCGCCAGGTCGCGGAGCACGGGTTGTCACCGAGACCGACAGCCACACCTCAGGGTGGGCCCGCCGGATCTCGGCGACGACCGTGCTCTTGCCGACGCCGGACGGCCCGGAGAGGACCGTCAGGCGCCTGGACGGGATGGAGCCGTCCACCGCGGGTGCGGTGGAAGCGGCCGCGGCGACCTCGTCACCGCGCCCGTCCGACGTGAGCCCGTCAGCGATTTCCACCGCCGCCGAACTCACGCTCAAGAGCGGCGCGCTGGTTCGCACCGAGACCCCGCACGCGGCGGGACTCAGCGATACCGAGCCGCTCCATGATCTGCTTAGCGCGAACCTTTCCGACGCCAGGCAGTGATTCCAGTAGAGCCGAGACCTTCATCTTTCCGATTACGTCGTCGGCCTGACCACTCTTCAGAACCTCAGCGAGGGAAGTACCCCCATGCTTAAGGCGGTCTTTGACCTCGGCACGCTCTTTGCGGGCCTTGGCAGCCTTCTCCAGGGCTGCGGCGCGCTGTTCGGGGGTTAGGGGCGGAAGCGCCACGCCGGGTCACCTCGTGTTTCCACTCGATTGAGTCGGACGGCTTGGGAACCTAGCGAGTTCAGGCCCCATAAAGCAACGTGAAAGCCCGTTTCGCCCATCATTAAATTGCAGATGTCACTCTATGAGCTGCCCTGAACACGCAGAGTACCCAATCAGGGGGGTTCTTTCACCCCGAACCGTACGACGGCCTGGCGTTTCTTGCGAGGGGCAAACGGCGCTGTCAAGGTCGCCGGACCCCACTCGCCCGGCCCGTCTTGACTCACCCGCCCATGATCGACCGTCCGTGACGAGAAGAGACAGCACCGTCACGGAGTGTCACCAGAACGCATGCGCGTCCGGACCGGAGCGATCACCGAGCCTCAGGAGTCCTGTGGCGCCCGCGGGACTCCGGTACGGGGTCGCTTACCGAACAGGGCATGATCGCCGCCCAGCGGCCCTCACAGGCGCGCTGAGCGCGTACGTGATCGGCTGGGTCAGGCGCTCCGCGCGCCCTTGCGGCGCAGGGCGGCCGCGATACCCGCGGCGGCGGCGCCCGGATCGGGCGCTCCGGTGATGGGCCGGCCGATCACCAGAAGGTCGGCGCCGGCCTCCAGAGCCGCCTCCGGGGTCGCCACGCGGGCCTGGTCCTGTGCCGCCGCTCCGTGCGGCCGCACGCCCGGAGTGATCAGTGTCACGTCGGGCCCGACCGCCGCGCGTACCGTCGCCACCTCCATCGGGGAGCAGACGAGCGCCTGCGCGCCGGCCTCGACCGCGAGCACCGACAGGCGGCGCACCGCGTCCGAGGCGGGGCCCGCGAGGCCCAGCGTCGTCAGGTCGTCGTCGGACAGCGACGTCAGCACCGTCACGGCGGCGATCGTGGTGGACGGCGCGGCCTCGGCGGCGGCGCGGATCATCGCGGGGCCGCCGGCGGCGTGGACGGTCAGGAACGCCGGCTTCAGGCGCGCGACCGCGCGCGCCGCGCCGGCGACCGTCGCCGGGATGTCGTGCAGCTTGAGGTCGAGGAACACCTGGACTCCGCTGGCGCCTCGTACGCTCGCGACGACGTCCGGGCCGTAGCGCAGGTAGAGCTCCAGACCGACCTTGACGGTACTCACGTGCGGGGTCACCAGGGTGGCCCAGCGCGCCGCGGTCTCGAGGTCCGGTGCGTCCAGGGCGACGGCGATGGGAGCGGGATTCACTTCAGGGTCTCCTGTTCGACGAGAGGCTCGTCCACACCGACGTTGGGATCGATGCGCCTGAATGGCGTCCCGGCGGGCTTGTGGGCGAGGCCCACGACGTCGGCGAGCCTGCCGATGCCGCGTTCCTTCAGAGCGCCGTCGAGCTCGCGCAGGATCCGCACGCACGCGGATGGGTCGTGGAAGTTCGCGGTGCCGACGGCGACGGCCGAGGCGCCCGCCAGGATGAGCTCCAGGGCGTCGAGGCCGGTGCGGACGCCGCCCATCCCGATGATCGGCACCTCGGGCAGCGCCGCGTGCACCTGGTAGACGCAGCGGACCGCGACGGGGCGGATCGCCGGGCCGGACAGGCCGCCGGTGACGCCGGCGAGGCGTGGCCGCAGCGTCGTCGTGTCGACCGACATGCCGTGCAGGTTGTTGATCATCGAGAGCCCGTCGGCGCCCGCGTCGGCGCACGCCATCGCGACGCCGACGACGTCGGTGACGTCCGCCGAGAGCTTGGCCACGACGGGCACGGCGCGCGGCGTGTGCGTGCGCACGGCGCGGACCACTTCGGCGGCGGCCGAGGGGTGCGAGGCGAACATCAGCCCGCGGTCCTCGACGTTCGGGCAGGAGGTGTTGATCTCGATCGCGACGACGCCGGGCTCGCCCGCGAGACGCTTGGCGACCTCGGCGTACTCCTCGACGCTGTTGCCGGCGACCGAGACGATCGTGCGGGCGCCCTGCTCCTGGAGCCAGGGAAGGTCGCGGCTCAGGAACGTCGCGATCCCCGGGCCCTGCAGGCCGGTGGCGCTGAGCACGCCGCTGGGCGTCTCGGCCAGCCGCGGCGCGGGTCTGCCCGCGCGCGCCTCGGGCGTGATCGACGGCGTCGTCACCGCGCCGATCTTGGCGACGTCGAAGAAGCGGCCGAGCTCACGCCCCCATCCGCCGCAGCCCGAGGCCGTCATGATCGGATTCGGCAGTACGACCCGGCCCAGGGTCGTCTCCAGTTCAGTGCTCAATGACCCGCTCCACCCGCTCGCCGCCGCTCCATTCCGCACAAAGCCCCGCGAACGTCACACGCGTCCTCCGAGGCGTCCGGCGCGCGGTGCGCCGAGCGCGTCGAACGGGATGGTCCCCACGTCGTCCCAGCGCACGCGTTCGCCGCGGAACACCGGCCCGTCGACGCAGGAGCGGACCATGTGGGTGGCTCCCTCGTCGTCGACGACCGGGAGCACGCAGGCCATGCACAGGCCCGTGCCGCACGGCATCGGCTCCTCGACCGCGACCTGGGCGGGGATGCCGTAGCCGGAGGCGGTCCTGGTGACCGCGCGCAGCGTGCCGAGCGGCCCGCAGGCGTACACGACGTCGGCGCCCGACTCCTCGATGACGGCGGGCAGCAGGTCCGTGACGCGCCCGCGCTCGCCGAGCGAGCCGTCGGCGGTCGCGACCGTGACGGAGTCGCCGCCACGCCGCGCGCCGCGCGCGCCGTGCACCTGCTCGGCGTCGTCGCCGCCGAGCACGAAGTACAGCGGGCAGTCGCGCTGGCGCAGCACGGCCGCGAGCGGGAACAGCGCAGCGCTGCCGTACCCCTCGCCCACGAGCACGCACGTCACCGGGTGACGCGGCAGCGGGAACGGGCGGCCGAGTGGCCCGGCGATGTCGAGGATGTCGCGCGGTCGCAGCGCGGCGAGCCACGCCGTGCCGCTGCCGCGCACCTCGAAGACGAACTCGACCGTGCCGCCGTAGTCGGGCTTGACGTCGCGTACGGCGAAGCACCGGCGGGTCAGCAGGCCGGTGTGCTCACCGCCCACGGCGAGCGCGACGAACTGCCCGGGACGGAAACGCTCGGCGACTCCGGGGGCCACGAGCGTCATCGTGTGGTACGCCCCGGTCCGCCGCGTCGTCAGGACCGTTCCCGGCACCTGCACCGGTGAGTCCGTCACCGTTCCCCCTCGTCGCACGATGTCAACGGGCCTCCTCGCCACCCCTGAGGGATTCCGCGTGTTCCTGTAGCGATCGCACGCCGACCTTGCCGGACGTGATCGCCTCGATGCCCTGGACCGCCGCGCCGAGCCCCTGCACCGTCGTGAGGCAGGGGACGCCGCGGAGCACCGCGGCCGTGCGGATCTCGTATCCGTCCAGCCGTGGCCCGGACTGCCCCGGGCTGCCGAACGGAGTGTTGACGATGAGATCGACCTCGCCGTCGAGAATGCGCCTCACGATCGTCGGCTCGTCGCCTGGTCCCTGACCGGCACTGTGCTTACGAACGATCTTGGCATGCACGCCGTTGCGACGCAGGACTTCGGCGGTGCCCTCGGTTGCGAGAATCTCAAAACCTAGGTCAGCGAGGCGTTTCACCGGGAAGATCATTGCCCTCTTGTCCCGGTTGGCGACGGATACGAACGCACGGCCGCTGGTCGGCAGCGAGCCGTACGCCGCCGCCTGCGACTTCGCGTACGCGGTGCCGAAGTCGCGGTCGATGCCCATGACCTCGCCGGTCGAGCGCATCTCCGGGCCGAGGATCGTGTCTACGCCGCGCCCCTCCGGCGTACGGAACCGGTCGAAGGGCAGCACCGCCTCCTTGACCGCGATCGGGGCGTCCAGGGGCAGGTCTCCCCCGTCGCCGGTCGCGGGCAGCAGGCCGTCGGCGCGCAGCCGCGCGACGGGCACGCCCATCATGATCCGGGCGGCCGCCTTGGCCAGCGGCACGGCGGTCGCCTTCGAGACGAACGGCACCGTACGCGAGGCGCGCGGGTTGGCCTCCAGCACGTACAGGACGCCGGCCGCGAGGGCGTACTGGACGTTGATCAGGCCGAGGACGCCGATCTCACGCGCGAGCGCCTCGGTGGAGGCGCGGATGCGGGAGATGTCCTCCCTGCCGAGGGTGATCGGCGGCAGCGCGCACGCGGAGTCGCCGGAGTGGATGCCGGCCTCCTCGATGTGCTCCATGACGCCGCCGAGGTACAGCTCGGAGCCGTCGTAGAGCGCGTCGACGTCGATCTCGATCGCGTCGTCGAGGAACCGGTCGACCAGCACCGGGTGCTCCGGGCTCGCCTCGGTGGCCCGCTCCATGTACGCCTTCAGCGTGGTGTCGTCGTAGACGATCTCCATGCCGCGCCCGCCGAGGACGTACGACGGGCGGACGAGCACCGGGTAGCCGATCTCGGCGGCGATGGCCTCGGCCTCCTCGAACGAGGTGGCGGTGCCGTGCTTGGGCGCGGGCAGGTCGGCGCGTTCGAGGACGAGGCCGAACGCGCCGCGCTCCTCGGCGAGGTGGATGCTCTCGGGCGAGGTGCCGACGACGGGCACCCCGGCGTCCTTCAGCCGCTGCGCGAGGCCCAGGGGCGTCTGCCCGCCGAGCTGCACGATCACGCCGGCGACCTCGCCGGTCTCCTGCTCGGCGTGCACGACCTCCAGGACGTCCTCCAGCGTGAGCGGCTCGAAGTAGAGCCGGCCGGAGGTGTCGTAGTCGGTCGAGACGGTCTCGGGGTTGCAGTTGACCATGACGGTCTCGTAGCCGGCCTCGGCGAGCGTGAACGACGCGTGCACGCAGCTGTAGTCGAACTCGATGCCCTGCCCGATGCGGTTCGGCCCGCTGCCGAGGATGATCACCTTGGGCTTGGAGCCCGGCGGCACCTCGGTCTCCTCGTCGTAGCTGGAGTACAGGTACGGCGTCTCGGCGGCGAACTCGGCGGCGCAGGTGTCGACGGTCAGGTAGACCGGGCGTACGCCGAGGGCGTGCCGCAGGCCGCGGATCAGCTCGGATGTGACGCCGCGGATCTCGGCGATCTGCTCGTCGGAGAAGCCGTGCCGCTTGGCCTCGCGCAGCGCCTCGGGGTCGAGCTGCTCGCCGGTGAGCGTCGCGGCGACGCCGCCCAGGCCGGCGATCTGGTCGAGGAACCACGGGTCGATCGCGGTGGCGGCGTACACCTCCTCGACGGTGGCGCCGGCGCGCATCGCCTGCTGCACCGCGCGCAGCCGCCCGTCGTGCGGCGTCGCGGCGGACTTGAGAAGTTCGTCCTTCAGCGCGGCCCTCTGCTCGTCCGTGACGCCCGGAGCCTCCGGGGCCCAGGAGAAGCTCGCGGAGCCGCGCTCCAGCGACCGCAGGGCCTTCTGCAGCGCCTCGGGGAACGACCGGCCGATCGCCATGGCCTCGCCCACGGACTTCATGTGCGTGGTGAGGGTCTCGTCGGCGCCGGGGAACTTCTCGAACGCGAACCTCGGCGCCTTCACGACGACGTAGTCCAGGCTCGGCTCGAAGCTGGCCGGCGTCTCGCGCGTGATGTCGTTGCGGATCTCGTCGAGGGTGTACCCCACGGCGAGCCTGGCGGCGATCTTGGCGATCGGGAAGCCGGTCGCCTTCGAGGCCAGCGCGCTGGACCGCGACACGCGCGGGTTCATCTCGATGACGATCATGCGGCCGGTGCGCGGGTCGACCGCGAACTGGATGTTGCAGCCGCCCGTGTCGACGCCCACCGCGCGGATCACGTCGATGGCGACGTCGCGCATCCGCTGGTACTCGCGGTCGGTGAGCGTCATCGCCGGGGCGACGGTGATCGAGTCGCCGGTGTGCACGCCCATCGGGTCGACGTTCTCGATCGAGCAGATGACGACGACGTTGTCGTGCCGGTCGCGCATCAGCTCCAGTTCGTACTCCTTCCAGCCGAGGATCGACTCCTCAAGGAGCACCTCGGTGGTCGGGCTGGCCGCGAGGCCCGCGCCCGCGATGCGGCGCAGGTCGTCCTCGTCGTAGGCCATGCCGGAGCCCGCGCCGCCCATCGTGAACGACGGGCGCACGACCATCGGATAGCCCAGCTCGGCCACCGCGCCGAAGCAGTCGTCCATGCTGTGGCAGATCACGCTGCGCGCGGCCTCGGCGCCGATGTCGGCGACGATGCCCTTGAACTTCTCGCGGTTCTCCCCCGACTCGATGGCGTCGACGTTCGCGCCGATCAGCTCGACGCCGTACTTGTCGAGGACACCGGCGTGGTGGAGCGCCATCGCGGTGTTCAGCGCGGTCTGGCCGCCCAGTGTCGGCAGCAGCGCGTCGGGGCGTTCCTTGGCGATGACCTGCTCGACCGTCTCCGGCGTGATCGGCTCGACGTACGTGGCGTCGGCGATCTCCGGGTCGGTCATGATCGTCGCGGGGTTGCTGTTCACGAGGGCGACGCGGAGGCCCTCGGACTTCAGGACCCGGCACGCCTGGGTGCCGGAGTAGTCGAACTCGGCGGCCTGGCCGATGACGATCGGGCCGGAGCCGATGACGAGGACGGACTTCAGATCACTACGGCGCGGCATCAGGCCCCCTGCCAAGCGACGGCCACCAGCGCGAGCAGCGTCAGCGCCGCCGCGACGGCGGCGATGACGAGGGCCGTGGGCGTGGGCGCCGTGGCGCGTACGACGGCGTCGTTCGGGTCGATCGGGACGTGCCCGTGGGAGCCGAGGTCCGACGCGTGGTCGGCCTCGTGGCTGGAGACATCGCTCATTTGGACATCAGCTCGCAGAAGCGGTCGAAAAGGCCGGTGGCGTCGTGCGGCCCGGGGGCCGCCTCGGGGTGGTACTGGACGCTGAACGCGGGACGGTCGAGCAGCCGCAGCCCCTCGACGACACCGTCGTTGAGGTCGACGTGGCTGACCTCGGCGCGGCCGTACGGGGTGTCGAACGGGCCGTCGAGCGGCGCCTCGACCGCGAACCCGTGGTTGTGGCTGGTGATGTGCACCCGGCCGGTCGACCTGTCCTGTACGGGCTGGTTGACGCCGCGGTGCCCGAACCCGAGCTTGTACGTGCCGAGGCCGAGCGCGCGGCCCAGCATCTGGTTACCCATGCAGATGCCGAACACGGGCGTGCCCTCGCCGAGCACGCCCTTCATCGACTCGACCGCGTAGCCGGCCGCGGCCGGGTCGCCGGGGCCGTTGCTGTAGAAGACCCCGTCGGGCTCCAGCGCGAGGATCTCCTCCGCCGTCACCGTCGCGGGCAGGACGTGCACCTCACAGCCGCGTTCGGCCATGCGGCGCGGCGTCATCGCCTTGATGCCGAGGTCGACGGCCGCGACCCGGTGGAGCACCTCGCCGTCCGGCCGCACGACGTACGCATCGGGCGTCGACACCTGGCGCGCCAGATCGGCGCCGACCATGTCGGGGCTGGCCAGGACGCGTTCGAGGAGCGCCTCCGGGTCGGTCTCCTCGGTGCTGACCGCGGCCCGCATCGCGCCGCGGTCGCGCAGGTGGCGGGTGAGGGCGCGGGTGCCGTTGATCGCGATGCCGACGACGCCGTACGCGCGCAGCTCCTCGTCGAGCGAACGGCGCGACCGCCAGCTCGACTCCACGCGGGACGGCTCGCGTACGACGTACCCGGCCACGTGGATCCGGCCGGACTCGGGGTCCTCGTCGTTGACGCCCGTGTTGCCGATGTGCGGCGCGGTCATCGCGACGATCTGCCGGTGGTACGAAGGGTCGGTGAGGGTCTCCTGGTAACCGGTCATGCCGGTGTTGAAGACCATCTCGCCGAACGCCTCCCCCTCGGCGCCGTACGCCTTTCCGTGGAACGTCCGGCCGTCCTCCAGGACCAGCATTGCCCTTTTCGTGCTCCCTGCGTTCGTCAGTCCAGACGACGCGCGCTCGCTCACGTGAGACTCCCATCGAGGACGGTGGGTCGGCCGCGCAGGAGGGTCGCGACGACGCGGCCCGGCAGCTCGATGCCGCGGAACGGCGTGTTGCGGCTGCGGGACACCGACGCGGCCGGGTCGACGACCGCGCGGGCGGCCGGGTCGTACAGGGTGATGTTGGCCGGGGCCCCCACCTCGATGGGACGGCCCTGGCCGGTGAGCCGGCCGATGCGCGCGGGGCGTACGGACATGCGGTCGGCCAGCCCGGCCCAGTCGAGCAGCCCGGTCTCGACCATGGCCGCCTGGACCACGGACAGCGCCGTCTCCAGGCCGATCATGCCCATGGCGGCCGGCGCCCACTCGGTCTCCTTGGCCTCGACCGGGTGCGGGGCGTGGTCGGTCGCGACGCAGTCGATCGTGCCGTCGGCGAGCGCCTCGCGCAGGGCCTCGACGTCGGCCTTCGTACGGAGCGGCGGGTTGACCTTGTAGATCGGGTCGTACGTCTCGGCGAGCTCGTCCGTGAGGAACAGGTGGTGCGGCGTCACCTCCGCCGTGACCTGCCAGCCCTTGCTCTTGGCCCAGCGCAGGATCTCCACCGAGCCCGCCGTCGAGACGTGGCAGACGTGCAGGCGGGAGCCGACGTGCGCGGCGAGCAGGCAGTCGCGGGCGATGATCGCCTCTTCGGCGACGGCGGGCCAGCCCGCGAGGCCGAGGCGCCCGGACATCTCGCCTTCGTTCATCTGGGCGTGCTCGGTGAGGCGCGGCTCCTGCGCGTGCTGGGCGACGACGCCGTCGAAGGCCTTGACGTACTCCAGGGCGCGGCGCATCAGCACGGCGTCGGACACGCAGTGGCCGTCGTCGGAGAACACGCGGACGCGGGCCGCGGAGTCGGCCATGGCGCCCAGCTCGGCGAGCTGGTGGCCCTCCAGGCCGCGGGTGACCGCGCCGACCGGGTGGACGTCGCAGTGGCCGGCCTCGCGGCCGAGCCGCCAGACCTGCTCGACGACGCCGGCGGTGTCGGCGACCGGCTCGGTGTTGGCCATCGCGTGCACGGCGGTGAACCCGCCGGCCGCGGCGGCGCGGGTGCCGGTCTCGACCGTCTCGGCGTCCTCGCGGCCGGGCTCGCGCAGGTGGGTGTGCAGGTCGACCAGGCCGGGCAGCGCGATGAGGCCGCCGGCGTCGATCCGGCCGTCGCCGTCGAGGTTCTCGCCGATCTCGGCGATCACACCGTCACGTACGAGGATGTCCGCGGGCTCGCCGCCGAGGATCCGTGCGCCCTTGATGAGGCACGTCATTCGCTGTCCCTTCGTGTACCGCCGACCGCGGGCTCGGACCCGCCGAGGAGGAGATAGAGCACGGCCATGCGGACCGTGACGCCGTTGGCGACCTGCTCGACGATGGTCGAGCGCGGGGAGTCGGCCACCTCCGCGGCGATCTCGACGCCGCGGTTCATCGGACCGGGGTGCATGACGAGCGCGTGGTCCGGCATCGCGGCCATGCGGCGGTTGTCGAGGCCGTACCTGCGGCTGTACTCGCGCACCGTCGGGAAGTACGCGGCGTTCATCCGCTCCTGCTGCACGCGCAGCATCATCACGACGTCGGACTTGGACAGAACGGCGTCGAAGTCGTACGCCACCTCGCACGGCCAGGTGTCGATCGACACCGGGAACAGCGTCGGCGGCGCGACCAGCGTGACCTCGGCGCCGAGCGTACGGAGCAGGTGGACGTTGGAGCGGGCGACGCGGCTGTGCAGGATGTCGCCGACGATCGTGACGCGCCGCCCGTCGAGGCTCCCCAGCCGCTGGCGCATCGTGTACGCGTCGAGCAGGGCCTGTGTGGGGTGCTCGTGGGTGCCGTCGCCGGCGTTGACGACGCTGCCCTGGACCCAGTTCGCCAGGCGGTGCGGCGCGCCGGAGGCGCCGTGCCGGATGACGACGCCGTCGGCGCCCATGGCCTCCAGGGTCAGCGCGGTGTCCTTCAGGCTCTCGCCCTTGGAGACGCTGGAGCCCTTCGCGGAGAAGTTGATGACATCGGCCGAGAGCCGCTTGGCCGCCGCCTCGAAGGAGATCCGCGTACGGGTGGAGTCCTCGAAGAACAGGTTGACGACCGTACGGCCGCGCAGCGTGGGCAGCTTCTTGATCGGCCGGTCGGCGACGCGGGCGAGCTCCTCGGCGGTGTCGAGGATGAGCAGCGCGTCGTCCCTGGTCAGATCCTGTGCGGAGAGCAGGTGGCGTTTCATCGGCCGTCCTCCAGCAGGACGGCGTCACGGCCGTCCACCTCTTCGAGCAGCACCCGGACCTTCTCGCGCGCGCTCGTCGGGAGGTTCTTCCCGACGTAGTCGGCGCGGATCGGCAGCTCGCGGTGGCCGCGGTCGACCAGGATCGCGAGCTGGACGGCGCGCGGCCGGCCCAGGTCGTTCAGTGCGTCGAGCGCGGAGCGTACGGTGCGGCCGGAGAAGAGCACGTCGTCGACGAGCACGACGAGCCGGTCGTCGACGCCTTCTTCCGGGAGCTTCGTGTGGCCGAGGGGGCGCGCGGGCCGCAACCTGAGATCGTCTCGGTACATGGTCACGTCGAGGGACCCCCAGGGCACCTCGTGGCCTTCGACATCTTCGATGCGCTTGGCGAGCCTGTCGGCAAGAGTCACGCCGCGTGTCGGAATGCCGAGGAGAACGAGATCGTGGCCACCCTTGGTTCGCTCGACGATTTCGTGGGCGATTCGGGTGAGGGCGCGACGGATGTCCGGCGCTTCGAGGACACTTTTGTGACTAACGTCACTCTCGGGAGTTGGCCTGTGCTCGGGCACAGGAGTAGCACTCACCGTGAAAACCTCCTTTCCCGCCTCACTGGACGGGCCTTAAAGGACGTCGGCGGTCTCACGGTAGCAGTCCGGAGTGAACGAGCCGTCTCGACTGCCGGGACGTTTTGGCTGGTGGGGACGATGGGGCGTCTTCGGTTGTTTTTCGCTTGAGCCCTTGCCAGGCAAGGGCTCCCGGTGGTCCGAGGTGCCTGGGAGCGCCTCTGCCAGCGATGACGGATTCGACCGCTTTTTTCCAATCGGCTTGACCTGGAGGCCTACCCGTTTTACCGTCACTGTCCGTAACCATCCCAGGAGATGGACCCCTCGGGCAGTCAGGCCCCCGGCCTGCTGAGAGTGCGCACCGTTACGCGCACCCGTTCCGAGGAGACGGGACACCTGTCCCCGGTCCCCTCCCGGGCCATGTCGACGACGAGAAAGTGAGCCTGGGGGCCGCAACGATGCCGTCTGAATATGCAAAGGCTCTCGGCGCGAGACTTCGCGCCATCCGTACCCAGCAGGGCCTGTCCCTGCACGGTGTGGAGGAGAAATCCCGTGGCCGCTGGAAGGCCGTCGTCGTGGGATCGTACGAGCGGGGCGACCGCGCCGTCACCGTTCAGAAGCTGTCCGAGCTCGCCGAGTTCTACGGCGTGCCGGTGTCCGAGTTGCTGCCCGGCGGAGCCGCGCCGAGCCCCCTCGGCCCGACGCCGAAGCTCGTGATCGACCTTGAGCGACTCCAACAGCTTCCGAAGGACAAGGCCGGTCCACTCGCCCGCTACGCCGCGACGATTCAGAGCCAGCGGGGCGACTACAACGGAAAGGTACTGTCCATCCGGCAGGAAGACCTGCGCTCGCTCGCGGTGATCTACGACAAGTCACCGACCGAGCTCACCGAAGAACTCATCGGCTGGGGCGTCCTCGACCCCGAAGCACGCCGCGCAGTCGAGGCCTTCTGACCCACGGGGCCGTGCTCGCGCGTAATCCCAACGCCCGATCACGGCCCCGGGGCCACCTGACCCACCCACCGCACACTTCACGCGCCAGCCGCACCACCGCGCCATCCGCTCCCGGGTAGCCGCGCCGCCACCCCCACCGTCACGAGGCCACACCCCGCGCCATCCACACACGGACAGCCGCGCCACCACCGCCACCATCTCGGGCCACACCGCCGCGCCATCCGCTCCCGGGCAGCCGCGCCACCACCGCCACCGTCACGGGACCGCACCACCATCCCGCATCCCGCCTTCGTAGGGACGCCACCACCCCGCGATCGCGAGGCCGCGCCACCCCACCCGCACGGCGCCGCACCACCACCACGGGGCCGTGATCGTGGCGGTCAGCAGGGCGATGCCCGGCCAGTCGATCCTTGCCTTGACGCGCCGGGCGGACACGTCCAGCATCCGCCACACCAGAGCGGGAAGGCCGAGCGGCAGGTTGATGTAGAAGACCCGACGCCAGCCCGAGTTCCCGGTGATGAAGCCGCCGGACACCCCCACCCTCACGGCGCCCCCAGCCCCCAGCGCCGCACCACCCCGGCCCCACAGCGCCGCACCGCGCCCAGCCGCTAGCCGCCTGCGCCCCTCAAGGCCGAGCCAGTTCGCGGCTTAGCCACCTCGGGCCTTGGCCACCTCGGGCCTTGGCCACCTCACTGCTCGCCGCCGCCCGTACCGCCTTCTCGCGACGCCCACCAGACCGCTCGTACTGGCCCCGCCCACGCCGCGACGCCACCTCCCGCTAACGCCGCACGGCCACCCCACGGACACAGGCGCCCGTCGCACATATGCGTATGTCAGCCGACATCCGCCGGAGTGCCGCCGGTGATGCGTACCAGTTCGTCGTACGAGGTGGGGAACAGCGTGTGCGGGTGGCCGGCGGCCGCCCAGACGACGTCGTGTTTGGCCAGCCACTCGTCGACCAAAGTCCGGACCGGGGCGGGGTGCCCGATGGGGGCGACGCCGCCGATCGGCTGGCCGGTCGCCGCGCGTACGAACTCCGGGGTCGCGCGTTTCACCTTGGTGGCCCCGACCAGCCCGGCGACCTTGACGGTGTCGACACGGTGGGCGCCGCTGGTCAGGACGAGCAGGGGCTCGCCGTCGGCGTCGAAGATGAGGCTGTTGGCGATCGCGCCGATGTCGCAGCCGAGCTTGGCCGCCGCCGAGGCGGCCGTCGGCGTGGCCTCGGGCAGCGTCTGGACCTCGCCGGACGCGCCCAGCTCCCGCAGGCGTGCCACGACGCGTTCGGTGTTGGGATGCATGAAACAGAACCCTAGGCCCGGAGCCGTACGCGCGCGGCCGAATATCGGCGGTTCGGCCCTCACGCCACGGCTGTGACCTGGGCTTACAGGGGGTCATTCGAACGTGTTGACGAATTGGGGTGGGGAGGGTTTACTGGGGAGTGTGCTCGAACCTGTGTTCGAGTGGGGTGCGGGGCTCGCGGTTCGCACCTAGGGGTTTTTCGTCTCGCTGGGCAGCGCAAGCCACGTGAGGCGCGACGGTCGGACGGGACGAGGGGAAGCGTTTCGTCCGACCGCCCCGGAATACTCCGGGGAACACCGCCCAGCGGAAGGAGGCACGCCATGTCCGCAAGGTCGTCCACTGCCGTCCCTCTGCGCCCCGTTCCGCGGCGCAGGCTCGCACCACCGGCGATGTCGTTGTTGCAGACCGCACGCCACGGACTCGCCGAGGCCGCCGAAGCGGCCGCACCGGCGTCCCGCTACGTCGCGGCCCACCTGGCCGCCCTACGGGCAGCCGCCGCAATGATCGCCGCCCGAGCCGAGCCGGGCACGAAGGGCCGCGGTAAGCCCCAGAGCGTGTGGGTCCTGTTGCCTGTGGCCGAGCCCGCCCTACGCGAGTGGGCCGCGTTCTTCGCGGCCGGAGCCGGCAAACGCGCCCAAGCCGAAGCCGGCCTCCCCCGCGCCGTGACGGGCCACGAAGCCGACGAACTGCTCCGCGACGCCGAAATCTTCGTCTCCCTGGTGGAGACCACCCTGGGGGTCGACGTACAACCGATGCTCCCCGCCACCGGCTGACGTAGCCTCCAGCCCGCAGAGTCCACGGACGAAGACACGTGAGCGCCTTGCAGGCGGAGCCACCCCTCGGACGCCTTACGCGACCGCTGAGCCGCGGACTGGCGGCCGAACGGCCCAGTCGCAGCCCAGGCGACCGAGCCGTCAAGTTACCGGCCCGAACGGCCGAGCCTCCGCCCCTACAGTCGAGCCGCCGTCCGAACGGCCGAGCCGCCGAGTCGCGGCCTGGGCGCCGAGCCGTCGGGTTGCCATCTGAGCCACCGAGCCGCGGCCCGGGCGGCCTAGCTGTCGACTTGCCGTCCGAACCACCAGGCCGCCGACCCGCAGCGCGCGCAGCCGAGCCGTCGGGTTGCCGCCCGAGCGATCGAGCCGCCGAGCCGATGCCTGGGCGACCGAGCCGTCAAGTTACCGGCCCGAACGGCCGAGCCTCCGCCCCTACAGTCGAGCCGCCGTCCGAATGGCCGAGCCGATGCCTGGGCGACCGAGCCGCCACCTTGCCGTCCGAACGGTCGAGCCGCCGTCCCAACGGTCGAGGCCCCGACGTGGCCTGGGTTGCCGAGCCGTCGAGTTGCTGTCCGAGCTACCGGGCCGCCGACCTGCAGCCCGGGCGACCGAGCCGCCGAGTTGCCGCCTGAAAGGCCCCGCCCCGACGGTCGAGCCTCCACCCGAACGGTCGAGCCGCCGAATCCCCGCCCGTGCCCGCCGGGCCTCCGCCGGAACGGCCAAGCTGCCAAGCATCCGTCCGAACGGCCAAGCCGCCAGGCCTCCGGCCGAATGACCGAACGACCGAACGACCGAACGGCTGAGCGGCTGCGGCCGAGCGGCCGAGCGGCCGAGCGGCTGAGCAGCCCAGAACCAACGGTCAGTGGCCCGCCTCAGCCGCGGGCGCGGGGCGGAATGGGCGGAAAGCCGTGCGTACCTCGGCGGCGAAGGTCTGTGGGGACTCCAGGGCCAGGAAATGGCCGCCCTGATCCGTGCGCGCCACCCGGTACAGCGACTCGTACGCGCGGTGCAGCACGGACTCCGGGGGGACCGGCAGGTCGGGTTCCTTGGTCAGGAGGATCGACGCCGGGACGCGTACCGTGCCCGGTGGTTTCGCCGGGCGGTACAGGCGGATCGAGGTTCCGATCGTGCGGGTCGCCCAGTAGAGCATCACGTTGGTGATCAGGTCGTCCGCCGGGATGCCGTCGCGGGTCGACGGGTCGGTCCAGGTCAGGAACTTCTCCAGGATCCACGCGGCCAGGCCCGCCGGTGAGTCGTCCAAGGCGTACGTGAGGGTCTGTGGTCTTGTGGCCTGTACGTGGGCGTACGCACCTCTCGTCCGTTCCCAGGTCTGTTCGGCGGCGAAGTACGGCTCTTCCTCCGCAACGCCGGCCTCTCCTGGATTCAGCCAGTTGGTCGTCTGGATGGCCCGTACGGTGCCGGCGTGGTGGATGCCGAGGCGATTTACCACGCCGCCGCCGATGTCGTCGCCGTGGGCCACGTACGCGCCGTATCCCAGGTGCTCGACCATCAGGCGGTCGAACAGCGCGGCGATCGACTCGCGGTCCAGGGTGCGGTCCAGGCAAGGGTCGGAGAAGCCGTAACCCGGCATCGCGGGCACTACGACCGTGAACGCGTCGGCCGGGTCGCCGCCGTGGGCGGCCGGGTTGGTCAGAAGGTCCAGTACGCCCACGTATTCCACGAATGAGCTTGGCCAGCCGTTCGTGAGCAGCAGTGGCATCGGGTCGGGGCCCGCGCCGCGTACGTGGATGAAGTGGATTCCCACGCCGTCGACCACGGCGCGGTGGTGGGGCAGGTCGTTGAGGCGTCGTTCGTGCGCGCGCCAGTCGTACGCGGTGCGCCAGTGGTCGATGAGTTCCGCGATCCGGCCGGTGGTGCCGGACTCGGGGCCGTCGAAGCGCGGCGGCGTACGGGTCCGGGCGAGGCGGGCGGTGAGGTCGTCGAGCACCTCGTCGGGCACGGCGATGCGGAACGGCTCGATGGTCACGGGAACGCCTCCAAAGAGTTGGTTACGTTCAAAGACGTTATGTCCGTAACTCGTTACGTGTCAACGACGAACGGCTGTAACATGCGGCTGTGGAGACCCGAGCGACCGCCCCTGGCGCCCTCGCGCTCGTCGAGGAGTTCCTGCGGACCCGGAACGAGATCACGACCCCGCCCGGCCTGAGCCGCTGGTGCGCGGACCGAGGGCTGGCCATCGACACCACGACGGAGGCGTACGAGCGCGCACTGCGCCTCCGCGAGGCACTGCGCTCCCTGATGCTCGCCAACAACAACGGTCCACCCGCCCCCGACGCCGCCACCGTGATCAACAAAGAGATCGAGGCATGCGGCGTACGGCCTGAGGTCACCCCGGACGGCGCGGGCCTGCGATGGCACACCGAGACGGGCCTGCGCGCGGCGGTCCTGGCGGGGGTCGTCACGGCCATGGCCGACGGCACGTGGTCCCGGATGAAGGCATGCGCCGCCGACGACTGCCGGTACGCGTTCTACGACCGGACGAGGAACAAATCAGGCCGCTGGTGCGACGTCGCCGGCTGCGGCGCGAACGCGAGAATGCGCGCCTACCGGCGCCGCCGCACCACCTGACCTGCGCCACACGGTCTGGCGGGCCGCGACAGCCGGCGCGTCTTCCAGTGGCGGTCCGGCGGTGTTCGAGGTGTCGGACGGACCGTAATCGGGTCTGGGTTCCGGCTCGCGGACACGTAGGGAAAACGGGTGGTAGAACGGACTTCCGAGACCCGTCGTACGCTTCGGAGCGTCCATGCCAGGACAGGAAAGTCTGCGCGCCGCCTCGGCCCGGGACGACGGGTTCCTCGGGCTCGACATCATCGCGATGGCGCATCTCATTCAGCAGATGAACACCGCGTCCGACGCGATCAGCAACTGGCTGCGCACCAACGCGACATTGCCGCCCAGTGTGCCGCGTACCGGGCTGCGGCAGGCCGCCGCCGTCGAGACCTGGGTGAACGGGCAGCCTGGCATGCTCTCCCGGCGGCGCAACTACGCGGTCACGCATCTCGGTGGCGGTGGGCGGGCGATGCCGCACGCCGGTTCGGGTGGGCTCGGGCGGCAGGAGCACACCACGACTCCGGTCGGGGCGGGGCATCACGCCGGGCACTTTCCCGACGTACGGTCCGCGATGCGCGCCGGCGCATCGGACGCCGCGGCGGTACGGAAGGCCGTCGACGGGCACCATCGGATACCGCCGGAGGTCTGGAAGCGTCTCGAAGCGAACGCCGATGATCCCGACTACGCCCATGGCCTGTACAAACGCCTCGGCCCCGCCGGCGCCGCCGAGCTCATCAAGGCCGCGCTCAACGACAAGGATCACCTGAAGGCGGTCGAAACGTCCCTCGGAGCCGCGAGCCACCAGATGGTGATGGACGAGCCCTGGCTGCGCGGGCTGCTGGACGAGGCCGCGCGTGAGGGGATCCGGGCCGACGCCGTACGAGTCCTCGGGCTGGCCGGGTTGAACCACCGTACAAAGGTCGCGCTCGCCCACCTGGTCCCTCCGCCGGACCGACCGACGCACACAGGGCCGGCCGGTGCGGCGGATCACCGCTTCCCTGCCCCACGCCCGCCCCACGCCACCCCGGCCGCGGACCACGGGGAGGAGCCGTGAGCGACGAACGCGCGAGCGTACTCCGCGCGGCGACGCTGAACGCCCGCCCACGTGCCGTCAAGACCCCGGCTCCGTACGGGTCGCGGTCGCGCGAGCGAGAGGGCCGGAGTGCGGGTGCCCGGCGAGCACCCGGTGGACGGTTTCGAGGTGGCAGTGACGCACCGGACGCGGGCCGTTCGTGGCGCACGGTGTCGGTCTCCGCCGGTACCTGCGTGGACGCAAACTCCGCCACCACCGCCGCCCTCGTACGCGGCCTCGGCGTCGGTGACTGGCTCACCGCCCACAGGCCTGCCGTCCCGCCTGGTCCGCGCGGACGGCTGGGCGTACACGATCGCCCGCTGGGCCGGCCGTCCTGTCCGTACGGGGGCGGGTGGCCGACGGTCCGGCATCGCCTGGATCTCGGTGACCGGCCGCAGGACCTCCGCGACCTCCCTGGCCGGACGGCCCGCTCGGCGAAGGTGGCGCGCGTGACCGCGCCGCCCTCGACGCGGCATCTCGCCGTACGGAAACAGCACGTGACAGCGCCGGTGAGACGACGTGCGGTCGTCGCGCAGCCGGCCAGGCTCCGCGGTGATCGGGCATGAGCGATTTTCCGCCCGAGCCGGGCACCCTGCGGCAGCCGTCGGACACGCCGCCGCCCGGCATGCCCGATCAACGCCCCAACCCGGCGTACGCTGAGCTCTACCACGCCTACCAGCGAGCCTTCGACAGTGTTCACAGTTTGGAGAAGGCACTCGATCCGCCGGTGCGTACGGCCGGTGACGCTTGGGTGGGGCCGGCCGCTCGTTCCTGGCAGAGTGACCTTGAGGCCCAGCGCGGACAGCTGAAGCGGGCGGCCTCGCAGATTCTGTGGGACATTTACGGCGCGCTGTCGAAGGTTCCGCCGTTCATTCCCAAGTGAGTTACGTGAAACCAGCTTTCAGGGCCCGCCGCCAGGCGGAGCCGGAGATTCGTGAGGTCGACCGCCGTGGGTTCATCCGGCGGCTCGACTCGATGCTGGCCACGTACGAGGCGGCCATGCTTCCGCCGGCCGGGCAGATGCCAGGGCGGCGGACGATCATGGAGCGGCACGCCGCGCATCCGGGGTTTCGGGCGTTCGTCGCGGAGCGGCGGCGGAGCGTCGTCGGGTTCGGGTACGGCTTTCACGGTGAGGCCGGGCAGTGGTGGCATGACGTCGTACGCGACGCGCTCACCCAGAAGGGCGGGCCGGAGCACGCGAAGTACTGGCTGGACAACGCCTTCGAGGTCGCCGAGCTGCACGTGCACCCGTCCGCGCAGGGGCGAGGCGTCGGGCGCGGGCTGATCACGACGCTGTGCGCCGATCGCGGAGAGCCGACGATGGTGCTGTCGACTCTCGACGCGAAGACTCCGGCCCGCAACCTCTACCGCTCCCTCGGCCTCACCGATCTGCTGACCGACTTCCGCTTTCCCGGCGGCGGGCCGATCTACGCGGTGATGGGCGCGGCGTTGCCGCTGACCACCAGCCGGGCGTAGACCCAG
This sequence comes from uncultured Actinomycetota bacterium, assembly GCA_963823735.1. Lineage (GTDB taxonomy): Bacteria > Actinomycetota > Actinomycetes > Streptosporangiales > Streptosporangiaceae > Actinoallomurus. Next base: position 1,138,838 of record CAWGMO010000003.1, on the reverse strand, counting down.
CTGATCGCGGTCGGCTCGTTGAACGCGAACCGATCAACCGAGACCGCCCCCGCGGCCTGCGCATCCGCCGACCCGCATATATAGGCCGTCGCCATTGTCGCTCGGCTGACCGGAGCCTGACTCACGCCGTGGAATTGGGCCCCTGGGCCCTGTTCTCCGGTCGTTCCGATCTCTAGGTTCTCTTCTGAGATGCCAGGACAGTACTCGGCAAGGCGAGGGCTTCAGATGAGGCGACTACGCGGAGACAATGGCGCGGCCACGTCCATTCTCCTGATCATCATGGCGTTGACGCTGGTCGCGGCGACCCTGCTGCTCAGCCGTATCGCCCGCGCCAACAACCTGCGCACACGTGCCCAGACAGGGGCGGACGCGGCAGCGCTGGCCGGCGCGGCGGAGATCCGGGACCGGGGTGCCATGGACATCGTCCGTGGTCTCATCCCGATCGGCGAGATCTACAAGTCCACCTCGGAAATGGCCGCCCGCGAGTACGCGGAGAAGAACGGCTCGGTCGTGGACAGCGTGCACGCCTCGGGCTTCTTCGGCTACACGGTCAAGGTCACGCTGCACACCAAGGCGTGCGAGCCCAACAAGCCCGATCAGGCGCCGATGCACTTCGAGTGCAGGCCCGGCGAGGACGGCAACCACGGGACAGCGACCGCGATCGCGCACGTGTCGTTCCCGATGTGCTCGCCCCGAGGCCTCATCGACGGCAAGAAACACGGCAAGAGCTATGTCCCGCCGCGTGTCGGGCTCTTCTGCGCCGGCACCACGGTGGGCAGCTACGAGGCGGCCCGCCGGCTGTTCGCCGTACGCCTGGTGGACGAGGAGGACTCCGAGATGTTCTCCCCGGTCTACCTCGGGCGCGAACGGGAGACCGGGAAGCATCTCGCCGACCTGTACGGCTGGACCGGCCCGCAGTGGGTCTGCCTCAACTCGCTCTGGTCGGCCGTGAGCGGCTGGAATCCCTTCATGGTCAACCCCACGACCGGCGGCTACGGCATTCCGGGATCCGCGGGGGCGAACGCGTCCATGGCCAGGTACGGCGCCGACTACTCGGGCAACCCGGTCACCCAGATCCGCGGGGGCTTCGACTACATTTCCACCCGGTATGTGAGTCCGTGTGCCGCGTACGCGTTCTGGCTGGTCCAGTACCCGTACAAGTGGTACTGATCGGTCCGCACGGCGCCTACGGCACGGACAGGCCGCGAGGGCTCCCTCTGACCTCCAGCCGGGCGTAGACCTCGCTGGTCGCCGTCGAAAATGGGGTGAGGAGCGCACGGTCGCAGGCGTACCGTCCGTGACCATGATCAGTGAGGCGAATACGGGAGATGACCCGGCGGACGGCTGGTTCCCCGAGACCGTGGCCGCGCGCTATGACGCCCCGGGCGGCGCGAACGTACCCGAGGTGGTGACGTCCGCGGTGAACGTCCTCGAAGACCTCGCCGAGGGCCCCGTACTCGAGTTCGCCGTCGGCACCGGACGGATCGCCGCGCCGCTGGCCGCTCGCGGGGTGCCGGTGAGCGGCATCGAACTGAGCCGGGCGATGGCGGCACGGATCGCGAGCAAACCGGGCGGCGACGCGGTCGAGGTCACGATCGGCGACATGACGACGACGCGGGTGGCGGGTCAGTTCTCGCTGGTCTATCTGGTGTTCAACACCATCAGCAACGTGACCACACAGGACGGGCAGGTCAACGTCTTCCGCAATGCGGCCGCGCACCTGCGACCGGGCGGGCTGTTCCTCATCGAGGTGGGCCTGCCGGACCTGCGTCGCCTACCCCCCGGACAGGACACCGTCCCGTTCGCGGTGACGCCCGACGCCGACGGCGGCTATGTCGGGTTCGACCAGTACGACGTCGTCACACAGCAGTTCACGTCGAACCACGTCACCGTCTCACCGGACGGTACGGGACGATTCCGCCGAATCCCCTTCCGGTATGCCTGGCCGGCCGAGATGGACCTCATGGCACGCATCGCCGGGATGAGCCTGAAGCACCGCTGGGCGGACTGGGACCGCTCGCAGCTCACTGCCGAGAGCACCAAACACGTGTCGATCTGGGAGACGAACCCGAGCACGTAATGGTTCAGATCGCCACCTGCGGCACCGCGCACCTACCGGCCGCCGACCTGCACACAGGCGGTTGTCATTGGTCGTGGCCGGTCCACCCCGGCCGCCCTTCGACGGCCCACGGACGGCCCGGCGAACTCCCTGAAGTCGCCCCGTGAACGCCGGGGACGCCGGCGGCCGGCGGCGAGAACCTGCCGGGTCGCTGCCTGGTACGGTCGGTGGCTGTGCCGGATCGGTTTGAGGCGTGGCTGTCGACCCGGCGGCGGGTTCTGCTGCTGGTGTGCGCCGTGGCGGTGTTGTGCCCGCTGTCCTTCCTCCCGCCGCGTGGGCTGTCTCCAGTGGCCGGGCATCTGGTGTTCGGGGCGTTGGCCGTCGTGCAGGCGGGCGGAATGTGGTGGATGGGCTCCCGCCCCGCTGTGGTGACCGCCGTGGTGCTGTGCGCCGGGGCCGGGATCCAGCTTCTGTATCCCGCGATCGGCCCAGGTGTCGCGCTGGTGGTGGTGTCCACGTTCGCGTGGCTGCGCCCGGCGCGCGCCTCGGTGTGGGTGCCCGCCGTCGTCGTCGCGCTGTCCGGTGCCATCACCCTGTTCACCGGCCGCTGGGGCGATGCGCTGCTCTGGCTGGTCGCGACGCTGCTGGCATGGACCTGGGGCGCGCTGGGCCGGGCGCGATCGGCTCGCCGTCAGGCCGAGGCGGCGGGCGCGATCCTCGAAGAGCGGGCGCGAATCGCCCGTGAGCTGCACGACGTCCTGGCCCACACGGTGTCGGTGATGGTGGTCCAGGCCGCGGCGGCGGACGACGTGTTCGATGTCAGTCCGGATCGCGCACGGCAGGCGATACGGGACCTGGAGGGCTCAGGCCGGCAGGCGCTGGCCGAGTTGCGCCGCTTCCTGCGCACCGTCCGTGCCCTGGAGGAGCCGGGGCCGTTCGACGCGGAGGCGGTGAGCGAACCGCAGCCCGGCCTGTCCGACCTGCCCACGCTGGCCCGGCCCCTGGCCGCCGCCGGCCTGCGGGTGGTGGTCCGGCAGGACGGGTTGGACGACGTGACCCTCGCGCCGGGTGTCGAACTGTCGGCGTACCGGATCGTGCAGGAGTCCCTCACCAATGTCGTACGACACGCCCGCGCCCGCACCGCGCGGGTGAACATCGGGGTCGCGGACGGAGAGCTGACGGTGGAGATCCACGACGACGGGCGGGGCGGCGGCAGGCTCGCCGACCTCGGCGGCGGACACGGCATCGTCGGCATGCGCGAGCGCGCGGCCATGCTCGGCGGGTCGGTCGAGGCGGGACCGGCCCCGGCCGGCGGGTTCCGGGTCTGCGCCCGCCTTCCGCTGGAGGAGCCCGCATGACGATCCGCGTGCTGGTCGCCGACGATCAGGACCTGGTACGCGCCGGTTTCTGCATGATCATCGATGCCCGCGACGACCTGGAGGTGGTCGGCGAGGCCGGGGACGGCGATGAGGCCGTACGACTCGCCGGACAGCACCGGCCTGACGTGGTGCTGATGGACGTGCGGATGCCGGGCACCAACGGGATCGACGCGACGCGACGGCTGACCGAGGCCGACCACCCGCCGAAGGTCATCATCTTGACCACGTTCGATCTCGACGAGCCGATGTACGCGGCGCTGCGCGCGGGCGCCAGTGGGTTCCTGCTCAAGGACGTGCGCCCGAACGCGCTGGCCGAGGCGATACGCGTGGTCGCTGGCGGTGACGCGCTGCTCGCCCCGACCGTGACCCGCCGCCTGCTGGACCGGTTCGTGCCGACTCTCGCCGACGCCCCGGTACGCCCCGCCGAGCTGGCCGAACTCACCGACCGTGAGCTGGAGGTCCTCACCCTGGTGGCGCGCGCCGCGTCGAACGCCGAGATCGCCCGGCGGCTGGTGGTGACCGAAGCGACCGTCAAGACGCACGTTTCGGCGATCCTGCGCAAGCTGAACGTCCCGGACCGCGTGCACGCTGTGGTGGCCGCCTACGACCTTGGACTGGTACGCCCCCGCCCATCCGTCTGAAGTCGCATCCGCAAGACCAGACGGCAGGCGGAGGCGGCGGGACCGGCCCGCTCCCTACCGTCGACGCATGACGCAATCGGGGCATCCGGCGGCCGCGCGGCCGCACGCGGGGGCGGTACGGCTCGTGCTGATCCTGCTGTTCGCCAACCTCGCGCTCAGCCTCGTCTTCGCGGGGCTCACCCTCCTGTTCCGGCACGGCATCCTGGACTACCAGCTCGCACGCCATCCCGGCCCGGACCCGGCGAAGACCAGGGAGAGACTGGCGCTGACCTTGTGGACCCGGCCGATACCGATCCTGCTGGTCGCGGTGGTCTACCTCTGGGTGGGGCGCCGGCTGCGCCAGGGCGTCCGCGCCGCGTACCTGCGGGTCCGCGTCGTGTCGCTGGTCGGCCTGGTCGCCGTCGCGTACCTGATCGTCTCGGGGGCGTACCCGCCGTGGCTGCGTGTGGTGCAGGGCGCGCAGTCGCTGCTCCTGCTCGCGTTGGTCGTCGCCGTGAACCGCGGGCGGATGCGTGCCGGGTTCGCGCGCGGAACGGCGCGGCCCCGCCAACGCGGTGCACGCCGGGCCGCGTTCGCCCTGGTGTTCATCGCCCCGGCCGTCGCCGAGCTCACGCTCGGCACGGTCAAGGTGAAGATGCTCTGGCTGGTCCTGCTGTACGTACCGATCTACGGCGCCGGCGTCCTGCTGATCCGCGAACTGGTCCGCCGGACCGGCCGCGGCCGGGCGAGCATCCTGCTGATGGGCCTGGTGTACGGGCTCATCGAGGAGGGGCTGGCGCTGCAGAGCCTGACCAGCCCCCACCTGTACGGCGCGGCAGGCTGGGCGCCGCGGCTGCTCGGGGTCAACACGGCCTACACCGAACTCAACCTGCCTTACCACGTGGTGTTCAGCGTCGTCATCCCGATCGCGCTGGTCGAATTGCTGTTCCCCGAACTCGGCCCCACGCCGTACCTGCGCCGAGGCGGTCTCGTCATCACGGGGATCGTCGCGTTGCTCGGCGTCGCGCTGCTGCGCGTGTCCGTACCACCGGCCGAGGACCCCGGTTACGTCGTGCCGGGCATCGCGCTGATCGTGATCGTCGTGCTGGTGGTCGTGCTGAGCGTCGTCGCTCTGCGGGTCCTGCCCCGCCGCCCCGCCCGCGTACGTCCGGCCGTCGTGGGGGCGCGGCCGAACGTCGCGGGCGGGGCGAGCGCGGTCGCCGCGTTCGGGTTCCTCGGCCTGCTGTACCCGTTCGCGGGGGCGCGGCATCCGGCGTTCACGCACGGTGCCTGGGTGCTGGTCCCGATGCTCGCCGCGGCCGCGCTGGCGGTGGGCGTGGGCGTCGCACTGTGGCGGTGGACGGCCGCCGAGGGCTGGACGCCCACGCACCGGCTGGCAGTCGTCTCAGGAGCGCTCATCGCGCACACCGTGTTCGGAATCGTCGCGAACACCCATACGGCGCCGGACACCGTCGGCCTGACGGTGATCGGTGTCGTCATGACCGTCCTGCTCGGCCGGCTCGCCCGTCGCCTCGACGGCGTACGGACGGCCGAGCCTCTCACGCCGAGGGCCGCGCGATCATGAACGCCCCGACCGCCCTTCCGCAGAGGCTGTACCTGCTCGCCTACGACGCGCGGCGGCAGCGGATCACCCACCGCTTCGAACTCCGGTACGCGCTGCGTGCCGCCATCCTCGTCGACCTGTGGCTCCGCGGCCACATCACCGATCACGACGGGACGGTCCTGGCCGAACGCGCCCGCGACTGCGACGATCCCGTCCTGCGTGCGGCGCTGACCGAGATCGATGCCGCGCCCGGGCAGAGCTGGAAACACTGGGTACGCGCCGGGCACCGATCCGTCGAAGGAGCCGTCCGCGACCAGTTGAGCGCGGACGGCCGGATCGAGGTTCGCCACGGCCTCGGCCTCCGCCGGGAGACGATCACCATGCCCGACCTACAGCCGGTTCTGCGGATCGCCAACGACGTTCGCCGCGCGCTCCGGGAGCACCGTCCGGACCCGGCGGACGCGGCACTCCTGGTCCTGGCCGACACCGCCGGCCTTCCGGCGATCGCGACAACCGACAAGCGCGCTCGCAAGCAGCGGATCGACCGGCTCGCGGAATCACTGGGACCGGCCGTCCCGGCCCTGCACGCGGTCCTTCGCGGGATGCGAGCCGCCGCCTCCGGAGGCTCCTGACACCTTGACCAGCTCTAGGTGGATTGGTTCACCGCTCGCGAGGTTCCCGCCGAAGTCAGAGGAGGTTCGCGGGTGTTCACGGTAGGGCCGACGGTTCGCCCGGCCATCGGCCTGATCACCGCATGTGCCCAGCTAGTGACCGGAGCCGCGCTACGGCACGGACAGGTCGTGACGGCTCCCGCTGACCTCCAGCCGGGCGTAGACCTCGCTGCGTCGCCGTCGACTTGTTGAACGTGATGAAGTGGATGCCGGGTACGCCTTCGGACAGCAGGCGTTGGCACAGCAAGGCGGCCTGGTCGATGCCGAGTGCTGCGTACCGCCTCCGGGTCGGAGCCGACGGCTTCGAACTGGGCGGCGAGCGCGGCGGGGAACGGTGCGCCGGACAGTTGCTCGGACCGTTCGATCGTGCTGAGCTGCGTCACCGGCATGATGCCCGGAATGATCGGGATATCGCATCCGAGCGCCGCGACCCGATCCCGTAGCCGCAGGTAGTCCTCCGCCTCGAAGAACATCTGCGTGATCGCGTAGTCGGCGCCGGCGCGGCACTTGCGTACGAAGAACTCCGTGTCGCTCGCGACGTCCGGCGAGCGCGGGTGCTTGTACGGGAAGGCCGCCACGCCGACGCTGAAGTCGCCCGACGACTTGATCAGCCGGACGACGTCCTCGGCGTACTCGATGCCTTCAGGATGCTTGACCCACTCTCCCATCGGGTCGCCCGGCGGGTCGCCGCGCAGGGCGAGGAGGTCGTGTACGCCGACCGCGGCGAACCGGCCGATGAGCTGGCGCAGCTCGCGCATCGAGTGATCCACCGCGGTGAAGTGCGCGACCGGTGTGAGGGTGGTGTCGGTCGCGATCCGCTCGACGATCTCCACTGTACGGTCGCGGGTGCCGCCGCCCGCGCCGTACGTCACCGAGACGAAGGTGGGTTGCAGCACTTCGAGCCGGCGGATGGCCTGCCAGAGGTTTCGGGCTCCCTGCTCGGTCTTCGGAGGGAAGAACTCAAAGGAGAACGTCGTCTCACCGGCGGCGAGGACGTCTCGGATGGTCCGGCGTTCGGCTCTCATGCCCCACAGGGTAACGGGGTGGTACCTGGAGACCACTAGTCTCGGGTTTGTGGCCGCAAGTCGAGTACGCAAGGAAATCGACGAGGCTCTGTACGCCTTCGTCGACCGCCAGCGCCCCGTTCTGAGCGCAGGTTTCGGGCGAGCTCAATCCGATGCTCTCCGCCCTGGATTCCCTGCTCGCGGGCGGTAAACGCCTTCGCCCGGCGTTCTGTTACTGGGGCTGGCGCGGTGCGGGTGGTGACGATCGGCCGGAGATCTTCGCCGCCGCCGCATCGCTTGAGTTGCTCCAGGCGAGCGCGCTGATCCATGACGACGTCATGGACGGCAGCGACACGCGCCGGGGGCAGCCCGCCGCGCACCGCCGGTTCGAGGCGATGCACCGTGGCGCGGCGTGGCGCGGCTCGGCCGAGGGGTTCGGCGCCGGCGCCGCCATTCTGCTCGGTGACGTCTGCCTGACGTGGTGCGACGAGATGTTCCACGGCAGCGGAATGCCCGCCGACGCGCTGCGAAGAGCGCAGCCGATCTACAACGTCATGCGCACCGAGGTCATGTGCGGCCAGTTCCTCGACCTCGTCGGCCAGGCGCAGGGCCCCGGCCCCGACGGGCGGGCCATGGTCGAGGCCGCGCTGCGCATTGTGAAGTACAAGAGCGCCAAGTACACGATCGAGCGGCCGCTCCAGCTCGGCGCGGCGCTCGCGGGCTCGGACGCGATGGAGGCCATGTCGGCGTACGGCCTGCCGCTCGGCGCGGCGTTCCAGCTTCGCGACGACGTCCTCGGTGTGTTCGGCGACCCGGCGCAGACCGGCAAGCCGGCCGGTGACGATCTTCGTGAGGGCAAGCGCACCGTGCTGATCGCGCTGACGCTGGAGCGTGCCACGAGCTTCCAGGCCAAGACCGTGGAAAGCCTCCTCGGCGACCCCGCGCTCGACGAGTCGGGCGTGGAGCAGCTCCGCTCCCTGATCGTCGGCACCGGCGCGCTGGACGCCTGCGAGCGGATGATCGACCAGCACGCCGCGGAGGCCTCGAGTGCCCTGGCCGCCGCCCCGCTGACCTCCGAGGCGCGCGAGGCTCTCGCCGCCCTCACCGTCGCCGCCACGTCGCGTTCCGTCTGACGAACAAACGACTCGTTCGCGGGACAACGCGCGGCGGCGCGGATAAGAATGAGGCATGACCGACCAAATATCCGCATGAAACTCGATACTGGGGATCAGCGGCGCATCGCACCCGAGCCGGTGCGGCAGCGGAAGCCCGGTCAGCGCGGCTCCGCTGCCTCGTCACACAGGCGGTTCAACCGACAATTGATCATCGCGCTGGCGGTGGTCATCGTGGCCGGGTTCCTTCTCGGCCTCGGCCTGCCGATTCATTCCTGAGTCTCACCAGTGCGGCGGGCGCTCCGCAAGCAGACGCTCGTCCTCGTCCGCCGCACGCCACTCGCCCCAGCCGGTGTCGATGTCGTCCCGTGTCTGGTCGGGCAGCACGTCGAGGCCGTCGTCGTCGGAAAGCTCGACCAGGCGGTCGTCGTCAGGGTTGCTCACGCGACCATTGTCGCGCATCCCAGGGTTCGGCCCGGGTTAAGCGCGGGTGAACTCACGTCAAGGCCTCACGGAGCCTTCGGGAAAAGTACGCCGCGGCCTCCCGCGGATCGGACGCCTCGGTGATCGCGCGAACGACGACGACCCGGCGGGCGCCGGTGGCCAGCACCTCGTCGAGGTTGCCGGCGTCGATGCCGCCGATCGCGAACCACGGGCGCGCGACACGGCGGCCCGCGACGTACGACAGGAGCCCGGGGCCGGGCGCCGGGCGGCCCGGTTTGGTCGGCGTCGGCCAGGTCGGCCCGGCGCAGAAGTAGTCCACTCCGGGCTCGACGGCCGCCTCGGCCGCCTCGCTCTCGGAATGCGTCGACCGGCCGATCAGGACGTCGGGGCCGATGATCTGGCGCGCGACGGTGACCGGCAGGTCGTCCTGGCCCAGGTGGAGCACGTCGGGGCGTACGACGTGCGCGATGTCGGCGCGGTCGTTGACGGCGAGCAGCGCCTTGTGCCGGGTGCAGGCGTCGCGGAAGACCGAGAGGTACTCGATCTCCTTGCGCGCCTCCAGCCCCTTCTGGCGCAGCTGAACGACGTCGACGCCTCCGGACAGCGCGGCGTCGAGGAACTGTTCCAGGTCGCCCTGGGCCTCTCGCGCGTCCGTACACAGGTAGAGACGCGCGCTGTCGAGCCGGGCACGGAGTGCCACGGCCCGCTCAGACGGCAGATGCCCGGACAACCCGGAACCCTCCGGCGATCGGCCTCAAAAGGCGAGCGCCTGAGCGCGCCGGTTGATCTCTTTGACCCGGTGCTCGGCGAGCGCCTGAACCGGTGTGCCCGGAAGCGACTCGTCGTCGGTGAAGAGCCACCGGAGTGCCTCCTCGCGCCTGAAGCCCGAGTCGTCGAGCAGCGTGAGCGTGCCCTGGAGCCCCTTGAGCGGCTGACCGTCCTGGATGAACGCGGTGGGGATGCTGAGTCCGCCGGCCCGCTGGACGCCGAGAAGCTTGTGGTCGCGGAGTAGTTGCTTGACGCGCTTGAGGTCGAGTCCGAGCTTGTCGGCGGCCTCGGGAAGGGTGAGCCATTCGCCCACCAGTGCGTCGGTCTGTCGGTCGATCTCGATTTCGGCAACGGTGTGCGTCACGCCAGCCTGCTTACCATCTTCAACACCTTCTGAAACCCTCAGATTCTAAAACGCTCAGCCGCGTACGGCTTCTCTTACCGACACGTCGGGGTCGGCGAGCGACCCGGGATCGACGACGGCGTCCGCACCGATGACCTTGCGGCCCTGCAGAAGGTCGCGTGGCCGGTTGACGGTCGCGATGGCCACGAGACGCTCTCCCGCGAGCCAGCACACCGCCCAGGCCTTCGAGTCCGGGTCGCCGCGCCAGATCATCCGGTCGCCGACCGGATGATGGCCCGCGTACTGGACCATCCGCCCGAACTGCTCGGACCAGAAATAGGGTACGGCGTCGTAGGCGCGGTCGCCGCCGAGCAGGTTGGCCGCCACGACGTCCGGCGCGGCCAACGCGGTGTCCCAGTGCTCGACGCGCAGGCGCCGCCCGAACCTCCGCGACCACCACGCGGCGCAGTCGCCGACCGCGAAGACACCCGTACGCTCGGTGCGCAGGCCCGCGTCGACGACGACGCCGTTCTCCAGGGCCAGCCCGGACCCGGCCAGCCACTCCGTCGACGGGCGTACGCCGACGCCGGTGACGACCGCGTCGGCCTCGATCGAACCGCCGCCCGCGAGTTCGAGGCCGCCGTGCCCGATCTCGGCGACCTTGACGCCGTGGCGCAGCTCGATGCCGGCCTCGGCGTACCAGGCGGAGGTCCTGGAGCCGACCTCGGAGCCGATGGCGCCCGCGAGCGGCGCGTCGGCGGCCTCGACGACGGTGACGCGGCAGCCCGCCTTGGCGGCGGCCGTGGCGACCTCCGCGCCGATCCAGCCCGCGCCGATGATCACGATCCGGGCTCCGGGGCGCAGCTCCTCGCGGAGCGCGCGAGAGTCGTCGATGGTCCGAAGGACGTGCTGGGGGCCGTCTCCCGGCAGCCGGATCGGCGCCGAACCGGTGGCGATCACGAGCCCGTCGAACGGCAGCGTGCCCGCCGTCGTCTCCAGCGCCTCACCGAGCCCGGTCGCCCGCTCGCCCAGGAGCAGCTCGCAGCCGAGGGCGTCCCAGTCGGCGCGCACGGTCGTGGTGTCGATGTCACCGCGCAGGACGCCCTTGGACAGCGGCGGCCGGTCGTAGGGTTCGTGCGGCTCGGCCCCGACCAGCGTCAACGCCCCTTCGTAGCCCTGTGCCCGCAGTGCCTCGACCGTACGAAGCCCGGCCAGGCCGCCTCCCGCGACGATCACCCGTTCCATGCTCGCGACCCTAGGGCATGCCCAGTGGATCTTCGGCGTGCTGCGCGGTGCCCGGAGGACGGCTCGCGACGGCCAAGACCCACCGGACACGCCCCAGGCAAGATCCGACGACGTAGGCTAGGGAGCGGAAGCGCGGGAGTCCGGCATACCGGGCTGAGAGGGCGGCAGGGGCCGCCGACCGCTGAACCTGATCCGGATCATGCCGGCGAAGGGAGCGAACCGGACGTGGACGTCATCATCGTGGGCGGCGGTGTGATCGGCCTCGCGACGGCCTGGCGGTCGCTCGCGCGTGGGCTCGACGTCACCGTCGTCGATCCCGAGCCCGGGGGCGCCGCCTCCAACGTCGCCGCGGGCATGCTGACGCCCGTCAGTGAGCTGACGTACGGCGAGGAGCCGCTGCTGCGCCTCGGGCTCGCCTCCCTGGAGCGCTACCGGTCGTTCGTGACGGAGCTGGAGGAGGTCTCCGGGCAGGAGACCGGGTTCCGCGACGACGGCATCCTGCAGGTCGCGATGGACGCCGACGACCTCGCCGTCCTGGACGAGCAGCGCCGCTTCCAGGACTCCCTCGGCATCGCCACGGAGCCGCTGGGCGGCCGCGAGTGCCGCCGGCTCGAACCCATGCTGGCGCCGTCCGTACGCGGCGGCCTGCTGGCGCCCTCCGACGGCTCGGTGGATCCTCGCAGGCTGTCCGCCGCGCTCCTGGCCGCCGTCGACCGGCTCGGCGGCACACTCGTACGCGAGCGGGCGGCCGAGATCCTGACCGAGGGCGGACGCGCCGCCGGGGTGCGCCTCGCGGACGGCCGTACGCTCGCCGCCGGGCAGGTGGTGCTCGCGGCGGGCGCGTGGAGCCAGGACCTCAAGGGCCTTCCGCCGGAGGCCCTGCCGCCCGTACGCCCGGTCAAGGGCCAGATCGTCCGGCTGCGCTCCGCGACGCCGTTCCTGAACCGCTGCGTACGCGGCCTCGTACGCGGCTCGTCGGTCTACCTGGTGCCCCGCCACGACGGCGAGCTGGTCGTCGGCGCCACCCAAGAGGAGATGGGCTTCGACACGACCGTCACCGCGGGCGGGCTGTGGGAGCTGCTGCGCGACGCGCGCGAGCTGCTGCCCGGCATCACCGAGCTGGCCTTCACCGAGGTCAGCGCGGGGCTACGGCCGGGGTCGCCGGACAACGCGCCGATCATCGGGGCGTCGGAGCTGCCCGGCCTGCTGCTCGCCACCGGCCACTTCCGCAACGGCGTGCTCCTGACGCCCGTGACCGCCGACGCGATGGCCGAGACGCTCGCGACGGGCGGCGTCCCCGAGGTCGTACGCCCGTTCTCCCCCCGGAGGTTCACATGAAGATCACCGTCAACGGCGACGTGCGCGAGACCGCCGAGGGCTCCTCGGTCGCGGGGGTGGTGGCGGCCGTCACCGAACGGCCCACCGGCGTCGCCGTCGCGCTGAACGACCAGGTCGTCCCGCGTACCGCCTGGCAGACCACGATCGTAGAAGAGGCGGACCGCATCGAGGTGCTGACCGCCGTTCAGGGAGGCTGAACCATGGACGACCCTCTCGTCATCGCCGGTGAGTCGTTCGGCTCACGGTTGATCATGGGGACCGGCGGCGCGCCGAGCATGCGGGTGCTGGAGGAGGCGCTCACCGCGTCCGGCACCGAGCTGACCACGGTGGCGATGCGCCGGGTCGACGCCGGCGCGCGCGGCTCCGTCCTCGACGTCCTGACGGGGGCCGGCATCCGGGTGCTGCCCAACACCGCCGGGTGCTTCACCGCGGGCGAGGCCGTGCTGACGGCGAAGATGGCGCGCGAGGCGCTCCAGACCAACTGGATCAAGCTCGAAGTGATCGCGGACGAGCGGACCCTGCTGCCCGACCCGATCGAGCTGGCCGACGCGGCCGAACAACTCGTCGACGACGGCTTCGTCGTGCTCCCGTACACCAACGACGACCCGGTGCTGGCCCGGCGGCTCGAACAGGCGGGCTGCGCGGCGGTGATGCCGCTCGGCTCCCCCATCGGGTCCGGCCTGGGCATCCGCAACCCGCACAACATCGAGCTGATCGTCGAGGACTCCGGGGTGCCGGTCATCCTCGACGCGGGCCTCGGGACGGCCAGCGACGCCGCGCTCGCCATGGAACTGGGCTGCGACGCGGTGCTCCTCGCCACGGCCGTCACGCGGGCGCAGTCACCGGCCCTGATGGCGGCGGCGATGCGGCACGCCGTGGAGGCCGGACGGCTGGCCAGGCTCGCGGGACGCATCCCGAAACGGCGGTACGCACGCGCGTCCTCACCCTGGGAAGGGCTCAGTAACCCGGCCGTTTGATCTCGATCGCGTCAAGGATCGATGCTTTGTACCCCGACAAGGGCGAGTAACTCCTTAGATCCCGAATACACTCCTCCTGATGGATACGACGGTTGCGGACCCACTCGTCGGGCAGGTGCTCGACGGGCGCTACCGCGTACAGGCGCGGATCGCCCAGGGCGGCATGGCCACGGTGTACGTCGGCCACGATCAAAAGCTCGACCGGACGGTCGCGCTCAAGGTGATGCACCCCAATCTCGCCGGCGACGAGGACTTCGTCCGGCGTTTCATCGGCGAGGCGAAGCACGCCGCCGCCCTGTCGCACCCCAGCGTCGTCGCCGTATACGACCAGGGCACCGACAAGGGCCACGTGTTCCTCGCGATGGAGTACGTCCCGGGGCGCACCCTGCGCGACCTCCTGAACGAGCGCACCAGGCTGGGGCCGCGTCACGCCCTCGACCTGATCCAGCCCGTGCTGGCGGCGCTCGGCGCCGCGCACCGCGCCGGGCTCGTCCACCGCGACGTCAAGCCGGAGAACGTCCTCCTCAACGCCGACGGGCGCGTGAAGGTCGCCGACTTCGGCCTGGCCCGCGCGGAGTCGGCGAGCAAGCAGACCAAGACCGGCATGCTCATCGGCACCGTCGCCTACCTCGCTCCCGAGCAGGTCATCTCGGGCGACGCCGACGCGCGCGCCGACGTGTACGCCGCCGGCGTCATGCTCTTCGAGATGCTCACCGGGCACCAGCCGCACCAGGGCACCACGCCGCTGTCGGTCGCGTACAAGCACGTCAACGAGGTCGTGCCGCTGCCCTCCAGCGTCGTACCCGGGCTGCCGCCGCAGCTCGACGCGCTCGTCGCCAGCGCGACCAACCGCGACCCCGCACGGCGCCCCTCCGACGCCGGCCACTTCCACGCCGCCGCCGGCGAGGTCTACCGCTCGCTGCCGCCGGACATCGACTCACGTCTCGCCGCCGTCGCCACGATCGAGCCCGTGCCCGAGGGCGCGACGCAGGCGATCAACCGCACCCAGGCGCTCGGCATGGGGGGCCCCGGGCCCGCCGGCGTCCACGGCGGCACCCAGACGTTCAGCCCGCACACGATGGCGATGCACCCCGGCGGCGACACGCGGGTGCCGCCGCCCGCGCCGACCCTGAAGGAACGCCTCCTCAACCCGCCGGGCCTGTACGGCGTGATCGCCGGCGCGGTCGCGCTCGTACTCCTGCTCGGCACGGTGGTGTTCCTCAGCGTCGGCAGCAGCCAGAAGGTGCCCGACCTCGTCGGCGTGTCCGAGAGCGACGCGCGCCTCAAGGCGGACAAGCTCGGCCTCAAGATCAAGGTCGGCGACTCCCGCTACGACGACAAGGTGCCGAAGGACATGGTCGCCGACGTGATGCCGAAGCCCGGCACCAAGGTCGACAAGGGCGCCCTGCTCACCCTGACGATGTCCAAGGGCAAGAAGCCCGTCGACGTACCCGACGTACGCAACATGCCGCTCGCCCAGGCCAAGCAGACACTCCAGGCCAAGGGCCTCAAGCCCGGCGACGAGGTGCAGCAGGGCAGCACGACGGTGCCCTCCGGCAACGTCATCCGCACCCGGCCCGGCGCCGGCGAGGCGCAGAGCCCCGACGAGCCCGTCACGATCGTCGTCAGCACCGGCATCAAGATGCCGGACCTGACCAACATGAAGCGCGACAAGGCCACCCAGGCCCTCGCCAAGCTCGGGCTCAGCCCGGTCTGGCAGGAGCAGGACCCTGCTCCCGGCCAGCCCGAGAACACCGTCATCGGGCAGAACCCCCCGCCGAACACCCCGGTCAGCCGCGGCCAGCAGGTCCAGGTGACCGTCACCAAGGGCACCGACTGCCAGTGGTTCAACCCGTTCTGCAAGAGCGGCGGCGGCAACGCCCAGGTGCCCGTGCCGGGCGTGGTCGGCCAGCCGATGGCCAACGCCGCCCAGGCACTGCGCGCCGCGGGGTTCCGCGTCGCCGTACGCAACGGCGGCCCGCAGGACGTCGTGACCGGCCAGGACCCGCCGCCCAACACCCCGCAGCAGCAGGGCTCCCTCGTCACCATCTGGCACTAGCCGTCCGGATCCTCCTCGGGAGGATCCGGCTCCGGGCCGTCGCGAGCGGCCGCCCGGAGGGTGGCTCGCGAGGCGAAGGAGTCGGCCCGGGTGGGCAGGGCGCGGCGAGGCGCGTTCCGGGCCCGCACGGCAGGCTGAGATCCACAGGCCCTTAGGGCGGCGTCTGCTCCTCCGCTCGTACGGCCTTGCCGTCACGCCACATGCGGAACGCGATCACCAGCGACACCAGCACGACGACGAGCCACCCCGTCGAGTGGCTGGGGCCTTGGTTCACCCAGATCACGAGCAGAAGCAGGACCAGCGCCTGCCCGGCGCACATCGCGGCGGAGCGCAGGCGATCGGCGGGGCCGGAGGTGAAGAACGCCAGCGCCGCCAGCACGAACGTGGCGCCCACGATCAGCGGCAGAGCCTTCCAGTGCGTGCTGCTCCCCTCGGTCTCCTGGGCGCGTACGAGGTACTCGGCGGTCATCGCGCTCGTGAGCAACGCCCAGACGGCGAAGGCGCGCAGCCTGATCGAGAAGTCGGTCTCGCTACCGTGGTCGTCCCAGATCCGTGGCATCGGCGGAGTCCTGATCGTCGGCGTCTCATGTCACCGCCTTCCTAGCCCTCACGGCCGGGAGGGGTCCCGATGGCATGTCCGTACGGACGGACGCTTGGCGTGCCCGGCGGGTCTCCGGCGTCGCGAGCGGCCGCACGGAGGGCGGGCTCGGGAGGGCGGCTCGCGTGGGCGCGTTCACGTGGGCGGGGCTCGTGCGGGTGGGCTCGCGAGGCTAAAGAAGGAGTGGGCCTGGCGTCGGGCGGCGGCAACTCTCCGCGCGCCGCGCGGGCCCGGCGCCGCGAGGCGGCCGCCCGGAGGGCGGCTCGTGCGGGCGGGCTCGGGAGGGCGGCTCGTGCGGGCGGGCTCGCGGGGCTGGAGAGGGAGTGGGCCTGGTGGCGGGCGGCGGCAACTCTCTGGGCCCGCCGCGCGGGAGGCCGGAGAGCTACCGGACATGCCCTAGGCTTTCGCGGCGATGAGCACTGAACCGAAGTCCCTCGTCGGAGCGCACGTCCCGGTCGCGGGCGGGCTCGCGACCGGAGGGCTGCGTTATGCCGCCGACATCGGCGCCGAGGTCGTCCAGGTCTTCGTGAGCAACCCGCGCGGCTGGGCTATGGCGGCCGGGCGGCCCGAAGAAGACGTGAAGCTACGCGAGCATGGCATGCCGGTGTTCGTGCACGCGCCGTACCTCATCAATCTCGGCTCGCCGAACGCGCAGACCGTGGCGAACTCCGTGGACTCGATCCGGCACGCCCTGACGCGGGGTGCGGCCATCGGGGCGCGGGGGGTCGTCGTGCACACCGGCTCGGCCGTGACGCAGCCGCGTGAGGACGCCATGAAGCAGGTGCGCGAGAAGCTGCTGCCCCTGCTGGAGGAGATCCCCGACGGCGGGCCCGACCTGCTGCTGGAGCCGATGGCCGGGCAGGGAAAGATGCTCTGCGCGACCGTGCAGGACATCGGGCCCTACCTCGACGCGCTGGACCGCCATCCGCGTGCGGGGATCTGTCTCGACACCTGCCACGCCTTCGCGGCCGGCCACGACCTCGCGGCGCCCGGTGGCGTGGCCGCGACCATGGACGCGCTCGCCCAGGTCGCGGGAGAGGGCCGGCTGAAGCTGATCCACGCGAACGACTCGAAGGACGTGTGCGGGGCGTTCAAGGACCGGCACGAGAACATCGGCGCCGGCAAGATCGGCGCGGCGGCGTTCGGTGAGCTGTTCCGTCATCCGGTGAGCCGTGGGGTGCCGATGGTGATCGAGACTCCGGGACGTAGTGCCGAGCCGCACCGCGGCGACATCGACACGCTCAAGAAACTCCGGGACTCCTGACCTCTCCCACACGCGCTCGCGTATGAAAAAGGCCTGGGTGCCGCTGAACAACCCCCCGACCGTTCAGCAGCACCCAGGCGCCGCCGCCTGGCCTCCACCCCCCCGAGTCGGAGCCTGGCGGCCGTCCCGAGAACGTCGCTGTGTGCGAAACCCTAGGCGCCCGGCGGCCTGCGGGGAAACCCATAAAGGCCTTGCCTCGGTAAACGGTGTGTAGTCGACGGTATGCGTTCGGTAATGCCGGTCCGAGCGGTCGGTCCCGCGCGACGAACGGCGTCACGGCGACCGCTCCGGCGCGGGGTCCTCGGGTACGTGCATGCGGGCCATCGCCCGCGCCGTGCCCTTCGGGACGCGTCCCGGAGTCAGCAGCGAGACGACGATCATCACGGTGAAGCCGAGCGGCACGGTCACGATGGCGGGCTGTTCGAGCAGCAGGCCGGGCCAGCCCGTGTGCGGGGGGCCGAAGATGCCCGCGAGCCCGGCGGCGACGGCGGGAACGGCACCGGCGGCCACGCCGGCGGCGGCTCCGGCGGGCGTCAGGCGCCACCACCAGATGCCGAGCAGCACCAGCGGGCACAGCGAGGACGCGGAGATGGCGAAGGCGAGCGTCATCAGCGCCGTGGACTGGGGGGTGCAGGCCCACGGGGCGAGGCAGAGCGGGACGGCGAGAGCGATGAGCGCCGATAAGCGGAACCCGCAGGGGCCGCCGCCCACGCACTTGGCGATGCTCGCCGAGACCGCGACGACGACCCCGCACGACGTCGAGGCGAAGGCCGCGAACGCGCCCGTCGCGACCAGCACGGTCAGCAGGTCGCCCGAGACCCCCGGCAGGATGCGGTGCGGCAGCATCAGGAGCGTCGCGTCGGTCTCCCCCGTCATCAGCAGCTCAGGCGTGTAGAGGCGCCCGAGCGTGCCGAACAGCGCCGGGAACAGGTAGAAGATCGCCAGCATCAGGACGACGATGCTCGCGGTGCGCCGCGCCGTACGGCCGCAGGCGTTCGTGTAGAAGCGCACCACGAGGTGCGGCAGCCCGA
This sequence comes from uncultured Actinomycetota bacterium, assembly GCA_963823735.1. GTDB lineage: Bacteria > Actinomycetota > Actinomycetes > Streptosporangiales > Streptosporangiaceae > Actinoallomurus. The sequence continues at coordinate 1,120,362 of CAWGMO010000003.1, read as the reverse complement.
TCGTGCCGAGCAGGACGCCGAGCAGCATGGAGTACGTCGCGGCGAGCGGGTGCGAGCGGCAGCCGGCGAACGGCGTCGCCCAGCGGTCGCCGCGCAGCAGCGTGAGCCGTGAGGTGCGCGGCACCGCCGTACCGGCCGGGAACCTCAGCCGCGCACGCGCGCGTACGCGGTGCGGGCCCGCGGCCAGGCCGACCGGCTCGCCGCTGTGACGGTGGCCGTCCACGACGCCGCGTACGGACACCACGGCGGGCGCCTGCATCTGGATCACCGCGCCGGTGCCCGCCGTCACGGTGGTCGCCTGGTGGAAGTACGGCTGGCGGGCGGCGTCGCCGTTGTTGTGGAGCCGCCAGACGGCGATGAAGATCAGCCCGGGGACCATCACGGCGATCAGCTTCAGCCAGAACTGCACGGCCTGCATGCCGGTGATGCTGCGCAGGCCGCAGGGCAGCACGATCGCGGCGACCGACACGACGACGGCGCCCCAGCCGGTCCAGACGGGTAACCCGCTGATCACCGAGAGCGTGACGCCGGCGCCCTGGAACTGCGGCAGCAGGTAGAACCAGCCGATCACGACGACGCACGCGCTGACGGCGCCACGGACCTTCTGGGAGCCGAGCCGCCACTCCGCGAAGTCCGACAGGGTGTACGACCCGGAGCGCCGCAGCGGCGCCGTGACGAGCGCCAGGAGCAGCACGTGGCCCGCCGCCGCGCCGATCGGCAGCCACAGCATGTCGGCGCCGAACGCGAGGACCAGACCGGCCATGCCGAGGAAGGCCGCCGCGGAGATGTACTCGCCGCTGATGGCCGAGGCGTTCCACCACGGGGACACCTCGCGCGAGGCCGCGTACAGGTCGGACGCCCGCGCCGGGCGGCGGCGCGCCCACACTCCCGCCAGAGAGGCGATGAGCAAAATGATCGCTAGCGCAGTGATCAAGCGTCCTCCCATGGGGGGCCGGGCAGGGGGTCCCGGTGGTCGAGATGGGTCGCACGCCGGTGCGGTGTGGTCGCCGGCGACGGCGCACGGTTCACTCGTGCCGTGCGGGCTCGGTGAAGGCCCGCTCGACGCGCTCGGCGAGGCGTACGTGGCGGCGTGCGACGGCGACCCAGACGGGCGGCACGACGCCGCACAGGATCAGCCAGGGCAGCCGGACGCCGTAGAGCCGGATATGGGAGAGGCCCGGCGCGGCGGCGAACAGCAGCGGGAGGCCGGCCAGGATCGCGAAGACGACCGCGCACGTGACGAACGCCAGCTTCGCCTGCGCGCGGATCAGTGCCCTGACGTCGCCCATGCCGGGCTCGGTGGTGGAGGTGTCGCCGGGCCGGAGGGGTGCTCGGACGCGGGGGCTGGTGACGGTGACGCGCTCGGTCATCTCGGGCCGCCCCCCTCCTGCCGGAACCGGCGGACGAGCAGGTCACGGACCTCGCGGGTGTGGCGACGGCTCACCATGAGCGGCCGGTCGCCCACCTGGACGACCGCGCGGCCGTCGCCGAAGCGCAGCTCGCTGATGTGGGCGGCGGCCACCAGGGTGCTGCGGTGGATGCGGATGAAGCCGACCGGGCCCCAGCGCTCGGCGAGGGTGGCCAGCGGCACGCGGACGAGGTAGCTGCCGTCGAGGGTGTGCAGCCGGACGTAGTCGCCGTGCGCCTCGGCGTGGGTCACACCGGCCCGCGGGATGAGGCGGGTGCGGCCGCCCAGCTCCACCGGGATCATCTCGTCCGTGTCGGGCTCGTCGGCCGCGGAGTCGCGGTGGACGGTCTCCTCGACGCGGCGGATCGCCTCGTTGAGCCGGCCGGGGTCGACCGGCTTGAGGAGGTAGTCGACGGCGCCGAGCTCGAACGCGGCGACGGCGTACTCGTCGTGGGCGGTGACGAACACCACCGCGGGCGGGTCGGCGAAGCCGGTCACCAGGCGCGTGAAGTCGAGCCCGTCGAGCCCCGGCATGCAGATGTCGAGGAAGACCGCGTCGAGGCGGTCACCCTCTGTGATCATTCGGCCGAGGTCGCGCAGAGCCTCCGACGCGTCCGAGGCGGGGCGCACCGACTGCACGCGCGGATGACGCTTGAGCAGATAGGTGAGCTCCGCGAGGGCGGGAGCCTCGTCATCGGCGGCGAGCACGCGAAGCATGGCAGGAGACTCCCGCTTTTACTGTCCGCATGCAATAGGTTTCACTGAGTAGCGGGTTTCTTTTACCTTGGCGGCACACCGGTGTGGCACTTCGGCACCCGCAAACTCACCTTCATGCCCGCCCCGACGGCCGTCTGGATCACTAGGCCGTACTCCTCGCCGTACACCTGCCGCAGCCGGTCGTCGACGTTGCGCAGCCCGATGCCACGGTGCGGACCGCGCCCGTCGCGCGCGGCGAGCAGCGCGCGGAGCTTGTCGGGATCCATGCCGACCCCGTCGTCCTCGATGCTGATGAGAGCCTCGGCGCCGGCGTCGCGCGCCGAGATCCGGACGTGGTAGCGCTGGACGCCGCACTCCATGCCGTGCCGGATGGCGTTCTCCACCAGGGGCTGGAGCGACAGGAACGGCACCGACACCGGCAGCACCTCCGGCGCGATCTCGACGCTGAACCGCAGCCGCTCCTCGCCGAACCGCGCGCGCTCCAGCAGGAGGTAGCGGTCGATGGAGCGCAGCTCCTCGGCGAGCGTCGTGAAGTCGCGCGGGTTGCGGAAGGAGTAGCGCGCGAAGTCGGCGAAGTCGAGCACCAGCTCGCGTGCCCGCTCGGGGTCGGTGCGCACGAACGAGGCGATCGTGGTCAGCGAGTTGTAGACGAAGTGCGGCGAGATCTGGGCGCGCAGCGCGCGCATCTCCGCCTCCATCAGCCGCGACTTGCTGGAGTCCAGCTCCGCCAGCTCAAGCTGGCCCGACATCCAGTTGGCCACCTCGCCGAGGATCCGGACCCGCTGGCCGCGCGCGCGCTCGGCGTACGCGGCCAGGGCGCCGGCCACCCGGCCCTCGATCGTCAGCGGCGCGATCATGACGACGCGCACGTCGCACGACGGGTCGCCGCAGGGCTCGAGGTCGCGGACGATCACACGCGGCTTCAGCGCGGTCAGGACGGGCGCGGCGAGGCGCAGGCTCGCGCCGGCGTGCGCGCAGCCGCCGCCCTCCCAGACGAGCATCCGCTCGGTGTCGGTGACCGCGACGGCCGGCACGTCGAGCAGGGAGCGCAGATGGCGCACCGCCCTGCGGGCCGAATCCTCGGTCAGGCCGGAACGGAGAGAGGCGGAGGCGAGGGAGACGGTGTGCAGGACGGCGAACGTGGCCTCGTCGGCCAGGGCGCCGCGGCCGGTGTGCTGCCGTATCGCGCACAGCGCCCAGCCCACCGCGCCCGTCGTGAGGGCGATCGTGAGGCCGGCGAAGGCGGCCAGCACGGCACCTGCCGATATCGCGAACATGGCAACAGACAGTATTGCGTTCGTCACTCAGCGCGCATGTTTTTCCCTACTCCTGGTAGGAGTACCGCTGCTCGCGCCAGGGGTCGGCGACGTTGTGATAGCCGCGTTCCTCCCAGAAGCCGCGCCGGTCCACCGTGAGGTACTCGATCATGCGCACCCACTTGACGCTCTTCCAGCCGTACAAATGGGGCACCACCATCCGCAGCGGCGCGCCGTGCTCGGCGGAGAGCGGCTCGCCGTCCCGGTGGGTGGCCAGCAGCGTCGTCGCGGCGAGGAAGTCACCCATCCGCAGGTTGGCGCTGTAGCCGTACTCGGCCCACACCATGACGTGCGTGGCGTCCCCGGCCGGCGGGACCACCTCGGTCAGGGCGGTCGCCAGGACGCCCTCCCACGCCACGCCGGGGATACTGAACTTGGTCACGCAGTGGAAGTCCGCCTTGACCCCGTCGCGCGGCAGCGCCGCCAGCTCCGGCCAGGTCCACCGGGACTCCAGGCCGGACGCCGTGGCTCCGTTGACGCGGAAGTCCCACCGCTCCGGCCGGAACTTCGGCACGGGGCCGTAGTGCAGCACGGGCCACTCCTGCGGAACGTACTGCCCGGGCGGAAGCCGATCCTGGCGTCGTTCCCTGCTGTGGCTCATCGCCGGCCCATCCTGCCAGCCCGCACCGAGTCCTCACGCCGGCCCCCACGTCATGCCCGCCCGGCGGGCATCGGCTACTGTGTGCGGCGTGAGCAACGTCTTCTCCTTTACCTATGGCGGGCCCGGGTCACGGGCGGCTGCCAGGAAGACGCTGCACTAACAGGCAACCGCTACGAATGCCCCGGGCCCTATGGGTCCGGGGCATTCGTCGTTTCACGAGGGGATCACCATGGTCGTCGTCATGGCCGCCGAGGCCGAGGAAGCCGATGTTCAGGCCGTCGTCACGCAGGTGGAGTCGGCGGGCGGGGAGGCGTTCGTCAGCCGGGGAGTCAACCGGACCATCGTCGGGCTGATCGGGGACGTCTCACACTTCGAGACACTCAGCCTGCGGAGCATGCCCGGCGTCGCCGACGTCGTACGGATCTCCGTCCCGTACAAGCTCGTCAGCCGCGAGAACCACCCGGACCGCTCCGTCATCCGCGTCCGCGACGTGCCGATCGGACCGGGCACGATGACCTTGATCGCCGGCCCGTGCGCCGTGGAGTCACCGGCACAGACGCTCGCGGCGGCACGGATGGCACAGTCGGCGGGCGCGACACTGCTGCGCGGCGGGGCGTTCAAGCCGCGCACCTCCCCGTACGCCTTCCAGGGCCTGGGCGAGAAGGGCCTGCGGATCCTGTCGGAGGTACGCGAGGAGACCGGAATGCCGATCGTGACCGAGGTCGTGGACGCCCACGACGTCGACCTCGTCGCCTCACACGCCGACATGCTCCAGGTCGGCACCCGCAACATGCAGAACTTCGCACTGCTCCAGGCGGTCGGCGGAGCCGGCAAGCCGGTGATGCTGAAGCGCGGCTTCAACGCGACGATCGAGGAGTGGCTGATGGCGGCGGAGTACATCGCCCAGCGCGGCAACCTCGACATCGTGCTGTGCGAACGTGGAATCCGTACGTTCGAGAAGGCGACGCGGAACACCCTCGACATCTCGGCGGTGCCGGTGGCACAGAAACTGTCGCACCTGCCCGTGATCATCGACCCGTCGCATTCTGGCGGCCACCGGGAGCTGGTGTTGCCACTGACCCGAGCGGCGATCGCGGTCGGCGCGGACGGCGTGATCATCGACGTCCACCCGAGCCCGGAAGAGGCGCTGTGCGACGGCCCGCAGGCGCTGGTCGACACGGACATGAGCGAACTGGCCGCCACGGTACGCGACCTGCCGCCACTGGTCGGCCGCACACTCACCCGGTGAGTTCCGTGTGGGGACGCCCTTGGTGAGGTTGGGCGTCCTCACCGTTGTGAGCGCAAAGAGCAATACGATGCCCGCCGGAGTCACATTGGCCGCGCGCGACGCCGACGGAGTCTCGCGCTAGGCTTTCGTGCATGGCGTACTTCACCGCCCAGCTCGGGCCGCCCCGCTCCTGACCGGGGCCCCTTTCTCGCCCCGGAACGACGACCTCTGAAGGTTCTCGACTCTGGAGCGTTCTCCTTGACCACCCATTCTTCCGCCGTGCCCTCGCGCGGCGCGATCGACGTCGTTCTCGCTGCCTCGTTGTGGGGTACCACCGGCACCGTCCGCAGTTTCTCCCACGGTGGTCCGGTCGCGGTCGGTGCGGCGCGGCTCATCGTCGGCGGGGCCATTCTGTTCTTTCTCGCCGTACGGTCCGGTGGCCTTCGCACGTTGCGCGGCGAGCGCACGTGGCTTGTTGCCGGGGTCGTCGCCGTCGTCGTCTATCAGCTCGCGTTCTTCAGTGCGGTGGCGCGTACGGGGGTGGCCACCGGTACCGTCGTCACGATCGGGAGCGGGCCGGTTTTCGCCGGGGTGCTGGCTTTCGCCATGCGGCTCGGCTCGCCTTCGCGGCGCTGGCTGGTCTCTACCGTCGGTGCGGTGGCCGGGTGCGCGGCGCTGACGGTCGGCGGGCGCTCGGCCGGGGTCGAGCCGCTGGGCATCGCTTTGGCGCTGCTGTCCGGCTTCGGGTACGCGTCGTACGCCACCGTCGCTTCGCGGCTGATCCTGCGGGGCGGTGACAGCCGGGCCGTGATCGGCGTGCTGTTCGGTGGCGCGGGGCTGCTGCTGGTGCCGGTGCTGCTCCTGGCCGGGCCCGGCTGGCTGCTCACCGGGCGTGGGCTGGCCGCCGCGCTCTACCTCGGTGTGATCACTACCGGGCTCGGTTACGTGCTGTACGGGCGCGGGCTGCGTACGACTCCCGCCGCTGTCGCGACCACGCTCACGCTCGCCGAGCCCGCGGTCGCCGCCGTACTGGGCCTGTTCGTCCTGGGCGAGCACCTGGGCGCGGTCGCGTACGGCGGTCTCGCCCTGCTGGCCGCAAGCCTGCTGGTGCTCGCCCTGCCCTCACGCCGGAAGGCTCAGGTGGTGGGCTCGCCGTAGGACGGGCGGTGCTCCTGCAGGGTGGTGGAGAGCTGCTCGGCCATCTCCCCCGCGTCGAGGCGCTTCTCGATCTGGCGCAGGTCGTCGATCTTGGCGCGGGTCTCGGCGCGGCGGGGGGTGAGGACGGTGCAGCAGTCCTCGTCGGGGAGCTCGGACACGGCCAGGGTGTGGATGCGGCGCGCCTCGGCCATGATCTCGGTCTTGTCCATGCCGATGAGCGGGCGCAGGATCGGCAGGCCGACGGCGTCGTCGAGCGCGGTGATGTTCTGCATCGTCTGGCTGCTGACCTGGCCGAGCGAGTCGCCGGTGACCAGGGCGGCGCCGCCCAGGCGTGCGGCGACGACCTCGGCGGTCTTCAGCATCAGGCGGCGCTGCGCGACGATCTGCAGCCGGTCGGCGCCGGAGGACTTGATCTGCTGCTGCGCCTTGCCGAACGGGCAGACGAACAGCCGCGAGCCGCCCTGGAACTTGTCCAGCTCGCGCACCAGGGCGTACGCCTTGTAGATCGACTCGGGGCCGGTGAAGGGCATCCCGGAGAAGTGCAGGAAGTCGACGCGGAGGCCACGGCGCATCATGCGGTACGCCGCGACCGGCGAGTCGATGCCGCCGGACATCAGGACGAGGGCGCGGCCGCTCATGCCGACCGGCAGGCCGCCCGCGCCCGGCATGCCGTCGGTGAAGACGAACACCTCGCGCTGGTCGACCTCGATGAAGACGGTGATCTCGGGGTGCTTCAGGTTCACCGGGAGGTCGTAGCGCTCCTGGATCTTCGAGCCGATGAGGATGTTCAGGTCGGAGGAGGTGATCGGGAAGCGCTTGTCGCGGCGGCGCGCGCGTACGGCGAACGCGCCCTTGCGCGGCAGCGCCGGGTGCTGACCGACCAGGTCGAGGGCGGCGTTGACGGTGGCGTCGACGTCCTTCTCGATGCGCCACGCGCGGTGGACCCAGACCATGCCCATGACGTCGGTCATCCGGCGGGCGACGGCGTCGACGTCGGCGAGCTCGCCGCTCTCGGCGCGTACGACGATCACGCCCTCGCGCTGCCAGATCTGGATCTTGATGCCGAGACCCTTGACGGCGGCGCGGATGTTGTTCTGGAGGCGCCGCTCGAACAGCTCGCGGTTCTTACCCTTCAGGACGATCTCGCCCAGCTTCAGCAGCACACAGGGCTCACCGGTCGCAGGAGTGCGCACGACTGCCTCGGCGCGCTCGGCGGCCGCGTCGAGCATGGGCATGGAAGGACCTCCAGCGAGCGGGGCAAAGGGGTTTGAACATCCAGTGTCGCGCAAGAAACCCAACACCGCGACTCACCCAGGTGTTCCTCGTGAAGCACGCGGGGCCCCGCCGATCGGCGGGGCCCTGTCGTACGTGATCGAGGATCAGCCGAAGAAGACCTCGGACTCGGTGTAGCGCTCGACCGGGACGGTCTTGAGCTCGTCGGTCGCGGCGCTCAGGTCGACGCGGACGATGTCGGTGCCCTGGAGGCCCACCATCTTGCCGAAGTCGGCGTCGTGCACCGCGTCGATGGCGTGCAGGCCGAAGCGGGTCGCGAGAACGCGGTCGAACGCGGTCGGGGTGCCGCCGCGCTGGATGTGGCCGAGGACCGTGGTGCGGGCCTCCTTGCCGGTGCGCTTCTCGATCTCGGCCGCGAGGCGCTCGCCGATGCCGCCGAGGCGGACGTGGCCGAAGGCGTCGAGCTCCTGGTTCTGGACGTCCATCTGGCCGTCCATCGGGTGGGCGCCCTCGGCGACCACGATGATCGGCGCGTAGCGGGTCTTGAACCGGCTCTCGACGTAGGACACGACCTGGTCGATGTCGAACGGCCGCTCGGGGATCAGGATGACGTTGGCGCCGCCGGCCATGCCGGCGTGCAGCGCGATCCAGCCGGCGTGACGGCCCATGACCTCGCAGATCAGTGCGCGGTGGTGGGACTCGGCCGTCGTGTGGAGGCGGTCGATGGCCTCCATCGCGATGTTGACCGCGGTGTCGAAGCCGAACGTGAAGTCGGTGGCGCTGAGGTCGTTGTCGATCGTCTTCGGCACGCCGACGACGTTGACGCCGCGGTCGTGGAGCTGGCGCGCCACGCCGAGGGTGTCCTCGCCGCCGATGGCGATGAGCGCGTCGACGCCCAGGCCGGCGAGGTTGTCCTTGATCCGCTCGACGCCGCCCTCGATCTTGATCGGGTTGGTGCGCGACGAGCCGAGAATCGTGCCGCCGCGCGGCAGGATCCCGCGCACGGTCTGTACGTCGAGGGGCATGGTGTCCCCTTCGAGGGGACCGCGCCAGCCGTCACGGAAGCCGACCAGCTCGTATCCGTAGACCTGGATGCCCTTGCGGACCACTGCGCGGATGACGGCGTTCAGGCCGGGGCAGTCACCGCCGCCGGTCAGCACTCCGACACGCATGCGAACTCCTCTTCGAACATGGACTGACCCGACCAGCCTAGTGGCGCGGGCAGGATGGATGCGGCACCGCGCCCGGGGCGCGTCCACCGCGATTGGTCTAGACCATAGCGGAAACAGCGTCGCAGATCAGCACTCTTCCGGCACATCCGACCAGCATTCACGGCATGTTCGCCCGGCGGTCCTCCCCTCAGCGGGACGCGAGGGGGCACCGTGGCACGCGGGAGGAGGGTCAGCCCTCGAGGCGAGGGTCCTTCTTGACGTCGGCGGCGTAGCGGTCGACGTACTCCTGGCCGGAGAGGTCACGGATCGCGTACATGATCTCGTCGGTCACGGCGCGTAGCACGGCGCGATCGTCCGCCTTCCCGGCGTACCGGGAGAAGTCCAGCGGCGCGCCGAAGCGCACGGCCGGGCGCAGGCCCAGCCTCGGGAAGCGCCGGCCCGACGGCATCATCTCGAAAGTGTTGATCATGGCCATCGGGACCACCGGCGCGCCGGACTCCAGGGCGAGGCGCGCCACGCCCGTCTTGCCGCGGTACAGGCGGTTGTCCGGGGCACGGGTGCCCTCGGGGTAGATGCCGAGGAGTTTGCCCTCCGAGAGGATCCGCAGGCCCGTCTGGAGGGCGGCGTCGCTGGCCCGGCCGCCCGTACGGTCGATGGGGACCTGGCCCATGCCGCTGAAGAAGGTGCGGCTGATGAGGCCCTTCAGGCCGGTGCCCGTGAAGTACTCGGCCTTGGCCAGGAACGTCACCTTGCGCGGCAGCGGCAGCGGGCCGAAGAAGTGGTCGGCGAAGGACAGGTGGTTGCTGACCAGGATCGCCGGCCCCTGGCGCGGGACGTTCCGGACTCCGTCCGAACGCGGGCGCCACAAGAGGTGCAGGATGGGGTACAAGATCCCCTTGACGACCCAGTAAAACAAGCGTCCCGCCTTCCCGTACCGCTCCGCCCGGGATCCGAACTGAGGGATGATGGTCATCTTCCCACCCCGGGCGGCAATGCGCCCAGATTCTCACCCGCCACCTTTTGGTCAATCAGAGTTGTCCCGGCCGTAGGCTCATCGTGAAGCGTCGGTCGACGGTAGTTCGAGGGGAGGCGCCATGGCGCAGACGCCAGGCGTCAGGTCGGAGGGGACCGGCGACGCGGCCTGTCCCCGAGGGGGGTTCGGCCGATGAGCCGGCGCGGCAACGGGCTGACGGCGGAGGCCTACGTCCCGCTCACCGATCTGACACCGCAGCTCGCGGACGCGATGCTGGCGGCGCTGCGCGAGGCGGGCATCGCCGCGTACGCCGCCCCCGCGCCGGGTGAGACCGGGGGATATCTCGACGTACGCCTGCCGGAGGAGCCCACCGACCGCCTCTACGCGGACGCGGACAACAGGCAGGCCGCCCAGGAGATCCTCGACAGCCACCTGCCGGAGCTGCGCAAGGACTACGCCGCCTCGCGCGATGAGGACCAGATCTTCGCCGAGATCGTCGCGTCCTTCGACCGTCCCTCCGACGGCGAGACCCCATGGCCCGCCATGGAGAACATCGACGACATCATCGAGGAGAAGCACGACGACGGCGAGGACACCCTCGACGAGTCGGGTGGCGAGCGGGCGCTGACCGCGCGGGTCGTCAAGCCCGCCGCGAGCGACGAGGAAGACCACTACATCCCCCCGCCTCCCCCGCCGCTGCCCAAGCCGGACGCCATGACGCGGCTCGCCTGGGTCGCGCTGCTCGGCGGCCCGCTCTACCTCGTCGCGTCGGTCTTCCTCCGCTGGCAGGTGCCGAGCTGGGCGGCGTTCACGGCGGTCGCGGCGTTCATCGGCGGGTTCGTGGCGCTGGTACTGCGGATGGGCGACGAGCCACCCGAGGACGACGACGGGGCCGTGGTCTAGGGCACTCGCAGCTCGGCCAGAAGCGGCCGGTGGTCCGACGCCAGCGGATAGTCGGCCAGCAGTTCGGGATCATCGGGCACCCCGCAGCCCACGACCTCGATCCCGTCGCCGGCGAAGACGCCGTCGATGCGTGCGCGCGGCGCGCGTGCGCTGAAGGTCAGCTCCTGGCCGCTCGGGGCCACGGCGTACGCGTCCTGGAACAGCCCGGCGAACAGGTCCCACGTGGGCCCGCCCGGCTCCTCGTTGACGTCGCCGGCGAGGACGATCGGCGCGCCGTACTCCTCGCGTACGCGCTCCAGGTCGTCGGCGATCTCGCCCGCGTGGCGGCGCCGCGGGCCCGGATGCAGGTCCAGGTGCACACTCGCCGCCGTCAGGCGTACGCCGCGGACGTCGAGGACGCACAGGGCCAGCCCGCGCCGGTGCAGTCCCGGTACGGGGGTCAGCGAGTGGTACTCCCGGTGCACGACGGCGGCGTCCGTGCCGAGGCACAGCTCCAGGCCGGTGGCGCGCCGCCCCATGCCCAGGGTCAGGCCCGTACGCGCCGCGAGCCAGCGCCGGTGGCCGCGCCAGAACGCCAGCCGTGGCGCCTCCTGGAGGCAGGCGATGTCCGGCCGTAGCCGCCGGATGACGCGGACGACCGCGGCCGGGTCGTCGCGCATCGACCGGATGTTGTAGCTGAGCAGCCGGATGGAGGCCGTCAGCGCAGCCGTGCCAGGTCGGCGGCGCCCACGATGCCGGCGTCGGGGCCGAGCGCCGCCATCCGGATGTCGGCGAAGACGCGGTGGCCACGGCCGGTCAGGGCGTTCTCGAACGCCGTACGGGCGGGGTTCAGCAGCAGGTCGCCCGCGTCGGACAGCCCGCCGCCGATGATGAACGCGCCGGGGTCGAGGATCGCGGCGAGGTCGGCCATGCCCTGGCCGACCCAGGCGGCGACGGTGCGGAAGCACTCCAGCGCGGCCGTGTCGCCGCCGCGCGCGGCCTCGGTGATCTCGGGGCCGCTGATGCCCTCGGGTGAGCCGTCGCCGAGTTCGAGCAGGCGCCCGGCGAGCGCCGGGGAGACCCGCGCCAGCTCGCGCGCCTCGGCGACCAGGGCGTTGCCCGAGGCGTACTGCTCCCAGCAGCCGCGGTTGCCGCAGCCGCAGCGGCGCCCGTCGGGCACCACGCGGAAGTGGCCGAACTCGCCGCCGATGCCGAACCTGCCGCGGTACAGCTCGCCGTCCATGATCAGGCCGCCGCCGATGCCGGTGCCGAGCGTGATCAGGACGATGTGGTCCTCGCCGCGGCCGGAGCCGAACTTGGCCTCGCCCCAGGCCGTGGCGTTGGCGTCGTTCTCCACGATCACCGGCAGCCCGACCTGGCTCTCGACCTTCTTCTTGATGGGCTCGTCGCGCCAGGCGAGGTTCGGTGCGAACAGGACCATCGACCGGCTCTCGTCGACGAAGCCGGCGGCGCCGAGGCCCACGGCCTCGACCTCCGTGTACTTGCCCTTGAGGATCTCGACGACCTCCGCGATCACCGCGGCGGTCTCGTGCGGGCTCGTCGACGGCGTCGGGCGGCGCAGCTTCTCGATGATCCGCCCATGGTCGTCGACCACACCGGCGGCCACCTTCGTGCCACCGACATCCACACCAATGGTCAGCGCCATGGAGGCGTCCCCCTAGTCACCCTCTGGCCGGCCGGTCCCGGCCGTGTCGTCGGCCGCCTCCTGACGCGGAGGCCTCGTGCGCTCGAACCCCTCCATGACGTCGCGCGCGGCCGCGAACAGCTGCTCACCGGCCGACATCACGTGCCCGAGTACATCGGGCCCGGACGTGCGAGACGCCGCGATCGCGCGGCACACCGGACAGTAGCGGCACTCGGGCGCGCCGGTGGCGAAATGATCGCCCCAGGCCTCGCTCGTGGCATCGCTCCACACGTCTCCGGAGCCGGAGCCGGTGCCGCCGCTCATGCGCCTGCGCAGGACCTCGGCGAGGCGTACGGCCTCAAACAGCACGGATGCTGGCTGCTCACTCATGGGGTCATCATCTACCTAATGGTTCGGCGGGAAACGGTACCGTCTTTGAGGGGATGAGTCGGGCACCGGCCCGCGGTGTTCCTTGGATGTCACGCCATCGCCTAGCCCTCGACCCGCTGTTTCAGGCCTCGCAGAGCCGTGTCGATGATGCGCTTCTCGGCCTTTCTCCGCACCATGCCGATCATCGGAATGCGCACGTCGACGGCCAGTTCGTAGGTCACCTCGGTGCCGTCGTCGCCCGGCACGAGCTCGTACGCGCCGGTCATTCCGGTCAGCATGCTGCCCGCTTCGGCGAGTTTCCAGTGCACTGCCTCATCGCCGTCCCATTCGTAGGCAAGGACATAGGTGTCCTTGATGGGGCCGGCCTCCAGCGTGATGCGCACCCGCTCCGCGCGCCCGTCAGCACCCTCGGAGACGACCTCGGCGGCGGTGATCCCCTCCGCCCATCCAGGGTATGCCGGGAAATCGGCGATGACCGCCATGATCTCCGGCCTGTCCGCCTTGATACTGATGCTGGAGCTCGTGCGATCCGCCATGGGCGCTTCCTTTCCTCGCGTGCTCACCATTTCGTTCACCTGGCCGGAGCGTATCCGCTACCACTCCAGAACGTAGGGAGCACCACGGGCTCGGAAATGCCCGACGTTGATGCATTCGGTGCGGCCGATGCGCGTACGCCGCACCAGCGGCTGGTGCACGTGGCCGAAGAGCGCGTAGCGGGGCTGGGTCTCGCGGATCGCCTCCAGCACCGCCTCGCTCCCCCGCTCGAAGCGCCTCGCCACCGTGTCGTACAGCAGCTCCGGCACGGCCGGCGGGATGTGGCTGCAGAAGACGTCGACGGCGCCGACGGCCTTCACCTTCGCGGCGTAGGCCTCGTCGTCGAGCTCGTACGGCGTGCGGTACTCGGTGCGCAGGCCACCGCCGACGAACCCGAAGCTCCAGCCACCGATCTCGGTCGTCTCGCCGTCGAGGATCCGCTGCCCGTCGCGTACGTGGTCGGGCCACAGCTTGGGGAGGTCGACGTTCCCGTACGTGAGGTAGGCCGGCGTGGGCATCGCGCCGAACAGCGCCTCGTACTGCCGGCGCACCGCCGCCTCGATGTGCGGGCCGGCGTCGCCGAGCGAGGCCCACAGGGAACGCGAGAAGGCCCGCGCCTCGTCGAAGCGCTTCTGGGTGCGCAGCGAGATGTACGCGGCGGCGTGGTCGGCCCCGAACAGCTCCGCGAAGATCCCTTTGGCGTGGTCGTGATAGTCGACGAACAAGATCAGATCACCGAGGCAGACGAACGCGTCGGCCCCGTCCCCCGCGCCGGCGAGCGCGTCCGCCCGCCCGTGCACGTCGCTCACCACATGAACCCGCATGCCCCAGACCCTAGAGCCTGTCTGACAGATCCGCTGTCCGGCTGCGCGGCGTCCAGACGCACCCTCGCTACGAACGAGATCTGTCAGACAGGCTCTACTCCGGAGAACGCGGATCCCATCCGGGCGGCGAGGCGTCGACGAGGGTGCGCCACTGGCGTACGAGTGCGGCGTCGACGGCGACCGGGCCCGGGAGGCCGTGTGAGCGTACGGCGGCGCCGACGTGGAAGGCGTCCACTCCGGCGGCGGCGAGCACGGCCACGTGCTTGCGCCGCAGGCCGCCGCCCACCAGCATCGACGGCGCGTGCGCGGCGGCGCGGCGCAGAAGGACCGCGATGCCGGTCTCGACGCCGCGCGCCGAACCTCCGGACAGCACGGCGTCGAGACCGGGCAGGTCACGAAGGTCCAGCCATGACTCCTCGGGCCGCGCGGCGTGGTCGATCGCACGGTGGAAGGTCCACGGCAGCGGCGCGACCGCGTCGGCCAGGGCGGCGGTCGCCGTCAGGTCGACCGCGCCCGCCGGATCGAGGAAACCGAAGACGAACCCGTCCGCGCCCGCCTCGGCGTGCTCTTCCGCCGCGGCTCGTAAACGGTCCAGCTCGGGCCGCGTCGTACGGAACCCGGCCTTGGCGCGGAGCATCACGCGGAGCGGGATCGAGGTCACCTCGCGCATCCGCGCCACGAGCCGCGGATCGGGCGACAGGCCGCCGCTCTGCAGGTCGGAGACGATCTCGACCCGGTCGGCGCCGCCGGTCTCGGCCGCCACGGCGTCGGCCTCCGACACCGCTATCACCTCGAGCAGCGACATCTTCCTCCCCGATTCGGTGCGGCTGGCCGCATTCTTACGGCGCCGCGGCGCCGTGCCGATCGATTTGACTTCACCTTTCTCCGGCTTGGCAATGCTCTGACTGTTCCCTTACCCGCTCCCGTCACCGGCCCGACACCAGGGACACCAGTGATAGGAAGAAGTGCGAGACGCGTCACTCGCCGAAGGCTACCGATCGGTAGCCTTAAGGCGATACCGTCCGTTCAGCCCCTGCCTGCCGTCCGTTCAAAGGGAGAGAGTCGTGCGTGAGTTCAGCGTTCCCGCGCAGGTGACGATCGCCGACTCGGCGAACCTGACCGACACACTGTTCGCGCGCGCCGCCGAAAGTCCGGACCGGGTCGTCGTCCGTGTGAAGGAGGGCGCGGGGTGGCGTGACGTCACGGCGCGCGAGTTCGCCGAAGACGTCTCGCGGGCCGCCAAGGGCCTCATCGCCGCCGGCGTCGACCCCGGCGACCGCGTCGCGATCATGTCGCGCACCCGCTACGAGTGGACCGTCGCCGACTACGCGATCTGGACCGCCGGCGGCATCGCCGTCCCCATCTACGAGACCTCCTCGGCGTCGCAGATCGAGTGGATCGTCGGCGACTCCGGCGCCAAGGCGATCTTCGTGGAGAACGACACGCACGAGAAGGCCATCGCCTCCGTACGCGACCGGCTGCCCGACCTCGCGCACGTCTGGCGGATGGACGACCTGCCCGGCGACGACGGCATCGAGGCCGCCGACCTGGAAGAACGCCGTGCCTCCCGCACGTACGCCGACCTGGCGACGATCATCTACACCTCGGGCACGACGGGCCGCCCGAAGGGTTGCGAGATCAGCCACGGCAACCTGCTCGCGACCGCCCGCAACGTCGTCGAGGGCGCGCTCACGGAGGTCTTCGGCCTCGGCGACGGCTCGACGCTGCTGTTCCTGCCCCTCGCACACGTCTTCGCGCGCCTCATCGAGGTCGGCTGTGTCGAGGCCGGGGTCGCCCTCGGCCACACCCCCGACCTGACCGACCTCGTCGTCGACCTGGGGTCGTTCCAGCCGACGTTCCTGCTGGCCGTGCCGCGCGTCTTCGAGAAGGTCTACAACGGCGCCGAGCAGAAGGCCACCGCCGACGGCAAGGGCCGGATCTTCGCGATCGCGGCGGACACCGCGATCGCCTACAGCCGGGCGAGCTCCCCCGGCCTGGGCCTGCGCCTGAAGCACGCCGTCTTCGACAAGCTCGTCTACAACAAGCTGCGCGCCGCCGTCGGCGGGCGCGTCACCCACGCCGTGTCCGGCGGCGCCGCCCTCGGCGAGCGCCTCGGCCACTTCTTCAACGGCGTCGGCATCACGATCCTGGAGGGGTACGGCCTGACGGAGACGACCGCGCCCGCCGCGGTCAACATGCCGCGCGACAACCGCATCGGCACCGTCGGCCGCCCGATCCCCGGCAGCACGATCCGCATCGCCGACGACGGCGAGATCATGGTCAAGGGCCCGAACGTCTTCGGCGGCTACTGGCACAACGAAGAGGCCACCAAGGAGGCCGTCGAGGACGGCTGGTTCCACACCGGCGACATCGGCGCCCTCGACGACGGCTACCTGAAGATCACCGGCCGCAAGAAGGAGCTCATCGTCACGACCGGCGGCAAGAACGTCGCACCCGGCCCGCTGGAGGACCAGCTTCGCGGCCACCGGCTGATCAGCCAGTGCCTCGTCGTCGGCGACGGCCGCAAGTTCATCGGCTGCCTGGTCACCCTCGACCCCGAGGCGCTGGAGCCGTGGAAGGAGCAGCACGGCAAGACGTCCCTGTCGATGGCCGAGCTGACCTCCGACCCCGATCTGACCGCCGAGATCGACGCCGCCGTCGCGAGCGCGAACGACTCGGTGTCCCGCGCCGAGGCGATCAAGAAGTACCGCATCCTCGAGAACGACTTCACCGAGGAGAGCGGCCACCTCACCCCGTCCCTCAAGGTCAAGCGCAACGTCGTGCTCAAGGACTACGCCGCCGAGATCGACCAGCTGTACGGCGGCTGACCCGGCGGTCAGTCCAGGAGGTTCGCGAAGCGTCTGGACTGCACTTCCCAGCGCCACTCGCGCTCGATCCAGGAGCGGCCCTTCTCGCCCATCGCCTGGGCTCCGGCGGGGTTGCGCAGGAGGTCGGTGAGCGCTCTCGCGATGGCCGCGACGGAGCGGCCGTCGACGACGACGCCCGTCTCGCCGTCGACCACGGCGTCCGGGGCGCCGCCGGAGTCGCCGGCGACGACCGGCAGGCCGCTCGCGGACGCCTCCAGGTAGACGATGCCGAGGCCCTCGATGTCGAGGCCGCGGCGGCGGGTGCGGCAGGGCATCGCGAAGACGTCGCCCGCGTCGTAGTGGGCGGGGAGTTCCTCCCACGGCACCGGCCCGGTCAGACGTACGGACCCGGCGACGTCCAGCTCGGCGCGCAGGCTCTCCAGTTTCGCTTGGTACGGCCCGCCGCCGACGATGAGCAGCACGGCGTCGGGCACCTCGCGCAGCACCTGGGGCCAGGCGTGGATCAACGCGTCCTGGCCCTTGCGCGGCACGAGGCGTGAGACGCACACGACGACGGGGCGGTCGGCCAGGTCGTGGCGGGCGCGGATCCCGGCTCCCCCGGCACCGGGCCGGAACACCGTCTCGTCGACGCCCGGCGCGAGGCGCCGCATGCGCGCTGCCGCCTCGGGCGAGACGCCGCGCGCGATCCGGCTGCGGGTGTACTCGCCGAGGTAGGTGAGGACGTCGACGCCGTCGCCGATGCGGCCGAGGAGGCTTCGTGCGCCCGGCAGTGCCGCCCAGCCCGCTTCGTGGCCGTGCGTGAGGCCGACGATCCGGCGTACGCCGTCACCTCGCAGCGCGGAGGCGAGCAGGCCCAGGGGCGCCGCCGCGCCGAACACGACCGTGTCGCAGCCCTCCGCGCGGACGATCTCGCGTGCCCGGCGCAGCACCGTGGGCACCGGGAGCATGAGCGAGCCCGGGTGGCGGACGACCGGAAACGGCTGTTCGGCGTCGAACGCCGCGGCGTCCTGCCAGGCAGGGGCGTACACGACGACCGAGCCCGGCGGGCGGCGTACGGCCAGGTTGTGCACGAACGCCTGGATACCGCCCGGACGTGGCGGGAAATCGTTGGTCACGACAAGTGTCTTGGTCATTGCGGAGCCAGGATCGCACGGGATGCCGCACATTCGTGATCTGCGCCTGGTGACCAGAGCGAAACGTGGAGTTAATCTTGACTCGCGTTACGTACGGCCGCCCTCTACTACGCCCGGCCCGCATTGTGCTCGCGCGGACCGACGCGGCACGGCGGTGGACCTTCATGATCAGGAGGAGCCACCTTGACCGAAACCCCCCAAACCCCTGCGGCGACGCCACTCTCCGGCATCGCTGACCCCGCCCCTCTGGGGCTTGCCGCCTTCGCACTCACCACTTTCCTACTCTCCGCCAAGAACGCCGGCTGGACCGACGGCACCGACGCGTGGCTGGGCTTCGCCTTCGCCTACGGCGGCCTGTGCCAGCTGCTCGCCGGCATGTGGGAGTTCCGTAACCGCAACGTCTTCGGCGCCACGGCGTTCTCGACGTACGGCGGTTTCTGGATCGGCCTCGGACTGTACGTCCAGTTCGTGACGCCGAAGGCCGCAGCGGCGGCGGCGCTCGCGAAGACGGATCCCGAGAATCTCATCCAGAACGACCTCGGCTGGATCCTGCTGGCCTTCGCGATCTTCAACCTCTACATGCTCCTGTGGAGCACGCAGGTGAACCGCGCGGTCTTCACGGTGTTCCTCACCCTGGAGCTGACCGAGGTCATCCTGTTCATCGGCAACATGTCCCACAGCACCGGCACCGTGAAGCTCGGCGGCTGGGTGGGCGTCATCACCGCCATCGCGGCCTGGTACACCTCCGCGGCCGGCGTGGCCAACGGCATGGAGGGCAACATCTCCCTGCCGGTCGGCACGCCGTTCGGCTCCCGCCGCACGGCGGCCGCCGGAACCGCACCCGTCACCAGCTGACCATGTCCCTCGCCGTGGCCGCCTCGCGCGGTCACGGCGAGGTGGTCACGGCGAGGTGGTCACGGTTCCGTGGTGGATCTCCCGGCCAGCGGCGGCGGCACCGGGACGTGATGGAGCCGGGCCCACTCGCGGCCCATGGCGAGCCGCTCCGGGCCGGTCGGGTGGGTGTTCCACAGGCCGTACTCGAACGGGTTCGGCGACAGCTCGTCGAGGTTCCCCACGCTGAGCGACCGCTGCATACGCTCGTACGTCGCAGGGTCCCGCGTCAGGTTCAGGGCGTGCACGTCGGCGCGTGCCTCGATGCGGCGGCTCACGAGGTTCTGCACCGGCGCCGACACCTGCAGGAGCACGGTGACCGCGGCGAGCAGCAGCGCGATCGAGCGCGGGTCGGCCGCCGACTCCACTCCCGCCCGCCGTAGCAGGCGCGGCGAGGTCATCAGCAGGTAGAGCACGCACACCCCGGCCGCCGCGCCGAGCGCGCCCACGAGGGTGCCGTGCAGGACGTCGCCGCGCTTGGCGTGGCCGAGCTCGTGCGCGACGACCAGCTCGACCTCCTGCGGCGACTCCGACTTCAGCAGGGTGTCGTAGACGACGATCCGCCGCGTCGAGCCGAAGCCGGAGACGTACGCGTTGAGCGTCGAGGTGCGCTTGGACGCGTCCGCGACGAGGACGTCGCCCACCGGAACGCCGTCGGACCGTGCCATCGCGAGCAGGCCGGTGCGGAGCTGCCCCTCGGGCATCGAGTGGAACGAGTTGAACAGCGGCTCGACCGCGACCGGGTAGACGAACGACGCGGCCGACACCAGGACGAAGGCACCCGCCGCCGCGCCCGCCCACCAGCGCCGGGGGAACTTCCACATCAGCAGGTGCAGCCCGAGCAGCACGACGATCCAGATGACGAGCGTGACGCCGTACGAGGTGAGCTGGTCGACGAACCACGGGCCCCAGGCCTCGGTGGACAGGCCGTACCTCCGCAGCACCGACTCCGACCACGCGTCGAAGGGCAGCCCGGCCAGGCGCATCAGCGCCGAGAGGGCGAACGCGGCGCCGATCAGCTGGAGCGGGCGCCGGCGCAACGGCCGGACGACGGGCCCCAGCAGCCGAGCGCCGAGCGGTGTCAGGCCTAGGACCAGGACGGCGACGAGCCCTGCCACCAGCCCGGCGTACACCGGGGGGTTCAGCGCGGAGTTGAACGCGTCGCTGCGCGCGATCTGCGCCGGAGTGAAGTCGGCCGACGGGCGGGGTACGCCATGACCGCCCGGCAGCGGATGCCAGGGGGTGGTGACCGCGATCACGACGGCGAGCAGCACGCCGAGCACCACGGCCGTGACGGCCGCGGCGGTGTCCCTCATCCGAGCTCCTTACGGACGTAGGCGCGCCAGCGCGCGCCGAAGTCGTTCGACCCGACGCCGAGGACGGTGCGCAGCGCGTGGTCCTGGATCCGCGGGTCGCCGGCCTCTCCGGGCTCGCCGCGCGCCGTACGGTAGAGGCGCACGAGCGTGGCCTCGCCCCAGCGTTCGGCGATCATCCGGCAGGCCAGCCACGCTCCCTCGTACGCGGCCGACAGCCGGGCGCCGGAGCCCGCGAAGTCGTTGCGGTCCGGCAGCGACGTGGGCTGGTCGCCCGCCTTGACCATCTCGCTCAGCTCGCGCCCGGCCGCACGCGTGGAGACGCCCGCGCCCTTGTAGCCGGCGTAGTCCGCCAGGCCCTCGATCAGCCACATCGGCGTACGGCTGTCGCGGGCGCCGCCCATCGCGACGTGCAGCAGCTCGTGGGTGAGGACGACGTGGCGGCCCAGGCCGTTGAGGCGCCCGAAGGCGCTCGGCGAGATGACCACGCGGTCCTCGCCCGCCGCCGTCGAGGCGCCGTTGCCGGTGACGGTCGCGAGCGCGGCGATGTCGCCGAGGTTGCGTACGTCGCCGGCGAGCTCCTCGGCCTTCTGCTCGGTCACCGGGGCCAGCGCGACGACCTTCCGCGCCCAGCCGTCGCCGACGACGCCGGAGACGGTGCCGACGCCCGTGTCGAGGCGACGGGCGATGTCGCGCAGCTCGGACCTGCGCCCGCCGTCGCCCTCGCCGAGGACCAGGCTGCGCCGGCCGCGTACGACGATGAGGCTGCCGCCGCTCCAGATCTGGGCGTCGTCGCGCAGGCCGTGCGCGGCGCCGTCGCCGGACACCACCCAGCCCGAGTCGGGGCGCCGGTCGAAGGTGAGGTACTCGGTGTAGACGACCTCGGTCCGGTCGAAGCCGCGCAGCCGGTAGGCGAGCCTGAGCCGGGCGGTCCAGCCGTCGTCTGCGGCCACCGCCGGGCGCGCGTCGGCCAGCGACTCGCGCCAGCTCGCGAGCGGCACCTTCACCAGGTTGTTGAACAGGACCTCCTGGCCGGCGCGGAACGCCTGGCCGGAGGGGTCGATGGTGGCGAGGAAGCCGCCGCGGTCGTGGGAGAGCACGGCGTGCGACCGGCGCTGGAGCACCCCGGCGACCGCGGCCTGCGAGGGTGCGGGAAGGGCTCCGGCGACCGGGGTGGGCGTCGCGGCGGCGTCGCCGACGTCGTCGCGTGTCGCGACGTAGCCGACCGCCACCAGCAGGTTGACCACGATCGCCAACCCGGCCAGCGCGGTCAGGCGCAGCTCAGCGGTCCCCTTCCCCGGCATGCGCGCGATACTAGCGGCCTTGGCCCAGGACGTGAGAACGCCCGGGGCCGCCGCGCTGGCGGCCCCGGGCGTGGGTAGCGTCTCGGCCTCTACCTGACTAGTACGGCCTCACGGCACCGTTGAAGTGGTGCCGGTAGTACGAGTTGATCAGTACCTGCTTGATCCTCGTACCGGTGTGAGCCGCGTGGATCATGTAGACCCGGCTTCCCTTGGTCTTCGACACGATGCCGGTGTGGCCGTCGCCGTAGAAATAGACGAGGTCACCGGTCCGCAGGTTCTGGAACTTCACGTGCCGCCGGACGTGACGGTGCTGGGCGTCCGCGGTACGCGGCAGCTTCACACCCGCCTTCCGGTACACGTACTGCACCAGACCCGAGCAGTCGAAGGTCTTGGGGCCGTTACCGCCGTAGCGGTACCACTTGCCGATCTGCTTGCGAGCCGCGGCGACCGCCTTCAGCCCGACCGTGTGTCGCTTACTCCAGGATGGCTTCGCCTTGGCGCTCGCCGTCAGCGGGGTGGTGGCCGCCTGAGGCGCCGCGGCGTGTGCCGCGGGAACCATCAGTACGGCCGGCGCGCAGATGGCGCCGGTGGCCAGCATCCCGCCTGCGAGGCGGAGGCGCAGGGACGAAGCGGTCTTGGGGGTGCGAGACAGGATTTCTCTCCTTCCAAATACGCCTGCCGGGTTAGCTGACGGATTCGGGCGTGGAAGCCGCCCTACGGACGCCTGTCAGGACATGGACAGGCGCCGATTCACCCCTGAAAAGCTGCGTTGTTCGCAGTTGGGTCCCCGGTTCCGCGTGCCCGCGGATTCGGCGCTTCGCGGCCGCCCGTACGCCCCCGTGGGCCATTGGGCGCGGCCGCATTCCGATGCATTCTTCCCGGAAAGCCGGAGCGGATGACCGTCGCGGAAGGCGCGTTCCACAACGCGTTCGCGGGGGGTGACGGAAACGGTCCGGCCGGGCGGTACATGGCACGTACCGCGCATATCACTGCACGCTAGCAAGAGAGCCATGAACTGGCAAACAAATCACAAAAACGTGGCGCGGTACTCACATATCGTGAATACCGCGCCACGTTTATTGCGATATACGTCTCTTTTTAGAGGAGACGACCGCCGCCGACGTAGACCGAGCTGTACCATGCCTCGCTCAGCGAGGAGATCTTCACCACGTCACCGGTGTGCGGCGCCTGGATGAACTTGCCCTGGCCGACGTACATGCCGACGTGGCCCAGGTCGTGGAAGAAGACGAGGTCGCCCGGCTGGAGCTCGGACTTGGCGACCCGGCGGCTGGCGCTGTACTGGTCGGGCACGTAGTGGCCCATGTTGATGCCGACCTGCTTGTAGGCCATCATCGTCAGCCCCGAGCAGTCGAAGGAGCTCGGGCCGGCGCCACCGAAGACGTACGGCTTGCCGAGCTGCGCGCAGGCGTACCGCAGCACCGTCTCGGCGCGGCCGCTGGCCAGGATCGAGCAGTTCTCCTTGGAGCTGCCCGGGTCGATGTTCGCCCCGAGCTTGTCGATCAGTTTCAGCTGCTTCTGGATCGCCGTGTGCGCCTTGGCGCGCTGCTGGTCGAGCCGGACCTTCTGGTCCTTCAGCTGCTGCGAGGCCTGCTGGGCGAGAGCCTGCTGGCGCTCCAAGCGCTGCGCCGAGGCGACGAACTGGTTCAGCTCGGCGGCCCGGTTGTGCGAGACCTGGGTGAAGTTCGCCATCTGGCCGAGCACCGTCTCGGGGTCCTTGGCCGAGACGAGGTTCGTCAGGTCGTCACCGTTCTTGTAGGCCGCGGCGGCGAGCTGCGCGACCCGGATGTGCAGGGCGGAGAAGGTCTTGCGCTCGACCGCGACGGAGGAGTCCAGCGCGGTCTGGCGGCGCTGTGCGGCCTTCCAGTTCTCCTGTGCCTTGTTGTACTGGTTGCCGAGCTGGTCCACCTGGTCGTTGAGCTGCTGCAGCTGTTTCTTGGCCGCGAGCAGTGACGAGGGAGCGGGCTTGGCCTGCGCGGGTACGGCGGGGAGTGCGAGGCCGGCCACTGCCGCCATGCCGGCGGTGGTGGCGACCCAGCGGCTGATCTTGGGCATGGGCGTACGCTGCTTCTTCACTGTTGATCGCGCCCCTACGGCCGGCCCGCACCGTAGAAGTGCGAGCTGTAGTAGGCGTTGTTCAGGCTTTCGGTCTGCACGCTGGTACCGGTGTGCGGCGCGTGGATGAACGTGCCACCGCCGACGTAGATGCCGACGTGCCCGAGGCTGTCGAAGAAGACCAGGTCTCCGGGCTGGAGGTTCGCACGCGAGACGCGCCGGGTGGCGTTGTACTGGTCGGGCACGACGCGGGGAAGACTCACCCCGGCCTGGCGCCAGGCCATCATCGCGAACCCGGAGCAGTCATAGCCGTTCGGGCCGGTACCGCCGTAGACGTACGGCGTGCCGATCTTGCTGTAGGCCCACTTGAGCACGACGCGGGCATCGCCCGAGGCGGGGCCGTTGTAGGTGCCGCCGATGGGGCCTGAGTTCGACCCGCCGCCCAGCCGGACCACCAGGGACCGCTGGCTCGAGATCGCCTTCTTGATCTTCTTGGAGGCGGCGTCGGCGCTGTCCTTCTTCTGCTTCAGGTCCCCCGCCGCCTGCTGTGCCTGCGCCTGCTGGCGCTGGAGCATCTGGGCGGCGTTGAGGAACTGCGTCACCTCTGCGGTGCGATTCTGCGACACCTGGGTGAAAATCGAGATCTGGTCGAGGACGACCTCGGGGTCCTTCGCCGAAACGAGGTTCGGAAGGTCGCCGGATTCGCCTGACTTGTAGGCGGTCGCCGCGAGTTGCGCCACACGTCCACGCAACTGCTCGTAAGTCTTTTTGTCCTCGCCGACCGATTTATTGAGAGCCGTCAGTTTCTTCTGAGCGGCCTGCCATTCTTCTTTGGCTTTGTTGTACTGATTGTCGAGCTTGTCGACCTCAGAATTCAGCTTGCTCAGTTTGGACTTCGCCTGGCTGAGCGTTTCCTTCGGCTTCGCCTGCGCCGGCTCTGCGGGCAGGACAAGCGCTGCCGAAGCCGCGACACACAGGGTCGCGAGAGCCCGCTGTGCGACTCTGCCTCCCGGCAGTCGACCGCCGACATTGGCGGTACTGCGCTCCGTGGCCACGATCGCGGCACACCCCTCTCCCATTTCCGCCTACCGGGTTAGCTGACGGATTCGGGCCTGGAAGTCGCCCTACGGCACGCCAAAGCGCACCGATTCACCCCGGAAACCTGGTTCCCCGGCTCGTCGGACATGAGAGGATCCAGCCACTCCCGTATGGAGTGGGCCTCTTCGGACTGTCAGACGACTCGGCGGTAGTCGGTCGCCGCCGCCTGGGGGGCGACGAAACAGCGACTGACTTAGCGCGTGACACTAGTGAAGTATCCCGCTGGTAACAACCGCTTCTGCAGGAAAACTCGCAATTCCCGTCAGTGTGGTAACAGTGTGCACACCTGCCACTACGAGGCGCACTCGCCCGGGAGCGACAGCCGTAGCGGCGGGAGCATGCCTCCTTCGGCGAGTATGTCCAGCGCACGGCGCTCACCGTCGCCGATCTCGACCACACGGACGGGGTCACTGAGCATCACGGTCACGACACAATCGGCACAGCCGACGTTACGTGCCTCACACTTTTCGCAGTCGATGAGCATGGGCTCCTCCTCGTGTCGACGTCATGACCGGACGTTAGAACGAGGTACTGACAGAACCGCAGCACATGTGTTAAGCGACTATGTGCGGCTGAGCCGGCGCAGCAGGAGCGACGCCGGGGCGGGCCGCGCGTCGGCGCGGCGCGCGGAGTCGCAGACCTCCTGGTCGGAGGAGATGACGACGATGGCGCGGCCGGTCGGCTCCGCGCGTACGAGCTGGCCGATGAGGTCGTCGGCGGTCTGGCCGGGCGCGCTGAACAGCACGCGCACCCCGCGCGGCGCCTGCACCGGGACGGGGGCGTCCAGCTCGGCCCCGTCGAACACGACGGTGACCTCGGCCTTCGTCTGGGCGTGCAGCACGCCGAGGCCCGAGGTCAGGCGCGCGCGCTGGTCGGCGAGGGGGATGTCGCCGTAGCCGGTCTTGGTGACGTTGTAGCCGTCGATGACGAGGTGCACCTGAGGCAGCGTGAGGAGCTGGTCGAGCAGCGCCGGGTCGCTGTCGGCGAGCGCACGCCCCGGGAGCGTGCGGTGGCCCGGCTGCTGCGGGGTGACCGCGCCGACGCTGTCGGCCGGGCGGGTGATGCCGGCCGGCAGGCCGATCTCGTCGCGCAGGCCCTTCGCGGCGTCGGTGAGGGCGTCGAGCAGCACCCTGAGGCGCGTTTCGTCGGCGCTGCGGCCCTCACGTGCGGCACGGCGGGCGTTCTCGGCCACGGACTCGGCCTGGGAGAGCCGGGCGCGCAACCGGCGTAGCTCGGCGTCCGTGGAGGCCGCAGCGGACGTGGTGAGGGCGCGCTCCTCCGTCGTCTGGCGTTCGAGCTCCTCGGCGCGCGCGTGCTCGCGCTTGGCGCGCAGCCGGCTCTCGTGCAGCTTCTTGCGCAGCTCGGCGTTCTCGGCGCGCGAGGCGCGCAGGTCGGCGCGCAGCTTGTCGACCTCGTCGGACCGCATGGTCTTGGCGGCGGCGACCTGCTCGCGCAGCTCGGCCACCTGGCGCTCGGTCTCGGCCTCGTCGGCGGCGAGCGCGGACCGCTCCAGGTCGCGGCGCGCGGTCTCGATGCGGGCCGGCCAGCCGGGCGGCCTTATGAGGTAGGCGAGGGCCGCGACGTTGACGGGGTCGGCGGCGGCCGGCACGGCGCCCGAGACGAGCGCCTCCGCGAGCTCCGGCTGGCTCTCGCGCAGCACCTCGGCGACACGGTCGCGGAATTCGTCGTCGCGTTCGAGCTGGGTGGCGATCGGCGTCGCCGCGAGCTTGGCGCGGCGGCGCGGCTCGAACCGCGCCACGCGGCGCAGCGGCGCGGGGATCTCGTCCGTCCGCAGCGCGCCGACCACATCGGCGGCGGCCTCCACGACACGCTGCCGTACCGCTTCGGGAAGCGGTTGGTCGAGGCGTTCGCCCGGGCCGGTGTCGATGATCTGGCTCCTTCGCGCGTGAATCGTGGGCCGGGACTCGGGTGGACCTCCGTGTCGCCGTCGCTGCCCAGCGTAGACGGCACAGGAGGTGGCCGGAGCTGATCCCGGCCCGAAGGCGCGGGGGTGTCCTCGCCGACCTGCATCCCTTGCCGTTACTGGCCTCCCGCGTACGCGAATGTCGGTGAGCGGCCGTACGGTGCCGGGCATGGCCACCGACGGCCCTGCCGTGCAGGGCACCCTCGACGATCTCGGCACCCCCCTGGTGGGCGTCACCTTCGTGGTGGTCGACCTCGAGACCACCGGTGGTTCGCACAAGGAGTCGGCGATCACCGAGATCGGCGCCGTGAAGGTACGCGGCGGCGAGGTGCTCGGCGAGTTCGCGACCCTGGTCGACCCCGGCGTGCCGATCCCCCCGTTCATCACCGTGCTGACCGGCATCACGCAGCAGATGGTCGTGGCCGCGCCGGGCATCGGCGAGGTGCTGCCCTCGTTCCTGGAGTTCGCGCGCGGCGCGGTCCTCGTGGCGCACAACGCCCCGTTCGACATGGGCTTCCTGAAGGCCGCGTGCGCGGAGCAGGAGCGCCCCTGGCCCGCTCCCCCGGTGGTCGACACGGCCGACCTCGCGCGGCGTCTCCTGACGCGCGACGAGGTGCCCAACTGCAAGCTGTCCACGCTCTCGCGCTTCTTCCGCACCACGACGGAGCCGTGCCACCGCGCGCTGGCCGACGCGCGCGCGACCGTCGACGTGCTGCACGGCCTCCTGGAGCGCGCCGGCGCCTTCGGCGTGCACAGCCTGGAGGAGCTGAAGGGCTTCTCGCGCGCGCCGACGCCGGAGCAGCAGCGCAAGCGCCACCTCGCCGACGCGGTGCCCTCCGCGCCGGGCGTCTACCTGTTCGAGGACCCGCGCGGCGAGATCCTCTACGTCGGCAAGAGCGGTCATCTGCGCACCCGTGTCCGGTCCTACTTCACCGCCTCCGAGACCCGCCGCACCGTTCGCGAGATGATCGGCATCGCCGAGCGGGTCCGCACGATCGTGTGCGCGAGCACGCTGGAGGCCGAGGTGCGCGAGCTTCGGCTCATCGCCTCGCACAAACCGCGCTACAACCGCCGGTCGCGCCATCCCGAGCGCGCCGTCTGGCTGAAGCTCACCGCCGAGGCGTTCCCGCGGCTGTCCATCGTCCGTGACGTGCGCGACGACGGCGGCACCTACCTCGGCCCGTTCGGCAGCACCCGCGTGGCCGAGGAGGCGCGCGCGGCCGTCCACGACGCCATCCCGCTGCGCCAGTGCACGCAGCGGCTGAGCGTGCGCCTCATCGCCGAGGGCCGTACGGGCGGCTGCGTGCTCGGGGAGATCGGCCGCTGCGGCGCGCCGTGCCTCGGCCACGAGTCGCCGGAGGCCTACTCCGGGCACGCCTCGTTCGCGCGCACGGTCCTGGAGGGCGACGTACGCCCGGTCGTGGCCGCGGCGCGCGGCCGCATCACGCGCCTGGCCGCCGAGATGCGCTACGAGGAGGCCGCCGCCGAACGCGACCGCCTCGCGGCCTTCGTACGCGGCGCCGCGCGCTGCCAGCGCCTCACCGCGCTCGCGGGCATCGCACAGCTCGTGGCCGCGCGCCCCGCCTTCGACGGCGGCTGGGAGCTGCACGTCGTCCGCCACGGCCGCCTGGCCGCCGCCGGCACCTCACCGCCGCGCGCCCACCCCACGCCGTACGTCGAGGCGCTCGTCGCCACGGCCGAGACCGTGCGCCCCGGCGTCGGCGCCGCGCCGCGCGCCACCGCCGAGGAGATGGAGTGCGTGCTGCGCTGGCTGGAGTCCCCCGGCGTACGCCTCGTCGAGGTCGACGGCACGTGGAGCTGCCCCGCGCACGGCGCGGAGGGCGTGCGCGGCTGGATCGAGGACGCCTACCGCGATGATTCCCGTATGGTTGACCGCGCCGGTCGGCCGATGCGTTAGGAGCGGGAGTGGCCCTGCCGCTGTACGACAACCAGCCGACGCGACGCGCGCCACTCGTCACCTACCTGCTGATCGCGGCCAACGTCGTGATCTTCCTGCTGTCGCCGATGGCGTCCGTCGGCCACCACGGTGAGGGCGCCGCGGAGCGCACCTGCCGGCAGCAGACGTTCCTGCGGGAGTACGGCGCGATCCCGAGCGAGATGACCTCGGGAAAGCAGGACCCCCTGCCCGACGACGTCGTCGCGGTGTGCCGGCCTCAGCCGCACCACAAGCAGCCCTGGCTGTCCGCGCTGACGTCGATGTTCCTGCACGGCGGCGTCGCCCACGTCCTGTTCAACATGGTCTACCTGTTCATCTTCGGCGCCGCCACCGAGGACCGCCTGGGCCGGTTCCGCTTCCTGCTGTTCTACGTGCTGGCCGGGGTCATCGCGGCGTACGGCTTCGCGATCACCTATCCGGGCTCCCACACGCCGCTCGTGGGCGCCTCCGGGGCCATCGCCGGGGTGCTGGGGTCGCACCTGGTGCTGTACCCGCGGTCGCGGACCATCGCGCTCGTGCTGTCGGTGATCCCGTTCCGGCTGCCCTCGTGGGCGCTGCTCGCGCAGTTCTTCGTCATCCAGTGGTTCAGCCTCGGCGGCGGTGACGACCAGACCGCGTACGTCGCGCACATCTACGGGTTCGTGGCCGGGATGATCGCCGGGCTGCTCGTACGCCGGGGCGAGTTCGCCCGCAAGTCGGCGGCCCTCAGCTGGCAGTGACCAGGGCCTCCAATAGGCTTTCCAGGCGGCCCCGATCGCCGCGAGAAACCACCGCAGGAGGCAATCCCGTGATCACCGCCATCGTGCTCATCAAGGCAGACGTATCGAGCATCCCGGAGGTCGCCGAGACCATCGCCGGTCTCGACGGGGTCAGCGAGGTCTACTCCGTCACCGGTGAGTTCGATCTCGTCGCCCTGGTCCGCGTCCGGCAGTACGAGCAGATCGCCGACGTCATCCCCGGCAGCCTCAACAAGGTCGAGGGCGTCACGCACACCGAGACGCACATCGCCTTCCGCACGTACTCCCAGCACGACCTGGAGGCGGCCTTCTCCCTCGGCCTGCCCGAGTAGACCCGCGTACGCCGACGGCCCGCACACGCCTGTGTGCGGGCCGTCTGTCGCGTTCGGGGCTCAGCCTCGGGTGAGCTCCTTGTGGTCGCCGGACTCGGCCTCGGGGTGCTCCCCGTGACCGTTCGCCTCGGCGTGGTGGCCATCCGCGTGACCATTCGAGTGGCCGTTGTTCATCGACACGTCGTCGGACGTGAAGGCGTTGTTGAGCGCCTTGCGCGCCTTGCCGAGCGGGCCGCGTGAGGCCGGGGCGGGGATGCCGTTGGCGTCCTCGCCGGCGTCCTCGATCTCGAGCGGCTCCGGCTTGGCCCGCAGGACCGCCTCGGCCTCCTCCTTGACCGGCTGGTGCACCTCGATGAACTCACCCGTGGGGAGCATCTTGATGACACCGGACTCGACGCCGTGGTTCAGCTCGGCCTCGTCGCTGCGCTGCAGCCCGATGCAGAGCCGCTTGGTCACCACGTAGGCGAGCGCCGGCACGATGAACGTCGCGAACCGGAAGAACCAGGTCGTCGCGTACAGCGAGACGTGGAACTTGTCGGCGAGGATGTCGTTGCCGCCGGCCAGCCACAGCATGCCGTAGAACGAGACGGCGGTCATGCCCGACCGCGGTGCGGAACGGCGCGTTGCGCGGCCGGTCGGCGAGGTGGTGGATCTTCTTGTCGCCGGTCGCCCACTGTTCGATGAACGGCCACAGCGCGGCGCCGGTCATGATCAGTCCGAGCGGCACGAGCGCCGGGTATCAGGACGTTCCACGGGATCGTGTGACCCCAGAGGTTGGTCTCCCAGTTGGGCATGATCCGCAGCGCGCCCTCAAGGAAGCCCATGTAGAAGTCGGGCTGCGAGCCGGCCGTGATGGAGTCCGGGGTGTAGGGCCCGAACAGCCAGATCGGGTTGATCTGCGCGAAGGTCGCGAGCAGCGCGACCACCGCGAAGGTGAACATGAAGAAGGCGCCGGTCTTGATCATGAACACCGGGAAGAACGGCTTGCCGACGACGACCTGTCTCGCTGCGGCCCTTGCCGGGGAACTGGGTGTGCCCCTGGTGCCACAGGATCATGAAGTGCGCGCCGACGAGCGCGAGCAGGATGCCCGGGATCAGCAGGACGTGCACCGTGTAGAGGCGCGGGATGAAGTCCTGGCCCGGGAACGACCCGCCGAAGACGAAGTAGACAGATGTAGGTGCCGACGACCGGGATCGACTGCATGACGCCCTGGGTGATCCGCAGGCCGGTGCCCGACAGCAGGTCGTCCGGCAGGGAGTAGCCGAACAGGCCCTCGAGGATGCCCAGCGTGAACAGCCCGATGCCGATCAGCCAGTTGATCTCACGCGGCTTGCGGTACGCGCCGGTGAAGAACACCCGGAGCATGTGCACCATGATCGACGCCGACGAACAGCACGGCCGCCCAGTGGTGGATCTGCCGCATCGAGCAGGCCGCCGCGGACGTCGAAGCTGATGTTGCAGCGTCGAGTCGTACGCCTCGCTCATGTTGACGCCGTCGAGCTTGGCGTAGCTGCCGTGGTAGACGACCTCGGACATGCTGGGCTTGAACCACAGCGTCAGGAAGGTGCCGGTCAGCAGCAGGATGATGAACGAGTAGAGCGCGATCTCGCCCAGCATGAACGACCAGTGGTCGGGAAAGACCTTCTTCATCTTCCCGCGGAGGAACCCCGCGGTGCCGAAGCGCTCGTCCGCGTAGCCGATCGCGGCGTCGATGGCCTTGGGAGGTGTTGTCGTACTCATTGGCCGTTCACCGTTCCTCGCGCGCTCGCTAGGCCGGATCACGTTTTCGATGCCTCATGCCTTCGGCCTCCCGCGCTCCCAGAAGCTCGGGCCGACCGGCTCGTGGAAGTCGCTCGTGGCGATGAAGTAGCCCTCGGAGTCCACGCCGATCGGCAGCTGCGGCAGGGGCCGCGCGGCCGGGCCGAAGATGACCTTCGCGCCGTCCAGCGCGTCGAAGGTCGACTGGTGGCACGGGCACAGGATGTGGTGGGTGGTCTGCTCGTACAGGCGGCCGGGCAGCCGACGTGCGTGCAGATCTTGGAGTACGCGACGATGCCGCCGACGTTCCAGTTCTCCCGGCCCTTCTTCACCTTGATCAGTTCGGGCGGCAGGTTGAGCAGGAGGACGGCGCCCTTGGCGATCTCGTCGAGGTCCTCGTCGGACCCTCGGGCACGACGGTGATGATGCCGCCCGGCGAGTTGAAGTCGGCCGCCTTGAGCGGCAGGTTGGTGCCGTCGACGACGAGGCGCGTGCCGGCCTTCCAGCCGGTGTGGCGGAGCTTCTTGCGCGGGCAGCGGGCCGAGGTCGCGCAGCAGCACCAGCGGCAGCAGGCCCAGCGGGGCCGAGGCCAGCAGCAGCGTGCGGCGCAGCAGCTGACGCTGGCCGAGGCCGCTCTCTGCGCTGCCCTCCAGGAAGTACTGGTTGAGGACCTCGCGCTCCTCGGGCGGGGAGGAGAGCTCGTGGCGCTCCTGGACGATCTCCTTGGTGGTCATCAGCTGGCGGACCCACACGTCATGCCGACGGCGAGGCCGAGGAAGGCCAGCGTCAGCGAGCCGCCGAGCGTGTAGTTGGAGCGGGTCGCGCCGGTCGATGTTCCCGACGTGGCCGAGCCACACCGCGTAGAAGAAGATGAAGGCGATGCCGGCGAGGAACGTCAGGATGAAGAACGTCGGCGGCGACGCGCTCGGCCGCCGCGTGCCTTCTTCTCGTCCAGGCACGTAGGCGTCGCCGCCCTCCGCGGCTCCTCGCGCGGGCAGCAGCTGCTGGGTGCCGACCCGGCGGCGGAGTGCCGATCACGCGCTTCGGCGCGCGCCCCTCTTCTTCCGGGGTCGCGTCGCTGGTCTCGTTGTTGTCAGTCATTGGGCAGCTTCTTCTTGGGCTTCTTGGCAGTGATCCACATCGCGGCGACGACCATGAGGCCGATCCCGACGAGCCAGCCGCCAGGCCCTCGGCCACCGGGCCGACGCGGCCGAGGCCGCTGCCGCCGGGGTTGGGCTCGCTCGCGGGTCTGCGGTGATGTAGGCGATGATCGCGCGCTTCTGCGCCGGGCGTGATCGTCGTGTCGTTGAAGACCGGCATCGCCTGCGGGCCGGTGATCATGGCCTCGTAGATCTGCGTGGGCGTCGCCTTGTCGAGCGACGGGGCGTACTTGCCGTCGGTCAGCGCGCCACCCGAGCCGGCGAAGTTGTGGCACTGCGCGCAGTTGGCGCGGAACAGCTCGCCGCCGAGCGCGGCGTCGCCGTGCGGCCGGGTCGACCTGGTCGCCGGACGGGATGGCCGGGCCGCCGCCGAGCGAGGCGACGTAGGCGGCCAGCTCGCGGCGTCTGCTCGGCGTTGAAGATCCGGCTTCTTGCGCGGGATCTGCGCGCCCGGGTTCACGGCGGGCATCCGGCCGGTGCCGACCTGGAAGTCGACCGAGGCGGCGCCGACGCCGATCAGGCTCGGCGCGGTCCTGGTGCCCTCGCGCGTTCAGCGCCGTGGCAGCTGGAGCAGTGCCTGGTCGAACAGCGCCTTGCCCTTGGCCACGTCCTGCGCCGGCGCCTGGTGTCGGACGCCTGGGCGCGGTCAGTGCGCGGCGAAGCACCGGCGTAGGCGACGCCGATGATCGCGAGCGCGGCCAGCACGACGGCGTAGCCCGCCACGGGCGCCGACGCCATGCGGTGAACCATTTCACGGAAGAATTCCCCGTTCTGGGTCAGTGGCACTGCTTGATGCAGGTAGATCATGGCGAATAGCCCGATCCAGACCACGTCGACGAAGTGCCAGTAGTAGGACACGACGATCGCGCTCGTCGCCTGCTCGTGGGTCCAGCGCTTGGCGGCGATACGTGCGTCCGAGCATGAAGAGGAAGGCGATCAGGCCACCGGTCACGTGCAGGCCGTGGAAGCCCGTGGTCAGGTAGAAGACCGAACCGTACGCGCTGGAGGAGATCGTGGTGCCCTCGCCGACGAGTGTGCGGTACTCGTTGAGCTGGCCGGCCACGAAGACCGCACCCATCAGGAAGGACAGGAAGTACCACTCGCGCAGGCCCCAGGTCTTGAAGTTGAAGATCGACCCCAGACGCCGGACCTGCCCGCGCTCGGCCGCGAACACGCCCATCTGGCAGGTCACACTGGACAGCACCAGGATGGTGGTGTTCACCGAGGCGTACGGGATGTCCAGGTGGGCGCTGGGCCAGGGCCCGCCGTCCCCCTTGGTCACCGACCGGATGGTGAAGTACATCGCGAACAGGGCCGCGAAGAACATGAGCTCGGACGACAGCCACACGATCGTTCCCACGCTGACAAGGTTGGGCCGGTTGGCGCGGGACCGGGGTGCGGTTGTCTGTCGCGGATACTGTTGCCACGGGCAGCATTATTACGGCACCTGCCGTGCAGGTGACGCAGGACCCCCCATTGGGCGCGCTGCGATCCGCCGCCCACGCCGTTCGGCTGGGCCGTTGGGGCATGCGGCCTCCGTACCCCCCATGTCCCGTCATTATGTCGGCGCCCTCGACCGGTAACATCGCCAGTGCATGGAGCGTCATCGCCGATTCGCCGCGACCGCGCAACGTGACAAAGTCGTTACCAGAGAGGGGGAGGCGCTCCCTCCTCGGCGTGACCGCCGGGGCCCCCGCGCCGCAGTCCCATGAAGATCCTCGTGTACAGCCACGACGCGAACACCCGAGACCAGGTGCGCCTCGCGATCGGCCGCCGGCCCGCTCCCGGCCTTCCGCTGGTCGAGTTCGTCGACGTCGCGACCGAGCCCGCCGTGTTCGCCCGGCTCGACCAGGGCGACATCGACGTGGCGATCCTCGACGGCGAGGCCCAGCCCGCCGGCGGCATGGGCATCTGCCGCCAGGCCAAGGACGAGATCTACAACTGCCCGCCGATCATGGTGCTGATCGCCCGCCGCGACGACGGCTGGCTCGCCACCTGGTCCCGCGCGGACGCCGTCGCCAGCCAGCCGGTGGACCCGGTGGCGCTCGCCGAGGGCGTCGCCGGCCTGATCCGCGGCGCGTACGACCGATCCCGACGGCGACCGCTCACCTGTCACTTCAGTAGCGTCGACCCCAGGAGCCCCGATGGACCCGCGCACCACGTGGCCGGCCCTGCTCAACGCGCTGCTCGGCGGGCAGTCGCTGTCGGCGGAGGAGACCGCCTGGGCGATGAACGAGATCATGTCGGGGCAGGCCACCGACGTCCAGATCGCGGGCTTCGCCGTCGCGCTGCGGGCCAAGGGCGAGTCGGTCGCCGAGGTCATCGGGGCTCGCCGAGGGCATGCTCGCGCACGCCACACCGCTCGCCGTCACCGGCCGCTGCGTCGACCTCGTCGGCACCGGCGGTGACCAGGCTCACACGGTCAACATCTCCACGATGGGCGCGATCGTCGCCGCCGCCGCCGGCGCGCGGATGGTCAAGCACGGCAACCGCGCCGCGTCCTCGTCCTGCGGCGCCGCCGACCTCCTCGAAGAGCTCGGCATCGTGATCGACCTGCCGCCCGCCGCGTACCGCGGAGGTCGCCGACGAGGTCGGCATCGCCTTCCTCTTCGCGCCGCTCTACCACCCGGCGCTGCGGTACGCCGCCAAGACCCGCAGCGAGCTGGGCACCCCGACGGTGTTCAACTTCCTCGGGCCCGCTGACCAACCCGGCACGCCCGACCGCCCAGGCCGTGGGCGTCTTCCACCCGCGCATGGCGGGCGTCACGGCCGGCGTCTTCGCCGAGCGCGGCTGCTCGTCACTGGTGTTCCGCGGCGACGACGGGCTCGACGAGCTCGACCACGACCTCGACGTCGGTGATCTGGGTGGTCCGCGACGGCACCGCCACCGAGACCGTCTTCGACCCGGCCGACCTCGGCATCCCCCGCGCCACACCGGACGACCTG
The DNA here is from genome assembly GCA_963823735.1 of uncultured Actinomycetota bacterium. Taxonomy (GTDB): domain Bacteria; phylum Actinomycetota; class Actinomycetes; order Streptosporangiales; family Streptosporangiaceae; genus Actinoallomurus. The sequence goes on along the minus strand of CAWGMO010000003.1, from coordinate 1,084,826 downwards.
CGCGGCGCCGACGCCACCGTCAACGCCCGAGTGGCCCGCGCGGTCCTGGCGCGGCGAGACCGGCCCCGTACGCGACATCGTGGCTCTGAACGCCGCAGCCGCGATCGTCACCTCCGACGGCACCCCGGCCGCCGAGGGCCTCACCGAGGCCCTGAGGGGCGGCTACGCGCGCGCCCTGGAGGCCATCGACTCCGGCCGCGCCACCGCCCTCCTGGACCGCTGGGCGGCCACGACACGGCGCATGGCCGGCTGACCCAGCCCGTCCCTGAGCCGCCGCACCACCTCGGCCGAGATCACGGACGCGCACGTCAGGCCACCGGCCCGCCCTGACGCCGCCCCAGCGTGCCCGAGATCACGGATATGCACGTCAGCGCGTCGGCGCCCTGGCTGGCCAGCCCACCGCGAGCCGCCAAACCACCTTCACCGAGATCGTCGGCGCGCCGGTGCTCCTCAGGGGGCGGAGGCGGGCGGTGCCGGGAGGCCCGTTCCGTATGCCGTTCTGATCGCGCTGCCGGTCAGCCAGTCATCCCAGGACATCTGCCAGAAGCCCCAGCCGTTGCCGGGTTCGAGCCTGCGGCGGGTGCCGGTGACCTTCACGACGTCGCCCGGCTGGACTCGCCGGTAGAACCAGCGGGCGTCCCGTGGGCCCATGTTCACGCAGCCGTGGCTGACGTTGCGGCTGCCCTGGTCGCCGACCGACCAGGGGGCGCTGTGCTCGTACTCGCCGCTGTCGGAGATCCGTACGGCGTAGTAGACGTCCTCGCGGTAGTGGTCCGGGCAGCCGGGTGGGCAGCCCACGGACGCGGAGTCCATGACCACGTGGTGGGACTTCTCCATGGTCAGGTGGACGCCGCTGGTCGTCGTGAAGGAGCGCTTGGTGCCCTTGCCCATGCTGATCGGCATCCGGCGTACGACGCGGCCGTTCACGCGGACCACCTGGTGGTGGCTGTGCGCGCTGGCCACGGTGATGTGGGAGTCGCCGACCTGGAAGTCCGTGCGACGTCCTGCGCGCCGTACGCGGCCCGCAGCGAGCCGCAGGCCGGCCAGGTGCGCCAGCAGCCTACCCGGGTGTGGGCCGGCCAGTAGCTGCGGGTGCGGAAGACGACGTCGGTGCCGGAGAACCAGTGCCAGGCGCCTGTGACCGGAGCGGACGCGCGTACCTCCAGGGAACGCTCGACCTCGGCGCGGTTCTGCACCGGCGTGGCGAAGCGCAGGATGATCGGCATGCCGACGCCGACCGTGGCGTCCTCGTTCGGCGCGACGACCGTGGCGTCGCCGTGTGCGCCACGCGGCGGGTACGAAGGCGCTCCGCACCGTACGCACGCCGCCGTCCGCGCCGATCGACGGTCGCGGTGACCGTGTACGCGCGCCCGGGAGCCAGTGCCCAGCGTGGCCACCAGCGGTTCCGTCGGGGCTCACCAGCCCGTCGAGGCTGCGGGAGCCGTCGGTGAGGACGACCGACGGATCCGGCCGTCGCGGACGCGTCGCGGTCACCGGCGTACCGGGCCGCATGTTCGCCGGACTCCGGCCGAGGGCGTGATCACCACTGTGGCCTTCTGCGCGGCACCGTACGACCGCAGGCCGCTCCGCCCGCCACCACCACGATCACGCACGTGGCGACGGCGGTCCCCGCCTCACACGCAACCTCGTCCCCCCGCTCGAGACCCGCCCCGAGTATGCGGCAAGGGCCGGTGCCGCCTCTCGGCGACACCGGCCCTCGTACCGATTCTTGGGGCGTCTCAGTGGGAGAAGTGACCCCGGTAGTACTCGAAGACGAAACCGATGGCGGCGAGGATCACCGCGAGCATCCCGATGAGCAGCAGCCACCAGCCGATGACGGCGCCGACTGCGGCCGTCGCGGCGGCGCCGGCGGCGAACAGCGGCCACCAGCTGTGCGGGCTGAAGAAGCCCGAGCTCTCCGGCGCCGTCGGCGATCTCAGCCTTCCTTGTCGTCCTCCGGGCGCGGACCGATCCGGCGGCCGGTGAACAGGAGGTAGAAGCCGATGAGGCCGGCCAGGCCCACGGTCAGGGCGAGCGCCGTCGTACCGGTCGGGTCGTGCGACCACAGCCAGTAGATGACGTCCATGAGCGCGAAGAACAGCGCGCTGAAGGCGAACAGGTAAGCCTTCGACCTTCATCGGTCAGTCCTCCGTCCCGGCGCCGGCCGTGACGGCGGGCTTCGCCTCGGTGTGCGGGTAGTGCAGGTCGAACGCGGGCCGCTCGGAGCGGATCCGCGGGATCGCCGTGAAGTTGTGCCGCGGCGGCGGGCAGGACGTCGCCCACTCCAGCGAGTTGCCGTAGCCCCACGGGTCGTCGACCTTGACCCGCTTGCCGTTCTTGGCCGTGATGTAGACGTTCCACAGGAACGGCAGCATCGAGACCGCCAGGATGCCCGCGCCGATGCTGGAGACCATGTTGAGAGCCGGCGAACTCCTTGGCGTAGTCGGCGACACGCCGCTGCATGCCCTCGGCGCCCAGCCAGTGCTGCACCAGGAAGGTCGTGTGGAAGCCGATGAACAGCAGCCAGAAGTGGATCTTGCCCCAGGTCTCGTTGAGCATCTTCCCCGTCATCTTCGGCCACCAGAAGTAGAAGCCGCCGAACATCGCGAACACCACCGTGCCGAACAGCACGTAGTGGAAGTGCGCGACGACGAAGTAGGAGTCGTTGAGCTGGAAGTCCAGGGGCGGCGAGGCCAGGATGATGCCGGTCAGGCCGCCGAACAGGAACGTCACCAGGAACCCGAGCGCCCACAGCATGGGCGTCTCGAACGTCAGATGCCCCTCGCCAGATCGTCCCGACCCAGTTGAAGAACTTCACCCCGGTGGGCACCGCGATGAGGAACGTCATGAACGAGAAGAACGGCAAGCAGCACCTGGCCGGTCGGGAACATGTGGTGCGCCCACACGGTCATCGACAGGCCCGCGATCGAGATGGTCGCGCCGACCAGGCCGACGTAGCCGAAGACCGGCTTGCGGCTGAACACCGGCAGGATCTCGGTGATGATGCCGAAGAAGGGCAAGGCGACGATGTAGACCTCGGGATGCCCGAAGAACCAGAACAGGTGCTGCCAGAGCATCGCGCCGCCGTTGGCGGCGTCGAAGACGTGCGCACCGAGCTTCCGGTCGGCCTCCAGGGCGAGCAGCGCGGCGGCCAGCACCGGGAAGGCCATCAGCACGAGCACCGACGTCAGCAGGATGTTCCACGTGAAGATCGGCATCCGGAACATCGTCATGCCCGGCGCGCGCATGCAGAAGATCGTGGTGACGAAGTTGACGCCACCGAGGATCGTGCCGAGGCCGGACAGCACCAGGCCCATGATCCACAGGTCGCCGCCGACCTCGGGCGAGCGGATCGCGTTCGACAGCGGCGAGTAGGCGTACCAGCCGAAGCTCGCGGCGCCGCCCGGGGTGAGGAACCCGCTGATCGTGATGATCCCGCCGAACAGGAACAGGTAGAAGCTGAACATGTTCATGCGCGGGAACGCCACGTCGGGCGAGCCGATCTGCAGCGGCATGATGACGTTGCCGAACCCGACGAACAGCGGCGTCGCGAACAGCAGCAGCATGATCGTGCCGTGCATGGTGAACAGCTGGTTGAACTGCTCGTTGCTGACGATCTGCAGACCCGGCTGGGCCAGCTCGGCGCGCATGATCAGCGCCATGACGCCGCCGATGCCGAAGAACACGAACGACGTGATCAGGTACATGTACCCGATCACCTTGTGGTCCGTGGACGACATCCACGACGCGATGATCCGGCCCTTGGACGTCGCGTGGACGCGACGCGGGGACCGATGGGGTCGGATGAGAGATGGTGGTGGTCACTGAGCGCTCCCGCTCGCCTTATGGCTGGAGATGAACTGCTGGAACTCCGCCGGCGTGACGATCTTCACCTGGAAGAGCATCCGGCTGTGGTCGACACCGCAGAGCTCGGCGCAGCGTCCCTCGTACGTGCCCGTCTTGGTCGGGGTGATCTCGAAGTCCTGTCCGGACTTGGCCCCCGGGATGATGTCCCGCTTGAAGATGAACGACGGAACCCAGAAGGAGTGGATGACGTCCTTCGACACCAGATGGAACCGCACCCGCTTGCCCGACGGGGATCTCGAACATCGGCTTGTTCGCGGCGTCCGGGGACACGGGCACGCCGACGATCGGCGTGGTGTGGTACTGCGGGTAGTCGAACTGCCAGCTCCACTGGAACGCGGTCACGTTGACGACCGTGACCTGTCCGGGCTGCGGGTTCTTGGTCAGCTTGTCGAGATACGTCTCGTCGCGCGCGGTGAAGTAGAACAGCACCGCGATGATGATGAACGGCACGACGGTGTACAGCATCTCGATGGGCAGGTTGTAGCGAACCTGCGGCGGCAGCTGATCGGACCGCTTGCGGTGGAAGAACACCGCCCAGATGATCAAACCCCAGACGAGCGCACCCACGGCCAGCGCGGCGAGCCAGGACCCCTGCCACAGCGTCAGGACGCGCTTGCCCTGCTCGGTGACTGGCGTCGGCAGGCCGAGACGCGGATTTTCCTTGGAGCACGCCGTCGCGGCGAACGCCAGCATCGAGAGCGCTACAGCGCCCGTCGACAGGCGACGGCGCGCACCCGGCGCGCTTGCGCGCACGGGCGTGTGCCGCTCCCTACGGCGGGTCGGACTCACGGATTGCCTTCCCACGATGAAGCCCGAGTCTCCGGGCGATCAGGTCGATGTTCACACGTGTGGAGGAAACATTAGCGGAGGGTTCCGGACACCCCGGTGGGACCCCCGTTACTGTCGGAGACGTGGCCTATTTCGACGCTGCGTCCACCGAACCCCTTCATCCTGCCGCACGTGAGGCCCTGCTGGGCGCACTCGACGGCGGCTGGGCCGACCCGCAGCGGCTCTACGGATCCGCACGCCGCGCCCGAGTGCAGCTCGAACGCGCCCGCACCAGGTCGCCGCCGTCGCTCGGCGCGCGCCCCGACGAGACGTCCTTCACGACCTCCGGCACCCAGGCGGTCCATCTGGGCGTCCTCGGCGCGCTGCACGCCCGCCGCCGCACCGGCCGGCATCTGGTGGTGAGCGCGGTCGAGCACTCCAGCGTGCTGCACGCCGCCGGACAGCACGAGCGCGACGGCGGCAAGGTCACGACGGTCGGTGTCGGCCGTACGGGCCGGGTGGACCCGGAGGAGTTCGCCGCGGCGCTGCGGCCCGACACCGCGCTGGCCTGCCTCCAGTCGGCCAACCACGAGGTCGGCACCCTCCAGCCCGTCGCGGCGGTCGCGGAGGCCTGCAGGGCGGCGCGGGTGCCGCTGCTCGTCGACGCCGCCCAGTCCGCCGGCCGGGTCGCGATCCCGGACGGCTGGTCGCTGCTGACGGCCAGCGCGCACAAGTGGGGCGGGCCGCCCGGCGTGGGCGTCCTCGTGGTCCGCAAGAACACCCGGTGGAGATCGCCGCTGCCCGAGGACGACCGGGAGGGCCGCCGGGTCCCCGGGTTCGAGAACGTCCCCGGGGCCGTGGCGGCGGCCGCCGCGCTGGAGGCGTACTCCGCCGAGATGGAGCGTGACGCGCCGCGGCTGTCGGCGCTGGTCGATCTCATGCGGGAGCGGGTGCCGCGGCTGATCGAGGACGTCGAGGTGATCGGCGAGCCGGTGGACCGCCTCCCCCACCTCGTGACGTTCTCCTGCCTGTACGTCGAGGGTGAGGCGCTTCTCACCGAACTCGACCGGCTCGGTTTCGAGGTCTCGTCCGGTAGCTCGTGTACGGCCGATACGCTGCGTCCCAGTCATGTGCTGGAGGCGATGGGCGTGATTACGCATGGAAACGTCCGGGTATCGCTCTCCCGCGGGACTCGGGCGGCCGACATCGACCGTTTTCTCGGGGTTCTCCCCGGCGCCATTTCCCGTCTCCGCCAGTCGGCTGGAGTGAGCAGTTGAGTTGTGAGGGCACGTTGAACGAGGAGATCGGCCCATGGGCCTGAAACGCCGCCGCACCGGCCGGGGCGCGCCCGTCGTCACGCCTCCGGAACCGCCCCCCGCCAGCAACGGCCCCGCGCCGCTGGTGGTCATCGACGCACTGGGCCGCAAGTGCCCGATTCCGATCATCATGCTGGCCGAGCGCATCGGCGAGGTGCCGGTCGGCCAGGTCATCGCCGTGCAGGCGGACGACGTCGCGGCGCGCACCGATGTGCCCGCCTGGTGCCGGATGAAGTCCCAGGATTTCGTCTGGGAGGAGACCCTCCCGCGCGGCTGGTCCTTCCACATCCGCCGCACCTACTGACGCCGCCCGCCCACGGGCGGTCTCGAGAGGTGCGGGACGACCTCGTCCGCGGCGTCCTTGCCGTACGCGCCGGCGAAGCGCTCGGCGAACCGCTCCTTGTCCAGCGTGTACTCCTGCGGGCCCGCCACCTCCAGCACGTGCGTGGCCAGCAGGTTGCCGGTCTGCGCCGCGCGCTCCAGCGAGAGGCCCCACGACAGGGCGGTCAGGAACCCGGCGCGGAACGCGTCACCGACACCCGTGGGGTCGACCTTGGCCGTCTCGGGGGCGGCGTCGACGTGCAGGGACGGCTCGCCCTCGCGGTCGATGCGGACACCCTTGGCGCCCAGCGTGGTCACGCGCACGCCGACACGGGACAGGATCTCCTCGTCGGTCCAGCCGGTCTTCTGCTCGCACAGCGACTTCTCGTACTCGTTGGTGAACAGGTAGGCGGCGCCGTCGATCAGGCCGCGCACGTTGTTCATCCGGGCGAGCTGCTGTGAGGGGTCGGCGGCGAAGGGGATGCCGCGCGTACGGCACTCGTCGGTGTGCCGGATCATGCCGTCGGGGTCGTCGGCGCCGATGAGCACCAGGTCGAGGCCGCCGACGCGACGCGCGATCGGCTCCAGCTCGATCTCACGCGCCTCGCTCATCGCGCCCGCGTAGAAGGACGCGATCTGGTTGTGGTCGTCGTCCGTAGTGCACAGGAACCGGGCCGTGTGGTGGATCTCGGACACATGGACCGACGACGTGTCGACACCGTGCCGGTCGAGCCAGGACCGGTAGTCGTCGAAGTCGGCACCGACCGCGCCGACGAGGATGGGTTCCTGGCCCAGGCAGCCCATGCCGAAGCAGATGTTGGCCGCCACGCCGCCGCGCCGGATGTCCAGCTGGTCGACGAGGAAGGACAGGGAGACGGTGTGCAGCTGGTCGGGGATGAGCTGGTCGGCGAACCGGCCCGGGAACGTCATCAGATGGTCTGTGGCGATTGAGCCGGCAACGGCGATGCGCACGACGTCGATCTCCTCGGGGTTTCGGCGGCCTCATCACTACCGGCGAGACCGTCTCGGAACTACGGGCGAAACCCGGCAAGACTACTGCCTCGCCGGGTCCGGACACGCAATGGTGCCCGCGCCCCGGAGTCATCCGGGACACGGGCACCATTGTCATACGGCGGTCCTTGAGACCTAGTGGAAAGAGTCTCCACAGGCGCAGGATCCGCCGGCGTTCGGGTTGTCGATCGTGAAGCCCTGCTTCTCGATCGAGTCGACGAAGTCGATCGTCGCGCCGGCGAGGTACGGAACGCTCATCCGGTCGACACGGACGCTGAGCCCGTCGAAGTCCTGGACCAGGTCACCGTCGACCTCACGGTCGTCGAAGTAGAGCTGGTAGACCAGACCCGAGCAGCCACCCGGCTGGACCTGAACGCGCAGTGCCAGGCCCTCTTCGCCCTGCTGTTCGAGCAGGCCCTTGGCCTTCACCGCGGCGGCGTCGGTGAGGACGACGCCCTTTTCAGTGGAGGTCTCGGCTGAAACCGTCATGTGCTGACTCCCGATCGGCTCGGACGCCCGTTGGCGGCCGTCGTTGTCTCTGTCCTCTCCCCGACAACGTACCCGGTGTCGGTGAGCATTCCCCAACTCGCGCTGTCGATGGTCTCACCCCTGACGTGGGGTCGTGAAGTCCGGGACCAACCGGGATGCAGTATCGTCAAACCGACGATAAGCCTCGCGAAGGGGGTGCTCCGAGTGAGCATCGACATCGACAGCCCGCTTCTCCTGCTCGGGCGCGGATCAGATCCGGCCAGCGAACGAGGGGTCTCCTGCCCCGGCGAGCTGCCACCGGCCTCCGACCCCGCTCTGGTGGCGCGCGCCCAGGCCGCCCGGCAGGCCCTCGGCGAGAAGGCGTTCGTGCTCGGCCACCACTACCAGCGGGACGAGGTCATCGCGTTCGCGGATGTGACCGGCGACTCCTTCAAACTGGCGCAGGAGGCCGCGGCGCGCCCCGACGCCCCGTACATCGTCTTCTGCGGCGTGCACTTCATGGCCGAGTCGGCCGACATCCTGACCTCCCCGGCGCAGCAGGTGATCCTTCCCGACCTCGCGGCGGGCTGCTCGATGGCGGACATGGCGACGTTCGACCAGGTCGAGGAGTGCTGGGAGGTCCTGGAGGAGGCGGGCATCGCCGACGACGTGGTCCCGGTCACGTACATGAACTCCTCCGCCGACATCAAGGCGTTCGTCGGGCGCCACGGCGGCACCGTCTGCACCTCCTCCAACGCGCGGCGCGCCCTCGAATGGGCGTACGCCAAGGGGTCGAAGGTGCTGTTCCTGCCGGACCAGCACCTCGGGCGCAACACCGCCGTACTGGAGATGGGCCTGACGCTGGACGACTGCGTCGTCTACAGCCCGAACCGCCCTGACGGCGGCCTGGAGACCTCCGAGCTGCGCGACGCGCGCATGATCCTGTGGCGCGGGCACTGCTCGGTGCACGGGCGGTTCAGCAAGGCGTCCGTGGACGACGTACGCGCCCGCATCCCCGGTGTGAACGTCCTGGTGCACCCGGAGTGCCGTCACGAGGTCGTACGCGCGGCCGACGAGGTCGGGTCGACCGAATACATCATCCGGGCGATCGACGAGGCGCGGCCGGGCTCGGCGTGGGCCGTCGGCACCGAGCTGAACCTCGTGAAGCGCCTAGCCGACCGCCACCCCGACAAGACCATCACCTACCTGGACAAGACCGTCTGCTTCTGTTCGACGATGAACCGCATCGACCTGCCGCACCTGGTGTGGTCGCTGGAGTGCCTGGTCGAGGGCGAGGTCGTGAACCAGATCTCGGTCGACGACGAGACCGCCCACTACGCCCGCCTGGCCCTCGACCAGATGCTGGCCCTCCCCTAGGGAGTGTCCGGTGGATCTTCGGCCTGCCACGCGGTGCCCGGAGGGCGGCCGCTCGCGACGACCAAGACCCACCGGACCCGCCCTAGATCGCCGAGGCCTGGGTCCAGCGGTCGAGGAGTTCCGTGTCGCCGGAGACCTCGACGCGGGGATCGGCGGCCGTACGGCGGCCGTAGGCGAACAGCAGGAGGTCGGCGGGGGCGGCGCGGACCGTGACGTCGGCGGGGGCGGCGGAGAGGGCGTCGGTGAGGGCGTCGTCACGGCGCCAGGCGAAGCCGTCCGTGCCGAGGGTGACGCGCCACGCGGCCTCGCCGGCGACCAGCGCGATCGCGCCGTCGCCCGCGCCGGCGAGGTCGTCGATCCGCCGCGAGGCGGCGCGGGACCGGGACACGTTCACGAGGAACTCGTCGACGCCGTCGGTGGCCACGTCGGCCGTGATCTCCGGCTCGGTTCCGGCGGCCAGCTCGGCGTCGGCGCGATGGACGGCGGTCTCGTGCAGCATCCGCCGCGACCAGAAGCGCACATGCTGGTCGGCGCCCCAGGCCCACACCGGGGCGTCCGGGTCGGCGGCCCGCAGTACGGCCATGAGCGCCTCGCCGCCCTCCCGCAGCCACCCGGCGTACGCGGCAGGGTCGCCGGGCAGGTCCATCGCGACGTCACGCCGGGGCACCGGCTTCGGCGAGAGAGCGCGGACGAGCGTGGTGGCCCAGCGGTGCACGCCGCCGACGTGCTCGGCGAGCCCGGCGATGGTCCATTCCGGGCAGGTCGGCACCTTGGCGCCGGGGTCGGCGGCGCCGACGGACGCGGCGAAGCGCTCGATCTCGCGCTCGGCGGCGTCACAGTGACGCGCGTGATTCCAGGGGTTCGACGCTGTCATGGGGACAGCGTCCCAGACCGCCGGGGCGGATCCGGGCTCGGCCGTCGCGAGCGACCGCCCGGAGGGCGGCTCGCAATGCGGGCCCGGTGGCCGACCGACGAGGCGCCGCCTGGACGCCGCGCAGCGGACCTGTCGGACAGGCCCAGGGCGTGTCCGGTGGATCTTGGCCGTCGCGAGCGGGCCGCCCGGAGGGCGGCGCGCAAGGCGGAGTAGGGAGTCGGCCTTGTGTCGGCCGGCAACCGACGACACGCAACGCGGCGACGCCGCGAGGCGGCCTCCGGGCACCGCGCGGTAGGCCGAAGGCCCACCGGACAGGCCCTAAAGGCCCGGGGTGCCCCAGACGGGGAACCAGCGGGACATGTCGTCCTCGACGGGCAGGTCGGCGCCGACCGCGCCGCGTACCTGGATCTCCAGCGCGTTGTCGCGCCGCTCACCGGCCGTCGGAGCGAACGGGTAGAACGTGCCCCTCTTGTAGAGGTAGACCAGGCCGACCTTTCGGGCGTCCGGGGCGGCGAAGGCCACCACGGAGCACAGGAGCTGCGGCCCGAACCCGCCGGACTCCAGCGCGGCGTTCACCGCGTGGATGTCGGTGACCAGGCCGACGAGGTCCTCCGGGTCGTGACGGGACACGAGCCAGGTGTAGCCGTAGGAGTCGCCGGTCGCCTCGACCTTCGGGCCGTCGCCGGCGTCGAGCAGCTCGCGTACGTCGCGCTCGATCTGGGCGAACGCCGCGCCCTCGGCGGCGCGGAAGCAGACCGCGCCGACGCCGGTGGGTTTCAGCGCGGCCGCGGCCTCCAGCGTCACCGCGGCCGTGGGCAGCGCGAACAACGCGTCGAGGTCGGGCTTCTTCGGTTTGGTGCGCCCCAGCAGGGTGTCGAGAAATCCCACGTCACACGCCCTGGCCGAGCTGGGCGGAGATCTTCGAGAGCTGGGCCAGCCGCTTGTCCAGCGACGGGTGGGTGGAGAAGATCGAGGAGATGCTGAACCCCTTGGTGAAGGCCGGCGCGAAGTAGAAGGCGTTGAACGGCTCGGCGGCGCGTAGATCCTTCGTGGGGATCCTCGCCATCTCGCCGGTCACCTTCGTCAGCGCGCTGGCCAGCGACGACGGTCTGCCGGTGAGCTCGGCCGCCGAACGGTCGGCGGACAGCTCGCGGTAGCGCGACAGGGCGCGGGTGAGCAGGAAGCTGACCGCGTAGACGGCCGCGCTCACCCCGACGACGACCAGGAGGATCATCGCCGTGCTCTGGTCGTTGTTGTTGCGGTTGCGGTCGTTGAACCCGCCGAACAGGCCCATCTGCAGGCCGAACCGCGTCATCAGCCCGGCGAGGATGCCGAGGAACGACGCGATGGTCATCACGGCGACGTCGCGGTGGGCGACGTGCGCCAGCTCGTGGGCCAGCACGCCTTCCAGCTCGACGGTCTCCAGCCTGCGCAGCAGGCCGGTCGTGACGCACACCACCGCGTTGTCCTGGTTGCGGCCGGTGGCGAAGGCGTTCGGCACGTCGGTGTCGGCGATCGCCACCCTCGGCTTCGGCATGTCCGACATCGCGCAGATGCGGTCGATCACGCCGTGCAGCTCCGGGGCCTCCTGCTCCTCGACGACTCTCCCGTGCATCGCGAACAGCGCGAGCTTGTCGGAGAAGAAGTACTGAGCGATCAGGAAGCCCACGGCGATGACGAGCACCACCAGCCACAGGCGGGGGACGAAGACGAAGAAGAAACCCACGAAGACGACGTAAAGCAGCCCCAGCAGGAACATCGTCACCAACATGCGCGCCGTGAGCCCCCGGTCAGGTGCGAACCGTGAACGCGCCATCTTGCTCCTCCTACCCCCGCCTGCATCTGTCTGGTGCAACGCCGAACCAAGCCAGTTAGTGCCAGATCAGTCGGGAATCAAGCCCTCGTCGCCCAGCATCTGCCTGACCTCGTCCATCGTGGCGTCCGCCGGAGGCAGGATCAGCTCGGACGGTGCGAGGTCCTCGGGCGGCAGCGCCTCGCCCACCGTGCGTACGCGCTCCAGCAACGCGTGCAGCGCGGTACGGAACTTCTCCTCGTCGCCCGACTCGATCGCCGTCTCCAGCTCGCCGTCGAGGCTGTTGAGGGCGGCAAGGTCGCCGTCGGCGACGGCGAGCTGCCCTTCGCCCATGATTCGGACGATCACTGACCCTCCCCGGGGTGCTGCGGACGCGGCGCGGGCGGGGGGTAACCGTGCTGCTGCGGATAGCCCTGCTGCTGAGGCTGCGGCTGGGACTGCTGCTGGCTCGGCGCCGCGTCGATCTGCTTCGGCGGCGGCGAGGCCATGCCCAGCTCGGCCTTCATCTGCTCGAGCTCCAGGTCGACGCCGGGACCGGTGCTTCCCACGCGGTCGAGCTCGGCCTGGATGTCATCGCGCGGGCCGGAGAAGTCCTCCAGGGCGCCCGACGCGAGCAGTTCGTCGATGGCGCCGGCACGCGCCTTCATGTTCTCGGTCTTCTCCTCGGCCCGCTGGATCGCGAGACCGACGTCGCCCATCTCCTCGGAGATGCCGGAGAACGCCTCATTGATCTTGGTCTGGGCCTCGGCCGCCGTGTAGGTGGCCTTGATCGTCTCCTTGCGCGTACGGAAGGAGTCGACCTTGGCCTGCAGCCGCTGGGAGGCGAGCGTGAGCTTCTCCTCCTCGCCCTGCAGCTGCTGATATTGCGCGCGCAGGTCGTTCAGCTGGCCGTCGAGGCCGCCTCGGCGGGACAGCGCCTCGCGGGCGAGGTCCTCCCGGCCCACCTGCAGGGCCTTCTTGCCCTGGTCGGTGAGCTTGCCCTGCTGCTGCTCGAGCTGGTTGATCTGCAGTTCGAGCCGCTTGCGGGAGGTGGCGACGTCGGCCACCCCGCGCCTGACCTTCTGCAGCATTTCAAGCTGGCGCTGGTACGAATAATCAAGGGTTTCGCGAGGATCTTCCATCTTGTCCAATGCCTTGTTGGCCTTGGACTTGAAGATCATCGACATTCGTTTCATCACGCTCATCGCGCGTGGCCGGTCCCTTCGTGCTGGTGCCTCTTCAACGCTGCTGGGGTTCGCTATCACCCTACGCGTTAACGCTCAAGACAGTCATTATGTTCGCCCCGAGCGCCGGTAGGCTGATCTGCGTGTTCCGACGCCGTACCGATACCTCCGTAGAAGAGCCGCCGCAGTCCCCCGAGGTCAGCAAGACCGGGGGCAAGGGCCGCCCGACGCCCAAACGCCGTGACGCCGAGAAGCGAAACCGGCAGCCGATCACGGCCCCACGCACCCGCAAGGAGGCCTACCGCCAGGTCCGCGAGCGACAAGCGGGCGAGCGGGTGAAGGCCAAGGCGGGCATGGCCCGCGGCGATGAGCGCTACCTGCCCAAACGCGACCAGGGCGCGGCTCGCAAGATCGCGCGTGACTTCGTCGACTCGCGCCGTACGTTCGGCGAGTTCTTCATGTACATCACGATCCTGGTGCTGGTCGGCGCCATGGTCGCGCCGCTCAGCGTCAAGTCCTACCTGTACGTCTTCGGCTGGCCCGTGATGCTGGTCCTGATCGTCGGCGAGTCGATCTACCTGGGCACGCGTGTGAAGAAGCTGGTGGCCGAGCGGCACCCCGACGAGAGCACGCGCGGCATCGCCCTGTACACCGCGACCCGCTCGATGCAGATCCGCCGTCTCCGCATGCCCCAGGCACGCCTCAAGCCAGGGCAGCGCGATCAGGTCTGACGGCCGCAATAGGGTTTCGGGCATGGAGTTCCGTCATCTCGGCCGCAGCGGCCTGAAGGTCAGTGAGATCGCCTACGGCAACTGGATCACCCACGGATCGCAGGTCGAGGAGGATGCCGCCAACGCCTGCGTGCACGCCGCCCTCGACGAGGGCGTCACGACGTTCGACACCGCCGACACGTACGCCGGCACCCGCGCCGAGGAGGTGCTCGGCCGCGCGCTGGAGGGTCAGCGGCGTGAGTCCTTGGAGATCTTCACCAAGGTCTTCTGGCCGACCGGCCCGGGGCAGAACGACCGTGGGTTGTCGCGCAAGCACATCACCGAGTCCATCCACGCGTCCCTGCGGCGCCTGAAGACCGACTACGTCGACCTCTACCAGGCGCACCGGTTCGACCACGAGACGCCGCTCGAAGAGACGCTGAAGACCTTCGACGACCTCGTACGCCAGGGGAAGGTCCTCTACATCGGCGTGTCGGAGTGGCGCGCCGAGGAGATCTCCCGCGCTCTGGAGATCGCCGACCAGATGGGGTTCGACCGGATCGTGTCGAACCAGCCGCAGTACAGCATGCTGTACCGGGTCATCGAGTCCGAGGTCGTGCCGCTGTCCGAACGCGAGGGCATCGGGCAGGTCGTGTGGTCCCCGATCGCGCAGGGCGTGCTGACCGGCAAGTACAAGCCGGGCGAGGCGCCGCCGGCGGGGTCGCGCGCGACCGACGAGAGCGGCGGCGCGAACTTCATCAAGCGCCTCATGGCCGATGACGTCCTGACGCGTGTGCAGCAGCTCAAGCCGATCGCCGACGAGGCCGGGCTGTCAATGGCCCAGCTCGCGGTGGCGTGGGTGCTGCAGAACCCCAACGTCTCGTCCGCGATCATCGGCGCGACCAAGCCGGAGCAGGTGCGCGACAACGTGAAGGCCGCCGGGGTCAAGCTCGACGACGGCCTGCTGAAGCGCATCGACGAGGTCCTCGACCCCGTCGTCCAGCGCGACCCGGCGCTGACGGTGAGCCCGCCGAAGCGCCCCTGAGAACGATGACGGCGACGCCCCGCGTGGGGCGTCGCCGTCTTCTTGTCTCTAGCTCTCGGGCGCGTGCAGGCTCATCGGCCCGTACTCCTTGCGGCCGTCCTCGAGCAGGCTGACCTGGTCGACTCCGGCCTCCACCAGGTCCCGCCAGTTCTCCCCCACCCACGATTCGGCGTCGGCCTGGGTGGTCCAGGTCTCCTCGCCGAGGCCGGGACCGTCGATCTGCGAACCGTCGGCCTTCTCGTAGCGCCAGCTCCAGGGCATTGCTCTCCTCGGTCTGTCCGTGCGGCGGCGTCCACCGCGCCGCGGGGTCCGTCCGCCGTCAGGGTCTCATCCCGCGCCCGTTCACCTTCATGGTCGGCGCGCCCTGGATGAGGCGGCTCGCCCACGATCCGCAGGTTACCGGTGTGGGCTGTTTTGACGAGGTCTCCGCCGCCGTGGTCAACTCATCGCAGCACACGCGCCCGCGTGGGGGAAGTCCGGTCCGAATCCGGCGCTGACCCGCAACCGTGGACCACCGGCACGCCGGTGGCGAGCCGGGAGACCCGCCCTGGGCGCGAGCGGCTCCATCATTCCGTCGTGGTCTGCGGGTGGGGTACGGGCGGCGTGGGGCTCCCGGTGCGCCCGATCCACCGGGAGACCGTTCCCTCAGAAAGGCGCCCATGCTCAAGGCTCGGATCGGCCTCCTCCTCGCGGCCGCACTCACGCTGGCATCAGCGAGCCCGGCGACCGCGGCGGACTCCCCCGCGTTCTGGGGCTACTGGCAGGCCACGGGTTCGCACTGGGCCTTCGCCAAGACCGGCCCGGCCACGTCGCACCCGAAGGACGGCTCGGTCGAGGGCTGGCGGTTCGCCAAGTCCTCGGGCAACGCCGGGACCCCTCCGACCGGCGCGCCCGACTTCAAGAAGGTCTGCGGGTCCACCCCGGCCCAGGGCGGCAGCAAGCGGGTCGCGGTCGTCGTCGACGACGGCCAGGCGGCGGACGCCCCGAAGGGCCAGCACCCGGCGGCGCCCAAGTCGACGTGCGCGGTCGTGCCGGACAAGGCCACCGGCTCCGACGTCCTCGCCTTCGCCGCGCAGGCACAGACCGACAAGTCGGGCCTGATCTGCGCGATCGACGCGTTCGGCCCCTGCGCGGCGGCGGCCCCCGCCCCGTCGGCGTCGTCCACCGCGGCGCCCGCGCGTAAGAAGTCCTCGGGCTCCAAGATCGCGACCTTCGGTGTCGGCCTCATCCTCGTGCTCGCCGCCGCGGGCAGCTACATCGCCGTGCAGCGCCGCAGCCGCGGGTGACCTCCCGGTCCGGCGGCACGCTTCACCCGGGCGCCTGGTGGCTGTGGGCGCTCGGGCTGGCGACGGCGGCGACGCGTGCGTCCAGCCCGCTGCTCCTGCTGCTGATCGTGACCGGAACCGGCCTCGTGGTGGCGACGCGCCGTACGAACGACCCGTGGGCGGGCTCGTACGCGGTCTTCTTCCGCATCGGGCTGGTGGTGGTCGTCCTGCGCGTGGTGTTCTGGGTGGTCTTCGCCGGTCAGACCACGGGCCCGGCGCTGTTCACGCTGCCGACGGTCACGCTTCCGTCGTGGATGGCAGGTACGCGCGTCGGCGGCCCGGTGACGGCCGACGCCCTGACGTCCGGCCTGTACGACGGCCTGCGGCTGGCGTCCGTACTGGTCTGCCTGGGCGCGGCCAACGCCCTGGCCAGCCCGAGCCGGCTGCTGAAGTCGGTGCCGGGCGCGCTGTACGAGATGGGGGTGGCGGTCGTGGTGGCGATGACGTTCGCGCCGCAGGCCGTGATGCACGTGCGCCGGGTCCGCGCGGCGCACCGGCTGCGCGGGCGGCCCGACCGCGGCCTGCGCGCCGTGCCCGGGCTGGTCATGCCGGTGATCGAGGGCGCGCTGGAGCGCTCGGTCGAGCTGGCCGCGGCGATGGACTCCCGCGGCTACGGCCGTACGGTCGCGGTCTCGGCGGCCCGCCGCCGCTGCACGGCCGCGCTCACCCTCGCCGGCCTGCTGTCGGTGTGCACCGGGCTGTACGGCCTGCTGGGTGAGGACACCGCGGAGGCGCTGGGCGTCCCACCGCTGGTGGCCGGGCTCGCGGCGGTGACGGCGGGCATGTGGCTGGGCGGCAAGCGCTCGCCGCGCACCCGCTACCGGCCGGCCGCCTGGGCGTGGCCGGAGTGGATCGTGGCCGGATGCGGGCTGGCCGCCGCTCTCGCGACCGCCACCGTGACGCGGCACGTCACCGAGGCGACGCTCGACCTTCCCCTGCTCCCCGCGGCCGGCCTGCTGGTCGCGCTGGCGGGCGGCCTGCTGACCGTACGGTCCGGCGGGACCCCGTGATCCGGTTCGACCGGGTGGGCTTCCGGTACGCCGCCGGCGCCCCTCCGGTGCTCTCCGGACTCGACCTGGAGATCGACGAGGGCGAGCTGTGCCTCGTCGTCGGGAACACCGGCAGCGGCAAGTCGACGCTGCTGCGCGCGATCAACGGCCTGGTGCCGCACTTCACCGGCGGCGTCCTGTCGGGGCAGGTCACCGTGGCCGGCCGCGACACCCGCGACCATCCGCCGCGCGACCTCGCCGACGTCGCCGGGTACGTCGGCCAGGACCCGCGCGCCGGGTTCGTCACCGACGCGGTCGAGGACGAACTGGCGTACGGCATGGAGTCGCTCGGCCTGGCGCCCTCGGTGATGCGGCAGCGCGTCGAGGAGACCCTGGACCTCCTCGGCCTCGCGGGCCTGCGCGACCGCCCGCTCGCCACGCTGTCGGGCGGGCAGGCGCAGCGGGTCGCGATCGGGTCGGTGCTCACGACGCACCCGCGGGTGCTCGTGCTCGACGAGCCGACGTCCGCGCTGGACCCGGTCGGCGCCGAGGACGTCCTCGCCATCCTCCAGCGGCTCGTGCACGACCTGGGGCTGACCGTCGTGCTGGCCGAGCACCGCCTCGAACGCGTCGTCCACCTCGCCGACAGCGTCGTCCTCATTCCGGGCGGCGGGCGGCCCGTGACGTACGGCCCGGCGGCGACGATCATGTCCGACTCCCCGGTGGCGCCGCCGGTGGTGCGGCTGGGCCGCGCCGCCGGCTGGTCGCCGCTGCCGCTGTCGGTCCGCGACGCCCGGCGCGCGGCGGCGCCGCTGCGCTCGCGGCTCGGCGCGCCGGCCACGTCGGCGACGCCGCCTCCCGGCGAGCCCGTCGCGCGTGTACGCGGCCTGGAGGTCAGGTACGGCGCGGTCGCGGCGGTGCGCGGCGTCGACCTCGGCGTGGCGCGCGGCGAGGTCGTCGCGCTGATGGGCCGCAACGGCGCGGGCAAGTCCTCCCTGCTCGGCGCCCTGGTGGGCCTCATGCGCCCGTCGGCCGGGCGGGTCGAGGTGCTCGGCGCCGTACCGCACGAACTGCGGGCACGCGAGATCGTGCGCCGCGCCGGGCTCGTGCCGCAGGACTCCTCCGACCTGCTGTACGCCGAGACGGTCGCCGCCGAGTGCCGCGCCGCCGACCGTGACATGGCCGCGGACGCCGGCACGTGCGCGGCGCTGTTCGAACGCCTCGCGCCGGGGGTGGACGCCGCCGCGCATCCGCGTGACCTGTCGGAGGGGCAGCGGCTGTCCCTCGCGCTGGCCGTCATCCTGTCGGGCCGCCCGCCGCTGGTGCTGCTCGACGAGCCGACGCGCGGCCTCGACTACGCCGCCAAGGAACGGCTCGTGGAGATCCTGCGCGAGCTGGCCGCCGACGGCCACGCGGTGATGCTCGCCACCCACGACGTGGAGCTGGCCGCCGAGGTGGCCACGCGCACGGTCGTCGTCGCGGAGGGCGAGGTCGTCGCGGACGGCCCGACACGTGAGGTCCTGGTCTCCTCCCCCGCGTTCGCCCCGCAGGTCAGCAAGATCTTCGCGCCGCTGCCGCTGCTGACGGTCGCGCAGGCGGCCACCGCGCTGCGGGACGCCGGATGAACGTCGTACGCCTCCGGCCGCGCTCGGCGATCGCCGTCGCGCTCGTGTCGCTGACCGGGCTCGTGGCGTTCGGTTGGCCGCTCTTCGTGGCGCCGGGCGCGGGCGTCTCCCAGGGCGGTCCCGCGGCGTGGCTGTTCGTGCTGACGCTGCCGTTGCTGCTGGTCGTGGCCCTGTCGGAGATCTCCGAGGGCGGGGTGGACGCCAAGGCGGTCGCGCTGCTCGGCGTGCTGGGCGCGATCGGCGCGGCCCTGCGGCCCCTGGGCACCGGCGTGGCCGGGTTCGAGCCGATGTTCTTCGTGCTGGTCCTCGGCGGGCGTGTCCTCGGGCGCGGCTTCGGCTACCTGCTCGGGTCGGTGGCGATGTTCGCCAGCGCGCTGCTGACGGCCGGGGTGGGGCCGTGGCTGCCGTTCCAGATCCTCGGCGCCGCCTGGGTCGGGTTCTTCGCCGGGTGCCTGCCGCGCGCGAGCGGCCGCGCCGAGACCGCGATGCTCGCGGCCTATGGCGCGGTGGCCTCGCTCCTCTATGGTTCGCTGCAGGATCTGGCGCTGTGGCCGTTCGCAACTGGAGTGTCGAGCTCGATCGCATATGTACCAGGCGCACCGGTCACCGGGAATCTCGGCCGCTTCGTGGCGTTCGACCTCGCCACGTCGCTGGGCTTCGACGTGCCCCGGATGATCACGACGGCGGTGCTGGTGACCCTCACCGCGCGGCCGATGCTGCTGGCGCTGCGACGCGCGGCCCGCCGGGCCGCCTTCGAGGCTCCCGTCGAGTTCCGGCCGTGAGGGAAACGGGGACCATGGGTGGATTAGAGCTGAACCTCCTTGGAGTCGCGGGCCCGCGCGGGTGGCCCGAGGCAGGGTGCCGGTGCTCGTCGTGCACGCGGATGCGTGCCGCGAAACGCCGGCTGGAACCCACCCGCGTCCTGCTCGACGGAGTTCCGATGGACCGGTGCTTCGTCCACGACGTTCCCGGAGGCCATGACGTGCGCACGCCACGCGGTCACCGGGTGCTGTTCGCGTCCCGGCCGGGCGGCCTGCCGAAGCCGTCGTCGCCGGGCACGTACGACGCGGTGCTGCTCGACCTGGTCGGCGACCCGTCGCACCTGGGCTGGCTGCGCAACATCGGGGCGGTGACCGACGACACCGAGATCGAGGCCGTGCAGGTGGACCACCGGATCGCCTCGCCGGAAGAGCTCGAACGCCGCCTCGGCCTCTGGCGGCGGCCCGTCGCGGGCCCGTGGCGGTCGCTGATCCTCGGCGGCGCGCGCTCGGGCAAGTCGGCCGAGGCCGAGCGCCGGGTGCTGGCCTGCGGGCACGTGACGTACGCCGCGACGGGGATCATGCACGGCGACGACCCCGAGTGGCGGGCGCGGATCGACGCGCACCGTGAGCGCAGGCCGCGCTGGTGGGACACCGTGGAGACGATCGACCTGGCGGGTCTCCTGCGCACGGCGCGGGGCACGCTCCTCATCGACGGCATGGGCACCTGGCTGACCGCGATGTTCGACGCGCTGGGCGCCTGGGAGTACCCGCGCGCCGTCGAGCCGCGCATCGACGAGCTGGCCGCCGCCTGGCGCTCCACCGAGGCGCACGTGGTGGCGGTCAGCGACGAGGTCGGCCTCTCAGTGGTCCCGGCGACCGCGTCAGGGCGCGCGTTCCGCGACATGCTCGGGCGGCTGAACCAGCGCCTGGCTGCCGAGTCGGAGGAGACCTCCCTGGTCGTCGCCGGGCGCGTCATGGATCTGCCGTGAACGCCCTGCGCCTCTCGATCTCCCTGCTGACGATCGTCCCGGTGCGTTCGGGGCCCGTGGACCGCGCGACGGCGCGCGGCGCGATGACGCTCGCCCCGGTGGCGGGGCTCCTCGTCGGCTTGGCGGCGGCGCTGACGGGGTTCCTCGCCGAACGCCTCGGTTTCGGCTCCCTGCTCGCCTCGGTGCTGGCGGTCGCCGCCATGGCCCTGATGACGCGCGGCCTGCACCTCGACGGGCTCGCCGACCTCGCCGACGGCCTCGGCAGCGCGCGCCCCGCCGATGGCGCGCTGGAGGTCATGAAGCGGTCCGACATCGGGCCGTTCGGCGTGATCACGCTCGTGCTGACGCTGATGGTCCAGGTCGCCGCGCTGGCGCAGCTTCCGCACCGGGCCCTGGCCGTGGTGGTCGCGGCGGTGGCGGGCCGCCTCGCGGTGACGTGGGCGTGCCGGGCGGGAGTACGCGCCGCGCGGCCCGAGGGGCTGGGCGCGCTGGTGGCCGGCACCGTACGGCTCCGTGACGCGGCGATCGTGTCCGTGTGCGTGTGCGCGGCGGCGGCACTGGCCGGTGCGGCGCTGGGCTCGTACGCGGCGGCGCCCGTCGCGGTCCTCGCCGGTCCGGTGGCGGCCATGTTGCTGCTGCGGCACGCCGTACGCCGGCTCGGGGGTGTCACCGGTGACGTGCTCGGCGCTCTCGTCGAGATCTCGGTGACGGTGTCGCTCCTCGTCATGTGCGCTTTTTAGTTCGCTTCTGCGTACTGAATCCGTTCCATGTGCCGGAAAACGGCTTGAACTCTTTCGTGTTCGCTTACTAATCTCCAGCGCATGGACGATCTGCCCGAAGCCGCGATCGCGGCGTTCACGGGAGCGACCGCGCTGGGGCAGCGGATGCGCGCCGAGCGCCCGCGCGACGGCGTGACCATCGGCATGATCAGCGTGCTGAGCCACCTCGACCGCGAGGAGACGATGACGGCCGGGCGCCTCGCCGCCCTTCAGGGGGCCGCCCCGCAGACGCTGACGCGGACCCTCGACCGCCTGGAGGAGAAGGGGTTCGTGACCCGCTCCCCGTCGGAGACCGACCGGCGCCAGATCCTCGTCACGCTCACCGAGGCGGGCCAGCGGCGGTTCATGGAGGACATGAGCACACGTGCGGCCTGGCTCGCGCGCGCCATGGAGTCGCTGTCACCGACGGAGCGCGCGGTGCTCGGGCTGGCCGGCACCCTCATGGCGTCGCTGGCGACCTGGGACGACATCGGGCCGGCGCGATGAGGTCCTCCACGCGGTACCGCGTCCTTCGCGCGTTCGCCACCGCCGCGCCCGGCCTGATGGCGACCGCCGTGGTCTTCATGGTCGTCGAGGCGCTGCTCCCCAACCTCGTCCTCATCGCCATGGGCCGTACGGTCGGCGACATCCCGGCGGCGCTCGGCTCCGGCCTCGGCTCGCCGGCCGGGCACCGGATGTTCGTCCAGTTGACGGTCGCCGGGGCCGTGTACGCCCTGTCGCTGCTGCGCGGCCCGGCGGAGGACGCCCTCGGCGCGATGGTCGCGGCGCGGATGTCCGCGGTCTCCCAGCGCCGCCTCGTCGAGGCCGTTTCGGCACCCGCGGGCATCGCCCACCTGGAGGACCCCGCCGTCCTCGACCGGCTGTCCTCCGCGCAGGGCGAGCTGATGGCACAGGAGCCGTCCGGCGCGGCGATGACGCTCATCGGCCGGGCCGGCGACCGGCTGTCCGGGGTGATGGCGTGCGCCGTCATCGCGACGTTCCGCTGGTGGCTGGGGCTCGCCCTGCTGGTCACCTGGCTGGTGCTGCGGCAGCCGCTGCGCGGCCTGGTGCGCTCGCGGCTGGAGACGTTCCGTGCCGCGACCGAGGAGCTGCGGCGCAGCTGGTACTTCGCGGGCCTCGCCTGCCGGCCGGACGCCGCGAAGGAGATCCGGGTGTTCGGCCTCGGCGGCTGGCTCGTCGGCAACCACCGCGCCCTGCACACCGGCGCGATGGCGCCCTCCTGGCGGCAGGTCCGGCGGCTGAACCACCGGATCGCGGCGCTGAGCGTACTGGTGCTCGCCGCCTACGCCCTGGCCACCGCGACGCTCGGCGACGCGGCGTACCACCACACGATCAAGCTCGGCGCGCTCGTCGTCATGCTGACGATGCTGCCCGCCACCATGCAGGTCGGCGGGCTGAGCGCCACCGACTTCGTACTGGAGGGCATGCTGTCGGCGCAGCCGGACCTGGACGCGCTGTCGGAGGAGCTGTCCGCGTCCGAGCCGGAGCCCTCCGGCGTACCGGTGGAGGGGCTGCCACGCCGCGAGGTGCGGTTCGAGTCGGTGGCCTTCCGGTATCCGGGCGCCGGCGAGGACGTCCTCACCGGCCTCGACCTCGTCCTGGAGGCCGGCCGCTCGACGGCGATCGTCGGGGTGAACGGCGCGGGCAAGACCACGCTCATCACGCTCCTCGCCCGGCTGCGCGACCCGACCGCCGGGCGGATCCTCGTCGACGGCGTGCCTCTCGGCTCGCTGCCGGCGCGCGCGTGGCAGCGGCAGGTCGCCGCGGTGTTCCAGGACTTCACCCGCTTCCCGCTGACCGCACGGGAGAACATCGCCCTCGACCTCCAGGGCGAGCCCGTCGACCCCGAGCTGCTGGCCCGCGTCGCGCGCCGCGCCGGGGCCGCCGACCTGGTCGAGGGGCTGCCGGGCGGCTGGGACACGATCCTGTCCGCGCGGTACGAGGACGGCCAGGACCTGTCCGGCGGCCAGTGGCAGCGCGTCGCCCTCGCCCGCGCCCTGTACGCGGTCGAGCGCGGCGCGGGCGTCCTCGTCCTGGACGAGCCGACCGCGCACCTTGACGTACGCGCCGAGGCGCGGTTCTACGACCGGTTCCTGGAGATCACCTCGGGCGTGACCAGCCTGGTGATCTCGCACCGTTTCTCCACCGTGCGGCGCGCCGACCGGATCGCGGTCCTCGACGGCGGGCGCATCACCGAGATCGGCGACCACGACGAGCTGGTTCGGGCGGGCGGCACGTACGCGGAGATGTTCGCGCTGCAGGCCGCCCGCTTCGAGGCGAAAGGCGGGAAGCGATGAAGGCCGTGAACACCGCGCGCGCCCTGGTGGCACCGGCCTGGCGCGCGGCGCCGGGAACCCTCCTGGTGAGCATCGCCTCGACCACGGTGGCCGCGCTCGCCTCCGCGACGTTCCCCATCGGCTTCCACCTCATGGTCGACGGGGCGCTCGCGCACGAGCCGGGGCGCGTCGCCGCCGGCGCCGTGATCGTGTCGGTCCTGTTCACCCTCGCGTGGTCGCTGACGACGATCGCGGCGGGCCGCAACTCCGTGCTGACGGACCGGATCAGCGCGTACCTGATGGAGCGCATCGCGTACCTGGTCAGCGCGGTGCCCGGCCTGGAGCACCTTGAGGACCCGGAGCTCCTGGGCCGCATCGACCAGCTGCGTTCGGGCCGCCGTACGCTCGCGGGCGCGGCCCGTCAGCTGCTGAGCGGCTGGCAGGTCGCCATCCGCTCCGCCGCGATCATGATCCTGCTCGCGACCGTGTACCCGCCCGTGATGGTCGTCCCGCTCATCGGGCTGATCCCCGCGCTCGCCGACCGGCGGGCGAGCAGGCTCCAGCAGAGGGCCGACGACGAGCTGGCGGCGGACCGGCGCCTGTCCGGCGACCTGTTCTCGCTCGCGACGACGGCGGCGACCGCGAAGGAGCTGCGGACGTACGGGCTGACCGGCTCGCTCGCGGCCCGGCACGCCGCGCTCTCCGAGGAGGTACGGGTCCGTTCGGTGCGCGCCGCGCTGCGGGCCGCCCTCTGGGAGGGGCTCGGGTGGCTCTGCTACGCCGCCGGGTTCGTCATCGTGATCATCGTGCTGGTGCTGCGCGCCGCGCACGGCCACGCCTCCCCCGGCGAGGTCGTCATGGCCGTCAGCCTGATGCGCCGCGCGCAGGTGCAGGTCTCCAGCGCCTCCGACACCGCCGGCTCCCTCGCGGCCTCCGTGCGCACCGCGGGGCGGCTGCGGTGGCTGGAGGAGTACGTCGCGGCGTCGCGGTCCGCGCGTGAGGGCGCCGTGCCCGAGCGCCTGCGCTCCGGCATCCGGCTGGAGGGTGTGTCCTTCGCCTACCCCGGCGCCGAGGAGAAGGTCCTGAAGGGGCTCGACCTGGACCTGCCCGCCGGGTCGACCGTCGCGGTCGTCGGCGAGAACGGCGCCGGGAAGACGACGCTCGCCAAGCTGCTGACCGGCATGTACCAGCCCGCCGAGGGCCGGATCCTCCTCGACGGCGCCGACCTGTCCACCATCGCCCCGGACGGCTGGCGCGAGCATGCGACGGCGGTCTTCCAGGACTTCCTGCGCCCGAGCCTGCCCGCACGCCAGGTCGTGGGCGCGGGCGACCTGCCGCGGATCGACGACGACGAGGCGGTCGGCGCCGCCCTGGAGCGCGCCGGGGCCACCTCGGTGGTCGAGCGGCTCCCCGAGGGGCTCGACACCCCCGTGGGCCGCTGGTTCACCGGAGGTCACGGGCTGTCCGGCGGCCAGTGGCAGCGGCTGGCCCTCGCACGCGGCCTCATGCGGGCCGGGCCGCTGCTCACCGTCCTCGACGAGCCGACCGCGAGCCTGGACGCCGTCGCGGAGACCCGGCTGTTCGAGCGGTTCGCGCGGATGGCCTCCGCCGGGCGCGCGACGGGCGGGATCACCCTGCTGATCTCCCACCGGTTCTCGACCGTGCGGATGGCCGACCTGATCGTCGTCCTGGAGAACGGCGCCGTCACCGAGACCGGCGACCACGACGCACTCCTGGCGAGCGGCGGAACGTACGCCCAGCTGTTCACCCTCCAGGCCAAGGGCTACCGTGCACTCTCCTGACCGCCCCGTGCCACGCTGGGTGATCGCCTCCATCGCCCGCCGTGACCGTGTCGATCGAATGGGCGAAACCGGTCCGCAGGGCGACTAGCATCGGGCCGTGTGACGAACCTCAGGCTTGCCAGCGCGAAAACCGCATCCCTAGACGTCGACGCGATCGTCGTCGGTGTCGTCAAGAACGACTCCGATGTGGGCCTCGCGCCCGGCGCCGAGGCCGTCGACCAGGCGTTCGAGGGCACATTGACAGCCGCGCTCAGCGGTTTGGGCGCCACCGGCGCGTCCGGTGAGATCACCAAGATTCCGACCTTCGGGCGCCTTTCGGCCCCCGTCGTGGTGGCCGCCGGCCTCGGTGACTCCTACGACACCGAGGCACTGCGCCGCGCCGCCGGCGCCGCGTTGCGCTCCCTGGCCGGATCCGGCTCGGTCGCCGTCCTGCTCCCGGCCGACACGGCCGAGAACGCCGGTGCCGTGGCCTCCGGTGCGCTCCTTGGTAACTACTCCTACTTGAACTACCGCACCGGTGACGGCCACAAGCAGCCCGTCGCCGATGTGACCGTCGTCACCGACGCCGACGCCGAGGACGCCGTACGGCGCGCCGAGGTGCTCGCCGAGTCGGTGGCGCTGGTCCGCGACCTTGTGAACATGCCGCCGTCCGACCTCAGCCCCGAGGCTTTCGCCGACACCGCCGAGCGCGTCGGCGGCGAGTCCGGGCTGACCGTCGAGATCCTGGACGAGAAGGCGCTGGTCGAGGGCGGCTACGGCGGCATCGTCGGCGTCGGCCAGGGCTCGGCCAACCCGCCGCGCCTGGTCCGCCTGTCCTACACGCACCCCGAGGCGTCCAAGACGGTCGCGCTCGTGGGCAAGGGCATCACGTTCGACTCCGGCGGCCTGTCCCTGAAGCCCGCCGACTCCATGGACTGGATGAAGTCCGACATGGGCGGCGCCGGCGCCGTGCTCGGCGCCCTGCGCGCGATCGCCAAGCTCGCCCCGAAGGTCAACGTCGTCGGCTACCTCGCCATCGCCGAGAACATGCCGAGCGGCACCGCGCAGCGCCCCTCCGACGTCATCACGATCTACGGCGGCAAGACCGTCGAGGTGCTCAACACCGACGCCGAGGGCCGCCTCGTCATGGCCGACGCGCTCGTGCGCTCCGGCGAGGACAACCCCGACCTGCTCATCGACGTCGCCACGCTCACCGGTGCGCAGCTCGTCGCGCTCGGCACCCGTACGGCCGGCGTGATGGCCAACGACGACGACGTGCGCGACCTGATCGTCGACGCCGCGGGCCGCGCCGGGGAGTCCACCTGGCCGATGCCGCTGCCGGACGAGCTCCGCAAGGGCCTCGACTCCGCCGTCGCCGACATCGCCAACGTCGGAGGCGACCGCTGGGGCGGAATGCTCGTCGCGGGGATCTTCCTCCGCGAGTTCGTGCCCGAGGGCGTCCGCTGGGCCCACATCGACATCGCCGGCCCGGCGTTCCACAAGGGCGAGCCCTACGGCTACACCCCGAAGGGCGGCACCGGAGCCGCCGTACGCACCCTTGTGCAGGTCGCGGAGGACGTCGCCTCCGGGGCGCTGTAACAGCCCAGGCCGGAGAAGTGGAAAGATGCTTCCCGGAAGAACAACCGCGCCGCGCCGGAAACGCGCGGGTCAGCATTGAAGGAGCGACCTGTGTCGAATAGCCCCTATGACATCGTCGTCCTAGGTGGCGGCAGTGGCGGATACGCGTGCGCCCTGCGTGCGGTCGAGCTGGGCATGAGCGCCCTGATCATCGAGAAGGACAAGCTGGGCGGCACCTGCCTCAACCGCGGCTGCATCCCGACGAAGGCGCTGCTGCACGCCGCGGAGGTCGCCGACCAGACGCGCGAGGCCGGCACCTTCGGTATCAAGGCCCGGTTCGAGGGCATCGACCTGCCGGGCGTCCACGCGTACAAGGACAAGGTCGTCAGCACCACGGTGAAGGGCCTGACCGGTCTGCTCAAGGCCAAGGGCATCACCATCGTGGACGGCGAGGGACGCCTGACCGGCCCCAACCAGGTGCAGGTCGGCGACACCACGTACGAGGGCCGCCACATCGTGCTCGCGACCGGCTCGGTCCCGAGGTCGCTTCCCGGCCTCGACATCGACGGCGAGCGGATCATCTCCAGCGACCACGCGCTGACGCTGGACCGCATCCCGTCGTCGGTCGTCGTCCTCGGCGGCGGTGTGATCGGCGTCGAGTTCGCCAGCGTGTGGCGGTCGTTCGGCGCCGAGGTCACCATCGTGGAGGCGCTGCCGCACCTCCTGCCTCTGGAAGAGGAGAGCAGCTCCAAGCGCCTGGAGCGCGCCTTCCGCAAGCGTGGCATCAAGTTCGAGCTGGGCGTGCGCTACGAGAGCGTCAAGCACACCGACTCGGGCGTCATCGTCACGCTGGAGGGCGGCAAGACCCTCGACGCCGACATCATGCTCGTCGCGGTCGGCCGCGGGCCCGTCTCCGACGGCCTCGGCTTCGACACCGTGGGCATCGAGGTGGAGCGCGGCTTCGTCAAGGTCGACGAGTACTGCCGTACCAGCGTCCCGTCGATCTCGGCGGTCGGGGACCTCATCCCGACGCTGCAGCTCGCGCACGTCGGCTTCGCCGAGGGCATCCTCGTGGCCGAGCGGCTGGGCGGGCTCGACCCGGCGCCGATCGACTACGACGGCGTCCCGCGCATCACCTACTCCGAGCCCGAGGTCGCCTCGGTCGGGATCACCACGAAGATCGCCGAGGAGCGCGGTCTCGAGACGACCCAGGTCACCTACGACCTCGCCGGAAACCCCAAGAGCAAGATCCTGGGGACGGCGGGCGAGATCAAGGTGATCGCTCAGAAGGACGGCCCTGTCCTGGGGATCCACATGGTCGGCAGCCGTGTGGGCGAGCTCGTCACCGAGGGTCAGTTGATCTACAACTGGGAAGCCCTGCCGTCCGAGGTCGCCCAGCTCATCCATCCGCATCCCACCCAGTCCGAGGCGGTCGGCGAGGCTCACCTCGCCCTCGCCGGCAAGCCGCTGCATGTCCACGGCTGATCCCCGCACGTACCAGCTCCAGAGGAGTCGCTGAGAACCATG
The DNA here is from genome assembly GCA_963823735.1 of uncultured Actinomycetota bacterium. Lineage (GTDB taxonomy): Bacteria > Actinomycetota > Actinomycetes > Streptosporangiales > Streptosporangiaceae > Actinoallomurus. Next base: position 1,056,463 of record CAWGMO010000003.1, on the reverse strand, counting down.
CCGGTCTCCGTAACCATGCCCCAGCTCGGCGAGAGCGTGACCGAGGGCACCGTCACCCGCTGGCTGAAGAAAGAGGGCGAGCACGTCGAGGCCGACGAGCCGCTCCTCGAAGTCTCCACGGACAAGGTCGACACCGAGATCCCCTCGCCCTCGGCGGGTGTGCTGAGCAGCATCACCGTCGCCGAGGACGAAACGGTCGAGGTCGGCGCCGAGCTCGCGGTGATCAGCCAGGAGGGCGAGTCGTCCGGCTCGTCCGCACCGCAGCAGGCCGAGCCGGAGCCCGAGCCCGAGCCTGAGCCCGAGCCCAAGCCGGAGCCCGAGGCCAAGGCGGAGCCCGCGCCGGAGCCCGAGCCCGCTCCGCGGCAGGAGTCCGCTCCCGCCCAGCAGCAGTCGGCTCCGTCGTGGCCGCCGCCCAAGCAGGAGGCGCCCAAGCAGGAGTCCGCGCCGTCGGGCGACAGCCCGTACGTCACGCCGCTGGTCCGCAAGCTGGCGAGCGAGCACGACGTCGACCTGAACTCCGTCAAGGGCACCGGCGTCGGCGGCCGTATCCGCAAGCAGGACGTCCTGGAGGCGGCGCGCGCCAAGCAGGCGCCCCCGGCCCAGGAGGCACCCGCGGCGGCTCCCGCCCCGGCCGCCGCCGCGCCTGCGGCTCCGGCCCGGCAGACGCAGGCTCCGGCTCCCGCCCAGGTTCCGGCGGCGGCGGCGCGGGTGCGCGGTACGACCGAGAAGATGTCGCGTACGCGTCAGTCGATCGCCCGCCACATGGTCGAGTCGCTGAAGGTGTCGGCGCAGCTCACCACCGTCGTCGAGGCCGACGTCACCAAGATCGCGCGGCTTCGTGACCGTGCCAAGGCCGACTTCCAGGCGCGTGAGGGCGTGAAGCTCAGCTTCCTGCCGTTCTTCGCGCTGGCGGCGATCGAGGCGCTGAAGGTCCACCCGAAGCTCAACTCGGTGATCAACTCCGAGACCAACGAGGTCACCTACCACGACGTCGAGAACCTCGGGTTCGCGGTCGACGCCGAAAAGGGCCTCATGGTGCCGGTGATCCACAACGCCGGGCAGCTCAACCTGGGCGGCCTGGCCCAGCGGATCGCCGACCTCGCCGACCGCGTCCGTACCAACAAGGTGAGCCCCGACGAGGTCACCGGCGGCACGTTCACGCTGACCAACACCGGCAGCCGCGGCGCGCTGTTCGACACGCCGATCCTGAACCAGCCGCAGGTCGGCATGCTCGGCACCGGCACGGTCGTCAAGCGCCCGGCGGTCATCGACGACCCGCAGCTCGGTGAGGTCATCGCGGTGCGGTCGATCGTGTACCTCGCGCTGACGTACGACCACCGCCTGGTGGACGGCGCCGACGCCGCCCGCTTCCTCACGACGGTCAAGAACCGTCTCGAGGAGGGCAATTTCGAGTCCGAGCTCGGCCTTTAGCAGGGTCCCGGCGGCAGCGCCGGGACACCCGGATAACTAGGCTGGCGGTCGTGAAGATCGCCATCTCCGGTTCGACGGGACTCATCGGTTCGGCCCTCGCCCGCGAGTTGCGCGGCGAGGGCCTTTCCGTTCTCCGGCTCGTCCGCCGCCAGGCCACCGCCGACGACGAGGTCCGCTGGGACCCCTTCGGCGACGTCGACACCGCACCTCTGGAAGGCGTGGACGCGGTCGTGCACCTCGCCGGGGCGGGCATCGGCGACCGCCGCTGGTCCGACTCGTACCGGCGGCAGCTCCGCGACAGCCGTATCGAGGGCACACGTACGCTGGCGCGCGCGCTCGCCGGGCTGCGAGTGAAGCCCGCGGTGCTCGTGTCCGGCTCGGCGGTCGGCTTCTACGGCGAGACCGGCGACACGGCCGCGGACGAGTCCGCCGCGCGGGGCGAGGGGTTCCTCGCCGACATGTGCCGCGACTGGGAGGCCGCCGCGGCGCCCGCGGCCGACGCCGGCATCCGCGTCGTCCACCCGCGTACGGGCATCGTGCTGGCGCGCCAGGGCGGCCTGCTCGGCAAGGTGCTGCCGCTGTTCCGCGCGGGCCTCGGCGGCCGTCTCGGCAACGGGCGGCAGTGGATGAGCTGGATCTCCCTCGACGACCAGATCGCGGCGCTGCGGTTCCTGCTGTCGGGCAACCTCGACGGCCCGATGAACCTCACCGCCCCCACCCCGGTGACCAACGCGGACTTCACGAAGGCGCTCGGCGCCGCGCTGCACCGCCCGGCGCCGTTCATCGTGCCGGCCACCGCGCTGCGGCTCGCCCTCGGCGGATTCGCCGACGAAGGTGCCCTGATCAGCCAGCGCGTCGTCCCGGACCGCCTGCTGACCTCCGGGTTCACCTTCAAGGATCCGTCGCTGCGCCCAGCGCTCGACGGCATCCTCGCGTGAGGTGTAGCGGGAGAAGTGCTGCGCGGGGACGCACCGTGGCCGTACGGTGACAGTCGCGGCGACCATGGATAGGAGCGCGGGTGCATGAGCACTGACGGAAAACCGCACATCCTGGCGATCGGGGGCGGAAGTTTCCTGCCGACCGACCGGTACGACCTGAAGCCGAGCCCACTGTTGCGTTACGCGCTCGACCTCACCGGCCACGACCGGCCCCGGGTGTGCTTCCTCACGACGGCCCTCGGCGACGGCGCGGAGTCCGTCGCGAGGTTCTACTCCGCGTTCGCCCACCTGGACGCCGAGGTGAGCCACCTAGCGCTGTTCCCCATGCCGAACCACGAGGACCCGGCCGCCCACCTCCTCGCCCAGGACCTCGTGTACGTCTCCGGCGGCAGCGTGGCCAACCTGCTGGCCCTGTGGCGCCTGCACGGCCTGGACGAGGCGATGGAGGCGGCCTGGCGCTCCGGGGTGGTCCTGAGCGGCCAGAGCGCGGGAGCGCTGTGCTGGCACGTCGGCGGCAACACCGACTCGTACGGCCCGGAGCTGCGCCCGCTGACGGACGGCCTGGGCCTGCTGCCGTACTCCTGCGGAGTCCACTACGACAGCGACCCGCAACGCCGCCCGCTCCTGCACCGCCTGGTGGCCGATGGCACCCTCCCCAGGGGCTACGCCGCCGACGAGGCCGTGGGGTTGCACTACGTCGGCACGGAGTTCGTCCAGGCGGTCAGCTACGTCTCGGGCCGCGGCGCGTACGAGGTTGCCTCCGATGGTTCCGGTGGCGTGAAGGAGACGCTGGTGGAGCCTCGTCTGCTGGCATCATTTTGAGGCCGTAGTCTTTGGGTCATGAGTGAGCTGGTCTTCGTCCACGCGGGCTTCGGCGAGAGAGCGGTCCCGTACGAGCGCGCCTGGGAACTCCAGCGCCGCCTACACGACCGCCGAGTGGCCGACGAGATCCCCGATGTGTGCCTGCTGCTGGAACACCCCCCGGTGTACACGGCCGGCAAACGCACAGAGCCCCTGGACCGCCCCATGGGCGACCCGGGCGCCCCGGTGATCGACGTCGACCGCGGCGGCAAGATCACCTGGCATGGCCCGGGGCAGTTGGTCGGGTACCCGATCGTGAAACTCCGCGATCCGGTGGACGTTGTGGCGTATGTCCGCACGATCGAGGAGGCCTTGATCCAGGCGTGCTCTGATCTGGGGCTGGAGACCAAGCGGGTCGATGGCCGCAGCGGGGTGTGGGTGCCCGGAGTTCCGGACCGCAAGGTCGGCGCGCTGGGGATCCGGGTGTCGCGTGGCGTGACGATGCACGGCTTTGAGATCAACTGCGACTGTGATTTGTCGTGGTTTGATCGGATTGTTCCGTGTGGGATCCGGGACGCGGGGGTGACGTCACTGTCGGCGGAACTAGGCCGCCAGGTGAGCGTGGCCGAGACACTGGCACTGACCGAACAACGCCTGGCCGAGGTGTTGCAAGCCACCGAAACCACCCACCGCACTCTGGACGCGGTCCTCGGCGGCCAGCCGGTCGCGTCGTAGAACGGCCGTCACGACACGCGGGCGTACGACGACATCACGCGCGCCGCTTCCTTTCGGGCCGGCCGCGTGTTGGGGTCGACCGCGTGTCGGGGCCTGCGGCGCGTTGGGGCCGACCGCCGTTGGGGCCTGCGGCGCGTTGGGGCCTGCGGCGCGTTGGGGCCGATCGTGCGTTGGGGCCGACCGCGCCTTGAGATCGACCACGTGTCGTGGCTGACCACGCATTGGAGCCGATCGTGCGTTGGAGCCGATCGTGCGTTGAGGCCCGACCGCACGTTGAGGCCCGACCGTGCGTTAGGGCCAATCGCGCGTTGGGCCGGTCGCATGTTGGGGCCGGTCGCATGTTCGGGGCCGGGCGTACGTCGGGACCGGGCCGCGTGCGGTCCGGAGGCCCGTTCGGCGCTTCGTTCGGGTCCCTGACCGTCCGTCGCGCATGACGTCCCGTGCGGCTCGACACTCGCGCGGGCGGCCATCGCGTATCCCCCACGATGCACGGTCCGGCCTGGACGCCTGCGATGGTCGGCCACCCGCCCCCACGACACACGCCCCCGTCGACGCATGCACAGGCTGGCTGTCACCCATCTCGCACGGCCTGCTCAACGCCTGCGCGGATCACTACCCCCCGCCTCACACGTTGCATGGCCGCTCAGCGCCTGCACGGGGCTGCCGTACCCCACCCAGTACGGCCCCGCTCAAGGTCTGCGCGACTGGCACGCCCCACTCGTGATGGCCATCTCCACATCACGTCCGCCGCCGACTCGCGCTCCGGCAGAGCCCGGCACAGGGTGACGCACCCTCGTGGCGATCAGGCATTGTCGACCTCTACGCGACGCGCGTCGCCCGGCTCCCGGCCAGCCGCAGGTGCAGCCGTCGAGGCCAAGCCGATACCCGTACATAGAGGTCGTGAACTCGCGACGCCTCCGCAGGCCATTCCCAAAACGGCCATAACGACAGAAGGGCGCCGACTCACGAACGAGTCAGCACACCCTGTCCGAACCGTCGGCGTACGCGAGGATCTGACGCGGTCCAAAGGTCGCCGCGTCGCAGGGGCCAGGTCAGCCCATCGCTTTGTAGATCGCCTGTCCTTCGGCGGAGGCGGCTTTGAAGAAGCCGACGAGGTTCTCGTATGCGACGCGCAGCTCGCCGTCGCGTACGGGCTCGGCAGGTCCGCGTGCCCATTCGACCGCGCCCTGGACACCGGCGTCCACCATCTTCCGTGCGTCGTACCGGCCGGCGATCTGCCGGTAGTCCGTCGCGGCGAGGTGGTCGGCTGCGGCCTTCACTCGGTCGGGCGCCAGGTAGATGACGTCGACGCCGAGCTCTTCCGCACCGTCCTCGGTGAGCAGCCGCCCGCCGCAGACGACGTCGGCGGCCGGGTGCGGGCCTTCCCAAGGATCGCCTGTGATCAGGTAGTGCACGCCCTGCCAAGCGCCGGCGATCGCCAGCGCGGGATGCCTTTCTCGCCAGCCCTGGGCGCCGAATACCGATCTGGCGACGGCACTCGGATCGCCTCCGCCCTCGGCTTCCGGAAGCCTGAGGTACGTCATGGCCACTCGCAAGCCCGACCTCCCATTATGCGCAGTGTGCACGCGACATCCCAGTTACCTTAGAGAGATCGACAGCTACGTATGGTGAGAACGCGAGAAAAGACCGATCTCAACCTTCATCGGCCCCAGAGTCCCGGCTGCACAATGCCGAGCGGAGCCGCTGTCGATCCGATACCGGGAGACCTTCCACCATGTACGCGACTTGCGCAACCTGACCATGTCCGGACATAGGCTGTCATGGTGACTGCTGTTACCCCCGAGGGCCGCAAGCTCCTTCGTGTGGAGGCGCGGAACGCCGAGACGCCGATCGAGCGTAAGCCGCCGTGGATCAAGACCCGGTTGAAGATGGGTCCTCAGTACCGTGAGCTGACGTCGCTGGTGCGTTCTGAAGGTCTGCACACGGTGTGTCAGGAGGCGGGTTGTCCCAACATCTATGAGTGCTGGGAGGACCGTGAGGCGACGTTTTTGATCGGTGGTGACCAGTGCACGCGCCGGTGTGACTTCTGCCAGATCGACACGGGTAAACCGGCCGCTTATGACCCGGATGAGCCGCGGCGGGTGGCGGAGTCGGTGGTGTCGATGGGGTTGCGGTACGCCACGATCACCGGGGTCGCGCGTGATGATCTGTCCGATGGTGGTGCGTGGCTGTACGCCGAGACGGTGCGTCAGATTCATGCGTTGATTCCGGGGTGTGGGGTGGAGTTGTTGATCCCGGACTTCAACGCGGTGCCCTCGCAGTTGGCGGAGGTGTTCTCCTCACGTCCTGAGGTTTTGGCGCACAACGTGGAGACGGTGCCGCGGATCTTCAAACGGATCCGTCCCGCGTTCCGCTACGAACGGTCCCTGGACGTCATCAGCCAGGCGCGGGCGGCAGGGCTGATCACCAAGTCCAACCTGATCCTGGGCATGGGTGAGACCCGCGCGGAGGTCACCCAGGCGATTCGTGATCTGCACGAGGCGGGGTGTGAGCTGTTGACGATCACCCAGTACCTGCGGCCCTCCCCGCGGCATCATCCGGTGGAGCGGTGGGTCAAGCCGGAGGAGTTCGTGGAGCTGAAGGCCGAAGCCGAACAGATCGGCCTGGCCGGGGTGATGTCCGGACCCCTCGTACGCTCCAGCTACCGCGCCGGACGCCTCTACCAGCAAGCCAGCGACGCACGCCGATAGCTTGCTTGGCCCTTCCCGCCGAGGCGGCCCTACGCCCCGGCGGGAAACGGCTCATCCGAATTCCACGACCAAAGTCACTGGTCGAGCGCCGAATACACCATGGCCATCACATCCGCGACGATCAACGTGGTCAGCGCTGCCATGCCAAGCCGCGAATCGTCCCGCTTGAACATCGTCCCGAGCAGCACGACTCCGCTGACGGTGATGAGAACAATGACGACGAAGAGCACCTTCATGAACGAATCTCCATCCGAACCCGCGGCGACACGCGACGTGCCTGCCACGAAAGGCGTACGAGCGACATCCCGGGCCTGAACACCGGGCTCTCCACGAGTTCCGTCAGAGCGTTCACGGGCAGCCCCGCCCGCAGCCGTACGACTCAGCGACACGCGCCAGGCCATGAGCACGTCCATGCCCGCAGGAAGGCATCCGGCAGCACCATCGCCACAGCCGTCAGCCCCAGGCCCGCATGCGCCCGCGCAGCACACGACCGCCGTACGAGGAAGGCGGCGCACCACCATCCCGCGACCGCACGCACCGTACGAGGCTCCGCACCTGACCAGCACGGACCGAATCCACGGCCAAGCGACCGCACGCCCGCACCACGACCGGCCGCTTCGCGCCGCTCTAGGTGACCTTCACAGCCGAGCAAGGCCCGTACGCCCACAGCCAACCGCTTCGTACGACCGCCGACCTGGGCGAACTTCACGGCCAAGCAAGGCCCGCACACCCACGGCCCGACTATTTCGTACGACCGCCGGGCCTGAGCGACCTTCACAGCCGAGCAAAGCCTGTACGCCCGCGGCCCGACTATTTGGTACGGCCGCCGACCTTGGCGACCTTCACGGCCAAGCGAGGCCCGTACGCCCACGGTCGACCACGTCGTACTGCCGCCGCTCTACCCCGAGTCGGACTCACAGCCGAGCAGGGACCGCACAGCCACAGCCGACCGCTTCGTAGGTCGACCGGTCTACGCCGAGACGGAAAGGTATGCCTTGGGAGGAGCGCGACTACCGCCCGCCCACTGCCCCACGGCCCCCGAAAGCGCCCGTACCCGCCGCCCGGCGAACCATCGCCCCAGCGATCCTGCCGCGACAAGCGCAACGGCCAAGCCGACGGCCCTGGTAGGCACCTTGCCGCCACGCTCATGCTCGATGAGCCGAGGCTGAAGCAGGGCGCCAGGAAGAATCCGTACATCTCCCCCGGGCGTGGACGGCAGCACCGCAGCGGAATCCACCCGCTGAACGTTCGCCCGCCCAGAGGCCCCGTCGGCCCCTACGACAGGCCCGAGCCCGAGCACAAGCGCCAGCGAGAGCAACGCACCGCTCAACAACCGCCGCACGAACCCACCCCCGCCGCCACTAGCCGCCACCCGAACCGTCCCCCGACCCTACCCGCGCACCGGCAACCACCCCGCACACCGCAATCGCCAAGTCTCGTGGACGCCGAGCGCTCTCCTTCACGGCCTCCCGCACATCCAGGACTCGTACACCTGCGTCCCGCAGCTTTCGCGTCTGGCTGGTTATCCACATGGGGGGTCGGGTGGTGGCGGGGGGTAGAGGGGGGTGGGGATGCTGGGGGCATGGATCCCGTTATCGCGATCAACCGTCTGGGCGGCGCGGCGCGCGCCGACGATCTGCGGCCGCTCGTCACCCAGGCCGCGCTGGAGAAGGCCGTGTCCGGAGACATGGTCACTCGTCCCTTCCCGGGGACGTTCGCGTTGTCGCACACCCCTGTCTCGGTGGCGGCGGCCGTCCATTTCGCGGGCTTCGTCTCGCATACGTCGGCGGCGGACCTGTGGGGGTGCGAGTTATTACGCCCGTTCAACCGTCACCACATCACCGTCCCGCGCCGGAGCGGCAAGCCGGTACGCGTCGACGGCGTCGTCCTCCACCATGACGATCTGGGCCCGGAAGACTCCTGGAGCCGGCCACTCCCCCTCACCTCCTTAACCCGGACGATCATCGACTGCGCCCGTACGCTGCCGCTCGCCGACGCGGTCGTGATCGGCGACTCCGCACTCCGGCTCGGCGACGTACGCCTGGGCGGCACCTGCGACGGGGTGACCGCGGGCACCCTCCGTACGGCCGCGGAGGCGTTGGACGGCCCCGACGCCCACAAGGTCGGCCATGTTCTGGACCTGATGGACGCCAAAGCCGGTTCGCTCCTGGAGTCGGTCTTCCGCGTGCTGGTCCATCTGGCCGGACTCCCGCCGCCGGAGACGCAGGTGCGCCTGCTCGACGGCGACATACGGGTCGACTTCTACTGGCCGGGGGCGCGGGTCGTGGTGGAAGTCGAGGGATACGAGTTCCACTCGGGCCGGGCGGCGTGGTCCCGCGACTGCCGCCGTCACAACCGCCTGGTCGCCGGCGAATACCGCCTGCTCCGTTTCTCCTGGGACGACATCAAGTACGGCCACCCGTACGTCGTGGAGACCCTCAAGGCCGCCCTGTCCCTCACCGGAGCCGCCGCTGCCTGACACCCGCGCGTACGCCGAGCCTCAATGCTCTTTCACAGTGAGAAGGAGGTGTGGATGATGGCGGCATGACGCTGAGTGCCGCAGACGGCAACGCCATCCTCAAGGACAACTTCGCGCCGTGGGTCCAGGATCTGGGCCTGGTCGTGGAGGAGGTCGGCGACATGGAGGCAGTCCTCCGACTCCCGTGGTCGGACCGCCTCGCCCGCGACGGCGGAGCCCTGTCCGGCCAGGCACTGATGGCCGCAGCGGACACCGCGACCGTGATAGCCGTCTCTGTGGCACGCGGAGAATACGTGCCGATGACGACCGTCCAACAGTCGAGCACGTTCCAGCGCCCGGTCGTGAACACCGACGTCCTCACGACCGCCCGCATCACCAAACTCGGCCGCACCCTAGCCTTCGCCGACATCACCATGACCACCAACGGCACCCTCGCCGCCCACGCGACAACGGTCTACGCCCTCCTCGGCTAGCCAAGGAGGGAAGCCCCGCACCGGCAGGCCTGGATGCCCGCGGCGCCATGGATAGATAGCGGGGAGAGCAAGCCGGGCACCCTGACGTGGGCCAGCTGACGTGAACCCGCTGACGTGGGCCAGATGTGAGCCTCGCTGACGTGGGGCGCACTGACGTGGGGCGCACTGACGTGGGGCGCGCTCACTTGGGCCAGCTGACGCTGGGCTCGCTCTCAGGCGCACTGACGTGAGCCCGCTCACGCGGCGCTGACGCAGGCGCACTGACGTGGGTTCACTGGCGCTGACGCGGCCGCTCGCGGGCACGCTGAGCCCGCTGCGCAGGCGCTGACGCAGGCGCACTGACGTGGGTTCACTGACGCGGCCCGCTGACGCGCACGCTGACGTGGGCGCGACGTGGCCCTGCGACTGACGTGGCGTATCACACGGCCCACGCGGAGGCCGGTAGGCACCGACAGGCCACCTTCACGTCCACCGGCGGGCCACGCACGCGTGCCGTGACCGGTACGTGGGCGCGCGTAGCCCGGCAGCAGCGACCGGTCTGGCCGTGCTCCCGGCCAGCACCGCCGGCGTGCCTCCCTCGCCTTCGCGCGCCGGCACCTGGCCGCTTCGACCATCACAGGCGGCAATGGAAGAACGCCCCGGTTCGAGACCGGGGCGTTCTTCGTGACCTGCAAACCGGCGTCGGTCCGACGCTGGGACGAGCGTGTTACCAGTTCTTTTCCAGACCACGGATGTTCGCCGGGAGGCGGTGGCCCTTGGGGTACATGATGTAGGCGATGCCGCCGCTCGACGAGCTGCGCAGCCAGACGTTCTCGTAGTTCGCTCGCGGGTAGACGTTGCGGACCACGGCGTCCGATGACGAGGCCGGGTCGTTGATGATCGGGTCGCCGGACTTCGTGAAGCCCACGACCACGAACAGGTGGCCGTTGGTGCTGTACCCGGCGCCGGGCAGTTCGTCGGCCTTGAAGGACTGCGACGTCACGACCGGGATGCCGGCCTTGATGAACTGCTCCAGCTCGTTCACCGAGCGAAGGCGCGTCACGAAGCCGTTCAGGCCGAAGCGGCCCGCGTACGCCGGGTTGAAGGGCCAGTTTCCCGTGCCCTCGTAGTTGTAGTCGTACGCGTTGCGCGCGGCGTAGTCGACCTGCGGGTCCTGGTAGGACGGGTCCACCCAGGACATGTCCTTCTTGGACGGGCCGTGCTTCCAGTACGACACGACCATCGACGTCGAGGTCGGGCTGCACCAGGCCTCGCCGCCGCCGTCGTACTCGGGGTACTGGCCCTTGTGGATGTTCTGCGAGTACGGCGGGACCTTCAGCTCGATGCCTTCGGCGCCGCCGAGCGGGCTGACCGGCACGGTCTTGCGGTCCGGCACGAGCGACGCCATCGCTCCGACGGAACGCAGCACCGGCAGGACGTGCTTGCCGGGCAGGCGGTACAGCGTCACGCGGAGCTGGTACGACGTGAGCGAGCTCTTGGCGATGAACGTGTCGATGCTGACGTCACCGTCGGCGTCGGCCTGGTTCGGCACGGAGGTGCGGTGGATGTCGCCGCCGTTGGACGGGTCGTCGGCGGCCCAGCGGCCCATGACGTACCACTTGGTGCCGGCGCCGGCGCCCGTACGGCCGCGCATCTCGACCTGCATCCACGTGCCGTGCGGCGTGTCGGCGGTCCAGGAGGCGACGAGCTGGCTGGCGCCGAAGCCGACGGGCACCGTCGGCGACGTCCAGCGCGAATAGTCCCAGGTCTTGGCGGCACCGCCGTACGGGTCGGTGTAGGTGGTCTTGCCGACCGGGCGGGACATGGTCAGCGCGCCGGGTCCGTAGACACGTACGCCCTCGGCCGAGCCGGCGGCGAAGTCGTGGGCCGAGGTCCACTGGTGGTACGCGACGCGTGGCTGCTCCGGGGCGGCCGTCGCGCCCGCCCCGGACATCGGTACCACCGAGGCGGTGGCGAGACCGATGGAAACGAGCGATGAAATCCGCCGCGCCGAAGCACGGGCACCCGACCACACCATTGGCTACTCCCAGGACGGCGACGATCTGATCCGGGACGGTAAGGCGGCGGCGGCCCCATGTCAACGGTTTACCCAGGGAACGGACGGACTGAAATTTGTTTACGTCCGCGGCGCCCCCTTTCGACTGCACTACCGAACCCTCGTATCCTTCCATCCATGGCAAAGAAGCCCCAGGACGGCGCACAGGACGAAAGTCCCGGCCGTCTCAAGCAGATCCGCATGGTCGCCTCGCTGGTCAACCAGGCCAACCCGAAGGCCCTGCCGATCGTTTTCGCTTCCGCGATCGGGACGCTTGTCGTCTTCGTCGTCGTCGGACTGCTCCTGGGCCAGGCGTTGCTGCTGATCCCGCTGGGCGTTCTGCTCGCGGTGGCGGTCGGCATGATCGTGTTCGGCCAGGTCGCGCAGCGCACCCAGTACTCCATGCTCGAAGGCAGGCCCGGCGCCGCCGCGTCGATCGTGGAGAACATGCGCGGCCGCTGGGTCGTCACCCCGGCCGTCCAGGCGAACCGCAACATGGACGTCGTCCACCGAGTCATCGGCCAGCCCGGCGTGATCCTGCTGTCCGAGGGCCCCGGCTCCCGAGTCGGCAAGCTCATCGGCGCCGAGAAGAAGCGCATCTCCCGCGCCGCCTCGGAGGTGCCGATCTACGACATCCAGGTCGGTTCGGACGAGGGCCAGGTGCCGATCGGCAAACTCCAGCGCCACCTCACGAAGCTACCGCGCAACCTCAAGAAGGACCAGGTCAGCGAACTGACCGACCGCCTCAACGCACTCCCCCAGGCCATGCAGATGCCAAAGGGCCCAATCCCCAAGGGCGCCCGCATGCCGAAGGGCCCCAAGCCCCGCACACGCTAGACAGAGCATGCCCCCGGCCGCCGCTCGCGGCGGCCGGGGGCATTTTTCGCGTACGCCCGCGGGCGACGAAGCACCGTCCAGAGGTAGAGGCGGGGCGTCGCTTGGGCGCGTGGGTACGGCCGTGGCCGGTGCGGCGAACCACGTAAATCCGATGGGTCGCGAATCGCCGGAAGCCGTGGCGATCGGAGCTGCCAGCAGGCCGTCGCGCCCGGACTGAACGCACGTCATAGCGATCCGAGCCGACCTTAGTCCGTAACATCCGGACGGATCCCACGCGTCTTCCACGTCACGTGGCGCACGCCGCGACAGGCGATCATGGCATCCGGGCCGTCCCAGGCCGTGGCGATCTGAGCCGCCTCTCGGGGCATGGCGATCCCGAGCTGCCCCAGGCCGTGGGGGATCCAGCCAACCCAGGCCATGGCGATCCGAGCCAACCCCAGGGCATCGCGGTCCGAGCCGCACTGCGACGCGGTGATGAATTGCCTTACGGACACGGAGTCCGGTGCCGTGGGGCGTGGCGGGCGCAAGGTGGCTGGGCCTGGCAGGGTGGTGGTTCGGCGTTCCTACGCGGCCCGGTGGCGGGGCACATGGCGGCCGTGAGGTGGGTCACCATGTGGGCGCGGTCGGCGGCGGGCGTACGGCGCGGAGCCGTACGGCGCATGACGAGACCGCCGACCGTATGTCGGCGGACCTCAGTGGAGGCTCTGCGCCACTCATGTCCCCACTGCCGGCCGTATGGCTCGAACCTCAGTGACGGCACGTCGCCACTCCGGGCGCAACACTGCCGGCCGTATGGCAGCGGACCTCCGTAAAAGCACGTCGCCGCTCCTGGCGCAACACTGCCGACCGTATGGCGCCCGACCTCGGTGAACCCCCTTCGCCACTCCTCGGCGAGACTGCCGACCGCACGGCGCCGCACCTCAGTGAAGGCAATTCGCCACCCCCGGCGTACGGCGGCACGCACCGTGCGACCGCCGTACGGCCACGCGCTCCGTACGGCGACGTGCCCCGTACGGCGACGTGCCCCGTACGGCGGGCGGGGTAGGTCAGCGGCGGACGACGATGGTGTTGGCGGCGCGGTCGTGGAGGCCTCGGTAGTCGCGGTCCCATAGCAGTGCCGGGACCACTACCAGTAGCAATACTGCTCTTGCCAGGCCCCACACCACGCCCACGCGGCGACCGTCCAGGCGGGTCACTCGGAGGCCGGCCAGGGCCTTGCCTGCCGTCGTTCCCGCCACCCCTGTCAGCAGCCAGGTCATCAGGCCGAACACGGCCAGGGTGATCAGGCTGCGGGTCTGGGCGGTCCAGTGGAAGGCGGTTGCCAGGACGGCGGCGATGATCATCGCCAGTAGCCAGTCCGCGATCAGGGCGATCAGGCGACGGCCGTATCCGGCGACGGAGCCGGGGCCCTCCTGGGGGAGGTTCATGCGTTGGCCCGGGTAGCCGAGGTCGGCGCCCGCAGCGCGGACGCCGCCGATCCATGATCCGGCAGAGCGCCGACGATCGTTCATGCTCCCAAAGTTATCCAGACGGTCTCGTGGGAACGTCAAGGGGGCCATGTAACACACGTGAAACACATGAGACACGGGCTGGAAACGGCCGGGTCGTAGCGTTTCACAAGCTTAAAAGCACCCCAAGGAGGTTGGATGTTCAACAGCGCCGGTGAGGTCCTGAAGTTCATCAAGGACGAAGGGGTGCAGTTCGTCGATGTCAGGTTCACTGACCTGCCCGGCACGACGCAGCACTTCACGTTCCCGGTGGAGAGCTTCGGTGAGAACGTCTTCACCGATGGTTTGATGTTCGATGGATCTTCCATCCGTGGTTTCCAGGAGATCCACGAATCGGACATGTTGCTGCTGCCGGACCCATCGACGGCTGTGCTCGACCCATTCCGCCAGCACAAGACCCTGAACCTCACGTTCTTCGTGCACGACCCGCTGACCGGCGAGGCGTACACGCGTGACCCGCGCAACATCGCCCGTAAGGCGGAGGACTACCTCCGTGGCACGGGCATCGCGGACACCGTGTTCTTCGGTCCCGAGGCGGAGTTCTACATCTTCGACGACGTGCGGTTCGAGACGAGCCAGCACGAGTCGTACTACCACATCGACTCCGTCGAGGGTGCGTGGAACACCGGCCGCAAGGAGGACGGCGGCAACCTCGGATACAAGCAGCGGTACAAGGGTGGCTACTTCCCCGTACCGCCGATGGACCACTTCACCGACCTGCGGTCGGAGATGGTCCGCCAGCTGATCGAGTCCGGTATCACGGTCGAGATGCAGCACCACGAGGTCGGTACGGCCGGCCAGGCGGAGATCGACTTCAGGTTCGACACGCTACTGAAGACCGCCGACAACCTGATGCTCTACAAGTACATCGTGAAGAGCGTCGCGCGTGAGGCCGGCAAGACGGTCACGTTCATGCCGAAGCCGCTCTTCGGTGACAACGGCTCGGGCATGCACTGCCACCAGTCGCTGTGGAAGGACGGCTCGCCGCTCTTCTACGACGAGGTCGGCTACGCCGGTCTGTCCGACCTGGCGCGCCACTACATCGGCGGCCTGCTCCGGCACGCGTCGTCGCTGCTGGCGTTCACGAACCCGTCGGTGAACTCCTACCACCGCCTGGTGCCGGGGTACGAGGCGCCGGTCAACCTGGTCTACTCCCAGCGGAACCGTTCGGCGTGCGTACGCATCCCGATCACCGGTTCCAACCCGAAGGCCAAGCGTCTTGAGTTCCGGGTGCCGGACCCGTCCTGCAACCCGTACCTCGCGTTCCCGGCCATGCTGATGGCGGGCCTCGACGGCATCAAGAACAAGATCGAGCCGCCGGAGCCCGTGGACAAGGACCTGTACGAGCTGCCGCCTGAGGAGGCGCGCAACGTCCCGCAGGTCCCGGGCTCGCTGGACGCCGTACTGGACGCGCTCGAGGCCGACCACGACTACCTCCTTGAGGGCGGCGTCTTCACGCCGGACCTCATCGAGACGTGGATCTCCTACAAGCGCGAGACGGAGCTGGACCCGATCCGTCTCCGCCCGCACCCGCACGAGTTCGAGCTGTACTACGACTGCTGAGGCAGGAAGAAGGGGCGCGCCGGCGGACCGCCGGTGCGCCCCTTCGCGTTATCTGGATCATTCGCCGCCGGGGCTAGGCGATCGCGGCGGGCTGACATAGCGTCCCAATCATGGACACGCCGCTGGTTCTGCTCGACGTGGACGGTGTTCTCAATCCCTTTGAGCGTTCTCCCGGGTACCAGCGGTACCGGGCGACGCCGAACGGGGTGACGTACCGGCTGCTGCTGAACCCCAGGCACGGGCCGTTGCTCACCGGGCTCGCGGACGCGACCGGCGCGGAGCTGGTCTGGGCGAGTTACTGGACGGACACCGCGAACGACTGGATCGGGCCGCGCGTCGGGCTGCCCCGGCTGCGGGCCGTGCCGATCCCGCCGCGTGACGCGCGTTACTCGTACGGGGCCTGGAAGGCCCGGCACGTGGCCGAGTGGATCGGGGAACGGCCGTTCGTGTGGCTGGAGGACGAGGCGGACGTGCCGGCGGCGCTGGAGGGCGCGTCGCTGGGGCCGCATCTCGTCGTGGGCGTCGACCCGCAGGAGGGCCTGACCGAGCGACACGTCGACGAGGCGCGTACGTGGCTGGAACAACTCGCCGAGGACCATGGTTACGATCATCGTCCTACGCGAGGGAGTGACCATGGCCACGGTACGAGTCGAACGGACCGATGACGGCGGCTTCGTCGCGCGCAACGCACGCGGCGCGGAGGTGTCGTTCGGAGGCCCGGACGAGGACGGGGTGTTCACGCCCGTCGAACTGCTCCTCGCCGCGCTCGGCGGCTGCGAGATCGTGACGGTCGAGCCGCTCACGGCCAAGCGCGGGCACCGGCTGGTGAAGCTCGCCGCGACCGTCGAGGCGGAGAAGACCGCGCCGACCAAGCTCGGCACGGTGACGGCGACGTACGAGATCGAGCTGCCGCCCGGCGACGACGAGGCCCTGAAGGTGTTCACCGAGGTCGCGCACCGCGTACACGACCATCACTGCACGGTCGGGCGAGCCCTGCGCGAGGTCACGCCGGTCGAGCAGGTACTGCCCGGGGACGCCTGACCACGCCATTCGGGCATGGTCTCCCGGGGGAGAGGCGGATGTCCGCATCCACCCTGAGGACTAGGCGGCGTACGCATATGGGGCGAGTGAGAGACCATTCCTTGAGGTGATCACAGGGAAGCGTGGTTCCTCCAAGCTTGGACCATGGCGTTGCTTGCCCCTCCGTGCAAGCCGGCGGCACCCGAGCCGGCCCGTACGACACCCACGTCCTTCCGGGCCCCACGGCTCTGGCGGGAGATCCTTCTCGTCGCCGTCTTCTATGGCGCGTACACCCTCGTACGCCTGCTGATCCCGCACGACGAGCCCGCGGCGTACGCGCACGCCGGGCAGGTCCTGCGGCTGGAGCACGCGCTCGGGCTCGACTTCGAGCTGAGCCTGAACCAGGCGCTCATGCACTCCGAGAGCCTCGCCAGGCTCGCGAACGCCTTCTACGCGACGGCGCACTTCGTCATCACGCTGACCGTGCTCGTCTGGCTCTACCGGCAGCGGCCACAGCACTTCCGGTGGCTGCGCACCTCGCTGATGATCGCCACGGGCGTCGCCCTGATCGGTTTCTGGGTCTACCCGCTCGCCCCGCCGAGGTTCCTGGGCGGGCACGGCTTCGTCGACCCGGTGACGGCCTTCCACACCTTCGGGCTGTACTCCTCGCCCGAGGCGGGCTCGATGACGAACCAGTTCGCCGCGATGCCGTCGATGCACGCCGGATGGGCACTGTGGTGCGCGGTGGTCGTCGTCTCACTTTCACGCCGTCCATTGATCAGGATGGCCGCAGCACTTTACCCGGTCGTGACGCTCATGGTCATCTTCTCGACGGCCAATCACTACCTTCTCGACGCTGTGGCAGGCGTCACAGTGACGACGTTCGCCCTGCTCGCAGGCTCGCTGCTGCACAGGAAGGAGAGGGCTGAGCGACAGACGGAGGGTCACAAAGTGACAAACAAGACAACGATTCTCGCCGGTTCGGGTCATTCGATCTGACACCATGGAGATCATGTCGAGTTCGGCCGTAGCGCCAGTCGCCACGGGCGACACGATGGACGTCCCGATGGGAGCGAAAGCCATGGGGCGTCCTCGGCTCTACCGCGAAATTCTCCTCATCGCCCTCTGCTACAGCGCGTACTCCCTCGTACGCAACCTCGTTCCGACGACGCACACGAAGGCGCTGGAGCTCGGGCGGAACATCCTGTCGATCGAGCGGTTCCTGCACATCGACGTCGAACACCCCATCAACCGGCTGTTCTCCGACGAACGCTGGCTCGGCGTAACCGCCAACTACTACTACGCCAGCCTGCACTTCGTCGTCACGATCGGCATCCTGGTCTGGCTCTACGTCTGGCACCCGGACCGCTACGTCTTCTACCGGCGGCTGATCTTCGCGACGACGGTGCTGGCGCTGTTCGGCTTCTGGCTGCTCCCCCTGGCCCCGCCGCGCTTCCTGCCCGGCTTCGTGGACACGGTCCTGACGTTCCACACGGGCGGCCTGTACGAGTCGGGCGCCTCCCCGGTCGCCTCGGTCTCCAACCAGTACGCCGCGATGCCGTCGCTGCACACGGGCTGGTCCCTGTGGTGCGCGATCGCCGTGGTCGAACTCGTACGCCCTCGCTGGGCGAAGATCGTCGCCGTCTGCTACCCGATCGCCACCATCACCGTGATCCTCGGCACCGCCAACCACTACGTCCTGGACGCGGTCGGCGGAGCGATCACCCTGGGCGCCGGCTACCTCGTGACCCGCGGCGTACGCTCGGCGGTCCCCCGGCTCGGCTTCGCGTCCCGCGTCTTCTCCCACGACTGAGGCGTACGGCGAGATCTCGCCGTAGGGGCGTCAGCCTTTGCCCTTCCCTCCACCACCGCCGTGACCGTGGCCGCCGCCTTTGCCCTTCCCCTTGCCGCCACCGGGACGCGGCTTCTCCTGCCGGACCACCGTGGGCCGTCGGCTGACGCGATGCGTCGGTGCCGCGGCCGGGGGCGCGGCCGGGGGCGAACTCGACGCCGCCGGGCTGGACGCCGCCGGAGTAGGCGCCACCGCGCCACCTCCACCCGACGGAGCCAGGAGCCAGCCGAAGAGGCCGGCCACGATGGCGATCGCCACACCGCCCGCAGCGAGAACAAGCGTTCTGCGCCGCACTGACGACTCCGACGCCGCGGGACGCGCAAGGACCTGCGTGTCACCGTGACCGGCCGCCCTGCCCCCCTCAGAAGCGCGTACGGGCGGCCACGTACCCACCGGGATCGCCTCGGTGGGGAACTCCTCGTCACGAGCCGCACCACGAGGCGGGCGCGACACCGTGCCCGGACCTTCGTCACGGCCTGCGACGCCCTGCGAGTGGGCCACCGAAGTCGTCTCCTCACGCGGTATCCCCGCACGGCTCCCGACGCCCGGTGGCGGGGGCGACGAAATCGCGTCCGCACGGAGGTCCGCACGGAGTTCCCTGGCGCCACTCGGCGCGCCTGGCGTGCGGCCCGCAGCGCCTGGTGGGCGCGCCTCCGCGTGCGGTCCCCCGATACGGCTCGCGGCGACCGGCGGGATCGCCGTCCCTGGCATGGCCTCGTCGCGGCTCGTGGCGGTCGGCGGGATCGCCTTCGGGTGCAGGTCCTTTTCACGGCCTGCACCGCCTGGCGGGTGCATCGCCGAGATCGTCTCCTCGTGCGGTTCCCTCGTGCGGCCCGCGACGCCCTGAGGGTGAACCGGCCGGATCGGCTCCGCGTGGGGTTCACCGGCGTCGTTCGTGGCGCCTGGTGGACGGCCCGCGGTTCCCGCTGGGCGGGGTGATGGGATCTCGGCCGGGTGGGGTTCGCCGGTGGGGCTTGGGGGCAGCTCGGTGCGGAGTTGTTCGGCGCGGGTGGCTACGGCTGTGGCGTTCGGGGGGCGGGACGCCGGGGTCTTGGCGCACAGGTTCAGGATCAAGGCCTGGAGGCCGGCGGGGACGCCTGGCGGCAATGACGGGAGCGGGGCGTCTCGGTGGGCGATCACTACGGCGGAGGCCGGGCCCTCGTACGGGGGGCGGCCGGTCAGCATCTCGTAGGCGATCACGCCCAGCGCGTACAGGTCGGCGGCGGCCGTCATCGGGAGGCCCCAGGCGGCTTCCGGGGGCAGGTATGACGGGGTGCCCATCACCGTTCCCACCTGGGTCAGCGGTGCGGCGTCCATGGCGCGGGCGATGCCGAAGTCGGTGATCTTGATGGAGCCGTCCCGGCCTACCAGGAGGTTGGCGGGTTTCACGTCTCGGTGGACGACGCCGGCGTTGTGGGCGGCGGCCAGGGCCGAGGCGACCGCCGCGATGACCTCCAGTACCCGGGCGGCGGGTAGCGGGGCCGAGCGGGCGATCGTCTCCGCGAGGGACTCGCCGTCCACGTACTGCATGACCAGGTACGGCGGGACGCCCTCGTCGTAGTCGAAGACCTGGGCGACGCCGGGGTGGGACAGTGCGGCGGCGTGCCGGGCCTCGCGGCGGAAGCGGGCGCGGAACTCTCCGTCGCCGGTGTACTCACCGCGCAGTACCTTCACCGCGACCGTACGGCCGAGGGCGGTGTCCTCGGCCTTCCACACCTCGCCCTGCCCGCCGACGGCGATCCGCTCGGCCAGCCGGTAGCGGTCGCCCAGCAGAACTCCCGGGCCTGTAGTGACGCTCATCATGGGCGACGATACCGCCGCACCGAGCCGACACATGCACCTTAACCATTACTAAGGCCGATTTTAACGCGACCTTATCATTTGCCCGAAATATGCGGTCGACGGAGTGAAACCGATCATAACCACGACCGAAAATCACCCTCACAGCCGATTGCGCCACGCCGAGATACCGGGCATCATCAGCGCAGACCCCCACTTCGACCGCGATTCTCACCCACCACACCGGCCGGTATCGTACGAGTCCAAAAACAGGCAATGGAAAACCCTCGACAACGGCGCCCCAGGAGTCCGATAAGCCCCTTAGAACCATCGTCGCCCACGGTGCCGGATCGCAGTGAAAAGCGAGCACTGGAGTTCAGTCGTGTATGCCCTGGATTTTCGTATACTCGGTCCGCTCGAGGTCACGTTCAACGCCCGGCGCGTGCCCGTCGCGGCCGGCAAACAGCGGGTGCTGCTCGCCACGCTGCTGCTCAGCGCCAACCGCGTCGTACCGCTCGAAGAACTCATCGAGCGCCTGTGGGACGGCGATCCGCCCCGCTGCCCGCGCGGGGCCCTGCACACCAACATGACACGGCTCCGCCAGGCCCTCCACCGGCACCGAGACGGCCAGGGTGACGTGGTGACGACGTCCGCGGCGGG
Source organism: uncultured Actinomycetota bacterium (assembly GCA_963823735.1). GTDB lineage: Bacteria > Actinomycetota > Actinomycetes > Streptosporangiales > Streptosporangiaceae > Actinoallomurus. The sequence goes on along the minus strand of CAWGMO010000003.1, from coordinate 1,035,641 downwards.
CTACGGCATCGAGATCCCGCGCTCCCGGCTCGACCTCATCCGCTTCCGCGAGCTGGTCGACGAGGCGCGCGCGGCCGGCAAGACCGGCGACCTCGCGGGCGAGTCCGCGGGCCTCACCGAGGCGCTGTCGCTGTGGCGCGGGCCGATCCTGACCGACGTACGCTCCGACTCCCTGCACCGCGACGTCGTACCCAGCCTGGTCGAGGAGTGGCTGCGGACCCTCGAACGCCGCCACGAGGTCGACCTGGCGCTCGGCCGTCACGACCGGCTCGTCGGCGAGCTGCGGGCGCTGACCGGCCGCCATCCGTTCCACGAGCGGTTCTGGGGCCAGCTGATGCTCGCCCTCTACCGCTCCGGCCGCCCGGCCGAGGCCCTGGAGGCGTACGCCGAGGTGAGCGCGTGCCTGCGCCGCGACCTCGGAGCGCTCCCCGGCCCCGAGGTCCGTGACCTCCACACCGCCATCCTCCGCGACGATCCGCGGCTTTCCTCCACACCGCCTGCAAGCAAACTGTAAGTGGACTGAAAGAGGCCTTTCCTAGTCTGGCGGCAGCCGACAGGAAGGGTTCACGATGAGCGCCAAAGAGCTGACCATTTATCCCGGCGTGGACACGATCCGGCGGATTCAGCAACTGATGCTGCTGTGCACTCTCCTGCCGCCGGACGGAAAGCTTCGCGAGTTACTGGACAGCGCCCTCTCGCTCTCCGAAGAACCCCTTCTCGCGCGGATCATTCCGATGACGGGCCTCCATCCGTTCACGACCAAGGAATGGCTCGAGTCCGTCTGGATCACCGACGGCCTGTCCCCCGAAGAGAAGGAGCTGGTCGCCTGGCAGAACAACAGCGACAACATGTCGGCCGCCATGCGGGAGCTGTCCGAGGCCGAGAAACAGCTCGGCGTGACACTGATCGCCACGATGACCTCGTAGGCCGACGCCATGTCCGACGCAACCGCAATTCAGGAAAAACCATGCCCACCACCATGAGCCTTCAGGCCGTCGTCGACAGTGAGTTCCGTTCCGAGCTGATGGCCGACCCGGGCGCCTTCGGCGTGGCCGCCTCGTCGCTGCCGGCCTCGGTGGAGCAGCCCGACCAGGATTCCCTGGACTTCTGGACCGAGGGCATCGCGGCCACGGAGATCTACGCCTGCGCCTCCACGTGCAGCTCCGGGCCGTTCACGTTCGCCTGCGACGGCACCACCAAGTAGTTCGCTCAGGGGCCCACACCCCGCTCGCAGGACGGCAGGCCGGTGTTCGCCGGTCTGCCGTCCTCCCCCGTCACGGCAGGAGCTCCGCAAGCATGGGTGACCTCTCCTTTCTCGACATCGCCGCCGCCGCGGCCAACCTGACCGAGCGGACGCGGATCGTGGCGGCGGAGAGCGGGTTCCTGCGCGAGATGCTCGTCGCCCCCGTACACCGCGGCACCCTGCTGACCGGCAAGTGCCTCGGCGGCGCGACGGTCGCCACCTGCCAGGGCGCGGTCGTGATGGCCAGCGCCGGGCTGATCCACATCCCGTACCGGCCCGCCCTGTTCGCGGCGCTGCTGGCCGAGCTGGGGCTGACGGCGTTCGCGATGACGGTGCTGGGCGCGATGCTGGCGGTGCTGATCCGGCGGGCGCGGACGTTCACGACGGTGCTGAGCGTGCTGATGACCCCGCTGATGTTCCTGTCGGGGCTGATGTTCCCGATCAGCGCGATGCCCGCCTGGATGACGTGGCTGACGCTGGCGAACCCGCTGACGTACGCGGTGGACGCCATGCGCCGTACGGTCGCGGCGTACCGGCCTCCGCGGCACGCGTCGCGGCTGTTCGAGCCGGTGAGCTGGGGCGGGCGCCACCCGCAGCCCGTGCTCGAACTCGCCGTGGTCGCGGGGTTCGCGCTGGTCGCGCTGCTGATCGCGGCGCGCCGCTTCGCGCGTACCGGCTGACCCTGCCTACATGCCTACATGCCTACATCGAGCCTTCGCGCAGGACCGTACGGCGGTTCACCGGTGCGTCGGTGTACCGGCGGGCGGCGGCGAGGACGTCGTCGAGCGGGCAGGACAGGTCCTGGACGCGTACGAAGACGGGGCCGCCGACCTTCCGTATCCCGTCGCGCGCGAACCACCGGGGCAGGCCGCGCAGGCTCGCCAGGGCTCGCTCCGGGTCGGCGGCGACGAAGACGAGCAGGTCCGGCAGAGGGCCCCTTTGGCTGATCCGGATCTCGCTCAGGCCGGACCACGGCAGGCTCACCCGCGCCGAGTGCAGCGTGACCCCCGTGGCGTCGAGGGTGAGCAGCGGGCGGCGGAGTACGAACCGCCAGCCGGCCCGCAGCGAGAGCGGGACGATCACGGCCGACGCCAGGGCCACGACGACGAGAAGCGCCGCGGGCAGCAGCGGAGCACCGCCACCGCCCTCTCCGAAGGTCAGATAGGCGGCGTACGCGATCGCGGCGGCCATGACCACGGACAGGAGGAGTGCCGACCTGAGCGCGGAGGCCTTGTAGCCGACGGTCAGCGGGGCGTCGCCGTGCAACGCTCACGCACCTCCGTTGTCGTCGCCGTAGAAGACACGCACGACCACGGCGCGCGCCTGGCGGGCGTGGCGGCGGTAGTCCTCCAGCAGGTCGCCGGAGGCAGGGTAACCGAGGATGCCGGCCACGGTGGAGCGCTCGCGGTGGTGCTCGGTCGGGAGCAGGTCCGATGACCGGCCGCGGGCGAGCATCACGGCGTTGCGGACGCGGGTGGCCGTACGCCAGGCGTCGGACAGGATCGTCGCGTCGTCGGAGTCGAGGAGGTCTGCCTTCACCGCGGCGTCGAGGGCCGCGAGGGTCCGCGTCGTACGCAGGCCGGGCACCTCGTGCGCGTGGGAGAGCTGGAGGAGCTGGGCCACCCACTCGACGTCGGACAGGCCGCCGGGGCCCAGCTTGATGTGGAGGCGCCGGTCGATGCCGCGCGGCAGCCGCTCGGCCTCCATGCGCGCCTTCAGCCGCCGGATCTCGCGCAGGGCCAGGTCGTCGATGCCGCCCTCGGGCCAGCGCACCGGGTCGATCAGGGCCTGGAAGCGCTCGCGCAGGCCGTCGTCGCCGATGACCGGAGCGGCGCGCAGCAGGGCCTGGCTCTCCCACGGCGAGGACCAGCGGCGGTAGTAGGAGGCGTAGGAGCTCAGGGTGCGTACGAGCGGGCCCTGGCGCCCCTCCGGGCGCAGCCCCGGGTCGATCACCAGCGCGGGGTCGGGCGCGGGCAGCGCCAGGAGCCTGCGCAGCTCCTCGGCGACCGCGTGGGCGGCGGCCGAGGCGTCGCGCTCGTCGGCGCCCGGCAGCGGGTCGTGCACGAACATGACGTCGGCGTCACTGCCGTAACCCAGCTCGAACCCGCCGTACCGGCCCATCGCCACGATCGCGAACCGCGTCGGCAGCGGCCCGCGCCGCTCCATCTCGATCTTGTCGATCGCGGCGTGCAGCGCGGCGTCGATCGTGACCGTCGCGATCGAGGTGAGGGCCTCGGCGGTGGCGCGCTCGTCGAGGAGGCCGAGCAGGTCGGCGACGGCCGTCCGGAGCAGCTCGCGGCGGCGCAGGCCGCGTACGGCGCCGACGGCGTCCGCCGACAGGTCGTGGTGCGGGGGTGAGGTCGGCGCGTGCATGTAGCGGCGTACGGCGGCGTGGGCCTCGGCGCGCAGCGCGTCGAGGGTGCGGGGGGCGAGCTCGCCGGCGGTGCCGAGCATGCTCACCGCCTCGGGCGCGCGCAGCAGGAGGTCGGTGGCGTAGCGGCTGGAGGCGAGCACCTTGGCCATCCGCTCGGCGACGCTGACGTCGTCGCGGAGCAGGCGGAGGTACCACGGGGTGGTGCCGAGGGCGTCGCTGACCTTGCGGAAGCTGAGCAGGCCGTTGTCCGGGTCGGGGCCGTCGGCGAACCACGCGAGCATCACCGGCAGCAGCGTGCGCTGGATCGCGGCGCGGCGCGACACCCCGGAGGTGAGCGCCTCGATGTGGCGCAGCGCGCCGGCCGGGTCGTCGTAGCCGAGCGCCTCCAGGCGTACGCGCGCGGCCTCGCGGGTGAGCCGGGTCTCCTCGCCGGGCAGCCGTGCCACGGCGTGCAGCAGCGGGCGGTAGAACAGCTTCTCGTGCAGCCGGCGTACCTCCCGCGCGTGCGTGCGCCAGGTGGCGGTGAACTCCGTCACCGGGTCGCCGCGGAAGCCGAGGCCACGGCCGAGGCGCCGCAGGTCGTCGTTGTTGGTGGGCACCAGGTGCGTACGGCGCAGGCGGTGGAGCTGGAGTAGGTGCTCGACGCGGCGCAGGAAGCGGTACGCGTCGGCGAGCGCGGCGGCGTCGGAGCGGCCGACGTAGCCGCCCAGCGAGAGACGCTCCAGGGCGGCGAGGGTGTTCGGGTCGCGCAGCTGCTCGTCGGCGCGGCCGTGCACGAGCTGGAGCAACTGCACCGCGAACTCCACGTCGCGCAGCCCGCCGGGGCCGAGCTTCAGCTGCCGGACCGCCTCCTCCGGCGCGATGTGCTCCTCGACCCGGCGGCGCATCGCCTGGACGTTCTCCACGAAGTTGTCCTTCTCCGCGGCGTGCCAGACCTGCGTCGCGAGCCGCTCGACGTACTCACGGCCGAGCTCGCGGTCGCCGGCGACCGGGCGTGCCTTCAGCAGCGCCTGGAACTCCCAGGTCTTGGCCCAGCGCTCGTAGTACGCCTCGTGGCTGGCGAGCGTGCGGACCAGCGGGCCCATGCGGCCCTCGGGGCGCAGGTTGGCGTCGACCTCCCACAGCGCGCCCTCGACGGTGCTCGCCGAGCAGGCGTTGATCATGCCGGAGGCGAGCTTCGTGGCGGCCCGCAGCGCGGCGTCCTCGTCCTGGCCGGGTGCGGGCTCGGCCACGAAGATCACGTCGACGTCGCTGACGTAGTTGAGCTCACGGCCGCCGCACTTGCCCATGCCGATGACGGCGAGGCGGCACAGGCCGGCCTGCTCCCCCATCTCGGCACGCGCGATGGCCAGGCCGGTCTCCAGCGCGGCGGAGGCGAGGTCGGCCAGCTCGGCGGCGACCTCCTCCAAGGTCATCACGTGTGTGAGGTCGCGCCCGGCGAGGTGCAGCAGCGCCCTGCGGTACGCGGCGCGCAGCGCGGTGAGGGCGTCGTCGTGGTCGGCGCTCGGCGACTCGGCGGCGGGGTCGGCGCCGACCGCGCTCAGCAGCCGGGCCCGCAGCTCGCCGGCGCCGGGCCGGCTGAGGGCCTCGGGGCCGGTGAGGACCTTCCAGTCGCCGGGGTGACGGACCAGATGGTCGCCGAACGCCCCGCTCACGCCCAGGACGACGAGCAGCCGGTCGCGGGCGGGGATGTCGGCGGCCAGCTCGGCCCGGATGTCGGAGTGTTCGAGCAGCCGGAGGAGCCCGGCGAGCGCGAGGTCGGGGTCGGCCGCGATGCGCAGGGCGTCGAGCAGGCCGTCACCGAGCTCGTGGCCTTCCAGACGACGCTCCGCGCCGGCGGCGTCGGTGATCCCGATGCGCGCCAGCCGGCCCGCGAGACTCGTCGGCCTGCGTTCGCTCACCTGCAAAACCTAACCTGCCGGCACCCCATCGCCGAGTCTGTGAAACTTTTTCGCGAACCAACTCCCGCCGATGCGCATCACTTAGGTCGATCACACCGGCGATAGGGGACATTCGTGAGAATCCGCATCTTAGGAGCCATCGTGGCTCTGACCACCGCCGCGAGCGGGCTGGGAACCGCCGCGTCGGCGCGGCCGGCCGGCGCGAAGCCCGGCGACTTCAACGGCGACGGATACGCCGACCTCGTGGTCGGCGCCCCGCACGCCAAGATCGGCACGGTCACGGGCGCGGGCGCCGTCGCCGTGGCGTACGGCTCCGCCGGCGGCGCCGGCACGGCCGGGCACGTCACGATCAGCCAGAGCAGCGCGGGCATCCCGGGGGTCGTGGAGAAGAACGACCACTTCGGCTCGTCGGTCGCCGTCGGTGACTTCGACGGCGACGGCTACTCCGACCTGGCGATCGGCGCGTCCGGCGAGGACGTCGACACGACGGCGGACGCCGGCTCGCTCACGATCGTCTTCGGGTCCGCGAAGGGGCTCGGATCGCGGTCCGTCGCGGTCGGCTACGTCGGCGGAGCCACGCTGGCCGCGGGCGACTTCGACAAGGACGGCAAGACCGACTTCGCGACGGCCGCGTACGACGGACCGAAGATCTGGGTGCTGCGCGGCACCACCTCGGCCACGCCGGCGGCCGTGGGCGTGAGCCCGGGGACGGACGGCCACGTCGACTCGCTGGCCGCGGGCGACGTGACCGGCGACGGGTACGCCGACCTGGCCGTGAGCTGGTGGTGGGACGACCCGGCCGACCAAGGCTCCACCGAGCTCTTCGCCGGCGGCTCCAAGGGCCTGGGCACCAAGAGGACCGGCCCCGACATCGAGCTGGGCGACACCTACTCGGTGGCGATCGGCGACGTCGACAAGGACGGCCACGGCGACGTGGTCATCGGCGGGTACCGGGACGACGGCTACCGGGTGTACCCGGGCACCGCGACCGGCATGGACGAGGCCCACGGCACCACGTGGACCGAGGGCAGCGACCCGGCCGTGACCGGCGACGTCAACGGCGACGGATACGCCGACGTCGTGTCGACCCACTACGACGAGGAGACCGGCGTCGGCACGGAGACGGCACGGCTCGGCGGGCCCGGCGGCCTCGGCCAGAACGTCACGAGTGTCGAGGAGAGCGACGCCCACATCACCCCGAACCACAACAACTGGTTCGGCGGCGCGGTCTCCACCGCCGACGTGAACGGTGACGGCGCGGCCGACGTGGTCATCGGCATCGGCGGCCTGGACGACGCGTCCGGCGCCGTCGCGGTCGTCCCCGGCGGCACCTCCGGCATCGACCCGTCGGCGACCGTGCTCATCAGGGCGGCCACCCTCGGCGTCACGGGCACGGCCTCCTACTTCGGCACCGTCCTGCCGTAGGCACGCGGCGGCCCGGGGTGATCCGCTCCTCGGCGGCGAACCTCGGGCCGGACGAGCGCGACGCGTACCAGGCGGGCCGGGTCCGCCGTCCGGCATGCCGGACGCGTCACGCGCCGGTCGGGCTCAGAGGTCGTCGCCTCGGCGGCGAGCCTCGGGCCGGTGCCGGCGAGCGCGACGCGTACCGGGCGGGCCGTGGCCGCCGTCCGGCATGCGTACGGGCCGGCCTCGCCCCTGAGAGGCCGGCCCGTGACGCGCCGACCCGGCTCAGAGGTCGTACGGCTCGGCGACGCGGCCGTCCGTGGTGAGGCGTTCACGCAGGTATCCGGCGAAGGTCAGCTCGCCGGTGGCGTTGGCGGGCGTCATGTGGTGGCCGGCCTTGTAGGCGGCGGCGACCTTGCCGGGGAGCGGCACGCGCAGGATCGGGCGGCGGCGGCCCGTCGCGGTCAGGTACGCGCGCATCAGGTCGTCGAGCCGCTCGACGCGGGGGCCGCCCATGTCGGGGACCCGGCCCGCGGGCTCACCCAGCGCCAGCTCCACCATGCGGTCCGCCACCTCGCGTACGCCGATGGGCTGGACGCCGATGCCGCGCGGCACGATCGCCACCGGCGGGCGGGACAGCATCGAGCACGCCGTGTGGACCAGGTCGTGGAACTGGGTGGTGCGAAGCGTCGTCCACGGTGTCCCGGACTCCTCGATCATTCGTTCCACGGCGTACTTGGCCTTGAAGTAGCCGAACGGGATCGCGTCGACGCCGACGATCGAGATGTAGACGATGTGCGGGCGGCCGCCCGCGGCCTCCAGGAGGTTGCGCGCGGCGCCGATGTCGCGGTCGGGGTGGCGGCGGTCGGTGCCGTTGCTGGCCGCGTGGACGATGACTTCCACGCCGTCCAGGGCCGCGGCGACGCCCTCGCCGGTCTCCAGGTCGCCGCGGAGGATCCCCGGCCCCTCGCTGGAACGGCTGAGCACCCGGGCGTCCGCCCGGGTGCTCAGCTCTCGTACGATCTCGCGGCCCAGAACCCCCGTGCCGCCGGTCACCAGAATCTTCGTCATGCCCTCACGACGGGCGGGGGCGCCCGTACGTGACATCGGTCAGAGGATCGGCTCCGGCATCGCCTCGGGCGCCTGCTCGGCGGCGGCCTTCGGGCCGCTTCCGCGCAGCGGGACCTCGCGGATGAACCACGCCACGACGAAGGTGAGGGACGCGAGCACCGCGCCGCCGATCAGCGTGGCGTGCAGGCCGTTGGTCACGGCCGCCTTGAACGCGTCCTGTACGGGAGTGGGGAGCGTCTTCAGCTGCGCCGGGGTGACGTGGCTGCCGCCGGAGGCCACCGCGTGCCCGGCCTTCGCGCCGAGACGGTCGGTGATCGTGGACTTCAGCCGGCTGGCGTAGATGGAGCCGAGCAGTGCGATGCCGAGCGAGCCACCGACCGTACGGAACATCGTGACCGCGCCGCTCGCCGCGCCCATGTCGCGCAGCTCCACGCTGTTCTGTGTGACCAGCATGGTGTTCTGCATGATGAATCCCATGCCGAGCCCGACACCGAGGGTGAGCGCGGAGGCCATCACGGTGCTCGTGTCGACCTTCAGCATCAGCATCATCAGCATGCCGATGGTCATCACCGCGCCGCCGATGATCGGGTAGAGGCGGTAGCGGCCGTTGCGCATGATGAGCTGACCGGTCGTCAGCATCACCGCGAGCATGCCGAACATCAGCGGCAGCAGGAGCAGGCCGCTCGTGGTAGCCGAGGCGCCCTGGACGTCCTGCATGTACTGCGGGAGCAGGGTCATCGCCCCGAACATCGCGGCACCGACGAGGAAGCTCAGGATCTGGGCGACCGTGAAGTTGCGGTTGCGGAACAGCCGCGGCGGCAGGATCGGCTCGGGCACCTTGGCCTCGGCGTACACGAACGCCACCAGCGTCACGACGCCGAGGACGGCCAGCCCGATGATCGTCTTGGACGCCCAGGCGTACTCGATGCCGCCCCAGCTCGCGACCAGCGTCAGGCACACGATGCCGATGGTCAGCAGGCTCGCGCCGATGTAGTCGATCTTCGCCTTCACGTGCTGGGTGTGCAGCCGCATGCCCAGCCCGGTGACGAGCAGCGCGACGATGCCGAGGGGGATGTTGACGTAGAAGGCCCAGCGCCAGCTCAGGTTGTCGGTGAGGAACCCGCCCAGGAGCGGACCGCCGACGAACGCCACCGGCATCATGCCGCCGATCACGGCCTGGAAGCGGCCCCGCTCGCGCGGCGGCACCAGGTCACCGATGATCGCGAACGCGCCGACCATCAGGCCGCCGGCGCCGATGCCCTGCAGGGCGCGGAAGCCGATGAGCTGGTTCATGCTCTGTGACAGGCCGGCGAGCATCGAGCCGCCGAGGAAGATGACGATCGAGGACATGAACATGCCCTTACGTCCGTACAGGTCGCCCAGCTTGCCCCAGATCGGAGTCGCGGCGGCGGTCGCGAGCGCGTACGCGGTGACGACCCAGGACAGGTGGGCGATGCCGCCCAGGTCCCCGACGATCGTCGGCAGGGCAGTACCGACGATCAGGTTGTCGAGCATTGCCAGGAACATCCCCAGCATCAAGCCGATGATCGCGATCCACACGGATCGCGGACTCCTCGGCGGCGCCGTGCCCGACGGCGCGGACTCCACTGTGTCAGTCCCCGACATGGATACCCTCTCCCCTGAGTGCCGGTCCGCTTACTTGCCGACCGGCTAGCAATCTTACTTGCCGTACGGTAAGCTATCAACTAGCCGGTCGTCAAGTTAGTTAGCGTGAGGGGGCAACGGTGGAGCGAAGGAGCGACACCCGCGACAAGATTCAGGCGGTCGCCCTTGAGCTGTTCGCCGAGCACGGGTACGAGAAGACCTCTCTACGCGAAATCGCCGAGCGCCTGGATGTCACTAAAGCGGCGCTGTATTACCACTTCAGAACCAAAGAGGACATCGTCGTCAGCCTCTTCGAGGACTTCATCGGAGGCATCGACGGCATCATCGGCTGGGCCCGCACCCAGCCGCCCACGGTGGAGACACGCCGCGAGGTCGTGGAGCGGTACGCCCGCCTGACCCGCGAGTGCCCGCCCGGAATGATGCGGTTCATTCAGGAGAGCCGTACGACCATCCGCGAACTGGCCAGCGGCAGCCGCATGCACGAGCGCTTCCGGGAGCTCACCGCCGAGCTGGTCTGCAAGGACGCCCCGCCGACGGTGCACCTGAAGGCCGTGATGGCCTTGATCACCATCAACGCCGCCGTCCCGATGCTGCAGGACACCGGCACGACCATCGCCGAGCGCCAGACGGCCGCGGTCGAGGTGGCACGCGAACTCGTGTCGGGCTGACCCTGCTAGGTCCTTTTTTTTTTTTTTATTATTTTATTTTTTGTGGTCGTTGTGGGGGTGGCGGTGGTGGTCCGTGGTGTTGGGTGTTGTGGGTGGTACGGGTGTCCGTGGCGGGATTGCCCGGCGGTCGGGTTGGGAGTCTATGGCGGTACGCCGTGCTGTGGCACGTTCGATGCGATCTTGGGTATCTGCGGTCCATGACGACGCCGTGGGCGTCTGGGGCCGTGGCGTCGCCCGTCGTGCGGCCCATCGCACGCCGCCGGTGCCCTGGGGCCTCGGGGCGGCGTCCCCGCGCGCCTAAAGGTGGCGGCAACATCCACGGCGCGCCCAAGCAGGTCCCCGCGTCCGGGGGTGGCCAGAGGAAGGATCGCGAGGTAGCGCTTGCGCTCGGCGCCCGATCGCAGTCAGCCTTTGCTATTCGATAATCCAGCAGCCCCCTCTCCCCCATCGGGCGGCTGTTCGAGCTGTTGTTCACGCTTACGTTGTTCGTCTTTGATGCCCTCGGCGCGTTCGGCGAACTCGACAAGGCGCTGAGCGACATCGACCTTGCGGTAGGCGCGAATACCCAACTCGACGGCCTTGTGTTCCTGCTCAAGGTCATCAGCGGCTTGCTGAAGATTCATACTTCGTTCGCGAAACTTATAGTAACCAGTCATTCCCGCCGACAGTCCGACCGCGAAACTGACTACAATGGCCGCCCATTCAACGACGGCGAATTTGAGTGCCGCGGTAGCGATACCGGTGGTCACCAGGGATCCAATGATGATTATGTTCTGGAATCTGTTGTGGACTCGCCTATATCGCAACGCCCTGTCGCGGTACTCATCGATAGTATCGAGGACGTCGGAGTGGTAGGTCCAGAGCAGGCGATCACTACCGGCCCGCAGTCGCGATTTGGCGTCGCGCTCGGCGGTCCGATGCTGCATAAGCGTATGCCGCAGACCGTCGATCGATTTAGTCTTCTGACCGCTCAAGCGAATTGCACGGTAAAGCGAGGCGACGGCCGCGAGCACCGCAAGGGCGTCGATGGCCATGAGGAACTTAAGGTCTAGCCGTACCGGCGCACCAGATAAACGTGTCAGATATAACGCAGCTACAGCAATTGCCTCAACGAACCAAACGATTATCATGGTCGCCCAGACATGCTGGCGACTTCGCTCATGCGCACGGATCGCCCGCTGAGTGGCACTGACGTCAATCCGTGCCTGCTCGAAGTCATACGCGGCCGTATCTGGGCCTTCCCTTACCAACTCGTCATCTGGTTGCGTCTCGGTCACAACCCCAAGATAAAGAGCACCGCTCCACCGTCAAGGGGGGAATTTGGTCAGGTCCCTACAAGATCGCGAGGTAGCGCTTGCGCTCGTACTCCGTCACCTGGCGGCGGTAGTCCTCCCACTCGACGCGCTTGTTGCGCAGGAAGAAGTCGAAGACGTGCTCGCCCAGGACCTCGGCGACGAACTCGCTGCGTTCCATCGCCTCGATCGCCTCGTCGAGGCTCTGTGGGAGGGGGTCGATGCCCATGGCGCGGCGTTCGGCGTTGGTCAGGGCCCACACGTCGTCCTCGGCGCCCGGGGGGAGTTCGTAGCCCTCCTCGATGCCCTTCAGGCCGGCTCCGAGGATGACGGCGAAGGCGAGGTACGGGTTGGTCGCCGTGTCCAGGGAGCGGAACTCCACGCGCGTCGCGTGGCCCTTCTGGGGTTTGTACATCGGTACGCGTACCAGCGCGGAGCGGTTGTTGTGGCCCCAGCATATGTACGACGGGGCCTCGCCGCCGGCGCCCGCGGAGGCTCCCACGCCGCCCCACAGGCGCTTGTAGGAGTTGACCCACTGGTTGGTCACGGCGGTGATCTCGGCGGCGTGGGTGAGTACGCCCGCGATGAACGCGCGGCCGACCTTGGAGAGCTGGAACTCCGCGCCGGGCTCGTAGAAGGCGTTGCGGTCGCCTTCGAACAATGACATGTGGGTGTGCATGCCCGAGCCGGGCTGGTCGGTGAACGGCTTGGGCATGAACGAGGCGAACACGCCCTGCTCCAGCGCGACCTCCTTCATCACCAGCCGGAAGGTCATGATGTTGTCCGCCGTGGTGAGCGCGTCGGCGTAGCGGAGGTCGATCTCCTGCTGGCCCGGGCCGCCCTCGTGGTGGCTGAACTCCACCGAGATGCCCATCGACTCCAGCATCATGATCGCGTTGCGCCGGAAGTCCTGTGCCGCGCGGTGCGGGGTGTGGTCGAAGTAGCCGCCGTGGTCGACGGGGTCCGGTTCGCCGCCGTTCGCCGGGTGCTCGTTGAGGAGGTAGAACTCCAGCTCAGGGTGGGTGTAGAAGGTGAATCCCAGGTCGGCGGCGCGTGAGAGCGTGCGCTTCAGGACGTAGCGGGGGTCGGCGAAGCTCGGGGTGCCGTCCGGCATCAGGATGTCGCAGAACATCCTCGCCGTGGCGGGCGACTCCGACCGCCAGGGCAGCACCTGGAAGGTCGAGGGGTCCGGTTTGGCGAGCATGTCGGCCTCGTGGACGCGCGCGAAGCCCTCGATCGCCGAGCCGTCGAACCCGATGCCCTCGGCGAACGCCTGCTCCAGCTCGGCCGGCGCGACGGCCACCGACTTGAGGAACCCGAGCACGTCGGTGAACCACAGCCGGATGAACCGGATGTCGCGTTCTTCGAGCGTACGAAGCACGAATTCCTGCTGGCGGTCCAAAGCGGGATCCCTTCGTAGGCCGTGAACGGAGGTTCGGGGAGAGCTTTCATTGTGCCCTGTCCGTGTTTCCCCAACGTTACGACGTTGTGCCAGGCCACCGGAGCCTTCCGGTGGCCTGGCACGAACGCGGGAGTCAGGCCTCCTCGACCTCGGCCGCCGCCGGGTCGAGCACGCGGGAAAGGAACGTACGCGTGCGTTCGTTCGCCGGGTCGCCGATCACCTCGGCGGCCGGGCCCTCCTCGACGATCACGCCGCCGTCCATGAAGACCACCCGGTCGGCGACCTCACGCGCGAAGCTCATCTCGTGGGTGACGACCATCATGGTCATCCCTTCGATGGCGAGCTTGCGCATGACGCCGAGGACGTCGCCGACCAGCTCGGGGTCGAGCGCCGAGGTCGGCTCGTCGAACAACATCACCTTCGGGCCCATCGCCAGGGCGCGGGCGATCGCGACCCGCTGCTGCTGGCCGCCGGAGAGCTGCGCCGGGTACGCCGCGATCTTGTCGGCGAGGCCGACGCGCTCGAGGTTCTCCCGCGCGATCCGCTCGGCGTCGGCGGAGGACCGGTGGAGCACCCTGCGCTGGGCGATCGTGACGTTGCCCAGCACGGACAGGTGCGGGAACAGGTTGAACTGCTGGAACACCATGCCGATGCGGCGGCGTACGGCGTCGATGTCGGTCTCGGGGTGGGTGAGGTGCACGCCGTCGACGACGACCCGGCCGCGGGTGGGCTCCTCCAGGAGGTTGACGCAGCGCAGCAGCGTGGACTTGCCCGAGCCGGACGGCCCGATCACGCAGACCACCTCACCGGCCTCGACCGTCAGGTCGATGCCGCGCAGCACCTCCAGCGAGCCGAAGTACTTGTGCAGGCCGGTTACCTCGATCACCGCTGTCCCCTCTTCTGCCGGGCCTCGAGCCGCCGCGCCAGGTAGCTCAGCGGGATCGTGATGATCAGGTAGCAGAAGGCGGCCACGATGATCGGCGTGGTGTTGCCCTGCTGGCTCGCCGCGTCGTTGGCGAACTTGGACAGCTCACGCTGCTGGAGCGTGATGCCGAGGAACAGCGCCAGCGAGGAGTCCTTGAAGAGCAGGACGAGCTCGTTGGTGAGCGGCGGGATCACGATCCGCAGCGCCTGCGGGATGACGATGGAGCGCATCGCCTTGGCCTGGGACATCCCGAGGGTGCGGGCGGCCTCCATCTGGCCGCGCGGCACCGCCTCGATGCCGGCGCGGATCGTCTCGGCCATGTACGCGGCCGAGACCAGGCCCAGGGCGAGCGCCGCCTGGCCGTACACCCCGCCGGGGAGGTTCGTGCCCGGGAAGGCCAGGGGTACGCCCACGCCGACGAAGACGAAGATCAGCAGGGCGGGCAGGCCGCGGAACACCTCGATGTAGGCGAGCCCGAACCAGCGGTACGGCGGCACCGACGACAGGCGCATCAGCGCCAGCGCCAGGCCACCCGCCAGGCCGAGCGCGAACCCGGTGATCGTGAAGATCAGGGTGTTCTTCAGCCCGATCGTGATGATGTCCGGGAACAGGTGCCGCGCCACGCTCCAGTTGGCGAAGTTCGTGTGGATCTGGCCCCAGTCGGCCGAGAGCACCACGACGAGGATGACGACCACGGCCACGCCGTACTCGCCACCGAGGATGAGCTGACGGCGCCGCCGCCGGGTGAGCCTGGGAGCCGCCTCCTGTGCGGTCGCCACCTCAGCTCCCCGCCGGAAGCGGGCCGATCCACTTCTCGTAGATCTTCTTGTACTCGCCGTTCTGCTTGGCCTCGTCGATCGCCTGGTTGATCATCGCGAGCAGCTTGGGGTTGTGGCTCTTGCGGACCGCGAAGCCGTACTGCTCGCCCGTGTTGAGGTTGGCGTCGATGCCGTACTTGGCGTTCGCGGGCTGCTTCAGCCAGCCCTGCACGACGGGGTAGTCCTCGACGATCAGGTCGACCTGGCCGCTGCGCAGGCCGTTGAGCAGGCTCGCGGAGTCCTTGTAGGACTTGGAGTCGATGCCCTTGCCCTGGACGTACTCCTCGCCGGTGGTCTGGGCCTGCGAGCCCACCCGGATCTTCTTGGCCTTCACCTCGTCGATGGAGGCGACCGTCATGCCCTTCTTGCCCATGAGCGCCTGCGTGGCGTCGAAGTAGGGCTTGGAGAAGTCGATGAACTTCGCCCGCTCGGCCTTGATCGTCATGCCGGCGGCGGCGAGGTCGCACTTGCCGGCGTTCAGGGCCGAGCCGGTCTTGATCGTCTCGAACGGCGTGTCGATGACCTTCTGGGTCACGCCGAGCTTCTTCGCCACCAGGTCGACCATGTCAACGTCGAACCCGACGACCTTGTCGCCCTGCGCGGACTGGAACGGCGGGTACGGCAGGTGGGTGCAGGTCGTCAGGGCGCCCTTCTGGACGAGTTTGGCCCCCTGGACCGTCACCTCCTTGTTCCCACTGCCACACGCGCTGAATACAAGGACGGCGGCGCAGAGTCCCGCCCACACGGCCGGCCGGCGACGTACAGACACAGTTCCTCCATACTTGAACCAGGATTGCCCGAGACTATGTCATAAGCGCCACTACCAGGAGAGACTCCGCCGAGTTATCTCCTGGACACGGCCAAGAACCGGGCCGCGAGGGGCGCGGCGACCCGCCCTCCGTCGTCCCCTCTGGTGACGAAGACGGCGACCGCGAGATCCCCTCGGTACCCGATGAACCACGCGTGCGTGTGACCTGCGTCGTCGTACTCCGCGGTGCCGGTCTTGCCGTGGGTGCCGGGCGGCAGGCCGGCGCGCGCGGCCGTCCCCTGGGTCACGACGGCGGCCATCATCGAGCGTAGTCCGGCCACGACGGCGGACGGCAGGGTGTGCGTGGCGCGGTGGCCCAGCAGCCTCGCCGCCACGAGCCTCGGCGGGCGGTACGTGCCGTCGGCGACCGCCGCGGCGACGGCGGCCATGTCGAGCGGGGTGGCCTGCACCTTTCCCTGGCCGATGGACGCCTCGGCGAGGGCGTTGCCGTCCATGGCCGCCGGGACGTCGCCGGAGTAGGCCGAGACGCCCGGGTCGAGGTGGGAGCCGAACCCGAACGCCGACGCGGCCGCCGCCAGCCGGTCCGCCCCGGCCGACACGCCGAGCCTGGCGAAGGTCGTGTTGCAGGACTCGGCGAACGCGCGCGCGAGCGGCACGGTCCCGAGGGAGAAGTCGCCGGCGTTGTGGATGGTGCGCTGCGCGGCCACCGTGACGGAAGGGCAGCCGACGGGCGTGGACGGCGTGACCCCCTGCCCGAGCGCCGCCGCCGCGGTGATCACCTTGAACGTCGACCCGGGCGGGTACAGGCCGAGGAGGGCTCCGTCCGGCGGCGGCAGATGGTCGCTGAGGGCGAGCACCGCGCCGGTCGAGGGGCGCAGCGCCACGAGCGCGGCCGACGCCGAGCCGACCGCACGGTCCGCGGCGGCCTGCAGCGTACGGTCGAGCGTCGTGCGGAGCGGCTTCGCGTCGCTGCCGAAGGTCTTCAGCGCCTTCGTCCCCAGGCCGGGGTTGTCCACCTGGACGGTCCACACCGGATCCGACCCGTCGTCGCCGTAGCGGTCGGCCAGCTCGGGCAGGTACGACTCGGCGCCGTTGCCGGCGGGCAGGGCCTTCCCGTCGGCGGCGACCGGCGATGACGGGCCTCCGCCGCTCTGCACGAGTTCGAGCCGGCCGCCTTCGGCGAGGCCCGGGTACAGCGTCGCGGGCGACCAGCGGACCTGCCAGCGCCCGTGCCGGCGCGCGAGGCGCAGGACCGCGTGGAAGCTCCAGTCGCCGACGCCGGCCAGCCGCCGGGTGACCTCGTAGGTCACCGTCGCGGTGCCGCCCGTGCGCACGAGCGGGGCCGGGGTGAAGTACACGGCCGCGACCTGGAGTGCATGGCCCAGGTCGCGGTGCCGCTCGACGAAGTCGGCGGGCGGGTCGGCCACGAGGCGGCGCATCGCCGTGAACTCGCCCTGGCCCCAGTCGCGGAAGTACGCGGCGGCGACGTCCTCGGGCGGCTCCGCGGCGCGCGAGGTCAGTGCCGCGCAGGAGGCCGCGACCGCCAGGACCATGATGAGAGTTCCCCCGACGAGCGTGACGGCCGTACGCATGCGCCCTCCCCCTTGGCGACACGGACAGTGGAACACCCGTGACGGCCGGAGTACGAGGGCGCGGCCTGCTCCGGCCAGGTCAGCCGGCGCTCGGCGGCATCGGCCCCATCCACCTCTCGTACACGCGGCGGTAGGCGCCGTCGCCGCGTGAGGCGCCGATGACCTGGTCGATCGCCTTCAGCAGGTCGGGGTTGCGCCCCCGCCGCACCGCGAAGCCGTACCGCTCGCGGGTGCGGACACCGGGGATGAGGGCGAAGTCGGCGTTGGCCGTGTCGGTCAGCCAGTAACGGACCACGGGGTCGTCCTGAACCAGCACGTCGACCTGGCCGGTGCGCAGCGCGTCGAGCTCGATCGCGGAGTTCTCGTACGCCTTGGGCGCCCACTTGCGCGCCTGGGCGTACTCCTGGCCCGTGGTGCCGGCCACGACGCCGACGCGCAGCCCGCCCGCCGCGAGGGCCTTCGAGGTGACGCGCACGGCCCTGCGGGCCATCAGGACGAGCCCGGAGTCGAAGTAGGGGCGGGAGAAGTCGACCGCGGCGGCGCGGCGCTTGTTGATCGTCATGCCGGCCGCGGCGACGTCGCACACCCCCTCGGCGAACACCCGGCCCGAGGTGATGTCGGTGAACTCGGTGTCGACGACCTTCTGGCGTAAGCCGAGGCGCCGCGCGACCAGGTCGATCAGGTCGACGTCGAAGCCGACCACGGCGCCGGCCCGCTCGAACTGGAACGGGGCGTACGGCAGGTGGGTGCAGGTGGTGAGGACGCCGCGGCCGACGAGGCGTACGCCGTGGACGGTGTCGCCGCGGGCGTCGCAGGCGCCGGAGGCGGCCAGCAGCAGCGCCGCGACGGCGCCGGCGACGGGGCGCCGCGGCCGGGTCGTGGGGTGCACGGGGCCTCCGAGGGGTTCCGATCGGCGGGCAGACGGTCCATCCCGGTCACGCAGGCGAGTCAACCAGTTGCGGACCGCTACTGCCAGCCGCCTCCAAAGTTGGCCCGAATTGGTTAATGGGGTGCCAAATGCCGTACATGACCGGGAACATGCGTTCATGGTCGTCGAGAAAACGGAGGCCGTGCCGCCGGCGGGCGTGCGGCGGTTTCTGCATGCCCGGCTCGGCGGACTCCCCCGGACCTTCTGGGCGCTGTGGGCCGGATCGTTCGTCAACCGGCTCGGCACGATGGTCGAACCCTTCCTCGCCTTCTACCTGACGACCGTGCGCGGGATGTCCCTCGAAGCCGCCGGCGCCGTACTGGCGCTGTTCGGCCTGGGGTCGGTCGTCTCGCAGATCCTCGGCGGCTACCTCTCCGACCGGATCGGGCGGCGGGCGACGCTGTCCGGCGGCATGCTGGCCTCCGCGGCGGCGATGATCGTGCTCGGGTACGTCTCGACGATCCCCGCGCTCGTCGCGATCGTGTTCGTCCTGGGCATCACCATCGACATCTACCGCCCGGCGTCGCAGGCGCTGCTGGCGGACCTGGTCGGGCCCGCCGACCGCGCGCGTGCGTACGGGCTGCTGTTCTGGGCGATCAACCTCGGCTTCTCCGTCGCGATGGTGCTCGGCGGCGCGCTGACCCGGGTCGGGTTCTCCTGGCTGTTCTGGATGGACGCCGCGACCTGCGCGGGCTTCGCCCTGCTGATCTGGCGGGCGGTCCCGCCGTCGCCGGCGCGGCCGGCCCGGCACGAGCCGGGCGGGTTCTCCGTCGTGCTGCGCGACCGGGTGGCGGTCGGCTCGGTCCTGGTCGTGTTCGGCTACGCCTTCGTCTACCTCCAGGCCTACTCCACGCTGCCCCTCGCGATGGGCCACGCCGGGCTGCCGCCGTCGGCGTACGGGCTGGCCATGGCGGTCAACGGCCTCGGGATCGTGATCGTCCAGCCGCTCATCGGCGTCTGGCTGGCCGGAACGACGCCAGCCGGGTGCTGGCGGGCGGCGTGACGGTCGTCGGCGCGGGGTTCGGCCTGACCGCGCTGGCGGGCAGCACGGCCGTCTTCACCGGGGCGGTGGTGGTCTGGACGATGGGCGAGGTGCTCGTCGCCTCCGTGTCCTCAGCGATCATCGCCGACCTCGCGCCTCCGCACCTTCGCGGGCGCTACAACGGCCTGTTCGGCACGGCCTTCGCGGTGGCGTCGCTGACCGGGCCGGTGTGCGGCAGCCGCCTGCTCGGCGTCGCCTCCGTGCTGCCGTGGCTCGCCTGCGCGGCCGTGTGCGCGGTGTCCGCCGTGGGCGCGCTGGCGCTCGGCCCCGCCGTACGCCGCCGGAGACTCGAAGGGTTGACCGCCTCTAGGTAAAATGTCTTACTACTGGGGGCAAATACCTGAAGAGGCGGCGTGCGAGCCGAATTGTTCAGGCTTGGAACATCTACTGCCGGTCTTCGTGTCCTCCGTGAGCGCAACTTCCGCTGGTTCTTTCTCGGCCAGTGCGCCTCGATGCTCGGCGACGGCATGGTCGCCCCCGCCCTGGCGTTCGGGGTTCTGGGCCTGACCGGGAGCGTCTCCGACCTCGGGATCGTCCTGGCCGCCGGCAGCGCGTCGCAGATGCTGTTCGTACTGGCCGGCGGGGTGATCGCGGACTGGCTGCCGCGCCGGACCCTGATGCTGGGCAGCGACCTGCTGCGCGCCGCGAGCCAGGGCGTGATGGCGGCGCTGCTGATGAGCGGCGCGGCGCGGGTGTGGCAGCTCGTCATCCTGCAGGTCGTGCACGGGCTCGGCGCCGCGCTGTTCTCCGCCGGCGGTACCGGGCGTCATCCAGGCGACCACCACCTCCGAACAGCGGCAGCCCGCGAACGCCCTGCGGGTGCTCGCCCTGTCCGGCTCGCTGATCGTCGGCCCCGCCGCGTCGGGGGTCCTCGTCGTCGCGACCGGCCCGGGAACGGCGATCGCCGTGGACGCGGCCACCTTCGCGGTCAGCGCCGCGTGCCTGTCACGGCTGCGGCTCCCCCGCGACGCGCGCGTGCGCCGGTGCCGGTTCACCCGCGACCTGGCCGACGGGTGGCGGGAGTTCCGTTCGCGGCGGTGGGTGTGGAGCGTCATCGGCACGGCGTCCCTGATGAACCTGCTGTACGCGGCGTTCTCCGTCCTGGGCCCGGCGGTCAGCGTCCGCTCCCTGGGCGGCGTCGGCGCCTGGGCGATGATCTCCGCCCTGTTCGGTGCGGGGTGCCTGAGCGGCGGGCTGGTGGCGCTGTACGTGCGGCCGCGCTTTCCCCTGCGGTCCGCGCTGATCGTGATGGTGGTGTTCGCGTGCCCGACCCTGACCCTGGCGGCGGGCCTGACGGCGGGCGCGGTGGCCGTGGCGGCGTTCTGCGGCGGGATGGTGCTGATGGTCTTCAACACGCTGTGGGAGACGACGCTGCAACAGCACATCCCCTCGACGACGCTGTCGCGGGTCAGCGCGTACGAGTGGGCGGGCTCGGTGGCGTGCCAGCCCCTGGGCCTGGCGCTGGTCGCACCCCTGGCCGCGCGCTTCGGCCTGCACGCGACCCTGTGGACGGCGGGCACCCTCCAGGTCGTCGTCGCCCTGTCACCGCTGCTCATCCCGGAGGTCCGCACCCTGCCCTCCCCTCAGGAAGACACCGTCGACACCGCCCGGAGGGCGTCCGTCTAGTCTCGGGGGCGTGGCACAGTTGCGCATCGCTCTCGCTCAGGTCGACGCTACGGTCGGTGATCTCTCGGGGAACGCCGATCTGACCGTCGAGTGGACCCGGCGTGCCGCCGAACGCGGCGCCCATCTCGTCGTCTTTCCGGAGATGTTCCTCACCGGGTATCCCGTCGAGGATCTCGTTCTGCGGAAGTCGTTCGTCGACGCCTCGATCACGGCGCTGGAGGCCACCGCCCGGCGGCTCGACGCCCAGGGGCTCGGTGGTGTCGCCGTCGTCGTGGGGTACCTCGACCGGCGTACGGACGTCGTCGACCGGGTCGGGCAGCCGGCCGGGGCGCCGCTGGACGCCGCCGCCGTCCTCTACCAGGGGCGTGCGGAGATCCGTACGGCCAAGCACCACCTGCCCAACTACGGCGTCTTCGACGAGTACCGCTACTTCGTGCGGGGCGACCGGCTGCCGGTGTTCCGGCTGCACGGCGTGGACGTCGCCGTGGCGGTCTGTGAGGACCTCTGGCAGGACGGCGGCCCCGTCTCGGTGACCAAGGACGCCGGGGCGCAGCTGCTCGTCGTGCCGAACGCCTCGCCGTACGAGCGCAACAAGGACGACGTCCGCCTCGACCTCGTCGCGCGGCGCGCGCGGGAGGCGGGGTGCGCGCTCGCGTACGTCAACCTCGTCGGCGGGCAGGACGAGCTGATCTTCGACGGCGACTCCCTCGTCGTGAACGGCGACGGTGAGCTCCTGGCCCGCGGCCCGCAGTTCGCCGAGGACCTGCTGGTCGCCGACCTCGACCTGCCGGACGCGCCCGCGGAGTTCGCCGAGGGCGCGACGCCCGCCGACGCGCGCGACGGCACCACGATCACGATCGAGCGCACGCTGCTCTCCGCCGACCGGGTCCCCCGCTACACGCCCGAGAAGCCTCCGTGCGCCGAGCCGCTCGGCGACCTCGGCGAGGTGTACGGCGCGCTGGTGCTGGGCGTGCGCGACTACGTGCGCAAGAACGGCTTCCGCTCGGTGATCCTCGGGCTGTCCGGCGGCATCGACTCCGCGCTGGTCGCGACCATCGCCTCCGACGCCATCGGGCCGGAGAACGTCCACTCGGTGCTGATGCCGAGCCGCTGGTCCAGCGACCACTCGGTCAGCGACGCCGAGGAGCTGATCAAGCGGCAGGGCATCCACGGCCGTACGGTGCCGATCCGCGGCATGGTGGACGCCTACGAGGCCGAGCTGGAGCTGACCGGGCTCGCCGCGGAGAACCTCCAGGCGCGGGTGCGCGGCACAACGCTCATGGCCCTGTCGAACCAGCACGGGCACCTCGTGCTGACGACCGGCAACAAGAGCGAGCTCGCCACCGGCTACTCCACGCTGTACGGCGACTCCGCCGGCGGCTACGGGCCGATCAAGGACGTTCCGAAGGTCACCGTGTTCGCGCTGTGCAGCTGGCGCAACGAGCAGACGGCCGGCATCCCGCCGTTCGTACGCGCCACGGACACGCCGCCGATCCCGCAGAACATCATCGACAAGCCGCCGTCCGCGGAGCTGAGCCCGGGCCAGCTCGACACCGACTCGCTGCCGCCGTACGAGATCCTCGACGCGGTGCTGGACGACTACGTCGAGAAGGACCTGGGCCACGACGCGCTGATCGCCGCCGGCCACGACGTGGAGCTGGTCGAGCGGATCATCCGGCTCGTCGACCTCGCGGAGTACAAGCGCCGCCAGTACCCGCCGGGCCCGAAGATCACCCCGAAGAACTTCGGGCGTGACCGCAGGCTGCCGATCACCAACCGGTGGCGCGAGGTCGCCGCGCCGCACGCGGCCGACCCGGCGCCGCCGGACAGCGTGCGCACGGACGTGCCCCGGGACTGATCACGCCCGGTGGTGGGCCTCTCCCGGCCACAGGCCGAGGGCGGGCCCACCCTCGTCGGGGAGTTCGAGCTCGCACCAGACGACCTTGCCGCGCTCGGCCGGGCGCGCGCCCCAGCGCTTGGCCAGGCGGTGCACGACCTGCAGGCCGCGCCCGCTCTCGTCGTCATCGGCGGCCTGGCGGGCACGCGGCAGCGCGTCGACGCCGTCGCGCACCTCGCAGACGAGGGTGCGGTCGCGGAGCAGCCGCAGCTCCAGGTCGCCGGTGGCGTACCTCAGGGCGTTCGTGACCAGCTCGGACACCAGCAGCTCGGCGGTGAAGGACAGGTCCTCAAGGCCCCACGTGCTCAGCGTCTCGCGCACCTTGCCGCGCGCGTCGCGTACGACGGTCGGCCGGGGCGGGAACTTCCACTTCACGACGTCGCCCTCGGGCAGCTTGCGCAGCCGCGCGACCAGGACGGCGATGTCGTCGCGGTCGTGGTCGGCGTACGCGCCGTCGAGCGTGGCGCGCGCGAGGTCCTCCAGCGGGCGTTCGAGCGCCTCCGGGCCGAACACCGTGCGCAGGCGCAGCAGGCCGTCGTCGATGTCCTGGCCGCGGTTCTCGACGAGCCCGTCGGTGTAGAGGACGAGGATGCTGCCGTCGCTGATGTCGAAGGTGCGGGTCTCGATCACGCCCTCGCCGACGCCGAGCGGCGGCGCGGGCGGCACGTCGAGGAACTCACTGGTGCCCTCGGAGCGCAGCAGCAGCGGGGGCAGGTGGCCGGCGGAGGCGATCTCACAGCTGCCGTCCGTGGCGTCGTACACGGCGTACACGCAGGTCGCGAACGCCGGGTCGCGCTCGCCGATCTCCTGCATGAGCGCGTCGAGCTGCTGGAGGCCGTCGGCCGGTGACAGCTCCAGGTTGACGATCGTCTGCAGGGCGGTGCGCAGGCGTCCCATCGTGACGGCGGCGCGCACGCCGTGGCCGGCGACGTCGCCGACGATGAGCGCGACGCGGCCACCGGGCAGCGCGATCGATTCATACCAGTCGCCGCCGACCTCGATGAGCTGGTTGCCCGGCAGGTAGCGGTGGCGGATCTCGATGCTCGACGGCGCGGTGAGGCCGGTCGGCAGCATGCTGCGCTGGAGTGTCAGCGCGGTCGCGCGCTCGCGGCTGTAGTGGCGGGCGTTGTCGATGAACAGCGCGGCGCGCGCCGCGAACTCCATGCCGATCTCGATGTCGTAGGCGTCGAAGGCACGGTGCTCGGGGCTGCGGACGCACACGATGAAGCCGAGCGTGGTGCCGCGCGCGATCAGCGGCAGCAGCACCATCGAGACGTCCTTCAGCAGCCGCGCGACGGGCGCGCGGCGCCACTTGCGCGCGATGCCGCGCGCGGCGGCGCCGTCGACGTGCGACTCCAGCACGGCCTCGCCGCCGGCCATGCAGCGGGTGTACGGGGTGCCGGGCGGGTACGTGAGGACCTCGCCGGTGGGGAAGGCGGAGTTCCAGCCGGGGCTCTTGTCGTCGGAGGAGACCGCGAGCCTGCGCAGCACCGCGGTGCCGTCCTCGGGGAGGGAGGGCGCCTCGTCGGCGCCCATGATGCTCTCCTGGATCAGCACCCCGGCGGCGTTGCAGAAGTGCGGCACGACGACGTCGACGACCTCCTTGGCCATCTGGTCGAGGTCGAGCGTGGCGCCGATGCGGCTGAGCGCGTCGTCGCGCATGGCGCGCCGGAGCAGCGCGGGGTCGGTGAAGCGCTCCACGTCGGTCACGGCGACCCGGATCATGAGCAGGCCGGCGGGGTCGGCGCCGTTGGTGTGCATCGGGACGACGGTGACGACGGCGTCGCGCGGCTTGCCGTCGGAGTCGACGACCCCGAGCACGGCCGTACGCTCCTGGCGGCTGCCGAGCGCCTCCAGCAGGGCGGTCAGGGCCGACCGGCTGTCCTCGGCGAAGAGTTCGACGGCGTCCACCCCGACGACGTCCTCCGGGGTGTGGCCGATCACGCCTTCGGCGTTCTGGCCGCACTGCAGAACCTCACCGGAGCGGCCGACGCCGAGCACGAGCGTTCTCGCCGAAGAATCGGCCATACCTGACGACTCCTTGCTGCCGGCCTCAAGTCTCCCAAAGTATGGCTAATAAAGGACCACTGGGAAGGAAGATCACATTTGCCATGTGGTCGTTATCCGGGCCTGACCGCGACCGGCCACTGACGCACGGTCGCGAGAATAGAGGGTCGGGACGCCGTCGGGCGAGGTCACGGCCGGATCGGCGGGGCCGGGGCGGGTGGCGCCGCCGCGCCAGGCGGATTCGGCACGCAATTGCGGACGCCGGACGGAACGACGTCTCACGGGGTTCCGGGACCGAGGATCCGCACGCAGGGCACCGCCGGCGGCGGTTCGCTCGTGCGGTGCGGTGGTCGTCCCGCCGTGACGGCGGGCCGGGCCGGCGCGAGGCTCGTCCGGCGTCGCCTCGGCGGGCGACGGCGGACGAGGTCGTACGCGGCGGTCTCAGGCGCTGATTCCCGCCAGCAGGGTGTCGACCGCGCGCTCGGCGAAGTCGGCGGGGAACGGGCCGGCGCCGTACGCGCGTGCCCGGTTCGTGACGGCGCCCATGAGCATCCAGTGCGCCATGTCGATGTCGAGGTCGGGCCGCAGCTCGCCGGTGGCGATGCCGCGCCGGAACAGCTCACGGATGGCCTCGCGGCGCGGCTCGACCACCTCGCGGGTGAACCGGGCCATGAGCTCGGGGTAACGCTCGGCCCCGCTCATGACGCTCCAGTAGCAGTCGAGGCGCTTGGTGTCGGACTTGTCGCTGACGAAGACCTTCGTGAAGGCGATCAGGTCGTCGCGCACCGACTCGCCCACGGGCGTCGGAAGCGGCTCCTTCAAGGCTGCCAGCGCGTCGACGATCAGCGCCTCCTTGTTGGGCCAGCGCCGGTAGATCGTCGTCTTGCCGACGCAGGCGCGCGCCGCGACCGCCTCGATCGAGACGCCGCGGACGCCGCCCTCCTCCGCGAGCAGGTCGAGCGTGGCGGCGATGATCGCCTTGTCCGCGCGCTCGCTACGCGGCCGGCCCGGCGGCCGGGTGGCAAGCTGATCACTTGTCTGCGTCATCGCCGACACCGTCTCACACCTCGACCTGCTCCCGCTGCTCTACCTTCGATACCTGATCACCGTCCCCGGCCTTGCCGAGGCCGGGCATCCACCGCAGGACGACGAGCGACCCGAGCAGGGCCACGCCGGCCGAGATGGACGACGTCATGTGCATCGCGTGCACGAAGGACGTGTGCGACGGTGCGAGGAGCGCGCGGCCGGACGGCCCGAGCCGTTCCGCCACACCCGCCGTCGCGCCGATCGACTCCCCCGCGGCGTCGCGCAGCCTCTCGGGCAGCACGGCCAGGTGCGGCCTCATCTGGTCCCGGTAGATCGAGGAGACCAGCGAGCCGAGGATCGCGACGCCGAGGGCGATCGAGATCTGGCGTGCGACGTTGTTGATCGCCGAGCCCGAGCCCGCCTCGTCGCGCGGCAGCACGGACATGACCGCGGTGGTGGCGGGCGGCATGACCAGCGCCATCCCGGACCCCTGCACGAAGAACGTGACCTCCAGGACCCAGATGGGGCTGTGCACGGCCGTCAGCCGGTAGCTCAGCAGGGCCGCCGCGACCATCGCGAGGCCGGTGGCGGTGACCCGCTTGGCCCCGAACCTCTTCACCAGACCCGCGCTGCGCGGCGAGAAGAACAACTGCCCGGCCGCCAGCGGCAGCGTCAGCAGGCCCGCCTGGAGGGCGGAGTAGCCGCGGACGTTCTGCAGGTACAGGGAGACGAACAGGACGACGCCGCCGAGCGCGAAGAACACCAGGGCGATGGCGCCGACCGACGCGGACAGCCGCGCGTCGCGGAACAGCCGCACGTTGAGGGAGGGATGCTCGATCCGCGATTCGTACCAGACGAAGAAGGCGAGGAGCGCGACACCGCCGAGCACCGGGCCGTACACCGCGAGGTCGGTGACGGTTCCCCTCTCGCCGCCCTCGATGATGCCGTAGGTGAGAAGGACGAGCCCGGCGATGGACAGCAGCACGCCGGCGAAGTCGAGCTTGAAGCGGAGCTCGGAGCGCGACTCCGGGACGAACAGCGCGATGCCGATCACGCCGGCGACGACGATCGGCACGTTGATCAGGAAGACCGAGCCCCACCAGAAGTAGTCGAGCAGCAGGCCGCCCGTGATCGGGCCGATGGCGATGCCGATGCCCACGGCTCCGGCCCAGATGCCGATGGCGCGCCCGCGCTCTTCGGGCTCGAAGACGTTCGCGATGATCGACAGCGTCTGCGGCATGACCGCGGCGCCGCCGAGGCCCATGGCCGCGCGGGCGAGGATGAGCTGTCCCGGCGACTGGGCGTAGGAGGAGACGAGCGAGGCGAGGCCGAACATCAGCATGCCGATCATCAGCATGCGCTTGCGGCCGATCCGGTCGCCCAGCACCCCGAAGGTGAAGAGCAGGCCGGCGAAGACGAGTGTGTAGGCGTTGATCGCCCATTCGAGCTGGCCCTGCGTGGCGCCCAGCCCGGCGCGCGGGTCCGCGATGGTCTTCAGTGCGACGTTCAGGATCGTGTTGTCCAGAACGATGACGAGGAGACTGACGATCAGGACACCGAGGATCGTCCATCGCCTCTTGTGAATGGTCTGCGAATCCATCTGACCCTTCGTAATTTCAGATACGAGCCGGTTGCGTTTCGATACACCAGAAGCCTAGAACAGCCGCAGACGATACGCAACCGTATCGTTTTCATACGAAGCCGGAATAGTAGGGGTGTTCGGCTCGTTGGCATCGTGGAATCATCGGTGTCGTCCGGGGACGCCAGAGCGGCGCCTCGAGGCTGGAGGTATCGATGTCCGCATCAGAGAGTCGGTCGACCATGCCCACAGGGCTCTATGGCGGCCAGACAGGACGTCGCGTGACGGTACGCGACATCGCCGCCGCCAAGGAGCGCGGCGAGAAATGGCCCATGCTCACGGCGTACGACGCCCTCACCGCGCGGGTCTTCGACGACGCCGGGATCCCCGTGCTCCTCGTCGGCGACTCCGGCGCGATGGTCGTCTACGGCTACGAGTCGACCGTCCCGGTCACCGTCGAGGAGCTCCTGCCGCTCACCGCGGCCGTCGTCCGCGGCACCTCACGCGCCCTGGTGGTCGCCGACCTTCCGTTCGGCTCCTACCAGACCGGCCCGGAGGACGCCCTGCGCACCGCCGCGCGCTTCCTCAAGGAGGCCGGCGCCCAGGCGGTCAAGCTCGAAGGCGGCGAGCGGGTCCTCCCGCAGGTCGAGGCGCTCGTCTCGGCCGGAATCCCGGTCATGGCGCACCTCGGCCTGACCCCGCAGTCGGTGAACGCCTTCGGCGGCTACCGCGTGCAGGGCCGCGGCGAGTCCGGCGAGCGGCTCCTGGCCGACGCCAAGGCCCTGGAGGCCGCGGGCGCCTTCTCCGTCGTCCTCGAATGCGTGCCGAGCGAGCTGGCCGAACGCGTCACCGCGACGCTGTCGATCCCCACGATCGGCATCGGCGCCGGTCCGTCCACCGACGCCCAGGTCCTCGTCTGGCAGGACATGGCCGGGCTGACGCCGAACACCGCGAAGTTCGTCAAGAGGTACGCGGACGTCGCCGGTGTTCTGCGCGGCGCGGTCGAGGAGTTCGCCGCCGAGGTCACGTCGGGTGTCTTCCCCGCGCCCGAGCACGGCTACAAGTAGGCGGGGTCCACGTGAACCGTGATCATGCAATAGGTTGCCTAGTGTTGCATGATCACGGGGCGGACGCTTCGGCGCCGCACGACGCCGAAGGACACACGCAGAGATGAGCATCTCCTCGGGACCGCCGCCCTGGCCGATCCCGCCGTCGTGGACCCTCTCGCCGCCGGTCCCGGCCACGCGACGGCCTGAGACCGAGCCCGAGCCGCCGGTGGCGGTTCCCACCCCCGAGCCGGAACCCGCCGCCGTACCGGAGCCCGCCGCCGTACCGGAGCCGGCCCCCGTACCGGAGGCCGTGCCGGTCCTTCCGCCGGAGCCCGAGCTCGCGCCCGCCGTGGCGCCCGCGCGTACGGTCGTCGTCCTGTGCCCGGAGGGCTCCGAGACGCCCGACCTGCTGAAGACCCTGCGCACCGCGCCGGGCGTGACGGTGGAGACGCGCATCTCCCCCGCCTCGGCCTCGGGCCTGACGAGCGTCTACGAGCTGGCGTTCGCCGCGGCGAAGGCCGCTGACGACGGCGCGGCCGGCATCGTGGTCGCGCACCCCGTCGAGGCCCCGGAGGAGACCGCGTGGGCCCTCGAACTCCTGCACACCGCCGACGTGCCGCTGGTGCTCGCCCCTGACCCGGGCGCTCCCGGCGACGTGGCCGACGCGGTCGGCGTCGCGGCGTCCGAGCTGAGCGGCTTCGGCTGCCTGCTCGTCGCGCGCGGTGAGATCCACTCCGCCCGGCACGTCCGGCGCCCGGGCACGACGCCCGTCTTCGCCTCGCCCGCCGCGGGCCCGGCCGGCCACGTCACCGACGGCGTACCCCGCCTGCTGTGGCGCCCGCACGGCCGCCTCACCGTACGCGGCCCGCACGGCGGACGATCGCCGCAGGTCGGCCTGCACACCATCACGCTCGGCGACGACGGCAGCCTGCTGCGCGCCATGGCCGAGCACTGCGACGGCCTGGTCGTGACGGCGCCCGGCGCCGAGCACGTACCCGAGCCGGTCCTGCCCGTCCTCGCCGAGCTGGCGGGGCGCATCCCGGTCGTGCTCGCCTCACCGGCGGCCTCCAGCGGCATGCTCCCCGAGACCGGTCTCGACCCGCTGAAGGCCAGGATCCTGATGTACGTCCTGCTCGACTCCGGGCGCGACAACGAGGCCGTCCTGGAGGCCTTCGCCGCGGCCGACCGCCCTATCTCCGCCGAGGTCTGAGCTCAGCCCAGGGCGCGTTCGAGCACCTGCCGGGCCTCGGTCAGCGAGGGGCCGTACCACTCCAGGTGGCGGCCGCTGACGAGCGCGACCGCATGCCCGGGGAACGCCTCGGGCCCGTCGCCGGGGCCGAAGGCGTACGGCTCGTCGGGCAGCACCACGAGGTCGGGTCCGTCGCGCAGGATGCGCTCGGCGTCGACCTTGGGGTACCTCTCGGCGTCGGCGCCGTACAGGTTGGCGACGCCGAGGCGTGCCAGCAGGTCGCCGGCGAAGGTGTCGCGGCCGAGCACCATCCAGGGCCGCCGCCAGATCGGGACGGCCGCCGTACGCGCCGGGGGCGGCGGGGCGTCCAGGACGTCCGCCCAGGCCGTGCGCGCGCCGGTCAGCCAGCCGGGCTCGTCCAGGCCGCACGCCGCGAGCATCCCGGCCAGGCCGGTCAGCGCCTCGGGCAGGGTGCGGATCACCGTGACCAGCACCGGGACGCCCGCCGCGCGCAGGCGGTCGAGGTCGGCCTCGCGGTTCTCCTCGAAGTTGGCGACGACCAGGTCCGGCGCGAGCGCGATGATCTTCTCGACGTCGGGGTTCTTGGTGCCGCCCACCCGCGTGACGTCGAGCCCGGCCGGGTGCGTGCACCAGTCGGTCGCGCCGGTCAGCAGGCCCGGCGCGGTCTCGGCGACGGCCTCGGTCAGCGACGGCACGAGCGACACGACGCTCCGCACGCGCCCGGGCGCGCCGCTCACCGGCCGTCCGTGCCGTCGAGCGAGGCCAGCACCTCCGCGGGCGTCATCGAGCCGGGGGGCGCCTTCTCCCGCGCCATCCGGTTCGCGAGCCGTCTCAGGTGTTCGTTGACCGGCGTGGGCACGCCGTGCTCGCGGCCCAGCAGGACGATCTCGCCGTTGAGGAAGTCGGACTCGACCGTGCCGGTGCCGCGGTGCAGGCTCTGGGTGGAGGAGCCGCCGGGGCGTTTCCGCCCGCTCACCGGCTGGACCCGCATCCCCAGCGTGACGCCCGTCGCGGCCTCGATGCCCGCGGCGCGCAGGCACGCCTCGCCCTCCTCGCGCGCCCTGCGCGCGAGGCCGGCGCCGTGGTCGCCGGGGCCGACGAGCGCCTCGACGGCGTTGCCGAGGTTGGTCAGCAGCTTGCCGTACTTGAAGCGCATGATGTCCGGCCTGGCCTCTGACGGGAAGGTCGCCGCGGTGAACGCCTCGGCGAGCGACCGCGCCGTCTCGTCGAGGCCGCCCGGGTACCGGCCGACGTCGAGACGGCCGCTGACGGGCGCGCAGTGCACCTCGACGACGCCGGGTTCGGTGAAGACCGCCGGTACGACGACGCACACGCCGTAGACGTTCGGGAAGAGCCGAAGGGCGAGGCGTTCGTTCTCCACGCCGTTCTGCGCGGAGGCGACGGCGATGTCCGGCGGCGCGACGGCGGCCAGCTCGGCCAGCGCGGGCGCGGTGTCCTGCGTCTTCATCGTGAGCAGGACGACGTCGCCGGAGCCGAGCTCGACCGCGCCCGGCCGGTCGACGACCGGGATCGGCAGCTCGACGCTCTCCTCCGGCGTGTGAAGCCGCAGGCCGCGGTCGCGGATCGCGTCGTGGTGCGCGCCGCGCGCGATCAGCGTGACGTCGTGCCCCTGCTGGAAGAGCCGGGCGCCGATGACGCCGCCGACGCCCCCGGCCCCGTAGACGACGACTCTCACAGGCCGGTCACCCGGATCCCCGCGTGGGTCTTGTACCGGCGGTTGATGGAGATGAGGTTGGCGGTCAGCGCCTCGATCTGGTGGGCGTTGCGGAGCCGGCCGCCGTACACGCCGTGCACCCCGGCGATGCGCTCGGCCAGCGCCTGCACGAGCGAGGTGGCCTCGCGGTCCTCGCCGAGCACCAGGACGTCGAGGTCGACCTCGTCGACCTCGGGGTCCAGCAGGATGACCGCCGAGACGTGGTGGAAGGCGGCCACGACGGTGCTGCCGGTGAGCACGGCCGCCGCCTGCTGCGCGGCGCTGCCCTCCTCGACGGGCAGCGGGTACGCGCCCTGCTTGTCGAAGCCGAGCGGGTTCACGCAGTCGATGACGATCTTGCCCTCGAGCTCGTCGCGCAGGGACTCCAGGAGTGACCTGTGCCCGTCGTAGGGCACGGCCACGATGACGACGTCGGCCTCGCGCGCGACGGCGGCGTTCTCGGCGCCGCGCACCCCGATGTCCCGTGCGGCCTGCTCGGCGCGCTCGGCGCTGCGGGAGCCGATGATGACGGTGTGACCGGCGAGGGCGAACCTCCGCGCGAGCCCCTTGCCCTGGTCCCCCGTGCCTCCGAGGATCCCGATGGACAGGCCGCTGACGTCCGGCGCCTCGACGTGCTGAGTGCTCATGTCTCCCGATCCTGCCAGGCGGCGGTCAGGCACCCGGCCCCTGGGGTGCCGCGGCCATGGCGGCTCCGACGATCCCGGCGGCGTTGTGCAGTTCGGCCGGCACGACCTCGGCGCGGACGCCCTTCAGGAGCGGCAGGAACTCCTCGGCCTCCTTGCTGACACCGCCCCCGACGATGATCAGCGACGGCCAGACGAGGGCCTCGACCCGCCGCAGGTACTTGCTGAGCTTCTTGGCCCACTTCTCCCAGCTCCAGCCGTGGACCTCGCGGGCGTGGGAGGAGGCGCGCGTCTCGCCGTCCTTGCCGTTGATCTCGATGTGGCCCAGCTCGGTGTTGGGCAGCAGGACCCCGTCGACGAACAGGGCGCTGCCGATGCCGGTGCCGAGGGTGACCATGAGGACGGTGCCCCCGCGCCCGCGTCCGGCGCCGAAGCTCATCTCGGCGACGCCGGCCGCGTCGGCGTCGTTCACGAGGGTGACGGCGGCGCCGGTCTCCTTCGCGAACAGCGCGGCCACGTTCAGCCCGACCCACTCGTCGACGAGGTTGGCGGCGGTGTGGACGGTGCCGTCGACGACGACGCCCGGGAAGGTCACGCCGACCGGGCCGTCCCACTCGAAGTGCCGCACGATCTCCCCGACGGCGTGGGTGACCTGCTTGGGCTTGGCCGGGTCGGGGGTGGGCACGCGCAGCCGGTCGCGGCTGAACTCTCCGATCCGCAGATCCACCGGGGCGCCCTTGATCCCGGAGCCGCCGATGTCGATACCGAGAATCTCGTTCATGTCCTCATAGGTACACCTTTATGCCGCTGTTAATCCCTGCTCAGGTGAGGGATGTATCGGACGGTTCATCTTTGGGGGCGAGCAGGCCCGGCACGTACGGCACCATGGGAGCCATGGACGCGAGTCAGGTTGCGGCGCTGCGGGAGATGCTCTCCACGACCGGCTGGCCCGAACGCACCCGCGGGTTCGCGCGGTCGCTGCGGGCGTCCGCGAAGGTCCCGGGCGGCCTGCTGCTCGTCGGGCCGCCCGAGGACGAGCCGTGGCATCTGGCCGCGCACCTGGACGACGAGAGCCGCTACAACGCCCTGCCGGAGCTGTCCCCGACCCTCGTACGCTGGGCGCCCCCGCCGGGCGCCCCGCCCCACCTGAGCGTCGGCCTCGACCGCCTGGAGGCCGCGCGCCGCGGCGAGTCCCTGCTGGTGGTGTCGGAGGAGGACTCCCCCGAGCCACTGCTGGAGCGGGTGAACGACGCGCGGCGGGTGGGCGCGACGATCTTCGCGCTCGACGGCGACGACGAGGAGCTGCGCGGCCTGGCCCACGAGTCCCTGAGCGTCCCGCCCTCCGACTCTCTGGTCTCCTTCGACGCCGCCCAGCACCTGGTCAGCGCCGCCGCCGGCGAGCGCCAGACCCGGCGGGGCTTCCGCGACCGCCTGGCCGACCTCCTCGACACCATCACCGGTCCCGCCGTCCGCTGACAATCGCCTGGTCACGTGGCACGATTCGACGATGACGTGGACGGCCCTCGGGCTCGCGGACGAATTCCGCATCGGACGGCTCTCGGTGGCCGAGGTCGTGCGCGAGCTGCTGGAGCGGCTCGACCGTGTCTCCTCCGAGTCCGGAGGCGTCGCCGCGACGCACACCGACCGGGTGCTGGCGGCGGCCGACGAGGCGGACCGTCAGGTGCGGGCCGGGCGGGGACGCCGCCTCGAAGGGGTTCCGTTCACCGTCAAGGACTGGATCGACGCCGAGGGCTGGCCGGTGACCGGCGCGACCGGTGACGACCGCGGCCAGCTCGGGCGGGTGCCGCGCGCCGACGCCACGGCGGTCGCGCGCCTCCGCGAGGCGGGCGGCATCGTGCTGGCGACCACGTCCGCGATGGCCGACAACCCGCTGCACGGCCCGACCCGCAACCCGCGCGACGTCTCGCGCGCCCCGGGCGGCTCCTCGTCGGGCGCCGCCGCGCTGGTGGCGGCGGGTGTCGCGCCGCTGGCACTGGGCGGCGACTCCGGCGGCGGCCTCCGGCTGCCCGCCGCGTGGTGCGGCGTCGCCGCGCTGCGGCCGACGTTCGGGCGTGTCCCGCTGACCGGGCACTTCCCGCGTCGCGGCTCGCTGGAGGACGGCCGTACGGTGATCGGCCCCATCGCGGGCACCGTCGCCGACCTGACCGCCGCCCTCACGATCATCGCCGGCCCGGACGAGCTCGACGCCGGCGTCCCTCCGGTCCCGCTCGGCGACCCGGCCTCGATCGACGTCCGGTACCTCCGCGTCGGCGTCGTCGGCCCTGAGGCGGGAGACTCGGTGGACGCGGCGGTGAAGGCCCTGGAGGCCGCGGGCGCCGAGTGCGTCGACGCGCCCGAGCTGGACGTCCGCGACGAGGCGTTCGAGATCACGCTGCGCCACCTGGCGCGTGAGGACGCCGGCGGCGCGGAGAACCTCCGGTCGCTCCAGGAGCGCGACAGGTTCCGGCGGCGGATGCTGGTGGCGACCTCCGAACTCGACGTCCTGATCACGCCCGCCACCACCGAGCCCGCGCCGCCGTGGCGCGAGACGGCCGAGTCCGACTACGCCTGGACCCTCCCGTGGAGCCTCACCGGCGCGCCGGTCGTGGTCCTGCCGGCCGGGACACAGGACGGCCTGCCCATGGCCGTCCAGGTCATCGGACGGCCATGGCAGGACCACGTCGCACTCGCCGCCGCCCGAGTGATCGAGGCGGCGGTCAGCCGCTAGTCGTCGTCGTCCTTACGCCACTTCTCGTTGCGCTTCGCGGCGGTCTTCAGTGCGTTCGCCGCCTCCGCCTCGGTGCCGTAGGGGCCCATCCGCTCACGGTCCGGGCACCCCGGGCCGTGCTCGACCCGCTGGTGCTTGAGGCAGAAGAACCACGCGCCCTCATCGCTCATGCTCGTCTCCCGATCATGATTTCATCGTGCCCATGTGAGCGAACTACACTCCAACACCATGACGACGCAACTCCGGCCAGGCCAGGTATCACCGATCCGCAACGTTCCCGCGGAGATCCCCCGGCCGGAGTACGTCGGGAAGAAGGCCCCCCGCACGGGCGAGGCCGACGTGAAGACGCCCGAGATCATCGAGCGGATGCGCGTCGCGGGCCGGATCGCCGCGGAGGCCCTCCAGGAGGTCGGGAGGAGCATCACGCCCGGCATCACCACCGACGAGCTCGACCGGATCGGGCACGAGTACATGCTCGACCACGGCGCGTACCCCTCCACGCTCGGCTACCGCGGCTTCCCCAAGTCGCTGTGCACCTCGCTCAACGAGGTGATCTGCCACGGCATCCCCGACGACACGGTGGTGCGCGACGGCGACATCATCAACATCGACATCACCGCGTTCAAGGACGGCGTGCACGGCGACACCGACGCGACGTTCCTGGTCGGCGGCGTCGACGAGGAGTCGCGGCTGCTCGTCGAGCGCACCCACGAGGCGATGATGCGGGCGATCAAGGCGGTGCGCCCCGGGCGGCGGCTCAACGTCATCGGACGCGTGATCGAGTCGTACGCCAAGCGGTTCGGGTACGGCGTGGTGCGCGACTTCACCGGCCACGGCATCGGCACGACGTTCCACTCCGGGCTGATCGTCCCGCACTACGACGACCCGAACGCCACGACCGTCATCGAGCCCGGCATGACGTTCACGATCGAGCCGATGCTGACCCTCGGCACGATCGACTACGACATCTGGCCGGACCGCTGGACCGTCGTCACCAAGGACCGCAAGCGGACCGCCCAGTTCGAGCACACCCTCCTGGTCACCGACGACGGCGCGGAGATCCTCACCCTCGCCGGATAGCCGCCGCACGTCCGGGTACGTACGGCCGCATGGCCGACAAGCTCGGGAGATACCGCGGCAAGCGCGACGCGAGCCGTACGCCGGAGCCGGTCCCCGAGGAGGGCCCGCTCCCCCACGGCGACGACGACACGTTCGTGATCCAGGAGCACCACGCGCGGCGGCTGCACTGGGACTTCCGGCTGGAGCGCGACGGCGTGCTCGTGTCGTGGGCGCTGCCGAAGGGCGTGCCGGCGACCCGAAGACCAACCATCTCGCCGTGCACACCGAGGACCACCCGCTGGACTACGCCTCGTTCGCCGGTGAGATCCCCCAGGGCGAGTACGGCGGCGGCCAGGTCACCATCTGGGACCGCGGCACTACGAGACCGAGAAGTGGACCGACCGCGAGGTCAAGGTCGTCCTGCACGGTTCGCGGGTCTCCGGGCCGCTATGTCCTGTTCCCGACCAACGGGAAGAACTGGATCATCCACCGGATGGACCCGCCCGTCGCCCCGGACGCCGAGCCGATGCCCGAGCGCGTACGCCCGGTGCGGCCGGAGAAGCGCAAGCGGCTGCCGACGCGCGCCGGTGACTTCGCGTACGAGTTCGCGTGGGGCGGGCGGCGGCTCGTGGCGTTCTCCGACTACGGCAGTGTCCGCGCGCACGACGCCCGCTGCCACGACGCCAAGCCGCCCCGTGGCATCGGCGAGGCCGTCGGCCACCACCGCGTGGTCCTCGACGGCGAGGTCATCGACGCGGGCGGCGGCGAGACGTACATGGTCTTCGACCTGCTGTACCTGGACGGCCGGTCGCTGCTGGACGAGCCGTACCGTACGCGCCGGGACCTGCTGGGCGAACTGGACCCGTCGGGTCCGAACCTGCGGACCGCCCCGGCGTTCGACGACGGCGACGCCGTACGTGAGGCGGCACGCGAACAGGGCCTCGACGCCATCCTCGCCAAGCCGCTGGACGGGACTTACCACCAGGAAAAGGCAGGCTGGCGCCTCATCCCGGTCTGAGCACGGCGCGTCCCGGCGCGCCGCCGGAGCCTGGCGGTTAGGGTCCGGCGCGTGGGAGCAGACGGGGCAGGTTCCGCATGATGGGGCACACGCACGCGCTGGCCGGGGCGGCGGCGTGGCTGGGGGTGGTGCCGCTGCTGGCGGACCACGGCATGCGGATGTCGCCCGCGCAGGTCGCGGCCGGGGCGGTCGTGTGCGCGGGCGCCGCGATGCTGCCCGACATGGACCACCACGACGGATCCATCGCGAACGCCTTCGGGCCGCTCACGCGCGTCCTGTGCCGGTGCGTCTCGGCGCTGACCGGCGGGCACCGGAACGCCACGCACTCGCTGCTGTTCTGCGCGGCGGCGGCCCTGGGCGCGAACTGGCTCGCCCGCAACGCCGCGCACGCCTGGCAGGGACTGCTCTTCCTGATCATCGGGCTGGGGCTGCGGGGCATCGGCGTCAGGGTCCCCGAGCGCGAGCACTACAACCTCCTGGTCAACGGCGCGCTCGCCGGAGGGCTGACGTACGTGATGTCCGGCATGCGCTTCGCCGGTCCGGGAATCCACATCCACGGCCACATCCTCGGGTGGGCCGGTCTCGCGGTGGGGCTCGGCTGCCTCGTGCACGTCGTGACCGACTGCCTGACGCCCGAGGGGTGCCCGGTGCTGTGGCCGTTCGGGTTCCGTGCCGCAATCCCGCTGGTCCCGCGCACGGACGGCGTCATGGAGCGGTGGGTCGTGACCCCGATGCTCACCCTCGGCATCGCGGTGCTCGCGATCCGGTCGGCGGCCGGCTCGTACGCCAGCCACTGGCTCCAACACGGCCGCGGCTGACGGTAAAGCCTCTCCCCGCTCGTCGCGCCGGATCGCTGAGGCGCGCCATGCGGGGGAACAGCTTGGTGCATGGAGCGAGTGATGCGGTCCGCCATGGCGGTGCTGGCGGGCCTGACCCTGGTCGCGGGCTGCGGCGACGGCCGCGCGAACAGGGCGGGGTACACCGTGAGCCCCAGCGCGCGGGCGACCGGCTCCGGCGGTGAGCTCGAGGCGCAGTACGAGTCGGTGGTGAAGGCCGTGCTGCCGTCCGTCGTGCAGATCAACACCGATACGGGACTCGGGTCCGGCATCGTTTATGACGACAAGGGCGACATCGTCACGAACGACCATGTCGTCAACGGCGCGCACAAGCTCACCGTGACCGCCGCGAGCGGCAAGAAGGCGCTGCCCGCCCGGCTCGTCGGGGAGTTCCCGCCGAACGACCTGGCCGTCGTCCGCGTGAAGAACGCCTCGCTGAAACGGGCCGCGTTCGGCGACTCTGGCGGCCTGGCGGTGGGCCAGATCGTGCTGGCGATGGGCAACCCGCTGGGGCTGTCCGGCAGCGTGACCGCGGGCATCGTCTCGGCGCTGGGCCGTACGGTGACGTCGCAGCGCGAGGGCAGCTTCCCCGGCGCGACGATCGCCGGGGCCGTACAGACCAGCGCGCCGATCAACCCGGGCAACAGCGGCGGCGCGCTCGTGACGCTGAACCGCGAGGTCGTGGGCATCCCCACGCTGACCGTCTCCGACCCCCAGATCGGCGGCGCCGCCAACGGGATCGGCTTCGCGATCCCGAGCAACAGCGTCAAACTGATCGCCGACCAGCTGATCTCCACCGGCCGGGTCACGCAGTCGGGCCGCGCGGCGCTCGGCGTCAAGGTGCGCACGGTCGTCGACATGCAGGGCAACGTCACGGGCGTGGGCGTGGTGACCGTCACCCGCGGCGGGCCGGCGGCCAAGTCCCGTATCAAACCGGACGACATCATCCTGTCCGTGAACGGCATCGCGACGCCGACGAGCACCGCACTCGCGGAGGCGCTCGCGACGCTGAAGCCCGGACAGCGGGTGCCGGTCGGGATCCAGCATCCCGACGGGACGAAGGAGACCGTGACGGTGACGCTCGGGCAGCTACCCGGCTGACACGAAGGCGGCCAGGGCCTCGTCGGTGACCTCGCGCAGCCGCCGCCGTACGTCGGGCCGGTAGGCGTCCTTGTGCGCGTCGGCCACCTGCGTGCCGTTGAAGAAGCGCCCGGTGCCGTTGTCCTCGGTCACGAGCCGCAGGACCGCGTCGCCGCCCTGCTCGACCGTCGACCAGGGCTGGATGCCCGCCTCGCGGACCATGTCGGTGTCCATGTACGTCGCGGGGTGGACGCAGTTCACCGCGACACCGTCGAGCTCCCCGGCCAGGTCGAAGGTCCAGGCGGCGAGCGCGAGCTTGCTGCGGCAGTAGGCGAGGCCGCCGTCGTACCGGCGTTCCATCGTCAGGTCGTCGAAGTCGATGGAGTCCATGCCCAGCGATCCCTCGTTGATCACGCGGGCTCCCGGCCGCAGGACCGGTGTGAGCAGGCGGGTCAGCAGCACCGGCGCCAGGTAGTTCACGGCCCAGTGCGTCTCGTGGCCGTCGACGGTGAGCCGGTGGCCGGCGCCGCTGCCCACCCCCGCGTTGTTGATCACGATGTCGGGAGCCTCCTCGCGCACCCGCCCGGCGAGGTCGCGCACCTCGGCGAGCGAGGACAGGTCGGCCAGGTAGGGGCGGGCGCCCACGCGCTCGGCCAGGGCGTCCAGCTTCGCGCGGTCACGCCCGTGGGCGAGGACCGTCATGCCGCGCGCGGCGAGCCTCTCGGCGAGATATGTCCCCACTCCGGCCGTTGATCCGGTTATCAGCACAGTTGTCATGCTCTGATCCTGCCCACAGCGCGCCGCCCGCAGCCAGGTCACGGCGATCATGGAACTGGGACTACCGGCCTACGGGCGGCGGTCGATGAGCAGGCGGTTGTGCTGGAAGTCGAGGTTGACGTTGCCGAAGCGGCACAGCTCGTCGGAGCCGAGGAGGCCGCCGACGCCGATGCCCAGGTCGACGACCGACAGCGAACGGCCGTGCATCGGGACGCCGCCGAGCGTCCACTTGCGCAGCTTCACCACCGGGACGACACCGCTGCCGGTGACGCCCTGGACCGGGTGCATCTTCCCGGTTCGCGGCAGCCCCAGGATGCGGACGAGGCTGCGGTCGACCGAGGAGTTCGACGAGCCGGTGTCGAGCACGAACTCGTACGGCCCGCGCCCGTTGACCTTCATCGGGACGTAGACGAGCGTGCCGCCGTCGCCGCGCACGATCCGCATGGGCAGCGATATCTGCGAGCGCTTCCTGGCCGGCGACGGTGTCGGCGTGGGCGTGGGGGTCACCGGACCCGCGGCCTGAGGGCCGAGGGTCCGCTGCGCGCGCACCGGCGCGACGCGTGCGTCGGCACAGCCGACGGCGACCGGCACCACGATCAGTAAACCGGCTATCACTCTGCGGGACACACGACGGACCTTCCCGCAGGTGGCCCCGCTTACCCGTTTCTCACGGTGAGCGCGCGCACGCGTTCGATCACCGGCGCGAACGTCTCCATGAACGGTCCGTGGACCGTGTAGTACGTGAAGCCGAAACGCTCTCGGTCGCGCAGGATCTGCTCGGCCATCTGGTCGATGGTGCCGATGAGCAGGAACGGCGTGTCGAGCATCTCCTCGACCTCCATCATCGGCCCGAAGCGCCCCAGGAGCCTCTCGGCGGCGGCCCGGCGGTCATCGGTCACGATCACGGCCTGCGTCAGGACCTGCCACTCCAGCTCGTCCGCCCGGTCCCCGGCGCACTCACGCGTGTAGCGGACCCGGTCGGCGGTCTCGGCGGCGGTGCCGATGCGGAAGGTGCCGGGCGGCTGCCCCTCGACCTGGTAAGCGCCGGCGATCCCGACGACGTCGGCGCGCTCCGCCGCGACCTTCAGCACCCGGTCGCCCGTGCCGCCGATGATCAGCGGCGGGCCGTACCCGCCGAAACCGCGCTTCTGCACCGGCTTCAGCGGCGGG
Organism: uncultured Actinomycetota bacterium; assembly: GCA_963823735.1. GTDB lineage: Bacteria > Actinomycetota > Actinomycetes > Streptosporangiales > Streptosporangiaceae > Actinoallomurus. The sequence continues at coordinate 995,166 of CAWGMO010000003.1, read as the reverse complement.
ACGCCCATGGCCTCGTGGATCTTCCTCTGCTGCTCGTACGGCCCGGCGGCGAACAGCCGGCCGAGCTCGTCGATGATCCTCTCCAACCGCTCGACGCGGGCGCCGAACTTCTCCCAGACGATGCCCGCCTCGTCGAACTCCCACTTCATGTGCCCGGCCCCGAGCCCGAGCTCCAGCCGCCCGCCCGTGAGGAGGTCGGTCGTGGCGACGTCGCGGGCCAGCAGCGACGGGTTCCAGAACCCGGCGTTCAGCACCAGGGTGCCCACCTTGAGGCGCTCGGTCACGGCCGCCGCGGCCGCGAGCGCCGGGAAGGGCGCCGGGGTGCCCAGGTGGTCGGCCGCGAACACCGTGTCATAGCCGTACCGCTCCGCCGCGCGGCAGCCGTCGAGGAATTCCTCACGCGAGTCGATGCCGAAGATGTTGTACGAGAACCGGAGATCGTCCATGGCCGTGACGTTGCCCCATGAACGCCGGGCGCGCCAGAGGCGTACGCCGACGGCGGAAGATCAGTCCCGTGAGCGCTTGTCCAGCGACGCCAGGTAGGCGTTGTAGTCCGACAGCTCGTCGTCCACGCCCTCGGCCTCGGCGCGGTCGGCCCGGCGGTCGGAACGGCGCGTGAGACGGCGGTCCTCGGCGAACCACTGGAACACCATCGCGATCAGCACGATGAACGTCGGGATCTCCCCGAACGCCCAGGCGATGGCGCCTCCGGTGTGCTGGTCGGACAGCACCGAGTTGCCCCAGGGGCGGCGGAGCGCGGTGTACCAGCCGGCGGCGATCGGGGAGCCGAGGTTCATCAGGGCGATGCCGAAGAACGCGTGGAAGGGCATCGTGACGAACAGCAGCAGCATCCTCGCGACGTACGGCAGCTTGCGCGGCGTCGGGTCGACGCCGATCAGCACCCAGAAGAACAGCGAGCCGGCCACCATGAAGTGCACGAGCATCGCGAGGTGACCGATGTGCGCCCGCATCAGGTAGCCGAACAGCGGCGTGAAGTACAGGACGTACGTGCTGAGCATGAAGATGATCGTCGCGGTGGCGGGGTGGCCGATGTAGCGCATGGCGCGGCTGTGCAGGACCGTCGTCAGCCACTCGCGCGGCCCCCGGTCGCCCTTGATCACGGCCGGCTTCAGCGCGCGCAGCGCGAGCGTCACCGGGGCGCCCAGGACCAGCAGGATCGGCGTCAGCATCGACAGCACCATGTGCTGGATCATGTGCGTGCTGAACAGCACCGGCGCGTACGTCGCGACGCCCGTCATCGTCACGGCGACGATCGAGACCAGCCCCGCGGCCCAGGAGATCGTACGGCCGACCGGCCAGGCGTCACCGCGGCGGCGCAGGCGCATGAGCCCCGCGGCGTAGACCCCGCCCAGCACGACGACGACCGTGGCGAAGAACAGGTCGGGCCGCCACATCGTGGCGATCCGGCCGATCGAGATCGCCGGCGGCATCGGGAAGCCGAGCAGGCCCGTCACCGGGTCCTCCTCGGTGGTCACGGCGGGCGGCGCGGTGCGCGCCAGCGCCACGGCGACGCCCATCGTGGCCGCCATCACGACGACCTCGCCGGCGGCCAGGCGCACGAACGGCCACGGCGTGCGCCGCACCGGCGGGCGCGGGTAGCCCTTCGGTGTGTGGGCCATGAGCGCCGGGAGCGTACGCTCGCGGTGCAGCCAGCCGGCCACGCCGAGGACCGTGAACAGCACGACCTTCACGAGGATCAGGCGTCCGTAGTCGCTGGTGAACAGCTGCGCGGGGTCCGGCAGCCGCGACACGACGTTCGCGGCGCCGCTGACGCCGACCGCGACGAAACACCAGAAGGCCATCCGGCTGTAGCGCCCGGCGGCGACACCGAGATGGTCACCGCCGCGCGCGGCGTGCCAGCCCAGGAGCATCAGCCCGCCCACCCACAGCGACAGGGCGATGATGTGCATCGCGAGGCCGCTGATGGCGAGCTCGTGGTTGGGCGAGGACGCCGAGTGCCCGGTCAGCGGCGGTGGCAGCAGCGCGATCACCGCGACGACGAGCAGCCCCAGCGCGCCGGCCGGCGTCGCCGCCGTACGGCTCATCAGGGCCACCAGCGCCGCCAGCAGCACGACGAACAGCAGCGCGGTGCCCTGCGGAAGCTGGCCGACGTAGCTGGAGAGCTCGTTGCCGGCGGTCACCTTGCCGACGGACTCACCGAGGATGTCGGAGACCGTGAAGATCAGCGTGGCCGAGGCACCGAGCGCCCACACGGCCGCGATCCAGGAAGCGGCGCGGAGGTAGGCGACGGCCTGCCGGTCGAGCGCGCCCTTCGCACTGGGCAGCAGCGCCGCGGCGCCGAGCAGCACCCCGACGGTCAGCGTGCCCCCGAGATCCATGACGAGCTTGGAGACGGGCAGCCCCCACCGCGTCAACGCCCCCGCGTCACTCAGCCCAGTGATCACCTTCTCCCGCACGGCACCGCCGGCGACCAGCGAGATGAGCAGCGCCACGAACGCGGCGGCACCGGCCGCGCCGGCCATGAGGTACGCCCGGCTACTCCGCAACGGAGAACCTTGGGTCAGGGGTACTGAGGCCGCGCGGGGACGGCTGAGGGTTCGTCATCAAGGAAGGAGTCGATCTCTTCGTCTCGGCAGGGCGGACCTACCTACTTTATTCACCCCCGCCCAGCCCCCGTCCCCACCCCACCGAACGCACCGCTGTGGCGCCGGGGTGAGGTGAGTGTGGCGGCGCGTGAGCCGGAGTCCGACGCGAAACCGTGAGGCGTTGGCCCGGTTACAGGCCGGCGCAGGTGAGGGCCCGGCGGTAGGCCTCGGCCCGGCCGTCTTCGGTGCCGGTCTCGCCGAGGAGTTCGGCCAGGTGGAACCAGCCCTGGGCGGCCTCTCGCGAGGGTTCCATCTGCTTCAGGCATTCCATCGCGCGGTTCAGTGCCTCTGAGGCGTCCTTCTCGCGGCCCAGGCGCAGGCGGGCCTCGCCCAGGACGATCAAGGCGCCCGTCGTGGCCAGCCGGAGGTCGCCGCCCAGCAAGGTCAGGGCCTCGGCGGCGCGGTCGGCGGCGCGGCCTGGCTGGCCCATGGCGATCTCGGCGCGGGCCAGCTCGGTCAGGCACCACGCGATATCGATCTTCCCGGCGGACGTCTCGTTGAGTTCGCCCATGGCGCGCTGGAGCTCGTCTCGGGCGCGTTCGGCGTCCTGCGGCCTCGCGAGCAGCATCAGCGTGCCGTACTCGCCGCGCAAACGGCTCAGGTTGCGCAGGTCGGCGGCCTCGCTGAGGAGGGCCAGGGCGCGTTCGCCGTACGTGACCGCGGTCTCGAAGTCGGCCTGGTACTTGGCGACGATCGCCGCCTCCCAGTAGGCCGCCATCCGGGCCACGGGGCTGCCCAGGGCGTCCGCGCGCTCGATCAGGCGGTCGGCCAGCTGGCGGGCGCTGACGAGGTCGCCGCGTTCGAGGTAGGCCGCGGCGAGGGTGGCGCCGAGCTTGACGGCCTCGTCGCTCCACTGGCCCGGCTTGCCGGTGACCTGGGCGAAGGCGTCCTCGGCGACGCAGACGCTCTGGGTGATGTCGCCCTTCTCGCGGTGGCAGCGTGAGATCGCGATGTTGACGCGGATCCACTCGTCGGTGTCGTACTCCGGGGAGAGCGCGGTGGCGAGGCCCGTGAACTCGACGAGGGCCTCCTCCATGGCCCCGGACGACTCCAGCGCGAGCGCGTGGCCCCACTTGGCCTTGCGGGTGAACTCCGGCAAGGCCGCGAGGTCAGGATCGGTCAGGAGCTCGGCGTAACGGTCCCGGGCTTCGGCGGACTCTCCGTTTTGCAGCGCGATTTCGGCATAATCCAGCGTTGTGTGGATCTTCACCTGCGTCTCTTCGTCGATACCGCTCAGGAGGTATGAGACGGAGCAGCCGAGCTTGCGCGCGATCAGCCGCAGTACGTCGGGCGTGGGCGTGCGCTTACCGCTCTCGATCAGCGACACGTAGCTGTCGGACAGCTCCGGGAGGGCCAACTGCGCCTGCGACAGGCCCTTGCGGACCCGCGACACGCGGATTCGATACCCAAGAGATCCTTGACTGTCCACATTGACCCGCTTTTACTCGAAAATCGACACTGACACCACTGAGAGGCTGCGCATGCCCCCACTGAAGAGAGCCCTCGCCCTCACCCTCACCGCGACCGGAATTCTGCTGGCCGCGTCGAGCGGAACCGCCATCGCCGCCCCCACCAGCGCGGAGCAGACCGCATCGTCCGACACACTCCACTGCTGCTGACCCCTATCACTTTATTAAGGATAGGTTTTTCCGGCTTCTTCCTGAAGCCAGAATCCAGAAATGAGGCCTGAGTACGACCAGCGGGGACCGGCACCGTCGACCGGACCCCCGCTCCGTACGAAGATCTCCACAAAGACCTTCCGTGGATTCGTAAGATCTAGCCGGGTCGATCGGAGCCGTCATACTGCTCTACTGCCCACAGAGCGGGTATGAAACGGAGGTGGGGGAAGTGTCGCAGCCGGTTGACCCCGGTACGGGGGGACGCTCCTCGCTGACCGGACGCCCGGTGAGCGGTGGCGTCGGCGACAGCGCGCGCCGCCCCGACGGCATCCTCAAGACCACCGGAGCGTTCGCCTACTCCTCCGATCTGTGGATGGACGGCATGCTCTGGGGCGCGACGCTCCGCAGCCCGCATCCGCGCGCGAGGATCCACGGCGTCGACGTGACCCAGGCGCTCAAACTTCCCGGCGTGCACGCCGTGCTCACGCACGAGGACGTCCCCGGGACCAAGCACTACGGGCTGGAGTTCAAGGACCAGCCGGTGCTCGCCATCGACCAGGTCCGCTACGCCGGCGAGGCCGTCGCCATCGTCGCCGCCGACCACCCCGAGACGGCACGCCGCGCCTGCGCGCTGATCGAGGTCGACTACGAGGTTCAGGAACCGGTCACCGACGCGCGCGCCGCCGCGCTCGACCCGTCCTGCCCGAAGGTCCACCAGGGCGGCAACATCGTGCGCCACCAGCCGATTCGCACGGGCGAGGTCTTCGAGGCCGAGGTCGTCGTGACCGGCGACTACGAGGTCGGCATGCAGGACCAGGCGTTCCTCGGCCCGGAGTCCGGCCTCGCCGTGCCCGCCGAGGACGGCGGCGTCGACCTGTTCGTCGCGACCCAGTGGCTGCACGTCGACCGCGACCAGATCGCGCCGAGCCTCGCCCTGCCGCCGGAGAAGGTCCGCATGACGCTCTCGGGCGTCGGCGGGGCGTTCGGCGCGCGCGAGGACCTGTCGATGCAGATCCACGCCGCCCTGCTCGCCCTGCACACCGCCCGGCCCGTGAAGATCGTGTACGGCCGCGAGGAGTCGTTCTCCGGCCACGTGCACCGCCACCCGGCGACCCTGCGGTACGAGCACGGCGCCACCCGCGACGGGCGGCTCGTCTACGTCAAGGCCGAGATCATCCTGGACGGCGGCGCGTACTGCTCCTCCACCCCGGCCGTCGTCGGCAACGCCGCGTCGCTGGGCGCCGGCCCGTACGAGGTGGACAACGTCTCGATCGACGCGTACGGCGTCTACACGAACAACCCGCCGTGCGGCGCGATGCGCGGTTTCGGCGCGGTGCAGGCGTGTTTCGCGTACGAGTCGCAGATGGACCGGCTCGCCGAGGCCTGCGGGCTCGACCCGATCGAGGTGCGCGTGCGCAACGCGCTGTCGGAGGGGTCGCGCATCCCCACCGGGCAGGCCGTCGACATGCCCGCGCCGCTCATCGAGATGCTGCGCCGGGTCAAGGCGTTCCCGATGCCCGCCCCGGTCGACACGGGTGACGTGCGCAACCTCCCCGGCGGCGTCTCGAACACCACGCACGGCGAGGGCGTCGTACGCGGCGTCGGCTACGGCATCGGGATCAAGAACATCTGCTACTCCGAGGGCTTCGACGACCTGTCGACCGCGCGCGTGCGCCTGCAGATCAGCGGTGGCCGGCCGACGGTCCTGGTCCACACGGCCGCCGCCGAGGTCGGCCAGGGCCTCGTCACGTTGCAGGGCCAGATCGCGCGTACGGAGCTGGGCGTCGACCAGGTGACGGTCGCGCCCGCCGACACCGGCGTCGGCTCGGCCGGGTCCTCCAGCGCCTCACGGCAGTCGTACATGACCGGCGGCGCGGTGCGGACGGCCTGCGTGGCCGTACGCGAGCGGCTGCTCGCCCTCGCCGGGATGCCCGGCGCGACGCTGTCCGGCGGCGACATCGTCGGCGACGGCATGACGGTGCCGATCGCCGAGGTGCTCGGCGACAAGGTCATCGAGGAGACGCGGGAGTTCCACCACCGGCGTACGACGACGCTCGACCCTGAGACCGGGCAGGGCGACTCCCACGTGCAGTTCGCGTTCTGCGTCCACCGCGCCGTCGTCGACGTCGACGTGGAGCTCGGGCTCGTCAAGGTCGTCGAGATGGCCGCCGTCCAGGACGTCGGGAAGATCCTCAACCCGATCTCGCTGGAGGGTCAGATCCACGGCGGCAGCGCCCAGGGGCTCGGCCTCGCGCTGATGGAGGAGATCCAGGTACGCGACGGGCGGATGCGCAACCCGTCGTTCACCGACTACCTGATCCCCACCATCCTGGACATGCCGCCGATGAGCCTGGAGATCCTGGAGAACCCCGACCCGCACGCGCCGTACGGGCTGCGCGGCGCCGGGGAGCCGCCCACGCTCTCCTCGACGCCGGCGATCGTGGCGGCCGTGCGCGACGCCTGCGGGGTGGCGCTGACCCGCGTGCCGGTGCGCCCGGAGCACATCCTCCGTACGGGCGTCGAGACGTCCGTCTGAGATCGCCGGTCGCGGCGGAACACCGCGCTCCCCTACTCTGCTCCGGATCACGTGATGATGGAGAGGGAGGCCCGCGGTGCTCGTACATCCCTGGGATTCGGCGGAGGACGAGGAGTGGCGGCGGTGGCTCACCGGACGCGACTTCGGCCAGCTGATCGCGGGAGGGCGTGACCGCGACGTGCCGGTCGTCGTGCCGACGCACTTCGTCTTCGACGGCGAGCGCACGGTGTGGCTGCACCTCGCGCGGCCCAACCCGGTCTGGGAGGCCCTCGACGAGCGCCCGCGCGCGCTGCTGACCGTGGTGGACGACTACACGTACATCCCCGCGGAGTGGAACGCCGGCCCCGGCGTCCCCGCCGGGCGCGGCGTGCCGACGTCGTACTACGCGACCGTCCAGCTCGTCTGCGATGTCCGGATCGTGGACGACCCGGAGGAGAAGGCCGCGCTGCTGGTCCGCCAGCTCGGCCACTTCGAGCCCGGCTCGGACCGGCTGCCCGTCTCGGCGACCGAGGACCCGGACCGGCGGCAGCTCCCCGGCATCCGCGGGATCGAGCTGACGGTCACCGACGTGCGTGCCAAGTTCAAGTTCGGCGGCAACAAGGAGGCGGCCCACCGCGCGGAGATCGCCGGCCGGCTGGAGGAGCGCGGCACCCGCGCGGACATCGCGGCGCGCGAGCACCTGCTGCGGCGCGGCGCGGACACGCGTGATCAACTGAGCGTGCGGCAATAGTGCGGATGTCGTACGTGCGAGAGGTGGTGCGATGGGGGACGTCGAGCACTTCGGCCTGATCGTCCTGCTGATCGCGCTGATCGGCAGCCTCGCCGTGCTGTCGAACCGGCTCAGCGAGCGGGTGCGGGTCCCGGCGCCGGCGATCTTCCTGCTGTGCGCGGCGCTCGCCTCCGATCTGTGGCCGCGCCTCGGGTCGGTGCCGGTCCCCACGGTCGAGCAGGTCGTGACCGTGGCGCTGGCCGTGATCCTGTTCGACGGTGGCATGCACATCGGGCGGCGCCGCTTCCGCGAGGCGGCCGGCGCCACCATCTGGATCGGGGTCGCCGGCACACTCGTGACCGCCGCGGTGACGGCGGCGCTCGCCCACTGGGCGTTCGGCATCGACTGGCGCATGTCGATGCTGCTCGGCACCGCCCTGTCCCCCACCGACCCCGCCGTGGTGTTCTCGGTGCTGGGCCGCCGCGAGATCGCCGGGCGCACCGGCACGCTCCTGGAGGGCGAGTCGGGCGCCAACGACCCGGTCGGCATCGCGCTGCTCGTGGCCCTGCTGGGCGCCACCGGCTCCGGCGTGTCGGCGGCCGGCGACGTCGTGCTGGAGTTCACGCAGCAGATGGTCATCGGCGCCGCCGTGGGCGTCGCGGGCGGCCTGGCGCTGCTGGTGTTCATGCGGCGGGTGCCGCTGCCGAGCGAGGGCCTGTACGCGCCGCGCGTGCTGTTCGGCGCCCTCGGGATCTACGGGCTGGCGACGGTCGCGCACGGCTCGGGCTTCCTCGCGGTCTTCGCGGCCGGCATCGTGCTCGGCGACGAGCGCGCGCCGTACAAGCGGGAGATCGAGCGGTTCCACTCCTCGCTGGCGAGCCTCGGCGAGATCGTGGCGTTCACGATGCTGGGCCTGACCGTGAGCCTGCGCGACCTGGACAAGGGCGGCGCGTGGTGGATCGGGCTGGTCCTCGCGGTCGCGCTGGCGTTCGTCATCCGCCCGGTGTTCGTCGGGCTGCTGCTGGCGCCGGTACGCCTCCGGCGCGCCGAGCGGGTCTTCGTGCTGTGGACGGGCCTGAAGGGCGCGGTGCCCGTCCTGCTGGGGACGTTCATCCTGGAGGCGGGGCTGCCGGGCGCGCACCGGGCGTACGAGATCATCTTCGTCGTCGTGGCGTTCTCGGTGATCGTCCAGGGCGGGATGGTGCCGACGCTGACCCACCGGCTCGGGATCCCGCTGCGCGTGGTCGAGCCGGAGCCGTGGAGCCTCGGCGTGCGCTTCCAGGAGGAGCCGGAGGGGCTGCGGCGCCACCAGGTCGCGGCGGGCTCGCCGGCCGACGGCGCGGCCGTGGACGATCTGCCCTGGGGTGAGGACGTCTGGGTGAGCTTCGTCATCCGCGACGGGCGGCTCGTGACCGTACGCCCCGGCACGGAGCTTCGGGCCGGCGACGAGGTGCTGATCCTGGCCGAGGATGCCCCCGACCTGGGACGTTTGTTCGCCGCCAAACCGGATGATTCCGCAGGAATCTGACACTGTGTCAGCATCCTTTGAGATAGCAATACATGTTGTCTGTCGCCGCATTCCCCGGGTACCCGCAGAGTTGGAGTAGGAGCCCCACTATCTGGAGGAATCGTGAAGATCGGCGTCCCGCGCGAGATCAAGAACAATGAGTATCGCGTCGCCATGACGCCCGCCGGCGTGCACGAACTGGTCCGCAACGGTCACGACGTGCTCGTCGAGCGGCATGCCGGAGAGGGCTCCTCCATCCCGGACGAGGACTACATCGGCGCCGGCGCCAAGATCGCTGAGACCGCCGACGACGTGTGGGCCTCCGGTGACCTGATCCTCAAGGTCAAGGAGCCGATCGCGGACGAGTTCCACCGGATGCGCAAGGGCCAGACGCTCTTCACCTACCTCCACCTCGCCGCCTCGCGCGCGTGCACGCAGGCCCTGCTCGACTCCGGCGTCACCTCGGTGGCGTACGAGACGGTTCAGCTGCCGAACCGGTCGCTGCCGCTGCTCGCCCCGATGTCGGAGGTAGCGGGCCGCCTCGCGCCGCAGGTCGGCGCCTACAACCTGATGCGCTTCAACGGCGGGCGCGGCGTGCTGCCGGGCGGAGTGCCCGGCGTCGCCCCGGCGAACGTCGTCGTGATCGGCGGCGGTGTCTCCGGCCTCAACGCCGCGCAGATCGCCGTCGGCATGGGCGCCGACGTCACGATCATGGACATCAGCATCGACCGGCTCCGCCACATCGACGCGATCTACCAGGGCCGCCTGAAGACCCTCGTGTCCAGCGCGTACGCGGTCGAGAAGGCCGTACTCGAAGCCGACCTCGTCATCGGCGCGGTGCTGATCCCGGGCGCCAAGGCCCCGACCCTGGTCTCCAACGACCTCGTCGCGCGGATGAAGGCGGGCTCGGTGCTCGTCGACATCGCCATCGACCAGGGCGGCTGCTTCGAGGACTCCCACCCGACCACGCACGACGAGCCGACCTACAACGTCCACGGCTCGGTCTTCTACTGCGTCGCGAACATGCCGGGCTCGGTGCCGAACACCTCGACCTACGCCCTGACGAACGCCACGCTCCCGTACGCCATCGCGCTCGCCGACAAGGGCTGGCGGCAGGCCGCGCGCGACGACGCCGCGCTGGCCCTCGGCCTCAGCACCCACGAGGGACGCCTCATCAGCGCTCCGGTGGCCGAGGCCCACGGTCTCGACCACGTGGAGGCGGCCGACCTGCTGGCCTGACGTTCACCGGCGGCGCGGCTCCCGTAGTGTGCAGCCATGGGGGAACTGATCATTCTTCGCCATGGTGAGACCGAGTGGAGCCGCGACGGCCGCCACACCGGCCGTACCGACCTTCCTCTGACGTCCAGGGGCGAGGAGCAGGCACGAGCGCTCGCACTGGCCGGACGCTCGTTCGCGGCGGTCCTGGTCAGCCCCGCCCAGCGGGCCCGCCGCACCGCCGAACTGGCGGGCCTCACCCCCACAGCGACCGACGAGGACCTGTGGGAGTGGGACTACGGCGCGTACGAGGGCCTGACGACGCCGGAGATCCAGGAGCAGCGCCCCGGCTGGTACCTCTGGACCGACGGCGTCGCCGACGGTGAGACCTTCGAGCAGATCGGCGCGCGCGCCGACGCCGTGCTCGGCCGCGTCCGGCCGCACCTGGAGGACGGCGACGTCGCGCTCGTCGCGCACGGCCACATCCTGCGGGTGCTGACCGCCCGGTGGCTCGGCCTGGCCCCCCAGGACGGGCGCCTGTTCAAACTGGACACGGGCACGGTCTCGGCGCTCGGCGCCGAACACGACCGCCCGGTCATCACCACCTGGAACGTCCCGAGCTAAGGCCTGTGTGGCAGATAGCCCTAGGACGCCTCGCTCAGCGGGCCGGCCTCACGGGTCAGCCGCCGCGCCCGCCTGGCGTCCGGGGAGTAGCGCCACGGCTCGGGGATCACGCCGATGCCGCGGTACAGCACCTTCAGCGTCGTCGTCGCCCACAGGTCCTCCAGGGGCGTGGCCGGCAGGCCGTACATCCGGCGGGCCCAGCGCGGCAGCGTCGCGACGACGAGTGTGGCGATGCCCGGCGCGGCCAGCTTCAGCGGCAGCATCCGGCTCGGCACGGCGGGGTTGAAGAGGCGCCGCAGGCCCTCCTTGGCCTCGCGGCAGGCGTAGATCGTCGGCCGCATGCCGGTGAAGTAGTCCCTCATCTCCGCGACCGTCGACGGGATGTCCGCCGGGTCGAGGCCGACGACCTCACCGGCGCGGCGCTGCTCGTCGACGAAGGCGTCGGCGTCGGCGCGGGTCAGCGGGACGCCGGAGCGCCGGGCGACGTCGAGGTAGGAGTCGACCTCGCCCATGTGCACCCAGAGGAGGTTCTCCGGGGCGTCGACCGGGAAGACCTCGCCGGTGTCGAGGTTGAGGCCGGTGAGGCGGGAGTGCAGCCGGCGCACCCGCCGGCCGACCTTGTCGACCTCGGCGGTGGTGCCCCAGGTGCGGACGCGCACGAACTCGATCGTGCGCCCCAGCCGCGCCCACGCGGCGCGTGGGTCCATCAGCTCGGAGTTCTGCGCGGTGCCCCACATGGACGGCGGGTGCAGCGCCTGAAGGATCAGCGCGCGGAAGCCGCCGACGATCTCCACCGGCTCGGCCATCACGCGCCAGGTCACCGATCCCGGTCCGAACAACCCGTGGTCGTGATCCATCCGCGTCAGTCCTCGGTCTGCTCGCGAACCCAGGACAGGTAGTCGGCACTGCCGGCCACGACCGGAGTCGCGATGATCTCTGGAGTGTCGTAGGAGTGCTGCTCGGTGATCTGGGCGGCGAGGTCCTCGAAGCGGTCGGTGGTGGTCTTGAACAGCACCATCCACTCCTCGGCCGACTCGATCTCGCCCTCCCACCAGTAGGTGCTCGCGATCGGGCCGACCAGCTGGGCGCACGCCGCGAGGCGCTCGTAGACGGCCGACTTGGCGATCTCGGCCGCCTCCTTGCGTGAATCGGTCGTGGTCGTGACCTGGACGTACGCCTCCGCCATGACGGCTCCTTCCCCCGGATCGATCCTAGCCCCGGGAGGGGGTCGCTCCCCGTAGTGATCCCACTATGGTTCACCGAAACCATCGCACGATCCGGCCCTGGCGGCCAGAGCACATCAGCGTGGCGCCGCCCCGGGATCCGGCGGCTCGGAGAGCGAGGCGAGCACGGCCGCGGCCAGAGCCGCCCGCTCGACCATGCCCGAGACGGTGGCGTGCTCGTCGCGCGCGTGGGCGCCCGCGCCGACCGCGCCGAAGCCGTCGAGGACCGGCACGCCGAGCGCGGCGGCGAAGTTCCCGTCGCTGGCGCCGCCGACCGCCGCCTCGCGAAGGTCGACTCCGAGGGTGGCGGCCAGCGACCGGGCGCGGTCGAACAGGGCGGCGACCCCGGGCGTGCGTTCCATCACCGGGCGGTTCCAGCCGCCCTCTACGCGTACCGTCACCCTCGGGTCGCCGGGCCGCCAGCCGGTGAGCGCGCGCTCGACCCGGCCGGCCTCCGCCTCGTCGGCGACGCGCACGTCGATGCCGGCGTGCGCCGAGCCCGCCGTGACGTTGCGGCGGGTGCCGCCGCGGACCACCCCGACGTTGACCGTCGTGCCCGCCGCCAGGTCGGTGAGCCCGGTCGCCTCGGTGACCAGTTCGGCGAGCGCGGTCACCGCGCTCGCGCCGGCCGCCGGGTCGAGCCCGGCGTGCGCCTCGACGCCCGTCAGGGTCACGTCGAACAGCCCGACGCCCTTGCGCGCGGTCTTGACGGCGCCGTCCGCGCTCGCCTCGAACACCAGCACCGCCGCCGCGTCGCGGCACGCGGCCTCGATGACGGGCCGGGACGCGGGGCTGCCGATCTCCTCGTCGCCGTTCAGCACCAGCCGCAGCGGCGGGCAGGCGAGCCCGGCCGCGCGCAGGGCGAGCACGGCCCAGACCGCCTGGACCAACCCGGCCTTCATGTCGAACACGCCCGGCCCGCGGATCACGTCGCCGTCCACCGTGAACGGCAGCTCGCCGAGCGTGCCGAGCGGCCAGACGGTGTCGTAGTGCGCGAGCAGCACCACCGTGCCGGTGCCGGTCCCCTCGAAGTCGAGCACGACGGTGTCGCCGTGCGCCCCGCCCGGCTCGGTGCGGATCGCCGCGGGCGGGCCGAGGCGGCGTTCCAGCCAGGAGACGGCCCAGGCCCGGCCGGCCGCGAGTGCGGCCAGGTCGTCGCTCGGCGTCTCCAGCCGTACGTACTCGCCCAGGTCATCGAGCATGTCCCGGGTGTGGTCGCCCACCCACCGGAGCAGTGCCTCGCTCATCTCACGGCCTCCTTCGCGGCGATGTCGTCGAGCAGGTCCAGGCGTGCGTCCCCCATCGAGGCCGGGTCGGCCTCGACCTCGGCGAGCTGCCCCAGCATGGCCCGCAGCACGGGCACCCCGAGGCCGTGCCGCTCCGCGACCTCGACCACCGGCCCGTAGTGCGTCGGCACCTCGGTCGGACGGTGCCGGACCGCGATGTCGCGCCAGATGCCGCTGCGGGTCTTGGTCTGGGTGCGCAGCCAGGCGACGAGCCGGTCGGTCGCGGCGCCGGCACGTACGGGTCCGGCCTCCGGGCCCGCGTACGCGGCCGGCTCGAACGCGTCGAAGGGTTCGAGGGTGATCCCCTCCGCGATGGCGACCTCCAGGACCTCGCGTGCGAGCGCGTGCCCGGCCGTCCGGTGCCGGTCGAGCAGATCGCCCATGGCCTCGTCGGCCAGCGCGGTCGCGGTCAGCATGGCCCCGAAGCCCAGCTTCGCCCAGAGGAAGCCGGCGACGTTGCCGGTGACCACGGCGGGCCCCCACGCGCGGAGGTCGGCGGCCAGCTCGCGCACCCGCTCGGTCTCGCCGCCGTCCGTCTCGCCGATCGCGATGGCGCCGGCGCCGCCGTCGTTGATGACGCCGGGGGCGACGACGTCGGCGAACAGGTCGACGAACGCGCCGACCGTGCGACCGGCGCCGACGTGGCGGGCGATCAGGTCCTCGTTCAGGCCGTTCTGCAGGCTGGCGACGTAGCCGTCCTCGGCGAGGTGAGGCGCGATCATCTGGACGGCGGCGCCGGTGGCCTGCGCCTTCACGGCGAGCAGCACCCGCGTGAGAGGGGCACTGACCTGCTCGGGCGTGAGCACCGAGGCGACCGGCTGGCGCTCGCGCACGCCGCCGCGTTCCAGGACGATGCCGTCGCGCGCGATGGCGGCGGCGTGGGCGGCGTCCGCGTCGATGACGGTCACCGGGTGCCCGGCCCTGGCCAGGTGCCAGGCGATCGTGCCGCCGATGGCGCCCGCGCCGACGACGGTGTACTCACGTGGACTCACAGTGCGGCTCCAGTCTGAACGTCGGTGAGCGCCGGCCAGTGCGCCGGCAGGTCGGTCGTCCCGGCCGAGGCGCCTCCGTCGACGCGCAGGATCGAGCCGGTGACCCATTCGGCCGCGGGAGAGACCAGCCACGCGACCGCCGCCGCGATGTCGGCGGGACGGCCGCGCCGGCCGAGCGGGTTCACCGAGACGGCCGCGGCGTACTCCTCGGTGACCGGGTTCGCGGCGCTGTCGACGGTGACGAAGCCGGGGCTGACCGCGTTGACGCGGATGCCGGCCTCGCCGAGCTCGACCGCCGCGGCCTTGGTCAGCATCTCGAGCGCGGCCTTGGAGGTGCTGTAGTGGGCGGCGCCCGGCCGCGCCCGCAGTGCCGCGCCGGAGCTGATGTTCACGACACTGCCGGTACGCCCGGCGCCGACGGCAAGCTCCGCGAAGGCGCGTGTGGCCAGCATCGGCGCGCGTACGTTCACCGCCTGGACCCGGTCCCACACCCGCGCGTCGAGTTCGAGGAACGGCCGGGCCGGGTAGATGCCGGCCGCGTTGACCAGCGCGTCGACGGGGCCCGCTGACTGCCACGCGCGGCGGACGACGTCCTCGGGCGCGGCGGGGTCGGCCAGGTCGGCGGTGAGGGGCGTCGCCGGGGTGGCGAGACTCGCGAGGGTCTCGCGCAACGGCGCCTCCCTCAGGTCCACGCCGGTGACGGTCCAGCCGCCGGCGGCGAAGGACGTGGCCACCGCGGCCCCGATCCCGCTCGCCGCGCCGGTCACGAGCACATGGCGGCTCATCCGATCTCCTCGCCTCTGGTCTCGGGCATCAGTGCGTAGACGACGACGCCGACGCACGCGGCGATCGCCGTGTAGACCCACACCTTGTCGCGGTGGCCGTGCGTGGCCATCCACGTGGTGACATAGGGCGCCGTGCCGCCGAAGACGGCGACGGCCAGCGCGTACGGCAGGCCGATCCCGGTGGTGCGTACCTCGGCTGGGAACTGCTCGGCCATCACGACCGCGCAGTTCGCGGAGTAGCCGACCAGGAAGAACATCCCGACCAGCTCGACGAGCAGCAGCGACCAGAAGCCACCGCCGATGAGCTGGAACGCGGGCCAGGACAGCGCCAGGAAGCCGATCGCGAAGGCGAGCATGGTGGGCTTGCGCCCGAACCGGTCCGAGAGCATCCCGCCGAACGGCAGCATGACCAGGAAGACGGCGACCGCGAGGGTGTTGGCCAGGAAGGCGCGGCTGAGCGGCACGCCCTCGGCCGCGTGGGCGTACCCGGGCATGTAGCTGACCCAGACGTAGTAGAGCAGGGTGCCCGCGATGGTGATGCCGACGACGCGCAGCGCGGCACGCGGGTGGTTCACCAGCATGTCCCGCAGGGGTGTCGGGCGCGGACCGTCCTCGCGGCGCCGTGCGACCTCGGTGAAGGCGTCCGTCTCCTCGACCGCGACGCGCAGCCAGAGGCCGACGAGGCCCAGCAGCCCGCCGAGGGCGAAGGCGGCGCGCCAGCCCCAGCTCTCCAGCGCGCCGTCGCTGAGGGTGCTGGTCAGCAGGGTGCCGAGCAGGGAGGCGATCAGTGTGCCGGCGCCGACCGAGACCTGCTGCCAGGACCCGACGAACGCGCGGCGGGCCGGCGCCGCCGACTCGACGAGGAACGCCGAGGAGGTGCCGAACTCGCCGCCGGCCGAGAAGCCCTGCACGAGGCGTGCGACCAGGAGCACCGCCGGGGCGCCGACGCCGATGGCGCTGTACGGCGGGCAGACGGCCACGACCAGCGCGGCGATGGCCATCATCGAGATGGTCAGCGTCATGCCCGCCTTGCGCCCGCAACGGTCGGCGTAGCCGCCGAGCAGGGCCGCGCCGATCGGCCGCATCAGGAAGCCGACGGCGAAGACCGCGAGTGTGGAGAGCAGGTTGGCGGCCGGGTCGCCCTTGGGGAAGAACTGCGTCGAGAAGATCGGCGCGAAGGCCGAGTAGACGGCCCAGTCGACCCATTCGACGGTGTTGCCGATCGCGCCGGCGACGACGGCCCGGCGTTGCTTGCCGGTCATGCGTACGGTCCGCGGGCGTGCGGTGGTTGTCGCTGTCACAGTGGGGGTCCCCTAACGCGGGTACTTGAGGCTCAGTGACCCGGGGGCGGAGGGCCGCCGGGCGGGGGCGCCTCGGGGAGCGCCGTGCGGGCGTGGTCGGCGACCTGGGCGTGGGTGGCGTACCACACGTCGTCGAAGGCGCCGATGTGGGCGAGCAGCCCGGTGAGCACGACCATCCGCGAACGGTGGCCGATGATGTGCGGGTGCATGGTGAGCTGGAACAGCCCGCCGTCGGCGCGCGCCGCGTCGAACTCGTCGCACCAGAGCCGCAGCACGTCGCGTGGCGGGGTGTAGGGCCGCAGCGAGGCGTGGCGCTCCATCATGAAGTACGGCGCGTCGTCGCGGATCCACTCCACCGGCAGCTCGACGATCCCGGTCGGCTCGCCGCCGGCGAGCAGCTCGTAGCAGTCGTCGTCGGCCATCAGCGACGAGTCGTAGCGGAGCCCGGACTCGCGGATGATCTCCAGGGTGG
The DNA here is from genome assembly GCA_963823735.1 of uncultured Actinomycetota bacterium. Lineage (GTDB taxonomy): Bacteria > Actinomycetota > Actinomycetes > Streptosporangiales > Streptosporangiaceae > Actinoallomurus. Next base: position 978,270 of record CAWGMO010000003.1, on the reverse strand, counting down.
CGTCGGAGAAGTCCCACGAGGGCGTGCGCACGCCGACCGGGCGTACGCCGGTGACCTGCTCCAGGGTGTCCAGCGCGCGGAGCGCCAGCATCCGCTCGTCGGCGGGCTCCAGCAGCATGTTGCGCTCGTGGATCCAGCCGTGCGCGGCGATCTCGTGACCGGCCGCGACGTACGCACGCGCCTCCTCCGGGTGCAGCAGCGCGGAGACGGCCGGCATGAAGAAGGTCGCCGGGACGCCATGTTCCTCCAGGACGGACAGGATCCGCGGCGCGGCGACGCGTGAACCGTACTCGCCCTGTGACAGCTTTCCGGGCCGGGTCTCCCCCTCGCGCAGGGGGATCGTCTCGTGGTCGGAGTCGAACGACAGCGCCACGGCGACCTTCGCGCCGCCCGGCCAGGGCGGTGCCAGGCGGCGGCCGGCGCGGACGCGCTCCACGTGGCCACGCCAGGTCGCCTCCTCCCACCTCCAGGGTTCGGTCGTGTCGTTCATCGGCCTCTCCTCTCTTCGGCGGTCACGGCCGGTCGCCGCGGCGCGGTGGGCACCCAGGCGCGCTTGAGCGCGTTGAGCTGCAGGGTCGTGTCGGCGCGGCGTACGCCGGGCAGGGCGCCGACGACGTCGGTGGTGAAGCGGTACAGGTCGGCGAAGTGCCGGAGCGACACCTGCCCGCAGAGGTTGAACCGGCCGGCGGTCGCCGACAGGTACTTGATGCCGGGGTCACGGGCGAGTTGCCGTCCGGCGGCCTCAAGGTGTGCGGGCTCGACGTCGAGCCACAGCATGAACTCCACGGCGAAGCCGAGGAGACCCGGCTCGACCAGCGTGCGGAAGCGCAGGCAGCCGCGGGCCACCATCGAGTCGACGCGCCGCGCGACCGTCGACTCGCCGGCGCCGACCCGCCCGGCGAGCTCCTTGACCGGCATCCGGCCGTCCTCGCCGAGCTCGGCGGCGATGGACAGCTCCAGGTCGCTGAGCCGGTCCGGCGGGCTCTCCCACACCTGGTCCTCGAACGGGCGCACCGGCTCGGGGCGCAGCAGCGCGCCCGCCTCGGGGGTGAGCAGCCGGGTGTCCCAGTCGTGCGCGGAGGTGAAGGTCCGCATCACGGTGAACGTCTCGGTGTCGGTGAGCTGGTCGAGGGCGGGCATGTCCTTGACCAGCAGTTGCGTGAGGTGACGGTGGGTCGGCACGACGAACTCGGCCACCGCGTCGGCGCCACCGGTGACGACGGCCACGAAGCGCGCCTCGGGCCGCTCGGCGAGCCCGGCGGCCACGTCCTCGGCGGCGCCTGGGCGGCACGAGACCCGTACGAGCACCGGGACCCCGAGGCCGCAGCGCAGGACGTCGACCACGCCGATCACGCGGGCGGCGCGGCGCTCGCGCAGCGCCGCGAACCTGCGCTGCGCGGTGGACTCGCTCATCCCGGCGGCCCGCGCCACCAGTTGCCACGGGGCGCGCCCGTCGAGCTGGAGGGCGGCCACCAGACGGCGGTCCGGCTCCGCGAGCTCTTCCGTTCGGATCATCCGGCCATCATGCTGGCCACATGGCGGCGATTTCAAGCCCGAAGTGACGAAATCTCGCATATTGAACCATCAGATGCTGTTTTCTCCCGACAGTGTCGCCTCCGGGCATGAAAAAAGGCGGCCCGCCCCCTCGCCCGGGGAGCGGACCGCCTGCCGGTTCTCAGCGCGCGGGCGTGACCACCAGCGCGCTGCCGCCGTGCCGCCGGGCCTTCTCCGCGACGGCCTGGACCTTCCCGCCGCCGAGGAACTCCAGGCCGGTGGCGGCGCCGATCGTGCCTACGGGAGGGCCGGGGAAGAGCACGAAGTCCTCGCCCCTGGCCTTCAGCGCGGCGCCGTACTGGTCGATGAACCCCTGCTCGGCCGCGGTCTGGGCGGTGTTGCGCTGCGTGGCACGCGGCGCGTCGACCGCCTCCGGCAGCGTCATGCCGAGGTCGAGGCGGTTCATCAGGATCTGCAGCACCGTCGTGATGATCGTCGAGCCGCCGGGCGAGCCGACCGCGAGGTACGGGCGGCCGTTCCGCAGCACGATCGTGGGCGACATGCTGCTGCGGGGCCGCTTGCCCGCGGCGGGCAGGTTCGGGTCGGGGAAGCCCGCGGGTGTTCCGGAGGTGAAGTCGAAGTCGGTCATCTCGTTGTTCAGCAGGAACCCGCGGTGCGGCACGGTCAGCGCGCTGCCGCCGAACTCCTCGATCGTCAGCGTGTAGGAGACGACGTTCCCCCACTTGTCGGAGACGACGAGGTGGGTGGTCTGCGGGCCCTCGTACGGGAGCGGCTGCGTCGCGCCCTGGGCGGCCGAGCACGACGATCCGGTCAGCGCGCCGGGCGGCACCGGGGCCTTCAGCGCCTCGTCCGGCTTGATCAGGCAGGCGCGCGAGCGCGCGAACCGGTCCGACAGGAGGGTCTTCAGCGGGACGTCCACCTTCGAGGGGTCGCCGACGTACACGCCGCGGTCGGCGTAGGCGAGCTTGGACGCCTCCAGGTAGGTGTGCAGGGCGCCGATCGTGTCGCCGGAGGGGACGCCGCTCATGATGTTCAGCGCCTCGCCGACGGTCGACCCGCCAGAAGACGACGGCGGCATGCCGTAGACGTCCACTCCCTTGTAGCCGACGTGCGTCGGCACGCGCCGGACCACAGAGTAGGCGCCGGTGTCGGAGCCCTCCATCACGCCGGGACGTACGACGCGGCTCGCCTTCGGGTCGACCGGAGGCTTGCGCACGGTCCGGGCGATCTCCTGGCCGAGTTCGCCGCCGTAGAACCAGCCGAGGCCGCGCCGGGCGATCTCCTCGTACGTGCGGGCGAGGTCGGGGTTGCGGAAGGTCGAGCCGACCGCCGGCGGCTTTCCGCCCGGCAGGAACAGCTCCCGCGTGGGCACGATGTCCTTGAACCGGTCGGCGTTGACCTCGGTCTGGTCGTAGAACTCCTGGTCGACCGTGAAGCCGTGGCGCGCCACGTCGATCGCGGGCCGCAGCAGCGAGCCCAGCCGCCGGGTGCCGAAGCGGCGCAGCGCGGAGTCCCAGGTGGCGAGCGTGCCGGGCACGCCCACGGACAGCCCGCTGGTCACGGCGTCGTCGAAGGACAGCGGCTTGCCGGTCTTCGGGTCGATGAAGATGTCCTTGGTCATCTTCGCCGGGCCGGTCTCGCGGCCGTCGATGGTGGAGACCTCGCGCGTACGGGCGTCGTAGTAGGTGAGGTAGCCGCCTCCGCCGATCGCCGAGACGTACGGCTCGGTGACGCCGAGCGTGGCCGCCGCCGCCACCGCGGCGTCGACGGCGTTGCCGCCGTGCTTCAGCACCTCGATGCCGCTCCGGCTGGCGTCCAGGTCCACGCTCGACACGGCGCCGCCGTACCCGACCGCCACGGGCTGCTTGCCCGGCGGTGCCCCGTACGCCTGGGCGGGCCCCGTGGCGGGCACCGTGAGGGCCGCCAGCGTGAGACCGGCGAGTCCGATGAGGGCGTGGATCCGGCGCATCTACATCTCCTGACCCCAGGGAACGCGTCCCTCAACCTTGCCACTTAGTACGTCTTTAAGCAGGCATGTCTTGTGGCCTGGGTAAATTTCGGAAATTCTGGGCCTCGACCATTTTGGGGCGAGCCGCCGGGGAGGCGCCGAGCCGACGATCGGGGGACTTCCCGCGGTGAACATGCAAGTGCCCTCCGGCAACGGCCTTCTGCGCCGCCTGCCGGTGGAGGAGACGGTCGGCCCACGCCAGGGCGGCCGCCACCGTTTGTCCTTCGTCTACCGGACCCGCGACCTCGTCGTGCTGGGCCTCGGCGTCATGATCGGCGCCGGGATCTTCTCGATCGGCGGCCAGGAGGCCGCGACGACCGCCGGTCCCGCCGTGATCCTCTCCTTCCTGATCGCGGGCGTCGCCTGCCTGCTGTCGGCCCTGTCGTACGCCGAGCTGTCCTCGACCATGCCGGTCGCCGGCAGTGCGTACTCCTTCACCTACGTGGCCTTCGGCGAGATCTGGGCGTGGGTGATCGGCTGGTCCCTCATCCTCGAACTCCAGCTCGCCGCGGCCGTGGTGAGCCGCGCCTGGTCCCTGTACCTGACCCAGTTGATCAACGACTTCGGCAATGTCGCGGGCGTCGCCTCTGTGCACATGCCGGCGTTCCTGTCCGGGATCGCCGGGAAGCCGACCGGCTTCGACCTGTTCGCGCTGCTGATCCTGGTGATGCTCGCGCTGATCGTGGCGATCGGGGCGCGGCTCAGCCTGTACGCGCTGTGGTTCATGGTGCTGGCGAAGGTCATCGTCATCGGCTTCGTGATCGCCGGTGGCCTGCTGTTCTTCAAGGCCTCCAACCTGCGGCCGATCGTGCCGCCGTCGCGGCCCGCGCCTCCGGGCGACGGCCGTACGGTGCTGGACGCCCTGATGGGCGGCACGCCGCACGCGTTCGGGCTGATCGGCATCTTCACCGCCACCTCGGCGATCGCCTTCGCCTACATCGGCTTCGACCTGATCGCGACCGCCGCCGAGGAGACCGAGGACGCCCGCAGCCGCGTGCCGAAGGGGATGCTGGTCAGCCTCCTCATCGCGATCTTGCTCTACGTCGGCGTCGCGCTGGCGATCGTCGGCATGGTCCCGTACAAGAGCCTGAACGGCTCCACGCCGCTCGCGGCGGCCTTCGCGTCCGTCGGCGCGGACGCCATGGGCGTGCTCATCGACGTCGGCGCCGTCATCGGGCTGGCCACCGTGATCCTGGTCGTGATGATCTCCCAGACCCGCGTCATCTTCGCGATGGCGCGCGACGGCCTGCTGCCGGCCCCGCTCGCGGTGATCAGCCCGTACAAGGTGCCGACGCGCGCGGCGATGGTGGTGGGCGGGACGGCGATCGCGCTGTCGCAGGTCGACGTGTGGACGTTCGGCAAGGTCACGGTCCTGGCGCTCCAGCAGATGATCGTGATCGGGACCCTGTTCGCGTTCCTGTTCGTCTCGGCCGGGGTGCTGGCGCTGCGCCGCAGCCGCCCCGACCTCCCGCGCGGGTTCCGTGTGGCCGGCGCCCCCGTGACGCCGCTGCTCGCGATCGCCGCGACGCTCTGGCTGATGCTCAACCTGCACCTGCGCACCTGGGCGTACTTCGGCCTGTGGATGGCCTTCGGGCTGGCCGTCTACGTCGTGTACGGGCGGAGTCACAGCAGGCTGCGGCAGGTTCTGGGCGGACGCCCGTCCCACATACAGGGCCGTCACCGGCGCTGAGCGGCAAATCCCTCGACAACGGTCCTTTCCGTGTCGTATGTTGTTCTCAGTTCGAGATTGACTCAAATTGAGAAGGACTCATATGGACGCGCGGCGCGAAGAGGAGTTCCTGGCGGGCTATGACCCACGGGCGTACGACCCCATCGCGGTGACCATCGACGTCGTGGCCCTGACCATCCGCGACGGCGCCCTGCACGTGCTGCTCATCCGGCGCGGCGTCCCCCCGCACGAGGGCATGTGGGCGCTGCCCGGCGGGTTCGTCCGGCGCGCCGGCGGCGCCCGGCACGAAGACCTCGACGCGGCGGCGGCACGCGAGCTCGCCGAGGAGACCGGCGTGCGTACGGAGTCCCTCGGCCGCGTCCACCTGGAGCAGCTCGCCGCGTACGGCACGCCCGGCCGTGACCCGCGGATGCACGTCGTGTCCATCGCCTACCTGGCGTTCGCCCCCGAGATGCCCGAGCCGGAGGCCGGCAGCGACGCCGCCGACGCCGTGTGGACCCCGGTCGGTGCCCTCGGCCTGACCGGCGCGGGGACGCAGAGCCCCGGCACGACGCGGCGGCTGGCCTTCGACCACGCGCGGATCCTGTCCGACGGGCTCGAACGCGCGCGCTCGAAGCTGGAGTACACCCCGCTGGCCACGACCTTCTGCGCGCCCGAGTTCACCATCCCGGAGCTGCGCGCCGTCTACGAGACGGTCTGGGGCGAGGAACTGCACGCGGGCAACTTCCACCGGAAGGTCCTGTCGGTCCCCGGCTTCGTCGAGGGCACCGGCACGACGGCCGAACGCACCGGCCGCCGCGGCGGCCCGAAGCCACGGCTGTACCGCGCCGGCGACGCCCGGCTCCTGCACCCCGCCCTGCTCCGCCCCTCACGTGAGGAGGAGATCCGATGATGACCCACGACGAGGCCGTACGGCGCATCCGCGCGGCCCGCACCCCGGCCGACCTGTTCGGCGACGACGGCGCCCAGGCGTACCGGCGGCTGGCGCGTCTCGTCCATCCCGACGCGGGCGGCCCACCCGACGCCTTCCACCGGCTGACCGAGCTGTGGCGCCGGAACGGCCCGGTGACGATCAAGACCCGGCGCCGCTCGTACACGCTCGGCGCGACGCCGATCCGCGGCGACCTGGCCAACCTGTACGACGCGGGCGACTCGGTGATCAAGCTGCCGCGCGATCCGGGAGTCAACGACCTGCTCGAACGCGAGGCCATCGCGCTGCGGCAGTTGCCGAAGGACGGCGACGGGCGGTTCCTGCCGTACGTCCCCCGGCTCGTCGAGAGCTTCCGGCACCGCGACGAGGCGACGGGCACCGAACGCCGCGCCAACGCGATCGGCCGCCTGGAGGGGTTCCGTACCCTCGCGGAGGTCCACGCGGCCTACCCCGGCGGCCTCGACCCGCGCGACGCGGCGTGGATGTGGCGGCGGCTGCTCGTCGCCCTCGGCTTCGCGCACAAGGCGGTCGTGCTGCACGGCGCGGTCCTGCCCGAGCACGTGCTCATCCACCCGGAGGAGCACGGCCTGGTGCTGGTCGACTGGTGCTACTCGGTGCCCGGCTGCCACCCCGACCGCGGCGTGCGCGTACCGGCGATGGTCGGCCGCCGCGCCGGCTGGTACCCGCCGGAGGTCGCCGCGAAGGAGGCGGCCGGCCCCGGCACCGACATCTACATGGCCACCCGCTGCATGACCCACCTCATGGGCGAGCGGGCGCCCAAACCGCTGCGGGCGTTCGCGAACGGATGCCTGCTCACGAAGGAGAGCCGCCGCCCGCAGGACGCGTGGGCGCTGCTCGCCGAACTCGACGACCTCCTCGGGCGGCTGTACGGCCGCCGGCGCTTCCGGCCCTTCCAGATGCCGGACGCGACTCACTAGAAAGGAACCCCCTCATGGGAAGCGGAACCTGGTCCACCAACGTCTACGACGCCGCGGCGAACTACCGCGCGGCCACCGGCGCCAGCGCCTTCGCCTACAGCGACGGCGGCGCGACCGCCGTGCACGACGCCCTCAACCCCTTCGGCGTGACCGCGCGGGAGAGCCGCGACAACGACGAGCACCCCGAGTCGCTCGCGCTCGCCGTGCTGTTCGACGTCACCGGGTCGATGGGAAGCGTGCCGCGCACCCTCCAGTCCAAGCTCCCCGGACTCCTCGGCCTGCTGATGCGCAAGGGGTACGTGGAGTACCCGCAGATCATGTTCGGCGCCGTCGGCGACGCCACGTGCGACCGCGCTCCCCTTCAGGTCGGCCAGTTCGAGTCCGACAACCGGATGGACGACGACCTCGGCCGCATCCTGCTCGAAGGCGGGGGCGGCGGCCAGATGAAGGAGTCCTACGAGCTGGCCATGTACTTCATGGCGCGCCACACCGAGCTGGACTGCCTCGCCAAGCGGGGACGCCGCGGCTACCTGTTCATGATCGGCGACGAGCTGGCGTACCCGGCGGTGAAGGCGCGCGAGATCAGGGACGTCATCGGCGACGAGGTCGCGGAGGACATCCCGCTGCCGGCGCTCATCGAGGAGCTGAAGCGCGCGTACGACGTGTACTTCATCATTCCCGAGGGCGCCTACCACTCCGCCGACCGGCGGCTGGTGGACTTCTGGCGTACCCATCTCGGCCAGAACGTCATCCACCTCGACGACCTCGGCGCGGTCTGCGAGACCATCGCGCTGACCGTCGGCCTGGCCGAGGACGCCATCGACCTCGACGAGGGCCTCGACCACCTGCGGGAGTTCGGTTCGGACGCCGGTTCGTCGGTGTCGCGCGCGCTGGCGCCGCTGAACGCGCGGCGCGGCGCCGTCACCGTCTCGGCCACGCCGACCGGCCTGGACATCGACGCGGACAGCGAGGTCACCCGGCTGTGAACACCGCGGACCACGTGATCGTCGTCGACCTCGGCTACGGGGACGCCGGAAAGGGCACCGTGGTCGACCGGCTGTGCTCGCGTGGCCCGTACACCGCCGTCGTGCGGTTCAACGGCGGCGCGCAGGCGGCGCACAACGTCGTCACCGCGGACGGGCGGCACCACACGTTCGCGCAGTTCGGCTCGGGCACGCTGACGCCGGGCGTGACGACGTACCTGTCGCGGTTCATGCTGGTCGATCCGCTGGCGCTGTCGGCCGAGGCCGGTCATCTGGCCGGCCTCGGCGTGCACGACGCGCTGGACCGGCTGACGGTCGACCACGACGCGCTACTGACCACGCCGTACCACCGGGCCGCCAACCGGGCGCGGAGCACGGCGCTCCAGCACGGCACGTGCGGGATGGGCATCGGCGAGACCGCGTCGTACGCCCTCGCGCACGACGACGCCCCGCGGGCCGGCGACTGCCTGTCGCCGGCCCGGCTTCGGCGGCGGCTGACACTGCTGCGCGACCGGCTGTTCGACGAGCTCGGGCCCCTGGACGTCCCGGACGTCGACGCGTGCGCGGACGCCTTCACCGCCTTCGCCGCGCGGGTGCGCGTCGCCTCCGGCGTGCTGCCCGCCCTGCTGCGGCGCGGCCCGGTCGTGTTCGAGGGCGCGCAGGGCGTGCTGCTCGACGAGAACCACGGCTTCCACCCGTACACGACCTGGTCGACGACGACGTTCGCGAACGCGCTGACGCTGCTGGGCACGGCGGGCGCCCTGCGGCTCGGCGTCACCCGCGCGTACATGACGCGGCACGGGCCCGGCCCGTTCGTCACCGAGGACCCCGATCTGACGCGGCCCGAACCGCACAACCGGCGCGGGCACTGGCAGGGCGCGTTCCGCGTCGGGCACCTCGACGCGGTCGCGCTGCGGTACGCCCTGGACGTGTGCGGCGGCGCGGACGCGCTCGCCGTCACGCACCTGGACGCCCCCGCGCCGCTGATCTGCCGCGCGTACGACACCGGGCCGGTGTCCCCCGCGCCCGACCTCGCCGGTCAGGAGGCCCTCACGCGGCGGCTGCTCACCACGCGGCCGGTGTACGACACGGTCACCGGAGACCCCGCGGCGCTGCTCGCGGAGACGCTCGGGCTGCCCGTGCTGCTGCGCTCGTACGGGCCGACGGCGGACGACAAGACGACCGAGGGGTGCCTGACGTCGGCGATCATTGGGGTATGACGCTCACCTCCCCGACCCTCCAGGAGCGCCGATCCCGGCTCGCCGTCTCGCTCACCTTCGCCCTGCACGGCATCGCCGCGGGCAGCTGGGCGGCCCGCATCCCCTGGGTCAAGGAGGCGCGGCACCTCTCGTCGGCCGACCTCGGCCTGGCGCTGATGGGAGCCGCGATCGGCGGGCTGGCGGCCATGCCGCTCACGGCGTGGCTGGTCATGCGGGTCGGCAGCCGCACCCTCACCCGCGCCGGGCTGATCGGGCTGGCGGTGACCGTGCCGCTCGCGCCGTTCGCGCACGGAGTGCCGCTCATCTTCGCCTCCCTGCTGCTGTTCGGCGGCACGGGAAGCCTGCTCGACGTGGCCATGAACGCCCAGGGCGTCGCGGTGCAGGAGCGGTACGGCCGCTCGATCATGTCCGGGCTGCACGGGGTGTGGAGCGTCGGCGGGCTGACCGGATCGGTCATCGCGGGCTTCGCGGCGCACGCCGGGCTGGGGGCGCCGGCCCACCTGCTCATCGTCGGCGTGTTCATCGCGGTGACCGGCGTGGTCGTGGGGTCCTGGCTCGCACCGGCGCCACCGCCTCCGGACGCCGGGAAGGTGTTCGCCCGGCCCGACCGCATCCTGTTCCTGCTGGGCGTCGTCACCTTCTGCGGCCTGTTCGCCGAGGCCGCCGCCGCCGACTGGAGCGCCGTCTACCTGCGCACCACCGCCCACGCCGCCTCCGACGTCGCCGCGTGGGGGTACGCCGCGTTCTCGCTGGCCATGGCCGGAGGCCGCCTGGCCGGTGACCGGCTGGTCGCCGGGATCGGCCCGGCGCGGCTCGTACGCGGCGCCGCGCTCATCGGCGCGGCGGGCCTGGCGGTGGCGCTCCTCGTCCCGGTGACCTGGGTCATCGTCGTCGCCTTCGCCATCCTGGGCATCGGGGTGGCGACGGTGGTGCCCATGACCTTCAGCGCCGCGGGCCGCGCTCCGGGCCGCGACGCCGGCACCTCGGTGGCCGCCGTCGCGACGGTCGGCTACGCGGGCTGGATGCTGGCGCCGCCGGTCATCGGCCTGATCGCCCAGGGCACGAGCCTCAAGACGGCGCTCGCCCTGGTCGCCGTCATGACCGCGATGATCGCCGTCCCCGCGGGCGCCCTGCGCACGGCTTCCTCCTGACCACTCCTGACGTATCCGACCCTCTGGTCACTCCGGCCCGACGCGTACGGCCACTTCGGGTGGCGACCGGCGGTGGCGGGTATCAGCGCAGGTGAGACCGCTCATCACTCGTGGCGAGCGGTTTCGGACATCGCGCCGGGCAACGGGCATCCCGCCGTGTGGGAGGTGCGTCCGGCGCGTGAGCGGCCGCTCGCCGGCCGATCCTGCGGCCACGCCACCGCACGGTGACCGCGCCATTCGAAGGAGTACCGATATGACCGTCACAACGGACCGGGCCGTGCTCGGCCTCCACGACCTCGACTCACTGATCCCGCCGGCGCTGTTCGACCGGCTCGCCCGCCGCGTCGAACGCGACGCGGACGTCGACCGGCCGCTGGCCGACCGCATCGTGCGCCAGGCACTCGCCTTCCTGGTGGCCTGCGCACGCGACACCGGCTCGCCGCTCGCGCCGTCGCGCACGGTGGACGCGGGATGGCACGCGTTCATCCTGCACACCCGCGAGTACGCGGAGTTCTGCGACCAGGTCGCCGGCCGCTTCATCCACCACGCGCCGGACGAGGAGGAGCCCGGCGGCGACCGTACGGAGGCCGCCGAGCGCACCATGACGACCGTCGACGCGATGCGGCGCCTCGGCCTGCCGGTGGACGAGGACCTGTGGACCGGCCGTGACGCCTCGTGCTCCTCCGAGTGCCAGCGCTGCTGCCAGGGTCATCACTGACGCACGTACCGCCGCCCGCGCGCCGCGTCCGCGGCGCGCGGGCGGTTCAGTGTTCTCCGTGTTCGAGGAACGGCGTGAAGAGGCCGGGCAGAGCCTGCTCCGCGAGGTTCAGGGCCTCCGGGAGCGGGATGTCCTGTACGTCGACGCGCTGGCGGCCGGCGGCGGTGGTGGCGACCAGCGTGGCCAGGCCGCCACGGCGCTGGAAGAACGACTGCTGGAGGTTCCAGCCGATGATCCCCTCACGCGCGAGCGCGCTGCGCCGCCGGATGAGCGAGCCCCGCCGGCTGACCAGGGTGCCCTCGGTCAGGGCGTGACCGAGCGAGCGGGCGCGGTCCACGGCCAGCAGGGCCGCCGCGGGCGGCAGGACCAGGGACAGGTGCCAGCCCCAGGCCGGCCCTCCGAGGGCCCAGAGGACCAGGGCCAGGCCCACGATGGCGGCGGACGCGCCCAGCGCGCGGGTGAAGCGCCTTCGGGTCGCGCGCGGGCCGTGCGAGGTGAGGGCGCAGGTGAACGGGCTCATGCGGCCGAACACGTCGGCGGCGACCCGCCGCGCCTCCGCGCGCGGCGCGGGCGGCAGCAGGAGGGAACCCCCGCGCTCGGCGCCGCGGCCGACGCGCAGCCCCGTCGTGATGGCGATGCAACGGGCGCCGCGCACGGCGCGGAGCAGCAGCGGCTCGCTGAACTCCACACCGCGCAGCCGCCGCTCCTCGATGGTGATCGCCCGCGTGGTGATGAGGCCGCGGGTGATGTGCAGCGTGCCCGCGCTGTTGCGGGTGAGCCGGAACCGGTAGAAGGCCAGGACGTACCCGATGGTCGAGGCGGCGGCCACGGCCAGCAGCAACGCCACCGCCGCCGCCAGGATCTCCATGGTGACCGCGGCCTTCTCCCAGCGGTCCAGCAGGCTGCTGAGCGGGCCGAGACTTCCCGGGTCGACGTGCGTCTCGTCCAGGACGCGCGAGGTCACGCCGGCGACGACGCCGACGGTGACGAGACCCATCAGCGAGAACGGGCCGTAGCGCACCCAGGACCCCGGAACCTGCGCGATCAGCGTCTCCGTGGGCTTGTCGGCGACGCCCGTGGCGCCGGTGGCCGCGACGGGCCGGTGCAGCAGCTCGGCGTGGAGCCGTGCGGCCTCGGCGGCGCCGAGCGCGTCCAGCTTGAGGTCGTCGTCCTTGCGGTCGGACCGGCCGGTGCCGACCTTCACCCGGGCCAGCCCGAGCGCGCGGTGCAGGGCGTTGGCCGTGACGTCGACGGTACGGATGCGGTCGCGCGGGATCGTGAGCACCTGGCGCCGTACGAGGCCCTTGCGGACCTGCACCTGCGCGTCGGTGACGGAGTACGTCGTGGTGAACCAGCGGATGAGGCCGAAGCCGATCGTGACGGCGGTGCCGATGAGGCTCCACCACGCCCCGTGGCCGCCCGAGCCGCCGAAGAACACCAGGCCGATCAGCAGCGGGCAGAGCCGGATCAGCTCCACCACGGGGTGGACGACGAGCATCCGGTTGGACAGCCGCCGCCACTCCACCGTCTCCTGGGCGACGCTCATGTGGCGTCGTCCAGTGCCTCGCCGGTGCCCTCCGTGAGCTCCTCGGCCAGGACGCGCGCGGCCTCGTGGTCGAGGCCGTGGATCTTCAGCGGCCCGGCGGCGGACGCCGTGGTCACGGTCACGTTCGCGAGCCCGAAGAGCTGCTCCAGCGGCCCGCGGGCGCTGTCGACGGTCTGGATGCGCGAGACGGGCGCGATGCGGCGTTCCTGGTTGAACCAGCCGGACTGGGTGTAGACGGCCTCCGGCGTGGACTCCCAGCGGTGCACGCGGTACCGCCACTGGGGCATGACCGCGACGTGGACCGCGGCGAGCACCACGGTGGCCACCAGCCCGCCGGCGTGCCAGTCCGGGTGACCGTCGTCCTGGAAGATCCACACGACCTGCGCGGCGGCCAGGACCACCCAGCCGACCAGGGCGCGCACCGCCCAGTAGGCACGGGCCCTGGTGCTCACCAGATTCCGGGGCGGCCTGAGCCGCACCTCAGTTGACTGCATGCTTCCGATCCTGGCAGACGGCACCGGCTCCCCACAGAGCAGCACGTCCTTGCTTCAACCGGTACACATGTCACGCATCGGGGGTCAGCCCTCGACGGCCGCCTTGATCTGCTCCAGCGTGTGGCGCATGCCCTCGACCATCTCGTCCTCGCGCCCACGGCCGAGGATCCCGGTGGCGCCGATCATCCGGATGATCGGCGAGGGCGTGCCGACGTGGGCGCGCCACTCGGTGACCCGGGTGCCGCCGTTCTCGGGCTCCATCTGGTAGCCCCAGCGCATCTTCGACTCGGACACGTCGAAGGCGAACCGGGCCGGCCGGTCGTACTCGACGACCTCACAGTGCGTCGTCCAGCGCACCACGCCGCGCTTGTTCGCGCCCTTGAAGGTCGCGCCGAGGGCCGGCTCCCCCACCCAGCGTCCGCCGCGGTTCTCCGGGCTCCACTCGCCGTACCGCTCCATGGCCGTGACGAGCTCCCAGACCTTCTCCGGCGGGGCGTCCACCCACACCGAAACCTCGTCCCGCTCCGCCGGGATGTTCGCCTCGCCCATGGCGTCCTCCGCTCTCCGTGGTCGCGCGCACGCGCGGCGCAGCAGGAAGGTATCGGCGATCATCTCGCTCCGGCGCATCGGCCCCCGGCCGAGGTCTGTTCACCGATGGTCATCGATGGCAGACTCTGCCCGCATTGTGGTGATCGGAGGTGATATCGGTGGCAGTGGCGGTGCACTCACCGAGCAGACCGACCGTTCGTCGCCGGATCGTGGGCGCCCAGTTGCGCCGGCTCCGGGAGTCCTCCGGTGTCACCCGGCAGGAGGCCGCCGACGCCATCCACGCCGCCGAGGCGAAGATCGGCCGGATCGAGCTCGGAAAGGTCGGCCTCGACGAACGCAACGTCGTCGATCTGCTCACGCTGTACGGCATCCACGAGGAGCACGAGCGTGACGCGCTCCTCGCCCTCGTACGCGAGGCGAACCGGCCCGGGTGGCTCCAGGCCTACAGCGGCGCCGTGCCGGCCTGGTTCCGGCCGTACGTCGACCTGGAAGAGGCCGCTCAGGTCATCCGCACCTACGAGGTCCAGTTCATCCCCGGCCTCCTGCAGACCGCCGACTACGCGCGCGCCGTCATCGGGCGCGGCGTCACGCAGCCCTCGGAGGACGTCGACCGCCGGGTCGAGCTGCGCCTGCGGCGGCAGAAGATCCTGACCTCACAGGCGCCCACACGGCTGTGGGCGGTCATCGACGAGGCGGCGCTGTGGCGCCCGATCGGCGGCCGTGACGTGACCCGCGCCCAGTTGCGCGCGCTGCTGGACGCCGCGCGGATGGAGAACGTCACCGTGCAGGTCATGCCGTTCCGCGTCGGCGGGCACGCGGGCGAGGCGGGCGCCTTCACGGTGCTGCGCTTCCCCGAGCCCGAGCTGCCCGACATCGCCTACGTCGAACAGCTCACCGGCGCGATGTACCTCGAACGGGACGAGGACATCGACCACTACAGCGCGGCGATGGAACGCCTGTGCGTGCAGAGCGCGTCGCCGAACGAGTCCGTGGACCTGATCAGCAAGATGATCAGGGAGATCTAGAGGTCCCGCAGGATCGCGGTGAGCCGGTCGCGGATGCCGGTCGAGGACTCCGCGCCGACGCAGAGGCGTTCCATGACGGCGAGGTAGTGGTCGACGTCCTCGCGCTTGTCGAGGTAGAGCGCCGACGTCAGCTGCTCCAGGTACACCACGTCGGGCAGGTCGCGCTCGGCGAACCGCAGGATGCTGAACGGGCCACCCGCCGCCGCGTGGCCGCCGAGCTCGAACGGCACCGCCTGCAGCGTGACGTTGGGCGACTCGGTGATCTCGATGAGGTGGTGCAGCTGGCGCCGCATCACGGCCCGGCCGCCCAGCGGGCGGCGCAGCACGGCCTCGTCCACGACCGCCCAAAAATGCGGCGGGTCGTCGCCTTCGAGCAGCGTCTGGCGGCGCATCCGCAGGCCGACCCGGCGCTCGACCTCGTGGCCGGGCGCGTCGGGGTGGCCGAGCAGCGTCACCGCACGCGCGTAGTCCTCGGTCTGCAACAGCCCAGGAACGAACTGCACCTCGTACGCGCGGATGCGCGACGCGGCCTCCTCAAGGCCGATGTAGACCTCGAACCAGCCCGGGAGGATGTCGGTGTAGCTGTGCCACCAGCCGGGTTCGTTCGCCCGGTCGGCCAGGGCCAGCATCGACTCGGTCTCGGCGGCGTCCTCGACACCGTAGAGGGACAGCAGATCGGCGACATCGCGCCGGCGGAAACGTACGCGGCCGAGCTCCATACGGCTGATCTTGGAGTGCGAGGCACGGATGGCACCCCCGGCCTCTTCACACGTGATCTGGCGCTGCTCGCGCAGCCGCCGCAACTGGGACCCCAGCACGATCCGCAACACGGTCGGCCCACCACGATGCGAGCCGAACATGTCACTGACGGCGGGGTCTCCGTCAGCATCAGGTCCGATCATCTGCTCCCCTAAAGACACGTGAACCGGCTCAGTTTCCCACCAGCGGTTGAGGATTCAAGCCTCACTCAAAAGACGCCACGGCAAGTAAGCGTAGAACAACACAGTGCGTCGCCGTACGCCCGAAACCTGCCATCGCGCAGTGTTCTTACTTCCGCCGATCGAAGATCCTCACGTCTTCGCAGGTCCGGCGAGCCTCCCGGCGATTACGGAGAGCTGATGTTCAATGACTCAAGGTGCTCGGGTAGGCCAGGCCGAAACGGTCGCACACGCAATCGCCCGCCCGGGAACAGATCGCACACAAGGGGAGAAAGATCATGACTGTCCCGTTGATTCGTAGCCCGCGCGCCGCCCGGCTGATCAGCGCGCTGCCGCCGGTCTGCGCCCTCGCACTTTCCGTCGCCGCCGCGCAACCCGCCGTCGCCCAGTCGCACAACACGCCGCCGGCCCCCGCGCCGCTGCTGTCGAACGGAGCCTTCGAGGCGCCGAACGTGCCGCCGGGCGCCTTCATCCGGTACGGCACGGCGAGCTCGGTCGGACCGTGGCGGGTCGCGCAGGGGAACGTCGACCTGGCCGGCCCGAACTTCTGGCAGGCGGCCGACGGCCACCAGTCACTCGACCTGGAGGGAAGCGAGCCCGGCACGATCGAGCAGACCCTCAACACGCGGATCGGCGGCTGCTACACGCTGACCTTCGCGCTGGCCGGGAACCCGGACGGCGGCCCGGCGGTGAAGCGCGGGTTCGCCCGGGTGGCACAGAACACCATCGGCCACCCGACCGTGCAGAAGAACTTCATGTTCAACTCCGCGGGCAAGTCCCGTTCGAACATGGGCTACGTCCAGCAGAAGTTCCGCTTCCGCGCGCTGGCGCCGACGAGCACCCTGACGTTCTCCAGCACCACGGGGGGCGGCTACGGCCCGGTCATCGACGCGGTCGCCGTCACGCCGACCAACCCGGTCGCGTGCCGTCTCGTACGGCCCTGACGGGCGCCCGGACCTGAAGATCGGCGAACCCCTGTTCACACGGTGAACGGGGGTTCTTCGACGCCACGGGGCGGTGTGGGGCGGGTGGGACTCGAACCCACGACCAAAAGATTATGAGTCTTCTGCTCTGACCGGCTGAGCTACCGCCCCCGGGTAGTGGCCACCGAATCCCACTACCTTGCCTTCCCGGCAACGGCCGCGCAACTCGGACACAGGCCCGGCGGAGCGCTTCCGGTGACCCGCCTCCGCGCGGTGCGCACAGGCCCCGTATACCCCTCATACGCAGCGACGATACGTGTTCACGGCATCACTCAACGATGATCGGCCAGGTCGGGAAAGCTCCCGGTATGGCCACCGCCCTCGACGTGTGCTGCAGATGCACGTGCATTTGCCTGTGCATCAGTTCTTGCATCTGCAAGACTTCCGGAGGAAGATGACCGGTCCGACCACTCGGCACGCCACGAGTCCGTCTGGAGGCCCCGCCCAGATGCCCGTGTACAGCACTTCGTGCACAGACGGCCGTCTCGACCATCGGCGGTCAACGACACCGCCTCTCGGCAGAGTCCGCGCTCTGCCGCCCCTCAGGGCCGTCGAGCGCCTGAAGAACCGCGACGGCGCCGTGTGCGCCCTGCAGTCCGACGGGACGTCACCCCGAATCGCGCGCGAGTTCACCTCGGCCACCCTCTGCTCCTGGGGGCTGGCCGAGCTCACCGACGACGCCGTCGTGATCGTCTCCGAGCTCGTCACGAACGCGATCCGCCACGGCGGATGCACCCTCGCCGGCGGTGACGAGCGCCCGGTGAAGCTCAGCATCGTCCGCAACGGGCGGTTCGTCGTGTGCATCGTCACCGACCCGAGCGGCGATGATCCGACCGTGCGCTCCCCCGACGACGCGTGCGAGACCGGCCGCGGCCTGCAGGTCATCGAGGCGCTCAGCCGCGCCTGGGGCTGGTCGCCGCTGCCCGGCATGGGCAAGGCCGTGTGGGCGGCGATCGACGTTCGCTGAGTTGTCGACGTCCGGTGTCCGGCTGAATATCGTGCGTTACGATACGTTCTGGTCACCAGCCTGGCTTTCTCGCAGAACGTAGTACTCGCGGCTCTGCGGACGCCCCCTTGCGGACCTCCGGCGAGCCGCGACACCCGCCACCCCAAGGATTCCGCTATGGATGGTCGTGTCAGCGGAGCGAACAACCCTCTGGTCGGACGCCGTGACGTCGTCGCCCGGTTCGAAGGGCTGCTGGACGCCGCCGTCAACGGTGAGTTCCGGTTCGCGGGCCTGTCCGGCGAGCCCGGCGCGGGCAAGACGCGGTTGCTCGCGGAGCTGGCCGCCGAGGCGGAGCGGCGCGGGCTGCTGACGCTGTGGGGCCGCGCGGCCGAGTTCGAGCAGGAGATGCCGTTCGGCGCGATGGTCGACGCGCTCGACGACCACCTGGAGACGGTCTCCAAGGACCTGCCGGCGCGGCTGGGCGCGCAGACGGCGCGAACCCTCGCCGGCGTCTTCTCCTCGCTGGTCCCCGACGAGCCGGGCGCCGACGCCCCCGGTACCGCGCCGGGGCGCTACGCGCTCTACCGCGCGGTCCGGCGCCTCATGGAGGAACTGACCGCGCCGAACGGGCTCGTCCTGATCCTGGACGACCTGCACTGGGCCGACGAGTCGTCGGTGGAGCTGCTCGACCACCTCGTACGCCACGCGCCGCGCGGGCAACTGCTGATCACGGTCGCGTACCGGCCCGCGCAGGCCTCCCCCGGCTGACGTCGCTCGTGGAGTCGGCGACGCGGATCCCGGTCGGCCCGCTGAACGAGGCCGAGGTCGCCGAGCTGCTCGGCCCGAAGGTCGGCCGCCGTCGCCGCGAGGCCTTGTTCGAGGCCAGCGGCGGCAACCCCTTCTACCTGGAGGCCCTGTCCCGCATGGGCCCGGGCGAGCACCGCGTGGCCGCCGAGGAGGACCTCACCGAGCTGGGCGAGCTGCCGCACGCCGTACGCGCGGCGCTGCGGATGGAGCTCAGCGGCCTGTCCCCCGCCGCCTTACTGATCGCCCAGGCCTCCGCCGTCGTCGCCGGCGAGTTCGAGCCCGCGCTGGCCGCGGTCACCGCCGGGTGCTCGGAGGAGGAGACCCTGGAGGCCATCAGCGAGCTGGTGGCCCGCGACGTCGTACGCCCCGGTTCGGCCGGGCGCTTCCGGTTCCGCCACCCCATCGTGCGGCGCGCGGCGTACGGCTCGGCGGCGGCCGGGTGGCGCGTCGCCGCCCACGGCCGCATCGCCGCGCACCTGGCCACGCTCGGCGCGCCCGCGACCGTACGCGCCCGGCACGTCGAGCGGTCGGGCCGGTTCGGCGACGAGACCGCGACCGCCACGCTCGTCGCGGCGGCGCGCGAGGTCGCCGACCAGGCGCCCGCGATCGCCGCGCACTGGCTGGAGACGGCCCTGCGGTTCACGCCGGTCGACCCCGACGACCCGGACCCCCGCCTGGAGCTCATGCTGGAGCTGGCCGAGGCGCAGGGCCTCAGCGGCCGGCTGACCGAGGGCCGCGAGACGGCGCGCGAGCTGCTGCGCAACCTGCCGCACGACGACCACGTACGCCGGGCGAGGGCCGCGCGCTTCTACGCGATGATGGAACGCCACCTCAACCGGCCCCACCAGGCACGCGCCCTCCTGCTCGACGAGCTGCGCCGCATCCCCGACCCGCGGTCGGCGCCCGCGGTGCCGCTGCGCCTGCGGCTGGTCGCCGAGAGCCTGCTCCGCAGCGACTTCCGCGCCGCCCAGGCCGTCCTTGACCTCATGCCGGACAGCGCGCCCGGCTGGGAGCCGAGCCTGCCGATGGCGATCACCGCGATGCGCCCGCTGCCCGCGCTGGTCGCCGGCCGGATCGCCGACGCGGTGCGGTTCGTCGAGGAGGCCGACCGGTTCGTGTCCGCCGCGCCCGACGACCACCTCGCCGAGTGGCTCGACGCGATCGCGTGGCTGTGCTGGACCGAGGCGATGATGGGCCGCCACCAGAGGGCGCAACGCCACTTCGACCGCGCGGTCGCGGTGGCGCGCTCCACCGGCCAGGCGTACATCATCAGCAACCTGCTCGCCGGGCAGGCCCACACCGGCGCGATGCTCGGCAGGCTCGCCGACGCCGCGACCGCCGCCGACGAGGCCGTCGACCTGGCGCGCCTGCTCGGCTCCGGCCAGCAGATGGTGTTCGCCCTCGCCCAGCAGTGCCTGGTGGCGAGCTGGTCCGGCGACGACGCGACCGCGCTGCGGCTGGGCGAGCAGACCGTCGAGACCGCCGGCGAGACCCATGAGTACTGGGGCGCGATGGCCCGGTACGCCCACGCGAACGCCCTGATCAACGCGGGCCGCCTCGACGACGGCGCGGAGGCGATGCTGGACGCCTGCGACGGGTACGAACGCCCGCGCCTCGACCCGGGCAGCCTGCTGTCGGCGTGCGAGGCGATGGCCCGCGTCCAGGCCGCGCGTGACCTGCACGACGACGCGAAGGTCTGGGCCGACCGCGCCGACCAGATCGTCTACTCCGACCTGAAGATCAACACCGGGCTGGCCAAGCTGGCGCGCGCGCACGCCCTGTCCGCGGCCGACCCGGCGGCCTCCGCCGCGCACGCCGTCGAGGCCGCCGAGGCGCTCACCGACGCGGGCCTGCGCATCGACGCCGGGCGGGCCAGGCTGCGCGCCGGCACCGCCTTCGCCGACGCCGGCGACCGAAAACAGGGCCGCGAGGAGCTGCGCGTCGCCAACGAGACGTTCGCCGACTGCGGCGCGCGCACCCTGCACGCCCAGGTCGTCCGCGAACAGCGCCGCCTCGGCGTCCGCGTGCCCGGCACCACTCGCGGACAATCCGGGCGCGCCGACGGACCGGGCGGCCTGTCACGCCGGGAGTCGGAGGTCGCGACGCTCGTCGTGGAGGGCTTCACCAACCAGCAGATCGCCGAGAAGCTCTTCCTCAGCATCCGCACCGTCGAGACCCACCTCTCGCACATCTTCAGCAAGCTCGACGTCACCTCGCGCGTCGGTGTCGTCGGCGCACTGAACGACCGCGCGTAGCCCAACGTCGAACCCGCGTACGAACACCGCCGTACGAACGTCAGGGTTTACCCCGATGAACGCGTACGCGGGTTCTGCCACCTTGGTTCAGACGATGATGGAGGTCGGATCGATGAAGCGACGCATCCCGCGTTTCACGAACGAGGGAGTGCGGGACGCCGAGGTCTCGCTTCACCCGGTCACGTCCGGCGACGGCCTGGGCCTCATGCTGACGCGCTTCCACCGTGCCGACGCCGACGACGTCGTGCTGCTCGTGCACGGCCTCACCTCGTCCAGCGACATGTTCATCATGCCGGAGCACCGCAACCTGACCTCCTACCTGCTCGACAACGGCTTCACCGACGTGTGGACCCTCGACTACCGGATGAGCAACCGCTTCCCGTACGACACCGAGACCCACCGCTTCACGCTCGACGACGTCGCCGCGCACGACCACCCCGCCGCGCTGCGGGAGCTGCGCCGCCACATCGGCGGGCGCCGCGTGCACGTCATCGCGCACTGCGTCGGGTCGGTGACGTTCGCGATGAGCCTGTTCGCCGGTGCCGTCGACGGCATCGCGAGCCTGACCTGCAACAGCGTCTCGCTGACGCCGCGCGTGCCGCGCTGGTCCCGCCTGAAGCTGAGGTTCGCGCCCGCGATCGCCGAGTACCTCCTCGGCTTCTCCTTCCTCGACCCGCGCTTCGGCGACGCGCCGCCGATGACCCGCGGCTGGATGCTGTCGCGCGCGGTCTCGCTCCTCCACCGCGAGTGCGACGTGCGCTCCTGCCACCTGGTCAGCTTCATGTGGGGCAGCGGGCGTCCCGCGATGTACGAGCACGCGAACCTGGCGCCGGAGACGCACGAGCGCACCGCCGACCTGTTCGGCGCCGTCGGCGTGCACTACTACCGCCACCTGCGGAAGATGGTCGGCGCGGGCTGCGTGGTGCCCTACGACTGCACCGCACACCCGGCCCTGCCCGCCGACTACCTCGCGGACGCCGCCGGCTGCACCACGCCGATCCTGCTCGTGACCGGCGACCGCAACCACGTCTTCGCCGACTCCAACATCGTCTGCTACGAACGGCTCCGCGACCTCAGACCGGGCAGGCAGCAGCTGATGGTCGTGCCGGGATACGGCCACCAGGACACGATCGTGGGCGAGCACGCCGCCCGCGACGTGTTCCCGCGCCTGCTCTCCCACCTCGCCGCCAGCAGCCTCGAGCGGGTGGCATGACGGTGACGGTCACTGAGCACGTCGACGCGGTCGTGGTCGGGTCCGGCTTCGGCGGCTCCGTCGCGGCGTACCGGCTGGCCGAGGCGGGCCGCTCGGTCGTGGTTCTGGAGCGCGGGCGCGACTACCCGCCCGGCAGCTTCGCGCGTACGCCCGCGGAGATGAGCCGCGCGTTCTGGGACCCCTCCGAGGGGCTGTACGGCCTGTTCGACGTCTGGGGGTTCCGCGGCTTCGACTCGGTCGTCTCCAGCGGGCTCGGCGGCGGGTCGCTGATCTACGCGAACGTCCTGATGCGCAAGGACGAGAAGTGGTTCGTCGAGGAGGACCCGCTCCCCGGCGGCGGCTTCGAGTCCTGGCCGGTCTCGCGCGCCGACCTCGACCCGCACTACGACGCCGTCGAGAAGATGCTCGGCGGCCGCCCGTACCCGCTGGACCACCCGGCGTTCAGCTCGACGCCGAAGGCGCACGCGATGCACG
The DNA here is from genome assembly GCA_963823735.1 of uncultured Actinomycetota bacterium. Classification (GTDB taxonomy): domain Bacteria; phylum Actinomycetota; class Actinomycetes; order Streptosporangiales; family Streptosporangiaceae; genus Actinoallomurus. The sequence goes on along the minus strand of CAWGMO010000003.1, from coordinate 955,886 downwards.
ACGCCGCGGCCGAGCTGGGGCTCGACTGGCAGCTGCCACGGCTGGGGGTCAGCTTCGCGCCGGCTCCCGGCGCCGACCCCGGCATCGGGCTGCGGGTCAAGGAGCCGAAGTTCGGCAACGTGCACGGCCTTGAGCGGCTGACCTGCCGGTTGTGCGGTGAGTGCAACATCGGCTGCAACGACGGCGCGAAGAACAGCCTCGACCACACGTACCTGTCCGCCGCCCGGCACCACGGCGCCGACCTGCGCACCCTGCACGAGGTGAAGGTCATCCGGCCGCGGCCCGAGGGCGGGTACGAGGTCGGCTTCGTCCAGCACGACACGCTGGAGAAGAAGTCGCGCAAGCGCCCCGTGAGCACGATCACCTGTGACCGTCTCGTGCTCGCCGCCGGCACCTTCGGCACCTCCTACCTGCTGCTGCGCGACCGCGAGCGCTTCCCCGGGATCAGCCCGGCCCTCGGCACCCGCTTCTCCGGCAACGGCGACCTGCTGACGTTCCTCATGCGCGCCAAGGACCGCGACCGGCTCCGGCCGCTGAACGCCAGCCGCGGCCCGGTGATCACCAGCGCGATCCGGCTGCCCGACGAGCTCGACGGCGTCGCCGGCGCGGGCCGCGGCGCCTACATCGAGGACGGCGGCTACCCGGCGTTCGTCAACTGGATGGTCGAGGAGGCCGACGTCAAGGCCGAGATCGGCCGCATCGCCAAGCTCACGTTCGAGCGGTTCCTCGCCTTCATCTCGCACGCGCCACAGACGCGTACCTCCAAGGAGCTCTCGGAGCTGATCGGCGACGGCGCGCTGTCGATGAGCTCGCTGCCGCTGCTCGGCATGGGCCGCGACGTGCCCGACGGCGTCCTGCGGCTGCGCGGCGGACAGCTCGACGTCGACTGGACCACCGAGACCAGCGAGGCCTACTTCGAGCGGGTGCGCACGACCATGCGGCGCATCGCGGCCGTGCTCGGCGCCAAGTACGCCGACAACCCGATCTGGTTCCGCAAGCGGATCGTCACCGTGCACCCGGTCGGCGGCGCGCCGATGGGCCGCCACCCCGGCGTGGGCGTGTGCGACCCGTACGGCGAGGTCCACGGCTACCCGGGCCTGTACATCGCGGACGGCTCGGCGCTGCCCGGATCGGTCGGCGCCAACCCGTCGCTGACCATCGCGGCCATGGCCGACCGCATGAGCACCCGGCTGCTCGAGACGACGGGGCGCCCGGCCCCCGCCGCCGTGCCGGTGTCCGACGCGCCGGAGGATCCCGGCCCGACGTCCCTTTCGTTCACGGAGGAGATGAAGGGCTTCTACGCCGACGAGGTGAACTCCCCCGAGGCGGGTGAGACCGCCGGCCAGGAGGCCGGGCAGCGGCTCGGCTTCCGGCTCACGATCACCGTCGACGATGTCGAACGCTTTCTGGAGGAGCCCGGCCACACGGCACGGGCCGAGGGATGGATTGACGCCGCCGGCTGCGGGGGCCGGTGTCAAATCGAGCGGGGCTGGTTCAACCTGTTCTCTCCTGGTGACGCGCCGGATCGCAGACTCATGCGATACAGGCTGCAGTTCACCGACGGGATGGACCGGCCCCGCACCCTCTACGGCTGGAAGGACGTCCGCCACGGCGCCGCCACACGCCTGTGGCCCGAGACCACGACGCTCTACTTCCGGCTGTACGAAGGCCACGTCGAGGACGAGAAGGCCCCGATCGCCGGCGCGGGCATCCTGCGGCTCGGCGCCGACGACTTCGCCAAGCAACTGATGACCTTCCGCACCGAAGGCCCGCACGGCGCGGCGAAGCTCCAGCGCTTCGCCCGCTTCTTCCTCGGCGAGCTCTGGGACCTCTTCCGTCCCTAGAAGACCTTGCCCGGATTGAAGATGCCGGCCGGGTCGAGGGCCTCCTTGATCGCGCGGTGCATGCCGAGGACGACCGGGCCGATCTCCTCTTCGAGGCCGCGGCGCTTCAGGAGGCCGACGCCGTGCTCGCCGGTGACGGTGCCGCCGATCGCGATGGCCTCGTCGACGATCAGCTCGAAGGCGGTCTGGGCGCGTTCGCGCGCGGCCTCGTCGTCCGGGGACGTGATCATCAGGGGGTGGAGGTTGCCGTCTCCCGCGTGCGCGACGTTCGCGATGTGGATGTCGTACTCCGTGGCGATGCGCTCGATGCGCGAAAGCATCTCCGGGACCAGCATGCGCGGCACGCAGACGTCCTCGGTGAGCACCGGGCCGAGACGCTCGACCGCCGGGTACGCGAGGCGGCGCGCCGCGAACAGCGCCTCGGCCTCCTCCGGGTCCGTCGACCGGGTGCTCCAGGTCGCGCCCGCCGCCTCGAAACAGGCCAGGATCTGGTCGGCCTCCTCCTCGCCGGCCTGGCCGGGCGAGTCGGCGCGGCCGAGCAGCAGCACCTCGCCGCCCTCGGCGAGCCCCATGTGCTTCCAGTCGTCCACCGCGCGCAGGCAGTGGCGGTCGATCAGCTCCAAGGCGCTCGGCACCACGCCGGCCGCGGACACCGCGGCGACGGCCTCGCCCGCCGCGACGAGAGAGTCGAAGTAGCCGACGATCGTACGCTCGGCGGCGCGGGCGCCGCGCAGCCGTACGGTGATCTCGGTGATGACGCCGAGCGTGCCCTCCGAGCCGACCATGAGCCCGGCCAGGTCGTACCCGGCGACACCCTTCGCGGTGCGGCGCCCGAGGCGTACGACGTCGCCACGGCCGACGACCGCCTCAAGGCCGAGCACGTAGTCGCGCGTGACGCCGTACTTCACGCAGCACAGCCCACCGGCGTTGGTCGCGACGTTGCCGCCGATCGTGGACCAGGGCGCGCTCGCCGGGTCCGGCGGGTACCAGAGCCCGTGCTCGGCACAGGCCTTGCGGAGATCGTCGTTGACGACACCCGGCTGGACCACGGCGAGGCGCTCGTCCTCGTCGATCGACAGGATCTCGTTCATCGCCTCGAAGGAGATCACCACGCAGCCCTCGACGGCGTTGGCGCCACCGGACAGGCCCGTACCGGCTCCACGCGCGACGACCGGGATCCCCCGCTCGGCGCAACGCACGACGACCTCACGCACCTCCGCGGTCTCACGCGGACGCACCACCGCCACGGGACTCCCGTACGGAGCCCACTCCGCCTCGTCGTGCGCGTAGGACGCCACCACATCCGCGTCCCGAACCACCCGGCCGGGCGGGAGAACCCGCTCCAGGTCGGCCACCAGATCTTCGGACATCACCGCCATACGCCGCAGCCTATGTCGTGTCCGGGGCGTACCCGGACGCGCCCCGCGGCTGTATTGTCGGGTGGTCGGCGATGGTTCATCGCCCAACCTCCTTCGGCCCTCCCCGGCAGGGCCGCTCGGCGGAGGCAAAGGGGAGCCGCTCCTCGGACCAAGGTCATCCGCCCTTCACGGGCTCGTACGCCGGGGGTTCGGGTCACGTGCCGCCGAGGGCCTGATGACAGCGAACAAACACTTCAAACGCCGTGTACGCGAACGCTCCCGCCGTACGGGAGAGTCCTACACCGCTGCCCTCAGCCACCTTCGGCGAATGGACTCCAAGGAGCAGCAGGTGCAGTGGCAACGCATTGAGAAACCCGAGTTCGGCTACGCCGTCCACCTCCCGGACGCGTGGGAGGAACGCCCCCCGAACACGAAGAACAGCCCCTGGGAGACCGCCCGCTTCATCGAAACCTCCGACCGCCGGCACAGCTTGATCATGTTCCGCCGCCCCGCACTGCGAGGCCGCGGCGCCGCGGATGCGGCAGAGGGAGCCCGGTCGGCCTTGGCGGGGGCAGGCTTCACCGACTTCGAGTTCTCCTCGTCCCCGGTCGCGGGCCAGGAGGGCACCCTCCTGAGCTGCGCCCTCCATGACGCGGGCCGGGTGTGGTCGGTACGCGAGTACTTCGTCGTACGGGACGGGGTGTGCTTCTGCGTCGGATGCGGCTCATCGATCCCGGAAGAGGACGACCCGCTGTTCGGCCTGATCGCCGAACGCCTCGAACTGATCGGCGACCCTGTGTCCTGAGGTAGGGGCTTGGTCCTGGCCGCGACGCGCGTACGCCGTCGCGGCCAGGGCGCGTCCGGGAGGACCCGCTCGTCCGGGTGTCGGGCGGCGGATCTGCCGGACGCGCCTCAGCCCGCCCGCGCCGCCTCGACCGGGCGGGCGCGCAGGAGGCGTTCGACCGGCAGGCAGGTGGAGAGCAGGGCGAGCAGGAGAGCCGTTGCGGTCACCCCGGCGTACAGCCCGGGCGGCAGGTACGGCCGGACGTGACCGGTCAGTCCGTGGGAGACCGGGATGAGGACGACCGTCGCGATCGCGATACCGAGGCCCGCGCCGGTGAGGGCCACGAGCAGCGCCTCCCAGCGGACCATCCGGCGTACCTGACGCGGACTGGTGCCGGCGAGGCGAAGCAGTGCGACTTCACGCCGGCGTTCGAGGGTCACCATGACGAGGGTGTTGGCCGCGGCGATGGCCGCGAACCCGGCATAGAGCACCAACCCGGCATCATCGAGCCACCGGCCGGCAGACGGCTCAGCGACGAACGTCCGCACGCCGAGCTTCGCACAGGCGAACCCCACCATCAGCGCGACCGGCGTGATCGCCGAAGCGAGCCGACGAGACCGCGCCCGCCCACCCAACGCGGCCAACTCACCGGAGACACCGAGCCGACGCAACGGCATGCCCAGCACACCGAGCAGAAGCCGTGCGATGGCCGGCCCCAACAGAGCGACCGCCACGACGAACAACAACAAAACGATCGGCGCGTGCTCCATCGCTCCAGCACCGTCCGACATCAACGCGAAGTCGAGCGCACCACCCCCCACCAGCGCCACCAACCCGAGCAGAACCCGAACCGGCCCGACGCCGGGATGACCTTCCGAACCGAGCAACGCCCGTACTGGCCCGATCCCGCGGTGACCGTCCGCGTCGAGCAGGGCCCCGGCGCGGGAACGCGCGGTGCGCTGCGCGGCGGCCAGGCCGCCCGCGAGCGAGGCGATCAGGCAGCCCGCGACGGACGGCGCCAGCGGTATCCAGCCGACCGCCGCTCCGTCGCCGCGCGGCACGATCCCGTGCGCGGCCATCCCGCCGTACCAGGCCCGCGCGATGACGAGCCCGAGCGCGTACCCGAGGACGGCGGCCGGCACGGAGACGAGAACGGCCTCGGCGGCCACCATCCGGCGTACCCGCCACGGCGTCGCCCCGATGGCCCGCAGCACCGCGGTCTCCCTACGCCGCTGCCCGACGGAGAGCGCCATCGTGCTCGCGACCACGAACCCCGCCAGGTACACCGACATGACGCTGAACGCCGCCCCCATGTCGGTGAGCAGATCCCGCGCCGGACCGTGATCCATCCGGACACCGGTGATCAGCAGGGTGAGACACGACGTCATCATCGCCGCCGCGAACACCAGGGCGACGAACGTCCCGGCGAACGCCGACGGCCGGAACCGCACCGACATCCGCGCCAGCCCCGCGCTCATCGCGTACACGTCCCACGCCCCGCCGCCGCCCCACCGCAGGCCCCGCACGGCACGCTCACCCGGCCGCCATCGGCCGGATCGACATCGCTGAGATCCGGCACGCTCGCCCGGTCGTCGCCTGGCCCGTGCGGCACGGTCGCCCCGGCGCCACCCGTGAGATCCGGCACGGCCGCCAGATCATCGTGTAGCCCGCGTGGCACACTCGCGCCGCCGTCATCGCTGCGATCCGGCACCGCCGCCAGATCGTCGCGTGGCCCGTGCGGCGTGGTCGTGCGGTCGGCGGTGATGTGGCCGTCGTTCATCGTGATGACGCGGTCGGCCCAGGCTGTGACCGCCGGGTCGTGGGTGACGACCACCACGATCGTGTTCAGGTCGTCGACGGAGGATCGGAGGAGGGCGAGTACCGCGGCGGCGTTGGCCGAGTCCAAGGCGCCGGTGGGCTCGTCGGCGAAGATCACTTCGGGGTTCGTGATGAGGGCGCGGGCGATGGCGACGCGTTGTTGCTGGCCGCCGGAGAGTTCGCTGGGTCTGCTGTTCTCGCGGCCGGCCAGGCCGACTCGGGCCAGCAACGTATCGGCGCGTCCGGAGTCGCCGCGGCCTCCGCCCAGGCGGAGGGGCAGCAGGACGTTCTGGCGCACGGTGAGCGCGGGCAGCAGGTTGAGGGACTGGAAGACGAAGCCCAGGCGGGTACGGCGGAGCGCGGTCAGCCGCCCCTCGCGGAGCCGGGTCAGGTCCGTGTCGCCGAGCAGGACCGACCCGGACGTCGGCCGGTCCAGTCCGGCCGCACACTGCAGAAGCGTGCTCTTGCCCGACCCGGACGGGCCCATGACGGCGGTCAGCGCACCGGCGTGCAGACCGAGGCTGACGCCGCGCAGGGCGTGTACGGCCGAGGGGCCACGACCGTACGTTCTGCGCACGTCGCGCAGGACGACCACGGGTTCTTCGGACGGGGGCATGAGCATCCTTTCGGTCGGCCGGTCCTGCGGGACCGGCTCGCGGGTCACGTCACCTGGCCGACACGGTCGGAGCCGACCAACGCCACCGCCGGACGGCCCGCAAGACACATCACTCGGGCGGCACGACCGGAGCCGACCAACAGGCCCGCAGGCAACAGCGCAGGTCATTTCGCCTTGAGCGACAAGCTCGAAGCTACGGTCCGTGCACGTCGCCGCGCGTCACCCGCGAGAGCCGCTCCGGCCGTCATACCGCAGCGCCACTTGCGAAATGAGTGAGCACTCACCCATAATGAGTGAGCACTCACTCAGGGAAAGAGAACACCATGTCAGTCGACACACAAGTACGAGAACTGGGCCGGACCTGGGCCACCGCGGAGCTCGCAGGCGACGCCGACACCCTCGACACACTGCTCGCCGACGACTTCCTCGCCGTCGGCCCGAGAGGCTACGTCCTCACCAAGACGCAGTGGACGGACCGGTACCGCTCCGGCGACCTCGTCCACAACACCTTCTCCTGGGACGAGGTCGGCATACGCGACTACGGAGACGCAGTAGTGGCCGTCGGCGTGCAGGACCAGGACTCCGCGCACCAAGGCCACCCCGCCGGCGGCCGGTTCCGTGTCACCCAGACGCTGGTCAGGCGGGACGGCGCCTGGCGGATCGCCGCCCTCCACCTCTCCCCCATCGTGCCGCCACCCGGCTCACTCCAGGGGCAGTGACCGCCGGGGCACCGGAGAGGACTGCACAACGGCGGTCGTCGTACGGCCGAACGGCGTGAACAGGTCGAGGATGCCCTCAAGATCGCCGATCGCCCGCAGGCAGAGTTTTAAAATGAAGCAGTCCTCGCCCGTGATCCGGTGGCACTCCACCACTTCCGGGATCTCGGCGGCGATCTTGGCGATGCGGGGGATCTCGCGTACGGCCGGGCTGATGCGGACCAGGAGGGTCAGCGGGAAGCCGAGGGCCGCCGGGTCGACCTCCGCGTGGTAGCCGGTGATCACGCCCGTCTCCTCCAGCCGCTGTACGCGGTCGGCGACGGCCGGGGCGGACAGGCCGACTCTGCGGCCGAGTTCGGCGAGGCTCGTGCGGGCGTCGACCTGGAGTTCTCGGACGATCCTCAGGTCGGTGGCATCCAGGGGCTTGGAATCGTAGCCGCGTCCAGGCCTGGGGCGTCGATCCGGCATTCCCGCACGATATCCCCTGGATCGACCATTTAGGCATGGTCAAAACGTCCGAGCGAATACCTGGCTGGTCCTACTTCATCGGCAGTGCGGTCTTCCATTATCTCGGGCCCGCTTTCGCCGTCCTGCTGTTCGCCCGGGTCGCGCCGGAGGGTGTGGCCGGGCTGCGGGTGTGGAGCGCGGCTGCCGTGTTCGCCGTCTGGCGGCGGCCGTGGCGGCTGTTCACGGGGCCCGGCCGAGGGACGCTCGTGCTGTGGGGCCTGGTCCTCGCGGTGATGAACACCTGCTTCTACGAGGCCGTCGCGCGCCTCCCGCTCGGCACGGTCGCGGCGATCGAGTTCGTCCCGGTGATCGCGCTCGCGGCGGCCGGCGCCCGTACGAAACGGAACGGTGTCGCGCTGCTCGCCGCAGGCGGCGGGGTCTACCTGCTGACCGGCGTACGGTTCGCGGGGGCTCCGCTGGGTTTCGCCTTCGCGTTCGCCAACGCCCTGCTGTTCGGCCTGTACATCGTGCTCGCGCACCGGGTCGCCCAGCACCGTGAGGACGGTGTCGGCGCGCTGGGAGCGGCGATGCTCGTCGCCGCGGTCTTCGTCGCTCCGCTCGGAGCGTGGCGGGCCGCGCCCGCGCTGCCCCATCCGGCCCTGCTCGGCGCCGGGATCGGGGTGGGGGTGGCCTCGTCGGTCATTCCGTACGTGTGCGACCAGCTCGCCATGGCGAGGATGGCGCGCGCGACGTACGCGCTACTGGTGGCACTGCTGCCGGCGACCGCGGCGGTCATCGGCGCCGTGGTGCTCGGTCAGCTGCCGACTCTCACCGAGGCGGCCGGCATCGCCCTGGTCGTGCTCGGTACGGCCGTGCACCGGGAGCGTGCTTAGGGGGTCGTCCAGGCGGGGTTGGTGCGCATGCGGGCGGCGGCGCGGCGCGGCTTGCGGCGCGGGGCGCGTACCTCCGGGGCGCGGTGCTCCAGGGCGGCGCGCAGCTGGGCGCGGCCACGGTGGATGCGGCTGCGTACGGTGCCCATCTTCACGCCGAGCGTCGCGGCGATCTCTTCGTACGACAGGCCTTCGATGTCGCAGAGCACGACGGCGGCCCGGTATTCGGGGGCCAGCGCGTCGAGCGCGGTCTGGATGTCGCCGTCGAGGTGGCTGTCGTCGTAGGCCTGGGCCGGGCTGGGCTCGCGCCCGCGCAGCCGCTCGGCGGCGTCGTCGGCGAGGCCTTCGAAGCGGATCCGCTGCTTGCGCCTGACCTGGTCGAGGAACAGGTTGGTGGTGATCCGGTGCAGCCAGCCCTCGAAGGTACCCGGCGTGTAGTTGTTCAGTGACCGGAACACGCGGACGAAGACCTCCTGCGTGAGGTCCTCGGCGTCGTGCTGGTTACCCGTCAGCCGGTACGCCAGCCGATAGACGCGTGCGGAGTGGTCGCGCACGATCCCGTCCCAGCTGGGCGGCGTCCATGCCACCGTGTCACCCTTCACCTGTCACCCCCGAGAGAGCCATGTCCATCAGAGTGTTGCCTGCCAGGGGTAAGGGCGCTGTAAGGGCGCCTTTTCCCGCCGGTTACCAGAAGCATGTCAGTTCCGGCCCTCTCTCATCGTCGCCCGGCAGGCGGGTATTGGCCGGGTCCGTTGTCCCCCGGACGGCGGAGACCAAACCGTGTTCCTCATCCTCGCGATGTACAACACGCGTACGTCTTGGAACACGGCCGGCAGGCCACGGCCGGTTCACCTCGCGCTCCGCGGCTTCGGCGCGCTCGCGCGGGCACGGAGAGTGTGTCCATCGTCACAGGTCGGGCCGCTAGTCCCGATGTCAGGACATGGACTTCAAAAACGTAAAAGCCGGACCCGTGGGCCCGGCCTCGTGATGTGGGCTCCCCCGACTGGACTCGAACCAGTAACCTGCCGGTTAACAGCCGGCTGCTCTGCCAATTGAGCTACGGAGGATCGCGTCAGGAGGCCGTCCGCGCATCGGCCCACCAACGATCCCTAAGATTAGCGCATTCCGAACGCGCTCGTTGCAGCCGACTGCCGGGGCCTTATGGGGGTATGGGTAGGACGATCGGCGAAGGGGATGAGGATGATGTATCGCGTTGTGTTCCTCACAGGAGCTGCCGTCGGTTACGTCTTGGGCGCGCATGCCGGACGCGAGCGATTCGAGCAGATCAAGCGGCTTTCGCGGCGTGTCGCGGAGAATCCGACCGTTCAGGAGACGGCCGGTGTCCTGCGCGCTCAGGCCGGCGAGATGGCCGGTACGGCCAAGCAGAAGGTCTCCGACAAGGTGCCTGGAAAGGGCCGCCAGCCCACCGAGACCAGCATGCCGAGACCTGACATGCCCGAACGGACCGAACGGACCGCCACCACGTAGGGGCGGAACCTAGAGCCCGGTCTGGCGGCGCAGCTCCTCCAGGGCCTGCTCGGCTTCGGCCAGCAGGCCCGGGTCGGAGGGGTCGAGTCCCGCGTCGAAGACGAAGGTCCAGCGCAGTTCACCGGGTCCGCGTGCGGGGCGCCGCGCGGCGATCCGTACGCCGCCGCGCGGGAGTTTCACGCGGCTGCTGACCACGACGGTGGAGGTCACCCGCTCGCGGACGGTCTCCGGGACCGAGCCCGGCTCGGCGAGGGACACGTCGTGCCGTACGCCGCCGACCTCGCGGACGATCAGCAGGCCGTCCTTCCAGACGGCCTGCTCGACGCGCTCCCACGGCACGCGGGTGATCCCGCCGGCGCCGTTGAAGTGCAGCGCGGCGTTCGTGGCCACGGTGTCACCGCTGACCGCGAGGACCCGTTCGCCATTCTCGAGGGTCATGCCCTCCGGCAGGTTCCTCCGCCGCGTCAGTCGCATGCGATCACGCTACAGCGCTTCGGCACCCCTCAGGACCCCTCGCGGCAACGGGGTTCAGGCCGCCCGGCGGTGGGCCAGCAGGTCCAGGACGAGCGCCGCCGACCAGCTGAAGTCGTGGCTGCCCCGGCCGGTGCCGTCGAACGGGTCGAAGCACTCGCGGAACCCCGACTGGCGTACGAGCCGCAGCGTCGAGCCCAGCAGGAGGTCGGCGAGCGCGGTCAGGTCGTGGGTGAGCGCGCCCGTCCACAGCAGCCAGTTCGTGTTGACCCAGGTCGGGCCCCGCCAGTAGGAGGTTCGGTCGAACGCCGGGGCCTGCACGTCGCAGGTCGGCACGGGGTAGCCGGCCGCGCCCGCGAACCGGCACGACAGCAGGGCCTCCACGAGCTGCCGGACGATCGGCGGCGGCAGCGCCGGGTCCAGCAGCGGCGCGAACCCCGCGATCGTGGCCACCGGGATCAGCGTCCCCGACCGCAGGTCGCGGGCGCGGAAGGAGGCGGACTCCCCGTGCCAGAGCCGCTCCAGGAGGGCCGTGTGGATGCGCTCGGCGGCCTCGCGGTGCGGGCGCGGGTCCGCCCCGACGATCACCGCGAGCTCGGCCAGGGCGTGCGTCGAGGCGAGGAAGACCGCGTTGAACAGCGGGTCCTCAACGACGAAGGGGTGATCGTCACGGAGGTACTCCGGGCGGTAGCCCGCCTCGCGCATCGAGGTGACCAGTGAGGCGCAGCGGTCGGGCTCGTCGCCGCCGGCCGTACGCCGGCCGGGGAGCCCGTGCGCGTACGCCGCTCGCCCGGGGTCCACGGCGGCGAGCGGGCCGTCCCACAGCGGGCTGTTCTCCTGGCCCGACTCCCACGGGTGGCAGAGGCTGACCAGCCCGCAGCGGCCGACGTCGCGATCACGGGCGAGATAGGCGTGCTGGGCGGCCAGGGCCGGGTAGAGACGCGCGAGGAAGGCCCGCTGGCCTTCCGGCCCGCAGGAGCGCGCCAGCCGCAGCGCGGCGATGGCCTGGAGCGGCGGCTGGGTGAGGCCTGAGGTCTCCACGTCGTTCGGGGCGTCCGGCTGGCCGCCGCTGCGCCAGAACTCCGGCCCCGGGAAGTACGCGCGGCGCGCGACGCTGGAGCTGAACACGATGTGCGGCACCAGGCCGGTCGCCCACTGGCCGCGGAACAGCGACATGAGCTCGGCGCGGGCCCGGTCCGGGCGGTGGTGGGCCAGGCCTATCCCCGCGAAGGAGGAGTCCCAGCTCCACTGGTGCGGGTACAGCCCGGGAGACGGGACCGTGGCCGCACCGGTCCAGTTCGCGTCGAGCACCCGTGCGGCGGCGCCCCAGACGGCCGTCTCGTCACCTGTGAGCCGGAAGCCCATTCCCTCAGCGTACGTTTCACCCCCAAAGAGGGCGATGCCTGATATGCCGGAATCGACCTCAGGTGAGGAGGGTGTCCCCCCAGAAGCCCCCGGCGCGTACGCCCGGCGGGCACGCCCAGATGGCCGATCCGACGTGCTCGACGTACTCGCTCATGTGGTCGGTGCCGGACAGGCGGTTCTGCAGCACGACGAACTGCTTGCGCGGGTCGCGCTGGTAGGCGATGAAGAACAGGCCCGCGTCGAGGCGGCCGAGCCCGTCACTGCCGTCGGTGAAGGAGTAGCCACGGCGCAGGATCCGCAGACCGCCGTTGCTGTCCGGGTGCGCCAGGCGTACGTGCGAGTCGGCGGGCAGGCTGGCCAGCGGCACCGGGTCGTGCTCCTTCCTGGCGCCGTACGGGTTGCCCTCGCCCTTGGTGCGCCCGAAGGTGTCCTGCTGCTCCTTCAGGGAGGTGCGGTCCCACGTCTCGATGTGCATGCGGATGCGCCGGGTGACCGCGTACGAGCCGCCGGCCATCCACCCGGCGCCGTCCTTGCCGGACGCCCAGACGTGGGTGTCCAGGGCCTTCCTGTCGTCTCCGGCGATGTTGCGGGTGCCGTCCTTGAAGCCGAACATGTTGCGCGGCGTCTGGCTGTTCGGCGTCGTCGACGACGTCTTGCCGAAGCCGAGCTGCGACCACCGCACCGCCACGACGCCGAAGCCGATCCGGGCGAGGTTGCGGATGGCGTGCACCGCGACCTGCGGGTCGTCGGCGCAGGCCTGTACGCAGATGTCGCCGCCGCTGCGGTCCTGGTCCAGGTTGTCGCCGGGGAAGTGCGGCAGGTCGACCAGCGGGGCGGGCCGCTTGGCCTTGAGGCCGAAGCGGTCCTTGCCGTCCTTCTCGAACAGCGTCGGCCCGAACCCGATCGTGAGGGTGAGCCGCGCGGGCGGAAGCCCCATGGCCTCGCCCGTGTCGTCGGGCGGCGCCTCCGGCTGGCCGCCGGCGGCCGAGCCGTACGGGTGACCGGCGGTCATCGCCCGCGCCGCCGAGGTCCAGTCCTTGAGCATCTGGACCAGGCGCGCGCGGTCGTCGACGACGACGTCGAACGAGGCGAAGTGCAGGCGGTCCTGCACCGGCGTGGCGATGCCGGCCTGGTGGGCGCCGGCGAACTCCACGGCCTCTTCGTTCGTGCCCGAACCCTCATAGGCCTGGGCGACGCCCGTCACGCCGGCGCCGGCCGCGGCACCCGCGGCCAGCGTGACGCCGGAGTATCCGAAGAACTTCCTCCTGCTGAGGTTCATCTACTTCGCCACCGCCGCCGCGAGCTTGGAGAGGGGCTCACCGAGTGCGTTCACCTCGTTGGAGAGCTCCTTGCGCTGTGCCTTGCCGACGGTGTCGTAGGAGACGTAACCGTCGCCCTTCTCGTACTTGGTCAAAAGCTTCTGCACCTTACCGAACTCGTCGTCGAGGGTGGAGACCAGCGCGGCGTCCTTGCTCTGCGCGACCGGCTTCAGCAGCTCGTAGGCCTTCTGGGCTCCGTCGAGGTTGCCCTTGAAGTCCGACAGGTCGGTGTGGGAGAAGGTGTCCTCCTCACCGGTGATCTTGCCGGTCGCGACCTCGTCGAGCAGTTCCTTCGCGCCGTTGGCCATCGACGTGGCGGTGATCGTCGCGGTGCCGACCCGGGTCTTGAGGATCTCGAGGTTCTTGATCAGGTCGTCGGCGAACGGTCCCTCGTCCTTGACGGACTTCTTCACCCAGAGCGCCTTCTCGATCTGGTGCCAGCCGGTCCACTTGTCGCCGGCCTTGAGGTCGGCCTCACGCGTGTCGGTCTTCGGGTCGATGTCACCGAACGACTCCGCGACCGGCTCGATGCTCTCCCAGCCGAGCCGCGAGGGGGCGAACTCGGCCTTGGCGCCCGCGATGTCGCCCTTCTTGACGGAGGCGGCGAACTTCTTGGACTTGGCGAGGGTGTCGTCGACCTTCTCCCCCACGTAGACCCGGTAGTCGGCGACCGCCTTGTCGAGGCGCGGGTCTCCCTGGGCGCTCCTGCCGGTCACGGTGAACTTGTGGGACGGGCCCTTGCCGGTCATGCCGGCGCTGCACATCACCGTGTACGTCCCGGCGTTGAGCGAGACCGTGACGTCCACGCCGGTGCCCGGGCCGATGTTCTCCCGCTCCGAGACGATCTTGCCGTCCGGCGCGAGGACCTCCAGCTCGTTGACCTGCGAGCCGGTGTTCGTCACCTTGAAGGTGGTGGCGCCCGCCGGTGCGCTGCTGCTGCCGAGGTCGCAGGAGGAGTCGCCCGCGGTGACCTTGATCGCCCCGGAGCCGCCGTCCGACGCCTTGCCGTCGTCCTTTCCACACGCGGAGAGGGTCGCCAGAGCGGCGAGAACGGCACTCGTGGTGGCGAGCACGTGGACAGGACGCATGGGGTCTCCAGCGGACGAAGGGGGAAGCGACTGCGGTTAGGTAGCCCTAACTTAGCTAAAGCTAACCTCAGTTGGCCAACCCGGTCACGTCAAGACCCATGTGAGGATTCCCACCGGGTGCCGCGAAGAGCGACGGGCCGCCGCCCGGAGAGGCGACGGCCCTGTCGATCGAGGGGACGAGCTACTGAAGGTATTCGCGCAGCATCTGGGCGCGTGTCGGGTGACGCAACTTCGCCAGAGTCTTCGACTCGATCTGGCGGATCCGCTCTCGCGTCACCCCGAACTCCCGGCCGACCTCTTCGAGGGTCCTCGGATGGCCGTCCGTCAGCCCGAAGCGCAGCTGGATGATCCGCTGCTCCCGGTCCGACAGCGACCCGAGGATTCCATCCAGCTGGTCCTGCAGAAGGATGAACGCCGCGGCCTCGATCGGCACGACCGCGTCGGCGTCCTCGATGAAGTCGCCGAGATCGGAGTCTTCCTCACCGATCGGCGACTGCAGGGACACCGGCTCCTGCGCGACACGCTGGATCTCGACGACCCGCTCCGGAGACAGGCCCATCTCGGCGCCGATCTCGTCGGGGCTGGGCTCGCGCCCGAGGTCCTGGTGAAGCTGGCGCTGCACGCGCACCAGCTTGTTGATGGTCTCCACCATGTGGACCGGGATCCGGATGGTACGTGCCTGGTCGGCGATCGCACGTGTGATCGCCTGCCGGATCCACCAGGTCGCGTAGGTGGAGAACTTGTAACCCTTCGTGTAGTCGAATTTCTCGACGGCGCGGATCAGTCCGAGGTTGCCCTCCTGAATGAGATCGAGAAACAGCATTCCGCGGCCGACGTAGCGCTTGGCGATGGACACGACCAAACGCAGGTTGGCCTCGATCAGTCGTTGCTTCGCCCGTACTCCCTCATGGGCGAGCAGTTCGAGGTCGGCTCTCTCCACCGAGCTGATGATGGCCGCCGCGGCGACCTTCTCCTCGGCGAACAGACCCGCCTCGATCGATTTCGCGAGTTCGACTTCCTCTTCTGCCGTGAGAAGCGGTACGCGACCGATTTCTCGCAGGTAGATGCGGACCAGATCGCTGGTCGGCGCTCTTCTGCCTGGATCGTCTCCGTCGACGCGCGCGGCGTCCTCGTGCCCACTGCTGGACTCGAGAACCTCCACACCCTGCTCGGAGAGGATACGGACGACTCGGTCCATCGAGTCGGCCGGCAGATCTGAGCGATCGATTGCGGCAGCAACGTCGTCTACTGTTATTCCACGTTCTCTACCGCGTGCGACGAGGTCCGCCACCTGCTCAACTGATGGCGTTTCGCTTGGCAGCACCGAAGGGCCCACGGTGACAGTGTGCGTCAAGGTGGCCGCTTCACGGGGGACCTATTTTTCTGCCCCTCGCGTCACAGTGTCCCGATCGCTCGCTCTCGCAACGTACGTCTCTGCTGCTCAAGCGCGACAAGGTCGCCGAAGAGGCGGTTGTAGGCCTCTTGGTTCTCGACCGGATTCAGCCGCCCGAGTTTAGACTGCAGCGTCGTTATCTCACGAGTGACCTGTACTTCCAGCAATCTGGACAGCATGGCCTGGGCATATCGGTCATCCGGTTCGCCGGAGGAGCGGAGCGGGTCCACGGCCAGACCCGTGATCATGTCTCTGACCTCGTCGTTCGGCGCGGCCTCGCGCAGGCGCCCGGCCCATTCCGGACCGGTCGCGGCGGCGGTGCCGCCCATCTCGGCGATGAGCGCGCGTACGGCCGCGTGCCCCGGGACGACGAGCGCCTCGGGCGGAATCGCGTCGAACCCGGGCCCGAGCAGCGCCGGACGCTGCACGGCGAGCTTGAGGGTCTCGCGCTCGACCTGGGCGATCGGGTCGTGCGGGTCAGGTGCCGGGCGCGACGGCGGGCGCCGCTCGCCCTCGTCGTGCTGGCGGCGGTTGCGGGAGTCGCCGCGTCCGCGCGTGGCGTGGTCGCGGACCCGGCGCAGCACGAACTGCTCGTCGAGGAACCCGGTCCACTTGTCGAGGTCGATGGCGTAGCGGTCGCGCATGCCGCGGTCGCGGATGCCGGCGACGATCGGCGCGGCGGCGTCGATGGCGGCGAGACGGCCCTCGGTCGTGTCGAGGTCGTACTTCTCGATGGTCGCGCGGATGGCGAAGCGGAAGAGCGGCACCCTCGATGCGACCAGGTCGCGCACCGCCGCGTCGCCGTGCTTCATGCGCAGGTCACAGGGGTCGAGCCCGTCGGGCTGCACGGCGACGAAGGTCTGCGCGGCGAAGCGGTGCTCGGTCTCGAACGCGCGGAGCGCGGCCTTCTGCCCGGCGGCGTCGCCGTCGAAGGTGAAGATGACCTCGCCGCTGGCTTCGTCCTGGTCCATCAGCAGGCGGCGCAGGATCTTGATGTGCTCGTCGCCGAACGAGGTGCCCGAGGTGGCGATGGCCGTGCCGACGCCCGCGAGGTGGCACGCCATGACGTCGGTGTAGCCCTCGACGATGACGGCCTGCCGCCGGCGCGCGATCTCCTTCTTCGCCAGGTCTGCGCCGTAGAGCACCGAGCCCTTCTTGAACAGCGGGGTCTCGGGGGTGTTGAGGTATTTGGGACCGTCGTCGCGCTCTTCGAGGCGGCGCGCGCCGAACCCGACGACGTCGCCGGTGAGGTCGCGGATCGGCCAGATCAGCCGGCCACGGAAGCGGTCGATCGGCCCGCGCCTGCCCTGGCTGGCGAGGCCGCCGGTGACCAGCTCCTTGTCGGTGAAGCCCTTGTCGCGCAGGTGGCGCACGAGCGCCTCCCACTCGTTGGGCGCGTAGCCGATGCCGAAGCGCTCGGCGTCCTCGCGCCCGAACCCGCGCTCGGACAGGAACCGGCGCCCGAGCTCGGCGGCCGGCGTCATCAGCTGCTCGGTGTAGAACTCCGCGGCGGCGCGGTGGGCGTCGACCAGGCGGGTGCGCTCACCCTTCTGGCGGCCGGGGACGTAGCCGGCGTCGGTGTAGCGGAGCTGGATGCCGGCCTTCTGGGCGAGCCGCTCGATCGCCTCGGCGAACGACAGGTGCTCGATCTTCTGGATGAAGCCGATCGCGTCGCCGCCCTCGCCGCATCCGAAGCAGTGCCACAGGCCGTTGGAGACGTTGAACGACGGCGACTTCTCGTCATGGAACGGGCACAGCCCCTTGACGGCGCCGCCGCCGGCATTCCGGAGCTGGACGTACTCCCCCACCACCGCGTCGATCGGCGACCGTTCGCGCACGAGAGCGATGTCTTCATCGCGGATTCGGCCTGCCACGGCCGCAGTCTAGTCGCGGGCTACGACATCCGAGGCCACGCACGACCATTCGCATGCACTGGACAAATCACGGATGCACACGGTGTACTGACTCAACTTCGGCGGGCTGCGATGTGATTCGCCGTGAAGATCATCGGCGATCACCGCACCTTGATCGTCAAGGTAACACGAGGTGTAGCGATGACCGAGGTCGTCCTCGACGCAGTGAACAAGTTCTATCCGGACGGGTTTCACGCGGTTCGCGATCTGAGCCTGCGCATTCCCGACGGTGAGGTCTTCGTCCTGCTGGGGCCTTCAGGGTGCGGCAAGTCGACGATTCTCCGGATGGTGGCCGGCCTGGAGACGATCTCCTCGGGCGAGCTCCTGCTGAACGGCCACTACGCCAACCATCTCCCCCCGCGCGAGCGCGACCTGGCCATGGTCTTCCAGCACGGTGCGCTCTACCCGCACCGCGACGTCCGCGGCAACATCTCGTTCCCGCTGGAGGTCTCGGGCGACATGACGGCGGGCGCCGACGCGCGGATCGTCGAGCTCTCGCGCGCGCTCGGCATCGAGGAGACCCTTCACCGCGCGCCGTCGACGCTGTCCGGTGGCCAGCGCCAGCGCGTCGCGATGGGCCGTGCGCTGATCCGGCAGCCCGGCATCTTCCTGATGGACGAACCCCTGTCGAACCTCGACGCGGGCCTGCGCACCGAGCTGCGGATGGAGATCGGTGCCCTCGTACGCTCGCTCGGCGTGACGACGCTCTACGTCACCCACGACCAGACCGAGGCGCTGACGCTCGCCGACCGCGTCGCGATCCTGCGCCGCGGGGTGCTGCAGGACGTCGGCACGCCCCAGCAGGTCTACGACGACCCGGCCACGATCTTCGTCGCGGCGTTCCTGAGCTCCCCGCCGATCAACCTGATCCGCGCCACGGTCTGGGCCGACCAGAACGAGGGCATCATCATCGGCCTCGGCGACCAGCGGCTGCGGCTGCCGTGGTCGGACCCCCGGTCGGCGCCGCTGGTCTCCAAGCACGGGTCGTTCATCACGCTCGGCATCCGCGCCGACGCGCTGCGGCCCTCGCCGGACGGCCTGATCGCCGGGCGCCTGCGCGCCCTGGAGTTCCACGGCCATGAGTGGCTCGCGCACGTGGAGGCAGGGGTCTCCCTGATCGACCCCGACGCCTTCCGCGACGACGAGCCGGTCCATCCCGGCGCGCACGACGACGCGGGCCTGCTGCGCCGGCTGCTGCGGAGCACCGGAATCCTCGCCGAGGCGGAGGAGCCGGCCGACCCTCATCCGCACGGCGGCACCCACCGCAGGTCGGACGTGGTGTTCAGGCTGGAGTCGCGGGCGGGGATCAAGGTCGGCGAGATCGTACGCCTGGCGATAGACACCGATCGGATCCTGTTGTTCGGCGAAGACGGGCAGCGTGTCGAAGGTGCACACCACTAGAGGTACCTCGCCGAGGTTCCGCCTTCCACGCCCCGGATGTGAACTTCCTGTTACTTCGGCCACGCCACCGTTCTCATCCGTCCCTGTCCCGGGTTAGCGTTCGAAATGTGCTGATCACCCCTCATGAGCAGGAACGACTGCTCATCCATGTGGCGGCGGGGCTGGCCCGCGACCGCCGGGCGCGCGGGCTGCGGCTCAACCACCCGGAGGCGACCGCGATCATCGCGGCGTACGTCCTGGAGGGCGCGCGGGACGGCGAGGGCGTCGCCGCGCTCATGGAGTCGGGGCGCACGGTCCTCACCCGCGACGACGTCATGGAAGGGGTCCCGGAGATGCTCGACTCCGTGCAGATCGAGGCGACCTTCCCCGACGGCACCAAGCTCGTCACCGTCCACCGGCCGATCCCGTGAGCCTCACGCCCGGCGAGGTCGTGACCGGCGACGGCGTCGTTGAGCTGAACCCCGGCCGCCCCCGTACGACGCTCACCGTGGTCAACACGGGTGACCGGCCGGTCCAGGTCGGGTCGCACTACCACTTCGCGCAGGCCAACGACGCGCTCGACTTCGACCGCGAGGCGGCGCGCGGCCACCGCCTCGACGTGCCGGCCGGCACCGCCGTGCGGTTCGAGCCCGGCGTCACCCGCGAGGTCGATCTGGTGCCGCTCGCCGGGCGCCGCGCCGTACCGGGACTGCGCCGTGGCTGACATCTCGCGGGCGCGCTACGCGCAGCTGTACGGCCCGACGGCCGGCGACCGCGTACGCCTGGCCGACACCGACCTGTTCATCGAGGTCACCGACGACCTGAGCCGCGGTCCGGGAGCCGGTGACGAGGCGGTCTTCGGCGGCGGCAAGGTGATCCGCGAGTCGATGGGCCAGGGCGTGGCCACCCGCGCCGAGGGCGCTCCCGACCTGGTGATCACCGGCGTCGTCGTCCTCGACCACTGGGGCGTCGTCAAGGCCGACGTCGGCGTACGCGACGGCCGGATCGTCGCGCTCGGCAAGGCCGGCAACCCCGACATCATGGACGGCGTCCACCCCGACCTGGTGATCGGGCCGTCCACGGAGATCCTCGCCGGGAACGGCAGGATCCTCACGGCCGGCGCGGTGGACTCCCACGTCCACCTGATCTGCCCGCAGCTCGTCGGCGAGGCGCTCGGCGCGGGCGTGACGACGCTGATCGGCGGCGGCACCGGCCCGGCCGAGGGCACCAAGGCCACGACGGTCACACCCGGCGCCTGGTACCTCGCCCGGATGCTGGAGGCGATGGACTCCTGGCCCGTCAACGTCGCACTGCTCGGCAAGGGCAACACGGTGTCGGAGGAGGCCATGCGCGAGCAGCTGCTCGCCGGCGCCTCGGGGTTCAAGCTGCACGAGGACTGGGGCTCGACTCCCGCCGCGATCGACACCTGCCTCAGCGTCGCCGAGGAGTACGGCGTGCAGGTGGCGCTGCACTCGGACACGCTGAACGAGGCGGGCTACGTCGAGTCGACCCTGAACGCCATCGCCGGCCGGTCGATCCACGCGTACCACACCGAGGGCGCGGGCGGCGGGCACGCGCCGGACATCATCACGGTCGCCTCGCACCCGAACGTCCTGCCGTCCTCCACCAACCCGACGCGGCCGCACACCGTGAACACGCTCGACGAGCACCTCGACATGCTCATGGTCTGCCACCACCTGGACCCCTCCGTGCCGGAGGACCTGGCGTTCGCCGAGTCGCGGATCCGCCCGACGACGATGGCGGCCGAGGACCACCTGCACGACCTGGGCGCGATCTCGATGATCGGCTCGGACTCCCAGGCCATGGGCCGGATCGGCGAGACCGTGATCCGCACCTGGCAGACCGCGCACGTGATGAAGGGGCACCGGGGCGGGCTCGACGACAACCTCCGCGCGCGCCGCTACGTGGCGAAGTACACGATCTGCCCGGCGATCGCGCACGGCCTGGACGCCGAGGTCGGCTCCGTGGAGCCGGGGAAGCTGGCGGACCTGGTGCTGTGGGACCCCGCGTTCTTCGGCGTGCGCCCGCACGTGGTCCTGAAGGGCGGGATGATCGCCTGGGGGCAGATGGGCGACGCCAACGCCTCGATCCCCACGCCACAGCCCGTGCTCCCCCGGCCGATGTGGGGCGCCGGCGCGGCTCCGGCGCTGTCGGTGCACTTCGTGGCGCCGGCCGCCCTGGAGGACGGCCTCGCCGAGCGCCTTGACGTACGGCGGCGGCTGGTGCCGGTGGGCGACACCCGGCGTACCGGCAAGGCCGACATGCCGCTGAACGACGCTCTCCCCGACATCCGGGTCGACCCGGACACCTTCACCGTCAGCATCGACGGCGAAGAGGTCGAGCCCGCCCCCGCGTCCGTCCTCCCGATGGCCCAGCGCTACTTCCTGTTCTGATGGACGCCGCCCTGCTCCTGCTGGCGGACTCCCGCCTCCCCGCCGGCGCCCACGCCCACTCGGGCGGCCTGGAGACCGCCGCCGCGACGGGCGTCGTCCACGACCTGGAGACCCTGAGCGGCTTCCTGACCGGCCGCCTGGCCACCACCGGCCTGGTGACGGCCGGGCTGGCCGCGGCGGCGTGCCGGCCGGACGCCTTCGGCGGCTGGGCGGGCCTCGACGCGGAGGCCGACGCGCGTACGCCCTCGCCCGCGCAGCGGAGCGCCTCGCGGGCCCAGGGGCGCGCCCTGCTGCGGGCCGTACGGACCGCCTGGCCCGGCGATCCCGTCCTCGGCTCCCTCACCGGCGGCCCGCACCATCCCGTCGTGCTCGGCGCGGCGGTGACCGTCGCGGGCGGGGCGGCCCTGGACGCGGCGCGGATCGCGGCGTACGGGTCCGTCACCGGCCCGGCGTCGGCCGCGGTGCGGCTGCTCGGGCTGGACCCGCTGGGCGTCCACCGGATCCTCGCCGCCCTCGCGGGGCGTATCGACGACGTCGCGTCCGAAGCGGCGGCGGGCGATCTGCCCTCGGCCTCCGCGCCCGCGCTCGATGTGTTCGCCGAACTGCACCAGCGGGCCGATATGCGCCTGTTCGAATCCTGACACGGGAGGCACGATGGGACTCGACCACAGCCACGACCCGCACGAACCACGCCCGCACCGCGCGCTGCGGCTCGGCATCGGCGGCCCGGTCGGCAGCGGCAAGACCGCGCTCACGGCCGCGCTGTGCCGCCTGCTCCGCGACGAGATCTCCCTCGCCGTCGTCACCAATGACATCTACACGACCGAGGACGCCGACTTCCTGCGCCGCAACGGCGTGCTGGACGACGACCGGATCGCGGCGGTGCGCACCGGCTGCTGCCCGCACACGGCGATCCGCGACGACATCTCCGCCAACCTGGACGCCGTGGAGGCCCTGGAGGAACGCCACGCGCCGCTGGACCTGATCATCGTGGAGAGCGGCGGCGACAACCTCACCGCGACGTTCAGCCGCGGCCTGGTCGACCGGCAGATCTTCGTGCTGGACGTGTCCGGCGGCGACAAGGTGCCCCGCAAGGGCGGTCCCGGCGTGACCACCGCCGACCTGCTCGTCGTCAACAAGACCGACCTGGCGCCTCTCGTCGGCGCGGACCTGTCGGTGATGGACCGGGACGCCCGGCGCGTACGCGACGGGCTCCCGATCGCCTTCACCTCGCTGCGCGAACGCCCCGACGTCCCCGAGGTGACGGGCTGGGTGCGCTCGCTCCTGACCCGCGCGCCCGCGTGAGCACCGGGTTCACGGCGCGTGCGGCGATGACCGCCGAGTGCGGCGCCGGCGGGCAGGTCCGGATGACGCGGCTGCGGTCGGAGGGCCCCCTGGCTCTGCGCGAGGCCGGTGGTGCGGTGTACCTCGTGGGCGCGGGCGCCGGGCCGCTCGGCGGCGACGACCTGGAACTGACGATCGACGTCGGGCCGGGTGCGCGGCTGGAGGTACGCTCGGCCGCCGCGTCGCTCGTGCTGCCCGGCCGCCGGGACACCGGGCCGTCGCGCCTCACGGTCCGCGCCCGCGTCGCGGCGGGCGCGCGCCTCGTCTTCACCCCGGAGCCCGCGATCGCGGCATCGGGCTGTGACCACCGCTCGCTGGCCGACGTACGCCTCGGCGAGGGCGCGTCACTGGTCTGGCGGGAGGAGATCGTGCTCGGGCGGCACGGGGAGCGCCCCGGCCGGTACGTGAGCCGCTTCGACGTCACGGCCGGACCGGTTCCGCTGCTCCGGCACGAGCTGCGGATCGACGAGAACGCCACGAGCGGCGCCGTGCTCGGCGACGCCAAGGCGGCCGGCACCCTGCTGCTCGCCGGCCCCGGCCTCGCCCCCGGACCGTACGCCGAGGACGGGCTCGCCGTGATGCCCCTGGCCGGGCCCGGGGTGCTGGTGACGGCCCTGGCGCCCGACACCGTACGGCTACGGCGGCGCCTGGACCACGGCCGCGCGCTCGGCGAGCGGGTCCCGGCCCGGTCGGGATGACCGGGCCGGGAGGGAGCGGCGGTCAGCCGCGCTGCGGCGGCGGGGTGTGCATCGGCGCGGCGATGCGGTTCCAGGCGTTGATCATCGCGACCTGGGCGACGAGGTAGGCGGCCTCGTCCTCCTTGTAGGCGACCGTGACCGCGTCCCAGACCTCGTCCGACACGCCGCCGGGCATCTCGGTCGCCGCCTCCGTGTACGCGAGGGCGGCGCGCTCGGCGTCGGTGTACAGCGACGACTCACGCCAGGCCGGGAGCTGGTAGATCCGGTCCGGGGACTCTCCCAGCTCCAGCGCCTCATGGGTGTGCATGTCGATGCAGAACAGGCAGCCGTTCATCTGGGACGCGCGGATCTTCACCAGCTCCCGCACGGCGTGGTGCAGCGGCCCCTTCCGTATCGCCGCCTCGACCCCGCCGAGTGCCTTGTAGACCTGCGGAGCCGTCTCTGTGATGTTCAGACGTGTCATGTCGTCTCCTTCTCTAGTCACCAGGGAGACGAGACGGCCATGCCGGATGTGACCGCAGAATGTGCGCGATCTTGTCCGGGTTGATGACCCGGCGAAGCGTCAGGATCAGGCCGTCGGCTCCCACCTCGAACGTATCGATGAGGGCCGGCACCCCGTCGCGGCGCACCCCCATCGCGGACTCGCCGCCCACCTCGCACGGGAAGACCGCCTCCAGGTGGTTACGCCGCGCGACCCGAAGGAGCACGATCGCCACCCGCTCGGCGCCGACGATCAGCTTGCGCGCCGCCGCGACGCGGCCGCCGCCGTCCGTGACGTAGACGACGTCGGGATGCAGGAGCTTGACGAGCCCCTCCAGGTCGCCGGCCTCGTACGCGGCGCGGAAGGCGGCGAGCACCCGGTCGCGCTCCGAACGGCTCGCGCGCGGGCGCTCCCGCGTCTCCGCGAGCCGGCGGCGTGCGCGCGAGGCGAGCTGACGGCTGGCGGCGGGGGTACGGCCGAGGACGTCCGCGATCCGCTCGAACGGCACCTCGAAGACGTCGTGCAGCACGAACGCCACCCGCTCGGGCGGCCCCAGCTCGTCCATGACGAGCAGCATCGCCGTGCTCACCGACTCGTCGACGAGCACCGGCTGCGCGGCGTCGGGACCGGTGAGCAGCGGCTCGGGCAGCCAGGGCCCGACGTAGGCCTCCCGGCGTACGCGTGCCGACTTGAGGACGTCGTACGCGCGCCGCGCGGCGACCGTGACGAGCCACGCGCGCAGGTCGCGTACCTGCGACAGGTCGGCGGCGTCGGCGCGCAGCCAGACGTCCTGCGTGATGTCCTCGGCGTCGGTGACGGTGCCCAGCAGGCGGTAGGCGACGCCGAACACCGCCGGGCGGTGTTCGGCCCATTCCTCCTCGGTCACACCAGGTCGGCCAGCGGGACGTCCGGGTCGGCGAGACGTGCGCGGTCCACCGGCTTGCCGGAGCGGATCAGGGCCTGGATGTCGTCGGTGACATCCCAGACGTTGACGTTCATCCCGCCGACGACGGCGCCGCCGGACAGCCAGAAGGCGATGAACTCCAGCTCGTCGGTCTCGCCGGAGACGTACGCGGCCGGGTCCGTACCCCGGTAGACGACGTCGTCGTAGGCGCCGGCCCAGTCGCCGGAGGCCTCCATGCCGAGCGAGAACTGGTCGGTGAAGAAGTAGGGCACCGGGGCGTAGGTCTCGTCGCGGCCGAGCATGGACCGCGCGGCGGCCGGGCCGCCGTTGAGGGCGTTCGCCCAGTGCTCCACGCGGAGGCGGCGGCCGAGCAGCGGGTTGTGGGCGTTGGCGACGTCGCCGGCGGCGAAGACGTCCGGGTCCTCGGTGCGCAGCGCCTCGTCCACGAGAACGCCGTTGTCCACCGCGAGCCCGGCCTGCTCGGCGAGGGTGGTGTTCGGCACGGCCCCGATGCCGACGACCACGACGTCGGCGGGCAGCTCGGCGCCGCCCGAGGTGCGCACGGCCGACTCCGTGACCTCGGTGACGCCCTCGCCGAGGGTGAACTCCACGCCCTCCCGGCGGTGCACGGCCGCGAAGACCTCGCCGAGCTCGGGGCCGAGCGCCCGGTGCAGCGGCGTGGGCTCCGGCTCGACCACGTGGACGTCGTTGCCGTATCCGCGCGCGGCGGCGGCCGCCTCCAGCCCGATCCAGCCCCCGCCGACCACCACGACGCGCTTGCCGCCCGGCTCCAGGGCCGCGCGCAGCCGCGCGGAGTCGCCGTCGGTGCGTACGTGGAACACGTGCGGGAGATCGGCGCCGGGGACGCCGAGGCGGCGCGCGGACGCGCCGGTGGTCAGCAGCAGCTTCGTGTAGCCGATCCGCTCGCCGTCGGCGAGGGTCACCTCGCGGGCGTCACGGTCGATCGCGGTGACGGCGGTGCCGAGCCGCAGCTCGACCGTGTTGGCGGCGTACCAGGACTCCTCGTGCACGTAGGCGCCCTCGATGGGGTCCTGGCCGGCGAGGAAGCCCTTGGTCAGCGGGGGCCGCTCGTACGGCGGCGCGGCTTCGTCCCCGATCAGCACGACCCGCCCGGTGAAGCCTTCCTCCCTCAGCGTCTGCGCCGCCTTGGCGCCTGCCAGGCTCGCTCCGACGATGACGTGGGTCTCCTGCGCGGGCATTCGCACCTCCGGGTCACGGATCCGACGGGCCCAGTATCCACCCGCCTACCTTCCCGAGAGGTCCCGATGCCAGGCGAGCGCGGCGGTGTCGGTCAGCGAGGCCACCTGGTCGACGATCACGCGCAGCCGCGCGGCGTCGTCGGACGCGTCCGCGTAGAAGCCCTGGAACACCGGGTCGAGGATGTCCGGGGCCCGGTCGGCGAGCACCGCGGCCAGCTCCGCCACGATCTCCCGCTGGACCGCCTGGGTCTGCCCGTGGCTCGCGCGCCCCATGACGTACCGGGCGGCGATGCCCTTCAGCAGCGCGCACTCCAGGCGCTGCGCGCGCGGCACGATCAGGTCCCCGGCGTACCTCGTCAGCGGCCCGTCGCCGTACGCCTCGCGCGTCGCCTCCTCGGCGGCGCGGCAGAAGCGGCCGATCAGCTCGCTCGTGAGGTTCTTCAGCGCGGCCAGGCCGCGCAGGCTGCCGTCGTAGGAGCGCGGCCAGTACGGCTCGGCGAGCAGGACCTCGAACCGCTCCTCCAGCTCGGCGATCTCCGCGTCGCAGTACAGCGCCGTCGTGAGCTCGCACACCGCGCGCCGCTCGGCGGGGTCGGCGAGCGCCGCGAGGCGTACGTGCCCGGCGTGCAGGCCGTCCTCCAGGTCGTGCACGGAGTAGGCGACGTCGTCGGACCAGTCCATGACCTGCGCCTCGAAGCAGGAGCGCTCGCCCTGCACGCCCTCCCGCACCCAGGCGAAGACCTTGCGGTCGTCCTCGTACACGCAGTACTTGTTGTTGCCGGGCGCCCGCGCCCAGGGGTACTTCATCGCGGCGTCGAGCGCGGCGCGGGTGAGGTTGAGCCCGGCACTGCCGCCGTCGGCCCCGAACGACTTGGCCTCCAGGCGTGACAGCAGCCGCAGGCTCTGGGCGTTCCCCTCGAACCCGCCGCAGCCGGCCGCGACCTCGTCGAGCGCGGACTCCCCGTTGTGCCCGAACGGCGGGTGCCCGAGGTCGTGCGACAGGCAGGCGACCTCGACGAGGTCGGGGTCGCACCCGAGGGTCTTGCCCAGCTCGCGGCCGATCTGCGCGCACTCCAGGGAGTGCGTGAGCCGTGTACGCGGGCTGTGGCGGCCGTAGTGGTGGTCGCTCTCGGCGAGCTCGACGACCTGTGTCTTGGCGGCGAGCCTGCGCAGCGCGGCGCTGTGCAGCACCCGCGCGCGGTCCCGCTCGAAGGGGGTGCGCTCACGGCGCTTGGGCGGCTCGGCAACCCAGCGGAGGCGATCGTGTTCGGTGTATCCGTTCATCGGACCATCGAGCGTACGTCGCCCCTGGACTCCCCCGTCCGAACAGCGCGTACGCACCCCATGGCCGTGTGTCTAATTTGCCGCTATTTGTCGATAATTGCCCCTCCGACGTGCTCATGATCGCGAGAATGTGCCGCATGAAACGCGGAGTCGCCCTTCTCGGGTGCGCACTCGTGCTCGCCGGATGCGGCACGAAGGTTCCGGACCACATCGGCGGCGGCGGTGGTGCCGGCGTCAAGGCGGCCGGACCCCCGGCCGGCGGATGGCCACAGCCGGCGAACGGCCAGCTCACGACCGCGATGTGCGGCCTGCTGACCGACGCCGACTACACGAGGTACGGCCACGAGCGCCTGCCCTCTGTCTCCCAGAAGCGCGTCGACGGCCAGCCCAACGCCGTCGACTGCCTCTACATGACCCAGGACGACCTGAACCTCAGCGTCCAGCCGACCGCCGAGGCGGCCAAGCTGGCGTTCGCGGCCACCCTGCGCGACCACAAGAGCCGGATGACCGAGGACCACCGGCAGTCCGTCCTCGCCTCGAACGTCGTCCCGGGCGCCGACGAGAGCTGGTTCGACGCCTGGACCCTCGGCACCGACGACTCCAAGTTCCCCGAACACGAGATCCAGGTACGCCGCGGCTCCCTGATCGTCGGGATCGTGCTCAGCGGCCTGAAGGGCAAGCAGGAGAAGGACCCGCGCGAGGTCCTCAGCGGCCTCGCCGGCCTGGTCCTGCAACGCGTACCGAACGTCGGGCGCGCGGACACCGGCGTCACGGAGACCGTGCGGTACACGGTGACCGGGCACGGGCGGGTGAAGTCACTGACCTACTTCGACCCGGCGTCCGGCAAGTCGGTGGACCTGAAGAACGTCCGCCTGCCGTGGAAGGTCACCAGGCCGCTGGTGAACCAGGGCCAGCCGATGATCCCGCTGATGGTCAACAGCCAGTCCACCTCGCCGATGGCACCCATCGGCTGCACCATCTCCGCGGGCGGCAGGTCACTGGCCGACGAACGCAACCTCGGCTTCGCCCTCTGCCAGGGCACCTACACACCGGGCAAGTGAACCCCCGGGGGCGCGTACGCCCCCGGGGACGCCTCGCCTAGCCGGTGAAGCCCTTGAAGATGTTCGTGAACTCGTACGTGCCCTGGCTGATGCCGCTGCACGTCGGGGAGAGCTGGCCGTTCGCGCAGCCGCCGTTGTCGCGGCCGACCGACCAGAAGCCGATGGAGCCGACGTGGTTGGACTGCGCGTAGCTCAGGAGGTTCCGCGCGTCCGCCTGCGTCGTCTTCGGGCCCGTGTCGTTGACGCCGATCATCGGGGTGAGGCCGAGCATGCCCTTCAGGTCGGCGTCGCTCCTGGACGGCCAGATGGTCTTCATCTGGCCCAGCGTCGCGTTCGCGGCGGAGATCAGGGCCGCGCCCCAGTCGCCCGAGTAGCCGAAGTCCATCAGCATCGGGTTGACGGTGACGTTCAGGCCGCGTGACGCGGCGTCCTGGAGGATCTGCACGGAGAACGGGTCGATTCCGTAGTCCTGGCCCTGCACGCGCAGCGTGTACGTGATCGCGGTGCCGCGCTCGTCCTGGAGCTGCTTGAGCGCCGTGTTGACCTGCGCGACCGGGATGGCCGCCTCGACGTCGACGTCGAGACGGTTGCTGCCCGTCGCGTCCAGGGCGCTCTTGTACGCGGCGAGCAGCGCGCCGGAGCTGCCACAGGTGGTCTCCAGGTACGGCCCGGCGGCGCCGCCGGTGGCCACGGTCACGTCGCCGCCGGCGCTCTTCAGGTCGTTCACCTCGCCGATGACGCGCGAGTCGTTCAGCGGGATCGTGCCGCCCCAGGAGGGGTCGCAGCCGGCGCCGTCGGCGAGGGCGAAGGCCAGCGTGAAGTGCTTCTGGCCCGTCGCGTCGGCGACGTCCCTCAGGGTGGGGCTGGGCATCGTGATGTCCACGTACGGCGAGAACCGCCCGGATGTGGCGGCATCCGCCGGGGCCGCGAGCGCGGCACAGGGCAGTAGTGCTCCAAGGATCATCGAAGCGAGCCGGATCCTCTTCATTTCGAACCCTCTCTCTGGATGGTTCCGGCTCCCGGCCGCCTCCTGGCGGGTCCAGACGACCGGGAGCCGGCGCTCAGCCCGCGAAGGAAGCGATGACCTTGGCGAAGTCGTACGGCTGCTGGTCGACGCTGCTGCACTTGCCGTCGGCCCAGCCGGTGGTTCCGGTGCACACCCGGTCGCGGTTCAGCGACCAGAAGGAGAGGCGGCCGAGGTGGTGGCCGCTCGCGTAGCCGGCCAATGCCGAGAACGTGCCCTGGGTGAACAGCTCGCTGGGCTGGTCCGTGTGGCCGTTCATCATGATCAGGCCCGTACGCGCGTAGACGTCGCCGTCGGACAGGTCCGGGCGCAGCGTGACGAGCTGCGCGTGCGCGTCCTCCATCACCTTCTGCACGTCGTCGGCCATCGAGGCGGCCGGGCCGCCGTAGTCGAACGCCATGACGGAGTACAGGTCGATGTCCGCGCCGCTGTCCTTGGCGCGCTGGATCTCGGCCCTGTCGAGGTCGCTCAGGCCGATCGTCGTCACCGGCATCGTGAGGGAGACGTCGAGGCTGTGGCCCGCGCCGGCCGCGTTCTGCTTGAGGATCTTGATGGCCTCGAATCGCTTGGTCTCACCGGTCGCGTCGCCGAGGTCGTCGCCCTCGATGTCGAAGTCGACGTGCGTGAGGCCGTACTTGTCGATGACCTGCTGGTACGCGGCGGCGAGCGAGGAGGCGTCGCCGCAGGCCGCGCCCAGCTCGACGCCGTTGTAGCCGCCGAACGACACGGCCGCGTCGCCGCCGGCGGCGCGCAGCGCGTCGATCTCCGGCTTGACGGTGGTGTCGCCGGAGACGGGGGCGGTGCCGTCCCAGGTCGGCGTGCAGCCGCCGCCGTTCGGCGCGAGCACGAAGGCGAAGATCAGCTGCTTGAGGCCGCTGTTCGCGGTGATGTCGGAGATCTGCTGCGGGTCGTTGTCGAGCGGCATGAAGTACGGCGCCGCCGGCAGGCCGCCACCCGCGAGAGGCGCGGCGGCGAGTGCGGGACGGGCGGCGAGTGCGCCGATCATGGCGAGGCAGGTGGCCAGGATCATCCAGGCGCGCGGGGCAACACGCACAGGTCCTCCTTGCGGAGCCCGCGGTCAGCGGGCGGGGTCGCTTCCGGGCAGTCGAACGCCGCCACCGTCATTCGGGCGACCCCCGAGGTAACCCTTCGCCGTGCGTGAAGCGGCAGTGGTAGGGAGAGTGCACAGGATGAGGTCAGGGATAGTCAATATCTAACAAGAAACTTTCCTAATAGAATTCTCGCCCAACGAAAAAAGGCCTGACCCGAATATGGATTCAGGTCAGGCCTCTCGCTACGGGTGTTTGGTGTCCCCGACCCAGCGGCCGATCCCCTGGAACCAGAGGTAACCGCCGGCCTCCCGGACGATGTAGTGGAACTGGGTGTCACGGCTGCCGACCGTCGGCCCGCTCCGCGTCGGCGACGTCACCGCCTGGATCCCGTTGGCCCGCGCCATGGTGCGGGACCGCAGCGCGTGCCAGGGATCGGTGACGATCACCGCCGAATGCCAGCCCAGCTTCCGGTACTCCTGCCCGACGTCGATCATGCTCTGCAGCGTGTCATTGCCGCTGGGCACGGCGACGAGGTGGCTGAGAGGCACGCCGTGCTCGTTGAGCCACGTCTTGCCCGTACCGGCCTCGGTGTAGTTGTCGCCGGGCTGGTTGCCCCCGACGGTCACGATCGCGGGCGCGACGCCCTCCTTGTAGAGCTTGAGGGCGTGCAGCAGACGCCACTCCAGCACCGGCGAGGGCTTCCCGTTGTACTGCGCCGCGCCCAGCACCAGGATCGCGTCCGAGTGGGTGCGGACGTCCTGGCGCGCGACGTACCAGACGTACGCTCCGGCGGCGAGCGGTGTCCCGACGATGAGCGCCACGACCAGGTAGAACACCCGGCGTACCCATCTCCACCGGGACCGGCGCCGCCGCCGGTCGTCGTACACGGGCCGGTCGTCGTACGGGATCACCGGCCCGTCGTCGCCGTCGCCTTCCGTACCGCCGCCGTCGTCGGGCACACGCTCGGCCCGTTCACCGCGATGGCGCGCTGGTAGATCTTCACGCGTGGGATCCGCCCGCCGTCGTGGCAGGTCGGATCGGGTGGGATCCGACCCTGCCGGCATCCCCGAATCATCTCGGCGAAGCTCGACAGTCGGATCCACGCTGTCCGGCCGCTCGGTGATCACTCCTCCATCTCGCACGACCCGTTAGATGCGAGGAGACGGGTCGATGGTTCAGCGGCTGTCACTCCCAGTCGACTCTATAGCCGCACGACCCGCTTCCAGACGCGCCACGGGGATGCGGAACGGAGAGCAGGAGACGTAGTCGAGACCGACCTCGTGGAAGAAGTGCACGGAGTCCGGGTCACCGCCGTGCTCGCCGCAGATCCCCAACTTGAGGTCCGGTTTCGTCTTGCGGCCCTCCTCGGCCGCGATGCGTACGAGGCGGCCCACACCGTCACGGTCGAGGGTCTCGAACGGGGACACACCGAAGATCCCGAGCTCCAGGTAGCGCCCGAAGAACGCGGACTCGACGTCATCGCGTGAGAAGCCCCAGGTCGTCTGGGTGAGGTCGTTGGTGCCGAACGAGAAGAACTCCGCGGCCTCGGCGATCTGGCCCGCGGTCATCGCCGCGCGCGGCAGCTCGATCATGGTGCCGATGAGCGCCTCGACGCCTGCCTCGCGCAGGACGCCCTCGGCCTCCTCGCGTACGATCTCCAGCTCCTGCACGGCCCCGACCAGCGGGATCATGATCTCGGCGCGCGGGTCCTTGCCCGCGTCCCTGAGCTCCGCCGACGCCTCGGCGATCGCGCGTACCTGCATCTTGAACAGGCCCGGGATCACCACGCCGAGGCGTACGCCGCGCAGGCCCAGCATGGGGTTCTGCTCGTGCAGGCGGCGTACGGCCTCGAGCAGCCGCTCATCGTCGTCGTCGGCGTCGCCGGAGGCGACCTTCACGGTCAGCTCGGTGAGGTCGGGCAGGAACTCGTGCAGCGGCGGGTCGATCAGCCGGATCGTCACCGGCAGGCCGTCCATCGCCTCCAGGATCCCGGCGAAGTCCTCCTTCTGCAGCGGCTCCAGGGCGTCGAGCGCGCTCTGCCGGTCGTCCTTGGTCTCGGCGAGGATCAGGTCCTCGACGTACTGCCGCCGCTCCCCCAGGAACATGTGCTCGGTACGGCACAGCCCGATGCCCTCCGCGCCGAACCTCCGGGCGCGCGCCGAGTCGTCCGGGTTGTCCGAGTTGGCGCGTACGCCGAGGCGGCGGCGGTCGTCGGCGTGGCTCATCAGGCGGTGCACGGCCTGGACCAGCTCGTCGCCGTCCTCTGGCTTGAGCTCGCCCTCGAAGTACTGGACCACCGGCGAGTCGACGACCGGCACCTCACCGAGGTAGACCGCGCCGGACGAACCGTCGATCGAGATGACGTCGCCCTCGTTGATGATCACCTTGCCGGGCCCGGTCGCCCGGCCCGCCCTGGAGTCGACCTCGATCTCCTCGGCGCCGCACACGCAGGTCTTGCCCATGCCGCGGGCGACGACGGCCGCGTGCGAGGTCTTGCCGCCGCGCGAGGTGAGGACGCCGCGCGCCGCGATCATGCCGTTCAGGTCGTCGGGGCTGGTCTCGCGCCGTACGAGGATGACGTCCTCGCCCTTGTCGGCCAGCTCGATGGCGCGCGCCGAGGTGAAGACGGCCTTGCCGACGGCCGCGCCGGGCGAGGCGCTCATGCCCTGGGTCAGCTTCTCGACGTCGATGACCTCGTCGAACCTGGGGAACATCAGCTGCGCGAGCTGCTCACCGTTGACGCGGCGTACGGCCTCGTCCAGGTCGATGAGGCCCTGGTCGACGAGCTGCGTCGCGATGCGGAACGCCGCGGCGGCGGTCCGCTTGCCCACGCGGGTCTGCAGCATCCAGAGCTTGCCGCCCTCGACGGTGAACTCGATGTCACAGAGGTCGAGATAGTGGTTCTCGAGCGTCTCCATGATCTTGGTCAGCTCGTCGTAGGACCTCTTGTCGATCTGCTCCAGGTCGGCCAGCGGCACCGTGCTGCGGATGCCCGCGACGACATCCTCGCCCTGGGCGTTCTGGAGGTAGTCGCCGTAGATCCCCTGGTGGCCCGTTGCCGGGTCACGGGTGAAGGCGACGCCGGTGCCGGAGTCCATGCCCATGTTGCCGAAGACCATCGCGACGATGTTCACGGCCGTGCCGAGGTCGGTCGGGATGCGCTCCTGGCGGCGGTACAGGATGGCGCGCTCGGCGTTCCAGGACCCGAAGACCGCCCGGACCGCGAGGTCCATCTGCTCGCGCGGGTCGTCGGGGAAGTCACGGCCGGCGTGCTCACGCACGATGTCCTTGTACGTGCGGACGAGACCCTTGAAGTCGCCGGTCTCCAGGTCGAGGTCGCTGTCGACGCCCTTGTCGTCCTTGGCGGCGACGAGCGCATCCTCGAACAGGTCTCCGTCGATGTCCAGGACGGTCTTGCCGAACATCTGGATCAGGCGGCGGTAGGAGTCCCAGGCGAACCGGTCGTTCCCGGCCTTGGCCGCCAGACCCTCGACCGACTCGTCGTTCAGGCCGATGTTGAGGACGGTCTCCATCATGCCGGGCATGGAGAACTTCGCTCCGGACCGTACGCTCACCAGCAGCGGGTCGTCGGGCTGGCCCAGACGCTTGCCCATCTGCTTCTCAAGGGCCTTGAGGTTGCGCTCGACCTCTTCGTCCAGGCCGTCGGGGAGCGCGTCGTGCTCGAGGTAGTACCGGCACGCCTCGGAGGTGATCGTGAATCCGGGGGGCACCGGGAGTCCGAGGTTGGTCATCTCGGCCAGGTTGGCGCCTTTGCCGCCCAGCAGATCCTTGAGATCTTTGTTGCCCTCAGTGAAGTCGTACACGTACTTCGGCATGGAAGCCTCTTCCTCAGGTCCGCGCTGAATGCGGCGACTCTACCCAGCTCTCGGTGAACTGACCGTCACTGTGGGCGTTGATCACTGTTTGCGCAGGCCAGAGCGGGTGAAGTGGTCTATTCCAATACCGACATAACCGGCTATATGCCCCCATTAGCCGCAGATGCTCGTTGTCCGGCCTGTGAGGGCGTACATACCCGCATCTTTTAGATACGAGTCCGGCCCGGGTGCGTTGTCGCACCCGGGCCGGTTTGTTCGGCAGGCCGTTCTCAGCAGCCGATGAGGCGCGTGGCGAGGAAGGCCTCGACCTGGTCGATGCCGATACGCTCCTGCGCCATCGTGTCGCGCTCGCGGATGGTCACCGCGTCATCCTCAAGCGTGTCGAAGTCGACGGTGACGCAGTACGGCGTGCCGATCTCGTCCTGGCGGCGGTAGCGCCGGCCGATCGCGCCCGCGTCGTCGAACTCGACGTTCCAGTTGCGGCGGAGCCTCGCCGCGAGGTCCTTCGCCTTCGGCGACAGGTCGGTGTTACGCGACAGCGGCAGCACCGCGACCTTCACCGGCGCGAGCCGGTGGTCGAGCCGCATGACGACGCGCTTCTCCATCTTGCCCTTGGCGTTCGGCGCCTCGTCCTCGTTGTAGGCGTCCATCATGAACGTCAGCACACACCGGTCGACACCGGCCGCGGGCTCGATGACGTACGGGACGTAGCGCTCGTTCTTCTCCTGGTCGAAGTAGGAGAGATCCTGACCGGAGTGCTTGGCGTGCGTCGACAGGTCGAAGTTGGTCCGGTTCGCGACACCCTCCAGCTCACCCCACTCGCTGCCCGGGAAGTTGAAACGGTACTCAACGTCCACGGTGCGCTTGGAGTAGTGGGACA
Organism: uncultured Actinomycetota bacterium; assembly: GCA_963823735.1. Lineage (GTDB taxonomy): Bacteria > Actinomycetota > Actinomycetes > Streptosporangiales > Streptosporangiaceae > Actinoallomurus. Next base: position 920,798 of record CAWGMO010000003.1, on the reverse strand, counting down.
GCTTGTCCTTGGGGTGCTCGAAGAGGCGGAGGTTCTCCTTGTCGATGCCGAGGTCGGAGTACCACTGGAAGCGGGTGTCGATCCAGTACTGGTGCCATTCCTCGTCCGTGCCGGGCTCGACGAAGAACTCCATCTCCATCTGCTCGAACTCACGCGTACGGAAGATGAAGTTCCCCGGCGTGATCTCGTTCCGGAACGACTTGCCGATCTGGCCGATGCCGAACGGCGGCTTACGGCGGGCCGCCTGCTGCACGGCCGCGTAGTTGATGAAGATGCCCTGCGCGGTCTCAGGCCGGAGGTAGGCCAGCCCGGACTCGTCCTGCACCGGGCCGAGGTAGGTTTTGAGCAGCCCGTTGAACATCTTCGGCTCGGTGAACGAGCCACGGGTGCCACAGTTGGGGCAGGTCATGTCGGCAAGACCGTTCTCCGCCGGCTTACCGTGCTTCTCCTGGTACGCCTCTTCGAGATGGTCGGCCCGATACCGCTTGTGACACGACTGGCACTCGGTCAGCGGATCGACGAACTCCCTGACGTGCCCGGAAGCCTCCCAGACCTCACGAGCGAGGATCACACAGGAGTCCAGCCCGACGACGTCGTCCCGCCCCTGCACCATGGACTTCCACCACTGGCGCTTGACGTTGTTCTTCAGCTCGACACCAAGCGGCCCGTAGTCCCACGAGGCCCGCAACCCGCCGTAGATCTCACTCGACGGAAAGACGAGCCCCCGGCGCTTGCTGAGGTTGACAATCGTTTCCATCACATCAGAACGACGGGCCATGAGCGATCTCCATCCGGCTGGCAGTCGGCGGTTTCCCCGCGAGAGCTTTACGTGAACGAACGCCGGTACACCCCACCTGCGGGTACGCCCCCAGCGCCCAGGATCATCAGCTTAGGACACCATCACCCCCACCGCGCCCCGAAACGCTCCGCCCCGTCACCGGCACGCCACACAGTGTTCTCCGTCAGAGCTTCGGCAGCACCACCTGCGCGAGCTCCCCGGCTGATGCCTTCTGCCCCTTGCCGCTGCAGACATTCGGCCGACCGTCATCGCATGCGACCACGAGGTTTTCCCGGCGAATCAGGGCTTTCATGTCGACCGATCCGGAATGGGCGGGCGTCAGGCACTGCTCGTCGGCCTGAACACCCGGAATCGTGTCGCGCTTCTTGCCCGTGGTGTCCTGGGCGAAGTCATGAGTCGCCGACTGTTCCCCGGTTTGTCCCAAGTACGTGTGGAAGAGCCGGAGGACCAGGTTGAGGGCTCCGGCGTCTCCCAGCGGGCCTTTCAGATTGATCCAGTCGCACTGGGTGAAGCTCTCCAGACCGGACCGCGTGGAGTATCCGGGCTTTCCATGCAGGGACGCCCCACCTCATTGTTCAACCACCTTCAGGTACGCCTCAGCACTCACCGGCATCAGATATCGGGGCGGTGAGTAAGTCCAGGAGTTTTCTTGACGTCGTGCTGGGTCTGGCTCTCGGTCGAGTCGTAATTGACTGCGATCCGGTAGGCCGTCTCCCTCACAGCGATCAGACGGTTGCTCGCCTCGTTGAGCCTCTCGATCGCGTCGTTACGGATCTCCTCGTATCCGACGCGAGCGGCCTCGCCTGCGATTCCGAGGGCGAAGAACGGAAGCCACGCGTTGTTGATCTGGCCGACCGCGTCGGTCCACGCGTTCACGGCATCGTTGATCTGGTTACCGGAATGTCTGATGGTGGAGACTTCGAAACTCGTCTGGTCATGCCCTATCGGCGGGTCGGCCTCTCTCCCTCGGGATCAGTCGATCTTCTCGGCGACACTTCCGGCGATACGGCTCGTGGTCGCCGGAACTCGTGCACTCCGCGCGTCGGCCGAACCGGTCGCCGTGGAAGTGACCCACACGACGACATACCCCTTCCGGACCACCACAGAGAATGACGGCGCGGTTCCGGAGTACCAGCAGGCGTCCCCTCCGGCGAGTGCGATGCTCGTACACGTCTTACCGCCGACGATGCTCTTGTAGGCGGCGGTCGCCGTCGAGTACTCCTGCGCACCGGGCACCTGCAGGAGCTCGACCATGATGTCGGCCGCCACCGAGCCCTGCTTGCGCGACGAGTCCTTGAAGCTTCCGCCGTCCCAGACACACCGGGCAGACGTCACGGCCTGAGACCGGTCGAACTTCTTCTCGACGACCCCCCGGTCGGTACCGACGAGGCCGTTGGCGATCGCACCGTCGAGGGTGCCGCAAGGGTCCGGAAGCCTGACCTGGGTTGGTCTCATGGAAGAGACCGGATCCCCGGGACTCTCATGGACATGGCCGCTGGAACAGCCGGCCACCGGCAGGCACAGGCATGCCAGAACGGCGATGTACGCGCGGCGGCCCACCGGGCGCTTCCTTCTAGCTGGGCTCTTAATGCCATTTCCTCTTGTCAGTCGCGCCCGAGGGAAATGTCCCCGGCAGCCGAAGCTGTTTGACTCGCCCGCTCATCGCGGTGAGTTTTCCCTCCACCACTACCGCTCCCAGCCTGATGCCGATGGGCGCGTCCTATGTATCCACACTTCCGTAGGTCGCGTTCCACTCACGTAGGCGTTCAAGATTTTCCTGATACCGAGGATCCCCTGGCGACGGCACGGGCATCGACAAGTGCGAGCCATCTGTGAGCACGACAAAAAGCGAGCGCCCACGAAACGACTGAGACTTGACCTCGAACCCTGCGACCTCGTCCCAGTCGATCCTCCGGCTGCGCAAGCGCTGAATCACGATTCCACCACTTGAAACAAATACTCGCCAGATCATGGTGGTCACGAAAAAATAGGCAAATGCCACGAACATTACTATCGCCACCAGGACCTGGAAACGATCGAGCCCTCCAGTGGACCAAAAGTAGGCGCAGGTCGCCAGCCAAAGTATCAGCGGTACAGCTGGAAAGAGTATCGACTTCCAATCCGATTGATCACGTATTCGCACCTCTTCCACAGTTGCTTTTCCCTGCATTTTCCGCCTACCTCTCGCGTCGCGTTCCCGCCAATCCAACGACCTACCTTTGGCGACTACTCCCACCGATCCCAGTATCCGATTAGATTGTACTGATAAGGACCAGCGAACTGATGCACGGTGATCGGCGGGGAATCAAGGGTGGCAGGCTGCGGCGTGAACAGGCCGATACGGCATACGTCCGGCTTTGAGGGGTCACAGATGGCCTCCACATCGCTGTGCAGCGTTCGCGTATGTGGAGCGAGCTTCTGATCGTAACTGCCGCTGACCTCGTACAGCCTCCTGAGAAGGTCGGCAGCGGCGGTTATCGCAGCAGCGATGGCCGCCCCCTTCCCCTTACTTCCGGCCGCTCCGGCCGCCTTCCCCTTCAGCAGGATCGCAGTGGTCACGGTGACGAACTCCGCACACAGCCTGGACACGTACTCATTCATTTCTTGCACATCCTGCGCAACAGCGGTGAGTACATTCCCGACCTCCCCAAAGCACCACGCCAAGGTGTCTATCGAATGTTGCTGAAGGCTCTGCATCCACGCCGTGTAGGCGGTGGCCGCAGGCCCCTTCCAGTGCTCATTGCTTATTCCACTCACCTCGTCCGAGAGGGCCTGCGACGAGTTTTTCGCGGCATTGGACGCATCCTTCCATCCTTGGCTCGCGTTTCTGACCGCCCCGGGGTCCCCCCAGAGAGAGGTCACCATGTCTTCTACGTTCCGCCCGACCGTGCCATTGATTCGATAGGCGACCCGGATGGCATCAGTGACCTCCGGAGGAAGATTCTTCTTCGTCACAGATACTCTACTCCGTCGCCCTACTGAGGATATCTCCGATATCGCCGCTGCCGTCCCCGGGATGACGCCGGGGCATTATGGGAGGCCTCTTCGCTTCCGGAATATTTGCGATCTCGGTATCACCATAGCTCTTGACCGTATGCCGGAGGGTTTCCGATACCTCGAAGATCGTAGTCGCGATCCCTGGCACGAAATCATTGACATACTGATCGTGAATCGACTGGATCACATCGAGAAGGCCTATCGCAGAGGTCGCCATCGGCAACGCCTCCGTCGGCGGTACGGCGTTGGCGAGATGTCCGGGGATGTCCGTAGTCCATCTGTCTCGCTGAACGTCTATGGCCTTCGCATGCTTGGCCAGTCGGCCCCGATCTACTTCAAGCTCGTCCGCCATGGACTCACCACTCCTTTCTGATGCAGCCATCGATCTCTTCGCCACGCAGCCGGGCCGCCTCGGCATACACACCACTGACGGCGTCGAAGACCTGCCCTCCGAGGCGACCAACCGTCACCTCCCGGGCAGCACTCGCCTCAATGGAGATGTCGACGAGCTCCCCCGCGACGCTACAGGTGACCCATCCCGCGCCGGCTCCGATCTGACGTCGGACATGTCGATGCCGAAATCTCTCCTCGACTACCGCCATTTTCCTCATCTGCTCCATGTAGCGGGCGGTGATGTCGCGTGCGCTGTCCGGACCTTCATGGTCGATTCGGTGCATGTCGACGCGAGAGGTCGAGACCGGGATGCTCAATTTCTGCAATGAGAACACGTCCGGACAGTGTTCTTCTCGGAATCTTTCCCCTAAAACCGTACCGACCCGGCAGGCTCGCTTGACGGCGGTCGCCACCTGGACACCGAGCCGACTTGGATACTGCAGGGCCCGATCGGAAATCTTGATGTCGACCAATTCACCGAGAGCATTCGCGGTGGCAGTGGCGACTTCCGCGTCGTCAGATCGCTGAATCAGCTTCTTAGCCAGCGCCGTCTCGACCAACTGTGATTTGTGAAGCGTGTCTTTCAGTTTCGTACGCACTTCAGATAGATCGATCTCCACAACACCCCTCAAGCAGCTCATGAACCCGGCCTGCACATGTCACCGCGAAGTGTTAGTCAAGTTACTAAAACGTACACTCTCTGTCGAGCAAGGAAACGCGGAGAAGACTCGCCTGGACACAGAAGGCGGGAGTAGTCTGCACATAATACCCAATTCGGTCACCCTGAGCCGGCCTTGGACCTACGAGCTCATTCCTCTACCGGATCAGCGAACGTAGCCGTCGACGGCACCCAGGTCTCGGATGCCGCTACCCACGCCGCTATACACACCTGACCAATAGCCCAAAATTCGCAGACCTCTGGTCCATGAGCCCAAAAGCGCCAGAACGGCCTGACGGCATCGGCCGCTTTTCCGGCTGTACGCCTCAAGGTCCAGGTAAATGGGACTGTGGGGCGGTAGGCCCAAGGCGGCGGCTCGGTCGACGGCGTCAGCGGCGGAGATCTGTCCGGCCACGGCGGCGGTCGAGGCGGTGAAGCGGGGGCGGGTTCCGTTGCGCGGGGCCTGGGGGCCGATATATGTCGGGATCAACCGCCAGCCCATCGACTTCACGGCGATCACCCAGGCTCGGGACAGGCGGCCGTCCGGGCAGGCTCTCGCCGGGCCACCGACGTAGATGGTGGCGGCCACGTAGTGCTTGCACCAGGCTCGCATCGCGGCCGGTTTCGGGGCGGTGCAGGTGTCGAAGCCACGGCCCGTCACCCAGGAGCGTACGGTGCCTCGGCGGTCGGTGGAGGAGATGTCCGGGATCGGTGTGATGGTGACGATGATCCGGTCCAGGTCCGCCGGGTGGGCGCCGCACGATCCGGTGATCAAGGCACGGACGGACGGTACGGCGACGCGTACCTCTCCCTGCTCGGGGTCGCGGCGGTCAGGCTCGGGAGGTCGCCGACGTACGTTCGGGGTGCTCAGGTCAGCAGGCCGGAGACAATGGATGCCGTCTGGTCGCTCAACGGCTCTACATGGAGGGTCTCGGTGCGGCCAACGATATTGGCGGGACAGTCCCGGTTCTCACCGGCGGCGCCCAAGTAGACGGCGTGGTGGTCGAAGCGGAGGCATGAGGTCGACTTCGGGCCTAGGCGGTGGATCGGCCAGCCTGCCGGGATGCGCGGCCTCTGGTCGCCGACGGTGGCGTGGGCGAATGTGCCGCTACCGCGCTCCGAAACACCCCGCCCCGTCACCAGAGCACCACATCCGGTTAGACACGGACAGGACCACCTTTTCCGGATTCGCACAGCAGGCTTCTCGAGTAAAAGCACACAGGCTACAGCTGCACGATCGCGCAAAGCGATCGAATCCGCCATCACTGTTCATTGGGACAGGCGACGCCAGCCGCTTGATCAGGGCGTATGTCGAACCGGGTCAGCGGACGTAGCCGTCGACGGCGTCGCTGTCGACGTGGAGCCGGTAGTGGCCGTGTTTCTCGAAGTGGTCGCCGCGGTACTGCTTGATGCGACGGTGACCCGGCCACCAGTCCTGGATGCATGTACTTGTCGCGGCTCACCCGGCGTTTCTTGTCCCAGTGGGCGAACCAGATGGCCGCCGGCTTGGCGATGCCTTCGGCTGCGCCCAGGTCGCGAATGCCGCTCCCCCCGCTGCTATACACGCCGGACATATAGCCCAAAACGCGCATCCCTCGAGTCCACGAGTCCAAAAAGGTCAATACGGCCCGCCGACACTTCCCACTCCGACGACTATATGCCTCTAAATCCAGATAAATAGGGCTGCTCGGCGGCAGCCCCAAGGCCATGGCACGGTCAGCCGCGTCCGCGGCGGAGATCTGTCCGGCCAGCGCCGCGTTCGAAAGGGTGAAGCGAGGGCGGATTCGGTTGCACGGGGCCTGGGGGCCGACATACGTCGGGATCAGGCGCCAGCCCATCGAGCGGACGGCCGTCACCCACGCTCTCGACAGGCGGCCGTCCGGGCATGCCCTCGCCGGGCCGCCGATGTACACGTTGGCCGCCACGAAATGCTTTCGCCACGCTCGCATCGCGGCCAGCTTCGGGGCGGTGCACGTGTCGAAGCCGTTTCCCGTCACCCAGCGGCGTGCGACGCCACGGCGTTCGGACGAAAGGTCTTCCGGCACCGCCGTGATGGTCTCGATCAGCCGGCGTAGGTCCGACGGATGCGCGCCGTACGACCCCGTCAGTAACACGTGTGCCTTCGGTACGGCGATGCGCACCTCTCCCGCGCTCGCGTCCTGTACCGACAACCCCGGCATTCCGGCCACCCATGACACCGAGCGCGGCGATCGTGCCAGCATGCTCGACACGAAGGACGCCGTCTGATCGTTCAGGGGCTCCACGTGGAGGGTCTCGGTGCGGCCGACCCTGTGTGCCGGGCAGGACTGTTCTCCTCCGGCCGCGCCCAGATACACCGCGTGGCGGTCGAGGCGCAGGCACTCCCCCGAGTGACGGCCCAGCGTACGCACCGGCCAGCCGGACGGAACGGTGATCCGCAGGCCCTGGTAGTCGACGGTGCGGTCAGAAGCCGCCGCCTGCGCCGGGAGGGCCGTCGCCACGATCAAGGCTCCGGCGGCCGCTCCGGCGCGTCGCATCGCGATTCCCCCTCGTGACCGTCGTGGTCTCACGATGGTCCGGCGGTGAGGGTCCCGTCAGGCCAAGGACGCGCGGGGGCTTGCGACCTCAAAGGCCGCGTTCGCCCGCGCCTTTACCGGCCGCCACCGCCCCTGCCACCGGCAGCATGCGGCCCATCCGTGGCCGCGGCGCTCTCGACGATCTCGTACGCGCCCGGCTCGTCGATCGCCAGCGCCGACAGCGGGATCAAGGCCAGGCGGATCTCGTACGCGCCCAGGGCCCGCCGGTAGTAGCCCGCTCCCTCCCACTCCGACACCATCGCCCACAGTGACGGGTCGTCGGCGGCGCGGCCCAGGCGGCCGAAGCGGTGGCCTGGGCTGGCGGCCAGAAGGCGGAGGATCTCCCCCATCGTGGACACGAAATGCTCAACGGAGGGCTCGGGGACGCGGTATCGGGTGATGGCCAGCACGGGCCCATGATGCCGGTACGCCTGTCGGCGGTCCCAGGCGGGACGTGGATGCGCCACCATAGAAGGGTGTCCACCAACAAAAACACGATGCAGCGCCGCAGCGCCGTGTTCTTCCTCTACCTGCACCAACTGCCGCGCTGGGTGCCGTTGATCGTGCTGCCCGCGTTCCTGATCGCCGGTATGGCGGCGACCGGGGTGATCGGGGCCGTCCTGCTCGCGATGCTCGCGCTGCTGGTGTGGTTCGCGTTCATGGCGTCGCCCACGCGGAGCGCTTCGCACAAGGCGGTGCGCCTGGCGGTGCCGCTCGTGATCCTCGCCGTGGCTGTCATCAAGCTGGTCAACTAGCCCAAACCGCCGTTGACGGTTTTGACAATCATTTTCATATTCATTCATACTCTTACTGTGCGAACACGACTCCTGCCGATCGCGCTCACCGCGGCGCTCCTGACCTGTGCGTGCGGCGCGCGGGTGAGTGATGGCAGGCCCAAGGTCGTCGCCGCGTTCTACCCGCTCGCGTGGCTGGCCGGCCAGGTCGGGGGTGGCACCGTCGCGGTGCACGACCTCACCAAGCCCGGTGCCGAGCCGCACGATCTCGAGCTGACCCCCCGCCAGGTCATCGACGTCGGCGAGGCCAAGCTCGCCTTCTACGTCAAGGGGGTACAGCCGGCGGTGGACAAGGCCGTGCACGAGCATGCCAAGCATCATGAGCTCAACGCCGAGTCCCTGGTCACCACCCTGCCCGCCCCGCAGAACGAGGACAGCGGCGCCCGTGACCCCCACGTGTGGCTCGACCCCGTACGGTTCGGGATCATCGCCACCGCGCTCGGTGAGCGGCTCGCCGCCGTCGATCCCAAGAACGCCGCGGGCTACCGGGCCCGCGCGGCGCGTACGAAGGCGGCGCTCGCCGTGCTCGACGGGGAGTTCCGGCAGGGGCTGCGGGCCTGCGTGCGCAAGGACATCGTCACGAGCCACTCGGCGTTCGGGTACCTGGCGGCCCGGTACGGTCTCACGCAGGTCGGCGTCACCGGGCTCGACCCCGACGCCGAGCCGGCGCCGCGGCGGATCGCCGACCTCACCCAGCTGATCAGGCGTACGGGTGCCACCACCGTCTTCACCGAGACCCTGGCCAGCCCGAAGACCGCCGCCACACTCGCGCAGGAGGCCGGAGTGCGGACCGAGGTGCTCGATCCCGTCGAAGGAGTGAAGCCGGGATCTCACGACGACTACTTCTCGATCATGCGCCGCGACCTCTCCATGCTGAGAAACGCTCTGGGGTGCTCATGAACGTCCCCTTCGCCCTCAAGGGCTGCGAGGTGCGCCTGGACCGACGTCCCGTGCTGCGGGGCGTCGACCTCACCGTACGGTCCGGCGAGGTCCTCGCCGTGATGGGCCCGAACGGTTCCGGCAAGTCGACTCTCGTACGCGCGCTGCTCGGGCTCATCCCGCTGTCCGGTGGCCGCGCCGAGCTGTACGGGGTGCCGCCCGCCCGTTTCAAGGACTGGAAGCGCATCGGCTACGTCCCGCAGCGCCTGTCCGTCGGCGGCGGCGTGCCCGCGACCGTACGCGAGGTCGTGGCGTCCGGGCGTATCGCGCGGCAGTCGCGGTTCCGGCCGTTCTCGGCGGCGGACCGCGCGGCCGTCGACCACGCCCTGGAGTCGGTCGGCATGACCGACCGGGCCCGCGACCCGGCGCAGCAGCTCTCCGGCGGCCAGCAGCAGCGGGTGCTGATCGCGCGCGCCCTCGCCGGCGAGCCGGACGCCTTCGTGATGGACGAGCCGACGGCCGGCGTCGACTCCCGCAGCCAGGAGACCCTCGCGGGTACGCTCCGCGACCTCGTCGCGCTGGGCCGTACGGTCGTGCTCGTCGCGCACGAGCTCGGCCCGCTGGAGCCGCTGATCACGCGGTCGGTGGTCCTGGAGGCCGGTCAGGTCGTGCACGAGGGCACTCCCCCGCGGCCCGAGGGCGAGTGCGCGATGCCCGGCCACGACCACGTACACCCGCACGCCCCCGCCGAGGAGCCCCGGCTGCTGTCATGATCGAACTCCTGTCGTACGACTTCCTGCGCCGCGCGCTGATCGCCGCGGTGCTCGTCGGCGTCGCGGCCCCGGCCGTGGGCACCTTCATCGTGCAGCGGCGGCTCGCCCTGCTCGGCGACGGCATCGGGCACATCGCGCTCACCGGCGTGGGCCTCGGTCTGCTGACCGGCTCGTCCCCGACGATCTTCGCGTTGATCGTCTCCGGCCTCGGAGCGGTCGCGATCGAGCTGCTTCGGGTGCGTACGCGGACCGGCGGCGACGTCGCGCTCGCGCTGCTCTTCTACGGCGGGCTCGCCGGCGGCGTACTGTTCGCGAACCTGTCGGGCGGCAGCGCCAACCTGAACAGCTACCTTTTCGGCTCGATCAGCAGTGTCAGCACCGGCGACCTGTACGTGGTCGGCGGCCTGGCCGTGGCCGTGCTCGCCATCCTCGCGATCTTCGGCCGGGAGCTGTTCGTGCTCTGCCAGGACGAGGAGGTCGCCCGCGCCAGCGGCCTGCCCGTACGGTTCCTGTCGCTGCTGATCGCCGTGACGGCCGCGCTGACCGTGGTGGTCGCGATGCGCGCGGTCGGCCTGCTGCTGGTCAGCGCGCTGATGGTCGTCCCCGTCGCCGCCGCGCAGCAGGTGACGCGCGGCTTCAAGGCGACGATCGGCCTCGCCATGGTCGTCGGCGTCCTCGCCGCGGTCGGCGGCCTGTGGGTGTCCGTCGACGCCGACATCGCGCCGGGGCCGACGATCGTGCTCCTCGCCATGGCCGTGTTCCTGGCCGCCGTCGGAACTGGAAGACTTGTCCGCATGCGCCGTACGGTGACCAGATGACCGGCCGCCGCGACGACGTACGCCACGCGCTGTCCAGAACCGACGGGTTCCGCAGCGCCCAGGACATCTACACCCACCTGCGGTCATCGGGGTCCAAGATCGGGCTGACCACGGTGTACCGCGCGCTCCAGGCGCTCAGCGAGGCGGGCGAGGTCGACGTCCTGCGCACCGACGACGGCGAGGCGATCTACCGCGCCTGCCGCACCGGCGAACACCACCACCACCTGGTCTGCCGCGTCTGCGGCCGTACGGTCGAGGTCGAGGGCCCGGCCGTGGAGGACTGGGCCGCGGCGGTCGGCGCCGAGAACGGCTTCAGCGACGTGACCCACACCGTCGAGGTCTTCGGCACCTGCGCGGACCACCAGAGGCGGGAAGAGACCGGCTGAGCCTCACTTGAACCTCCCGTGACGTGAGGTCCTAGCGTGAGCGACGTGGCCGGGAATGACGCCACCGGACCCCGGTGGAGCATCGGAGAGCTGGCGCGTGCCAGCGGTGTCAGCGTACGCACGCTGCATCATTACGACGAGATCGGCCTGTTGCGGGCCGCCGGGCGTACGGGTTCGGGGCATCGCCGTTACACCGGCGGCGACCTGCGGCGCCTGTACCGGATACGGGCGCTGCGGAAGCTGGGCCTGTCGCTCGCGCGGATCGAGGGCGTGCTCGCGGGCGTCGCGGATGAGCCCGCGATGCTGCGGGAGCTCCTGACGGCGCAGCTGGCCGAGCTGGAGACGCAGGGAGAGCGGATCGGCCGCCTCACCCGGCAGATCCAGGGGTTGCTGCGGCAGCTCGACGACGCGTCGATGCCCGGGCCACACCAGTTCATGACGACTCTGGAGATGATCTCGGTGCTGGACGGATACTTCACGGCGGAACAGCAGGACGACCTGGCGCGGCGCAGGGCCGAGATCGGCCCCGAGGGCGTCGACGCGGCCAAGGATCAGTGGGCCGGGCTGGTCGAGGAGCTCCTGACGCACCTGCGGGCGGACACCCCGGTGGACGACCCGCGGGTGGCCGATCTCGTCCGCCGCTGGGACGCCCTGGGTGACGCCTTCCACCCCGGCGGCGAGGGCACGAAGACCGCGGCCCGGCGAATGTGGCAGGACCACGCCACCGACCTCGCCCGTCCCCTCCCCTGGCCCGCCGAGCGGCTGAGCGCGCTGGTCGCCTACCTGGAACGTGCCCGCCGCGCGGCGGGCACGTCCTAGTCTCCGAGGGCCAGGAGCTCGCCCAGGCGGTGTTTGGGGACTCCGCCGAACTTCGCGCGGATCCGGAGCAGGTGGTTGCGTACGGTGCCCTCGGCGAGGGACAGGCGGGCGGCGATCTCGCGGGCGGTGAGGCCCTTCTGGGCGAGCATGGCGACCTCGTGCTCGCGTGGTGTCAGACCGGCGTGGACGACGTTTCGCTGGCTTGTCGGGATCTTCGGTAGCGACGGGCTGCGCCGCAGGCGGCCCTCGCGGAGTACGGCGGCCAGTGAGCGGTCCGCGCCCGCGGCCTGGAACAGCTCGACGGCCCGCAGGCGCAGCGCGTTGCCCTCCTGTGCGTCGGTCGTGGCGCGTGCCGCCGCGTGGAAGGCGTGGCCGGCGCTGACGGGCTCGGGCAGGAGGAGGTAGTCCTCCCCCGCCTGGACCAGGACGTCCTGGTCGCCGGCGAGCAGCCCGTCGACGTAGCGGCGCGCCGTACGCGCACGGCGGCCCGCCGGCCACAGGTCGCCCAGGCGGGCGAGGAAGACCTCGGCCTCGGCCGGGCGGATCTCGGCGAGGACGACGACGAGGTCCTCCCAGCCGAACCGGCGGCCTCGTTGCAGGGCCGTCTCCAGGGCGGCGACGAGCCCTCGGTGCGGCTGGGGTTCACGGCGCGCGGCGCGGATGCGGGCCTGTTCGGCGAGCGCGAGCACGCCGAGCTGCTCGCTGGCCTCGACGACCTCCGGTACGGCGGCGTCGAGCGGGCCGATGTCCGGCCGCGCCTCACGCTGGTACGTGCACGCGGCGGTGATGACGGTCGCGATCGCGCCCGCCTCGCCGGGCCCGCCCGCCGCGCGTTCGGCGGCCTCGACGGCCGTCGCCAGCTCGCCGCGGCGCAGCGCGATGACCGCCTCCACGGCCGCGAACGTACGGTCCCAGCGGACTCCACGCGCGAGCGCGGCGCCTTCGTTCACCGCGCGGGAGGCGATGGCGTACTCGCCCAGCCCGGTGGCGGTGAGGGACCAGTTCAGGTAGTTGAGGGAGACGACCGGCGCCGTACGCGCGTCGATGTCGGAGGGCATCAGCTCGACGGCCTGGCGCCAGCGGTCGAGGGCCGACGGGCTGCCGAGGTAGGTCTCGCAGGCGGCGAGGTTCCCGGCGCACAGCGCGATGGAGTACGGGTCGCCGGAGGCCACGGCGAGCCGCAGCCCGTCGGTGCCCAGGCGTACGCGGTAGCCGAGGGACAGCTCGTCATCGTCGTCGTAGGGGAACGCGAGCCCGCCGAGCGCGAGCGCCTTGCCGCGCTCGTCCTCGGCGACCGAAAACTCGGTCAGGGCGGCCGTATACGACCGCCGTCGCTCGGATCCCTTGCTCACTCGCCCGCGCGCCAGCAGGACCCGGCCGCGTGCGGCGGCGTCCCTGAGGCGTTCGAGGGCCTTGTCGCAGATCTGTTGCGCGACCGTGTACCGGCCGCCGAGGCGTTCCAGGACCATCGCGTGCTCCGCGACGGCGACCTGCTGCTCGGGGGCGTTGCCTGGTACATGGTCCGCGACCTGCGTCAGGCGTTCGAGTGCGGTGTCGGGCTCGCCCCTAAGTCCCAGCTCTTCGACTTGGTGCAGGGCGTGCTTCAGCTTGCTCGGAAGGCGTACGTCCACGACAGGAGCGGGGGTGTCGCGGACTAGCGGGGTGCCGCGCATGATGTCGCATCTTACCTGTGTCCTGACTTTTTGTGCAGTTTGTGTATGCGACTCGGTAAACGAATTCGGTCTTCAATGACAACAGTTGCGGTGACAGGCCTCACATAGAGGGCCTTTTCTGGGGAGTCTCCGCAACCGTCGCAGAACGATCCCAGGAAGGATCGGTTATGAGGAGACGTGCTGGGGCTGTCGCAGCCGCCGTGCTGACCACCGCGCTTGCCGCGACGGTGCAGCAGGCCGCTGTCGCCGCTCCCACCCCGCCGGCGTCCCCGCAGGCCAGTTCCGCCGTTGCGGAACGAGCTCTGTCAGCCATCGCAGCGCACACCAGTGCGGTGCATGGCGGTGCCGGCCAGACGTTCCGCGCCAGCCAGGTCACCACCGACCACAGCGGCACCACCCACACCCGGATGGTCCGCACCTACAAGAGCCTGCCCGTTCTGGGTGGCGACTTCATCGTCCACCAGAACGCCAAGGGCGCATGGCTCGGCGTCGACCAGACGCTGCGCCAGGCCGTCACGGTCAGCACCACGCCGAAGGTCACCGCCTCGACGGCCGCCAAGACGGCCGCCAAGGCGACGCACGAGACCGCGCACGGCACCGCCAAGCTCGTCGTGGACGCCACCAAGGGCGCTCCCCGTCTCGCCTGGCAGGTCGCGACCACCGGCAAGCAGGTCGACGGAACGCCGAGCCGCAAGTCGGTCACGGTCGACGCGACCAGCAACAAGGTGATCAACACCGCCGAGCAGGTCATGACTCTCCTCGCGCCCCGCGACGCGAAGAGCGCCGAGACCAAGGCCAAGACGGCCGCCAAGGCCAAGAAGGCCGTCGGCCCGAAGGTCGCCGGTGACGGCCAGTCGCTGTACAGCGGCACCGTGCCGCTGGAGACCACGCAGACCGGCAGCGGCTACTCGCTGCAGGACCCGACGCGTGGCAACACCTACACCACCGACCTGGGCGGTGGCTCCGGCAGCGACGGGTCTCCGATGACCGACGCCGACAACCACTGGGGCGACGGCACCAACAACGACCCGGCGACCGCCGGCGTCGACGCTCAGTACGGCACCAACGCGACGTGGGACTACTACGCGTCGATCCACGGCCGTAACGGCATCGGCAACGACGGCGTGGGCTCGCACAACAACGTGCACTACAGCTCCGCGTACGACAACGCCTTCTGGGACGACAGCTGCTTCTGCATGACCTACGGCGACGGCGACGGCTCCCTGTTCAGCCCGCTCGTCTCGCTGGACGTCGCAGGACACGAGATGTCCCACGGCGTGACCTCCCGTACCGCGGGTCTGGAGTACTCCGGTGAGTCCGGTGGCCTCAACGAGGCGACCTCCGACATCTTCGGCACCAACGTCGAGTTCACCGCCAACAACCCGAACGACGTCGGCGACTACCTCATCGGCGAGGAGATCTCGGTTCAGGGTGGCGCGCTGCGCTACATGGACCAGCCCAGCAAGGACGGCGCTTCGCTGGACTGCTGGTCGAGTGGCGCGGGTAACACCGACGTTCACTACTCCTCGGGCATCGCGAACCACTTCTTCTACCTGCTGTCCGAGGGCAGCGGCGCGAAGACGATCAACGGTGTCTCCTACAACAGCCCGACCTGCGACGGCTCCACCGTCACCGGCATCGGCCGCACTGACGCCGAGAAGATCTGGTACCAGGCGCTGACGGCGCACTTCACCGCCACCACCCAGTACTCGGACGCTCGCGCCCAGTCGCTCGAAGCCGCCGCGGACCTCTTCGGTTCCGGCAGCGCGCAGTACAACGGAGTCGCGGCCGCGTGGAGCGCCGTGAACGTCGGCTAACGCTGACACTCCCTTAAAGCAGTACGGAAGGCCGCCGGTCCCCAGCCGGCGGCCTTCCGCTTTTCACTGCGCGGGCGCCTGAACCTTGTTGGGTTCGGCTCCCCCGAAACGACGGTCGCGGCGGGCGTACTGCTCGCACGCCTCCCAGAAGTTGCGCCGGTCGTAGTCGGGCCACAGGACGTCCTGGTAGACGAACTCGGCGTACGCGGCCTGCCAGACGAGGAAGTTCGAGCTGCGCTGCTCGCCGGACGGACGCAGGAACAGGTCGACGTCCGGCACCTCCGGCCGGTAGAGGTAGCGCGCGAAGACCTTCTCGTTGACCTTCTCCGGCTTGAGCTTGCCGGCCTGCACGTCGCGCGCGATCGCCGCCGCGGCGTCCGCGATCTCGGCACGGCCGCCGTAGTTGACGCAGAACTGCAGGGTGAGCACGTCGTTGTGCTCGGTCATCCGCTCGGCGTCCTCCAGCTCGCTGATGACGCTGCGCCACAGCTTCGGCCGCCGGCCCGCCCACCGCACGCGTACGCCCATGGCGTGCAGCTGGTCACGCCGCCGCCGGATCACGTCGCGGTTGAACCCCATCAGGAAGCGCACCTCGTCCGGCGAACGCCGCCAGTTCTCGGTGGAGAACGCGTACGCCGACAGGTACGGGACGCCGAGCTCGATCGCGCCCATGATCACGTCGAAGAGGGCGTACTCCCCCATCTTGTGACCCTCGGTGCGCGCCAGCCCGCGTTCCTTCGCCCACCGGCCGTTGCCGTCCATGACGACGGCCACGTGCTTGGGCACGAACTCCGCCGGGATCTCCGGCGGCCTCGCTCCGCTCTCGTGCGGGTCCGGCGGCTGCACAACACGCCTCATATTCGGTTTCGTCTCCTCAGCCCTCGACACGTTCCACGTGCCGCAGGGAACGGATGCCATGTTCCAGGTGCCACTGCAGGTAGGCGGCCACGAGGCCGCTGCACTCGACGCGGTGCCGCGGCTCGCTGGCGTCGGCGTGCGGCCAGTCGCCGCGCAGCAGCGACAGCATCAGCGCGACCGTCGCCTCGGCGGGGCTGGCCGAGCCCGGCGGGCGGCACGCGCCGCACACCATGCCGCCCGCGGCGATCGCGAACGAACGCCCGGTGCGCTCGCCGCAGCGCGCGCAGTCTTCCAGCGCCGGGGCGTAGCCCGCGATGGCCAGCGACCGCAGGAAGAACGCGTCGAGCACCAGCCGAGGGTCGTGGCCCCCTTCGACCAGGGTACGCAGGCCGCCGACGACCAGCAGGAACTGCCGCAGCGCGGGTTCCTTCTCCACGGGCGTGAGCTTCTCGGTCGTCTCCAGCATCGCGGTGCCCGCGGTGTAACGCGGGTAGTCGATCACGAGCCGCTCGCCGTACGGGCGGAGGGTCTCGGCCTGGGTGACCAGGTCGAGCGAGCGGCGCTCGTACAGCTGGAGGTCGACGTGGGTGAAGGGCTCAAGCCGCGCGCCGAACCTCGACTTGGTCTTGCGCACACCCTTGGCCACGGCGCGCACACGCCCGGTACGCCGGGTCAGGATCGTGACGATGCGGTCGGCTTCGCCCAGCTTCTGGGTGCGCAGCACGACGCCCTCGTCACGATAAAGACTCACCCGCTCATTGTCCCGCACGAACCAGGTGGAACCGGCGCGGACCACGCTAGCGTCCAACTTGTCGTATTGCCGCAGCGCTCAGCAGAGCCAACTGAGGAGAGATTTTGACCTGCTTCTTCGACGCCTCCCACGGTCCGGGCACCCAGGAGATCTCGTGGACTCCGCAGTGGGGAGTGCCGAGGCCGATCCGGACCTGTGGCGGATGCGCGCAGCGCTGGACCGACCACCTGCGCGGCCAGCAGGGCTACCCGCAGCCCGGTTACCCCCAGCAGGGTTACCCGCAGCCCGGCTACCCGCAGCCGGGATATCCCCAGCAGGGTTACGGCTACCAGGAGTACCCCGAACACCACCACCGCCAGGGCTACGGCCTGGGTTCGGTCGCCGCCGCGGGCGCGGCCGGCTTCGTGGGCGGCATGGTCGTGAACGAGCTGCTCGACGACGACCATCACGAGCATGTCGACTATGTCGAGCATGTGGACGTGGTCGAGGTCATCGAGGAGGACTACGACACCGGGGGCGACTGGTAGACCCTGCCCCTCCGGAGGCGGAAACTCACGCTCAGTGACCACATTCGGCCTGAGCGCAGAGTGGTGGGACGATCACCCTCCGTGCGAACGTGATCCACATGAGATGCGCGATCGTTCCACCACACCTCCTCGAACACGTCGCCGAACACCACGACGACGTGGGAGTACGCGACCTGGTCCGCCGCACGCTCGTCCTCGACGACGAGCGGCGCCGGGTCCGCGACGAGACGCCGCCGGGCATGCACCCGCTGCTGGCGCCCGGCCCGCCGGGCGCGACCGCGAAGCGCACGCTCGACGACGCACGGCACCAGGAGACCCTGCCCGGCGCGACCGTACGCGCCGAGGGCGGCCCGGCGACCGGCGACAAGGCCGCCGACGAGATCTACGACTGGCTCGGCGTGACGTTCGACTTCTACCGCACGGCGTACGGCCGCGACTCCATCGACGGCGCCGGCCTGCCGATGGTCGCGACCGTCCACTACGGCACCGGCTACGACAACGCCTTCTGGCAGGGCTCCCAGATGGTCTACGGCGACGGTGACCAGCAGCTCTTCGCGACGTTCACCGGCCCGATCGACGTGACCGGGCACGAGCTGACCCACGGGGTCACGCAGTTCTCCGGCGGCCTCGACTACCACGGGCAGAGCGGCGCGCTCAACGAGTCGCTGTCCGACGTGTTCGGCTCGCTGGTGAAGCAGTACCACCTCGGGCAGACCGCCGAGCAGGCCGACTGGCTCATCGGGCAGGGCATGTTCACCGCCCAGGTGCGCGGCGAGGCGCTGCGTTCGATGAAGGCGCCCGGCACGGCGTACGACGACCCGGCCCTCGGCCGTGACCCGCAGCCCGCCGACATGGCGCACTACGTGGACACCTCCGGGGACAACGGGGGCGTGCACGTCAACTCCGGCATTCCCAACCACGCCTTCTACCTCGCCGCCACCGCGATCGGCGGCCACGCGTGGGAGAAGGCCGGCCGCGTCTGGTACGAGACCCTCACCGGCCACCAGTTGCCGTCCAGTGCCGATTTCGCCACGTTCGCCGACATGACGTACGAGACGGCGGGAAAGCTCTACGGCATGCACAGCGCGGAGAGCGACGCCGTACACCAGGCGTGGACCACGGTGGGTGTGAAGATCTCTTGAGGGTGGCCGTCACCCGCAGCGGCGGGTTCGCCGGGCTGGTCCACCGTGCCGAGGCCGACTCGGCGGACCACCCGGCGATGGCCGGCCTGCTGCGGGAGATACGGCTCGACGACCTTCCGGAGTTCGAGCGCCTCCCGGACCGCTACGTCTACGACATCCAGATCGGCGAGCGTATGGTCCGGGTGGGCGAGACCGAGCTCGACGGCCCGCTGCGCGAGCTCGTCGAGCTGGTCATGCCTGGCGCCTGAGCGTCAGCGCGCGGCGCGGTTGACCGCCGAGAGCACGGCCTTGAGCGAGGCGGTGACGGTGTTGGCGTCGACGCCGATCCCCCACAGCACCTCGTCCCCGACCTGGCACTCGACGTACGCGGCGGCCTTGGCGTCGCTGCCGGCCGACAGGGCGTGCTCGGTGTAGTCCAGCACGCGCGCGTGCACCCCGATCGTGCCGAGCGCGTCGACGAACGCGGAGATCGGGCCGTTGCCGACGCCCTCGATCTCGCGGATCTCGCCGCCCAGGCGCACGTCGGCGCAGATGACGTCCTTCTCGTCGACGCGGGAGGACGCGCGGTGCGCGAGCAGTCCGACGCGCGGGCCGTTCGTGAGGAACTCCCGCTCGAAGATCTCCCACATCCGCTCGGGCGTGACCTCGCCGCCCTCGCCGTCGGTGTGCTCCTGCACGACGCGGGAGAAGTCGATCTGCAGGCGGCGCGGCAGGTCGAGGGAGTGCTCGGTCTTCATGATGTACGCGACGCCGCCCTTGCCGGACTGGCTGTTCACGCGGATCACGGCCTCGTAGGAGCGGCCGACGTCCTTCGGGTCGATCGGCAGGTACGGCAGCGCCCAGGGGTACTCGCCGGCCGGGACGCCCGCGGCGGCGGCGTCGCGCTCCAGGGCGTCGAAGCCCTTCTTGATGGCGTCCTGGTGGGAGCCGGAGAACGAGTGTAGACCAGGTCGCCGGCGTACGGGTGCCGCTCGTGGACGGCGATCTGGTTGCAGTACTCCACGGTCCGGCGGATGCCGTCGATGTCGGAGAAGTCGATCTGCGGGTCGACGCCCTGCGCGAAGAGGTTCATGCCCAGGGTGACCAGGTCGACGTTGCCGGTGCGCTCGCCGTTGCCGAACAGGCAGCCCTCGACGCGGTCGGCGCCGGCCATCACGGCCAGCTCCGCCGACGCGACGGCGGTGCCGCGGTCGTTGTGCGGGTGCACCGACAGGGCGACGTGCTCGCGGCGCGACAGGTTGCGGCTCATCCACTCGATCTGGTCGGCGTAGACGTTCGGCGTCGAGCGCTCGATCGTGGACGGCAGGTTGAGGACGATCTCACGGCCCGGGCCCGGCTCCCAGACGTCCATGACGGCCTCGCAGATCTCCAGCGCGAAGTCCAGCTCGGTGTCGACGAAGATCTCGGGGCTGTACTCGTAGCCGAAGTCGCACTCGCCCAGGTACTTCTCGGCGAACTTCATGACGTGCTGGGTGCCCTGGGTGCCCAGCGCCTTGCACTCGTCGCGGTCGATGCCGAAGACCACGCGGCGGAACAGCGGCGCCGTCGCGTTGTAGAGGTGCACGGTGGCGTTGGAGGCGCCGGCCAGCGACTGGACGGTGCGCTCGATCAGCTCCTCGCGCGCCTGGGTCAGGACGGAGATACGCACGTCGTCGGGGATGCGGTCCTGCTCGACGAGCTGGCGTACGAAGTCGAAGTCGACCTGGCTGGCGGAGGGGAACCCGACCTCGATCTCCTTGTAGCCCATGCGTACCAGCAGCTCGAACATCGCCAGCTTGCGCGTGGGGTTCATGGGGTCGATGAGGGCCTGGTTGCCGTCACGCAGGTCGGTGGACAGCCATCGCGGGGCCTTGGTGATCGTGTTGCCCGGCCAGGTGCGGTCGGGGAGGTCCACCGGCGCGAAGGGCGCGTAGCGGTGGACGGGCATGGTGCTGGGCTGCTGCTGGAAACGTCTCATGTGAAGGACCGTGCTCCCGGTGGAAAGGTGCCAGCGGCCGACGGTCACGCCAAAGCCCCGCGGCGAGGGAGCCGACCTTTAAAGGCCCCCGCCGCGGCCGCTAAGGAGGAGCAGCTCACGCAGCACGTCAATCAAGCTAACAGACCAGGTCCCGAACGCCCGAATCCGGTCTCAGCAGGCGAGACGGCCGCTGGGGCCGCCGATCAGGCCGAGACGAGGACCGACAGGCACGTCACGCAGCCCTCGATCTTCTCGAACTCGCTGATGTCGACGACGGACACCTCATAGCCCTCGGAGGCGAGGAAGTCGGCCGTACGCGGCGCCGAGGCCGCGATGATCACCTGCTTCTCCCCCAGCACGACGACATGCGCGCCGGTCGGCTCCAGCGCCACGCCGAGGTAGGGCAGCGCGGAGGTGTCGACCAGCTCGGGGATCCCGATCAGCGAGCCGTCGGGCAGGGCGGTCATCGCCGACTTCAGGTGGAGGCAGCCGTCCAGCGTCACCGGCACGACGCGGCGGCCACGGGTGGCGAGCAGCCGGGTCAGCTGGCAGATGGCGTCCTCGTTCGTACGGCCGGAGCGGCCGGTGTAGACGGTGTTGCCGACCTGGAGGACGTCGCCGCCGTCGAGGGTGCCCTCGCCGTCGATGCGGGCGGTCTCCAGGCCCAGCTCGAAGATCATCTCCTCCATCGACTCGATCTCGGGGCGGCGCTCCGGCGCGCCGGGACGGCCGAGGATCGCCAGGTCGGAGCAGACCACGACGGAGTCCTCGACGAACACGGCGTCGGGCAGGTCGTCGGCCGGCGGCAGCCAGCGGACGTTCCAGCCGGCGGCCTCGATCGCCGCGGCGTAGCCGTCGTGCTGGCGCGCAGCGAGCGCCGCGTCGACCGGGCGCCGCTCGATGTGCGTGACGATGCCGTCGCCCAGCCTCGGGCTCGGGCGCCGCACCAGTGCGGTCCTGTCGGTCACGTTCTCCTCCTCGTGGCGCCCGGCGTACTGGATCTTCCGCTCACCCGCGGGCCACTCCCTCGGTGGTGGTGATCACGCCGACGGCGTGCGCGGGCGTCATCCCGAGCCGCTCGGCGACCCAGTGCAGGGCCTGGCGCTCTCCGGCGGTGATCGCGCCGTCGGCCAGCGCGATGCGCACGACCTGGGCGAGGAACCACTCGCGAGCCTCGGTGGCGAGCTGGGCGCCCGCCTGGGCGATCACCTCGCCGGACCGGTCGCCGGGGTCGGCGAGGTCGGTGTCGAGGGCGTACTCGTCGAAGTCGGCGGCGGAGTACCCGCGTACCGCCTCGACCGCGCGCGAACGCGCCGTGGAGTCGGCCGGGTCGCCGGCCGTGAGGACGACGACGGAGGCCGCCCGCATCGCGGCGGGCAGCGCCGCGGCCATCTCGGTGGCGGTCGGGAGGCGCAGCGCGCCGAGGTTGAAGCGGGTACGGCAGGTGCCGCACTCGACGACCTCACCGACCGTGTTCAGGGGGATGACGGGGATGAAGAAGAGCGTGAACCACCGCCGGGCGACCCGGTGCCGGTAGTACCGGTCGCCGCCGCAGGTCCCGCAGTGGAAGTCGCCCTCACCGACGGTGCGGAAGAAGACGGAAAGACCGAAAATCAACAGCACGGACAGCCTCCTCCTTGATCTGGGCGCAATGCCGGTTTGATGCCGATCTTGCCGTATTTACAGTCTAGGAAAAAACCGATAGCGGATCTTGGGACCCTGCGGTTCAGTGAATCCATGCGTTTCGAACCGCTTTCCCCCTCCGACGCTACCGGGCTCCGCCGCCTCTACGACCTGTGGGATGCCGCGATGCGGGCCGACGACCCGGTGGGGCCGCACGAGACGTACGACTGCTTCCGCGGCGTGGTGACCTACGGGCTGACCGGCGACCCGCGCGAGATCTGGATCGCCGAGGACGCCACGGCGGGAGCCTGGTTCGAGCTCCCGACCCGCGACAACCGCCACGCGGCGACGGCCGAGCTGTTCGTGCACCCGGACCACCGGAGACGCGGTCTCGGCCGCGAGCTGCTCGACCACGTCGCCGGGCGGGTCCGCGCGCACGACCGGCGCCTGCTGATCGGTTACGCCCTGTCATCGTCGCCCGGCGAGGGATTCGCCCGCACGGCCGGCGCCGAGCCCGCCGTCGAGGAGCTCCGGCAGGTGCTCGACCTGACCGAGGTGCCCCTGGAGGCGCCGAAGCCGGCCGACGGGTACGAGCTGGAGCGCTGGGCCGGCGCCTGCCCGCCCGGCCTGCAGAGCGGCATGGCACGGCTGCGCACGACCATGAACGAGGTCCCGACCGGCGACCTCGAATGGGAGGACGAGGTCTGGGACGCCGAGCGGATCGAGGCGCGCGACCGCGTCCATGCCATGTGGAACATCCGCTCCTACACCGTGGTCGCCCGGCATATCGCCTCCTCCGTCCCGGTCGGCTACTCCGAGGTCCACGTCGACGGCGACGGCCCGTGGGCCACGCAGGAGGACACCGCGGTCGTCCCCGGCCACCGCGGCCACGGCCTCGGCATGACGCTGAAGTGCGCGATGTACGCCTGGCTGCGCGAGCGCGAGCCGTCCGTGACCAAGATCCTCACCTGGAACGCCGACTCCAACGCCGCCATCCGCGCGGTGAACGACCGGCTCGGCTTCGCCGAGATGGACAGCGGGCGCGAGTGGCAGCTCCGGCTGTGACCCCGCGCCCCCGTCAGTCGTAGAACCCCAGGCGGCGCAGCTGCTTGGGGTCGCGCTGCCAGTCCTTGGCGACCTTGATCCGCAGGTCGAGGTAGACCCGGGCGCCGAGCAGCGCCTCGACCTGCTTGCGCGCGCGGGTGCCGACGTCCTTCAGCCGTGCGCCCTTCGGGCCGATCACGATGCCCTTCTGGCTGGGCCGCTCGACGTACAGCCAGGCGTGCACGTCGATCAGGTCGTCGCGGCCCTCACGCGGCTTCATCTCCTCCACGACCACGGCGATGGAGTGCGGGAGCTCGTCGCGTACGCCTTCGAGCGCCGCCTCGCGGATCAGCTCGGCGACCATGATCGCCTCGGGCTCGTCGGTGAGCTCGCCCTCGGGGTAGAGCGGCATGCCCTCGGGCAGCCGGTCGACGAGCAGGTCGCTGACGACGTCGAGCTGGAAACCAGACTCGGCCGAACACGGCACGACGTCCGCCCACTCGCCCAGCCGGGAGACCTTCAGGAGCTGCTCGGCGATCTGGTCGCGGCTCGCCAGGTCGGTCTTGGTCACCATGGCGATGACCGGCGTCTTCTTCTCCTGGGCCAGCTCCGCGGCGATGAAGCGGTCACCGGGGCCGACCGGCTCGGTCGCCGGCACGCAGAAGCCGATCACGTCGACCTCGCTGAGCGTCGAGCGCGCCAGGCTGTCCAGCCGCTCGCCGAGGAGCGTACGCGGCTTGTGCAGGCCCGGGGTGTCGACGATGACGAGCTGCGCGTCGGGACGATGCACGATGCCACGGATGGTGCGCCGGGTCGTCTGCGGCTTGCTGCTGGTGATCGCCACCTTGGAGCCGACGAGGGCGTTCATGAGGGTGGACTTGCCCACGTTGGGCCGCCCGACGAAGCAGGCGAAGCCCGACCTGAACCGGGTCCCGGTCGATGTCTGAGGCGAGGTCACACTCCGATTGTCGCGTACTCCGGCGCTGCACGCGTCCGTCAGCTCCTCAGCACCGTCGCAGGGCGCCGTCCGGACCGGCCACGAACACCGGCGCCTTGGGGCCCAGATCGCGTACGGCGGCCACGTCGGGCGTGTCGTCATCGGTCACGACCGCCGCCGCCTCCAGCTCCTCGCGCGCCGCTGGACACGGCCATCGCGACCGCGACCTGCAACGCGGTCAGCTTCAGCGACGGCAGGTCCACCGGCCCGGCGGCGTAGGTGCGGCCGCTCTCGTCGCGCACCGCCGCGCCCTCGGCCGTGCCCGGCGCGCGCCCGCGTCGACCGGGCCAGAGTGATGATCTTCGCGTCTTCGGGATCGAGCTCGCTCACGCGCCAAGGGTACTTCTCGGTCAGGCGTCGGCGTTCTCGCGGTCGTCGGCGGTGTCGTCCTCCTCGAGCTCGGCGTCGACGCGCTGGACGAGCACCGTGCCGATCCGGTTGCGGCGGCCGGCCGACGCTCTCGGCGGTGAGCCGCAGGCCCGCCACCGTCGCCTGCGAGCCCGGCGATCGGCACCCGGCCGAGCGCGTGCGCGAGCAGGCCGCCCACGGTCTCGACCTCGTCGACCTCGATCTCGACGTCGAACAGGTCGGCGAGGTCCTCGACCGGCAGCCGCGCGGTCACCCGGGTCGCGACCGTCACCGAGCGTGCTCGACCGGCGGCGCCTCCTGGTCGTACTCGTCGGTGATCTCGCCGACGATCTCCTCCAGGATGTCCTCGATCGTGACCAGGCCGGCGGTGCCGCCGTACTCGTCGATCACGATGGCGCAGTGGATCTGCCGGGCCTGCATCTCGCGCAGCAGCTCGTCGATCGGCTTGCTGTCCGGGCACGTACGTCGCCGGCCGCATGATCGACTCGACCTGCTCGACGGACTCGCCGTCGCGGTACTCGTGGCTGCGGCGGACGATGTCCTTCAGGTAGGCGATGCCGACGACGTCGTCCTCGTTCTCGCCGACCACCGGGATGCGGGAGAAGCCGCTGCGCAGCGCCAGCGACAGCGCCTGGCGCAGGGTCTTGTCGCGCTCGATGAACACCATGTCGGTACGCGGCACCATGACCTCGCGTACGAGGGTGTCGCCCAGCTCGAACACCGAGTGGATCATCTCGCGCTCGTCCGGCTCGATCAGCCGCCGCTGCTCGGCGAGGTCGACGAGGTCGCGCAGCTCGGCCTCGGAGGTGAACGGCCCCTCACGGAAGCCCTTGCCGGGCGTGAGCGCGTTGCCGAGCAGGATGAGCAGCTTGCGGCAGCGGGCCGAGCACGCGCGCCAGCGGATGGATCATCGCGGCGCCGGCCAGCGCCACCCGGTCGACGTGCTGGCGGCCGAGCGTGCGCGGCGTCACGCCGACCGCGACGTAGCTCACCACGATCATGAGCGGCCGCGGCCGTGGCGTACGCGCGCCAGCTCGTCACCCAGCGCAGATCGTGCAGACCACCGCGACGATCACCGTGGCGGCCAGCTCGCAGCTCACCCGGAGCAGCAGCAGGAGGTTGAGGTAGCGCGGCGGGTCGGCGACGACCTCGGCGAGCTTGCGCGCCGCGCCGGCCGCTCCTCGCGGACGAGCTCGTCGACCCGTACCCGGGAGATCCGGGCCAGCGCCGTCTCGGCGCTGGCGAACAGACCCGGCGACCGCGACCAGCGCCGCGGCCAGGATGATCAGCCAGGTCATCGTGGTCATGACGAGGACTGCGCGCGGCTCGACGCCACGAGGCGAGAAGCTCCGCCTGCAGGCCGAACATCTCCTTGTGCTCCTCGGGCTCGGCGTGGTCGTAGCCGAGCAGGTGCAGGATGCCGTGCGTGCACAGCAGGTGAAGCTCGTCCTCGGTGGCGTGGCCCGCCTCCTTGGCCTGTCTGCGCCGCCACGGACGGGCACAGCACGACGTCGCCGAGCAGCGCCGGATCGACCGGGGAGTCCTCGGCGCCGCCGGACACGTGCCCGGGGCGCAGCTCGTCCATCGGGAAGGCCAGCACGTCGGTCGGGCCCGGGCTCGCCCATCCACTTCTCGTGCAGCTCGGTCATCGCCGCCTCGTCGACCATGACGATCGACAGCTCCGCCAGCGGATGCACGCTCATGCCCGTCGAGCACGTGCGCGGCCAGAGCCGACAGCGTCGCCTCGTCCACCGGATCGCCGGACTCGTTGAGCACCTCGATGCTCATCAGTCACTCACCGCTCATTCCGGGGCTCATCGCCCCTGTTTGCGAGGCCCGCGGCCGTCGCCCTTGATCTGCGCCGCCTGGTCCTTCTCGTCGTGGCGGTTGTAGGCGTCGACGATCTGCCCCGACCAGCTTGTGGCGGACCACGTCCTTACTGGTCAGCGTACGGAAGCTGATGTCGTCGAGGCCATCCAGGATGTCCTGTACGACCCGGAGGCCGCTCTGGTTGCCGCGACGGCAGGTCGACCTGGGTGACGTCACCGGTGACGACGACCTTGGAGCCGAAGCCGAGCCGGGTCAGGAACATCTTCATCTGCTCGGGCGAGGTGTTCTGCGCCTCGTCGAGGATGATGAAGGAGTCGTTGAGCGTGTTGTGCGTCAGCAGGTAGTCCTGGGTGACGTAGAGGGAGTCCTCCGCCGCCACCTGGATGCACACGCACTCCTCGCGGCCCGCGGGCTCGATGGAGTCGACGAAACGCTCCGGCCTCGCGCCGCCCGCGGCCTCGCGCTCGCGGGTGAGGCGGAAGGGCTCGACGCCTTCGGGCAGGCGGATGTCCACGGCGTCGGCTTCGAGGAATCGCGACGCCGCCCAGCGACCGGACCAGGGTGACGACGTCGTCGCGCAGGCGGGCCGACTTCGTCGTGAACCGGACGCCGCGTCCCGCGTGACCGTGCCGCCGTCGGCGTCCAGGAGCCCCTGGAGCACGGCGAGCCGGACGTCGGCGGAGTATGCTCCAGGTAGAACGTCCTGGAGCTCGTTCCTCGTGATGATTCCCGTGGCGCTCGCCGGTGGCCGTGGGCCGTCGCCGACGCAGCCAGGCCCAGGGCGTACGGGTCCATGGGGACCTCACGCTCGGGCAGGCACACCGGGGCGCTGAGCAGCGGCAGCTCGAAGCGGCGGCCGCTCGGCCGCGATCATCTCCTGGGTCTCCAGGACCTGCCACGTCTCGCGCTCCCGGTACGGTCCACAGGTGCTCGCCGCAGCAGAGCGTCGACGCCCCGTCGTGCGCGGTGAGGCGGTAGACGTCCTTCTCACCCTGCGGGTAGACGCCGAGGACCGGGGTCGGCTCGCCGTTCGAGCCGATCACGAGATCGCCGACCTGGAGATCACCGATGGGCCGCCAGCCGTCGGGCGTCAGAACCGGCGTGAAGGTCGGCTGCGCGCGGCCGCGCATGTAGGCCAGCGGCGCGACCTCGATGGTGCCGGCGGCCATCAGCCGCGGGATCGAGTCGGGATCGATCATGTCGTGCAGCGCGTCGTACAGCGGCCGGAGGTACGGGTCGATCTTCTCGTACAGCGTGCCGGGCAGGAATCCCAGGCGCTCGCCGGCCTCGACGGCCGGGCGCGTCAGGATGATCCGGTTGACCTCCTTGGCCTGCAGCGCCTTCACCGCCTTGGCCATGGCGAGGTAGGTCTTGCCGGTGCCGGCGGGGCCGATCGCGAAGACGATCGTGTGCTTGTCGATGGCGTCGACGTAGTGCTTCTGGTTGAGCGTCTTGGGCCGGATCGTGCGCCCGCGCGTGGAGAGGATGTCGAGCGTGAGCACCTCGGCGGGCCGCTCGGACGTCTCGGCGCGCAGCATCGCGACGCTGCGCTCGATGGCGTCCTCGGTCAGCGGGGTGCCGCTCTTCAGCAGATCGAGCAGCTCCTCGAAGAGCTTGGTGATGAGCTCGGTCTCCCCTGCGGGGCCGGTGATCGTGATCTCGTTGCCGCGTACGTGCACGTCGCTCGTGAAGGCGTGCTCGACGACGTGGAGCAGCTCGTCTCGCGAGCCGAGCAGGGCGACCATCGAATGGTCGTCCGGAACCACGATCTTGACTTGCGTGCGCGCGCTGTCAGGCGCTGCGTCAGCGGTGTGCGTTGAATCGGCCATAGCGCGGCCTTGCGGCCTTTTCGCCCCTGCCTTCCGGTCACGGTGGGTCCCCGGCTGCGTCTCTTTCATGTTACCGGGCCGCACCGACCATTTTCGGGTCACTCACCAGCGGAGAGTCATCCCGGCGGCCAGTTGAGGCCGCGCCCGCCGAGCACGTGGGCATGGACGTGGAAGACCGTCTGCCCGGCGCCCGGACCGGTGTTGAAGACCACGCGGTACCCGGTCTCGGCGACGCCGTCTCCGGTGGCCACCTCGTGCGCCTCGCTGATCAGCTCGGCGAGCAGCACGCCATCGGCCTCGGCGAGGTCGGCGGCGGTCGCGTGGTGCTCCTTCGGGATCACCAGCACGTGCGTCGGCGCCTGCGGGTTGATGTCGCGAAACGCCAGCGTGCGGGCGGACTCACGGACCACGGTCGCGGGCACGTCACCGGACACGATCTTGCAGAACAAGCAGTCCTGTTCGGTCACTGAATTCTCCTTCGCCCCACGGTCCCCGAATGCTATCGCGCTCTCCCGCGCGGGCGGACGTCTGTGAATCGTTACGGGGCCAGTTGGGCGCGTACGGCCAAGACAGGCCGTCGGCTGGCTATCGTTGCTGTCACGCGAACCCCCGGCGCGCGGATTCCTCTGCCCCGTCCAAGAGCCGGTCAGGTTCGGACGAACTTGCCGATCCAATGCTTCGTCCTACGATGACGGCACAGTTGACGGCACCGACGGCGGGATTAAGGCGAGAGAAGGAATGCCCCTTCGTAAACCAGACGGTGAAGACGGGCGTCCCACTGATGTGACCGAAACCCTCGTGGCAAGAAGCGCGGTGGGAGCAGTGGCAGTCGCCTGGGACGCAGACCAGGCCGTCACCGCTCTCTACAGTGCTCACTACCGTTCGCTGGTGCGCCTCGCGACCCTGCTCGTACGCGATGTCGCGACGGCGGAGGAGGTCGTACAGGACGCGTTCGTCGCCATGCACGGGGCCTGGCGGCGTGTGCGGGAGCCTGACAAGGCTCTTTCCTACCTTCGTCAATCGGTGGTCAACCGGTCACGATCCGTACTGCGGCACCGCGCGGTCGTCGAGAAGTACGCCCCGAAGGGGCTGCCCGACGCACCGAGCGCCGAGAACGGCGCCATCGTGGAGCTCGAACGCTCCGCGGTGGTCAAGGCGCTCAGCACACTGCCGACACGGCAGCGTGAAGCACTGGTGCTCCGCTACTACGGTGACCTGTCAGAGGCGGACATCGCCCAGACCATGGGCATCAGCCGGGGGGCCGTCAAAAGCCACACAGCGCGTGGAATGGCCGCGCTGCGCAGCGTTCTGGAGTCTCTGTAATGACCGAACCCTTCGACGAGTACGGCGATCAGCTGCGCCGTGTCTTGAACGCGGAAGCGGAAGCGGTCGTGCCCTCTTCAGACGGGCTTGAGCTGATCCGCTCCAAGATCAACCACCAGCGGGAGCGCCGCTTCGGACTTTGGTACGCCGCACCATGGCTGCGCCCTCTAGCCGCCGTGGGCGCCGCCGTCTGCATCGCCGTCGCGGCCGTCTCAGCCACACCGGGCCTGAAGAACTTCGTTCAGACAGGCCACTTCAGCACCGACAGCTCGGGCGACAACGGCCGCTCCGTCCCGGGCGGCGGAGTATCGGACAGCGAGTCGGTCCCGTGGGACTCCTCGTACCCGAGCCCCAGCGTCGCCCCGAGCCTCCCGTCACTTCGCCCGTCGAAATCGGGCAAGCACGTGGTGACAGGTAGCTGTCCCCCTGGCGAGGTGACCGTGACCCCGAGCCACGGAACCCCCGCGTCCCCACCGGCCACCCTGACGTGCGAGCCCGTCCCGCCGTCATCGGACCCGTCCACACCGGAGGAACCCACCTCTCCGCCCGAGACGACCCCGCCGGACAGCCCGACCAGCGACCCCGCCAGCGGCGGAGCCGAACCCTCGGCGATGCAGTCCCCCTGACCCTCGCCCGGCCCGTACGCTCCGGCCATCAGCCCGGGCGCGCTTTCACCATGCCCGGCACGACCGAACGTCTCGCCCCCGGCCTCGCGCCCGCCACCGGCGGAACCCGAGCCGGGGGCGGCGTGCGTTCACCGGCGATCCAGGCGCGTCGCGGGCGTCGGCACCGCCCGACGCGGGCGGCGCGAGCGTTCGCCCGCCTGGGGATGCTTCGATGGCCGGGACGTGTTTCGCCATCGACCAACGCTCACCGACGCGCACGGCCATCGGTGTCGCTCACGGGCGGGGCGTCCCGGCGAACCGACGGCCGGGACGGTGCAGCAGAGTGCCCAGTGAGGCGATCTACTCCAGGGCGCTCAAGCGGGCCTGGAAGGCTCCAGCAGCGCTGTAGCAGGCGGCCAGGTATGCGCCCGCCCGTCGACGGAGAGCGGAGGCGGTCCTTCAGCGCCGTAGCGCCGCCAACGGCGCGCGGGCTCCCCCGGCGGCTGGGAGCCACGGCGAGGAGCGCACCCCACGGCCCACCACGCGTCGGCGAGCAGCGAAAGCGGTTCCGGGTGGCACGGCCACGCCACAGACGCTCACACAACGTCTGAGACGCCTTGGCGAACGCTGACGCGCCGCAGCCCTGAGCGACAGGCTCACACCACGCCGGACATGCGTCGGGACCGTTGAAGCGCTCAGGATCCGCTCGCGGCCCCGCCGGCACGCCACCGCAGGTCAGGCGATGGCGAACGCCACCGCCCCGGCGACACCATCATCGGTACGCCCCCGCGAGCCATCTCCGCTCACGTACACGCACCGCCGCGAGCGCGCTCCGGCCTCAGGACGCGTCCGTACCACCGCAGGCGCCGACCCGCAGGACGCGTCTCTGCCTACGCACGCTCGACGTCGCGAAGCGCCGGCCTCCGTCGCTCACGCGCACGCGCCTCCGCGGGGAGGCCCTCGGCGCCCCGCCGGCGGACGGCTGGGGTCTTCGCGCACGCGCTCGCGTCACCACGGGCACGCCTGGCGAACGTCGCGGCCGCCGTAGCGCGTTCGCGCCGCCGCCGCTTCTAGCCGCGCCTACCAGCGGCCGGTGCGGCCCAGGAGGATCGCGGACGCCGCCACCCCGGCGGTCGACGTCCGTAGGACGGTCGGGCCCAGTAGGGACGGCTTGCCGCCGGCGGACTGGAACTCCTCCACCTCAACGTCCGTCAGGCCGCCTTCCGGGCCGACGATCAGCGTGATGTCTCCGCTCCGCGGGACGTCCAGGGCGGTGAGGGGTGCTTCGGCCTCCTCGTGGAGGACGATCGTCAATGCGGCGGCCTTCACTCGTTCGGTGACCTCCCGGGTCGTCGCCAGGTCGGTGATCTCCGGGAGCCAGGAGCGGCGGGCCTGTTTCGCGGCCTCTCGGGACGTGCTGCGCCAGCGTCCCAAGGCCTTGGCGCGGCGTTCGGGGCGCCACTGGGTCACGCAGCGAGCCGCGGCCCAGGGGACCACGACGTCGACGCCTACCTCGGTCATCATCTCGACCGCCAGCTCGCCCCGGTCTCCCTTGGGGAGCGCCTGGACGACGACGAGACGCGGGTTCGGGGCTGGTTCTCGGTGGCGTCGTACGGCCTCCAGCAGGAGGCTGTCGCGCTCCGCCGAGACGACGACGCATTCCACGAGGAGGCCCGCGCCGTCCGTCAGGTCGGCTCGTTCGCCGGCGCGTAGCCGTCGTACGGCCGCGGCGTGCCGCCCCTCGGGACCGTCCAGGACGATCCGGTCCGCTTCCAGCGCGGAGCTTTCGGCCAGGAACACCGGCGGGCTCACCGAACCACCCCGTCGACGACGACACCCGCCCGCTCCGGCGCGAGCAGGTACAACTCGGGACGAAGCGGGCTCATCGGATAGAAGGTGTGTCAGCGGCCATTGAAGGCGTCGCGGAGCCTGGAGAAGAAGCCCTGCTGGCCCGGGGAGAACTTGCCCGGGGGGCGTTCCTCTCCGCGCAGGCTCGCCAGTTTGCGGAGCAGTTCCTCCTGCTCCTCGTCCAGCTTGGTCGGCGTCTCGATGTTCACGTGGATCATCAGGTCGCCGCGGCCGGTCTCGTTCAGGTGCTTGACGCCGCGGCCGTACATCGGGATGACCTGGCCCGACTGGGAGCCGGGGCGCAGGTCGATGTCCTCCGGGCCGTCGAGGGTCTCGACGGTGAGGGACGTGCCCAGGGCACCGGCCGTCATCGGAACCTGGACGGTGCAGTGCAGGTCGTCGCCCTGGCGTTCGAAGATGTTGTGCGGGCGTTCGACGATCTCCAGGAAGAGGTCGCCGGGTGGGCCGCCGCCGGGGCCGACCTCGCCCTCGCCCGCGAGCTGGATGTGGGTGCCGTTCTCCACGCCCGCCGGGATGCGTACCTTGATCGTCCGGCGCGTACGGACGCGGCCGTCGCCGGAGCACTCCGGGCACGGCGTACGGATGACGCTGCCGAAGCCGCCGCACTGCGGGCAGGCGCGCGAGGTCATGACCTGGCCGAGGAACGACCGGGTGACCTGCTGCACCTCGCCGCGGCCGTGACACATGTCGCACGACTCGGGCTGGGTGCCCGGCGACGTGCCCGTACCGGTGCAGCTCGTGCACACGATCGCGGTGTCGACGGTCAGCTCGCGCGTCGTACCGAAAGCCGTCTCGGAGAGGTCGAGCTCGACGCGGATCGTGCCGTTGCGGCCGCGCCGCGCACGGCTCCGCGGGCCGCGCTGGGCCTGCGTACCGAAGAAGGCGTCCATGATGTCGCTGAACGGGAACCCGGCGCCGCCGAAGCCGGCGCCACCGCCCGCCGCCGCGGACGCGAACGGATCCGCGCCCATGTCGTACATCTCGCGCTTCTTGGGGTCCGACAGGACCTCGTACGCCTGAGTGATCTCTTTGAACTTGTCCTGCGTCGCCGGGTCGGGGTTGACGTCCGGGTGCAGCTCACGGGCGAGACGGCGGTACGCCTTCTTGATCTCGTCCGCGGCCGCGTCACGGCGTACACCGAGGGTCGCGTAGTAATCGGCCGCCACTTATGACCCCGCCAGAATCTGTCCGACGTAACGTGCCACTGCGCGTACTGCTCCCATCGTGCCGGGGTAGTCCATCCGCGTCGGGCCGAGCACGCCGAGCCGGGCGACCGTCTGGTCGCCGGCGCCGTATCCGGTGGCGACCACCGATGTCGTGCGCAGGCTCTCGTGGAGGTTCTCGGTGCCGATCCGCACGGTGAGACTGGTGGTATCCCCCACCTCACCGAGCAGCCGCATCAGGACGACCTGTTCTTCCAAAGCCTCCAGCACGTCGCGGAGGCTCTGGGACAAGTCGGCGCGGGCGAGGTTCGCCGCGCCGGCGATGACTATCTTCTCTTCATGTTTCTCGATCAGCGACTCGAGGAGCACCGAAAGCACGGTCGCGGCGAGAAGCCGCTCGTCGGGGGGGACCCGATCGGGCAGATCCGCCACGGCCCCGGGCACGTCGGTGAGCCAGCATCCGTCGAGGTGGGCGTTGAGCACCGCCCGCAGATGGGCGATGGCGTCCTCGGAGACCGCCTCGGTCGTGTCGATGGCTCGCTGCTCGACGCGGCCGGTGTTGGTGATGATCACCAGCAGGAGACGCTCCGGGCCGATCGGCACGAGCTCGATGTGCCGTACCGCCGACCGCGAGAGCGAGGGGTACTGGACGACGGCGACCTGGCGGGTCAGCTGCGCGAGCAGCCGCACCGTACGGGTCACGACGTCGTCGAGGTCATAGGCGTTCGCGAGGAACGTCTCGATCGCGCGCCGCTCCGGCGAGGACAGGGGCTTGATCGTCGACAGCCGGTCGACGAACAGGCGGTATCCCGCGTCGGTCGGCACGCGCCCGGCGCTCGTGTGGGGCTGGGCGATGTAGCCCAGATCCTCCAGAACGGCCATGTCATTGCGGATCGTGGCCGGTGAGACACCGAGGTTGTGCCGGTCGGCCAGCGCTTTGGAGCCCACCGGCTCGTTGGTGGACACGAAGTCCTCAACGATGGCACGGAGGACCGAAAGCTTCCGGTCGTCGAGCACGCACTCACCTCCCCTGGCCGCAGGCCTCCGACTTGGCACTCAGCGTTCCTGAGTGCCAAGTGTACGGCGACCGGCCGCCGACACGACGAGTCGGCCGCGACGAATGCCTGGGCGAATGCCTAGGACGACCGCCGCAGGCCGTCGGTCGCGCGAACACTACCCGCCGCGTACGTCACGCGTGTTGGTACGGGCTCGATCCGGTTGGTCCAGGTACGGTGCGGCGGTGCGGAGCAAGAACTACGCCAAGGACGTTCTGTCGGGCGACTGGCGACGCCCGTTGAAAGGCACGATCCCCGAGATCGCGGCCGAACCCGACCTCGTCGTCGAGGACCCCTCCAGCGGTTTCTGCGGTGCCGTCGTGGCCTGCGAGAAGGACGCCGTGACCCTTGAGGACCGCCACGGCAAACGACGGCTGTTCCCCCTGACCAAGGCCGGTTTCCTGCTGGACGGCAAGCCGGTGACGCTCGTACGCCCGTCGCGCGCCGCCGGCACGGCACGCTCGGCGTCCGGCTCCATCGCCGTACCCGGCCTGCGCGCCCGCGTCGCCCGCGAGAGCCGCATCTACGTCGAGGGCCGCCACGACGCGGAACTCGTCGAGCGGATCTGGGGCCACGACCTGCGTGTCGAAGGCGTCGTCGTCGAGTACCTGGAGGGCGTCGACCACCTGCCCGCGATCGTCGAGGAGTTCGCCCCCGAGCCGACGCGGCGCCTCGGCGTACTCGTCGACCACCTCGTGACGGGATCCAAGGAGAGCCGGCTGGCCTCGCAGATCTCCTCCCCGTACGTCCTGGTGACCGGGCATCCGTTCATCGACATCTGGGAGGCCGTCAAGCCGTCCGTCCTCGGCATTCCGGAGTGGCCTTCGGTGCCGCGCGGAGTGCCGTGGAAAGAAGGGGTCATCGCCGCGCTCGGCTGGAAAGGCGAGCCGTACGAGGTGTGGCAGATGATCCTCGGCCGTGTGCGTACCTTCACCGATTTGGAACCCGCCCTCCTCGGCCGGGTCGAGGAACTGATCGATTTCGTCACGGCTCCGCATTCTCCGGAGTGATACGCAACCTCTCGATCCGTGCGTGCGTCTCATAAACTGCGGCACCGCTTCATAAGCCGATAAACGCTGACGTATGCCGAGAGGGCGCGCACCGATGACCTATGGCCAGCAACCCGGATACGGCCCCGGCCCCACCCGGCCGGACCAGCGCCCCCCGGGCCCGCAGCCGTACGGGCAGCCGCCGTACAGCGGTTCAGGGCGCGGGCAGGGGTACCCGCGGCCTCAGGGGTACGGCCAGGGTGGTCCGGGTGGTCCGGGCGGTCCGGTCGGCGGTGGAGGTCCCGTTGGCCCGGGCCCGCAACACGGCGGTCCCGTTGGCCCGGGCGGGCAACAGTACGTGGGGCGCCCTCCGTACGGTGCGCCCGAGGCTCCGTACGGCGCGCCCCCGCAGTACGGCCTCCCGCCCGCGAAGGCCAAGCGACGCCGCGCGGACCTGCCCACCGGCGGCGAGGTCACGGACGAGGACGAGCGCTGGGCCGTACCCGCGTACGTCGGCCTCTTCGTAGGCGGCTTCGTCGCCCCGGCGATCGTGTACGCGGTGAAGGGACGCACCTCGTCGTTCGCACGCTTCCACGCCACCCAGGCCCTGAACCTGTCCATCGTCATGACGGTCTGCAACATCCTGGCGTTCGTGCTCGCGTACCGGATCGGCCTGACAGGGTTGATGATCGCGCTGGTGGTACTGGCCGCCGAGTCGTTCTGCATCGTCAAGGCGGCCATCGGCGCCAACCGCTACGAGTGGTACCGCATCCCTTCGATCATCGCCTGGCCCATCATCCGCTGAGGAGCCCGCCGTGAATGAGGACGAACCCCTGACCCCCACCCCGGAGCCACCGGCCCCGGGCCTAGTGCCTCCGGCAGCCGCCCCGGAGCCTCCGGCTCCCGTTCCGGAGCCACCGGCTCCCAGCCCGAGGACTCCGGCTCCGGCCCCGGAACCACCACAGCCGCCGCCGACGCCACCACCCCCGCCGACCGCGCCACCACGCACGCCGCCCGTCCCCCCGCCGGCGCCACCGCCCACCCAGCCTCCGCCGCCGCCTCCCCCTGCCACGCCTCCGAGCCCGCCACCGCCGCCGCCCGCACCTCCGCGCAACCCCGCGGAGCCGTACGGCGGTCCCCAGCCGTGGCAGGAGCCGTACGACACTCCTCCAGGAGCACAGCCGCCCCCGCCGTACGGCGGTCCCCCGCCATGGTCGGCGCCGTACGACAGTCCTCCGGGAGCACAGCCACCGCCGCCGTACGGCGGGCCCACGGCGCCGTACGGTCCGGCTCCGTACGGGTACGCGGAGAACCAGGCGGTGGGCATCACGGCGCACGACGACGTGACGTGGGCGTTAATGGGGTACCTCGGGCAGTTCGCGATCGGGTTCATCGCCCCGCTGGTGGTCTACCTCGCCCGGAAGGACCGTTCACCGTTCGTGCGGTTCCACGGCGCGCAGGCGCTGAACCTCACGCTGACGTACACGATCGGCACGTTCGCGACATTGCTGTTCGTCGTCATCGGCGGGACCAGCGGACTCGGCGCGTACGTCCTTGTGTTCGGCGTCCCGCTGTTCCTCGCGTTCGCCGTCGTACACGTCGTCTTTCTGATCATCGCGTCGATCCGCGCCAACCGCCGCGAGGCGTACAGGATCCCCGCAATCGCCTGCTGGCCGATGATCCGCTGATCCTCCCCCGAACCGCGAGCCCCCCGCCGGCCCCGACGCCGAACCGAACCGCGTCAGCCCTCCTGAGGTCCCCGCCCGAGGCACACGGCATCCGCTGCACGTCCCGCCGGCATGAGGCTCACGGCCCTTCGTGCCCGACGGACATGGCATCCGCTCCATATCCCGCCCGCCTGACGGCCCATGGGGCCCTCGTGCCCGGGTTGCGCCGCGGAGGACCGCATCCGTTCCACGCCACCCGCTTGAAGGCCCCGCGGCCCTTCGCCCTCGGGGCGTGCCACAGACGATCGCATCCGCGCGTCCCCATGACCGAAGGACGCCCGGCGCGCACCGTGGGGACGCATCCGCGTACGTCCCGCCCCATCCGCTCGTCGGCGAGCGTCCTCCCCCTCGCAGCGTCGTCCGCCGACCTCTCGCGGGCCGCAGCGTCGCTCAGGTCAGGTCCCGGACCACCGCGTCCGCGAGCAGGCGTCCTCGCAGGGTGAGGACCGCACGGCCCGCTTCGTACGCCTCGGGGTCAAGGAGGCCGTCGGTGACGGCGCGGCGTACGGCGGGGGTGTTCTCGATCAGGTCCAGGGGGCAGCCTTCGGCGAGGCGTATCTCCAGCATGATCCGTTCGAAGCGGCGGTCGGCGGCGTCGAGGACTTCGCGGGCGTACGCGGGGCTGGTCGCCTCGGCCAGGCGTGAGGCGTACGCGGCGGGGTGCTTGACGTTCCACCAGCGGGTGCCGCCGACGTGGCTGTGCGCGCCGGGGCCGACGCCCCACCAGTCGCCGCCGGTCCAGTACAGGAGGTTGTGGCGGCAGCGGGCGTCCTCGCTCACCGCCCAGTTCGAGATCTCGTACCAGCCGAGCCCGTGGCGGCCGAGGGTGGTCTCGGTGGCGAGGTAGCGGTCGGCCATGGCGTCGTCGTCGGGCGCGGCGAGCTCCCCGCGCCGTACGCGCGTGGCCAGGCGGGTGCCGTCCTCGACGATCAGGGCGTACGCGGAGATGTGGTCCGGCCGGGCGTCCATGGCGGCGTCGAGGCTGGCCTGCCAGTCGTCGTCGCTCTCGCCGGGAGTGCCGTAGATGAGGTCGAGGTTGACGTGCTCGAACCCGGCCTCCCGCGCCCACGCCACACACTGCTGCGGCCGCCCGGGCGTGTGCGTACGGTCGAGCACGGCCAGAACGTGCTCCCGCGCGCTCTGCATCCCGAACGACATGCGCGTGAACCCGGCGTCCTTGAGCCTGCCGAGGTAGGCGGGGTCAACGGTCTCGGGGTTGGCCTCGGTCGTGACCTCGGCCCCGTCGGCGAGCCCGAACTCCTTGCCGATGGCATCCATGATCTTGCCGAGGTCGGAGGCGTCCAGGAGCGTGGGCGTCCCCCCGCCGACGAACACCGTCTCGACGGGCAGATCGACGTCCCCGAGCACCCGGCGCGCCATCCTGATCTCCGCGATCGCCGTGTCCGCGTACGACTCCCGCGAAGCACCCTTGAGTTCGGTGGCGGTGTAGGTGTTGAAATCGCAGTACCCGCACCGGGTCACACAGAACGGCACATGCACGTAGAACCCGAACGGCCGGCTCCCAAGACCATCGACCGCACTGGAGGGCAACGCCCCATCACCCGGAACCGGCTCTCCGTCCGGCAACGTGGAAGGCACCTCCTAAGTGTGCCGCCCTCAACCCCATGCCCGGACCAGCCCCCAGGGCCGTACGGGCGCCGGACGAACGTGAGGCGAGCCCGCGGGGGCACCGGCCTACGCCAGGCGGCGCGGCCACGTACGGTGACGGAGCGCCCTTACGTCTCGGGCCAGGTGCCCGCCTTCGAAGAAGAGGGCGCGCCGCGGCCGGGCGGCGGAGCGGCCAGGTGCCCGCGGGGACAGGCCTGGCAGGCTTAACAGCGGGCTGTGTTCGCTACGTGCCCGGCTGAGGGCTTGGGCGGTGGCCTGTGAAGAATTCGGCCCATACCGTCGTCGCGCCGGCGTGTTCGGTCACTCCCCAGGACTCCGCGAGGGCTTCGACGATCAGGATGCCTCGGCCGTCCTCGGCGTCGGGGTCGGGGTGGGTGCGGGGTTTGGTCGGCATGGTGCTGCCGTCGTTCGTGACCTCGGCTCGTACCAGTGGGCCCGCTACCGTCAGTCTGATTTTGATCTCGCCGCCGTCGCCGCTGGGCGTGTGCTTGATCGCGTTGGTGGCGAGTTCGCTGACGCCCAGGGAGACTTTGTCCACTGCCGGGTGGCGGCGGCCGAGCATGTCGCGTACGAAGCGGCGGCCGCTGGCGACCGAGCGGTCCTCTCCCCGGAGGACGATCGCCACGGGCAGGTGCGTCTCTTCGGGCATGGGCGCGGTGAGATCATTTATGCCATCGTCGGTCTCGCAGCCGTCCGCATCACGCGATGCGTCCTCGCGGCGAACCCCCGGACCCGCCATGGCAGCGTCCAATTTTCCTCCCCTTGAACCCCGAGCACCGCGTCTTTACCCTCGTCAGACGCAAAAACACGGAGCCCCCGTTCCGGGAATGCCCGAGTTCGCGCTAATCGTCCCAATTCGTTCCTATATGCGCGGCTCAGCCGACGACACGCCGCCGCCCGTACGTAACAGATATCTCCCCTTCAAGTCACCCTGCGCCCCTCGGACACCACCAATCCCGGACGTCCGAAAGGGGCCTTACCGTCCGCCCGTGAGAACGGCCGGACGCGCCCCGTACGAACGAAAAAGCCCGTACCGGAAAGCCCTTAACACCCGGCACGGGCTCGTACTCAGCGGGTCAGATCCAACGCGCTCGCGAGGTCGCGCCACTCCTCACGGTGAAGCCCTCGCCGGTCGCCGGAGATGACCTGGATCACCACGTGGTCGGCGCCCGCCGCGTGGTGGGCCGCCACGCGGTCCCGCGCGGCCTCGACGCCGCCGAGGGCGAAGACCTCGTCCACGAGACGGTCGCTTCCCCCGTCGGTGAGGTCCTCGTCGGTGAACCCCAGGCTCCGCAGGTTGTTGACGTAGTTCGGCAGCCCGAGGTAGGTGCCCAGATGCTCGCGGGCGGCGGCCTTGGCCCGCGTGAGATCGGTGTCCGGGGCGACCTTCACCTCGGGGGCGAGCAGCGGGCCGTCGCCGAGGATCTCGCGCGCACGCGCCGTGTGCTCGGGGTTGATCAGGTACGGGTGGGCGCCCGCCGTACGGTCCCTGGACAGCGCCAGCATGCGCGGGCCGAGAGCGGCGAGGACGCGGTCGGACGGCCGCGAGCCGGCGGCGTCGAGGCGGTCGATGTACTCGACCATCCTCGTGTACGGCTTGCTGTAGTCCCTGACGAGGGCGGAGTGGCTCGCGCCGAGCCCGAGCAGGAAGCGGCCCGGGAACCGCCCGGACAGCTCCTCCTGCTCCGCCGCGACGTCCTTGGCCTCGTAGTCCCAGATGCTCAGGATGCCGGTCGCGACGATGATCCGTGAGGTCGCCTCCAGCGGCGGGACCGCGTGGCGTACGCCGGGGCTCCCGCCGAGCCAGATGGCGCCGTACCCGAGCTCTTCCAGCTCAGCCGACGCCTCCCGGATCGCCCCCTGGGCGCCGGGCGACTCGTCGCGCAGGCCGATACTCCAGATGCCAACAGAGCCGAGATCCATCGTCTGCTCCAACCGTCGAGTGTGGTCACCCACAACCGAGACGGCCGCGCCGCTATTTCGAGGCCCCGTGGCGTACGGGCCGGGCTACTTCTTGCCCTTGTCCGTCCCGTTGCCGCCCGTGGAGAGAGCGGCGACGAAGGCCTCCTGCGGAACGTCGACACGGCCGATCGTCTTCATGCGCTTCTTGCCCTCCTTCTGCTTCTCCAGGAGCTTGCGCTTACGTGAGATGTCACCGCCGTAGCACTTGGCGAGGACGTCCTTGCGGATGGCGCGGATGTTCTCGCGCGCGATGATCCGCGCGCCGATGGCGGCCTGGATCGGCACCTCGTACTGCTGGCGCGGGATGAGCTCCTTGAGCTTGGAGGTCATCATCAGGCCGTACTCGCGGGACTTCTCCTTGTGCACGATCTGGCTGAACGCGTCGACGGACTCGCCCTGCAACAGGATGTCGACCTTCACGAGGTCGGACTCCTGCTCGCCGCTGGGCTCGTAGTCGAGCGAGGCGTACCCGCGGGTGCGCGACTTCAGCTGGTCGAAGAAGTCGAAGATGATCTCGCCGAGCGGCATCGTGTAGCGGATCTCGACGCGGTCGGCCGACAGGTAGTCCATGCCCTGGAGCACGCCGCGGCGGCTCTGGCACAGCTCCATGATCGCGCCGATGTGGTCGCTCGGCGACAGGATCGTGGCCTTGACGATCGGCTCGAACACCGCGTCGATCTTCCCCTCGGGGAACTCGCTGGGGTTCGTGACCTGGTGTTCCTTGCGGTCTTCCATGACGACGCGGTAGACGACGTTCGGCGCGGTGGAGATCAGCGACAGCCCGGACTCGCGTTCGAGCCGCTCGCGGACGATCTCCATGTGCAGCAGGCCCAGGAAGCCGCAGCGGAAACCGAACCCGAGCGCCAGCGACGTCTCCGGCTCGTAGACCAGCGCGGCGTCGTTGAGGCGGAGCTTGTCGAGCGCGTCGCGCAGCTCGGGATAGTCGTCGCCGTCGACCGGATAGAGGCCTGAGAAGACCATCGGCTTGGGATGCTCATAGCCGCCGAGCGCCTCGGCCGCGCGGTTCGCCGCCATCGTCACGGTGTCGCCGACGCGCGCCTGGCGTACGTCCTTCACACCGGTGATCAGGTAGCCGACCTCACCGACGCCGAGCCCGGTCGTCGGCTCCGGCTCGGGCGAGATCACGCCGACCTCAAGGGTGTCGTGCGCGGCGCCCGTCGACATCATCAGGCTCTTCTCGCGGCGCGACAGATGCCCGTCGACCACCCGGACGTACGTGACGACGCCCCGGTACGTGTCGTACACGGAGTCGAAGATCAGCGCCCGCGCCGGCCCGTCCGGATCGCCGACGGGAGCGGGCACCGTCTCAACGATCTTGTCGAGCAGCTCGGCGACGCCCTCACCGGTCTTCCCGGAGACCCGCAGCACCTCCGACGGCTCACACCCGATGATCCCGGCGAGCTCCTCGGCGTACTTGTCCGGCTGCGCCGCCGGCAGGTCGATCTTGTTGAGCACCGGGATGATGTGGAGGTCGGCCTCCAGCGCCAGGTACAGGTTGGCCAGCGTCTGCGCCTCGATCCCCTGAGCCGCGTCGACGAGCAGAACCGCGCCCTCACACGCCTCGAGCGACCGCGACACCTCGTACGAGAAGTCGACGTGCCCAGGCGTGTCGATCATGTTGATGACGTGGCCGTTCCATGGCAGGCGAACGGCCTGGCTCTTGATCGTGATGCCACGCTCACGCTCGATGTCCATACGGTCGAGATACTGAGCGCGCATCTGGCGCTCCTCGACCACACCGGTGAGCTGCAGCATCCGGTCGGCCAGGGTCGACTTGCCATGATCGATATGCGCGATGATGCAGAAATTGCGGATCACCGCGGGATCGGTGTGGTTCGGTACGAGCGGCACCGGGTTCCTCGCGAAGAGATGGTTCTAGCGTCTTCCATCGTCCCATGCCGCACGGCATGCTCCGTGCCGTACAGGGGTCGCGGCGGTTCGGTTTGGGGGTTGGGGAGTTGGGTTGGTAGGCTGCAATACTGCGTGTGGGCGTGTGACGGTCCCGCGCCCCCATCCATCGACTTAAAACCTGAGGCTTCTTTCGTGGCGAACATCAAGTCCCAGATCAAGCGGAACAAGCAGAACGAGAAGGCCCGTCTGCGCAACAAGGCGGTCAAGTCGGAGCTTAAGACCGAGATCCGCAAGTTCCGCGAGGCCGCCGACTCCGGCGACGCCGAGGCGACCCTCGCGCAGCTGCGCAGCGCCTCACGCAAGCTCGACAAGGCCGTGAGCAAGGGCGTCATCCACAAGAACCAGGCTGCGAACCGCAAGGCCGCGATCGCCAAGCGCGCCGCCGCCCTGCAGGCCAAGTAGCGTACTGACGCGTCTCGACGCCGTGCCTCTCTAGAGGTACGGCGTCGTTGTGCTGTCCATGTCAGGTTGTGAGGTGGCTGTCTGCTCGGCTGCCTCAGTGAGATCGGACAGCCATTCGCGGTGCTGTTGTCCAGCGCGCGCCGGGCTGGACAACACTGCGTCCTTGGCCTCGCCGACGGCGCCCGGGGCCGCCCCGAGCAGGTCCACGGTCACGATGATCGACTCCATCACCCCGACCTGCCGCTCGGCCAGCAGACGCCGCACCATCTCCATTCCGTTCTCGCGCGCCAGCAGCGGGCGGCACTCCGACGCTGATGCGGCAAGGCCGGTCCGCGCGTTCGGGATCAAGGCCTCTGATCATCACCAATGTCCGTTGGGCTTGTATCGAGATGGCTCCAGGGTGGGGCCACTGATCACGCCAGCCTTTGATCACGCAGGCCCTGGCCACGCAGGCCCTGGCCACGCAGGCCCTGGCCACGCAGGCTCCGCCGGCCTGCGCCTGGATCGGCGCGGCCGCCTGCCGGCATCGCCTGCGTACCGGCCCGGTCGAGCCGCGCCGGCCGGGTGCTCGCCGCCTCGATGTCTCTGGCCGTTCCGGGACGCTTCAGGGGCGGTCGAACTTCTCCTCCAGCTCGGCCCATGTCAGTACAGGGCGTACCCATGGAGGCGCCGGAGAGGTCTGCGGCCCGAACAGGTAGAGATTCGGCACCAGCCCCCGCAGCGCAACATGGACATCCAGACGATCATCGACCATGTGGGTGATGTGAAGGTCGGCGCAGTGCGTCGCCTTGTCGCCACGTTTGCGACAGAAGCGAACGTTGCCGGACGGGAAGCCCCGTACGCCGGTAGAAGTCGTGATGGTCGAGCCACTGCAGGGTACGTTTCTGAATGCGCTCACCGCACTTGGAGATAATCCAAGCCCGGCCGTCGAATCGGTCGACGAGCTCCGGCAGCACGTCGAACATGCCCGGCGTCTCGGGCGTACGCATCGCCTCCTCGGGTCCTCCCGCCAGGAAGACCGTGTCCGCGACTCCGGAGGGCGCCGCGCCGCCCTGGATCACTCGCCCGAAGTCCACTCCGAGGCGCGGTTCTGATGTGGTGTTCATGCCACCAGGCTCCGGCAGATTCGGCCGGGAGGAAACCGATTTATCGCCTATGAGAAGCGTTGGCGATGTGAGCGACGGCTCACGCCCGACGCGTACGACCAAGGGCGAGCAGGGCAAAAACCACCTCAACTGCCGCCGCGACCAACCATGATCACCTCTGTCGCACCCGCCGTGACGTGCACGAACACCTCACCGTCCGCCGCAGGACAGGCGAGTAGGGCTGGCGCGACTTACCGGCTGCTGTGGGCGGCAACGATCTGGCCGACGACCTCGTCACAGACGTACGCGCCCTCGGTGCCGCCACCGACCTGAGCAGCGTAGAACCGAAGCGACCTATCGGCTGTTACGAGCAGCGACGATCTGGCCGACGGCTTTTTCCAAGGCGTACGCGGCGTCCGTGCCGCCGCCCTTGACCTGGGCGTCGGTCTCGGCGA
This sequence comes from uncultured Actinomycetota bacterium, assembly GCA_963823735.1. Classification (GTDB taxonomy): domain Bacteria; phylum Actinomycetota; class Actinomycetes; order Streptosporangiales; family Streptosporangiaceae; genus Actinoallomurus. The sequence continues at coordinate 876,314 of CAWGMO010000003.1, read as the reverse complement.
CGACCTGGATGGCGATGGCCACGCCGTCGGAGCTCCAGCCCCTCAGTTGCTGGCGTACCCGGTCGACCTTCCACGGCGGCATGCCGAGTTCCTTGGCCAATCCGGCGCCGCGCAGGCCGCGTGGGGCGTCGCCGACCTTGGCTAGGGCGCGTACGCCCTGGGCCAAGGCGCTGGTGATCAGTACGGGAGCGACGCCGGTGGCCAGGGCCCAGCGGAGTTGTTCCAGGGCTTCGGCGAGGCGGCCCTCGACCGTACGGTCGGCGACGTTGAAGCCGCTGACCTCGGCCCTTCCCCGGTGGTATCGGGCGACGGCGTCGTCGTTGATCCGGCCGCCGGTGTCGGCGACGAGCTGGCTGCAGGCGCTGGCGAGTTCGCGCAGGTCGGTGCCGACCGCGTCGAGGAGGTTGCGCGCGGCGTCCTCACCGATGCTGCCTCCGGCCCGGCGGACCTCGGCGCGTACGAACGAGACCCGCTCGCCAGGGCGGGTGATCTTCTGGCAGGTGACCTTGCGGGCGCCCGCCTTCGTGAACGCCTCCAGCAGCGCTTTGCCCTTCACCCCGCCGACGTGCACGAGAACAAGGTCGATGTCGTCGGCCGGGTCGGCGGCGTACCGCGCGATCTCGCCGGCCAGGTCCTTCCCGAAGTCCTGCGCGGCCCGCAGCACGACGACCCGTCCGCCGCCGAACAACGACGGCGAGGTCAGCTCCGCGAGCGCCCCTTTCGTGAGCGTGCTCGGGGTCAGCTCATGAACCTCGGCCTCCGTCTCGCGAGCACGGGCCGCGGCGACGACATCGGCGATCGCCCGGTCGACGAGCAGTTCCTCATCGCCGACGACCAGGGTGAGACGTTCGGAAGACACACACGCAGCATCCCACGTCACCCAGGCTCCGCACGCCGCGTTCCTCCAGGCGCGGCTCGCTTGATCCGCCGCCCGGGACCGGGTCCCGCAGGCCACGTTCCCTCGGACGCGGTCCGTTTGACTCGCTTGCCCGGGACGGGCGTTCCGTACCCCGCGATCTCTCGGATGCGGTCCGCATGACCCGTTTGCCCAGAACGAGGACTCCGCACGCCGCGATCCCGCGAATGCGGTCTGCTTGACTCGGTTGCCCGGGACGGGCGTTCCCCACCCCGCGATCCCACGGATGCGGTCCACTTGACCCGCTTGCCCGGGACGGGCGTTCCCCACCCGCAATCCCGCAGATGCGGTCCGCATGACCCGCTTGCCCGGGACGGGCGTTCCCCACCCGCAATCCCGCAGATGCGGTCCGCATGACCCGCTTGCCCGGGACGGGCGTTCCCCACTCGCAATCCCGCAGATGCGGTCCGTATGACCCGCTTGCCCGAGACGAGGACTCCTCACGCCACGTTCCCTGGGTGCGGCCCGCTTGACTCGCTTGCCGGGCGCGGACGGGCTGACTGGTTGCGGAAGCTCGCCGCGCCGACCGAACCTCGTCGGTCGGCGTCGGGTTACTCCGGGAGGGTCGGGGGGCGGAAGGCTATGGCGCGGAGGGGGCCCAGGTCGTCCTTCATCGGGTCGCGGGGTACCGGGAACAGTCTCGTGATGAGTTGCCAGCCCATCGGGTACGCGTCGCGGTAGTCACGGAGGGCCTCGCGGCACTCGTCGGGTGGGAGGAAGCGGTGTTCGGGTTCGGCGAATCTCAGGTGGCCGATCCGGATCTCCAGGGCGCGGCCGGCGCGGATGTTCCTGACCCAGTCGGCGCGGTTGCCCCATACCGCGATGACGATCGCCTCGCCCGTCTCGTGGTCCAGGCGCACGACTTCCAGCACCGTCTCGTGGCGGAGTCCGGAGAGTCTTCCCTGGTGGGCGAGGTAGAGGAAGCGTTTGCCGAGGAGGAATCCCAGGTCCCGCCGGTACAGCCACAGCGGCGAACGCAGGGCGCGCAGCATGAGTCCCTGCGGTTTGCGGGCGGCTGACATTCCTCGGGTCATTGTCCAATGATGCCGTGATCTGGGGGGCGATCCGTACGAGAGACGGGAATCCGGACTCTAAGTCGTGGGTTGTCCGTATGTGGCTGAATTCACCGACGTCCGCAGGTCAGTACTGGATCTTGTGCCTGTGAGCACGGAAACGACACCCGGAGCGGCCCTGCGCGCCACGGTCGACCTGGCGCCCGTCATCGAGCGGCTCGGCTATCACCGCATGTGGGTGGCGGAACATCACAGCATGCCGGGGATCGCGAGCTCCTCCCCCGCGGTGCTGATCGCGCACCTCGCCGAGGCGACGACCACCCTACGGGTGGGGTCCGGTGGCGTGATGCTGCCGAACCACGCGCCGCTGGTCGTGGCGGAGCAGTTCGGCATGCTGGAGGCGCTGCACCCGGGGCGTATCGACCTCGGGATCGGGCGCGCGCCCGGAACGGACCAGGCCACCGCGTACGCGCTGCGCCGCACGATGGACCTCAACGCGGACGCCTTCCCCGAGGAGCTCGGCCAGCTGAGGGCCTTCCTCGACGGGTCGTACCCGCGGATCCGTGCGGTGCCGGCCGGGGAGAACCCGCCGTCGGTCTGGCTGCTGGGGTCCAGCGGCTTCAGCGCGCAACTCGCCGGGATGCTCGGGCTGCCGTTCGCGTTCGCGCATCATTTCAGCTCGCGCAACACCGAACCCGCGCTCGCCCTGTACCGGTCGAGGTTCGACCCGGTCGGGTCGCTCGCCGAGCCGTACGCGATGGTCACCGCGGCAGTCGTCGCGGCGGACACCGACGAGGAGGCGCAGCGGCTCGCCGCGCCGCAAGGTTTGTCGATGCTGCGCCTGCGCGCCGGGAACCCCGGACTGCTGCCGACGCCGGACGAGGCGCTGGCGTACTCGTACTCGACGCAGGAACGCGAAGCCGTCAGGACGATCACGGACTCGCACATCGTGGGCGCCCCCGACACCGTACGCAAGGGGCTGCGTGATCTCCTCGAACGTACGCGGCCGCAGGAGCTGATGGTCTCCACCAACGTCGCCGACCCGGTGGCGCGCCGCCGCTCGTACGAGATCGTCGCCGACATCTTCAACGAGGGCTGAGAGGTCCTCAGCTCCAGGTGAAGGCGGAGGGGCCGTCGCGGGAGCGGACGTCGGCAGGGTTGGTAGGTCCTCAGCGTCGCGTGACGGCGGAAGGGCCGTCGTTGGAGAGGACGTTGGCAGGGTTGGTAGGTCCTCAGCATCGCATGACAACGAAAGGGCCGTCGCGGGACCGGACGGTGGCAGCGTTGATGGCTCCTCAGCGCCGCGTGACGACGGAAGGGCCGTCGCGGGAGTGGACGATGGCGATGTCGCCGTCCTGGTCGGTGCGGTAGGTGCGTTCGCCTAGGCCGGCGAGGGCGGCCATGGTCTGCGGGGCGGGGTGGCCGTAGTCGTTGTGCGCTCCGACGGACGTGACGGCGACTCTCGCGTGTACGGCGGCGAGGAAATCCGGGTCCTGGCTCTTCGAGCCGTGGTGGGGAACCTTCAGGACGTCGGCGGGTGGCACGCCGGCTGAGACCAGTTCCCGTTGGGCCTCCACTTCGACGTCGCCGGGGAGCAGGGCGGTGAGTCCCGGCCAGCGGGCGAGGAGCACGACGCTGGCGTTGTTGACCGGTGTGCCGGGATCGCGCTCGGTGACGTGTTCCGTGCCCAGCGGGCCGAGGACCGTCAAGGTGAGGGGCCCGATGGTCCAGATGTCGCCGGTCCGCGCCGTACGGACGTCTCTGTGTGGGAGCAGGCGGCGCTCCTCTCCGTCGCTGTCCGGGCTGATCAGTACGGTGCCGATGGCGCGGCCGTGTAGGACGCCGGGTATGCCGTCGATGTGGTCGGCGTGGGGGTGGGTGAGCACGAGTAACGGGACGGTTCCGATGCCGAGGTCGTGCAGGCAGCGGTCCATGGGGCGCGGGTCGGGGCCGGTGTCGACGACCACGGCCGTCCTCGGCCCGGCGTACAGGGCGAGGCCGTCTCCCTGGCCGACATCGCACGTGACGAACCTCCAGCCGTGTGGCGGCCAGCCCGGCATGACGAGCCGCGAGCCGATGGCGATCACGATGACACCGGCCAGTGCCGCGGCGACGAACCTTCTCGGGCGTCTTCGTCGAAGGGCGGCGACGGCGATGACGATCGCGCCGATGAACAGCGCCGCGCCGGTGAGGCCCGCCGGCCATGCGAGCGCGGCGTACGGCGCTCGTGCGAAGAACCGGGCGACACCGGTGATCCAGCCGACGGCGAACCCGGCCGGTAAGACGATCAGTCGTGCGGCGCGCAGGGACAGCGGGGCGACGGCCGCCGCGATCACGCCGAGGAGCGTGGCCGGCCCGACGGCGGGAGCGGCGAGCAGGTTCGCGGGCACGGCGGCGAGACCGACCCCGGTGCCGAGCATCGCGAGCAGCGGAGCGCAGGCGACCTGAGCGGCGGCGGCCACCGCGAGCGGCTCGGCGAGCCGGCGTGGCATCCGGCGGCTCAGGCCGCGCCGCCATACCGGCGCGAGGACGAGGATGCCCGCGGTGGCGAACGCCGACAGCGCGAAGCCGTACGACCGGGCGAGCTCGGGATCGAGGAGCACGAGCACGAGAACGGCCGCGAAAAGAGCGGGCACTCCCTTGCGTTCACGGCCGCTGACGACGGCGGCCAGGGCGACCGCTCCCATGACCGTCGCGCGAAGAACACTCGGCGACGGGCGCGCGACGATGACGAACCCGAGGATTCCGGCACCGGCGAGGAGGGGTCCCGCGCGGCGGCCGAGGCCGGTGAACCTGCCGAGGACCAGAACCGCGCCGATCACCAGGGAGAGGTTCTCGCCGCTGACGGCCATGAGGTGAGTGAGGCCGGCCTTTTCGAACGCGTCGGCGAGGTCTGGGGTGACTTCGGAGGTATCGCCGTCCACCAGGCCTGGCAGTACGCCGCGCTCGTCGGACGGGAGGCCGGTGGACGCCGCTCTCAGTTTCGATCTGATCGTGCTTGCCGAGCGTTGCAGGATCGACGGCGAGCCGATCAGGCGCGGAGGGCCGCGTACGAGTGCCACTGCGGCCAGCAGCTCGCCGCGTCTGGGGGGCGTGAATCGCGCGGTGAACCGGATGCGGCGGCTTGGGATGAGGCCCTTCCAGGCGGGATCGCTCGCGATGAGGAGGATCGGGACTCGTACGTGCTTGCCTTCGATCTCCTCTACCCGGGCGTTGAGCAGGACGGTTTCGCGGTGGCGTGTCGCGCCTGTTTTCACCTTCGCCTTCGGGTCTCCGGTCACGACCGCTTCGGCGGTCGCGGTGCCGCCGCGTACGGCGATCGCCCGCACCGGACCTGCGGCGACGGCTGTCAGCCGCAGCGCCACTCCGGCCGCTGATGCCGCGGCGCAGATCAGTACGGCGATGATCGTCATGCGCAGGCCGGTGGTTGTTCGGTCGTCGGGCCTCGGCTTGGTAGTCCGGTCGGTCGGTGCTTCTCGGGGTGTTTCGAGGTGGTTTGGCGGTTCGCTGTTTCGGTTGGCGGAAGTCCTCCGGAGTCTTCGAAGGAGTTCGAGTGGGCGAATGAGGAGGGCTGCCGCGACGGCGGTAGTGGCGGCGGTCGTGTAGGCGACGGGTGGGGTCGTGCCGAGGAGGATCAGTGCGGTCAGCCAGGTGGTGATGGCGGGGGCTGCGAGGCGGAGGTCGGGGTGCGGTGGCTTGGGCTTTCCTGGGGCGCCGGTCGGTGGCTCGGGCTTTCCCGGGGCTCCGTACGGTGGCTCGGATCTTCCCGGGGGGCCTTTCGGTGGCCCGGATCTACCCGGGGCGCGGTACGGCGGCTCGGACTTTCCTGGGGCAGTGAACGGTGGCTCGGGCTTTCCCGGGGCACCGTACGGTGGCTCGGACTTTCTTTTGGCGCCGGTCGATGGCTTGGGAGTGTTCACACCCTCACCAGGCTTTTCACGTCTGCGAACTTGGCCTCGCCGATGCCGGACACTTGGCGTAGCTCGTCTATGGAGTGGAAGCTGCCGTGCTGGGTGCGGTAGTCGACGATGCGCTGGGCGAGTACCGGGCCGACGCCAGGGAGTTGGTCCAGTTGGGTGGCGGTGGCGGCGTTCAGGTCGAGGGGCGTGGCTGGGGTCGTCGTACCGGTGGTTCCTGGGAGTGCCGTGTCCGGAGGGGCGGATATGCCGACGAGGATCTGTTCTCCGTCGGTCACGTGGCGGGCCAGGTTCAGGGTGCCGGTCTTGGTGCCGGGGCGGAGGCCGCCTGCCTGGCCGATCGCGTCGATGACCCTCGCGCCTGCCGGGACGTTGACCACGCCCGGATGGCGGACCTTTCCGGCCACGTCGACCATCAGGGTCGATGGTGACGGGCTCGGTGTGGCCTCAGTGCCGGCGGGCGTCGTCGGGAGGGTTACCGGGTGGGCGGCGGGGCGTACCACGGATGCCGGAGCGGGCTGGCGGGTCGGGCGGGACCACCAGAGGAAGACGCCTGCGATCAGTGCGGCCAGTACGCCGACCACCGCCAGGACCCGGACGCCGGGCAGCCCGGGATCGAACCGGCTGTTCCGCAGGCGGTTGGCTACGGACCAGCCGAATTCGCCATCATCGCGCGGCGACCACTCGGTGTCGGCATCATCGCGTGCTGACCGCCCGGCATCACCATCGTCACGCGCCGACCGGCCGGTCTTGGCACCGTTACGCGCCGACCATCCGACGTCGGCATCGTCACGCGCCGACCGTCCGACACTGACATCGTCACCCGTCGACCACCCGGTTTCGGCACCGTTACGCGCCGACCATCCGACGCCGGCATCATCACGCGCCGACCGTCCGACACTGACATCGTCACCCGTCGACCACCCGGTTTCGGCACCCTTACGCGCCGACCATCCGACGCCGGCATCATCACGCGCCGACCGTCCGACACTGACATCGTCACCCGTCGACCACCCGGTTTCGGCACCCTTACGCGCCGACCATCCGACGCCGGCATCATCATGCGCTGACCGCCCGGCGCCGGCATCATCGCGCTCCGACCAGCCAGTTTCGGCAGCAGCATGCGTCGACCAGGCGGCATCGGCAGCGACGTTCTCTGTAGAGGTCGGCCTGTTCCGGTTGGGCTCACTGTCGCGGGTGTACCCGGCTGTGGCGGCGGAATGAGTCGGGTGTACCTCGCTGACGTAAGGCTTCGACGGGTTGTCCGCGAGCTCGCGGCCGGCCCAGTTTTGATCGGCGATAGAGGCGGGATTCGTATGGGGGCCGTCAGGTGTTGATCCGGGTTCGGGGCTGTCCGGGGAGCGGCAGATGACGTCGGGATCAGCCTCGGAGGCTTCGCTGACAACGGCGTTGCCGGCTCCGGCGACGAAGGTTTCATCGGCATCGGGTTCCGGCCGGTCGCCGCTGGCATCGCCGTCATTCCGGTCGTGGTCGGCGACGCTGAGGACTCTGTCCATTGCGGCGCGATCGCGCTGGTGTCGGGTGAAGGCGCTCGGTTGTGCTGGTAAGACGGCTGTTGGCGAGGTGTGAGGTGATGGTCCGGGGCTGCCGCCGGTTGGTGACCCAGGATGTATGTGGAGCGGCTCGGTCTGTGACGGGCCGGAGCGTTCGCCGAACGACTCAGACGCTGACGGGCCAGCACCGACGTCCAACCACCAGACGCTGACGGGCCGGCACCGGCATCCAACGACTCGGACGTTTCAGGCCCGGGGCGGAGGCTGAAAGTCCCGTACGCCGCAGAGCCCGGCTGGACACCGAAAGGCTCGGACTCCTCAGCCCCAGAGCGGAGCCCGAAGGACTCGGACGCCCCGGCCCCCGTACGAACGCCGAATGACCCAGGCCCCGGAGGCCCAGGACGAGCGGCGAACGGCTCGGACGGCGAAGGGCGACCGCGGGTGCCGAATGAGTCAGGTGGGCGGAAGGCTTCGCGTAGGCGATCAAGGGGGGACGACTCGACACGACGCTTCATTCCCCCGACGCTAAAACCCTCCCCGCACCCTCCAACAGCGCCGAACGCCCCATGTGGATAACCCCCCGCAGCAAAAACAGGTTGCTCCCTCACGCACCCGGCGGACATCGTGGCGGCCGTGCGGACACATGAGATCAGGGCTGACTTTGATCGGACGTCGATTGTCGTCTATCAGGCGTACTCGACTGAGATCGGGCGGGCGGCCGTTGAGCATGGGGGGTTTGTGGCGCCCTTCTCCCGTAGCCGGATGACCTGGATCAAACCCTCCTTCCTCTGGCTCATGGAGCGCAGCGGGTGGGGCAGGAAGCCTGGTCAGGAGATGATTCTCGCGGTGAGGATCACTCGTGCCGGGTGGGAGGAGGCGCTCTCACAGGCCGTGCTCACGCACGCGGATCGCCGGATCTATCGGAGCAGCGACGAATGGCGGGGAGAGTTCGCGCGGGCCGGGGTGCGGGTTCAGTGGGATCCTGAACGGCGGTTGCGTGGTGGGGCCATGGACGTCAAAAGTATTCAGGTCGGGATCAGCCGGCAGCTCATCGGACGGTACGTCGACGAGTGGATTGTCGGGATTGACGATCTCACGCCGCTCGTGCGGAAGATCCATGACATCAAAGACACAGCTAAGGCCAAGGCGATGCTTCCGCCCGAACGGGTCTATCCACTCCCGGACGTCCTCGCCCGGCGTATCGGCGCCGATCAATAGGCTCTTGGGGAGACGACCACTCCCAGGGTTCCCGGGCCCACGTGTGCGCTGACCACCGGGCCCGCTTCCCCTACGTGCAGGTCGACCAGTTTCGGGACGCGTTCTCGCAGGTGGGAGGCGAGCGCTTCGGCTCGGGTGGCCGCCGCCACGTGCTGGACGGCCACGTCCACTTCGACGTCGGCGGCCAGTTCCACGGCCAGTTCCTCCAGGCGCGCCAAGGCTCGGGACGCCGTACGCACCTTCTCCAATGGGGCGATTCGGCCGTCTGTGATGTGGAGCAACGGCTTGATCATCAGGGCCGATCCGAGGAGGCTCGCGGCGGCGCCGATTCGGCCGCCTCGGCGGAGGTGTTCCAAGGTGTCGACGTAGAACAGCGAGCGGGTCGCCCGGACGCGGCGTACGGCGGCGTCGGCGACCTCCTCCAGGCTCGCGCCCGCGGCGGCGGCCACCGCCGCGGCCATGACGGCGAAGCCCAGGCCCATGCCGATCGAGCGACTGTCCACGACCTTGACCGGGATGGACACGTCGTCGGCGGCCAGGCGGGCGGCGTCGATGGTTCCGGACATCTCGCCCGACAGGTGGATGGACGTCACGGCGGACGCTCCCGACCTGGCCGCCTCCTTGTACGCGCGGTGGAAGCGCTCCGGTGAGGGCCTCGACGTCGTGACCGGGCGCCAGTCTCGTACGTTGTGGGCGGCGCCCTCCTCCAGGACGTCGTCGCCGATGCCGACCTGCAGCGGGACCACCGTCACCCCGTGCGCGGCGATCACCTCGTCGGGGAGGTACGCGGTGGAATCGGTCACGATCGCCACCGCTGCTGTCATAGCTGGAGTCTAAAGCGGCCTACGGCGATCGAGACGGGCGTACGAGCTGATTCAGGACATTCCAGCGAGCTTGTAGAGCACCAGAGAGCCGGCGACGGCGACGTTCAGGCTCGCGCCCGTACCGATCATCGGGATCTCGACGACGTCGTGGAGCAGGTCGACGGCTTCGGGCGGAATGCCCGACCGCTCGTGGCCGAGGACCGCGATCGTACGCTCGCGGGCCATCCGCAGGTCAGCGAGGCGTACGGCGTTCTCCGCGAGTTCGACGCCGAGGATCCGTACGCCGTCGGAGCGCCGCTCCTCCAGCCAGCGCAGCGGGTCGCCGACCCAGTGCACGCAGGACCGCCGCCGCAGTGTGTCGCCCCGCGCGAGCGCCTCCGGCACCCACGGCCAGCGCGGCACGGCGATGCAGGCGCCGACGGCGTCGCACGTACGGAGGAGGGTGCCGAGGTTGGCGCCGTGCAGCGGCCAGAGCGGCGCGGCGATCAGGTGGTCCCAGCAGCGGTGGGATCGGGAGCGGCGTGCGCGGCGCAGGTCGCGGGGGGTGCTCACCCGGACCGGCCCGCTCATCGGCGCCGGGCTCGTACGCCCTTCGTGGAGTTCGTCATCGTCGGCGTCCTTCGCGGCGGACGCGGGCCATCGTCGGGAACAGGCCAATCATAGGCCGCACGTACGTACAAGACACCCTCCGGCGTCCTCGCGGACAATCGGCGTCATGGACATGAAACCCGTCAACCTGACGGAAGCGCTGGCGACCTTCGACGACGTCTACAGCCCCCGGATCGTGGCCCGCATGAACGACTACGACGTACGGATCGCGCACACCCTCGGCGAGCACATCTGGCACGTGCACGAGGACACCGACGAGTTCTTCCTGGTCCTGGACGGCCGGTTCGACGTGGCCGTACGCGGCGAGGACGGCACGGAGCACACGGTCTCGCTCACGAAGGGCGACACGTACGTCGTGCCGCGCGGCACCGAGCACAAGCCGTCGTCGCCCGGCGGCGCGATCCTGATGTTCGAACCCTCGGGGACCTCCACGACCGGCGACCGGCACGAGGGCGAGATTCCCGGCAACGTGGACAGCACCACCGGCCATGCTCTCTGAGAGGCTGCATTGCGGACGATAAGTGACCGCAATCCTCGTTAGCGTCGGTTCACCGACCGACAGAGGAGCTTGACATGGCAGAGCATCACATCCCCGACGGCTACGGATCCGTGACGCCGTGGATCATCTCCAGGGACACCGCCGGGCTGATCGACTTCGTCACGGAGGCGTTCGGGGCGGAGGAGCTGGCGCGGGTGCGGGTCGACGGGGGTGTGATCGGGCATGCCGAGGTACGGATCGGAGACTCGGTCGTGATGATGTTCGACGCGAGGGACGACTGGCCGGACACGCCCTGTTTCCTGCGCCTGTACGTCGAGGACGCCGACGCGGTGTTCCGGCGGGCGCTGAAGGCCGGGGGCTCTTCGGTGACCGAGGTGACGATGCTGGCGTTCGGCGACCGGGTCGGACGGGTTCGTGATCCGCTGGGCAATCTGTGGTGGATTCAGGAGCGCGTGGAGGATCTCACCCCGGAGGAGATGGCCGAGCGGGCCGTTCAGCCTGAGTACGCCGCCGCCATGGAGTACGTCATGGGTGCGAGGATCGTCGAGCCCCTGAGATCATGACGTGTGCGATTGTTCCTGTCTTCGTGGCATCTGGGCGATGAGCCTCACCGGCTGACGGCGCTCGTCGACGAGTCCCGTCCCGTCGCCGTCATCGCCAACGCGCTGGACGCCCTTCCGGCCGACCTGCGGCGTACGGGGGTCGAGCAGGAGCTGACGGACCTCGCGGACCTCGGGCTGGAGGCGCATGAGCTGGACCTACGGCACCATTTCGCCGGTCCCGAACGGCTCGCCGCCGAACTCCCCCGGTACGGAACGGTGTGGCTGCGCGGCGGGAACGTCTTCGTCCTGAGGTACGCCCTGGCCCGGAGCGGCGCCGACGTGATCCTGACGCGGCTCGTACGCGAGGGCGCGCTGACGTACGGGGGATACAGCGCCGGCGCCTGCGTCCTGGCCTCTGACCTGCACGGGCTTGAGCTCGTCGACGACCACCGTGACGTGCGCAAGACGTACGCGGCGGAGCCTGTGTGGGAGGGCCTCGGCCTGGTGGACTTCGCGATCGTGCCGCACTACCGCTCCGGGCACCCGGAGAGCCCGGAGATCGAGCAGGTCGCGGCCCGCTACCGCGCCGAAGGCGTCCCGCACCGTACGCTCCGCGACGGCGAGATCATCGTCATCGATGCCTGACCGTGGCCGGAATACCCGGGCCCCGGACGGCCTTGATCCGAGAACGCGGTCTTCACGAGAACGAGAGTGGCGCATGCCCGAGAAAAGGCGAGTTCTCACCTCGACGCGCTTCCTCGTCACCCTCACGGTGCTGGCCATCGCGGCCGGCTGCGGCGCGGTGCTGCTCACCAAACAGGACCACAGCGCCGAGGCCCGGATCATCTGCGAACGGTTCGTCAAACGGCACCTGCCCGCGAACCCGAAGTTCTCCGGCGAACGGGTCCGCGACCTGTCGGTGACCAGGCACGTCGTCACCGGCACGGCCGCCGCGGACGGCCACGCCCCGGCGCCGTACGCCTGCACCGTCACCCACACCGGCAACAGCTGGACCCTGAACGCCCTCACCGGCGTCTGATCGACGGGCAGGTCCGGAAAAACCGCCGTACGACGGGGATGCGAGCGATAGGGGCCGCCGTCAAGGCGGCCCGTACGCGGGCTACGTCTGGACCGGGATGCCGCCGCGCCAGACGCGCATGGCTCGCAGGCCGAACGACCAGGCGAAGGCGCCCTCGTGGTCGGCGTCCCACAGGACCATGTCGGCGAACATGCCCGGGGCGAGCGCGCCGCGGTCGTTGACGCGCAGGGCCGCCGCGCCACCGAGGGTCGCGGCGCGGAGCGCCTCGTTGACGCTCAGGCCGAACATCGCGACGGACAGGCCCACGACCAGCGGCATCGACGTGATGCCGCACTGGCCCGGGTTGTGGTCGGTGCCGAGCGCGAGCGTGACGCCGCGGTCGAGCATGGCGCGTACCGGTGGGGTGCGGCCGTTGTGCAGGGCGCTGCCCGGGCAGACGACCGCGGCGACTCCGCCGTGGTGGAGTGCCTTGATGTCGTCGTCGTTGGCCTCGGTGAGCAGGTCGGCGGAGGCGCAGCCGACCTCGGCGGCGACCTGTGCGGCGCCCATCCGCTCGTTGGCGCAGGCGTGCAGGCGGGCTTTCAGGCCGACGCGCTGGCCGGTCATCAGCAGGACGCGGGCCTCGTCCGGGGTGAAGTGGCCGTCGTCGCAGTAGACGTCGATGCTGTCGGCTCCGGCCGCCGCGGCGTCGCCGGTCCAGAGGCGCACGGCCTCGATGTAGTCACGGCGCCGGCCGAAGTACTCCGGCGGCAGCACGTGGGCGGCGAGGAAGGTCGCGTGGATGCGGGGCATCGACGGCTCTTCCTCAAGGGAGCGCAGTAGGCGTACGTCGGCGAGCTCGCCGTCGCGCGTCAGGTGGTAGCCGGTCTTGGCCTCGACCGTCGTCGTGCCGCCGGTGATCCACTGGCGGAGGCGCTCGCGTACGCCGTTGCAGAGGGTCCAGGGGTCGGTGCCACGGGTCACGGTCACCGTGGACGCCACGCCGCCGCCCGCGGCGACGATCTCGTTGTTGGTCGAGCCGCTGGTGCGCATGGCGAGCTCGGCCCAGCGGTTGCCCGCGTACACGGGGTGGGAGTGAGCGTCGATCAAGCCGGGGGTGACCAGCCCGCCGCCGAGGTTCTCCACGTGGTCGACGTCGACGATGTCGTCGATGACGCCGGGGACGCTCTGCGGAAGATCTGAGGCGGGGCCCGCCCAGGCGATGCGCTCATCGTGCACGAGGATGGCCGCGTTGCTGCACACATCCATACCGGTCCACAGGCGGCCGATATTCGTCAGCAAACGGACGGTCATCGCGTCACCGCCCGAATCTGGGGTCGAATGCCGGTGAAGGGTGTCCAGACGCCATGCAGCGGGTCACCTGCTCTCGCTCGATTACGCCGGCAACACTGCCAGCGGACCCAAGTGCGGTTGAAAGGCTGGTCATCCGACCACCTGGAGCAACGAACCCTCGAACTTCGGTTTCGTCACGGTAGTGCAATGAGGCCAGCCTGTACAGCCTTTGCCGGCTTGCCACACTCCAACCGCCCATCGGCCGGCCACTACAGGCGTTTCGACAATACCTCAGGAAGGCATGCCACTTGGAACGAACAGGAAAGAAAGGCGGAATCCGGAACCCCCGGGCCCCGGATCCCGCCATTCTACGTGGTGATCACACCTGGGCGGTGACGTACGGCTCCAGCTCGCCGGCCATGCGCTCGGGCACGCGGGCGTGCAGAGACGTGCCCTCGGCGGTGTGCTCCTGGGAGAGCACCTCCCCGAGGTCGTGCACGCGTGCCACGAGGTCGCCGCGCTCGTACGGCACGACGGCGTGCACCTCGCACTCGCCGCGCGGCAGGCCGTCCTCGACCGCCTGGAGCAGCTCGTCGATGCCGATGCCGGTGCGGGCGGACACGACGATGCTGTGCGGCTCCTCGCGGCGCAGCCTCGCGATGGCCATCTCGTCGGCGAGGTCGGCCTTGTTGATGACGATGAGCTCGGGCACGTCGCCCGCGCCGACATCGCGCAGCACCTCGCGCACCGCGGCGATCTGGGCCTCCGGCTCGGCGTCGGAGCCGTCGACCACATGCAGGATCAGGTCGGACTCGGCGACCTCCTCCAGCGTCGAGCGGAAGGCCTCGACGAGCTGGTGCGGCAGGTGCCGGACGAACCCGACGGTGTCGGCGAGCGTGATCGCGCGGCCGTTCGGCGTGCTCGCGCGGCGCACGGTCGGGTCGAGGGTGGCGAACAGGGCGTTCTCCACCAGCACTCCCGCGCCCGTGAGGCGGTTGAGCAGGCTCGACTTGCCGGCATTGGTGTAGCCGGCGATCGCGACGGCGGGCACCTGACGGGTACGGCGGCGGGAGCGCTTCGTGTCGCGCGCCTTGCCCATCTCGTCGATCTGGCGGCGCAGCTTGGACATGCGGGCGCGGATGCGGCGGCGGTCCAGCTCGATCTTGGTCTCACCGGGGCCACGGCCACCGATGCCGACACCGCCCGCGGCGCGGCCACCGACCTGCCGGGACAGGTTGCCACCCCAGCCACGCAGGCGCGGCAGCAGGTATTCGAGCTGTGCCAGCTCGACCTGGGCCTTGCCCTCACGGCTGCTGGCGTGCTGGGCGAAGATGTCGAGGATCAGGGCCGTGCGATCGATGACCTTGACCTGGACGATCTCCTCCAGCCGTCGCAGCTGGCTGGGGGCCAGCTCGCCGTCGCAGATCACGGTGTCCGCGGCGGAGGAGATGACGACGTCGCGCAGCTCCAGGGCCTTGCCGGAGCCGATGTACGTCGCCGGGTCGGGCCGTGAGCGCCGCTGGATCAGGCCCTCCAGGACCTCCGACCCCGCGGTCTCGGCGAGCAGCGCCAGCTCGCGCAGGGAGTTCTCGGCGTGAGCCTCGTCTCCCTCGGTCCAGACGCCGATCAACACGACCCGCTCGAGGCGCAGGGACCGGTACTCGACCTCGGTGACGTCGGCGAGCTCCGTGGAGAGCCCGGCGACGCGGCGCAGTGCCTGCCGCTCTTCCAGATCGAGCTCGCCGGTCAGCGGCTCCGCCTCTTCGTACGAAAAAGTAGACATCTTCCTCCTATGAACACCGAAGCGTCCTCGGAACTTCCTTGACTCTGCCACGAGACGGCAGATCGCACACCTGGATATATCCCCACGCGGACGCGCCCGTCCCACTGGACACGACGATCGCGGGTAAGTAGGGGTCGGACCCCCGCTTTGACCGGCTCGCGACGACCTTATTAGTCTTCCACTAAGCAGAAGTATTATTTCGCCAGACGAAAGGGCAGGCACATGGCCGAACCCGCAGGCGTGGAGCTGACCGGCCCCGTCGACGAGCGTTACGACGAGATCCTCACCCCGGAGGCGCTGAGCTTCCTCGCCACTCTCCAGCGTGAGTTCGGCATTCGCCGCCGTGAGCTGCTCCAGCGGCGCGCCGAGCGCCAGGAGGAGCTGGCCGCCGGCGGCACGCTCGACTTCCTCCCTGAGACCGCCGAGGTCAGGCACGACGACACCTGGCGTGTCGCCGACCCGGCGCCGGGCCTGGACGACCGGCGTGTCGAGATCACCGGCCCCACCGACCGCAAGATGACCATCAACGCGCTGAACTCCGGCGCGAAGGTCTGGCTCGCCGACTTCGAGGACGCCAACACTCCCCTGTGGGAGAACATGGTCGGCGGCCAGCTGAACCTCCGCGACGCCCTCGACCGCACGATCGACTTCGAGACCGGCGGCAAGAAGTACGCGCTCAAGGACGACGACGACCTCGCCACGATCGTCGTACGCCCGCGCGGCTGGCACCTGGACGAGAAGCACGTCCTCGTCGACGGCGAGCCCATGTCCGGCTCGCTGTTCGACTTCGGCCTCTACTTCTTCCACTGCGCCCGCCGCCAGCTCGCCAAGGGCAAGGGGCCGTACTTCTACCTGCCCAAGATCGAGAGCCACCAGGAGGCGCGTCTCTGGAACGACGTCTTCAACCTGGCGCAGGACCAGCTGGAGATGCCGCGCGGCACCATCCGGGCGACCGTGCTGATCGAGACGATCCCGGCCGCGTTCGAGATGGAGGAGATCCTCTACGAGCTGCGCGACCACTCCGCGGGCCTCAACGCCGGCCGGTGGGACTACCTGTTCTCGGTGATCAAGAAGTTCCGCTCCCGTGGCCGCCAGTTCCTGCTCCCGGAGCGGAACGCGATCACGATGACGGCGCCGTTCATGCGGGCGTACACCGAGCTCCTGGTGCGCACCTGCCACAAGCGCGGCGCGCACGCGATCGGCGGCATGGCGGCGTTCATCCCGTCGCGCAAGGACGAAGACGTCAACAAGGCCGCCTTCGAGAAGCTTCGGGCCGACAAGACCCGCGAGTCCGAGGACGGCTTCGACGGGTCGTGGGTCGCCCACCCCGGCATGGTCGACGCCTGCCGCGAGGTCTTCGACGCCGCGCTCGGCGACAAGCCGAACCAGCGCGACCGCAAGCGCGAGGAGGTGTCGGTGTCCGCCTCCGACCTGCTCGCGGTCGACAAGACCCCGGGTGAGATCACCGAGGCCGGGCTGCGCAACAACATCAGCGTCGGCCTCCAGTACATCGCCACCTGGCTCGGCGGCAACGGCGCGGTCGGGATCTTCAACCTGATGGAGGACGCGGCGACCGCCGAGATCTCCCGGTCGCAGATCTGGCAGTGGCTGCACAACGACGTCGAGCTGTCCGACGGCCCGAAGGTCACGGCCGACCTGGTCGAGCGCCTCATCGACGAGGAGCTCGGCAAGATCCGCGAGTCCTACGGCGACGCGTACGACGAGAAGCGTTTCGGCGAGGCCGTGTCCCTGTTCAAGGCCGTGGCGCTGGCCGACGACTACGCCGACTTCCTCACGATCCCGGCGTACGAGACGATGCCCTGACCCCTGGCTCCGTCTCCGGGACCCGGTCCCGGAGACGGAGACCTCCCGACATGTTTGGAACTGTCGGAAAGGTCAAGGATGGGTGTTGTGACCACAAGGCTTGCCGGTCTGGCGGAGCGGCTCGAGGCGATCGCGGGAACGCGGAACGTCATCACCGACCCGGCCGAGCTGCGCACCTATGAGTGCGACGGGCTGACCTACCACCGGGCGACGCCCGGGGTCGTGGTCCTGCCCGACAGCGCCGAGCAGATCGCCGCGATCGTCCGTGCCTGCACGGCCGAGGGCGTTCCCTACATCGCGCGCGGCTCGGGCACCGGGCTGTCCGGCGGCGCGCTCCCCCGTACCGACGGCGTGCTGATCGTGACGTCACGCATGCGCCGCATCCTGGAGATCGACGCGGACGACCAGCGCGCGGTCGTCGAGCCCGGCGTGATCAACCTGGACGTGACGAAGGCGGCGCGGCCGTACGGCTACTACTACGCGCCCGACCCGTCCAGCCAGCAGATCTGCTCGATCGGCGGCAACGTCGCGGAGAACTCCGGCGGCGCGCACTGCCTCAAGTACGGCTTCACCGTCAACCACGTGCTGGCTTGCGAGGTCGTCACCCCGGACGGGGACATCGTCGAGCTCACCGAGGGCCCGGGCTATGACCTGCTCGGCGTCTTCGTCGGCTCCGAGGGCACCCTGGGCATCACGACCAAGATCACCGTACGGCTCACGCGGCTGCCGGAGACCGTGCAGACGCTGCTGGCGGCGTTCGACTCGATCGAGCACGCGGGCGAGGCCGTGTCGGCGATCATCGCGGCCGGGGTCGTGCCCGCCGCCATCGAGATGATGGACGCGCTGTCCATCGAGGCCGCCGAGGCCGCGGTGCGGTGCGGCTACCCCGACGGCGCCGGAGCGGTCCTGATCGTCGAGCTGGACGGCCCGGTCGCCGAGGTCGAGCGGCAGTTCGAGCAGGTGCGGGAGCTGTGCGCGCACGCGTTCGAGATCCGGGTCGCGGCCGACGACGCCGAGCGCACGCTCATCTGGCGCGGGCGCAAGTCCGCGTTCGCGGCGGTCGGCCGGATCAGCCCCGACTACATCGTGCAGGACGGCGTCATCCCGCGTACGTCCCTGCCGGAGGTGCTGGCGCGCATCGACGAGCTGTCCAAGGCCAACGGAGTACGCGTCGCGAACGTGTTCCACGCGGGCGACGGCAACCTGCACCCGCTGGTCCTGTTCGACGGCGCGGACGAGGGCGCCGGCGAGCGCGCCGAAGAGGTCTCCGGGAAGATCATCGACCTGTGCATCGAGCACGGTGGTTCGATCACCGGTGAGCACGGCGTCGGCGTGGACAAGTCCAAGCACATGCCGCGCATGTTCACCGAGGAGGACCTGGACACCATGCAGATGGTGCGGTGCGCCTTCGACCCGGCGGGCCTGTGCAACCCCGGCAAGGTGTACCCGACGCCGCGGCTGTGCGGCGAGGTCCCGGGCCGGAACAGAGGCGTGCACCCGCTCGTCGAGAGCGGCAAGGCGGACCTGTTCTGATGGCCGCCGTCATCGACGCCCTCGCCAAGGCGTGCGACACCCGTCCCGGTGAGGACGCCGACGCCGTCGGGAGGGTCGTCCCGTCGTACGTGGCAGCGCCGGCGTCCGTCGCGGAGGCCGCCGAGCTGATGCGGACCGCGGCCGAGCACGAGCTGGCCGTGGTGCCGCGCGGCGCGGGCACCAAACTGAACTGGGCGGCGCCGCCCGATCGCTGCGACCTCGTCGTCGAGACGCGGCGGCTCGACGAGGTGATCGAGCACGCGGCCGGCGACCTGGTCGTCAAGGCCGGGGCCGGGCTGGCCCTGGACACCCTCCAGGAGACCCTCGCCCGTACGGACCAGCAGCTCGCGCTGGACGGCCTGTTCGCGGGCGCGACGATCGGCGGAGTGATCGCCACCGGCACCGCCGGGCCGCGGCGGCTCCTGTACGGCTCGCCGCGCGACCTGCTCATCGGCATCACCGTGATCCGCGCCGACGGCGTGGTCGCGCACGCGGGCGGCAAGGTCGTCAAGAACGTCGCGGGCTACGACCTCGCCAAGCTGTTCACGGGCTCGCTCGGCACGCTCGGCCTGATCGTGGAGGCCGCGTTCCGGCTGCACCCGCTGCCGCGCGCGCCAGGTGTACGTCACCGCGACGGCCACGGACGCGGCGCGCGCGCAGGAGATGGTCCAGGCCTTGATGCACTCACCGCTCGTTCCCGCCGCGATCGAGGTGGACGGCACCACGGTCACGACCCTCCTGGAGGGGGTTCCGGAGGCCGTACGGCTGCGCGCGGAGACCGCGCGGGAACTCATCGGCGGCGAGGTCGCGGACGACCCGCCCGGCTGGTGGGGCCGGCTGCCCTCGGGCGACGTGCTGGCCGAGGTACGCGCCAAGCCGACGAAGCTGCGCGCACTGCTCGCCGAGGAGCCCTCGCACCTGCGGGGATGCGCGGGGCGCGGCATCTGGCACGCGGCCTTCCCCGCGGACGGCGCGGCGGAGACCCTCGCGCGGCTGCGCGGCCACGGCGACGTGGTCGTGCTGGACGCCCCGGAGGACTCCGCGCTCGACCGCTGGGGCCCGCTGCCGGCCCTGCCGCTGATGCGGCACGTCAAGGACCAGTTCGACCCCGGGCACCGCCTGTCCCCGGGACGCTTCGCGGGAGGGATCTGATGGACGACTTCCGTGAGCTGCTCGACGACTGCGTGCACTGCGGGTTCTGCCTGCCGACGTGCCCGACGTACCAGCTGTGGGGCGAGGAGATGGACTCCCCGCGCGGGCGCATCCACCTGATGAGCCAGCACGAGCAGGGCGCGCCGCTCACCGACTCGATGGCCGAGCACTTCGACCGCTGCCTCGGCTGCATGGCGTGCGTGACGTCGTGCCCGTCCGGGGTGCAGTACGACCGGCTCATCGAGGTCACCCGCGCGCAGGTCGAGGAGGAGCACACCCGCTCGCGCGCCGACCGCCTCATCCGCGAGGCGATCTTCGCGGTCTTCCCGTATCCGAAGAGGCTGCGGGCCATGCGCCTGCCGCTGCGCGCGTA
The DNA here is from genome assembly GCA_963823735.1 of uncultured Actinomycetota bacterium. GTDB lineage: Bacteria > Actinomycetota > Actinomycetes > Streptosporangiales > Streptosporangiaceae > Actinoallomurus. Next base: position 856,286 of record CAWGMO010000003.1, on the reverse strand, counting down.
CCAGGCGTCGAAGATCAACCTGTCGCCGCTGCTCGCGCGCGTCTCCCCCACGCTCGCGGCGATGGAGCGCCTCGCGCCACCGCGCGGCAAGGCCGCGCGGCTGCCGGACCACGTCCCCGCGCGCGGTGAGCGCCGCGCCGTCGTCGGCATGCTGACCGGCTGCGTGCAGCGGGAGTTCTTCCCCGGCGTCAACACCGCGACCGCGCGGATCCTCGCGTCGGAGGGCTGCGACGTGGTCATCCCCCGCAGCCAGGGCTGCTGCGGCGCGCTGTCGCTGCACAGCGGGCGCGCCGACGAGGCCAAGGCCTTCGCGAAGAAGACGATCGAGTCGTTCGCGGGCGTCGACACGGTGGTGGTCAACGCGGCCGGCTGCGGCTCGGCCATGAAGGACTACGGCGACGTGCTGGCGGACGAGCCCGAGTGGGCCGAGCGCGCCGCGGAGCTGTCGGCCAAGACCCGTGACCTCACGGAGTTCCTGGCCGAGCTGGGCCCGCGCGCGACCCGCCATCCGCTGGAGATGACGATCGCCTACCACGACGCCTGCCATCTCGCGCACGCCCAGGGCGTACGCCTGCAGCCGCGCGAGCTGCTGAACGCCATCCCGGGCCTGGAGATCAAGGAGATCGCCGACCCGGAGATCTGCTGCGGCTCGGCGGGGGTCTACAACCTCCTCCAGCCGGAGAGTGCCGGTGAGCTGGGCGACCGCAAGGCGCGGAACGTCTCGGCCACCGGGGCGGAGCTGCTGGTGGCGGCCAACCCGGGCTGCTCCCTGCAGATCACCACGGCCCTGCGCCGCCGTGGCGAAGAGATCGCGGTGGCCCACACCGCGGAGGTGCTGGACGCGTCCATTCGGGGGACCGGTAAGGAGCCGCTCACCCGGAGGTGACCCCCTTTGTACCGTCAGGTGCTGGATCCCATCGCCCATTCGCTGGCCTGGAGTTCGCTCGTCGCCGCACTGCCGTTGCTCACGTTGTTCGTGCTGCTCGGCGTCCTGCGGATGCGGGCGTGGGTAGCGTCGATCATTTCCCTCGTTGTCGCCCTCGTCGTCGCCATCTGGGCGTACGGCATGCCGGTCGGGCAGGCCCTGCTCTCGGGCACCGACGGCGCGGCCTTCGGTTTCTTCCCGATCCTGTGGATCGTCATCAACGCGATCTGGGTCTACACGATGACCGTGGACACCGGTCACTTCGACGTGCTGCGGCGGTCGTTCGCGCGGGTCAGCGACGACCAGCGCATCCAGGCGATCATCATCGCGTTCTCGTTCGGCGCGCTGCTGGAGGCCCTGGCCGGGTTCGGCACGCCGGTCGCGGTGACGTCCGTGATGCTGATCGCGCTGGGCTTCAAGCCGCTCAAGGCGGCGGTGCTGGCGCTGACCGCGAACACCGCCCCGGTGGCGTTCGGCGCGATGGCCACGCCGATCCTCACGCTCGGCAAGGTCACCTCGCAGTCCAGTGACACGCTCGGCGCGATGGTCGGGCGGCAGACGCCGATCCTGGCCCTGTTCGTTCCGCTCGTCCTGGTGGTGATCGTGGACGGCAGGAAGGGCATGCGGGAGACCTGGCCCGTCGCGCTCGGCTGCGGTGCCGTCTTCGCCGTCACGCAGTACGTCACGTCGAACTTCATCTCCGTGCCGCTGGCCGACGTCGTGGCCTCGCTCGTGTCCGCCGCGGCGGTCGTGGCGATGGTACGGACGCGTCCCCGGCGCCATGTCCAGGCCGTGGTCGCGGGCGGCGCCTCCGACGAGACGACGCCGGAGTTCGAGCACCGTGTGGCCAACCCCGACGCCAGGGGCGAGGTCGTCCGCGCCTACCTGCCGTACGCGATCATCATCGCGGTCTTCGTCGTCTGCCAGATAACGGCCGTCAAGAATGAACTCGACAAAGCCACGCAGGTCGTGAACTGGCCCGGTCTTCATCTCGTGAACACGACCGGTAAACCGTTGTCGCTGGTCGCCTTCAACCTGAACTTTTTGACCACGCCCGGCACGCAGATGCTCATCGCCGGTCTGATCACAATGGCCGCGCTGCGGATCTCGGTAGGACGCGGGCTGCGCGCCTATCGCGACACTCTGGTGCAACTGCGCTGGGCGATTCTCACCGTGATGCTGGTGCTCGCGCTCGGCTTCGTCATGAACGCCTCGGGCCAGACGATCACCCTCGGCACGTGGATGGCGGGCGCCGGCGGGTTCTTCGCGTTCCTGTCGCCGATCCTCGGCTGGCTCGGCACGGCCGTGACCGGATCCGACACCTCGTCGAACTCCCTGTTCGGAGCATTGCAGGTCGCCGCGGCGGGCAAGGCGCACCTGTCGCCGGTGCTGCTCGCCGCCGCGAACAGCTCCGGCGGCGTGCTCGGCAAGATGGTCTCGCCGCAGAACCTCGCGATCGCCGCCGCGGCGGTCGGCCTGGACGGCAAGGAAGGCGACATCTTCCGGCGAGTGATCATTTGGAGCCTCGTCTTTCTCGCCGGAATGTGCGTCCTGGCATTGCTCCAGTCCGTCGTCCTACTCTCGTGGATGGTTCCCTGACAATAGGTCACTGCAATTGTCAGAGCCAGGCCGGGTGTTGCTTTGCTATGTTTTGCCCCCGTGCCGCATGGGGTTCATGTGCGAATTGATCCCTCTGCGTCACGGGGCGCACCCGCACGGCTTACATCCAAAGGGATGACATTGGATTCGACCCACCACTCCCACCGGCGCCACAAGAAGGCACGCAGCACCGCACGTCTCGGCGTCCTGGGCGGTGTGACCGGCGTGGTCGGGGTCGCCGCGGCGGCCGGATTCGTCGTCTACGGGCACGCGCACGGCGACCGGGCGGAGCCCGCGCCGGACCCGATGGCCGTACGGACCAGCGCGATCGACGCCAAGCCGCATCCCAAGCCCCACACCGGTGACGCGCTCGACGTCAGCACCCCCGACGGCTTCACCTACTCGCTCGCGGCGGTCAGGTTCGGCACGTCCGACCGGCCCCTCATGAGCACACGGGCCAAGCCGCCGGCGGGGACGACCTACGCGTACATCGACTACATGATCACCAACACGGGCACCGCGCCCGCGCTGCTGGACTTCCCGGCCGACCTGTTCGTGAAGAGGGCGGCCGTGCCGGCGAGCGTGCTGGCCGGCAACCGCTGCATGCCCCAGCCGGGCGCGCCCGCCGACATGTGCACGCTGCCGGACGACACCGGCGTGGTGAACACCCTCGGCTACCCGGCGCCCAAGACGCAGTACGAGGACCAGTACATCCCGGCCGGCGCCAGCTACCTGGTCAGGGTCGCCACGACCCTGCCGGTGACGGCGGGCGTCACGGGCGACAGCGCGGGGCTCTACGTCTGGAACCCGCGTTTCGTCACGAGCCGGCAGGCGGTCGAGGTCGCGCTCCCCTGAGTTTTCAATGAGAAACCAGGGTCAGCGGCCGATTCACGCCTGATGCCGAATAGCGTGCTAGCTGTGCGCATCCTGGTGGTAGATGACGAACCCGCGGTCAGAGAGTCCCTGGTCAGCAGCCTGGTCTTCGAGGACTACGAGGTCGAGACCGCCGTCGACGGCCTCGACGCGATCGGCCGCCTCGACGAGGCACGGCACGACCTCGTCATCCTCGACGTCCTGATGCCCCGGCTGGACGGGCTCACCACCTGCCGCCGGCTCCGCGCGCGCGGCGACACCCTGCCCGTGCTGATGCTGACCGCGCGCGACACGATCGGCGACCGCGTCACCGGGCTCGACGCCGGCGCCGACGACTACCTCGTGAAGCCCTTCGAGCTGGACGAGCTGCTCGCCCGCGTACGCGCCCTGCTGCGCCGCAGCGTGCTGACGGCGCGCTCGGACGGCGCCGCCGCCGAGGACGTCGCCGAGTACGCGGGCCTGCGGATGAACCGCCTCACCCGCGAGGTCACGCGCGACGGCCGCGACCTCGACCTGACGCGCACCGAGTACTCCCTGCTGGAGATGTTCCTCGGCCACCCGCGCCAGGTCCTCACCCGCGAGCAGATCCTCGAGGCCGTGTGGGGCTTCGACTTCGAGCCCGCCTCCAACTCCCTCGACGTCTACGTGATGTACCTGCGGCGCAAGACCGGCGACCCCCGGCTGATCCACACCGTGCGCGGCGTCGGCTACGTCCTGCGGGAAGCATGAGCAGGCGACTGTCGCTGCGCGCCAGGCTGGCCGTGCTGACGAGCCTGGCGGTGGCCGTCGCGGTCGCGGCCTGCGCCGTCGGCTGCTGGTTCGTCGTACGAGGCCGGATGATGGACCAGCTCGACCAGTCGCTGTCCGGCCCCTTCCCGGGCGGAGGCGGAGGCGGCGGCCATGACCACGGCTCGCCGCGCATGATCTGCTCCAGCCCGCGGCCCGACGACGACCGGCTGAAGGGCTTCCTGCCGACCGCGCAGGTCGTGTGGCGGGACGGCACGTCGTGCAACCCTCCCGGCGCCACGAACCCGCTGGTGCTCACCCGCGGCGACATCGCCGTCGCCCAGGGCCTGCAGGGGCCGACCTACCGGGACGGCAGGACCGCGGACGGCACGTCGGTGCGCGTCTTCACCCGCCCCGACCTGCCCGGCTCGGGCGCCGCCGTCTCCGTCGCACGGCCGCTCGCCCCGGTCGAGCGGTCGCTCCAGAGCCTGGCGCTGCTGCTCGTGGCGGTCAGCGCGGTCGGCGTGCTCGGCGCCGCGACGGCCGGCCTGCTCATCGCGCGTGCCGGGCTGCGGCCGGTCGACCGCCTCACCGACGCCGTGGAGCACATCGCCCGCACCGAGGATCTCGACACCACGATCGAGGCGGACGGCAAGGACGAGATCGCCCGGCTGAGCCGGTCCTTCAACACGATGACCCGCGCGCTGGCCAGCTCCCGCGACCGCCAGCAGCAACTGATCGTGGACGCCGGCCACGAGCTGCGCACGCCGCTGACCAGCCTGCGCACCAACGTCGACCTGATGATCCGCAGCGAGACCACGGGCCGCCCGCTGCCGCCCTCCGACAAGAGCAAGCTGCTCGGCAACGTGAAGGCGCAGCTCGTGGAGCTGTCGAGCCTCGTCGGCGACCTGCTCGACCTCTCGCGCGACGAGGCGCCCCGCGCGGAGGAGGTCGTGGCCGTGCACGACGTCGCCGGCAGCGCGGTGAGCCGTGCGCGGCTGCGCGGCCCGGACCTGCGGATCGACGCCTCCGCTTCCCCCTGGTACGTCACCGGGGACGCCGCGGCGCTGGAGCGCGCGGTCGTGAACCTCCTCGACAACGCGGTGAAGTTCAGCCCGCCCGGCGGGACCGTGACGGTACGCCTCGCCGACGGCGAGCTGACCGTACGCGACGAGGGCCCCGGCATCCCGGAGGAGGACCTGCCGTTCGTGTTCGACCGGTTCTGGCGTTCGCCGTCGGCCCGCGGGCTGCCCGGCTCAGGGCTGGGACTGGCGATCGCCGCGCGCGCGGTCGCCGAGGCCGGTGGGGAGATCCGGCTCGGACCGGCGGACGGCGGCGGAACCCTCGCCTGGCTGCGGCTGCCCGGCTCGCCAACGCCTCCACAGGGCGCGGAGCTGGGCGGCGACGACGCGGAGGTCGGCCTCGCGGACGCAGGCGGCGGCACCGGCGGCGAAGACGGTGGCCGCGGGCTCTAGCGGCGCCACGGCCAGCACGAGCGCGTCCGGGTAGGCGGCCAGCGCCGCGCGTACCTGGGCGGCGTCGGCGTACCCGATGACGACGCACGCCGGGCGGCCGGCGTGCGCCCGCACCTCGATCGGGTCGGGCGCCAGCGCCGCGAGGGCCTCACTGTCGAGTCCCGCCCCCGCGACCAGCACCGTGAACGCGCGCGTGTCCGTCATGGTGTCCACGCTGGACCCGCATTCTCAGCGTCGGATGTACGGAATATGAGAGACCGATGAGACCCGGTTTCTCATCCCCGGTTAATGGACGGCTCAGATCGCTCCCACTCTGGGTCGCGACCTTGTCCTCATGAGCGAGCTGACGACCTCCCTGGTGCGTCCAGGACCAGGACTGCTGGACCGGCCACCGGAGCCCATCGTGGACGGATCCCGCGACCCTCTGATCGAAGTGGCCATCCCCGTGTACAACGAGGAGCGGGTCCTGGCGGCCACGGTCCGCCGCCTGCACGCCTACCTCGGTGAGCGATTCCCCTACCGCTTCGTGATCACCATCGCGGACAACGCGAGCACGGACGGCACGTGGGCGATCGCCGAGCGCCTGCGGCTGGAGATCCCCGAGGTCGAGGCCGTCCACCTGGACCGCAAGGGACGCGGCAGGGCGTTGCGCCACGTCTGGGGCACCAGCGTCGCCGACGTGGTCGCCTACATGGACGTCGACCTGTCCACGGACCTGGACGCCTTCCTGCCGCTGATCGCGCCGCTGGTGTCGGGCCACAGCGACCTGGCGATCGGCAGCCGGCTTTCGCGCGGCTCGGCCGTCGTACGCGGGCCGAAGCGCGAGCTGATCTCCCGGACGTACAACCTGCTGCTGCGGACCGCGCTCGCCGCGCACTTCTCCGACGCGCAGTGCGGCTTCAAGGCCGGCCGCGCCGAGGTCGTACGCGCGCTGCTGCCGGGCGTCGAGGATGAGGCGTGGTTCTTCGACACCGAGCTGCTGCTGCTCGCCGAGCGCAACGGCCTGCGCATCCACGAGGTGCCGGTGGACTGGATCGACGACCCCGACAGCCGGGTCGACATCATGCGCACGGCACTGGACGACCTGCGCGGCATGGCGCGGGTCGGGCGCCGGGTCCTCTCGGGGGCGTTCCGCGTACCGGTGCCGAGGCGTACCGAGGAGGCACGGTTGCCGAACGGCATGCGCAGGCAGCTCCCCAGCTTCGCCGTCATCGGCGTCTTCAGCACGGCCGCCCAGCTCGCGCTCTACGCGCTGTTCCGTCTCTTCCTGCCGGTGATCAGCGCGAACGTCGTCTCGTACCTGCTCGCGGCCGTCGCCAACACGGCCGCGAACCGCCGCTTCACCTTCGGCGTCCGCGGTTCGCGCGGCGCCGTGCGGCACCAGATGGAAGGCGGGGTCGCCTTCCTCGTCGGCCTCGTCGTCAGCACCGCGGGCCTCGCCGCCGTCCACGCGATGGCGCCGGGCGCGCCCCGGATCGCCGAGGTCGGCGCCCTGTTCGCCCTCAACCTGTTCGCCGCCGTCATCCGCTTCGTGCTGCTGCGCGCCTGGGTCTTCCACCCCCGGCGCCGGCGTGAGCACGAGCCCGTCCTCCAGGAGCCCTCCCGATGACCACTCAGCTGTCCGAGCCCGCCACGACCGGGCCCGCGCGACCTCCGAGCCGCACCAGGCGCCTGGCGTTCGGCCCGCCCGGCGAACCCCGCTGGGCGCGGCCCGCCCTCCTCGCGATCCTGCTGCTGGCCACGGCGCTGTACGCCTGGGGTCTGTCCCACGCCGGCTACGCGAACAGCTTCTACTCCGCCGCGGTCAAGAGCGGGACGCAGAGCTGGAAGGCGTTCTTCTTCGGCTCGCTGGACGCGGGCTCCTTCATCACCGTCGACAAGCCGCCGATGGCCCTTTGGGTCATGGAGCTGAGCGCGCGGGTGTTCGGGTTCTCCACGTGGAGCCTGCTGCTGCCCGAGGTCGTCATGGGTGTCGCGGCGGTCGGCGTGCTGTACGCCATGGTGCGGCGCGTGTTCGGGCCGGCCGCCGGGCTGATCGCGGCGCTCGTGCTGACGCTGACGCCGATCACGGTGGCGATCAACCGCGACAACAACCCGGACACGCTGCTGGTGCTCCTGCTGGTGCTGTCCGCGTGGGCCTGCCAGCGGGCGCTGGAGTCGGGGCGGCTGCGCTGGCTGCTGGCCTCGGCGTTCTTCCTCGGCTGCGGCTTCAACACCAAGATGCTCCAGGCGTACCTGCTGCTGCCCGCGCTGGCCTTCGCCTACCTGGCGTTCGCGCCGGGCGGCGCGGTCCGCCGCGTCCGGCACCTGCTCGCCGCCGGGGCCGTGCTCGCGGTCTCCAGCTTCTGGTGGATGGTGATCGTCGACCTCGTCCCGGCGGGCAGCCGCCCGTACATCGGCGGCAGCACGGACGGCACGGTGTGGGACCTCGTCATCGGCTACAACGGCCTGGGCCGGGTCACCGGCCAGGAGGGCGGCGGCCCCGGCGGAGGCGGGGGCGGCGGGTTCTCCGGCGCGTCCGGCCCGGGACGCCTGTTCGGCGACATCCTCGGCGGCCAGATCTCGTGGCTGCTGCCGTTCGCCGCGCTCGCGTTCGTCGCCGGGGTCGTCCTGTACCGGAGACGGCCGCGCGCCGACCTGGCCCGCGCGTCGCTGGTGCTGTGGGGCGGCTGGCTGCTCGTGCACTACCTGGTGTTCAGCTTCGCCAACGGCACGATGCACCCGTACTACACGACCGCGCTCGGCCCGGCGGTCGGCGCGCTGACCGGCATCGGAGCGGTACTGCTGTTCGAGCGCCGCTCGTCGGTGTGGGGCTGGGTGCTGCCGCTCGCGGTCGCGGGCACCGGAATCTGGGCGTTCACCGTCCTGCACCGCACGCCGTCGTGGCACCCCTGGCTGGCCTGGACGGTCGCGGTCCTCACCGTGGTCGCCGTGCTCGGCCTGGTCGCGGCGCGGTTCGGCGCGTTCGGCCGGCTCGCGGCGGTCGCCGCGGTCGCGGGCCTCGCGGCCTGCCTGGCCGGACCGGCGGCGTACGCGGTGTCGGCGGCGGCGTCCGGCGGCACGAACGGCTCGAACCCGCTCGCGGGCCCCTCGTCGGGCGGCGGCTTCGGCGGCCCCGGGACGCGCGGCGGCCCTCCCGGCGGCGGGCAGATGCCGGCGCGGGTACGGGAGATGATCGAACGCGGCGGCTTCCCCGGCGGCCCGCCGAACGGCGCCCGGCCGCCCGGCCAGGCCGGAGGCGGGCCGGGCGTGGGCGGCCCGCGCATGGGCGGTGACATCAGCTCGCAGTTGGTCTCCTACCTGGAGAAGAACCAGGGCTCGGCCACCTGGCTGGTCGCGGTGAGCAACTCGCAGTCGGCCGCGTCGATCATTCTTCAGACGGGAAGGCCCGCGCTGTCGATGTTCGGCTTCACCGGCAGCGACAACGCCATGACCACGGCGAAGCTCCAGTCGCTGGTGAAGGCCGGGAAGCTGCACTACGTGCTGACCGGAGAGGGCGGGCCGGGCCGCGGCGGAGGCAGCTCCGCGGTGTCGTCCTGGGTGCGGCAGAACTGCACGGCCGTGCCGGCCTCGGCGTACGGCGCGTCCACATCGGCGTCCACATCCACGAGTGGCCTGTACCGCTGCGGCTGAGTTCGGAGTCGGGCGGGCACCTCGGGTGCCCGCCCTACTTCGTGAAGCCGACGTCGGTCCACACCGGGTCGTCGAGGCCGAACGCGCCCCAGTTGGCGAGGTTCCGGCGTACCGGCACGATCTGGGGGCGCTGGTAGAGCGGAAGCGAGTGGCCCTCGGCCCAGATCATCGCGTCGGCGCGGTCGGCGTACCGGCGGGCCCTGGCCGGGTCGGGCTCGGCGACGGCGCGGTCGAGCAGGGCGTCGAGCCGCCGTGAGCCGACGCGGGCGAGGTTCTGCTGCGGGCCGCCGCCGCGCGGACGGCCGTAGATCGACCTCATGCCGGAGATCGGGAACGCCGAGCCGATCCACGAGAACGGCGCGAGGTCGAAGTCGCCGGGGACGAGATGGTCCGTGAAGAAGCCGCTGTCGGCGACCGGGCGGAGCTCGACGCGTACGCCGACGCGCCCGAGCGTGTCCTGGACCAGCTCGCCGGTGCGCCGGCTCGTGGCCGCGCTCGCCGGGTACACGTAGCGCAGCGTCAGCGGCCGGCCGTTCCGTACGCGGACGCGGCCGTTGAGCCGCCACCCGGCCCCGTCGAGGAGCCGCGCGGCGCGCGCCGGGTCGTACGCGCCGAGCGCCCCGGCGTTGTCGCGGTACCCGCGCTGGGTGCCGACGTACACGTGGTCGTCGAGCGGGCGTGCCGGGCGGCCGAGGCCGTTCAGGGCCGACCTGGCGATCGCCGCGCGGTCGACGGCCAGGCCCACCGCGCGGCGCACGGCCGCCGAGGTCAGGTGCGGCGCGGCGGCGTTGAAGGTGAGCTGGGTGAAGTCGGGGCCGTCGGCGGTGCGCACGACGGCGCCGGGCACGGTGGCGGCCCGCCGGTACGCCGCCAGGTCGGGCCCGGCGTCGAACGCGTCGATCTCACCGTCGGCGAACGCCTCGGGCATGGCGTCGCGCGCGACGTAGCGGAAGACGACCCGGTCGAGCCTGGCCCTCGGCCCCCACCACCGCGGGTCGCGCACGATCGAGATCGCCCCGGCCGTACGGTCGACGCGCTCGGGGCGGAACGGCCCGGCGGTGACGGGTACGCGGTCGAGCCAGGCGGTGTTCCAGGCCGCCGGGGTGGAGATCGCGCGGGCGGGGTACAGCGGGCTGAACAGGGCGCGCCACTCGCCGAACGGGCGGGCGAAGGTGACGACGACCTGCCGGTCGTCCGCGCCGCGGCGCACGCTCGCGATCCGCTCGTAGCCGGTCGAGGCGGTGACCGGGTACGCCGGATCGCGCCCGGCGCAGGCACGCCACAGGGCGCGGAAGTCGCGGTAGCCGAGCGGCGTGCCGTCGGACCAGTACGCCCTCGGGTTGAGGTCGTACGTGACGACCTGCCGCGGCCGTACGCGCGTGACCCGGGCGCGTACGAGGTAGTCGCGGTCGGCGGTGACCCGGCCGTACTGGTCGCTGCGGAACAGCCACGGCATCATCGCGCGCAGGACGCGGGCCGTGTCGAGGCCGGTGCCGCCGAGGTGCCAGGAGTTCCACTGCGCGGGGAACTCCGTCGTCGCCAGCCTCAGCGTGCCGCCGTCACGGACTCGGGCGCGCGGCGTGAGCCCGATGTCGTACGCCCCGCCGCGGGTGACACCGCCGCGCGGCGCGCCGCAGCCCGCCGCGCAGGCGAGCAGGAGCGCCGCGCACATCGCTCCGCGAAGCACCAGAACCCCTCCAGCGCCGAGTGACGATGCGTGACGATATCATCACCCGGCGCACATCAGGGTCAGTCCAGGAGGAAGGCCGCGACCTCCGCGCGCTGGGCACGCGACGGGCCGTCGAAGGCGGCCAGCCACTGCGCGCGCTTGTAGTAGCGGTGCAGGACGTGCTCCCAGGTGAAGCCGATCCCGCCGTGGCCCTGGATGGCGTTCTCGCAGGCGTACACCGCGGTGTCGGCCGCGAAGGACTTGGCGGCCAGGCACGCCTGGCGGCCATGTCGTCGCCCTCGGACACGCACCACGCCGCCCAGTAGGCCAGCGAGCGCGCCTCGCTGCAGGCGCACGTAGGTGTCCGACGCCTTGTGCGACACGGCCTGGTAGACGCCGATCGGGCGGCCGAACTGCTCGCGCTCCTTCGCGTAGGCGACCAGGAGGTCCAGCGCGCGCTGCGCGACGCCGACGCCCTCCAGGCCACGGCGGCGTAGCGCGTGGTCGCGGATCCGCCCGAGGAGGACGCGTGCGTCCTCGCCGGTCGCGAGGGCTCGCGCGGGCGCGCCGTCGAAGCGGACGGTCGCCGCCCGGCGGGTGCCGTCGAGGGCGGTGTGCGGGGTCACGACGGCGTCCGGCGCGTCGACGGCGTACAGCCCGCCGGCGGCGCTGACGACGAACAGGTCCGCCGAGGCGCCGTCGGGGACGAGGACCTTCTCGCCGGTCAGCCGGTCGCCGGAGACCTCGGTCGGCCACGGGGTCGAGCAGGCCCTGCGGCCGCCCGGCCTCGGCCCACGCGAGCGTCGCCTTCAGCGTGCCCTCGGAGATCCGCTTGGCCGTCTCGGCGTCCAGCGCGGGCGCGGCGAGGGCCATCGTGGACAGGTACGGCGCGGGGAGCAGCCGCGGCCGGTCTCCTCGAACAGCACCGCCTGGTCGAGGAAGGTCAGCTCGGAGTCGAGCCAGCCCAGCTCGGCCAGCTTGGGCCACACCTCGGCGTCGACCCCGGTCTCGGAGTCGGCGATGCGCGCGATCGTCACGTCGTCGTAGCGTCCGGCGAGGAAGTCGCGGGCGAAGCCGCGGAGCTGCTCCTGCTCCTCGGAGAACGCGAAGTCCATGGTCAACGCCCCTTCGGCAGGCCGAGGACGCGCTCGGCGATGATGTTGCGCAGGATCTCGGAGGTGCCGGCCTCGATCGTGTTGCCGCGCGACCTCAGCTGCCAGTACTGCCAGAACCCATGGCGGGCGCCTCCTCGCCGGTTACCTGGGCGGCAGGCCGAACACCGACTGCGCGAGCTTGGTCAGCCGCTGGTTGGCCTCGCTCCAGGCGAGCTTCACGCCCGAGCCCTCCGGGCCGGGGATGCCGGTCTCCAGCAACGTCGTCAGCGACCGGTAGTTGGTGAAGCGCAGTGACTGCATCTCGATCCACTCGCGGGCGACGGCGTCGCGGATCAGCGGGTCGTCGGCGGGGCGGCGCCCGTCCGGGCCGGGCTCCTTCACGAGCGCGACCAGGTGGTTGACCATGCGCTCCAGCTCGGACGACAGCGCGAACCCGAGCGTGCCCGCGCTCGTGCAGCAGGGTCGTCATCGCGACCTTCCAGCCGTCACCGGGCTCGCCGAGCATCGACTCGCGCGGCACGCGCACGTCGTCGAAGAAGATCTCGTTGAACTCCGGGTCGCCGGTGATCTGGTGCAGCGGCCGTACGGTCACGCCGGGGGCGTGCATGTCGACGATGAGGTACGACAGGCCGCGCGTGCTTCGGGCGCCTCCGGGTCGGAGCGCACGACGAGGATGCACCAGTCGGCCTTGTGGGCGTAGGACGACCAGACCTTCTGCCCGTTCACCACCCAGTCGTCGCCGTCGAGGACGGCGCTCGTACGCCCGGCGGCCAGGTCGGAGCCGGAGCCGGGCTCGGAGAACCCCTGGCACCAGATCTCCTCACCGGACAGCAGCGGCGTGAGGTAGCGCTGTTTCTGCTCGTCGGTGCCCCACGCGATGATCGTCGGCCCGGCCATGTCCGAGCCCGATGACGCCGGGGTGGCCAGGGGCGGTGTGCGCGGGACATCTCCTCCAGGTAGATGCCCTGGTAGGTCGGAGACAGGCCGCGACCGCCGAACTCCTTGGGCCAGGTCAGCCCGATGTAGCCCTCCTCGTAGAGCCGGCCGCCCAGGCGCGCAGGGTCTCGAAGTCTCCCCGCCCGGCCCGCTCGGCCGCCCGTCCCAGTGCTCCTCCAGCCAGGAGCGCAGCCCCGTACGGAACGAGGCCTCCTCCGGCGTGTCGCGAAAGTCCACACTGCCTCCTTGGGTTTTCAGGTGCCTGGTCCTCAGCCGCCGTCGAGACCGATGGCCCGGCAGTACAACCGGTTGAGCTGCTCGAAGTCGTGGTCCTGGTGAGGGTGGCCCAGGACGAACCATGTGTACGCGGTGCGGCCGATCATCGTGGCGAGCGCCACCGCGGCCGTACGAGGGTCGACGTCGTCCGGGACGAGGCCGCTGCGCTGCCAGCCGCGGATCGCGCGCTCCTGGCGGTCGTAGAACACGCCCCAGGCGCGGGAGTACGTCTCCCGCATCGAGGGCGAGAAGGTCGCGACCTGCTCGAACACCGCCATCAACCCGGCGTACCGCTGGTAGGCGCGCAGGTAGGCCCGGTTGGCGCTCGCGATCCGCGCCTCGGGGCCCTCACCGTGCAGGGGCTCGGCCCGCATGACGTCGAGCAGCGAGCCGAGCATCTGGTCGATCAGCTCCGCGAAGACCGCGTCCTTGTCCGCGAAGTGCGTGTAGAAGCTGCCGTACGCGACGCCGGCGCGCTCGCAGATCTCGCTGATCTTGGCGTCGAGGAAGCCGCGCTCCTCGAAGACCTCGCGGGCACCCCGGAGCAGAGCGGCACGGGTCCGCTCCGCACGAGCCTGGCGTTTTACGGGGGGCACCGCCACATATTAACCGAAACTGATTCTGGTATCAGCGTCAGGTGGCGACCAGGGAGTCTTCACGGACCGGGTTCGCGGGCGTACGGCGGCCGCGGAGGGACCCGAGGGCGAGGCACAGGAGGCCGCCCGCCGCCCAGGCGAGCAGGACCACCAGCGGGTAGCGCATCCGCGCGCCGTCGAAGAACGCCACCGAGCGCAGGAGCGTCACACCGGCGCCGGCGGGCATGGCCTGGCCGACCGCGCCCCACGGGCTCGGCAGCATCTCCGGGGCCGACGTCACGCCGGACAACGGGTTGGCGACCAGCATCATCGTGACCGCGCCCAGACCCGCGCCGGCACGGCCCAGGAGGGCGCCGAGACCGGTGACCGCGCCGCAGACGGCGAAGGTGGTCAGGGCGATGGCGCCGGCCACCTCGGCGTACGGGCCGGGGACGACGGGCAGGACCCTCCCCACGATCGCGGCCGTGACCAGGCCCGCCACGGCGGAGAAGAGCACGAGCCCGGCCAGCCGCCAGGCGACCGAGCCGACCAGGAAGGTCAGCAGGACGCCGCCGAGCATGCCGGACATGACCAGGGGCAGCACCAGCGCGCCGAGGGCCGCGCCGCGCGGGTCGTCCGGGTCCGCCGGGACCACGTCCCGCGGCGGCGCCGCCGGGCTCGCCGACAACCGCTGCCCCATCTGCGTCAGCAACTGGGCGACGGCCGGGCTAGCGGCCGAGGCGATGAGCACGTGCGGCCCGTCCGGGCCGACGACGAGCGCGCCGTACGCCCGGCGGCCCGTCACGGCGCGCCGCGCGGCGTCCTCGCCGGCCAGCCGCTCGACGCGGAACGCCCCCGGCTGCTCCGCGTCGAGCCGCTGGACGACAGCGGCGGTGGCGGTCGCGGGACCCGCCACGACGAGGGGGACCTCGCGCGGCGCGACGCGCGCCGCCGGCCAGGCGAACGCGAGCACCATCACGGCCTGGATCGCGACGGCCCCGAGCGCGAGCAGAAGAGTGCGGAGGGAAGTCATGATCGCTCCCAAAAAAGCGAATGATCGTTCTTTTACGGTAGGCCACGCTCGCACCGGGATGCGAACCTTGTCAAGAACGGACGTTCGTTTTATTGTCGAGGAGTGCCCAAGGTCAGCGAGGAACACCTGGAACAGCGCCGCCGCCAGATCCTGGACGCCGCGCGCCGATGCTTCGCTCGCAAGGGCTTCCACCAGTCGTCCATGCAGGACGTCTTCGCCGCGTCCGGACTCTCCGCCGGCGCCGTCTACCGCTACTTCAAGAGCAAGGACGACATCGTCCGCGCCATCGCCACCGAGAACCAGCAGATCATCGCCAGGCTGGTCGAGGAGATCCTCAACGAGGAGACGCTGCCGCCGCTCCCGGAGGTGGTACGACGGTTCTGCGAGGGCGCCGAACTGCTCCTGGTGGAGGACGGCGCGCTGCGGGTCGCACCGGAAGGCTGGGCCGAGGCGGTGCACAACCCCGTGATCGGCCCGCTGGTACGCGACCTGTTCACCGACATGCGCGGCTGGTGGATCAAGCTCGCCGAACGAATGCGCGACGCCGGGCACCTGCCGGCCGACGCCGACACGCACGCCGTCGGCGCGACACTGATGTGCCTGATGCCGGGATTCGTCCTGCAGTGGCTCCTGCTCGGCGACATCGACGCCCACACCCTCGAAGCCGGAATCCTCGCACTGACCAGCCCCACTTAGGCGCGGAGCAGCTCCGGGCGTACCTCGCCCTCGGCCACCAGGACCGCGGGGCCGCGCAGGAAGCTCGTCGTGCCGTCGAGGATCACGGTGACGACGCCGCCGGGCACCGCGATGTCCCAGGTGCCCTGGTCGCGGCCCTCGGCGTGAGCGGCGGCGACGGCCGTGGCGACCGCGCCCGTGCCGCACGAGCGGGTCTCGCCGGAGCCGCGTTCGTACACGCGCATCTCGACCAGGTCGCCGCCGAGCGGGCGGTACAGCTCGACGTTGACGCCCTCGGGGAAGTCGGCGGCGTCGAACCCGGGGGCGCGCGTCAGGTCGAGCGCGGCGACCGGGCCCGCGACCGCGCAGGCCAGATGCGGGTTGCCGGTCAGGACCTTGAGCCCGGTGCGGGAGACGCCGTCCACGACGGCGGTGCTCTGGCCGTGGACCTCGGGCTTGCCCATGTCGACCGTGACGTCGCCGCTCGGGCCGAGCGTCACCGCGCGTACCCCGCCGCGCGTGGCGATCGGCAGGTCGCCCGGCGCGGCCAGGCCCGCCTCGACCAGGTAGCGGGCGAAGACCCGCGTGCCGTTGCCGCACATCTCCGCGGGGGTGCCGTCGGCGTTGTGGTAGTCCATGAACCATTCGGCGTCGTCGTCGCGGCCGAGCGCCTTGGTGCGGACGACGCGCAGCACGCCGTCGCCCCCGATGCCCGCGCGGCGGTCGCACAGCGCCGCGATGAGGCGCGGGGTCAGCTCGATCGAGCCGTCGGGGTCCGGCAGGATCACGAAGTCGTTCTCGGTGCCGTGGCCCTTTACGAAACGCATGCCTCGATCGTATCGAGGGCGCGGTCGATCGTCGCGTCGTGGCGGATCCAGCGCACGCGCGGGTCACGGCGGAACCACGACTCCTGGCGGCGGGCGAACCTCCGCGTGGCGCGGACGGTCTCCTCCTTCGCCTGCTCCTCGGTCCACTCCCCCGCCAGGAACCTCAGCACCTGGGCGTACCCGAGCGCGCGGCTCGCCGTACGCCCCTCGCGCAGCCCCTGCGGCTCCAGCGCGCGTACCTCCTCGACCAGGCCGGCCGACCACATGCGCTCGACGCGCAGGGCGATGCGCTCGTCGAGCTCCGGGCGGGGCACGCTGAGGCCGAGCTGCGTGCGGTCCTCGACGTCGGCGTAGGAGGGCATCGAGGCGGTGAACGGGCGGCCCGTCATCTCGATCACCTCCAGCGCGCGTACGATCCGGCGGCCGTCGCTGGGCAGGATCGTCGCGGCGGCGGCCGGGTCACGTGCGGCGAGGCGCGCGTGCAGCTCGGCCGTGCCGGTCTCGGCCAGCTCGGACTCCAGGCGCTCGCGGACCTCCGGGTCCGTACCAGGGAACGCGAGATCGTCCAGGACGGCGCGTATGTAGAGCCCCGACCCGCCGACCAGCAGCGGCACGTGCCCCCGCGCGGTGATCTCGGCGATCGCGCGCTTCGCGGCCTCCTGGTACTCCGCGACACTGGCGGTACGGGTGATGTCCCAGATGTCCAGCAGGTGGTGCGGGACGCCACGGCGCTCGTCCATGGTCAGCTTGGCCGTGCCGACGTCCATGCCGCGGTAGAGCTGCATCGAGTCGGCGTTGACGATCTCACCGCCGAGGCGTACGGCCAGCTCGACCGCCAGGTCCGATTTCCCAGCGGCGGTGGGCCCCACGACGGCGATCGTGTCCAGGGAACTTCCTTCGCGCACCATCACGTGCTTAATTCTGTCCCTTCCGGGGGTATGGCATCGCATAGCGGGCATCGACCGCCGGTGCCCGACCGAGAATCCGGGGGGATTCGATGTCGATCGTGGACAAGGTCAAGAGCTTCCTCGGCACGCACGGCGACCAGGTCGACAAGGCCATCGACAAGGCAGGCGACCTCGCCGACAAGAAGACCGGCGGCAAGTACGCCGACAAGATCGACATGGCCCAGGAGCAGGCACGGAAGGCCGCACGGGCCAACGAGGAGGCCGGCCGGCGTCCCGAAACACGGCCGTAGTCCTCAGCGGCGGGTCCAGCTCGCCACGAAGTAGCCCACTCCGTACGGGGCCTCGTCGGCGAGGAGTTCGGCGCCGAACCGGCCCTCACCGACCGCGCCGGCGAGAACCTGCCACGGGGCGCGCCCGGCGGCGTGGAGGTCGCGGGCGAGGTCCGGGTCGACGCGGGACAGCGCGCTCGCGTCGGCGTTCGCGAGGGCGCGCGCCGCCTCCGCGTCGAACGCCTCGGACCTCGGGTCGTAGTAGCCCGGCGCGCGCTCGGTACGGCACGCCGCGCCGTCGCCCATGACCAGCAGCGCCACGCGCGGGGCGCGGGAGGCGAGCTCCGCGCCCAGCTTCGCGCACCCGTCCGGCGGGGTGTCCGCCGCGACGCTCTCGAAGACGGCCTCGCGCTCGCCGAGCAGCCAGCGGCCGATCGTCAGCGACAGCGGAAGCACCGGCTCGCCCGTGCCCACCGTGACGTCGGCGCCGTACGGCCGCAGCGACCCGGCCGCACCGGCGCCGAAACCGCGCGTTCGCGGCCCGGCCCCGACCACGACGACCAGGCTCGGCTCGACGAAGAGGCGCCGTACGGCCTCGTGGCAGGCGTCGCGCAGCGGCGCGAGCTCCGGGGCGGCGCCGGACGCCACCTCGGGGACCAGCAGCGGCGGGTGCGGGCACACCGCCGCCCCGATCAGCACCCCGCCGCCGGAAGCGCCGCGGTCATGAGCGGCGCCCTCGGACGCGGCCCCGTCGCGCGCGGGGGCGCCGGGTACGAACCCGTCACGAGCAAGGCCGCCGGAGGCGACCCCACCATGAGCAGGGCCGCCGGAGGCGACCCCGCCGCGAGCGGGGCCGCCGGAAGCGACGGCGTCACGAGCAGCTAGGGGCGACCGGCGCGGTCTTCGGCAGGCCGATGCCCGGCATTCCCAGCGACACGCCCTTGGGCTCGGCCATCCGCCGCTCCCAGGCGTCGCCCGCAGGCGTACGGCGGACCGCGCGTACGGGACCGTCGGCGACCAGATGGTGCGGCGCGGCGTAGGTGATGTTCACCGTCACGACGTCGCCGGGGCGTGCCGCCTCGGCCGCGGTGAAGTGGACGAGGCGGTTGTCCGCGGCGCGGCCGGACATGCGGCGGGTGTCCTGGTCCTTGCGGCCCTCGCCTTCGGCGACGAGGACTTCCAGGGTGCGGCCGAGCTGCTTCTTGTTCTCGGTCCAGGAGATCTCCTCCTGGAGGGCGACGAGCCGTTCGTACCGCTCCTGCACGACCTTCTTGGGCACCTGGGAGTCCATGTCGGCGGCGGGGGTGCCGGGCCGCTTGGAGTACTGGAAGGTGAACGCGCCGGAGAACCGCGCCTGGCGTACGACCTTCAGGGTCTCCTCGAAGTCCTCCTCGGTCTCGCCGGGGAAGCCCACGATGATGTCGGTGGTGATGGCGGCGTCCGGGATCGCGTCGCGTACGCGGTCGATGATGCCGAGGTAGCGCGACTGCCGGTAGGAGCGCCGCATCGCCTTCAGCACCGTGTCGGAGCCCGACTGGAGCGGCATGTGCAGCGACGGCATGACGTTGGGCGTCTCGGCCATGGCGGCGATCACGTCGTCGGTGAAGTCGCGCGGGTGCGGCGAGGTGAACCGCACGCGCTCCAGGCCGTCGATCTCGCCGCAGGACCGCAGCAGCTTGGCGAACGCGCCGCGGTCGCCGAACTCGGCGCCGTAGGAGTTGACGTTCTGCCCCAGCAGCGTGATCTCAAGGACGCCCTCGGCGACCAGCGCCTCGATCTCGGCGAGGATCTCGCCGGGCCTGCGGTCCTTCTCCGTGCCGCGCAGCGACGGCACGATGCAGAAGGTGCACGTGTTGTTGCAGCCGACCGAGATCGACACCCAGGCGGCGTACGGGGACTCGCGCCGGGTCGGCAGGGTGCTCGGGAACGTCTCGAGCGACTCCTTGATCTCGACCTGCGCGGCGTCCTGGACGCGGGCGCGCTCCAGCAGCACCGGCAGCGAGCCGATGTTGTGCGTGCCGAACACGACGTCGACCCACGGGGCGCGCCGCGTGATCGTGTCGCGGTCCTTCTGCGCCAGGCAGCCGCCGACGGCGATCTGCATGCCGGCGTGGCCCTCCTTGACGGGCCGCAGATGGCCGAGGTTGCCGTACAGGCGGTTGTCGGCGTTCTCCCGCACCGCGCACGTGTTGAACACGATGACGTCGGGCGTGGCGCCCTCACCGGCGCGGCCGTACCCGGCGTCCTCGAGGAGCCCGGCGAGGCGCTCGGAGTCGTGGACGTTCATCTGGCAGCCGTACGTACGTATTTCATAGGTACGGGCTTGTTCGTGGAATCCCCTGGGCGTGCTCATCTCAAGAAGAAAGGGTACGCGCGCCACGCCACTGGCAGGACTCAACCGCAGGATGGATCCTGTTCACCAGGCGTAACATAGAAGGAACACTGCGGCGCAACGTGATCGGATCGGTATAACGGAGCACGGACCGGGATCTGCGGATGACGTACGCTTTGCGGCCATGACGGACACCAATGCGGCCCAGCAGCAGGCCGGTGACACAGGCGGCGGCCCGCTCGTCGTGCTTGAGAACGTCAACAAGTACTTCGGCGAATTGCATGTCCTTAAGGACATCGACCTCACCATCCACCGCGGCGAGGTCGTCGTTGTGATCGGTCCGTCGGGTGGCGGCAAGTCGACCCTGTGCAGGACGATCAACCGGCTCGAGCCGATCGACGAGGGCACGATCAAGATCGACGGTGTGCCGCTTCCGGAAGAGGGCAAGACCCTCGCCCAGCTGCGCGCCGACGTCGGCATGGTCTTCCAGTCGTTCAACCTCTTCGCCCACAAGACGATCCTTCAGAACGTCACCCTCGGCCCGACGAAGGTCAAGAAGGTCGGCAGCGCCGAGGCCGAGCAGCACGCGATGGAGCTCCTCGAGCGCGTCGGCATCGCGAGCCAGGCGCAGAAGTACCCCGCTCAGCTCTCCGGCGGTCAGCAGCAGCGCGCCGCGATCGCGCGCGCCCTGGCGATGCGCCCGAAGGTGATGCTCTTCGACGAGCCGACGTCCGCCCTCGACCCAGAGATGATCTCCGAGGTCCTCGACGTCATGACCAATCTGGCCGCCGAGGGAATGACGATGGTCGTCGTCACCCACGAGATGGGATTCGCCCGCGCCTCGGCGAACAAAGTGGTCTTCATGGCGGACGGCCAGATCGTCGAGGAGAACACCCCCGATGACTTCTTCACCAACGCGCGCAGCGAACGCGCCAAGGATTTCCTCTCCAAGATCCTGACGCACTGAACGTAATGATCGCCGGCCGCGCCGCGGCTGTGGCATGAGAAGTAGAGGATCGAGAATGCGAGTACGTCATTTCGGCGTCACCCTTGCCGCAATCGCGGTGGCCACGATGGGTGTGACCGGCTGCGGAGCGAAGAAGGCCGACTCGGTCGTCGACAAGGCGAAAAGCCAGAAGAAGCTCACGATCGGTGTGAAGTTCGACCAGCCCGGCCTCGGACAGAAGCAGCCCGACGGCAGCGTCAAGGGCTTCGACATCGACGTCGCCAAGTACATCGCCAAGCAGCTCGGCGTGGAGGAGAAGAACATCACGTGGAAGGAAGCGCGGTCCGCCAACCGCGACTCCTTCGTCACGAACGGCACGGTGGACATGGTGATCGCCACGTACTCGATCACTCCTGACCGCCAGAAGAAGGTCACCTTCGGCGGCCCGTACTACGTCGCCCACCAGGACCTGATGGTGCGGGGGAACGACACCTCGATCAAGACGCTTGCCGACCTCAAGGGCAAGAAGATCTGCGCGGTACAGGGGTCCGTCTCCTGGCAGAACATCACCAAGGGCACGAACAAGCTCAACCAGGCGGTCGACGCCAAGACGGTGCCCGCCAACGGTTACGACGACTGCATCACCAAGCTCAAGGGTGGCAGCGTCGACGTGGTCTCCACCGACAACACCATCCTGGCCGGCTTCGCCGGGCGCGAAGGCGCGTCGGTCAAGGTCGTCAACGCCCCGTTCACCGACGAGAAGTACGGCGTCGGCATCAAGAAGGGCGACACGAAGTCCTGCACGGCGATCAACGCGGCGATCGTGAAGATGTACCAGGACGGATCCGCCCAGAAGTACCTCCAGACGGCGTTCGGCCAGACGAGCCTCAAGTTCGACACGACGGTGCCGGCTCCCGTGGGCTGTAGCTGACCTGTCGTTGCGTCGAGTGCCGGTGAACCCTGTTCACCGGCACTCGGACTATTCGGTGGAGTGCCATGAACTTGCATAACCTGCTCGACTTCGCACCGGTATTCGACAACATCGGCAAGATCGCCACCGGCTTCTGGGCGACGGTTCGCCTGGCGGCGGCCACGGCGGTGTTCTCGCTGATCCTGGGCACGATCGTCGCCGGCATGCGTGTCTCGCCGGTCCCGATGCTCCGTGCCGCGGGCACGCTCTACGTCTCGGTGTTCCGCAACACCCCGCTGACGCTCATCCTGCTGTTCTGCGGCCTGGGCCTGCGCGACACCCTCGGGCTCTGGAGCCACGCGGACGCCAGCGTCAGCGGCTACTGGCTCGCCGTGCTCGGCCTGTCCGTGTACACGGCGGCGTTCATCTGCGAGTCCCTGCGGGCCGGTATCAACACCGTGCCGATGGGCCAGGCGGAGGCGGCGCGGTCGATCGGGCTGACGTTCCCCCAGTCGCTGCGGTTCATCGTGCTCCCGCAGGCGTTCCGCTCGGTCATCGCGCCGCTGGGCAGCGTCCTCATCGCGATGATCAAGAACACGTCCGTGGCGCTCGTCGCGGGCTCGGTGGAGCTCACCGCGGTGATGAAGCAGATGTTCGACGACGTCGGCGGCACGATCCCGGTCTTCCTCGGGTTCGCCGTCGCGTACATGATCCTCACCCTGCCGACCGGATACTTCTTCGGCTGGCTGGCCAAGCGCCTGGCGGTGGCCCGATGACGACCATGACTCCCGCACGCGCCCGCGCGAGCAAGAAGCAGGCCTCGGTCCTCTACGACGCTCCGGGACCACGGGCACGCAGGCGCAACCTGCTCCTCACGGTCGTCTTCGGCCTGGTCTTCCTCGGCGTTCTGGCCCTGCTCATCGTCAAGCTCGACCAGAAGCACCAGCTCGACGCCCGGCTGTGGAAGCCGTACACGCACGTGAACGTGTGGCAGAACTACGTCTGGCACGGCCTGTGGAACACCCTGCAGGCGACCATCGTCGCGGCGATCCTCGCCCTGGTCTTCGGCGTCGTCTTCGGCATCGCCCGGATGTCGGACCACCGGTGGGTACGCCTGCCCGCCGGCGTCATCGTGGAGTTCTTCCGCGCCATCCCGGTGCTGATCATGATGTTCTTCGCGCTGGCCGGTCCGCCGATCATCGCGGACGCGTTCGGCCGGGTCATCTCGCCGGTGACCGGTTTCCAGGCCGTGGTCGCCGGCCTGACGCTCTACAACGGATCGGTGCTCGCCGAGATCATCCGCGCCGGCATCAACTCGGTGCCGCGCGGGCAGTCCGAGGCGGGGTACTCGATCGGGCTCCGTAAGAGCGGCGTGATGCTGCGCATCCTGGTGCCGCAGGCCATCACGGTGATGATGCCCGCGATCGTCAGCCAGCTCGTGGTCCTGCTCAAGGACTCCGCGCTCGGCTACATCATCGCCTACGAGGACCTGCTCAACTCGGGCTTCTACCAGGTGAAGAGCAACTACGGGAACCTCATCCCGGCGACCGTCGTCGTGACCGCGATCTACGTCACGATGAACCTGTCGCTCGGCTTCTTCGCCAACTGGCTCGAACGCCGCAGCCGCAGGAGCCGTAAGAGCGCGGGTCGCGCTCTGAGCCCCGGAACCGGCGCGCCGCCGGCTACCGGTATGGGCTCTGCCGGCGTGTCCTTCTGACGTTTCGCGAAGCGGGGCCGGTGACGAAGACCGTCACCGGCCCCGCTTCTGTTCGTCGCCCGTACGCGTCGCCCCGCCGTCGCGGGTCTCGATCGTTCATCATCGGACCGTAAGTCACGGGTCGTGGCCCCATTGCCCACCGGTTTGCGAGACGATTCCGATATGACCGCTCGTGCAACCGCCCCCTACGGATCCTGGCCGTCCCCTATCTCCGCGGCGGACGTGGCCCGCGCCCGCCTGCGGCTCAGCTACCCGACCATCCACGGTGATCAGGTGTGGTGGCAGGAGACCCGACCAGAGAGGGGTGGCCGCACGACGATCGTGCGGTCGGGCGTCGACCTGCTTCCCGCGCCGTGGGACGCCCGCACGCGTGTGCACGAGTACGGCGGGCGTGCCTACCTGCCGCTTCCCGACGGCGACATCGTCTTCGCCAACTACGACGACCAGCGCCTCTACCGGCTCACGCCCGGCGAGACGCCGCTGCCGCTGCCCCTCACACCCGAGCCCGCGGAGCCCGCCGGCCTGCGCTACGCCGACTTCTCGCTGTCGCCCGACGCGCGCCAGATCTGGTGCGTACGCGAGGCCCATGCGGCGGGGTCCGTACACCGCTCGATCGTGGCCGTCCCGCTGAACGGCTCGGCCGCCTCGGACCCCTCGGCCATACGCGAGCTGACGAGCGGCGCCGACTTCTACGCCTACCCCACGCCGTCGCCCGGGGGCGGCCACCTCGCGTGGGTGCAGTGGAGCCACCCGCGCATGCCGTGGGACGGCACCGAGGTACGCGTCGCGGTCTTCAACGACGACGGCACGCTCGAACACCCGCGTACGGTCAAGGGCGGCCTCACCGAGTCGGCGCTGGCACCCACCTGGCTGACCGAGTCCAGCCTGTACGTCGTTTCGGACTGGCCCGGCTGGTGGAACCTCTATGAGATCGGCCTGTACGGCGAGTCGCCGCAGGCGCTGTACCCGGCCGAGGAGGAGTTCGCCGGGCCGCTGTGGCAGCTCGGCGGCCGACCGTACGCGATCCTCGACGACGGCCGCATCGCGGTGCTGCACGGCCAGGGCGACCAGCGGCTCGGCCTGTACGACCCCGAGACCCTCGACCTCGTCGACTTCGACCTGCCGTTCACCGACTGGAAGCCGCAGCTGTCTGCCGACGGGAAGACGATCGCCGGTGTCGCCGGCGCGCCGGACATCCCCTGGTCGGTGGTCACGGTGGACGCCGACACCGGGCAGATGAAGATCCTGCGCGGGGAGATCGAGTCCCTGCCGGAGACCTCGTACCTGCCGCTGCCGCGCGCCCAGCAGCTGGAGGGCCCGTTCGGGCGGCCGGTGCACGCGTTCGTCTACCCGCCGTCCAACCCGGCCGCGCAGGCGCCCGACGGCGAGCTGCCGCCGTACGTCGTCTTCGTGCACGGCGGCCCGACCGGCCACACGACGAGCGTGCTCGACCTGGAGATCGCCTACTTCACCAGCCGCGGCCTCGGCGTCATCGACGTGAACTACGGCGGCTCGACCGGCTACGGCCGTTCGTACCGCGAGCGCCTGCGCCGCCAGTGGGGCGTCGTCGACGTCGAGGACAGCATCGCCGCCGCGCAGGCCCTCGTACGCAACGGCGCCGCCGACCCGGACCGCCTCGCCATCCGCGGCGGCAGCGCCGGCGGCTGGACCACGCTGTGCGCGATCACCAAGAGCAAGCTGTTCAAGGCGGGCACGTCCTACTTCGGCATCTCCGACCCGCAGGGCTGGCTCAAGGAGACCCACGACTTCGAGTCGACGTACCTGTACGGGCTGATCGGGCCGGTCCCCGGCTTCGAGCGCACGTACGAGGAGCGGTCGCCGATGACGCACGCCTCGGAGGCGGCCTGCCCGGTACTGCTCCTCCAGGGCCTCGCCGACCCGATCGTGCCGGCGCCGCAGTCCGAGCGCTTCGCCGAGGCGATGTCGAGCAAGGAGGTGCCGTACGCGTACCTCACCTTCGAGGGCGAAGCGCACGGTTTCCGCCGCGCCGACACCGTCATCGCCTGCCTGGAGGCGGAGCTGTCCTTCTACGGGCAGACACTCGGCTTCGACCCGAAGGACGTCGCGCCCGTCGAGCTCACCGTACGCAGCCCCTCCGAGACCCGTACGGCCGACTAGGCTCTTCTCCCCCGTCCCTCCCGGTGGGACGGGGGGCGGCCGGTCAGGCGTGGACGCGGAGGCGTTCGGCCATCCCGCCGGCGTCCGGCTCGCTGCGGATCAGGTGCGGGGACAGGCCCAGCGTGCCGAGACGGTCGAGTGTGGCCAGCACCATCTCGGCCGGTCCGCAGACGTACGTCGCGGGTGAGTCGCCGACGTGCTCGGGCCCGATGATGTCCGCGATCGTACGCCGCGGCAGATGGTCGGGGTCGTCGGAGATCGCGGTGAACATCCGCAGCCGTCCCGGTGCCAGGGCCAGGCGCGTCAGGTCATCGTCGTCGTAGAGGTCCCGCTGCCGCCGTACACCATGGATGAGCGTGATGTCCGGGTTCTGGCTGCTCCGCAGCGTCTCTTCGATGATCGCCTTGACCGGGGCCAGGCCGGTGCCGCCCGCGAGCAGGAGCAGCCGGTCGGGCCGCGGCGTCGGCAGCGTCATCTGGCCGCGCGGCGGGCCCAGCAGCACCTGGTCTCCGATGCCGGTCTGGTGGGCGAGGGTCGTGCTGACCCAGCCGCCCGGCACGACCCGGACGTGGAAGGTGAGCAGGTTGTCCGGGCGCGGTGCGTTCGCGATCGAGTACGACCGCCAGATCCGTGGCCAGCGCGCGGTCTGGATCGTGGCGTACTGGCCGGCGTGGAACGGGAACGGCTGTTCCGGCTCGACCGTGACCACGGCGATCTCGGGCGTCCGCTGCTGGTGTCCGACGACGCGGGCGTTCCAGTAGCGCGGTCCGGCGAGCTCGTCCTCGGCGGCGGCCTGGATCATCGTCGAGGCGATCAGTTCGTACGCCTCCGCCCACGCTGCCTCGTACTCCGGCTTCCACGCGTCGCCGGCGTTCGCCCGTAGTGAGGCGATGAGGCACCGGCCGACGGCGGCGTAGTGCTCGGGCCGCACGTCGAACTTGCGATGGTCCCGTGCCAGTTCCTGGAGGTACGCCGCCACCGTGCCCAGGTCCTCCAGGTTCAGGACCACATAGGTGATGGCGTTGACGAGGCGGTCCCGCTGGGTGTCCATCACGACCGGGAACAGCGCGCGCACCTGCGGATGGCGGGAGAAGAGCATCCCGTAGAACTCCGAGGCCACCCGCTCGGACTTGTCCGCCACGAGGATCCAGCTCTCCCGCAGGAGAGGAATGTCGATGCTCATCTCGACGGCTCCCGCGCCGGCGGAACGGTCGCCAGTTCCTGTTCCTCCACTCGTACGGCCGGATCGCCGGTGAAGTAGCCGGACCCCGCCGGCCGTACCGACCTGTCGGCCACCCGCTCCCTGCGGTCCCCCTTGTGCAGGAGCGGAATGTTCTTCGAGCAGTGGATGTAGGCCTCCTCGACGTTCACGACGACCCAGCGCTCGGCGCGGCGCCCCGGTGCGGTGTCGTCGCTGACCAGGCCGTGGTCGGCGGCGGACTCGGCCCCGAGAATCCGCGCGCTGCCGTTGACGTGGAGACCGACGAGGTCGTCGAAGAAATCGACCATGAGAATGGCGATATGGCCGTTCTCGGTGATGTTCCCGAGGCTCGCCATGACGCCGTTGCCGCGGAATTCCGGGTACGCGACGGTGTGCTCGTCGACGACGCGGATGAAGCCGGGAGGCCCGGAGCGGAAGGTGCAATCGCACTCACCGCCACGGTCGGCGGTCGCGACGAACGCCATTTCCTGGCGGCCGATGAATTCCCGCATTCGCGAATTCAGATAGTCAAGAACCTGCTTGCCGTAGAAAGCGGCTGCCCGGACATCGCTCCCGAGTAGCCGCTGAAGCATGTGTTCTCCGTGTGAACCCGGCTGGTCTGCGCCGGACGCGTGGGTGGGGTGGCCCGTCACGTCACTCCTTGTCGTGACGCCCCTGAGACGCGGTGGAGGGGGTCCCGTTGCAGGTCAGAGGCATAGGTGGGCGGTGAGGCATCCTGGTGGGGCTGACGCTCCCAGTGGGGGGCGTGCAGCGAACGCGGAAGAGCCTACTCGGATCGCACCCTCGAAAGCATCTTTTGACCGGTTTTATGACTAATTGACGTGCTTTGTCACGTGGTGAACGGTCAGGGCGACAGACCGTGATGATAAATATATCGTGAATTGGGGTGTCAGATCACGGTCTGTTACCTTCGCGCGGACCGGTCAGCGGGCGAACTCCGTCGCCCGCGACTCGCGTACGACCGTGATGCGGATCTGCCCCGGGTACGTCAGCTCGCCCTCGACCTGCTTGGCGATGTCATGCGCGATGACCTGCGCCTGGATGTCGTCGACGGAGTCCGGGCGGACCATCACGCGCACCTCGCGGCCGGCCTGCATCGCGAAGACCTTCTCGACGCCTTCGCGCTCGGTGGCGATCTCCTCCAGCCGCTCCAGCCGCTTGACGTACGCCTCCAGCGACTCACGGCGCGCGCCGGGACGGCCACCGCTGATCGCGTCCGCCGCCTGCGTGAGCACGGCCTCGACCGTACGCACCTCGACCTCGTTGTGGTGCGCCTCGATGGCGTGGACGACGTCCTCGTCCTCGCCGTACCTCCGCGCGATCTCGGCGCCGATCAGGGCGTGGCTGCCCTCGACCTCATGGGTGAGCGCCTTGCCGATGTCGTGCAGCAGCGTGCAGCGCTTGAGCAGCGGCGTGGGCAGGCCCAGCTCGGCCGCCATGATCCCGGCGAGGTGCGCCGACTCGATCAGGTGCTTGAGGACGTTCTGGCCGTACGAGGTGCGGTACCGCAACTGCCCGAGCAGAGCGACGAGCTCCTCGTGCATGTCCGTGATGCCCAGCTCGACGAGGGCGTCCTCCCCCGCGCGTACGCAGAGCTGCTCGACCTCGGCCTTGCTGTGGTCGTACACCTCTTCGATGCGCTGCGGGTGGATCCTGCCGTCGAGGACGAGCTTCTCCAGCGTGAGGCGCCCGACCTCGCGGCGTACGGGGTCGAAACAGCTCAGCAGCACGGCCTCGGGCGTGTCGTCGATGATGAGGTTCACCCCGGTCGTCGTCTCGAACGACCGGATGTTGCGGCCCTCACGGCCGATGATGCGCCCCTTCATCTCGTCACTCGGCAGATGCAGCACCGACACGACCGACTCGGCCGTCTGCTCGGTCGCGATCCGCTGGATCGCCAGCGTGACGATCTTCCGGGCGCGCTTGTCACCTTCACCGCGCGCCTCGTTCTCGATGTCCCGGACGATCAGGGCGGCGTCCCGCTTGGCCTGATTCTCGATCGCGGCGACGAGCTCACCCTTGGCCTGCTCGGCGGTGAGCCCGGCGGCCTGCTCCAGCACCCGCCGGCGCTCCTCGTCGACCTGCTCGAGCTCGGCCTTGCGCTCCTTGAGCGCCTGCTTGGCGTCGGCGAGCTCCCGCGTACGCTCTTCGAGCCGGTGAATCTCACCGTCGAGCCGCCGCTCACGCTCCCCGAGACGCGTCTCCCGCCGTTCGAGATCTTCCCGTACGGGCCGCAGGTCGTCCTTGAGCGCTTTGACGTCCTTCTCCGCCTTGGTCCGCACCGCCTCGGAAGCTTCCCGCGCCTTCCTCTCGGCATCCGCGAGGATCTGCTGCGCCTGGGCGTCGGCCCGCGCTACGATCTCCTCCGCGTTCCGCTCAGCGTCGGCGCGTCGCTCGTCCCGCGCACCGGCCTTACCCGCGGTGAGAATCCGCCTCAGCACGACAACGATGCCCAGAACGACGAGCGCCAGGATGATGAGCAGCGCCGCACCTATGACAACCAAGATCACGGCACTGACCCCTTTCCTCGACCCGGACACACCCGACAACGGGCGATGCGACGCAAGGGGTTACGACGCGCGGCGGACCGCCGGCCGAAGCCGTCGGGGCACAACCGTCAGGGCTCCGGAGTCAACCAGAACCCTGCAAACCGAAAGACCGGCCTCGCGAGCCGGCTCGGAAACCTCTCAGTTCGTCAACTTCAGCGTACGTATGGCAATCCGCGCTGCGCGGAGTAACTCCTCACTGCCGTAACCGTAAGCGTCGCCGAGGTAATGGGCAAGGAAAGACTTCGCCTTCCGGACGATTCCCCAGACCCTTCGCACCCCGGTCACCAGGTCGTACGGCGTCGGGAACGTGACCGAAACCTCCAAAACAGGCACTAAACGCTGGGGGTGGTTGCGGTCATTTGACCGGTTGTCTTGACTCTTGGATCATGCGGCGGGGTTTGGTGCGGGCGGCCGGCGAGGTGGGGCGGGGAGCCTGACGTGAGGTTCTCTTGATCTTGCTGTGGGGTTACGGGGGGCGGTCGCGAAGGTTACGGGGCTGACACGCTTCCCGTTGCGGACGTCCGTTTTCCGGGGAGCCGGCGTCGGGGGCTGTGGGTGGCGCTGGACCGCCGCGAGCGCACTCGGATCTGTCGCATCGAACCTGCGGCGGAGGCCCGCGACGCGGTCAGAGCCGGCCCGCTGCGGGACAGCCCCCGACGCCCGCGATGCCCATCACGAAGGCCCGCCGGGAACTGGGGCTGGGCGTTGGGCCTTCTACATCAATCTGCCGCTCGGCCTTCTCACCCTGGGGCCTGAACCACTCCGGCACAGCCCTCGGCGCCAGCGGCGCCCATCGCGGAGGCCGTGACCCGACACAGGCCTGAACCACTCCAGGACAGCACTCGACGCCAGCCAGCACCCATCACGAAGGACCGAGACGCGATGACACTGGCCCGCTGCCAGCCGGCGCTCATCGCGGTGGGGCCTTGACGTGGGCACCTTCCGCCTGCCCGAACATGCTCGGTGTGGCGAGGAGGGGGCTGCCGTCGTGGGACGGCTCCGATGACTCGGGGTTACTCGTCGCAGGTGAGGTCGGGAGGGTCGGTGCCCTCGTTCTCCAGGGCTTCACGGACGAGGCGGTATGAGAGGCCCGCTGGGTAGCCCTTGCGGGCCAGTACGCCCAGGAGTCTTCGGGTGCGTTTGACCGAGTCGAGGCCGCGGGTGGCGGGGAGGCGTTTGGCTATCAGGTGGCGGGCGGCGGCTTCTTCTTGTTCGGGGTCCAGCTCGTCTACCGCGTCCTTCACCGTTTCGCTGGCGACGCCGCGGCGGCGTAGTTCGGCGGCCAGGGCGCCTCGGGCGAGGCCGCGGCCGGCGTGGCGGGTCTGGACCCACGCTTTCGCGAACGCGGCGTCGTCGATCAGGCCTACTTCGGTGAAGCGGCTGAGTACCTGTTCGGACACCTCGTCGGGGATGTCCTTGCGGCGCAGCGCGTCGGCGAGCTGGGCACGTGTACGCGGCGAGAAGGAGAGCAGACGCAGACAGATCTCCCGCGCCGCCGCCGCCGGATCAGTCGGCTTGGCCTGTTTGTCTTTCTTAGCCTTCTTGCCCTTCGCCGACTTCCGCGCCCCACCACCTTTGGACGCCCCCGACGATCCCGCCGCCTCGGACCAGGTCCCCCCGGCCCCCCATTCGACGAAACCTTCCTCCTCGGCCGGCACCCCCGTGCCCCTCGGCTCAGCGGAACTCGCGCCGACCGGCGACCCCGTGGCCTCCGCGTCAGCGGAACCCGCCTCATCGGAGGACGGCCCGACGGACTTCCGTCCGGCAGAGCCCGCTTCTTCCTCTTCGTCCGGTACCCATGCGGCGCCTGGCTCAGCGGAACCCGCCCCGCCAGAAGGCATCCCGGCAGCGACGGCATCACCGGCGGACGAGGCGCGTTCTGTGGGGTCTGGAGTTGGTGTGTGACCGGCCGATGTGGCGGGTTCGGTTGAGGTGGGGGCTGTAGGGACGTCAGCGGGCGAGGCAGGGGCGGGCTCTGTCGCGCCTGAGGCTGCGGCATCACGGGCCGATGAGATCGGTTCGGTCGCAGCAGAGGCCATAGGGACATCGACTGATGAGACAGGACCGGGCCCTGTCGAGCCTGACGCCTCGACACCACCAGCCGATGAGACACGCCTGAGCTCTGTCGAGCCTGAAGCTGCGTCATCACGGGCCGATGAAACGGATTCAGTCGCGGCAGAGGCCGCAGGGACATCAGCCGATGAAACGGGCCCGAGCTCTACCGGGCCTGGGGCCACGGCATCATCGGCCGATGAAGCGGGTTCGGTCGAGACAGAAGCGCTAGGGGCGTCGGCCGAAGAGGAAGAAGCAGGCTCGGGGCCGGAGGCATCGGGTTTCGCAGAGTCCGTTTCCGCCTCGGCGGCCGGTCCTCCTGCGGTCTCCGCTTCATCGGCCGGTGAGCCCGCACCCCAGCCAGACGAGGAACCGGCGCCCCGCCATCCAACGGTCCCCGCCTCAGCATCCGACGGCTCGGCAGGTCCGCGGGACCAAGGCCCCGGCTCAGCCGACGCCTCCGTACCCGCAGCAGACCAAGAACCCCCAGACCCGCCCCCGGCCTCGTCGTCCAAGGACTCCGTGTCCCAAGAACCCCCAGGCCGCCACCCAACGGCCCCCGCCTCAGTATCCGTAGACCGCCGACGTTCCATGAACCCGCAGGCCGCCCCCCAGCAGCCTCATCGTCCGTAGACCCGCGTTCCATGAACCCGCAGGCCGCCCCCCAGCAGACCCGCCCTCGGCCTCATCGTCCAAGGACTCCGTGTCCCAAGAGCCCGACGTTCGCCACCCGCCGGCCCCAGGACCCGGAGTCCCCCACCCGTCGAGGTCTGTCTCGGCCTCAGCGCCCCCGCCGGACGAGGCGTCGACAGTTCCCTGTTCGGTGGACCCCCGCCGGGTCGCCGGGCTCCCGGGTGCGGGCCCTCCGGCAGCGGGATCCTCGCTGCCTTCGGACTCCTGAGCGGGGGCGACGCCGCCGGGGAAGGTCTCCGTGCCGGCCTCGGTCCGGCCCGGGGTACGACGTCGCCGCCCGCCAGGAGGGTTCATCTGGTGATCAGGCGTCGACCGGTTTCGCGTTCCGGCCTCCGCGCTTGGTCGAGACGGGCTTCTCGGCCGGGGTCATCGGCGGGGGCTCGGTGGGCGTGGTGGCGTCGGCGTCCAGCCTTGGGCCGACTCCGAGCTTTTCCTTGATCTTCTTCTCGATCTCGTTCGCGATGTCCGGGTTGTCCTTGAGGAAGGAGCGGGCGTTCTCCTTGCCCTGGCCGAGCTGGTCGCTCTCGTACGTGTACCAGGCGCCGGACTTGCGGACGAAGCCGTGCTCGACGCCCATGTCGATCAGGCCGCCCTCGCGGCTGATGCCCACGCCGTAGAGGATGTCGAAGTCGGCGACCTTGAAGGGCGGGGCCATCTTGTTCTTCACGACCTTGACGCGGGTGCGGTTTCCGACCGCGTCGGTGCCGTCCTTCATCGTCTCGATGCGGCGGACGTCCAGGCGTACGGAGGCGTAGAACTTCAGCGCCTTTCCGCCCGTCGTCGTCTCCGGCGAGCCGAACATGACGCCGACCTTCTCCCGCAGCTGGTTGATGAAGATCGCTGTGGTCTTGGTCTGGTTGATGGCGCCGGTGAGCTTGCGGAGGGCCTGGGACATGAGACGGGCCTGGAGACCGACGTGGCTGTCGCCCATCTCGCCCTCGATCTCGGCGCGGGGCACGAGGGCCGCGACGGAGTCGATGACGACGACGTCGATGGCGCCGGAGCGGATCAGCATGTCGGTGATCTCGAGGGCCTGCTCGCCCGTGTCCGGCTGGGAGACGAGGAGGGCGTCGATGTCGACGCCGATCCTCTTCGCGTACTCCGGGTCGAGAGCGTGCTCGGCGTCGACGAAGGCGGCGATGCCGCCGTTCTTCTGGGCGCTGGCCACGGCGTGCAGGGCGAGGGAGGTCTTACCGGAGGACTCCGGTCCGTAGATCTCGACGACGCGTCCTCGCGGGAGGCCGCCGATGCCGAGAGCCACGTCGAGCGCGATCGAGCCGGTCGGGATCACCTCGACCGGGGGACGCCCCTCCTGGCCCAGCCGCATGACGGAACCCTTGCCGAACTGCCGCTCGATCTGGGCGAGCGCCGCCTCTAGGGCCTTCTCGCGATCGTTTCCTGCCATGTGAGGTTCCCTGTCGGGTCGATGCCTGCTGTTTGTCGAGTGCGACGTTACGGCGATCCACCGACACTTTCCGAGACTCCGGACGGCCACTGTGGACAACACCGCGAACAGCAACTCTAGCCGAACACACGTTCGACCACGGCCGCACACGCCGATTCGCCCGGAAATCACCGCGAGTCTTGCCCTACGCTGAGGCCAGGATCATGCCGGTGACCATTCTGATGTGCACCGACCCGCTCAACCCCAAGCGGGTCGACGAGCACTTCAAGCGAGAGGCCGAGGCCGTACGCGCGCTCGGCGGGTCGATCGCGCTCGTCGATCATGATGCCCTGCAGCGGGGCGACGCCGACGGGGCCGTACGCCACGTGCCGCGTGACCTGGGCATCGCCTGGTATCGCGGGTGGATGGCGACGAGTGGGCAGTACGCCGCGCTGGCCTCCGCGCTCGCGGCGAAGAACGTCTCGCTCGCCGTGCCGCCGGACGGCTACCAGAAGGCGCACGAGCTGCCCGGCTGGTACGACACGTTCGCGGGCGTCACTCCGGCGAGTGTGTGGCTTCCGCTGTCTCCCGGTGAGGTTCCGGAGCCGGAGCGGCTGGCCGAGCTCGTACGCCCGCTCCCGCACGGGCCGGCGGTCGTGAAGGACTACGTCAAGTCACGCAAGCACCAGTGGCACGAGGCCTGTTTCGTGCCCGACGTGACCGACACCGAGCGGCTGCACGCGGTCGTGTCGCGCTTCGTCGACCTGCAGGGCGGCTTCCTGTCGGGCGGCATCGTGGTCCGTGAGTTCGAGGCGTTCGAGGGCGGCGAGGCGCGGGTCTGGTGGGTCGACGGCGAGCCCGTGCTCGTGGGCCCGCACCCGGACACCCCCGACCGGCGCCCGAACCCCCGTACCGATCTGGTGGCGCCGTGCGTACGCTCGCTGGGCTGCCGGTTCATCACGACGGATCTCACGCGGCGTACGGACGGCGTGTGGCGTTTGGTCGAGCTCGGCGACGGCCAGGT
Organism: uncultured Actinomycetota bacterium; assembly: GCA_963823735.1. Lineage (GTDB taxonomy): Bacteria > Actinomycetota > Actinomycetes > Streptosporangiales > Streptosporangiaceae > Actinoallomurus. The sequence goes on along the minus strand of CAWGMO010000003.1, from coordinate 821,804 downwards.
GAGCGACCTTTCCACCGCGTCGGAACCGGCCGATCTCTACCTGAGTTTCCCCCTCCGATAAAAGGGTCCCAGGGCCTACACTTACCGGTCATCGCCCTAAGTTCTGGAGGATGACCGACAAATGCCGCCCCAGAACACCTCACGACGTATGCGTTCCGGCGCCGTGCAGCTCAGCGCGCTGAGCGTCCTCTCCCTCACGCTCGTCTCCTGCTCGTCCAGCACCCACGCGACCTGCGTCGACGGGCTGGCCCCGCGAGGCTCCTACCACCGGACCGTGCCGGACTACTACTGCGACAACGGCGGCTCGTTCGGGCGTTACTACTGGTACTACGGCGGCCGTTCGAGCGGCGGCTACATCGGCAACGGCACCACCATCCGCCCGCGCAACAGCAGGATCACCTCGCGCGGCGGCCGTGTGATCTCCCGCGGCGGCTTCGGTGGCCACTCCAGCCACCACTCCAGCTCGCGGGGAGGCTGAGAGTGCGCCGCGAGGCGTCGGACCCGCGCCCGCAGTGGGATCAGATCGTCGAGTCGCAGGGGCTCGCCTACCACCGGACCTCCCACCCCGAGCACCTCACCCGCCCGTACTGGGACGAGTCGGTGCACTACGTCTTCGGCATGGAGGAGGTCCTCGGGCTGGAGGCGGCGGTCGAGGAGCTCCACCGGATGTGCCTCGCCGCGGTCGAGCACGTGGTGACGACCGGCCGGTACGACGTGTTCGCCATCCCGCCGCACATACGCCCGCTGATCGAGGCGTCGTGGCGGCGGCGCGACCCGTACCTTTACGGGCGGTTCGACCTCTGGTACGACGGCTCGGGCCCGCCCAAGCTGCTGGAGTACAACGCCGACACCCCGACCGCGCTGGTCGAGAGCTCGATCGTGCAGTGGTACTGGCTGCAGGACGTCTATCCCGAGGACGACCAGTGGAACTCCCTCCACGAGCGCCTGGTCGACCGCTGGAAGCAGATCGCTCCTCCCGGGTTGACCCACTTCGCCTGGACGAACGAGGACGAGACCGGCGAAGAGGTCATGACGATCGCGTACATGCAGGAGACCGCCGAGCAGGCGGGGATCCCGGCGAGCGCGATCGCGATGGAGGACATCGGCTGGCACGCCCGGCGCGAGCGGTTCGTCGACCTCACCGAGACCGACATCACGACGATCTGCAAGCTGTACCCCTGGGAGTGGATCGTCCGCGAGGAGTTCGGCCGCCACCTCACGCGGGCGAACTGGATCGAGCCGATCTGGAAGATGCTCCTGTCGAACAAGGCGCTTCTGGTCGTCCTGTGGGAGCTGTACCCGGGCCATCCCTCACTGCTGCCGACCTACCTCGGCACCCCGGGGTCGCTCACGTCGTACATCGAGAAGCCGCTGCTCGGGCGCGAGGGCGCGAGCATGCGCATCGTCACCCCGGAGGGCGTGCGGACGACGACCATGGGCGAGTACGGCGCGGAGGGCTACGTCTTCCAGGAGCTGTGCACGCTGCCGGACTTCGACGGCGAGCATCCGGTACTCGGAGCCTGGGTGGTCGGCGACGAGTCGGCGGGGCTCGGCATCCGCGAGACGTCGGGGCTCATCACCGACGACACATCATCATTCGTCCCGCATCGCATCAGCGCTGCGGACCCTCTTCTGGGCTGAGCCCGCTTAAAGGAGATCGAGATGTTTCTGGCGTTCTCGGAAGGTTTCGGTTCGGCTCTGGGCAAGGGCGCCGGCGCCATCGCCGCGTACACCGCGCTCGGCCTCGTGCTGCTCCTCATCGGGTTCTTCGCGGTGGACATGACCACACCGGGGCGTCTCACCGCGATCATCCGCACCGAGCGCAACTCCAACGCGACGCTCCTGGCCGTCTGCGGCATCGTGGCCGTGGGCCTCGTCGTGGCCGCGTCGATCTTCGCCTCCGGCGGCAAGCTCCTCGAAGGCCTGATCGCGACGTTGGTCTGGGGTCTCGTGGGCATCATCGCGCAGCAGATCGCGGTGATGATCGTACGGATCCTCCTCGGCGTGGACGTCGCGGCGCTGATGAAGAAGCAGACGCTGGAGCCGTCGGGGATCCTGCTCGGCGCGACTCAGATCACGGTCGGCCTGATCACCGCGATCGCGGTCATCTGAGCTTCTGCGGCACGTCGAAGGTGCCGCAGACCGCCTGCCACACCGCCTTGGCGGAGACTCCGTCGGCGAGGGCCTGCTCGACCGTACGCCCGCCGAGCCCGGCCATGACGTAGTCCTTGGCGACGCTGTCGGCGTAGCCTTCGCCGAACTGTTCGTTCATTCGTTCCCAGAACACGGTGAGACGCACGCTCTGAACGCTACCGGGCCGCGGTTGTGTCGGTGCCAGGAGGCACTATGACAGGGTGACCTCGACCGACCGGTTCTCCGAGGCGACCCGCGCGTGGTTCGCCGGGGCCTTCGCCGCGCCCACGGCCGCCCAGGAGGGCGCCTGGGAGGCGATCTCCCAGGGCGACAACACGCTCGTGGTCGCGCCCACCGGCTCCGGCAAGACCCTGGCCGCGTTCCTGTGGTCCCTCGACCGGCTCGCCGCCGAGCCGCCGCCCGCCGACCCGAAGCGGCGCTGCCGCGTGCTCTACGTCTCGCCGCTGAAGGCCCTGGCCGTCGACATCGAGCGCAACCTGCGCGCGCCGCTGACCGGGCTGCGCCGCACCTCACAGCGCCTGGGCCTGCCCGAGCCCGACCTCCGCGTGGCCGTACGCTCCGGCGACACCCCCGCCGACGAGCGCCGCCGGTTCGCGACGCACCCGTCCGACATCCTGATCACGACGCCGGAGTCGCTGTTCCTGCTGTTGACCTCGCAGGCGCGCGAGGCGCTGCGCGGCGTCGAGACCGTGATCGTCGATGAGGTGCACGCGGTCGCCGCGACCAAGCGCGGCGCCCACCTGGCCCTTTCCCTGGAGCGGCTCGACGCCCTCCTCGACGCCCCCGCCCAGCGCATCGGGCTGTCGGCGACCGTACGCCCGGTGGAGGAGGTCGCGGCGTTCCTGGGCGGCGCGCGCCCGGCGACGGTCGTGCAGCCGCCGCACCGCAAGGAGGTCGAGCTCCAGATCACCGTTCCCGTGGAGGACATGACCGCGCTGGGCAGCCCACCGGTGACCTGTCCGGGGCGGCGGCGGGCGAGCCCGACCGCATGTCGATCTGGCCGCACGTCGAGGCCCGTGTCCTCGACCTCATCGAGGCCCACCGCTCGACGATCGTGTTCGCCAACTCCCGGCGGCTGGCCGAGCGGCTGAGCGGCCGGCTCAACGAGCTGTCGCACGAGCGCCGCGACGAGGCGCTCCCCGAAGGCGGCTCGCCGGCCGAGGTCATGGCGCAGGCGGGCACGTCGCTGGGGGCCGCGGCCGACGTCGTACGCGCGCACCACGGGTCGGTGGCCCGCGAGGAGCGCAGCACGATCGAGGAGTCGCTGAAGGCCGGGCGGCTGCCGGCCGTGGTCGCGACCTCCAGCCTTGAGCTGGGCATCGACATGGGCGCGGTCGACCTCGTCGTCCAGGTCGAGTCGCCGCCCTCGGTGGCCAGCGGGCTGCAGCGCATCGGCCGCGCCGGGCACCAGGTGGGCGCGGTCTCCCAGGGAGTGATCTTCCCCAAGTACCGCGGCGACCTGCTGCAGACCGCCGTGGTGGCCGAGCGGATGCGCGACGGCCGCATCGAGGAGCTGCGGTACCCCCGCAACCCCCTCGACGTGCTCGCCCAGCAGATCATCGCGATGGTCGGCATGGACGAATGGCCGGTCGACGAGCTGGAGACGCTGCTGCGGCGTGCCGCGCCGTTCGCGACGCTGCCCCGCTCGGTGCTGGAGGCGACGCTCGACATGCTCGCCGGGCGCTACCCCAGCGACGAGTTCGGCGAGCTGCGCCCGCGCCTCGTGTGGGACCGGGTGGCCGGCGTCCTGCGCGGACGGCCGGGAGCGCAGCGGCTGGCCGTGACCAGCGGCGGCACGATCCCCGACCGTGGCCTGTTCGGCGTCTTCCTCGTCGGGGAGAAGGCCTCGCGCGTCGGCGAGCTGGACGAGGAGATGGTGTACGAGTCGCGCGTCGGCGACGTGTTCGTGCTCGGCGCCAGCTCCTGGCGCATCGAGGACATCACGCCCGACCGTGTGCTCGTCTCCCCCGCGCCGGGCCGCCCGGGCAAGCTGCCGTTCTGGCACGGCGACACGCTGGGCCGCCCCGCCGAGCTGGGCCGTGCCCTGGGCGCGTTCAGCCGCGAGCTGGCCGCGCTGGAGCCGGGCGTCGCCCGCGACCGCGTACGCGCGGCGGGGCTCGACGAGTGGGCGGCCGGCAACCTCCTCGCCTACCTCGCCGAGCAGCGCGAGGCCACCGGCTACGTCCCCGACGACCGTACGCTCGTCGTCGAGCGGTTCCGCGACGAGCTCGGCGACTGGCGGGTCGTGGTCCACTCGCCGTTCGGGGCGCGGGTGCACGCGCCGTGGGCGCTCGCCATGACGACGCGGCTGCGCGAGCGGTACGGCGTGGACGCGCAGGCCATGCACTCCGACGACGGCATCGTGCTGCGCGTCCCCGACACCGGCATGGCCGACGACGACCTCGGTGGCGGCGGCGCTCCCCCGGCGAGCGACCTCGCCGTGTTCGACCCCGCCGAGATCGAGCAGATCATCACCGCGGAGCTGGGCTCGTCGGCGCTGTTCGCGTCGCGGTTCCGCGAGTGCGCGGCGCGCGCCCTGCTGCTGCCGAGGAACCGGCCGGGCAAGCGCATGCCGCTGTGGCAGCAGCGGCAGCGGGCCGCGCAGCTACTGACCGTCGCCAGCAAGTACGCCTCGTTCCCGATCGTGCTGGAGACCGTGCGCGAGTGCCTGCAGGACGTCTTCGACGTCCCCGGGCTGATCGCGCTGATGCGCGACCTGGCCGGGCGCAAGGCGCGGCTGGTCGACGTCGAGACGCAGGTGCCCTCGCCGTACGCCCGGTCGCTGCTGTTCAGCTACGTCGGCGCGTTCATGTACGAGGGCGACGCGCCGCTCGCCGAGCGCCGGGCGCAGGCCCTCGCCCTCGACTCCACGCTGCTGGCCGAGCTGCTCGGCCAGGCCGACCTACGCGAGCTGCTCGACCCGGAGGTCGTCGCCGAGGCCGACCGCGAGCTGCGGCGGCTGCCCGCCGACCGCCACCCGCGCGACGTCGAGGGCACCGCCGACCTGCTGCGCGAGCTCGGGCCGCTCACGACGCCTGAGGCTGCCTCGCGCGGAGTCGGGCCGCGATGGCTGGCCGAGCTCGAAGAGGCGCACCGGGCGATCCGGGTGCGCGTCGCGGGCTCGGAGCACTGGGCCGCCATCGAAGACGCCTCCCGGCTCCGCGACGCGCTCGGCGTGCCGCCGCCGGTCGGGGTGCCGGAGGCGTTCCTGGAGCCCGTCGCCGACCCGCTCGCCGACCTGCTCAGCCGGCACGCGCGTACTCACGGGCCGTTCCCGGCGTCGGCGGTCGCGGCGCGGTTCGGGCTCGGCGTCGCGGTGGTCAACGAGGGGCTGCGTCGGCTCGCCGCGGCCGGGCGCGTCGCCGAGGGCGAGTTCACGCCCGGCGAGCTCGGCAGCGAGTGGTGCGACACGGGCGTGCTGCGGATGCTCCGGCGGCGCTCGCTGGCGCGGCTGCGCGCCGAGGTCGAGCCGTCGCCGCACGAGGCACTCGCCCGGTTCCTGCCCGCGTGGCACGGCATCGGCGGCTCACGGCTGCGCGGCATCGACGCCCTGGTCCAGGCGATCGAGCAGTTGCAGGGCGCGGCGGTGCCCGCCTCCGCGCTGGAGTCACTCGTGCTGCCCGCGCGGGTACCCGGCTACTCCCCCGCGATGCTCGACGAGCTGACCGCCTCCGGCGAGGTCCTGTGGGCCGGCCAGGGCGGCCTGCCCGGCGGCGACGGCTGGGTGTCGCTCTACCTCGCCGACACCGCGCCGCTGCTGATGCCCGAGCCCGCCGACATCACGGTCACACCCGTACACGAGAAGGTCCTCGACGCCCTGTCCGACGGCGGCGCGGTGTTCTTCCGCACCCTGTCCGACCGCATCGGGTCGACCAACGACCAGGAGCTCGTCACCGCGCTGTGGGACCTCGTGTGGGCCGGCCGCCTCACCAACGACACCCTCGCACCACTGCGCGCCAAACTCGGCTCCGCCCGCACCACACACCGCCCCCGTACGACCCGGCGCCGGCCCGTGATGCCGTCCCGTACGGGCCCGCCCACGGTGGCGGGACGCTGGTGGCTACTGCCGGACCGCGAACCCGACACCACCCGCCGCGGCCACGCGCTGGCCGAGACACTCCTCGACCGGTACGGCGTCGTCATCCGCGGCGCCGTCATGGCCGAACGCACACCGGGCGGCTTCGCCGCCGTCTACCCGGTCCTGAAAGCCCTGGAGGAGACCGGCCGCTGCCGCCGCGGCTACTTCGTCGACGGCCTGGGCGCGGCCCAGTTCGCCCTGCCGGGCGCCGTCGACCGGCTACGCGCCACCGCGTCCTCGGACGGCACAAGGGCACTGGTCCTCGCCGCCACCGACCCCGCGAACCCCTACGGCGCCGCCCTCCCCTGGCCCGACCGCCCAGGCGAGGCCGCGAGCGGCCACAAACCGGGCCGCAAGGCCGGCGCTTTGGTGGTCGTGGTCGACGGCACGCTGGTCCTGTACGTCGAACGCGGCGGCAAGACGCTGCTGACCTGGTCCGAGACAGACCTGCAGCCCGCCGTGGACGCCCTGGCACTGGCCGTACGCGAGGGCGCCCTGGGCCGCCTGACGGTCGAACGCGCGGACGGCGAGTCGATCATCGACTCGCCCTTGGCCGCCGCTTTGGAGGCGGCAGGCTTCCACCCGACACCCAGGGGCCTGCGCCTGCGGGCGTGACCCGCCACGGGGAGCGTTTGGACGCGAAGAGCGCCCTGAAGGGGGCATCGCCGCCGGCAGGCAGGTGTCTGAGCATCTCCGCAGGTGTGCGGCTTCTCGTTGTACGACCGGCGCGCAGCGCGGCCCGAGGAGGCGCGTGCGGAGATGGCGGAGGTGGCCTGCCGCCTCCTCGACGGGCTCGCCCGGATGGGCCGGGTCCTGGCGCGGTCAGCGGCGGCAGTGGCTCCAGGTCGGGCTGGTCCACTTGGCGGCCCTCCAGGAGCCGCCCCACATCACGCACTTGCCCTTGGCCGGGAGGCGTACCGGGCCCGCGTTGAACAGGTACGAGCCGGACACCGCCTGGTGGGGGCCGCCCTTCACGGCCAGGGCGGTGCTCATGGGTACCTTGCCCGCGGATCTCGGGACCCACGTCACCACGCAGTTGGAGCCCGTCTGCGTCTTGTACAGCAGGAAGATTCTCGCCCCGCCCACCGCGTGGGCGTCGATCACGCGGAAGCCCGGGCCGCAGAGGCCCTGAGGGGTGTGCGGGTTGGCGAGCACCGCCGGTTTCGCGGTCGTCGGCTGCTGGGACGGGGTGCGCGGGGGCGCCTTCCTGTGGCGGATGGGGCGGGCCTTCTTGGACGGCTCGGCGCTCGGGACGGTGCCCGCCTGGTTGTCGTTCGAGCCGCCTGACGAGGCCACCGCGATGCCGATGATCAGTGCGACGAGCGCGGCGGCGATTCCGCCGATGATCCAGCCTGCGCGGCTTCGCCTCTCCGGGGGCAGGTCCGGCAGGGGGCCCGATGCCGGTCCGTACGGGCCGGACGGTGGTCGCGACTCGTACGACGGGATCCGCATCGTGCCGCCCTCGGGCGCGCCGTACGGGCCGGGCTCACCGCCGGACGATCCGTACGCGCCAGGTTGGCCCCCGACCGATCCGTGCGCGCCGGACGCCCCGTACGCGCCGCCGGCCGGACCGTACACGCCGGGTTCACCGCCGGACGATCCGAACGCGGTGGGTTCCCCGCCGACCGATCCGAACGCGGTGGGTTCCGCGCCGGGTGGAACGTACGTGGCAGGGCCTCCGGACGGCCCGTACGGCGACGCGGTGGGCATTCTCGCCGTTCCGGCGTCCCGCGAGGCTTCGGCGGCACCGTGCGGTGACGTTCCTCCCGGGCGGCCCTGGTCGGACAGGGCCGACGTCGGTCCCTGTCCCATCAGCTCGTCCATCAGGTTGCGGGCGGTGGGGCGGCGTGCAGGGTCCTTGGCGAGGCAGGCGGCGACGATGTCGCGGAGTCTGCCGTCGAGGACGCCCAGGTCGGGCTCCTCGTTCAGGATGCGGTTGATCACCTTGGGGATCGAGCGGTGGCCGAAGGCCGGTATGCCGTTCGCGGCGTACGCCATCGTCACGGCCCAGGCGAACATGTCCGTCGCGGGGCCGATCTGCCCGTCGGAGAGTTGTTCGGGCGCCATGAAGGCGGGGGTGCCGATCACCTGGCTGACCGCGCTCGTCATCGAGCCGCTGGCGTCCAGGGCGCGGGCGATGCCGAAGTCGATCACGACCGGCCCGTCGGGGCCCATCAGGACGTTGCCGGGCTTGAAGTCGCGGTGGACGACGCCCGCCTGGTGGATGGCGGCGAGCGCGGTCGCGGTGTTGATCGCGAGTCGGTCCAGCGCCGAACCCTGGCGCGGGCCTTCGGTGCGGAGCTGCTGGTGCAGTGAGGGGCCGGGGACGTACTCGCTGACGATGTACGGGCGGGTGTCCAGCATGCCCGCCTCCAGCACCTGCGCGGTGCAGAAGCGCGCGACGCGCTCGGCGACCTCGACCTCGCGTACGAACCGGGCGCGGGCGGCCTCGTCCTCGATCAGCTGCGCGTGCAGGAGCTTGATGGCCACGTTGGAACCGGTCTCGCTCCGCCCGAGATAGACGACGCCCTGACCGCCCTCCCCGAGCCGCCCGGTGACCTCATAGGCGCCGAGCCGCTGAGGATCCCCGCCGGTGAGCGGCTGGACATTCGGCACTTACGGCCTCCCGATCGGTGGACACAGACGCCGCAGAACCTATCAACGCGACCGGAAGTATCCGTAAGTGATGGGAGAAGTCCCAGGATCTTCTAACCCTCGCTGGAGAAGACCTCGTCCCGTACGCGGTCCAACGCGGCCAGTAGCGCCCCCCGGAGCACGGGGTTGCCCTCGACCTCCGTGACGGCGACGCGCGGCCGGGTCGGGCAGATGCGTCCCGTCGCCTCCTGGATGCGGCCGGCGAGCCGCTCGCCTCCGGCGCGGCCCAGCTCCCCGGAGATCACCACCAGCTCGGGGTCCAGCACGATCGTCACCGAGGCGACACCGTACGCGAGGCGCTCGGCCAGCTCGTCGAGGAACGGCCCGCCGGACGCCCCTGCGTCGACCGCGGCGCGTACGCACTCGGTGGCCGAGCGCGCGTCGATGCCGTGGCCGCGTGCCAGCTCGCGTACGGCGTCGGCGCCGGCCAGCGCTCCGAGGCCACCGGCGAGGGCGGGCATGCCCCACGTGACCGACTCGGTGTCCTTCTCCGGGAGGGGTACGCCCGGGACCGGCAGGTAGCCGATCTCGCCCGCGCCGCCGGAGACGCCGCGGTGCAGGCGACCGCCGAGCATCACGGCGAGGCCGAGGCCGCGGTCGGCCCACAGCAGGGCGAAGTCGTCGACGCCGACGGCCGCGCCGTGGGCGGCCTCGGCGAGGGCGGCGAGGTTGACGTCGTTCTCGATCCTGACTGAGAGGCGCAGGTCGCGGCGCAGGGCCTCCAGGATGCCGTTGTGCCAGTGCGGCAGGTCGTAGATGAACTGGACGTCGCCGATGCGCGGGTCGACCACGCCGGGCGTGCCGATGACGAGCGAGTGCAGCTTGGCCAGCGGCACCTTGGCTGACCTGCACACCTTCACGACGGCGCTGTGCACGACGGAGACGGCGTCGTCGGCGCCGTTCGGGTCGACGGTGACCTCGGCGACCACCTGCCCCGTGATGTCGGCGATCCCCGCGGTCACGAGATTCGGCCCCACCTCCAGACCCGCGACGTACGCGCTGGAGGGCACGACGGCGTACAGCGCGGCGTTGGGCCCTCGCCCACCCGCCTGCTCCCCCACGACGGCGACGAGGCCGCGCTCCTCCAGGCGAGTGAGGAGCTGTGAGGCCGTGACCTTCGACAGTCCCGTTCGTTCCCCGATCTGTGCACGGGTGAGCGGTCCAGAGCTCACCAGGAGGTCCAGCGCGGACCGGTCGTTCAGCTCGCGCAGCAGTCTCGGTGTCCCCGGGCGACTCGGCATCATCCGGCCACCTTCCATCTCGATCCGCTAACAGGCTTCTTGAATAGGAAACTTTCCTGTTAGTTTAGTCGAAAGCGTCCGAGACCCCATAATCCGTAATCGGCAGACCCACAACCCCGACTGTAGGGAGGTGCCCCGCGGGCAGTGCGCACGACATGCCGCATGAGTACCAGTAAGAGCGGCCGAGCGCATCATCCGGGGCCACCGAAGGGAGTCCAGTGTGAGGTACACCAAGGCAGCCGCCGCGGCCGCCGTACTCGCTGTCGCCGTCACAGGCTGCGGCGGCAAGAAGACAGACTCCTCGGCCAAGAAGGGCGAGGACCCGGCCAAGATCGTGGTCTGGCAGATGGGCGACGGCAGCCCTGAGCAGACGAAGTTCCTGGACGGCGTGAAGGTCGAGTTCCAGAAGAAGCACCCCAAGACCGATGTGCAGGTCCAGTACATCCCTTGGCCGCAGGCGACGCAGAAGTTCCAGACCGCGATCGCGGCCGGTTCGGGGCCGGACGTGACCGAGGTCGGCAACACCGACGTTCAGTCGTGGTCGGAGCAGGGCGCGTTCGCCGACATCACGGACAAGATGAAGTCCTGGAGCGAAGGCGCGACGCTCAGCAAGGGCGCGCTCGCCAACGACCAGCTTGATGGCAAGACCTATGCTTCGCCCTGGTACGGCGGCGTGCGCGCCGTCTGGTACCACAAGGACTGGTTCACCAAGCTGGGGATCCAGCCTCCGACCTCCTGGGCCGAGCTCACCGCTGCGGCCAAGAAGATCCAGGACTCCAAGGGCGTGCCCGGCATCGCGGCGCCGAGCGACTTCACCAACGGCATCCTCAGCTTCGTGTGGGCCAACGGCGGCGACGTGGCCTCGCAGCAGGGCGGCAAGTGGGTCGGCACCCTGTCGCAGCCGCAGGCCAAGGAGGCCGTCGAGTACTACGCCGGCCTCGTGAACAAGGACAAGGTCGCCTCGGACAAGTACGTCGGCAAGAACCAGAGCTCCAGGGTCCCCAGCAGGACTTCGCGCTCGGCAAGGTCGGCATGTACATGGACGGCAGCTGGGCCCTCCCCCAGCTGGAGAAGGTCAACAAGAAGGACTCCAAGAACTGGGGCGTCTTCCCGATCCCCGGCAAGGCCGGCGGTACCGCGCCCGTCTTCTCCGGTGGCTCCGACCTCGCCGTCTGGAAGGACAGCAAGTACCAGGACGTCGCGTTCGACTACCTGACGACCCTGGACAGCAAGAAGAACTCCCAGGCCTTCGCCTCGACGCTGAAGTTCCTGCCGCAGTTCACCGACGTTCTGCAGGGCGCCGCGTACACGAACGACCCGATCATGGGCCCGTTCGCCAAGGCCGCCGCGTCGAGCGTGAAGTTCACCCCCACCAGCAAGGGCTGGGCGGACTACGAGGGCGCCAAGAAGGTGCTGCCCAACGCCATGAAGGCCATCATGCAGGGCAAGTCCGCCGACGATGAGCTGAGAAAGGCCGACCAGCAGGCCGGCACCCTGCTCAACCAGTAGGGAGCCTCCCCGCATGCTCGACACCGCTGAAGCGGTGCGGCGCGCGCCGGGCCGGAAGACCTCCGGCCCGGCGCGTCACCCTCGCCGCCGCCCACGCTTCGGGCCGTACCTCCTCGTCCTGCCCACCCTCATCGTCATCGGCGTCCTGCTGGTCTGGCCGATGGTCCAGATCGGCCAGATGTCCTTCCAGAAGGTCGGCGTCCGCCAGCTGCGCGGCGAGCCGGCCGAGAACGTCGGCCTCGACAACTACCGCCAGATCCTCGGCGACAGCTTCTTCTGGACGACGTTCCGCCACACCATCCTGTTCGCGGTCGTCGCGGTCAGCGCCACGCTCCTGATCGGGACCCTGATCGGGCTCCTGCTCAACGCGCTCGGCAAGAAGATGTCGGCGTTCGTCTCCGGCGGGATGCTCATCGCCTGGGCGACGCCCCCGGTCACCGCCGCGATCATCTTCGCCTGGCTGTTCGGCACGACCGGCGGCCTCGTCGGCTGGATCCTCAACGAGCTGCCGAACTGGCTGGTCGGCTCGACGGACTGGCAGAACCACAACTGGTTCGCGACGCCCTTCCCCACCTACGTCGTGCTGACCCTGTGCATCGTGTGGGTGTCGGTGCCGTTCGTCGCGGTGTCCGTACTGGCCGGCCTGCAGACCGTGCCCGCCGATCTGTACGAGGCGGCGCGCGTCGACGGCTCCACCGCCTGGAACAGCTTCTGGAAGATCACCTTCCCGCTGCTGCGCCCGGTCTTCGGCGTCCTCACCGTGCTGTCGGTGATCTGGGACTTCCGCGTCTTCACGCAGCTGTTCGTGCTGTCCGGGCTGGCCAACCGCGACGCGTTCAACCTGTCGCTGTACGGCTACTCCGAGGCGTTCGGCTCGCTCAACGCCAGGTACGGCCTCGGCTCGGCGATCGCGGTCGTCCTGACGCTGATCGTCCTGGTCGTCACCGCCGTCTACACCCGGATGATCATCCGTCAGGAGGGAGTGGCATGAACGCGCGGACCTTCCGGCGCTTCGCGCTGAACGCCACCGGCGTCGTGGTGTTCGTCCTGTTCGCCTTCCCGGTGTTCTGGATGGTCTCGACGGCCTTCAAGCCGAACCAGGAGATCTTCAGCTCCACCCCGCACCCGCTGCCCGCCCACCCGACCCTGGAGCACTTCTCCTTCGTGCTGAACGGCGGGGTCGCGGGCGTCTCGTTCTGGCACTACTTCGCCAACAGCGCCATCGTCGCGATCTCGACGGTGGTCGTCTCCGGGCTGCTGGCGCTGCTCGCGGCCACGGCCGTGGCGCGGTTCCGCTTCCGCGGCCGCACGGTCTTCCTGATCATGCTGCTGGTCGTGCAGATGGTGCCGGCGGAGGCGCTGGTCATCCCGCTGTTCATCGACGCGCGCCACCTTGGGCTGCTGAACAGCCTGAGCGGCCTCGTCGTGGTCTATGTCGGGTTCGCGCTGCCGTTCGGCATCTGGATGCTGCGGGGGTTCGTCGCGGCGGTTCCACGGGAACTCGAGGAAGCGGCGGCGATCGACGGGGCGGGGCCGGTGCGCACCTTCTTCCGCGTCCTGCTCCCGCTCGTCGCGCCCGGGCTCGTGGCGACGAGCATCTTCTCCTTCATCACCGCCTGGAACGAGCTCATCTTCGCCTACACGTTCCTTAAGGACCAGGACAAAGCGACCTTGCCGATCATGTTGCAGTTCTTCTTCGCCCGTTCAGGCAACGAATGGGGATCGATCATGGCCGCGTCGACGCTGCTCACGCTGCCGGTCATCGCCTTCTTCCTGATCGTCCAGCGCCGGATGGTCGGCGGCCTGGTCGCCGGGGCGGTGAAGGGATGAGTGAGTCAGCAGTGAGCACCCAGTCAACGAGGAGTGGTGAGCGTCCCATGAGCAACGATCCGTCTCTCGAACGACTCGTCAACTCGACCCTGCTCGTGCCGTTCCCCGGCGCCACGCCGCCCCGCTGGGTGCGCGAGGGCCTGGAGCGCGGCCTGAGCGGCGTCACCCTGTTCGCCATCAACGGGAACGTCCCGGGCCCCGGTGAGCTGGCCGCGCTGACCGCCGAGCTGCGCCGCGACGGCGTGCCCCTCGTCTCGATCGACGAGGAGGGCGGCGACGTGACGCGGCTGGCACACGCGACCGGCAGCCCCTACCCGGGCAGCGCGGCGCTCGGCGCCCTCGACGACCCCGACACGACACGGCGCGTGTACCGCTCGCTCGGCGCCGAGCTGCGCGAGGCGGGCGTGAACCTCGACTTCGCGCCGTCCGCGGACGTCAACACCGCCGACGACAACCCGATCATCGGCACGCGCGCGTTCGGCTCGGACCCCGAGCTGGTCGCGCGGCACATCACCGCCGCGGTGACGGGCCTGCAGGAGGCCGGCGTCGCCGCCTGCGCCAAGCACTTCCCCGGCCACGGCGCGACGTCGCAGGACTCCCACCTGGAGGTCCCCGCCGTCGACGCCGACATGGCGCTGCTGGAGGCACGTGAGCTGGTGCCGTTCCGCGCCGCCATCGCGGCCGGCGTCCAGTCGATCATGACCGCGCACCTGCGCGTCCCGGCACTCACAGGGGCCGTGCCGGCGACGCTCTCCCCCGCCGCGATCACCGGGCTGCTCCGGGGGACTCTCGGGTACGAGGGGCCGGTCGTCACCGACGCCCTGGACATGCGGGCGGCCAGCGACGCCATCGGCATCCCCGAGACCGCGGTGCGGTCGCTGCTGGCCGGCGCCGACCTGCTCTGCCTCGGCTCGAAGGAGTTCGAGGACAGCGTCTGCGCGATCCGCGAGCGGATCATCGAGGCGGTGCGCGAGGGCCGGCTGCCCGCCGAGCGCCTGGAGGAGGCCGCCGCGCGGGTCGAGCGGCTCAAGGGGTGGCTGGCGGGCGCCGGCACCACTGAGGTGGACCGCGCGATCGGCCAGGACGCCGCGCGCCGCGCCGTCAGCGTGACGGGATCCGCGCGTCTTTCCGCCGCTCCGATGGTGCTGGAGGTGCAGGCCCCGTCGAACATCGCCGTCGGGCCGGTGCCGTGGGGCCTCGGGCCGTGGGCGCCGGACGCGACGCCGGTCGACGCCGAGACCGCCGACGCGGACGCCCTGCTCGCGCGGGCCGACGGGAAACCGCTGGTCATCGTCGTACGGGACGCTCACCGCTATGCCGATCACCGCACCCTGGTGACCCGTCTCCTGGCCGCGCGGCCGGACTCCGTCGTGGTCGAGATGGGCCTTCCCGTGTGGCGTCCGGAGAGCGCCGCGTACGTCGCGACATACGGCGCGACACGGGCCAACGCGCGCGCCGCGGCGGAGATCCTCGGCCTTACCAGCACAGAAAAGGTGACGGGTGGCGTGATCAGCTCCCCAGAAGCGGGATAATCAAGTCATGCGATTGTCCGCCCGGGTCGATTACGCGCTGCGCGCGGCCGCCGAACTCGCCGTCGGTGGCGAACGCCCCGTGACGGCGGTCCAGCTCGCCGAAGCCCAGCACATCCCACCGAAGTTCCTCGAGAACATCCTGAGCCAGTTGCGCCGCTCGGGGCTCGTCCGCAGCCAGCGGGGCCCCGAGGGCGGCTACTGGCTCGCCCACCCGGCGGACGCGATCTCGCTGGCCGACATCATCCGGGCGATCGACGGGCCCCTGGTGGGCGTCCGTGGCGAGCGCCCAGAGGATCTCGGCTACGAGGGTCCGGCCAAGGCCCTGCAGACCGTCTGGATCGCTCTGCGGGCCAGCGAGCGGGCGATCCTGGAGCAGGTGAAGCTCTCCCACGTGGCATCCGGCGAGCTTCCTTCGGCCGTCCAGGTCCTCACCGAGGACCCCGCGGCCTGGGACTCCGCCGTCTTCCGCAGATAGAGCCCCTCCCGTGCCCGAGGGTGACGTGGTGTGGGCGGCCGCGCGGCGCCTCCACCAGGCGCTCGCGGGCCGGCCGCTCACGCGCAGCGACTTCCGCGTCCCCAGGGCCGCCACGGCGGACCTCACCGGCCGGAACGTCATCGACGTCGTCTCACGCGGCAAGCACCTGCTGACCCGGGTCGACGGCGACGTCACGGTGCACACGCACCTGCGGATGGAGGGCTCCTGGCGGATCCGGCCCGCCTCCGCGCGCGTTCCGCGCGACCACCGCGTACGCCTGGTGCTCGCCAACGCCGAGTGGCAGGCCGTCGGCTTCTCCCTGGGCATCGTGGAGCTGGTCAGGACCTCGCAAGAGGACCGGGTGGTGGGCCACCTGGGCCCTGACCTCCTCGGGCCCGGCTGGGACCCCGGCGAGGCCGTACGCCGCCTGCTCGAAGACCCCGCGCGGCCGGTCGGCGAGGCGCTGCTCGACCAGACCCGGCTCGCCGGCATCGGCAACCTCTACAAGGCCGAGGCGCTGTTCCTGCGCGGCGTGCACCCCTGGCTGCCCGTCGGCGAGATCGACGACCTCGAAGCCCTCGTCGAGGTGTCCCGCAGGCTCATGGACGCCAACAAGGAACGCGTCGACCAGACCACCACCGGGGCACGGCGGCCGGGCGAGAACACCTGGGTGTACTCGCGCGCCGGGCGCCCGTGCCGCCGGTGCGGAACCCCGGTCCGGCGTGCCGACCAGGGCGAGCGGCCGCAGGAGCGGGTCACATTCTGGTGTCCGTCCTGTCAGCCGGGCGTGTCGCCGCCCGGCTGAGCACCTCTCAGCGCTGGACCGCGAACATCCAGTGCTGCTTGTCGATGTCCTGCGCCGCCGCGATGAGCAGGTCCTGGCTGACCGGATCGGGCTTCTCGGTCGTGTCGATGCGCTCGCGGAACCGTGCGCCCATCTCGCCCAGGATGTCGGTCATCCCCGCGATGACCTTGTCGTCGTTGATGAAGCCGCCGTCCATCTGGTGCAGCCGGGTGTGGTCGGCCACCGTGCGCGACCGCCCGTCCGGGTTGACGCCGATCGCGACGGCGCGCTCGGCCACCTCGTCGGCGTGGTCGCGCGCGAGGTCGACGACCTCGTCGAGCTGCAGGTGAATGGAGCGGAAGTTGCGGCCCGTGAGGTTCCAGTGCGCCTGCTTGGCGACCAGGTGCAGGTCGATCAGGTCGATCAGGGCGTCCTGCAACATGGTCCCGGTGACCTTCCGGGCCTCTTCCGTCAGTGGGCTCTTCACTGTCGACATCGGTCAGTCCCCCCTTTGCCAATCTTCTGGCTTATGGCGAAACGTCCCCCGTGACCTGCCCGTTAACCGCTGCCAGGCGTACAGAACAGGTCAAATGCGACGTGCCCCGGGCGCGTTGGTACGCGACCCGGGGCACGTGAAGTGTCCAGGTGGGTGGTGGACGACCGTCAGGCCGCCACCATGTCGGCGCGCAGGGCGCTCTCGATGGTCTCCGGCGTGGCCGGAATGGTGTCCGCCGAGATGCGCTCGGCACCGTTGATGCGCTCGTGTTCGGGCGCGCCCGCCATCACCGGCTCCTGCTGCAGCTCGGCCAGCGCGAGCTGGTCGGAGACGTCTCGCAGCACGTGCGAGAGCGGCACTCCCAGAGCTTTGCAGATCGAGGCGAGCAACTCCGAGGACGCTTCCTTCTGCCCTCGCTCGACCTCGGACAGATAACCCAGCGACACGCGTGCCGCCGCGGAGACCTCCCGGAGGGTTCGGCCTTGGCGCAGCCGCAGCTGCCGGAGTACGTCGCCGAGCAGCTGACGAAGCAGGACCATGTCTCGCTCCCTCCGATGAGTCCTGACCCCTCTATCGGTTCCACCGTACCTGCCTTGACGAGGCAGTTGGCAGACCGAAGCTTTCATGTTCGCTTCCGACGTAACGCTGTAATCACCCTGGTTCTTCCCGATCCAGGGGGTCAGCCGGCCCAGGGCGTGGTGACTTCAAGCGACTGCAAAGTACGCCTTAGCAGGTCAAGAGCGTGAACGACGGTCATTCGCCGGATCGGGCCACGAGCGCGCGCACCGTCGGCGGGCGCCGGGAGATTCAAGGAACGGGGGATGACGACTCCGCCAAAATCAGCCACCGCGACGTGAACGGTGCCCACCGGGTGGCCGTCCTGGGGCTCCGGACCCGCCACACCGGTCACCGCGAGGCCGTAGGAGGCCCCCAGAAGCTCGCGTACGCCGCGTGCCATCGCCGCGGCGACGTCCGCGTGAACGGGCCCGTGAGCGGCCAGCAGGTCCTCCGGAACCCCGAGCAGAGAATGCTTCAACGGCGTGGCGTACGCCGTCACGCCGCCCGCGAAAGTCGCGGACGAACCGGCCATCTCGGTCAGCTCGCCGCCGAGCAGGCCGCCCGTCAGCGACTCGGCCACCGCGACGGTCGCCCCGCGCTCGGCGAGCAGGCCATGCACGACCTGGTGAAGTGTGATGTCGCCCACTCCGTAGAGGGCGGAGCCGAGCAGCTCGCGCGCCGCGGTGTCCGCCTCGGCGAGGAGGGCCTCCCCGTCGGCCTCGATCCGCACGCGCACCTCGGCCGGCGCGGCGTAGTAGGCGAGGCGTACGCCGGGCATCGCCTCGATCGGGGCGAGCCGGTCGGACACCACCGACTCCCACACGGTGGCGGTGCGCAGCAGGACCGACGCCGTCACCGTGCCGGACAGCTCCGGCAGCACGGACTCCTCGGTGATCGCGCGCATCTCCGACGGCACACCCGGCAGCGCGTACACGACGCCGCCGGAGAGGGTGACCCGCAGACCCGGCGCGGTGCCGGCCGGGTTGTGCAGGAGCGTGGCGCCCTCGGGCGCGTCGGCCATCCGCAGGGCGTCCTCGGCGAGCGGGACGTTGCGTTCGAGGGTGCGCTGCCGCAGCCGCCGCTCCACCTCGGGGTCGCGGACCAGCTTCACACCCGCCGCGGCGGCGAGCGCGTCGCGCGTCAGGTCGTCGGAGGTCGGCCCGAGGCCGCCCGTCATGATCACCGCGTCGGCGCGGCGCAGCGCGGTGTCGAGGGCCTCACCGATCGCGTCCAGATCGTCCGGCACCTCGACGGCGCGGGTCACCGCCGCGCCGGCCTGGGTCAGCCGGCGGGCCAGCCACTGGGAGTTGCCGTTGACGATGTCGCCACGGAGAAGTTCGTCACCTACGGTCAGCAGCTCGACTCGAACGACCATCCGTCCACACCTTCCAGGCCTTGACGACGTAGTCCGCGCCGGTCACGACGGTGACCACCACGGCGGCTCCCATGAGGGCCCAGCGGAGCGGGTCGATCGGACCCGGCATCACGTAGAACCCGATCGCGAACACCTGGAGCATGGTCTTGAGCTTGCCGCCCTTGCTCGCGGCGATCACGCCGTAGCGGATGACCACGAACCTCAGCAGGGTGATCCCGACCTCGCGCACCAGGATCACGATCGTGACCCACCACCACAGGTCGCCGAGCAGCGAAAGGCCGACCAGCGCGGAGCCGGTGAGCGCCTTGTCGGCGATGGGGTCGGCGATCTTCCCGAAGTCGGTGACGAGGTTGTGCTTCCTGGCGAGCTCCCCGTCGATGCGGTCGGTGATCGAGGCCAGCCCGAACACGACGAGCGCCGCGATCCGCCACCAGGTGCCCTCGGTGAACAGCAGCCACAGGAAGAACGGCACGAGCGCGAGGCGTACGACGGTCAGGAGGTTCGCGACGTTGACGACGCTCGCCTGCTCGGCGACCGGCGACGCGATGGGGTCCTCTCCGGCGGCGAGCGAGTCGTCACCGACCGGAATGGTCACGGCTCGTCCACGACGGCGACGAGGTCCACGCCCATGGCCTCGGTGACCCGCGCGCGTACGATCCGGCCGACGTCGGCGTGGCCCTTGAGGCTCACGACACCGTCGATCTCGGGTGCCTGGTGGGCCGCGCGGCCCTCGCCCGGCTCGTCGACGAGGACCTCGACGATCGAGCCGAGGCGCTCCTCGGCGCGCTGGGCGGTCAGCTCCTCGGACAGGACGGTGAGGTCCGCGAGCCGCGCGTCGACCTCCTGGGCGTCGAGCTTGCCGTCGAAACCGGCCGCCTCGGTGCCCTCCTCGTCGGAGTAGCCGAAGACGCCGACCGCGTCGAGCCGCGCCTCGGTGAGGAACTCCGCGAGCTCCTCGACGTCGCGCTCGGTCTCGCCGGGAAAGCCGACGATGAAGTTGGAGCGCACGCCGGCCTCGGGGGCCAGTGCCCTGATCTGCTCCAGCAACGTGAGGAAACGCTCGCGGTCGCCGAAGCGCCGCATGCGCCGCAGCAACGGGCCGCTCGCGTGCTGGAACGACAGGTCGAAGTACTGGGCGACACCGGGCGTCGTCGCGATGACCTCCAGCAGACCGGGCCGCAGCTCGGCGGGCTGGAGGTAGCTCACGCGGACCCGGCCGATGCCCTCGACGGCGGCCAGCTCCGGCAGCAGCGTCTCCAGGAGGCGCAGGTCACCGAGGTCCTTGCCGTACGAGGTGGAGTTCTCGCTGACCAGGACCAGCTCGCTCACGCCCTGGCCGGCCAGCCAGCGCGCCTCGTCGAGCACCTCGGTCGGGCGCCGCGAGACGTACGCGCCGCGGAACGCCGGGATCGCGCAGAACGTGCACCGCCGGTCGCAGCCGGAGGCGAGCTTCAGCGGCGCGGCGGGCCCTTCGCCGAGGCGGCGGCGCATGACACGCGGTCCGGACGCGGGCGCGACGCCCTCGGGCAGGTCCGCCGGCGCGCCGTGGCCGGGCACGTGGACCCCGGAGCCGGTCCGCTCGGCCGGGGTGAGCGGCAGCAGCTTCCGCCGGTCGCGCGGCGTGTGGGACTCGTGGGTACGGCCCGTCAGGACGCCGTCGAGGCGCTCACCGATCGAGGTGTAGTCGTCGAAGCTCAGGACCGCGTCGGCCTCCGGCAGCGACTCGGCCAGCTCGGAGCCGTACCGCTCGGCGAGGCAGCCCGCCGCGACGACCTTCGCGCCGGAGTCGGAGGCGGCGAGGAGCGTGTCGATCGAATCCTTCTTCGCCGCGTCGATGAACCCGCAGGTGTTCACGAGCACGACCGAGGCGTCACCGGAGTCGTCGAGGGTCCATCCCGCGCTCTCGAGCCGCGCCGCGAGCTCCTCGGAGTCGACCTCGTTGCGCGCGCATCCCAGAGTGACGAGCGAGACGGTACGGCGTTCCGCCGAGGTGGCAGGATTATCGGCGGTGCTCACGCGGAGGGCTCCCCTCTGGCCGCGCGCGCCGAACACGCGTGCACGGGCTCAGTACGGCGGCTGGACATGCCTCATACGGTACTGGCCCGCGAGCCCGCTACCACCCCTGGCCCGGATCCCCCTAGTTCTCGGTCTTGGCCGGGTCGTGGGGGCCGTAGCTGAGCTGGATCACCTGGCCGCCGCCGCCCGGGGAGCCGACGTCCTTGCCGTTGACGGTGAGGCGTAGGCCGCCGCCGTTGCCGATCAGCAGGCGGATGCGCTGCTTGGTGGACCATTCCTGGACCTGGCCCGCGCGGATGACGCCGCTGAACAGTTGTTTGCCTTTCGCGTCCCGTACGTTGAGCCAGCTCGCGCGCTTGGCCTTCACGCGTACGGTCACCTTCTTGCTCGGCGCCGCGGCCAAGGTGTGCGTCGGCTTGGGCGTGGGGGTCACGACCGGGGCCGGCGCGGCGGCGCGCTCGGCGGCCTTGTGGCTCTCGTGGCCGGTCGCTACGCGTACGACCCCGTAGATCACCACGAGGACGAGCGCGATCGCCATGGCGGCGCTCCAGTTGGGCGTACGGCGGTCGACGATCCTGACCGGTGTCTCCGGCTCGAACGCCTGGCGGGCCGGGATCGCCTGCGGTGAGCCGCCGTGCGCGTCGTCGTACTCGACGATCAGCGGCTCGGGGTCGATGCCGATCGTCCGCGCGATGCTCCGGATGTGCCCGCGCGCGTAGAAGTTGCCACCGCACAGCGTGTAGTCGTCGCGTTCGATGGCATGTATGACGGTCTCGCGTATCCGGGTACGCCCGGACACCTGTGTGACGGTGAGGCCGGCGTCCTGACGGGCCTTCGCGAGGGTGCCACCGATGGTCACGCCGCGCCTCCTGGGAACCTCGTGGCGTTATTCAGCCCTGCAACGCTGTACATGTCAGCTACCCCAAGATCCCGGCTGCTACTCGCCCCGGAGCGATGCCAGAACACCCGGCAGATCATCGGGTTTGACCAACACATCGCGTGCCTTCGACCCTTCGCTGGGGCCGACGATGGCACGGCTCTCCAGGAGGTCCATGAGACGGCCCGCTTTGGCGAAGCCCACGCGCAGTTTCCGCTGGAGCATCGAGGTCGATCCGAACTGTGTCGAGACGATCAGTTCGGCGGCCTGGATGCAGGACTTCGAGGTCGTCGCCGATGTCCTCGTCGATCTCGCGCTTGCGCTGCTCGGCGACGGAGACGTCGTCCCGGTAGTCGGGTTCGGCCTGCTTCTTGCAGTGCTCGACGACGTCGTGGATCTCCTTCTCGGAGACGTAGGCGTTCTGCAGCCGCAGGGGCTTGCTGGCGCCCATCGGCAGGAACAGGGCGTCACCCTGGCCCACGAGCTTCTCCGCGCCGGGCTGGTCGAGGATGACGCGGCTGTCGGCGAGGCTGGAGGTGGCGAACGCGAGGCGTGACGGCACGTTGGCCTTGATCAGGCCGGTGACGACGTCGACGCTCGGCCGCTGCGTGGCGAGCACCAGGTGGATGCCCGCCGCCCGGGCGAGCTGGGTGATGCGGACGACGGAGTCCTCGACGTCGCGCGGGGCGACCATCATGAGGTCGGCCAGCTCGTCGACGATCACCAGGAGGTAGGGGTACGGCGTGTAGACGCGCTCGCTGCCGGGCGGCGCCTTGAGCTTGCCGGCCAGCACGCCCTTGTTGAAGTCGTCGATGTGCCGGTAGCCCGACGCCGCGAGGTCGTCGTAGCGGCGGTCCATCTCCCCCACGACCCACTGCAGCGCCTCGGCCGCCTTCTTGGGGTTGGTGATGATCGGGGTGATGAGGTGCGGGATCCCGGCGTACGAGGTCAGCTCGACGCGCTTGGGGTCGACCAGCACCATGCGCACCTCGTCCGGCGTGGAGCGCATCAGGATCGAGGTGATGAGGCCGTTGATGCAGGTCGACTTGCCCGCGCCGGTCGCGCCGGCGATGAGCATGTGCGGCATCTTGGCGAGGTTGGCGACGACCGTACGGCCCTCGACGTCCTTGCCGAGGCCGACGACCATCGGGTGGTGGTCGTTGACCGCCACCGGAGGCGCGCAGGGTGTCGCCGAGGCTGACGATGTCCTTGTCGGTGTTGGGGATCTCGACGCCGATCGCGGCCTTGCCGGGGATCGGGGAGATGATCCGCACGTCGGCGCTCTTGACCGCCAGGGCGATGTTCTTGGTGAGCGCGGTGATGCGCTCCACCTTCACCGCCGGGCCCAGCTCGATCTCGTACCGGGTGATCGTCGGGCCGCGGGTGAAGCCGGTGACCTGCGCGTCGATGCCGAACTGGTCGAGCACCTCGGTCAGGGCGTTCACCACGATGTCGTTGGCCTTGGTGCGCGGCTTGACGATCGAACCGGCCTTCAGCACGGTCGCCTTCGGCAGCCGGTACGTGCCGTCGCCCGTGCCGCTCGTGGACAGCGTCAGCTGCTCGGTGATCTTCGGCGGCGGTGTCGGGTCCGGCGGCGCCGGGGCGTACGCGGGCTCGGCCGGTTCGAGCAGCTCGTCGGCGAGGCTCGGGGCGCCGTCCTCTTCGAACTCGACCTCGCCGGGCACGCCTGGGACCGCGACCACCGGCGTGTCGTAGGGCTTCTTGTGCTCGCCGAGTTCGAGGTCGCCCTTGCGCGGCTTCTTCTTCGGCGGCGTCTCCTCCGGCTCGGACTCGTCGTCGCGCTCCGGAGGGTCGCGCAGCATGATCCGGTCGCGCAGCTCGGCGAGGCGCTCGGGCACCCGGTGCACCGGCGTCGCCGTGGTCACCAGCAGGCCGAACCCGGCCAGCAGGAGCAGCAGCGGCACCGCGACCCAGGAGGTCAGCGTGCCGCTCAGCGGCGCCGACAGCAGCCAGCCGGCCAGGCCGCCGGAGGACTGGAGGGCGCGCTCGCCGTCATCGGGGTAGGGCAGGCCGTGCGCGATGTGGAAGACGCCGAGCAGGCCTCCGGTCAGCGCCGCGCAGCCGATGCCGATGCGCCCGATGTCGCCGTTGTGCTCGGGATGGCGCAGCAGGCGCCAGGCCAGCAGCGCGAACATGACCGGGAACAGCGTCGACAGCGACCCGAAGCCGTCACGGACGAACCGGCCGATGTACTTGAGGAGCCCGCCGTCCGGCGACCACCAGGTACTGGCGGCCAGCACGATGGCCAGCCCCAGGCTGGCCAGGCCGAGGCCGTCGCGGCGATGCTCCTCTTCGAGGTCGCGGGCGTTGTTGCCGACCGCCCGCACACCGCCGCCCACCGCCTGCGCCGACAGCCCCCAGGCACGTGCGGCGAGCCGCGCCGAACCGATGACGGCGCGGCCGAGCGGATCGGGCTTTTGCGGCTTGCGCGCCTTGGCGGCCGGTTTCCTGGCCGCCGCGCGGCCCTTGGCGGCGGCCGGTTTCGCCGGGGTGCGGCCCTTGGTGGTGCGGCTTCCCGACTTCGCGGCCGGCTTGCGTGCCGTGGTCTTACCACGCGCGCCGGAGGTGCGCTTGGCGCCTCCGGGGGTGCGTGTGGCCATGTTGGCGAGATTAGCGCGGGAGCGGGTGGATTCCGACGCGAAGAGGCGGCGTGTCGCACCTGCGCACACGCCGCCCTCCGACTGAGCATCAGACCTCGACGATCACCGGAATGATCATCGGGCGGCGGCCGAAGCTCTCGTTGACCCAGCGGCCCGCCGTACGGCGGACGACCTGGCGCATCTGATGGATGTCGTTGACACCGTCGGCCGCGGCCTTCTGGAGGACCTCCTCCAGGCGCGGGATGACCGGCCCGAAGTTGTCTATTCCGGCGCCACGCGCGTAGATCTCCGGCCCGCCGAGCATCTTTCCGGTGGAGGAGTCGATCGCCACCACGACGGACACGAAACCCTCGTCGCCCAGTATCCGGCGGTCCTTCAGCGACGCCTCGGTGATCTCACCGACCGACAGCCCGTCCACGTACACGTAGCCCGCGCGCACCGCGCCGACGATGGAGGCCTGCCCGTCGACGAGGTCGACGACCACGCCGTCCTCGGCGATGACGATGTTGTCCTTCGGCACCCCGGTGAGCGCGGCGAGCCGCGCGTGGGCGCTGAGGTGACGCCACTCGCCGTGGATGGGCATGAAGTTGCCCGGGCGCGTCATGTTCAGCACGTAAAGCAGCTCGCCGGCCGGAGCGTGGCCGGAGACGTGGACGAGGGCGTTGCCCTTGTGCACGACGCGGGCGCCCCAGCGCGTGAGGCCGTTGATCACCCGGTTGACGGAGTTCTCGTTGCCCGGGATGAGCGACGAGGCGAGGATCACCGTGTCGCCGGGGCCGATGCGGATCTGGTGGTCGCGGCTGGCCATGCGGGACAGCGCCGACATCGGCTCTCCCTGCGAGCCGGTGCAGACGAGGACGACCTTCTCGCCCGGGAGATCGTCGATCTCCTTCTGCTCGACCAGGATCCCGCCGGGAACCCGGAGATATCCCAGGTCACGGGCGACGCCCATGTTGCGGACCATCGAGCGCCCGACGAAGCAGACCTTGCGGCCGCTGGCGTGCGCGGCGTCCAGCACCTGCTGGACGCGGTGCACGTGCGAGGCGAAGCAGGCGACGATGGCGCGCTTCTCCGCGGTGCGCAGGACGTCCGCCAGCACGACGCCGATGTCACGCTCGCTCGTGACGAACCCCGGGACCTCGGCGTTCGTGGAGTCCGACATCAGCAGGTCGATGCCCTCGTCGCCGAGCCGGGCGAAGCCGCCCAGGTCGGTGAGCCGGCCGTCGAGCGGCAACTGGTCCATCTTGAAGTCGCCGGTGGCCAGCACGAGACCGGCCGGGGTGCGGATGCCGACCGCCAGGGCGTCCGGGATCGAGTGGTTGACCGAGAGGAACTCGCACTCGAACGGCCCGAACGTGCGCCGCTCGCCCTCGCGCACCTGCACGGTGACCGGCTTGATGCGGTGCTCGGTGAGCTTCGCCTCGATCAGCGCCAGCGTCAGCCGCGAGCCGATCAGCGGGATGTCCGGCCGCTCCCGCAGGAGGTACGGCACCGCGCCGATGTGGTCCTCGTGGCCGTGCGTCAGCACGACCCCCTCGATGTCGTCGAGGCGATCCCTGATGTAGTCGAAATCCGGCAGGATCAGGTCCACGCCGGGCTGTTCGGACTCGGGGAACAGCACCCCGCAGTCGACGATGAGCAGACGGCCCTCGAACTCGAAGACCGTCATGTTGCGGCCGATCTCGCCGAGGCCGCCGAGCGGCACGATGCGCATCCCGCCATGCGGCAGGGACGGCGGCGGACCGAGCTCAGGGTGTGGATGGCTCATCGTTGACACTGCCCCTCGGTCGTTCGAACGGGGGCATTGCCGTGCGCGTCTCTCACGCGCCCTCCTCGCTATTCAGATGGCTCGCCTTCCCGGCGATGCCATGTGGTGCTGTGGTCCGCTCACGGACCCTCCAAGACCTTGATTCCGCCGGCCACGAGGTCCTCCCTCAGCGCGGCGGTGAACTCCGGTGTCGCGTCCACGAGGGGCGGACGCACCACGCCGCCCGGCAGGCCGAGCAGTGACATCGCCGCCTTCGTCGCGATGACACCCTGCGTACGGGTCATGATTCCGGTGATGACCGGGAGCAGCCGGCGGTGGATCGCCAGTGCCTCGTCGGTCCTGCCGGCCAGGAACGCGTCGATCATGTCGTGCAGGTGGGCGCCGGCGACATGCCCGACCACACTGACGAACCCGGCCGCCCCGACCGAGAGCCAGGGGAGGTTCAGCGCGTCGTCGCCGGAGTAGAAGACGAGGTCCGTCTCCGCCATGACCTGGGACGCGGCGAACATGTCGCCCTTGGCGTCCTTGACGGCGAGGATCCGCGGGTGCGCCGCGAGGCGTACGAGGGTCTCCGTCGCGATCGGGGTACCGGTGCGTCCCGGAATGTCGTAGAGCATCACCGGCAGGCCGGTCGCGTCGGCCACGGTCGTGAAGTGGCGCGCGAGGCCGTCCTGCGGCGGCTTGTTGTAGTAGGGCGTGACGACGAGCAGCCCGTGGGCGCCCGCCTCCTCCGCCTGGCGCGCCAGCTTCAGCGTGTGCGCGGTGTTGTTGGTGCCGACGCCCGCGACGATCGTCGCGCGGTCGCCGACGGACTCGATGACCGTCTTCAGCAGGCGCTCGTCCTCGGAGTCGCTCGTCGTGGGCGACTCGCCCGTCGTGCCGCTGACGACCAGGCCGTCGTTGCGCTGCTCGTCGACGAGGTACGCGGCGAGCCGCGCGGCCCCGTCGTAGTCGACGGCGCCCTCGGGCGTCATCGGGGTGACCATCGCGGTCAGCATCCGGCCGAAGGGCGCGGACTCGTCGCGCCCTGGCGGCAAGGCGTCGGTGCTGGGTGCCATGTTCCGAACTTACCGGGCATCGCCCCCGGCGGGGACCTACGGGCACCCCCGTGTCGCCCTTCTCATGCCATCTCAGGTCGTCCGAAGGGTGCGAAGACGCTACGACGCCGCCAGAACACGCTCGGGGGTACATGCTCTGGCGGCGTCTCCTCAACATCGTTTGTCGTAAATCCGGCGTTACCGGTGAACCTTGTCGGCCTCTCGTGCGTTGAAGTAGTTGGGACGAGGTTCCGCCGGGGTCTGGCGGGGCTGGCGGAGCCTCTCCCGGCGGAGGATGCGCGCCCCGGTTCGCCGGGGTCTGGGGCTCTCTCGCGCCGATCACCCACCCGATCGGCGCACCCGCGAGCCGGGGCGCGCGCACCTCCCGCCCACGCCGCAGGTCAGGGCACCACGAAGAGATCACCGGCGCAGGGGTTGTCCGCTGGACCGCCGGGGCTCTGGAGCTCATCCGTACGGTCAGGGGTCAGGACTCGGTCGCACGAGCCGACTCGCGGGCCGGGCGGGCGCTTCGTCCCGCCGCGACCGACTACTTCATCCGCGATACTTCGATCAGGCCCGTCCGCCAGGCTCGTGAGAACTCCGGCGGGCGCGCCTTCATGCCACTCGCGTCAGCCGTCCGCACCATCCGACAGGTGCTGATCGAGCTTGTCCGCGAGATCCTCGGGACTCAACGCACGAACGAAGTCGTTTCCACGCACCGCCCACCAGTGCCCGGAACCGCCCAGCCCGAACCTCCAGCCCGAATAATCGGCCGCCAGCTCCTGGAGCCGGCCCGCCGATCGTGCGGCGATCTCCTCCATGTGCATCTTCTCCGAACCTCCCTACGCCGCGATCGCGGCGCCCAACGACGGTTCCCGGACAGCCTTCCCCCACATGTCGAGGTTTGACCGCGCCATCGCCCATGCCGAGCACCCGCGCCCTTATTCAGACAGGCCGATCAACGCTTCACATGGCGCAGCCAGCGGATTCCCCTGGTGTGTCACTAAAGCGTGATATTTGCTTGTCTTTTGGTTCGTCACCTGACCTGCGCGAATCACCGCACAAACCGGTGCAAGATGCACCGCCGCACCCACTGGAACACGCCGGTCGCGACAGGTTGACGAAGCCCGCCGCGCGAACGCCGGAGGCCGACCGATTTGTCGGTGCTCCAGCGCCTGACCACGATAAACGAGTCCGGACACCGCTCGGAACCCCCCTCAGGAGGAGGCCGTCACCGCGTGTGGCCCAAGACACACCGGGACCTCGTACGGGGCCCCTGGGGCGCCGTGAGTTTCTAGGGAAATTGCCAGTGGGAGAGGGGCGTCCGGCCGCGAATTGCTACTCGGCGGTACGGCAACTGGGACAGGGCGTCTCGGAGTAAGTCAGCGGCATCTCGCCCTCGTCGCACTCGACCGACGCGAGCACTCCGGCACCGAAGCAGGCGGCGCACAGGCCCACCCCGGCGAAGGCACGGCGGATGGCGACCTGGCGGCGGCTCGGCGGCAGGCCGCGGACGACCTCGTCGACCTCGTCCTCGGCGCACTCGATGTGGACGTGGCCGGCCCCGTGGCACTGCGGGCACTCCCCGATCCGCAGCGCGCGCGGCGGGCGCCCTTGCAGCGTCACGAGCTCACCGACCTCGAAGCAAACGTCGCACGGTGTCAGAACGCCACGGAAAGACCCGTCGCCCTTGACCTCGTCGTCGCTCACGCGCACCCCCGTACCGGCGGCACGATCCGCGTCGCACCGCCCTCGCCTTCTCCCTTTGGCAGGGTCTCCACGAGTCTTCCGCCCGTCAAGGGCCGCGGTGGCCACAACCGGCGAAGCGGCGGCCCCGAGCCCGGCCGAATGACCGGAATGACATTGCCTATGTCAATATCGGCGCACGTCGCGGGCCCGGCAAAGGCTGATCTTCGGATCTTGGCCGCCCGTGGTCATGGCCCGTGGTCATGGCCCGTGGTCGTAGCCCGTGGTCAGCGATCTGCTTCCGCCATCGCGGGCCCTTCGATCAGCGTACGCCGGGCGACCCTGGCGCGCTGGGCGAGCAGCACGCACACGAGCACGCTCGCGGCGGCGGCCACCGAGACCGGGCTCGCGTACTCGCCGAGCAGCAGCCACGACCACACCAGCGTCAGCAGCGGCTGGGCAAGCTGCACCTGGCTCGCCCGCGCCACCCCGGCCTTGGCCATCCCGGCGTACCAGGCGAAGAAACCCAGGAACATCGACACGCCGGACAGGTACGCCATGCCACCCGCCGCGGCCCCGGTCCAGGTCGGCGGCGCGGCCACGAGGAGGGCGGCCGTCACCGGCACGGTCACCGGCGCGGCGAGGACGAGCGCCCAGCAGACGACGTCGCGGCCCGGCATCTCGCGCGCGAGACGGCCGCCCTCGGCGTACCCGAGCCCGCCCGTCAGCAGCGCGCCGAAGAGGAACACGTCGGCGATCGAGAACCGGCCCGGTCCGTCGCGCAACGTGAACGCGACGACGCACGCGGCTCCGGCCACGCTCGCCGCCCAGAACATCGGCGAGGGCCGTTCCTCCGCCCGCACGACCGCGAACACGGCCGTCACGACCGGCAGCAGCCCGACCACGACGGCGGCGTGCGAGGAGGTGGACCCGTGGACGAGCGCGAGCGTGGACAGCAGCGGGAAGCCGAACACGACACCGGCGGCGACCAGGGCGAGGGAGCCCCACTGCCGCCCGCGCGGCGATCGCGAGCGGGTGGCGGTGAGGACCGCGACCGCGAGCACGGCGGCGACCGCCGCCCGGCCCATGCCGACGAGGTAGGGGTCGAAGCCGCGCAGCGCGAACGCGGTGGCCGGGAACGAGAAGGAGAAGGCGAGCACTCCGAGCGCGGCGGCCCCGAACCCGGCGGGCAGCGCTATCGGACCTCGGCGAGTAGCGTTATCCTCATATTTCATGAATGACGATAGCAGTATCGCCTCTCTCGCGACCGAGCTACGGCGCGAGGTGGCGGCGCTGCGGCCCGGCGCGCGGCTGCCCTCCAGCCGTACGCTCACGGCGACGCACCAGGTCAGCCCGGTCACCGTGTCGCGCGCGATCGGCCTGCTCGCCGCCGAGGGCCTGGTCGTGGCACGCCCCGGCAGCGGCACGTACGTCGCGGAGCGGTCGCGGCCGAGCCCGCATCGGCCCGCGGACTACGGCTGGCAGGCGGTGCCGCTGGCCGACCGCACGGTCGACTCCGCCGGGGTCGTCTCGCTGCTCTCGCCGCCGCCCGACGGCGTGATCGCGCTCAGCGGCGGCTACCTCGCGCCCGGGCTACAGCCCGTACGCGCGCTGTCGACCGCCGCGGCACGCGCCGTACGCCGCCCGAATTCGTGGGAACGGCCGCCGCTGGCGGGCGTGTGGGAGCTGCGCGAGTGGTTCGCCCGCGCGAGCGGCGGCGACGTGACGCCCGGGGACGTCACGATCACCGGGGGCGGCCAGGCGGCGGTGACCCTCGTGCTGCGGGCACTGCTGCCGCCGGGCGCCCCGCTGCTGGTCGAGTCGCCGACCTACCTCGGCGCGCTGGCCTGCGCGCGTGCGGCCGGGCTGCGGCCCGTACCGGTCCCGGTCGACGGCGACGGGATACGGCCCGACCTGCTCGCGGAGGCGTTCGCGGCCACCGGCGCACGCGCGGTGTACTGCCAGCCGACGTTCCACAACCCGACCGGCGCCGTGCTGTCGGCCGACCGCCGCGACCAGGTGCTCGACGTCGCGCGGGCCGCCGGGGCGTTCGTGATCGAGGACGACTTCGCGCGGCACCTGGCGATCGCGCCGCCGCCTCCCCCGCTGATCGCGGCCGACCGCGAGGGCCGGGTCGTGCACATCGCGTCGCTGACCAAGGTGACCTCGCCCAGCCTGCGGATCGCGGCCGTCATCGCGCGCGGCCCGGTCGCCGAACGCGTACGGTCGGCGCAGCTCGTCGACTCGTTCTTCGTCGCGCGCCCGCTCCAGGAGACCGCCGCCGAGCTGGTCGGCGCCCCCGCGTGGCCGCGCCACCTCCACGCCGTGTCGGAGGCGCTGCGGACCCGGCGCGACGCGCTAACCGCGGCGCTGGCGTCCTTCGGCCTGGAGCCGGCGCTCCACCCGCGCGGCGGGCTGCACCTGTGGATGCCCCTCCCCGGCGGCACCGACGACGTGGCGCTGGCCTCGGCGGCGCTGCGCGCCGGTGTGCTGGTGAGCGCGGGCCGCCCCTACTTCCCCGCCGAGCCCACCGGGGCGTACGCCCGGCTCAGCTACGGGTCGGCGGCGACCGAGGTCGAGCTCACCGAAGGCGCGGCCCGCTTCGCTCAGGAGCTCGCGAAGAGCTCGTAGTGGCTGACCGTCCGCTCGCGCTCGACGAGGAACCGGTCGTCGTCGGGGTAGAAGACCGCCTTCTCCGGGTCGTCCCCGGCGAAGGCACGTACCGCCTCCCAGTCCGCCCAGAACGTCACGAGGCAGAACTCCGTCGTGTCGCCCTGGTCGCGGCGCGTCATTCGCACGCCCTCGTTTCCTCGGGTCGCGCCGTACTCGGCGAACCCGGTCCTGAGCAGGTACTCCTCGTACGCCTCGGCGTCGGCGCGGCGCGTCCAGCCGCGCCAGATCCGCATGATCTGGTTCATCGCTGCTCCTCATAGACACCAGCATTCACCGTATACAGGTGTCGCTCTGGTCGGCAACCGGTGATCTCGGTACGCTGGTGTTCCGGGAGGATCGATGACCGAAAGCGCCCTACTGCTCCGCGACTTCGTCAACACCTACGACGTCGACTGCGACATCGACGAGCTCGGAGCCCCCTCCGACCTCGGCGGCTGGCTGGCCGAGCACAAGCTGATCCCGGCCGGCACACGCGCCGAGGAACCCGACCTCGCCGTCGCCGTCGTCCTGCGCGAGGGCCTGCGGGCCGCCATGCTCGGCCACCACGAACCCGTGTCCGCGGCGCTGCCCGACGACCTCGACCGCGTCCTGGCCGCGCTCCCGCTGCGCGTGTCCCTGGAGATGGGGACGCTCGTACCGGTACGCGGCGGCGTACGCGGCGGCCTGGCACGCGTCGCCGCGGCGATCGTGGAGTCCACGGCGGACGGCTCGTGGCCACGCCTCAAGGTCTGCCGCGAGGCGACCTGCCAGTGGGCGTTCCTCGACTCGTCCAAGAACCGCTCCCGCAACTGGTGCTCCATGCGCATGTGCGGCAACCGCACCAAGACCCGCGCCTACCGCGCCCGCCGTCGCGACGCGGCCGTGTCCGGCACGGGCGAGGCGACCCCGGTGGCCTAGGGTCTTCTCGACAACCGAGACGGACGGGAGCTGGGCAGCGGTGAGCGTGGTCGGAGTGCGGGCGGCTTATCCAGGAGACGTGGACGCCGTCGCGGACATCCAGGTGCGGTCCTGGAGCGAGGGCTACGGCTCCGTCATCCCGGCGCCGGCGCTGGCCGAGATGACCGGGCCGGAGGCGATCGGGATGTGGCGGGAGCGCTGGGCCGAGGCGGTCGCGGCGCCACCGTCGCCGCGGCATCGGCTGCTGGTCGCCGTCGCGGACGGGGTGATCACGGGCTTCGCCGCGCACGCGCCCGCCGACGACCCCGACGAGGACCCCGCCTCCACCGGCGAGCTGCTCTCGCTGCTGGTCGACCCGGTGCGGCGGCGGGCGGGACACGGCAGCCGCCTGCTCGCGGCCACCGTCGACCATCTGCGCGACGACGGCTGCGGGACCGCCGTGACCTGGGTGTTCGCCGCCGACGACGTGCTCAGGGGCTTCCTGACGTCGGCCGGGTGGGCGCCGGACGGCGCCCACAGCAAGGTCGACATGGGTGAGCCGGTGTCGATGGTGCGCCTGCACACCGGCATCGGCTGAGGCGGCGTCAGGCCTCCGGCAGGCTCCAGTCGATCTCTTTCTGGCCGGTGTCGGCGAGGGCCTTGTTGACCGCGCTGAACGGCCGGGTGCCGAGGAAGCCGCGCGGGTTCATCGGGCTGGGGTGACCGGCCTCCAGCACGACGTGCTGCGAGCCGGTGACGAGGTCGCGCTTCTTGCGGGCGTAGGCGCCCCACAGCACGAACACGACCCGCTCCTCCTTGGCGTCGAGCGCGCGGATCACGGCGTCGGTGAACTCCTCCCAGCCCTTGCCCGCGTGGGAGCCGGCCTTGCTCGCGCGCACGGTCAGCACCGCGTTGAGCAGCAGCACGCCGTGACTCGCCCACGGGGTCAGGTCGCCGGTGCCGGGCTTGGGGATGCCGAGGTCTTCGCCGAGCTCCTTGAAGATGTTGCGGAGCGACGGCGGGACGCGCACGCCCTCGCGGACGCTGAAGCTCAGGCCGTGCGCCTGACCGGCCCCGTGGTAGGGGTCCTGCCCGAGGATGAGCACGCGTGCCTGGTCGGGCGTGCAGAGCCGGAAGGCGTTGAACAGGTCGTCGCGCGGCGGGTAGACGGTGCCCGCGGCGTACTCGGCGGCCACGAACTCGCTCAGCCGGTGCGTCGCGCCGGGGTCGAGGAAGGGCTCGACGCGCTCGCGCCACGCGTCCGGCAAAAGCTCCAGGAGGTCGAAGGACATGGCGGAAACCTATCGGCTGCCTCCGACACGAACGCCCTACTGGAACCGGTCGGGCCGCGGTTCGCCGGGAACGCCCTCGCGCTCCTCCTCCAGCGCCTGGAACCTCGCCACGGTGTCGACCAGGAACCGGCGCACGGCGAGCTCGTCGGAGGACGCGAGATGGTCGAGCATCGGTTCCATCTGGCCGTCGGCCGCCTCCTGCACCTGCTGGAGCTGGCGGTGCCCGGTCTCGGTGAGCGCGAGGCGTACGAGGCGCCGGTCGGAGTCGTCGCGGCGCCGCTCGATCCAGCCGGAGCGTTCCAGGTGGTCGACCGTGTGGTTGAGGGTCGAGGGGGCGACACCACAGCGTTTGGCCAGCTCACGCTGGGTCAGTGCGGATCCGCGTTCGAGATCGGCGAGGACTTCGAGCCCGTGTGGAGTGAGGCCGTAGGCGCCCATGAGCCGTTGCCAGTGGATGGCGACGACATGTCCGGCGACGGCCAGCAGTCGAGACAGAGACATGCGTTCTAGGTCGGCCTCAGGGTTGCGCACTGCGACATTGTCCGTGCTCTCCGCTCATGAGGCCAGTGGGCGGGTCTCCAGCGCCCCCTCTGAGAGCCTCGCGGCAGGCGGGAGTATGTTGAATGCGAACCCACCAGCGTCGAACGAACCGGCCCGGACCTCCATGACCGTACGCGCGGCCTCCGCCGTGCCCGCAGCAGCCGCCCGTACCCCGGGCCGCCGGCGCTGGCTGGGCATGGTGGTCATCGGCCTCGGCGTCTCCTTGATCATCGTGGACGCCACGATCGTCAACGTGATGCTCCCCCGGGTGATCGGCGACCTGCGTCTCAGCACCGCCGGCGCCGAGTGGGTCAACTCCGTCTACTCCCTCGCCTTCGCGGCGCTGCTGATCCCGTTCGGGACGGCCGGCGACGCGTACGGGCGCCGCAGGATGTTCGTCCTCGGCACGATCGGCTTCGTCGCCGCGAGCCTGCTCGCCGCCATGGCGCCGACCGGCGGGGCCCTGATCCTGGCGCGTCTGCTGCAGGGCGTGGCCGCGTCGATGATCCTGCCCGCCACGCTCTCCACGGTGACCTCCGTGTTCAAGGGCCGCGACCGCGCCGTCGCGTTCGGGATCTGGGGGTCGCTGATCGGCGGCATGGCCGCGCTCGGGCCGCTGCTCGGCGGCTGGCTCGCGACCTCGTACGGCTGGCGCTGGGCCTTCGGGGTCAACCTGCCGCTCGGCGCGGTGATCGTCGTGGGTGCGCTGATCCTCGTCCCGGAGACACGTGACCGTACGGCTCCGCGCGGCGTCGACTGGGTCGGCGCGCTGCTCAGCGCGGCCGGGCTCGGCGCGATCGTGTTCGCGCTGATCGAGGGGCAGCGGTACGGCTGGTGGTGGCTCACGCGGCCGTTCTCGGCCGGGCCGCTGGAGTGGCCGGGCGACGGGATCTCGCCGGTCCCGATCGCGATCGCCGTGGGCGCCGTCGCGCTGGCCGCCCTCTTGGTGCTGGAGCGGGCGCGTACGGCGGCCGGGCTCCCGGTCGTCCTCGACCTGGACCTGTTCCGCATCCCCGCCTTCCGCCGCGGCAACCTGGCGGCCACCTTGATCAGCGTCGGCGAGCTGGGCCTGATGTTCACGCTCCCGCTGTTCCTCCAGGACGTGCACGGCAACTCCCCGCTACAGGTCAGCGTCGCGATCCTGCCGCTGGCCGCGGGCACCCTCGCCACCGGCGGGTTCGCCGCGCGTCTGTCGCGCCGCATCGGCGCCGTGCGGATGCTCCAGGCCGGCATGGCGCTCGAGGTCGCCGCCGTGCTGCTCATCGGGCTGACCACGCGCGCCGACACGACCGGCTTCGACCTGGCCCCCTGGATGCTCGTGTACGGGATCGGCCTCGGGCTGACCACCGCGCAGCTCACCGGCATCGTGCTGCGCGACGTGCCGCCCGCGAGGGCCGGTCTGGCGTCGGGCACCCAGTCGACGGCCCGCCAGGTCGGCTCGGCGCTCGGCATCGCGCTGATCGGCACCGTGTTCGCGATGAGCCTGAGCCACGTGATGACCGACCGGCTGCGCGACGCCGGGCTGCCGCCGGAGAAGGGCTCGGAGTACGCCGCGCGGCTGCGCGAGTCGGCCGGGACCTTCGCCCGTGACCTGCACCGCGACGACCCGCGCGCGGCCCGCGCCGCCGACGAGAGCCTGGCCGTCGCGACCGACCGCGCGGCCTTCGCCACCGCGGGCCTGCTGGGCGTCGGTCTGCTGCTCACCCTGAGGCTGCGTCGCGTGCCCGCGGACCATCCGGAAGAATCACCCGCATGATCGACGCCGAACGAGGGCGCTAGTGGCCACCCTCCCCCAGTGGGTCGCCGGTTCGCGGCCTCGTACGCTCCCCAACTCCATCGTCCCGGTCCTGGTCGGCACGGGTGTCGCCGTCGGGTTCGGCCACGCCGTGTGGTGGCGCGCGGTCGTCGCGCTGCTCGTGTCGATGCTGCTGCAGATCGGTGTCAACTACGCCAACGACTACAGCGACGGCATCCGCGGCACCGACGAGGTGCGCGTCGGGCCGATGCGCCTGGTCGGCTCCAAGGTCGCGCCGCCGAAGCAGGTCCTCGCGGCGGCCGTGGGCTGTTTCCTGCTGGCCGCCGTCGCGGGCCTGGTCCTCGCGGCGGTCACGACCTGGTGGCTGCTGCTGATCGGCGCGGCGGCGATCGCGGCCGGCTGGTTCTACACCGGCGGCTCGAGCCCGTACGGCTACCGCGCCCTCGGCGAGATCTCGGTGTTCGTCTTCTTCGGCCTCGTCTCGGTGGTCGGCACCGCGTACGTCCAGCTCGAAGGCCTGCCGTGGGCGACGTGGGTCGTCTCGGTGCCGGTCGGGCTGCTGTCGTGCGCGATGCTCGTCGTGAACAACCTGCGCGACATCCCCACCGACCGCGAGACCGGCAAGCGCACGCTGGCGGTGGTGCTGGGCGACTGGCGTACGCGCCTGCTGTACGCCGGCTGCGCGATCGCCTCGTTCGTGTGCGTGCCCGTCGTGGCGGTCACCCGGCCGTGGGCGATCCTCGCGCTGCCGGCGGCGCTCTGGGCGATCTCGCCGACCCGGCGGGTGCTGCGCGGCGCGACCGGACCGGAGCTGATCGGGGTGCTCGGCGAGACGGGCCGCCTCCAGATCATCTTCGGCGTGCTGTTCGCGGTGGGGCTGGCGATATGACGCTCGTCGCATCTGCCAGGCGGTGCCACGCCGCCACGCGGCTACCTGCGGGCTGATCAACCGATATAGGTCGCTTGTGCCTACCTATACTGATCTGGTGACGCAGTTCCGGATCAGTGAGATCGCGACCGTCCTCGGCGTGTCCGCGGACACCGTACGGCGGTGGATCGACTCCGGCCGCCTGCCCGCCGAACGTGACGACCACGGTCACCGGATCGTCTCCGGGGCCGACCTCGCCGCGTTCGTCCGCTCCCCCGCCGACCGGATGGAGTCCGCGACGTCGTCGGCGCGCAACCGGCTGCGGGGCATCGTCACCAACGTCGTACGCGACGGCGTGATGGCCCAGGTGGAGATCCAGGCCGGGCCGTACCGCGTCGTCTCCCTGATGAGCCGCGAGGCGGCCGACGATCTTGGCCTGGAGCCGGGCGTGCTCGCCGCCGGCGTGATCAAGTCGACCAACGTCGTCGTCGAGCGCGCCGAATGACCGAACCGCTCGAACGCTCGTGAAGCGCCGGGCGCCCTGGATTCTCGTGCTGCCCGCGTTCCTGGGCCTGGCGTTCCTCGTACTCCCCCTCCTGGGCCTGATGTATCGCGCCCCCTGGTCGACGATCGGCACCCGGCTGACCAAGCCGGAGATCCGCGAGGCGCTCCAGCTTTCGCTGTTCAGCGCCACGGCCGCCACAGGCGTGTGCGTGGTCCTGGGCGTGCCGCTCGCCTGGATGCTGGCCCGCGCCTCCTTCCCCGGCCTGCGGCTCGTCCGCTCCCTGGTGACCGTGCCGCTGGTCCTGCCGCCGGTGGTCGGCGGCGTCGCGCTGCTGCTCGTCCTGGGCCGCAGCGGCCTGATCGGGCAGTGGCTGGACCGCTGGTTCGGGCTGACGCTGCCGTTCACGACCACCGGGGTCGTCGTCGCCGAGGCGTTCGTGGCGCTGCCGTTCCTGGTGATCAGCGTCGAGGGCGCGCTGCGGGCCGCCGACCTGCGCTACGAGGACGCCGCCGCGACGCTGGGGGCGTCCCGCTGGACGATCTTCCAGCGCGTGACGTTGCCGCTGATCGCGCCGGGCATCGGCGCCGGGGCCGTGCTGTGCTGGGCGCGCGCGCTCGGGGAGTTCGGGGCCACGATCACGTTCGCCGGGAACTTCCCCGGCCGTACCCAGACCATGCCCATCGCCGTCTACCTCGCGCTGGAGACCGACCCGCAGGCCGCGATCGTGCTCAGCGTCGTGCTGTTCGCCGTCTCCGTCGTCGTCCTGGGCGGGCTGCGGGGGCGATGGGTCTCGTGATCGACGCCCATCTCGTCGTACGGCGCGACGCTTTCACGCTCGACCTCGAACTGAACGCCGAGGCCGGCGAGGTCATCGCCCTCCTCGGCCCGAACGGCGCGGGCAAGAGCACCGCGCTGCGCGCCCTCGCTGGCCTCGTGCCGGTCAGCGGCGGTCACATCCGCCTCGACGGCGAGGACTGGCACCACCGTCCCGCCGACCGGCGCCCGATCGGCATGGTCTTCCAGGACCACCTGCTGTTCCCGCACCTCAGCGTGCTGGAGAACGTCGCCTTCGGGCCGCGCTGCCAGGGCGTGGGCCGCAAGCGGGCGCGCGAGCTCGCGGCCGGGTGGCTGGAGCGCGTCGGCCTCGCGGACCAGGCCGGCCGCCGCCCCCGCACGCTGTCCGGCGGGCAGGCACAGCGGGTCGCGCTCGCCCGCGCGCTCGTCGTCGGGCCGCGCCTGCTGCTGCTCGACGAGCCGCTGTCCGCGCTCGACGCGCACACCCGCCTGGAGATACGGGCGCGGCTGCGCCGACACCTCGCCGAGTTCGCCGGGGTCGCGATCCTGGTGACCCACGACCCGATCGACGCGATGGCCCTCGCCGACCGCATCGTCGTGATCGAGGACGGCCGGCTGGTCCAGGAGGGCACACCGGCCGGCGTGGCGCGGAACCCGCGTACGGACTACGTCGCGCGCCTCGTCGGCCTGAACCTCTACCGGGGCGTGGCCGGCGGCCACACGGTCGCCCTGGAGATCGGCGGCGACCTCTCGCTGGAGGCGGCCGAGGCGCTGGACGGCCCGGTCTTCCTGGCGTTCCCGCCGTCGGCGGTGGCGCTGTTCCGCACGCGCCCCGAAGGCAGCCCGCGAAATCTGTGGGAGGCGACGATCGGCGGGATCGAGCCGCACGCCGACCAGGTGCGCGTGCACCTCGACGGCCCGCTGCCCGCGGCGGCCGACGTCACGGCCGCCGCGCTGGCCGAGCTACGGCTCATGGAGGGTGACACGGTCTGGGCGGCCGTCAAAGCCACCGAAACGCACGCCTATCCCGCCTGACGGCGTTGCGTCACCGCATAAAGGATCTTGATCCCTAAACTCGCGCGCATGCCGTTTTTCCCCCGCCTCGCGGCGGGCGTCGCGCTGCTCCTCGGCCTGACCGCGTGCACCGTCGCCTCCGGGAACGAGCGGGTCGCGCTCACCGTGCTGGCCGCCTCGTCGCTCACCGACGCGTTCACCGAGCTCGGGACCGGTTTTCAGGCGACCCATCGGAACGTCACCGTGCGGTTCCTGTTCGCCGGTTCACAGGAGGCCGCCGCGGACGTCCAGGAGCACGACCCCTCGGATGTGATCGCCACCGCCGACACCGCCACCATGGACGGCGTCGACGCGCTGGTCTCCGGCCGCCGCGTCTTCGCCCACGGCACGATGACGATCGCGGTCGCGCCGGGCAACCCGCGCCACATCCGCGGGGTGGCCGACCTGGCGAACCCCCGGCTGCGCGTGGTGCTCGGCGGCCCGACCGTCCCGGTGGGCCGGTACGCGCAGCAGGTGCTCGCCAAGGCGGGCGTGAGCGTACGGCCGTCCTCGGAGGAGGCCGACGCGCGTACGGTGCTCACACGGGTCCGTACGGGCGTGGCCGACGCGGGCATCGTCTATGTCACCGACATGCGCTCGGCGGGCGTCTCAGCGGCGAGCGTGGCCATCCCCGTGCAGCAGAACGTCGTCGCCACCTACGTCGCGGCGACCGTGAACCTCGGCCACCACGACGACGCCGCGCGGTCCTTCGTGGACTGGCTCGGCTCCACAGAGGCGAGAACGGTCATGCGGAAGTACGGCTTCACTCCGGCCTGACCACCGGCGGCGCGTCGGCGAGGGCGTCGACGGCGCGCGCCAGCTCCCGAAGGCCGGGCAGGGCCTCGGTGAGGGCA
Organism: uncultured Actinomycetota bacterium; assembly: GCA_963823735.1. Lineage (GTDB taxonomy): Bacteria > Actinomycetota > Actinomycetes > Streptosporangiales > Streptosporangiaceae > Actinoallomurus. The sequence continues at coordinate 781,900 of CAWGMO010000003.1, read as the reverse complement.
CGCTGGTGCTGCTCGCCGAGCATGCCCAGGGCGGCCCGCAGGATCGCGGTGTTGGTGGCCTTCCAGCTGCCGACCGCGTGCCGGCCCTCAGCCGTGAGGGTCAGCGCCACCGCGCGCGCGTCGTCGTCGGCGCTCCGCCGCGCCAGCAGCCCGCGTGCGTGCAGCGCGTTGACGAGCGTGGTGACGGAGTTCGGGGCGAGCATGAGCTGCCGGGCGATCCGGCCCGGCCGGACGCCGGGCTGGTCGGCGACGCACGCCAGCACTTCAAGCTGCGCCACGGACAGGGGGTTCCCCGGATCCGCCGCGCGCGCCGACCGCCGCATCGCACGCCGCAGCCGTGCCACGGTGTCGGCGAGGAGCTCTCCGGCGCCGGACGCCGGGTCGTCGAGTGGTCGTTCGCTGGACGTCATGGTCGATTGTCCCCCTCACCGAGGGGTTCAGTGGGGCATTATCCGCGATCGGGAGTCTTCGCGGACAGGCCCGTGACGGTCGCCAGTACGGCGAACGCGGTGACGGCACCCAGGGCGATCCGGGTGCCGGTGTCCCCCGTGACACCCGCGAGGTGCAGGGCCAGGGTCACCACGGCGATGCCGAGGGCGGTGCCCGCGCCGCGGGTCATGCTGACCATGCCTCCGGCGGTCGCCGACAGCCGCGCCGGGACGGCCGCCATGATCGCGGTGTTGTTCGCCGGGATGAACAGGCCGAGCCCGACGCCGAGCACCGCGAGCAGCGTCACGCCGAGGCCCGAGCCGACCGACGTCACGGTCAGGCAGCCCGCCGCGAGCGCGGCCAGCGCGCCGCCCGCCACGCACCGGCGGCGGTTGCCCATCGCGGACGGCAGAACCCGGTCGGCGGTGAGCGCGGCGAGGGCGAACCCGGCGGGCAGCGCGGTCAGCAGGAGGCCGGCGTGGGCCTCCCCGATGCCGCGCGACGTGAGGACCTGCGGGATGAGCGCCAGCGGCCCGAACAGGACCAGGTAGCCGCACAGGGCACCACCCAGGCCCGCCGACACCGCCGGAGCCCGCAGCAGCGACAGGTCGACGAGCGGGCAGCGGGCGCGCCGCTCGCGCCTCCAGAACGCCACGGTCGCCGCCGCGGCCACGGCGGCCAGGAGTGCGATCGACCAGGGCGGCAGGCCGAGGCCCGAGACGCCGGAGATCGCCAGCAGCAGGGCCGTGCTCGCCGAGGCCAGCAGCGTCAGCCCGGCCCAGTCGAAGCCGTTCGAGGCGGCGCGCTCGCGCGTACGCGGCAGCAGGTAGCGGCCGACGACGACGGCCGCGCAGCCGATGGGGACGTTCACCCAGAACACCCAGCGCCAGCCGGCGGAGGCGACCAGCAGGCCGCCGACGGTCGGGCCCAGGGCGAGGCCGAGCGCCTGCGCGGCGGCCTGGACGCCCAGCGCCACGCGCATCCTGGCCTTCGGCACGCTGGTCACCACCAGCGCGACGCTGTTGGCCTGCAACATCGCCGCCCCGGCCGCCTGAACGACCCGGAACGCCACCAGCGCGCCCAGCGAGGTCGCGAACCCGCACGCCGCCGACGCCGCCGTGAAGATCACGAAGCCGTAGAGGTAGATCAGCTTGCGGCCGGACGCGTCGGCGAGGCGCCCGGCACCGGCGAGCAGCCCGACGAGGGCCAGCAGGTAGCCCAGCGACACCCACTGCACCGCCGCCAGCGACGCGCCGAAGTCCCGCTGCAGCGCGGGGAAGGCCAGCGTGACGATGCTGGCGTCCAGCTGTCCCATGAAGGCGCCGACGCAGACCGACGAGACCGCGAACCACGGGGCGAGCCGGTGCTCGCGCACCGCCGCCGGCCGCGCCGGTTCGATCAGCAACCTGGTCATGACACCTCACCGTCGAAATTTACTTCTGTTCAAGAAGTATATTCGCCGTCCTTGTGGACGAGCCACGGCGGGTCGAAGTGCGCACGCATGGGTGCGGGCGCGACAATGCTGACTCCCAGCGACACTTCCCCCGTACGGAGTTCCTGCCAGTGGGCCTCGCCGACCTCGACAGCGTCGACCTCGTGACGGGTCCGCCCGACGGCGACCAGGGACTCTGGATCGTCGCCGGCTCGTGGTCACCCGACCGTGAGTCGCTCGACCACGTACAGCTGCTCGTGAAGCTCGCCGGCGTCCTCGCGTACGCCAAGACCCTCGGCGACGCGGGCCACGGATCGACGGTGCTGATGCACAGCGATGCCGAGCCCCCGGCGAGCGTCCTGGACTACCTGCGCGAACGCGACATCGCGGCGATGGTCGGCCGCTCCGTGCCCCGGCCGGCCACGGGACGCCGGGCGCGCTTTCCCAACCTCCTCGACGGCTCCCCCGACATAGACGCGCTGCAGAGCGCCAACGCCGACCTGTTCGCCGCCGAACACGGCCTGGACGGCACCGTGGAGTCGCTCACGCTCGTCGACGACGCCATCGAGGAGTGCCGCCACATGAACGGCCTGCGGCCCGGCGACACCGACGAGGAGTTCACCGACGGCGACCTGGTCGTGCTCGCCGGGGCGTACGCGGGCGAAGTGCTGCGCCGCCACACCCGTGACGCCGCGTGGTGGCTGGGGCCGCCCGGCAACGCCGGGCCGCTGCACCTGCGCGCCGGCCTCGGGCACGGCACGCGCGCGAACACCCTCGGCCGCGTACGCGCCTACCTCCAGCACGGCTCGCGCGAGTCGGTGCACGCCCTCGTCTCGACGCTGCTTTCGCGCCTGAACGCCTAACCGAGGCCGAGCAGGGACTCCAGGCCGACGGTCAGGCCCGGCAGCTCGCCGACGCGCCGGACGCCCAGGAGCACGCCGGGGACGAACGACTCGCGGCTCATGGAGTCGTGCCGGATCGTCAGCGTCTCGCCGTGGCCGCCGAGGAGCACCTCCTGGTGGGCGATGAGCCCGGCCAGGCGTACGGCGTGGACGTGGACGCCGCCGACCTCGGCGCCGCGCGCGCCGTCGAGCCCCGTGGTGGTGGCGTCGGGCGACGGGCCGACGCCCGCCTTGTCGCGCGCCTGCGCGACGAGCTCGGCCGTACGGCGTGAGGTGCCGCTCGGGGCGTCCGCCTTGTTCGGGTGGTGCAGCTCGACGATCTCGACGGAGTCGAAGAACGGAGCGGCCTTCTGCGCGAAGTGCATCATCAGCACCGCGCCGACGGCGAAGTTCGGGGCGATCAGGGAGTTCACGCCCGGCCGGTCGGCCAGCCAGCCGCGTACGGTGGCGATCCGCTCGTCGTCGAAGCCGGTGGTGCCCACGACCGTGTGGACGCCGTGCTCGACGCACCAGCGCAGGTTGTCCATGACCGCGGAGGGATGGGTGAAGTCGATGGCGACCTCGGCGGCCTCCAGCGGCTCGCGCGTGTCTCCGACGTCGACGGCGGCGACGAGTTCGAGATCGTCCGCGGCGTCCACGGCCCGGCACATCTCAGCGCCGACGCTCCCGCGCGCACCCAGAACCCCGACCTTGATCATGATGTCCTCCCCATGGTCCGGCGCCGAGCCTATCGACGACGGAACGCCGTGACCACGTGTGATCACGGCGTTCCGTTGACGCCTACAGCGTGAAGTCGCGCCCGGCGAAGGGCCCGATGACGCTCAGCGTCATCGGACGGCCGAGGACCTCACCGCCGATCTCGCGTACGTCGTCGAGCGTGACGGCCTCGATGCGGCCGAGGATGTCGTCGACCGACAGGAGCGTGTCGTAGACCAGCTCGCTCTTGCCGATGCGGCTCATCCGCGAGCCGGTGTCCTCAAGGCCGAGGACGAACGACCCGCGAAGCTGACCCTTGCCGCGCTCCAGCTCCTCCTCGGTGATGCCGTTCGCGGCGACCTTGGCGACCTCGTCGCGGCAGATCTCCAGAACCTCATCGACCTTGTTCGGCAGGCACCCGGCGTACACCCCGAACATGCCGGTGTCGGCGTACTGGGAGTTGTAGCTGTACACGGAGTAGGCCAGCCCGCGCCGCTCGCGGATCTCCTGGAACAGGCGCGAGGACATGCCGCCGCCGAGCGCCGCGTTGAGCACGCCGAGGGCGAACCTGCGCTCGTCCGTCCGGGTGATGCCGGTCGTGCCGAGAATCAGGTTGGCCTGCTCGGTGGGCCGGTCGAGCGACCGGACACCGGCGGCGCTCACGACGTCGAGAGTGCCGGTACGCGGGCCGGTCGGCCTGCGGCCCGGCTCGCGGCGTGAGCCCTCGAACGCCGCCTCGACGAGGCGGACGACCTCGTCGTGGTCGATGTTTCCGGCCGCCGCGACGACGAGGTTGTGCGCGACGTAACGGTCGGCGTAGTACCGCGCGATGCGGTCACGGCCGATCGTCTCGATGCTCTCGACCGTGCCGAGGATCGGACGGCCGAGCGGCGCGTCGCCGAACAGCGCGGTCGCGAACTCGTCGTGCACCGCGTCGGTCGGGTCGTCGTCGTGCATGGCGATCTCTTCGAGGATCACCCCGCGCTCGGCCTCGACGTCGTTGTTCTCGATGAGGGACGCGGTGACCATGTCGGAGACGATGTCGATCGCCAGCGGCAGGTCGGAGTCGAGCACCCGCGCGTAGTAGCAGGTGTACTCCTTCGCGGTGAAGGCGTTCATCTCGCCGCCCGCGGCGTCCATCAGCGAGGACATCTCCAGCGCGGTGCGCTTGGCCGTGCCCTTGAACAGCAGGTGCTCGAGGAAGTGGCTCGCGCCGGCGTCCGCGACCGACTCGTCACGCGACCCGACGCCGGCCCAGATGCCGAACGCCACGGAGCGTACGGTCGGCATGGTCTCGGTGACCACCCGCAACCCACCCGGCAGGACCGTCCGCCGAACCACCCCGGCGCCGTCGGCGCCGGGGTGAACGGTGCAGGTCGTACCAGGCTCCTGCTCACGTGCGAGGACCGTCATGAGTTGCGGTCGCCGCCGCTGTCGCCACGGCCGCCGCTGCTGCGGGTACGGCGACGGCGCGGACGCTCGCCGCCTTCGCCGCCGCCGTTGTTGCTCTCACGCGGCGCGCCACCGTCGGAGGAGTCGCCGTCGTCGGAGGCGCCTTCGCCGCCGCCCTCGGCGGCCTCGCGCTCCACGACCTCGACCGGCACGAGCGACAGCTTGCCGCGCGAGTCGATCTCGGTGACCTCGACCTGGACCTTCTCGCCGACCTTGATGACGTCGTCGATGTTCTCGATCCGGGCGCCGCCGTGCAGCTTACGGATCTGCGAGATGTGCAGCAGGCCGTCCTTGCCGGGCAGCAGCGAGACGAAGGCGCCGAACGTCGTGGTCTTGACGACGGTGCCGAGGTAACGCTCCCCGATCTCGGGCATGTGCGGGTTGGCGATCGAGTTGATCGCCTGCCGCGCGGCCTCGGCCGACGGGCCGTCGGTCGCGCCGACGTAGATCGTGCCGTCGTCCTCGATCGTGATCTCGGCGCCCGTGTCGTCCTGGATCGAGTTGATCATCTTGCCCTTGGGGCCGATGACCTCGCCGATCTTGTCGACCGGAACCTTGATCGTGATGATCCGCGGCGCGTTCGGGCTCATCTCGCCGGGGCTCTCGATGGCCTCCTGCATGACGTCCAGGATGGCCAGGCGGGCGCCCTTGGCCTGCTTCAGCGCGGCGGCCAGCACGGCGGCGGGGATGCCGTCGAGCTTGGTGTCGAGCTGCAGGGCCGTGATGAGGTCACGGGTACCGGCGACCTTGAAGTCCATGTCGCCGAAGGCGTCTTCGGCGCCGAGGATGTCGGTCAGCGTGACGTACTCGTCGCCCTCGTTGATGAGGCCCATCGCGATGCCGGCCACCATCTGCTTCAGCGGCACACCCGCGGACAGCAGCGCCATCGTGCTGGCGCAGACCGAGCCCATCGAGGTGGAGCCGTTGGAGCCGACGGCCTCCGACACCTGCCGGATGGCGTACGGGAACTCCTCGCGCGTGGGCAGCACCGGCAGGAGCGCGCGCTCGGCGAGCGCCCCGTGGCCGATCTCGCGGCGCTTCGGGGAGCCCACGCGGCCGGTCTCACCGGTGGAGTACGGCGGGAAGTTGTAGTTGTGCATGTAGCGCTTGGTGCGCTCGGGGTTCAGCGTGTCGATCATCTGCTCCATGCGGAGCATGTTCAGCGTGGTGACACCCAGGATCTGGGTCTCGCCGCGCTCGAACAGGGCCGAACCGTGCACCCGCGGAACCACGCCGACCTCGGCGGTCAGCTGGCGGATGTCCTTGACGCCACGGCCGTCGATCCGGATCTGCTCGCGGATGACCCGCTCGCGCACGAGCTTCTTGGTCAGCGCGCGGAACGAGGCGCTGATCTCCTTCTCGCGGTCCTCGAAGTCGGGCCCGACCTTCTCGACGGCGAGCGCCTTGACGCGGTCGAGCTCGGTCTCGCGCTCCTGCTTGCCCGCGATCGTCAGCGCGTGGGCCAGCTCGGTGCGGATAGCGCCCTCGACGGCGGCGAACACGTCGTCCTGGTAGTCGAGGTAGATCGGGTAGTCGGCCGTCTCCTTGGACGCCTGGGCCGCCAGCTGGCTCTGCGCCTTGCACAGGACCTTGATGAACGGCTTGGCGGCCTCGAGGCCCTCCGCGACCGTGTCCTCGGTCGGCGCGACGGCGCCTTCCGCGACGAGGTTCAGCGTACGGGGGGTCGACTCGGCCTCGACCATCATGATCGCGACGTCGCCGTCATCGAGCACGCGGCCGGCGACGACCATGTCGAAGGTCGCGCGCTCCAGCTCGGGGTGGGTCGGGAAGCCGACCCACTGGCCCTCGATCAGAGCGACGCGGACGCCGCCGATCGGGCCGGAGAACGGCAGGCCCGCGATCTGCGTGGACATCGACGCGGCGTTGATCGCGACGACGTCGTACAGGTGCTCGGGGTTGAGGGCCAGGACCGTCTCGACGACCTGGATCTCGTTGCGCAGGCCCTTCTTGAACGAAGGACGCAGCGGGCGGTCGATGAGGCGGCAGGTGAGGATGGCGTCCTCGCTGGGACGGCCCTCACGGCGGAAGAACGAGCCGGGGATGCGTCCCGCGGCGTACATCCGCTCCTCGACGTCGACCGTCAGCGGGAAGAAGTCGAGGTTCTCCTTCGGCTTCTTCGACGCGGTGGTCGCAGAAAGAATCATGGTGTCGTCATCGAGATAGACGACGGCGGATCCGGCCGCCTGCCGGGCGAGACGCCCGGTCTCGAACCGGATCGTGCGCTGTCCGAATGAGCCGTTGTCGATGACGGCTTCGGCGATTTTCACACCTTCCACAGGTGGATCCTCCTTGGCTTCAGTGGATGCCCGTAGCCGTTGGCCGGAGGTGCAACGCTCTCTGGAGAGGTGCCGGTCTTCGATCGAAGCCGTCGGGTCCACGTGGGATCCGAGGGCCACTACCGAGGACCGGCCCCCGACGCACCAGGGCGGCGGTCACGGGCTCAAAACGGTCCTACGAAGAAGGGAGCGGCGGTTGCCGCTCCCTCCCAGACGCTATCGGCGAAGGCCGAGACGCTCGATCAGCTGGCGGTATCGGTTGATGTCCTTCTTCTGGAGATACTTCAGAAGGCGACGCCGGCGGCCGACCATCAGCAACAGACCACGACGGCTGTGGTGGTCGTGCTTATGGGTCTTGAGGTGCTCGGTGAGCTCGTTGATGCGCTTGGTGAGCACGGCGACCTGGACCTCGGGCGAACCCGTGTCACCCTCGGTCGTGGCGTACTCGTCCATGATCTGCTTCTTGGCGGCAGTGTCGAGCGACACGGCTCTCCTTCTCTATCGGGTACGCGGTATCGATGCGAAACACCCGGAAACCATGCGTACCCACAGTCTCCGGAGTGGAGGGGCCATGGCTGGATCAGCCATCGCGCCCCGCGCGGGCAGCCGACTACTGCCGGTCACTTCCCAGCGGCAAGTCACGGTACCACGTCGGGCATGGTGCCCCGTCAAGACCGGAACACGCCCTGATGGCCGCGTGTTCCCCGAAGACTCACTCGCGGGTCAGCTCGCGTGAGCGATCGACGTCGCGGTGCATCTGCTCGATGAGGGCCTCGACGGACTCGAACCTCAGGGTGTCGCGCAGGCGCTCGATGAAGTCGACGCCCACGTGCTCGCCGTACAGGTCGAGGTCGTCGCGGTCGAGAGCGTACGCCTCGACCGTGCGCTCCTCGCCCTCGAACGTCGGGTTGGTGCCGATGGAGATCGCCGCCGGCCAGCGCGCGCCCGGGTAGTCGCCGGAGTCGCACAGCAGGTGGCCGGCGTACACGCCGTCGGCCGGAATGGCGGTGTAGGGCAGCGTCTCCAGGTTGGCGGTCGGGAAGCCCAGCTCGCGGCCACGGCGCGCGCCGCGTACGACGACGCCCTCGACGCGGTGCGGACGCCCCAGAAGCTGCGCCGCCGCGCTCACGTCACCCTCGCCCAGACACTCGCGTATCGAGGTGGAGGAGATCGGCTCCCCGTTGGCCACGAGCGGCACGCCCTCGGCCGCGAAGTCGTACTTCTCGCCCAGCTCGCGCAGCAGCGGGACGTTGCCCTTGGCCTTGTGGCCGAAGCGGAAGTCCTCCCCCACGACGACGCGGGCCGCGTGCAGCCGGTCGACGAGGACGGACTGCACGAACTCGTCGGGCCCCATCCGCGACAGTTCCAGTGTGAACGGCAGCACCATCACCGCGTCGGCGCCCTGCGCGGCGAGCAGCTCGGCCCGGCGCTTGGGCGAGCACAGCAGCGGCGGGTGCGAACCCGGGCGCACGACCTCGTCCGGGTGGGGGTCGAAAGTGATGACCACCGTGGGAAGCCCCAGGTCGGCGGCCAGCCCGGCGGCACGGGCGATGATCCGCTGGTGCCCGAGGTGCACACCGTCGAACACACCGATGGTGACGACGGACCTGCCCCAATCGTTCGGCACATCGGCCAGGCCATGCCAACGTCGCACCTGTCCACCTCTCTCGCGGTGTTCCTAGACTGCCATGCATCGGCCCGTGCGCATGACAGAGGGCCGCCAGACGTCCATGATCGGCCCGCGGAGAGCGTCCGCGATGATGGGACGATGCGGATCACGGGCTACCGGAGTCACGGCGTCGCCGCGGCGGTGGCGCTCGTCAACGCGGTCGCGAGCGGCGACGACGGCGATGACGCCCTGCGCGCGCTGCTCGCCGGGCACGGGTTCTTCGTCGACGGCTTCACCCCCGCCACGGCCGAGGCGCTGCGGCCGTGGGCGCGCGCGCTACGGCCGTTCTTCGAGGCCGGGACGCTCGACGCCGCCGTCGCCCTGCTCAACGGCCTGCTCGCGGAGGTGGCCATGCACCCCCGGATCGCCGACCACGACGAGCTGGGCGCGCACATGCACTACGCGCCGCCGTCGGCCGACCTGGCCCACCGGTTCCGCGCGACCACGCTCATGAACCTGTCCGAGCTGGTCTGCGACGACGGCCTCGACCGGGTCGGCGTGTGCGCGGCGCCGCTGTGCGAACGCGTGTACGCCGACGACTCACGCGGCGCGCGGCGGAGGTTCTGCTCCACCGCCTGCGCCAACCGTACGAACGTCGCGGCCTTCCGCGACCGGCGGCGTACGCGCTGAGCCCGCTCAGGGGTCTCCGGTGGGCCCTGGCCCTGCCCTGGGCCCCACCCAGGCGCCCCTCAGGGCACGAAGACGGCGAGGGGCTTGGAGACCGGGCCGTGCTCCTCCATCAGGGCCAGCAGCGTGCCGTCCGGGCCGAACACCCCGATCGGGCCCGGCCCGAGGCCGGTCGCTCCCAGCCTCCCGCCGTGCGCGATCTTGCGGGCGTCGTCCTCGGAGACGTCGAGGCGCGGGAACGCCGCCGCGACGGCCTCGGCCAGCGGCAGCACGGTCAGCTCCTCGGTGAGCTGCTCGATCGTACGGGCCAGCGGCAGGTCGTACGGGCCCACCCGGGTGCGCCGCAGGTAGGTGAGGTGACCGCCCACACCGAGCGCGGCGCCGAGATCGCGGGCCAGGCCGCGGATGTAGGTGCCGCTGGAGCAGGTGATGGTCGCCGTGACGTCGAGCAGGTCGCCTTCGGCGCGCAGATCGCCGAGGGCGAAGTCGTACACGGTGACGGGGCGGCTCTTCAGCTCGACCTCCTCACCGTCGCGCACCCGCTTGTAGGCGCGCTTGCCGTCGATCTTGATCGCGCTGACCTGCGGCGGGATCTGCTGGATCGGCCCGGTCAGCGCGGCGACCGCGGCGGTGAGGGCGTCCTCGGCGACGTCCACCGCCGGGGTGGTGGAGGTGATCTCGCCGTCGGCGTCGTCGGTGTTGGTCGTCTGGCCGAGGCGGATCACGGCGTCATAGGTCTTCTCGGTGAGGGCGAGATGCCCGAGAAGCCGGGTGGCCTTGTCGATCCCGATGACCAGTACGCCCGTGGCCATTGGGTCGAGCGTGCCTGCGTGACCGACCTTGCGTGTGCCCGCCAGCCGGCGCATCTTGCCCACGACATCGTGGGACGTCCAGCCGGCAGGCTTGTCGACGATGACAAGTCCGTTCATGTGCGGGTAGCGACCTCGATCTGAGTCAGGAGCTCGCGCAGGCGCGCGACGGTCGGCTCGACCTCTCCGTGCAGGGTGAATCCGGCGGCGGTCGGGTGGCCGCCACCTCCGAGGGCCACACACGCGAGGCCCACGTCGACGCGTCCCTTCGACCGTGTGGACACCTGCCAGGTGCCGTCGTCGTCTTCCTTGAAGACGATGGCGACCTCGGCCTCGTCGGTGCGGCGTACGACGTCGATGACGCTTTCCAGCAGGTCGTACGGCAACCCGTGGGCGGCGCGGTCGGCGCGCGTGACCGTCGTCCAGACCATGCCGAGGCCGCCCGCGACCTCCGTCTCGAGCCGGGCGCGGCCCAGCGCGGCGGAGAGTACGGGCAGGTAGCCGAAGGGGGCGCGGTCCCAGACCTCGCGGGCGATCAGCTCGGGGCGGATGCCGGTGGCCAGCAGCCGGCCGGCGAGCGCGTGCACGTCGGGCGTCGTCGCCGCGTACTTGAACGAGCCGGTGTCGGTGACCAGGCCGACGTAGAGGTCGACCGCGATGTCATGGGTGAGGGGGACGCCGAGACGGCCGATCAGCCGCTCGGCGACCGCCGCGGTGGCGGCGGCGCCCGGGTCGACGAGATGCGTGGTGCCGAACCGGGTGTTCGACGAGTGGTGATCGAGAACGACCAGCTCGCGCGCCTTGGCCGCGTTGGCGGCGAGGGTGCCGAGCCGGTCGCTGCTCGCGGCGTCGAAACTGATCATGACCTCGGGCTCCGCCGGATAGGACTCCGGCGGGGTCAGCAGGTCGAGGCCGGGCAGGAACCGCAGGATCCGGGGTACGACGAACGCGTCACCGAACGAGGCGGTGAACGGCTTGCCCTTCGCCCGCATGGCCAGCGCGACGCCAGCATGGAGCCGAGCGCGTCGCCGTCGGGACAGACGTGGCAGGCCAGGCGACCGTGCGCGCCGCCTCGATCACGCTCGACCGCCCGGATCCCACTCTTACCGGCGGTGATGCCCGTCGACGCTACCCGGCGGTCGGACGTTCACGACCGCGGAGCATCCCGCGTCGTCCCGCCGTTCGCTTCTCGTCCCCGTAATCGTCACCTCCTCCCGTCCGCGGCTTGCGGTAGGGTTCGGCCTCGCCCGGCGGGCCGGGCGCCCTCGGCGACCTTCGCGACGCAGTCCTTGGCCTCCGCGCGCGTTCGAGCAGGTCGTCGATCTGGCGGGCGTTCTCGGGAATGGCGTCCGGCACGAACGTCAGGCTGGGGGTGTGGCGTACGCCGGTCCGCTTGCCGACCTCGGAGCGGATGACGCCCTTCGCGCTGTCGAGTGCCGCCGCGCTGTCCGCGCGCTCGGCGTCGGTCCCGAAGACCGTGTAGAAGACCGTCGCCTCCCGCAGGTCGTTGGTCAGCCGCGTGTCCGTCACGGTGACGAACCCGAGTCTCGGATCCTTGATCCGCCGCTCCAGCATCTCCGCGACGATCTGCTGGATCCGGTCGGCGATTTTGCGCGCCCGTCGCGGGGTCGGTCACAGTTCCTCCAGTTCAATCCGCCCAGGCGGCCGGGTGGCCGGCCGGGCTGAGCCCTCACCGATACGCGCCGGAGGCCGGGCACATGCCTCCGCGCGGGGTCACTCGCCGGGCGCCGGCCTCACGCCTCCTCGTTGAAGAGCCGCTGCCGCGCGGACAGCAATTCGACCTCGGGCCGTCAGGCGACCAGCCGTTCACACCCGTCCAGCACCTCGGCGCAGTTGTCGCGCTGGCCGACACGGCCGCGACAGCGATCTCCGCCCGGCGGTGCAGGTCAAGATGGCCCGTCTCCGCCACCGCCACACGCCGGGAACCGCCGCCGCACCTCGGCGACGATCGGACGGACCACGGCGCGTTTCTGCTTCAGCGACTGAACGTCGCCGAGCAGGACGTCCAATGTCAGTGCACCTACATACATAACGGCCACTCCCCGCGATGGATCACCATGCCTCGGTGCACGGCCGCCAAGGCGAGACGGCGTGCGGATCGCCGCACGCCACCGCCACACGGCCAACGGTTTCGGCGGCAGTCACGCTCAGGCGCGCGGCTTCTCCCGCATCTCGAAGGTCTCGATGATGTCATCGATCTTGATGTCGCTGTAGCCGACACCGATACCGCACTCGAAGCCCTCGCGGACCTCGGTCGCGTCGTCCTTGAAACGGCGCAGCGACGACGACGGTGAGGTTGTCGGAGATGACCACGCCCGCCGCGGATGAGCCGCGCCTTGCTGTTGCGGTTGATCGTGCCGGACTGGACCATGACACCGGCGATGTTGCCGATACTTCGGCACCTTGAAGACCTCGCGGATCTCCGCCGGTGCCCAGCTGGACCTCTTCGAACTCCGGCTTGAGCATGCCCTTGAGTGCCGCCTCGATCTCCTCGATCGCCTGGTAGATGACCGAGTAGTAGCGGATGTCGACGCCCTCGCGGTCGGCCAGCTCGCTGCGCCTTGCGCTCGGGACGGACGTTGAAGCCGACGATGACGGTGCCCTCGGACGTCGAGCGCGAGGTTCACGTCGTCCTGGGTGATCGCGCCGACGCCGCGGCGGATCACACGCAGACGCGACCTCGTCGCCGACGTCGATCTTGAGCAGCGCGTCTTCCAGGGCCTCCACCGAACCGGAGACGTCGCCCTTGACGATGAGCAGCAGCTCCTGGAGCTCGCCCTTCTCGAGGTCCTTGAAAAGCTCCTCGAGGGTGCGGCGACCGCGACTGCGGAGCAGCTCGGCGTTGCGCTTGCGCGCCTGACGCCGGCTCGGCGATCTGGCGCGCCATCCGGTCGTCGTCGACGACGATGAAGTTGTCACCGGCGCCCGGCGTCGCCGAAAGGCCCAGCACCATCACCGGACGGGACGGCGTCGCCTCCTGAACGTCTCGCCGTTCTCGTCGAGCATCGCCCGGACGCGGCCGAAGGCCTCGCCACAGACGATCGAGTCGCCGACCTTCAGCGTGCCGCGCTGCACCAGCACGGTCGCCACCGGACCGCGGCCCTTGTCCAGGTGAGCCTCGATCGCGACGCCCTGGGCGTCCTCGTCGGCGTTGGCCCGGAGGTCGAGCTCGGCGTCCGCGGTCAGCACGACGGCCTCGAGCAGGTCGTCGATGCCGATCCGCTGCTTCGCGGAGATGTCGACGAACTGCGTCTGGCCACCGAACTCCTCGGCGACGAGACCGTACTCGGTGAGCTGGGCGCGTACCTTGCCGCGGGTCCGCCCCCTCCTTGTCCACCTTGTTGACCGCGACGACGATCGGCACGCCGGCCGCGTTGCGCGTGGTCGATCGCCTCAGTGGTCTGCGGCTTCACGCCGTCGTCGGCCGCGACCACCAGGACGACGAGGTCGGTCGTCTTGGCACCACGGGCACGCATGGCGGTGAACGCCTCGTGGCCCGGGGTGTCGATGAAGGTGATCTTCCGCTCCTGGCCCTCGACCTCGGTCGCGACCTGGTAGGCACCGATGTGCTGGGTGATGCCGCCGGCCTCGCCGGCGACCACGTTGGCGTTGCGGATGGCGTCGAGCAGCTTCGTCTTACCGTGGTCGACGTGACCCATGACGGTGACGACCGGCGGACGGGCGTCCAGGTAGGTCCTCGCCGCCTTCGTCCTCGCCGAAGTCGATGTCGAACGACTCCAGCAGCTCGCGGTCCTCGTCCTCGGGGCTGACGACCTGGACCGTGTAGTCCAGCTCGGCACCGAGCAACTGCAGGGTCTCCTCGTTGACCGACTGGGTCGCGGTCACCATCTCACCGAGGTGCAGCATGACCTCGACGAGCGACGCCGGGTTGGCGCCGATCTTCTCGGCGAAGTCGGTGAGCGAGGCACCCTGCGGCAGGCGAACGGTCTTGCCGTTGCCACGGGGAACGCGGACGCCGCCGATCGCGGGCGCCTGCATGTTGTCGAACTCTTGACGCCGCTGCTTCTTGGACTTGCGGCCACGCGCCGGGCGTCCTCCCGGACGTCCGAACGCGCCCTGCGTGCCACCACGGCCACGACCGCCGCCACCGGGGCGCGGGCCGCCGAAGCCGCCACCGCCACCAGGACGACCGCCGCCACCGGCACCGGCCGGACGACCGCCGAAGCCGCCTCCGCCCGGACGACCGCCGCCACCAGGACGACCGCCGCCACCGCCACCGCCGCCACCGGGACGGCCTCCGCCGCCACCGCCGCCGCCGGGACGACCGCCACGGCCACCGCCGCCACCGGGACCACCGGAGTCGCGCTGCGGACGGGACGGCATGTTCATCGGGCTCGGACGCGGGCCTCCCGGCCTGGGCGGCATGCCACCCGGGTTCGGACGAGGACCACCGGCGCCGGGGGCGCCGGGACGGCCTCCGCCGGGTGCCGGACGCGGCGGCGCGCCGGCCGGACGGTCGCCGCGAGGCGCACCACCGGGACGGTCGCTGCGCGGACCCGCCGGACGGTCACTCCGCGGACCAGGGCCGGGACGCGGCCCCGGCTTGGCGGAGCCCATGCCGGTGTTGGTCGAGGAGAACGGGTTGTTGCCCGGACGCGGACGGCCACCGGGACGCTGGCCCGGCGCCGCGGGGCGCTGGGCGCCACCGGGAGCGGGACGCTCGGTACGCGGACCGGGCTTCGGGCCGGGAGCCGCGGGCTTGCTCTGCGGACCCGGCTTGGGGCCGGGCCTGGGAGCGTCGGTCTGCTCGGGCGTCGAAGCCGCCGCCGGCTTGGGGGCGGCGGGACCGGGGACGCGGAGCGGGCTGACGCGGGGCGGGCTTGGGGGCCTCGGCACCGGCGGAACCTCGGGCCGCGGCGCGGCCACCGGCGGAGCCGGCGGCTGGGGCGCGGGGGCCTCGGGTACGGCCGGCGCGGGCGGGGCCTCCGCCTTCGCCTCTTCTGGTTTGAATTCAGGCTTGGGTGCGGCCGGCTTCGGAACCGGCCTTCTGGGACCCGGCTTTGGCAGCCGGGGACTTCTTGCCGTCGGACTTGCCGGCGGCACCTCCCGAAAGCTTCCTTGAGTCGGCGAACTACCGGCGCCTCGATCGTCGAGGACGCCGAACGGACGAACTCGCCCATCTCATTGAGCTTGGCCATGACGGCCTTGCTCTCGACACCGAACTCCTTGGCGAGCTCGTATACCCGGACCTTTGCCACTGCACTCCCTACTCGGCCCGGGGCACGTCCGCGGACCGTCGCTACCTTGCGGTAATCATTGCTGCGTGCTCATCGAGCGCTCATAGCAATCTCGACCTGCTTCCGACTAGACGTCGCTTACGTTGCCGTCCTGCTGTGACTCAAAAAACCGGCGGAGCATGCTCACATCGAGCGGCCCCGCACGGCGGAATGCCCTGGGGAACGCCCGACGTCGCTCAGCCAGCTCGAGACATGCCTGGTCGGGGTGCAGGGAGGCACCTCTACCTGGCAACCGCCCGCGCGGATCGGGGACAACTGAGCCCTCGACCACAACGAGCCGTAGCAGGTCGGACTTGGCCGTGCAGACCCGACAGCCCACGCAAGTACGCTGTGGGGCGGCGCGACCACAAGTCATGAGTCTACCGCGTCGGCGCGTCGGCGGGACCGGCCGCATGCTCCCCTTCGGATGAAGATCCACTTTCGGTGTCGGGGCGGATGTCGATTCGCCACCCCGTGAGGCGTGCGGCGAGACGGGCGTTCTGCCCCTCCTTGCCGATCGCCAGCGAGAGCTGGTAGTCGGGGACGATCACCCGTGCGACCCGCGCCTCCGCGTCGATGACCTCGACGTGGTGGACCCGTGCCGGCGACAGGGCGTTGCCCACGAGGTCGGCCGGCTCGTCGGACCAGTCGACGATGTCGATCTTCTCGCCGTGCAGCTCGGCCATCACGTTTCGGACTCGGCCGCCCATCGGCCCGATGCAGGCGCCCTTGGCGTTGACGCCCGGCTTGCGCGAGCGTACGGCGATCTTCGTGCGGTGGCCCGCCTCACGTGCGATCGCGGCGATCTCGACGGTGCCGTCGGCGATCTCCGGGACCTCCAGCGCGAACAGCTTCTTGACCAGGTTGGGGTGGGTGCGGGACAGCTTGACCATCGGCCCGCGGTGCCCCTTCTTCACCTGCACGACGTAGGAGCGGATGCGCTCGCCGTGCTCGTAGTTCTCTCCGGGGACCTGCTCCTCGGGCGGGATCACGCCCTCGACCTTGCCCAGGTCGACCAGGACGTTGCGGGGATCCTTGCCCTGCTGGATGACACCGGCCACGATGTCGCCCTCGCGCCCGGCGTACTCGCCGAAGGTCAGTTCGTCCTCGGCGTTGCGCAGATGCTGGAGGATCACCTGTTTCGCGGTGGTCGCCGCGATTCTGCTGAAGTTGGTCGGTGTGTCGTCGTACTCGCGCACAGGGACGGCGACCGCGGCCTCGACGGCGTCGTCGCCCGTCTCGGTGGTGACGTCCTCGTCCGGCGTCTCGGTCGCCCAGACCGTGACGTGGCCGGACTTGCGGTCGAGCTCGACCCTCGCCTTGACGGCGGCGCCCTCGGTGCGGTGGTACGCGATGAGCAGTGCTTCCTCGATCGCCTTGACCACGAGCTCGAGAGAGATGTCCTTCTCACTCTCGAGACTGCGCAGGGCGGTCATGTCGATGTCCACGAGGCTTCCCCCTAGTCCTCGTCGCCGTCGGGGTCGTCGCCGCCCCGCCGGTTGAACTCAACCTGGACTAGTCCGCGGGTGAGCTCGTCGTAGACGAGCCGTCGCTCGCGGCCGTCGATGTCGAGCGTGACGGCTTCGTCGTCGGCGGCCGTGACCCGGCCGGTGATCTCTTCGCCGCCGGTGAGCGTGGCCTGTACGAGACGGCCGCTCGCCCGCCGCCAATGGCGCGGCTGGGTCAGCGGACGGTCGACGCCGGGCGACGTGACCTCGAGGACGTACGGGCCGGAGCCCATCGCCTCGCTGCCGTCGAGCGCGGCGGAGACCGCCTGGCTCACGACCGCGACGTCGTCGAGGCTCACTCCGTCGTCACCGTCGACGATCACGCGTACCTGCCGGCGTTTGCCCGCCGGCGTCACCAAGACGTCCTCGAGATCGAACCCGGCACCCGCGACCACCGGCTCCAGCAGCCGCATGAGCGCGGCGCGTGCCTGGTGCCCGGGCGCCCGCCGGCCCCGCTGAGCGTTGCCGGAATCCGCTTCGACGCTCATGGGACCTCCTTCACGACCGATAGAGCGGTGGGCGCCCTATGCGTCCACTCGCCACACAAGACTATCCACAGCCGGAGGCGCGGAGTGCCGCATCGGGAGCCGACGGGCGCGCCCTTGTGGAATGCTTGCGCACCTGAGTGGAAGACGATGAACGGAGACACGGTTGGAAGCGCTGCGGTCCGCGGCTCCGACACGACGCGCGCTCCTGGGCGGCTCCGCGCTGCTGCTGGCCACCGCCACCGGATGCACGAGCATCGGACAGGCCGCCGCACCTCCCGCCGGCCCGGAGGTCGGACTGCTGTCGGGGGCGATCCAGAGCGAGACCGAACTCATCGCGCTCTACACCGCGGTTCTCGGCGCGCACCAGCGCCTCGCGGGCCGGCTCGGGCCGCTCCGCGACCACCACACCCAGCACCTCGCCGTGCTCAAACGCCACTATGTCCCCGGCACCAACACCGGCACCGCCACCCCCGCGCCGCAGGTCACGGCCACCGCGCCGGCCGGCGAGGCGATGGCGCTCGCCGCCGTGCGCAACGCCGAGCGCAAGGCCGCCGCGGCCCGCGCCGACGAGGTACGCCGCGCGACGCCGGGCCTCGCCCAGCTCCTCGCCAGCATCGGCGCCTGCGAGGCCGGTCACGCGCAGGTTCTCGCATGACGACACAGGACACCCTCACCGCGCTGCAGACGGCGCTCGCCGCCGAGCACGTCGCGATCTTCGGGTACGGCGTGCTGGGCCCGCGCCTGTACGGCGGGCAGCGGCAGACCGCCGACCAGATGTGGAACGCCCACCGCGCGCACCGCGACAAACTGCGCGGCTACGTCGAGTCGAGCGGCGGCACCCCGGTGCCGGCCGCGGCGGCGTACCGCCTGCCCTCCCCGGTGACCTCACCCCACACGGCGGTACAGCTGGCCGCACGGTTGGAAGACGGTGTCGCCGCCGGCTATGCCGCCCTGGCCGGTGCGGCGAGCCCCTCGATGCGCCGCTACGCCGCGCTGGCCATGCAGGAGGCGACCGTACGGGCCGTACGCTGGCGCGGGTCGCCGCCCGGGGCGTTCCCCGGCCTGACTCAGGCCGAGTTGTCCCCCATGCCCGAAAGGTAAGACCGCGCCGGTAACCTCGCCGACCGAGACCCCGATCGGGAGGTTACGAGCGCGCGTATGAGCGTGAGCCGGGAACGACTGAAGGACCGCTGGCGGAGCCTGATAGGTGAGACCACCCAGGAGCCGCCTGACGAAGAACCAGCCGAAGTCGTCTCGTACCAGGCCCTGGACCTCGTACTGCGCGTCGGCGAGCTCCTGCTGGCCAGCGGCGAGGCCACCGAACGCGTCAACGAGTCGATGCTCAGCCTCGCCGTCGCGTACGAGCTGCCGCGCTGCGAGGTCGCCGTGACGTTCACCGTGATCTCGGTCTCGGTGCACCCTGGCGGCGGCGCTCCCCCGGTCACCGGCTCACGGTCGATCCGGCGGCGCAACCCGGCGTACTGGCGGCTGGTCGGCCTGCACTCCCTGGTCCAGGACGCCAGCGTCGGCCTCCTGGACCTGGACGAGGCGTTCACCCGGCTCATCCGGATCAAGCGGGGCCGCGGACCGTACCCGCCGTGGGTGACGATCCTCGCGATGGGCGTGATCGCGGCCGCGGCCGGCATCACGATGGGCGGCGGTCCGCTGGTCGCCGGAACCGCGTTCGTCGCGACGGTACTGGCGGACCGCGCCGCGATGGTCCTGGCCCGACGCGGCATCGCGGAGTTCTTCCAGCTGACCCTCGCCGCCGCGATCGGCGCGAGCAGCGCCACGGCCGTGATCGCCGCCGGCGCCCCGGCGAGAGCGTCGACGATCGTGACTGGTTCGATCGTCGCCCTGCTGCCAGGCCGGCCGCTGGTCGCGAGCATCCAGGACGGCATCACGGGCGACCTGGTCAGCGCCGGCGCACGCCTGCTGGAGGTGTTCTTCATCGTCGCCGCGATCGTCTCGGGCCTCGGGCTGAGCGTGTACACGGCGATGCGCCTGGGCGTGTCCATCGACGTCAAAGATCTTCCGACGGCCCCCATGACACTGAACGTGGTGGCGATCCTGGCCGCGGCGGTGGTGTCGATGGCGTTCGCGGTCGCACTGGCGGTGCCCCGCGTGGTGCTGCCGGCGGCGGCCATCGGCGGCGCGCTGATCTGGGTCGTGTACGTCCTGTGCCGTGAGGCCGACATCGCTCCGCTGATGGCGTCCGCGATCGGCGCGGTACTGGTGGGAACGCTGGGCAACATCCTGGCCCGCTGGAAACACGAACCCGCACTGCCGTACATCGTCCCGTCGATCGCCCCCTTGCTGCCGGGGACGGCGCTGTACCGGGGAATGATCGAACTGAACACGGGCGCACCGTTCGCGGGCGTACTGACCTTGATCGGCGGTATTTCACTGGCACTCGCCCTGGGCGCGGGAGTCAACCTGGGCGGCGAGTTCATCCGAGCCTTCCAACGAATAGGCCTGAGCGCCTCCGGCCGAGGCGCCCGCCCCGCCGCCCGCCGAACACGCGGCTACTGAGCGAGCTCCTGCCTCGCACGCCCTGATCGCCGCTATCACGAGGCGCTTGGTGACCGTTTTCTAACCTGGAGTCCGATTTGAGCGGGTAGCATCGCGGCGGTTTGTTCGTGCTGGGGGTGGCCGTGGTGTCCGGACTCGGGGTGGTGGAGGGGACGGCGCCTGCCGTTTCCGGGTGGCGGCCGTACCTTCGGTGGGGCTGGCGCGGGGTGATGGCCCTGGGGGCCGGGTTCGCGATTGTGGTCTTTCACGACGAGTTGCCCGATACCGGGGCTCTCTGGGACATCACTCTCCACGCTGATCCGGCCTGGCTGGCCTGCATGGTGGTCGCGCAACTGGCGTCGATGAGCATGTTCGCGCGGGTGCAGCGGCGGTTGCTGCAGGCGGGCGGGGTACGGATGTCGCTGCTGCGGGCGGTCCGGATGACGTACGCGGGGAACGCCCTGTCCACGACACTGCCCGCCGGTCCCGCGGTGAGCGTGGCGTTCAACTTCCGGCAGTACCGCCGGGCGGGCGCCTCTCCCCGCCTCGCCACGGCCGTGATCCTCCTAGGCGGAGTGATCATGACCACCGCGTACGCCGCCGTGGGGTTCCTGGCCCTACTGGCCGAACCCCACTCCCGCCACTTCGCCACCATCGCCCTCGCCGTCCTCGCAACGGTGATCGTCGCGGTGGCCGTGGCATGGCGGTGGCGCGGCGCCGACCTCGTACGCGTCGGCCTGAACGTGGCTTCCCGGCTCGCGGGCCCCACCGCCGAACGCCTGCGCCTCCCCACCGACCGCACGCGCCCCGAAGACCCCACCGACCACACGGACCACAGAGGCCTCGCAGAATCCAGCGCACCCGCCACCCGCACGGCCCTCGAAATACCCGCCGACCACACGCCCCCCGGGGCGGTGGTGCGGTTGGCGGTGGCGGACTGGGTGGCGTTGGGTGGGGCGGCGGTTCTCAACTGGGGGTTCGACATTCTGTCGCTGGACGCGGCGGCGCGTTCGGTCGGGCTTCATCCTGCGCTCTACGCGGTGACGATCGCGTACTTCGCCGCTCAGGCGGCCGGGAGCCTGCTTCCCCTGCTGCCCGGGGGGATCGGGGCCATCGAGAGTAGCCTCGCGGCCTCTCTCGTCGCGTTCGGGGCGCTGGCGGTGCCTGCCAGTGCTGCGGTGGCCCTGTACCGGCTTGTGTCGTTCTGGGGGGTCGTGGGGGCCGGGTGGGTGGCTTGGCTGGCCGTGCGGTCCGGTGAGAGGGGATGTGCCGACCCCGGTCCCGTACGGCGGCTGCTGCACCGGTGCGCCGGACCCGAACCGCCCCAGGCCTGACGCGCCTCAGGCCACCCGCTCGCGGACTCGGCTCCTGGCACCGACCCGCCAAGCCCGGAAGTGCCGCCAGACTGGCGGGTTCAGGCCACCCGGTCGGGGACCAGGGCCGGGGTGGGGACCACTGGGGACTGGTCGTCGTCGTGGCGGGGCATCAGGGCGACGATGGCTATCGCGGCTATGAAGCCGGCGGAGCGCAGGGCCAGGCGTACCGGGTCCTCTGGGAGGGGTTCGCCGAAGACCGCCGTACCGGCCAGGACCGTGTACACCGCGCTCACCACGCTGGACACCGGGACCACGATCGAGGCGCGGCCTCGTTGCAACGCCGTCTGGAACAGCACCAGTCCCGCGCCCGAGACCAGAACGTACAAGTACGGGTACGGCGAGGTCAGGGAGCGGCCTATGAAGCCGTGTGGGTCCTCGGCGAGGAAGCCGGACACGCCCTTGGTCTGGAGGCCGGCGGCGCCGTACAGCAGGCCGGCCGCCGCGCCGTACAGCAGGCCTGGGACCGGGCGGCCGCTGCGGGAGCCTGAGCGGACGGCGGCCACGAAGGCGCCGATGCCCAGCAGGACCGTTCCGCCGACCACCGCGAGCATGGTGCCCGTGCCGGCGTGCAGGCCGAGCCGGGTGTCCTCGATGGACAGGCAGATCAGCAGGAGGGACAGCGCCAGTACGCCCAGGCTCGCCCATTCTCTCGGGGTGCTGCGCTCGCCCAGGAACACGGCCGAGAAGACCACGAGCAGCGCGAGTCCTGCGAGCTGGATCGGCTGGGCCACGCTGAGGGGCACGAGCGACATCACGATCACCTGGCAGCCCATGCCCGCGCCCATGACCAGGAAGCCGGTCACCCAGGCTCGGCTGGTGACCAGTACGCGGAGCAGGCTGCCGACCCGGCGCACGCTGATCGGCGGCAGGGCGCGCAGGGCGCGCTTCTCCAGCACGAACCCTGCGTTGTAAAGAACCGTGGCGATCAGCCCGAGGACGATGCCGAGGAACAAGCGGCCTCCTCTGGGCCTGCGGCGGGGGGATGCGATCGGAGTCGAGGGGATGACCCTGAAATCGCACGTCAAGCCAGGCACTGGCGTCAGCGCTGACACGACCTAGAGCCAAGAATTTACCCGATAGGCCCAAATCCAACGTACGGACCGGGCGAAAAAAGGGGTCAGTCTGTTCGCCGGACGCCGACGTAAGACCCGGCGTACGGGGCCTGCGGAGATCAGATCGTCGGTGCGCGATGGCGCCCGAGAGGGGCCTAGGTCCTTTGACCGATATCCAGATCCGCACGGAATCTTCCGGGCAAAACCGGGCTTTAATGGGCGTGCGTCCGGGGAAGTAGATCAACGGCGTTTCGCCGGTCCCAGATGGCCCGGCCGAGGACAAGGAGAGTCATGACCGACGGTGCGGCCGCCGCGACGTCACCCTACGACTCGAACGCCCCGGGCCGCGCCGTGCCACGTGCGCGTACGAGCCAGGCCGAACCGGTCACGGCGATCGACGGCATGAGGTTCCGCAACATCCTCGGGCGGTTCGCCACCGGGGTCGTCGCGGTGACCGCGATCGACCCGGGGACGGGCGGGCCGACCGGGCTGGCGGTGAACGCGTTCACGTCCGTGTCGCTCGACCCGCCGCTCGTGGCGTTCTGCGTCGGGCACGCGAGCACCACCTGGCCGCGGATCCGCGCGGCGGGACGGCTCTGCGTCAACATCCTCGCCGAGACCCAGCGTGACGTGTGCGTACGGCTGGCGGCGCGCGGCGCCGAGAAGTTCGCGAACCTGGAGTGGACCCGGTCACCCGGCGGTGGCCCGGTGATCGACGGCTCCCTCGCGTGGCTGGAGTGCTCGATCGAGGACGAGCACCCGGCGGGCGACCACTCGATCGTCGTGGCCCGCGTCCACCATCTGGAGAAGCACCACGAGGGCGACCCGCTGCTGTTCTACCGCGGCGCGTACGGCGGCTTCGACGGCTGACGCGCGGTGCTGGAGGTAGCGGTGCCTCCAGCACCCGTCTCCTCAGGAGCTGTGCTCTCCCGTCGCGGCGAGGACCCGTACGACGCGGTCCGCGGCGCTGCCGAGGTCTTCGGCCGGGGCGATGCGTTCCGCCCATGACCACCAGAACCACCAGCCGCCCTCGGTGCTCTCGGCGAGGATGTTCTCGGCGAGAGCCGAAGCCCGTGGGTTCACCACATGCAGGCTCGGCGGTCCTTCTCGTGGAATGGTGAGACGTACGGCGAAGCCCCGTCCTCGGAGTTCGTCTCCGAGGTTTTCGAGATAGGAGATACGCGCCCGCGTTAAGGCGGCGGCATCATTGGACACGATCGGATCACCTCTCTTCGCACGGACGTGGCCCGACGTGGTCAGCATCACCCCCTCGCACGCGGGGTGCAATGAGCATCACCGAACGTGTCTGACTTTCCCTCGTCCGGATGAGGACGTTGACACTTCGACTCGCGCTCGAATCACTGTGTGAGAGGGCTTCGCGGACCTAGGCTTACGACTTCCGAACTCCCCGTCGAACACGCACGTCTCACGGGTGGCAGATGAGGGGGCACTGTGGACCAGATCGCGCAGCCGGCGAAGCCCGGCACTCGCCGGAACGACCTCCGCCGTCCGGTATGCGTCTTCCTGATCGCGTTCGGGATCGTGAAGATCGTCGAACTCGCCGACTGGTCGCGCCTGCACCGTGACGCGACCGCCATGCTCGACCTCGGCACGGGAGCCGTGACGGGCCTGCTCCTCGGCGCCAAGGCCGTCGAGCTGCTGCTGACCGTCGCGGCGGTGTTCGCCCTGGTACGCCGGGACTACCGGCTGCTGCTCGGCGCGCTCGCGGGCTGGACCGCGGAGTTCGCGCTGCTCGCCGTCATGGCGGCGGTCCACGGCGACCTGCCGCGGCTGGTCGAGCACGGCCTGTTCTGCGTGGCGTTCGGCGGCCTGCTGACGATGACGTACGCGATGACCCCCAAAGCCAAAAAGGCCACCGAGGCTCCGCAGCCGGTCGCGGCGCCGCCGATCGTGATCCCGGAGACCATGGAGGGCCCGGGCTCGACGCTCCCGGGCACCCCGCCGAAGGACCGCGTCGTGGCCCCGAAGGCCCTCTCGGCGCAGACCCGCATGGACCTGCCCGTACGCAAGGCCGACGCCACCCGGCAGGACCTCCCCGTACGCGGAGCCGACGCCACGCGCCAGGACATCCCGGTACGCCCGAAGACCCCGAAGACCCCTGAGGACGGCTGAGGCCGGTCAGGTCACCAGCCGTGCGACGGCGGTGAGCGTGCCGGGCGCGACCTCGGTGAAGCCGCCGTCGCGTACGGACACATCGGCCTCCGCTGCCGCGCGCGGCCAGCTCTCCGGCTCGGCGACGCGCACCCGCAGGCCCGGCCAGCCGCCGGTCTCCCACAGCAGTAGCTGGGCGGCGTGACCGCACTGCGCGGCGGCCTTGCCGGTCGTCATCGTCACGCCGGGGTTCAGGCAGACCAGGGCGTACGGCGGCGCGGGCGGGGGTTTCGGCTCCTCCTCGCGTTCGAGGTCGGTGCCGCCGACCTGGAGCTTGGAGATCTCGGCCGGCACCTCGGTGACCGGGCCGGGGACGAACGCCCTCGCCAGTACCCCCTCGTGGTCGACGAGGACTCCGGGCAGGCCGGTGAGGGCGTCCCAGCGGGCGCCGCGCGCGCGGCGGACGACCTTGCGGATGCGGCGCTGCTCCCAGGTCGCGACGGCCTCGTGCCACTCGCCTCCGGGCCGCGCCCTCGGGTCGGTGAGCAGGGTGACCGCCGCCATCGCGACCGCCTCGCACACCGCGTAGTGCGGCGGCGGCTCGGTCTTCTCGACGCGCAGGGCGAACTGCATGGCCCAGGCGGGTTCGTCCGCGGGGTCCTGGTTTCCGGTCACCGATGTCCTCACGACCATCATTCCTAGTCGATCAGGCCACTTCCCGCGAACGGCCCTCGACGGCCGGTGAACCACCGTGATCTGCTGCCGGGATGAACGACCCTCTGCACGATCGCGACCTGAGCGCGCGGGCGCTCGGCCTGGTGGAGGCGGCGGCCGGGCCGTACCTGGACTCCCTCGCGGACCGTCCGGTCGCCTCCCCCGCCGAGCCGCTCGCCGGCCTGGAGGGGCCGCTGCCCGAGGACGGCGACGGCACCCTGGAGAGCGTCGCGCGCCTGCTGGACCTCGGCACGCGCGCGGCCACCCACTCGGCGGGCCCGAGGTTCTTCCACTTCGTGGTCGGCGGCTCGACCCCGGCGGCCCTCGCGGGCGACTGGATCACGTCGCTGCTCGACCAGAACGCCGGGATGTGGGCGTCCTCGGCCTTCGCGACGCACGCAGAGACGGTCGTGCTGGGCTGGCTGAAGGACCTGTTCGGCCTCCCGTCGTCCTTCGGCGGGGTCCTGACCGTGAGCGCGACGTCCGCGAACTTCACCGCGCTCGCCGCCGCGCGCCACCGGTGGGCGGAACGGCACGGCGTGGACGTCACCCGCGACGGCCTGGCCGGGCTGCCGCCGATGCCGGTGCTTTCCGGCGGATACGTCCACGTCAGCGTCCGCAAGGCGCTGCAGATGCTCGGTCTCGGCCGCGACACCGTACGCGTGTTCGCGCGCGACGACGCGGGACGCGCCGACCTCGCGGCGATGGACCGCGCGCTCGCCGAGACCGGCCCCGCCGTGATCGTGGCGAACGCCGGCGACGTCAACACCGGTGACTTCGACCCGATCGACGACCTCGCCGACCTCGCCGAACGCCACGGCGCGTGGCTGCACGTGGACGGGGCGTTCGGCCTGTTCGCGGCGCTGTCCCCGCGGACACGGCACCTGGTGAGCGGCGTCGAACGCGCCGACTCGGTGATCTCCGACGGGCACAAGTGGCTGAACGTCCCGTACGAGAGCGGTTTCGCGTTCGTACGGGAGCCGGAGCTGCTCGGCCGCGCGTTCGGCGCGTGGAACGCCCCGTACCTGCCCGGCGAAGACGACGAGCAGATCAACTACGCGTTCCTGGGGCCCGACTCGTCGCGGCGCGCCCGTGCGCTGCCGATCTGGGCGACGCTGCGCGCGTACGGGCGCGCGGGCCACCGCGAGATGGTCGAACGCCACCTCGACCTGGCGCTGTACCTGGCCGGGCTGGTCGAGAAGACCCCGTCGCTCGAACTGCTCGCGCCGCCGCACCTGTGCGTGGTGTGCTTCCGGTACGTGCCGCGCGCCGGCGACCCCGACGCCTTCAACGCGCGGCTCGGCGAGGAGCTCATCGCGGACGGCCGGGTCTTCGCGGGAACCACCGTCTACCGGGGCATGACCGCGCTGCGGCCCGCGATCGTGAACTGGCGCACCATGACGGCCGACGTCGAGCTGCTGGTGTCGGTCGTACGCGAGATCGGCGAGCGGCTTGACCTTGCCCTTGGGTGAAGCCGCAGCATCGAGGCGAATTCGAGGAAGGTGCGCATGGGTTCGCTGACGATCGGGGCCTTCTCACGTGCCTCACGGCTGTCGCCGAAGGCGCTGCGGCTGTACGACGAGCTCGGCCTGCTGCGGCCCGCGTACGTCGACCCGGTCTCCGGCTACCGGTTCTACGAGCCGTCCCAGCTCGACCAGGCCCGGCTCGTGGCGTGGCTGCGCCGCGTCGGCATGCCGCTGGCCCGCATCCGGGTGGTGTGCGAACTGCCGTCGCCGGAAGCGGCGGCACGCGAGATCGCCGCGTACTGGGAGCAGGTCGAGAAGGACACGGACGTACGGCGTGACCTGGTCGCCTTCCTCATCGACCGGCTTTGCGGAAAGGAAGACGCCATGACACTCGGGATCCGCTACGCGATGCGCTCCGACATCGGCAAGGTCCGCCCCGACAACGCGGACTCCGCGTACGCGGGGGCACGCCTCATCGCCGTCGCGGACGGCTTCGGCGGCGAGGGCCGCGGCAAGCCCGCGAGCGCCGCCGCCATCCAGGCCCTGCGCCCGCTCGACTCCGGCGTACCGGCCGGCGACCTGCTCGACGCCCTGAACCGCGCGGTCCACGACGCCGACGCGGCCCTGCGGGGCATCGTGGAATCCGACCCGTCGCTCGCGGGAATGGGCACGACCCTGACCGCGCTCCTGTGGTCCGGCTCGCGGCTGGGCCTGGTGCACGTGGGCGACTCGCGCGCGTACGTGCTGCGCGAGGGCGAACTGTTCCAGATCACCGACGACCACACGTACGTGCGCTCCCTGATCGCCGAGGGCCGGTTGACCCCGGAGGAGGCGGCGTCCCACCCGCAGCGGTCCCTCCTCATCCGCGCCCTGCACGGCGAGGGCGTGACCGCCGACCTGAAACTCCACGACGCCCAGCCGGGCGACCGCTACCTGTTGTGCTCGGACGGCCTGTCGGCGGTGGTGCCCCCGGCGGCGGTACTGGAGACGCTGACGACGATCCCCGACCCGGACGAGGCGGTACGCAGACTGGTCGACCTGGCCTTGGAACACGGCGGCCCGGACAACGTCACCTGCGTCATCGCCGACGTCATCACCCCGGCGGCCTGACCGGATATCGTCCGGAAAATGACGCCTCCGCCTTCGACCGTCCGGGCCTTCGGCAACATCGCACTGACGGCCTGCGCCGCCCTGTTCGCCCTCCTGATCCTCGCCCCCCGCCCGTGGGGCGCGACGGCCGTGATCGCGCTGGCCGTCATCGGCGCCGGCTGCCGTATCGAGGCCGCCATCCGCGAGACGAGGGCCTGACCGCCTCCTGTCGTACGACCGCGCCGGAGACCCCTCCGGCGCGGTCTTCTTTTCGGAGCCGACGGCGGGCGCTGTGAACCGCGCCTCTGGGGCGTGCGTCCTTAAAGCACGAGATCACCCCGCAAGGTGGTGGCGCAGTGAAGTACAACCCGCCTCCCGGATGGCCTTCGTCCCCTCCCGGCTGGAAGCCGCCGCCCGGGTGGTCTCCCCCGCCGTCGTGGCCTCGGGTGCCGCCGGGCTGGCGGTTCTGGACCCGGGCCTGGTACGAGCGGCCGTGGGTCATCGTCGCCGGGCTCTTCGCCGGGTTCGTCGGGTTCGTCGTGGTGGTCGGCATCGTGAGCCCACCGCCGGCGCCGTCGCCGGTCGACCGGTCCGCCGCCGCACCCGTGACGCCGTCGGCGGGCGCGACTCGCGCGGTGCGGCCGCGTGCCACACCGTCGCCGTCGCATCGGCGTCCCGCACCGTCGCCGTCGCACAGGCATTCCACGCCGGTGCCGCGTCCCACCGTGAAGAAGAAGGCCGCCGTCCCTCCCGTGCGTCATCGCAAGGTCGTGCTCCCGACCTGCGGCGCGCCCCGCAACCCATACCGGCTCAATCTCTGCGGGCGGGGAAGCCTCGTCTACAGCCCGCCGGACGGGGTGTGCGGCTATTTCGACTGCATCGACTACTTCGAGAACGGCAGCGGGTACATGGTGCGCTGCAACGATGGCATGTACGGCCTGTCCGGGGGCCGTCGTGGTGCCTGTTCGTCGCATCGCGGTGAGGGCGAGGCCGTCCGGCGGGGATGACGTAGCGTCCGTGGGATGACGCAGAGCGAGTTGCTGGGATTTCCCGCCGACGCACGGGTACTGATCGTCAATTGTGATGACTTCGGGATGTACGAGGGGATCAACGCCGCCGTCGTCGACGCGATCGAGCGTGGCATCGCGGGTTCGTGCAGTCTGATGGTGCCCTGTCCGGGGGCGGGCGAGGCCATGCGGATGCTTCGTGAGCGGCCGGAGATTCCGTTCGGGGTGCATCTCACGCTGGTCCGGGACACCCCTCGGGAGCGGTGGGGGCCGCAGGCCGGTAAGGAGAAAGTTCCCTCGCTGCTCGACGGTTCCGGCGAGCTCCACACGTCCGCCGACCGGGACGCCCTGCTCCGGTGTGCCCGTGTCGACGAGGTCGAGGTCGAGTTCCGTGCGCAGATCGACGCGGTCGCCGACGCCGGGCTGGCGCCCGTACACCTGGACTTCCACTGTCTCGCCGACGGCGGGCGGGACGACATCTTCGATCTCACGATGGCGCTGGCACGCGAGTACGGCCTGGCCGTACGTGTCTGGCTCGACCGGGGGCGCGCGGAGGCGGGGCGGTACGGGATGCCCGTCGTCGACAACGACTTCCTCGACAGTTTCTCCCTCGATCTCGACGGCAAGGCGGCCACGTACGCCCGGATGCTGCGGGACCTTCCGCCCGGTCTCAGCGAGTGGGCGGTGCACCCCGGCACGGGCGGCGAGTCGATCGACCCGGGCTGGCGTGTGCGCCGTACCGACCATGAGTTCCTCGTCTCACCCGAGGCCCAGGCGATCATCGAGGAGGAAGGGATCGTCGTCATCGACCACCGCGCCATCCGGCGGGCCGTGGCATGGTGAGGGAATGATCCAGGTCGCCACGCGTGTGGTCTATGAGAACAAGTGGATGTCGGTACGCGAGGACGACATCCGGCACCCCGACGGCTCGCCGGGGATCTACGGGGTCGTCGACAAGCCCACCGCGGCGCTGATCATTCCGCTGGAGAACGACGGTTTCCACCTGGTCGAGCAGTACCGGTACGCCCTGTCGCGCCGCTCGTGGGAGTTCCCGCAGGGCACCTGGCCCGACGACCGGGAGACCACCACCGAGGAGCTGGCGCGCGCCGAGCTGGCGCAGGAGACCGGGCTGCGGGCGGACACCCTCAAGCGCATCGGGGAGTTCGCGATCGCGCCGGGGTTCGTCAGCCAGGGCTGTGACGTGTTCCTCGCGACCGGGCTCACGGCCGGTGAGCCGGACCGGGACGAAGAGGAGCAGGACATGCGGCAGCGCTGGTTCCCGCGCGCCGAGGTCGAGCGGATGATCACCGAAGGGGAGATCTTCGACGGGGTCTCCCTGGCGGCCTACACGCGGTTCCTGCTGCACCAGGCCCGCTGACTCACGCCCCGGCCGCGCGACCGGCCGGGGCGGACGGGCCTACGGGGTGTCCGGAGTGAGCTTCGACAGGGTCTTGGTCAGCGCGTCGGCGCGCGACTGGACCAGCCCGCCCTCGCGTACCCGGTCGGCGATCTTGGTGCGCAGGTCGGCGAGGCGCTTGGTGACGTTCACGTGGCCGCCGGCGGCCAGCTCCGTCTGGAGGTTGGTGATGACGGTGTCCAGGTCGAGGCCGACGTCGGGGCGCACCTCCTGGGACAGGATCCCGTCGTCGACCGTGCGGCGCAGCTTGCTCAGCGCCGCGAGGGTGCCGGGCGGGGTCGCCCCCAGCAGGCCCGGGCGGGACCGGCGGGTCGGGCCGGAGTCCGCCATCTGCGCCGTCTGCGCGTCGGACCGCGGCGATGACTTCGACACCGAGCGGGCGTGCCGGTGCGGGGTGGCGGTCAGGCTGCCCGGCGCGGGCGTGTGGGACGGCGACGTGGTGAGGGGTGCCGCCATCGGGCTCAGGGCCGCGCCGCCGAGCACGAAGGTCAGCGCGATCGCGGCCGAGGCCGCGGCGCCGCCACCGCTCAGGATGAGGCGCCTCGACACGCGCTTCTTCTCGGTGAGAACGCGCGTACGCGGGCGGGTGACCGCCGTCGGCGACACCTCGGCCGCGGGCTTGGCGTCCGGCGCGATTCCGAGCGCCGACGCGATCTCGGCGGCGGACGGGCGGGCCGAAGCGGACACCGCGACGCAGCGTTCCTGCAGGCCGCCGAGGGTCTCCCCCGGCTCGGGACGGCGTCCCTTCACCGCCTCGAACCACACGACGCCGAGGGCGTACACGTCGGCGGAGGGCGAGAGGTCGTCCTCGGGCGGGAGGTATCCGGGCGTGCCCATCCGCGCGTCGTCGGCGATGCCGAAGTCGAGGACCTTCACCCCGGAGGAGGTGACGAAGATGTTGGTGGGCTTGATGTCGCGGTGGACGATGTGCGCGGCGTGCGCGGCGGCCAGTGCCGAGGCGACGTCCCCGATGACGCGGGTGACGTCGCCGATCGGGTACATCTGGTCGAGGGTGCCGCCGTTCAGCAGCTCCATCACGATGTACGGCGTTCCCTCGGACTCGCCGTAGTCGTGAACGGTCACGATGTGGGGGTGTGACAGCGCCGCGGCGGCGCGCGCCTCCTCGCGGAAACGCTCGCGAAACGCCGGATCACGCACAAGGTCGGCGTCGATCAGCTTCACGGCGACGGGCCGCACGAGGACCTCGTCGCGCGCGAGCCAGACCGACGCCATGCCACCGCTGCCGATCCGTTGACGGAGCCGGTACCTGCCGGCGAGGAGCGACTGCATTTGATCAGTGTTGCGTAAAAGAGGATTCCCGTGCGACAAGATGCGTGTCCAAAATGACCATAAAGCGTTCCATCGGCTCTCCACGGATGCGCGCGACGAGCAATCGTGCCATTTCACGGCCCATGGCCTCGAGTGGCTGGTGTACAGAAGTGAGCGGCGGATCCGTGTGTCGCGCCGTCGGCGAGTCGTCGAACCCGACCACCGCGACGTCGCCGGGAATCCGGCGTCCGTGCTCTTTGAGGACGCGCATCGCGCCGATCGCCATCGGGTCCGACGCCGCGAACACCGCGTCCAGGGAGGCGTCGCGGTCGAGGAGCTCCCGCATCGCGCGCGCCCCGGACTCCTCACTGAAGTCGCCGTCGGCCACGAGCTCGCCGAGCCCGGCCGCGGACAGCGCGTCGGTGTAACCACTGAGCCGGTCGACGCCCACCCTCATGTCCTGCGGGCCGGTGATCGTGGCGATCCGGCGGCGCCCGAGGCCGATCAGATGCTCGACGGCGTTGCGGGCGCCACCGCGGTTGTCGGCGTCGACGCAGCTCACCGGGTCGTCGCCGACGGGCGCGCCGCCGAGCACGGTCGGCACGCCGCTCTCCTCCAGGTGACGCGGCAGCGGGTCGCCGCCGTGCAGCGAGATGAGGAAGACGCCGTCGACGTGCTGGCCGGTCAGGTAGTGCTCGAAGCGCTCGTGGTCGTCGGCGGACTGGGCGATGGCGAGCAGCAACTGCAGGCCGGTGCTCGCGAGCCCGGCGCTGATTCCCCGGATGATCCCGGCGAAGTACGGCTCGCCGAAGACGCGTTCCTCGGACTCGGACACGAAGAGCGCCACGGTGTCCGTACGCCGCGTGACGAGCGTGCGGGCGGCGCGGTTCGGGACGTACCCCAGCTCCGCGATGGCCTGCTGCACCGCCTCGCGCGCCTCCGGGCTGACCTTCGGCGACCCGTTGATCACGCGGGACACGGTGCCGCGGCCGACCCCCGCGCGCGCCGCGACGGCTTCAAGGGTCGGCCGCCCGCCGGCCGTCACTGCTCGCTGTCTGCTCACGTGTTCATTGTGCCGATCCCGATTCCTCCTCGCTCGATGACCGCCGCGTACCAGCGTGCACTGGTCTTGGGGATGCGCCGCTGCGTCGCGAAGTCGACGTACACGAGCCCGAAGCGCTTGGCGTACCCCCAGCCCCACTCGAAGTTGTCCATCAGCGACCAGGCGAAGTACCCGCGCAGCGGCACGCCCGCGCCGATGGCCTCGTGGCAGGCCCGCAGGTGGGCGTCGATGTACGCCACCCGGTCGGGGTCCTCGACCTCGCCGTCGGACACCTCGTCGTCGAAGGCCGCGCCGTTCTCGGTGACGTACAGCGGCACCGGCGGGTACTCCCCCGCGACGCGCGTGAGCACCTCGGTCAGGCCCGTCGCGTCGATCTCCCAGCCCATCGCGGTCACCGGCCGTCCGGCCTGGACGAAGCCGACGTGCTCGCTGCCGGGCCACGGTGACGCCTGCGCGAACGGCGACGTGATCGCGGGCGCCGCGCCCTCCTTGCCGGTGACGAAGAAGCGGTTGTAGTAGTTGACCCCGAGCATGTCGACGGACCCGCCGATCAGCGCGAGGTCACCGTCGCGTACGCCGAGGTCGTAGCGCTCGACGTCGGCGAGCACGTCCTCGGGGTAGCGGCCGAGCAGCAGCGCGTCGAGGAAGAACCGGTTCTGCAGCCCGTCGATGCGCCGCGCGGCGTCCACGTCCTCGGGCGCCTCGCTCGCGGCCGACACCGCGTAGAGGTTGACCGCCGCGCCCACGTTCGTACGGTCGCCGCGCAGCTCGCGCGCCGCCAGGCCGTGCCCGAGGAGCAGGTGGTGCGCCGCGCGCAGCGAGGCCTCCGGATCGCGGCGCCCCGGCGCGTGGTCGCCGGAGGCGTACCCGAGGAAGGCCGCGCACCAGGGTTCGTTCACCGTGGTGAGGTTCGTGACCCGGTCGCCGAGGGCCTCGTGCACGAGCCCGGCGTAGTCGGCGAACCGGTACGCCGTGTCGCGTACGGGCCAGCCGCCGGCGTCCTCCAGGGGCTGCGGCAGGTCCCAGTGGTACAGGGTCGGCCACGGTTCGATGCCCGCCGCGAGGAGGGCGTCGACGAGGCGGCGGTAGAAGTCCAGGCCCTTGGCGTTGACGGGGCCCGCGCCGTGCGGCTGAACACGCGACCAGGAGATCGAGAAGCGGTACGCGGTGAGCCCCAGCGAGGACATCAGCGCGACGTCCTCACGGAACCGGTTGTAGTGGTCGATGGCGACGTCGCCGGTGTCCCCGCCCAGCACGACGCCCGGCGTGTGCGCGAAGGTGTCCCAGATCGAGGGGCCGCGCCCGTCCGCTCCGGCGGCGCCCTCCACCTGGTACGCGGCGGTCGCCGCACCCCAGGCGAAGCCGGCCGGGAAGATGAGCTGGGTCTCCGCCTGGGATCGCTGAATTGTCATGCTTTGACGGCACCTTCCATGATTCCGCCGATGATCTGGCGGCCGAACAGCACGAAGACGACGAACAGCGGGACGATCGCGACGACGGTCCCGGCGAACATGAGCGTGTAGTCGTTGAAATAGGCGCTGTTGAGCAGCGCCAGGGAGTACTGCACGGTCGGGTTGTCGGGGTTGAGCACCGCGCGCGGCCAGATGAACTCGTTCCAGGTCTGCATGAACGTGAACAGCGCCAGCACCGAGGCCGCCGGGCGCAGCGCGGGCAGCACCACGCTCCAGAAGATCCGGAACGTCGAGGCGCCGTCGACGCGCGCCGCCTCGATCAGCTCGTCCGGCACGGCCTGCGCGGCGTACTGCCGCATCATGAACACCCCGAACCCGGTGACCAGGAACGGCACGATCACGGCCTGGAGCTTCCCGGTCCAGTGCAGGTGCACCATGACCATGTACAGCGGGATGATCCCCATCTGCACCGGCACCATCATCGTCGCGACGATGACCAGCAGCAGCCCGTTGCGGCCACGGAAGCGCAGCTTGGCGAAGGCGAACCCGGCCAGCGACGCGAAGAACACCGTCGAGGCCGCCACGGCCAGCGAGGCGATCGCGGAGTTCACCAGCGCCTTGGCGAAGTGCGCCTGCTCGTTGGCGAACAGGCGGCGTACGTTCTCGCCGAGGTGGTGCCCGGCGATGAACGGCGGCGGCACCGCGCCGACGACGTCGTTCGTACGGGTCGCCACGACGAACATCCAGTACAGCGGGAACGCCGACAGGACGATCCCGAAGATCAGGACCGCGTACGTCAGCGGGCTCGCCTGCCAGAGCCGCGCGGAGCCGGCGACGGCGCCCCGCGTTCGTCGGAGCACGAGTGCCTTCATGTGCGGCCTCCCGCGAGTCGGCGGATGATCAGGAAGTTGAGCAGCGAGAAGACCAGGATCAGCAGGAAGAGCATCCAGGCGATCGCGGAGCCGTAGCCGTACTGGAAGCGCTGGAAGGCGTTCTCGAACATGTACATCGCCACGGTCTGGGACTGCCGGAGCGAGCCGCCGTTCATGTAGCCGTTGTTGAACAGCAGCGGCTCGGTGAACAGCTGGAGCCCGCCGATGGTGGAGACGATCGAGACGAAGACGATCGTGGGGCGCAGCAGCGGAACGGTGATCCGCCAGAACTGTTTCACCCGCGTCGCACCGTCGATCGCCGCCGCCTCGTACAGGGAGCGCGGGATCGCCTGCATGCCGGCGAGGAAGATCAGCGCGTTGTAGCCGGTCCACCGCCAGTCGACCATCGTGGACACCGCCAGCCACGCCGACCAACGGTTGGCCTGCCAGTCGACCTTGTGGACGCCGAAGAAGTGCAGGACCCAGTTGGCCATGCCGTAGTCGTGGCCGTACAGCTGCGTGAAGACGATCGCGACCGCCGCGACCGACGTCACCAGCGGGAGCAGCACGCCCATGCGGAACAGCGTCGGTACCCGCATCCTGCGGTTGAGGGCGTTCGCCAGCAGGAGCGACAGCAGCAGCTGCGGGACGGTGGCGAGGACGAACATCCCGAAGGTGTTCTCGACGGCGTTCCAGAACTGGTCGTCGGCGAGCAGCGTCGTGTAGTTGCGGAGGCCGACGTACTGGTGGCCGCCGATGATCTCCCAGTGGTTCAGGGAGACCCAGAAGGTGTAGCCGAGCGGGAACAGGCCGAACACCGCGAACAGCAGGTAGAACGGCGAGATGTACAGGTACGGGGAGAGGGTCTGGTCCAGCCGCGAGAGCCGGGCGCGTACGCGGCCTCGTTCCGGGGGAACGGGACGCGCGCCGCCGGCCACGGGCGGGGTCGGCCGCAGGTCGATGGCCATCGAGAGGTCCTTTCACGGGGACGGCGAGCCGTAGGGGCGGGCGGCGTCTTCCCTGGGGAGGGTGCGCCGCCCGCCCGGTCTCACCCCGTGCCGGCCGCCTTCTTCGCGTCGGACACGGCCTTGCCCCAGCCGGAGGCCGGCGAGAGCTTGCCCTGGGCGATCGCGCGCAGGTCCGACTCGACCGCCTGCCGGACCTCCTGGTTGT
This sequence comes from uncultured Actinomycetota bacterium, assembly GCA_963823735.1. Lineage (GTDB taxonomy): Bacteria > Actinomycetota > Actinomycetes > Streptosporangiales > Streptosporangiaceae > Actinoallomurus. The sequence continues at coordinate 745,800 of CAWGMO010000003.1, read as the reverse complement.
CGGCGCCCAGGTAGACGGGCTTGAGGCTGGTCGCCGCGGGCCCGTAGATCTTGCCGACGGGCGCGTCGTTGAAGTACGGGTTGGCGAACGCCTGGACCGCGGGGTCGTTCAGCGCCTGCGGCGAGGAGGGCAGGTTGTTGGCCGCCTTGAACGCCGAGATCTGGCCGTTCGGGGCGGTCAGGAACTTCACGAGGTCGGCCGCCTCCTTCGGGTGCCTGCTCTGGGTCGGCACCGCGAGCCAGGATCCGCCCCAGCTTCCGCCGCCGCCCGGAACCCCGGCGACGTCCCACTTGCCGCTCTGGGCGTTGCCGCCGAACTGCTTGATGAGCCCGAGCATCCAGGCCGGGCACGGCGCGGTCGCGAAGGCGTCCTTCTTCAGTGCCTGGGCCCACGGGTCGGACAGGAACTGCACGCCGTTGGCGAGCCCGGCCTGCGACATCTTCACGGTCTCGTCCCAGGCCGAGCGCACGGCCGGGTTCGACTCCATGACGAACTTGTTGCCCTGGTCGAAGTAGGTCTGGTTGGCGCCCTTGCCGGCCTCCTGCATGAGGATCGTGTTGTAGTACGTCTCGGGGCTGTCGATGAACTTCGTGCCGCCACCGATCTTGGCCGTGAACTTCTTGCCGACGTTGATGAAGTCGTCCCAGGTGGGCCACTGCTTCGTCACGGCGTCACGGTCCGAGGGGAGCCCGGCCTTCTTGAACAGGTCGCGGCGGTAGCACAGCGCCATGCTGCCGACGTCGGTGCCGAGCCCGATCAGCTTGCCGTCGGGGCTCGTGCCGCCCTGCCACTTCCACGGCACGAAGTCGGCCTGCATCGACGACGCCCCGTACTTCTTCAGGTCGACGAACTTGTCGGGCTGGGCCTTGAACTTGACGATGATGCCCTCTTCGATCGCGACCACGTCGCCGGCACCGGCGCCCGCCGCGATCCACTGCTGGAGTCGCGGGGTGTAGTCGTCGAGCTTCGGGACGTTCCGCTCGTTGATCTTGATGTTCGGGTGCTGGGCCTCGTACTGCTTGTAGAGGTCCTGGTAGCCGAACGTGCCGAAGTCGTCGACCGTCAGCGTGATCTTCCCGCCTGAGCCGTCCGAACTCGCCTTGCCGTCGTCCGCCGAGCACGCGGTGGCCGCGAGTACGGCGGACAGCGCGATCGCCAGGGCGATTCGCCCGCGATGCCTGGTGACCCTCATTTGACGGACCCCTCTCAGGTCGTCTCCATGGACGCGAATGCTTCGCCGGGTACCGGCCGCCCGGCGCGTGGGAGCGCTCCCACGAAGGGAAGCCTGAAGACATGGGGGCTGTCAAGGGCAGGAAACGTGTTCGTTATACGGACGTCACTTTCCGGGCGGCGCCTGGCAGGCTCAGAGCATGAGGCTGACCGAGGAGGACGCCCGCGAACGGCTGGCGGCGGCACGCGTCATCCACCTGGCCACGGCCGACGCGACCGGGCGCCCGCACGTGGTCGCGGCGACGTTCGCGGCCGACGGCGACCGGATCTACAGCGCCGTCGACGCCAAGCCGAAGAGCGGCCGCGACCTGAAACGCCTGCGCAACATACGGGCCGACCCGCGCGTGGCCGTGCTCGCCGACCACTACGACGACGACTGGACGCGCCTGTGGTGGGCCCGCGCCGACGGCACCGCCTCCGTCGTCGAGGACCCCGCCGCGATGGCCGGGCCCCTCGCGCTGCTCGCCGCGCGCTACCGGCAGTACCGCGACGACCCGCCCGCCGGCCCGCTCATCGTGGTCACCGTCGAACGCTGGAGCGGCTGGTCGTACGCCGAGAGTCGCCTGGGGAGCGCCCCAGCGAGCGATCCGTGACCGTCATCGCGACCAGGACGGCGCCGACGCCGATCATGATCCAGGCGATGAGATGGACGCCGTGGTCGGTGACGTGGCTGTGGAAGACGACCCCGGTGATCGCGGACGACGCGATGGAGCCGATGTAGCCGAAGGTTCGCAGCAGCCCGGACGCCGTGCCGAGCTGTTCGGCCGGGGCCTGGGCGTAGAGGGCGGTCTGGTTGCCCGCGGCGGCGGTCCCCATCGCGACGCCGAAGACGACCGTGATGACGACGACCCAGCCGATCCAGGCCGAGGCACCGAGCAGGAGGACGCCCGCGGAGGCGAGCAGGCAGGTCAGGGCCGCGGTGAGAGCCGGGCCACGGACCAGGTTGCGCCGTGAGATCGGGGAGATGACCACGCCCGAGACGAGCGTCATGGGCAGGAGCAGCAGGCCGGACCCGGTCTCGGACACGCCGCGTACGGTCTCGACCCACTGGGTGATGCCGTAGAACACGACGTACACGCACAGCAGCACCAGCCCGTACCGCACGTACGTCCTGGTCAGAGCCCGGTTGCTCGCGAGCAGGCGCACGTCGAGGAACGGCGTGCGCGCACGCAACTCCCAGGCCACGAGGGCGCACCACAGCGCGATCGAGAGGCCCAGGGCGTACCAGTGCGCCGTGGGCAGGCCGAACAGGAACAGCAGCAGGGCGACCATCGCGGCGGCGAAGCCCCCGATGCCGGTCACGTCGAGGTCGGAGGCGATGGCGCGGACGCCGCGGGAGCGTTCCGGCGGGCCGTCCGGCGGGAGCCAGGCCAGCGTCGCGGCCAGCGCGATCCCCGCGACGGGCAGGTTGACGAAGAAGACCGAACGCCAGCCGAGCGCGCCGACCAGGACACCCCCGATGGGCAGCCCGAGGGAGGAGGTCGCGAGGCCGGAGATCTGCAGCCCGCCCAGCACCCCGCCGGGCGGCCGGTCCAGGCCCGCGTCGCGGGCGCGGCGGCGGATGAGCAGCATCGCCGTCGGGTAGGCGCAGGACGTCCCGAGGCCGATCAGGACGCGGCTGACCAGCAGCGTCGACAGGTTCCGCGCGAGACCACCGGCGAGGCCGCCGGCGGCGACGAGCAGGGTCCCGGCCAGGAACACGCGCCGTGGCCCGAACACCTCGGCGGCCTTGCCCGCCGTGGGCTGGGCGATCGCGCTGGCCAGGTACAGCGCCGTGACCAGCACGGCGGTCCGCCCGACCGGCACGCCCAGCCCGCGCGCGACCGGCACGAGGGCGGTCGCCATCAGGGAGCTGTTGACCGGGTTGAGCACCGAGCCGACGAACAGCGGTGCGGTGAACCTGTACGAGAACGCCTGGCGCGCGACGTCGGTCACAGGCGACGGGCGACGGTCTCGATCAACACGGCCGATTTCTCACATACAGCAACCTAGACGTTAAATCCGGTGAGCGGTCAGGACGGCGTGGTGGTCGGCGCCGTCATGGGGGCTCGGGTCGGCGTGGACGAGCGCGGCGGTCAGGCGCGGGATGGCGTGGATCAGCGCGTGCTCGGCGTCGACGGCGACCCGGTGCGCCTCCACGACCGTGACGCGGTCGTCGACGACGACCTCGCACTCGGCGCGCAGCCGATGGCCGATCCAGCGCAGGCGTACCTGGCCGACGCCCAGGACGCCCGGCGTCGCGGCCAGGGTCCGCTCCGCCTCGTCGACGATGGCCGGGTCGATGGCGTCCATGAGACGCCGGTACACCTCGCGCGCCGCCTGGCGCAGCACGGACAGGATCGCCACGGTGATGAGCAGCCCCACCACCGGGTCCGCCCACGTCCAGCCCAGCGCCACCCCGCCCGCGCCCAGCAGCACGGCGAGCGAGGTGAACCCGTCCGTACGCGCGTGCAGGCCGTCGGCGACCAGCGCCGCCGAGCCGATCCGGCGGCCGACGCGGATGCGGTAGCGCGCGACCAGTTCGTTCCCGGCGAACCCGGCCAGGGCCGCCACGGCGACGGCCACCAGGTCCGAGACGCCGCGCGGGTGCGCCAGCCGGTCGATCGCGGTCCAGGCGGCCAGCGCCGAGGAGACCGCGATCGACGCGACGATGGCGACCCCGGCGAGGTCCTCGGCCCGGCCGTACCCGTACGTGTAGCGGCGCGTCGGCGGGCGGCGGCCCAGCAGGAACGCGAGCGCGAGCGGTACGGCGGTGAGCGCGTCGGCGGCGTTGTGCAGCGCGTCTCCCAGGAGCGCCACCGACCCCGACATCGCCACCACGACGCCCTGGACGGCGGCGGTCACGCCGAGCGCGGCGAGCGAGATCCACAGCGCCCGCATGCCCTCGGCGGTAGCCTCCATCGCGGCGTCCACCTTTCCGGCCGCCTCGTGCGAATGCGGCCGGAGCACGTGGGCCCACCGCCGGTGCCCGTGATCGTGTGTGTGGTCTGTGCCGTGCGTGTGGCTCGTACCGTGCGCGTGGCTCATACCGCCAGAATGACCCCGAAAACCCGTTGCAGCATCTCGACAACAGCGCAGGTCAGGCAGCTGCGAGCGAGTCGCAAACGCTAGGCCGTCGCGGCGAGCACGTCGCGTACCTGGTCGGGCGAGTGGAAGACCTCCGCGCGCATGCCGGCGGCGCGCGCGGCCACGACGTTGACCTCGCGGTCGTCGAAGAACACGCAGTCCGCCGGCGCGACGCCGAGCCGCTCCGCGGCGATCTCGTACGCCCTCGGGTGAGGCTTGGCCACGCCGATGTCGCACGAGTAGGTCAGCGCGGTGAACCGCGACAGCCAGCCGCCGTGCCGCGCCTCGAAGACCTCGATGAGGTCGACGACGATGTTGGAGAGCAGGCCGAGGGTGTGCCCGCCGGCGGCCAGCTCACCGACGAGCTTCACCATCTCCGGATCGGCCTCCGACCAGCTCTCGAGGTCGGCCGCGATCAGCTCGCGCACGGTGGCGTCACCGAACCGCACGCCCACCCGGCCGCCGACCGCCGCCCAGTAGTCCGCGCTCGTCTGCCCGGTGTCGTACGGCTCGCGCACCGCCCAGTACGCCTCCCAGAGCTCGTCGGGCGCGACCCCGGCGATGCCCTCGATACGGCGCAGCGCCTCGGGTGCCTGGGGAAGAGCGATGACACCGAACAGGTCGAACACGATGGCGCGCGGCATACGGGGCCTCTCGTCGGTCCGGTCGGTCTCGGCCGGTGTCGGCTGGAAGGTCACGCTCGGGTTCCGAGCCTAGTGATTCCGGCGAGCGGCGAGGCGGCTCGGCCATACTGGGGCGATGACGTCGACCGCCGGTAACAGCGGGCGGCAACGCGCCGTCCGCCGTACGAGGGACGCCCCGTCCCCGGTGTCGGCACGCCGCGAGCACCTCGTACGCATCGCGTCCGACCTGTTCGCCGAGAAGGGCTACCAGGCCACGACGGTCCGCAACATCGCGGACGAGGCCGGCATCCTGTCCGGAAGCCTGTACCACCACTTCGACTCCAAGGAGTCGATCGTCGACGAGATCCTCACGTCCTTCCTCGACGAACTCGCCACCGCCGCCACCCTCGCCCTCCGCGCGGGCCGCGACCCGCGCGCCACGATCTCCGAACTGATCCGATCCTGCTTCGCCACTCTGATCCCCCACCGCGCCGCCATCGTGGTCATCCAGAACGACTGGAACTACCTGACGCAGTTCGAGCGGTTCGCCTATCTGGCGAGGTCGGAGTACGAGACCGAGCGCATGTGGGTCGGCCTGATCGAACGCGGCCAAAATTCCGGCATGTTCCGCCCCGACATCGACCCGCGCCTGACGTACCGGATGATCCGCGACTCCATCTGGCCGACCGTCCGCTGGTTCCGTCCGGGCGGCGACCTCGAACCCCGACACCTCGCCGACCACTACGTCAAGGTCGTCTTCGACGGGATCAGCGCGACGGCCTGACGCCTCACTCGACGGGCACGGGGACTCGCTGTTCCGTACGGCGTGGTTCCGCGCCCGGCAGGAGGCGGTCGAGCCAGGCCGGGAGCCACCAGTTGACCGAGCCGAGCAGTTCCATGACGGCCGGGACCAGCACCATCCGTACGATCGTCGCGTCGATGAGGACGGCCACGCCGAGGCCCAGGCCGATCTGTTTGACCTGGACGTCTCCGCCGAGCAGCGTCGACGAGAACACGCACACCATGATCGCGGCGGCGGCGGTGATCACGCGGGCGGTGCGGGCCAGGCCTCGGGTCACCGCTGGTCTCGTGCCGGCGCCCTGGTCGTACTCCTCGCGGATGCGGGAGATCAGGAAGACCTCGTAGTCCGTGGAGAGCCCGAACAGGATCGGGAACATGAACAGCGGAACCCACGCGGTCACCGGCATGTGCGCCGGGAAGCCGAGCGCGTGGCCGAGCCATCCCCACTGGACGACCGCGGTGAGCACGCCGTACGCCGCGGCGATGGACAGCAGGTTCATCACGGCCGCCTTGATGGCGATGGCGACCGACCGGACCAGTACGAGCAGCAGGAGCAGGGACAGGCCGACGACGACCGCGATCAGCCAGGGCAGCCGGCTGGTGACCGCGTCGGAGAAGTCGATCGCGCCGGCGTTCGGGCCGCCCACGTACACGCTGCTCCGCCCGGCGGCTCCGGGGATCACGGTGTCGCGCAGCCGGTGCACGAGGGCAGGCGTCGCGGCGTCCTGCGCGCCACTTCTCGGGTAGGCGACGAACATCGCCGCGGTGCCGTCCCGGCTCGTGCGTACGGGCGTCACCGACACGATGCCGGGCGTGTGCGCGACCGCGCCGGCCACCCGCGCGGCGTCGGCCGGCGGCCGGGCGACGACGATGAGCGGCGCGTCGTACCCGGAGCCGAAGCCGCCGGCGAGGAGGTGGTGCGCGGTGTACCCGCTCGTGGAGTGGGCCTGCACACTGGCGTCCGGGAAGCTCAGGCGCATCGAGAGGGCGGGCACGGCGAGGCCCAGCAGGACGACGGCCGACACGAGCACGCCGGTCCACGGCCTGCGCTGGATCACGCCGGCCCACCGCTCGGACAGCGGACGGCCGGTACCCCGGCCCAGCAGCGGCAGGCGGAACCGGTCGATGCGGCGTCCGGTGAAGCCGAGCAGCGCGGGCAGCAGCGTGATCGCGGTGATCATCGTCATGAGGACGGTGACCGACGCCGCGACCGCGACGGCGTTCAGCAGGCGCTGCTGCATGACGAACAGGCCCAGGAGCGCCACGACGACGGTCAGCCCGGCGAACATCACCGAACGACCGGCGGTGGCGAGGGCGTGCACGGTGGCGTCCTCCGGGTCGTCGCCCTCGGCGAGCGACTCCCGGTACCTCGTGACGATGAACAGCGCGTAGTCCACGCCGACGCCGAGGCCGATGAGGCCCGCCACGATGGAGCCGAACCCGGGCGCCGGCAGCAGGTGGCCGAGCAGCCCGATGGCGGCGAGCCCGGTGCCGATCCCGAACAGCGCGGTCACGATCGGCAGGCCCATCGCGAGCAGCGAGCCGAACGCGATGAGCAGCACGATCACGGCCGCGAGCAGCCCGATGCCCTCCGTCGGCCCGCCGGCGGGCGTCTCGGCCGCGGTGACGGGAGCGCCGCCGAGCGCGAGCGTCATCCCGTCCCCGGACGCCGCGCGCACGTCGGCGATCATCTTGGTGATGTCGGAGATCGGGACCTTCGCCGCGACCGCGTCGAGCTGGACCGGCGCGAAGGCCGTCCGCCGGTCCCCCGAGATCTGGCCCGGCGCCTGGTACGGAGAGCTCACGGACACGACGTGCGGGGCGTGCGCGAGGGTCCCGATCACCTTCTCGACGCGCGGGCGTACGGCCTCGACGTCGCCGTCCGCGCGGATCGCGAGGGTGACGGTGTCGCCCTTCTCCTGCGGGAAATGGTTCTTGATCAGGTCCTGGGCCCGCGCCGACTCCGTGGCACCGCCGGTGAAGTCGTCGTCGGCCGGGGCCTTGAAGCCGAAGCCGACGACGATGACGGCGGCGGCGCCGACGACCCATGTCAGCAGGACCAGGCGCCTTCGGCGGTGGCAGAAACGCGCCAGGCGGGCGAGCGGCCCGTCGTGCATGGGATCACCTCGAGATGGGTTCGATGTTCATCACGAGGGTGACGGCACGGCGGCGACGGGGCGTCGTGCGCACGATGACACTTGGTTCGCCGCGCGTACTCCTACGGGAGTAGCGCGGCGGTGCTCAGAGCTCGTACTGGACGGCGGCGCGCTCGGCCAGGATCGGCTTGAGGTGCTCCTCGATGACCGCGCGGTGGCGCGGATGGTCGCGGTAGACGAGGTAGGCCTCGCGGTCGGCGAAGTCGGCGGCGACCGCGAAGTCGAAGTTGCCGTCGTTGATCCCCGCGTCGGCGCCCATCGTGTACGTCGCGATCTCGGGGATCACGCCGGGCAGCTCGCCGAGCCGGTCCCGGAGGGTCTGTTTCTGCTCCGCGGTCGCGCCTTCACGCCACCGGAACAACACCACGTGCCGGAAACCGGCCATCGGTCCTCCTCGCGCTCGCCTGCGGTCGTCCCCGACCCTACGGCGTGCCCGGACGTACGAGTGGGGCGGCCGGTGACCCGGCCGCCCCGTGCCCAGAACCCTCAGGCCCAGGAAACACCACCCATGACGGCCTCCCTCCCCCACCCCCCATGCGGACGATCTACGACACAGAGGCTAGGAAATGAGCCGCCAAGATTAAATACGTTGTTTGACCTATTTTGCGGTTATCGCTGCATGTATTTGCGGGTTTACTCGCAGTTAGTAAGTCAGTCATCCTCTGGAGTCCGCCGGTCACAGCCCGACAACCTGGGCGTTTCCCCCTCTGATGGCCGGACGTGAAATGCTGTGGAATCAGACGTCCCCGCAGGTGGGGAACTCCCGCTTCAGGAGAAAGCAACATGATCGAGGGTCACTGCGATCCGGCGTTCGAAGCCGTACGCGCGGCGTTCAGCCACGGTTTCGAACAAGGCGAGGAGATCGGCGCCGCCGTCGCCGTGTACGCCGGCGACCGCCTCGTCGCCGACCTGTGGGGCGGCCTCGCCGACCGCAAGTCCGAGCGGCCATGGACCCGCGACACGACCTGTCTCGCGTTCTCCTGCGCCAAGCCGGTGACCGGCACGGCGGCACTGCTGCTCGCCGAGCGTGGCGCGTACGACCTGGAGGCCCCCGTCACCTCGTGGTGGCCGGAGTTCGGCGCGCACGGCAAGGAGGCCGCGACGGCGGAGCACCTGCTCTCCCACCAGGGTGGGCTGCCCGCGTTCGACCACAGAGTGCCCGTCTCCGAGGCCCACGACCCGGCCGCGATGGCGGCGCTGCTCGCCGGTCAGGCGCCGGAGTGGAAGCCGGGCTCCGCGCACGGCTACCACGCGCTGACGTACGGCTGGCTGGCCGGCGAGATCGTCCGCCGCCACTCCGGCCGTACGGTCGGGGAGTTCGTCCGCGACGAGATCGCCGGGCCGCAGCGGGCTCGACCTGCACCTCGGCGCCCCCGACGACGTGATCGGGCGCACCGCGCGGCTGACCGCCGGGCGGCGCGTCTCCAAGGGCCGCCAGCCCGCGCCGGAGCTCACCGGGCCGGCGGCGAAGATGATGGCCGCCTTCGCCGACCCGGACAGCCTGATCACCCGCACCTTCGGCAACCCGTCGATCACGGCGGTCGCGGGCGGCAACAACAACGCGGAGATGCTGCGGGCCGGCTGGCCCGCGCTCGGGCTGGTGACCACCGCGCGCGCCCTCGCCGGCTTCTACCGCGACCTGCTCGCCGGGCGGATCATCCAGAAGGCGACGCTGCGCGACGCCGTACGCCGCCGCGTGGACGGCCCGGACACCGTGTCGTACGTCGGCAGCTCGTTCGGCCTGGGCTTCATGCGGCCCTCGGAGCTGTACCGCACGCCCGAGGCCGGCGCGGACACCGCGTTCGGGCACACCGGGCTCGGCGGCTCGATCAGCGTCGCCGACATCGAGAACGGCCTGGCCCTGGCCTACATCCCGAACCGCATGGGCGAGGAGATCTCCGGCGGCGAGCGGGCGTTCCGCCTCATGCAGGCCGCCTACGACTCGATCGGCTGATCGCGGGCGGTAACTTACGATCCGTGAACGTAGCGGAGCCGTACCCCTGGCCGGCGACGGTCGAGGAGGCGGTCGCCATCCAGGACCGGTTGAGGCCGCTCGCCGACCTCACCACGCCCGGCCCGGCGAACGTACGCACCGTCGCCGGGCTCGACGTCTCCTACGCCGACGACCGGCTCGCCGCGGCGGTCGTGGTCCTCGACGCGGAGACCCTGGAGGTGGTCGAGGAGTCGACCGTCGTCGACACCCCCGGCTTCCCGTACGTCCCGGGCCTGTTCGCGTTCCGTGAGCTACCCGCGCTGGTCGAGGCGCTGCGGCGGCTCTCGGTCACCCCGGACCTGCTCGTGTGCGACGGTCACGGTGTCGCGCACCCGAAGAGGTTCGGGCTGGCCTGCCACCTCGGCGTGCTGACCGGCCTGCCCGCGATCGGCGTCGGCAAGACCCGCCTGGTCGGCGCGTACGACGAGCCCGGCGGCATCCGCGGCGACTGGAGCGCCGTCACCGACCAGGGTGAGGTCGTCGCGCGGTCGCTGCGCACCCAGACGAACGTCAAGCCGGTGTTCGTCTCGGTGGGCCACCGCGCCGACCTGGACACCGCGTGCGCGCTGACGCTGCGGCTCGCGCCGCGTCACCGCCTGCCGGAGACGACGCGGCACGCCGACCACCTGTCGCGCGAGATCCTCAGAGCCCTCTGAGGAACCTGCCCGCGAGCGGCGCGGCGGCCTTGGCGCCGAAGCCGCCGCCCTCGACGACGAGGCCGAACGCCACGTCACCGCGGAAGCCGATGAACCACGCGTGGGTGGGCGGGCCCTTCTTGCCGTGCGCGCTGCCGTACTCCGCCGTCCCGGTCTTGCCCGCCGTACCGGCCGGCAGGTGCGCGGGCTTGGCGGTGCCCTTGGTGACGACCGCCTGCATCATGCCGATGAGCTCGTTCCTGAGCCTCGGGTCGAGCCGCCCGGCCTTGGCCTTCTGCGGGATCTTCGGCTCGCTGACGAACGTCGGCGGATGCCAGGTGCCGCCCGCGACACCGGCGGCGACCCCGGCCATGCTGAGCGCGTTGGCGAGGTCGCGCCCCTGACCGAAGCCGGAGACGGCCATCTCCGCGTCGCTCGTCGGCGACGGGAAGCTGCCCGCGTTGATCCGCACCCCGGGGTCGATCTTCTGGTTGAAGCCGAACAGGGACGCCGCGCTCGACAGCCGCGACGGGCTGAGCCGCGCGTGGGTCTGCAGCGCGAACGCGGTGTTGCACGACTGGGCGAGCGCGTCCAGGAAGCTGATGCCGCCCAGCTCCTCGCCCTCGGAGTTGTGGATGACCTGGCCGCCGACGTTGGCCGTCTTGGGGCAGGAGACCTGGGCGGAGGGGCTGAGACCGCTCTGCAGCAGCGCGTACGCCGTGACGACCTTGAACGTCGACCCGGGCGGGTAGATGCCCTGCATCGCGCGGTCGAAGCCGCCGGGGACGTTGGCGACCGCGAGGATCTGCCCGGTCGAGGGCCGGAGCGCGACGAACGACGTCGGCTTGGACTGGCCCTGGATCGCGTTCGCGGCGGCCTGCTGGATGTGGAGGTCCAGCGTGGTCTTGACGTCACGGCCGGGCTTGCCGGCGAACGAGCCGATCCCCTTCACCGGGTGGTTCGAGGCGTCCACGATGGAGATCGCGGCCGACGGCGTGCCCGCGAGCCGCTTGTCGAAGCGCTGCTGGATGCCCGACTGGCCGACGATGTCGCCGCGCTCGTACGCGGGGCCGAGCTTCTTCGCCTGCTTGTCGGTGACGCGGACGACACCGCCGACGAGCTGCTGCACCGAACCGCCGACGTTCGTGCCATCGATCGGCGAGCCGTCGGCGGCCACGACGTGGGCGCGCTGCGGCCAGTGGAAGGAGGTCTTCAGGTGCTGGCCCGAGTGGAGGTCCGGGTGGATCGTCTCCGGCGACCACATGACCTTCCACTTCTGGTGGTCGGTCTTCAACAGGACGCGCCCCTGATAGCGCCAGCTGCCCATCGGCACCGTGAGGTCGGCGGTGAACGGCGCGGTCGCCTGGCTCCCGCGCTTGACGACGCGGCCGAGCGTCGCCTGGACCTTGGTGACGCCGATGCTCGTGCGCATCGCCTGGTACTGCTGGTCCAGATCCGGCGGCGGAGCGAGGGTCACGGACCGCATCGCGGTGTAGTCGCCGTGCTCCCAGCCCGCCAGGAAGTCAGAGGCCGCCTTCTCCGGGGTGCCCTTGGTGCGCAGCAGGACGTACGCCCCGCCGCCCGCCGCGGCCACGACGACGACCGTGGCGCCGGCGGCGATCGACAGCCACAAATACTTACGTTGCACGGTTCCCCCGACGTTCCCCCGAAATCACGGCCTGACCGGCCAATCGTAATGTCTGCTCTCAAACCAGCGGCGCGATCCCGGTTTCAGCCACGAACCCACGAAACCGATCGCGCGACGGCATCATTACGGATGGCTATGACAGCAGGTATTGGACACGCCTAACTCGGGTCTCGCAGGATCGGTGGTCCGCGGCGACCGCCGGGGACGACCGGAAGAGGCCAACGATGATCCTGGTGACAGGTGCCACCGGCAATGTGGGCGGCGAGCTGGCTCGTGCCCTGTCGCGCGCCGGCGAACCCGTACGCGCGCTGACGCGCGGCGACCCGCCGCCGTCGCGGGATGGCGTCGAGACCGTGTCCGGCGACCTGGACCGGCCCGAGAGCCTCGCCACGGCGCTGACCGGCGTACGCGGGCTGTTCCTCCTGCCGGGCTACCAGGACATGCCCGGAGTACTCGCCGAGGCACGCCGCGCCGGAGTCGAACGCGTCGTACTGCTGTCCGGCGGCTCGGCCGGCAGCGGCGACCTGACCAACGCCGTCACGCGCTACATGGTCCTGTCGGAACGCGCCGTACGCGACTCAGGCCTGCCATGGACGATCCTGCGGCCGAACGCCTTCATGTCCAACGCGCTGCGCTGGCGCGCGCAAGTCGCCTCGGGCGACGTCGTACGCCTGCCGTTCGCGAACGTACGCTCCGCGATCGTCGACCCGCACGACATCGCGGCGGTCGCGGCGACGGCGTTGCTGACGGACGGCCACGAGCGCCGGGTGTACCGCCCGAGCGGCCCGGAGGCCCTGCTCCCAGCCGACCAGGTACGCGTCCTCGCCGGAGACCTGGGCCGCGACCTGAGCTTCGAGGCACAACCGGACGACGAGGCCCGCTCGGAGATGTCGGCGACGATGCCACCGGAGTACGTCGAGGCGTTCTTCGACTTCTACGTCACGGGCTCACTCGACGAGTCCCAGGTCGTACCGGACGTACGGAACGTCACCGGGCACCCGCCGCGCACGTTCGCGCAGTGGGCGGCGGCTCACGCGGAGGCGTTCAGCCGCGAGCCCTGAGGCCGTCGATGATGACCGTTGTCAGATGGTCGTCGGCGCGGGCCCCGGGGCGGCACACCGCCACGTTGAGCAGGCCGACGACCTCCGCCGGCGGGATGTCGCGCCGCAGCGCGCCCTCCGCCTGCGCCCCGGCGATGAGCTCTTCGAGGACGGCGTTGACCTCCCGCTGGAGGCTCAGGCGTTCCCCTCCGGCCGACGGGGCGTCCGACATCGACTTGATCAGCGCCAGCGGCAGACCGACGGAGTACTCGACGACGCCGAGCAGCGTCCGCCAGCGCGGCTCGGAACGCCGGGCCGCCTCCCGCGCGAACTCCAGGTAACCGCGAAGGCCCTCCACCGCGATGTCCTCCAGCAGCGCCCGCCGGTCGGGGAAGTGACGGTAGAGGGTGCCGACGCCGAGGCCGGCCGCTCGGGCGATGTCCTCCATCGAGGTGTTCACCCCGCGCTCGGTGAACAGGTCGAGCGCGGCCGCGCTGATGGCCTCGCGGTTGCGCCGCGCGTCGGCTCGCACCTGGCCTCCCCCATCCAACCGGAATGACGGGTTCAGCTTAGTGTACGGTCGATCCAACGGAAGCGGAGGATCCGCTTCAGGTTGGAGCGGTCATGAAAATCGGCGCGTACGTCAACGGCGAAGGGCTCGGCCTCGACGCGATCATCGGTACGGTGCGCGCGGCGGCCGACGCGGGACTCGACAGCGTCTTCTTCAGCCAGATCACCTCGTGGGACGCGCTCACCGTCGCCGCGCTCGCCGGCGAGCGGGTGCCCGGCATCGAGCTGGGGACGGCGGTGGTGCAGACCTACCCGCGTCACCCGCTCGCACTGGCCGGGCAGGCCCTCACCGCCCAGGCGGCCACCGGAGACCGGCTGACCCTGGGCATCGGCCCGAGCCACAAGCCGATCATCGAAGGCCGGTTCGGCCACTCCTTCGACCGGCCCGCCCGGCACACGCGGGAGTATCTCGCCGCGCTACGGCCCCTGCTGCGCGGCGAGGACGTCGAGTACCGCGGGGAGACCCTCACCGTGACCGGGAGGGTCGACGTGCCCGGCGCCGCGCCACCACCGGTGCTGATCTCCGCGCTCGGCCCGGTGATGCTGCGTCTCGCGGGCGCGGTCGCCGACGGCACCGTCACCGTGTGGACCGGCCCGGAGACGGTCGCCGACCACATCGTCCCCACGATCGGCCGGGCGGCGTCCGCGGCCGGCCGTCCCGCGCCGCGCGTCGTGGCGTCGGTCATCATGAGCGTCACCACCGACCCGGAACGGGTCACGCGGCAGGTGGCCGAGGCGGCCGGCGCGGCCTCGGACCTGCCGAGCTACCGCGCGCTGCTCGACCGCCAGGGCAAGTCCGGCGTCCACGAGACGGTCGTCGCCGGGGACGAGGCCGTGGTGGAACGCGCCGTCCGGCGGTACGCGGAGGCCGGCGCGACGGAACTGCTGGTCAGCCCCCTCGGCACCGAGCGGGAGCGGACACGTACGTTCGAGCTGGCCGGCTCGCTCAGGCGGTCGCCGGGTTGAAGGGGCGACGGTCGGGCCAGTTCTCGGCGGCTTCGAGCTGGGCGGCGAGCATCAGCAGGGTGGCTTCGTCGTTCTCGCGTCCCAGGAACTGCGCGCCGATCGGCAGGCCCGTGCCGCTCAGGCCGGCGGGCACGCTGATGCCCGGCCAGCCCAAAACGTTCCACGCCCAGCAGAACGGGCACGCGGCGGTGGAGAGGTTGCCCGACTCCCACCAGCCTCGGCCCTGCAGCGCGCCGGCCTTCAGCGGGAGCTGCGCGGTCGTCGGCGTGAGGATCACGTCGGCGCGTTGGAAGATCTTGCCGATCCGGCGGCGCAGCAGGGGCTCGATGCGGCGGGCGGCGGGCAGCAGGCGGCGGCCGACGTGCCTGCCGAGGCGTGCCTCGGTGCGGGTGGCGAGCTCCGGTTTGGCGTTCGGGACGGCCGCGAGCCAGTCGGCGACGCCCGTGGTGCCGCGCGGCAGGAAGCTGAGGCCGATCGGCCCGTACGCGGGGTCGGCGGAGAAGACATGGTGGCCGAGGTCGGTGAGGATGCCGGCGAGCCGCAGCACCGCGGCGCGGATGTCCTCGTCGACCTTTCCGGGTACGCCCCAGGGCGTACGGAACGACAGCGCGACGCGCAGCGGCCCGGGGTCGCGCGTGGCCGCGCGCGCGAACGTCTCCTCGGGCGCGGTCGGGCGGTAGAGGTCGTCGGGATGGTTGCCGGTCAGGACGTCGAGCAGCAGCGCGGTGTCCTCGACCGTACGGGCGATCGGGCCGGCCACGGTGATGCCGTAGAACGGGTCGAGGTGGGGCCAGACGGAGATGCGGCCGCGCTGTGGCTTGAGGCCGACGAGCCCGGTCCAGGCGGCGGGGATGCGCACCGAGCCGGCGCCGTCGGAGCCGACGGCCGCCGCCACCATCCCGGCCGCGACCGCGGCGGCGGACCCGGCGCTCGACCCGCCCGGGGTGTGGTCGGTGTTCCAGGGGTTGCGCACCAGGCCGTACGCGGCGGTGTCGCCGGTCGGCCACTGCCCGAACTCGCTCGTGGTCGTCTTGCCGACGATGATCGCGCCGGACTTCCGCAGGCGCCGGACGATCTCGCTGTCCTGGGTCTTCGGGACGTGGTCGCCGCGTGAGCCGTACGGCGTGGTCTCGCCCGCGAGGTCCGTGTCGTCCTTGATCGCGACGGGGACGCCGAGGAGCGGAGGGCGTTCGCCCTGCCACCGGTCGGCCTCGTCCGCCTCGGCGAGTGCCGCCTCGGCGCGTACGACGCGGAAGGCCCCGAGAGTGTCGCCGTCGATGCGCCCGAGGGCGTATTCGACCAGTTCGCGCGCGGAGACCTCGCCGGCGGCGAGTCGTCTCGCGTCGGCGGCGAGTCCTTCGATCACTAAAGCCTCCCCGTTCGTTCGAACGAACGATAATCTGACCGTACAGTGTCCGGAAAGACCCAATTACGGCCGTTCGGCCCGTTCGGTACCGGTATGAGATCCCTGGCCTGGAAGAACGCACTCGGCCTGAACGAAAGACTCCTTCTCCAATGGAAGACGCACGGGACCGCATTCTGCGCGCCACGCTCCGGCTGATCGGCGAGCACGGGATCGGCGCGGTCACGAACCGCCGCGTCGCCGCGGCGGCGGGCGTGTCGCTGGGCTCGCTGACCTACCACTTCCCGAGCCAGGCCGACCTGCTGCGCGCCAGCCTGGGCCTGCACGTCGACGAGGAGATCGACCGCATCAGCGCGATCGCGGCCGGATTCGCCGGGATCACCCCCGAACAGGCCCCCGCGGCGGTGGAGGACGCGATCGCCGGACTCCCCTCGGGCCCCGAAGAGGTGGCAACGCTCGAACTGCACCTTCACGCCTCGCGTGATCCGGTGGTGCGCGAGGCGGCGATCCGGTCCATGGCGGCGTACGACCGGCTCGCGGCGGCCGTCCTGGACGCGCTCGGGGTGCCCGGCGCCGAGAGCAAGGCACCCGGCGTCGTGGCGCTGCTGTACGGCCTGGCGCTGCGGCGGCTGGCCACCGGCGACTCCTCGGGTACGGCCGAGGCGCTCGGCCTGCTCCTGTACGGGGTCGGCCCTGAAGCGGACCGGTAGGCGGTTCATCTGCCACCCGCCGCCGGAGACGCCCCTCTCCCTGAGGCTCCCAGCGGCGGCGGGCGCACACGCGGAGCGCCGGATCCGTCCCCTCAAACGGGCCCGGACGGACCGCCATCGAGCGGCAACGCGCGAGTGAAGGCTGTCACTCGTGGTGCCGCTCCGAACACGTTAGGCGACCGCGGGTTGCAAACAGGTTGCAGTCGTTCGACCGCGGTGGGTGACGAATCCGAGGTGAGGTTTTCGCGGTTCCGGTTGCGGTGAGGGCCACGGGCACCGATGCTCATGGCAGGCACGCCGATGGAGACGCCCGGATGCGGAACACCCGATACCGCGATGAACCCACCCCCGACTTACCCGTGCCGGCCCGTGACGGCCGGACTCTGATCACCGACTCGTGGCGCCGTTCACTCGACGCCGGAGTCGACCCGGGGATCCGCTCGGCCCCCCTGGTGTACGACACCGACGTACTGGCCGAGGCGCGGCGCAGCCATCCGCTCGACCGCCACCTCCCCGTGTTACGCCAGGCGCTGCGCGGCATGGCCGACGCCACCGCGCACCTCATGGTGGTCTCCGACGGCGACGGCGTCGTGCTGTGGAGCGAGGGCCCCTCGTGCGTACGCCGCCCGGCGGACCGCATCGGGCTGAACGAAGGCTTCCGCTGGTCCGAGGCCTCCATCGGCACCAACGGCATCGGCACCGCGCTGACCGTCGGCGCGCCCGTCTACGTACGCGCCACCGAGCACCACGCCCGCGTGCTGCATCCGTGGTCGTGCGCCGCCGCGCCGATCGCCGACCCCGACACGAGCGAAGTGATCGGCTGCGTCGACATCAGCGGCACCTCCAGCCGCCTGCACCCGGCCGTGGTCGCCCTCGTCGAGGTGGCGGCGCGCCTCACCGAGGCCCAGCTCACGCTGGAGATGAACCACCGCGACGACCACCTGCGCGCCCGCTACGTCCGGCACCTGCACGGCGACACGCGGGTCCTGGTGACGCCGACCGGGCGCATCCTCGCCTCCGACCCCGACGGCTGGCGCGGCGGGCGGGTCGCCGCCCCCGAGGCCGGGTGCCGCGTCGTGCTGCCGGACGGCCGTACGGCGGTCGCGGAGACCCTCGGCCAGGCGTTCCTGCTGCGCACGACGGGCACGGCCGAGATCCGGCCGTCACTGGTCCTGCGACTGCTGGGCGACCAGCAGCCGTGCGCGTTCATCGACGGCCGCCGGGTGCCCCTGTCGCTGCGGCACGCCGAGCTCCTCGCGCTGCTGGCGCTGCATCCGCACGGCCTGACCTGCGAACAGTCGTCGGCGCGCCTGTACGGCGACGAGGGCAACCCGGTCACCGTACGCGCCGAGATCCACCGGCTTCGCGCCCAGCTCGGCGACGTCGTACGCGCCAAGCCGTACCGCCTCGACTGCGACCTCGACGCCGACTTCCTGACCGTACGCCGGCTGCTCGCCGCCGGGGAGGTCGCCGCGGCCGTACGCCTCTACGGTGGGCCGCTGCTGCCCCGCTCGGAGTCGCCGGCCGTCCAGCGGGAGCGTGACGAGCTCACCGCGCAACTACGCAGGCAACTGCTGCACCGGGGCGACCTGGACGCGCTGTGGGCCTACACCGAGACCGGAGCGGACGACCTGGAGATTCTGGGCCGGCTGTCGACGGCACTGCCGCCGGGCGACCCGCGCCGCGTGTCGGCGGACCTCCGCGGGCGCCGGATGCTGGAGGACGACTGAGGCGGTCAGCTCTCCTGCTGAGGATCCTCGACCATGTCGTCGAACTCGCCGTCCTTGACGCCGAGGATGAACGCCTCCCACTCGGCGGCGGTGTAGTACAGCGCGTCGCCGTCGGGTTTGCTGGAGTCACGCATCACGACCATGCGGTCGGCGTGCTTGTGCTTGATCGGCACATCCTTGCCGTCGACGAACACGATCTCGACGGACCCGGATTCCTCGCTCATGCCGTCCTCTTCTGCTCAGTTACCAGCGGCGCGCCCGCGAACGCCGCCGCGGCTCAGGTTATAGCCCTGGACACCCTCGCCGGGGGCGGAATGGACGGGCGGGCGATCCCCTACAGTTACCTGCGAGTAACTCTTAGGAGGACCGATGATCGACCTACGGCGCGACGGCGACGTACACATCCTGGCTCTCGACGACGGCGAGAACCGCTTCAGCCACGCGCTGCTCGACGAGCTCGACAAGACGCTCGACGAACTGGAGAAGGCCGAAGGACCGCGCGCGCTGGTGACGGTCGGCACCGGGAAGTTCTACTCCAACGGCCTCGACCTCGAATGGCTGAGCGCCAACATGGCCGACTCCGCCCCGTACTTGAGCCGGGTACACGGCCTGTTCGCCCGTTTCCTCCGGTTGCAGATGCCGACGGTCGCCGCGATGAACGGCCACACGTTCGCGGCCGGAGCGATGCTGGCCCTGTCCCACGACCACCGAGTCATGCGCGCCGACCGCGGCTACTTCTGCCTGCCGGAGGTCGACCTCGGCCTACCGTTCACCCCGGGCATGAACGCCCTCCTCCAGGCACGCCTACCGACCATCACCGCCCACGAGGCCATGGTCACCGGCCGCCGCTACGGCGGCGAGGACGCACACACCGCCGGCATCGTCCACCAGACGGCGCCCGAGGAGGAGGTCCTCCCGACCGCGATCACCGTCGCCGCCGCCCTGGCACCCAAGGCGGGCCGCACGATCGCGAAGATCCGCAAGGACATGTACGCCGCCGTACTGGACGTCCTCACCTGAGAGCGGCCCTACCGGGTCACGGCCCTGGCACCCAAGCGGGTCGTACACGCGAAGGTCGGCAATGCATGGCGCGGTTCTGGCCGTCCTCGCTTGAGGACGGCCCTACCGGGTCATGGCCCTGGCGTACGGCCGCGAGGTACGGCGAGTGTCGCCCGCCCTCGCGCGAGCGCGGTCCTACGGGGTCACGGCCCTGGCGAACAGGGCGGCGTGGCGGGTCACGCGGTCGCGGGCGGCTTCGCGTAGCTCTGGGCTCGCGCCGTCGTGCAGCCACAGCAGTCTCGCGTGGGCGATCGGGGAGAGCAGGGCCCATGCGAGGTCGTCCGGGGATCCCAGATCGTCCCGGATCTTCTTCTCTGTGATCCAGCCGGCGAAGATCTCGGCCAGGCCCGCGACGGCCTGGCGGATGCCGTCGGTGAGGGCCTTCTCGTGTACGAGACCGTCGCGTGAGACCAGGCTGATGACCTTCCTGGCCTGCGGGGTGTCCCAGGCGGTGATGACGCGCGCGGCGACTCCCCTGATGAACTCCTCCGGCCCGGTGCCCGCGGGCATCGACGCGAGCGCGGCGAGGGCCACCTGCGGGCCGGTCGACTCGATCACCGCGTCGTAGACCTCGCGTTTGCTGGTGAAGTGGGCGTACAGCACGCTCTCGCTCAGCCCCACCTCGCGCGCGATCGCCCTGATCGAGGTGCCCGCGTACCCGTGCCGGGCGAACAACGTCAGGCCGGCCTCGACGAGGGCCGCCTTGGTGTCACCTGACTCCGCCTTCGGCGGGCGCCCCGGACCGCGCCTGGGCCTGCTGTTCATGGTCATCTCCTGCATCCAATCACTCCCTGGTACGTTGGTAAATAATCGACCGCTTGATTATTTTATATCGCGAGGGAGACGACCATGCGCCCCATCACCACACCCGACCGCGAGATCGCCGAACGCCCCGACGGATACCAGGGGCCGAACCTGTCCCCCGCCGGGCTCGACCTGGGCGCGACACCTCTCGGCGACGGGACGTACGCCCTGATGGCCAACATCCCGCCGAAGGACAACAACGGCCTCGTCGTGGGCCGCGACGCCGCGCTCGTCATCGACGCCGGGATCACACCGGACATCTCACGGCGGATCCAGGCCCTCGCCGCCGAGCTGACCGACCGCCCGATCCGCTACCTGGCCAACACGACGTACCACGGGGACCACACGTTCGGGAACGCGGCGTTCCCGGCGGACGTGGTCGTGATCTCCTCGCTGCTCAACAAGGCGAACATGACCGACCTCGCGTACGAGAAGCAGGTCCGCGCGGGGAACATGTACGGCGACGAGGGCCTGCTGGACGCGGTGAGCCGGTGGCGTACGCCGGACGTGACGTTCTCGTCGTCCGCCGAGATCGACCTCGGCGGGCGGGTCGTGCGGCTTCACCACTTCGGGCCGGGCAACGGCCCCGGCGACACGGTCGTGTACGCGCCCGAGGCCGGCGCGGCCTGGACGGGAAACTTCCTCTGCCACGCGGGCGTCGCCCACATGCTGCTCCAGGGCGGCCCCGAGCCGTACGTCGCCTCGCTCCGCCGGATGCGCGAGGCGATCCCAGAGCCACTGACGATCGTGCCGGGCCACGGGCCGATGGGCGACGGGCACGCCGCGATCGACGCGCTGATCGGGTACCTGGAGCGCCTCCACGACGAGATCGAGGCCTCCGTGGCGGCGGGCCGTTCGCTCACCGAGACGGAAGCCGCGTGTACGGACCCGTGGGCGGGCGACCTCGACCCGTCACTGGCCACCGCCCTGGCCTCCTACAACGTGCCGTCGGACCGCGCCCGAGGCGCCATGCTCGCCCTCTGCCGCGACCTCCACCGGCTCAACGTGCTGGCCACGTACCGGTTGTACGCGTCGTGACCTTTACATTCTATTTCCGATCGATATAGTAGGCATTACCGGCCGGTTCCCTTCGCGGCAGCCATCGCGTTCACCGGCCACGCGTCCCGTACGGCCGAGCGCGTCGGCACGTACGGAGCGTCTGGGCCGGTCCCGAGTGGCAGCGGGACCGGCCCTTTTTCGTCGTTGCCCGTCAGCCGATTTTTACTGATCCGTGATCCGCTGCATTTCCTTTGTTTTATAGCGGCCTTCATAACCGAAATTCACCATCTCGATTGGAATGAATTTCTCGTACGGGGCGGCGAGGGGTCTGTGATCGTCGCTACTTCGGGCCTCCATAGTGCAATCCGCCATGGCGTCACGCTGGCTCCTTACGTACGCCTGTGCGCATAACGACACGGTGCCTCACGGTGGGTGATGGGCGGACCGGCTTCCGACCGTGCCGACTTCCGGACGGAACCGCACGTGAGCGCGTACTCATCGCGCCTGCTTTTCATGATCCAAGACGTGGGGTACTACGCCCTGTGGGGCCTCGTACGGGACGGGGCGTACGCCGAAATAGAATTAGAATGGCATATGGGAATACGCTATGGGCCGCCCTGGTGCGGCGGCCTCTGGCGCCACGCCGGGCAGCATGGCCGATTCCGGCTGGAACCACAATCCCGCGTTATTCGTCCTACGATAGTGATCATGCCGGAGTCGTACACATGGTCGCCTCTCTCGGAGGGCGACGCCGTAGAGTTGTACGACACGGCTTCCGACCGTACGACCATCCTCCGCAGGCCCCCCGCCGAGCTACTGTCGATGGACGACGTCGTACGCATCGAGGCGCTCGCGTTCCGCGTGGAAGACCACCCGCAGGCCGAGCTGTTCGGCGCCTTGGACACGGACCCGCTACGCGTCCTGGCCGGCATGAACTGGCTGATCGCCTACTGGGCCGTGCTGTGGGACCTCCGAACGGGCAGCGCCGCCGGCGACCTGATCCGCGACCTCGACTACGACGGCCCGTGGCGGAAGAGCACCACCCCGGAACGCGAACAGGTATGGCGCTCAATGAGCCAACGCGTCCGCTCCGGCGTCCTGGCCGCCCTGACCGGCAACCCGGAAGCCCACCGCGTCTACGAGTCAGAAGTCCAACGCCTGGCCCCGGACCTCTTCCTGCACGTGACGTTAACGATCATGGACACGCTGAGCCGCCAGCTGACCTGGCAGGGCCTGGACGTGGAGGGCATGGCCGCCCAACTGGCCGACCGCACCGACCACTCGGACAACACCGGCCCGTCCTTCACCCCACCCCGCACGGCCTGAACGGACACGCGCGCCCGCGCCGTAGCAACGACCACCACCCCGCGCCGTTCGCTCGGCCTCCCAAGAACGGAGGCCAGGGCGAACGGCTCAGCGGGATGCTGTCGTGGCGCGTCCGGTGCGTTCGGGCCGCCGGCGCGCTCCTCTGCCAACGCCCCAGCCGCGTTTCCGCAGGTGGCCGGGACCGTACCTCCGTGCCGAGCGATGGCCGGTGGGGCAGCGGGTTGAGGCGGCGCGTGCCCGGGCCCGCCGGCTGGTGGAGGGTGCCGACCTCGCCGCCGGGTGGGGCTTCGCGCTCTCCACCGGGTGGGGCCTCGCGGCTCGCCGCCGCGAGGCGGCGAGTACGCGTGTCGGTGGAGTCGGCCGGCACCTCTGCGACCCACGTCGGTCAGGGCGAACCGTCGCGACCAGCTCTCTCAACGCGCGGCCCGCGAGCGCCGCCGACTGATCGTCCAGCGCCCGCCGAACCACTCCCCCGGTCACGACTCCGGGAGGCGGTCGCCGCGTACGGCCTGGATGTCCAGTTCTACCCGCAGTGTCGTGCCCAGGGCGGCCAGGCCTGCCGGGAGGGTCTGGTTGTAGGCCATGGCGAAGTCCTCGCGTCTCAGTTCGGTCGTCGCGCGGAAGGCCGCCCGCGTACCGCCCCATGGGTCCGGGCCGGTGCCAAGGTAGCTCAGGGCCAGGTCGACGGGGCGGCAGACGTCCTTCAGGGTCAGTGCTCCGCGTACGGTCCAGTGGTCGCCGCCCAGGGGCACGATGCCTGTGCCCTGGTAGACGATGAGCGGGTAGCGCTCGACCTCCAGGAAGTCCTCGCTGCGCAGGTGGTCGTCGCGGGTCGTGTTGCCCGTGTCGACCGTGGCGGCTTTGATCTCGGCGTGCACGGTGGAGTGTTCGACGTGGCCGGCGATGTCGACGCGGCCGCCGAAGTCTCCGAAGCGGCCGTGGACGCTGGACAGGCCCAGGTGGCGGATGGTCACGCGGATGCCCGAATGCACCGGGTCGATGGTCCATGGGCCTGGTGGGGGCAGGCCGTCGCCGCCCTGGCGCGACAGCGTCACCGTGCCCAGTTCGGCCGGGCCGGCCGTGCCGAGCCGTGCGGCGGACGCCGACGGGGAGTAGCCGATCGCGGTGACGATCGCCGTGTAGCGGCCCGCGGGCAGCGGCCCGGAGCGCAGCTCGCCGTCGACGTCCGCCTCGGCGCGGGAGACCTGGCGGCCCGTCATGTCGGCGACCGTGAGAACGGCGTGCGGGAGGGCCCAGCCGTCCTCGGTGCGTGCCCGCAAACGAAGATCCATTCTCACTCTCCTGTGGCCTCGTCCGGGTACCCGAGCGTGATGCCGAAGGTCTCCTCACCGGTGACGCCGACCGTCAGCGCGGTGGCGACCGGCGGGTAGCCGCTGGCGATGACCGTGTACGGGCCGGGGTTGAGGTCCTCGAAGGCGTAGTCGCCGTCGGGGCCGGTCATGGCGGTGGCGACGATGTTCCCGGCGGCGTCGACGAGGGTGACGCGGGCGTCGGCGAGCGGCCGGTTACCGGCGCCCGCGCGGATCCGGCCGCGTACGTGGACGCCGGCCCGCAGCTCCACCTCACAGCGGGTGACGGCCTGGCCGGAGACCTGTACGGGCTGGGCGTGCGGCCGGTGGCCGCGCGCGCTGACCGCGACGACGAACATCCCGGCCAGCAGGTCGTCGCAGGTGAAACCGCCCTCCTCGCCCGTCTCGGTGGAGGCGACGACCTCGCCGCGTATGTCGGTCACGACGACCATGGCGCCCCCGATCGGCGCCCCGGTCGCGGCCGCGCGGACCAGCCCCGCGAGGCCTGAGGTGTCGGACAACGTCACGTCGAACAGCAGCGGCTCGCCGCCGACGACGACCGTCGCGGCGTGCGGCTGGTGGCCGTCGGCCGCCGCGATCAGCATGTACGAGCCGGAGCCTGGGACGGCCAGCGTGTACGAGCCGTCGGGGCGGGTGGAGGCCCGGTCGATCTGGTGTCCGCCGAGGTCGATCAGGGTGAGCGCGGCGTCGATGACGTTGCCGCCGTCGGCGCCGCGTACGTGGCCGCCGATCCGGATGCCGAACCCGTCGCCGACACCGCCCCCGGAGGAGGCGACCGGAGCGTACGCCAGCTCACGGTCGACGACCGGCTGCGGTTCGGTGACGGCGCCGACCGTCACCAGTTCGCGCGGCATCGGGACGACGGCCGCGGCGGGCTCCGCGACCACCGGCGTGACCAGCGGACGACGCCTCGACTCGCCCTTCTTGTTGATGAGGACGGTGACGAGGAACGCGGCCAGCAGGAGTACGCCGACGCCCCACCAGAGCGCGACGGTGAAGCCGTGCACCAGCCCGGCCGCGGCGAGCTCCGGCGTCGGCGCGCGGCCCGCGAGGTACGACGTCGTGGCCGTGGCGGCGATGGTGTTCAGCAGCGCGGTGCCGATCGACCCGCCGATCTGCTGTGAGGTGTTGACCATCGCCGACGCGACGCCCGCGTCACGCGGGTCGACACCGATCGTGGCGAGGTTCATCGCGGGCATCATCGCCGTACCCAGGCCGAGGCCGAGCAGGATCTGCGCGGGCAGTACCAGCCCCGCGTACGAGCTGTCGACCTGAAGCCGCGTGAGCAGCACGATGCCGGACGCGCCGACGAGCAGCCCCGGCACCATGAGCAGGCGCGGTGACACGTGGTTCATCAGGCGCGCGGAGATCTGCGTCGAACCCGTGATCATGCCTGCGGTCATCGGCAGGAACGCCAGGCCGCTCTCGACCGGGGAGTACCGCTTGACGGTCTGCAGGTAGTACGTCAGGAAGAGGAACAGCCCGAACATCCCGATCACCGACAGGCCGACCGAGAGGTACGCGCCACCGCGGTTGCGGTCGAGGACGACGCGCAGCGGCAGCAACGGCGCCTTCGTCAGACTCTCCACCACGACAAAGGCCACGAGCAGCACGAACGCCGCCGCGAACAACCCGACCACGCCATGCTCGCTCCAGCCACGTGACTCGGCGCGCGTGAACCCGTACACGAGCGAGATCAGCCCGGCCGTCACCAGCAGCGCACCGGGAACGTCGAGCCGCGACCGCGTACGCGGCAGGGTGTGCGCCGTGATGAACACGGACCCGCCGAGGAAGCCGAGGACGGCGATGGGCACGTTCACGTACAGCGCCCACCGCCAGTTGAGATATTCGGTGAGGACGCCACCGAGGATGAGCCCGATCGCGGCCCCTCCCCCGGCGATCGCGCCATAGATGCCGAACGCCTTCGCACGCTCCTTCGGCGCGGTGAACGTCACCGCGAGCAGCGAGAGCGCCGACGGCGCCAGCAACGCCCCGAACACCCCCTGCAGAGCCCGCGCGCCGAGCAACATGCCCTCGTTGTACGAAGCGCCGCCGAGCGCGGAGGCCCCGGCGAACCCGACCAGGCCGATGAGAAACGTGCGCTTACGCCCGACAAGGTCGCCGATCCGCCCACCGAACAGGAGAAGACCACCGAAGGCGAGCGTGTACGCGGTGATCACCCATTGGCGGTCACCATCAGAGATGTGCAAAGCCCGCTGCGCGGACGGAAGAGCGATGTTCACGACGGTCGCGTCGAGCACGACCATCAACTGGGCGAGTGCGATGAACAGCAGGGCGACCCAACGACGGGAATCCGCGCCGCCGGGGACCGATGCGGTCGTCGACATGAAGAAGTGTCTCCACTCCGTACGGGGAAAGTGACAGGGCGAGCGGGCCTGAGGGGTGAGGGGGATGCCGGGCAGCGCGAAGCGTGAGCTGCGCCACCCCCTGTTAGACGCGAACCGATCGCGGACCGTACAAGTTCCGTCACTCAGGGTACAACGAGTTGCTTGACGGGATAAAGAGCGACGTCACCCAAAAAAGTTGGGACGACCTGGGACAATCCATCGTTCGGCCGACGCCGACCCGCGTTCGCAGGACTTCTCCCGCGGCGGTCGAGCGAGGTTTCGATGAGGCACGGGCACCCCGTCCGCACCGCCTCCAGAACGGCCACCGAAGACGCGCTTCGCGTCCATCCCGCCGCTCCGTGCGGGCATGCGGCAAGCGTGCGTCCGCGGCGTGCGCCTGTCAGTGTGCGACCTCCTGGCGTGCACACGGTGCCGGCGTGCGTGTGCGGCATTCGGCATGCCGTGTGCCGCGTACGGCATGCGGCCTTCGGCGTGTGGCGTGCCGTACCGCGAGCCGCGAGGGCGGGCCAAGCGAGATACCCATCTCGCGCTCGGCGTGCCGCCCGCGAGGCATTTGCCAGCCCGGCCCAGGACCTCCGGAAAGCCGAGGGCTCTTCCGCCGTGCCTCCGTGAACGGCCCCGACCACCCGCGCCAGAGCACGGACACCTCAGCGGAGTAATCGTTTAGCCGGGCGCCCTGCCTGCGGGACGGGACGGACCGTCCACCGTCCTCGTCCCGCACCACAGACCCCACGACCGAACGAACCACGCACCGCTCTCGACGGCAGCGCCCACCTCAGAGAGACAAAGCCGCCAAGGCGGCGTTGACGATGGAGCCGGGGAGCAGATCGTGGAGTTCGTACAGTTCCGGGATGGAGCCGGACTGGCCGAACTCGTCGACGCCCAGCGGTACGCACGGGACGCCCAAGGCCGATCCCAGCCACGCCATCGCGTGGGACGCGGCGTCCTGGACGGTCACGATCGGGGTGCGCCGGCCGTTCGAGAAGGCGGCTCGCAGGACTCCGGCTTCCGACGGGGTGGTCGCCGTGCGTACGCCCTGGCGCAACGTGCGCTGCCACGCCGAGTAAAGGCGGTCCGGCGAGGTCACGTCCACTACGTGGGCGGCGACGCCTTCCTCCTCCAGTTCGCGGGAGGCGGCCAGGGTCTCCGGCATGACCGCGCCGGTCGCGGCCAGGTACACGGGCGGGCCTTCCACTTCGGACTCGTGCAGCAGATATGCCCCTGCCAGGACCTGGCGGCGCAGCACCGCGTCGCCCAGCCGCGCGCGAGCCTCCTCGAACGGCTTCTGGTCTACCGGGCGAGTCGTCAGGCGGAAGTAGTACGCGCCGTCCTCCGCCGGCACAGCGGTGGTCGTCTCCGCGGGGCCGGCGGCCATGCGGCCGATGGCGTCGCAGAGCAGCCAGTCGAGTGCCGTGGCGTACGCGGGTTCCACGTACGTGACGTTCGGGAGTTCCAGGCCGATCGAGGCGGTGATCGTCGACTGGTGTGCGCCGCCCTCCGGGGCGAGGGTGATGCCCGACGGGGTGCCGGCGACGACGAAGCGCGCGCCCGAGTAGACGCCGTAGATGAACGCGTCGAGGCCCCGGCAGACGAACGGGTCGTACACGGTGCCGACCGGCAGCAGCGGCTGGCCGTGCAGGTCGCCGGCGAGCCCGAGCTGGCCGAGCAGCAGGAACAGGTTCATCTCGGAGATGCCGAGTTCGATGTGCTGGCCCTTGGGGCTCTCGGTCCACTTCAGCAGCGGGTCGGGACTCCACGCGCGCTGCTCGGCGGGGGTGAACACGCCCGTACGGTTGATGAAGCCGGCCAGGTTCGTCGAGGTCGCGACGTCGGGTGCGGTCGTGACCAGGTACGGCGCCACCTTCTCGTCGCGCGACAGGTCGACGAGGATCTTGCCGAAGGCGTCCTGTGTGGACACCGGCCGCGACGTGCGTACGCCGGTGGACGCCGGCACCGTGACGCCGAGGGCCTTCCGTGCCGGCGTACGGCGCAGGTCCTCGCGGCGGCGGTTGCACAGGATGCCCTCGGGGCTCGCGGGCTCGAACCGCGCCCAGTCGTCGGTCAGGCCGAGCGAGTCACGCAGCGCGCCGATCTGGTCGGCGTTGAGGAGGGACGAGTGGTTGCGCGGGTTGCCGGCGATCGGCAGGCCGTGGCCCTTGACCGTGTACGCGAAGACGACGCTGGGGCGGTCGGTGACGGCGTCGCACTGCGCGTACGCCTCCAGCATCGCGACGATGTCGTGGCCGCCGAGGTCCTTGACCAGTTCGGCGAGCTCGTCGTCGGGCAGCCCGGCCACCGCGTCGGCCACCTCGGGGGGCGCGCCGTCGAGGAACATCTCGCGCAGCTTCGGGCCGTCGAGGCCGAACAGCGCCTGGTACTGCTCGTTCGACATCAGGTCGATCCAGCCGCGTACGGGGACGGGCGCCTCGCGCAGCCGCCGGCCGTACTTGACCTCCACGACGTGCCAGCCGGCCGCCTCGAACTGGCCGCGCCACTGGGCGATCCGCGTGCCCGGTACGACCCGGTCCAGCGACTGCCGGTTGAAGTCGACGAGCCACATGACGTTGCCGAGGCCCTGCGTGGCGGGGTCGGCGATGGCCTCCCAGACGTTGCCCTCGTCGAGTTCGGCGTCGCCGAGCAGCGCGATGAACCGCGCCTCCTCGGTGTTCTCCGAGGGCCAGTGCGCGTCGACGTACCTGCGTACGGCCGCGGCGAACAGCGGCGCCGCGGCGCCCAGCCCGACCGAGCCGGTGGAGAAGTCGACGCCGTCGGGGTCCTTCGTACGGCTCGGGTAGGACTGGAGGCCGCCGCGTGCGCGCAGGGTCGTGAGGTAGGAGCGGTCGAGGTCGCCGAGGAGGTACTTGATGGCGTGGAAGACCGGCGAGGCGTGCGGTTTGACGCTCACGCGGTCCTCGGCGCGCAGGTAGTGGAACCACAGCGCGGTCATCGCGGTGACCAGGGACGCGCTCGACGCCTGGTGGCCGCCGACCTTCACCCCGTCTCCGGTGTCGCGTTCCCGGTTGGCCGCGTCGACGATGCGGACGGCGAGCCACAGCACGCGCCGCTGGATCTCGTCGAGCACGTCGAGATCCAGGTCCACAACCTCGATGTCGCGAACGTCGCCCATTTATGCCCCTTTGCGGACCACGGTGTCCGTTGAGTGCCTAGTCGTCCCCCGGTGATGAGAGTACGGGACACCCTTAACCACCTTGGAGGTCAGGCGCAATGTGGCATATGCATCAGAGCATCGGTACCTGGTGTGCCTAGGCTTCAGTGGCTCCGCACGTCCGGAGCCGGTTGATCGGATTCACCGGGGGCCGGCATGCGGGTGTCCGTCGCTCGCATGCCGCCACCCTCGATACGGTGAGCCCGTGCTGCCGAACGTCACCGCCACGCGCTATGTGACACCGCTGCGTGAGGGCGGGTCGTTGCCCGCGATCGCCGAAGCCGACGACCTTGGTACCTATGTCGTGAAATTTCATGGCGCGGGGCAGGGGCGGAAGGCGCTCATCGCCGAGATCATCGCCGGCGAGCTCGCCCGGCGGCTCGGCCTGCGCGTCCCCGACATCGTGACGGTCACGATCGACCCGGTGATCGGACGCCACGAGCCCGACCCGGACGTCCAGGACCTGCTGAAGGCGAGCCCAGGGCTCAACCTCGGCATCGACTACCTGCCCGGGTCCCTCGGCTTCGACCCGCTGGCCTGGAGCCCGGACCCGTCGTTCGCCGCCGCCACACTCTGGTTCGACGCGCTGATCGGCAACGTCGACCGAAGCTGGCGCAACCCGAACCTCCTCGTGTGGCACGGCGACGTCTGGCTGATCGACCACGGAGCCAGCCTGTACTTCCACCACGCCTGGGCCAGAGCCGACAACCTGGTCAGCCGGCCGTACGACGCGGGCGACCACGTGCTGGCGACGTTCATCGACGACGAGGCACTGGCCACCGCCGGCCGTACGCTGGCGCCCCAGGTGACGGAGGAGCTGCTACGCGAGGTCGTGGCGCTCGTCCCACCAGAGTGGATGACGGACGAGCCGGGGTTCGACGCGCCGTCGGACGTCGCCGCGGCGTACGTCGCGCAGCTACGCGCCCGCGCCTCCGACCCGGCCCCCTGGCTACCGAAGATCGGCCCGGCCTCCCCGGCCGTCCCCCGCCAGGAACCGTCCGCCTCGGCCCGCCCCCACTGGCTGAACCCATGAACGTCTTCGAGTACGCCGCCCTGCGCGTGATCCCCCGCGTCGAACGCGGCGAGTCCATGAACGTCGGCGTGATCGTCTACTGCCAGGCGGCGGACTTCCTGGGCTGCCGGGTCCACGTGGACGCCGACCGCCTCCGCGTACTGGACCCGGACCTTGATGTATCAGGCCTCCGCGCCGCGTTGACCGCGGTGGAGAACCGCTGCTGCGGCGGCCCCGCCGCAGGCCAGGCCGCCGAGGAACCCCTGGGCAAACGCTTCCGCTGGCTGACAGCCCCGAGAAGCACCGTGATCCAACCAGGCCCCGTCCACGCGGGCCTCACCACCGACCCGGAAGCCGACCTGAACCGCCTCCTCACGACGCTGGTGCACTAGCTCTGCTCCGGTGGCCTGGCGACCGGCTCGGCACCGGCCCTCATCTACGACGGTCCCGTCGCGCTCGACCGCCGGTCGACCCATGCGAGCGCAGGGGCCGCCTTACGAGCGGCCCTCTTCGCCCGAGATGTCCCGGGTGAGGAAGGTCGAAATGCCCCTCTGGAAGTCCTCGTACGCGACGGGCGGGCCGCCGGCTCCGGCCTTCGCGGCGGCTCTCGGGGCGGCCAGGGCGGCGTCTACGGCCTGTTTGGCGGCTCGGATGGACGCCGCCGGGTTGCGGGTGACGCTGAGGACGAGGCGGCGGGTGGCGGTGGCGAGTTCGGGTTCGGGGACGCAGCGGGTGGCCAGGCCGAGGCGTACGGCCTCGTCGGCGGGCACGAGGCGGCCCGTGTAGAGGAGTTCGCGGGTCGTACCCGGGCCGGCGAGGACGTGCAGGCGGGCGGCGAACGCGGGGCTGACGAGGATGCCCAGCCGGGCGATCGGCATGCCGATCCGCGCACCGTCGGCGAGCACCTGAAGATCACACGCGAGCGCGAGCTGACACCCCGCCCCGGCCGCCACCCCCTCGACCTGGGCGACGACGGGAACCGGCAGCTCCTCGATCGCGGTGAACGCCGCCTCCATCGCCGCGAAATCCTCCGCGACGTCGGTGATGTCGGCCAGCACCCACTCGCGCATGTCCGACCCGGCGCTGAACACCCCACCCTGACCACGAACGATGACCGCCCGCAGGCCGTCGTCCCGCGCCAGCTCACGAAAGGTCCGCTCCAGCTCACGCCAGTCGGTACGCGACAGCGCGTTCCCGTGCTGCCCGTCCCCGACCGCGACCTCGGCCACGTCACCGTCCCGCGACAGCTCGATCTTCACAGGGCTCTCCCTTCCGGGTACACGCCATGATCAGCCTAGCGCGGTCGCTTTTCCGGGCGAATCGCCGTAAAGCGGTTCTTTAATTGGTGGGGTGAGTTTTTTGTGCCGTGGGGGTGAGTCACGTTTTGGGGGTGGGGGGCGTTTGCTGGGTATGGTGAATTCGCGATACGAATTTGACGAGACCATGGTCACACGGCCCCCGAAGCTGCGGATCGTCCCTCGGGCGGCGGTGTACGAACACCTGCTCGACCTTCTCTTCTTCTTGTACGACGGGCCGAACCGCCCCGAGGCGGAGCAGCACACCGCACGCCAGGCGATACGTGACTTCGCCGCCACCGCGCCTGAATTACGGGACGTCGTCGTATTAGCGCAAACTCCCGGGCAGCAGAATTTAGCCACCATTGCCCATCGAGCGCCTCAAATCGCTCCCATGATGGACAATTTGTTTTTACGGTACGGGGTCCTGTGGAACGGCCAGAACAAGTACGCCTTCAACGCCGGCCAGTGGGGCGTGTGGCAGCTCGTCCCCGAGGAGATCAACGCGATCCGGCGGTACGCGGTCAGCCCACGGTTACGGACTGAGCAGTTACTGACCGATCTGCTGAAGCTGGCGAGGAGGTTCAGCTGACGCTCGGTACGTGGCCATCCCGTGTGGACCAGTCGACCCCGCGCACCCATCATCCGGTGCGGACCACCCACGTTTATCTGCCCGATCCCGTGCCGACCACCACTCCGTGCGGACCGCGCCCCGTGCGGACCGCAACCCCGTGCGGACCGCAACCCCGTGCGGACCGCGCCGTGAACCGCACCCCGCGCAGACCGCAACCCCGTGCGGACCACGCCCCGCGCAGACCATGTCATCCTGCGCGCCCCCACCACCCGCGCGGGCCAGCCATTTTGACCCCGCCCTATGCAGGCCATCACCCCGTGCGGGCCTGTCCCGCCCCGGTATGCACCTGCCGGACCAGCGATCCGACGATCACGAGTGGAGCTGTCGCCTGCCCGTCCTTGGCTTGGAGCGGTTGTTCATGTCCGGTGCGTGCTACGCGTTCAGAACATCACGCTCATGAAGGTGTTCACGTCTCGGAAGCCGACGCGGCGGTAAGTGGCGCGGGCGGGGGTGTTGAAGTCGTTCACGTACAGGGAGACGGCGGGGGCGATGGAGCGCAGGGCCTCGTTGACGACGGCGGCCATGCCGTGGACGGCGTAGCGGCGGCCTCGGAGGTCGGGGTGGACCCAGACGCCCTGGACCTGGCAGGCGTGGGGGGTGACGGCGCCGATCTCGGCTTTGAACACTACGCGGCCGTTGTCGATTCGGGCGAAGGCTCGGCCGGAGCGGATGAGTTCGGCGACTCGGGCGCGGTACAGGACTCCCCCGTCGCCGGCCTGGGGCGACACTCCGACCTCTTCGGTGAACATCGCGACGCAGGCCGGGTAGAGGGTGTCGAACTCCCTCATCGTGACGCGGCGTACGGCCGGGTCAGGGGTGATGGCCGGCTGGGAGGTCGTGGACATCACGGGCTGCGCGGCGCGTACGGCTCGGGGGCGGCCCCAGGACGGGCGGAGGGAGTTCCACATCTGGGTGACGGTGGTGACCGGGCCGACGATCGACGAGCAGCGGCGGCCCTGCGAGCGTGCCTTGTCGGCGAAGTAGCGTGACGCCTCGGCGTCGGCGGCGACCGGTACGAGGTTGGCGCCGGAGTAGCAGAGCGAGGTCAGTTGCCCGCCACGGTGGTAGCCCCACATCTGGGCGCCCAGGCGGCCTGAGTCCAGGCCGGCGACGTGCACGCGCGAGCTGACGAAGACGTTCGACACCGGCTCAGCGTCGAGGATCGCGATCGCCTCGTCGAGGTGGCGGTCGTCGAGAAGCCGGACCGGAGAGGTCCGTAGCACCGGGCTCACGGTGTCTCCTGATTCACACCCGCTCGGCCGGCCCTCACCGTGCGGTGGTTGATCGATGCCTCGCGAGCGGTGGGCACGGCCTCCTGGTTCGCTCCGCTCACCTTGTAAGGGTACGGCAGGATCGGCCGGAGATCGGCGGGATGGTGCGGCAGGCCGCGCCCCAGCCCACGGAGACCGCGCTGGAACAGCGAAATTCTCGGGTACGCCCCGCCGCGAAAACCGCCAGGTGGACGGACGCCCAGCACATTCGCGTCGTGGAGGCTTCGGCTTGTACGCAGGTCAGGGCAGACGGGCGCCGGCATGTGGTGAAGACCTCAGGCTGAACAGAGGGCAGGGCAGACGGGGCTCCGCGGCGGAGATGCCCACGCGGACGGCGAGTCCCGAAGGTGCGGCCGATACCGCCGCTGAAAAGAAGCCACCCACTCCCCCCGCCACAGAAACGGCCGCACACTACGGCGAGCGCCGGGGACGTACCGGCGCCGAACGGCAGAGATCCCCGGCGCGGATAGCGCCGGGGATCTCTGACGATCAGTTAGGGCCGAGGAACTACGGGCGGCCGATCAGCGGGCGGGTCGGGAGCTTCTTCGCTACCGTCGCGGCGCTGACGCTGGACGGGACCGGGTCCGGGAGGGCCTTGCACTTGGCGTCCGGGCCCGTGCCGGGCTTGCTGGACGGGAGGGCGCCGGTGTTCAAGTACGCGGCGACCTTGTCGTCCAGGCAGGCGTTGCCGTTCAGGGTGTTGGCGTGGGTCTTGCCGCCGATCTCGGCGACCAGGCGGGACGGGAGGAGCTTGTGCATCTCCTCGCCACCCGGGTACGGCGTCGCGGCGTCCAGGGTCGACTGGACGAGGAGTGCGGTGGCCATTCCCCGGCCGTTCAGCCTGAGGGCCGGGCCGCCCTGGAAGGGCCAGTACGCGACGGGGGCGTTGAACCACACGTTGCCCCACGTGTTGAACTTGTAGCCCTGCTTGTACAGCGTCGCCGCGTCACGGTGCCACTTGGTCCAGTTGTGCGGCCAGCGGGCGTCGGCGGCCTGGACGGCGTTGTACATCGCGAAGCCGTTGTCGTCCGGCGTGAAGATGTTGTCCGTGTAGAAGCCGACGAGGGAGTCCGCGTCGCCCTTCGTCACGAATCCGGAGAATATCTGGGCGATCGGCTCGTACCAGCCGGTGTTGTAGCCGGCGTTCAGGAACGTGTCGTCCAGTTCGTCCGGGCCGACCTTGCCGCCGATGGGGCTCTTGCCGGCCGCGGTGCGCATCTTGTAGTACGCCTTCTCGACCGCCTTCTCGGACGTGCCGAGGTGGTAGATCGAGTCGTACTTGGCGATCCAGCCGAAGAAGAACTTGATGTTCCGCTCGAACGCCTTGTCCTGCTCGAGGTTGGCGTCGTACCAGACGCCGCGTTCGTCGACGTTGCCGTCGAGGATCATGCGGCGGACGCGCTTGGGGAACAGCGTCCCGTACGTGGCGCCGAGGTAGGTGCCGTACGAGAAGCCGTAGTAGTTGATCTGCTTCTGGCCCAGCGCCGCGCGGATCGCGTCGATGTCGCGTGCCGCGTCGGTGGTCTTCAGGTGCGGGAGCAGCCAGCCGAACTTGGCCGCGCAGGCCTTGGCGTACGCCTGAGACTTCTTCTTCCAGGCCTTCTCGGCGGCCTTGGTGCGCGGGACGTAGTCGGGGCGCACCGGGTCGGAGAAGTGCGGGTCGCACGACACGGCGGGCTTGCTGGCGCCGACGCCGCGCGGGTCGAAGCCGATGATGTCGTACTGGGCGGCGATCTCCGGGTGGTCGACGCCGGCGAACCAGCCGGCGAGGCCCTCGGAGAGGTAGAGGCCGCTGCCACCGGGACCACCGGGGTTCGCGATCAGTACGCCCTTGTAGTGCTTGGTGTCGGTGTGCTTGAGCCGCGACACGGCCACCGAGATCTTCTTGCCGTTCGGGTGGCGGTAGTCGAGCGGCACCTGAACCTGGGCGCACTGCGACTTGGCCAGGGACGGGTCGTCACACTTGGCCCACGCGATCGATCCCGCGGTCACCGTCACGTCGGCCGCCTGGGCGGCGGTCGACGCGGGCTGTCCCTGCAGGCTGACGGCCGCGACGGTCGCGGCGACGACCCCGGCACCGGCCACAGCGGAGATCAGTTTAAGCCTCTTCACGAAACCCCCTCGCGCGCATGACTCAACGACGAGCCCACGCAGATACGAATGGGCAGATTGTGGCGCTTGGGGCAAATGAGAGGAAAGGGGCGAGTTCAACTGTTGCTTGATCGTGATGACCAGCCAGGAACTCAAGCCGCAACGGTCCCCGGCACCGTGGCGCCGGGGACCGTCGAAGAACCGGCTACTTGGTGAGGGCCGGCGGGAACTGCGGAGCGACCTTGGCCGTCACACCGGCGGACGCCGGCGGAACGGGCTCGGGCAGCCGGGCGCAGTGGGAGTTCTCGGCCGGCAGGGTGCCGTCCGTCAGGAAGGCGGCGAACTTGTCATCGATGCACGCGTTGCCGCGCTCGACGACGCCGTGCGTACGGCCGCCGTCCTCGATGACCAGGCGCGAGCCCTTGAGCCGCTGGTTCATCTCCACGCCACCGGGGAACGGCGTCGCGGCGTCGTTGGTCGCCTGGAACAGCAGTACCGGCGGGATGCCCTTGGCGTTCCCCACGTCGACCGGCTTGCCGGCCTTGGCGGGCCAGTTGACGCACGGAGCGTTGTACCAGGCGTTGCCCCAGGTCTCGAACTTGTCGCCCTGGAGGTAGAGCTTCCAGTTGTCGAAGCGCCACTTGTTCCAGTTGGTCGGCCACTGGACGTCGCTGCACTGCACCGCGTTGTAGACGGCGTAGCCGTTGTCGTCCGTCGTCGCGCCGAGCGTGTTGTACGCGGTGACCAGCGCCGACGAGTCACCGGCCTTGTACTTCGACAGCGCGCTGACGAGGTACGGCCAGTAGGCCCCGAGGTCGATGTACCCGGCCACGAGGTAGGTGTCGTCGAGCTCGTCGCCGCCGAGGACGCCGCCGGCCGGGGACTTGGCCAGCGCCGCACGCGCGGCGAAGTACTCGTCGCGGACCGCCTTCTGGGTGGTGCCCAGGTGGTAGATCGAGTCGTACTTGGCCGCCCAGGCGAACAGGGCGTTGATGTTGCCCTCGAACGCCTTGTCCTGCTCGAGGTTGGCGTTGTACCAGACGTCGCTGGGCTTGACGTTGCTGTCCAGCACCATGCGCCGAACGTGCGACGGGAACATGGTCGCGTAGACCGAGCCCAGGTACGTGCCGTACGAGGCGCCGTAGTAGCTGATCTGCTGCTGCCCCAGAGCCGCGCGGATGCTGTCCATGTCCTGGACGGCGTCCGTGGTCTTCATGTGGTCCAGGAGCGAGCCGTACTTCGTGCCGCAGGCCTTGGAGTAGGCGGCCGCCTTCTTCCGCCAGGTCGTCTCGAGCTTGAGGCTCGTCGGCAGGTAGTCGGGCCGTACGGGCGCGAAGTAGTTCGGGTCGCAGCTCAGGGACGGAGTGCTGCCTCCGACGCCGCGCGGGTCGAACCCGATGACGTCGTAGGTGGCCTTGAGGCTGTCGGTCAGGCCGTCCGCGACGCGGGACGCGAAGTCGCGCCCGGTGCCGCCGGGGCCGCCGGGGTTGACCAGGAGGGACCCCTGGTAGCCCGAGGTCCCGGTGTGCTGGAACTTGGAAAGCGCAAGGGTGATCTTCGGCCCGTTCGGCTTACTGTGGTCGAGCGGGACCTGCAGGCTGGCGCACTGGAGGCCTTCGAGGCCCTCGTCGGTGCACGCCGACCAGCTCAGGCTCGCGGACGGCTGAGCGAGAGGCTGAGCGGGACGCGCCTGCGCCGCGACCGGCATGAGAGCCAGCCCGAGCAGACCGGCCCCCGCCGCTGCCGCCGTGATGGCAAGCTTTTTCACGTAACCCCTTTCGCGCGGAGCTCGACAATGAACTCCGGTTCATGCTGGTAGCGCCCGATTCTGATGAGTTTGCTAAGCCGCCGGGAGAGGCGCGGCCAGTGGTGGCCAAACTCCAGGTCGGGGACAACCGAAAAGAGCCCCTGGCCAGCTGGCCAGGGGCTCTGCAGACTCTACTCAGGTGGTGTTCAGGAGACGCTGACGTCGGCGCCCGGGCCCTCGCCCGTGACGTCGATGCCCATCTCCTCCGCGATGCGGACGGCCTCCTCGATGAGGGTCTCCACGATGGCGGACTCCGGCACCGTCTTGATCACCTCGCCCTTCACGAAGATCTGGCCCTTGCCGTTGCCGGAGGCGACCCCGAGGTCGGCCTCGCGGGCCTCGCCGGGGCCGTTGACGACGCAGCCCATCACGGCGACGCGCAGCGGCACCGGGAAGTCCTGCAGCGCGGCGGTCACCTGGTCGGCGAGGGAGTACACGTCGACCTGGGCGCGGCCGCAGGAGGGGCAGGAGACGATCTCCAGGCCGCGCTCGCGCAGGTTGAGCGACTCCAGGATCTGCAGGCCGACCTTGACCTCCTCGACCGGAGGCGCGGACAGCGAGACGCGGATCGTGTCGCCGATGCCCTCGGCGAGCAGCGCGCCGAAGGCGACCGAGGACTTGATCGTGCCCTGGAACGCCGGGCCCGCCTCGGTGACGCCGAGGTGCAGCGGGTAGTCGCACTTGGCGGCGAGCTGCCGGTAGGCGTTGATCATCACGACCGGGTCGTTGTGCTTGACCGAGATCTTGATGTCGCGGAAGTCGTGCTCCTCGAACAGCGAGCACTCCCAGAGCGCGGACTCCACGAGCGCCTCGGGCGTCGCCTTGCCGTACTTCTGGAGCAGCCGCTTGTCGAGGGACCCGGCGTTGACGCCGATGCGGATCGGGACGCCGGCGGCCTTGGCGGCCCGCGCGATCTCGCCGACCTTGTCGTCGAACTTCATGATGTTGCCGGGGTTGACCCGGACGGCCGCGCACCCGGCGTCGATGGCGGCGAAGACGTATTTGGGCTGGAAGTGGATGTCGGCGATGACGGGGATCTGGGACTTGCGGGCGATCGCCGGAAGGGCGTCCGCGTCGTCCTGTGACGGCACGGCAACGCGCACGATCTGGCAGCCGGACGCGGTGAGCTCCGCGATCTGCTGCAGCGTGGCGTTGACGTCCGACGTGAGTGTCGTCGTCATCGACTGAACCGATACCGGAGCGTCGCCGCCCACCGGCACGGAACCCACCATGATCTGCCGCGTTCTACGACGCGGGGCGATCGGCCTGGGCTTGGCCTGCGGAATCCCGAGATCGACGCTCATCGGTCGCGCGGCGCGGAGCCTGGGCTCCGGGGAAGCGCCGCGTCCTCCTTCCAATATTGGGCTAGACGGTCGAACCCCAGCCTAGGCAACCGAAGCGGTACTGCGCACACGAAGGGCCTACTGCGGCACTTTCAGCGGATTTATGAGGTCTGCCAGGATCAATAGCATCCCCAACCCGACCAGAAGGATCACCGCGACGTACGTCACGGGCATCAGCTTCGTCATGTCGACGGGACCCGGGTCCGGACGGCCGCGCACGCGGAAGACGGCCGCCTTGATCCGCTCGTAGCAGAGCACCGCGAGGTGGCCGCCGTCCATCGGCAGCAGCGGCAGCACGTTCAGCAGGCCGACGAACAGGTTGAGCGACGCCACGAGCAGGATGAACGACCCGATCTTGTCGCGCCACGTGTCACTTGAGGAGAACACCTGGCCGGACGCCTCCGCGCCGCCGACGACGCTGCCCGCCTGGCCGCCCGGCGTACTGGCGCGGTCCGGGGAGAACAGCTTCGGGATCGCGTGCGGGATGTCCACGACGACCGACCCGATCGAGGAGATCATCTGGCCCATGAACCGCGCCGAGAACCGGCTCGCCTCGACGGGGCCCAGCGAACGCGAGCGAGGCGTCGGCTCCACGCCGAAGTAGCCGCGGCCCCGCAGGTCCGCCATGGTCGCGGGCAGCGTCAGCGTCCTGCCGTGCCGCGACACGACGACGTCGACCGTCGAGCCCGGCAGGGCCCGGCCGATCTCGTTGGCCAGGGCGTCCCAGTCGCGTACGGGCCGGCCGCCGAACGACACGATCCGGTCGCCGGCGCGCAGCCCCGCCTTCTTCGACGGCGACTCCGGATCACGGGACGTGCACACCGTCGTGACCGCCACGCACGGCGCGACCCGGCGTACGACCGTCGTGGCGCCGCCGTCGGCGGGGATGCCCACCGCCATGGCGAGCACCACGAGCAGCAGGAACGCCAGCACGATGTTCACGACCACGCCGGTGACGATCACCACGGCGCGCTTGCCGGCGGCCTGCCGGTAGAACGCGCGCGGCTCGTCGGCCGGGTCGACCTTCTCCAGCGGCGTGTAGCCGACGATCTTCACGAAGCCGCCGAGCGGGATCGCCTTCACGCCGTACTCGGTCTCTCCACGGCGCCGCGACCACAGTGTGGAGCCGAAACCCACGAAGAACTGGGTCGCCTTCATCCCGAACCGCTTGGCGGTCAGGAAGTGCCCGGCCTCGTGCAGGACCACCGAGACGAGGAGGGCGACGACGAAGGCCGCGACACCGAGGAGATAGGTCAACCGGCAGTCAGCTCCCGTGCCCGGGTCCGTGCCCATCCGTCGGCCGAGAGCACGTCGTCGAGGGTGAGCCCGCCATCGGCTGACGTCAGGGCGCCGGAACTGTTCGTGTGCTCGGAAACTACCCGCGCGACCGTGTCGACAATCGCGGTGAACGCCAGGCGCCCGGACAGGAAGGCCCCGACGCACTCCTCATTCGCGGCGTTGTAGACGGCGGGCGCGGTGCCGCCGGCCGAGCCGACCTCGCGCGCGAGGCGTACGGCCGGGAACACCTCGTCGTCGAGGGGGAAGAACTCCCACGTGTGCGCCTGGGTCCAGTCGACGCCGGGCGCGGCGTCCGGCACGCGGTCCGGCCACGCGAGGCCCAGCGCGATCGGCAGGCGCATGTCGGGCGGGCTGACCTGGGCGAGCGTCGACCCGTCGGTGAACTCCACCATCGAGTGGATCGCCGACTGCGGGTGGACCATCACCTCGATGTCCTCGAACGGCACGTCGTACAGCAGGTGCGCCTCGATCACCTCGAGGCCCTTGTTGACGAGCGTCGCGGAGTTGATCGTGACGAGCGGGCCCATCGTCCAGGTCGGGTGGGCGAGCGCCTGCTCCGGGGTGACGTCCGCGAGCTCGGCGCGCGTACGGCCGCGGAACGGCCCGCCGCTGGCCGTCACGATCATCCGGCGCAGCTCGCCGCGGGTGCCGCCGCGCAGGCACTGCGCCAGCGCGGAGTGCTCGGAGTCGACCGGCACGATCTGGCCCGGCTTTGCCCGCTGCTTGACCAGCGGCCCACCGATGATCAGGGATTCCTTGTTGGCCAGCGCGAGCGTGCGCCCGGCGTCGAGGGCGGCGAGGGTCGAGGTCAGACCGGCGGCGCCGTCCACGGCGTTGAGCACGATGTCGCAGGGCCACGTCGCCACCTCGGCGATCGTGGACGGCCCGGCGAGGAGCTTGGGCAGGCGGTAGCCGCCGGAGGAGTATCCGCGCTTCTGCGCCTCGGCGTAGAGCGCGAGCTGGAGGTCTTCGGCGACCGAGCCCTTCGCGACGGCGACGACGTCCGGCCGCAGGTCAAGGACCTGCGCGGCCAGGAGGTCGACACGGCCGCCACCGGCCGCCAGCCCCGCCACGCGGAACCGCTCCGGGTTGCGCCGGATCACGTCGATCGCCTGCGTGCCGATCGAACCGGTCGAGCCGAGGATCACCACGTCTTTGGGGGCCGCCGGAGAGGCGCTCTCGTCACGAGTCACGCTTCCATTCTCGCCGCAACGCGGACCAGGAGACTCGTCAAAGCACAGATCACCTGATCACGAGCGCGGTTTTACCAGAAGTGATCGTACGATCACCCTGCGTGCTGCACACTTTTGGCTCATGTCCAACAGTGCCCCCATCGCTCTCGCCGTGCCCGCCATCGGTGCCGTACTCGGCATGCTCGGCCCGGCGACGTCCCACCCCGCGCCCGGCGTGACGGGCGTGACCGACCACGTGATCATGTCCGCCCGTTCGGCGACCCTCAGATACTGGACCTCCGAGCGCATGCAGCGAGCGCTCATACCGACCGCGCACCGCAGACCCGGCCCGAAGGACGCCGCCCCCGCGGGCGGGCCTCCGGTCACGATCCCGGGCACCGGGCCGGTTCCCCAGGCGCGGCGCGAGGGTCCCGCGAGCCCCGGCGCGCCGTGGACCTTCCGCGGCGCGGTGCGCGCCACGACCGGCAAGGTGTTCTTCACCATCGACGGCGGTGACTACGTCTGCTCCGCCGGCACCGTCACGGGCGTCAACAAGGACCTCGTCGTGACCGCGGGCCACTGCGCGCAGGACGCCACGGGCGCCTGGGCGCACAACTGGATCTACGTGCCCGGCTACGACCAGGGCAGCCGCCCGTACGGCACCTTCACCGCCCGCCACGTGTTCGTGCCCGACACGTGGTCACGCACCGGCGACGAGAACTACGACGTCGCGCTGGTCGCGCTCGCCGAGGGCGGCGGGCGCCACGTCACCGACGTCGTCGGCGCCCAGGGCATCGCCTTCGACCAGCCGCGCGGCGCGCTCGTGTACGGCTTCGGCTACCCCTCCGGCGGCCGGTACGACGGCGAGCGGCTCACCTACTGCAGCGGGCGCACCTACCCCGACACGCACCGCATCACCCACGACGAGGGGCTGCGCTGCGACATGACGGAGGGCTCCAGCGGAGGGCCGTGGCTGACCCGGTTCGACGCGGGCACCGGCACCGGTGTCGTCACGTCCGTCAGCAGCTTCAAGTACGCCGACGACCCGGCCACGATGTACGGCCCGTACTTCGGCGCCGCGGTCCGCCGCGTGTACGACACGGCACAGCGGTCCTAGAACGCGCCCTAGACCGGCCGAAACGCGTGCGCGGGGGGCGCGCGATGCCTAATGTTCCGCCATGAG
Organism: uncultured Actinomycetota bacterium; assembly: GCA_963823735.1. GTDB lineage: Bacteria > Actinomycetota > Actinomycetes > Streptosporangiales > Streptosporangiaceae > Actinoallomurus. Next base: position 703,108 of record CAWGMO010000003.1, on the reverse strand, counting down.
GATCAGCCCGTACGTCGAGATGGTCGTCGCGTCGTTCGACGATCCCATCGTGACGGGGCTCCGTGTCGAGCAGGAAGCCGAGCGTGCCGCCGCGACCGGCACCACCGGTCCCCCGGTCTCCGACACCGGGGCCGTCTTCGTCGTCGCCCGCCACGCGTACGTCCTGGTCGGCTGCGCCGGTCTGCGGCGTACCGGTGACGACTCCGCCGAGGTCATGCGGGTCTACGTCCGGCCCGAATACCGCGAGCCGGAGATCTCGCGGCTCCTGCTGGGCCAGGTGGAGGAGCTCGCCCGGCGCCGCGGGCTGTCCGTCCTGCGGCTCGGCGCCCCCGTTGACGCCGAGCCGTACCTGTCGGGCGGTTACGCGCTCCGCGGTGCCTGGTACGAGAAGTCGCTGTGTCAGGGGGCCGGCCGCCCGGCCCCCTGACGCCCCTCAGCCCGCTTCGTTGATGGCGATGCGGGCATGCAGGCGGCGCAGTGGCCGTGGCAGCCACCAGTTCGCCCGGCCGAGCAGGCGCATCGTGGCCGGTACGAGCATCGCCCGTACGAGCGTGGCGTCCATCACGACGGCCGCGAGAAGGCCGACGCCGATGAGCTTGATGAACATGATCCCCGACGTCGTGAAGGCGCCGATGACGATGGCGAGCAGCAGGGCGGCGTTGGTGATGATCGCGCCGGTGCGCTGGAGGCCGGTGGCGACCGCGACGGTGTTGTCGCCCGTACGCTCCCACTCCTCGCGGATCCGGCTGAGCAGGAACAGCTCGTAGTCCATCGACAGGCCGAACGCCACCGCCAGGATCAGCACCGGTTGCGACGCCTCCACCGTCCCGGTGGAGGTGAAGCCGAGCACGCCGGCGAGGTGGCCGTCCTGGAAGCCCCACACCATCACGCCGAACGCCGCGCTGAGCGACAGCAGGTTCATCGCCAGCGCCTTGAGCGGCAGCAGGATCGAGCCGAGCGCCGCGAACAGCAGGGCGAAGGTCACCACCCCGACGAACAGCGCGGTCCAGGGCAGGACGCGCCCGAGGCCGCTCAGCAGGTCCGACAGCTGCGCCGTCTCACCGCCGACGTACGACCGCGCGGGTGCCGGCAGCGACCGTATCCGCGCGACCAGGTCACGTGCCTCGCCGGACTGCGGGTCGTCGGGGTGCGCACCGCGACGTGCACGGCGTCGCGGCCGGTGCCGACGACGTCCGCGGACGCCACGCCCCGCGTGGTGCGCAGCCTGCCGAGGTAGGAGTCCAGGTCGGGGCGTGAGACGTTCCCGGCGACGACGACGTCGATGGGCGACAGGGAGCCGTGGGCGAAGTCGCGGTCGAGGGTGGCCGTGACCGTACGCCCCTCGGCGCCCGGCGGGAGGGACCGCACGTCGACGCTGCCGAACTTGATGCCGAGGAACGGCGCGCCGAGGGCGAGCAGCACCACGGCCGAGCCGACGGCGTACAGGACCGGGCGGCGCATGACGCTGTGCGCGAGGCGGAACCACGCGCCGCGGTCCGGCGCCGGGGGACGCCGCCGTACGAGCCGGAGCGAGTCGACGCGCCGCCCGAGCAGGGCGAGCAGCGCGGGCAGGATCGTGAGCGCGGCCAGCATGTCGACGAGGACGACGGCCATCGCGCCGAGGCCCATCGACCGCAGGAACATCTGCGGGAAGAACAGCAGCCCGCCCAGCGCGATGGCGACCGTGATGCCGGAGAAGGCGACCGTACGGCCCGCGGTGGCCATGGTCCGCGCGAGGGCGGCGCGCTCGGACTCGGCCCGGCCCAGCTCCTCGCGGTACCGCGTGACGATGAACAGGGCGTAGTCGATGGCCAGGCCCAGCCCGAGCATGGTCACGATGTTGATCGCGAAGGTCGACACGTCGGTGAACGACGTCAGCACGCGCAGCGCGGTGAACGCGCCGAGGATCGCCACGCCGCCGATGGTGAGCGGCAGCAACGCCGAGACGAGGCTGCCGAAGATGATGACGAGCAGCACGAGCAGGACCGGCGTGGAGATCATCTCCGCGCGGGCCAGCCCCTTGGCGGTCTGCTGGTTCAACTGGCTCGTGACGGCGATCGGGCCGCCGCGCAGCGTCGTCAGCCCGGGTGCGGCGAAGCGGTCGCTGACCTTGTCGTACGTCGCCTGCCGCGCCTCCAGGTCGGCGCCGGCGAGCTTGATGGAGGCGTACGTCGCGTGGCGGTCCTTGGAGACGAGACCGGCCGAACGCGTGTTCCAGTAGGTGGTGGCGCCGAGCACCTGGCTCCTGGGAAGCTTCGCCAGCGTTCCGGTGACGGAGGCTTGGAAGGCGGGGTCGTCGACGGTCGTCGACCGGCTCTCGTAGAGCACGACCAGTTCGCCGTCGGCGGGCCCGATCCGATCATTGATGATCTTGACGGCACGTGCGGAGTCCGACTTGGGGTCGTCGAAGCCGCCGCCCTTGAGCGCGCCGAACACCTGGGTGCCCCACACGGAGGCGATGGCGATGAAGATGAGGGCACCGGCGATGACCCACCTGCGCCGCCGATGGACGAAGAAGCCGAGGGATTCGAACATGTGCTCGCTCCGGGTAACCTGTTATCGGGAGTCACTATAGTGAACGGCGTTAACTGTTAACGTCGTTCACTAGAGCACACACTGTTCATTCACGTCAAGGAGAATCGTGCCGCCCAACCGCCGGGAACGCCTTCGCGACGCCACGCTCATCGAGATCAAGGAGGCCGCCCGCCAGCACCTGCGGACCGAAGGCCCCGCCGGCATCTCACTGAGAGGGATCGCCCGCGCCATCGGCATGACGGCTCCGGCGCTCTACCGCTACTACGAGGGCCTCGGCGACCTGCACGCCGCGATGATCGAGGCGTACACGAACGAGGTCAGCGACGCGATGGAGGCGGCGCGCGACGCGCTGCCCGAGGACGACGTCGCCGGGCGCCTCGTCGCGGTGACGCGCGTCTTCCGGCGCTGGGCGCTCGACAACCGGCCCGAGTTCGGCATGGTCTTCGGCGAGCCGGCCCCCGGCTACGCCCCGCCGGCCATGGGAGACGCCGAGGCGGCCGGGGCGCGGTTCGGCGGGATCTTCTTCGCGCTCTTCATCGAGCTGTGGCACCGCCGCCCCTTCCCGGTGCCGGCCGACGAGGAGATCCCGAAGGCACTGCGTACCCAGCTACGGGCGTTCGGGTCGCTGTGCGGCCTGGACGACACCGGCCTGCCCCTGGGCGTGATCCGGCTGTACGCGGCCGCCTGGGTCCGGCTGTACGGCCTCGTCACCATGGAGGTCTTCGGCCACGTGAAGTTCCTCCTCGACGACGCCGAGGCGCTCTTCGAGGCCGAGCTGGCCGACCTCGCCAAGACCCTCGGAGTGACCCTCGAAAGCCCCTGACAAGGCCTCTCACCTCGCGAAACCGCATGATCCCCCCAGAGAGCCGTGTCTTTACGCGATCTTGTGATGCCGCCTACTGAGGCCACACCCGGCCGCCGGTACAAATGGAGGCCGAAGCGGAGCCGAGGAGTCAGGGGGAACTTCATGGCCCGTTCCGGACCGACATTCGACCCGGACGGTCTGACCAGTGCGCAGCGCGATGGAGAAGCCTGCGTCGTATGCCACAAGAAGTGGCCACGGCCGAGAGCGCACGTCGGACGCCTGCCGGACGACTCGCGGGTGTTCGCCTGCGACGACTGCGTCCCGGCGCTGCGGATCATCCCGCAGCCGGTGCGCAGGCGCGCGGCGCGCGTCAGGGCCTGACCGGTCGAAGTCGAGACACAGACTTAATTGGAAGGCGCGGCCTGGGTCCGGGGGGAGCCCAGGACGCCCGCACGAGACGCGCGCCCGGCGGGGGCGGCCGGGCGCGCGTCTCACTAACTCCCTACGGCTTGCTGGTCTTCTTGGCCTTCTTCGCCGGGACGAGCTCGCCCCTCGCCACACGCCACGCGCGGTTCCAGTCCGCGTAGCCGGCGCACGACTTGGCGGCCGCGCAGGTCTCCGAAGGGGAACGCGCGAAGACGATCCGGCTCAGGTAGGCGCGGTCCGCCACGTGGTAGGCGGTGCAGAACTGCGGGCCGAGCCGGTCGTGGCCGCACGCCTGCGGGTTCGCCGGCGCGACGCCGTCCCACTGCGCGACCTGCTCCTGCACCTCGGGCGAGCTGGTCCAGTCGAGCCACTGGTACATGCAGTTGGGGTGGTCGGCGCGCGCGCCGATCATCCAGGCGTCCATCCAGCCGGTGACGCCCTCGCGCGGCGTCACGCCCGCGACCGGACGGCCGCTGCGGCTGAGGACGTCGACCTGGTACGGCCAGACCTGCCCGAGCGAGGCCTCACCCGTGGCGAACGCCGCGATGGCGTCGGACGGGTTGAGCCAGTAGTCCTTCACCATCGGGTGCAGCTTGGCGACCACGGCGGCGGCGGCGTCGAGCTGCTTGGACGTCAGCGCGAACGGGTCCTTGATGTGCAGCTTCCGGTTGTGCGCGCGCAGGTAGAGCGCGGCGTCCCCGAGCGTGAGCGCGCTGTCGCGTACGACGATGTGCCCGGCGTACTTCTTCGCCTGGGCCGGGTCGAAGATCGCTCCCCAGCTGTCGGGCTGCGGGCGGACGGTCCGCTGGTCGTACATCAGCAGGTTGGAACCCCAGGTGAAGGGCATGCCGTAGTGCTGGCCGCCCTTGGTCAACTGGGAACGGAGGGCAGGTTCGAGGTCCTTGTAGTTCTCGACCAGGTCGGTGTTGATCGGCACGACCTGCTTGTCGGCGGCGAGCTTCCCGGCGATCTCCGGTGTGGCCGCGACCCCGTCGTAGTGGAGGTTCGGCTTGGACATCAGCTCGAGCATCTCCTGCGGGTTCGCCGCGTACTTCATGTTGACCCGGCACTTGGTCTTCTTCTCGAACGGCGTGATCCAGTCGACCCGCGGATCGCTGCCGCCCGCCTCCGCGTAGCCGTTCCAGGCCACCAGCGAGAGGGCGCCCTCCCCCTGACCGATCGTCTGGGCCGCGTGGACCTCCCTGACGGGGGCCGCCGTGCCGCCACCGCCACCACCGCTACAGCCGGCGACACCGAGTGCCGCGGCCATCACGGCTGCCGCGAACATCCGCGTACGCCTCATGCCGCTCCCGTTCCGTCGTGAAAACCTCTGCGGCGAGCGTAACGACGTGAGCGGGCAGGTGGGGCACGGGGACCCAGGACGGGGCCCAGGAGCCCGCGCACCGGCACCCTATTCGGGCACCACTTCGCCGGCGAAGTTCCGCAGACGTTCCAGCTGGTCCCAGTGGTGGGCGATGCGTTCTCGGCCGAGGGCCGTCAGCTCGACGCTGGTGTTCGGCTTGCGGTGCACGAATCTCTTCTCGATCGCCACGAGCCCCGCTTCCTCCAGCCTCGTCAGATGGCTGGAGAGGTTTCCCTTGGTGAGGTTCGTCGCACGCTGCAGGAAGAGGAAGTCGGCGTTCTGAACCGCCGACAGCATCGTGAGGATCGCCAGCCGCCCCGGCTCGTGGATCAGGCGGTCGAGCGTGAACTCCGCCTCAGGCTCCGGCATCGCCGTTCCCCATCCGCACATCGACGCGCCCGAAACCTCGCTTGAGAGCTCCGTGATCGAAGATCCCCGCGACGATGGTCGCCGCCCCCACGAGAAGGAGGCCGACGTTGATCTTAATGTCCGGCCGCGCGGCTTCCCAGCCGGGCAGGAGACCGACCACCACCAACCCGCCCCAGATGATCGCGTGGTGGACTCTCACGCCGACCGTGACGGCACAGGTGGCCACCATCACAAGGGCGAACGCGCAGGTGGTGGCGCTGATCGGCAGACCGGCGGACCAGTCGGCCTGTACTCCACCCGCCACCACGGCCGCGCTGACGACGGCGGCGATCCCGGCCTTCACCCTCGCCGTCTTCCCCAGCGTGACCCGGCCGTACCGCGCGGCGTAGTGACGGGCGATGAGCAGGTACGCCACCGCCGCGACGAGCACCGCCCCCGGGAAGATCCAGATGTGAGCGAACGGCCCCCACCCCAGGTTGCCCAGCCCCGCCGAGATCATCAGAATCCCCGCCGGAACCGAGAAGAGGCCCCGCAGGTAGAAGTAGTTCGTCGCCGCCGACTCGAGCTCATCACGCCTCATGCTCCACTCCCTCAAACTGGTCTGTACGGCAAACCATAGCCGCCCAAGAGGGCATTGCCAACAGGTTTGCACGGCAAACCGCGCAGAGATCACTGAAGGGAACGAGGAAAAGAGAAGGGTCCGGACAACCGCGCCGGGGGCTACGCGGTTGTCCGGACGCCGACGCGGTCCCGGGCGAACGCCCCTCTCCAGCCTCGCCTGTCACGGAGGTGTTGGAGGGGAGGCGGCGTGGCTGGAAACGTTCGCCCGAGACCGCGGCTCTGGGCCGGGTTCATCGGCGACCTCGTAACGGCCGTACGGCCGCGGGGACGCGGCCGGCTCGTGAGGTCTCGGCCTCGCCGAACAGGATGGCGTTCGGTGAGGCCGGTGGGGTGCGCCGGCGTACTTGCAGGGCCTCGATCGACTCGACAAGCTCCTTCACACTCTTGGCCTCGACGAAGGCACCGGAATCCCGGCCGGCCGGGGGAAGGGCCCACCATCGCTTCGTGGCCTGCCCGTACCAGATCGTCCACTGGGGGTAGCGCGCCGCCAAAATGATCGGCAGCGAGGACGATGGCTGGTCGAGCGAGTCGTCGGCAGACATGGGGGGCTCCCTGACACGGGGAACTTCTATTGTGTTTTTCGCCAACTAATATCGACAAACGCAGTGTGTCGTATGACACAGAGCAGGTCAAGACCCGTCGCTATTATCTGTAGTTTGCCCGCTCAACGGCCTTTAGCGGCAAAGTCCCTGATCGCCCAATGAGCCGCTAGGACGGGACGAAAAGGATCTTCTGTGGCGGTGCTCCGCGTTTGCGCCGGTACGCCGCCTCGCGGCCGTCCGTACGCGCTGATCTCCCGGAACTCCCCACCGGCCCCCCGGGGTCCATGGTGGCCCAGGCCGACTCCGGAGGCCACCCTGCGCCACCCTGGGTTCTCGGACCGTGCACGGGGCGGGCGATTTCGCCCCGACCGGAAGTACCGCTCAGTACGAAGCGAAATGGGGATTGGTCAATATTGGTTCAGCGGAAAAGCACTGGAAAGACGCCGTACACCGAATGGCGAGGCTTCTTCGCCATTCTTGCGCCCGCCGTGATCGCACCCGCGAACCGGCAGGGTGCGATCACGGCGAAAACGGTCAGCCGTTGGTGGGGAAGCCCAGGTTGACACCGTCACGGACTCCGCCGGCCGGTGCGACGTTTCCGCTGGGCGGAGAGGTCGTGAGCCAGCGAGACGTCACGACCTTTCCCCGCGTGTAGAAGTGAACTCCCTCAGTGCCGTGCACGTGAGTGTCACCGAACAGTGACGCCTTCCAGCCGCCGAAGGAGTAGTAGGCCATCGGCACCGGGATCGGGACGTTGACCCCGATCATTCCGACCTCGACCTCGTTCTGGAACCGCCGGGCCGTACCCCCGTCGTTGGTGAAGATGGCGGTGCCGTTCCCGTACGGGTTCGCCGCGATCAGCTCCATGCCGGCGTCGTACGACGGCGCGCGGACGACCGACAGGACCGGCCCGAAGATCTCCTCGCGGTAGCAGTCCATGTCCGGCGCGACGTGGTCGAGGACCGTGGGCCCGAGCCAGAAGCCCTCGCCGCCGGGCAGCGCGTGCTCGCGCCCGTCGACGGCCAGCGTGGCCCCCTGGGCGACACCGCCGTCGAGGAAGGAAGCGACCTTGTCGCGGTGCTGCCGGGTGACGAGCGGGCCCATCTCCGAGTCGCTCTCGCTCCCCGGGCCGACCGTGAGGTCCGCGACGCGCTCCTTGATCTTGGCGACCAGTTCGTCGCCGACCGGGTCGACGGCCACGACGACGGAGATCGCCATGCAGCGCTCCCCCGCCGAGCCGAAGCCGGCCGAGACGGCCGCGTCCGCGGCGGAGTCCAGGTCGGCGTCCGGCAGCACCAGCATGTGGTTCTTGGCGCCGCCGAGGGCCTGCACGCGCTTGCCGTGCGCGGTGCCCGTCTCGTACACGTAGCGCGCGATCGGCGTCGAGCCGACGAAGCTCACCGCGCGGACGTCCGGGTGGCCGAGCAGCGCGTCGACGCTCACCTTGTCGCCGTGCACGACGTTGAACACGCCGTCGGGCAGCCCGGCCTCCTGCCACAGCTCGGCGAGCCGCAGCGAGGTCGAGGGGTCCTTCTCCGAGGGCTTGAGCACGAAGGTGTTGCCGCACGCGATCGCCATCGGGAACATCCACATCGGCACCATGGCCGGGAAGTTGAACGGCGTGATGCCCGCGACGACGCCCAGCGGCTGCCGGATGGAGTAGGAGTCCACCCGCGTCGAGACGTTCTCGGAGTAACCGCCCTTGAGCAGGTGCGGGATGCCGCAGGCGAACTCCACGACCTCCAGGCCTCGCGCAACCTCGCCGGCGGCGTCCGAGCGCACCTTCCCGTGCTCGGAGCTGATCAGCTCCGCGAGCTCGTCGCGGTGGCGGTTGACCAGCTCGCGGAAGGCGAACATGACCGTCGCGCGCTTGGACAGCGACGCGTCGCGCCACCCCGGGAACGCCTCCTTCGCAGCGGCGACGGCGGCGTCCACGTCGCCGGCGGACGCGAAGTCGACCTTCCCGCCGACCTCGCCGGTGGCCGGGTCGTACACGTCACCCTGGCGCTCGGCTCCCCCGGTCCAGGGCTTGCCGCCGATCCAGTGCGTGATCTGCCTCATGAGAGCGTTTCCATCGCGTCGATCAGGATGGCGAGGCCTTCCTCGGCCTCCTCCTCGGACAGGTTGAGCGGCGGCGCCATGCGCACGGTGTTGCCGTACAGGCCGCCCTTGCCGACGAGCAGACCCCGCGACCGGCACTCCTCCAGCAGGCGTCCGGCCTGCTCGGCCGTCTGGAGCTCGATCGCGAACATCAGGCCCTTGCCGCGAATCTCGGTGACCGCCGGCAGCCGCTCGGCGGCGACCCGCAGGCCTTCGATGATCCGGCCGCCGAGCTTGGCGGCGTTGGCCTGCAGGTCGTGGTCGAGGATGTAGTCGAGCGTCGCGTTGGCCGCCGCCGTGGAGATCGGGTTGCCCCCGAACGTCGACAGGCCGATGGCGGTCGGGGCGTCCAGCAGTTCGCCGCGCGCGACGACGCCGCCGATGGCGAAGCCGTTGCCGAGGCCCTTGGCGAAGGTGACCATGTCGGGCTTGACGCCGTGGTTCTGGTAGCCCCAGAAGTTCTGCCCGGTGCGTCCCCAGCCGCTCTGCACCTCGTCGGCGATGAACAGGACGCCGCGCTCGGCGAGCACCTCCTGGTACGCCGCGTACAGGCCGTCCGGCGGGTAGGTGTAGCCGCCGACGCCCTGGATCGGCTCGGCGATGATCGCGGCCACGTCGCCGCCGACGACGGTGGCGAGGGTGTGCTCCAGGTCGGCGACGCAGGTGTCGATGAACTGCTGGTCGGACATCCCGCGGAACTGCGGCAGCGCCCGGTCGCCGCCGTGCAGGAAGTAGACGCTGAGCGGCGACAGCGCGCTGTTCTTCCACGAGGACGTGCCGGTGATCGAGATCGTGCCGAACGAGCGGCCGTGGTAGCTCTGCCGCATGGCGAGCACCTCGTTGGTCCTGCGCGTGTACGTCGCCAGCAGCAGCGCCGTCTCGTTGGCCTCGGTGCCGGAGTTGGTGAGGAACACCTTGGCGTCGTCGATCCCCGAGATCCGGGCGATCTTCTCGGCCAGCTCGACCTGACCGCGCAGGAGGTAGAGCGTCGAGGTGTGCACCACTCCGGTGCGGAGCTGGCGCTCGACCGCCTCGCGGACCTCGGCCACGTCGTAGCCGAGGGTGTTGGTGACGATCCCCGCGAAGAAGTCGAGGTACGTCCGTCCCTCCGAGTCGGTGACGCGACTTCCCTTGCCGCTCACGATCTCGATGGGCTCGTCGTAGTAGAGGGGCACCCAGTTGGGGATGACAGCGCGATGACGTGCAAGCAAGTCCGACATACACCGAGTCTTCCCGCAAGTCAGCCCGCGACGCCAGCCGACAGAGTGTGATGATTCGGGGCGGTCGCTTGCCAGACTGTCACCCCTCCAGCTTGGTCAGAGGGCGTTGATCCGCCGCGCGAGCGCGAAGTCGTGCTCCGTCAGGCCTCCGGCGGCGTGGGTGCTCTGGGTCAGGGTGACGGTGTTCCAGCTGATCGCGATGTCCGGATGGTGGTTGACCTCCTCGGCCACTTCCGCCACATGGTTCACGAAGGCCATGGCCTCCTTGAAGTCCTTGAACGTCAGGGTCCGCACGATCGAGTCGCCGTCCTTCTCCCAGCCCGGCGTGGCGGCGAGTTCACGGTCGATCGTGGCGTTGTCCAGCAGGTTCATTTGCACGCTCCTCTCCTTCGTTTCATACCATCACGAGCGTGCTGCCCACTCTGGCCGACGTCCTCCGTCTCGACGCGGTACGCCGCGGCGAGCCTCGCGTCGTCGCGGGGGCCGACCGCCTCGACTCACGCGTGCGCTGGGTCCACAGCGCCGAGGTCACCGACATCGCCCACCTGCTGCGGGGCGGTGAGCTGGTCCTGACCACCGGGATCGCGCTGCCCGACGAACCCGAGCGGCTGCGCACGTACGTCGCCGAGCTGGCGGACGTCGGCGTCAGCGGGCTGATCGTCGAGCTGGGCCGCAAGTACGCGCGTACGCTGCCGGCCGCGCTGGTCTCCGCCGCCGAGGAGTACGGCCTGCCGCTGATCGCCTGGGCGCGCGAGACACCGTTCGTGGACGTCACCGAGGCCGTGCACGCGCAGATCATCGACGCGCAGCTCGCCGAGCTCCGTACCTCGGAGAAGCTGCACGAGGTCTTCACCCAGCTTTCCGTCGACGGCGCGCCGCCGGTCGAGGTGCTGCGCCAGGTCGTACGCCTCGCGGGGCGGCCCGTGGTGCTGGAGAACCTCGCCCACCAGGTCCTCGCCGCCGAGACCGCCGGTACCGACCCGACCGAGCTGCTCACGAGCTGGGAGACGCGGTCGCGTGCCGTGCAGCCCGAGGAGCGCACCTCCTTCGACGAGTCGTCGCGCTGGCTCGTGACCGTGGTCGGCGCGCGCGGCGAGGACTGGGGGCGCCTGATCATCGCGGGTGAGGGGCCGCCGTCGCCGCGCGACGTCGTGCTCATCGAGCGCGCGGCGACGACGCTGGCGCTCGGGCGCCTGCTGGAGCAGCACGCGCAGAGCGTCGAGCGCCAGGCGCACGGCTCGGTGATCACCGGGATCCTCGCGCACGCCTACTCCGACCCGCAGGAGGCCGCGGCGCGGGCCCGCGCCCTCGGCGTGCCGCTCACCGGCCGCCGCCTGCTGGGCATCGTGGTGCTCCCGCGCGACTGCGGCGAGGCCGACGGCGCCGACGCGATCACTCTGCTGGCCGAGCTGGCCGACGCCACCGCGACGGCCTGCCGGGAGGCGAGCCTCACCGCGCTCGTCGGCGCCCTGGACGAGGGGTCGCCGCAGGCGCGGGTGGGCGTGCTGGCCTCGCTGCCCGCGCGCGCCTCCGACGAGCAGGTGCTCACCGACGTCGCCCGCCGCCTGCGGGCGCACCGCCCGGCCGTCCCGATGGCCGGGCGCCCCCGCGACGGCGAGGCGCCCTTCGTGATGGCCGCCGGGTCGACCGTGGAGTCCGTACGCGACGTGCGCCGGTCGTTCCTGGAGGCCGAGCAGGTCGCGGACGTCGCGGCGCAGCGCAGCGACCAGCGGCTCTTCTACCGCCTGCCCGACCTGCGGCTGCGGGGGCTGCTGCACCTGCTGCGCGGCGACGCGCGCCTGCAGACCTTCGTCGAACGCGAGCTCGGCCCCCTGCTGACCCACGACGCCCAGCGCGGCGGCGATCTCGTGGGCGTGCTCACGCTGTACCTCGGCAGCGGCCGCAACAAGGCCCTGGCGGCACAGCGGGCGCACCTGTCCCGGCCGGCCCTGTACGAGCGGCTGCGGCGCATCGAGAGGGTGCTGGACACCGACCTGGAGGACGTGGAGTCCTGCGTGTCGCTGCACGTGGCCCTGCTCGCCCTGGACTCCGTACGAGGAGAGCGCACATGACCGCACGTGACCTGGGCATCGCGATCGGCACCGGCACCCCCGGCCCGCTGAACGCCATCACCGACGTCGAGGGTGTACGCGTCGGGCACACGACGATCATCAGGGGCGACGGGCCGCTGCGGATCGGCGAGGGCCCGGTGCGCACCGGCGTGACCGTGGTCCTGCCGCACGCCGGGTCGATCTTCGACGAGCCGCTGTACGCCGGGTTCCACTGGCTCAACGGCAACGGCGAGCTGACCGGCACGGCCTGGATCCGCGACGGCGGCATGCTCACGACGCCGGTCGCGCTGACCAACACCCACAGCGTCGGCGTCGTACGCGACGCGCTGATCGACATCGAGGTGCGCGGGCGCGGGCGCGGCGCCTGGGGGCTGCCGGTCGTCGGCGAGACCTGGGACGGCGTCCTCAACGACATCGACGGCCGCCACGTGACCGACGACCACGTCCACGAGGCGCACGCGGCGGCGCGGGGCGGCCCGGTCGCCGAGGGCGCCGTCGGCGGCGGCACCGGCATGATCTGCCACGGGTTCAAGGGCGGCATCGGCACCGCGTCACGCGTCGTCGAGGGCGGCTGGACGGTCGGCGTGCTGTTGCAGGCCAACCACGGGCGGCGCGAGCGGCTGACGGTCGCGGGCGTCCCGGTGACGATCGACGACGTTCCACGCCCGACGCCGCCGGAGTTCGAGGGCGCCGGGTCGGTGATCGTGATCGTCGCGACGGACGCGCCGCTGCTCCCCCACCAGTGCCGGCGGCTCGCCGAGCGCGCCGGCCTCGGCATCGCCCGTACGGGCGGGGCGGGCGAGAACAGCAGCGGCGACGGCTTCCTGGCCTTCTCGACGGCGAACCGCGGGCGGCTGCCCTCGGACGCGCTCGGGACGACGCCGCCCCAGGTGCTGCACGTGGACGCGCTCGCCGACACCTACCTCGACCCGCTCTTCTACGGCGCGATCGAGGCCACCGAGGAGGCCGTGGTGAACGCCCTGCTGGCCGCACGGACCATGACGGGGCGCGACGGCCTCACCGCGCACGCCCTGCCGCACGAGCGCCTGCTCGCGGCTCTCAGCCCTCTTCGTCGTCCATGACGTGCACGGCCGCCTCTTCGGCTCCGGCGGCCCCGCCGTCGATGCCGACGTCGGTGGCGATGAGGTCCTGCGCGCCGGCGACGAGCCGGCCCGCACGCGGCTCCTCGCCCGAGGTGTCGTCGGCGTAGGGGTCGAGGTCCGGCTCCTCCTCCGAGAGCAGCTGGTCGAGGGACTCGCCCGCGCGCGCCTCGGCCTCCGTCGAGCCGTAGCCCATCCCGGCCGACCAGTGGTCGGCGGGCGCCAGGCCCGTGTCGAGCGGGTCGGCCCTGAGATCGTCGTCGTCGAGGGCGTCGGCCGGCTGCAGGACGCCGTCGTCCTCCAGTGCCTCCGGCTCAGGCGTTGAGTCCGTCATACCGTCTCCCCAGGTCAGGCCGCGGGGCTTCCCACCAGAGTAGTCACGGCGTGGTGGCGGGGACCAGCTCGGTGTCGGGAACCTCGGCGCCCTTGGCGGGACGGCCCACGCGGCGGGTCCACGGCATCGCCAGGATCAGCAGCGGGATCACCGCGATCGAGCTCTGGGACCACCACTCGTGGTTCTTCCACCAGCCGTTGTCGTCGAACTGCGTGAGGTAGATGTAGCCGAGCCCCGCCCAGACGGCGGCGAGCGTCATGGCCGGCCTGCTCCAGCGCGTGGGACGCGCGCACAGGAACGGCACGAACCACAGGAGGTACTGGGCGCCCATCCGCGGCGTGACGACCATGAACGCCAGCAGGATCGCCGAGGTCTGGTCGATGCGGTCCGAACGCCACCACAGCCACATGACGAGCAGGATCGTCGAGTAGAGGATGATCTGCCCGACGCCGGCGGCCGTGGAGGCGAGCTGCCAGTCGCCGCCGGTCATGACCGCGGTCCAGCCCCACTCGCCGACGATCGGGCGCACCTCACCGAGGTAGCGGGCGACGTCGAGCATGTTGGACCACGAGGTGTCCACGACGAGCGGCAGCGTGACGAGGAAGAACAAGGGGACCGCGCCGGCCGCGAACAGGCCGTACAGCCGCTGGCGCCACGTCGGCAGGATCGCGAGCACCACCGGCAGCAGGATGATCGGCCAGCTCTTGGCGGACAGCGAGAAGCCGAAGAGGGCACCGGCCCAGGCGGCGTTCATCGCTCCGTGGGCGCTGCGCTCGGGGGCACGGGTGGACTGCGCCACGAGATAGGCGGCGACGAGGAACACCAGCGCGACCGGCTCCACCTGCGCGTGGATGACCGCGATCAGGAGGGCGATGGGGTTACAGGCGTACTGGAAACGCGCCTGCGAGCCGTACTTGCGTCCGGCGAGGCGCCCGACGAGCACGATCAGGACGACGTCCGCGATGATCGTGCACAGCCGGCCGGCGATCTCCCACGGCAGCCCGGTGGACAGGGCGAGGGCGTAGAAGTACGGGATCATCGGCAGGAAGTGCCACGAGCCCTGAGTGGCCAGCACGGGGTCCTGGTGGTGCAGGATCGCGAGACCCGCCGGCTTGAAGCCGTCGGCGAAGTCGACCGGCTGCCATGAGTCGGCGGACGCAGTGATCAACAAGACCACCCGCAGTCCGATACCGACCGCGAGGGCCACACGCAGAGATGGACGCCAGCCGCGCCACTGCGCGACCACCGACGTGATCAGGCCCGCGACCAGTACGAATGCTGTGAAATATGGATGGTCCATTGTCAGGCAAGGCTCTCACATGCGGACACCGCCCGTCGGCCTGGCTCAGGGACTTACAGGGAACTCTCAGACTCCTCTTGACTTTCACCCACGTTCGCGCAGGGTTCCGAATCCACCGGGTGACGGGGCCGCTGCCCCTCGTGACGCAGGGGACACCCCACTCACATGGCCGATTCCGGACTTACCGGGAATATTGCAGATCTTTACTGACTTTGTGAGTCTCTGCTCAGGCAAGGTAAATCGGCCCCCCGCGCCCGGTTCAGAGCGACCTCCGTCCGCCCTGACACGGGTTCACCGATCCGCCAAGCCCCCCTTGGGAGACGCCATCGGGGCGTCCCCCGCCATCCCTGACAGGGAGGCTTCTGTGAGGTTCACCGCACCCCGCCGTGCCGGTCTGATCATCGCAGCCACCGGGCTGATCAGCGGGTCCGTCGTCGCTTCAGCGCAAGCGGCCACCACGCAACCTGACCCCTCGGCGCTCTCCACCAAGATCGCCCAGCAGCTGGGAGCCCGCTCCGCCGGTTCCTACATCGACAGCGCCAGCCACAAGCTGGTCGTGACCGTCACGACCAAGGCCGACGCGAAGGCCGTACGCGCCGCCGGCGCCGTCCCCAAGACCGTGGCCCTCAGCGGCGCGAAGCTCCAGCAGGCCACCGCGGCTCTGGAGCGCACCGCCAAGGTCCCCGGCACCGCGTGGGGCGTCGACCCCACGACCGACCAGGTCGTCCTGACCGTCGACAGCTCCGTGACCGGCGCCAAGCTGGTCAAGGTGACCTCGGCGGCGAAGGCGCTCGGCAGCGCCGTGCGGATCGCCTACACCCCCGGCGTCTTCAGCACGAAGATCACCGGTGGCGACGCGATCTGGGGCGGCGGCTACCGCTGCTCGCTCGGCTTCAACGTGGTCTCGGGCAGCACGTACTACTTCCTGACCGCCGGCCACTGCGGAAACGTCGCCTCGACCTGGTACGCGGACTCCGGCCACACCAGCCTGCTCGGGTCGACCCAGTCGAGCACCTTCCCCGGCCACGACTACGCGCTGGTGAAGTACACCGGCTCGGTGTCGCACGGCGGCACCGTCGGCAGCCAGGACATCACCACGGCCGCCAACCCGACCGTCGGCGAGACCGTGACGCGCCGCGGCAGCACGTCCGGCACGCACAGCGGCAAGGTCACCGCGCTCAACCAGACGGTGAACTACTCCGAGGGCAGCGTCAGCGGAATGATCCAGACGACCGTCTGCGCGGAGCCCGGTGACAGCGGCGGCCCGCTGTACGCGGGTTCCACCGCCCTGGGTCTCACCTCCGGCGGCAGCGGCGACTGCACCTCCGGCGGCGTGACCTTCTTCCAGCCGGTCAAGGCCGCGCTCAGCGCCTACGGCGTGAACGTCTTCTAGAAGCACCCTCGTTTCGAAGGCCTCCGGGACAGCCCCACCCGGAGGCCTTCGTACGTTGCGGGAGTTCGCGCCGGCGTGCACCATCGCTGTCCATGCAACGCATCCAGGAGCCCTTCGCCGGCGACGAGCGCACGATGCTCATGGCCTGGCTCGACTGGCACCGCGCCACCGTGTTCGTGAAGACGGAGGGGCTCGCCGAGGACCTCGCCCACCGGCCGCTCCTCGCGTCCTCGCCGCTGATGACGATCGCCGGCCTGGTCAGCCACCTCTACTGGGTCGAGCGGAACTGGTTCGAGCACGTCCTTCTCGGCGGGCCCCGTGACGTGCCCTGGACCAAGGAGGATCCCGACCGGGAGTTCCGCGTCGACGACGTCCCCCTGTCGCGGCTGCTCGCCGACTACGAGCGGCAGTGCCTGCGTGACAACGAGATCGCCCGGTCGCTCGATCTGGACGCCGAGGCGGCCGGCGCGCGCGGGAGCGATCGTCCGACGCTCCGGTGGGTGCTCGGTCACATGATCGAGGAGACCGCCCGGCACAACGGGCACATCGACATCCTCCGGGAGATGCTCGACGGCGTGACCGGTGACTGACCCCCTGCACACGGACCTTCCGATCGCCAAGTTTCCGCTCGGCCACAATGATCTATGGGCCGAAGGGATAACGCGGCACGTGAATGCCGCGTAGAGTCCGGCACGTGCAGCTTCCGGCATTCATGGCGGTCCGTGACGTCGACCCGCACCATCTGAAGAGGTACCTGCTTCCGCACGAGGTCGAGGAGGCGGTCATCATCCGGAGACACCCGGCCGTGCTCCTGCGGCACGTCGGTGAGGTGGGCGGAGGGCTGGTGCTCGCGGCCGTGCTCAGCGCCTTCATCAACCCGGCCCTCGTGGTGACGGTCATCTGGTGCCTGTGGTTGCTGGTGATCGCGCGGTTCCTGGTCGCGTTGTTCGAGTGGACCGACGAGTACTTCGCCGTCACCAAGGTCCGCGTCATGCTCGTCCACGGGCTGTTCGAGCGCAGAGTCGACATGATGCCGCTGTCGAAGGTCACCGACCTCACCGTGGACCGGTCGATCATGGGCCGCATGCTCGGGTACGGCACGGTCGTCCTGGAGTCGGCCGGGCAGGACCAGGCCCTCTCGACGGTCAAGTACGTCCCGGAGCCCGAGCAGATCTACCTTCAGATCTCCGCCGCGGCCTTCGGGTCGGGCGACGACTAGGAGTCGAAGCCGACTCCCAGGGCGTCGAGGGTGCGCAGCCAGATGTTGCGGCGGCCCTCGTGGTGGTCCGCGCGCGCCAGTGACCAGCGGGTCAGCTGCACCACTCCGTACCTCAGGGGTTCGGGCGGGAACGGCACGGGACGGGAGCGCACCATCGCGAGCCGGGTGCGTTCGGTGTCGGTGCCGGACAGCAGGTCGAGCATCACGTCGCCGCCGAAGCGGGTCGCGCCCACGCCGAGGCCCGTGTAGCCCGCCGCGTACGCCAGGCGCCCGCCGTGCGCGGTGCCGAAGAAGGCGCAGAACCTACTGCACGTGTCGATCACGCCGCCCCACGTGTGCGTGAACCGCACGTCCGAGAGCTGCGGGAACGTCGTGAAGAAGTGTTCGGCGAGGGTGGCGAAGGTCTCCGGGCGGCGTTCGAGCTCGGCGCGTACGGCGTTGCCGTAGTGGTAGATCGCGTCGTACCCGCCCCACAGGATCCGGTTGTCGGCGGTCAGCCGGTAGTAGTGGAACTGGTTGGCGCCGTCCCCGACGCCCTGGCGGTTCTTCCAGCCGACGGAGGCGAGCTGGGCGTCCGTCAGCGGCTCGGTGACCATCGCGTAGTCGTACACAGGCGCGATGAAGTGCCGCAGCCGGCGCAGCGGCGCGCGGAAGCCCCCGGTGCCCAGCGCGACCTTCCCGGCGACGACGAGGCCGTACGGGGTGCGCAGCCGCAGCAGGCCGTGGTCGTCGTCGATCGACCGTACGGGCGTGCGCTCGAACACGCGGACGCCCGCGGTCAGGCACGCCTGGCGCAGCCCCCACGCGAGCCGCGCGGGGTTGACCATCGCGACGCCGTCGCGGTCCCACACGCCGCCGAGGTAGGTGGGCGAGCCGACCTCGGCGCGTACGGCGTCCTCGTCGAGCAGGTCGAGCGTGCGGCCGGCGGCGGCGGCCTCCTCGACCAGCTCCCGCTGCCCGGCGAGCTGGTAGCCCTCCGTCGCGACCTCCAGCTCGCCGGTGCGCTCGAAGTCGCAGTCGATGCCGTACCGCCGCAGCGTGTCCTCGATGCCGTCGAGGTTCTCGCGGCCGAGGCGTTCGAGGGTCGCGATCTCCTTCGGCCACCGGGCCAGGCCGTTGCCGACGCCGTGCGTGAGGCTGGACGAACAGAACCCGCCGTTGCGCCCGGACGCCGCGCCGCCGACGACGTCGGCCTCCAGCAGGACGACGTCGGCCGACGGGTCGCGTTCCTTGGCGCGCAGCGCGGTCCACAGCCCCGTGTAGCCGCCCCCGACGACGGCCAGGTCGCAGGTGGCCCGGCCGGTGAGGGCGGCTCCGGGCTCCGGCGCCGCCGGGTCGGTGAGCCAGTACGGCTCGGGTTCGGCCTCGGCGAGCGCCTTCAGAACGTCCATGCGGGTCTCCCGGGTCAGCGGCGCCTGCGCGAGATGACCGTGTTCCCGACGGCGAGCAGGACGCCGCCCACGAAGATCAGGGTGCCCATCACGTTCACCTGCGGCGGCAGGCCGTTCTTCTGGGCGCCCCAGATCCACAGCGGGAACGTCAGCGTGGAGCCGCTGTTGAAGCTCGTGATGATGAAGTCGTCGATGGACAGCGCGAACGCCAGCAGCGCGCCCGCCAGGATCGCCGGGAAGATCATCGGCATCGTGACCAGGCGGAACGCCGTCCAGCCGGTCGCGCCGAGGTCACGCGCGGCCTCGTCGATCGAGGGGTCCAGGGTGAGGACGCGCGAGCGTACGGTGATCGCCACGAACGACAGCGAGAACATGATGTGCGCGATGACGATCGTCCAGTAGCCGCGCCCGACGCCGAGCTGCACGAAGAACGACAGCAGCGACGCGCCCATCACGGTCTCCGGCGCGGAGATCGCGGCGAACTGCACGATGTTCAGCGCGCCCTGCCCGCGGAAGCGGAACCGGCCCAGGGCCAGGCCGATCAGTGTGCCCAGCACGGCGCTGCCGACGGTCGACAGGATCGCGATGGTCAGGGAGTTCACCAGGGCCGTCGTCAGGTCGGGCACCGCGAACAGGTGGGTGTACCACTTGAACGTGAAGCCCTGCCAGGTGAGGTTGAGGCGGCCCTTCGTGTTGTTGAACCCGAACGCGATCATCACGGCGATCGGCAGGCACAGCCAGACGATGATCGCCCACGTGTAGACGTAGAGCAGCCGGTCGCCGAGGCGTCCGCGCGTACGGCGCGGCGCGGGCGCCGCTTCGACTGTGGTCGCGGTCATCGGGTGGCCACCTCCAGGACGTCCTCGGTGCCCAGCGCCTTGGCGTACAGGAAGATCCCGAGGAGAAGGATGGCCATCAGCGTGAACGACAGCGCCGCGGCCTGCGGGTAGTCGGTGTTCACCAGGTACAGGTTCTGGATGATGTTGCCGATCATGGTGTTGTTCGTACCGCCGAGGACCGTCGCGTTGACGTAGTCGGCGCTGACCGGCACGAACGTCATCAGCACGCCCGCGAACACCCCGGGCAGCGACAGCGGGAAGACGACCCGGATGAACGCCTGCGCGCGACCCGCGTACAGGTCCTGCGCGGCCTCGATCAGCTTCGGGTCGACGCGCTCCAGCGCCACGTAGATCGGCAGCACCATGAACGGCAGGTAGTTGTACGTGAGGCCGGCGACCACGGCGAACCCGGTGGCGATCACGTGGAAGTCCTGCGGCAGCAGGCCGGCGTTCTTCAGCGGCCCGAGCACGATGCCGTCGTCGGCCAGCAGGAACTTCCAGGAGAAGGTTCGCAGCACGAACGACACGAAGAACGGCAGCAGGATCAGCAGGAGGTACGTCGTCTTGCGCGCGCCTCCGCGGAAGGCGATCCAGTACGCCGCCGGGTAGGCGAGCACGACGCAGGCGGCGGTGGCGAGCAAACCGTAGATCAGCGACCGGATGAGCTGGTCGGAGTAGGTGGACAGGCCGTCACTGTAGTTGGGCCAGTGCCAGGTGAGCTGGAAGCCGTTCACGATGTCGCCGGTCATCAGCGAGAACGACAACATGACGATCATCGGCACCACGAAGAAGATGGCGAGCCACATGCCTCCGGGCAGGATCAGGAGGTACGGGACGAGGCGTCTGCGCATCTATCAACCCGCCGTGATGTGCTGGAAGACGGCGTTGTAGGCCTTCTCCTCCGCCGCCGTCAGCGACCGGTAGTGCCGCAGCTTCGCGTAGTCGGCGTCCGAGGGGAACACCAGCGGGCTGGTCGACAGGGCCGTCAGCGACTTCTTGTCCGAGCCGGTCGCCTTCGCCGCGTCGGCGGCGATGGCGTCCCTGGCGCCCGGAACCGGGGTCACGTAGTTGATGAACTCCGCGAGGTTCGCCGCGATCGCCGGCTGGTAGAAGTAGTCCATCAACATGATCGCGTCCAGCGGGTTCTCCGCGGACTTGGGGATCATCATGTTGTCGGTCCAGATCGTGGCGCCCTCTTTGGGGATGACGAACTTCAGGTTCGACTTCTCCGAGAGGTTCTGCTGGAAGATGTCGCCGGACCAGGCCATGGTGAGCCAGATGTCGCCGCGCGTCAGGGCCTCGACGTAGTCCTGCTCGTAGTACTTGCGGACGATGCCCGCGCTCTTCTGCTCCTGGAGCTTGGCGCCGGCCTTCTTCCAGTCGTCCGGCGTGGACTTCTCCGGGTCGACGCCCGACGCGAACATCCCGAAGTTCCCGATCTCCTGGGCGTCGGACATCATCCCGACCTTGCCCTTGAACTTGGGGTCCCACAGGTCCTGGACGCTGGTGATCTCACGGCCGGTCTTCGCCGGGTCATAGGCGATGCCGGTGATGCCGGTCGCGTACGGGACGCTGAAGACGTTGCCCTTGTCGAACGACTCCTGCTTGTACGTCGGAGCGGCGTTCTTGGCGAAGTTCGGCAGCTTGGAGTGGTCGAGCGGCACCAGGTAGCCGAGCTCGATCAGCTTGGTGAGCTCGACGCCGTTGGTGACGACCATCAGGTCGTAGTTGATCGACTGCCCGGCGCCAAGCTGCGGCGCGATCTTGCCGAACCACTGCGGGTCGTCCTGGATGACCTCGCGGTAGGTGACCGAGATCCCGGTCGCCTTGGTGAACTCCTTCAGCGGCGTACGGGCCTTGTCCATGTACAGGGGCCAGTTCGCGAAGTTCACGTGACCGTGCTTGGTCTTGCCGGCCCAGTACTTCTGGACGTCGTTCTGCTGGGGCGGTGCGGCCTTCTGGCCCTTGACGCCGCAGGCGGCGAGGCCGAGTCCCGCGCCGGCGAGGCCGAAGAGGCGCAGCGCGTCGCGGCGGCTCCCGGTCATGCCCCGCAGGAACGCCGGGTCTGTGTTCATGGACGGGCTCATCTCGGTCAGGCTCCGATCACGTACGAGTGGCGTGGATCCCACGACAGCCAGACGCTGTCCCCCCGGACGGCGACGTCCTCCGCGGAGGAGACGTTCTGCACGAAGACGACGACCTCGGCCCCGGTGGACGTCGTGACGTTGTAGTTCGTGAACATGCCGAGGTAGACGACCTCGGTGACGGTGCCGCGTACCGAGCAGACGTCGCCGCCCGGCTGCTCGGCGCGTACGTCGATCTTCTCCGGCCGTACCGTCAGCTCGACGGCGTCACCTTCGGAGGTCACGCCGGGCACCAGGATGCGCTCCCCCTCGGCGGGTTCGATGATCCCGACCTGGCTCTCGGTACGGGCGACGGTGCCCGACAGGACGTTCGAGGTGCCGATGAACCCGGCGACGAACTTGGTCGCGGGCCGTTCGTAGACGTCCCTGGGCGTGCCGAGCTGCTCGACCCGGCCGTCGTTCATCACCGCGATGCGGTCCGACATCGTCAGCGCCTCACCCTGGTCGTGGGTGACGTAGACGAACGTGATGCCGACCTCGCGCTGGATGCGCTTGAGCTCGACCTGCATGGCCTGGCGGAGCTTGAGGTCCAGGGCGCCCAGCGGCTCGTCGAGCAGCAGCGCCTTGGGCCGGTTGACCAGGGCGCGGGCGAGCGCGACGCGCTGCTGCTGGCCACCGGACAGCTCTCTCGGGCGCCGTTTCTCCCGGCCGGCGAGGTCGACGATGTCGAGGATCTCACCGACCCTGCGCGCGATCTCGTCCTTGGCGACGTTCTTGCGCCGCAGCCCGAACGCGACGTTGTCGAAGACGCTCATGTGCGGGAACAGGGCGTACGACTGGAACACCATGTTGATGTCGCGGCGGTTCGGCGGCACGCCCACGACGTCCTGGCCGTGGAGGAACACCCGGCCCTGGGTGGGCTCGTCGAACCCGGCGATCATGCGCATCGTCGTGGTCTTGCCGCAGCCGGACGGGCCGAGCAGGGAGAAGAACTCCCCCTCGCCGATCGACAGGTCGATGCCCTTCACGGCGTTGACGGCCTCGCCGCGCGCGTGGAACGTCTTGACGATCCCGGACAGCTCGATCGCGGCGAACTCCGTGCCCGGCGCGCTTTCGGTCTCCTGCTTGGTCTCTGTCACGTCATGCTCCGATGTAGCTCATGACGTGCTTGATCCGGGTGTAGTCCTCGAACCCGTACATCGACAGGTCCTTGCCGTAGCCGGAGTGCTTGAAGCCGCCGTGCGGCATCTCCGAGGCGAAGGGGATGTGGGTGTTGATCCACACAGCGCCGAAGTCGAGGCGGCGTGCCATCCGCATCGCGCGCTGGTGGTCCCTGGTCCACACGCTGGCGGCCAGGCCGTACTCGACGTCGTTGGCCCAGCGCACCGCCTCTTCCTCGTCGGAGAAGCGCTGGACGCCGAGGACCGGGCCGAAGACCTCGTCCTGCACCATCTCGTCGTCCTGGGCGAGGCCGCTGACGACGGTGGGCGCGAAGAAGTAGCCGCGGTCGCCGACCTGACGGCCGCCGGCGACGACCTCGGCGTGCGAGGGCACGCGGTCGAGGAAGCCGCTGACGCGGGCGAGCTGGTTCGCGTTGTTGAGCGGGCCGTAGAAGGAGTCCTCCTCCGACGGCGGCCCGACCTTGGTGTTGCGTGCCTGCTCGGCGAGGGCGGCGACGAAGTCGTCGTGCACGCTCGGCGCGACGAGCACGCGGGTCGCGGCGGTGCAGTCCTGGCCGCCGTTGAAGTAGCCCGCCTCGGCGATGCCCTCGGCGGCGCGCTCCAGGTCGGCGTCCTCGAAGACGATGGCCGGCGCCTTGCCGCCCAGCTCCAGGTGGACCTTCTTCAGGTTCTCGGCCGCCTGCTTGGCGACCTCCTTGCCGGCGCGTACGGACCCGGTCACCGACACCATCTGCGGAATCCGGTGCGCGACGAGCTCGCGGCCCGTGTCGCGGTCGCCGCAGACGACGTTGAAGACGCCCGGCGGCAGGAACTCCGCGGCGATCTCGGCCATCAGGAGCGTCGTGACCGGCGTCGTGTCGGACGGCTTGAGGACGACGGCGTTGCCGGCGGCCAGCGCCGGCGCGATCTTCCAGGTCGCCATCACCATGGGGTAGTTCCAGGGGGTGACCTGGGCGCAGACGCCGATGGGCTCGCGGCGGACCATCGAGGTGTGGTCGGCGAGGTACTCGCCCGCGGAGCGCCCTTCGAGCAGCCGGGCGCAGCCCGCGAAGAACCGGAACTCATCGACCATCGGGCCGATCTCTTCGTCCCGGGTGAGCTGAAGGGGTTTGCCGGTGTTGCGGCACTCGGCCTGGACGAACTCCTCGGCCCGTGCCTCGATGGCGTCGGCGATGCGCAGCAGGGCCAGGCTTCGCTCCTGTGGCGTGACGTAGCGCCAGGTCTCGAAGGCGGCCGAGGCCGCGGTCATCGCGGCGTCGACGTCGGCGGCTCCGGACAACGCGGCCTGGGCGTACACCTCCCCCGTACTGGGGTCGATGACGTCGGACGTACGGCCGTCCTTTGCGTCGACGCGCTCGCCGTTGACGAAGTTTCGCAGAGTCACACTCGACCTCCGGACGTACTGATTCGGATGGCCCCGACCCTCGCAGAACATCATGCGGGAGACAAGGGATTCCATTGTTAAAATCGGATCTCTCAACGGATTCCTTGACTTTCCGGGCATTGGTGACACGATGTCGCATCGAGGAGGGACTCGATGAGCGACGACCACGCACCGCCCGAACGAAGATCACCAAATGGGCGGCGCCTAGGCGTGAACCTCGATGAGACGTCCAAAAAGATCATCGAACTGCTACAGGCGGACGGGCGCCGTTCGTACGCGTCACTAGGGAAATCCGTAGGTCTGTCCGAAGCCGCGGTCCGGCAACGGGTCCAGCGGCTGCTGGAGTCCGGAGTGATGCAGATCGTCGCCGTCACCGATCCCCTCTCTCTGGGGTTCTTCCGGCAGGCGATGATCGGCATCAAGTGCGAGGGCGACCTGGACCACGTCGCCGACCTCCTCTCCGCGATGCGGGAGATCGACTACGTCGTGATCACGGCGGGCTCGTTCGACCTGCTCGCCGAACTCGTCTGCGAGAGCGACGACGAGCTGCTGGAGCTCCTCGGCCGCATCCGCGCCATCCCGTCGGTGACCAGCACCGAGAGCTTCGTCTATCTCAAACTGCGCAAACAGATCTACTCCTGGGGGACCCGATGACCGGGACCGAACACACGATGGACCTGCAGGCCGCGGCCAAGCGCCACCTGTGGATGCACTTCACGCGCATGTCGACCTACAAGGACGCCGACGTGCCGGTCATCGTGCGCGGCGAGGGACCCTACGTCTTCGACGACAAGGGCAAGCGATACCTGGACGGGCTGTCCGGGCTGTTCGTCTCCCAGATCGGCCACGGGCGGCGCGAGCTCGCCGAGGCCGCCGCGCGCCAGGCCGGCGAGCTGGCCTACTTCCCGCTGTGGTCCTACGCGCACCCGAACGCCATCGAGCTGGCCGAGCGGCTGGCCGACCTCGCTCCGGGCGACCTGGACCGGGTCTTCTTCACCACCAGCGGCTCCGAGGCCGTGGAGTCGGCGTTCAAGCTGGCCCGCAACTTCTTCAAGCTGACCGGCGAGCACGGCCGGTACAAGGTGATCAGCCGCGAGATCGCGTACCACGGCACGACGATGGGCGCGCTGTCGATCACCGGCCTGGCCGACATCAAGCACCCGTTCGAGCCGCTGGTCCCCGGGTCCGTACGCGTGCCGAACACGAACTTCTACCGCGCGCCCGAGCACGGCGACTCGCTGGAGGCGTTCGGGCGGTGGGCGGCGGACGAGATCGAGCGCGCCATCCTCCGCGAGGGCCCGTCCTCGGTCGCGGCCGTCTACCTGGAGCCGGTGCAGAACTCCGGCGGATGCTTCCCGCCGCCGCCCGGCTACTTCCAGCGGGTGCGCGAGATCTGCGACCGCCACGGTGTGCTGCTCGTCTCCGACGAGGTGATCTGCGCGTTCGGCCGGCTCGGCCACTACTTCGGCTCCGAGCGGTACGGCTACCAGCCGGACATCATCACCTTCGCCAAGGGCCTGACCTCCGGATACTCCCCGCTCGGCGGAATGCTCGTGAGCGAGCGGCTGATGGAGCCCTTCAACGAAGGCGGCGGGACGTTCCTGCACGGCATCACCTTCGCCGGGCACCCGGTGTCGACGGCCGTGGCGCTCGCCAACCTGGAGGTGTTCGAGAAGGAGAAGCTCCTCGACAACGTGCGCACCAACGAGGGGCCGTTCCGCGCGACGCTGGAGAAGCTGCGCGACCTGCCCATCGTCGGCGACGTACGCGGCGACGGCTACTTCTACGGGATCGAGCTGGTCAAGGACAAGGACACCAAGCTCACGTTCGACAACGACGAGTCCGAACGCCTGCTGCGCGGCTTCCTGTCCCACGCGCTCTTCGACGCCGGGCTGGTCTGCCGGGCCGATGACCGCGGCGACCCCGTGATCCAGCTCGCTCCCCCGCTGATCTGCGGACCTGAGCACTTCGACGAGATCGAACGGGTCCTGCGGGCCGTCCTCACCGAAGCCTGGACCAAGATCTGACGCCGATGGACCTGTCCGGTACGGAGCGGACCCGGCACCGCCGGCTGCGCGAGAAGGGGCGCACGGACCGTACGGCCCTCTTCGACGTGCTGCGGGCCGGGTTCGTGTGCCACCTCGGCGTCGTGGTCGACGGCACGCCCATGGTCGTCCCGACGGTGTACGGCTTCGACGCCACCGACCTGTACTTCCACGGGTCGGTGGCGAGCCGGAGCCTGACCTCGGACACGCCGGTCTGCGTCACGGTGACCCACGTCGACGGCCTGGTGCTGGCCCGATCGGTGTTCGAGCACGGCGTGAACTACCGGAGCGCGATGATCTACGGGCATCCACGCGCCCTGACCGGCGACGCCAAGCTCGCCGCGCTGCGAGTGCTGAGCGAGCACACCGCGCCCGGCCAGTGGGACTACGCCCGGCGCCCGAGCCGCAAGGAGCTGGCCGCCACCACGATCCTCGCCCTGTCGCTGGACGAGGCGTCGGTGAAGATCTCCGAAGGGCCTCCGGACGACGGCGACGGCCCGGACGCGGCCCTCGGCCTGTGGGCGGGCGTGGTGCCGATGGAGGTCCGGCGGCGCCCGCCGGTGCCCGATCCTGCGCTGCCCGTGGGGATTCCCGTCCCTCCGCACATCGAGGCCATCGGCCGCTGACCTGCGATTGTCTTCTTTCAGCAAGTTTTCATGACCATCTATACACTCGATGAATACACCGAGTGTATAGTTGCGCTCATGTCGATCGGGCACATCGTGCTCGGCCTGCTCACCGAGCGGCCGAAGCACGGCTATGAGATCAAGCGCGAACACGACGATCGGCTTCCCGGAGCGAAGCCGATCGCGTACGGCCAGATCTACGCCACCCTGCAACGCCTGGAGCGTGACGGCCGGGTGGCCGTCAGCGGCACCGCGCAGGAGGCCGGGCCGGAGCGCATCGTCTACGAGATCACCGAGAAGGGCACCGCCGAGCTGCGCCGCTGGCTCGCCGAGACCGAGCAGCCGGCGCCGTACCTCTCCAGCGTCCTGTTCACCCGCGTCGTACTGGCACTGATCGCGGACGGGTCCGCCGACGGCTACCTCCTCCGGCAGCGCACCGCGCACCTCGACCGGATGCGCGAACTGACCAGGCGCCGGGAGTCCTCCGGGGTCTCGGCCGGTGAGACCCTCGCCATCGACCACGCCCTCCACCACCTGGACGCCGACCTGCGCTGGATCGAGACGGCCGGGCAGCGCATCGCCGACCTCACCGAGGAGACCCGAGCATGACCATCCTGCAGGCACAGGACATCGAGAAGACCTTCGGCCGCACGCCCGCACTGCGCGGTGTGTCCGTCGCCATCGAGCGGGGCGAGACCGTCGCGATCACCGGCCCGAGCGGATCGGGAAAGTCGACCCTCCTGCACTGCCTCAGCGGGATCACCCGCCCGGAGTCGGGGACGGTGACCTACGACGGGCAACGGATCGACGACCTGGGCGAGGCCGACCGCACCCGGCTGCGCAGGGAGAACTTCGGCATCGTGTTCCAGTACGGCGGGCTCGTCCCCGAACTCACCGCCGCCGAGAACGTCGCACTCCCGCTGCTGTTCGGCGGAAACACCCGCGAGGAGACGGCGACCACGGCACACGACCTGCTCACCCGCCTCGACGTGGCCGACGCCGCGCACTCGCGGCCCGCGGAGCTGTCCGGGGGCCAGCTCCAGCGCGTCGCGGTGGCACGAGCACTCGCGACCGGACCGAACGTGATCTTCGCCGACGAGCCGACGGGCGCCCTCGACTCGGTCGCGGGCGAACGCGTCCTGTCGCTCCTACTCGGCGCGGCACGAGAACACGGCTCCACCGTCGTGATCGTCACCCACGACAACCGCGTCGCCGCGTACGCCGACCGCGAGATCGTGCTGCGCGACGGCATCGCCGTGAGCGAGGTGATCGCGTGAGCACGCTCATCGCGGTGGCGGGCATGCTCGCCCGTGGCGGATCTCCGTCCGAGCGGTCCCGCAGGTTGCTTCAGACCGTCGGCGCGGCGCTCGCGACCTGGTTCCTGCTCGGCGCCGCCGGAGTGCTCGGCCTGCACGGGCGGCTCGACCATCATCTCGGGCCGATCTCGGATCCCGGTACGCGTGGCGGTACCGCGTTCGCGTTCTGTCTGCTCGTCCTGCCGGTCGCGGCCTTCCTGCACCAGGCCGGTCGCCTGGCGTCGGCGGACCGGGAACGGCGGCTCTCCGCGCTGCGGCTCGCCGGGGCGACTCCTGCTCAGGTGCGGCTGCTCGGCCTGGCGGAGACGGGCCGAACGGGGCTGTTCGGCGCGCTGGCCGGGGCCGTCGTGTTCCTGCCGGTCTGGTGGGCCGTCCTCCCTGGGCCTGGCATATCGCCCATCCTGTCCGTCGCCGCGATGATCCTCGTGGTTCTGGTGTCGGCCCTGTCGGGGCTGCTCGCCGGACGCCATGTCGTGACGACGCCGCTCGGTGTGACCCGCCGCGCCCGGCGCGGGCGTCCGCACTGGTACGGGCTCGTGGTCCTCGGGATCGCGGTCGTGATCCTGATCTGCGCCGTACTGGCCCGCGCGGGGTTCGTCATCCTGCCGGCCAGGAGCTTCGCCAACGGCGACCTCGCGATCGGCGCGCTGGTGTTCCTCCTCGGGCTGATGCTCTCGGCGAGCCGGCTGGTCTGGTTCTCCGCCCGGGTCGTCGGGCGCCGCGCGCGGTCGGCCGAGACGCTGCTCGCGGCGCGGATCCTGGAGGGCGACGCGCGGCCGTGGGGACGCGCGATGTCGCTCGTCGGCCTGGCCGTGATCGTCGGCACCGTGACCGGGATGAACGCGGAGGAGGTTCTCGCCGGCTCGCATGGACTGGACCCGTTCTGGGCGACGAGCTTCGCCCTCGTCGGAGCCGCCCTGCTCGTGGGGATCGCGGTGGCCACCGCGGCCCTGCTCGTCCACCAGGCCGAGTACCTCCTGGAGAACGGCAGGGTCCTGGCCGACCTGCACGCCTCGGGTACCTCCGAACGCGAGCTGCGCCGCGTACTCGTCCGCCAGGCGCTGATCGCCGCGACGCCACCCTGCCTGGCCGCGGCGCTACCCGGCTTCGCACTGCTGTTCCAGACGCACATCACGTGGGAGTGGAGGCTGCTGCTGGTCGCGGACGGGCTCGTGGTTGCCTGCGTGGGCATCCTCGGCGCGGTACTGGCGGCCGTGGCGTCGTGGCGTCGCCTCCGGCGGGTGATCTCACCCGATCGGCTACGCGCCGAGTGAGCGCCCAGGGCCTGTCCGACAGACCTGTCAGACGGGCCCTACCGGGTGCGGTGCAGGTCGGGGACGGAGCCCGGCCGGTTCAGTACGAGGTAGCCGCCCGTGTGGCGGGCGACGACGTAGCCGTTGCCCAGCAGGTAGCGGACCCGGTCGCGTTGCTTCGCCACGGAGCCGAAGGGGAACGTCGGCTCGCCGACGTCTGCGACCACCCATGGCGCCCAGCGCGGCCGGTCGTCCCAGAGCAGGACTCTCGCCCGGCGCGACAGCTGGGGGCCGGTCTCGTTGGAGACCTCGACGTACGCGCCGTCCGGTACGGCCGCCACGGCCACCGCGGCGGCGCGGGCGCGGGCGTCGCGCCGGTAGAAGTCACGCTGGAAGAAGCGGTTGAACGCGAAGTGCGGCACCAGGGCCACCGAGACCACGAGGGCCGCGACCGGCCAGAGCCGGCGCGGCGCCGGCCAGCGCAGGCGCGCCGCGCCGTCCGCGCCCGCCGCGACGAGCAGGGCGATCAACGCGACGTTGTAGTGAAATCTCGGCTCCCACCAGTGCCCGAACCGGTTGGACAGCATCCGCTCGGCGAGCAGCGGCACCACCGCCAGGGTGATCGGCGACCTGAGCGGGAAGATCAGCAGCGGTACGACGAGCCACAGCATCGTGGTCACCTTCACGTGCGGGGTGACGAGCAGCCGCAAGGCGTCCCACGGGTGGGTGAGGGCGTGCCCGGCGGCGTGCGGCAGGTCGCGGCCGAGCGCGTCGTAGGCCCAGTAGTAGTCGGCCGAGCCGCCGAACGCCGGGATGAGCACCCGCGCGGACAGCCAGGTCCAGACCAGCCCGGCCACGATGTACATCGCTCCCTGGCGGCGGTCGGGACGCCTGGTCAGCAGGTAGATCCCGAACCCGGCGACCAGGAGGCCCATGTCCTCCTTCACGAGCAGGAGCGCGCAGGCCGCGGCGGCGCACTGCCATCGCCGCCCCGCGTCGTGGCGTTCGAGCATGACCATGGACAGCACGGGCACGAACGCCATCTCGTGGAAGTCGAAGGCGACGGTCGCCGCGACCGGCCACGCCAGCGCGTACACGCCCGTCACGCAGTACGCCCGCCACGCTCCCAGCCTCCGCCGGGCGAACGCCCACAGCGGGATGATCGTCAGCGCGAGGAGCACGGCCTGCGCGACGAGGAGCGTCTGCGGGCCGTCGTGCACCCAGTACAGCGGCGCGAGCACCGCGAGGATCGGCGAGAAGTGGTCGCCCAGCACGCTGAAGCCGGGGCCGAAGCCGTTGTGGACGCCCTTGACGATCGCCGTGGGCGCGTGGAACCGGCTGTAGCGGCGCACCGCCTGGTCGAAGATCACGAGGTCGTACGTCGTGGTGCGGAACGTCCAGAACCGCACCAGGGAGTACACGGAGTACGCCGCCGCGACGACCGTGGTGAGGACACCGACGGCGATCATGTCGCGGCGCCCCGCTGCGGCGGACGGCGCCTCCGCCCCGGCGGTCTCGGTGAGGCTCACGCGAGGGCTTCCCGCAGGCGCCCGGCGTAGTCGCGGGCCTCGTCCTCGGAGGAGTACTTGGTCCGCGGCCAGAAGAAACCGCGCAGGCCGTCCTTGCGGTTCCGCGGGACGACGTGGGTGTGCGCGTGCGGCACGCTCTGGCTGACCCGGTTGTTCATGGCCACGAACGAGCCCGCCGCGCCGAGCACGGTCTCCATCGTCGCCGCGAGCCGCTGCGCGACGGTGAAGAAGGGGCCGACGAGGTCGGCCGGGAGGTCCGTCAGGGTCTCGTAGTGGACCCTCGGCACCAGCAGCACGTGCCCCTTGAACAGCGGCCTGGTGTCCAGGAACGCGAAGACGGGCCCGTCGTCGAGCACGACGTGGGCCGGTCGCTCCCCCGCGACGATCTCGCAGAACACGCAGTCCATGGTCGGCATTCTCCCGCGTCCGCGCGCCTCGCAGTACCGCCTAGCGACGTCTGGCGAGCTCGATCTGTGTCGCGAGGTGGGAGAGGAAGCCGTCGACCTCGGCCTGGCTGTAGCCGGAGCGCATCCGGGTGGTGCCGAACCGCGCGGCGCGTACGTCGCTGGCCAGGGCGCGGTGCTCGCGCAGCAGGGCGATCATCTTGTCGAGGAAGACGTCGACCTGGTCCTCGTTGTACCCCTCGGTGAACCGCGTACGGCCGAACATGACGTTGCGCACCATGCCGATCAGCCGGTCGGAGTCGCCCGCCGGCAGCCGGCTCCGTACGCCGTGGGTCTCCATCTCCCGTACGTACTCGTCGAGCTTGTCGTCGACCGGCTGCGTTCGGTATCCGCGCAGCGCGGTGCCGAACTTCACGTCCTCGATCTCGACGGCGGTCACCGGCGCGGCGTACAGCGGGCCGCGGCCGAGAGTTCCTTCGATACGGGCCACGAAGGCGTCCACCTGGTCAGGCCGATAGCCCCGTACAGCACGCGGAAACACGGACATGCGAGTCATTCTTCACGAGTTACCGGCCGAACGCCCGCATCCCGGCGTTACTGCTCCTCCGGCTGTTCCTCGGGCTGGGCCGCGAGCTGCCCGCACGCCCCGTCGATCTCCTGGCCCCGCGTGTCGCGTACGGTCACGGGCACGCCGTGGGCCTCCAGGCGGCGTACGAACTCCGTCTGGTCGGACGGGCGCGACGCGGTCCACTTGGAGCCCGGGGTGGGGTTGAGCGGGATCAGGTTGACGTGCACCGGGTGGCTCTTGATCAGCCGGCCCAGGAGGTCGGCGCGCCACGCCTGGTCGTTGATGTCCTTGATCAGTGCGTACTCGATCGAGACGCGCCGGCGCGTGCGGTCCGCGTACGCCCAGGCGGCGTCCAGGACCTCGCCGACCTTCCAGCGCGTGTTGATCGGCACCAGCTCGTCGCGCAGCTCGTCGTCCGGGGCGTGCAGCGAGACCGCCAGCCTGACCTTCAGGTCGAGGTCGGCGAGCTGGTTGATCCGCGGCACGAGGCCCACCGTCGAGACGGTGATGTTGCGCTGCGAGATGCCCAGGCCGGCCGGCGACGGGTCGCTGAAACGGTGGATCGCCTTGACGATGTTGTTGAACGAGGCGAGCGGCTCGCCCATGCCCATGAAGACGATGTTGCTGACACGCCCGATGCCGCCGGCGATCTCACCGCGGTTCAGCGCGCGTGCGCCCGCCACGACCTGCTCGACGATCTCGGCGGTCGACAGGTTACGGGTCAGGCCCGCCTGGCCGGTGGCGCAGAAGGGGCAGTTCATCCCGCATCCGGCCTGGGAGGAGACGCACATCGTGACCCGGTCGGGGTAGCGCATCAGCACCGACTCGATGAGCGTGCCGTCGAACGCCTTCCACAGGGTCTTGCGCGTCGCGCCGTCGTCGCAGGTCTGCTGGCGTACGGAGGTCAGCAGCGGCGGCAGCAGCTCGGCGACCATGCGGTCACGCGAGGCCGCCGGAAGGTCGGTCATCTCGGCCGGGTCGTCGGTGAGCCTGCCGAAGTAGTGGCGCGAGAGCTGGTCCGCGCGGAAGGCCTTCTCGCCGATGGCGACGGCAGCCTCACGACGCTCGTCGGCGGACAGGTCGGCGAGGTGGCGGGGCGGCTTCGCCCGTCGGGGAGCGGCGAAGGTCAGCTGAGCTGTCATGACCGTTCCAGTGTGGCAGACGGCCGGGTCAGCTTCGAACGCCTCCTCCGGGGGTCGTTGCTCCCCCTGGCGCCTCAGAATCACTACAGTCCATCCCTATGCCGGTATTGCGCAGATCCCCGCAGGAGACGCGGGTCCTGCTCAGCGACACGAGTCCCTACGGAAGCCGTGTCCTGGAGGTAGAGCAAGATCACGTCGCCACGGCGGCGTACCTCCGCAGGAAGGACGGGAAGACGGTGGCGGCGAGCTGGGTCGCCAACCACCGCGAGGCCCCCCAGCACGCCGACCTCGCGCGGCTCAACGCGGGTCAGGTACCCGCCATGCCGGCCGGCCGCACCCGGCACCCCCGCGGACGGCCCGCCCTCGACCCTCGATCCCTGCGGGTCGTGTGGTTCGAGGAGGGCGACGGCGCCGCGCTGCTGGAGGACGGGCAGCCGCTGTGCGTCATCCCCGGCTGGTCCGACATCGACGGCGGCGTGCCCGGCTACAGCCGCGAGGCGATCGGGCGCAGCCCCTTCGCGTTCGCCCTCGACGACGAGATCGACGATCTCGGGCCGCGCATCCGGAAGGCTCAGGCGTACTGGGACTGGCGGCACGCCCCTGGAGCCTGGGAGGGCTTCCAGCAGGGCGTCCTCGGCCACCTCCTGGGCCGCCTCGGCCCCGGTGGGTACTACTGGCACGACGTCGGACGCCAGGGACGCCCTGACGGGTCCGCCCCGGAGCAGCCGCTCGTCGGCGTCTCGGAGCGCCCCGCGCGCGGCGACCGCTCGTACAACGTGCTCAGCACCGTCGGCATGAGCTGCCAGCGGATGCCCACCGTCGAGCTGTACGAGGACAACGTCGGCGAGCACGCGCGTATCGAGCTGGCGGTCGCCACGACCATGCCCAGCCAGCGGGCCGGCAGCATCTTCCCCTGGCTCGCGGAGTACCCCTGGCGCGCGGTCACGTCGTTCGAGTCCGGCGACAACGTGAAGTGGTACCACCAGGCACGTACGTTCCCGCTCGGGCCGAGCTGGGAGGGCGTGCTGCTGCTCGACGACCCGGCACGGCTGGAGGGCCCGAACGCCCCCGACATGACGGGCTTCAAGTTCGGCGGCGACCCCGTGCAGTGGCTGTGGCTCGTCCCGATCACCGAGGCGGAGCGGCAGTTCGGCAAGGACGAAGGGCCGGACGCGCTGATCGAGCGCCTGGCGCGCAAGGGACGCAGCTGGGTGGTCGGGGAGTGATCAATGGACACCCGCCCTCTCCGGGCGGGTGTCCGCTACTTCGGCGGGACGAACGCCTGCAGCGCCAGCCAGACGACCGGAACGGTCGCGAGCAGCGAGTCGAGGCGGTCCATGACACCCCCGTGCTCGGGGAGCAGGGTGCCCATGTCCTTGATGCCGAGATCGCGCTTGATCACGGACTCGATGAGGTCGCCGAGCGTCGCCGAGCAGACCCCGGCCATGCCGATGATCACGCCCTGCCACCACTCGCCGTGCAGCAGCCACGGCAGCAGGATCGCGCCCACGACCATGCAGGTCAGCGCCGAGCCGCCGAGACCCTCCCAGGTCTTCTTCGGGCTGATCGAGGGGGCCAGCTTGTGGTTGCCCAGGAACGACCCGGCGAAGAAGCCGCCGATGTCGCTGGAGACCGTCACCGCTATGAAGATCAGGACGCGGTCCGGCCCGTCGTGGGCGGCCAGCAGAAGCACCACGAACCCGGCGAGGAACGGGACGTACGCCGCGGCGAACACGCCGGCCGTCGCGTCGCGTACGTAACCCTCCTGGCCCTTCGGCAGCCGCCACAACAGGATCGCGAGCACGGTCAGCCCGAAGGAGGCGACCAGCGCCTGCGCGCCCCAGAAATAGGTGGTGACCATCATGACGAGGCCACCGGCCATCAGCGGCTGCCACGGGATCTTGATGTCGCGTGCGGTGAACGCGCGGACGAACTCCCACGCGGCCATGCCCAGGAACACGATCATCACGCCAAGGAAGATCTCCTTGACGGTGTAGAGAGACAGCAGCACAACGGCACCGAGCCCCACGCCCACGCCCATGGCGATGGGGAGGTTACGGCTCGGCCCGCGCTTCTTCTTGCCCGTGTCCGCCTGTTCCTCCGGGATCTCCGGGGTCGGCATGCGAGCCTGCTCCAGTCCCACTAGACCTCGAGCAACTCCGCCTTCTTGTGCTCCAGCAACTCGTCGATCTTCGCGACGTACTTGTGCGTGAAGTCGTCGAGCTCCTTCTCCGCACGGCGTACGTCGTCCTCGCCCGCGTCACCGGACTTGGTGAGCTTGTCGAGGGCGTCCTTGGCGTGCCGGCGGATGTTGCGCACCGAGATCTTGGCGTCTTCCGCCTTGGTCCCGGCGACCTTGATGAACTCCTTGCGGCGTTCCTCGGACAGGTCGGGGAAGACCACTCGGATGATCTTGCCGTCGTTGCCCGGGTTGACCCCGAGGTCGCTCTCGCGGATGGCCTTCTCGATCGCCGGCATCGACTTGATGTCGAACGGCTGGATGATCACCATGCGCGGCTCGGGGAGGTGGAACGAGGCCAGCTGGTTCACGGGCGTGGGCTGCCCGTAGTACTCCGCCGTGATCTTGTTGAACATGGCAGGCGTGACCCGGCCGGTCCGGATGGCGGTGAAGTCTTCCTTGGCCACCCCGACGGCCTTCTCCATCTTCTCCTCGGCCTCGAGGAGGGTTTCGTCGATCACCTGGGACTCCTGTTTCAGCTCTCCGCCGGACTTACCAATGTGCCGATCTTCTCACCGCGTACGGCCCGCACGATATTGCCTTCGCCCATCAGGTCGAAGACCACGATGGGAAGACCGTTGTCCATGCAGAGGCTGATCGCGGTGGCGTCCATGACCTTCAGACCGCGCTGCAGCACCTCGCCGTACTCGAGCCGGTCGAAGCGCAGCGCGTCGGGGTTCTTCTTCGGATCGGAGTCATAGACCCCGTCGACCTGCGTGCCCTTCAGCACGGCCTCGGCGTTGATCTCCAGCGCGCGCTGGGCCGCCGCGGTGTCGGTCGAGAAGAAGGGCTGGCCGATGCCGGCGCCGAAGATGACGACGCGGCCCTTCTCCAGGTGACGGATCGCCCGTCGCGGGATGTACGGCTCGGCCACCTGGCCCATCGTGATCGCGGTCTGCACACGCGTGTCGACGCCGAGCTTCTCAAGGAAGTCCTGCAGGGCCAGGCAGTTGATGACCGTGCCGAGCATGCCCATGTAGTCGCCGCGGGCGCGGTCCATGCCGCGCTCGGACATCTGCGCGCCGCGGAACATGTTGCCGCCGCCGCAGACGACGGCGACCTGCACGCCCTCGCTGACGACCTCGGCGATGGCCTTGGCGATGTGCTGCACGATGCCGGGGTCGATCCCGAGGCCTCCGCCGCCGGCGAACGCCTCACCCGAGAGCTTGAGCAGCACCCGGGTCCAATCGTGAGACGACTGAGCCGCCGTCGTGTGGGTGGTTTCTCTCTCCTGCACGGCGGCGGCTCCTTCGCTCTTCGTGATCGGTCTTCGTCCTCGTACGGCTTAGAGCTCGCCGACCTTGAAGCGGGCGAAACGCTTGACGTTCACGCCCGACTCCTGGAGGACCTTGCCGACCGACTTCTTCGACTCCTTGACGAACGACTGCTCGAGCAGCACGAAGTCCTTGAAGTAGGACTTCACGCGCCCCTCGACGATCTTCGGGATCGCCTGCTCGGGCTTGCCCTCGTCGCGCGTCATCTGCTCGGCGAGAGCCCGCTCCTTGGCGACCACGTCAGCGGGGACGTCGTCGACCGTGAGGTACTTCGGAGACATCGCCGCGATCTGCTGCGCGATGTCCTTGGCGACCTCGGCGTTCTCGGTGTCCAGCTCGACGAGCACACCGGTGGTCGGCGGCAGCGACGGGTCGGACTTGTGCAGGTAGCTGGCCACGAACGCGCCCTTGTAGTGGGCGAAGCGGCGCAGCTCGATCTTCTCACCGATCTTGGCACTGGCCTCGTCGATGGTCTGCTGAACGGTCGAGCCCGGCTCGATCTCCTCCGCGAGAAGCGCGGAGGCGTCGGCGGCGTCACTGCCCGCCGCGAACGCGGCGATGCGGTCGGCCAGCGCGATGAAGCCCTCGTTCTTCGCGACGAAGTCGGTCTCGCAGTTGAGCTCGATGATGGTGCCGTCACCCGAGCCGTTGAAGTGCTCGGTGACGAGGCCGTTGGCGGCGGTGCGCTCGGCGCGCTTGCCGACGTCCTTGGCACCCTTGAGGCGCAGCAGCTCGACGCCCTTGTCGAAGTCGCCGTCAGCCTCCTCAAGAGCCTTCTTGCAGGCCATCATCCCGGAACCGGTGAGGTCCCGGAGCCGCTTGACGTCGGCGGCGGTGAAGTTCGCCATTGTTGGTCTGTCTCTCTCGTCGTCGGTCGTCGTTGCCGTTCAGGCGTCCTGGGCGGGGGCTGCGGTCTCCGCCGGAGCGGCCTCTGCCTCTGCCGGTGCCGCTGCCTCTGCGGCGGGGGCCTCGGCGGCCGGAGCCTCGGTGGCCGGAGCCTCCGTGGCCGGAGCCTCCGTGGCCGGGGCCTCGGCGGCCGGGGCCTCGGCCGCTGCCTCTGCCTCCGCGGCGGGTGCCTCCGCGGCGGGGCTCTCGGTGGCGGCCGTCTCGGGCTTCGGCTCCTCGGTCTTCTTGTTCTCCAGAAGCTCGCGCTCCCACTCGGCCAGCGGCTCGGTGGCGGCGGGCTTCTCGTCACCGGACGGCGCGGCGCCGGCCTTGGCGATCAGACCGTCGGCGACGGCGTCCGCGACCACGCGGGTGAGGAGGCTGACACTGCGGATCGCGTCGTCGTTACCCGGAATCGGGTAGTCGACCTCGTCCGGGTCACAGTTCGTGTCGAGGATCGCGACGACCGGGATGTTCAGCTTGCGCGCCTCGTTGACCGCGATGTGCTCCTTCTTGGTGTCACAGATCCACACCGCGCTGGGCACGCGCCCCATGTCCCGGATACCACCGAGGGTGCGCTCGAGCTTGTCCTTCTCACGCTTGCGCATGAGAAGCTCCTTCTTGGTCATACCGGAGCCCGCGACGTCGTCGTAGTCGAGCTCCTCCAGCTCCTTCAGGCGCGTGAGCCGCTTGTGCACCGTGGAGAAGTTGGTGAGCATGCCACCCAGCCAGCGCTGGTTGACGTACGGCATACCGACGCGCTGCGCCTGCTCCGCGATCGACTCCTGCGCCTGCTTCTTCGTACCGACGAACAGGATCGTGCCGCCGTGAGCGACCGTCTCCTTGATGAAGTCGAAGGCGCGGTCGATGTAGGACAGCGACTGCTGCAGGTCGATGATGTAGATGCCGTTACGCTCGGTGAAGATGAAACGCTTCATCTTCGGGTTCCAGCGACGGGTCTGATGCCCGAAGTGAACGCCGCTCTCGAGCAGTTGCTTCATGGTGACGACGGGAGCCATTGCCCGTGTCCTCCTGTCCGGCCCATCGCTGGGCCACGTCCCCGGTTGTTATCTGCGCCCGTGCGTGCCCCTGCCGTAAGCGTTCTACGGACCGAGAAGGCAGCCCCACCAAGACCGGTGACCGGCGGGCGCGTGAATTCGGCCATGCGACCGTGAGGTCAGTGTACCGGCGGCCCAGCCCCAGCGTGGAATCCACGTGATCCACCGAGGTGTTATCCACATCTCACTGGGGCGCTAGTGGGGTGTGAAGGGTGCGTAAAGGCTTGGGGAGATGGAGACGCGGCCACCTGATCCCACCAGAACCCTCTGTCTCTCACACCGCGCATCCCGCCTCATCCGCAGGACGAGGAGGGCCCGAATCCTCTTGCCCACCTGCCCATCGCCACCGATCACCCCACCGAGAGCAGCCCCGAAGCCCCATCCCACCGACTCTCACCATCGGCCAAAGCCATGATCAGAATCGCCATCGCGTCCGCGGTTCTGTGGACGACCACCACCCCAGGCCCGATCCACTGGCAGTGGCCCCTACGCCCACCCCCGCGAGTACTACGCACCTTCAACCCCCCGGCCCACCCGTGGGAACCCGGCCACCGCGGAGTAGACCTCACCGCCCACCCAGGCCAACTCGTCTACGCAACCGGCCCAGGCAGCGTGACGTACGCCCACGACCTGGCCGGACGCGGCGTGATCACCATCACCCACGGAACCCTCCGCACCACGTACCTCCCGGTCACCCCGTCCGTACACCCCGGCCAGAAGGTCCGCGCCGGAGCCCCCATCGGCCGTCTGGAGAGCACCCTCGGCCATTGCGGCCAGTCCCCCTGCCTGCACTGGGGCCTCCTCAAGGCCAACACGTACTTGGACCCGCTCTCCCTACTGGGCCTGGCCCCCGTACGCCTGCTCCCCTGGTGGCCAGACTCGCCCAAGTCCCCCGACGTCGATCCCCCGCTCCTACCGAAGGCGTCTCCTCCAACACCAGACCAGCCCTCCCCACCGAACGTCCCCGAATCCCCACGGCCAGGCCTCCCAACACCGCCGGAACTCCTCCCAGGCGAACCACCCGGCACCCCGTGGACTCCAACGGGCACCCCGTGGTCTCCCCTCAGCGCCTCTTCCACGCACAAGACCCACCACGAGCCCGACGACTCCGCCTGAGGTCAGCAGCTACCAACGCTCTTACCTGGTCAGATACGAAAACCCCGCGCCGGTTATCCACAGAACGCCATTCCACTACCGCCGGCAATGCGCTTCCGGCACCTTCGAGTTCGGAGGTGAGGTCATGCGCGCGAAAGACATTCTCGGGCGGCTCGGTGAACAGGCCGCGGCCGAGCATCTCGGCCAAATGGGCTGGGTGATCCTCGATCGCAACTGGCGCTGTCCGGAAGGGGAGATCGACATCGTCGCCCGTGACGGGCCGGAGCTCGTCGTCTGTGAGGTTAAGACCCGTTCCAGCACCGGCTTCGGTACGCCCGCGGAAGCCGTCACGCCCGCCAAGGCCACCCGCCTGCGGCGACTCTCCAACCGCTGGCTCGCGGCCCAAGGCATCCGCCACGGCTCCGTCCGCATCGACATCGTCGGCCTGGTGGCCGTCGGGCGCGGGCGGTTCAGCGTCGATCATCACAGAGGGGTCTGCTGAC
The DNA here is from genome assembly GCA_963823735.1 of uncultured Actinomycetota bacterium. Taxonomy (GTDB): domain Bacteria; phylum Actinomycetota; class Actinomycetes; order Streptosporangiales; family Streptosporangiaceae; genus Actinoallomurus. The sequence continues at coordinate 662,893 of CAWGMO010000003.1, read as the reverse complement.
GATGGCTCTCGCCCGCACACGCGCCGTCGCGCTCTTCGGCGTCGATGGCCACATCGTCGACGTCGAGGCAGCGATTACCAGCGGTGTTCCTGGTCTGCACCTCGTGGGCCTGCCGGACACCGCCCTGAGCGAGGCGCGCGATCGTGTACGCGCCGCGATCCTAAACTCCGGTGAGCGATATCCGAACCGTCACGTGACTGTGTCTCTTTTCCCCGCCAGCTTGCCGAAGCGCGGCAGCAGCTTCGATCTCAGCATCGCGATCGCCTTACTCGGGGCCGACGAGGTGCTGCCGTCCAACGCCTGCGGGGGCATGGTGATGATCGGTGAACTCGGGCTCGACGGCCGCGTACGTCCGGTCACCGGCGTCCTGCCGGCGGTCCTGGCCGCCGCTGAGGCGGGCGCCGACACGGTCATCGTCGCGAATCGCAACAGCGACGAAGCCTCGCTGGTCCCGGGCGTGAAGGTGGTCGGGGTCGGGTCGCTGCGCGCTCTCCTCGCCCGGCTCCGCGACCTACCGCCGCCGTCCGAGCCCGACGAACTGGACGGCGACGACTCCGCTCTCTCCGCCTCCACGGACGGCCTCGCCTCCCGCTCCCGCGCCCGCCGCGGCGATCTCGACCTGGCCGACGTACGCGGCCAGTCCGAGGCACGGAAGATTCTGGAGATCAGCGCTGCGGGCGGTCACCACGTCTGCTTCACCGGCCCACCGGGCTGTGGCAAGACCATGCTCGCCGAACGGCTTCCCACCCTGCTGCCCGACCTCGATCACGACGCGGCGCTGGAGGTCACCGCGATCCACTCGGTCGCCGGCACCCTGCCCGCCGGCCAGCCACTGGTCACCCGCCCGCCCTTCCGCGCCCCGCACCACACGGCGTCGCGCGCGGCCCTGGTCGGCGGTGGCAGCAATCGCCTCATCCAGCCCGGAGCCGCCTCGCTGGCCCACCGCGGCGTCCTGTTCCTCGACGAAAGTCCCGAGTTCGCGAGCGGCGTGCTGGACGGATTACGCCAGCCGTTGGAGGACGGAGAGGTCGTGATCGCCCGTTCCGGCGCGACCGCCCGCTTCCCGGCGAGGTTCACGCTCCTCCTGGCCGCGAACTTCTGCCCGTGCGCCGCCCCGAAGGAGCGCGACTGCACCTGCGCCGCGGCTGTACGGCGCCGCTACCTGTCCCGGCTGTCCGGGCCCCTCCTCGACCGCGTCGATCTCAAGTCCCGGCTGAGGGAGGTGACGCGCGCCGAGCTCCGGTACGACCTTGAGCTGGCCGAGTCGAGCGAAGTCGTCGCGCAACGCGTCCTGTTGGCCCGCGACCGCACCCTGAAACGGCTGGCCGACCTGCCGTGGCGCACCAACGCCGACGTCCCGGGCCGGGAGCTCCGCCGCCGCTTCGCCCCACCGCACCAGGCCCTCAAGTCACTCGATCGTCCCCTCACCGACGGCCGTCTCAGCGCCCGCGGCCTCGACCGGGTCATCCGCGTCGCCTGGACCCTCACCGACCTCGCGGGCAAGGACACTCCCACGACCGACGAGATCAACCAAGCTCTGGGCCTCTGGGAGGGCCTCACGTCCTGACCGTCCTGGCACGCACGCCGGACGACCTGCACCACCCCACTGACAGAAGACCTGCGCCACCGCACTGACAGAAGGGAGGAAGGGGAGGCTTGCGGATCCCATCCGCAGGAAGCACCCCCGCGACACCATGACCGTCTCCAATGAGGAACGGCTGGCCCGCGTCGTCCTGACGTACATCGCAGAACCAGGGGACGAATGCTTAGGCCGGTTGATCGCCGGTGAGGGCGCCGAGGGCGCGCTCGACCTGATCCGTACGGACGACGACGCCCCACCCGGCCCCGATCAGGCTGAACTCACCAAGCGCCTCTCCGCCTGGCGCGCTCGCCTCCCGGAGGCCGACCCGGAGCGTCTGCTCGCGGCCGGCGAGGAGCAGGGCGGCCGGTTCGTCTGCCCGGGCGAGGCGGAGTGGCCATCGCAGCTCGCCGACCTGGGCGCCGGCCGGCCGTACGGGCTGTGGGTACGCGGCGACCAGGATCTCCGGTTCGGCTGTCTGCGTTCGGTGGCGATCGTCGGTTCCCGCGCGGCGTCGCCGTACGGCCTTCACGTCGCGAGCGAGATAGGCGCGGAGCTCGCCGACCAGGGATGGACGGTGATCTCCGGCGGCGCGTTCGGAATCGACGCCGCCGCCCACCGAGGCGCGCTCTCCGCCGACGGGCTGACGGTGGCGGTGTTCGCCTGCGGAGTCGACGTGACCTACCCGACCCCGCATGCCGGGCTGTTCACGGAGATCGCGCAGCAAGGTCTCCTGCTCAGCGAACTACCGCCGGGCGCCACCCCGACCCGCCGCCGCTTCTTGATCCGTAACCGGACGATCGCCGCCCTGACCCGAGGCACCGTGGTCGTCGAAGCCGCCTGCCGCAGTGGAGCGATCAGTACGGCCCGCCAGGCAAGAGACCTGGGCCGCGCGGTGATGGCCGTCCCAGGCCCGGTGACGTCCCCGACCTCCGCCGGCTGCCACACCATTCTCCGCGACTGGGGCGATGCGGTATGCGTGACCAACGCCGCCGAGGTACTGGACCGCGTCGGCCTGATCGGCGACGACCTGGCCCCCGAACGCCGAGGCCCGGTGCTGGACCGCGACCACCTCTCCCCGACCGCCCGTGACGTCCTGGACGCCTTACCGGCAAGAGGCGGAGCCGGCGCCGCCCGAATCGCCGTGACCGCCGGCGTCAGCCTGGACACCGCCCTGGCCAGCCTGGGCGCCCTGGCCGCAGGCGGCTTCGCAGAACGCTCACCGAAAGGCTGGAAACTCCGCCATGCATAACATCCCGCCCCGCTCACACAGTGAACTCCCACATCGTGGGCCGCCACGCCACTCACAGCACCGCATCGCACCGCACCACGCACCACGCACCACGCACCACGCACCACGCGCATCGCGCACCGCGCATCGCCGGGCCGGACCCACGTCATGGACCCCTGGTTACCGGTATCAGCGGCGTTCCGCCGCGAAGATCCGACGACCCGTAGGAACGCGAGTGGCGCCCAAGCGGAAGCCGCTCGGACGCCACCTCGACCTCAACCGGCTCAGCCTTCTGGAAGCTCCAGGTCGCTCTTGGCAAGTTCTTCGACATTGACGTCCTTGAACGTCACAACTCGCACACTCTTCACAAAACGCGCAGGGCGGTACATGTCCCAAACCCAGGCATCCTGCATGCTGACCTCGAAGAAGACCTCGCCGTTCTCCGTGCTGCGCACCTGGAGGTCGACGGTGTTAGTGAGGTAGAACCGCCGTTCGGTCTCGACAACGTAAGCGAACAGACCCACGACGTCCCGATACTCGCGATAGAGCTGTAGCTCCATCTCGGTCTCGTACTTCTCGAGGTCCTCTGCGCTCATGGCTGGTTCCCCTCCCCCGTACCTGGCTCAGGCGACGTCCGCCCGGCCGGCCGTGTCCTCATAGTCTGACGCGTCCCATTCGATCTCCCCAGGGACGGAAGGGTCCTTTTCATCAGTAGATTTCACGATCGGCGACCCTCGTCCGGTTCCCCCTTCCTTGACGCGGGCCACGTTGACGAACGAAAGGCGGTGTTCGGGGCAAGGGCCGTGCTCTTCGAGCGCGGCGGCGTGCGCACGGGTCACGTACCCCTTGTGTACGGCGAAGCCGTACTGCGGGTACTCCTCGTGCAGTTCGGTCATGATGCGGTCTCGGGTGACCTTGGCGATGATCGACGCGGCGGCGACACAGGCCGCCACGCGGTCTCCCTTGGGGACCGGCAGGCCCGGCGTGACCAGCCCCGGCACGCGGAACCCATCGGTGAGGACATACCCGGGCACCACGTTGAGTCCGGCCAAGGCGCGGCGCATGCCCGCGATGTTGCAGCGGTGCAGCCCGACGCGGTCGATCTCCTCGCGCGACACGATCAACGCGCTCCAGGCCGGAGCGGTCGCTGTGATCTCGGCGTAGAGGCTTTCGCGGCGGGCGGCCGTGAGCAGCTTCGAGTCGGCCAGGCCTTCGAGCCGCTTCCGGCGGTCCGGTCCGAGGACCGCGGCGGCGACCACGAGAGGGCCTGCGCAAGCCCCCCGACCCGCTTCGTCGACTCCGGCGACAGGGCCAAGACCGGCGCGTTCGAGCACACGCTCATAGGCATACAAACCCGCGTCGCGCCGGGGCGTGAGGCCTCGGGGGCGGTGAGCCCGGACATCGATGTGCACATCACGCAGGGTACGTCGCCGAAGGCATCACTCGTGCTGGAACACCGGAGCCCCCAAAAGGGACACGCATCGATACGGCCGCCCACGCAGGCCTCAACCGCAGGTCCGAAAGCCAAGCCACCGACGCCCCGGTAAGACACCTCGAACGGAGCGGATAGCCCCGTGAACCGACCTCACACCCACCAGGGCCGGACATCGTGAGCACCGGGAGGCTCCCCCGGTCGCCTCTCAACAGCCGCGATGGATCCGGACATACTCCGACCGCTCGCCCGCCCCCGGGGCCGCGCGTGTCGGAGCTGACCCGGGTGCCAGGCGAGCCCTTCCAGTCCAGCGAAGGGGCCGCGGTTCTGGCGGGCCCGGCGAGAACGAGCAGGCCGATCAGAGGACAGAGCTGCCAGAATCCCAACCCCGGCCTCACGTTCTGCGGGCGCGAAGAGGGATGCCACGCGGACGGCCCCCTCACCTCTGGACAGAGATCGCGCGAAAGCGGACGCCGCACGGACCGCACCCTCACCCCTGAACGGAGATCGCGCAAAGGCGGACGCCGCACGAACCGCACCCACGCGCCCGAACGGAGATCGCGGCGCCTGACCTGGTGGCACAGCGCGTCGCTCTGCCGGTGCCGCCGGGCGTCGCCCTGCCGGGGCGGTCGGCGGTACGCCTCCTGGAATCCCTGATGGCGGCTGTGCGATGCCGGATTCGCCGTGGTAGAGGCTGGTGTCGGCTTGGGCCGGAATGCTGAAGATGGTGCTCGCGCTGCGCCCTCGGACCTTCCCGAAGACGCTCCACGCGGACCGCCCGGCGTCGTACGTGACTGGAGGGACGGCTCGGTGTGCTGCGAGGGTGATGGCGGGTGCCGTCCGGACGGCTTCCGTGTGCCCGGCGATGCCGGGCGTACGGGCCATGGCCGGATCCGGACTCAACTCGATGCGCGGCGGACGCGGCGTACTCGGCGGCGGCGGTTCAGCCAGGTCAGCGGGGCGGCGCCGATGAAGCCAAGCGCCAGCGGCGCGCCCGGTAGTGCCAGGCCCGCGGTGCCGAAGGACGACGGGATCGGCAAGGTCTTCAGCCTCGACAGAGGCCAGACGACCACGAACGCGCGGCCGATGACGCGGCTCTCGGGGATCGTGCCGCCGCCCGGGTCGCCCAGGTGGCCGCGGGAGTCGTACGAGACCTCGCGGTGGTCGCCCATCACCCACAGGTGGCCGGCGGGGACGGTGACCTTGAACTTCGTGTCGGACGGGCGGTTCTGTTCGCCGGTCTGGGGGTCGACGTAGATGTAGGACGTCTCGGTGAGCGGGTGGCCGTTGACCTTCACGTGGCCGCCGGCGTCGCAGCAGGTGACGCGGTCGCCCGGGACGCCGATCACTCGCTTGATGTAGTCCTTCTCGCCGGGAACCACACCGAAGGCGCTGCCGATCGCGCGCAGGAGCCTGGAAACGGGGTTCTTCGGCGTGGCGTACTGGACCTCGGGGTCCCAGGAGTCGAGGCCGTTGAAGACCACCACGTCACCGCGCTTGATGTCGCGCGTGTGGTAGACGACCTTGTTGACCAGGACGCGGTCGCCGACCTTGAGGGTGTTCTCCATCGACTGGGACGGGATGTAGAACGCCTGCACGGCGAACGCCTTGATGACCAGGGCCAGGACGAGCGCGACGCCGACCAGGACGGGGAGTTCCTTCCAGAACGAACCCGACCGCTTCTTCCCGCCGTCGCCGCCGTCGTCGGCGGAGCCATCCGGGTCGCCCACCATGATCGGCGGCTCCTCCGGTGTGCGGCCGTCGATCGGTACGCCGTCGCGTGCGGATGCGTCGTGGCGCGTGCCACCGGAGGTCGGCGCGGGCTCGCGCAGCCCCTGCTCGTCGTCAGTCATCACGGCGAAGCCTAATGCCCCGGAGCCCCGCAGGCGGCGAGCGAACGCGTGTCGCAACCCGCCGCAGCGATGGTTTCGGCGGCTAAACGAAGTACGCCCCGGAACGCCGATGAGGGCATCCGGGGTGGGCCGTGAGCGGTGCGGCGCGACGTTCAGAGTGGCCTTGGGGACGCGGCTCCGACGTTCGACGCCGGACGATGAGGCCCTGAGCATTGCGAGCCGATGGTCAGTGCAGACCTTGAAGAGCCACCCAATGCCCAGCGCAGACCGTAGGCGTCGCGACCCGTTGTCCCTGTGCGGCCTTGAGGCCCAGGCAGGCCATAGCGGCTCGACCGGACACCGAGTGCAGGTCCGCGCCCCCGACGTCCAGAACAGGCCTGGAAACGTTAGAGCTGCGACGTCCACGGCGGACCGTGGACCTCGCAGCTCATCGTCTGGAACTTCGAGCGTCGTGGCTCGGCATCCAGAGCAAACCGTTCAACCGTGGCTCAGGACCCGCGACAGACTCGAACCGCGGTGCCAGAGCCTCTCGGCTCAGTTGTCGCGCTTCTCCTTGATGCGCGCGGCCTTGCCGCGCAGGTCGCGGAGGTAGTACAGCTTGGCGCGGCGTACGGCGCCGCGGGTGACGAGCTCGATCTTGTCGATCGACGGGCTGTTGACCGGGAAGGTCCGCTCCACGCCGACGCTGTAGCTCACCTTGCGGACGGTGAACGTCTCGCGGGAGCCACCGCCCTGACGGCGGATGACCACGCCCTGGAAGACCTGGATACGGCTACGGGTGCCCTCGGTCACGCGCACGTGAACCTTGAGCGTGTCACCCGGGCGGAAGTCCGGTACGTCCGACCGCTTGGCGGCCTTCTCGATCTCTTGGATCAGGGTGTGCATGACTGGGGTCCTCGTGTTGAACACGCGCACGACGGATTCCGCCGCATCGCGATGGGGTCTTCTGGGAAGTCTGATTTCGCCCAGCATGAAGCCGGGTCGACATCTCAGTGTGCCATATGTTCGCCGTCGATCGGAAAACCGGCCTCATCCAGCGTACGGCGGTCGGCGTCGTCGAGGGTGTTCTGGGAGATCAACTCGGGGCGTTTGGCGGCGGTGCGGCGCAGGGCCTGGTCGCGTCTCCACCTGGCGATCGCTCCGTGGTTGCCGGACAGGAGGATCTCCGGGACGTCGCGTCCGCGCCAGGTCGGCGGTTTGGTGTAGACGGGGCCTTCCAGCAGGGCTTCCATGCCGCCTGGGGCGAAGGAGTCGTCGCTCACGGAGTCGGCGTTGCCCAGTACGCCGGGCAGCAGGCGGGTGACCGCTTCGATCATGACCAGTACGGCCGACTCGCCGCCCGCGAGGACGTAGTCGCCGATGCTCACCTCGTCGACGGGCATGCGTTCGCGGGCGTCCTCGATCACGCGGGCGTCGATGCCTTCGTACCGCCCGCAAGCGAACACGAGCCAGGGCTCCGCGGCGTACGAGACGGCGAGCTCCTGGGTGAACGGGCGTCCGCTCGGGGTCGGCACGACCAGGCGTGCCGGCGACGGTGGCGGCACGATGTCGTCGAGTGCGGCGCCCCACGGCCCGGGCTTCATGACCATGCCCGGCCCGCCGCCGTACGGGGTGTCGTCGACCGTACGGTGCTTGTCGTGCGCCCATTCCCGCAGGTCATGGACGCGTACGTCGACATCGCCCCGCTTGCGCGCCTTACCCAGAAGGGAGACGTCGAGCGGCGCGAAGTACTCGGGGAAGATCGTGACGATGTCGAGGCGCAAGGTCGCTCCGTACGGTCTGGAGCCGGTGCCGGTGGGCACGGGGAGGGTCAGTCGAGCAGGCCCGGCGGTGGGGCGAGGACCATGCGGCCGGCGGGCACGTCGACCTCCACCACGATCGCGCCCACGAAGGGCACCAGGGCGTCGGCGCCGTCCTTCGTGCGTACGACCAGGAGGTCCTGGCCGTGGTGCAGGACCTCGGTGACCTCGCCTACCTCTGACGCCGTCCTGTGTGACGGCGGCCAGGCCGATGAGCTCATGGTCGTGGAACTCGTCGGGATCGTCCGTCGGCGGGATGTCGGCGGAGTCGACGAGCAGCATCGTGCCCTTGAGCGTCTCGGCGGCCGTACGGTCGGCGTAGCCGGCGAAGCGCACCAGAAGACGCCCGGTGTGCTCGCGCACCGTCTCGATGGTCAACGGGCCCGTGGCTTCGGGATCGGTGGCAAGCGATGACCCCGGCGCGAAGCGCGCGCCGGGGTCGTCGGTGCGTATCTCTACGCTCACCTCGCCACGGATGCCGTGAGCGCGGCCGATGCGGCCGATGGCGAGCAGCATCAGGCCACTCCGCCGTTCACGACCGGAACCCGCGAAGAATGCCAGGAAGCACTAGCGGGCCTCATTGAGGTCGAGCAGGTCGACACGGACATACCGCCCCCCCGCCACGGCGCCGACAACGGTCCGGAGCGCTTTGGCCGTACGGCCGTTGCGTCCGATGACCTTGCCGAGGTCGTCGGGGTGCACGCGCACCTCGAGAACCCTGCCGTTGCGCAGGCGACGAGCGCTCACCCGGACCTCGTCCGGGTGCTCGACGATGCCACGCACCAGATGCTCGAGCGCTTCCTCGAGCATTTTAGGCCTCGCTCTTGGCTTCAGACGCGGCCTCGGTCGGCGCCGGCTCCTCCGCCTTCGCCTCGTCCTTCTTGGCCGCCTTCTTCGGCTCGGCCTTCTTCTTGGACTTCGTGGAGGTCGCCTTGCCTCCGGACTCGTCCATGGTCTCCTTGACGGCGGCCTGGAAGACCTCGACCTTGTCAGGCTTGGCCTCGGCGACCCTCAGAGTGCCCTCGGCACCCGGCTCGCCCTTGAACTTCTGCCAGTCGCCGGTGACCTTGAGGATCGCGAGAACCGGCTCGGTCGGCTGAGCACCGACGCCCAGCCAGTACTGCACCCGCTCGGACTCGACCTCGATGAGCGAGGGCTCCTCCTTCGGGTGGTACTTCCCGATCTCCTCGATGGCGCGCCCGTCACGCTTGGTACGGGAGTCGGCAACGACGATCCGGTAGTACGGAGCCCGGATCTTCCCCAGACGCTTGAGCTTGATCTTGACTGCCACGGGTGTGGTGTTCTCCGTTTTCGAATGGATGAGTGGACGGCCGCCGGGTGGGGACTCAGAAGCAGCCACTCGGAAGGACCACGGCTCGCCTGGGCTTGAGAGGGTCCCCGACTCACCGCGTTTCCAGCCTGCCATTCTGCCAGACGATCGCCGAGAAGACGCAATCGATCAATCATGCGTCGCCGCTTTCGCGCGGCGATCATGCGCCATACCGGCTGATCCCAGCACCAAAGCGCCCGCGTCTTCGCGGAAGCACCCCTCTGGCAGGTCAGGGACTGTCGGACCGGATGATATGTCCGCCTTGCGGCGGAGGCGGTACGGCCGGAGCGGCGAGCGACACATCGACGAGGTCTGGTTTCGGAGCCTAGGCCGAACGTCCGAAGCCTGGACCGTACGGCCGGAGCCGGGGCCGCACGGCCGGAGCCGGGGCCGCAAGGCCGGAGCCGGAGCTGTACGGCCGCGGCCGAGGCTGTACGTCAGGAGCGGTGAGTGCCGGACTCGTGTAGCTCTGGCGGGACCCGTTCATCGATGCGGGCCGCGCGTCAAAAAAATCACGTCCCTCGCCGTACGCGACCGTACGGCGAGGGGCACGTGACTACTTCTTCTTCGGGTCCTGCATCTTCGACAGGTCGGGCATCTTGAAGCCGGGAGGCAGTTGCCCCGGCAGGCCGCCGCCGAGGCCCGGAGGCAGGCCCTGGGGCAGGCCTTCCTGCTGCGGGGACTTGCGGTCGCCGTCGGCCGCGCGCTTGCGGGGGTCGCCGCTGCGCTGTTTGCCCTTGCCCTTGTTCTTCTTGCCGGCTGTCTTGACCGCCTTGCGGCGGGTGCCGGGCATGCCGGGGATGCCCATTCCGCCGGCCATCTGGCGCATCATCTTCTGGGCGTCGAAGAAGCGGGTCACCAGGTTGTTCACCTCGGTGACCGAGACGCCTGAGCCTCGGGCGATGCGGGCCCGGCGGGAGCCGTTGATGATTTTCGGGGTTCGGCGTTCTTCCGGGGTCATCGAGTTGATGATGCCGCCGACGCGGTCCAGGTCGCGGTCGTCGATGTCGTCGATCTGCTGCCGCATCTGGCCCATGCCCGGCATCATGCCGAGGAGGTTCTTGATCGGGCCCAGCTTGCGGATCATCTGCATCTGCTCGAGGAAGTCCTCGAGGCTGAAGTCCTCCCCCGAAGCGAACTTCGAGGTCATCTTCTCGGCCTGTTCGGCGTCGAACGCCTTCTCGGCCTGTTCGATCAGGGTGAGGACGTCACCCATGTCGAGGATGCGGCCGGCCATCCGGTCGGGGTGGAAGACGTCGAAGTCTTCGAGCTTCTCGCCCGTGGACGCGAACATGATCGGGCGGCCGGTGATGTGGCGGACCGACAGGGCGGCGCCGCCTCGTGCGTCGCCGTCGAGCTTGGTCAGGACCACGCCGTCGAAGCCGACGCCGTCGACGAACGCCTGGGCGGTCGTCACGGCGTCCTGGCCGATCATCGCGTCGACGACGAAGAGGATCTCGTCGGGGTTCACGGCGTCGCGGATGTCCGCGGCCTGCCGCATCATCTCCTCGTCGATGCCGAGGCGGCCCGCGGTGTCGATGATGACAACGTCGTGCTGGGAGCGCTTGGCGTGCTCGATCGACTGGCGTGCCACCTCGATCGGGTCGCCTACGCCGTTGCCCGGCTCCGGGGCGTACACCGGGGTGCCGGAGCGCTCGCCGAGGACCTGGAGCTGCTGGACGGCGTTGGGGCGCTGGAGGTCGGCGGCCACGAGGAGGGGCGCGTGGCCCTCGTTGCGGAGCCAGCGGGACAGCTTGCCGGCGAGGGTCGTCTTACCGGAACCCTGGAGGCCGGCCAGCATGATGACGGTCGGCGGGCTCTTTGCGAAGCGGACCCGCCGGGTCTCGCCGCCCAGGATGTTGACCAGCTCGTCATTGACGATCTTGACGACCTGCTGGGCGGGGTTGAGGGCTTGGGAGACCTCGGCGCCGGCGGCCCGTTCTTTGATCTGGGCGACGAAGTCCTTGACGACGGGAAGTGCCACGTCGGCCTCGAGGAGGGCGACGCGGATCTCTCGCGCGGTGGCGTTGATGTCGGCTTCGGACAGCTTGCCCTTGCTGCGCAGCGAGGAGAAGACCGTAGTGAGCCGGTCGGAAAGCGTCTCGAACACGTGTCTGGACCAGTCCTAGGAGCTTCGGGGATCGACCACCCACACTATCCGTTCGAACAACCTTCGGCGCGGTCACCAAAGAGGACGGATCGGAGGCGACCCCGCCGCGGTGACGAAGGCGGCGAGATCGGCATGGAGCTCGGCCAGCCGCGCGGGGCCGATCAGCGAGGCCCAGCGGTCCTCGATCTCCGCCCACAGCGCCACGACCTTCTCGATGCACGCCCAGCCGCGCGGGGCGAGGACGACGACGCGGGCGCGGCGGTCGGTCGGGTGCGGGCGGCGTGAGACGTAGCCGCGGCGTTCCAGCTCCTCGACCAGCTGGACCGCCGCCTGTTTGGTGACGCCCAGGTGCTCGCCGAGCTGGACCGCGGTCGCGCCTCCGTGCACCGACAGGTACTGGAAGGCGAACCCGTGCGCGGGCCGTACGTCGTCGAAGCCGGCCTCGGCCAGCCGCGTGTGCACCTCGTCCATCACCGCGTGGAACGCCATGCCCAGCAGCGCGGGAATCTCCATCTGAGAACTCCAAACAAGACAAGCTACTTGACCATATAGACAAGTAGCTTTACCGTAAAACCCGTCAAGCAGGTTGACCATACCGAGGAGAACACCATGCCCGTCAGCACACTCGCGGACGCCGAGAAGATCGAGTTCCACGGCCTGACCGCCCACCCCATCGCCACGCCCAGCCGGGGCACGTCCGAACTCGCCATCTGGCACCTGGAGATCCCGCCGGGCGACCCCGCGCAGCCGCACACCGTCGACCGCGAGGAGGTCTTCGTCGTACGCGCCGGGCGCCTGGCGGGCACGCTCGGCGGCGAGCCCTGCGAGATCGGCCCCGGTGACGCCCTGATCGTCCCGCCCGGTGTCCTCTTCGGCCTCGGCAACCCCACCGACGAGGCCGCGCACGTCCTCGTGTGCACCTCGGCCGGCATCCAGGCCACATTGAACGGCGAGACCATCTCCCCGATCTGGGCCAGGTGATCCCGGCCACACCCAGGCCACATCGTGGAATGCGCGCCCGCCGGACCACGCTCTCCAGGACACCACTTCCAAAAAGGGAGACGCATGGCCACGCAGACCGACGCCGCGCGACTGCTGGTTCGCTGCCTGGAGGCCGAAGGCGTCGAGTACGTCTTCGGCATCCCGGGCGAGGAGAACATCCACTTCATCGACGCGCTGAGCGACTCGTCCATCCGCTACGTCCTCGTACGCCACGAGCAGGGCGCGGCGTTCATGGCCGAGATGTACGGGCGGCTCACCGGCCGGGCGGGCGTCGCCTCGGCGACGCTCGGACCGGGCGCGATCAACCTCCAGCTCGGCGTCGCCGACGCCACCACCAACAGCACGCCCGTCGTGGCGATCTCCGCGCAGGTCGGCCTCGACCGCATCTACAAGGAGTCGCACCAGATCGTCGACCTGGTGTCGCTGTTCCGCCCGATCACCAAGTGGGCGGAGCTGGCGCCGACGGCCGAGGCGCTGCCGGAGATGGTGCGCAAGGCGTTCAAGACCGCGCAGACCGAGCGCCCCGGCGCCGTCTACCTCGCGATCCCCGAGGACGTCGAGGCGGCCAAGGTCGACGGCGCGCTGACGCCTCTCCCGGTCAACGTCGTACAGCCCCAGGAGCCCTCCCCCGCGCAGGTCGCGCGTGCCGCCGACATCCTCGCGCCGTCGCGGCGGCCGATCGTCCTGGCGGGCCACGGCGCGACGCGCGACCGGGCGAGCCACGAGCTGATCCGCTTCTCCGAGCGCCTCGGGCTGCCCGTCGCGACCACGTTCAACGGCAAGGGCGTCTTCCCCGACGACCACCCGAACGCCCTCGGCGCGGTCGGCTTCATGCGCCGCGACTACGTGAACTTCGGCTTCGACGAGGCCGACGTGCTGATCTGCGTCGGTTACGAGCTCCAGGAGTTCGACCCGGTCAAGATCAACCCGAACGCCGACAAGAAGATCATCCATATTCACCGGTCACCGGCCGAGGTGGACGACCACTACCCCGTCGACGTCGGCATCCAGGGCGACATCTCCCACACGCTGCGTGCGCTCGGCGACGCCGTCCACCGCCGCTTCGACGAAGGCGGCACCGGAGAGAAGATCCGCCGGCTGGTACGCGAGGAGCTCGAACAGGGGCGGGCCGAGGACGGGTTCCCACTCTCCCCACGCCGCGTCGTCACCGACATCCGTGCCGCGATGGGACGCGAGGACATCGTGCTCGCCGACACCGGCGCGGTGAAGATGTGGATGGCGCGCATGTACCCGACGTACGAGCCGAACACGCTGCTGGTCTCGAACGGCCTGTCCTCGATGGGCTTCTCGGTCCCCGGCGCGATCGCCGCCAAGCTCGCCCACCCCACGCGCCGTGTGCTCGCCGCCACCGGCGACGGCGCGTTCCTGATGAACTCGCAAGAGCTGGAGACCGCCGTACGCGAGCGCGTCCCGATCACCATCTTGATCTGGGAGGACGAGGCGTACGGCCTGATCGAGTGGAAGATGGACCTGGAGCTGGGCCGCTCGTCGCACATCGGGTTCGCCAACCCGGACTTCGTGAAGTACGCCGAGAGCTTCGGCGCCGAAGGCCACCGGATCACCTCGGCCGGCGAGCTGCTCCCGACGTTGCGCGAAGCCCTCGCCTCGGACACCGTGTCGGTCATCGCCGTCCCGGTCGACTACTCCGAGAACCTCACGCTGACCTCCAAGCTCGGCGAGCTGACCGGCCCCTTCTGAGTCGAAGGGGCCGGTCACACGGCTACGACGCGGACGAGTACAGCACCGCCGTCGGGTTCGACGAGGTCAGCGTCGCCGGCGTCGCACCGGACACGAACGACGCCTGCGGCGCGTCGTCGGCGCCCAGGAAGAACGCCCGGTTGATCGCCTGTACCTGGACGGAGCCGCCCGTGTCGGTCCCCGCGCCGAGCACGCGGAGGCCGGTGATCTCCTCGATGTCCGACGGCTTGGTGCCGGGCGGGAGCTGCACGGTGGTGGCCGCCGGGATGTCGCGCTGGATCGAGCGGTCCGGGAACAGGTGGTCCGAGCGGTACACGGTCGGGTCGCCCTTCAGCTTCACGCCGATGGACAGGCCCACCCAGCTCGACCCGTCCGGCGGGTTCGGCGGGCCGGTCGTGACCTTGCGCACCACCAGGTAGAGGTAGTCGCGGGGGTCGGCGATGAGGGTCGTTGAGGTCGTCGGCGGGTCGGCCGCGACCTTGCCCTCACGGCGCGACTCGGCGACCGACACCTGGTACGTCCACGGGTTGCGGTCCATGACCTCCTCGCGGGCCTGCGTCGCGGCGTCCAGACCGTCCGCCGTCGACAGCGAGAACCGCATCGGGTCGGTGATCACGTCGCAGATGTTGTTGTTGAGCGTGCAGGTCTCCAGCAGCGGGTGGTCGCCCTCGTACGTCCCCGTGAACGGCTTGGTGACGTGGTTCGGCGACTGGATGACGGCGGTCCCGGGCACGCGGTGCCCGTGGCGGTCGACCTCCACCTGGTAGATCCACTCGATGTCGGTCGTACGGCCCCAGCGCGCCATGAGCTGGGGCGTCGAGGTTCCGCCGTCCTCGTTACTCCAGATGTAGGAGTAGGTGAGCAGGCGGTGGCCGGCCGTGGCGGCGGGGACGTCCTCGTGCCAGGCGACCAGCGGGGTGTCGGTGAAGGCGTTCTGGAACGGCCCGCCGGAGACCACGCCGTTGCGCCCGTACAGGACGGGCGCGTGCCGCATGTCGGTGTAGGCGGACGAGCCCACCGGAACCGTACGGATCCGGGTGGCGCCGACCAGCACGCGCGAACCACGTGACCGGTCGGCGGCGAACCGCAGCGTCAGCCGGTGGCGCCCGGCCCGCAGGAACCCGAGCGCGAACGACCGCTTGATCGGGTACGCCTCCGGGACCACGTCGTCGGTGGCGTACCGGCCGTCGACGTACAGCGAGACGACGGCGGACTCGTGTCCCTGGACCGCCCAGGACACGCCCGGCGCCGCGGCCGTGACGTCGACGAGCGTCTCGCCGGCGCGGTGCGTGTGGAACGTGATCGCGTGGTCGTGACCTCGGTCGACGACCGAGGTGCGCGCCGCGCCCGCCGGCGGCGCGGCCAGTGCCGCCGCGGCGACCACACCGGTCACCACGAGCGTGCGGGCGAGAAGACTGTCTTGCACGAAGGGCCTCCCAGGCATCGTGAACGCCCTGAAGCCTCACCCGCGCCAGGAGCACCGTCAATGACCTGGAGGAGTGTTCCGTTGATCTTCACTGGCCGGTCTGTGCCACGCCATCCGGTACGGGTCAGCGCACGACCGCGAGGATGTCCGCGCGGATCGACGACCGGCGCTCCTCGTCGGCGACCGGCCGCCCGTCCGCGTCGACGACGTAGAAGACGTCGACCGCCTCCGCGCCCAGCGTCTCCACCCGCGCGGCGCGCACCTGGGTTCCCGACGAGCCGAGGGCGTGGCCGATGCGCCACAGCAGCCCAGGACGGTCGTGGGCGCGTACCTCGACGACGGTCGCGGTACTGGAGGCGTCGTCGATCAAGGTGACGCGCGGCGGCGGCACCGGGACGCCCTTGCGCGGCCGGTGCGCCCGCGCGCGGCGTTCGAGGCGGCGCTCGACGTCCAACCGCCCGGCGAGGACACGCCGCAGGTCGGCCTCCAGCGCGGCCGGGTCGGGGCCGGAGCCGTACTCGGGCACCGCGATGAACTCCAGGACCGCCGTGGAGGAGGACGTCCGGCTCGTCGCCTCCCACGACACGACGCGCGCGCCGCGTACGGCCAGCCGGTGGAGGGCGAGCACGCCGGCGGCCTGCCACAGCAGGCCCGGACGGTCGGGCGCGGCGATGATGATCTGCGACCCGGTCACGCGTACGGCGCCGCCGCCATGGCGGGCGAGGGCGAGCTGCGCGGGCGACGGCTCGGGCGTGACCGGCGGTGGCGCTCCGGCGAGCACGGCCGCGACGCGGCGGGCCAGCTCGGCGACCAGGCCGGCCTTCCAGCCTCCCCACGCGGCCGGGCCGGTGGCCTGGCCGTCGGCGATGGCCAGCGCCGCGAGGGTCTCCAGGACCACGGGGTCGCCGACGGTCTCGGCGACCGTCTCGATCGTCACCGGGTCGTCGAGGTCGCGCCGCGTCGCCGTCTCGGGCAGCAGCAGGTGGTGGCGTACGACGGTCTCCAGGATCTTCACGTCGCCGGCGTCGAGGCCGAGGCGCTCGCCGATGTCGCGCGCCATCACCGCGCCGGTGCGTGAGTGGTCCCCCGGCCAGCCCTTGCCGATGTCGTGCAGGAGCGCCCCGATCAGCAGCAGGTCGGGGCGCGAGACGTCGCGGGTGTGGGCGGCGGCGCGGGCCGCCGTCTCGACGAGGTGCCGGTCGACCGTGTAGGTGTGCACGGGGTTGCGCTGCGGGCGGTTGCGCACGCGCTCCCAGTCGGGCAGCAGCCGTTCGATGAGGCCGACCTGGTCGAGCGCCTCCCAGACGCCGATGGCGGGCGTGCCCGCGCCCAGCAGCGTGACCAGCGCGTCGCGTGCCTCCGGCGGCCACGGGACGGGCAGCGGCGCGGTCTCGGCCGCGAGCCGGTCGACCGTGGCGATCGACAGGGGCAGTCCCGCCTGCGCCGCCGCCGCGGCGGCGCGCAGCACGAGCGTGGGGTCCCTGGCGACGTCCGCGCCCTTGGCGAGCACGACCTCGGAGTCCTGCTCGACGACGCCGTCGGCGAGCGGGCGGCGAACGGGACGGCCGGGCGGCGAGCAGAAGCGTGTCACGCGGCGCCACACGTGGTCGACGCCGAACGTGATGATGCGCGCGGACTCCACGACCGAGCGCAGCAGCGCCTCCGCGTCGAGCAGGCCCAGCGACGCCGCGACCGCCTCCTGCTCCTGCAGGACGAGCCGGTCGCCGCCACGGCCGGTGAGGTCGTGCAGGGTGTGCCGGACGTCGAGGAGCAGGGCGTACGCCTCCTTGACGCGCTCGGCCGGGGCCGGCGAGACCCAGGCCGCGGCGACCGCGTGCATCGCGTGCACGTCGCGCAGGCCGCCGCGCGACTCCTTCAGGTCGGGTTCGAGCAGGAAGGCCAGCTCGCCGTCGGCGTCCCAGCGGCGCCGGGTCATCTCGCGCAGCTCGGGAAGCCGGCGCCGCGCGTCGGCCCGCCAGTCGGCCAGCACCGCCTCGCGCAGGCCGCTCGTCAGCTCGGGGTCGCCCGCGACGTGGCGGGCGTAGATGAGGCCGAGCGCGGCCTTGAGATCGCCGCGGGCGACCTCGCGTGCCTCGGCGGGCGTACGCACGGAGTGGTCGAGGCGCTGGCCGGAGTCCCAGATGGGGTACCAGATCCGGTGGGCCAGGACGTCGACGCCCGGCCGGTCGCGGTGCAGCAGGACCAGGTCGAGGTCGCCGCCGGGGGTGAGTTCCCGGCGCCCGTGGCTGCCGACCGCGACGAGCGCGACGTCGGCCTCGGCGCCCAGCAGCTTGGCGAGATCGCGGTCGAGCTCCTCCGTGCGCCGGGCGCGCGCCTCGCGCAGCGCCGCGCGCGCGGCGCTGATCCCCGCCGGAACGGCGGGGCCCGGCTGAGGCGTCGCCTCAGCCGGGCCTCGCGTCGCCCCGATTGCGTCCGTCACTCCTACAGTGCCTCCGGCCCGGTCTCGCCCGTGCGGACCCGCACCACCGTCTCGACCGGGACGGACCAGACCTTGCCATCGCCGATCTTGCCGGTCTGCGCCGCCTTGACGATCACGTCGATGATGTCCTCCGCGTCCTCGTCGTCGACGAGGACCTCGACACGCAGCTTGGGGACCAGGTCGACCTTGTACTCGGCGCCGCGGTAGACCTCGGTGTGCCCCTTCTGGCGACCGTACCCGCTCGCCTCGCTCACGGTGAGACCGTGCACGCCGAAGGTCTCCAGCGCCGCCTTCACGTCATCGAGCTTGAACGGCTTGATGATCGCCGTGATGAGCCTCATGTCCCAGCCTCCACCTTCTGGTCCCCGCCGTGCGTTTCCTTCGGCGCGGCCGGTGAGCCTTCGGTGTTGTCGGCCCGCAGACCGGCCAGGAAGCCGGAGCCTCCGCCCGAACCACCGCGGGGGGTGCCGATGTCGTACGCGCTCTCGGCGTGGACCTCCAGGTCGATGCCCGCCGCCTCGACGTCCTCGCTGACGCGCAGCCCCATGATCTTGTCCAGGACCTTACCGATGATCCAGGTCAGGACGAAGGAGTAGACCGCGACCATGATCACGCCGATGGCCTGCTTGCCGAGCTGGCTCAGGCCGCCGCCGTACAGCAGGCCCGCCGGCCCGTCGCCCTTGGCCGGGGTCAGGATGCCGGTCACGGTCGGGGTGGCGAGGAAGCCGATGAGCAGGGCGCCCGCCGCGCCGCCGACCGCGTGGACGCCGACGACGTCGAGGGAGTCGTCGAAGCCGAACCTGGTCTTCAGGCCGACCGCCACGGAGCAGAGCGCGCCGGCGATGAGGCCGACGACGATCGCGCCCACCGGGTTCACCGAGGCACAGGCCGGGGTGATCGCGACGAGGCCGGCGACCGCGCCGGAGGCCATGCCGAGCGCGGTGGACTTCCCGTAGCGGAGCTTCTCCACGATGATCCACGCGAGTGCCGCAGCGGCCGTGGCGACCTGGGTGTTCATGAAGGCCACCGACGCCTGGGCGTTCGCGGCCAGCGCCGACCCGGCGTTGAAGCCGAACCAGCCGAACCACAGCAGGCCCGCGCCGAGGAGGACGAAGGGCACGTTGTGCGGCCGCATCGGCTCCTTGGGCCACCCGATGCGCTTGCCGATCACGAGCGCCATCGCGAGACCGGCCATACCGGCGTTGAGGTGGACCGCGGTGCCGCCGGCGAAGTCGAGGGCGCCGATGTGGTCGGCGAGGAAACCGCCGTCCTTGGTGGTGGTCAGGTCGCCGAAGAAGAACACCCAGTGGGCGACCGGGAAGTAGACGACCGTCGTCCAGATCGCGACGAAGACGCACCAGCCGCCGAACTTGACGCGGTCGGCGATCGCGCCGCTGATCAGGGCCGGCGTGATGATCGCGAACATCAGCTGGAAGCTCGCGAACGCCAGCTCCGGCGACGTGCCGGACGCGCTGATCAGGGTGTCCTTGAGGCCGACCCTGCCGAAGCCTCCGATGAAGCCGTGGTTGCCGACGTCCTTCGCGAACGCCAGGGAGTAGCCGTAGAGGACCCAGAGAACGCTGACGATGCCGATGGTGGCGAAGTTCATCATCAGCATGTTGAGGACGCTCTTCGACCGGGTCATACCGCCGTAGAAGAACGCGAGACCGGGGGTCATGAGGAGGACGAGGGCTGAGCTCGCCAGCAGCCAGGCGGTGTCGCCTGAATTCAAGAGCTTGAGAACGTCCGGCGGCATGCGGCGTCCCTTCGGTGAGGAGGTCGATACTGATCAGGAGCTTCGAGCAGACCCGTTTCACCTGCGGGGCATGAGTGTTTCGGCGGTGTGAAACCCTGCCGGACAGTGTTTCCAGTATGTTTCGCGGTTCTCGCCGGCATTCCGGATGATCCGCGCATCGCAGGCACTCAGAGCTCCTTTCCGGCCGCCGTCCGGGCCACATAGAGTGAAGTGTCCGGTAATCCCAGGTCAGGTGCCCATGTGACGTTCGGGACCAACACCTCAGGGCGGGGGCGGACGTACGGGCTTCCGGCCGAGGTGACCAGCTTCGTCGGGCGTCGGACCGAGGTCGCCGACGTCAAACGCCTGCTGTCCAGATCACGGCTGGTGACCCTCACCGGGGTCGGAGGGGTCGGCAAGACACGGCTCGCGACGCGGGTCGCCGCCGAGTCACGGGAGGTCTTCCTGGGCGGCGTGTGGCTGGTCGAGCTGGCCGAGCTGGAGAACCCGGAACTGCTCGCGCACACGGTCCTTCAGGTGCTCGGCACCCAGAACCAGTCCTCGCGCCCGGCGCTGGACTCCCTGATCGACCAGCTGCGGGACAAGACGAGCCTGCTGATCCTGGACAACTGCGATCACCTGCTGGAGGCCTGCGGGGCGATCACGACGACTCTGCTGCGCGCGGCGCCCGAACTGCGGATCCTCGCCACCAGCCGGCAGGTCCTCGGCATCGCCGGTGAGCAGACGCTGGCCGTTCCGGTGCTGTCCCTGCCCGACTCCGGCACCGAGACGCCTCCGGCGGAGTCGTTCGCCCGGTACGACTCGGTGCGGCTGTTCAGCGAGCGGGCGCGCGCCGTCCTGCCCGACTTCGAGGTGACCGCCGACAACCGGGAGGCGGTCGAGCGGATCTGCCGCCGCCTCGACGGCATCCCCCTCGCGATCGAACTCGCGGCGGTCCGGCTGCGGGTCCTGTCGGTCGACCAGCTCCTGGACCGCCTGGACGACCGGTTCACGCTGCTCGCCGGCGGGTCGGAGGCGATGCTGCCGAGGCACCGGACCCTCCGTGCGCTGATCGACTGGAGCTACGCCCTGTGCACCCCGCAGGAACGCGTGCTCTGGACGCGTGTCTCGGTCTTCGCGGGCGGCCTCGACCTGGACGCGGCCGAGGCGGTCTGCTCCGGCGGCGAGATCGCACGCGGGGACGTTCTGGGGCTCGTGGCCGGCCTGGTCGACAAGTCCGTGCTGATCCGCGAGGACCTCCCGCCGGGGAGCCGGTACCGCCTGCTGGAGACCATCCGGCAGTACGGCCGCGAGCGCCTCGCGGAGTCCGGCGAGGAGGCGGAGGTGCAACGGCGCCACCGCGACTACTACCAGGAGCTGTGCGCCGACACCCGCGCACGGATCTTCGGCCCGGACCAGGCGGCCCTGCTCAACCGGCTGAAGTTCGAGAACGCCAACCTGCGCTCGGCCCTGGACTACTGCTTCGACCATCCCGGCGAGGCCGCCACCGGCCTGACCATCGCCTGCGACCTCCTCTACCACTGGGTAACCGGCTATCTCGGGGAGGGACGCCGCCGCCTGGAGCAGGCCCTGGGCGCCAACCCAGAGCCCAGCACGCTGCGGGGGCGCGGCCTCCTCGTCGGCTGCCGGCTGGCCGTCATCGGCGGGGAGGTCCTCACGGGCGAGGGGATGCTGAACGAGTGCCGGGGCCTCGGTGACGACCTGGACGAGACCCTCCTGGCGGGCATCGCCCTGCACGCCGGGCTGATCGCCATGGACCGCTGCGACGGCGAGGCCGCGGTCCGCCTGTGCGAGGAGGCGATCGCACGGCACCGCGGCACCGGTGACCTGGCGGGCGTCGCGCTGGCGCTCATGTGGCTCTCCGCGGCCCTCACCGTCACCGGCGACGTACGCGCCGCCGCCGTCGCCGCCTCCGAAGGCATCTCGCTGTGCGACGTCCACGACAGCGGGCTGCACCGTGCGTACCTGATGACCATGCTCGGCGTAGCGCTCTGGCTGCAGGGCGAGACCCGGCACGCGGCCGACATGGCGCGGCGGAGCCTGGCGTACCACCGTAAGCTCGGGAACCCGCGTGGGGTCGGGGTCAACCTCGCGCTGCTGGTCTGGTGCGCCACCACCGACAAGCGGTACGAGGTCGCGGGACGGCTGCTGGGCGTCCTGCGGACCTACACCAGGTCACCCGGAGGGCAGGCGCTCGGCGTGCCGGTGTCCGGATACCGGCATCTGAACCGCTACCACGCCGAGTGCCAGGCCGAGATCCACCGGGCGCTCGGTGACAGTGGCGTGGAGATCGAGGCCCACCGCGGCGAGGCCATGTCCATCGACGACGCGCTCGCGTACACGATCCAGGAGGAGACCGGCGAGCCGGCCGCGGCGCCCCGGCGGCGGTCTCCGCTCACCCGGCGGGAGAACGAGGTCGCGGAGCTCATCGCGCGCGGCATGAGCAACCGTCAGATCGCCGCGGAGCTGGTGATCTCCCAGCGCACCGCCGAGGGGCACGTCGAGCACATCCTGAACAAGCTCTGCTTCGCCTCGCGTACGCAGATCGCGGTCTGGGCCGAGCAGGGACGCACCTAGGGCCTGCCGGATCCCGTTCGACGGCCGCCGGGGACGGCACGAAGCGGTCGACCATGCCGTCCCCGGTGGTCACGCCCGGCAGCGTCGCGAGGTACGGCGACCACCGCCTCCGGGGGTCCTGGACCGCGAGCGGGACAATCGCCCGCGGCCGCGAATCTCGTGGGCCCCGGGATCCAGTGGCCGTGGCTGGAAGTCCGGTGGCCCCGACACCCTCACCATGCACGACCGGGTGGCTCGGCGCATGGGGAGAAATACCTGTTTTCAATCCCCCAGGATCGCGTCCACGAAGGCTTCGGGCTCGAACGGCGCGAGGTCGTCCGGCCCCTCGCCCAGCCCCACGAGCTTCACGGGTACGCCCAGCTCACGCTGCACCGAGATCACGATGCCGCCCTTGGCCGTGCCGTCGAGTTTGGTCAGCGCGATGCCCGTCACGTCGACGACCTCGGCGAAGACCCGCGCCTGCTGGAGGCCGTTCTGCCCGGTCGTGGCGTCGAGGACGAGGATGACCTCGTCGACCTGCGCCTGCTTCTCGATGACCCGCTTGACCTTGCCCAGCTCGTCCATCAGGCCGGTCTTGGTGTGCAGGCGGCCCGCGGTATCGATGATCACCGTGTCGACGGTTTCGGAGATGCCCTTCTTGACGGCCTCGAACGCGACGCTCGCCGGGTCGGTGCCCTCCTCGCGGCGTACGACCTCGGCGCCGACGCGGGACCCCCACGTCTGCAACTGGTCCGCCGCCGCGGCGCGGAACGTGTCGGCCGCGCCCATCAGGACCGTACGGCCGTCGCCGACGATGACACGGGCGAGCTTGCCGCAGGTGGTGGTCTTGCCGGTGCCGTTCACCCCGACGACGAGGATCACGGCGGGCTGGGCGCCGTGCGGCTCGGTGCGCAGGCCGCGCGGCAGGTCCTTGCCGATCTGGGTGAGCAGTTCGTCCTTGAGGAGCGCGCGCACCTCGACGGGGTCGCGCGAGCCGAGCACCTTGACCTTGGTGCGGAGGTCCTCAACGATCTGCCGGGCCGGCACGACGCCGACGTCGGCGGTCACGAGGGTGTCCTCGATCTCCTCCCACGCCTCGTCGTCGAGCGTGTCGCGCGACAGCAGCGCCAGCAGGCTCTTGCCCAGGGCGTTCTGCGAGCGGGAAAGGCGGGCGCGCAGCCGTACGAGACGCCCCGCGGACGGCGGGGGCAGCTCGATCTCGGGCGCGGGTGGGGCCTCGGTGACCGGGGCCTGGGCGGGTGGGGCGGCGGTGGCCTCGTCGTCGAGGACCGTGCCTCCGGCGCTCGGAGGCGCCTGGGGCGGAGCTGCCGTACGGCCGCTCCGTCCGCGGAAGAGGAGCAGCCCGCCCGCGACGACCGCGAGCACGACGATGGCGAGGGCGAGGTACAGGTATTCCATAGCCGTCCCAGTCTCGCAGAAGCGGGACCGCGCGCGATCTCTTGCCCCTGCCGATGGATTCGGAGGGCCGTCCTCAGGCGGGTTCGGCCTCGCGGAGGCGCTGGCTGATCACCTGCGTGACGCCGTCGCCGCGCATGCTGACGCCGTAGAGCGCGTCGGCGCCCTCCATGGTGCGCTTCTGGTGGGTGATGACGATCAGCTGCGACGACTCGCGCAGCTCCTCGAAGATGCCGAGCAGCCGCTGGGTGTTGGTGTCGTCGAGCGCGGCCTCGACCTCGTCGAGCACGTAGAAGGGCGACGGGCGCGCCTTGAAGATCGCCACCAGGAAGGCGATGGCCACCAGCGAACGCTCGCCGCCGGACAGCAGGGACAGCCGCTTGACCTTCTTGCCGGGCGGCCGTGCCTCGACCTCGACGCCGGTCGTGAGCATGTCCTCCGGCTCGGTCAGCGACAGCTTTCCCTCGCCACCGGGGAACAGCCGGGAGAAGATCCCCTCGAACTCGCGCGCGGTGTCCTCGTACGCGGAGGTGAATACCTGCTCGACCCGCTCGTCGACCTCCTTGACGACCGTCAGCAGGTCACGGCGGGTCTTCTTGAGGTCTTCGAGCTGGGTGGTCAGGAACGCGTGCCGCTCCTCCAGGGCCGCGAACTCCTCCAGCGCGAGGGGGTTGACCTTGCCGAGCTGGTTCAGCTGGCGCTCGGCCTGCTTGGCGCGTTTCTCCTGCGTGGCACGGTCGTACCGCTCCGGGAGGGCGTCCTCGGCCGCGTCGGTGGGCGGCGGCACGAGCTGGTCGGGGCCGTACTCACCGATGAGGACGTCGACCTCCAGGCCGTACTCCTCCAGGGCGCGCTCCTCCATCTGCTCCAGGCGCAGCCGCTGCTCGGCGCGCGCGACCTCGCTGCCGTGGGCGACGTTGACGAGCTTCTCGTGCTCGCCGGTCAGCTCACGGACGCTGGTGCGCACGGTCTTCAGCTCGGCCTCGCGCGCGCCGCGCGCCTCTTCGGCGGCCTCGCGCTCGGCGACGGCGGCCGTGATCGACACCTCGATGCGCACGAGCGCCTGGCGTGCCCCGG
This sequence comes from uncultured Actinomycetota bacterium, assembly GCA_963823735.1. Classification (GTDB taxonomy): domain Bacteria; phylum Actinomycetota; class Actinomycetes; order Streptosporangiales; family Streptosporangiaceae; genus Actinoallomurus. Next base: position 638,167 of record CAWGMO010000003.1, on the reverse strand, counting down.
CGACGACGGCCTGCGCGACGCGGGCGTCGCGGGCGCGGCGCTCGCGGCGCTCGGCGGCGCGCGCACGCTCGGCGCGCTCGCGCGCGGCGGCGCGCAGCAGCTCGTCGGCGCGGCCCGCGATGGCGGTGACGCGCTCCTCGGCGGTGCGTACGTTGAGCCGGGCCTCCATCTCGGCGCCGCGCAGCTCCTGGACGCGATCGGCCAGCTCGTCGCGGCGGCCGGCGTCCTCCTCGTCGTCCTCCATCGGCTCGGCCTCGGCGATCTCCAGCCGCTCGCGGAGCGCTGCGGCGGCCTCGGCGTCCTGCTCGCGCGCCTCCTCGGCGGTGCGCACCGACGCGGACAGGCGCTCGGCCTCCTGCCGCGCCGCCTGGGCGGCCGCCTGGAGCCGCGCGACGTGCCGGGCCTCCTGCGCGGCCTCGGCGGCGGCCTCACGCAGCCGGGCACGCACCTTGTCGAGCTCTCCCTGGGCGCGGTTGACCCCGCCCTGCGCGTCACCGACGGCGGACTGGGCGCTCTCCAGTACGGCCTGGGCGGCCTGCTCGGCGAGCGTGGCGTCCTCCAGGGTGGCGACGGTCTGCTCGGCCCTCGCCTGGGCCGCGGCCAGCCTCTCGGCGGCCTCGTCACGGGCGGTGCGCATCTGCAGCAGGCTCTGCCTGCCGCCGCCTCCGCCCAGCGCCCAGTGGGCGCCGATCAGGTCGCCGTCGCGGGTGACCGCCCGCAGCCGGGGCGAGGTGCGGACGAGCGACGCCGCGGCGGGCAGGTCGTCGACCACGACGACGCCGTCGAGCAGGTGGTGGACGGCGGTGCGCACGGGCTCGGTGGCCGTGACCAGGTCGACGGCGTGGCGCGCGCCGCCGGGAAGGGGGTCGCGCCGCACGTCGGCGGCGGGGCCGTCGCCGACGACCAGGCCGGCCTGACCGGCGTCGTCGGCGCGCAGCAGGGTGAGCGCGGCCTCGGCCGCGTCGAGCGAGGCGACCGCCACGGCCTCGGCGGCGGCGCCGAGCGCGGCGGCGACGGCGACCTCGGCGCCGGGCTCGACCGACAGCAGCGAGGCGACCGTGCCGAGCACGCCGTCCAAGCCCGCGGCGAGGATGACCTCGCCGCCGTCTGCGGCGCTGCCCATGGTCAGCTCCAGGGCCTCCACGCGGGCCTGGAGGGCGGTGGCCTCCTTCTGGGCCGCCTGGTCGGCGCCGCGCGCCGCCCCGACGGCGTCGTGGGCCTCCTTCAGCGCCCGGCGAGGCCCGTCGACGGCGTCGCGTGCCTGCTCGGCGGCCTCCTTGGCCTGTTCGAGGATCTCCTGGGCGCGCTCGTGCTCGGCGGCCAGCTCGGGGTCCTCGGTGACGCTGGTGTCCTGGGTGGAGTACTCCTCCTCGGCGGCGCGCGCACGCTCCGCCGCCTCGGCCCGCGCCCCGGTGAGCCGGCCGATCTCCGCCTCGGTGGCCTGCATCTTGCTGCCGAGCGCCTCGACGCGGCCGCGCAGCCGCGCCAGCCCCTCACGACGGTCGGCGGCGGCGCGCGCGGCGGCCTGCAGGCGGCGCTCCTCCACCCCCAGGGCGTCCTCCGCGGTGGCGCGCGCCTCGACGGCGCCGCCCAGGGAGTCCTCGGCGGCCTCCAGGCGTGCCGCGAGGACCTCTTCCTGCTCGCGGACCTCCGACGCCTCGCGCTCCATGTCCTCGGGGTCGCGGCCCCGGTGGTCGTCCTCCTGCGCGCCGGCGGCGTTGCGGTGCCGCTCGGCGGCGACCTCGCCCACGCCCCGGAGCCGCTCCTTCAGCGACGACAGGCGGTACCAGGTCTCCTGCACCTGGGCCAGCAGCGGCGCCTGTACGGCGGCCTCGGCCTCCAGGTCGTTCTCGCGCTGCTGCGCGGCGGCGAGGGACTTCTCGACGCCGGCGCGGCGCTCGCGCACGGTCGCCTCGTCGGCGGCCTCCTGCTTGAGCCGGTGGGTCAGCGTCACCAGGTCGTCGGCGAGCAGGCGCAGCCGCGCGTCGCGCAGGTCGGACTGGATGACGGCGGCCCGGCGGGCGATCTCCGCCTGGCGGCCCAGGGGCTTGAGCTGGCGACGCAGCTCGCCGGTGAGGTCCTGGACGCGCGTGAGGTTGGCCTGCATGGCGTCCAGCTTCCGCAGCGCCTTCTCCTTGCGCTTGCGGTGCTTCAGGACCCCGGCGGCCTCCTCGATGACGGCGCGGCGCCCCTCCGGGCCCGAGTGCAGGATCCGGTCGAGCTGGCCCTGGCCGATGATCACGTGCATCTCGCGGCCGATGCCGGAGTCGGACAGCAGCTCCTGCACGTCGAGCAGGCGGCAGGAGTCGCCGTTGATGGAGTACTCGCTCTGGCCCGACCGGAACATCAGCCGGCTGATCGTGACCTCGGAGTAGTCGATGGGCAGCGCGCCGTCGGCGTTGTCGATCGTGAGGAGCACCTCGGCGCGGCCGAGGGGCGGGCGGGTGGAGGTGCCCGCGAAGATGACGTCCTCCATCTTGCCGCCGCGCAGCGACTTGGCGCCCTGCTCGCCCATGACCCAGGAGAGGGCGTCGACGACGTTGGACTTGCCGGAGCCGTTGGGGCCGACCACGGCGGTGATGCCGGGCTCGAGCCGCAGCGTCGTCGAGGATGCGAAGGACTTGAAGCCCCGCAACGTGAGGCTCTTCAAGTACACGCGGCTACCGGTCCCTTCCTGGAGAAACGCGCGGCTCGGCGCCGCGGCCGATGCCCTGGCCAGGTGGAACGATACCGGCCGGGGTGAGGCCGCCCGGGCATCCGACATCCCCAAATGTGCCACGATCCATCGCGATGCGTGGGCTCTCCGCGGAACGCGCCGCATGGGGCAGACGGGGCGGGCGCGTGGAATGAGGAATCGTAAAGCCGAGGGCAGGGCGTGGCGACGCTAATCCGGGCGCCACTAATCGACGGGCGGCCGGTGTCGCATTTATCGCCGTCGCCTAAGAGGCTGACCAGCGTCGATCAAGATCACACCCGCATTTCCGAAGTGATTGCCCGGCCGTTGCGGAAAACGAAACGGCGCGCGGCGGTTCACTGGAAGGTGAAATCGCGGGCAACAAAAAGGGACGTCATGATCGACGTCCCTTTTACATAAGCGCCGACCGTCAGGTCAGAGCCGGTTCGCGGTCCTTGACGCTGAGCGCCATCACCTCTTCGTCGGCAACGGCCGCGAGTGTGTCGTTCTCGGTCTGCAGCCGTACGAGCTCGGCCTCCAGGTCACGGACACGTGCCTGAAGGCGTCGCATCTCCGCAACCATGCGGGGGTCGGGACCGCCGACGTGGCCGAGTAGAGCCTTCGCCATGATTAAGGGTCCTCCACGCTGAGTGACCAGCAGGAATGATCGCGCACACGGATGACACAAGATGCGCGCTACAACTAGGGTCGCACCGGCCGGAGAGCCGGTCAAGACAGATGTCACAGACCTGTAACAACCTGTCTATGCAAGTTTAGCAGACTTCTGCGGGCGATCACCGTTCGATGAACCCGTGAAGGTCTCCACGGGGTTCTGTCCACCGCTCGGCGACGCCGGAGACCATTCCCGGAGTGGTGTCTCCGCGAAGCAATCCCAGCAATGTGTCGCAGGCCTGGCGCGGCCCCTCCGCGACGACCTCGACCCGGCCGTCCTGGAGGTTGCTCGCCGAGCCCGTGAGACCCAGTTCGAGGGCGCGCGACCGCACCCACCAGCGAAAACCCACTCCCTGCACGCGGCCGCGCACCCACGCGGTCAGCCGAGTCTGCTCGTCCACGATCGGCGATCTTAGTGCCGCCGGCGCCCGCCGGGCGTACGGGCACGGGAAGGCCCGCACGTCGCGAGGACGCCCGCCGACGACCACAGAAGCCCCACGTGCCTCATGCGTACCGCGAACACCGTGCGTGACCAACGGCAGGCACGGAAGATGCCGTGGAACAAGAGCTGCAAGGTACGCCGCAACGGCCGAAAACGGCCAGCCCTACCAGTCAGTAGCGGGCCCGGCGCGGGCGCGGCTGGCAGGTCGGGCAACTGTAGGACGAGCGGTTCATGAAGGCGTCGCGCCTGATGGGCGAGCCGCACCGGGGGCAGGGCTCGTCCTCGCGGCCATAGGCGTTCAGCGAGCGGTCGAAGTAGCCGCTCTCGCCGTTGACGTTCACGTACAGGCTGTCGAAGGAGGTGCCGCCCGCGGTCAGCGCCGCGCCCATGACCTCTCGCGCGGACGCCAGGACGCTCGCGGCCTCCGCGCGGGTCAGGGTCTCGGTCGGGCGTGCCCAGTGCAGCCTGGACCGCCAGAGCGCCTCGTCGGCGTAGATGTTGCCCACGCCGCTGATGAGGGTCTGGTCGAGGAGCGCGCGCTTGAGGCCCGTACGCCGGCGCCGCAGGGCGCGGAAGAAGGCCTCCTCGTCGAAGGCGTCCTCCAGCGGGTCGGGCGCGATGTGCACGATGGCGTCCGGCACGCCGTCCACCGTGGCGGTCAGCATCAGGTGGCCGAAGGTCCGCTGGTCGACGAAGCGCAGATCCAGGCCGCCGTCGCCGAACGTCAGCCGGGCGCGCAGGTGCTTCTCGTACGGGCGGCCGGGCTCGCCGACGATCAGCTGGCCGCTCATGCCGAGGTGGGCCAGGAGCGCCTCGTCGTCGTCCAGGGGCAGCCAGAGGTACTTGCCGCGCCGCCGCGCGCCGGTGACCGTACGCCCGGTGAGGCGCGCGGCCAGGTCGGCGGGGCCCTCGACGTGGCGGCGTGCGGCACGGGGGTGCAGCACCGTGGCGGTCTCGATGGTGCGGCCGGCCACCCAGCGTTCGACGCCCAGGCGTACGACCTCGACCTCGGGCAGCTCGGGCACGTGGGATCCCCTCTTCGTTCAGCGAGCGTGGCCGTGCGTCAGGCCCGGCCGCCCGTGGAGCGCTCGTGGATCGCCGTCCACGCCGCCTCGGCCGCCTGCTGCTCGGCCTCCTTCTTGCTGCGCCCCTCGCCACGGCCGTACTCGACGCCGCCGACGCCCACAGAGGCGCGGAACGTCTTCTGGTGGTCGGGGCCGCTCTCCTCCACGTGGTACTCGGGCACGCCGAGCTCCTCCGTGGCGGTCAGCTCCTGCAGCGAGGTCTTCCAGTCGAGCCCGGCGCCCAGGCTCGCCGAGCGCGCGATCAGCGCGTCGAAGAGCCGGTGCACGAGGGCGTCGGCGGCGGGCAGCCCCAGGTCGACGTAGACCGCGCCGATCACGGCTTCGAGGGTGTCGGCGAGGATCGAGGACTTGTCGCGCCCTCCGGTGCCCTCCTCGCCGCGGCCCAGGAGGATGTAGGCGCCGAGGTCGAGCGCGCGTGCCACGCCGGCGAGCGCGCGCATGTTGACGACCGCCGCCCGCAGCTTGGCGAGCTGCCCCTCGGGCAGGTCGGGGTGGCCGCGGAACAGGGTGTCGGTGACGATCAGGCCGAGCACGGAGTCGCCGAGGAACTCGAGGCGCTCGTTGGTCGGCAGCCCGCCGTTCTCGTACGCGAACGAGCGGTGGGTCAGTGCGCGTTCGAGAAGGTCGGGGTCCGGCGAGACGCCGAGGGAGGCCTGGAGCGCGCTGCGGTCGGCCGCCGGCTGGTCGGGTTTCACGCGGCCCCCTTGACGAGGGACGCGTCGCGGGCTGGGTTCACGGTGCTCCTCAGCGGAAGGTTCCGCGAGGGCGAGGTGCACGCCGGGTCGCTTCCGGCGTCCGCCACGACCTCGGGCGTGTCTTCATCCGAGACGGGCCGGGGGCGGCGCGATCGCCACCCCCGGATACGTCGCTCAGGAAACGTCGATGACCTGACGGCGGTTGTAGGTGCCGCACGTCTGGCACGCGGTGTGGGGCAGCTTCGGGTCGCGGCACTGCGGGCAACGCACAAGCGTGGACGCCTGGGCCTTCCACTGCGAGCGACGGTGCCGTGTGTTGCTGCGCGACATCTTCCGCTTCGGTACGGCCACGTCAGCCCTCCTCTTGTCGTTGATCCAACATGCCCTGCAAAGCCGCCCACCGAGGGTCGACGGCGTCGTGATCGTGATCCGGCTCGGCGTCGGCCAGCCGGACCCCGCAAACCGAGCAGAGTCCGGGACAGTCGTCCCCGCACAGCGGAGACAGCGGCAGTGCGAGCACCATCGCGTCCCGTACGACCGGCTCGAGATCGATGAAATCGGCCTCGAGACGGCGCTCGTCCTCATCCGCGCTCTCGCCGGAGCGAGTGTCGGAGTAGACGTAAAGCTCCTGGTACTCCACCTCGATCGACGAGGTGAGCGGGTCCAGACAGCGCGCGCACTCTCCGGAGAGAGGCGCACGCGCCGTGCCCGAGACCAGCACGCCCTCCATCACCGCTTCGAGCCGGAAGTCCAGCTCGATCTCGGCTCCGGAGGGGACGCCGACCATCTCGACACCGAGATCCGCCGGGGCCGGTACGTCGCGGGATTCCTTGCGCATCGATCCCGGTCGGCGGCCCAGCGCGATGGTGTCGATCACAAATGGGCTGCGGGGATCGATGCGGGTCAGGTTGTTCCTGCTTCCGTGAGGCATGGCGCATCACCGTCGTCGGGCAAGGTCGATTGGAAAGGTTACCGAACGGATGGCCGTTCGCCCAACTCGGCCACCGGGTCCGGTCCGTCTAGGACTCCTCGAACCGCCGCGTGAGGCGCTGCTGCACGGGCTGGGGCACGAGTCCGGAGACATCCCCACCGTACTGCGCGATCTCCTTGACGAGGCTGGAGGACAGAAAGGAGTAGAGGGGGTTCGTGGCCATGAACATGGTCTCGACGCCCGCCATCTGGTGGTTCATCTGGGCGATCTGGAGCTCGTAGTCGAAGTCGCTGACCGCGCGCAGCCCCCGGACGATCACCGGGATGTTGTGCTCACGACAGAAGTCCACGGTCAGACCGTGGAACTTCTCGACCGCCACATTCCCGTACTCCTTGGTGACCTCTCCGATCATCTCGACGCGTTCGTCGACGGTGAAGAGGCTCTTCTTGGAGATGTTGATCAGTACCGCGACGACGACTTCGTCGTACAGCCGCGACGCGCGGCTGATGATGTCGAGGTGTCCGTTGGTGACAGGGTCGTACGATCCCGGGCAGACAACACGGCGCACGAGGTGAGTCCCCTTCGCTGAGTCAGTGACCTGCGGCGTGACCGTACCAAAACGTACCTTCACCGTAGCGACGGGCCCTGCCTTCGGCATACCCCTCCGGCCAGCGGACCGGGGCACCGCGGGTGGCGCGCTCCACGACGACCAGCGCGTCGGCGGCGAGCCAGCCCTGGTCGCGGAGGGCTTCGAGCATCTCGGTGACGACATCGTCACCGAGCGGATAGGGCGGATCGGCGAAGACCAGGTCGTACGGCGCGGGTGGTGTCCGGCGCAGGACGCGCTCGACGCGGTCCGCGGCCAGCTCGGCGCCCGGCAGGCCGAGCGTCTCGATGTTGGCCCTGATCGCCTTCGCGGCACGGGGCGACGACTCGACGAGGAGAACGTGGGCCGCGCCGCGCGACAGCGCCTCCAGGCCGACCGCGCCGGAGCCGGCGAACAGGTCGGCCGCGCGCAGGCCGTCGAGGTCGCCGAGCTGGGACTGGACGCTGGCGAACAGCCCCTCGCGCGCTCGGTCGCTGGTCGGCCTCGTGTCGCGGCCGGTCGGGACGGCGATCCGCCGGCCTCCGGCGGCTCCTGCGATGACTCGGGTCACCCGATCAAGTGTGCCGTGGAATCGGAGCGCGGATATCGATTCGGTGACGCCCTGACTCCTGAGTCAAATTTCGTTGCGAAAAACACAAGAAGTGACAAACTGGTCGCTGACCGTACGGTAGGCGACCGCGGGGGACGCCGCCGGGACGCGGTGCCGGGCACGCGGGACCACGCTCCGCCGACGGTGGTCCCCGCCCGCCCGACATGGAGACTCCCCTATGCGAACACGCACGAGACTGGCGATGACCGCCGGTGTCACGGCGGTGAGCTTCACCGCGATGAGCGGCATGGCCCAGGCCGCCCAGGCCGACACGGTGGGCCTCACCGGCTCCCTCGGCAAGACGGTCGGCGGTCTGCTCGGCGCCCCCGCCGCGGCCCACCAGAAGGACCACCCGTCCCACCAGATCGGGCTGGGCATCGACAAGAGCGGCGTGCACCTGAACCTGCCCGTACGCCTGCACGTGCCGCTCGGGCCGCCCGCCAAGGACGGCCACGGGCCCGCGCTGAACGTCAAGGCGCCCGCGAGGGTCTCGGTCGGGCACGGCCACGCCAAGGTGTCGCTGGGCCTGTGCGTGGGCGTGCCGCGCGGCTGCGGGTCCCGCCCGGACCCGACGCCTCAGCCCCCGCCGACGCCGCCCACACAGCCCACACCGCCTCCGCCCGCGCCTCCGATCACGGCACCTCCGGTGTCGGGCCCGCCGGTCTCGACGGTGCCCGACTCGGCGGGCTCGCTCGCGGTGGCCAGGGACGCCCTCCCGTTCACCGGCGGCCCGATCGGCACGCTGGCGCTCGTCGGTGCCACGGCGATCCTCACCGGGGCGGCCGGCGTCGCCGGGTCGCGCCTGAGGTTCCGCTTCAGGTCCTGACCCTCGGCCCGGCTGGCGTCCTCCGGGGCGCCCGCCGGGCTCAGGCACCCGGCCCGATCAGTGCCGTCTTCAGGAGTTCGAGGGCGAGGTCCTGCGCCGGGAAGTCCTCTGTCGCTTCGAGGACGATCGCGACCGCGTCGTGCCGGGGTGCCGCGAAGACGCCGGCCGAGTAGCCGGGGCCGCCTCCTCCGTGGCCGATGACGAGGCCGGCCGGGCTCCGGGCGTCGGTCATGACGCCGAGGCCGTAGCCGGGGTCCTCGAAGAAGCCGGGCGTCCTGAAGCCGACCGGCACGTGGGTCTCCGGGTCGAGGAAGGCCGGCGGCGGCCGGCTCCAGAACGTGTGCAGGTCGCGGGCGGTAGTGACGAGTGTGCGGTGTCCGACCCAGCAGGGGTGGTAGCGGCCCGCGACGCCGTGGCGGCCGTCGCCGATCGAGGTGCTGGTGGCGGGCACGGCCCGGTCGAGCGCCGACAGGTCCTCGGCGACGTGCGCGGCCGTGAGCCCGAGTGCCGGCAACAGCGATGCCAGCCCGCCGTGATCGTCCAGAATGCGGCGCAGCAGGAGATACCCGGTGTTGGAGTAGGCCCACCCCTCGCCGGGCTCGAAGTCCCGCTGGACGGTCAGGACACGGGCGAGGAACTCCTCGTCCGGCCACGGGCGTGAGGGCTCCGAGGACACCGCGGTTCGGTACTCGGGCAGGCGCCCGTAGTCCGGGATCCCGGCGGTGTGGGTCAGCAGCCGCCGCGGGGAGACCGCGAGCCGTTCGTCTCCGAGCGGCTCGGGGGCCGGGGTGTCCAGGTCGACGGCGCCTTCGGCCGCGAGCATCAGGAACGCCGCGCCGATGACGGGCTTGGTGACGCTGTAGATCACGTAGCGGGCGTCGAGGTCGCCGCTCACCCAGGTCCGGTCTCCGCGCGTCACCAGGGCGGTACCGCTCAGACCGGCACGGCCGGCCACGTCATCGAGGTTCACGCACCGTGCTCCCGTGCCGGGACGACGAGCCGTCAGGTGTCCAGCAGGACGGAGCCGCCGCTGAGGCGGTGGACGACCGCGCCGAGGTCCTCGGCGTGGATCAGGGCGCCGCGCAGGCCGTACACGAAGGCGGCGCCCTCGTAGCGGCTCTCGGTGCGGCGCAGGCGCTCGGTCTTGCCCGGGTCGTCGCCGACCAGGTCGTCGGCCTCGGGCACGTGCATCATCAGGAACGGGCGCGGGCCCATGTCGGCGACGCGCATCCGCGCGACCCGCTCCCAGGGGACGAACACGTCGTAGCCGCTGCGCGCGAACACCCGCAGGCGTACGCCCTCGTGCGTGAAGACCGGAGGGTTCTTGAGCAGACGGAACTCCGCGCGGGCGAGCAGTGCCATCACCGCGGCGGACGCGAGAAGCCCCAGCGCCAGCACCGGGAAGAAGAACGACACGAGGCCGACGGGCTCACCCGAGAAGCGGCGCATCGAGAGCATCAGGTAGCCGACCAGGGCGATGACGACGAGGGCCCCGACGGCCGAGACGCCCGCGACCGTGGCGGTCAGGTACGCCGGCGCGGCGGCCACGGGGAGTTGAAAGTCGGTCTTCTGCTCCACCTCGAAGACGTAACCAGACAGCGGCCGCCGAAACCATGTCCGCGACGGCGCGTCTCAGACAGAACCCAGTGCCCAGCGGGCCGCGGCGCGTACGCCGGGGTCCCGGTCGTCCAGGGCGTTCCGCAGGGCGACGCGCGCGTAGTGGCGGTCGCGCGCCCAGCGCTCCAGGGCGTGCACGGCGGCGCGGCGCACGGCGACGGCCTCGTCGTCGAGGACGCTCGCGAGCGGGCCGATCGCGTCGCGGGACTCCAGGCCGCCGAGCGCGGTCACCGACCGCACGCGCACCCGCAGGTCCGGGTCGGTCAGCGCGATCTCCCCCAGCTCGGCGGCGGCGCGCAGGACGGCCAGCCCGCGTACGGTCTCGGTGCGCGCGCCGTCGCCGCGTGCCAGCGCCTCGGCGTAGATCTCCCACGCGGCGACCCTCATCGCGCGTACGAGCTCGGACGCGACCTCGCGGACGTACGGGTCGGCGCACGTGGCGGCGGCCTGGACGAGGTCGCGGACGCCGGTCTCGCCGACGAGCACCTCGCGCTCGTCCAGGAGGGCGTCGGCGGCGGCGTGACGGACGCGCGCGTCGGAGTCTCCGAGGGCGCGGGCGAGCCTGTTCCCGGCCACTTCGGTGGCATGGAACGGGAGGTCGGCGATGGTCATGATTGATCGTGGAGGAGAGTTCCCCTCTTTGTCAATCGGTTAGATAGGGAACTATGCCTTCTCCAGATAGTCGGCGCGATCCTCATCGACCAGCTCGGCCAGCTCCGCGGCGAGCGCGGGGTGGGCGGCGAGCTCGGGATCCTCCTCGACGAGCGCGACGGCCTCGGTACGGGCGTCGCGGATGATCTCCTCGTCGCGCAGCAGCGTGAGGAGCCGCAGGCTCGACCGGCGGCCGGACTGCGTCTCGCCGAGGACGTCGCCCTCACGTCGCTGTTCGAGGTCGAGGCGCGACAGCTCGAAGCCGTCCAGCGTCGAGGCGACCGCGTCGAGACGCTCGCGCGCCTTCGACTCCTCGGCGGAGTCCGTGACGAGCAGGCACAGCCCGGGGAACTTCCCACGGCCGACGCGCCCGCGAAGCTGGTGGAGCTGCGAGACGCCGAACCGGTCGGCGTCCATCACGGCCATGACCGTGGAGTTCGGAACGTCGACACCGACCTCGATCACGGTCGTGGCGACCAGGACGTCCAGCTCCCCCGCCGCGAATCTCCGCATCACGGTGTCCTTGTCGTCCGGGTGCAGGCGCCCGTGCAGGACCCCGATCCGCAGGCCGTGCAGCGGGCCCTCCTCCAGCTTCGGCGCGACCTCCAGCACGGCCAGCGGGGGCCGGCGCGCCTCCGTCTCGGTCTCGGTCTCCGCCTCGGCGTCGGCCGACAGGTCGCCCTCGTCGCCCTCCTCCTCGCCGATGCGCGGGCAGACGATGTACGCCTGGCGCCCCTGGCCGGCCTCCTCGCGGATGCGCTCCCAGACGCGGTCCCAGTAGGCGCGGTTCGCCGACGGGACGACATGGGTCGCGATCGGCGACCGGCCGGCGGGCATCTGGGTGAGCGCGGACGTGTCGAGGTCGCCGTACACGGTCATCGCGACGGTGCGCGGGATCGGCGTGGCGGTCATGACGAGGACGTGCGGGCGCCCGCCGGTGGCCTTCTCCCGCAGGGCGTCGCGCTGCTCGACGCCGAAGCGGTGCTGCTCGTCGATGACGACGAGCCCGAGGTCGGCGAACTGCACGTGCTCCTGGAGCAGCGCGTGAGTGCCGACGACGATGCCGGCCGCGCCCGACGCCGCGTCGAGCAGGCCCTCGCGGCGCGCCTTGGCCCCCTGGGAGCCGGTCAGCAGCGCCACCCGGGTGCCGTGCTCGGCGCCGCCGAGGCGCCCGGCCTCGGCGAGCGGGCCGAGCATCGCCGTGATCGAGCGGTGGTGCTGCTGGGCGAGCACCTCGGTCGGGGCGAGCAGCGCCGCCTGGCCGCCGGCGTCGACGACCTGGAGCATCGCGCGCAGGCCGACGATCGTCTTGCCGGCGCCGACGTCACCCTGGAGCAGGCGGTGCATGGGGTGCGCGCGCGCCAGGTCCGCGGCGATCTCCGTGCCGACCGTGCGCTGCCCCTCGGTGAGCTCGAACGGCAGCCGCCCGTCGAACTCGGCGAGCAGGCCCTCACCGCGTACGGGCCTCGGCGTCGCGGACAGGGCCGAGGCCGCGCGCCGCCGCCGCGCGAGCGCGGTCTGCAGCACGAACGCCTCGTCCCACTTGAGCCGCCTGCGCGCACGGCTCGCGTCGCTCATGTCGCGCGGCCGGTGGACGCCGCGGAACGCGTCGGACCGCCCCATCAGCCGGTGCGCCTCGCGCACCTGGTCGGGAAGGGCGTCCGGGCCCAGGTCGGCCGTGTCGAGGACCATCCGCACGCAGTCGGCGATCTGCCAGGACGTCAGGCCCTTGGTCGCGGGGTAGACCGGGATCAGCTCCTCGGCGAACTCGCGCGCGGCGTCCTCGGCGTCGGTGCTCGCGATCGCCTTGTACTCCGGGTGCACGAGCTGGCGTTTGGGGCCGTAGAAGGAGACCTTCCCGGCGAACAGGCCGCGTGTGCCGGGCGGCAGCTCCCGCTCGGGGATGCGCGCCCCGGTGCCGAAGAACGTCAGCGTCAGGCGCCCGCTGCCGTCGGTGACGACCACTTCGAGGATGTAGCCGGGCTTCTTGGTGATCCGGCGGCCCTGGACCTTCTCCACCTCGGCCATCACCGTGACGTACTCGCCCTCGACGAGGCGCGCCAGGTCGGACAGTTCGCCTCGCTGGGCGTAACGCCGCGGGTAGTGGCGCAGCAGGTCTCCGGCCGTCTCCAGCTCAAGGGCGGCCAGTTTCTTGGCGGCCTTCGCTCCCACCGCCTTGACCAGCGGCTGGTCGAGTGTCATCACGGCACCTTCCTACAACAGCGGGGCACCCGGGCGCGCGGCCGACGTCCCGGTCACTCGACTCCGATGAGGAGCGGGTAGCGGTCCTGGCCGCCCTCGTACACCGCGACCTCCACGTCGGGGCGGTGGGAGCGCAGGTGGTCGAGCACCGCCTCGGTGAGCGCGGGCGTGGCCTCCGAACCGGTGATCAGCGTGACCAGTTCGCCGCCGCCGGACAGCATGCGCCCGACGATGCGCACCCCGACCTCGATCAGGTCGTCGCCGATCACGGCCACGTCGCCGTCGATCAGGCCCAGCGTGTCGCCCGTACGGCAGATGCCGGCGCTGGTGACCGCCTCCTCCTCGGCGGTGAGCAGCTCGCCGTAGCGCGTCGCGCCGGCCGCGCGGGTCATCGCGATCACATCGTCGTCGAAGCGCCGCAGCGGGTCGTGCACGGCGAGTGCCGCCAGGCCCTGCGCGGACGCGCGCGCCGGTACGACGGACACGCGCACGCCCTGCTCGCGCGCGTACCCGGCGGCCGCCTCGGCGACCGGCAGGACCAGCCGGTCGTTCGGCAGCACCGCGACCTCGTCGCCGGCCAGCACGACCGCCTCGGCCAGCGCGGCGAGCGTGGGCATGCCGCCGACCTCCCGGCGTACGGTCGCGGCGCCGTGCTGCTCGAACAGGGCCGTCATGCCCGCGCCGACGGTCACCGAGACCACCCCACGGCCGGTGTGACGCGCCTGGCGGTCCCGGCTCGCCTGGAGGTAGGTGACCCGGATGCGGTGCGGGCGCCCGGCGCGCACGCCCGCCTCGATGGCCGGGCCGGCGTCGTCGGTGTGCACGTGGACGTTCCACAGGCCCTCACCGCCGACCACGACGAGCGAGTCGCCGAGCCGGTCGAGCTCGGCGCGCAGCTCCGGCACGCGCTCCTCGTCGGCGTCGAGGAGGTACATGACCTCGTAGGCGCCACCGGACGGCTCGGCGGCCTCCTCCGGCTCGTGGGTGCGGCGCGGCACCTCGTACGTCTCGGGGAACTCTCCGCTGGCCACGGCCGCGAGCGTGTCGAGGAGCACGCACAGCCCGGCGGCGCCCGCGTCCACGACGCCGTTGCGCGCCAGGACGTCCAGCCGGCCCGTGGTCTCCCGCAGCGCGGTGCGCGCGGCCTGGGCGGCGGTCCACGCGACGGCTCCCGGGTCACCGCCGTCCGGGCAGGCCTCACCCGCCTCACGGAGCACGCTCAGCATCGTGCCGTCGACCGGGTGGGCGACGGCGCGGTGGGCGAGCTCAGAGGCGTCCCGCAGGGCCCTCCCGAGCCCGCCGCCCTCGCCGAGGACGCCGGCCATGCCGCGCAGCATCTGGCTGAGGATCACCCCGGAGTTGCCGCGCGCCCCGAACAGGGCGCCCGCGGCGAGCGCGCGCCACGCCTCGGCGGTCCCGGCGCCCTCCGGCAGGGCGTCGAGGGCCTCGGAGGCGGCCAGGACCGTGGAGTGGAGGTTCGTGCCGGTGTCGCCGTCGGGCACCGGGAACACGTTGAGCGCGTCGATCTCGGCTCGGGTCCGGCCCAGCGCGTCCGCGGCCAGACGGCACCAGCGCCGTACGGCCACGGCGTCGAGAACGTCTCCCACGGCACCTCCCAGGGTGTCTCCGTCCTCAATAGACTTACCGGACATCGAGTGGAAGCCTCCACCACACGCGGTTTTCGGACCGCCGGCGCGGGCGATTCGCCTGTGCGGCCGGGCGTCGGCTATTCTTGCCAGCGGGTCCCGTCTGGGACCTCTTTTGACGAGCGCCCGGATCCGGGCATCCCTCTGAACTCTTTGGAGCGCATCCATGGCTTCCGTCTGCGACGTCTGCGGCAAGGGGCCGGGGTTCGGCATGCGCGTCTCTCACTCGCACCGCCGCACCCCTCGCCGCTGGAACCCGAACATCCAGCGCGTGCGTGCGGTCGTCGGCCGTACCACCAAGCGGATCAACGTGTGCACGTCGTGCATCAAGGCGGGTAAGATCACCCGTCCCGTCGTGCGCTGACGACACACCCCTGAGCGCCACCGCGCGCTCTCACAGACCGTGCTCTCACCGGGCACGTCGATCGGCCGGTCCGTCCACACGGATCGGCCGATCGGTTTTTCCGGGGGTCGTCACCGGCCGGCGACGCGGCACGCGCGACGATGGTCCCCATGAGAGTCGTGGTCCTGTCCGACACGCACGCGCCGCGGTTCTGGAAGGGCTGCCCGGCCGAGGTGGCGCGGCACCTGCGCGGCGCCGACCTGATCCTGCACGCCGGTGACGTCTGCGTCCCCTCGGTCCTCGACGAGCTGGCCGCCCACGCGCCCGTGAAGGTCGTACGCGGCAACAACGACGGTACGGACGTCGCGGAGTGGGGCGCGCCCGAGACGCTGGAGTTCGACCTCGAAGGCCTCCCCGTCGCGATGATCCACGACAGCGGCGCCACGACCGGGCGCACCCGGCGGATGCACCGCCGCTTCCCGGCGGCCGAACTGGTCGTCTACGGGCACTCCCACATCCCGATGGACCTCACCGGCGACGGCGTACGGGTCTTCAACCCCGGCTCGCCCACCGACCGGCGCCGCCAGCCGCACGGCACGATCGGGCTGCTGCGCGTCGAGGACGCGCACTTGGTCGAAGCGGAGATCGTCCCGGTGACCTGAGGGCCTCAGCGCCACTGCCAGGCGTGGTCGACCGGGCCGATGCCGGCGCCGAGGGGGAAGCCGTGCTCGATGGCGCCGGTGACGTACTGCTTGGCACGGCCCACGGCGGCGGGGACGTCGTCGCCCAGCGCGAGGCGGGAGGCGATCGCCGAGGCCAGTGTGCAGCCCGTGCCGTGCGTGTGGGCGTTGTCGTGGCGCGGGGCGGTGAAGCGGTACTCGGACTCGCCGTCGAACAGCAGGTCGACGGCCTCTCCCGGCAGGTGACCGCCCTTGATCAGGACCCAGGCCGGGCCGAAGGACCGCATCGCCTCGGCGGCCTCGCGCATGCCGGTCTCGTCCTCGACCTTGATCCCGGTGAGCTGCTCGACCTCGGGGAGGTTGGGCGTGACGACCGTGGCGAGCGGCAGCAGGTCCGTGCGTACCGCGTCGACGGCGTCGGCGGCCAGCAGCGAGTCGCCGTGCTTGGAGACGCCGACCGGGTCGACCACGATCGGGGCCTCGACCGGGCCGAGGGCCTCCGCCACGGTCCGCACGAGGACCGTGGAGGCGAGCATGCCGGTCTTGACGGCCTGGGTGCCGATGTCGGAGAGCACGGAGTCCAGCTGGGCGCGTACGGCCTCGGGCGGAAGCTCCCAGTAGCCCTGGACGCCCATGGAGTTCTGCGCCGTGACGGCCGCGACGACGCTCATGCCGTGCACGCCGAGGGCGAGCATCGTCTTGAGGTCGGCCTGGATGCCCGCTCCTCCCCCGGAGTCGGAACCGGCGACCGTCAGGACGCGGGGAGGGGTCGTCATGGCCCTCACACTACGGCTGGCACGCGGCGCCGTTGAACGAGCAGGCGGAGGTCAGCGTGCCCGCGCCCACCGCGGTGAACCGGAGGATCACCGCGCGGCCCGGCTGGATCGAGGGCTGGTCGGCGGGGTTGCGCGCGATCATCGTGACGCCCTTGCGGACAACACGGGCGTCGCGGATCGAGATGATCTTGGTGCCGGGGTAGCGGAACATCAGCGTCCAGCCGCGCACGGCCGTACGGCCACGGTTGGTGATCGTCACTTGGCCCTGGAACCCCGACGTCAGCGCCTCGACCTTGCGGAACGCCACCGAGACGACGCTACGGCCGGTGCCGCGGCTGGCGCGGGTGCCCACGCGCGGGCTCAGCGAGGAGTCGTCGCGCGCGGTGCGCGGGCCGTGCGTGATGTCCGGCTGCGGGGAGTCGGTGACCAGGGGCGGCTGCCCGGCCTGCGCGGCGGGCGGCCCGCCGGCGAAGTTCAGTGCGATCTGCTTCGTGCTGAGCGCCGACACGACCACACCGGCGACCACGACCCCGGAGACGGCCGGCAGGAGCGGCACCTTGCCGAGCCGCCGGTTGTGACGGGGGTCGGCTTCGGCCGGATCGCCGTCACGCACGTCCTTGGTGTGTCGTCCCATCCCGCCCCTCTCCGGTCTCGGGATGTATACCAAAAGCACACCAGGCATGCCTACCAGACGAGTCTCGCGAACAGCGACAACTCACCGTTTCGGTCATCGGAAGTGATCCCATCCGCCGGCGCCGTACGGCAGGCCGTCGACCAGCACGCCACCCGTGCCCTCGACCGCCTCCCCGATCACTCGCCACTCGCCGGGAAGCGCGGTGTCCTGGGGAAACGTCGCCGCGAACGCGTGGTCCTCGCCGCCGGTGAGCGCCAGCCGCCGGGCGTCCGGCACCGGCGGGCCGGGCACCGCGGCGCCGTCGAGACGGATCAGGACGCCGCTCGCCGCGGCGATGTGACCAAGATCTTGAACGAGCCCGTCGCTGATGTCGATCATGGACGTGGCCCCGAGCCCCGAGGCGCCCAGAGCGGCCGCGTACGGGGGCCGCGGGCGCCGGTGGGCGTCGATCATGGCGGCGGGCTCCCAGAGGCCGCGTGAGAGCAGCTCGACGCCTGCCGCGGCGTGGCCGAGGCGCCCGCAGACCGCCACGACGTCGCCGGGGCGCGCGCCGGACCGCGTGACGGCGGGCCCGTCGAGGTCGCCGAGCGCCGTCACGGCCAGCATCACGCTCTCCGCCCGGACGATGTCGCCTCCCGCGACCGACGCGCCGACCTCGTCACACTCGTCGCGCAGCCCGTCGCACAGGGCGTCGGTCCAGTCGAGGGAGGTCTCCGGCGGCGCGCCGAAACCGACGAGCAGCGCGGACGGGCGCGCGCCCATCGCGACGACGTCGGCGAGGTTCTGCGCGGCGGCCTTGCGGCCGATGTCGTACGGGGGCGACCAGTCGCGGCGGAAATGGCGCCCCTCGACCAGCAGGTCGGTCGTCGCGACGACCCTCCCGCCGGGAGCGCGGATGACCGCGGCGTCGTCGCCAGGGCCGAGCTCGACGGCCGGACCATGGCCCAGACGTGCGGCGATGCGGGCGATGAGCCCGAACTCGCCGAGTTCCCCGATGGTGATGACCCACCTCCTGCGAAGACAGGGTACGGTTACCGCCTGACGGCAGTCCCAGGGAGGACGTGATGGTGCAGGCCTACATCCTCATCCAGACCGAGGTCGGCAAGGCTGCCGACGTGGCGCGGGAGATCTCCGGCATTCAGGGTGTGACCCTGGCCGAAGACGTGACAGGACCTTACGACGTCATCGTCCGCGCCGAGGCCAACAACGTCGATGAGTTGGGCAGGCTCGTCGTCGCGCAGATCCAGTCGGTCGAAGGGATCACGCGGACTCTCACCTGTCCGATCGTTCACATCTGATCGCCGGCCGCCTTGCCGCCGGTGATGAGACGTGTGCTGGCGGCGGGCGGCCTGGCGATCGTGCTGGCCGGCTGTGGCGCAGGCTCCGTCGAGGTGCCCGTCCCCCGCCCGAACCCCACGGCGATGAAAGTGTGTCGTTCGCTGCACGCCCGCCTTCCGGCCAAGCTGCACTCCGCCTCGCGGCGTGCGACGGACCCGTCCTCGCCGCTGGTGACCGCCTGGGGCTCCCCCGCCATCGTGGTGCGCTGCGGCGTGCCGCGCCCCGTGCAGCTGCACCCCACGTCGGAGCTGGTCGTGATCAACGGCGTCTCCTGGCTGGGAGTGCCGACGACGCGGCCCGTCACGTTCACCGCCGTGGGCCGCGCCGCTTACGTCGAGGTGACCGTGCCGACGAAGTACTCACCGCCGGGTGACGTGCTGATCGAGCTGTCCGGCCCCCTCAAGGCGGCCGTGCCCGCCAACCCGGACGCCTCGCTGTAGGGCCTACTTCTTCCGCTCGCTCCGGCGCCGCGGCTCGCGGCCGGGCGGCTGGGTCAGGCCCTCGCGTACCGGCAGCTCGGGCAGCGGAAGGGTGACCGCGCCGCCGTTCAGCGCCACCGGCTCGCCGTTGTGGCCGATCTCCATCGGGTCGCCGCCGAGCAGCTCGTACGTCACGCCGTTCTGCGTGACGGTGATCTTGAGGCGCCGGCCGCGGAACCTCATGCGGAAGGCCAGCCGGCTGAGCCCGCCGGGCAGGCGCGGCGTGAACCCGATGCGGCCGTCACGCACGCGCATGCCGCCGAGCCCGGCCACGAGGGCGGTCCAGGCGCCGGCGAGCGAGGCGATGTGCAGGCCGTCGCGCGTGTTGTGCTCCAGGTCGCCGAGGTCCATCAGCGCGGCCTCGCCCAGGTAGTCGTGCGCGAGGTCGAGATAGCCGGTCTCGGCCGCGATGACCGCCTGGGTGCCCGCCGACAGCGAGGAGTCGCGGACCGTCAGGGGCTCGTAGTAGGCGAAGTCGCGTGCCTTCTCCTCGGCGGTGAACGCCTCGCCGCGCAGGTGAAGGGCCAGCACGAGGTCCGCCTGCTTGACGACCTGCTTGCGGTAGATGTCGAAGTAGGGGTAATGCATCAGCAGCGGGTAGGCCTCGGGCGGGGTGTGCTCGAAGTCCCAGCGAGCGTGGTCGGTGAAGCCCTCGCTCTGCGGATGCACATTCAGCCGCTCGTCGAACGGGATGTAGATGTCGGCCGCCGCGTCACGCCACGACGCCATCTCCTCGTCGTCGACGCCGAGCCGCTCGGCCTCCCTGGGGTGGCGTTCGGCCTCGTCGGCGGCGTTGCGCATGTTGCTGGCGGCCATGAGGTTCGTGTAGACGTTGTCGTCGGCCAGCGCACTGTACTCGTCCGGCCCGGTGACGCCGGAGATGCGAAACCTCCCGTGCGCGTCGTGGTGGCCGAGGCTGCGCCACAGGCGCGCGGTCTCCACGAGCAGCTCCAGGCCGACCTCCTTGGCGAACTCCTGGTCGTCGGTCGCGTCGAGGTAGCGGACGACCGCGTCGGCGATGTCGGCGTCGATGTGGAACGCCGCGGTGCCCGCCGGCCAGTAGCCCGAGCACTCCTCGCCCTCGATCGTGCGCCACGGGAAGGCCGCGCCCTTCAGGCAGAGCTGCTCGGCACGCGCCTTCGCGTGGTGGAGCGTCGAGTGCCGCCAGCGCAGCACGTCGGCCGCGGCGTGCGGCTCGGTGTAGGTCAGCACCGGCAGGACGAACGACTCGGTGTCCCAGAACGTGTGCCCGTCATAGCCGGGCCCGGTGAGCCCCTTGGCGGGGATCGGGCGGCGCTCGGCGCGTGCGGCGGCCTGAAGGACGTGGAAGAGCCCGAAGCGCACGGCCTGCTGCACCTCGGCGTCGCCGTCGACCTCGACGTCGGCGCCGGCCCAGAACTCGTCGAGGTAGGCGCGCTGCTCCTCCAGCAGGCCGTCCCAGCCGGACAGCTTCGCGCCGGCCAGCGCCGCGATCACCTGGTCGTGGACCGCCGACCGCGACCGCACGCTGGACCAGCCGTAGGTGACGTACTTGATGAGGCGAAGCCGCTGGCCCGGCTCCAGCCGGGTCGCGACCGTGACACGCCCGACGTCGCCGGCCGCGTCGGTGCTGACGGTGCCGTCCGGGGAGTCGATCTCGTGGCCCATGGCCGCGCCGACCCGCAGCCCGCTCTCGCGGGTGTGGTGCACCATGACCACGCCCTGGTCGGCGGCGACGCAGTCCTCGACGATGAGCGGCGCCTCGATGGACGCCGACCCGCGCGGGTCATTGTCCGGGCCCGGCAGCGCCTCGTTCGCGACCAGCTCGGACTGCACGACGATGCGTACGGCCTCGTCGACCGCCTCGACCTCGTAGCTGATGGCCGTGACGGCCCGCTGGACGAGCGAGACGAGGCGTACGGACCTCACCTTGACCGAGTCGTCGGCCGGTGAGGTCCACTCCAGCTCACGTGTAAGGGTGCCGGCGCGCAGGTCCAGGCTCCGCTCGTGCGAGCGGAGCTGGCCGTAGCGGACGTCGAGCGGCTCGTCGTTCACCAGGAGGCGGATCAGCTTGCCGTTGGTGACGTTGATGGTCGTCTGGCCCGACTCCGGGTAGCCGTATCCGGCTTCGGCGTACGGCAGCGGGCGCAGCTCGAACACCGAGTTGAGGTAGGTGCCCGGCAGGCCGTGCGGCTCACCCTCGTCGAGGTTGCCGCGCAGGCCGACGTGACCGTTGGACAGCGCGAAGACCGACTCGCTCTGCGCGAGCAGGTCGAGGTCCAGGGAGCGTTCGCGGACGCACCAGGGCTCGACCTCGTACCCGGGCTGCGGGATCACAGCAGCTCCTCCAGATCCTTGACGACGATGTCCGCTCCGTGCTTCTTCAGGGCCTCGGCCTGGCCGACCCGGTCGACGCCGACCACCTGGGCGAAGCCACCCGCGCGGCCCGCCTGCACTCCGGCGAGGGCGTCCTCGAACACGGCGGCCGTCGACGGCGGCTCGCCGAGCGCCTCGGCGCCCGCCAGGAACATGTCGGGCGCCGGTTTCCCGGCGAGGCCGCGCTCCTTGGCCGTACGGCCGTCGACGCGCGCGTCGAACAGGTCCGCGATGCCGGCGGCCTCCAGGACCTCCTCGGTGTTGGCGCTGGAGGAGACGACGGCGGTGCGCAGCCCGGCGTCGCGCGCCGCGCGGACGTACCGCACCGACCCGTCATAGACCTCGACGCCGTCCCGGCGGATCACGTCCTGCACGAGGTCGTTCTTGCGGGAGCCAAGGCTCTCGATGGACGGCTCGCCGCCGGAGGATCTCTCGGGAAGGGTGATCCCCCGCGACTCCAGGAACGACCGGGTGCCGTCCTCGCGCTTCTTCCCGTCGACGTACTCGTCGTAGTCGTCGACGGGGTCGAAGGGCGTGAAGGAGTCGCCGTCGCGCTCGCGCAGGAACTCGTCGAACATCTGCTTCCACGCGGCGGCGTGGACCTTGGCGGTGCGGGTCAGCACCCCGTCCATGTCGAACAGGCACGCCGTCACGGCGTCCGGTAGTCCCAGCATGTGCCCTCCCCGGCATCGCTGACGGACACAGGCCTATCCCGATCAGGACGCGTTATGCGACCTACCCGTAATGATCATGATCACCCTCGGTCAGGTCGGCAGCCCGACCGCACGCTCACCGCTGCGGCGCTGCTGGATGATCACCGCGACGACGAGGAGCGCGCCCTGCGCGACGTTCTGCCAGAAGGTGTTCACGCCGACGACGTTGAGGCCGTTGTTGAGCGCGCCGAGGAGCACGACGGCGAGCAGCGTGCCGCCTACGCCGCCCTTGCCGCCCTTCAGCGCGCAGCCGCCCAGGGCCGCCGCCGTGATCGACTGGAGCTCCAGGCCCTCGCTGCCGCTGGTGGGCTGGCCGGAGCCGGTACGCGCGGTCAGGATGATGCCGGCGAAGGCGGCGATGACGCCCGCGAGGGCGTAGACCGCCACCAGGTACTTGTTGATGTTGATGCCGGCGAGGCGGGCGGCGGTGTCGTTGCCGCCGATCGCATAGATGTTCCGCCCGATGTCGGTGTACTTCAGCATCAGGTGGACGAGGATCGCGATCACGGCCAGGATCCACACCTGCACCGGCAGGCCCGCGATCTTGCCACGGGCGACGAAGATGAACAGGTCGTCGCCGAGCACGAAGCCCTGCGCGCGGCCACCGGAGATCAGCTGCGCGACGCCCTTGTACGCGGCGAGCGTCGCCAGGGTCGCGATGACCGGGTTGACGCGGCCGTACACGATGACCAGGCCGTTGAGGACACCCGCCACGATGCCGACGCCGATGGCGGCGAGGATGCCGAGGTACGGGTCGTGGCCCGTCGACATGAACGCCATCGCGGAGATGACCGAGGCGACGCCCGTCTGCGAGCCGACAGAGATGTCCAGCGCCCCGCAGATGATGACGACGGTCTGCACGACCGCCAGCAGACCGGCGACGGTCACGGCCTCGCCGATCACCTGCATGTTCGACCAGGACAGGTAGCCGGAGTTCAGCCAGCTGAAGACCGCGACCACCACGATCAGCGCGAGGATGAGGCTGAGGTTCTGCGGGCCGATCGCGGTCATGACCCGGCGCGGCGCCGCCTCTTTCGGCGGTGCTTCGGCGGGCTCTCGGGTCGTCGTTGTCGGAGTCATGCTGTACCTTCCGATCCTTCCGAGACGACCGTGGTGAGATCCTCGGCCATGGCGAGTTCGAGGAGGGCCTCCTCGGTGGCGGCGTCGCGCGAGAGCTCGCCGGTGACCCGGCCGTTCTGCATGACGATGATGCGGTCGGCCAGGCCGAGCACCTCGGGGAGCTCGGAGGAGATGACCAGCACGGCGACGCCGGACCGCGCCAGGTCGTCGATGAGGTGGTAGATCTCGGCCTTGGCGCCGACGTCGATGCCGCGCGTGGGCTCGTCGAGGATGAGCACCTTCGGTTTTCGCGCCAGCCAGCGCGCGAGGACGACCTTCTGCTGGTTGCCGCCGGACAGCTTGCGCACCTCGTGCTCGATGCTCGGCGTGCGCACGTTGAGCCGGTCGACGTACTCCTTCGTCAGGCGCTGCTCCTCGCCGCGCCGTATGAAGCGGAACCTGCGCAGCCGGTCCAGGACGACCAGGGAGATGTTGTCGCGCACGGAGCGTTCGAGGAGCAGGGCCTGCGCCTTGCGCTCCTCGGGGGCGTACCCCATGCCGGCCTTCACCGCGTCGCGCGGCTGCCGCAGGCGTACGCGGCGGCCCGCCACGCGCACCTGCCCCGAGCGGATCGGCAGGTCGCCGACCAGCGCGCCGGCCAGCTCCGAGCGGCCCGCGCCGACGAGCCCCGCCAGCGCCACGACCTCGCCCGCGCTGACCGTCAGGCTGATGTCGGTGACGTCGTCGGTCGTGACGGAGTCGACCTCCAGCACGACGTCCTCGGTCGCGGAGTGCTCGCGGGCGAACATGGCCGACAGGTCACGGCCGACCATCATCCGCACGATCTCGTTCTCGTCGGTGTCGGCCGCGTCGCGCACGCCGACGAGGCCGCCGTCGCGCAGCACCGCGATGCGGTCGGCGAGGCGGAAGATCTCCTGCATCCGGTGGGAGACGTAGATGACCGCGAGGCCGTCCTCGCGGAGCCGCCGGATCAGGGTGAACAGCGCCTCGACCTCGTTCTCGGACAGCGAGGAGGTCGGCTCGTCGAACGCGATCACCTTCGCGTCCGTGGTGAGCGCGCGCAGGATCTCGACGAGCTGGCGCTGCGCGGGGGTGAGCCGGGAGCCGAGCGTGTCGGGGTTCAGCACGCGTTCGAAGCCGAGCCGCTCCAGGTCGGCGCGTACCCGCCGGCGCAGCGCGGCGCGGTCGAGACCGCGCCCGGCCTTGCGGGGCAGCGCGCCGAGGTAGACGTTCTCGGCCACCGAGACGTGCGGCACGATCTCCGGTTCCTGCGGGATGACCCGGATGCCGGCCTGCCGCGCGTCGGCGGGTGAGTGCAGGCGCAGCGGACTGCCGGCGAGCGTGACGCTGCCCTCGTCGGGCAGGTAGTCACCATTAATGATCTTGATGAGGGTGGACTTGCCGGCGCCGTTCTCGCCCATGAGCGCCGTCACGCTTCCGCTCGGGAAGTCCAGCGTGACGTCGTTCAGGGCACGTACGCCGGCGAACCGTTTGGAGATGCCCACGGCACTGAGCTGGGTTTCCTCGCTTCGTTCGGGCATCGCCCACCTCGAGAGGGGTCTGGGCGGGGCGGCCGGTGGGCCGCCCCGCGCTCGGTCAGGTGCAGCTGATCTGGGCGTCCGCCCAGTCCGCGTGGTCGCTGTCGTTCCCGTCGCCGCCGTCGGTGGCGATGAGGCGGACGAACGACGCCCCGCCGACATCGGCGGTCAGGTGCTTCGCCGGATCGTCCGTCGTGAGCAGGCCGCTGTCGGCGACCTTCTTCCCGTCGGCCCAGATCTCGAACGTCACCGTGCCCTTGGCCGTCTTCTCGTCGTCCACGCCGACGTCCGTGGACACCGACGTGCACTTTCCGGCCGCGTAGTACTCGATCGAACCCGGCGCGTGGGCGCCGAGCCCCTTCTTGTAGACGGTGCCGCCGATGGTGATCGGGTGGCCGTCGCCGGCGTCGGACTCACCGTTGCTCGTGTCCTTCTCCACCGGCCCGTACCCGTTCGTCGCGCGCAGCCAGGACAGGTCGCTCAGGTACGACGTGCCGGACGGCGGGGCGGTCAGCTTCAGCACCGAGACCTGCACGGTCGAGGTCGCGCTGCCTCCCAGGAAGGTCGCCTTCACCGTCAGGTCGTACGTCCCGGGCTTCGCGCCGGCGGGCGCCTCCACGGTCCACGAGGTCCGCAGCGAGCGGTCCGTGCCGAGGATCGGCGTGCTCCGCGGCGAGGTCGCCTTCACGGTCCAGCCGTCCGGCGCGGTCAGGGTGTCCTTCACCCGGATCGCCGGGAGCCGCCCGGAGTTGGTGACCGGAGTGGTGAGGTCCGCCGGGGTGCCCGGCTGGACGATGGGCAGCGCGCCCGGGTAGGCGACCGGGAGGTCGACCCCGGCGTCCACCGCGGGCGGGTAGGCGGGCCACTTCCGGCTCGGCGCCACCCGCACCATGACCGTGCCGTGCGCCGGGACCGTCGCGGCGATCGTGCCCGCGGTCTCGGACGTCGTGTGCGCCCACAGGTCGCGCAGCGTGTAGCCGGTGGAGGCGGGCAGGCCCGCCGCCGTGGCCGTCGTGCTGATCCGCTGCGGCGCGTCGGACTCGTTGAACAGCGCGACCGCGCGGTCGCCGCCGGACAGCGGCTTCACGAAGACGTCACGCCCGCCGTCGGTGCTGATCGGCGCGCCCTGCACCCCGAGCTCGTCCTGGTCGACGGCGATGACCTCTTTGTTGGTGAGGATCTTCATGGTCGCGGCCGAGGCCTTGCGCAGGTCCGAGCCGATGAGCAGCGGCGCGGCCATCTCGGACCAGAGGCTGAAGTGCGACCGGTACTCGGTGTCGCTCATGCCGCCGTTGCCGACCTCCAGCATGTCGGGGTCGTTCCAGTGGCCGGGGCCCGCGTACTGCGCCAGCGCCATGTTCTGGTGGACGATCGACAGCATCGAGTCGTAGCCGTCGGAGATGTCACCCGTCGTACGCCAGGAGTTGCCGACGTCCTTCGCCCAGGTCCAGGGCTTGTTCTCGCCCCACTCGCACATCGAGAACAGGATGGGGCGGCCGGTGGCCAGGAGCGCGTCGCGCATGTCGGTGTAGCGCTTCTTCGCGTCGACGCCCTGGTTGTTGCAGTTGTCGTACTTGAGGTAGTCGACGCCCCACGACGCCCACAGCCGGGCGTCCTGCCGCTCGTGTCCGAGCGAGCCGGGCATCGTCTGCGCGCAGGTCAGGGTGCCGGCGCTCGTGTACAGGCCGAACTTCAGGCCCTTGGAGTGCACGTAGTCGGCGAGCGCCTTGATGCCGTGGGGGAACCGGGTGGCGTTCGGCACGTAGTCGCCGTTCGCGTCGCGGTTCTGCTCGGCCCAGCAGTCGTCGAGGTTGACGTACTGGTAGCCGGCGTCCTTCAGGCCGGAGGACACGAACAGGTCGGCGATGCCCTTGACCATGTCCTCGTTGAAGTCCGCGCCGCAGTGCGTCGCGTTCCAGTTGTTGAAGCCCATCTGCGGGGTCAGGGCCAGGCCGTTGTCGAGGGCCGCGGCGGGCGGCGCCGAGGCGAGCGTGAGGGTCGCGGCGCCGGCGACGGTCATCGCGAGGGCGGCGACGGCCGAGGCCAGGGAACGTACGGTGCGCATCGGGGTCTCCTCTGGGGTGGGGAACGCGCACAGCGGGACGCCGGCGATGGCGGTCGCCCGTCCCGTGAGGCCGACCGGCGGGCAGCGGAGCCCGCCGGTCGGCACCGGGTCACATCAGGTGCACTTGACGCCGGACTGCTTCCAGTTCGTGGCGTCGACCATCTTCGTGGGGGCGAACGCCTCCTGCGGCATGGGCTTGCCGTCACGCAGGTTGTTCACCAGCGTCTGCACGGCGAGGCCGCCGACGTCGTAGCCGTTGATGAACAGCGCGGCCCGCATGCCGGTCGCCTTGCCCGATCCCCAGTCCTTGCAGGCCAGGTACGCGCCGAGGCCGACACCGTCGATGTCGGCGGCCTTGTAGCCGGCGTTCTGGATGGCGGTGACCGCACCGGAGACGTTCTCGTCGTTGCAGCCCCACACGATCCAGTGCTTCACGGACCGGTGGCCCGACACGGTCGCGGCGGTCTTGGTCTGGGCGTCCGGCGGGGTGTTGTCGGTGCCGACCTTGATGACCTTCACCTTGGTGGCGGCGGCCTGCTCGAAGGCCGCCTGCGCGGCGACGACGCGGTCGGTGCAGACGGTCACGTCCTGCTTCCACGCGGAGATGATCGCGGTGTCGGCCGGCTTCCAGCCCGCCTTCTTGAACTCCTCCGCCGCGCGCTGGCCGACCTGGGTGCCCATCTGGCTGCCGGAGAAGCCGACGCGGGGCACGAGCTGGTCCTTGGCGCACTTGGACGGGTCGGTGCCGTTCTTGCAGATCTGGTCGTCGCTGGAGAGCAGCGTCACCTTGGCGCTGCTCGTGGTCTGCACGATCTGCGGTCCGACGGCCGGGTCCGGCGGGACGATGATGACGCCGTTGGCCTTCTGCGCGATCGCCGCCTGGGTCTCCGACACGGCCTTGTTCGTGTCGTTGCCGAGGTTGACGACCTTCACGTCGACGTTGCCGAGCTGCTTGGCCTTCGCCTGCGCGCCCTGCGCCTCGTCGATGAAGTACTGCTGGTCACCCTGTTTCTGCAGGAAGGCGATCGAGATCTTCCCCGACACCTTCTTGCCGGAGTCGGTGGAGGTGCTCTCCTTGCCTGACGAACAGGCGGTGAGGCTGAGGACGACGGCGATCGCGATCGCGGTCACCGCGCCGCCGGGCCTGCGTATCCGGGCCATTCTCTGCTTCCTTCCGGGTGATGAACCTGATCCCGATGTTGCCCCGAGGTTGCCGATGAGTTACCAGACGATGTGCGCCATTCGTACCAGTCCAAACACAAACCAACAAGGCTCGATTTGATAACCGGTGGATACTGTTGACATGTGTCGGATCTACGGGCACGCTGCACGCGGCGACCAGTGACCGAGAGGAGGGACGCGATGCTCGCCCAGCAGCGGCAACAGGCGATTCTCGACCTGGTCCAGCAGCGTGGCGGAATACGCGTGGCCGACCTCGTCCGCGAGTTCAGCGTGTCGGACATGACGATCCGCCGTGACCTGGAGGTGCTCGCCGAACGCGGCCTCCTCGCCAAGGTGCATGGCGGCGCCACGACGGTCGGCGCCGCGTCCACCGAGGAGCCCGGCTTCGCCGCCAAGTCGGTGCGCCAGCGCCAGGAGAAAGAGGCGATCGCCCGGCGCGTCGCCCAGCTCGTACGGCCCGGCACCGCCGTCGCGATCTCGGCCGGCACCACGACGTGGACCCTCGCCAACCACCTGGCCGACGTCCCCGAGCTCACGGTCGTCACCAACTCGATCCAGATCGCGGACGTCTTCTACCGCTCCGGCCGCGTCGACCAGACCGTCGTCCTCACCGGCGGCATCCGCACCCCCTCCGACGCCCTCGTCGGGCCGGTGGCGGTGAACGCGATCCGCTCGCTCAACGTCGACCTGCTGCTGCTCGGCGTGCACGGCATCAGCACCCGCGCCGGCTTCACCACCCCGAACCTGATGGAAGCCGAGACCGACCGCGCGATGGTGGGCGCGGCGCGCAGGCTCATCGTCCTGGCCGACCACACGAAATGGGGCACCGTGGGCCTCAGCACGATCGCCCCGCTGGGCGACGCCGACGTCCTCGTCACCGACTCCGGGCTGGACGACGACGCCCGTACGACGATGTCCGAGGAGGTCGGCGAGCTGATCGTCGTCGATCTCGCTGTAGAGGCGGGCACGTGAAACGCTCCGTCCACACCCTCGCCGACGGCAGAGAGATCATCTACTTCGACCGGCGCGACGACGCGGACCGGTCGGCGCCCGACACGCGTACGCTGCCGTCTCCCCCGCCCTCGTCGGAGCTGCGCCGCGACCCGCTGCTCGGCGAGTGGGTGACGATCGCCGCGCACCGCCAGGACCGCACGCACCTTCCGCCGAGCGACGAGTGCCCGCTGTGCCCGTCCGCACCGGGCCGTGCGACCGAGGTGCCCGCCTCCGGCTACGAGGTGGTCGTCTTCGAGAACCGCTTCCCCTCCTACTCCGACCGCCCGCCCGAGGGCGACGTGATCCCGGGCGCGGGCCGCTGCGAGGTGGTCTGCTTCTCCTCCGACCACGACGCGTCGTTCGCGACATTGCCGCCCGACCAGGTACGCACGGTCATCGAGGCGTGGGCGGACCGCACCGCCGAGCTGTCCGCGCTGCCGGACGTCGCACAGGTCTTCTGCTTCGAGAACCGCGGCGCCGAGATCGGCGTCACGCTCGCGCACCCGCACGGCCAGATCTACGCCTACCCGTTCGTCACGCCGCGCACGGCTCGGATGATGGACGTCGCCCGCGAGCACCGCGAGCGGACCGGCCGCGACCTGTTCGCCGACGTGCTGGCCGCCGAGCGCGCCGCCGGGGTGCGCGTCGTCGCGGCCAACGACCTGTGGACGGCGTTCGTCCCCGAGGCCGCCCGCTGGCCGTTCGAGGTGAACGTGTTCCCGCACCGGAAGGTGGCCGACCTGGCCGCGCTGACCACCGAGGAACGCGACGCCTTCGGCCCCCTCTACGTCGACGTGCTGCGCCGCCTCGACCTGGTGCTCGGGGTCCCGATGCCGTACGTCTCCGCCTGGCACCAGGCGCCGGTCTCGACCGACCGCGACCTCGGCTACCTGCACCTTCAGCTGTTCAGCAGCCGCCGCGCGGTGGGCAAGCTGAAGTACCTGGCGGGTTCGGAGGCCGCCATGGGCGCGTTCGTCAACGACATCCACCCCGAGGACGCCGCCCGCCGCCTCCGCGACGCTCTCTGACGGCCCGGGCGGGCGGCCCCGCACTTGCATTTAGATTGAAGCTTCAACTAAGCTCTGGCCTAGTTGTTGAATTTTCAAGCAAGGGGAGCTTCTCATGGCCGCCACAATCACCGACCTCGGCCTCACCGCGGGTACGTGGAACATCGACCCGGCCCACTCCGAGGTCGCGTTCGTCATCCGCCACCTCATGACCAAGGTCCGCGGTTCCTTCACCGACTTCACCGGCGCGATCCAGATCGCCGAGGACATCGCCGCGTCGTCCGCGCAGGCCGAGATCCAGATCACCTCGATCGACACACGCCACGCCGACCGTGACAACCACATCCGGTCCGCCGAGATCCTCGACATCGAGAAGTACCCGACCTTCTCCTTCGCGACCACGGGCGTGCGGTTCGACGGCGGCGACTACCTCGTCGACGGCAACCTGACCATCAGGGACGTCACCCGCCCGGTCACGCTCACGGTCGAGTTCAACGGCGTCGGCACCGACCCGTGGGGCGGCACGCGCGCCGGCTTCACCGCGACGACCGAGATCAGCCGCAAGGACTACGGCATCGACTTCAACCTGCCGCTCGGCGGGGACAAGGCCCTGCTCGGCGACAAGGTCGACATCCAGCTTGAGGTTCAGGCCGTACGCGTCTGACCTGCGCGATGCCGGCGGCGGCGCCGGCAGTGTGACGAAGGGCATCCCGTGAATCCACCAGGGATGCCCTTCGTCATGTTGGCGACGCCCACATTCGGGTATCGCGGAACAGCAAAGGTGGCATGGGCGTTGATCCCTACGGGATCCGATGCGAGAGCGAGGTTGGCCATGGCGGCGACCACGAACGGCGGCAGGCGTGTGAGGCGGCCCGGGCGGGCGGCCGACGGCGACCTGCTGGGCGCCTACCTTGACGAGATCGCGGCCACGCCGCTGCTCACGGCGGAACAGGAGATCGAGCTCGCCCTGGCGATGGAGGCCGGGCTGCTGGCGCACAACCATCTCGACGGCGGCACGCTCCCCAAGGGCGCGACCACCGAGGAGCTGGAAGAGGTCGCCGCGCGCGGCGACAGCGCCAAGGACCGCTTCATCCAGGCGAACCTCCGCCTCGTCGTTTCGGTGGCACGGCGTTACCCGACCGACGGCCTGAGCCTGCTCGACCTGATCCAGGAGGGCACGATCGGCCTCATCCGCGCCGTCGAGGGCTTCGACCCGCGGCGCGGCTTCAAGTTCTCCACCTACGCGACGTGGTGGATCCGGCAGGCCATCGGCCGCGCGCTGGCCAACTCCTCCCGGTCCGTACGCCTGCCCGGTGCCGTCCACACCGACGTCAACCGGCTGCGCAAGGCACGGCGTGAGCTGGTCCTGCTGACCGGCGCCGAGCCCACCAACGAGGAGCTGGCCGCCGAGCTCGACCTGCCGGTCGAGCGCATCGGCGAGCTGGACCGCTGGGACCGCACCCCGGCGAGCCTCGACGCGGTCGTGGGCGACGACGAGGAGACCTCGCTGGGCGACCTGCTCGCCGACGAGAGCGCGCCCTCCCCCGAGGACGCCGCGATGGCCGGCGTCCAGTTGGAGATCATCGACGGCATGCTCGACCGGCTGGAGCCGCGCGAGGCCGTCATCCTGCGGGCGAGGTTCGGCCTGGAGGACGGCACCGAGCACAGCCGCCGCGAGATCGCCACCCGCCTCGGCGTCTCCGCCGAGCGCGTCCGCCAGATGGAGCTTGCCGCGCTGCGGCGCATGCGCGAGATGGCCGAGCGCCTCGACGCGCCCCTGGCCGCCTGACGCTCCCTGGAACGCCGTCGAGGCCGGTCCGCCGTGAACGGCGGCCGGCCTCATCGTTTCGACGTGCTTCGGAGGAGTCGCCGGGGGTGCGGGAGACGAGTCGCACCCCCGGCGAGGTGCCTCCTGACGGTGTCCGTTGCGCTCCTTAGGCGTTCACCTCCTCACGCGGCGGTACCGCGCGTTCAGGCGACGTACGGGGTGAGCCCCGCCACGGTCGCGTCCAGGGAGCTGGTCGTCACGGGCATGACGACCGGCTCGGTGATCCGGAAACGTTCGATCCCCCGCTTGGTCAGGTGGATCTTCAGGTCGACCCAGCCGTCGCGGGTGGCGCATCGCCCGTGTTCGGGGAAGTGCAGGTCGCCGGCCGAGATTCGGGCCGCCTCGGCGTGCACGGGAATCAGGATCTGGGCGCGCGGAGTGAGCGCGCGGCACGCGGGGCGTGCGCGCTCGGCACGCGCCGCCATCCGCGCGTGGTCGTCCGTGGCGGGCTCGACCCGCCCGAGCAGCGCTCCGACCGCGTCCCCCGTGGCATTACGGAGCATCGCGAGGGACGGGGCGCAGCCGAGGATCCCCGGGTGGCCGCCCGCGGCGTACTCGCCATCCGCGCGGCCGATCCCGATGATCTCCACCATCACGAGGTCGCCGGGCTCGGCGCCGACGACGCCGACCGGCCCGCACAGGACGTCGTCGCCCTCGCAGTGGAGCCGGACCGAGCCTCCGGCGATCACTTCCGCGACGGGCGGGATCTCGGGGTGCCAGCGATTGTGGCCCGGAACGTACTGCACGGTCCGAAGTGGTGCGGCCGGCGTGAACAGCACGGTGAGGGTCCCTTCTCGCTGCGATCGGACGCCCTAATCCTGCCGGTCAGGCTGTTTCAACCGGGTTTCAGCGGCCTTACCGGACCGTCAATTGAAATTCACCGGAACCGCTTCCGTGCCCGCGGCGTCCAAGGCACATGGGCTCCGAGGCACACACAGGCGCCCGGCCGGCCATCGCGGTCGCGGCCGCCGGGCTGATCATCGCCGGATGCGCCGCGAGCGGCGCCGGCACCCATGAGCGATCGTCGCCATCGCTGCGGCTGGTCGCCTACGACAACTGTTCCGACCTGCTGTCCGGCCTGCGTACGGCCACGTCCGCGCACGTCGGGCCGTACGGGCTCAGCGACGGTCAGATCGCACGGCCGCTGACGGGCGGACGGCTACCCGCCGACGGTGTTCCCGCCCAGAAGTCCACCGGCTACACCGGCACCAACGTGCAGGAGCCGGGCGTCGACGAACCCGACATGGTGAAGACCGACGGCAGGCGCATCGTCACGGTGTCCGGCGGCAGCCTCCGGGTGGTCGACGCCGCCTCGCGCGAGCAGACGGGCACGCTCCCGCTCGCGGACGACCGCGGCTGGGCCTCCGACGACCTGCTGATGAGCGGCGACCGGGTGCTCGTCATCATGCGCCCGACGATCCTGTATCCGCGTGACGACATCGGCGCGCCGCGAAGGCCCGCGCAGGACGAGGGCCCACGCGCCGTGCTCGTCGACCTCAAGGCCGCGCCGCGCGTCGTCGCCTCCATGCGGATCGACGGCTCCTACCTCGACGCGCGACAGACCGGTTCGGTCGCGCGGCTCGTGGTCCGCTCGACACCGGACATCGCCTTCCCGCAGCGGCCCCAGGGCACGCGGAGCGCGGACGCGACCGCCGCGAACCGCGCGATCGTCAAGAAGGCGCCGCTCGACGCGTGGCTCCCCCGCTACACGGTGACGCGCGCCGGGCGTACGCAACAGGAGAAGGTGCCGTGCGGGCAGGTCAGCCACCCGCCGTCCTTCACCGGCACGTCGTTCGTCTCGGTGCTGTCGGTGGACCTGTCCGGCGACATGGCCGACGCGGCGCCGGTGAGCGTCGCGGCGGGCGGCCAGACCGTGTACGGCTCGCCCGGCGCCCTCTACGTCACCGACCGCGTCTCGCAGGACGCGAAGACGCCGCCCGACGCGAAGACGCTGCTTCCCGTCCAGGCACGGACCGACATCTACCGCTTCGACCTCACGGGGACACCCGGACGGCCGAGGTTCACCGCCTCCGGGTCGGTCCCCGGCGACCTGCTCGGCCAGTACTCCCTGTCGGAGTACCAGGGGAACCTGCGGGTCGCCACCACGACGTCACCGTCCGCCCAGCGCCCCGGCGACCAGACCGCCTCCACGAGCACCGTCTACGTCCTCGGCCGCCACGGCGCGCGCCTCGACCGGATCGGGAGCATCGGCGGCCTCGGGCGCGGCGAGCGCATCTACGCGGTGCGGTTCATCGGCCCGGTCGGCTACGTCGTGACGTTCCGGCAGACCGACCCGCTCTACACGATCGACCTGCGCGACCCGGCGCACCCCAAGACGACCGGGCAGCTCAAGATCAGCGGCTACTCCGCGTACCTGCACCCGGCGGGCGACGGACGGCTGATCGGCGTCGGCCAGGAGACCGACGCGAAGGGCCGCCCGAAGGGCACCCAGGTGTCGCTGTTCGACGTGTCGGACCCGGCCGCGCCCAAGAAGATCGACGGCTACAAGCCCGGGTCGTCCTGGTCGGCGGCGGAGTTCGACCCGCACGCGTTCCTGTACGAGCCGCGTACCGGCCTCACGGTGCTGCCCTCGGCCGGCGACCCCAAGGACGGCGCGACCGTGCTGAACGTGTCGTCGTCCCGCATCACCAAGGCCGGCAGCGTCAGCCGATCCGACGGTGTCCAGCGCTCGCTGCTCGTCGGCGGCACGCTCTGGACCCTGTCACCGGCCGGTTTGCAGGCCAACGACGCCAAAAGCCTTCACAAGACCGGCTGGGTCGCCTTCTGAGGAGTCACCGCAGACCCGTGCCGCGCGCCAGCGCGGTGCGGATCCAGCGGTCGACGAGCGCGGGGTAGTCCAGGCCGGTGGCCGCCCACATCTTCGGGAACGCCGACGCGGGCGTGCAGCCGGGCATCGTGTTGATCTCATTCAGGATCACGCGGCCGTCGTCGGAGTAGAAGAAGTCGACGCGGGCGAGGCCCTCGCAACCGAGCGCCTCGAACGCCAGCACCGACAGCTTCCGCACCTCCTCCACGACGCCCGCGGGGAGGTCCGGCGGGATGTCGAGGCGCAGGCCCTCGTCGAGGTACTTCGCCTCGAAGTCGTAGTAGGCGTGCCCCGCGCCGAGCTGGACCTCGGCGGGAAGGCTCGCCTCGGGCGGGCCGTCGTCCAACCCTTCGAGGACGCCGCACTCGATCTCGCGGCCGACGATGGCGGCCTCGACGATGACCTTCGGGTCGTGCTCGCGCGCGACCTCGACGGCGGCCTCCAGGTCGGCCTCGGAGTCGACCCTGGTGATGCCCATGCTCGACCCGGCGCGGGCCGGCTTGACGAACACCGGCCAGCCCAGCTCCTTGATCTCGTCGACCATGCGCTTGCGCTCGCGGCGCCACTGGCGCTCGCCGACGACGACGTGCGGGCCGACCGGCAGGCCGGCGCCCTGCCAGATGACCTTCATGTAGGCCTTGTCCATGCTCGCCGCGCTGGCGAACACCCCGGCACCGACGTACCGGACGCCCGCGAGCTCCAGTAGGCCCTGGATGGTGCCGTCCTCGCCGTACGGGCCGTGCAGCAGCGGCAGCACGACGTCGACGTCGCCCAGGGCACGCGGCACTTCGCCGGGCTCGACGACCACGAGGCCGCGCGCGGCCGGGTCGAACGGCAGCGCGAGGGGCAGGCCGTCTCCGGCGATCTCCGGCAGCTTGCCGTCCTCGACCGCGAGCCGCTGGCCCTCGGCGAGGACCCAGCGGCCGTCGCGTGCGATGCCGACCGGGACGATCTCGTAGCGATCCTTGTCGAGGGCGTCCATCACACTGCCCGCCGTGAGACAGGAGATCGCATGCTCCGAGCTTCGGCCGCCGAACACGACGGCGACACGGACCTTGCTCACGGATCCACCTCTTCTCACCTGCGCGAGCAGCGAGCAACCGACCCTACACGGCAAATCGGCCGAAGCCGAAGGCGCGGGGACGTCCCGTTGATCTTCAGTGGCCGGGGGGCCGGACGCCGTCTCCGGTGTAGGGAACGAATGCCCCGTCCTGGGCCTGGGGGCGCTTGAGGGCGTTCAAAGCATTGGTCACGTCGAGGATCAGGTCTTCGGCGTCCTCCAGGCCGACCGAGAAGCGCACCGCGCCGGGATCGATGCCCGCGGCGGCCAGCGCCTGGGCGTCCATCTGCCGGTGCGTGGTGGAGGCGACGTGGCTCACCATGCTGTGCGTGCCGCCGAGGGAGGTCGCCACGACGGCGAGCCCCATGCCGTCGGCGAGGGCCATCCCGGCCTCGTAACCGCCGTGCGGCGTGATCGTGACCACGGCGCCGAAACGCGTGCCCTCGGGCCCCGACGCGAACAGCCTGCGGGCCGTCTCGTGCCCGGGATGCCACGCCAGGCCGGGGTAGTCGACGCGCGCCACGGACGGGTGGCGGGCGATCGACGCGGCCAGCACCGCGGCGGTGTCGCACTGCCGGCGTACCCGC
This sequence comes from uncultured Actinomycetota bacterium, assembly GCA_963823735.1. Lineage (GTDB taxonomy): Bacteria > Actinomycetota > Actinomycetes > Streptosporangiales > Streptosporangiaceae > Actinoallomurus. The sequence goes on along the minus strand of CAWGMO010000003.1, from coordinate 602,045 downwards.
AGCGGCAGCGTCTCCAGACCGCGCCGCAGCAGGAACGCCTCGTCCGGCGAGAGCATGCCGCCCGTGTGCACCCGCACCTCGCGCACCGGCGCGACCAGCGAGCTCTGACCCACGACGACGCCGCCGGTGGCGTCGCTGTGCCCGCCGATGTACTTGGTGGCCGAGTGGACGACCAGGTCGGCGCCGTGCTCCAGCGGCCGGCACACGACCGGGGTGGCGAACGTCGAGTCGACGACGAACAGCGCGCCCGCGCGGTGCGCCGCGTCGGCCAGCGCCGGCAGGTCGGCCACGGCCATCGTCGGGTTGGCGAGCGTCTCGGCCCACACGATGCGCGTCGTCGGGCGGATCGCCGCGCGCACCTGGTCGAGGTCGGACATGTCGACGAAGGTGCTCTCCACGCCGAACCGGGACAGCAGGTCGGCGAGGAGCCCGTACGTGCCGCCGTACACCGCCGCCGGGGCGACGACGTGGCCGCCCGCGTGCGCGAACGCCAGGAACACCGCGCTGATCGCGGCCATCCCGGAGGCGAAGCCCTGCCCGCTCACCTCGCCGCCCACCCCGGTGCCCTCCAGGGCGGCGACGGCCTCGGCGAAGGCGTCCGAGGTCGGGTTGTCGACGCGGTTGTAGACGTAGCCGGGGGCGCGCCCGCCGAGCACGTCGGCGTACTCCTGCGACGTCTCGAAGGCGTACGTCGCCGAACGGTAGACGGGCGTGCCGAGCGGGATCTGGCGCGGGACCGGCGCCGGGGGCAGCTTGACGGCGCGGGTGTTCTCCCCGCGCGTGGGCTCGGTGGTCATTCCGGTGTCACTCCGTAACGCTCGGGCTTCGGGGTCCGTGACATCAGCAGCCGGCCGGCCTGCACGGGGCTCAGGCCGCCGTGCATGACGGCCACGATCGCCTCCGTGATGGGCATCTCCACGTGGTGGCGCCGCGCCAGCTCCAGGACCGCGTCACAGGACTTCACGCCCTCGGCGGTCTGCTTCGTGACCGCGATGACCTCTTCGAGGCTCATGCCGCGGCCGAGGTTCTCGCCGAAGGTGCGGTTGCGCGACAGCGGCGAGCTGCACGTGGAGACCAGGTCGCCCATGCCCGCCAGCCCGGCGAACGTGTGCTGGTCGGCCCCCACGGCCGCGCCGAGGCGCGCGATCTCGGCGAGCCCGCGCGTCATCAGCAGGGCGCGCACGTTGTCGCCCATGCCCATGCCGACCGCGATCCCGACGGCGAGCGCGATGACGTTCTTGACCGCGCCGCCCAGCTCGCAGCCGATGACGTCGAGGTTGGTGTACGCGCGGAAGTAGGGCGTCATGCAGGCGAGCTGGAGCTTCTGCGCGGTCGGCTCGTCGCTGCAGGCCACGACGGCCGCGGACGGCTGCTCCGCGGCGATCTCGCGGGCGAGGTTCGGGCCGGTGACCACGGCGACGCGCCGCTCGGGCACGCCCGCGACCTCGCCGATGACCTCGCTCATCCGCTTGCAGGAGCCGAGCTCGATGCCCTTCATCAGGCTCACGAGCACGGCGTCCGCGCGGATCAGCGGCTTCCACTCGGTGAGGTTGGCGCGCAGCGTCTGCGCCGGCACGGCCAGCACGACGTACTCCGCGCCGTCGAGCGCGTCGGCGACGTCCGTGGTGGCGCGCAGCCGCTCCGGCAGTGTCAGGCCGGGAACGTAGTCGGGGTTCTGCCGGTGCTCGTTGATCGCCTCGACGACCTCCGGGCGCCGCCCCCACATGAGGACGTCACCCCCCGCGTCGGCGAGGACCTTGGCGAAGACGGTGCCCCATGACCCTGCTCCCAGTACGGCGATCTTCAAGAGGCCGTTGCTCCCTTGTCCGTGCCGGCCCGCTCGGCCCGGCGTGCCTCCCGGTAGTCGAAAAGCGTCTCCGGGGCCTCCTCGCCGCGCAGCTCACCGAGCAGGTCGGCGATGGCCCGCATGATGTCGGTGGTGGCGGCCGTGAGCGTCTCGGTGTTCAGCGGCCTGCCCTCGTACGCGGACAGGTCCACCGGCGGCCCCGCGATGACGTGCATCGTCTTGCGGGGGAACGGCCGGAACGTCTTGGTCCCGTACGGCCACAGCTCCTGCGCGCCCCAGTGCGCGACCGGCACGACGGGCACGCCCGTGGCGAGGGCGGCGCGCGCGGCGCCGGTCTTGCCGGTCATCGGCCACAGCTTCGGGTCGCGCGTGCAGGTGCCCTCCGGGTAGAAGATCACGCACTCGCCCTCCAGCAGCCCCTTCTCGGCGTCGCGCAGCGCGAGGCCGACGTCGGCGCGCTCGCGGTAGACCGGGATCTGGCCGACCTTGCGGAGGATCCACCCGACGCCGAAGATCTTGAAGATGGAGTCCTTGGCGAGGTAGACGGGGAAGCGGCCCGACTTGTAGACATAGTGGGCGAGGGCGAACGGGTCCGACCACGACAGGTGGTTCGCGGCGACGATCACGCCACCCGTGCGCGGGATGTTGTCCTGCCCCTCCCAGTCCCGCTTCAGCAGCGAGTGCAACAGGGGCCGCAGGAATGCCACGACCCCCGCGCGCCATGCGGGCGAGTAGCTCATTGCCCAACTCCTCACTTCATCCCCGCGACAGTGGGGTGCCCTCAAGTGTCGCGGTTGGTTCCGCATAGTGTCGACCCAGCATGTCTCGTACCCAACGACTCACCTGGACGCTCGTGGTGCCGGTCAAGCGGCTGGCCCGGGCGAAGACCCGGCTGTCCGGAGCCGCCGGGCCGCACCGCGAGCGCCTCGCGCTCGCCATCGCGACGGACACGGTATCGGCCGTACTGCGCTCATCACTGGTGAGGGGGGTCGTGGTCGTGACCGACGACCCGGTCGCAGCGCCCGAGCTGGCGTCGCTCGGCGCCGTCGTCGTGCCCGACGAGCCCGACAGCGGCCTGAACCCCGCCCTGGTGCACGGAGCGGCGCACGCGCGCCTTCTCGCGCCGGAGAGCGCCGTCGGCGCCCTGTCGGCCGACCTGCCCGCCCTGCGCCCCGCCGAGCTGGACCGCGTCCTCGAAGCCGCCGCCTCCGCTCCGAACGCCTTCATGCCGGACGCCGCAGGCGTCGGCACGACCCTGTACACCGCGCTCCCGTACGCCGGGTTCTCCCCCGCGTTCGGCGTCGGCTCCCGCGTGCGCCACCGCGAGCACGGGGCGTACGAACTGGACCTCGACGACGTGCCGAGCGTCCGCCGCGACGTCGACACGATGGACGACCTGCTCGCCGCCGTCGCCCTGGGCGTCGGCCCCCGCACGGCCTCGGTCGCGCCTTTGCTGCCCGTCCCCTGCGACTAGGGCCTCTCCGGTGGATCTTCGGCCTGCTACGCGGTGCCCGGAGCACGGCTCGCCGCGTTGTCGTCGGTCGCCGGCCAACACCAGGCCGACTCCCTCCTCCGCCTTGCGAGCCGCCCTCCGGGCGGCCGCTCGCGACGACCAAGATCCACCGGACAGGCCCTAGGCTCTACGCCATGCAGGCGACGGTGAAGGAGTACGACCGGGAGACCCGGACCGGCAGTGTGTTCCTCGACGACGGCAGCGAGCTGGTCTTCGACCAGGAGGCGTTCGACGCGGGCGGGCTGCGGCTGCTGCGGCTGGGCCAGCGCGTCAACCTCGCGGTCGCCGACGGGCGGATCACCGTGGTGACGCTGTCGACCTTCCCGCTGCCTTAGCCGCGGACAGCAGGACGCCCGGAGAGACAGCCGTCTCCCCGGGCGCCACCTGCTATCGACTACTTCTTCTTGGGGCCGGCGACCTCTCCCTTGAAGTCAGCACCGGCCTTGAATTTCGGAACCGACGTCGCGGGGACCTTGATAGTGGCGCCCGTCGCGGGGTTACGAGCCTCACGAGCCGGCCGGTCGGCCTTCTCGAAGGACCCGAAGCCCGTGATGGCGACCTTCTCCCCCTTGGCCACGGTGCTCTGGATGGTGTCCAGAATCGCGTCCACGGCCTCCGTCGCGACTTTTTTACTGCCGACTCTTTCGGCGACAGCGTCGACGAGCTCACGCTTGTTCATGGGTTACTCCTCTTCCCCCTTGCTCGGTTGAAACTAGGGGACTCACAGCATCTACACAATCACCCATGGCCGATGCTTTCGGCTGTGTCGCAGGCCGAAGTGCCGTTCAGGGCACGTTTTCGTCGCTCTCAAGATCCTGGAGGAACGATTCGAGACGCCTGAGCGCGAGCGAGGAATCGCGTTTGGCGAGATCTGTGATCAACAGCAGATGCCTGGTCAAACGCGGTCTGACCAGCGACGGAAGGGCTGCGACGCGCGTATGCGCCTGTCGCAGCCCTTCCGCCAGAGCGTCCAGCTCCGGGTCGTCCCACCCCGGTTCGGGCCTCGTGTCCAACATCACCGCCGTTTCAACACCCTGTGAGGCCCGTGTACGGGCGTGGCGCCGGTCAGGCCGTCACGGGAAGCCATGACTGACGGGTTTTCTCGAACCCGGCGATGGCATCGGCGTGCCGGAGCGTGAGGCCGATGTCGTCCAGGCCCTCCAGCAGCCGCCAGCGCGTGTAGTCGTCCAGTTCGAACGAGAGTACGGCCCCGGACTCGTGGCAGCGCACCTCGCGCTTCTCCAGGTCGATGGTGAACTCCTTTGCGGGGTTCGCCTCGATCCCGGCCTGGAGGCCCTCGACGGCCTCCTCGGGCAGCTCGATGGGCAGCAGGCCCATCTTGGTGGCGTTGTTACGGAAGATGTCGCCGAAGCGCGCCGAGACGACGGCGCGGAAGCCGTACTGCTGGAGCGCCCAGACGGCGTGCTCGCGCGACGAACCGGTGCCGAAGTCGGGGCCGGCGACCAGGATCGACGCGCCCGCGTACTCGGGCCGGTTCAGGATGAAGTCGGGGTTCTCCCGCCAGGCGCCGAACAGGCCCTTCTCGAAGCCGGTGCGGCTGACCTGCTTCAGCCAGACGGCCGGGATGATCTGGTCGGTGTCGACGTTGCTGCGCCGCAGCGGCACGGCGCGCCCGGTGTGGGTGGTGAAGGCGTCCATGGTGATCCCCTTTACAGGTCGGCCGGGGCGGCCAGGTGGCCGGTGACGGCGGTGGCCGCGGCGACCGCGGGCGAGACGAGGTGGGTACGGCCGCCCTTGCCCTGCCGTCCCTCGAAGTTGCGGTTGGACGTCGACGCGCTGCGCTCCCCCGGCTTGAGCTGGTCGGGGTTCATGCCCAGGCACATCGAGCAGCCGGCCTCGCGCCACTCGGCGCCGGCCGCCTCGAAGATCGCGTTCAGGCCTTCCTCCTCGGCCTGCGCCTTGACCTTCATCGAGCCGGGCACGACGAGCATGCGTACGCCGTCGGCCACCCGGCGGCCCTCGATCACGCCGGCGGCGGCGCGGAGGTCCTCGATGCGGCCGTTGGTGCAGGACCCGACGAACACGGTGTCGACGGTGATCTCGCGCAGCGGGGTGCCGGCGGTGAGGCCCATGTACTCCAGGGAGCGCTCGGCCGACGAGCGCCGCGTCGGGTCGTCGTAGGAGGCCGGGTCGGGCACGGCGTCGCCGATGGGCGCGCCCTGGCCGGGGTTGGTGCCCCAGGTCACGAACGGGGTCAGCTCGGACGCGTCGATCACGACCTCGCGGTCGAACACCGCGTCGTCGTCGGTGGCCAGCGAGCGCCAGTACGCCTTGGCGGCCTCCCAGTCGTCGCCGGACGGCGCGTGCGGGCGGCCCTCCAGGTAGGCGAAGGTCGTCTCGTCCGGCGCGATCATGCCGGCGCGCGCCCCGGCCTCGATGGACATGTTGCAGACCGTCATGCGGCCCTCCATCGACAGCCCGCGAATCGCCTCGCCGCGGTACTCGATGATGTGGCCCTGGCCGCCGCCCGTGCCGATCCGGGCGATGATCGCCAGGATCAGGTCCTTGGCGGTGACGCCGTACGGGAGGGCGCCCTCGACCGTGACGGCCATCATCTTGGGCCTGTTCTGCGGCAGGGTCTGCGTCGCGAGGACGTGCTCGACCTCGCTGGTGCCGATGCCGAAGGCCAAGGCGCCGAACGCCCCGTGGGTCGAGGTGTGGGAGTCGCCGCAGACGACGGTCATGCCCGGCTGGGTGAGGCCCAGCTGCGGGCCGATGACGTGCACGATGCCCTGGCCGGCGTCGCCCATGGGGTGCAGCCGGACGCCGAACTCGGCGCAGTTCTTGCGGAGCGTCTCGACCTGGGTGCGGGACACCGGGTCGGCGATCGGCGCGAGCAGGTCGGTGGTCGGGACGTTGTGGTCCTCGGTGGCGATCGTGAGATCGGGCCGCCGGACCTTCCGCTCGCTCAGGCGCAGCCCGTCGAAGGCCTGCGGGCTCGTCACCTCGTGAACGAGGTGAAGATCGATGTAGAGCACGTCCGGCTCGCCCTCGGCGCTTCTCACGACGTGCGAGTCGTAAACCTTGTCCGCCAGTGTGCGGCCCATCACTCCACCTCTTCTTGAACCCGGGCGTCACCGCTCATGACTTGCATCTCAGATTGCGAGACGGCAGTATCGAAGCATGGACAACTCTAGCGGAGTCGGCGTACTTGACAAAGCGGTCCTCGTCTTGAACGCCCTGGAGGCGGGCCCCGCCTCGCTGGCTCAGCTCGTGCAGACGACCTCCCTGGCCAGGCCCACGGCCCACCGTCTGGCGGTCGCCCTGGAACACCACCGTCTCGTCCACCGCGACACCCAGGGGCGCTTCATCCTCGGCCCGCGGCTGGCCGAACTGGCCGCGGCGGCCGGCGAGGACCGCCTCCTGGCCGTCTCCCAGCCCATCCTGACCCGGCTGCGCGACCTCACCGGCGAGAGCGCACAGCTCTACCGCCGACAGGGCGACGCGAGGGTCTGCGTGGCGGCGGCCGAGCGGATGAGCGGCCTGCGCGACACGGTCCCGGTGGGCAGCGCCCTGCCGATGACCGCCGGGTCGGCCGCCCAGATCCTGCTGGCCTGGGAGGAGCCCGACCGCCTGCACCGCGGGCTGCGCGGCGCGAAGTTCACCGCGACTACTCTGGCCTCCGTACGCCGCCGGGGCTGGGCCCAGAGCGTCGGCGAACGCGAGCAGGGCGTCGCGTCGGTGTCAGCGCCGATCCGCGGCAGCGGCAACCGGGTGATCGCGGCGGTCTCGGTGTCCGGGCCGATCGAGCGGCTCACCCGCTCACCGGGCCGCCTGCACGCCGCGCCGGTCGTGGGCGCCGCCGAGCAGATCTCCGAGTCGATGCGCCGCGGCGGCTGACTCAGGCCGTGTCCAGCGGGCGGTAGATCGGGATTCCGCGCGACTCAAGGTCCTCCCTGAGCGCGAAGTAGGCGTCGCCGAACGGGTCGGCGCCGGTGATCGGCATGAGGCCGCGCCGGATCGCCACGTCGTGCGGCGCCAGCCGTGCCGCCTCGTCCACATGCCGGGACGCCGCGTCCGTACGGCCCCGGCGGACCAGGTGGACCGCGAGACGCGCGTGCGCCCGCGCCCGTCGCTCGTCTTCCGTGGGAACGCGGAGGTTCTCGCCGATCTGGGCGTCGGTGAGGCCGCGGTCGCCGTCGAGCACCCAGCGGCGCAGGACCGCGCCTGAGGCTTCGGAGTCGATGCCGTTCATGGAGCGGAACAGGTCGGTGGCGGTCTGGGTGTCCTGCGGCCGCGCGATCCGGCCCTCCTCGTCGATCCACACGACGGTCGGCACGTTGATCACGTTGTAGCGCTCGGCGACGACGCCTTCGGTGTCGACGAGGGCGGGGTGGGTGAGGCCCTCCATCCAGGGGCGGGCGTGCTCGGGGTCGCGGTCGCACGCGACGCTCACGACCGTGAAGCCGTGGTCCTTCAGCTCCGCGTGGCGCTCCTCCCAGGCCGGCAGGTCGTACCGGCAGCCGCACCAGGACGCCCAGAACACCAGCGCCACCTTGGTCCCGCGCGCGTCCGCCGTCGACCAGCCGCCGAGTGTGAACTCCGGCGCCTCTCCGGTCCTGAGCGTGACGGCGTCGGCGAGGGCGATCGTCCTCTCCTCGCGGTCGACGACGGCCGTACGGCCGGTCAGCTCGGCGAACGCGACGACATCGACGCCGTCGGCGGTCTCGGCCTCCCTCGCGCGAAACGCCGGGACGCAGGCGTCGCCGCGGCACCAGCCCTGCGGCTTGCGTACCCAGCCGAACACGGGCGCGTCCAGCGGGGCCCGCAGGTCGCCGTCCAGGCTCAGCGTCTCTTCGCGGTCCTGGTCGAGAACGGTGTACTCCATCACGGGCTCCCTATTGGATAGTGGCACTCTCCAAGTATTGGATAGCGCTAATATCCAGTCAAGGGGGTTCGATGAAGATCTCGGAGCTGAGCGACCGCAGCGGCCTGTCGGTGCAGACGATCAAGTACTACATCCGCGAGGAGCTGATGCCGAAGGGCGCTCCCACCGCCGCGACCCGTGCCGAGTACGACGAGCGGCACCTCGACCGGCTGCGCCTGATCAGGACCCTCCGCGAGGTCGGCGATCTGCCGATCGCCTCGGTGAAGCGCGTCGTCACGTCCCTCGACGACGAGTCCGTGCGCCTGCACGACCTGCTCGGCACCGCCCAGTACGCCCTGGGGCCGCACGCCGAACCGCAGCCGGGCGACTCCGGGCTGCGCGCCGCGCGCGAGGACGTCGACGCGGTCGTCGCCGAGCTCGGCTGGCGGGTGCGGTCCGACGCTCCGACCCGTGACCTGCTCGCGCAGGCGTTCGCGTCGCTGCGCCGCCTCGGGGTGCCCATCGTGCTGACCGAGCTGCGCCCCTACATCGAGGCCGCCTCGAACATCGCCGAGAACGAGATCGGCGCGATCCCGGCCGAGGCCGAACGCGGCACCGCCGTGCAGACGGCCGTCGCGACCAACGTCCTGTACGAGCGGGTGCTGATCGCGCTGCGCCGGATGGCCCAGGAGGACGCCTCGGCCCGCCGCTTCGGCGACGGCTCGGAGCCGGATGGCGGGGAACGATGACGGAGTGGAGTTCGACACCGCCGCCGACGAGCTGTACGGCGTGCCCCCGCCCGAGTTCGTCGCCGCCCGGCGCCGGCTGGCGGGCGGGCTCTCCCGCGAGGACGCACGGCGACTGACCGCGCTGCGCCGCCCGACGGTGCCCGCGTGGGCGGTGAACCTCCTGGTCCGCGACGGATCGGTGGACGACCTGCTGGACCTCGGCGAACGCATGCGCGCGGCCTGGTCGACCGGCGGCGACCTCGGTGACCTGGAGCGCGAGCGCGGCCCGATGATCGACGATCTCGTACGCCGCGCGCGGACGCTGGCCTCCGAGGCGGGCCGCCCGCTGAGCGAGCCGTTCGCGACGGAGGTGGAGGAGACGCTGCGGGCCGCCGTGGCCGACGAGTCGGCGGCCGAGGCCGTACGCGCCGGGCGGCTGGACCATCCGCTGCGCCACTCCGGGTTCGGGTCGTTCGGAGGCGTCGCGCCCACACGTACGCCCGCGCCCAAGGCGAAGCCCGCCTCCACGGCGAAAGCGCGGCGCGACGAGAAGGAACGGGCCCGCCGTGCGGAGAAGGCGCGCCGCGAGGAGGCCTCGCGGCGTGTGGAGGAGGCCGCCGAGGCCCTCGCCGAGTGGGCGGACGCGCGGGAGACCGCGCAGGCACGGCTGGCGGACGTCGACGAGCGGCTCGGCTGGCTGAACACCCAGGTCAGGGCCGCCGAGGAGGAGCGCGCGGGCATGGAGCGCGAGGCGCGTACGGCGGAGCGTGAGCACGAGCGCGCGGCACGCGCGGACAAGGAGGCGCGCCGCCGCCTGGCGGCGCTGGGGCCCGAGGAGGGGGCTTAGAGCTCTTTCAGGATGTCGCTCAGCGTCTCGCGGATGCGCGTGGCCGGCTCCGCGTCGATGCAGAGGCGTTCCATGACGGCGAGGTAGTGGTCGACGTCCTCGCGCTTGTCCAGGTAGAGCGCCGACGTCAGCTGCTCCAGATAGACCACGTCGGGCAGGTCGCGCTCGGCGAACCGCAGGATGCTGAACGGGCCACCCGCCGCCGCGTGGCCGCCGAGCTCGAACGGCACCATCTGCAGGGTGACGTTGGGCGACTCGGTGATCTCGATGAGGTGGCGCAGCTGGCCGCGCATGACCGACCGGCCGCCGAGCGGGCGGCGCAGCACGGCCTCGTCCACGACCGCCCAAAAATGCGGCGGGTCGTCGCCTTCGAGGAGTGACTGGCGGCGCATCCGCAGGCCGACCCGGCGCTCGACCTCGTGGCCGGGCGCGTCGGGGTGGCCGAGCAGCGTCACCGCACGCGCGTAGTCCTCGGTCTGCAGGAGACCGGGGACGAACTGCACCTCGTAGGCGCGGATGCGCGACGCGGCCTCTTCGAGGCCGATGTAGACCTCGAACCAGCCCGGGAGGATGTCGGTGTAGCTGTGCCACCAGCCGGGTTCGTTCGCCCGGTCCGCGAGGGCCAGCATCGACTCGGTCTCGGCGGCGTCCTCGACGCCGTACAGGGAGAGAAGATCGGCGACGTCGCGCCGACGGAAACGTACGCGGCCGAGCTCCATACGGCTGATCTTGGAGTGCGAGGCACGGATGGCTTCTCCGGCCTCTTCACACGTGATCTGGCGCTGCTCGCGCAGCCGCCGCAACTGGGACCCCAGCACGATCCGCAACACGGTCGGCCCACCACGGTGCGGACCGAACATGTCACTGACGGTCACCTCACCGTGCGATTGAGACCCGATCATGTGTGCGCTCCCTGAGAAAGTCCGAATCGGCCCAGTGTCCCACCACCGGGCCTCATTGCAAAGCGCTCGGCTCACACAAGCAGTTGCTTGGTTCAGGCGAGCATGTGATCGAAGTCGCCGTCCTTCGCGCCGCGGATGAAAGCGTCTATCTCAGCCCGTGTGTACAGCAGCGCGGGCCCATCCGGGAACCGGGAGTTACGGACCGCGATGTCGCCACCCGGCAGCTCCGCCATCTCCACGCAGTTGCCGCTCGGGTTGCTGACACGGCTCTTCAGCCAGCTGACCTCCCGCAAGCAGGAAGCCGACATGCCGTTGTAGGCCTGATACATCTCGCCCCTCCAAGCCGTCCGTCGAGGTTTTATGCCGATCGCGCTCCGTGACGCGAGCCGGCGGCCGCTCCCCCCGCACCGCATCGGTCCGTGCGAATGCACGTGCATCCGTGCGTGCATGCGTGCTTGCATCTGCACGACTTGAGGAGCAAGATAGCGGAACCGGGCGCACCGGGCGCCTCGCGACGAACACGACTTTCAGGGTTCGCAATGAACATCCCGCCACTTAGCGAAACCACCGGCATTCCGCTTGACGACGGGGGATGGGGCGACTGGCTCTCCCCCCTCGGCGCCGAGCCGTACCCTGTGGTCCACCGACCGCTCGTCGCTACAAGAGATCTGCCGGGGGAAGTCGAGTCACCGGGGATCGCTCGTCATGTGACGAAGGCCACTCTGAGCGAATGGAGCCTGAACGAGCTCTACGAAGACGCGGCCGTCGTCGTGTCGGAGCTGGTGACGAACGCGATCCGTTACGGATTAAGGTGCCATTCCCAGGAGGTCATGCGCCTCGTGCTCGTGCGTTACGAACGCCGGCTCGTGTGCATGGTCACCGACCCGGCGGACAACGCGCCGAGGGTGCTGGAACCCGACTACGTCGCGGAAACCGGCCGTGGCCTGCACATCATCGAGGCCATCAGCAGAGCTTGGGGCTGGACACCGCTGCTCGGTGGCGGCAAGGCCGTGTGGGCGATGTTCTCCACTACTTAGTACTCAGTACGCGCGCATCGACTCGGCATGACCGTCGCCGGACGCCAGGAGGCGTACGGCGGCATCTTCTTGCCGTAGCTCCAGCGCGAAGTCCGGTGGTTCGACGCGGCGGGATGCCTCGAACGACAGATGGAACAGCTCGTGGTCGCCCGCGATCGCCGCGATGGCGGCGTCGAAACGCCCACGGCGATCCGCGGGCACGTGAATACGCGTCGCCGCGTGGAAGACCACCACAGGGGTTCCGCGCGGAATCCCGGCGACCAGCGCGGGCAGCACCTCCACCGCGTCCCCCGTGATCACCCGGGGAGGGTCGGCGGCGACGACGCGGAGCGCCTCCTCCTGAAGACGCGCGTGCGCGCCGTTCTCCGGCCAGATCAGCGCCCGCAGCCACAACCTCTCATCGGGATCCCCGGCGTCGATCGGGTTGAGGTCGATGCCGCACCTGTCCGCGATGACCGGCAGGCGGTCCAGATCCGGCGGCGGGTCCGCACCACGCCACTCCGTCCTGATGACCACGGGCGATGACGCTCTCCCCCACGTACGGCCCGCGATCTCGTAGCGGTACTCGTCGAACCGCAGGTGAGCGCCCGCGCTGCAGCCGATCTCGATCAACGTCACCGGCTCGGTCGTCATCGACGCGACCTTCGCCAGGCCGAACCGCAGGAACGCCGAGCGCTTCACGACGTTCGTCTGCACCAGCCGGGTGCGCATCAGGCCGATGATCTCCTCGCGGCGCTCCAGGCAGAAGGCGGTGAACGCCGGGCCTGGGTCGCCGGTCGCGTCCCCGCCCACGGAGGGGTACCAGGCGGCGAGCTCGTGCCGCTGGTCGCGCAGCAACAGGTAGTGCACGGCCGCCCACAGCATGTTCGACGCGATCTGACCGCCGCGCGCCTGCGCCGCGATCTCCAGCAGGCGCTCGTCGGCGGCGACGACCGCGCCGAGCCGCCCGTACAGCGGCGAGGTCGCGAACAGCCGCGGGGAGGCGGCGAACTCACGCACGAGGGCGTCCGTGTTCATGACCGCATCGTGGCAATGAGGCTTATTAGCGTCAACGTTGATTTAAATCAACGCCATGCCCGATGGACCCGGCGATGGGCGACAATCTCCCCATGTGGTTCGGCATTCTGGGCGCGACCGAGGTGCGGTCGGCCGGCGGCGAGGTCGTGCCGGTCGGCGGGCCGCGCGTACGCTCGCTGCTCGCCCTGCTCCTGCTGAACGCGGGCCGTCCGGTCACCACCGAGCGGCTCATCGACGGCCTGTACGGCGAGGACCCCCCGGCCGACGCCGCGAACGCCCTTCAGTCGCAGGTCTCCCGGCTGCGCCGCGGGCTGGGCTCCGGCGCGCACGTGGAGTACGACGGCGCCGGGTACCGGCTCGCCGCCGACCCCGACGCCGTCGACGCGCACCGGTTCGAGCGGCTCGCCGCCGAGGGGCGCCGGGCCCTGGACACCGGCGACCCGCGGGGTGCGGCGGCGCTGCTGCGCGAGGCGCTCGGCCTCTGGCGCGGTCCGGCACTCGCCGACGTGACCGACGCGCCTTTCGCCGAAGCGCAGGTGGCGCGCCTGGAGGAGCTGCGCGTCACCGCCGCCGAGGACCACGCCGAGGCCGAGCTGGAGCTGGGCGGCCACCGTGACCTGGTGACCGGCCTGCGCGAGCTGGTCGCCGCCCATCCCCTGCGCGAACGCCTGCGCGGCCAGCTCATGCGCGCGCTGTACGGCAGCGGGCGGCAGGCCGAGGCGCTCGCGGTCTTCGAGGACGCCCGCCGCACGCTCGCCGACGAGCTCGGCGCCGACCCGTCGCCCGAGCTGGCCGAGGTGCACCTGGCGGTGCTGCGGGCCGAGCCGTCACCGGCGAACACCACGAGGCCCGCGCTCCCGGCGCAGCTCACCAGCTTCGTGGGGCGTGAGGAGGAGATCGACCGGATCGGCGAGCTGCTGTCGGCGGGCCGCCTCGTGACCCTGCTCGGGCCCGGCGGGTCCGGCAAGACCCGGCTCGCCATCGAGTCCGCCCAGCGCATGGGCAGAGAGGTCGCCTTCGTCGACCTCGCCCCGGTCGGCGAGGCCGAGGGCGCCGTCGTACGGGCCGTCGTCGACGCGCTCGGCCTGCGAGAGATGAGGCTGGCTCCCGTGCCGGCCGAACGGCCCGACCTGGTCGGCCGGCTGATCTCCGCCCTCACCGACCGCAAGGTCCTGCTGGTCTTCGACAACTGCGAGCACGTCGTCGACGAGGCGGCGCGGCTCGCCCACCTCCTGCTCGGCGCCTGCCCCGACCTGCGGGTCCTGGCCACGAGCCGCGAGGCGCTCGGCATCACCGGCGAGGCCCTGTGCCCGCTGCCGCCGCTCTCCCTCCCGCCGCCCGGCACCGCCACCGGCGAGGCGCTCGCCTTCCCGGCCGTACGCCTGTTCGCCGACCGTGCCGCCGCCGTACGCCCCGGCCTGCGGATGGACGCCGCCGATGTCGAGACGGTCCGGCGGATCTGCGCCGCGCTCGACGGGCTGCCGCTCGCGATCGAGCTGGCCGCCGCGCGCCTGCGCTCGCTGACCCTGGACGACGTCGCCGCGCGCCTGGACGACCGGTTCCGCCTACTCTCACGCGGCGACCGTACGAAGGCGCCGCGCCACCAGACCCTGCGCGCCGTCGTCGAGTGGAGCTGGGACCTCCTCGGCGACGAGGAACGCGCACTCGCCCGGCGCCTCACCGTCTTCTCCGGCGGCGTCACCCTGGACGCCGCGGCGCGGGTCTGCGGGCCGAACGCCGACGAGCTGCTCGCCGATCTCGTCGACAAGTCGCTGGTCGAGGACGCCGGCGGGCGCTACCGGATGCTCGACACGATCCGCGCGTTCTGCGCGGAGCGTCTCACCGAGGCGGGCGAGCACGACCGGACGCGCGCCGCGCACGCCACCTATTACCTGGAGCTGGCCGAGACCGCCGAGCCGTACCTCCGCCGCCACGAGCAGCTCGACTGGCTGGCGCGCCTCAACGCCGACCACGACAACCTGCTGTCCGCCCTGCGGTGGTCCGTCACCGCCGACCCGGAGGTCGCGCTGCGGATGCTCGCCGCGCTCGCGTCGTACTGGTGGCTGCGCGGCCTGCGCAGCGAGGGATCCCCGATCGCGGTCGAGCTGCTGCGGGTGATCGGCCTGACGCCGCCGGACGGGCTGGAACAGGAGTACGCCATCACCGTCATGATGGCGATCATCGCCGGAGCCGACGGCGACCGGATGCGTGAACACCGCGCGCGGGTCGACTCGATCCTGTCCGCCCTGGGCGAGGACCATCCGCCGCTGCGCCCGATGGCCACCCTCCTGTGGGCGATGAGCGCCGGCCCGGCCAACGCGGACGTCGAGCTCCAGGAGAGCCTGATGGGCCGTGACCCGTGGTCGCGGGCGCTCCGCCACTTCGGCTGGGGCTACCGGCGGCTGTTCGACGGCGACGTGGACACCGCCGAGGCCGAGTTCGAGCTGGGCGTGGCCGGGTTCCGCGCGATCGGCGACCGCTGGGGCCTGTCCGGGCTGCTCAGCGAGCTGGCACGGCTCACCGGCCTGCGCGGCGACCAGGAGAGATCGCTGGCGCTCGCCGACGAGGCGTACGAACTCGTGCGCCAGCTCGACTCCGCCGAGGACATGAGCGACATACTCTTCCTGCGCGCCGAGGGGCTGATCCGAGGCGGCGACCTCGACTCGGCGACCGGCTGCTACGAACGCGCCCTCGTGTTCGCGCGCCGCGCGGGCGCTCCGGAGAAGATGTCCGACGCGCGGTACGGGCTCGCCGAGGTGGCGCGGCGGCGCGGCGACCTGACGTCCGCCCGGTCCCTGAACGAGTCCGCCCTGGAGACCTGCGCGGCCGAGTCGTTCGGCGTCCACATGACACGGACCCGCATTCTCGTCGCGCTGGGCCGGATCGCCGAGGCGTCCGGCCTGGGCGACGAGGCGCGTACGCGGTTCGGCTCAGCGCTGGACCTGGCCCTCGCCGACGGCGACTTCCGTACGGCCGCGACCGTCGCGGAAGGTCTCGCGGGCCTGGCGGTACTCGACGGCGACGCCTCACGCGCCGCGCTGCTGCTCGGGAGCGGTGTGGCGCTGCGCGGGATGGCGATCGCCGGAGATCCGGACACCGCGCGGGTGACGGCCCTGGCGGAGGAGTCCATCGGCGCGGAGGCGTACGCGGTGTTGTTCTCGCGTGGTGCGGCGATGACGCGTGACGAGGTGCTCGCGCTGATCTGCGCGTGAGGAGCCGCGCGTGAAAGATCAAAGGGCCGGTCATCATTTCGATGACCGGCCCTTTGGCTGGTAGTCCCGACCGGATTTGAACCGGCGTTACCGCCTTGAGAGGGCGGCGTCCTAGGCCACTAGACGACGGGACCTTATTTTTTTTGTCCGCTTGGTCTCCCTTGCGGGCGACGCCTAGCTTAGCGGACGTCCTCCCCTTGTACGAACCGGGTTTCGCGCACCTGCCCCGTACATGAGAAGTGGTCGTCTCGACCTGAGCCGGGCGACCTCACCGAGCGGCCGGTTTACTTACCCCGGCTGTCGACGTCTTAAGCATACCGGCCTCGCCTGGAGGACACCAAACCCGTTGACCGCGGTCTGCGCGGGTTGGAGACTGGGAGGGTTCGTTCACGCGTACTCAGGAGGACTGAGGCCATGCCGGCGCCCCACACCGGGCCGCTGCGCGCCACCGCACGGGGTCGTTGATCCCGCGGTACGTCCATGCCGAAGCGGCCTGCGTCCCCAGTCACTTCTTTCCTGAAGGATCCACGTGTTCGACTCTGATGTTCACGCTTACCTGCGCGCGGCAGGCCGCGACCGAGCCCACCGCGCCGGCCCGTTCCTGGCGTTCTTCGACGCCGAAGACCCCGGCCTGTACCGCAACTACGCCGTTCCCGACGACGGCGCCGTTCCGACGACATCCGACGTCAAGGCCCTGATCACCGCCTTCACCGACCGCTCACGTACGCCTCGCCTGGAGTACCTGCCGGGCATCTGCGAAAGCGTAGAACCCGCGTTGAAGGAGGCCGGTTTCATCACCGAGGCCCGCCTACCTGTGCTGACCTGCCCACCCGGCGAGGTCATCACCCCGCCGCTGGACGAGGACCTCTCGGTGTTCCTGGCCACCACGGACGACCACCTCCGGCAGGCGGCCTCGGCCCAGAACGCCGCCTTCGGCCAGGAGAAGACCACAGACCACGACGTGACCCGGCTCCGCCGCCTCCTGGAGCGCGGCGGCCTGGTCGCCCTCGCCGTGGACACGTCCACGGGGATGGGGGTGGGCGGCGGCCAGTGCGGACCGCCACTCCACGGCGTCAGCGAACTGGCGGGAATCGGCGTACGCACGTCACACCGACGCCGAGGCGTCGCCGCGGCCCTGACGGCCCTGCTAACGCGGGCGTGCCCTGACGCGGGAATCACCACCCCGTTCCTCACCCCCGCCGACGAGGCCGCAGGCCGCGTCTACCAACGCGCCGGCTACCGGACGGTCGGCGAGATGCTGCACATCTCACTGCCGTAGCGACCGAGCAGGCCCGCCTCCACGGTGGGGGGCGGGCCCGTCGCAGTCCGGCCGGTCGCCCGGCAGGTTCTCGCGTACGGCATCGAGCGCCTCGGGCGGAGGCGGGTCCGCGGGTGCTCAGCCCAGCCAGTCGCCCGGCAGATCCTCGCGTACCGCGTCGAGCGCCTCGGGCGTACGCGCGCGTGCGCTCAGCCACCCGCCCGCGTCGTCGCGGACGATCACGTCGGTTCCGGTGAACCACCTGATCGGCGGATCCTGCCCGGTCGGGAGGTCCGGCAGCGGGAGCCGGGTGTACCGGGCGCCGAGGGCTTCGGCGTCGTCGTCCTCCGGGTCGCGGCTGTCGGCGAGATCCTCGTCGAGGAGGGACTCCGACAGCACGATCTCCACGCAGGCCATCGAGAACCGGTCCATCCACGGCTCCCACGCCTCGGCGTCCTTGTCCGCGAGGTCGGGCCGCACGAGAACCGGCGGATCCGTCTCGCCCGTGAGGGCCACTCCCCAGTGCGCGGCGCCCTGGTTCTCGGCGCGGAAGACGAGAACGCCGTCGTGGACGTACAGCTCGTCGGGTGAGAGCAGGACATCCTGGTTGCTGGTCAGGTCGTCCCGCGCGCCGAACAGCGAATACGCCTCCCGCACCGCTGCCGGGAGGGTGACGTCGAGCCGCCCCTCGGCGGCGTCCAGGTCCCCCGGATGGCTGCCGTCGCCGGGCTGGAGGGGTTCCACCCACTCGGCGGCGAAGTTCTCGATGAACCTCCACCGGGCGGGACGGTCACGCAGGTCGGGCAGCGGATCGAACAGTGAGGCCATGCCCACGACCCTAGGGCGTGGCCGGACGGGATCCGCCGTCCGGCCACGCGCTACCAACGGGATCCGTCGGACACGCTCCAGGGCGTGGCTGACAGATCCGCGCTCCGGCCACGCGCCGCCCACCACGAACAGGACCCGCCGCACACACCCAACGGAGCGGCCGACCGATCCACGCACCAGCCGCTACGAACGGGATCCGTCGGACGCACCCGAGGGCGTCGTTGACAGTGCGCGGTCGAGGCGGATCGGGAGGTTTCGCTGGCGTACGCCGGTCGCGTGCCAGACGGCGTTCGCGATGGCCGCCGCTACGCCGACGATCCCCACCTCGCCCAGCCCCTTGATGCCGCTGGGGTTGTAGGTGTCCGGGTCGTCCACCCAGTCGGCTTCGATCACGGGCACGTCCGCGTGGGACGCGAAGTGGTAGCCGGCGAAGTCGCCGTTCACCAGGCCGCCGCTGGTCCTGTCGCGCAGGCCCTCTTCGTGCAGCGCCATCGACAGGCCCATCGTCATCCCGCCGACCAACTGGCTGCGGGCGGTCAGCGGGTTGACGACGCGGCCCACGGCGAAGATGCCGAGAAGGCGCCGTACACGCACTTCGCCGCTGGCCGTGTCGACCGCGACCTCGGCGAACTGGGCGGCGTACGCGTTGCATTCCATCGGCTCGCGTGCCTCGACCAGCTCCGTCGTGTCGGCGCGCGCCGTGATCCCCTCCTCCGGGATCACGTCCGCGTACGCGAGTTTCTCCCGTAGCGCGGCCGCCGCCTCGGTGACCGCCCAGGCCCAGGACGCGGTGCCCATGGATCCGCCCGCGAGGAACGCCGGGCCGAAGTCGCTGTCGGCGATCTTCACCCGGACCAGTTCCGGCGGCACTTCCAGCGCGTCGACGGCGATCTGGGTGAGGGCCGTACGCGCGCCGGTGCCGATGTCGGCCGCGGAGATCCGCGCGGTGAACGTGCCGTCCGCCTCGGCGGTGATGGACGCGGTGGACGGCGCGGTTCCGGCAGCGTGGGCGGCGGCGGCCATGCCGGTGCCGAGCGACCAGCGCCCGTCTCTCCTGGTCCTGGGGCGCGGGTCACGAGACGCCCAGCCGAACCGGCGTGCCCCCTCGTCGAGGCAGGTGAGGAGGTTGCGGCTGCTGAACGGCAGTCCGGAGCCCGGCCCGACCTCCGGCTCGTTGCGGACGCGGAGTGCGATGGGGTCCATGCCGGTCTTCTCGGCGAGCTCGTCCATCGCCGACTCCAGGGCGAACGACCCCGGCGCCCAGCCCGGGGCGCGCATGAAGGACGGTGTCGGCACGTCGAGCTTGACGATCCGGGTGCGCGTACGCAGCGCGTCGGCGGCGTACATGGTGCGGCTCGGCTGCGCGCTCTGCTCCACGTACTCGTGCACGGTGGAGGTGTAGGAGGACGCCTGGTGTTCGAGCGCGCGCAGCCGTCCGGTGGGGTCCGCGCCGAGGCGTACGCGCTGTGCCGTCGCCGGCCTGTGCCCGACCAGCGAGAACATCTGCCGGCGGGTCAGCACGACCCGTACGGGCCGGTGGAGCACGGTGGTGGCCATCGCGGCGAGCACCAGGTGGGAGCGCATGAACCCCTTGGAGCCGAAGGCGCCGCCGACGTGCTCGGACGTCACGCGTACGGACTCCGGGTCGAGGGAGAACAGCGCGGCCAGGTTCTGCGCGATGGCGTACGAGCCCTGGTTGGCGTCGACCACCTCCAGGCGGCCGTTGTCCCACCGCGCCATCGCGGCGTGCGGCTCCATCGCGCTGTGGTACTCCTCGGGCGTGGAGTACTCCATGTCGACCACGGTGGCGGAGGCGGCCAGCTCCGCCTCGACGTCGCCGCGGTCGGCGTCGGGCCGCATGAGCCCGCCCGGCTCCGGCTCGGCCAGCCCGGGGTGACGGGCGTGGAAGACGGTGTCGTGCGGCTCCTCGTCGTAGGTGACGGCGAGCGCGTCGGCGGCGGCCCTGGCCTGCTCGGGCGTCTCCGCGACCACGAGCGCCACCGGCCAGCCGACGTGCGGCACGCGGTCGTCCTGGAGGATCTGCAGAGTCCCGTCGGGCCCCATCATGCCCACGTCCGGCGCCAGGCGCGGCGCGTTCTCGTGGTGCAGGACGCCGACGACGCCGGGCATGTCCAGGACGGACTTCGTGTCGATCTCGCGTATCCGGCCGCGCGCCACGGTCGAGGTGACCAGCCAGCCGTACGCCATCTCCGCGAACGGGACCTCCCCGGCGTACCTGGCCTCGCCGGTGACCTTGGCCCGGCCCTCAATGCGCTGGTGGGGTACGCCGACGGACACTGGCCTCGTAGTGGTGGTGGCGGTGGTCATCGGGCGGCCTCCTGGGTGAGCTCGGTCAGCACGTCGACGACGAGATTGCGGATCAGCGGCACCTTGTAGGCGTTCCGGGTGAGGGGCTCGGCGGAGGCCAGCTCCGCGTCGGCGGCCTTCTCGAACGCCGCCCTGGTCGCCGGGCCTTCTCTCAGCGCCTGCTCGGCCGCCTTGGCACGCCACGGTCTCGACGCGACGGCGCCGAAGGCGAGCCGCACGTCCCGTACGGTGCCGTCCTCGACGTCCAGGGCCGCGGCGACCGAGCCGTTGGCGAAGGCGTACGAGGCGCGCTCCCTGACCTTGCGGTACCGGGACGTCGCCGCGACCTTCGCGGCGGGGAGGGTGACGCCGGTGATCAGCGCGCCGGGCGGCAGGGCGGTCTCGCGGTGCGGGGTGTCGCCGACCGGCCGGTAGAAGTCCTCGAACGCGATCTCGATGGTGCCGTCCTCGGTGTGGGCGTGCACGACGGCGTCGAAGGCGGCGAGCGCGACGCCCATGTCCGAGGGATGGGTGGCGACGCAGTGCTCGGACCAGCCGAGGATCGCGTGGTTGTGATGCTCGCCGTTGCGCGCCGGGCACCCGCTGCCGGGCTCCCGCTTGTTGCAGGGCTGCGACGTGTCACCGAAGTAGCGCGCAGCGGGTGCGCTGCAGGAGGTTCCCGCCGACGGTCGCCATGTTCCGCAACTGCCCGGAGGCGCCGGCGAGCACGGCCTGCGCGAGCGCGGGGTAGCGCCGCCTGACCTCTTCGTCGGCGGCCAGGTCGCTGTTGGTGACGGTGGCGCCGATCGTGAGCGCGCCGTCGTCCCCTTTTTCGATGCGGTCGAGTGGGAGGCCGCGGACGTCGACGAGGAGGCTCGGGTTCTCCACGCCGGTCTTCATCAGGTCGACGAGGTTGGTGCCTCCGCCGAGAAACCGCCCGCCGGGGTTCTCGGCGAGCGTCTTCACCGCGTCCTTGACGTCCGCCGCGCGCTGGTAGCCGAACTCCTTCACGCCGTCACCTCTTTCGCCGCCGCCGCGACGGCCCTCACGATGGAGACGTACGCCCCGCACCGGCACAGGTTGCCGCTCATCCGCTCACGGATCTCGTCATCGTCGAGCTTGGGTGGACCGGCCTCGGGCCGTACGTCATCGGTGGCGGCACTGGGCCACCCTTTGGCATGCTCCTCGATCACCGCGACGGCGGAACAGATCTGCCCGGGCGTGCAGTACCCGCACTGGTAGCCGTCGAAGTCGAGAAACGCCTGCTGTACGGGGTGGAGCGTGTCACCGTCGGCCATGCCTTCGATGGTGGTCATCTCCCGTCCGTCGGCGGCGACGGCGAGCTGAAGGCAGGAGTTGACCCGCCGCCCGTCGAGAATGACGGTGCAGGCGCCGCACTGCCCCTGATCACAGCCCTTCTTCGTCCCGGTGAGATCGAGGCGTTCTCTCAGGGCGTCGAGGAGGGTGGTGCGGTTGTCGACGGTGAGCTCGTACGTCTCGCCGTTGACGTTGAGCGAGATGGCGCTCGAGGTGGTGGTCATCGCATCTCCATGACGCCTGAGAGACCGGCGGCAGTGCCGCCGAAGCCGGGTGTCCGAGGTGATCCAGCGTCCTTCGTGCCGCACGGCATCGCTGGTGATCCGGTCATCGTGTCCTGTTCGCGCTGGAACCGTGTGTCTCTAACCGGAGGCCCCTCCGGTGAGTTCCTCAGCATAAGCGGAGGAAGCTCCAGTTATCAACCTGGGGAGGTCACCGACCGCCGCGCCGTCGCAACTCGCCTTCGAGCCGGGCCGCGAGCGCCGATCGCTCGACCGTATGGCGACCGGCGAGTTCGGCGCTGAAGGCCGCCCACGCGGCGTCCTGGTCCGCGGTCATGCCGGCTCCCTGAACCTCGGACTCGACCTCGGGGTGGGCATCGAGGAACGCCTTGAACAGCGAGCCCATCTCCCGGCTGTGCCGGCGGTTGAGCTCGACACGCCGCGGATCCATCGTCTTCAGCCCTCCGGCCCGATCCTCACAGAGCGCCAACTGGTCGAACACGACCAGAGCGATGCGCGTGGGGTCTCCCGGCGGATGAACCCGCAGCGTGTGAAATGGATTTGGCCCATCATCAACAATGACGACCGTTTCGATCCCGGCGGGCAGGTCGGCCGGCCAGTCGATTTCATTGGTGGGCTCCTCCACCAGGACCCGGGCGAGCTTTCCCCGCAGGCCCGTCTGGTCGTAGCGCAACGGCGTGAGACCTTCCTCGTCGCTCATACGCCGATCCTCCGCCTTTTGGGGGGAGGCGAGTCGGCCTTTGCGCAGCCCAGGAATGACAAAAGCGGGGGTCTCATTGAGACTCCCGCCAAGGTCTTGCTGGGGTACCAGGACTCGAACCTAGACTAACTGAACCAGAATCAGTCGTGCTGCCGATTACACCATACCCCAATGCTCTGCTCGGACCTCAGTCCGTCAGCGCCTCGACGAGTTTAGCGGACGTTGACCACTGCTCGCGAACGCGAATCCGCAGCCGCCCCACGAGCGCTGGTCGTGCACGTGGGGCCCGTGTAATGCTGAGGTCACCACACTATCGGGAGGTTCGGGCGTTGCCGAGCGTCACTTTGGACGACGTGGCGCGGCGGGCCGGGGTTTCTCGGGCTACGGCTTCGCGGGCGTTGAACGGGAGTAGCCGCAAGGTCGGGGCCCGGCTTCGGGAGAGTGTCGAGCGGGCGGCGGCCGAGCTCGGGTACGAGCCCAACCTTCCAGCTCAGGCCCTTGCGCGCAGTGTCAGCAGCGTCGTCGGGCTCGTGGTTCACGATCTTACGGACCCCTACTTCGCGGTGATCGCGGACGCGGTGGCGCGGGCGGCGGATCGGCGGGGGCTGGTGGTGATGGTGGGGGCCACGGGGCGGGATCCCGAGCGGGAGATCACGTACGTGGCGGCGCTTCGGGCTCAGCGGGTGAGGGCCGTTCTGCTCGTGGGGAGCAGGACCACCGGAACCTCCACCCGGCTGAAAGAAGAACTGGAGCGTTATCGCGCCATTGGGGGGCGGGTCGCGACCGTGGGGCAGGACCTGCTCGGCGTGCCGGCCGTCGCGCCGGCGAACCGGGACGGGCTCGCATGCTCGCCAAGGCACTCGCAGGTCAGGGGCATCGGCGGTTCGCGATCCTCAGCGGGCCGTCTGATCTCTTGACCGCGCGCGAGCGTACGGAGGGCTTCGAAGCGGGGCTGGCCGAGTGCGGGCTGGCCGCACCTCAGAGGGTTCCGGGCGATTTCCACCGTGACGGCGGCTATGCCAGTACGAAAGATCTCGACATCGCCGGCATCGACTGCCTCTTCGCCGTCAACGACTTCATGGCGGTCGGCGCCGTCGCCGCCCTCCGTACGCGCGGCGTCGATGTGCCCGGAACCCTCGCGGTTGCCGGGTTCGACGACATTCCGACCCTGCGTGACCTGGTGCCGGCACTGACGACCGTACGGCTGCCGCTGACGTCGATGGGCGAGCGCGTTCTGGACCTCGCGCTCGACGAAGGCTCCGTGAGCGAGGCGGCTCCGGCGGAGGTCGTGCTCCGGGACAGTACGCGGCGCCGCTAGTCTCCGCACTGTGGGTCAATCGGGCGGTTTGTCGCGTGGAAGTGCCACCTGGCTGTTGTACGCCGTGCTCAGCTGCCTGAGTTTCCTGCTCAACGGGCTCGGCGCGGTGCTGGTGCCGCTCCAGAAGGATCTGCACACGGACCGGGCGCAGGTGGCGTTCTACCCGACCCTGTTCGCCGTCGGGCTGCTCGCGGTGGGCGTGACCGGAGGGCCGCTGGTCGACCGGATCGGGCGGCGTACGACGATGCGACTGGCGATCATCGCCATGGTCGTCGGCGGCCTGCTGCTCGCGACGCCCGTACACGTGATCACGCTGCTCGGCGCGGCGCTGCTCGGCGCGGGCGGGGCGCTGCTCATCCAGGTGATCCCCGCGTTGCTGACGTCACTGCATCCGCACGCACCGTCGGCGGCGGTCGGCGAGGCGAACGGCCTGGCCAGCGGCGCGTCCGTACTAGCGCCACTCGCGGTCGCCGGCGCACTGGCGACCGGACTCGGCTGGCGAGCCGGCTACCTCGTACTCCCGCTGGTGATCTTCGTGGTGATCGTGGTGACGACGTGGCGGATCCCGCTGCCGGAACCGGAACCACACGACCCGGACCGGCCGTCCGGCGAACGTACGAACCTGCTCGGCCCCTGGGTGGAGGTGCTGTTCGCGGTCAGCGTGGAGTTCTGCATGGTCTTCTGGGCGGCATCGGCCGTGATCGACTGGCACCACACGTCGTCGGGCCTGGCCCCGGCCGTGGCGTCGTTGTTCCTCGTGGGCATGGCCACCGGCCGTTCCCTAGCCGTCCCGATCACCAAACGCCTGCCGAACGCCCGCATGCTGATGCTGATCTGCATCGGCGTGGCGGCAGTCGGATTCGCGGTGTTCTGGTCGGCTCCGGTACTGGCGCTGTCCGCCCTCGGACTAGCCGTGGCCGGATCCGGAGTCGCCCTGCTATACCCGACAACCGTCAGCCGCACCATCGCCGCCTGGCCCCACGCCCCGAACCGCGCCGCCGCAAGAGCCGCCCTCGCCTCAGGCCTGGCCATCGGCGGCGCACCGTTCCTGCTGGCCCATCTCGCCGACCAGTTCGGCCTCCGGTGGGCGTACCTGATCGTCCCCGTCCTGCTCCTGGCCCTGACCGTACGGACACTCGCCGCACGCCGTTAGGGCCTGTCCTAGGCGGCGTCGACCAGTTCGGTGAAGCGTTCTTTCATCGTGGTGAGGACTTCGTCGGGGTCGGCCGCCCACACGTCGGCGTTGAAGATCTCGACTTCGATGTCGCCGGTGTATCCGGCCGCGTCCACGGCCGAGCGGAGCGGTGCGAAGTCGATGACGCCGTCGCCCATCATTCCCCGGCCCAGCAGGACGTCGGACGGGAGCGGGACGAGGAAGTCGCAGACCTGGAAGCTCGCGATGCGGTCGCCAGCGCGGATGATCTGCTGCTCCACCTCGGGGTCCCACCAGACGTGGAAGGCGTCGACGACGACGCCGACCTCCGGGGGTGCCAGGTCGAGGGCCTGGCTCAGTGTGGAGACGACGGCGCGGTCGGCGCAGTACATCGGGTGGAGGGGTTCGACGGCCAGGTGTACGCCGCGCTCCCCCGCGTACGGTGCCAGCTCGCGCAGTGCGTCGGCGACGCGCGCGCGGGCTCCTCGGAGGTCCTTCGAGCCGTCCGGGAGGCCGCCGGCGACCAGGACCAGGCAGGCGGCGCCTAGTGTGGCCGCCTCGTCGATCGCGCGGCGGTTGTCGTCCAGCCGGCCGTCACCGGTGAAGAACCCGCCGCGGCACAGGGACGAGACGCGCAGGCCCGCGTCGCGTACGAGCGCCGCGGTCGCTTCGAGGCCGTGCGCGGCGACGTGCTCGCGCCACAGGCCGATCGCCGGGATGCCGTGGCGTACGCAGCCGTCCACGGCCTCGGCGACGGACCAGCGGCGAGTGGTCCACTGGTTCAGCGACAGACGACTCATACGGCCCCGGCAGTCATGGGGTAGGCCCGCATCTGGTGTAGGCAGCCGCCCACGGCCTCCGCGACCGACCAGCGCCGAATACTCCACTGGTTAAACGACCGACGACTCATAGAGCTCCGGCAGTCATCAGGTAGGCCCGCATCCGGCGTACGGCCAGGTCGGGGTCTGGCAGCAGGCCGGCCTGGTCGGCGAGGCGGAACACCTCGGACAGGTGGAGCACCGATCGGGCGCTCTGTGCGCCGGCGACCATGGTGAAGGCGTCCTGGTGGCCGGCCAGCCAGGCGAGGAACACCAGGCCGGTCTTGTAGTTCTGCGTCGGCGGCGCGAAGATCTTGCGCGCCAGCGGCACCGTGCGGGCGAGGATCGTCTCGTAGCTCTCCATCTCGCCGTTGTCGAGCGCGGTCAGTGCGGCGGAGGCGGCCGGGGCGATCGCGTCGAAGATGCCGAGCAGCGCGTCGCTGCCGTCCTTGATCAGCGACGGGTAGTTGAAGTCGTCGCCGGTGTAGAGGCGTACGCCCTCGGGCATCGCGGCGCGCAGCCGGACCTCGTGGGCGGCGTCGAGCAGCGACACCTTCACGCCGTCGATCTTCGCGGCGTGCTCGCGGACCAGCGTGAGGAACGACTCGGTGGCGGCGTCGCGGTCGTCCGAACCCCAGTAGCCCGACAGCTGCGGGTCGAACATCTCCCCCAGCCAGTGCAGGATCACCGGACGGCCGGCCTGCCGCAGCAGCCGGCCGTACACCTCCTGGTAGTCCTCGGGACCGCGCGCGACGGCGGCGAGCTGGCGGCTGGCCATGAGGATCACGCGGGCGCCGGCGCCTTCGACGACCTCGATCTGCTCCTCGTACGCGCCGGCCACCGCGTCCAGGGTCCGGGCGCCGGGCGCGTGGTCGGTGCCCGCGCCCGCGGCGAGCACGTCGTACGGGTCGCCGAACGCCTTCGCCTCGACGGCACTGCGCCGGATCAGCTCGCGGGTGGCGTTCCAGTCGAGGCCCATGTTGCGCTGGGCGGTGTCCATCGCGTCGGCGACCCGCAGGCCGTACGCCCAGAGGTGCCGGCGGTACGCGAGGGTGGAGTCCCAGTCGAGCGCGGCGGGCGTGGGGTCGGCGAGCGGGTCCGCGACGACGTGGGCGGCGGCGTACGCGACGCGTGACGTGTGCGGGGTGCGCGGCAGGGGCCAGGGAACCGGTTCTCGCACCGGGTAGGACTCCATGGCGCCGCCCACCGACGGCAGCAGCAGGGAGCGGCGGACCGGCCGCCGCAGCATGCGGTTCTCACGCGTGATCATGTAGCCACCTCGAGTTCGATACGCCGCCCTTCGGCGGAGGAACGCAGCCCCGCCTCGGCGACCTGGACACCCCGCGCCCCGGAGGCAGGTCATAAGGGAACGGCGCGTCCTCGACGACGTGCCGTACGAACATCTCCCACTGCGTCTTGAAGCCATTGTCGAACTCGGCGTTGTCCGGCACGTCCTGCCACTGATCGACGGAAGTCCTCTGTGGCGGGTATGTCGGGGTTCCACACTGGTTTCGGGAGAGGTGCCGCGATGCTGGGCCCGGCATTCGCGCAGGCCGGCGACGGCGCTGCCGTGCGTGCCGTCGACCTGGAACTCCACCAGCTCGTCGCGGTGGACGCGCACGCACCAGGAGGAGTTGATCTGGGCGATGACGCCGCTGTCCAGCTCGAAGATCCCGTACGCGGCGTCGTCGGCGGTGGCCTCGTACGGCTTGCCGTTCTCGTCGGTACGCGTCGGGATGTGCGTGACCGCGCGGGCGGTGACGGCCTCGATGCGGCCGAACAGCTTCTCCAGGACGTACGCCCAGTGCGGGAACATGTCGAGCACGATGCCGCCGCCGTCCTCGGCGCGGTAGTTCCAGGACGGGCGCTGCGCCGCCTGCCAGTCGCCCTCGAAGACCCAGTAGCCGAACTCGCCGCGTACGGACAGGATCCGTCCGAAGAAGCCGCCGTCGATCAGGCGGCGGAGCTTGAGCAGGCCGGGCAGGAAGAGCTTGTCCTGGACGACGCCGTTCTTGACCCCGGCGTCGCGCGCGCGCCGCGCCAGCTCGACCGCGTCGGTGTAGGTCTCCGCGGTCGGCTTCTCGACGTAGACGTGCTTGCCGGCCTCGATCGCCTCCGTGACGGCCTCGACCCGCACGGAGGTCACCTGGGCGTCGAAGTAGATGTCGGTGCCCGGGTCGTCGATCGCCTCCGTACGCGAGGTCGTCCAGTCGGCGATGCCGTGCCGCTCGGCGAGGTCGCGGAGCTTGGCGGCGCTGCGCCCGACGAGGACCGGCCTCAGCAGGACCCGGTCACCGCCGTCGAGCGTCACGCCGCCCTGCTCGTTGATCGCCAGTACGGAGCGGAGCAGGTGCTGGCGGGTGCCCATTCGGCCGGTGACGCCGTTCATGACGACGCCGAGGGTGCGTTCGGTCATCACTGCGCCTCTCGGACGGTGGCGGCTGGGGGTGCGGGGTGGCGACGGAGAGGAAAGCGCTTTCCGTCGCCACCGTATGCAGGGCCTGCTGCGGATGTCCAGGTCGGTGCGTCCCGGTCAGGTGAGCGCGGCGAGTGCCTTCCGTAGTCGGGCGAGCGTGCGCTCGCGGCCTATGACCTGCAAGGACTCGAACAGCGGCAGCCCGACCGTACGGCCCGTCACAGCGACCCGGATCGGCGCCTGCGTCTTGCCGAGCTTCAGCCCGCGCTCGGTGCCGACCGCCTCCGTACGCGCCTTGAGGTCGTCGGCGTTCCAGGGGACGTCCTCGAAGGCCGCGATCGCGGCGGTCAGGATGTCGGCCGCCGGCTCCTTCATGGCCTTCTTCCAGGACGCCTCGTCCATCTCCGGCTCGTCCAGGAAGGCGAAGTCGACCATCGACGTGATCTCCGACAGGACCGCGACCCGGGTCTGGGCGAGCGGGGCCAGCTCTTCGAACACGCCCGCGTCGAACTTCTCCGGCGCCCACGTGGCGTGCGGCGCGCGCAGCCAGGGCTCGCAGCGCGCGGCGAAGTCGTCGACGGGGAGGGCGCGGATGTACTCGCCGTTGAACGCGCGGAGCTTCTTCACGTCGAAGAACGCCGGGGACGGGTGGACGTCCTCCAGGCGGAACTCCTCCTCGATGACGCTCCAGGGCACGATCTCCCGGTCGCCCGAGGGCGCCCAGCCGAGCAGCATGAGGTAGTTGCGCATGGCCTCGGCGAGGTAGCCCTCGGCCTGGTAGTCCTCCAGGGCGACCTTGTCGCGGCGCTTGGAGAGCTTCTGGCGCTTCTCGTTGACGACGACCGGCACGTGCGCCCAGATCGGCGGCTGCGCCCCCAGGGCCTCCCAGAGCAGCTGCTGCTTGGGCGTGTTGGACAGGTGCTCCTCGGCCCGGATCACGTGGGTGATCCGCTGGGTCATGTCGTCGACCACGTTGGCCAGCATGAACAGCACCGACCCGTCGCCGCGGGCGATGACGAAGTCCTCGATGGTGGCGTTCTCGAAGGCCGGCTTGCCGCGGATCAGGTCGATGACGACCGTCGTGCCCTCGTCGGGCGTACGGAACCGCAGGGCGCGGCCCGGACCGGCCTCCAGACCGCGGTCGCGGCAGTGGCCGTCGTACCCCTTGTAGGAGTCGCCGGTGCGGGCGAGCACGTCGTCGCGCGTACAGTCACAGAAGTACGCGCGGCCGGCCGCCCTGAGCCGCCCGACCGCCTCCTGGTGGCGCTCGGTGTTGGCCGACTGGAAGACCGGTCCTTCGTACTGGTCTTCGTCGATGCCGAGCCACGCCAGCGCGCGGATGATCCCTTCGGTCCACTCGGGCCGGTTACGTGAGGTGTCGGTGTCCTCGATGCGGAGGACGAGCGCACCTCCCGTCTGGCGGGCGTAGAGCCAGTTGTGCAGCGCTGATCGCGCGCCACCGACATGGAACATGCCGGTGGGCGAGGGCGCGAAGCGCACACGGGTTTCGTTAGTCACGTGAGATCACCCGGTTGGTGAGCGTGCCGATGTTCTCGATGGTCACGGAGACTTCGTCGTCTTCTTCCAGGGGCCCCACGCCTTCCGGGGTGCCGGTGAGGATGACGTCTCCGGGCAGCAGCGTCATCACCGAGGAGACGTACTCGATCAGCTCGGGGATGTCGTGCAGCAGCATGTTCGTACGCGATGACTGGC
Source organism: uncultured Actinomycetota bacterium (assembly GCA_963823735.1). Classification (GTDB taxonomy): domain Bacteria; phylum Actinomycetota; class Actinomycetes; order Streptosporangiales; family Streptosporangiaceae; genus Actinoallomurus. Next base: position 572,084 of record CAWGMO010000003.1, on the reverse strand, counting down.
GGGTCTCGCCGTTCACCGTGGTGGCGATCGCGAGGTCGGACGGGTCGAGTTCGGTCTCGATCCACGGCCCCAGCGGGCAGAACGTGTCGAAGCCCTTGCCGCGGGTCCACTGACCGTCACGTTTTTGCAGGTCACGGGCTGTGACGTCGTTGGCGCAGGTGTAGCCGAGGATGACGTCGCTCGCCCGCGCGGCCGGGACCTCACGGCACAGGCGCCCGATGACGACGGCGACCTCGCCCTCGAAGTCGACCCGCTCGGACATCGCCGGGTAGACGATGCCCTCCTGGTGCCCGATCACGGACGTGGACGGTTTCAGGAACATGAGCGGCTCTTCGGGAGCCTCCCCGCCCATCTCACGCGCGTGCTCGGCGTAGTTCTTACCGATCGCGACGACCTTGCTCGGCAGGATGGGGGCCGTCAGCCGTACATCCGCAAGCGGTTGCCGCTCACCCGTCAGCTGGATCTCGCCGAACGGATGAGCCGCGACGGTGGCGATGGTCTGGTCGTCCTCGACCACGCCGAAGAACAGGTCGCCTTCTTTGATGAACCTCGCGATACGCACGCCATGAGGCTATCGATCCCGGGGGGATGGTGTGCCATGGGTCGCGGGGTTGTGGATAACTCGGGGGTCAGCCGGTGAACCTGCAGGGCTGTCCGTTGAACTTGCAGTCCGTCGGCATCGAGGGCTTCCCGGCGCCGCCGAACCGTACCTCGAACTCGGCTCCCGGCTTGATCGGCAGTGCGTCGGGCTTGCTGTTGATGATGACGTACTGGCCGGTCTGCTGGAGCGCGACCTCCCAGGCGTTGTGGACGTCGGCGCCGGGATAGGTGAAGGAGAGCGTCCACTTGGTCAGCGGGGTGGTGGTCTTGTTGGCGACCATGATCGTTCCCTCGAAGTAGCCCACTTCTCGGTCTACGGTCCGGTAGGCGAATTTGGGGCCGGGGTTCTGGGGGACGGCGTTTGGCTTCTGGGGGCAGGTGGTGGTGCAGTTCGCGGCTTTTTTGGGGGCCTTGTCGTGACTTAGGGCGAGGATCGCGATGCCACCGGCCAGGACGATCGCGATGCCTGCGGCGACGATCGTGATCAGCAGGCGTCGAGGGGGGCGTTTTGTGCGCTTTTGGGGGCGCGCGATCGGGCCGGTGTCGTCTGCGGAGGGCGAGCGGTATGGGGTGTTCTGGGGCGTGGAGGGGGTGTTCTCGCCGAGCGTCTTCACGTACGCCGAGGGGCCGGCCGCGCCGTACGGGCCGCCGTTCATGACCGCCTGGGTGGGAGGGGGCGCGTCGCTTGGAGGAGAGGCGTACGGGCCGCCGTTCATGGCTACCTGGGGGGCGGGTTCGCGTCCGCGGGAGGCGAAGCGTACGGACCGGCGCTGGCTCCTTGCGAGGGCGGGTTCGCGTCCGCGGGAGGTGAGGCGTACGGGCCGCTGTTCATGGCCACCTGGGTGGGCGGGTTCGCATCCTCGGGGCGCGCGGCGTACGGGCCGACGCTCGTGGCTTCTTGGGCGGACGGGGTCGCGTCTGCGGGAGGCGGGGCGTACGGGCCTTCGTTGGATGGGTCCGTGGAGGGGCCGTTCGTGCCCACGTGTGTCGGCGTGGACGGAAGGACGCTGGTGGAAGGGCCGGCGTTCGTGTCGTCCGATGGTTCGTGCCGGTTCGGGGTCTCGGTGGCGAGGTCGGCCTCGTCGGAGGGCCGTACCTGGATCGGGATGTCGTCGAACGAGGTGAGGAACATCGAGGCGTCGGATGACGTCGCGTCGTTGTTCTCGATGGCGGCGGCGAGGACGGCCGCGTCGGCGAGAGTCTCGTCGGCGGGGAGTTCGTGAGGAGCGCCGGGGAAGTCGACCATTGTCGCTTCCGCACGCTCGTCGTGAACGTCCGGTAGGTCGGTGGCGTCTGTTTCTGCTTCGTCAGCCGCGGCCGGTACGTCGGGAGAGTCGGTGGTGTCCGGGCTGTCGGAGGTCGCCGCTTCTTCTTCGGCGGCGGGGCGTCGCGGCAGCATGTGCACGGCCGTGATCGGCGTCCGGTAAGGCTCCAGCTCCGGCTCGCGGGAGGGCGCTTCGGGCCGCTCGTCGCCGGTTGTCTCCGACTCCGCTACAGGGCCGCCGTCTGCTTGGGAGTCCGTAGGTCGGGCGCCGTCCAGCTCGGGACGGTCGTCCGACACCGCATCGGCCTCAGCGTCGGACGGCTCAGCCTTCGCCACAGGACCGACGCCTACGGCGGAAGGCGCAACAGCGTCCTCGGCGTCCATCTCGGATTCGTCCGATGCCAGGTCGTCCTCGGCTACGGCGTCCGTGTTGGACATCTCGGACTTGTCGCTGTCCATCTGATCAACCGGAGGAGCTTCGGCATCGGTTGCCCGGTCGACGTGGTCATCGGATAGCTCGGTCGCGCCGGTGGTGTGGCTGGCGTCTGACGGCGGCTGATCGGCCGAATTCGTGGCGTCTTCAGGAACGGCAGCCGGTTGCGTCGCATTGTTCGCCTCGGGCCGCGCGGCCTCTGTCTGGGCGGCGGGTGCCTCTGCTGCTTCCGTGTCGCGCTGTTCGTCGGCGGCTACGGCCGATTCGGCGTTCGCGGTAGGTTGCCCGGCCGATGTGGCCAAGGGTTCAGAGGCGTCGTCGACATGTTGGGGTGCCGGCTCGTTCGTCTGTCCCATCGGGGGCTGTGGCTGCTCGTCGGGCTCATCGTCGGACCAGAGCCATGCGTCGGCGTCGTCCGAGACCGGCTCGGGAGTTGCGCGGGCGGCCAAGAGGCGGCCCAGTGGGCCTGGTTCGGCCGGTTCTGTGCGGTCTGTCTGTGCGGGGGCGTCGTCTTCCCGCTCGGGTTCGCTGGAAAAGTCCGTGGGGACGTCGTCTTCCGGCTCGGGTTCGCCGGAAAGGTCCGCGGGGGCGTTCGCTTCGTGTTCCGTCAGGGGGACGGGGGGCTGGGAATCGGTCGGCGGCTGCGGGGCGGGCTCGTATGGGGACGTCAGGTCGGGCACGGGGTCCGACGGTTGTGCTGGGGACTCGAACCAGCTTGACGGGGCCTCGGTCGCCGGCTGGCCTTCGGGACCGGCTGCCGGGGACGTACGGTCGGCCGCCAGGTCCGATGGCTCCGCTACTGACTCGTAGTCGGCCACCAGGTCCGACGGCTGCGCCGCTGACCCGTGGTCCGCCACAAGATCCGACGGCTTCGCCGCCGCCTCGTACATGTGCTCCGCCGCAAGGCCCGACGGCTCCGGCTCCGACTCGTACACGTGGTCCGCCACGAGATCCGACGGCTCCGGCGCGGACTCGTACGGGTTCGTCGGGGGCGTGTCGGTCGGCGGCTGTTCGGTGGGGGCGTACGGGCTGTCCGCGGGCGTTTGGTCGAGGCTGTTCGGTGGCTTTGGTGGGGACATGTAGTCGGCCAGCGGGTCCGATGGGGCGGCGGAGGTGTTGGCCTCGGGCGGTACGGGCCGGTCGGGCGGCGGGGGCGATGGTGCGGTGAGGGGGTTGGCCTCGGGTGGTACGGCGCGGAGTCTTGAGGAGATCGGGATGGCCGGGGTTTCCCGGCGTACTCGGCGTGGGAGGGACGGCTTGGCCGTTGGGGACGCCGTGGGGGCTACGAACTGGGCCAGCGCGGACGGCACGGGGCCTCGCGTGGGAAGTAGGGGCCTCACCGCCGGTAGGGACGCGGTGTTGTTCGGCGGGAGCTCTGGGGCGGGCTCGTCCGCGGGGCGGCCTTTGCCGGGTTTGCGGGCCGTACCGGAGGACTTGCGGGTCCAGCGTTTCAGGCCGCGGGCTCGGCGGGGTTTTTCGGTCTCGGTCTCGAAGAAGGAGTCGAAGAGGCCTCCTTCAGGAGGTGCCGCACCCACCTGGAACTCGCCGGTCGACGTGTAGTCCGAAGGGAACTGCGTCTTGTGGTCGTCCGACTTGCCCATTACCGCGTCACCTTTCGCCCGCCACCTGACCGTTCGACGGCGCAACAGGCCTGCAGGTTCACGAAGATCGCATCTCATCCGAAACCCGTCACCAACTGCGAGGAGTCAGGTACTGAGCGATCTCGCGAGGTGGTGTCGCGCCCTGCGGCGCGATTGGCACGTACGCCGGGCAGCGCGGACAGCGGGCAGCGCGGACACCGGGCAGCGCGGACACCGGGCAGCGCTTGGTGGTCAGGCCGGTCGAAGGCTGCCGTACGGCTCGGCGAGCGTCGCTCATACGGCCGGACAAGGGCGCCTACGCGGCACGGTCTCCGATACGCGAGGCCGGCATGCTCGACGGCTCAGCGCACCCAGGTACCCAGAAGCAGGCTCACGTGTCCAGTGGGCGGCCTGAGGCGCGGTGGGCGGCCAGGCGTTGCTGGCGGTTCAAGATGGCCGTTACCGAGAGGAGGGCCTCCACCTCGGTGTGCTCTGCCTTGGACAGCCAGTGGCTGGCTTCGGTGATCAGCAGGAGCTCGGCGTTGTGGTCCTGGCTTGGTGTTGGGCAGCGTGGGGGTGCTGCTGGGCGGATCATTGGGGCCCGGTGAGCAGGACGGTGGACGCGTCCGGCGAGACTTTGGGATCGCTCATACGGTGCGGGTCCTCCGGTTCTGGTTACGCCGGCCCCCCTGGACCGGCGTCTGCGCAACGCATCACACGCATCCGAATTGCGTCAATCGCAACGGCTCCGCGTGACCAAATTCTGGCCCTCCCCCACCACCCCCCGCCACCGATTTTCTTAAATTTCCTCCGCAGGATCCTAATGCTTATATCTCTACCAAAGCACCAGGTTTACCTCTGACCTGCGAAAACACCGTAGTCACCTTATAGGTTCCGTACAGTATTCACCCCCCACCCCCACACCCAGCAATAACGACAAAAAGCCCCAATATCCAGCAAACGCCATTTTGGAAAGTTCATTTGCACGTGCAGGCGCACGTGTATAGGTCGCGCGCGGTGTCGGCGACAGGCCGAGGCACCCCGCCCTGTGCACGGCCGCGTACCCACCGGCGCGACAATGCCTCTATGAGCGTCGTGAAGATCAACGTGTTGACCGTGCCCGAGGCGATGAAGGACGAGCTGGAGCGTCGATTCGCCGGGCGGGCCGGGATGGTGGAGAACGCCGAAGGGTTCGAGGGTTTCGAGCTGCTGCGGCCCGCCGACGGGAAGGACCGCTACCTCGTCTACACGCGCTGGCGTAGCGAGGAGGACTTCCAGAAGTGGACCGAGAGCCAGTCGTTCGAGAAGAGCCACGCCCGCGCAAAGGCGGAGGGCCAGGCGGGAGAGGGGCACAGCCCGGCGTCCAGTGCCGCCGAGCTGTGGTCGTTCGAGGTGATCGAGCAGGTCGCTCCGAAGGGCTGACTCAGATCGGGTCGTGGCCCGCGCGCAGCAGGCAGTAGGTCACCGACTCCACCAGCGCCTGCCATGAAGCGGCGATGACGTCGTCCTCGACGCCGACGGTGCTCCATTCTCCGTCGGCGTCGCTGGAGTCGATGAGCACGCGCGTACGCGCCTCGGTGCCGTGGGTGCCTTCGAGGATTCGCACCTTGTAGTCGATCAGCTCCAGGCCGGAGAGCTCGGGGTAGATGCGCTCCAGGGCGAACCTCAGCGCCTTGTCCAGGGCGTTGACCGGACCGTTCCCCTCGCCGGTGGCGACGATGCGCTCGCCCTTGGCGTGCAGTTTCACCGTGGCCTCGCTGACGGTCGACCCGTCGGGGCGGCGTTCGACGATCGTCCGCCACGACTCCACCTCGAAGTAGCGGGCCCGCTCGCCGCGTACCTCTTCCTGGAGCAGCAGTTCGAACGACGCGTCGGCGGCCTCGAAGGTGTACCCGGCCGACTCCAGCTCCTTCACGCGGTCGACGACCTGCTTGGCCATGTCGCCGGACAGCTCGTACCCCAGCTCGCGTCCCTTCAGCTCCACGGACGCGCGGCCGGCCATGCTGGAGATCAGCATGCGCATGTCGTTGCCGACGAGCTCGGGGTCGGTGTGCTGGTAGAGCATCGGGTCGACCTTCACCGCCGAGGCGTGCAGGCCGGCCTTGTGGGCGAACGCCGAGGTCCCGACGTACGGCTGCTGCGAGCTGGGCGCGATGTTCGTCACCTCCGACACCGAGTGCGCGACGCGCGTCATCTCGCCGAGGCGTACGCCCAGGTCGTAGCCCCGCTTGAGCTGGAGGTTCCCGACGACGGTGAAGAGGTTGGCGTTGCCGCTGCGCTCGCCGTAGCCGTTGGCGCAGCCCTGCACGTGCGTCACACCGGCGCGTACGGCGGCGAGCGTGTTGGCCACCGCGCAGCCGCTGTCGTCGTGGCAGTGGATGCCGAGGCGCGCGCCGGTCTCCCCCACCGACGCGACCACGTCGGCGAGCTCGTCAGGGAGCATTCCCCCGTTGGTGTCGCAGAGCGCGATGACGGACGCGCCCGCTTCGGCCGCCGTACGAACGACTTCGAGGGCGTACGCCGGGTTGGACCGGTATCCGTCGAAGAAGTGCTCGGCGTCCAGAAAGACCCTCTGGCCCTCCGCATGAAGGTGGGAGACCGTGTCGCGGATCATCGCGAGGTTCTCCTCCAGCGTCGTACGGAGGGCCAGTTCGACGTGCCGGTCATGACTCTTGGCGACAAGGGTCACGACCGGCGCGCCGGACTCGCGCAGCGCGGCCACGAGGTGGTCGTCCGCGGCCTTGGCACCGGCCCGGCGGGTCGCGCCGAACGCGGTGAGCTGCGCGCGCTTGAGCCCGAGTTCGTTCCGCGCACGCTGGAAGAACTCGGTGTCCTTGGGATTCGCGCCGGGCCAGCCACCCTCGATGAAGCCGACTCCGAGGTCGTCGAGATGACGCGCGATGACCAGCTTGTCCGCGACGGTGAGGTTGAGCCCCTCTTGCTGGGCTCCGTCGCGCAGCGTGGTGTCGTAGACGTGGAAGGCGTCGCCATGCATGTCGAAGTCCCCTTAGATGTGGCCCGGCGGTGCGTGGTGCTCCAGAAAGCAAAATGACCCCTCACGGTCGTGAGAGGTCAGCGCGCCGGCGATGTTCGTTACGAACCGGCGCGCCCGCCGATAATGAGAAGGCCGCAGCGCATGATGTCAATGAGCTTACACACCCGGTCAACCAGTGACACCCCCGTCTCACACTTCGAGACGTACGGCCGACTTCCCGCACACTTCGGGTAGCCGTATCGCTACTTTAGGTCATCAGGCGAACTCAGGGCGTTGCATGGGGGCGAAGAGATGACCGAGCGCGTCTGCCTTGAAGACCGCTACCAGGAGCTCAGCGATCGGTGGCCGGACCGCAAGGTCGAGATCATCAGTGACCGGATCGTGGTGAGGGAAGTGCCCACCACCGATCACGCACAGCTCATCTTCCGCCTGCTGGTCCAGCTCATACCGTTGATGACGGAACGCGGCCGGGAAGCATGGAACGCCGTCGCGCTCCTCTTCGGCCCGCAGCTCGATCGCTACCGGCCGGATCTCCTCGTGGTGCCGCCGAATCCCGCGCAGTGGGGCGGCGACCACGTATTCGGCAACGCCACGCTGCTCGTGGCCGAGGTCGTGTCGAAGAGCAGTGCGCACGACGATCACGAGGTCAAGCCGCGGACCTGTGCGCTCGGAAAGGTGCCGCTCCATCTCGTCGTCGACGCGTTCGAGGGGAAGGCCCGGCCGCTCAGTCATCCCGGCGAGGACGGCTACGACCGTGAGGTCGAGGTGAAGCTCGGGGAGACGCTCAGGCTGCCCGAGCCGTGGGACCTCGATCTCGACACCGGGAAGCTCATCGCCTGAAGGTCTCGCAGAACGGGGGCGCCGCCCGACGGCGACGCCCCCGGAACAAGCGTCTAGCCGATCTTGTGGATCCAGCCGTACTGGTCCGTGCCCTCGCCGTACTGGAGGCCGACGAGTTCGCCGCGGAGGCGCATGGTCACCGGGCCGGGTTCGCCGTCGCCGACCAGCCACTCGCCCGACGCGCATTTCACGCGGCCGACCGGGGTGATCACGGCGGCGGTGCCGCAGGCGAAGACCTCGGTCAGTTCGCCCGAGGCGTTGCCCGAGCGCCACTCGTCCGTGGAGATCCGGCCCTCTGACGCCGGGATGCCCAGGTCAGGGGCCAGTTGGAGGAGCGAGTCGCGGGTGATGCCCGGCAGGAGGGTTCCCGTCAGGGCCGGGGTCATGATCCTTGCGTCGGCGCCCGAGCCGTACACGAAGAAGAGGTTCATGCCGCCCATCTCCTCGACCCAGCGGTGCTCGTTGGCGTCGAGCCACACGACCTGGTCGCAGCCCTCGCGGACGGCCTGGGCCTGGGCGACGAAGGCCGCCGCGTAGTTGCCGCCGCACTTGGCCGCGCCGGTGCCGCCGGGCGCGGCGCGGGTGTAGTCCTCCGACAGCCACACCGAGACGGGCTTCACGCCGCTGGTGAAGTACGGGCCGACCGGCGAGGCGATGACGATGAACATGTACGACGACGACGGGCTGTTCACCCCCAGCCCGCGCTGCGTGGCGATCATGAAGGGGCGCAGGTAGAGGCTGTGGCCCTCCTGTGTCGGCATCCAGTCGCGGTCGGTGTCGACGAGGAGTTCCAGTGCGCGGACGAACGTCTCCTCCGGCAGCGGCGGCATCGCCATCCGCTCGCACGAGGTGCGGAAGCGCGCCGCGTTGGCGTACGGGCGGAAGGTCACGATCGAGCCGTCGGGCTGGCGGTACGCCTTCAGGCCCTCGAAGAGCTCCTGCGCGTAGTGGAAGACGGCGGTCGCCGGGTCCAGGGAGAGCGGCCCGTACGGCTGCAGGCGGGCGTCGTGCCAGCCGGACTCCTGGGACCACTCGATGGTGATCATATGGTCGGTGAAGACCTGGCCGAATCCGGGATTCTCCAGGAGCCGTGCGCGCTCCTCGGCCGGCATTCGGTGCTCGGAGAGCCGGATGTCGAAGTGGGTGCTCATCTGAGGTCCTCTCACGGCGGCGGCGGCCCCTTTGCCGCCCTTGCCCATCATTGTCGTACTTTGGGGATTCTCCTTCGTCACGGCAGCGCAAAACGGGCGCGCCGTGGGGCGCGCCCGGAGAGTTTCCTTGCGGAAGGCGCGCCCTAGCCGGCTACTCGTTCCGCGATGTCATCGCCGGCTTCCCGCGTCGAGCGCGCGACCCATGCGCCCTGGCGTTCGATGATGTCGTCGGAGACCGCCTGCTCCACCCGGCGCGCCTCGGCCGGCAGGCCGAGGTGGTCGAGGAGCAGGGCGACGGAAAGGATGGTCGCGCTCGGGTCGGCCTTGCCCTGGCCCGCGATGTCGGGCGCGCTGCCGTGGACCGGCTCGAACATGCTCGGAGCGGCACCCGTGGGGTTGATGTTGCCGCTCGCGGCCAGCCCGATGCCACCGGCGACCGCCGCGCCCAGGTCGGTGAGGATGTCACCGAACAGGTTGTCGGTCACGACCACGTCGAAACGCTGCGGCTGGCTGACGAAGAACATCGTGGCGGCGTCGACATGGCAGTAGTCGACCTCGATGTCGGGAAATTCCTTGGCCACGGCATCGACGGTACGTGACCAGAGGTCGCCCGCATAGACGAGGACGTTGTTCTTGTGCACGAGGGTGAGCTTCTTGCGCGGGCGGGACGCCGCGACCTCGAAGGCGTAGCGGACCGCGCGCTCCACGCCGAAGGCCGTGTTGACGCTCTCCTGCGTCGCGATCTCGTGCGGGGTGCCGGCCCGCAGGACGCCGCCGGCGCCGGCGTACGGACCCTCGGTGCCCTCGCGGACGACCAGCATGTCGATGTCCTCGGGGCGCTTGTCCGCGAGGGGCGTGACCACGCCGGGGTAGAGCTTCACCGGGCGCAGGTTGATGTAGTGGTCGAGCTCGAACCTCAGCCGCAGCAGGAGCCCGCGCTCCAGGACGCCGCTCGGCACGCTCGGGTCGCCGACCGCGCCCAGCAGGATCGCGTCGTGGCCCCGGATCTCCTCCAGCACCGGGTCGGGCAGCACCTCGCCCGTCTTGTGCCAGTAGGTCGCGCCCAGGTCGTACGACGTCTGCTCGGTCGTGACCCCCAGGGCGTCGAGGACCTTGAGTCCTTCCGTGACGACCTCGGGACCGATCCCGTCACCTGGGATCACGGCGAGCCTGATGTTGCGGGAAGCCATGGACGTACCTTAGCGGAGCGTCTCAGTGCTTGAACAACCGTCTCAGATCCTAAACTCCGGTCACGGCCCGGTCGAAGACGAGAGCGCGCGCGGTGTCCAGTCCAGTGGCGATCGCGCCCAGTACGCCGGCGTCGTCGCCGAGCGGGGAGACCTCCAGGCGCGGCGGCCCCAGCGGTGTGATCTTCTCCAGCCGGTCGCGTACCTCGCCCAGCAGGACGTCCGCGCCGTGCCCGCCGATGCCGCCGCCGAGGACGACCAGCTCGGGGTCGAGGAGCGCCACGACGCCGGCCAGGGCGCGCGCGACGTGGTCGGCCTCGTGGGCGACGGCGCGCGCGGCGACCGGGTCGCCGGCGCGTGCCTCATCGAAGACGCGCTTGGCGGTGATCGGGCCGTTCATGCCGAGCCGCTGCGCGGTCGCGACCACGCCCGGCGCCGAGGCGACCGACTCCAGCATGCCGTGGCGGCGCGCGGAGGGCGGCTGCGCCCGCGGGTCGGCCTCGCCCATCGGCAGGAACGCGATCTCGCCGGCCGCGCCGCGCGCGCCGCGGTACAGCTCGCCGTTCACGATGATCCCCATGCCGATGCCGGTGCCGATCGACACGTACACGAAGTGGCGAAGGCCCGCGCCCAGGCCGTACCCCTGCTCGCCCAGGGCGGCGAGCGCGATGTCGTTCTCGATCACGAACGGCACCGGCAGCCGGTCGGCGAGCAGGCCGGTGACGCCCGGGCGGTCCCAGCCGGGGAGGTTCGGCGCGAGGCGCAGGCGACGGTCCGCGACGTCGTGCACGCCGGGCGTGCCCAGCACGATGTCGGTGATGTCGCCGCCGGCCGTGGCCGCGAGGCCGTCGACGATGCCGCCGAGCTGCTCGATCAGCGCGTCCGCGCCGTCCTCGGCGTGGGAGCGGACGTCCTCGCGTACGGCGATCTCGCCGCCGAGGTCGACCAGGGCGGCGCGGATCCACTCGTGCCCGATGTCGAGGCCGATCACCCAGCCCGCCTCCGGCCGGATCGTGTAGAGCACGGCGGCGCGGCCGGCGTTGCCGGTGCGGTGACCGGCCGAGACGACGAGGCCGGCGCGTTCCAGGTCGGCGAGCGCGAGGGAGATCGTCGGTTTCGACAGGCCGGTGGCCTCGGCGAGCTGTGGCCGCGACACCGGCCCCAGCAGGCGGATCCTCTCGTACACGGCGCGCTCGTTCATGATCCGAAGCACGCTGGTGGTGTTGGCCGTTCCGATCGACACGTGTCCCCTCCGACGCCGTTCCCCCACACGTTGGTATCACGGACGCTCTCACACCGCGCGTATTGATTCGTTAAGGACCCTCCCTTACTCTGCTTGTACCGCAAGCCGGGGACATCTTCCCTGGACAAGGCCACAAAGGTCCGCGCGAACGGAGAACCTCATGGCGAATCCCCCCTCCCCGGGGTTCGAACGGCGCCTCGGGCTGTTCCAAGCCACAACGGTCAACATGACCCAGATGTGCGGCATCGGGCCGTTCGTCACCATTCCCGTGATGATCGCGACGTTGCAGGGCCCGCAGGCCATGTTCGGCTGGGTCGTCGGCGCGATCATCGCGATCGCCGACGGCCTCGTCTGGGCGGAGCTCGGCGCCGCCATGCCCGGCGCGGGCGGCAGCTACCTCTACCTCCGCGAGGCGTTCCAGTACCGCACGGGCCGCCTGATGCCGTTCCTGTTCGTGTGGTCGGCGGTGCTGTTCATCCCGCTGATCATGTCCACGGGTGTGATCGGCCTGGTGCAGTACGGCGGGTACCTGTGGCCGTCGCTCGTCCACGGCAGCGGCCTGTCGACGCTGGGCCACGTCGTCGCCATCGGCGTCGTGCTGGTCGTGATCATCGCGCTGTACCGCCGCATCGGCGACATCGGCAAGATGACCTCGATCTTCTTCGTCGTCATGCTGATCACCGTCTTCGGCGTGATCGTCGCCGCCTTCACGCACTTCAGCTCGCACCTGGCCTTCACGTTCCCGCACGACAGCGGGTCGAAGTTCTTCACCGGGCTGGGCGCGGGCCTGGTCATCGCGATCTATGACTACCTCGGCTACAACACGAGCGCCTACCTGGGCGCCGAGATCAAGGACCCGGGCCGGGTGATCCCGCGCTCGATCGTGTACGCCATCCTCGGGATCATGGGCCTGTACTTCCTGCTCCAGGTCGGCGTGCTCGGCGTCGTGCCGTGGCAGGAGGCCAAGGACTCCAGCTCGGTCGCCTCGCTGGTGCTGGAGCGCTCGTGGGGCAAGGGCGTCGCCCAGGTCTTCACCGTCGGCATCATCATCACGGCGTTCGCGTCGGTCTTCGCCGGGCTGCTCGGCGGCTCCCGCGTGCCGTACAACGCCGCCAAGGACAAGCTGTTCCTGTCGTGGTTCGGGCGGATCCACCCGCGCCTGCACTTCCCCACGGCCGGCCTGTACGCGATGGGCATCGTCACCGCGATCGGGTCGCTGTTCACGCTGACCGACGTGATCAGCATGCTGACCGCGGTCTTCGTGCTGATCCAGTCCGTCGCGCAGATCGTCGCCGTGACCGTGCTGCGCCGCCGGCAGCCGAACCTGCGCCGGCCGTACAAGATGTGGCTGTACCCGCTGCCGAGCTTGGTCGCGCTGGTCGGCTGGCTCTACATCTACAAGTCGGCGGGCGCCAAGCCGATCGTGCTCTCACTGATCTGGCTCGCCGTCGGCGCCGTGGCGTTCCTGATCTGGGCGCGCGCGGAGCGTACCTGGCCGTTCGGCCCCAAGGAGATCCGGGAAGCCTTCGTCGAGAACGCCGAGGAGGGCGCCGCGTGACGGGTGAGTTCGTGCTCGGCATCGACTTCGGTGGCACCAAGGTCGCGCTGGCGACCGCCACCGTCGCCGGCGAACGCCTGCGCACGACCAGGATCGAGACGCGCGCCGCCGAAGGCGCCGACGAGGTCCTGCGGCGCGTCCTCACGACCGCGCGCGAGCTCACCTGCGGGACCCCCGGCCGCCTCGCCGCGGCCGGGGTCTCCACGTTCGGCGTCATACGGGACGGTCTCGTACGGCTCGCGCCGAACGTGCGGGGATGGGACGGCCTCCCGCTCCCCGCGCTGCTGGAGGACGGCCTCGGCGCGCCCGCCCTGCGCGTCGACAACGACGTCAACGCCGCCGCGACCGCCGAGCTGCACTGGGGAAGCCTCGCCGACACGGGGATCGGCCTGTACGTCAACCTCGGCACCGGTACGGGCGCGGCCGTGATCGTGGACGGCCGCGTCATCCCCGGCACCCACGGTGCCACGGGCGAGATCGGCTACCTGCTCCGCGAGCCGGGCGAGCCCGGGTACGCCCACGGACACGCGCCACTGGAGGAGTACACCTCGGGCAGCGGCCTCGCCGCGCGCGGCTCGGAGATGCTGGGACGCCCGGTGACCGCGGCCGGCCTGTCCGCCATGCGGGACGCACCCGCCGTCGCGGCGCTGCTCGACGACGCGGCCGCGACGGTGGCGATGTCGGTCGCCAACCTCACGACGTTCCTCGACCCAGAGCGTGTGGTCGTGGGAGGCGGGATGGCGACGGCCTTCCTGCCCGCGCTGCGGAACGCCGTCAACCGGGCGGTGCCGTTCCCGCCACCGGTGGAGGCCGCCAGGTTCGTCGACGACGCGCCCCTGATCGGCGCCCTGGCGATGGCCACCGAGGCCGCCTAGAAAGAACGCGGCCACCCGCACCCTGAGGTGCGGGTGGCCGGAAACTCAGCGGCTCGCCGATCCGCCGTTGTCGCGGCGGTCCAGAGCGAACTGGACGGCTCGGGTGGCCTCTTCGGCGGCTTCCTCGGCGGGCTTCAGTGCGTACATCGAATCCATGGGATTTCTCCAACGATCGACGGCAGACGCTTCGCGGGGCTCACAGCCGGCACAACACTCCGCGGCGGGTCGCCGGCCTGCCCGTTGGTCAGGCCCCGCCGCGGCGGCGAAGGATCAATACGTAGCGTCGCATGGCACTTTCGATGTTACCCACGCGTAACGGCTTTGTCTCGCCTCTCGGCCCCAAATCTCACACTGTGGGACGCCTGCCATGAAACCCCAGGTCAGTCGTCCAGGTCCACGCGGCGTCCCTGATCCGCGCCGATCTCCTGGGCGATCGCGTCGATCATTTCGGGGGCGATCGCCGAGTCGACGGTCAGCGCGATCAGCGCCTTTCCGCCCTTCGCGTCGCGTCCGACCTGCATGCCCGCGATGTTGATCCGCGCGTCGCCCAGCAGGCGGCCCACCACGCCGACGACGCCGGGGCGGTCGGTGTAGGTGAAGAACGCCATGTGCGGGGTCGGCACGATCTCCATCTCGTAGCCGTTGACCTCGACGATCCGCTCGATGTGCTTCGGGCCGGTGAGCGTGCCGGACACCGAGACCGTGACGCCGTCGGCCATCGTGCCGCGCACCGTGACGAGGTTGCGCCACTCGGCGCTGTCCTCGCTGGTCGTGAGCGTGACCTCCAGGCCGCGGTCACGGGACAGCAGCGGCGCGTTCACGTACGTCACGGTCTCCTCGACCACGTCGGTGAAGGCGCCCTTCAGCGCGGCGAGCTCGAGGATCCTCACGTCGTGGCGCGCGATCTCACCGCGCACCTCGACCTCCAGGCGTACGGGCACGCCGCCGGCCAGGGCGGTGAAGATCCGGCCGAGCCTCTCGGCGAGCGGCAGACCCGGCTTGACGTCCTCGGCGACGGCGCCGCCCTGGACGTTGACGGCGTCCGGGACGAACTCACCGGACAGCGCCAGGCGTACGGAGCGGGCGACCTGCGTGCCGGCCTTCTCCTGCGCCTCGTGGGTGCTCGCGCCCAGGTGCGGCGTGACCACGACGTTGTCGTGGTGGAACAGCGGGCTGTCGGTGCACGGCTCGCTGCTGAACACGTCGATGCCCGCGCCCGCGACGCGCTTGTCCTTCAGCGCCTGGTCGAGGGCGTTCTCGTCGACGATGCCGCCGCGCGCGGCGTTGATGATCCGCACGGACGGCTTGACCAGGTGCAGCTCCCGGTCGCCGATCACCCCGAGCGTCTCCTTGGTCTTGGGCAGGTGCACCGTGATGAAGTCGCTCTCGCGCAGCAGCTCGTCGAGGGTGACCAGCCGCACGCCGAACTGCGCGGCGCGCGGCGCCTGGACGTACGGGTCGTAGGCGATCACCTTCATGTCGAAGGCGGCGAGGCGCTGGGCGACGAGCACGCCGATCCGGCCGAGGCCGAGCACGCCGACGGTCTTCTCCTGGAGCTCCACGCCGGTGTACTTCGAGCGCTTCCACTCCCCCTGCTTCAGCGAGGAGTGCCCCTGCGGGACGTTGCGCGCGGTGGCGAGCAGCAGCGCGATCGCGTGCTCGGCGGCCGTCACGATGTTGGAGGTCGGCGCGTTGACGACCATGACGCCGGCCTTGGTCGCCGCCTCGACGTCGACGTTGTCCAGGCCGACGCCGGCCCGCGCGACGACACGGAGCCTCTTGGCGGCGGCGAACACCGCGGCGTCGACCTTGGTCGCGCTGCGCACGATGATCGCGTCGACCTCGGGGACGGCGGCGAGGAGACCCGCCGCGTCGGCACCGTCAGTGTGCCTGACCTCGAAATCGGACTCCAGCAGGGCGATGCCCGCGGGTGAGAGCTCTTCGGCGACGAGGACTACGGGCTTGCTCAACGGTCGGTTCCCTTACATCGATGTCGACCCCGGTGGAGGGCTTGCGGCACTGCGAGCTACCCCATACCCATGCCCCGGCGGAGTGCAGCCATGGGCGTCTGGCGACTAGTGGTCAATCCGCCACACGCGCGCCCGTACCGCATCGCGCCCGGCCGGTCTCCGGTACGCACTAGGGTCGGGCCATGGCTAATGGAAACCCTAAGCTGGCCGAGGTTCTCGCCGGCCGCGGCGAACCCGAGGAGATCCTGAGCGCGCTGGTCGACGGGGGGATCCTCATCGTGGCCAACCCCGACGGCTCGGTGCTGGTCGGGCAGCTCGACGACGAGAGCGTGGCTCTCGCCGGGTTCACCGCCCCTGAGGCGTACGCGGAGAAACCAGACAACGAGACCTTCCAGCAGGCCGACGCGGCGCTGCTGCTGGAGATCGCGCGCAGCGGCGAGGTCGAGGCGCTCGTCGTCGACCCCGAGGGCGACGACGCCGCCCTGATCCCGTTCAGCGACATCCAGGGCTACCTCGTCACCCAGGGCATGGGCGTCGACGAGGACGTCGAGGTCGCCTTCCGCGCGAGCGATCACGACCTGGTGCCCCACCTTCGCGACGGCATCAGGGCGAAGCTCCCCGAGTACCCCACGGTCGAGCGGGTCTGGATCTCCGACGTCCGGATGCCGAGCGGCGTCGAGGGCATCATGCTGCACGTCGTCGTCGAGGGCGACGCCGACCCGCAGGTGGCGAACGAACTCCTGCAGGCGACGATGGAAGGCCTTCCGACCAGCGACGTTCCCGTGTTCGCGCACGTCGCCGACGACGAGACCGAGGGCTTCCTCGGCGAGATGGAGGCCGTCGTCGTACGCCGCTGACGGGCGGATTGATCATCCAGGCGTCACCTCTCGGACACCCGGGGCGTTGAGAATCATGTGCACCGCCGAGAGGAGACGTCGTGTCACCCGAACTCGACCGGCGGCGGTTCCTGCTCGCCACCGGAGTGGCAGGAGCCGCCGTGACCATGGACCCGCTGAGTTTCGCCGCCGCCGCGCCAGGCGGTGAGCAGACACAGACGATCTCCGGCCATCAGGAGATCGGCGCTCCCGACTGGGTGTACGTCCCGGTCGAGGTGCCACACGGGGTCCGTGAGATCTCGGTGAAGTACTCCTACGACAAGCCCGCGCCGCCGGCCGGGCGGCCGGGCAACGCCCTGGACCTCGGCTGTTTCGACGAGAAGGGCTTCCGCGGCTGGTCCGGCGGCGCCCGCGACTCGTTCACGATCAGCCGTTCCGCGGCGACCCCGGGCTACCTGCCGGGCACGATCCGCCCCGGCACCTGGCGCGTCACGCTCGCGCCGTACACGGTCGCCCCGCAGGGCATGAACTGGACCGTCGAGGTCACGCTGCGCTTCGGCGACCCGGGCCCGGCGTTCGTGCCGTCGCACGCGCCGCTGCGCGCCAAGGGCCGTGGCCGCGCCTGGTACCGCGGCGACATGCACATCCACTCGGTGCACTCCGACGGTAGCTGGCTGCCCGAGCAGATCGCGGCCACCGCGCGCGCCAACGGGCTCGACTACATCGTCTCCACCGAGCACAACACCTCCAGCGCCGCGGGCGTCTGGGGGCACTACGCCACCGACGATCTCCTGATCATCGACGGCGAGGAGATCACGACGCGCAACGGCCACTACACCGCGCTCGGGCTGCCCGCCGGCACCTGGATCGACTGGCGCTACCGCGCCGTCGACGGCCAGATCTCGCGCGTGGTCGGGGACATCCACCACCACGGCGCGCTGGCGGTGTCCGCGCATCCGTTCGCGACGTGCCTGGGCTGCCAGTGGAAGTTCGGGTACGAGCACCTGGACGCGATCGAGGTGTGGAACGGCCCCTGGACCCTCGACGACGAGGCCGCCCTGCAGATGTGGAACGGCCTGCTGACCTCGCGGCGCACCTGGATCCCGGCCGTCGGCGACAGCGACTCGCACAAGCCGGAGAACACCCTCGGCCTGCCGCACAACGTCGTCCTCGCCGACGACCTGACGAAGACCGACATCCTCGCGGCGGTGAAGGCCGGGCGGCTCTACGTCGCCGAGTCCAAGGCCGTGTCGCTGTCCTTCACGGCCACGTCGGGCACGCGGCACGCCGACATCGGCGAGCACCTGAACGCCGGCCCGGGCGACGAGGTCACGGTCTCCCTGACCGTCGACGGCGTCCCGTCGGGCGTCGTCCGGCTGATCACGGACGAGGGCCAGGTACTCGAACAGCCGGTCGGCCCGGTCACATGGACCACCCGGCCGCGGGTCTCCCCCTACGTACGCGCCGAGGTCCGCCACCCGGACGGCTCCATGGCGGCGTTCACCAACCCGATCTTCCTGGGGCGCGCCACCCGTAGGTGACGCGCCCGTCTCACACGCTCAGTCCTGGAGCCAGGACATCATGGGGCGGAGCTTCGCGCCGGTCTGCTCGATCGCGGAGCTCTGCTCCTCCTCACGGCGCTTGAGGAAGTTCTTGCGGCCGCCGTCGAACTCCTCGACGAGCTCCTTGGTGAAGGTGCCGTCCTGGATCTCGCCGAGGATCTTGCGCATCTCAGCGCGGGTCTCCTCGGTGACGATGCGGCGGCCACGCGTGTAGTCGCCGAACTCGGCGGTGTCGGAGATGGAGTAGCGCATCTGCGACAGGCCGCCCTCGTACATGAGGTCGACGATCAGCTTCATCTCGTGGAGGCACTCGAAGTAGGCGGCCTCCGGCTGGTAGCCGGCGTCGACGAGGGTCTGGAAGCCGGCCTTGATCAGCTCGGACACGCCGCCGCAGAGCACGGCCTGCTCGCCGAACAGGTCGGTCTCGGTCTCCTCGGTGAAGGTCGTCTTCAGCGCGCCCGGACGGGTGCCGCCGATGCCCTTGGCGTACGAGAGGGTGAGCGGCCAGGCGTCGCCGGTCGCGTCGCGCTCGACGGCGACGAGCACCGGGACGCCGCGACCCTCGGTGTACTGGCGGCGCACGAGGTGACCCGGGCCCTTCGGCGCGACCATGCACACGTCGACGCCCTCGGGCGGCTCGATGAGGCCGTAGCGGATGTTGAGCCCGTGCCCGAAGAACAGCGCGTCGCCCTCGACCAGCGACGGCGCGATGGCGTCGGCGTACAGCGCGCGCTGCAGGTGGTCGGGGATCAGCACCATCGTGAGGTTGGCCTCCTCACAGGCCTCCTCGGGCGTGACGACGCGGAGACCGTCGTTCTCGGCCTTCTCACGGCTCTTGGAGTCCTTCGGGAGACCGACGCGAACGTCCACGCCGGAATCGCGCAGCGAGAGCGCGTGCGCGTGCCCCTGGCTGCCGTATCCGAGGACCGCGACGTGGCGGTCCTGGATGACGCTCAGGTCGGCGTCGTTGTCGTAGTAGATCTCAGCCACTTGCGTTGCCTCTCTCACAAAGGTTAAGCACTGCGTTCGATCGCCCGCAGTGAACGGTCGGTGATGGAACGGGCACCCCGGCCGATCGCCACCATGCCCGACTGCACGAGTTCCTTGATCCCGAAGGGTTCGAGGACCCTGATCAGGGCCTCCAGCTTGTCCTTGCTGCCGGTCGCCTCGATCGTGACCGCGTCCACGGCCACGTCGATGACCTTGGCACGGAACAGCTGCACCGTCTCCAGGACCTGGGAGCGTGTCTCCTGATCGGCACGCACCTTGATCAGTACGAGCTCGCGCTCGACCGACACGGCCGGGTCCAGTTCGACGATCTTGATGACGTTGATCAGCTTGTTGAGCTGCTTGGTGACCTGTTCGAGCGGCCGGTCCTCGACGTTGACCACGATCGTCATCCGCGAGATGTCGGGGTGCTCGGTGGTGCCCACGGCGAGCGAGTCGATGTTGAACCCCCGCCGCGAGAACAACGACGCCACCCGGGCGAGGATGCCCGGTTTGTTCTCGACCAGCACCGAAAGCGTGTGTTTGCTCATCGGTAGCACTCCCTGTCAGTCACGGTTGCCCCAGTCGGGCGCCATGTCGCGCGCGATCTTGATCTCGTCGTTTCCGGTGCCGGCGGCGACCATCGGCCAGACCATGGCGTCCTGGTGGACGATGAAGTCGATGACGACCGGCACGTCGTTGATCTCCATCGCCTTGTTGATCGTGGCGTCCACGTCGGCGGCGCTGTCGCACCGCAGGCCCACGCAGCCGTACGCCTCCGCGAGCTTGACGAAGTCGGGGATCCGGCGGGCCTGCTGGAGGTCGGTGTTGGAGTAACGCTTGTTGTAGAACAGCGTCTGCCACTGCCGGACCATGCCCAGGTTGCCGTTGTTGATCACCGCGACCTTGACCGGGATGCCCTCGATGGCGCAGGTGGCCAGCTCCTGGTTGGTCATCTGGAAGCAGCCGTCGCCGTCGATCGCCCACACGGTGGTGTCGGGGCGGCCGTGCTTGGCGCCCATCGCGGCGGGCACGGCGTACCCCATGGTGCCGAGACCGCCGGAGTTGATGAACGCGCCCGGCTGCTCGTAGCCGATGAACTGGGCGGTCCACATCTGGTGCTGGCCGACGCCCGCGACGTACAGGGCGTCCGGGCCGGCGATGTGGCCGATGCGCTGGATGGCGTACTGCGGGGAGAGCGTGCCGTCGTCCGGGGTCTCATAGCCGAGCGGGTACGTCTCGCGCCACGCGCGGAGCTGGCGCCACCAGTCCTCGTAGTCGCCCTTGCGCCCGCCGGCCTGTTCGTTCTTGACCGCGGTGATCAGGTCGGTGAGGACGTCGCGGCAGTCGCCCACGATGGGGACGTCCGCGTGGCGGTTCTTGGAGATCTCGGCCGGGTCGATGTCGGCGTGCACGATCGTCGCCTCGGAGGCGAAGGTGTCGAGGCGGCCGGTGACGCGGTCGTCGAAGCGGGTGCCGAGGGCGACCAGCAGGTCGGAGCGCTGAAGCGCCCCGACGGCGCCGACGCTGCCGTGCATGCCCGGCATGCCCATGTGCAGCGGGTGACTGTCGGGCAGCGCGCCCTTGGCCATCAGCGTGGTCACGACGGGTGCGCCGGTCAGCTCGGCGAGGGTCCGCAGCTCGGCCGCGGCGCGCGCCTTGATCACGCCGCCGCCGACGTACAGGACGGGGCGCTTGGCGGCGCTGAGGAGCCGCGCGGCCTCGCGCACCTGCTTGGCGTGCGGCCGGATCGCCGGCCGGTAGCCCGGAAGCTGCATCGGCTGCGGCCAGGTGAAGTCGACCTCGTTCTGCAGGGCGTCCTTGGCGATGTCGACGAGCACCGGGCCGGGGCGGCCCGTCGAGGCGATGTGGAACGCCTCGGCGATGGTACGGCCGATGTCGGCGGGGTCCGTGACGAGGAAGTTGTGCTTGGTGATCGGCATCGTGATGCCGGAGATGTCGGCTTCCTGGAAGGCGTCGGTGCCGATGGCGGCGCTGGTCACCTGCCCGGTGATCGCGACGATCGGCACGGAGTCCATGTAGGCGTCGGCGATGGGGGTGACGAGGTTCGTCGCGCCCGGGCCGCTCGTCGCCATGCACACGCCGACCTTGCCGGTCGCCTGCGCGTAGCCCTGCGCGGCGTGCCCGGCCCCCTGCTCGTGGCGTACAAGGATGTGACGGACCTGCCGCGAGTCGAAGAGCGGGTCGTACGCCGGGAGGATCGCTCCCCCGGGTATCCCGAAGACGGTGTCGACACCGACCTGCTCCAGGGCTCGCACGAGCGCCTGGGCACCGGTCATGCGTTCGGTCATCTGCTCGATCCTTGCTGTCTTGAGCACTGGGCTCTGCTCGCCGTGATGCGCCGTACGTGGCAGGCCCGCAGGTGAGGCGGGTACGGGCCCGGGGTTAGGCCAACAAAAAACCCCTCGCGCCGTCAGGCGGTCGAGGGGAGCGCGCAAGCTATCTCAGTCAGCTGGCGCGCCGACCAAGTACGAGAATCAGGTTGCGGTTCATGCACACAACCATGGCGAACTTCCCCGTCCGCGTCAAATTCGTGGACGGGTAATCTCAGTATTCAAGACACCTATACGAACACCCGCCCCGGGCGTCGTTGGCCGGGGCGGGCATCCGGGTCTGGAAGCGGCTACGACACGTGCTTCAGCACCACGTCGTCGGCCTTCACGTAGTACACGCGGTGGCCGAACTGGATCTCGTAGTACCTCAGCTTGCCGCGCACGATCGCGTGGGTCGCGACGTCGAACGTCGAGGAGTAGTCGTACTCCCCGTGCTCCTCACCCAGCACCGCGTAGCTCTGGCCGGCGGCGAAGGTGTACTGCATCGGCGCGAGCGCCTGCACCGGCACGTTCGCCGGGTACGCCTCCGGCTCGGGGTAGGCGCGGCCGTAGACCGGCACGGACGCGGCGCCCGGCTTGGGCGTCACGACGAAGCCGCCGGCTCCGACCGAGGCGGGCTGGGACTTCGGGTCGAAGAACCAGGCCTTCTGGCCGAGGTACCAGATCGCCGTCCAGTCACCCTGCCGTCCGGCCACCGCGAAGTGCTGGCCGGTCGCGGCGCGGGCGCTGTGGTCGTACACGCTCATCGTCGCGTCGCCGTTCGGCGGGTGCTTGCCGATGTCCTTCACCAGCGGGGCGTCCGCGTTCGGCTCGGTGCGCAGCATGATCGAACCGCCGCCGTGCTCGGGGCACAGGGCCGCCGGGTTCTGGTCGTCGCAGCCGATGTACGGGACGAGGTTCTTCGCGTAGTCCGGCTTGATCATCACGACGCCGGAGTGCGAGCCCGCGGTGGCGTGCAGCGGGTGCCCAGGAGGGTGAAGTAGTGCGACCAGTCCCAGTACGGCCCGGGGTCCTCAGTGCATGGCCTGGACACCGGCGGCGGTGGTGGCCGGGACGTTGTCGTGGCCGATGATGTGCCCGCGGTCGACCGGGATGTGGTACTTGCTGGTCAGGTACCGCACCAGCTCGGCCGAGCTGCGGTACATCGCCTCGGTGTACCAGGAACCACCCTGCGCGAGGAAGCCCTCGTGCTCGATGCCGATCGACTTGGAGTTGATGTACCAGTTGCCCGCCTGCCAGCCGACGTCCTTGGCCTTCAGGTGCTGGGCGATGTGGCCGTCACTGGACCGGACGGTGTAGTTCCACGCGAGGTACGTGGGGTCCTTCACCAGGTCCATGGCCGTGTCGTACGTGCCCTCGGTGTCATGGATGACGATGTAGTTGATCTTCTGGCTCTTCGGCCGGTCGCCCAGGTCGTGGTTGCCGTACGCCGTGGGGTCGTTCGGGTCGAGCGACTGGTACGGCGCGGGCACCCACTCGCACCCGAGGTCCTTCGGGCACTCGGTCTGGGTGTCACCGGCCGACGACGCGGCCGTCTTCAGCCCCGGCGTGGCGGCGAGCGTGACCTTCTGCCCGTCGTCGGTCATGCGGGAGGCGCCGGTACGGAGCACGTCGTACACCTGGCCGGCGAACCACGAGGTGCCGCCGTAACGCGCGGTGGCGGAGTACCAGGCGGCGGGGTCGGAGCTGAGCGGCTTGCCGAGGCCACGCTGGTAGCCGGCGAGCAGCGCCGCTCCGCCGCGGATGTTGGCCGTGGCGTCGGTGCGCAGCGCCTGTGGCGTGGCACCGGTCAGCTTGGCGGCCTGCTGGAGGGTCTGTGACGGCGCGGCCTGTACGTGGCCGGTGGAGGCCTTCGGCTTCAGGGCGGGGCGTGAGGTGTCACCTCGCGGGTCCTCGCTCCCCTGGCCGAGGTGCTCCGTGCCCGGCTTCAGGGTGCCGTCGGTCAGGTGCATGGGGCCGAAGCCGGCGCTGACGCTGGGCCGGCCCTTGTTGGCGTCCCACCGTGACTCCAGGTAGGAGACGGCGAGAAGGAGATTGGCAGGAACGTGATAGGCCTTCGCCGCCTGGGCGAAGGACTGTTGCCGGGTCACCTGGACCTGGCTTGCTTGCTGGGCGTGGGCCTGTCCGGTCCCTAGACCGGCCAAGGCAACGGTCGCCGCGACGAGAATATTGCGCCGCATGCGCATCGGCAGCCTCCGCACTGACAGTGGGGTCGCCGGTAACGATCTCGGAGAGATCGTCCCACGTCAATGACATTCGGATAATTCGCCAACTGCGAAGGTTTCCTACCGGATGTCAGCTCGCGGAGATCACCGAGCCGTGCAGCGGGATGGAGGCCTGGCCGCGCGGGCCGACCTGGACGAGGGCCTCGATGCCGCTCGGCGTCATCGGGCGGGACACGAGGAAGCCCTGGACCCGCGGGCAGCCCATCTCGCGGAGGAGTTCGAGCTGCTCGGGACGCTCGACGCCCTCGGCGACGACGGTCAGGCCGAGGTCGCTGCCGACCCGCGCGATCGCGCGCGTCAGGAGGGTGAGCGTCTCGTCGCGGCCGAGCCCGGCGACGAACGACGGGTCGATCTTGATGACGTCGACGGGGAGCTGCCGCAGGAACGCCAGCGAGGCGTACCCGGTGCCGAAGTCGTCGATGGCCAGGCGTACGCCGAGGTCGCGCAGCGCGGCGAGCCGCGTGATGACCTCCTCGCCGCCGTCGACGAGCACTTCCTCCTCGACCTCCAGCGTGAGCATCTCCGGGGCCAGCCCGCTGTCGGCGAGCGCCTCGGCGACCGACGCGACGAACTGCGGCGCGGCGATCTCGCGCGGGCGGAGGTTCACCGACAGGCCGATGTCCCAGTCGTGCGCGCGCCACTGGGCCACCTGGGCGCAGGCCTCGCGCAGCACCCAGTTGCCGAGCGGGATCATCAGGCCGGACTTCTCGGCCGTGCCGATGAAGTCCTCCGGCGACACGGAGACACCGTCGCGGTACCAGCGGAGCAGCGCCTCGACGCCGGTCACCCGCGAGGTGGCCAGCTCGACGACCGGCTGGAACTCGACGGAGAACTCCCGCTCGGTGAGCGCGCGCTGCATGTCGCTGCCGAGCTCCAGGCGGCGCATGACGTCGAGGTGCATCTTGGCGGCGAAGATCTCGACCCGGCCGCCGCCGAGGTTCTTGGCGCGCGACAGCGCGATGTCGGCGTTGCGGATCAGCTCCAGGCCGTCGACGCCCTCGTCGGTGAAGGCGATGCCGACACTGGCGGTCAGCACGATGCCCCGGTCGCCGACGCGGTACGGCTCGCCGGACAGCGCCCGCAGCAGACGCTCACCGAGGTCGACGACGGCCTGCGCCTCGGTGACGCCATCCATCATCACGGCGAACTCGTCGCCGCCCCACCGGGCGACCGTGTCGTCGGCGAGGACACCGGCGCGCAGCCTGCGGGCCGCCTGGGTGAGGACCTGGTCGCCGCCGGCGTGGCCGATGGAGTCGTTGACGGCCGTGAAGCCGTCGAGGTCGACGAAGATCACCGCGGCCGGGCCGTCGGGGCAGGCGACGCCCTCGCGCGCGCGCTCTTCGAGGTACGCGCGGTTCGGCAGGCCGGTGAGGCCGTCGTGGAAGGTCAGGTGCGCGACCTGGCGCTGGAGCGCGGCCTGCTCGCTGAAGTCGCGGGTCGTGATCAGCAGGCGATCGGTGGCGTCGACGCCGGACCGGCCGTACCGGGTGATCGTGGACTCGGTGGGGAGCCACGTGCCGTCCGTGGCGCGTACGCGGCAGGCGACGCGGGCCACGCCGTCGGCCACGCCCTCGGTGGAGGGCCGGGTCAGGGTGGCGACCGCGCTCAGCACGCGCGGGAGGTCCTCCGGGTGGACGATGTCGTACACCGTCTGGCCGATGAGGTCCTCGGGGGCGTACTGGTACGAGCGCTGGGCACCGGCGCTGACGTACTCCACGGTGCCGTCGAGGCCGCAGATGACCACGACGTCGTTGATGCTCTCGGCGAGCGCGCGGAAGTGCTCCTCGCCGGAGTGGACCGCGCGGCGCAGGCGCCCGTTGTCGGAGACGAGCTCGCCGAGCCGCGCCAGGACCACGAGCACCGCCGTACCGGCCAGGACCGGCACGATCGGCCGCAGGTCGCGCCCTGCCGTGAGCGTGTGACCGGCCACGAACACCGCCGCGGCGGCGGCCGTCGCGGCGGGCGCGATGCCGGGGCGCAGCGACGGGCCGCGCCCCTCGTCGGCGGACCACTCACCGCGCGACACCCAGGGGACGGCGCCCAGGAGCAGCAGGCCGGCCAGGCGTACGGCGCCGACGGGGATGCCGTGCGTGCCGATGTCGTTCAGGCGCAGCGCGACGTACAGGACGTCGGCGGCGGTGATGAGGAGCAGCGAGCAGTACGCGACGGCGAGCGGCCGGTGGCGCCCGCGCAGCGCCCCGAGCGCGACCGGCAGCAGCGCGCAGATCAGCGCGGCGTCCAGCAGCGGGAAGCGCAGCTCGATGAAGAACTGCCCCCAGCCCTCACCGGACACGTGGTACATCCGGTCGAAGAGCAGGACCCAGCCGACGACGAACAGGGCACAGGCGCAGACATAGGTGTCGGCGAGGTAGCGCAGCCAGTGCCGCGCCCCGCGCGGCAGGCTCATCGGCAGGATGAACGCCGCCGCCATCGCGACGGGCGCCCCCAGGAGGAACAGGTCGGCCGGTGAGACCGCGACGACCGTCCGGCTGATCACGAACCGCGAGACCGCGTTGACGGTCGCGCCGGCGCCCCAGGCGAGCGCGGCGACGCACAACCAGCGCCAGACGTCACGCTCACCCCGGCCCGCCGCGGGCTGCGGCGCACGCCGCGCCGCGTACAGGAAGGACGTCGCGGCGGCGGCCGCGGCCCAGGCCGTCAGCCAGGACCCCGACGCATCGTCGCCCCAGCCCAGCAGCAGGGCGAGGGCCTGGATCACCGCGAGCGCGACGATCACCCCGAACGGTCGTACCGCCGCTGGTACGCGCCAGCGCCGCCACCCCGCTCCGCCGCTCATCAGTGACCCGCTTCCTGCGCCAGGGACATACGTCGTTCCGTGGTGAAAACGCCCTGGGCGGAGTCCATGACTCCCCAGCCGCCTATGAGCCTCAGGTCGTTTTCAGACCCGGCGTACCACCGGTCTGTCAAGTGCCGTGTCATCCTCTGCGGGATGGTGGCCCGCGAACGGGACACCGGGGTTTGGAATTGCAGACCGCGCCGACGCCGGCCGGGGTCTCCGGTCACGGCGCGCGCGGCGGTCAGGCTGGTCAGCTTCTCGCTCAATCTACGGGTCGTATGTCACAGAGCGATTGAGGCCGAGCGTCCGCCCGGCCTCAATCGAATACGTTGGGTAATCGCCACCTGACGTATTCGGGGTGTTCACGGCGCACTGCCACGAAATGCGGAAAGTCGTGGTGTGCGGGCGGCTGTCAGGGCGCAAAACGGCACGCGCGAGCCTTTACCGGAACACTGGTCACCCGAGATGACATCGTGAGGCGTTCAACCGCGTGATCATTATGCCGGTTCGGAGAGAGCGAGGTACGCGGATCGGGCCAGTTGCGCGCTCGGACGCTCACTGAACGTGAGAGGTGGCCTGAGATGTTCGTTCCGGATCGAGATGGGAACTTGATCGAAGTGAGGCTCAGCATCGTCGCCGCCGCCTGCGCGCTCGTCCTGTGCGGCTGTTCGTCCTCGTCCACCCCCTCTCACACCGGCGGTTCGACGCCGCCACCCGCACCGTCGTCCTCCTCGTCGTCGGGACGGCTCGGGACGCCTCGGGACCTGGTGACCGGTCTGTCCGTGCCCTGGGCGATCGCGTTCCTGCCCGACGGTTCCGCGCTCGTGACCGAACGCGACACCGCCCGGCTGCTGCGCGTGACGGCCCGCGGGGCAGTGACGACGATCGGAAAGGTGCCAGGGGTCTCACCCAACGGTGAGGGCGGCCTGCTCGGCGTCGCCGTCTCCCCGTCGTACGCGCGGGACCACTACGTCTTCCTGTACTACAGCGCGCGCTCGGAGAACCGGATCGTCCGCTTCGGCTACGACGGCAAGCGGCTGTCCGGCGAGCGCACCCTCGTCACCGGGATCCCGCGCGGCCCGATCCACAACGGCGGACGGCTCGCCTTCGGCCCCGACCACATGCTGTACGCCTCCACCGGCGAGACCGGCCGCGGCGCCATCGCGCAGGACCGCTCGTCGCTGGGCGGCAAGATCCTGCGGATGACCCTCGACGGCAAGCCCGCTCCCGGCAACCCGTTCGGCACCCTGGTCTGGACGTACGGGCACCGGAACGTCCAGGGCCTCGCCTGGGACCCGCAGGGGCACATGTTCGCCACGGAGTTCGGCCAGGACCGCTTCGACGAGATCAACCGGATCGAGAAGGGCCACGACTACGGCTGGCCGGTGGTGGAGGGCTTCGGCGGCGACCGGAAGCGCTACACCCCTCCCCTGCTGACCTGGACCACCGCCGAGGCGTCACCGTCCGGCCTCGCGTACGCCGCCGGGTCCCTGTGGGCGGGCGCCCTCGGCGGGCGGCGGCTGTGGCAGGTGCCGGTGTCGGCCTCGGGCAAGGTCAGCAGGCCGGTGGCCCACTTCGAGGCCCGGTACGGCCGCCTGCGCGCCGTCGCCACCGCCCCGGACGGCTCACTGTGGATCACCACCAGCAACCGCGACGGGCGCGGCGACCCACAGCCCGGTGACGACCGGATCCTCGTGGTGCCGATCACCTGACCAGGGCCTGTCTGGAAGCCTCGGTCCGTGTCTGGGTCGCCGCCGCGCCGCCTTCGGGACAGGCTCTAGGGTGATGAGGGTGAGTTATCCGCATACCGACCCCGCGCGCTACGAAGGCCTCCTGGAGCACGTCGAGCGCTATCTCGGCACGACGCGTTACGCCCAGTCCGCGGAGATCGAGGGGCGCAACCGCGGCTTCGCCGTGGGCATCCACGACCATCCGGACCTCCCGATGGTCTCCGCGGTCACCACCGGCGTACGGTTCCAGGCGATTCAGACGCCACTTCCGCTGGAGTTCGCCTGCTCGGCACTGCCCGGCCAGGAGGACGAGGCGGCCTTCCTCGTGCACGTCTTCGCCGACATGACGGTGCGGAACGGCTCGGAGGTGGAGTACGACGACGGGTTCATCAACGACGAGCCGCTGATCCCGGGTACCGCGATCCACGGCCTGCTGGCCGCGCCGCACCCTCGCACGGACGAGATGTTCAACCTGTTCCGCAACGACCAGGACGAGCTGCGGTTGCAGTTCATCACCCTGGTGCCGGTGACCGCGGCCGAGGCGGAGTACCTGAGGACCCATGAGACCGGCGAGCTGTTCGACCTGTGGGAGTCGAAGGGCACGGACGTCCTCGACATCTACCGCCCACCGGCCCTCTGACCCGAGCGCCCCTGAACCACTGCGGCCCCAAGCCAGCGCGGCCCGGCGCATGTGCGCCGGGCCGCGATGATCTTTAGCTGCTCAGTCGCTCCAGGATGAGCTCACGTGCACGGCCGGCGTCGGCTTGGCCTCGTGTGGCCTTCATGACGGCGCCTACCAGGGCGCCCGCCGCGGCGACCTTGCCGCTGCGGATCTTGTCCGCTACGTCCGGGTTACCGGCGATGACCTCGTCGATGATCGAGACGAGCTGGCCGTCGTCGCTGACGACCTTCAGGCCTCGCTTCTCGACGACCTCGTCCGGGGTGCCCTCGCCGGCGAGGACGCCGTCGAAGACCTGGCGGGCGAGTTTGTCGTTGATGGTGCCCTCGGCTACCAGGGCGCTCACGCGTACGACGTCCGCCGTGGTCACCGGGAGGGCGGTCAGTTCTACGCCCTGTTCGGTGGCTCGGCGGGAGAGTTCGTTCATCCACCACTTGCGGGCGGCGGAGGGCTCGGCGCCGGCCTGGACGGTCTCCTCGATGAGGTCGAGGGCGCCGGCGTTGACGATGTCCTGGAGCTCCTTCTCGCTGACGCCCCACTCGCCCAGGACGCGGACGCGGCGTGCGGCGGGCAGCTCGGGCAGGGTCGCCCGCAGCTCCTCGACCCACTCACGTGAGGGGGCCATCGGCACCAGGTCGGGCTCGGGGAAGTAGCGGTAGTCCTGCGCTTCTTCCTTGCTGCGCCCGCTCGTGGTGGTGCCGGTGTCCTCGTGGAAGTGGCGGGTCTCCTGGACCACGCGGCCGCCGCCGTCGAGTACGCCGGCCTGCCGCTCGATCTCCGAGCGCACGGAACGCTCGACCGACCGCAGCGAGTTGACGTTCTTGGTCTCCGAGCGGGTGCCCCAGGTGTCGGAGCCGACCGGCATCAGGGAGACGTTCACGTCGCAGCGCATGGAGCCCTCCTCCATGCGCACGTCGGACACGCCGAGGGCGCGGACCAGCTCGCGCAGCTCGGTGGCGTACGCGCGGGCCACCAGCGGCGCGGCGGTGCCCGTCGCGACGATCGGCTTGGTGACGATCTCGACGAGCGGGATGCCGGCGCGGTTGTAGTCGACGAGCGAGTGGTCGGCGCCGTGGATGCGGCCGGTGGCGCCGCCGACGTGCAGGGACTTGCCGGTGTCCTCTTCCATGTGGACGCGCTCGATCTCGACGCGGTACGTGCGGCCGTCGACCTCGACGTCGAGGTGGCCGTCGACGCACAGCGGCTCGTCGTACTGCGAGATCTGGTAGTTCTTCGGCATGTCCGGATAGAAGTAGTTCTTCCGGGCGAACCGGCACCACTCGACGATGTCGCAGTTCAGCGCCAGGCCGATCTTGATGATGCCCTCGATCGCGGCGCGGTTGGTCACCGGCAGCGAGCCCGGCATACCGAGGCAGACCGGGCAGACCTGGGTGTTCGGCGGGGCGCCGAAGCTGGTCGCGCACCCGCAGAACATCTTGCTCCGGGTGCCCAGCTCGATGTGCGTCTCGATGCCCAGAACCGGTTCGTACCGGGTCAGCGCCTCGTCGTAGGGCACCAGCGTCTCAGTGCTCACAGCTCCGGAGCCTCCTTCAGCAGCGGGCCGCCCCAGCGGTCCTGCAGGGCCTTCTCGACGGCGGCGCCGACGCGGTAGACCCGGTCGTCGGCGAGGACCGGCGCCATGATCTGCAGGCCGACCGGGAGGGAGTCCTCGTCGGCCAGGCCGCACGGCACCGAGATCGCGGCGTTGCCGGTCATGTTGGACGGGATCGTGCACAGGTCGTTGAGGTACATCGCCATCGGGTCGTCGATCCGCTCCCCGATCGGGAACGCGGTCGTCGGGGTCGTCGGCGACACCAGGACGTCGACCTGCTCGAACGCGGCGTCGAAGTCACGCGCGATCAGGGTGCGGACCTGCTGGGCCTTGCCGTAGTAGGCGTCGTAGTAGCCGCTGGACAGGGCGTAGGTGCCGAGGATGATGCGGCGCTTGACCTCCGGCCCGAAGCCCTCGGCGCGGGTGAGCGCCATGACCTCCTCGGCCGAGCGGCTGCCGTCGTCGCCGACGCGCAGGCCGTACCGCATGGCGTCGAAGCGGGCCAGGTTGGACGAGGCCTCCGACGGCGCGATCAGGTAGTACGCGGGCAGCGCGTAGGCGAAGTGCGGGCAGGAGACCTCGACGACCTTGGCGCCCATGGACTCCAGCAGCTCGACCGTCTCGTTGAAACGGGCCAGCACGCCCGGCTGGTAGCCCTCGCCGGCGAACTCCTTGACGACGCCGACGCGCATCCCCGCGACGTCGGCGCGGCGCGCGGCCTCGACGATCGGCGGCACCGGCTCGTTGATCGAGGTGGAGTCCATCGGGTCGTGCCCGGAGAACGCCTCCTGCAGGAGCGCGGCGTCGAGGACCGTACGGGCCAGCGGGCCCGGGGTGTCGAGCGAGGACGCGAAGGCGATCAGGCCGTACCGCGAGGACGCGCCGTAGGTCGGCTTCATGCCGACGATGCCGGTGACGGCGGCGGGCTGGCGGATCGAGCCGCCCGTGTCGGTGCCGGTGGCGAGCGGCGCCTCGTACGCGGCGACGGCGGCCGACGAACCGCCGGAGGAACCGCCGGGGATCTTGGCGAGGTCCCACGGGTTGTGCGTCGGGCCGAAGGCGCTGTTCTCCGTGGAGGAGCCCATCGCGAACTCGTCCATGTTGGTCTTGCCGAGGATCACCATGCCGGCGGCGCGCAGCCGCGCGGTGATCGTCGCGTCGTACGGTGGCCGCCAGCCCTCGAGGATCTTCGAGGAGCAGGTGGTCGGCATGTCCTTGGTGGCGAAGACGTCCTTGTGCGCGATCGGCACGCCCGCGAGCGGGCCGAGCTTCTCACCGGCGGCGATCTTCGCGTCGACCGCACGCGCCTGGTCGAGGACGGTGGCCTCGTCGACGTGCAGGAACGCCTTGACGGAGCCGTCGACGGCGGCGATGCGGTCGAGGTGGGCCTGGGCGACCTCGACGGCGGACGCCTCCTTGGAGGCGACGAGTGCGGCCAGCTCGGCAGCGGTCTTCTTGATCATGCTCAGGCCTCCTCGTCCAGAATCCGCGGAACCTTGAAGCGCTGCTCCTCGGCGGCCGGAGCGCAGGCGAGAGCCTGGTCGGGCGTCAGGCTCGGGCGCGGCTCGTCGGCGCGGAACACGTTGGTCAGCGGAAGCGCGTGCGAGGTCGGCGGGATGTCGTCCGCCGTGACCTCCTGGACCCGCGCGACCGCGGAGATGATGTCATCGAGCTGGGTGGCGAGGTGGCCGAGCTCGTCCTCGCTCAACGCCAGCCGGGACAGCCGTGCGAGGTGAGCCACCTCGTCGCGGGTGATGGCGGACATATGGAAACCGTTTCTGCGATCGATGGGGTTCGCTTGCAATCCTAGAGGTCACCACACCCTGGCACCGACGGGTTTACCCGCACGTGATCGCCAGGGTCCGCGCCCGCCGCCTGGCGCCCGCCGTGGAACGCCTGGAACACGCCCTGACCGGCGGCCGAGGCGCCCCGGCCGCCCGCGGACCGGCGCGCCGTGACACGAGAAATTTCCCGCCCCACAACACGCCGGAAACGAACGGGGTCCTACTGGGCGGCGAGCTGGGGGGCGTGCTCGCGCAGCCAGACGGTGGCCTCCGGAGCGGTCATCGGGGGGCGGAAGTGGTAGCCCTGTGCCGCGTCGCAGCCCATGCGGCGCAGGACGCCGGCGATCTTGGCGTCCTCGACGCCCTCGGCGACCGAGCGCAGGCCCAGCGTGTGGACCAGGTCGACGATGGACTTCACGATCACCGCGTCGTCTCCGGCCTCGCAGAGGCGGCCGACGAACGACGAGTCGATCTTGATCTCCTCGACCGGGAGGCTCTTCAGGCGTACCAGGGAGGAGTAGCCGGTGCCGAAGTCGTCCAGGCTCAACGGGATGCCCAGCGTGGCGAGGGCCTCGACCGTGTCGGCGGCGTACGCCGGCTCGGTCATCAGGATCCGCTCGGTGATCTCCAACTGGAGCGCGTGCGCGGGCACGTCGTGGCGGAGCAGGCCGGAGGCGATCGTCTCGGCGAGGGTCGAGTCGAGCAGGTCGCGGCCCGAGGCGTTGATCGCGACCTGGACGTGCAGCCCGGCCTTCCACCACTCGGCGACCTGGTCGAGGGCGGAGTCGACCACGAACCCGGTGATGCCGCGCATGAGGTAGGTCTGCTCGGCGACCGGGAGGAACTGGCCCGGCGTGAGCAGGCCCTTCGTCGGGTGGCGCCAGCGCAGCAGCGCCTCCATGCCGGCCGGGCGCCCGTCCGCGAGGTAGACCTTCGGCTGGTAGTGCAGCTCCAGCTCGCCGCGGTCGATCGCGCGGCGCAGCTCGCCCTGGCGCCCGAGGCGCTCCGGGGAGTTGCGGTCGCGGTCGGGCGAGTAGATCTCCACGCCGGTGCGGTTCTCCTTGGCGACGTACATCGCGACGTCGGCGCGCTGGAGCAGCAGCTCGAAGTCGGGCGCGTGGTCGGGGTGGAGGGCGATCCCGACGCTGGCCTCCAGGTCGAAGGAGTTGCCGTCGAGGCGTACGGGCTCGTTGAGGGCGGCGCGCAGCCGTGCGGCGACCTCGCGGGCGGCGCGGGCGTCGCGTACGGAGGGCAGCAGCACCGCGAACTCGTCGCCGCCCAGCCGCGCGACCAGGTCGCCGGGGCGCACGCTGTGGGTCAGGCGGTGCGCGACGAGCTGGAGCAGGCGGTCGCCGGTGGGGTGGCCGAGCGTGTCGTTGACCTCTTTGAACCGGTCGAGGTCGAGCAGGAACAGGCCGACGCGCTGCTTCTCCGGCACCTGGCCGTTCGCCTGGGCCGTACGGCGCTCGGACTGGTGGCGCGCCTCGGCGAGGGCCTCCTCGGTGCGGAGCACCAGCAGCTTGCGGTTGGGCAGGCCGGTCAGCGTGTCGTGCAGGGCCTGATGCTCGCGGCTCACCGAGACGGAGGCGTTCAGGTAGACCGCGACGAACGGCAGCAGGAACAGCGGGAGGAACGCCGCCGACCGGCTCATCACGACGACCACGAGCGGCGCGAGCCCGAGCAGGGCGCTCTGCACGAGGAGCTGGAGCGCGAGGTTCCAGCGCATGGCCTTGATGATCGAGCCGCGCTCGTGGAACGCGATCGCGCCGTTCACCAGCGCCATGTTGACCAGGAAGTACGCGGCGGCGGCGAGCGCGACCGGGAACAGGTCGGTGCCGCGCGGCACCCAGGGCGACGCCGGCGAGGAGCTGATGCCGAAGATCAGCAGCACCAGACCGGACGCTGTGAAGCTCAGGGTGTACTGGCCGACGTTGAACGCGGTGCGGTGCAGGGCGCGGCGGCGCAGGGCCCCGGTGGCGACGGTCGCGATGGCCTGGAGCAGCAGGGCCGTGGGGAGGCCCGCGTAGAGCAGCGTCGCGAACGTGAACGTGGTCGAGATCGTGGCGCCGGTCGTCTCCGTGGAGCCCGGAGTGATGATCGGCTTGAGCTCGCCGAAGACGATGAGCGTGGCCAGGATCCAAAAGAGGGGGCCACCGACCAGTTTCTGCAGGTCATCGGGCTTCAGGAAGGCGACGGAGGTGGCGAGGACGGCGACGCCGAGCGTGGTGACACAGAAGACGTAGGCCCACATGGGCGAACCGCGCCGGGGGACGGTGTCCCGCGTGTTGTTCGGGTCCTTCATCACGTCCTCGGGGGGTTAACCAACCAGTTCCGTTTTGGTGGGAGGCGATGGTATTTGGACGGACACAGGTAGTGCTGAGGGGAGACTACGACCTTTGGGCAACTTCGCGAAACCGCTTGCGTACGTTCCGTTACGTCCGAGATGTGGGACGATCCGGTACGCCAGTAATCAGACGATACCGTACGGTATCTTTGTGCAGGTCAGAAAGTGGCAAGAAAGATGTCGTCACTCCTCGACGACCACAGCCGCCTCGATGGCCGCATCCGGCCCTTTTTCCACCAGAACCCGGAATCCAGCCTCATCGAGCAGGGTTACGCCCAGCTTGACCGCCTTGTCGTATTTGGAGCCTGGACTGTCTCCGAACACCACAAACCCGGTCTTCTTGGACACCGCACTTGACACCTTGCCGCCGAGGCGCTGCACGGCCTCCGTCGCGGAGTCGCGGCTGTAGGAGTCGAGCGAACCGGTGATCACGACGGAGACGCCTTCGAGCGGGCGCGGCCCCTCGTCGCTGCCTTCGTCCTCCATGCGGACGCCGGCCGCGCGCCACTTCTCGACGATCTCGCGGTGCCAGTCGACGTCGAACCACGCCTTCACCGAGGCCGCGATCGTGGGGCCGACGTCCTCGACGGCGGTGAGCTCGTCTTCGGAGGCCTCGACTATGCGGTCCATGGAGCGGAACTCCCGCGCCAGAGCCTGGGCGGCCGTCGGCCCCACATGGCGGATCGACAGCGCGACCAGCACCCGCCACAGCGGCTGCGTCTTGGCCTTCTCCAGCTCCTCGAAGAGCTTCTCGACGGTCTTCTTCGGCTCGCCCGCCTTGTTGGCGAAGAAGGTGACGACCTTCTCCTCCCCCGTCTTGGGGTCGATCTTGGGCAGGCCGGTGCGCTGCTCGCGCACCACCGACTTGATCGGCTTGAGCTGCTCGACGGTCAGGTGGAACAGGTCGCCTTCGTTCTTCACCGGGGGGTCGTCGGGCTCCAGCGGCTGCGTGAGCGCGGTCGCGGCGACGTAGCCCAGCGCCTCGATGTCGAAGGCGCCGCGCCCGGCCACGAAGTAGAGGCGCTCACGGAGCTGGGCGGGGCAGGTGCGGGCGTTGGGGCAGCGGATGTCGACGTCGCCCTCCTTCTGCGCCGCGAGCTTCGTGCCGCACTCGGGGCACTCGCTGGGCATCACGAACTCGGTCTCGCCGCCGTCGCGCAGGCTCGTCAGCGGGCCGACGATCTCGGGGATGACGTCACCGGCCTTGCGCAGCACGACCGTGTCACCGACCTTCACGCCCTTGCGCTTGACCTCGTCGGCGTTGTGCAGCGTGGCGTACGCCACCGTCGAGCCCGCCACCAGGATCGGCTCCATCACGCCGTACGGCGTCACGCGGCCGGTGCGGCCGACACCGACCCGGATGTCGAGGAGCTTGGTGTTGACCTCGACCGGCGGGTACTTGTAGGCGGTCGCCCAGCGCGGCCAGCGGCTGGTCGAGCCGAGCCTGCGCTGGAGCGCGAGCTGGTCGACCTTGACCACGACGCCGTCGATCTCGTACGCGGGCTCGTGGCGGTGCTCGCCGTAGTGCTCGATGTAGGCGGCGACGTCATCGAGGCCGTCGACGACCTTGTAGCGGTCGCTGACCGGCAGGCCGAAGGAGCGCATCAGCTCGTACGCGTGGGACTGGCTCTCGGGGTGCTCGCCGCCGCGCCACGTGCCGAACCCGTGCACGATCATGCTGAGCGGGCGCCGCGCGGTGACGCGCGGGTCCTTCTGGCGCAGGGAGCCCGCCGCGCCGTTGCGCGGGTTGGCGAACGGCGCCTTGCCCGCCTCGACCAGGCCCTCGTTGAGCTTGTCGAACGCCTCGACGGGGAGGTAGACCTCGCCGCGCACCTCCAGCAGCTCGGGGACGCCGTCGCCCTCCAGCTTGGTCGGGATGGCGTCGATGGTGCGGATGTTGTGGGTGATGTCCTCACCCGTACGCCCGTCGCCGCGTGTCGCGCCGCGCACGAGGCGGCCGTTCTCGTACGTCAGGTTGACCGCGAGGCCGTCGATCTTCAGCTCGCACAGGAAGGCGGCGACGGTGCCGACCTCCTTCTCGGCGCGCGCCACCCAGGCCGACAGGTCGTCGGTGTTGAAGGCGTTGTCGAGGCTCTGCATGCGCTCAAGGTGCTCGACCGTCTCGAAGTCGGTCGTGATCGGCGCCCCGACCTTCTGCGTCGGGGAGTCGGGCGTGATCAGCTCGGCGTGCTCGGCCTCCAGCGCGAGGAGCTCGCGCATGGCCTTGTCGTAGTCGGCGTCGCTGATCGTGGGCGAGTCGAGAACGTAGTAGCGGTAGTTGGCCTCGTCGAGCTCCTGGCTCAGCTCGGCGTGACGCTGCCTGGCCTCGTCGGGTGTCGCCACGTCATCTCTCCCCTGCGTGCGCCTGCTGACAGAACCCAGTCTCTCGCGGGCCACTGACACTTTGACCTGCGGAACCGAGTGAGCCGCGGTCAGTCCGCAGCCGACTCCTGGAGGATCCTGCCAGCCTCACGGCAGTGCCGCAGCGCGGCGCGCCCGTACGCCGGGGTGGCTCCCGCCAGACCGCACGCCGGAGTGATCACTACGGCTCCGGGCAGGGCGGCGGGCGTGAAGCCGAGGCGGCGCCAGAGCTCGCGTACCCGGCTCAGGGACCTCTCCGGTGACGGCAGGCGCGCGTCGGTGCCGGGGATGACGCCCATGAGGAAGCCGGTGCCCGCCTCGACGGCCTCGCCGATGGCGTCCTCGTCGCGGATCAGGGCGGCGTCGACCGACAGCGCCTTGGCACCGGCGGCGCGCAGCAGCCCGTACGGGACACTCGGCGCGCAGCAGTGCACGATCGTGAACGCGCCGGCGGCCTCGATGACGCGCCGCAGGCCGGCCTCGGCCAGCGGAGGCTCGACCACGCGTACGCGGGAGAAACCGCTGGCGGTCGGCACCGTACCGGCCAGGACACCGGGCAGCCCTGGCTCGTCGAGCTGGAGCAGCACGGTCGCTCCCGGCAGCCGCCTCCGCATGCCGGCGACGTGCGCGGCGACCCCCTCGGCGAGCGAGGCGGTCAGGTCGCGTACGGCCCCGGGGTCGGCCAGCGCCCGCTCGCCGCTGCGCGTCTCGACGGCGGCCGCGAGGGTCCACGGGCCCGTGACCTGGATCTTCACCGGGCCGGTGTAGCCGTCGAGCTGCTCCTCGATCGTGTCGAGGTCCTCGGCGAGGTAGCCGTGGGAGCGCGAGGTGTCGCGCCCCGGACGGTCGGCGAACCTCCACCCGGACGGCTGCAGCCCGACGGCGAGGTCGACCAGCAGGCCCGCGGTGCGTCCGATCATGTCGGCGCCCGGCCCGCGCGCGGGCAGCTCGGGCAGGTGCGGCAGGTCGGGCAACTGGTCGAGGACCGTACGGAACGCCTCGACCGGGCGGGTACCCGGGAAGGAGCCCACACCGGTCGCGGCCCCCTCGGGCCAGGGAAACTCATGCACGGCCCGAGCCTATGGGGCCCGGCGGGCGCTCAGGCGATCAGCTTGGCCATCTCGTCGAGGCGTTCGAGGGTCTCGGCGGCCGGTTTGGTCGGGAGGAAGAGGAGGATCTCGTCCACCCCGGCCTCGGTCAGGCGCTCGATCACCTCGGGCTTCGCCGGCGCGGCGTACACGGTGACGGGCACGTGGCGGCCCGCGCGCTCGCGGAGTTCGCGGATGCCCTCGGCCAGATTGTCGCCGGCGATCGGGAGCCAGCCGTCGCCGTACTCCAGGACGCGGTCGAAGGTCTTCGGGCCCCAGCCGCCGACGAGCACCGGCGGGGTGCGGACCGGCTTGGGCCAGCTGAAGATCGGGTCGAAGTCGACGAACTCGCCGTGGAACTCCGCTTCGTCCTTGGTCCAGATCTCCTTCATGGCCAGGACGTACTCGCGGACCAGGGCCATACGGGTCTTCGGGTCGGTGCCGTGGTTGCGCATCTCCTCGCGGTTCCAGCCGGCGCCGATGCCGAGCACCGCGCGCCCGCCGGAGATCCGGTCGAGGGTGGCGACCTCCTTGGCGAGGATGATCGGGTCGCGCTGGGCGACCAGCGCGATGCCGGTGCCGAGCTCCAGGCGCTCGGTGACGGCGGCGATCGCCGCCAGAGACACGAACGGGTCGAAGGTCCGGTAGTAGACGCGGGGCAGCTCGTCACCGCCCGGGTACGGCGTCTCCCGGCTGACCGGGATGTGCGTGTGCTCGGCGAGGTACAGCGAGGTGAAGCCGCGCTTCTCCAGCGCGGGGCCCAGGACGGTTGGCTCGATGCCCTCATCGGTGATGAAGGTCGACACTCCGAATCTCATGATCCCCCCAAGGGACGGTCGGATCAGACCATGCTGGGCACGGCCGCCGCGATGGTCGCGGACCCCAGAACGGTGTCGCCGTCGTACAGGACCGCGGCCTGGCCCTTCGCCACGCCGCGCGCCGGCTCCCGCAGGGTGATGCGTACGGCGTCGCCGTCGAGGACCGCCGTGCAGTCGTGCACCTCGCCGTGGGCACGGAGCTGGACGCGGCACTCGTGCGCCTCCGAGGGCGGCGCGCCCAGCCACACCGGGCGCTCGCCGACGATCTCGTGGACGTCGAGGGCCTCGCGCGGCCCGACGGTGACCGTGTTGGTGACCGGCGAGATGTCGAGGACGTAGCGGGGGCGGCCGTCGGGCGCGGGGCGGCCGAGCCGCAGGCCGTGGCGCTGGCCGATCGTGTAGGCGTACGCGCCCTCGTGCTCGCCCAGGACCTCGCCCGAGGAGTCGACGATCGGGCCCTTCTCCGAGCCGAGACGGCCGGCGAGGAAGCCCTGCGTGTCGCCGTCGGCGATGAAGCAGATGTCGTGGCTGTCGGGCTTGTCGGCCACCGCCAGCCCGCGCCGGTCGGCCTCGCGGCGTACGTCGGCCTTGGTGGTGTCGCCGAGGGGGAACATCGCGTGCGCGAGCTGCTCCTTCGAGCAGACGGCCAGGACGTAGGACTGGTCCTTGCCCATGTCGACGCTGCGCCGCAGCACCCCGGCGTCGAGCCGCGCGTGGTGGCCGGTGCAGACCGCGTCGAAGCCGAGCGCTCGCGCCTTGTCGAGCAGCGCCGCGAACTTGATCTTCTCGTTGCAGCGCAGGCACGGGTTGGGCGTACGGCCCGCGGCGTACTCGGCGACGAAGTCCTGCACGACGTCGCGGTCGAACCGCTCGGCCATGTCCCAGACGTAGAAGGGGATGCCGATCACGTCGGCGGCCCGGCGAGCGTCGCGGGCGTCCTCCAGCGTGCAGCATCCGCGCGCGCCGGTGCGGTAGGACTTGGGGTTGGCGGACAGCGCCAGGTGGACGCCGGTCACGTCGTGGCCGGCCTCGGCGGCGCGTGCGGCGGCGACGGCTGAGTCGACGCCGCCGGACATGGCGGCGAGTACGCGAAGAGTCATGACCTGATCGAGCCTACGCGCTCCGGCGCCCTGCCCGCTCGCCGGTGCCTGGACCTCGCCGGCCCTCCGGCGCGCATACGATTGGCGGCACTATGGGAATCTTCCGGCGCTCCGCTGACGCGGCCCCGCACTCCGCTGCCATCGCACAGTTCTGGTCCTGGTGGGCCACGGCGCGCAGACGCCTGGAAGAGGGCGTCCCCGCGGACGTCGCCGACGAGATGACCGAGCGCGTGCACGCGATGCACCCCGACCTCAAATGGGAGGTCGGAGCGGGCCCGAGCCTGACGCTCACCGGCGAGGGCGTCGAGGAGCTGCGCGGGATCGCCGAGCGCTGGCGGCAGGGCGCCCCCTCCGACAAGTGGGACTACCGTGCCTGCCGCGCGCCCGACCACTCGATGCTGAGCGGAAAGCTCCAGCTCGACGACCACGAGTTCGACCTGGAGTACGTGCGCATGGGCCTGCGCGCCGACGCCGCGCGCGCCCGGGTCGACGTGACCTCCTACCACCCGGACTTCCTGTTCGTCGCCGACGAGACCCGGCTCGCGCTGACCCGCCGCGTGCTCGACTGGGCACTCGGCGAGGACGACGCCGCGCGCTGGGTCGGCGACGTCACGACCGCCGCCGACGAGCCCCTGGACGCCCTGCCCGCGAGCATGCTCCCGTCGGTCGTCGAACAGATCGCCGCACCGTTCGCGCAGGCCGCGTGGCTCGTCGGCGAGGGCCGCACTCCCCTGGGCCACGCCGCGCGCGTCGCCGTACGCTTCCCGCTGCACCGCCAGGACTACCCGCTGTGCGACCTGTACGTCTCGGTGTCGCTGCCGTACGCCAGCGCGAACCCCGACCGCCTGCCGGTCGAGCCGTCGGCCTCGGCGCTGCGCGGCTTCGAGGAGTCGATCGAGAAGATGGGGAGCCGCGCCGTACTGGCCGCCACCGAGACCGGCGACGGCCGCCGCGTGTTCCACCTGTACGCCGACGCGGAGTCCGGCGCGGTCGCGGAACTCGACCAGCTCGCCGCCGCCTGGAGCGAAGGCCGCGCCAAGGTCACCACCCGCCCCGACCCCGCCTGGGACGCCCTGGAGCCGTACCGCCCCTAGATCGACCCTGCTCGGCGGGCGCGTTCCACCACCGGTGGGATCGCCTCGACGGCGGCGTCGATGTCGGACTCGGTCGAGGTGTGGCCGAGGGAGAAGCGCAGGGAGCCGCGGGCGCGGGCCAGGTCGGCGCCCATGGCCAGCAGGACATGGCTCGGCTCGGCGACGCCGGCCGAGCAGGCCGAACCCGTCGAGCACTCGATGCCGCGGGCGTCGAGGAGCATCAGGAGCGCGTCGCCCTCGCAGCCCGGGAACGAGAAGTGCGCGTTGCCGGGCAGGCGGTCCTTCGGGTCACCGTTGAGGATCGCGCCGGGTACGGCCTCGGACACGCGGGCGATCAGGTCGTCGCGCAGCCGCGCCAGGCGTACGGCCTCGGCCTCGCGGCGCGCGGCCGACGCCGCCAGGGCGGCGGCGAAGCCCGCGATCGCGGGGGCGTCGAGGGTGCCGGAGCGCACGTCGCGCTCCTGGCCGCCGCCGTGCATCACCGGGATCGGGTCCAAGCCGCGCGCCAGCAGCAGCGCGCCCACGCCGACCGGGCCACCGATCTTGTGCCCGGTGATGGTCATCGCGTCGGTCGTGAACGTGACCGGCAGGTGCGCGACGGCCTGTACGGCGTCGGTGTGGAACGGGATGCCGTGCTCGCGCGCGATCTCGGCCAGCTCGGCGAGCGGCTGCACCGTGCCGACCTCGTTGTTGACCCACATCACGCTGACGACGGCGACGGAGCCGGGGTCGCGTTCGATGGCGGCGCGCAGCGTGCTGGGGCGTACGCGGCCGTACTCGTCGACGGCCAGCGTCTCGACCGTGGCGCCCTCGTGCTCGGCCAGCCACTGCGCCGAGTCGAGGACGGCATGGTGCTCGACGGAGCTGACCAGCACACGGGTACGCGCCGGGTCGGCTCCGCGGCGAGCCCAGTAGACGCCCTTGAGGGCGAGGTTGTCGGCCTCGGTACCACCGCTGGTGAACACGACCTCGCTGGGACGCGCGTCCATCGTCTCAGCGATGATCTCGCGGGACTCCTCGACGACGCGCCGCGCCCGGCGGCCGGAGGCGTGCAGCGACGACGGGTTGCCGACGCGCGCGAACTCGGCGGTCATCACGTCGATCGCCTCGGGCAGCATCGGCGTGGTCGCCGCGTGATCCAGGTACACCATGGCCGTATCAGCCTATCCGCGCCACCCTCGGAGAAGCGACGGCACGGCCGCAGTGGGTCAGTGCGACGGGCTTCCGCCGCAGGGCGATGACGGAACCGGTGACGAAGGTCGCACCGAGCAGACAGCGGACGGCGCCGGCCGGGTGGCCGATCCGGCGTGCGGGCGGTACGCCCGAGTGGGTTACAGGGACAGGCCACCGTCGCAGGGGATGACGGAGCCGGTGACGAAGGTCGCACCGAGGAGGTAGCGGACGGCGTCGGCGACGTCGCTCGGGCGGCCGATGCGGCGTACGGGGGTCTGGCTCGCGTACTCCTCGAACTGTGAGCGGCGCGCCTCCTCGGGGAGGAACGACCACCACGGTGTGTCGATGACGCCTGGGGAGACCGCGTTGACGCGGATCGGCGCCAGTTCGGCGGCCAGGGGTGGTACGGCGCGTTCCAGGGCACCGTTCACGGCGGCCAGGCCCGCGGTGCCCGGCAGGGCCGCGCGTGCGCTTCCCGCGGTGATGAACGTGATGGACCCGTCCTCGGCGATGGTGTCGAGTGCGGCCTGCGCCGCGACGAAGTGCGGGAAGAACTTTCCCTCGAAGGCGGCGCGCAGGTCGTCGACCTTCAGGTCGCGCAGCGGGCCGCCGCCGCTCGCGCCGCTGACCGCGAGGACCAGGTGGTCGAAGCGCCCGTGCCGGGCGAAGAACGCGCGGACCTCGTCCGGTGAGGTCGCGTCGACGGCCTCGGCGCCGTTCACCTTCTCGGCCACGGCTTGGAGCTTGCCCGGGTCGCGGCCGGTCACGGTCACCTCGGCGCCGTCGGCGGCGCACGCTTCGGCGGTTGCCAGGCCGATGCCGGACGTTCCGCCCATCACGACTACTCGCATGATGACTCCTAATTTCTAGACGCTACGTCTCTAATCTATATCGAGACGCGGCGTCCTGTAAACTCGTGGCCATGCCGGAGACCGGACGGCGCCCCGGGCGCCCCCGCAGCGAGGCGGCCCGCCGGGCGATCCTCGAAGCGGCCAACGAAGAGCTGCTGGCCCGCGGGCCTGGCGACCTGACCATCGAGGGCATCGCCGCGCGCGCCGGCGTTCGGGAAGCAGACGATCTACCGGTGGTGGCCGTCGAAGGCCGACGTCGTCCTCGACGCGATGCTCGACCGCGCCTCGGCCGACATCCCGGTCCCCGACGAGGGGTCGCTCCGCGCCGACCTGCGGGCCTTCCTCACCTCGACGTTCCGCATGAGGGACGCGCAGGGGCCGGCGCTCGTCGGGCTGATGGCCCAGTCCGTGCTCGACCCGGTGTTCGGCGACGCCTTCCGCGACCGGTTCCTCGCGGGACGCCGCGCCACGCTGCGCACCCTGTTCGAGCGCGCCGCCGCGCGCGGCGAGATCCGGCCCGAGACCGACCTCACTCTGCTCGTCGACATGATCTACGGCGTGCTCTGGTACCGGCTCCTCGTCAAGCACGCGCCGCTCGACGACGGTACGGCCGAGGACCTCGCGGCCCTGGTCACGGGCGCGGCGACGTCCGCTTGACGGGCTATACCGTCCGGACGGTATAGTAAATCTCGCCATGAGACGAGACGCCCTCCTAGACGCCGCCGAGGCCCTGCTCTGCGAGCTGGGCACACAGGCGCTCACCCTCTCGGCGGTCGCCGACCGCGCCGGGGTGAGCAAAGGCGGGCTGCTCTACCACTTCCCCAACAAGGAAGCGCTGGTCAGAGGTCTCGTCGAACGGCTCGTGGCGGAGTTCGACGCGTTGATCGCCTCGTACGACACCGGAGGGCCCGGGTCGTACACCCGCGCCTTCGTGGAGGCGAACCTCGCGGTGGTCATGGACCGTGACCAGTCCCGGCTCCTGCGACGTTGGGCGACGGTGAGCGCGGCCGCGGCCGACCCGACACTGCTCGCCCAGGTACGTGAGGCCATGCATCGCTGGCACCACGTCGATCCGGCCGAAGATCCGGATCCGGTGGGCGCGCAGATGGCGCGCCTGGCCGCCGAGGGGCTCTGGGAGGTCGCCGTGCACGACCCGGGCCTGTACGACGAGGCGCAGCTCGAGACGCTGCGCCAGCGGCTGCTGGATCTTCTCTAGCAGCAAGAGACGCTACGACGAGCCGGCACCCAGCGGGTGCCGGTCGTTCCGTGCGCAATCAGAAAGAGGTGAAAAACATGACGTTTCGCGTTCTGACCCGAGCGCGCCTGGGCACGATCCTGACCTTCGCCCAGGCCGGCATGCTCTGCGGAGTGTGGGTGTCCAGGACTCCGGCGCTGGCCGGGAAGTTCGGGCTCAGTGACAGCAGCGTGGGCATCGCCATCCTCGTCTGGGGAGTCGGCGCCATCGTCGCGATGCAGGGACTGCGGGGCGTCATGGCGCGCTTCGGCAGCCGCCCGGTCCTGCGGATCGCGGCGCCGATGACCGCGGTCGGCCTGGCGCTGGTCGCGGTCGCCCCCGACTGGCCGCTGCTCCTGGTCG
Source organism: uncultured Actinomycetota bacterium (assembly GCA_963823735.1). GTDB lineage: Bacteria > Actinomycetota > Actinomycetes > Streptosporangiales > Streptosporangiaceae > Actinoallomurus. Next base: position 527,456 of record CAWGMO010000003.1, on the reverse strand, counting down.
CCGTCGCCCTGTTCGGCATGGCCTTCGGCCTGACCGACATCGGGATGAACGCCCAGGGCAGCGCCGTCGAACGTGCCTACGGACGCCCGGTCATGAACGGGATGCACGCCGGCTGGTGCGCCGGCGCCATCTCGGGCGGACTGCTCGGCGCGCTCAGCGCCTCGGCCGGCCTGTCCTTCTCCCAGACGCTCATCGGCGGCGCCATCGTCGCCCTGCCCGCGACGCTGGTCATCGGGGGCACGTACGTGTCCGACGCGCCTGCGGCCGGTGAGAGGAAGGCGCGCCGTGGCCGTACGCGGCTGCCCTTCGTCGTCTACCTCGTCGGCGGGCTCGCCTTCGCGGCCTTCATGATGGAGGGCTCGATCGCGGACTGGAGCGGGCTCTACCTCCACCGCGAGCTCGGCGCCCCCGAGGCGGTCGCCGCGCTCGGCTACCCGCTGTTCGAGGCCGCCATGCTGAGCGGCCGCGTCGTCGGCGACCGGCTGCGGACCCGCGTCGGCACGCGCAGGCTGCTGACGTACGCGGGCGTGGCCACCGCCGTCTCGGTGCTGGTCGTGGTGCTCGCCCCCGCGACGCCCGTCGCGCTCGCCGGGTTCGTCCTGGCCGGGCTGGCGATCTGCACGGTGATCCCGATCACGATCTCGATCGCCGGCACGATCTCCCCGGGACGCTCCGCCGCGGCCGTCGCGCAGGTCGGCGCCATGGGGTACGGCGGCCTGGTGCTCGGGCCGGTCGTGATCGGCTTCGTCTCCGACGTGTCGTCACTGCGCGTCGGGCTGGGCGTCGCCGCCGTCCTCGGCGTGGTCATCGCGGCCGGGTCCCGGTACGTCCCGGTGCGTCGGCTCGTCGCCGTGGCCCGCGAACGCGAGGCCGGGCGCGCCGACCGCGAGGCCGTTCTGGCGGCCTGACCCCCCATTCGCCCCCGGCATGCCGCCGGGGGCGAAATGCTCTCCTGGGTGCGGACACGTACGGGATGTACCGTCCCTGCGACCGTAGGAGAGAGCTTGCGTCCTCCCGATGAGAGACGGCGGAGATTCGAGGAGATCTACTCCGCCTGCCACGACCCGGTTCTCGGGTACGTCATGCGCCGCACCGAGAACGGCCACGACGCCGCCGACGTGCTCGCCGAGACGTTCCTGGTCGCCTGGCGGCGGCTCGACGACGTACCGGCCGGCGAACGGGCACGCCCGTGGCTGTACGGCGTCGCCCGCCGGGTGCTGGCCAACCACCACCGCGGCGAGCGGCGGCGTACGGCCCTCGGCGACCGGCTGCGCGCCGAGCTGAGCGAAGCCGCCACCGCGCCGGCCACCACCACTCTGGCGACCACTGGCCTCGACGGCGTCGGCGCGGCGTTCCGGCACCTGTCCGACGACGACCGGGAGCTGCTGTCCCTCGTCGGCTGGGAGGGCCTGGACGCCGGGCAGATCGCGATCGCGCTCGGCTGCTCGCGCAACGCCGTACGGATAAGGCTGCACCGGGCGCGGCGGAGGTTCGCCCGCGCCCTGGAGGCGGCGGAAGCGGTCCAGGTACGCGCGACGGCCCGCGCCTCCTCGCACGTGAACGGAGAACACGCATGAACGCCATCGACGACATCCGGCGGCTCGCGTACGTCACGGACGACGAGGCCGCGCGCCTGGTCGGCCCGCAGGCCAGGGCCGACCTCGCCGAGCAGATCATGGCCACCGAGGTCACCGAGGTCACCGAGAAGGCGCCGCGCCCGCGCCGTACGCTGCGGCTCGGCCTGCCGCTGGCCGCCGTCGCCGCGACGGCGGCGGTCGTGACAGTGGTGACGGTGGGCGGCACGGGCGGCCACGCGACGCGCTCCAACGGGCCGGTGGTCATGTCGAACGCCGCGCTCACCTTCTCGACGCAGGGGAAGTACCTGGTCGTCAAGGTGCGGGACCCGCTCGCCGACCCCGCGCGCTACAAGAAGGAGTTCGCCGCGCGCGGGCTCGACATCGACCTGCGCCTGGTCCCGGCCTCGCCGTCCGTCGTCGGCACGGTGGTCTACATGGACGGCGTCACCGGGTTGAAGATCATCAGCGCGAAGGGGGAGTGCTACTCCGGCGGAGGCGCGTGCCCGGTCGGGGTGCGGATCCCGGCCGACTTCAAGGGCCACGCCGGGATCACGTTCGGGCGGGCGGCGCGGCCCGGCGAGCCTTACAACAGCACGAACAGCTCGTTCGCGCCGGGCGAGGAACTGCACTGCGTGGACGTCCGCGGTAAGACCGTCCGCACGGTCCTCGCACTGCTGAAGCGCCACAAGATGTCCGCGGCGCTGTTCAACTACATGTCCAAGCCGAACTACTTCTCCAACGTCGGCCCCGGAAAGATCCCGGACAGCTGGTGGGTCACCAACGCCGACCCGTACGCGCTCGGAGAGGTGCAGCTCTTCGTGCAGAAGGCCAAGCCGGGCCCCGCCCAGGACCAGGCGTACTACCACCGCCTGTTCGAGGGCTGTCACTGAGACGGGAAAGCGCCCCGCGGCCGGTGCCGCGGGGCGCTTCCTCGTGCGCTCACTTGCGCTTGGTGATCTCTTCGGTGAGCTGCGGCGCGACCTGGAACAGGTCGCCCACGACGCCGTAGTCGACCAGCTCGAAGATGGGCGCCTCGGGGTCCTTGTTGATCGCGATGATCGTCTTCGAGGTCTGCATGCCGGCCCGGTGCTGGATGGCGCCGGAGATGCCGACCGCGATGTAGAGCTGCGGCGACACCGTCTTGCCGGTCTGGCCGACCTGGAAGGTGTGGGGGTACCAGCCGGCGTCGGTGGCGGCACGCGAGGCGCCGACCGCCGCGCCGAGCGAGTCGGCGAGCCCTTCAATGATCTTGAAGTTGTCGGCACCGCCCACGCCACGGCCACCGGAGACCACGATCGCGGCCTCGGTGAGCTCGGGGCGCTCGCCCTTCTCCTGGACGACCTTCTCGACGATCTTGGTGCCCTTGGCGGCGTCGGACAGCGTCACCGACACCTGCTCCTCCGCCGGGGTGGACGGAGACGCCTCGGGGGCCGTCGAGTTGGGCCGTACGGCGAAGATCGGCGTGCCCTTCGACACCTTGGCGTGCGACACGATCGCGCCACCGAAGATCGAGTGCTCGCCGACGAAGCCCTCCGCGACGTCGACCACGTCGGTGAGCACACCGGAGTCGGTCTTGACCGCCAGGCGGCCCGCGATCTCCTTGCCCTCACCGGTCGCGGCCACGAACACCGCGGCGGGCGACTTGTCGGCGACGAGCTGCGCGAGCAGCTCCACCCTCGGCGCCACGACGTACGCGGTCAGGTCCTCGTCGGCACCGATGTAGACGGTCGACGCGCCGTACTCGGCCAGCTTGTCCTTGGCACCTTCGTAGCCCGGCCCGATCCAGACCGCCGCGGCGTCGCCATGGCGGCGCGCCAGCGTCAGCAGCTCGAAGGTGACCTTCTTTACCTCTCCGTCGACGTGGTCGACGAGGACGAGAATCTCAGCCATTCCCCCGCCTCTCAGATGAATTTCTTCGACGCGAGGAACTCGGCGGTCTTCGCGCCGCCGTCACCCTCGTCCTTGACGATCTGTCCCTGCTCGCGCGGAGGAGCCTCGGCGAAGTCGACGACCTCGGTGGAGGCACCGGCCAGGCCGACCTTCGCGCCGTCGATCTCGGCGTCGGCGATGCCGAGCTTCTCGACCGGCTTCTTCTTCGCCGCCATGATCCCCTTGAAGGAGGGGTAGCGCGGCTCGTTGATCTTCTCGACGACGCTCACGACGGCGGGAAGAGTCGCCTCGACCTTGTCGTAGCCGTAGTCGGTCAGGCGCTGGGCCTTCAGCGAGGTGCCGTCGATCTCGACCTTGTTCGCCAGCGTGACCTGGGGGACGCCGAGGCGCTCGGACAGCATCGAGGGCAGCACGCCCATGCGGGCGTCGGTCGACTCCGAGCCGAGGATGACCAGGTCGAACCCGATCTTCTTCAGCACCTGCGCGAGGGCGTAGGAGGTGGAGAGACCGTCCGAACCATGCAGCGCGTCGTCCAGTACGTGGACGGCCTTGTCGGCGCCCATCGCGAGGGACTTGCGGATGGAGTCGGCCGCCTTCTCCGGGCCCATGGTGAGAACGGTCACCTCACCGCCGTGGGCCTCCTTGATCGTCAGCGCCTCCTCGACGGCGTACTCGTCGAGCTCGTTGATGACGCCGTCGACGGACTCGCGGTCGAGGGTGTTGTCGTCGGACTTCAGCTTGCGCTCGGTCGCCGTGTCGGGGACCTGCTTCACGCAGACGACGATGTTCATTTCGTGTCCGCCTTCCCTGCACACTTCATTTACGCGCGCCTCCGGCACGACAGGCGCCGCCCGATCGGGCCGGCGCGGGGCTGATGCGTTCGCACCGTAAGCCTGCCAAACACTCGAAACCCTTTCGGCCCCGGGGGCGGCGGCAGGCGTACGCCCTGATGTTACCCGCCGGTAGGGATGGTGCAAAACCCGGCGGACGCCCTGATGGTAGGTGGTACGTCACCGTATGGCCGCCCTGGGCTAGGAGAGCACCAGCGGCCACCACGCCGGGTACGGGATCCCGGCGATCGCCCCGGCCAGTAAGCCCGCGGCGACGACGGACAGGCACAGGCGGGCGGCCCGCGCCTCGGAGGAGTACCAGGCGCGCACCATCCCCGCCACGACCGCCAGCACGCCGAGCGGCAGCGCCAGGGCACGGCCGTGCGGGGCGACGAACCAGTAGGTCGCGCCGAGCACACCCGAATAGCCGAGGACGAGGGCGAGCAGCAGGACGACGAGCCGGAGCACCGTCTGCGCCGGCACCGTGACCAGCGCCGCGAGCCCGGCCCCGGCACGCGCCAGCCGGCCACGGCGTACGGCGGCCATCCGGTGGTAGGCACCGGCCAGGGCGTCCCAGGTGTACGCGGCGGCGCAGGCGGTCAGCGTGACCGCGACCGCGATGACGGGCAGGGTGTAGCAGCCGACGGGAAGGGCCAGGAACAGGATCGCGCGCAGGACGCCGGCGACGGTGGGACGCGGTACGGCGGACGCCGCTTCGGCGTCTCGGAGAAGCTCGTCGTCGGGCGCGGTGAGGGCCTCGTCGTCGCTCCACGCCCCGCCGGGCGCAGGTGCGCGCCCGCCCGCGTGGGGCGGCGGCGTCCCTGCGTCCGTCTCGTAGGAGGCGGCCTCATCGGACTGGAGGTGCCGCGCGTCCGGTGAGTTCGTCGTGCGTGACTCGCCGGGCTGACGTGGGGGCGTGTCGTCGTACGGATCAGCGGGTTGAGGGGGGCGTGTGCCCGTGTGGGGGTGTGCGCCCGGACGGCGGGACTCGGCGGCGCGTCTCAGGCGGGTGCGGATCTCAGCGAGTTCCTCCAGGATCTCGCCGGTGCCGGGGCGGTCGTCGGGATCGACGGACAGGGCCGCCTCCACCACGGGGCGCAGGTCGCCTGGGACGCCGCCCAGCTCGTGCCGGCCGCGCAGTACGCGGGAGAACACCGCCTGGGCCGGGCCGGCGCCGTACGGTGAGCGGCCGCCGGCGGCGAAGGCCACGGTCGCGCCCCATGAGAAGACGTCGGCGGCGGGGCCGGACGGGCCGTCGTCCAGGATCTCCGGCGCCAGGTAGCCGGGCGTGCCGATGGCGGTGCCGGTGCGGGTCAGGCGGGTCGCGTCGAGGACGTGGGCCAGGCCGAAGTCGATCACGACCGGGGCCTGCTCGACCAGGATCACGTTGGCGGGCTTGAAGTCGCGGTGGACGACGCCCGCCTCGTGGATCGCGTACATCGCCCGCGCCAGGCCCCTCGCCACCCTCAGCAGCGCGCCGCCCCGCAGCGGTCCCCCGGCGCGTACCCTCTCGTCGAGCGACCGCCCCTGCACGTAACGGGTGACGATGTACGGCCTGCGGGCGGCGAAGTCGGCGTCGAGGATCTGCGCGACGTACGGGCTGTGGACGCGCCGCATCGTCGCGACCTCGCGTTCGAGGCGCCGCCGGGCCACCTCGTCGCGGGCGATCACGGGGTGCAGGACCTTGACCGCGACCGTACGGCCGCCGGCGTCCAGGGCGAGGTGGACCTCACCCATACCGCCGACACCGATCTCCTCCAGGAGCCGGTACGGGCCGGCGTGGTCGCGCAGGGATGTCATCGGGCTTCCGCGGTAGACGGCGTGCCGGATGAGCCTAAAGCTTGGGGCTATTCGCCCCGGTTCATGACACGCGCCGCCGTACCGAATGCTGGAAGTTCGCCAGTTGCTGGGCGATCGAGTTCTTCAGCTCGTACATCGGGGCGAACTCCGGATGCAGGACGATCGCGCACGCGACCGACACAAGGGTCAGCGCGCACAGCAGCACGCTGATCGTCGCGATCACACGGGGTCCCTGCGCGAACCCGGTGAAGACCCGGAACAACTGGCGGCGCGGCGCGCGCACACCCGGCGCCGCGAGGATGGCGTACGCCGCCGCCCCCGCACCCCACGCCGCGCCCACGAGCGGGGTGATCTGGACGCGCACCGCGGTCGTCGACATCGCGGCGAGCGGCACGAGGAGCGCGGGAACCGCGGCGTACGGCAGGCTGACGACCGTGCCCGCGGCGCCGCGTACGAGGTCGAACGGCGAGGTCAGCGGCCCGGCCAGCAGGCGGAGCAGGCTCCTGCCGTGGCGACGGGCGTGGACGTCGCCGGCCCGGAGGTAGGAGGCGGCGGCGATGGCGAGGACGAGACCCGCGAACGGCAGAATGACCGCGAACGCCGCCAGAACGGCGATGAGCAGGTACGAGAAAAGGCGCGACCAGCCCTCGATCACGGGGTCCATGGCGCGGTCGCAGGCAGGTGTCTCGTCCGGCGTCATGGCACCGGAACCCTACCGGCGCGCGACCCCATCCCGCGTACGGCGAACCGGGCGCGCCCGGATCAGGAACGCCCGACGAGGCTCGACACCCGGTCGGTCAAACGGGACAGCAGATCGTACGGCGGGCCAATCGGCCACCAGCGCGGATCCGAGATCCACGCCTCGTGCGCCACCAGGACCAGCCCGAAGACGATCGCGGCCCCGACGAGCGTCGTCGAACGCCGGTCCGGCGCCGCCGCGGAGAGAAGCCGTACGAGCTGCCGGCGCGGCGCCTTCAACCCGGGCCCGGCCAGGAGCATGTACCCGAAGACGAACACGACCAGCGAAGTGATCGTCTCCGGCGCGATGTCGCGTCCGAGCACGTTCCCGGCGAGCAGCGCCGACCCGGCCAGGCCGGTGACGATCCCCGCGTAGACCAACGCGGGCACCAGCATGACCATCGAGACGGCGAGACTGCCGGGCGCCCTGGCCGGCGCGACGACGAGATCCCCGGTCCCGCGAACGGTGAACCGCCGCGACCGCACGGCCGAGTCACCGGCCCGCAGGTACCAGGCGGCACCGATCGCCAACGCGACTCCGACGAGCGGCAGGAGGGCGCAGGCGAGGACGGTGATGATGATCGCGAGGTAGGCGAGCAGCCGGTAGACCTTGAGCGACACCCGCCGAGGCGCCGAAGCGTCCTCGGCCGCGTCACGCCCCGCCGCATCAGCCGTGGGTACGGAGGATGGGGCGAGGGCCGCGACGGGAAGCGCAGCACCCGGCGAGGACACCACAGAACCCCCGGAAACGGACATGGCCACCCCACCCGACGCACCCGCGTCACCCGGCAGGACGGCGCCACCCGGCGGGGCCGTGGCGCGCGGCGGGGCCGTGGCGCGCGGCGGGGACGCCGCCGGGGCGCCCGGTGGGGCCGCTACGGCGGCGCCCGGTGAGGGCATCGAGGAGGCGTCCATGGCGGACGCGACCGCGCCACCCGGTGGAGAGCCCGCGGGGGTGGCGGCACCGACGGTGCCACCCGACGTGACCGCGCTTCCAGACAGGGACCCGGCGGCGGCGAAGCCGCCGCCGGAAACGGGCATGGCCGGATCGCCTGACGCGACCACGCCACCCGGTGGGGACCCTTCGGCCACGCCCGGAGCAGCGCCGTCCAGGCCGGTCGGCGCTGAGCCCGCGGGGATGGCGGCGCCCGGGACAGGCCCGGCGTAGCCGTCCGGCGCGACCGCGCCACCCGGCGCGTTCCCGGCCGGGCCACCCGGCACAGCCGACCCACTCAGCGCGGCTCCCGCTGGGCCACCCGGCATGACCGCGCCGCCCAGCGAGGCCCCGGCCGCACCGCCCGGCACAGCCGCGCCGCCCAACGGGGACCCGGCCGCACCGCCCGGCACAGCCGCGCCGCCCAACGGGGACCCGGCCGCACCACCCGGCACAGCCGCGCCGCCCAGCGCGGTGGGTGGGTGTTCGGGGCGGGTGCCTGGGGTGTCGCGGATGATGATCGTGGGTCGGGGTGGGGCGCCGAGGTCGGCTTCGCGGACTCGGGTGGACAGGTTCGCGGCGGTGGGGCGGCGGGTGGGGTCTCGGTCCAGTGCCTCGCGTAGGAGGGGCTGGAGGCGGGTCGGGACGCCTTCCAGTGCCGGGGTGCCGCTGATGATCCGGGCCATCACCGCCTCCAGCGAGCCGGTGCCGAACGGTGAGCGGCCGGTCGCGGCGAAGGTCACGGTGGCGGCCCAGCCGTACACGTCCAGTGGAGGGCCGGGGTGGTCGCCGGAGATGATCTCTGGGCCCATGTAGCCCGGGGTGCCGACGATCATGCCGGTCTGGGTCAGGCGGGTGGCGTCCACCGCGTGGGCTATGCCGAAGTCGATGACGACGGGCGCGCCGCCGACGAGCATGACGTTGTTCGGTTTCAGGTCGCGGTGGACCACGCCCGCTTCGTGGATCGCGGCCAGGGCGTCGGCGAGGCCGGCCGCGACGCGTCCCAGGGGGCCGCCCGACAGCGGGCCGTGGGCGCGTACGGCGTCGTCAAGGGCCAGGCCGTCGATGAACCGGGTGACGATGTAGGGCCGTTCGGCGGCCACGTCGGCGTCCAGGATCTCCGCGACGTGCGGGCTCTCGACGCGCCGCATCGTGTCGACCTCGCGGGCCAGCCGCCGGCGGAACGCCGTGTCCTTGGCGAACTCCGGGCGTACGAGTTTGACCGCGACCTCGTGGCCGGAGCCGTCGACCGCGCGGTGGACGACCCCCATGCCGCCTTCGCCGAGTTTGGCGAGCAGGCGGTACGGGCCGACGCGGTCCTCCACTGAGGTCATCGGTCTCTTTCAGGTCGGGTCCGGCTCCGGTCAGTTCGCCAGGCCCCGGATGAAGTGTCGTAGCTGGATCAGGTGTTTGTTCACGCTGTGGAAGTCGAACGGCCGCAGGTCGGGCGTCTGGCTCAGCGAGAACGACACCAGGACGAACACCAGGAACCCGACGACGCACACGACGATCAGGGCGCGGTCCCGCTGCGGCGCCATGCTGCCCCACATGCGGGCGAGCTGGCGGCGTACGGGTTCGCTGCCCGGGCCGAGGCACTGCACGATGATGAACGCCGCGATGGCGAACGCCACCGCACGCGTGATCGTCACGCCGTTCTTGGACGCCAGCGCGATGACCAGCACGACGAGGGCCGCGAGGATGCCCAGCGGGCTGAACAGCAGCATGGTCAGGCCGGAGCGTACGGCCGAGAACGGCGACTTCACGATCACCCCGGCGACGTCGGAGGGCCGTGGCCCGCGACGGGTGCGCTTGGCGGTGAGGTCGCGGTGGACCCGGTCGGCGGTCCGCAGGGCGAGCAGCGAGAGCAGCACGAGGACCAGTGCGATCGACGGCAGCATCATGTCGAGCCCGACCGCGCCGGCGAGCAGCATGAAGCTGAGCAGCCGGTACAGGCCGTACGGCTTGGGTCCGTCCGGCTTGGGCGGCTTCTCCGGGCGCTGCTGCGGCGGCTGGGTCTGCGGCCCGTACGGCGAGGGCCCCGGGGCGTACGGCGAGGGTGGCGGCGGTGCCGCGGGCGGAAGCTGACCGCGGAAGTCGCGCGGGCTCGCCAGCGGCGGCGCGGCGACGGCGGACAGCGGCCGGGTCTTCGGCGCGGCGGGCGTGGCCGGCGCGTCGAAGCGGGTCTGGTCGACGTCGTCGATGCGCGACGCGAGGCCCGCGAGGGCGTGGGCCGTCGGGCGCTCGGCGGGGTTGCGCGCCATGGCGGCGCGCACCAGCGGCAGCAGGGAGTCCGGGACGCCGTCGAGGTCGGGGCGCCCCTCCATGATCTTGTAGAAGATCGACTCGAACGTGCCGGAGCCGAAGGGCGCGCGTCCGGTGGCCGCGAACGCCACCGTGCTCGCCCAGGAGTGCACGTCGGCGGGAGCGCCGGCGTCCTCACCCTCGATGATCTCGGGCGCGAGGTAGCCGGGCGTGCCGATGACCAGGCCCGTCGCGGTCAGCCGCGTCGCGTCGACGCCCTGCGCGATGCCGAAGTCGATCACCACCGGCTCGCCGCTGTCGAGGAACATGACGTTCCCCGGCTTCAGGTCGCGGTGGATGATCCCGGCGCTGTGAATGGCGGCGAGGGCACTCGCGAGCCCCGCGGCCATCCGGTGCAGTGCCTGGCCACGTATGGGTCCACGGTCGCGGATCGTCTGCTCGAGAGTGCGCCCCGGAACGAACTGGGTGACGACATAGGGCGGCTCGGCCGTGACATCCGCGTCGAGGATCTCCGCGACGTGCGGGTTGTGCACCCGCCGCATCGAGTCGACCTCACGTGCCAGTCTCCGCAGCGCGGTCTGGTCGGATGCCACTCCGGGCCGGAGCACCTTGACGGCGACCCGGCGACCCTGGGGATCGGTGGCAAGGTGCACGACACCCATGCCGCCTTCCCCGATCTTCTCGAGCAGGCGGTACCGGCCGATGTGTTCCTCGGACGTCTCTACCCCCTCCATAGTTCCGTCACGATACCCGGGCAAGTCACGTCGAGATGGTCGCAATCGCGACAAGCTCATCGCACCGCCGACGAGTCGTGCGCGGAGAGACGGTCGGCGATCCACGCCGCCGACGGGCGTTCGGCCGGGTCACGCCGCATGGCGTGCTTCAGAGCGGACAGGATCGGCTCCCCGACTCCGTCGAGATCCGCGGCGCCCCGCAACACTCGGAAACAGACACCGTGCAGCGAGCCGGCGCCGAACGGCGGACGGCCCGTCGCGGCGAACGCCACCGTGGCCGCCCACGAGAACACGTCGGCCGCCTGGGTCGACAGACCGCCGTCGATCAGCTCCGGGGCGACATACCCGGGCGTGCCCGTGAGCATGCCCCGCTGGGTGACCTGCGCGTCTCCGGCCTCCTGTGCGATGCCGAAGTCGATGATCTTGGGGGAACCCATCAGCACCATCACGTTGCCCGGCTTGAGGTCGCGGTGCAGCACGCCGGCGCCGTGGATCGCGGCCACGCCAAGCGCGAGCCGCGCCGCGAAGGCGACGAGCGAGTTGCCGCTCATCGGGCCGTACGTGCCGACGAGGTTCTTCAGCGGTACGCCGGGGACGTACTCCGTCACGATGTAGGGCCGCTCACCGGTGAGGCACGCGTCGTACGCCTCGGCGACATGGCCGCTGCGGACCTTCGCCATCGTGCGCGCCTCACGCTGGAGGCGCCGGCGGATCGTCGGATCCTGCGCCAGCTCGCGGCGCGGTTCCTTGATCGCTACGACACGGCCGTACCCGTCGGTGGCGCGGTACACCACCGACGTGGCCCCTTCTCCGACCTGTTCGAGCAGGTCGTAGGAGCCCAGTGACTGAACCCCCTTCGCGTACATGACCGATAGGACGCTGATCCACGATCTATGGTTCCGATCATTTGCCGGATTACCGCTTCCGGCCGATCAAGACGGTCGCGATCCCCGGTAGTGTCGGGCGCCATGGAGGACCTGCCACCGCGGCTGCGCGCGGCGTGTGACCTGATCATGCCCGAGGTCCGTGAGCTCGCGGGCCGCCACGAGTACGACGGGCAGGTCCCGGACTACTCCGTCACGGGGGTCAAGGCCGCGCTGGCGCGTCTCGGCGTCGGCGACCCGCTGTCCGACCCGCACGACGAGGCGCACCTGCGGGCCGTCGAGGAACGCCTCCGCGTCACGTACGGAGAGCTGGAGCTGCACCGCCGCAGCCCCCTCGACCACCTGAACGCTCTGGACCTGGCCTGCTACGACCGCGAGTACGCCCCCGCCGAGGAGCGCGCGCAGGCACGGCTGCGCCACCTAGCGGGCTGGCCCGCGGCGATCGACACGGCCATCGCCACCCTCGACCTCGTCCCCTCCCCCGTCGCCAAGGCGCTGCTCGGCGGGGTACGCGGCCTCGCCGCGGGGATCCCCGCCGACTCCGCCGACACCGGCGAGCGCGCGCACGCCGCGCACGCCCGTCTCGTCGCGCACATGGAGCACCTCGCCGACAACGGCCCGCCGGAGGCCGCGCTGGGCGAGCGGGCGCTGACCCGGCTCATGGGCGACGCCGAGGCCCTCCACGTCGACGTCGCCGCGCTCGCCGCCGAGGCCGACCGCGAACGCGACCGCCTCATGGACCGCCTCACCGCGGCCTGCGCGCGTACGGGCCGAAGCGACCCGCCGCTGGACCTGTGCCGCGAGCTGGTGCTGGACCACCCCGACATCGACGGCGTCATCGACGCGGCACGCCACTGGACCGAGAAGGCGCTGGAGTTCACCCGCGAACGCGACCTCGTGCCGTACCACGACGGCGAGTGCCAGGTCGGCCTCGCGCCGGAGTCACGCCGCTGGGCGATGGCGATGATGAGCTGGGCCGCGCCCGGCGAGACCGAAGCCCCGTCCTGCTACCACATCGTCCCGCCGGAGCCCACCTGGCCGGCCGAGGACATCGAGTCCTGGCTCCAGGTGTTCAGCGCCACGACGCTGCCCGGCATCACCGTCCACGAGGTCGCCCCGGGGCACTTCTCGCACGGGCGCGCCCTGCGGCACGCGCCGTCCGACGTACGCCGGATCCTGCAGTCCGAGGCGTTCGCGGAAGGCTGGGCGCACTACGTCGAGGAGCTGTGCGTCGAGGAGGGCTTCCTCGCCGACGACCCGCGCTTCGAGATCGGCGTGTGGCTGGAGGCGCTCGTACGCGTGACCAGACTGGCGTGCGCGATCGGCGTGCACACCGGGACGATGACGGTCGAGGACGGCGCCCGCCGCTTCGAGGCCGACACACACCTGACCGGCGCCGCCGCCAGGGCCGAGGCCGGGCGCGCGCTGTTCGACCCGACGTACGGCCGGTACACCCACGGCAAACTGGAGATCCTGCGGCTACGCGAACGCGCACGCGAGCAGTGGGGCGACGAGCTACTCCCACCAGCGCTTCCACCGGGCCCTGCTGGAGCTCGGCTCGCCGCCCATCGGCCTGATCGCCGCCGCGCTGGCCTGAGCCGTCAGCGGGCGAGGCCCTCGATGACGTCGCTCTGCGCGATCGCCGCGAGGGCCGGGCCGGGAACGACCAGCTTGGAGCGCCGGACGCCGCTGCCGACCACGACGTACGGCCGCGCGGTGACCGCCGCGTCGACGAGGACCGGCCACCCCGCCGGGAGCCCGAACGGGGTGATCCCGCCGTACTCCATCGACGACTCGGCGACAGCCGTCTCCTGCGGGGCGAACGACGCCTTGCGCGCGTCGAGCCGCTTGCGTACGACGCCGTTGACGTCGGCACGGGTCGTCGCGAGGACCACGCAGGCCGCGTGGCGCACCTCGCCGCCGCGCTTGGCGGCGACGATCACGCAGTTGGCGGAGGCCTCCAGCGGCACGGCGTACCGCTCGCAGAACGCCGCCGTGTCGGCCAGCTCCGGGTCGATCTCGGCCACCTGGAAGGGTTCGTCGCCCTTCCAGGCACGGATCGCCTCGGTGACCGGCGCGGCCAGCAGATCGGCACGGTCAAGGGCAGGTACGAGCGCGAGTCCCCACATGCCCCCGCACTCTAGGGCCTGTCCTAGCCGTACTGCGCGCCCGTGCAGCCCGCGCCGCCGCCGATGGTGGCCAGGATGCCCAGGACGCCCATGATCTCGGCGTAGTCGTCGCTGGTGAACTCCACCGAGCGGGTGTCGAGACGCTTGACGCCGGGGATCATCGCGCACGACTCGGCCATCGTCGTGGACGCCCAGTCGATGCCGAGGGTGTACGGCGCGGGCACCTCGCGGGGGCGGAAGCGCTGGGGGCTCGCCATCGCGCGGGCGGCCGCCTCGCGGATCATCGCCTGCGCACGGGCCGGTGGCAGCAGCTCGGCGGAGTAGCGGTCGATGCCCTTCTTCACCTCGACGGTCTCCACGTCGCCGAGCAGGTCGCGTGCCTCCGCGCAGGCGGCGGCGTCGCCGGCGACCAGGGCCACCGGGACTCCCATCGAGCCGGCCAGGCCGGCGATCAGGCCGATCTCACCGCAGACCTCTCCGTTGAGGTAGAGGTTCTGGATCTCATAACCCATCCACGTGTGGTTCAGCACGCCGTGCGGCACGCCGGCGCGCGCGTGGTAGCCCACGAACATCGCCGCGTCGTGGCCGGTGGTGAGGCCCTGGCCCATCCGCAGCGGGCGGTACGGGCCGCGGATCAGGGTGCAGCGTTCGTCGATGAGGTCGGCGCGGATGTTCTTGGTGCTGCCGTGCGCGTCGGTGACGATGACCTCGGTGGCGCCGCCGTCGAAGGCTCCGGCGACGGCCGCGTTGGCGTCGGCGGTCATCAGCTCACAGCCGCGTTCGTACCCGCGCCCGCCCGCCTTCATCTCCTCCGGGTCGGTGAGACCGGAGACGCCCTCCATGTCGACCGAGACGAAGACCTTCATGACCCTCCCGTGACGAGGTTGCGCAGCGCCGCGGCGGCGCGTGCGTTGGCGTCGGCCTGGACCACGAGCTCCCTCGCCAGGGTCTGCACCCAGACGTCGAGGGTCACCTGGTCGCGCGAGAGCACCACGCCGCGTACCTCGTGGTGGATCTCGGCGACCGGACGGCCGCTCCCGGCGAGGAACAGAGTGCGCTCCCCGAGGCGTACGACGATGCGGCTCGGGTGGCCGTCACGGCCACGGAGCTTGTCACTGAGGCTGCGCTCGTGCTCGACCGTCACGCTGCCGGGCGGCAGCGCCTCGGCGAGCGTGCCGGTGAGCACACGCGCGTAGGTCGCGACGTCCGCCGCGTCCGCGCGCAGCGCCGCGGCCACCATGTCGAAGTCCATACGGTCAGTGAATCAGCGGTCGAGCCCGAGCACCATCTGCGGCTTGGCGATGACATGGTCGGACCGCAGCGGGCGTACGGCGGTGCCGATGGCGAAGAACTCCATCGTGTGGCCGCCCCACTGGTGGTGGAGCTGGTTCAGGAAGACGCCGACGATGCCCTCGGCGTGCAGCGCCTGCCCCTCGGCCTGCATGCGGGCCATGGCCAGCTCACGCGCGTCGTACAGCGCCTGGGTGAACTCCGGGATCTCGACGTTCTGCCCCATGTTGCCGAGCACGGACCCGATCCGGCGGTGGGCGACGTGGTAGACGCAGGTGCCCATGGTCATGCCGAGCGGCGCGTAGCCGGCCTGGATGAGGGTCCAGAAGTCCTGGCCGTTCAGGTCGGAGGTGAAGGGCTGGTTCTTGTTGTTGCGCCAGTTCTGCGACGTGTCGTCGGCCTTGACCGCGGTGCCGATGGCGATGAACTCGGCGATGTCGCTGCCGAACTCGCGGAACTCCACGCGCAGGCGTACGCCCACGATGCCGTCGGCGCCGAGCTGGTCGGCCTCGGCCTCCATGCGGGTCATGGCCAGCTCACGCGCGTGGTACATCGCGCCGGAGAGCTGGTCGAGCTCCATGTTCTTGCTCCACCGGCCGACCTGGATGCCGACGTGGTAGATCGAGCTGCCGAGCACGAGCCCGAGCGGCCGGAAGCCGGCCTCGCGTACGAGCAGGAACTCGTTGACGGACAGGTCGCTGGTGAACAGGGACCCGGGTGAGCCCGGCCGAAGCTCCGCGAGGCGTGCCATCGCGTCGGCGGGGACTCCCTGAGAAACGGGATCGTTCATGTTTCTACAACCTCATGATCGTCAACGAGCGGGACGGATGGTGTGACCTGCGGAACTCGGCGATCGCGGTGCCGATCATGGTCGTCTCGACGACGTGGTCGTGCTGTTCGTCGTTGTAGGAGCACTCACGCCCGTGCACCCGCATGTCGATGCCGGAGACGACGACGCCGTCGGCGCCCGTACGTGCCGTGTCGGTGAGGAAGTGGCCGCGTGCCTCGTGCCGGGTGACCGACACGAGCTCGGTCCAGCCCTGCACCTCCTGCGCCGGCGCGAACGTCCCGGTCGACCAGTTGGTGCGCCAGTCGTCGTGGCGGACCCCGATGGACGCGCCCATCACCATGTCGACCGGCACCCATCCGGAGTCGATCAGCTTGGTGAACTCCTGCCCGCTCAGGTGCGACAGGAAGACACGGCCGGGACGGGTGTTCCCGGCCGCGCGCACGGCCGTGCCGACCGCCTGGAACTCCAGGTGGTTCGCCGCGCCCTGGAACGGGACGATCGTGAGCCGCACCGCGACCACGCCGTCACCGCCGAGGGCCGCGCACTCGGCCGCCATCCGGCTCATCGCCGTGTGGCGGGCACGGTAGAGCGTGTCGATGTAGGCCCCGTAGCCGCCCCACGCGCCCTGCATGCCGGACGTGATGGTGTACGCCCCGGAGCCGCCGAACATGCTCCGGCGGTAGCCGCAGTCGATCGACGCGCGGTACCACCAGCCGAGATTGTGGACGGTGCTTCCCATGACCTGGCCGACGGGCTCGAACCCGATCGAGCGCAGCCCGGCGAACTCGTCGACGCTCAGGCTGGACGTCCAGGTGCCCGCCTGCCGTGCCTGCCCGATCCGAGCCTGCGCCGCGGGTGGCAGTGTCTGGTCCACACCGGCCCCCTTTTCTCCCCGGCTCATGCCGGGATTTCAGGACATGTGACGTCTCATGTACGGCACAGGTTCCGGTCAGCGGCCCGAGAATTTGGCCTTGCCCGGCCCTTCTTCCACGAAGCTCCGCATTCCGGTCTTCTGGTCCTCGGTGGCGAAGGCGCCGGCGAAGTGCAGCCGCTCGATCTCCAGGCCGGTGGCCAGGTCGACCTCCAGGCCCGCGTCGATCGCCTCTTTCGCCGCGCGCAGCGCCACTGCGGGACCGTCGGCGTACTTGGCCGCCATCTCGGTCGCGGCGGCGTACACCTGGTCGTCCGGGACGACACGGTCGGCGAGGCCGATGGCGAGCGCTTCGTCCGCCTTCACGTGACGGCCGGAGAAGATGAGGTCCTTGGCCTTGGACGGCCCGACCAGCCGCGGCAGCCGCTGGGTGCCGCCCGCGCCCGGGATGACGCCGAGCTGGATCTCCGGCTGGCCCACCTTGGCGGACTCCCCCATGACGCGGAAGTCGGCGCACAGCGCGAGCTCCAGGCCGCCGCCGAGGGCGTACCCGGTGATCGCGGCGATGACCGGCTTGCCGATCGCGGCGACGAGGTTCAGCGCGGCCTGGAGCTTCCGGCCATGCTCGGTCATCTGCGCGTACGTGAGGTCGGCCATCTCCTTGATGTCCGCACCGGCCGCGAAGACCCTCTCACCGCCATAGATGATCACGGCGCGCACATCGGCGTCGTCGTGGACCGCGCGGGCCGCCTCGGCGAGCTCGTCCCGCAAGGCGGCGTTGACGGCGTTCATCTTCGGCCGGTCCAGCCTGATCGTGGCCACGGCGCCCTCGACCTCGACGCGTACGAACTCGCCCACATGTCCTCCGATTCGATCGACGGAATGCCGAGAGCCTAGCCCCACGACCGTCGGTGTCGCCTGGTAGCTTGCGGCGGGTCCGGAGCGACGTTGGGGGACGATCATGCTCGTCGCGCACGCCAGCTGGCACGGTGGTGCGCTCTGCCTGTGGGCCGAGGATTCCTCCTTGCCCTCCACCACTCGGAGCCGCACGACTCCCAAGCCTCACCCCTTCGCGGCACCTGGATTCGAGGGCACCTCTTATGAGGCACGCACGGCCGGGGCCGTGCGCGTCGAGGCGTCGATGCTGCTGCCCGGTACGGCGAGCGGCCCGTTCCCCTCGCCCGAGCTGGCGCGCGAGCCGTGGTCGCAGCCGCCGGAGCCGCACGTCTGGCGGGTACCCGTCCTCATCCTCGACCCGTTCGCCGCGATGGCGCTGCTGCGCTCCCCCGACGACGCCGACGACGTCGTACAGGGCTCTGACCTGCGCTTCTTCTCCCTCGTCGCCGACGAGGCGCTGCACCTCGCCGGGCGCGGCCGTACGCTGCCCGCGCTGCTGCGCGAGGACGGCGACCTCGCGGCGCGCTGGCGTCCGGTCATCACCGGCGCCGACGCCGACCGCTTCCGCGACCTGGCCCGCGCGATGCCGCCGGCCTGCCGCGCGGCCTCCGACGCCTCGGCCTCGGAGGTCCTGCTCGACGCGCTGACCGACCTGGTAGACGCGGCGGTGCGCGGCATCGTCCCGCACCCGCTGCTGCCCGAGCGTACGGGCCGGGTGCCGGACCACCTGCCGCTCGCCGAGCGCTGGGTCGCGGCCCTGACCGGGCCCTCGTCGGCGGTCGCCCGCGAGCCCGGCGACGACCCGGACGAGCTCGCCGCCGAGCTCGACACCTGGGCCGCCGCCGCCCGCCGCCCGTCGGGCCCGCTGCGCGTGTGCTTCCGCCTCGCCGAGCCGCCCGAGGACGACCCGGGCGGGTCATGGACCGTGCAGTTCGCCCTCCAGGGCGTCGACGACCCGAGCCTCTACATCCCGGCCGCCGCGATCTGGACCGGCGAGGTCACCTCGGTCGCCGACGCCGAGGAGACCCTCCTGGCCGGGCTTGGCCGCGCCATCCGCCTGTACCCGGAGGCCGCGTGGGCCCTGCGGGTGCCGACGCCGACGAGCGTCGGCACGGACGCCGAGGGCGCCTTCCGCTTCCTGCGCGAGTCCGCGCCGCTGCTGTCCGCCGCCGGGTTCGGCGTGCAGCTGCCGCAGTGGGCCGGCCGCGCACGCCTCGGCACCAAGCTGACGACCCGTACGAAGGCCGAGGCGGGCGCCGTGGTGTCGGCGGGCTTCGGCCTCGACGACATGGTCGACTTCCGCTGGGACCTCGCCATCGACGGCGAGGACATCACCGAGGAGGAACTCTCCGAGCTGGCCCGCCTGAAGGCACCGCTCGTACGCCTGCGCGGCCGCTGGGTGGAGCTCGACGACGCCCAGCTCACGGCGGCGCTGGAGTTCCTGAGCAGGGGCCGCGAGGGCCGCATGACCGCCGCCCAGGCGGTACGCGCCGCCATCCACGCGGGCGACGACACGCTCCCGCTCCTGGAGATCGACGCCGACGGAGCGCTCGGCGACCTGCTGTCCGGCGAGGCCGACCGGCGACTGGAGCCGATCGAGACGCCGGAGGGTTTCGAGGGCACGCTGCGGCCGTACCAGGAACGCGGCCTGTCCTGGCTGTCCTTCCTCGACGGCCTGGGCTTGGGCGCGGTCCTGGCGGACGACATGGGATTGGGTAAAACCGCGCAAACCCTTGCATTGCTGGTCAAGGACCTCAAGAAGGGCGGAGCGACCCTGCTGATCGGGCCGATGTCGCTGGTGGGGAACTGGCAGCGGGAGGCGGCGCGGTTCACGCCGAAGATCAAGGTCTACGTGCATCACGGCGGCTCGCGGCACAAAGGGGACGACCTCGCCGAGGCCGTGCGGAACGCCGACCTCGTGCTCACCACCTACGGCACCGCCGCGCGGGACCGGGAGGCGCTGGCCGCGATCGACTGGGATCGGGTGGTCTGTGACGAGGCGCAGGCGTTGAAGAACAGCGGTACCCGGCAGGCTCAGGCCGTGCGGAGCATTCCGGCGCGGAGCCGGATCGCGCTCACCGGCACTCCCGTGGAGAACCACCTGACCGAGCTATGGTCGATCATGGAGTTCGCCAATCCGGGGCTGCTCGGGCCCAGGCAGGCGTTCCGCGAGCGGTTCGCGGTGCCGATCGAGGCGCACGGTGACGAGGAGGCCGCCGCGGCGCTCTCCCGTGCCACCGGGCCGTTCATCCTGCGCCGCCTCAAGACCGACAAATCGATTATCACCGACCTGCCGGAGAAGCAGGAGATCAAGGTCTGGTGCAACCTCACGCCCGAGCAGGCCTCGCTGTACCAGGCGACCGTCGAGGACATGCTCGACCGGATCTCCGGCAGCGGCGGCATGGAGCGGCGCGGGCTCGTGCTCGCCACCATGGCCAAGCTCAAGCAGGTCTGCAACCACCCCGCCCACCTGCTCAAGGACGGCTCGCGGCTGGCCGGCCGGTCGGGGAAGCTGGAGCGGCTGGAGGAGATCTGCGCCGAGGTGGTCGAGCAGGGTGAGAAGGCGCTCGTCTTCACGCAGTACGCCGAGTTCGGCGCGATGGTGCGCCCGCACCTGGAGGCGAAGCTCGGGCGGCCGGTGCTGTGGCTGCACGGCGGCACCACGAAGCAGCGCCGCGACGAGCTGATCCAGCGCTTCCAGGAGGACTCCGAGCCGTCGGTGTTCCTGCTGTCGCTGAAGGCCGCCGGCACCGGTCTCACGCTCACCGCCGCCAACCACGTGGTGCACGTCGACCGCTGGTGGAACCCCGCCGTCGAGGACCAGGCGACCGACCGGGCGTTCCGCATCGGGCAGACCAAGAACGTCCAGGTACGCAAGTTCATCTGCGTGGGCACGATGGAGGAGCGCGTCGACGAGATGATCGAACGCAAGAAGGCCCTGGCCGAGCGCATCGTCGGCACCGGCGAGAGCTGGCTCACCGAGCTGTCCGTCTCCGAGCTGCGCGACGTCGTACGCCTGGGTCCCGAGGCGGTGAGCGACTGATGCCCTTCGACCCGCCGCGCCCGGTGGAGGGCGGCATCAAGGCGCGCGGCGAGCGCGGCTCGCTGGGCGAGAGCTGGTGGTCGCGCCGGTTCGTCGACCTGCTGGAGTCGTTCGCCGACGAGGGGCGCCTGGCGCGTGGCCGCTCGTACGCCCGCAAGGGGCAGGTGACCGGCCTGAAGGTCGGCGCGCATGAGGTGACGGCCACCGTCCAGGGGTCCGACCCCGAGCCGTACGACGTGGCGATCGGCACCAACGTGATCGACGACGTGGTCTGGGACGCCATCGAGGAGGTGCTCGCCTCGCAGGCGGTGTTCCGCGCGCGGCTGCTGGCCGGTGAGATGCCGCCGGAGATCGAGGAGGTCTTCGCGGCCTTCGGCGTCTCGCTCTTCCCCGAGTCGGCGGGCGACCTGCACATCATGTGCAGCTGCCCCGACTGGGGCGAGCCGTGCAAGCACGGCGCCGCGGTGCTGTACCTCCTGGCCGAGGCGTTCGACGACGACCCGTTCCTGATCCTCGCCTGGCACGGCCGCACCGAGGAGCGCCTGATGACGGGCCTGCGCCGCCGCGAGCCCGTCGCCGCCGACCCCCTGGACGTCGCCGAACCCGCGATCGCCGATCGCCTGGACGACTTCTGGACCCCGGCGGCCGTCCGCGAGCGCCCACCCGCGCCGGCGATGCCCTCAGGGCTGCTTCTCCGCCTCCTGGACCCTCCCAAGGTGAAGATTCGCCGCCGAACCCTCAATGACGTCCTCCAGCCCGCCTATGACGCTCTGAACGACCTTTAAGGTCGCGCCGAAACGAAGGCCGTGCCGGAACTTCCTATAGCGGCGCCGCGCCCGGACGGCACCGTGGTCGCATGATCCTCATCACCGGTGCCACCGGCACCGTCGGCAGCGAAGTCGTCCGCATCCTCACGGCGCGAGGCGAGCGCCCGCGCGTCATGACCCGCGACCCCTCACGTGCCCCGGCCGGCGTCGACGTCGCGTGCGGCGACTTCGGCGACCCCGCCTCGCTGGAGAAGGCCGCCGACGGTGTATCGGCGTTGTTCCTGCTCAGCGCGCCCGGTCCCACGCTGGAAGCGCACGACCTGGCGATGCTCGGCGCGGCGCGGAGCGTCCGCCGGATCGTGAAGCTCTCGGCGATCGGGACCGGCGAGCGCCAGGTCGGCGGCTGGCACCTGCCGGGCGAGCGCGCGGTGCGCGCGAGCGGCTTGGAGTGGACCCTGCTGCGGCCGTCGTCCTTCGCCTCGAACGTTTTGCGGTGGGCCGGGCCGATCCGTGCGGGCGAGCCGGTCCCGAACCTCACGGGCACCGGCGCCCAGGGCGTCATCGACCCGCGAGACGTCGCGGAGGTCGCGGTTCGCGCGCTGACCTCATCCGACCTCGCCGGCGAGATCCACACCCTCACCGGCCCGGAGGCGCTGAGCGTCCCCGACCAGGCCGCGCGGCTGGGACACCTGCTCGGGCATACGGTCGCGACCGTCGACGTCCCCCTCGACGCGGCGCGTGAGCGGATGCTGGCCTCGGGGATGGACCCGGCGTTCGCGGACGCGGCCGTCGACGGCTCCGCGTACGTCCGCGACGGGCACAACGCCACGGTGACCGGCGACGTGGAGCGGATCCTCGGCCGGCCGCCCCGCGACTTCGACACCTGGGTCCGTGACCACCGTGGCGCCTTCGCCTGACGCTCGCCTACCGTGAGGACCATGACGCTCGATTCCTGGGTCGCCGGATCGGGCGAGGTGGTCGTCGACGCCGGCCGGGCGCTCACCCACCTGCCGGACACCGCGACGACGCTGGTGTTCCGCACGACCGCGGACGGCACGAGCGACCTGACGGTCATCGGGCCGCGCACCGGCGCCTCCTACCACGCGGGCAAGGACGTGCCGTTCTGCGTCCGGGTCCGCGTACGGCCCGGACGGGCCCGGCCGCTGCTGGGGGTCCCGGTCTCGGAGATCGTCGACCGGGCCGTACCGATCGGCCGTCTCTGGGGTGCCGAAGGCGACCGTCTCGTACGGGACCTGGTCCCGCTCGGGCCGGACGCCCGGCGGGTGGCCGGGCGGATCGAGGCGGCGCTCGCCGCGCGGCTGGACGCCGGGACACCGGGCGACCTGCGGCGCAGCGACCTGCTCCACACCGCCGCCGAGGCCGTCGCGCACCGCCGGGAACCCCTCCCCGCCATCGCCCGCCGCCTCGCGGTCAGCGAACGCCACCTGCGTGACCTGTTCACGGACGGGATCGGCCTCCCGCCGAAGCGCTTCGCCCGCATCGACCGCGTACGCCGCGTGATCGCCGCCGCGCACCCCGTCCCGCACCCTGCTGCGAAACCCCGTGCGGCCCGCCCGGCACTCCGACGCGAACCACGGCGCCTGGGCTCGGCTGGCCGCCGAGGCGGGCTACTACGACCAGTCGCACATGACGGCGGACTTCCGCTCGATGATGGGCGTCTCCCCCGGCGCCTTCGCCGCCGGGCGCCTGCCACCCGCCCGGCCCTGCTGAGAACGCGAACGGCCCCGATCCCCGCGCGGGGATCAGGGCCGTTCAGGGCGTAGCGGTTACCGCAGGTCGCCGTTGGTCATGCCGCTCGGCGCGGGCGGCAGGGCCACGAGGCCCATCTCGGCGCGCGTGGCGAACGACTCGTGCCGGGGCACGACGCGCACGCTGTACCCGAAGGAGCCCGGCCGGTCGAGGGGCACCTCGCCGGCGTAGCGCAGGCGCCCGCCGTCGATCGTCTCGTCGTGCGTGAGTTCGACGTAGGACGGGTCGACGAGCGAGTCGGTCTCCCCGACGCAGCCGTACACGACCTCGACGGCGACGTCGGCGGGTTCGAGACCGCCGAGCACCACCGTGGCGCGCACGGACAGCCGGGAGCCCAGCTGCGGGCTCTGGCCGACGCCGCTGGACTCGACGTGCTCGACCGCGACCTCCGGCCACAGCTTGGCGACGCGGAGCTTCCAGGCGGCGAGCTCCTTGGCGACGGCGTGGTCGTCGCCGGCCAGGCTCCGCTCGGAGACGGCCGCCGGCGCGTACAGGCCGAGGACGTAGTCGCGCAGCATGCGGGTGGCGAGGACCTTCGGGCCGAGCGTGGCCAGCGTGTGCCTGACCATCTCCAGCCAGCGGCGCGGCAGGCCGTCGCCGGCGCGGTCGTAGAACAGCGCCGAGACGTGGTCCTCGACCAGGTCGTACAGGGCGTTGGCCTCGACGTCGTCGCGGCGGTCGGGGTCGGCGGCCTTGTCGGCGGACGGGATCGCCCAGCCGTTGTTGCCGTCGAACCATTCGTCCCACCATCCGTCGAGGATGGACAGGTTGAGCCCGCCGTTCAGGGCGGCCTTCATGCCGGACGTGCCGCACGCCTCCAGCGGGCGCAGCGGGTTGTTCATCCAGACGTCGCAGCCCTGGACCAGCGACTGGCCCAGCGCCATGTCGTAGTCGGGCAGGAACACGATGCGGTGGCGGATGGCCGGGTCGTCGGCGAACCGGACGATCTCCTGGATCAGCCGCTTGCCGCCCTCGTCCGCCGGGTGCGCCTTGCCGGCGATGATGATCTGCACCGGCCGCTCGGGGTCGAGCAGGATCGCGCTTGAGCCGCTCGGCGTCGCGGAGCATCAGGGTGAGGCGCTTGTACGACGGCACGCGGCGGGCGAACCCGATGGTCAGCACGTCGGGGTCGAGGACGTCGTCGATCCAGGTCAGCTCGGCCTCGCTGGCGCCGCGCTGGCGCCAGGAGTCGCGCAGCCGCGCCGGGTGTCGACGACGAGGCGCTCGCGCAGGGTGCGGCGGATCTCCCAGATCTCCGACGTCGGCGACCTTGCCGACGCCGTCCCAGCCCTTGCCGTTCTCGACGATCTGGGCAGCTCACGGCTCGGCCAGGTCGATGATCTCGCGCGCCACCCAGGTGGCGGCGTGGACGCCGTTGGTGATCGACCCGATCGGCACGTCGTCGATGTCGAAGCCCGGCCACAGGCCGCCGAACATCTCCCGGCTGACCTCGCCGTGGAGCTCGGACACGCCGTTGACCCGCTGCGCGAGCCGCATGCCCATGAGCGCCATGTTGAAGACGTCGGGGTCGCCGTCCTCGTAGGTCTCGGCGCCGAGCGCGAGGATCCGGTCGGTCGGGGACGCTGCCGCCCTTGTCGGCTCGCCGAAGTACTTCTCGATCAGCTCGCGGGGGAACCGGTCGATGCCGGCCGGGACCGGGGTGTGCGTGGTGAACACCGTCGCCGGCGCGCGCGGCCTCAAGGGCCTCGTCGAAGGTCAGGCCCTGGCCGTCGACGTACTCGCGGATGCGCTCCAGGCCGAGGAAGCCGGCGTGGCCCTCGTTGGTGTGGAACACCTCGGGCGCGGCGCTGCCGGTGACGCGGGAGTACTCGCGTACGGCGCGGATGCCGCCGATGCCCAGCAGCATCTCCTGGAGGAGACGGTGGTCGCTGCCGCCGCCGTACAGGCGGTCGGTGACGTCGCGGGCGGCGGCGTCGTTCTCCTCGACACGGGAGTCGAGGAGCAGGAGCGGCACGCGGCCGACGCGCGCGACCCATACCTGGGCGTGCAGCGTGGCGCCGTCGGGCAGGCTCACGGTGATGCGGACCGGGGTGTCGCCTCGTCGCCCTCGCGTACGCCGACACGCCCTCGCGCAGGAGGGTCAGCGGCAGGCCGCGGGGTCGAGCGGGGGTAGCGCTCCTGCTGCCAGCCGTCCGGGGACAGCGACTGGGAGAAGTAGCCGTGCCGGTACAGCAGGCCGACGCCGACGATCGGCACACCCATGTCACTGGCGGTCTTCAGGTGGTCGCCGGCGAGGATGCCCAGGCCACCGGAGTACTGGGGCAGGGCGGCCGCGATGCCGTACTCGGGCGAGAAGTAGGCGATGGCGGCGGGCGCGTCGGACAGGGACTGGTACCACCGGGGCGCCGTGACGTACTCGCGGAGATCGTCGACGGCGTCGTCGAGCGCTCGCAGGAATCGCCGGTCGTTGGTGAGCGCGGCCAGGCGTTCGGCCGAGACCTCCCCGAGGAGCCTCACCGGATCATGGCGCGTCGCCTCCCAGAGTTCGGGGTCGACCGACGCGAAGAGGTCCAGCGTCTCAGGGTGCCATGACCAGCGCAGGTTGAGAACGAGTTCCTCGAGCGGCTGGAGCGGCTCGGGCAGCACGGTGCGGACGGTGAATCTGCGGATCGCCTTCACGTGGCGCGACACTAATCGGTGGGGGGCCATGCTCGCGACCCGAACCGCGTACCCGTCCACATCCCGGATTCAATTTGCCCGGAACTAAGCGGCGGATGGCCGCCGGGGAGTGCGAAATCCGCAGTTCGATGCCACCATTGGCGGTGAGCGCGGCGGAGGGTGATCCTCTCCGGCTCATGGCGCGCCAGGACCCGCGGGTTCCGCGCCGCAAGGCTCGAGGGGCACTCGCGGCACCCGGACCATCACAGCAGGCGACAACTCAAGTCCGGATGCACGTACGATCTGCCGGACGTTCGGCCCCCGCACGCTGCCGAGACGTCCAGTCGATCATCGAATGCGACAAAACCCCCGTTTCATACCCCGGAGATTGGCAACGGAGACCCATGCGCGAGCCTTCGCCGAACGACGGTCCCTCCCGGTGGCATCCGCGGTCAAGAAAGATCATTTATTTCCGAAGAGGATCCTGACCCGGCACCCGCGTCTGTACGCTCGCCAGCGATGATCGGACGCATCCCTGTTCTCGACGTGACGCCCGTGGTCGACTGTGGCCGCTGGCCTGCGAAATCAGTCCCGGATGAGGACTTCGAGGTCACCGCGACCGTGTTCCGCGAGGGGCACGAGATGCTCGGTGCCGGAGTCGTCATGCGCGACCCCGAGGGCCGTACGGGCCCGCTGACGCCCATGTACGAGACGGTCCCCGGCACCTCCCGGTACGCCGCGCAGGTCTCGGCATCGAAGCTCGGCACCTGGCACTTCCGCGTGGAGGCCTGGGGCGACCCGCTCGCGCACCTGGTGGCACGACGCCGCCATCAAGATCCCGCGCGGCCAGGACGTCGAGCTCATGTGCGAGGAGGGCGCGCGGCTGTTCGAGCGCGCCGCCGAGGTCGTGCCGGCCGGGAGGCGCTCCGCTGCTGAACGGCGGTGGCGCGCACGCTGCGGGAGATCGCGATCCCGGCGGTGGCGCGGCCTCGAGGCCGCGAACGCCCCGGAGGTCCACTCCCTGATCGAGCGGCACCCGCTGCGCGAGCACGTGACGGCCACGGCCCGGTACCCCCTCGTCGTGCAGCGCGCAGCGGCGCCCTCTTCAGCGCCTGGTACGAGCTCGTTCCCGCCGCTCCGAGGGCGCGCACGTTCGACCCGCTGGGCGCGCCGGGGTCCCCAGTCGGGACCTTCCGCAGCGCGATGAAACGCCTGCCCGCCGTGGCCGAGATGGGCTTCGACGTCCTCTACCTCCCGCCGATCCACCCGATCGGCACGGCGTTCCGCAAGGGCCCGAACAACACCCTGCACGCCGAGTCGTACGACCCGGGCTCCCCCTGGGCGATCGGCTCGCCCGAGGGCGGCCACGACGCGATCCACCCGCAGCTCGGCGGGATGGAGGACTTCGACGCCTTCGTGGAGTACGCGAACAGCCTCGGACTGGAGGTCGCGCTCGACCTGGCGCTCCAGTGCTCGCCCGACCACCCGTGGGTCAAGGAGCACCCCGACTGGTTCAACGACACGCGCCGACGGCTCGGTCGCGTACGCGGAGAACCCGCCGAAGAAGTACCAGGACATCTACCCGCTGAACTTCGACAACGACCCCGAGGGCATCTACCGCGAGGTCGAGCGCGTCGTGCGGCTGTGGATGGACCACGGGGTGCGCATCTTCCGGGTGGACAACCCGCACACCAAGCCGGTGGCGTTCTGGGAGCGGCTGCTCGGCGCGATCGCCGAGACCGACCCCGACGTGCTTTTCCTCGCCGAGGCGTTCACCAAGCCCGCGATGATGCACACGCTCGGCAAGATCGGCTTCCACCAGTCCTACACGTACTTCACGTGGCGCAACAGCAAGCAGGAGCTGGAGGAGTACCTCGGCGAGCTGTCCGGGCCGGCCGCGCCGTACATGCGCCCGAACTTCTTCCCGAACACCCCCGACATCCTGCACGAGTACCTCCAGCACGGCGGCCCGCCGGCCTTCACGGTGCGCGCGGTGCTCGCGGCGCTGCTCTCGCCCTCGTGGGGCGTGTACTCCGGCTACGAGCTGTACGAGAACACCCCCGTACGGCCGGGCAGCGAGGAGTATCGGGACTCGGAGAAGTACCAGTACCGCCCGCGGGACTGGGAGGCGGCCGAGCGCGAGGGCCGCAGCCTGGCCCCCCTGCTGACGACCCTCAACTCTTTGCGAAGAGCCCACCCGGCGCTCCGCAGGCTGCGTAACCTACGGTTCCATAACGTCGACCAGCCTGAGCTGATCTGTTTCTCCAAGCGCGTGACCTCCGCCGAGTCGCAGGATGAAGATCTCGGCGACGTCGTGCTGGTCATCGTGAATCTAAATCCACATCAGGTTCGCGAGGCGACCGTCCATCTCGACATGCCGTCACTCGGCCTCGACTGGACGGATGAGTTCATCGTCACCGACGAGCTGTCCGGGGAGTCCTACTCCTGGCGGCAGGCGAACTACGTCCGCCTCGATCCGCACACCCAGCCTGCCCACATCTTCACGGTCTCGAGAGGCGAGAGTTGAGCCAGTTCGATCCCCTGCTCGGCGCCGGCAACGTAGAGCCGGTTCCTGACACGTTCACGCGGGACAAGCCGAACGCGCCCCACTGGTACAAGAACTGCGTGTTCTACGAGGTGCTGATCCGGGGCTTCTACGATTCCACCGGCGACGGCACCGGAGACATCCGGGGCCTCACCGAGAAGCTGGACTACCTGCAATGGCTCGGCATCGACTGCATCTGGCTGCTGCCGATCTATGAGTCGCCGCTGCGCGACGGCGGGTACGACATCAGCGACTTCATGAAGATCCTGCCGGAGTTCGGTGACCTCGGTGACTTCGTGGAGCTCGTCGACGAGGCGCACAAGCGCGGCCTCCGGGTCATCGCCGACCTGGTCATGAACCACACGAGCGACCAGCACCCGTGGTTCAAGGCCTCCCAGGAGGACCCCGAGGGTCCGTTCGGCGACTTCTACGTCTGGTCCGACAGCGACGAGGGCTACTCCGACGCGCGGATCATCTTCGTCGACACCGAGACCTCCAACTGGCAGTACGACCCGGTGCGCGGGCAGTACTACTGGCACCGGTTCTTCAGCCACCAGCCGGACCTCAACTTCGACAACCCGGCCGTGCAGGAAGCGATGATGGAGGTCCTGCGCTTCTGGCTCGACCTCGGCATCGACGGGTTCCGCCTCGACGCGGTGCCGTACCTCTTCGAGCGCGAGGGCACCAACTGCGAGAACCTCAAAGAGACGCACGACTATCTCAAGACGGTCCGTAAAGAGATCGACCGGCTCTACCCCGACCGGGTGATGCTGGCCGAGGCCAACCAGTGGCCGGCCGACGTGGTGGAGTACTTCGGCGACCCGGCCACGGGTGGCGACGAGTGCCACATGGCGTTCCACTTCCCGGTGATGCCGCGCATCTTCATGGCGGTACGCCGCGAGCAGCGCTACCCCATCTCGGAGATCATGGCCCAGACGCCGAAGATCCCCGACAACGCGCAGTGGGGCATCTTCCTCCGCAACCACGACGAGCTGACGCTCGAGATGGTGACGGACGAAGAGCGCGACTACATGTACTCGGAGTACGCCAAGGACCCGCGGATGAAGGCCAACATCGGCATCCGCCGGCGCCTCGCACCGCTCCTGGACAACGACCGTAACCAGCTGGAGCTGTTCACCGCCCTGCTGATGTCCCTGCCCGGCTCGCCCGTCCTGTACTACGGCGACGAGATCGGGATGGGCGACAACATCTGGCTGGGCGACCGCGACGGCGTGCGTACGCCGATGCAGTGGACGCCGGACCGCAACGCGGGCTTCTCCAACTGCGACCCGGGCCGGCTCTACCTCCCCACGATCATGGACCCGATCTACGGGTACCAGGCGATCAACGTCGAGTCGCAGCAGAACAACACGGGTTCGCTGCTGCACTGGACCCGCAAGATGATCGAGATCCGCAAGCGCCACCCCGTCTTCGGGGTCGGCGACTACACAGAGCTGTCGGCGTCCAACCCGAGCGTGCTGGCGTTCGTGCGGGAGTACGGGAACGATCGCGTACTCTGCGTGAACAACCTGTCTCGGTTCCCGCAGCCGGTCGAGCTCGACCTGCGGCGGTTCGAAGGCGTCAACCCGGTTGAGTGCATGGGAGGTGTTCAATTCCCCCCAATTGGGGAATTGCCATATCTCCTGACCCTTCCAGGTCACGGGTTCTACTGGTTCCTGCTGCCCGCTGATCATGGGGGTGACGGCGCGTAACCGTGCGGATGAGACAGGCGGAACAGGTGAGGTGACGTGGTCAGTGCGGCTGTCCGAGCGACTAGACGACCTTCTGAAGGACTGGCTTCCACGCCAGCGGTGGTTCGCGGGGAAGGATCGCGCGATCGACAGGATCTCGATCCTGTCCGACACCGAGCTGGTCGAGGGGGATCCGGCACTGCACCACCTGGTGGTCACCGTCCGCCAAGGTGACGTGACCGACCGTTACCAGATACCGGTCGGTCTACGTCGTGAGCTCCCCGGGCGCCTGGAGTACGCCGCGATCGGGTGGCTCGACGACGTGCACGTGTACGACGCCGTGCACGACCCTGAGCTCACCCGCGTGCTGCTGGAGCACATGGGCGCCAACGACGACGTGGGCCCGCTGTCGTTCCGCTCGATCGCGCCGCTCGACGTCGAGCTGGACAGCCTGGCCAGCCCGGCCGAGCAGAGCAACACCAACCTGATCTTCGGCGACGCCTACATCTGCAAGCTCTTCCGCCGTCTGACCCCCGGCATCAATCCGGACCTGGAGCTGGGCCGGGGGCTCGCGCGCGTCGGCTGCAAGCACATCCCCGCGCTGCACGGCTGGATCTCGTGCGACCTCGACGGCACCGTGTCGACACTGGCGATGCTGTCGGAGTTCCTGCGGACCGGCACGGACGGCTGGCAGCTCGCCGGCACGAGCGTCCGCGACCTGTACGCCGAGGCCGACCTGCGGGCCGACGAGGTCGGCGGCGACTTCGCCAGCGAGTCCGAGCGGCTCGGTGCCGCGACCGCCGACGTGCACCGCGACCTGGCGAGCGCGTTCGGTACGAGCGTGCTGTCGCACGCCGACATCCGCGACCTCGCCGACCACATGCACGCGCGGCTCGCCGAGGCCTGTGCGATGGTGCCGCAACTGGAGCCGTACGCCGAGCGGCTCGGGGAGACCTTCGAGGCGTTCGCCGCGCTCGACGAGCCCCTCGTCGTGCAGCGCGTCCACGGCGACTACCACCTCGGCCAGGTCATGCGGACCGAGAACGGCTGGACCCTCCTCGACTTCGAGGGCGAGCCGGCCGCGCCGCTGGTGGAGCGCCGCCGGCCCGCGCACCCGCTGCGCGACGTCGCGGGCATGCTGCGCTCCTACGACTACGCCTCCAGGCACCTGCTGATCACGAGCAAGGCGGTGTCCGGCAACCCCGACCAGCTGGAGTTCCGTGCCCAGGAGTGGGCCGACCGCAACCGCAACGCCTTCTGCCGCGGCTACGCCGAGGCGGGCGGCATCGACCCCATCGCCCACGAGGTGATCGTGCGCGCCTTCGAGTGCGAGAAGGCCGTCTATGAGGTCATGTACGAGGCGCGGAACCGGCCCTCGTGGCTCTACATCCCGCTGGGCTCGATCGCCTCGCTGAACGCCATGCCGGGGCCGGGCGCGAAGACGGGCTGAGACTCACCGCCGGGCGCCATCGCCCGGCTTGACCGCAGGGACCCCCGTACGGGCGTGACGGGGGTCCCTGCGGCCGTTCAGGGTCACCCCGCGCCCTCGCCGGGGTGTGCCTGTTCGCCCAGAAGACCGCGGAGATTCTCCGCGGCGTCGGCGGCCACCGTCATCGCCAGGCCCGCTAGCAGCTGTTCGTCCGAGAGGCGCCCCGCCCGCGTCGCGTACCAGCGGCCGGCATCGCTCTGCCAGACCTTCCAATCGGGGAAGTCAGCCTCGATCGCGGCCTTAATAATGGCAAAGTCTGCCATCTTGTCCCCTCGTAACGAAAAGCACCTACCTTGTGTATACAAAAGTCATACGGATTGTAAGTCCTGTCAAGCTTGGCGTAAGTGGAGAGTCTCCACACGGACATGAAGAGGTGAAGCCGTGGCGATCATCCCGGCTTACGCCCGGATAGCCGACGAGCTTCGTGCGGCGATCCGCGACGGCAGCCATCCGCCGGGCTCCCGTCTACCGACGATCAGCGAGCTGAGCCGTCTCCACCAGGTCTCCGACATCGTGATCCGTAACGCCTTCGCCGTCCTGCGGACGGAGGGGCTCATCGAGACCCGGCGCGGCGGCGGCACCCTGGTACGGGAGCGCCCGCCCGTACGACGTGTCGCGATGGACCGCTACCGCGCGGAGATCGAGCCGTCCGAGGCTCCGGCCACGTCGTTCACCCACGATCAGGGGATCCCCTGGCGCGACTACCACCTGGACCGTTCCTACTCCCGGCACGCCGTCGACGACGATCTCGCGCCACTGTTCGGCCTGGCGCCGGGCACTCCCCTCCTGCGGCGCCGGTTCGTGTTCTGGGCGCGCGGCGAGCCGCAGCAGATCTCGGTGAACTACCTGCCGTGGTCCCTGGTCGAGGACACCCCGGTGGCGGACCCCGACCGCGAGCCCTGGCCCGGCGGCACCCCGGCGCAGCTCGCCTTCCTCGGCCGCCCGCCGACGCGCGTCGAGGAGTCGGTACGCTCGCGCATGCCGACGCCGGACGAGGCCGCCACGCTGCGGATGTCCGCCGGCGTACCGGTCCTGGCGATCACGCGCCGGATGCTGTCCTGCGACGACGTCCTGGAGGTCTGCCGCGACATCGTCATCCCGGCGGACCGGGTGATCCTCGACTACGCGATCGAGCTCGACCGTTGACGCGGAACACGCCCGCCAGGGGGTTAATCTCCTGGGAGAGGGCACGCTTAGGTGGGTTCAGCCCCCCAGAACATTCCGAGGAGTTCCATGGCGCGGGTCACCCACGACGAGATCGACCGGTTGATCGGCGGAGACCACCACGACCCCCACGGCGTACTCGGCGCGCATCTGGACCGCGACGGCATCACCATCCGCACGCTGCGCCCGCTCGCGTCACGGGTCGAGGTCGTCCTCCCCGACGGCGAACGGCAGCCCATGCGGCACGTCCACGAAGGCGTCTTCGAGGCGACCCTCGGGAGTTCCGGCGGCGAGCCCCCCGCGATTCCCGACTACCGCCTCGCGGTGACGTACCACGACGCACCTGAGGCCATCCAGGACGACCCGTACCGGCACGCGCCCTCGCTGGGCGAGCTGGACCTGCACCTGATCGGCGAGGGCCGCCACGAGGAGCTGTGGAAGGCGCTCGGCGCGCACACCCGCACGTACTCCTCGCTGTTCGGCCCGGTGAACGGCACCTCGTTCGCCGTGTGGGCCCCGAACGCCGAGGGCGTGCGCGTCATCGGCGACTTCAACCACTGGGACGGCCGCGCGCACCCGATGCGCTCGCTCGGCTCCACCGGTGTGTGGGAGCTGTTCATCCCCGGCACCGGCGACGGCACCAACTACAAGTTCGAGATCCTCGGCAAGGACCGGGTGTGGCGGCGCAAGGCCGACCCGATGGCGCTGTACGCCGAGAAGCCGCCCGCGACGGCGTCGAAGGTCTTCACCTCCCACTACCAGTGGGAGGACGACGACTGGCTCACGCGGCGCAAGTCGTATGACCCGCTGCGGTCGCCGATGAGCGTGTACGAGGTGCACCTGGGCTCCTGGCGTACCGAGCTGGGCTACCGCGAGCTCGCCTCGCAGCTCGTGGACTACGTCGCCGACATGGGCTTCACGCACGTGGAGCTGCTGCCGGTGTCGGAGCATCCGTTCGGCGGCTCGTGGGGCTACCAGGTCACCTCCTACTTCGCGCCGACGGCGCGGTTCGGCGACCCCGACGAGTTCCGTCACCTGGTCGACCGGCTGCACGAGGCCGGCATCGGCGTGATCATGGACTGGGTCCCCGGCCACTTCCCGAAGGACGAGTGGGCCCTCGCCCGCTTCGACGGCACCGCGCTGTACGAGCACGGCGACCCGCGGCGCGGCGAGCAGAAGGACTGGGGCACGTTCGTCTTCGACTTCGGCCGCTCCGAGGTGCGCAACTTCCTGGTGGCGAACGCCTGCTACTGGCTGGAGGAGTTCCACATCGACGGCATCCGCGTGGACGCGGTCGCCTCGATGATCTACCTCGACTACTCGCGCGAGGAGGGCGAGTGGACGCCGAACATCTACGGCGGCCGGGAGAACCTCGAGGCGATCGACTTCCTCAAGGAGATGAACGCCACCTGCTACAAGCGCTCCCCCGGCATCATGACGATCGCCGAGGAGTCCA
This sequence comes from uncultured Actinomycetota bacterium, assembly GCA_963823735.1. GTDB lineage: Bacteria > Actinomycetota > Actinomycetes > Streptosporangiales > Streptosporangiaceae > Actinoallomurus. The sequence goes on along the minus strand of CAWGMO010000003.1, from coordinate 493,286 downwards.
CCGCCTGGCCCGGCGTGACCCGGCCGACCCACCTGGGCGGCCTCGGGTTCGGCTTCAAGTGGAACATGGGCTGGATGCACGACACGCTCAACTACCTGAGCCACGAGCCGATCTTCCGCGGCTACCACCACCACGAGATCACGTTCTCGATGGTGTACGCCTACTCGGAGAACTACGTGCTGCCGCTGTCGCACGACGAGGTCGTGCACGGCAAGGGCTCACTGCTCGGCAAGATGCCCGGCGACGAGTGGAAGCGGTTCGCGGGCCTGCGCGCGCTGCTGGCGTACATGTGGGCGCATCCGGGCAAGCAGCTGCTGTTCATGGGCCAGGAGTTCGGCCAGGGCGCCGAGTGGGCCGAGCAGCGGTCCCTCGACTGGTGGCTGCTGGACGAAGCGGAGAACAACTACCACCTCGGCGTGCAGCGGCTCGTACGCGACCTGAACAACGCGTACACCTCCTCGTCGTCATTGTGGAACCAGGACGCCTCGCCTGAGGGGTTCTCCTGGATCGACGCCGACGACGTCGCGGGCAACGTGATCTCGTTCCTGCGGTACGCCGAGGACGGCTCGCCGCTCGCCTGCGTGGTCAACTTCTCCGGCATGCCGCACGAGGACTACCGGATCGGCCTACCGCGCTCCGGGCGCTGGCGTGAGCTCGTCAACACCGACGCGTACGACTACGGCGGCAGCGGCGTCGGCAACATGGGATCCGTCGACGCCGCCGAGCAGCCCTGGCACGGCCAGCCCGCGTCGGCGCTCCTGCGGGTGCCTCCGCTCGGGGCGGTGTGGCTCTCTCCGGAGTGACTTCGGGCCACATGTGGCTAGGGATCTTGATTGACACCCCGCCGTGTGTGAGATTTTCGCGCGCAACCTCTGGAGGTACCGCGTGCCGATCTCACCACGGCGAGGGATCCTCGCCTCCTCGATCGCCGTAGCGGCCGCACTCGCGGTCGCCGGGGCACCCGCCGCCCAAGCGTCCGGGAAGCCGTCGATCAAGGTTTCCGGCGGGCGGACACAGCCCGTCTTCTCCTACCAGAACGCCATCCGGGAGTACGTCCGGGTGCAGTCGAGCGTGGACAGCGACCACGACGGCAAGAAGGACCTCATCCGGGTGGACATCATCCGGCCCGCCGAGAGCGACCACGGGCTGAAGGTGCCCGTGATCATGGATGAGAGCCCGTACTACGACAATCTCGGGCGTGGGAACGAGTCGGAGCGCAAGCAGTACGACGCGTCCGGTAACCCGTCGAAGTTCCCGCTGTACTACGACAACTACTTCGTGCCGCGCGGGTACGCCGTGCTGAACGTCGACATGGACGGTACGACCAAGTCCGACGGCTGCCCGACCTCGGGCGGTGCCTCCGACGTCCTCGGCGGCAAGGCCGTCATCGACTGGCTGAACGGCCGTGGGACGGCGTTCGACGCCGCGGGCCACAAGGTCAAGGCGTCCTGGACCACCGGCCGTACGGGGATGATCGGCAAGTCCTACGACGGGACCCTCGCCAACGCCGTCGCGGCGACCGGGGTCAAGGGCCTCGACACGATCGTGCCGATCTCGGCGATCAGCTCCTGGTACGACTACAGCCGCATGAACGGCACGCTGTGGTTCGGCGGCGAGGAGGACGGTCTCGCCGAGACCGTCGACACGGACCCGGCCGCCAAGTGCGCCGCCGTCAACGCCGGCCTCGCCACCGGCGAGGACGACGCCACCGGGAACTACAATTCCTTCTGGAACGAGCGGAACTACCGCACCGGGCCGATCGCGGACGTCTCCCGCGTACGGGCCAGCGTGTTCGCCATCCAGGGCCTGAACGACCTGAACGTCAAGCCCAACCACTTCTCGTCGTTCTGGGCGGGCCTGGCGGCGCGCGGGGTACCGCGCAAGGTGTGGCTGTCGCAGTACGGCCACGTCGACCCGTTCGACTTCCGCCGTTCGACCTTCGTCGACACACTGCACCAGTGGTTCGACTACTGGCTGATGGGCGTCCACAACGATGTCATGCGCCAGCCCCGCGCCGACATCGAGACCGGCCCCGACCAGTGGATCACCCAGTCGGACTGGCCGACGAGGTCGGCCCGCCCGCTGAGCCTGCGCCCGCAGTCCTCCGGGGCCCTTGCGGCCGGCAGATCATCCGGCTCGGGAACCTTCGTCGACCAGAAGATGCTGGAAGGCGACCTGGTCAGCGACCCGACGACGGCCAAGCCGTACCGCCTCGCGTACGTGACCCCCGCCTTGAAGCGGACCCTGCGCGTGTCGGGCACCCCGTCGGTGAACCTGAAGTTCACCTCCGACAAGCCGGCCGCCGACCTGGGCGCCCTGCTCGTCGACTACGGCACCGACAACCGGGTGAACTACCTGGGCGCCGGGTCCGGCGTGAAAACGCTGACCACGGAAGACTGCAACGGCGAGAGCACCGCCGCGGACGACGCCTGCTACAAGAAGGTCGTCACGGACACCCTGACGTCGGACGTGAACGTGGTGGGCCGCGGCTACCTGGACGCCCAGAACCGTACGTCCCTGAGCCACCCGTCAGCGCTGAAGCCGGGCCGCTCGTACATGGTCAAGTGGAACCTGCTGCCGGAGGACTACCAGTTCAAGGCCGGCCACCGCCTGGCGCTGATCCTCACGGGAGTGGACGCCGACGCCCAGTACGACGAGCCCGCCACGGGCGCGTCGGTCAAGGTCGACCTGGCCGGCAGCCAGGTCACCCTGCCGGTCGTGACGGAAGGCACCACGGCGACCCCGTCCTTCACCACCGAACAGAAGTGGCAAGGCCCGACCCACGTGGTCCTGCCCAGGCAACCTCGCCTGTTCGACTGACGGCATGAACGACGAACGGGCCCCGGGAGCACGCTCCCGGGGCCCGTTGTCTTCATGGGTCAGGCATCGTCCAGGAAGAGGTCGTCGATGGAGTCGGCGGTCGCGGCCCGCCGCCCCCAGGTCTCCAACTGCTCGCGATCAACACACTCACTGATACGAGCTTGGATCTGTTCCGGCACGTCGATCCCCCGTGCGGATAGGACGGCGAGGACCATCTGGGCCTCGCCGGCGCTGTAGTACCGCCGGGCGAAGTCGCTCTTGTACTCGCGCGTTCCGCTCTTCAACATCTCCTCCAGAAGACGTCGGGCCGCCATGGGCAGCACGGCCAGCACCTCATCAATATAACCTCGTGCCTGCTCAGGCCGGATGTTCTCCAGGCAGTCGAGCATGGCGGAGAAGACCTTCGCGCCATCAGGCCCGGCGCCGTGGACCGCCGCCGACATCACCACCAGTTCCGGCGCGAGATCCTCGGAAGCCCAGTCGGTCAGTACCGGCACCTCGTCCGGCCCGAGCACCAACGGGGTGAGAACCAGTCCGGGGTGGCCGAGCAGGATCGACCTGCGCGCCCAGGCAGCGACAGCCTGATCAGGACAGATCACCAGGAGGATCGCGGGGCACCCCAGCCGCGCGCGAGCCGTCGCCAGGTAGGCCGGCCAGCTCAGGTGCTTGCGTTTGTCGGGGCGTAACTGGACCTCGACGATCACGGCGAGCGCCGGATCGGTGTCGCCCAGCGTTACGACGGCGTCCGCGTGGTAGGCGGCCGGAGCGTGTTCGCTGAGGTCTCCGGACTCTAGGCGCGCTTCGCTGAAGGAGGGCACGAGGCCGGAACGTACGCACGTCAGCAGCTCTGCCGCGAGCGCCGGTCGCTCGCGAAGCATCTCCAACCACATCTCATGTTCACGGGTAGGCACGAAATGAACACTAACAGTGGTCATTTGGCTACATGCCGTTAATGATGGTGATGGGCCGCTACACCGGGCAGCGGTGGGTGGGGTCGAGGAGCCAGTGGGGGCCGGTGACGGTGGCGCCCTTCGCTTCGCAGCGGGAGCGGAGTTCCCGGTCGGCGGTCACCACGACCCGGCGTTCGTCTTCCGCCTCGGGGGCGGCCAGGTCGGCGATCGTGTCGTCGCCCAGGCCTGGGGCGGTGACGACCTTCACGCGGTCGGTGCTCTCGATGCCCTTCGCGGCGCCTTCCACCACCATGACGATGTCCGGGATACAGACTTCCACGACCGCGCCCGGGACATCCGTCAGGCCGGTGATCTCGGAGAGTTCGTCGCGGAGGCGTTCGGCGGCGCCTCGGCGGTCTCGCCACCAGCCGTCCGGGCGGGAGCCCATGACGTTCGCGGTGTCCACGACCACGGTCACGTGGAACAGGGAGCGGCTCAGACGCTTCCAGCTTTCCGCGAACGGGGGGAACAGGCGGCGTTTCGGCACGTCCCTCGCCGGGACCCAGGCCACACTGGCGGACTCGAAGGAGCGTGGGGCCACGTCCAGGCGTTCGCCCACTGAGCCGATCACGGTGTCGTACGACCAGCCGCCGTGGTCCTCGATGGCCAGCCAGTGGGCTCTCACGTCGGCGGGGTTCAGGCTGCTCTCCTCCGACGCCTCGCGGAGTGCCGCCTCGACCGGGGACTCATGGCTGTGGCGGGCGCCGCCCAGGAGGCCCCAGGTGCCGCCGCCGATGGACATCAAGGAACGTTTCTGGAGCAACACCCATGGTTCGCCGTCGTCCAGGAAATAGGGCAGCAGGCCGGCCGCGCCGTGGCGGCCCCAGTGGCGGTGGCCCGCCTCGCACTTCTTCCATCCGTCGCCGTCGCCCATGAGGGCGAGCCTAGGCGATCAGCCGAGTTTCGAGTGGGCGGTCTGGTACGCCGTGGTGGCGAAGGCGGTCACGTCCGACCTGGTCACGGGGCCCTGCATCAAGACGATGCCCGCGTAGCCGTTGTCGGTCCAGCTCACGACCCAGGTGGGGCGGCTGTCTCGTGACGACGGGCTCAGGAGGGCGCTTCGGGTGCCTGTGCCCAGTTTCGGGGCGCGCTGTTCGGTGAAGGTCAGGCTGTCGCCGGACGCCTTCACCTTGATCGTGGCGCAGCCCGGCTGGGCGCCGGTGCCCAGGACGTCCTGAGCAGTGCGGCCGTTCAGGGACACCAGCTCGTCCCAGGCCTGTACGCCGTCGGCCGACGTGTCACCCGCTTTGCGGAGGATGACCACGGCGGACGCGGCCTTGCCGAACACCTTCGCGCTCGGGCCGGACCACAGGGCCGGGGCGCACTTCGACGGCTGCACCGAGGCGCCCGAGGGGATCTCCGAGGTTCCGGCGGCCACGTCGGCGGCGGGCAGCACGTCGTACGTGCCGTTCTTCGGGGTCGTGAAGGCCGTCAACTTCTTGAAGTTCTGCAGAAGCGCGCCCTGAAGCCGGGTGGTCTCCGAGGCCGGCTGCGCGGGTCGCGGTGACGCCGGAGGCGGAGCGTGGGGTGCCGGGGGGTGGTTCTCCGAGCACCCGCCCAGGACCGCCACGACCACCGCCGTACCGGCAGACCATCGCAGCAGCCTCGCACCCATTTTCACTCCTCACACACCAGGGCCATGGCGGCCCAAGGCTAACCGATCGACCGACGAAGGGTAAGGGTCACGGATCGTAAATGGTCCGGTTCGGACCATTCTGGAGTTGCCGGCGTACGGCTTCCTCGAACGCTTTCTGCCCTTCTGCCGTGGGATGGAAGGTTCCCGTTCCCACGGACGGCAGGATCTTGCCGGACTTGCAGTTCTGGTTCGAGGTGGGAATGCCGAGCCCGCCGCAGATGTCGATCCCGTTGATCCACGGATCCTTCGTGGTGATCTCGTGGCCCTTCAGGCTGTCGGTGTTGTCGGCGAACTCGAAGCTGCCCATTTTCTGCTGGCCGTTGCCGTAGAACTCGTCGTCGACCTTGTTGACGGTGTCCCTGATCTTGCTGTTCATCTCTTCTTCGACGCCGTTCAGGAACTCCTGGTCGCCCTTGCTGATGGTGGCGTAGCCCTTGGTCGGCGGGCTGGGGAACAGGTGCGGGTAGCCGACGACGATGACGCGGGCGTTCGGCGCCTTCTCGTGGACCGTCTCGAGGAACTGCTGGTACTTCGACGGGCTCCCGCCGAACAGGTCGTTCATGCTGTTCTCGATGTCGCCACGCTGCGCCTGGCACTTGTCGGGGTGCGGCTTGTGCCCCGGCCACAGGTCGCCGGGCGAGAAGTGCGCGTCGAGCACGCAGTTCGTCATCACGTCCGCGAAGTGCGCGTCGTTGCCGCCGGCGCTGAGGGTGACCAGCGTCGTACGGGGGTTCAGCGCGTCGAGCTGCGAACCCTCACCGTGCCATCCGTTCTGGATGGTGTCGGTCGTCGCGCCGCTGCAGGCGACGAAACTGCCGCCGTCCTGGAACGTGAAGTCCTGCATCAGGTCCTGGGAGTACGCGCCGGGCGCCCGGTGGCAGCCGGTGTCCCCGCTGTTCCCCAGGTACTGCTCGGCGGCGCCCTCTCCGGAGGAGTAGGAGTCGCCCATCGCGACGTACCCGCCCTTGGTGGCGGCGGTCACCGGGTCCGAGGGATGGATCGGGTTGTTCGCCGTCGGGCAGAACGCCTTGCACTCGTCCTTCCCGCCGTGGCTTCCGTCGGCGACCGAGTCGGTCTTCCGCGAGCAGGAACCCGACGAGAAGATCTTGCAGATCGCCGAGACTCCGCCCGAGGCCGCCCTGGCGGGGATGTCGGCGACGAACATCCCGCCGACGACGGTGGCGAGCACGAACAGAAGGGCGGCGTACTCCAGCGTCGTCACCCCGTGGTCTTTCGCGCGTGGTCGCAACACCGTGATACCGCCTCCCCATCACATGGACGGGGACACGATAAAAAATTGAAGATCGTGATGCGTGGGCCCACCGGCCCAAATCCGGGCCCAAATAATCCGTGGGCCCGGCCGCCAATTTTGTCGAATGCGGTCAGCTCGCGAGAATGCCGACGATCGCGCCGACGATCATGAACGGCCCGAAGGGGATCTCCGATTTTCGCGATCCCCGGCGCGTGACGAGCATGCCCGTGGCGTACAGGCCGCCGATGACGAATCCGGCGAGGGTACCGAGCCACCACGCCGACGCGCCCAGCCAGCCGAGGTAGAGGCCGAGCACACCGGCCAGCTTGACGTCGCCCCAGCCGATCGCGCCCGGCGCGATGAGGTGCTGCACCGCGTACAGGGCCCACAGCACGGCCAGGCCGATCGCGGCGTGCGCGAGCCGCATCGGATGCCCGCCGAGGAGCACGGCCGCGCCGAGCAGCACCATGCCGACGAGGTACGACGGGAGCGTGAGCGGGTTCGGCAGCCGCTTCACCGCGATGTCGACGAAGGCCAGCAGCGAGCCCACGACCGCGAGGTAGAGGTACGCGGGAAGCTCGGCGTGCCCGGCGAACCTCCAGGCGAAGGCGCCGAACACGACGGCCGTCGTCACGGCGATGCCGGGGCGTGCCCAGCCGATCGGCCGCTCGAAGTAGCTCGACGCGAAGGGTGCGCAGAACCAGCCGGCGACCGCGCCGGCGACGGTGCACAGCGGCACCAGCCAGATCAGCAAGGACACGCCTCTCACATCAGCGCCGCATCAGTACCAGTGGTACGGCCACTGGCTCAGCCAGAAGGCGTAAGCGGCACAGGGGGTCACGTACCGGGTGGAGATGTAGTCGAAGCCCCAGCGGATCTGGGTGACCGGGTTGGTCATGTAGTCAGAGCCGTACTTGGCCATCTTCTGCGGGGGCAGGGACTGCGGGATCCCGTACGCGCCGGAGGTGGGGTTCACGGCGAGGTGGTTCCAGCCGCTCTCGCCCGTCCAGAGCGCGTCGAGGCACGCCCAGTTCGCGCCGGTCCAGCCGTACAGCTCGGCGAGCTGCCTGCCCGTCTCCTTGTCACGCGTGGAGTAGTCCGGGTTGAACGAGGTGCCGTCCTCCTCGTCCACGAGGCGTACGGCGAACATCCGGCGCGCCGCGTCGAAGCTGCCCATCGGGAAGCCGCCGCAGAAGATGCCGATGGACGGGGGGACCCAGGAGGCGCCGTGCTTCTTGCCGGTGCCGCCCATGCCGCGCGGCTGGCAGGACGGGAACGTCACGTGCGCGATGGCGGTCGCGGTGCCGTGGTAGCCGTCCTCGTGCGGCTTGCACACGAAGTGGTCGCCGACGTCGTCGGTCCGCGGCTTGGGCTGGCAGGCCCGCGTGTGCAGCGTGACCTTCACGGTGTATCCGAAGTACCCGGAGGCGTGCACGCTGTCGACGACCGCGCCGTTCTTCTCCGCGTAGTCGCGCGCGGCCTGCGCCGAGGCGCTCTTGTAGATCTCCCCGATCGGGATGAGGCCGCTGACGATGTCGTGGGCGCCCCGGTCGCGGATCTCCGCCGCGCCGGCCAGCGCCGCGGAGTCGGCGGCCGTCTGGGCCCGGGTACGCAGGTCGTTGGCGCGGGCGATGCGGCTCAGGAACAGCATCGCCGCGACAAGGGTCAACGCCATCGTGACCAGCAGGATCGACGTCGCCGCGCCTTTGTCTCCGCGTAGCCTCACTCGCAGCCCCTACCCTCGCCGAGTACGGTCCTGGGTTCCTGAGAGAGAAACATAGAGATCACTGTCAGCGAGGAACAGGGCCCTGGGGCCCATTCAGCGGGCTCAGTCGACGGCGAGTGACCGGCCGATCGAGGAGACCATCGAGAAGTCGTAACGGTCGCTGGGAAAGCCGATTCGAATGTCGACCACGGTGCCGCTCTTCAACTGCGTGAACCAGTCGACGGTGTGGAGCCGCTGCGACGCGGTGCCGAGCCAGCCGTCGGCCTCTTTACGCACCTGGTAGCCGGTGTGGCCGTCCAGGTCGAGGCGTTCCTGGCCGATCAGCTCGAAGTTGTGCTGGGTGCGGCTGAGCCGCATGAAGTCCGACACCACGTCGTCGAGGAGCTGGTCACGGCCCCAGTACGTGAGGATGTCGAACGAGCCGGCCGTCTGCCTCGCCTCCGCGGGGACGTTCATCACCTCGAACAACGACCCCGGAACGGCGCGCTCACCGGAGGCCGACCGCGACCAGTCCTTCGGATATCCGACCGAGAAGCCGTCACCGCGGTATCGCTTCAGCGCCGCGTCGAGCTTGGGGTCGTGCTTGAACCAGAAACACCCCGGCAGTGAGAGCATGACCGGCACGAACGCGACGGCGGCAAGGATCCGCCGACCATTCTTCTGCCTCCTTGTTCGCCTGCGCATGAACCAAGAGTTGCTTGCGAAGCGGGGTTCCTGCCAGGGCCCGGGGGCCCTTTGTTCCTGGGCCCCCACGGTGCCTACATGACGAAGTACAACAGCACGAGCAGAAAGGTCGGCGCGACCGGGATGAGGCCTTGGACGACGGCGGGCCGCGCCCGGTACGAGGGGCGGCGGCGCAGCAGCGCGAGCACCACGGCGGCGGCAGCCGCCCAGACCACGCACACGGGCACCACGAACAGGAGCAGCAGCTTGGCGGTGTCGGAGGAGGACAGCGTGCAGCCCCAGCCGATGCCCTCGCACTCCCCCGCGGGCACGCTGTGCGCGCCGAAGACGTTGATCAGCTCCAGCACGATGGGTGGCACGGCGGCGAAGGCGAGCATCACCACGTACGGGAGGGCCGAGCTCCCGCTGCCGGGTCGCTCCACTCTGGTCATCGTTCTCACCTGACTCCGGCCGCCACGCGGGCGCCTCAGCCGGGATAGGGATGGGCCGTGGAGTCGGGAGTCTTACCGAACAGGGTCGTGATAAACAGGCCGGCCGCCGCGCCGAGGATTCCCTCCACGACGTACAGCAGGGCCGTCACCAAGGACGTGGCGCCGGCCGCGCCGATCACCGCGCAGGCCAGGATCGCCAGGGCCGGGACGGGCAGCGTGGCCGCCAGCCACTCCCGCGTCGAGGACGCCCGCCAGTGCAGCAGCGCGGCGACCACCACCATGAGCAGCGTCATGATCGCCCACGGGAGGTGGATGCGGAACGCCTGGGCGGACACCGGGATCGACTCGCCGGGCACCGTACGCGGCGTCAGCCCGGCCAGGGTCACCATCCCGACGAGCAGTACGAAGACCGCGCCGCCCCAGGCACGCAGGAGACCGAGCATGTTCAGCTCACCTGGATCGAGTCGACGATGGCATTGACCGTCTTCTTGTCGAGTTTGCCGCGCTGCCAGATCACGCGTACGGCGTGGATCTGCTCGTCCTTGGCGAGGATGCCGATGTCGACGGCCTGGCAGGGGCCTTTCCTCTGGTCGTTGAAGGTGTACTCGACGCGTACGGCCGCCTTCGCGCCCTTCACGTCGGTCTTGCCCTCGTGGGTGCGGTGGTAGCCGGTGCTGTTCATCGACGGGCCGGCCTCGACCGTGTCGACCAGCATGTCCTCGCTGCCCTTGCTCTCGCCGGTCAGGAACTTCTCCACGACGTCGACCTCGGCGTCCTCCGACGGCGACGCGGCCGTGGCGGTCATGATCTTCGAGGTGGGGGTGCCCTTGCGCCAGCTCGCGGGGTGGGCGACCGAGACCTTGACGCCCTTCACGCGTACGTAGCCCGACGGTGTGCCGCCTCCCGACGAGCACGCGGTGGCGAGCAACAGCCCGGCGGCCACGACACCGCAGAATTCGATCAGGCGCATCGGCGTCCTACTCTCAGCGGGCGTTCTGGCATTCCGGCCATTGCACGAAGCTGCGCCGGCCGTCCTGGGGAGCGTCAAGATACTGGGAGTCCACCAGATGTGTCTTGTCGTGCTCGTAGCTCAGGTCGATTCCGAAGGTGAGGCCCTCACCCGCCGTCGCGCCGATCCCGAACTCGTCGACGTCGCCGGCGTAGGTGTTCCTGCTGACCACACCCTGGTTGTACACGAGCTGGTCGAACGGGCTCGCGCCGGGCCCGGGGTCCTCGGTCGTGTAGCTGCTGCCCGGGTCGACCGCGTTGCGCACCGTCTGCAGCGGCATGAGGAACGCGTTGTCCTGGATCCACTGGTCGCCGAGGGCGCGGTTCGAGTCGTCGAAGTTGACCGTCGTGGTGGTCGTCGTCACCGTCTTGTCGGTGCCCTTGACCGAGCCGGTCGGGTTGCCCGGCTCCTTGTAGCCCGCGCTGCTCGAACTGTCGTGGGTCTCGGTCCAGGTGAGGCTGACGAGCTTGCCGTCGTTGTCGCGCGTCACCTTGGTCTGCCCGACGTACGAGCCGGAGCCGGACGGGCCGAAGCCGAGCACCTTCCCGCCGCCCTTGACGCTGCCCTGCACGCTGAAGATGAACGAGGTGCGCGGGTAGGAGGGGTCGTTCGGGTTGGTCGGGTTGTGGTCCTCACGTATGACGGAGACCCCGTCGCCGACCTTGCCCTCGACCTCGGCGCCGGTGCCGATGTCGGTGATCTTCCGCTCGCCGTTGTTCTCCTCGAAGGGCCCGAACTTGGCGCCGAAGTTCGCCAGGCCCTCGACGCTGACGTCCCACTGGCGGCTGTCCGGCGGAGGGCTCTTCGGCTTCCAGCCGGTGATCTTGTCGAAGCCCCACAGGATGGGGCTGACGTGCTCGGCCTCTTTGCGGCCCCAGTCCCACTTCATGTCGTCCACGAAATGGTCGGCGTCCTTGGAGCTGGGGAAGGACCAGGTGTCGCCGTACTTCAGCCCGACCGTTCCCTCGACCTTTCCGCCGGCGTGCAGACCGTAGTCGTTTCCGCCGAGGTCGAACTTCAGGCCTTCCTGCCCGACCACGCCGAGTTTGTAGTCGACGGGGACGACCACGACCTTCTCGCGGCCGTCCGCGGTCTTGATGCGGAGCAGTTGGAAACTGTCGCCGATCTTCACGCTGAAGGCCGTCACCGAAGCGCCGACCTTGTTGGAGTCCTGGCCGGTCACACAGGCGGCCTGCGACGGTTTGTAGTCGAAGGTCTTACGCCCGCAGTCCGCGTTTCCGCCGGTGGCCGCGTTGAAGAGCTTGCAGATGGCGGCCTTCATGCCGTCGCCGACCGGGTTGGGGATGACGAGCGTCGCCGCCGACACCACCATCGCCAAAATGAGCATCAGCGCGACGTATTCCACCGTCGACGCGCCCCGGTCCGTTCTTGACCGCTCCCACATGAAACGGGACGGTACGAAAGTACGGCTCGGGCTCACAGGGCCCCGGGGCCCATTGTCGGGCCCATCTTCACCGGGTCCTCAGCCGCTTGCCAGCCCGGCCCGGCCGGTCGCGAGGATGTGACGCGCACCGACACGTGGAAAGGCGGCCGGCCCATGAGAAGCATGCTGTTCGTACTTCTTCTCGCCGCCTTCGGCGTGCTCGCACTCTTCGGCGGCTCGCGCTCGCTGCGGCAGGCCCGCGGCTTCCGCGCCCGCGCCCAGCGGGTCACCGGCGTCCTCGCCGGGATCCACGGCGACCAGCGCGACGGGCGGACCACGACCTATCCGGTGCTGAGGTTCCGCACGCTCGACGGCACCGAGGTGGAGACCACCTCGAACGTCAACGAGGAGCCGTACTACCTGACCCGGGCGCGCGGCTCGCGGGTCGAGGTGCTGTACGACCCCGCCGACCCGTACCGCGCCTGCATCGACGGCCCGTCCGGGCGCGGCCAGGTGAAGAGCGGCTACGGGGTCATGGTGCTCGGGGTGGTCTTCCTCCTGGCCGCGGCCGGTTTCGCCGCGCTGACCCTTACTTGATCGGGACGCTGCCGAGGTCGACCTTCTCGGCGAACCAGCTGATCTGCACGTCGGCGGTGCCGATGTTCGCCGGCGGCTTGTAGACGCCGGAGTAGGTCGCGCTGCCGTTCGCCTTCAGGGTCTGGACGGCGTACACGGCCTCGCTGGTCGAGTCGCACACGCACACGCCCTTGGCGTCGCGCGAGGGCCAGTACCGCATCTGCCCCTGCCGGTCGACGAGGCTGACGCCCGACGTGGTGGTGGCGCCCGGGTACTCCAGCGACAGCCACTTGTCGAAGGACCCGGCGATCATCTGGTCCGTGCCGCCGACGTCGGTCACCGACCAGACGAGCGTGACGAGGCCGCTCGGGTCGCGGTGCAGGCTGTTGACGTCGAACTTCAGGTTGTTCGCGCCCTCGATGGTGGTGTTGCCGGACGCGTGGAAGCTCGGCCGCGCGGTGGCGAGGACGGGCAGCTTGCCGCCGCCGGTCCAGCGGAAGGGCGGGCCCGCCGACGGCGCGGCGGTCTGCTGCTCCGGGGGCTTGGCGAACGCCACGGTCACCCGGCGGTTGCGCCGCCGGCCCGACTCGTCGTCGTTCTTGGCCACCGGGTCCTGCGACCCGTGACCGGCCGACTGGTACGTGAGGCCCTGCCGCGTGACCATCCCCTTCAGGGCGTTCTGCACGGCCTGGGCCCGGTGCTCGGACAGCGGCTGGTTGATCGTGTCGTCGCCGGTGCTGTCGGTGTAGCCGTCGACCTTGACGGTGCTGCCCCTGGACGCGTCGATCTGCCGCGCGACGCTCTTCAGCACGGACTTGGCCTTCGAGGTCAGGACGGCCTTGTTGTAGGCGAACAGCACGTCGGCGGACAGGCGCAGCGTACGGTTCGCGTCGTCGTCGTCGGTCTCTTCGGTGGCCGACTCGCTGCCGTTGACCAGCGAGCGGACGTTCGGTGCCCCGAGCGTGGCCTTCGCCGGGTCCGTGGTCTGGCCGGGGGCCGGCGGCGCCTCGCCCTGGCCGATGGCCACGTCGGCGAACTGCACGGTGACCGGGACCGACACCGTGACGCGGGCCGAGGACGGTGCCGCGTAGACCGCGTACAGCTCCTGGTGGCCACCGGGGGCGACCTCGATGTTGGTGACGTCGCTGCACAGGCACGCGCCGGCGCTGGTCGTCTGCGGGTAGTAGACCTTGTCGGCGGCGCCGTCGACGAGCGTGATGCCGTTCGCGAGCTCGGAGCCCGGCGAGTCGGGCGCCTGGTCCTTCAGCCCGGTGAGCAGGCGGAGCTTCTGCTGCCCGTCGTTGACGACGCGCAGCCGGAGCGTGACGGTGTTCTGCGCGGTACGGGTGAGGGCGAGCAGGTCGACGTGGGCCGGGCCGTCCTCGTGCTCCATCGGCTCGGAGGCGATCGGCTTCTCGGGCACGACCCCCCGGTGACCGGCTTCCCGCCGTCACCGGTCTTCTTGTCGTCGCCACCGCCGCTGCATCCGGACGCCGCCAACAGCGCAATCGCGGCAATGCTCACAAATGCCACCCGGATGGAACGCTGGGCCGCATTCGGGTGCATATTCATCGAAGCCCGCATTGTCACCTTTCGAGTCGGCGGCCGGTGGCCTCGCCCGAGAACACCAATGTGGCGGAGCGGATCACCCCAGGTGATCCGCTCCGCCACGTTTGGGGAGATTCTAGGCTCATCCGCCAGCCGAGGAGAAGACCTTGTTGACGGCCGCGACGGCCTTGGACTTGATCGTCTGGTCGATGCCGGAGCCGTGAACAGCGGCGACGATCAGGGCGACGATGAACAGGAGGGCGATGTACTCGACGATGCTGGCGCCGCGGTCATCACCGGTGTAACGCTTCTGGATACGCTTCGCCTGGTCTCCGACAAACGTCGAAAGAGTGACGAAGAGCGGAATCATGGGATTCATTTCAAGCCCTCCCGGGTGCCGTCCCGATTTCCATACCGCTTTGTTGATAAAGACGGTACGGAACTGCGCGGGGCGTTCCCAGGGTCCGCAGACCCGGTTTCGGATTGGGCGGGGGCCCAATGCCGTCTGGGTCCGGAGTCCCACGGGAGTCACGACCAGCCCTCCCGTACGGTGCCGGAGCCGAGCCACAGCGCGATCGCGGCGGCCCGGGTCGTGACGCCGAGCTTGGCGTAGATGTGGTTCACGTGATTCTTGATCGTCTTGTCCGCGACGAAGAGCCGGCCCGCGATGGCGCCGTTCGGGTAGCCCTGCGCGACCAGCTCCATGACCTCCATCTCGCGCGCGGACAGGCCGAAACGGCTGCCCGGCGACTCCGGAGGGGCCATCGCGTGGCTCTGCACGGCGCCGACCAGCACCGCGATCGCCGCCGGTGAGAGCGGGTTGGCGCCGCTCACCGTCTTGCGCACCGCGTCGAGGAGCTCCTCGGGGGTGAAGGTGCCGTGCACGAGGTACCCGGCGGCGCCGTTGCCGATGGCCGCGCGGATGACCTCAGGGGTGTCGGTGTAGGTGAGCATCAGCACGCGGGTCGACTTGGCGAGCCGCCGCGCCGCCGTCACGCCGTCGACCAGCGGCATCCGCACGTCGAGGAGGACCAGGTCGGGGCGCAGGCGCTCGGCGAGCGTGATGGCCTTCTCACCGTCCGCCGCCTCGGCCAGCACCTCCACGCCGCCGGCCTGGAGCAGGGAGATCAGGCCGGACCGTACGACCGCGTTGTCGTCGGCGACGATCACTCGGGGCGAATCCACCTCAGGCCACCTCCGCGACGCGAAGATCTCTCCGCGAGGTCCCGGCGGACGGGAACGCGACGGTGACGGTCGTGCCGGCCCCGGCTCGGACGTCAGCGAGACGGTTCCGCCGGCGTGCTCGGTACGCTCCCGCAGGCCGAGGAGCCCGTAGTGGCCGTCGCGCGCCAGGTCGTCGACGCTCGTCATGAGAAAGCCCCGTCCGTCGTCGCGGATCGAGAGGACCACGGTGCCGCGCTCGGCCGCGAGGCGTACGTCCACCGAGGTCGCGGCGGCGTGCCGCGCGACGTTGGTGAGGGCCTCCGAGCAGATGGCGACCGCCTCGTACCGTGCGCGCAGCGGCAGGTCGGCGTTCGCGTCGATGTCGCAGCGGACCTCGATCGCGTGGTTCTCGCGGAAGCCCTCGGCGAGCGCGCGTACGGCCACCGGCAGCGGCAGCGTGAGCCGGTCGTCCCGCAGCCCGCTGATCAGGGTGCGCGCCTCACGCGAGGCGACCTCGACGTCGGCGGCGATGCGCACCGACTCCTGTACGGCGCGCTCGGGGTCCTTGCGGGTCCACATCGGGAGCGCCGCGGTGGCCATCGCGATACCGCGCAGCGTCTTGGCGAGGGAGTCGTGCATGTCGCGGGCCAGCCGCGCGCGTTCTTCCGCGGCGGCGGCCGTCGACTCCGCCTCGGCCTGGTCGTCGATGAGCCGGCGGAGCGCCACGCCGGCGAAGCCGATCAGCGGGTAGTACAGCGGCTGCCCGACGAGCACCTGGAACGTCTGGTCGGCCACCGGCACGTGCGCGCCGGCCAGGGTCACGTAGTACCAGACCACCTGGATGGAGGAGATCGCCAGCATGCCCGGCCAGCGGAAGAGGAGCCCGGCGACCGCGGCGGTGACCACGGTGGACAGGAAGAACGGGCCGGTGGGCCCGCCGACCTTGAGCGCGGTGAACGACGCAGCGACGTCGGCGGCGACCAGCAGCGGGTGCGCGAGCAGCCGCGGCACGATCAGCTGCCAGTAGCGCGCGACGCGATCCAGGACAGGCCCGCGAAGGAGACCAGCAGCACCACGAAGGTCGGCCGCCGCGACGGCATGATCAGGAGCAGGGTGAGGGTCGCCGTCAGGATCCGCAGCTGCATGAGCAGCCGGAACGCCGCCCCGACACGGGCGGGGACCATCGGGCCGTGCCTGCTTTCAACGGAGGAGGCCACCGAGATCAGCTCCTGACGAGTAGAACATCCCGCCCACGACGATCGCCATGATGGCCGGGAGGGTGAGGGCGGCCGATACCGCGGTGATGCGCGGGGTGATGCGCTGCGCCTTCCGTTTGGCCCACTGCGCCGACTCGCGGCGCATGTCCGTGCTGAGCTCGATGAGCGCGGTCGCCAGCGGCGCACCGAGCTCCTCGGCCTGGAGGATCGCGGTGACGAACTGGCTCAGCATCTCCGCGCTGTTGCGCCGGCGCAGGTCCTCGAACGCCTCGCGGCGCGGGGTGCCCAGCTCCATCTGCTGGAGCGAGATGGTGAACTCCTCGGCCAGCGCGCCCGGCATGCTGTCGACCACCCGGCTCAGCGCGTGCCGGAAGCCGAGACCGGCCGTCACGGTGACCGCGAGCACATCGAGGAAGTCGGGGAGCATCCGCTGGATCTCGTCCTGGCGCTGGCGCATGCGTACGGCGAGGAGCAGTTCGTTCTGCCCGACGCCGAACATGATGAGGACGCCGAGGAACGTCTGCCCCTGGAGCAGGAACAGCACGCCGGGGAGCACGAAGAGGATGATCAGACCGGCGGTCTGCCGGGCGTAGGTCTCGACGGTCATGCCGCCGGGGCGGCCCGCCGCGTCGATCCGCCGCCGGATGCTGCGCCGGCGCGGGCCGAGGAGCTCCAGCATGGGCCGGGTGAACGGGCGACCCAGCACGTCGGCGAGCCGGCTCAGGATCGTGACGTCGTTCTGGGACTTCGTCTTCTCCGGCGGCAGGAGGACGTCCTGGGCGACACGCTCGCCGGACCTCATCAGCGCGAAGCCCCAGACGGCCATGACGAAGCAGAGCGCCGCGCCCGCTCCCATCAACAGGATTTCCACCGCTGCCTCACACGTCGATTCGGGTGATGCGCCGAATGATGACCAGACTGATGATGAAGATGATCGAGCTGACGCCGAGGATGACCTGGCCGGGCAGGTGCTCGCTCATCGTCCGCAGGACACCGGGCGAGACGAGGTTGACGACGAACAGGATGCCGACGCCCATCATCGCGATCGCCCAGTTGGTGACCACGGCCTCACCCATGATCGTCTTGACCTCGCGCCGGATCTCCTTACGGTCCTCCAGCGTGCTGGCGATGCTGCGCAGCGCCGTGACCAGCGAACCACCGGAGCGCGAGGAGACGATCAGCGTGCTGACCAGGACGGCGAGCTCACGTGACGGCAGCCGCTCGCCGAGCTCGTGCAGCGCCTGGTCGGTGGCCTGGCCGAGCCGCAACGAGTCGGCGGTGCGGCGCAGCTCCGTACTGGCCGGGTCGTCCAGCTCCTCGGCGGCCATCTCGATCGCGGTGCGCATGACCAGGCCGGCGGCGGAGGCGTTCGACAGCACGCGCGCCAGCTCGGGCAACTGGCTGATGAACTCCTCGCGGCGGCGCGCCTCCTGCCTGCGGAGGAACGCGAAGAACAGGAAGATCACCGCCGCGCCGGCCGCGACACCGAACACCGGCGCCAGGTAGCTGCCGATGAGGTAGAGCGCGCCGACGAAGCCGATGACCATCAGGAACAGGAACATCGAGACGCTCATCCGCATGTTCGCCGCGATGAGGCGCTTGTTGATGAGGCGGCCCAGCTCCGTACGCCGCAGCCGTGAGTCGAACCGGCCGCGGAGGCTGTCGGCGCGGCGTTCCGCGTCGTCCAGCATGGTGCGGCCCTGGAGCTTGCGGCGCTGCTCGTAGCCCGCGGCCAGGTCGGAGATCGACCAGGTCGCGACGGCGAGGGTGACACCGAGGATCGCCAGGATCGCCGGGTACGGCAGGTTCATTGGACGTCCCTCCGCAGCGACTCGTCGTCACCCACGCCGAAGGCGGCGGGCACGCTCTCGCCCGCGGTGAACAGCCGGTTCGCGAGGTGTTTGGGAACCGTGTGGTGCTCGTACTCGCCGCGTACGACCCGGTCCACGCCGATGGGCTCGGACACGAAGCGCATGACGGTCTGCAGCCGGAACTGCTCACGCCGGTTCGAGGCGACCGCCGCGATCTCGGAGATCCGCCGGGAGCCGTCGATGCCGCGGCCGAGGTGGATCGATGACGTCGACGGCGCTGTTGATCTGGTCGCGCACGGTCTCGAAGGGCAGCTTGACGTCGCTCATGCTCGCCATGGTCTGCAACCGGTAGATCGCGTCGTCCGCCGAGTTGGCGTGGACGGTCACCATGGAGCCCTCGTGACCGGTGTTCATGGCCTGGAGCATGTCGAGGGTCTCACCGCCACGTACCTCACCGACGATGATGCGGTCGGGCCGCATACGCAGCGAGTTGCGTACGAGGTCGCGGATGGCGACCTGTCCCTCGCCCTCGATGTTGGGCGGGCGGCACTCCAGCCGGATGATGTGCTCCTGGTCGAGCTGGAGCTCGGCGGAGTCCTCGATCGTGACGATGCGCTCCTCGTTCGGAACGAACGCCGACAGCGCGTTGAGCATCGTGGTCTTGCCGGTGCCGGTACCCCCGGAGATGACCACGTTGAGCCGGGCGCGGATGAACGACGCGAGCAGCACGGCGCTGTGCTCGGTCCATGCTTCTCGCCGCGCACCAGCTCGTCGACGTAGTACGCGCGGGGGAACCGCCGGATGGTCAGGACCGGCCCGACCAGCGACAGCGGCGGGATGATGACGTTGACGCGCTCGCCGGTCGGCAGCCGCGCGTCCACCATCGGGCTCGACTCGTCGACGCGGCGGTTCACCTGGGCGACGATGCGGTCGATGGTCTGGTAGAGCTGGTCCTCGCTGGCGAACGTCGTCTCGATGCGCTGGATCCGGCCGGCCCGCTCGACGTACATGTCGTCGGGGCCGTTGACCATGATCTCGGTGATGCTCTCGTCGGCGAGCAGGGGTTCCAGCACGCCGAGGCCGAGGGCCTCGTCCACGATCCGGCGGATCAGCGCGCCGCGCTCACCGGGCGAGAGGACCGGCCCCTCACGGCTGATGATGTGGCCGGCGACCTTCTCCAGCCTGGCCCTGCGCTGCGGAAGGTCCAGCTTGGTCAGCTCGTCGAGGTTGATCTCCTCGAGGAGCCGACGCCGCCACATGGACACGCCGGACGCACTCGTCTTACCCGCGACGATGTGGCGGCTGTCCTCAATGCGATCTTTCAGTGCCATTGCTCACCCAACCGGCATTCGAACCGTACGGTCGATCGTGAAGTCGAGGTGCGCGCCGGGGAACAGCACGGGCACCTCAGCGCGCACGTGGCAGTAGACGCCGCTGCCGTCCGAGCCACCGTCCACTTGGTGGTCGTCGAGCCAGGACGGCATGGCGTCCAGCGCCGATCCGGCGCAGGTGCCCGGGTCCTGGCGCTGGCTGGCCAGGCGCGCCCCGGTACGCGCGGCGTTCTCCACGCGCTCGACGGTCGTCCCGGCCATCAGCGCCTCGAAGGCGACCAGGATGATGACGAGCACGATCGGCAGGATCGCGACGAACTCAGTGATCGCCGCACCCGCGTCGCCGTGCGCCCGGCGGCGGAGACCGCTCATGGCATGTCGCCCCCATCCTCGTAGACGATCTTGGCCTTGGTGCTGATCCCCCACGGGCCGTGCATGCCGGGCAGGACGGCCGGGGTGTCGATGGTGACCTTCACGTAGTCGCCGTCGACCGACAGGTGGAAGTGGTCACGGTCGCCCCACTGGTCGGAGACGCGCGCGACGGCGCGGCGTTCGACCTCGGACCGCGCGTCCATGGAGTCATAGCCCAGTACGGCCACGGCACGGGCGCCCTCGGCGGAGGCGTGGCTGGAGTACATCGAGGTCAGGCCCACGAGGATGGCCTGCCAGATCAGCAGCAGGATCAGCCCGATGAACGGGATCAGGACGACGAACTCGGTGATCGCCACGCCCGAGTCGCCCTTGCCGCGCGCCTTGCCGTTGGTCTTGCCGGTGGTCTCGCCGCCGCTGGAGACCAGCCCGATCTCGCGGGCGACGGCGGTGACGGCCTTGCGGTAGTCGCCGTTGTCCACCGTCTTCGGCGAGCCGGTGTTGGTCGCCTCCTCCAGCGAACGGAAGGCGGCCGGGACCGTCGCCTTGAGCATCGGCAGGCCGAGGAGCTTGCGGGCGAAGTCCGGCTGCACCTCGTTCTTGCGGTCGGCGCGTACCAGCACGACGGACATGTCGTCGCGCTTGCGGACCTGCAGCCGCTCCCACATCTTGCCGAGCCGCTGCGCCGCGCGCAGGCACGGCAGGTCGGGCGTGACCGCGACGAGCACGTTGTCGGCCAGCTCGATCGCGACCGCGTTCGCCTCGGTCATGTACGTGCCGCAGTCGATGATCACGACGTCGTACCGCGAGCGCAGGCCGCTGAGGATCTGGCGGGCCGCGCGTGCGGAGACGTCCTCGGCGTGCTCGCCCTCCGGCGGCGCGAGCAGGACGTGCGGACCGTCCCGGTGGATGTAGAGCGCCTCGACCGAGGATCACGCCGTCGAGCTCGGCGGCGGTGGCCATCAGGTCGGCGATGCTGCGCCGGTGGTTGATGTCCAGGTAGCTGGGGACGTCGCCCTTCTGCAGGTCCAGGTCCACGATGCAGACCTGCTGCTTGTCGGCGACCGCCCGCAGCGCGAGCTGGATCGTGAGCGTGGTGGCGCCGGTGCCGCCCTTGGCACCGCAGATCGCCAGCATCTTGCCCATCCGCGTGGGCATGACGCCGGTGCTGGCCGGGTCGAAGTGGCGCCGCATCGTACGCGACCACTCGGCCGCCGACCCGATGCGGCTCTGCAGCTCGGCCTGGCTGGACTCCGTCGAGACGACGCCGCGCGCGCCGGCCTCCATCGCCGAGCCGTAGATGGCCGCCGAGGCGTCCTCGGCGAGGACGACGACCGCGAGGTGCGGGTGCCGCATCGCCAGCTCGCGGATGAGGTCCATCGCGGAGGCGCCGTCGATCTCCTGGTGCACCAGCACCACGTCGAGCGACGGATCCTGCGCGGCGGCGCTCACCACGTCGGCGGAGGACGACTCGACCCCGACGATCTCGATGTCGTTCAGCTCGCCGACCTGCGTGCGTACGGCCGCCGCCAGCTCGGCGTCGGCGGCGCCGAGAAGAACCCGGACGGTCATCTCACATCACCTCGCGATCGGTGTGGTGCATACCGGGCCCATTTTCTTGGTGATCTCGTTGCCCAGGCCGCCGATGAGAGCCAGCCGCACCTTGGACGCGAAGCTTTCGGCGTAGGTGAGCTTGAGGCTGTCGTCGACGCTCAGCGCGAAGGTGACCGGCACCACCTGGGTGACGTCGTTGGGGTTCTGCCCGCCGGTCTCCTTGCGCAGCTGCCCGACGTTGATCACGCGCGCCTTGCTGATGACGCGGACCGCGCACGACTTCTGGTTCGTGCCGTTCTGCTGCTGGAAGGAGCCGTAGATGTCGACGAGCATGCCGGGCTGGACCTTGCCGGCCACTCCGGTCTCGGCGTCGATCATGATCGCGATCTCACGCTGGCCGGGCTGGAGGGTCGGGGCGTTGACGAACATGCCCTTCTCCAGGAGCGCTCCCTCGGGAACGTCGGTCGCGGCGACCTTGCCGGTGAGGTCCTGCAGGTCGTTGAGGAGGGCGTCGCGCGGCATTCCCGCCGCGGTCACCTGGACCCGCTTCACCTCGCTCTCGTCGACCTGGGCGTACGCGGCGACGGGTTTGGTGAGCTGGAGGACCGAGATCTTGTCGCGGACCTCGGCGCGCACCGTACCCACGTATCCGACGACGCTGACGAACACGACGATCGCGCCGATGGTCGCCAAGATCAGCAGTACGGCTCCGCGCCGCTGACGGGGGTTCATCCGGCTTCCCTTCGTGGGTCTGTGGGCACCGGGTGCCTGGGAATCATGGGTTCTGGGTGCTCTGCGGTACGGGGACCGCTTCGCCGGCGTCCGGCGCCCGTTTGCCGAACGGAACGGCACGGTCGTCGGGAGCGGGGGTCGCGGGTGTCTCTGGTGTCTCCGGTGTCTCCGGTGTCTCGGCTTCCGGCGCCGCGGGCTTGGCCGCGGGTTCGGAGGCCGCCGGAGTCGGGAAGGCCACGGGCGCGGTACGGGGAGCGGGGGCCGGCGACGCGGCGGACGCCTCTTCCTGGAACATCCCGCAGATCGCGCAGATCTCGAGCGACACGGGCTGCCTGCACCACCGGCACGTCCAGTAGCGGGTGGCCCGCACGATCTCCGAAAGCGCCTGGGTGTGCGCGCTGAACGCGACGAACTCCACGTGCTTGCGCGTGCCCCAGTAGGTCTCGCCGAGGGGCTGGGCGGCGACCGACTTGGTCACCTCGGGACGCAGACCCTCCGTCAACTCCTTCTCGAACTCGGGGAAATCCGAGCCCTGCGGAGCGACGAGGAGGTGAACCGGATCGGTCGGCCGGAAGTCGGGTACGCGAAGCGGCTTCCGCTTTGAGATCTTGTCGATTCCGCCCGTCGGCGCGGCCCATCCGAGAAAGCCCGAGCCCGGGCTGAACGACGCCACGTGCTCGCTCAGGCGGGTCTCGATGTGCTCCAGCTTGGACACCGTCGCGAGGCGCGCCCCGGAAATGATCTCTTCCTGGAGTCGGCGCCCGAGCCCGGCCAGATAGCCGATCTTGAGATGCGGCGCGGACAGCGACAGCAGGTCGGCGACGACGGAGCACGCCAGGGGCGGCAGCTTCAGGCCGACGCTCGCGACCTGGTCCGTGTCGAGGATCCCGCGTACCAGCCGGATGAGGCGTTTCGCCTGCTCGGACTGCCACTCGGGGTAGACGAGCAGGACGCCTTCGGACACGACGGGGAGGGTGCGCGCGAGGAGGTCGAGCAGCGCCGACCCGGACTCTTCGGGTGAGGTCAGAGCCGGGCCCCGCAGGGCCTCCCCGTTCCCGAAGTGCCCGGTCGCGGGGATGTCCCCGAGGACCACGATGGCCCTCGCCGATCCTCCGGTCACAGTGCACCTTCCTTCGCGGCTAAACCGCCTCAAAACCCGACAGTCCGACAGATGCGGGTATAGAGCTTCGGCGTCCGGCAGCGCGGAAAGAGCGCGGAAGGGCGCTAAAGAAGGTGCATCGCTCGCTGGCGGGGGTTAGCAAGTCGATCAAGCGCCCCGATAGTTACATAACGCGTTTTGGCGCACAAGGGTTAATAACTAACAACTACCCCAATTTGGACCGCCAACTTGACAACAAGATCGTCCGCTGCCTGCGGCAACATCCGTCACACGCCTCGCTGTCCGCACCGGCGCCGCGCCCCGTAAGGTTGGCCCATGGTGGATGCCGGCTCAGTCGTTGACCTGCTAAAAGACGCCCGCGATCGGCGTAACGCCCCGCTGATCCTCGAACTCGACCTCACCGAGGGGGTCGTCGAAGGGCAACCGGCCGACCCGGTTTCGGTCCTGCTCAGCATGCGGCGCACTCACCTGCGCGACGTCCTCGACGGCCTGCGCCGCGGACGTACCGATCCCAAGGTCAAAGCGCTCATCGCCAAGGTCGGCGGCCAGCGCGTCGGGCTGGCGATGGCACAGGAGCTCCACGAGGCCGTCCGCGCCTTCCGCGACGCCGGCAAGCTCACGATCGCGTGGGCCGAGTCGTTCGGCGAGGTCAGCCGGGGGACGGTGCCGTACTACCTGGCGACCGCGTTCGAGCGGATCTACCTCCAGCCGTCGGGCGACCTCGCGCTGACCGGCGTCTCGATGGAGGAGCCGTTCTTCAACGAGGCCCTCGGCAAGATCGGCGTAACCCCGCGGTTCGCCAAGCGCCACGAGTTCAAGACCGCCGCCAACACCTTCATGGAGCGCGGCTACACCGCCGAGCACCAGGAGATGTCCGGCCGCCTCGTCGCCTCCGCCTCCGCGCAGCTCGTCTCGGGCATCGCCGCAGGTCGCGGGCTGCCCGAGGAGCGCGTACGCGAACTCATCGACCGGGCGCCGCTGCTGGGCACCGAAGCCCTCGAAGCCGGCCTCGTCGACAAGCTCGTCTACCGCGACGAGGTGTACGCCGAGCTGCGCGCCGCCGCCGGCGCGGACGCACGGCTGCGGTACGTCTCGCGTTACAAGCGCGCGCAGAGCCTGGCCAAGCGGATGCCGAAACCGCAGGCCGACGGCATCGCGCTGATCCAGGGCCACGGCGCGATCCGCCTGGGCCGCAGCGGGCGCGGCGCGCTGCCCGGCCAGGGATCCTCGATCGGTTCGGAGACGATCTCGGCCGCGTTCCGGTCCGCGGTCAAGGACCCCAAGGTCAAGGCCATCGTCTTCCGCGTCGACAGCCCCGGCGGCTCGTACGTCGCCTCGGACACGATCTGGCGCGAGGTCGTGCTGGCCCGCAAGGCCGGCAAGCAGGTCATCGTCTCGATGGGCAACGTCGCGGCGTCCGGCGGCTACTTCGTCGCCGCGCCCGCCGACGTGATCCTCGCGCAGCCCGGCACGCTCACCGGCTCGATCGGCGTCGTCGTCGGAAAACCCGTGGTCGGCGAGCTGCTGGAGCGTCTCGGCGTCGGGCTCGGCAGCGTCGAGGAGGGCGCGCACGCCCGGATGTACGCCCCGACCCGCGACTTCACCGAGGACGAATGGGCGCGGGTGAACACCTTCCTCGACCGGGTGTACGACGACTTCGTGGGCAAGGTCGCCGACGGGCGCGGGCTCTCCCGCGAACGCGTCGACGAGCTGGCACGCGGCCGGGTGTGGACCGGCGCCGACGCGCACGAGCGCGGCCTGGTCGACGAGCTCGGCGGCATCAGCCTCGCGATCGACACCGCACGCCGCCGATGCCGGCTCCCCGACGACGCGCCCGTACGCGTGTACCCGCACGTCTCGCCGCTGGACCGCCTGCGCCCGGCCGAGTCGAGCGAGGACCGTACGGCCGCGACCGCCCGCATCGACGCGTGGGGATCGATGTCGGTCCTCGCCGCACGCCTCGGCCTGCCGTCGAGCGGCCCGCTGATGCTTCCCGGAACCTGGGAGATTCGCTAGCACCGTGACCGACTACACCGACGCGCTGGCGACCTTCGCGACCGGCGTCGTCGTCGTGACCGTACGCGAGGGCCGCGACGACATCGGCACGACCGTAACGGCGTTCGCCTCGGTCTCCCTGGACCCTCCGATGGTGATGGTCTCGGTGGCCGAGGAGTCCTACCTCAGCGAGGTACTCCACCGCTGCGACCGCTGGGCCGCGACGGTCCTTTCGACCGCTCAGCGCGCCGTCGCCGGCCGCTTCGCCGCCGAGGGCAGGCCGAGCGCCCGCCTCCTGCTCGCCGCACTCCCCCACCACCGCGGCCCGTCGTCGGAGGCCCTGATCCCGGAGGAGGGTCTGGCGGCGTTGGAGTGCGAGACCGTTCACCGGGTGCCGGCCGGCGACCACGTGCTGTTCGTCGCGTCCGTGCTGGCGGTGGACTACGTGGACACGGAGCGGGCGCCCCTCGTGCGCTTCAATCGCCGTTACCGATAGGGCAAATCCCCTTTCACGGCATTGTCACGCATAGTAACTCACATCCCTCTATGGGATATCTTCACGGGTCATCAGTGACACTTGTCCCTAGGTTTCACTCGTGACTCCTGCGAGTGTCTGTTCTTGGAACGCACGGCCCCCAGCCGGAACTCTTCCAAGCAGAGGACACTCCAGGTGGAAAAGCAGTACGAAGTGTATTGCCTGAAGGACAGGCTCTTCTATGACGTCCTTGACGGACGTCAGAGCCGGCCCTTCTCCATCGTGGACGACCCGCTTCCCGAAGGCTGGCAGCGGATTCAGAACAGCGAATGGACCGTGTACGTTCCCCCGGTCAACGAGATTCCCACGCAGGGCTGGAAGATCCACGTTTCCAGCACCCACGAAAGAGCCTCTGACGTGCTGGTACGCGTCCGAGACCACTGCGTGCCGAGGAACATCTCATTCAAGCACCTCCGCAGTGAAGACAACCTTCTCATGCGCAACGCGAAGTACTCTCCGCGTGGTGCGAGCGGGAAACTCGTGGCAATCTATCCGCGAGACGAAGCCGAATTCAAAAAGATCCTCGACGAACTCGGGGCGTTGCTCGAAGGCGAGCCGGGGCCGTACATCCTCAGTGACCTCCGGATCGGTGACGGGCCGCTCTACGTGCGGTACGGCGGATTCGCCGAGCGTTATTGCGAGGACACCGACGGCCGTTTGGTCGCGGCTCTGGAGGATGCCGGCGGCACCCTCGTGCCCGACCGCAGGGACCCCGTCTTCATGCTGCCCGAGTGGGTCACTCTGCCCGAATGCCTCGTGCCGCACGTGGAGGCGCGCAACGCCGTGACGATGACCGGCGTGCCGTACAACGTCACCGAGGCGCTGCACTTCTCCAACGGCGGCGGCGTCTACGTCGGTGAGGACACCCGGGACGGGCGCAAGGTCGTCATCAAGGAGGGGCGGCCGCACGCGGGGCTGGCCGCCGACGGGGCCGACGCCGTGACGCGGCTCCGGCGCGAGCATGACATGTTGCGGAGACTCGACGGCGTCGAGGGTGTTCCGGCGGTACTCGGCTACTTCGAGGTCGGGGACCATCACTTCCTCGTCGAGGAGTTCGTCGAGGGCCGTCCGCTCAACACCTTCTTCGCCGAGCGCCACCCGATGCTCGACCCGGAGCCCTCCGAGGAGGACCTGGCCGCCTACGCGGCCTGGGCGATCAAGGTCTACGAGGGCACCGAGCGCATCGTCGAGGCCGTCCACGAGCGCGGGGTCGCCTTCAACGACCTGCACATGTTCAACATCATGGTCGGCCCGGACGACACCGTCACGCTGATCGACTTCGAGGCCGCGGCGCTCGCGTCCGACGACAGCCGGCAGATCATCGCGAACCCCGGTTTCCTCGCGCCGCCCGACCGGCGGGGCCTGTCGATCGACCGGTACAGCCTCGCCTGCCTGAAGATCGCGATCTTCACCCCGACGACGAACCTCTTCATGCTCGACCGCTCCAAGGCCGCACACCTGGCCGAGGTCATCACCGACTGGTTCCCCGTACCCCGGGGGTTCCTCCAGCCGGCGGTCGACGAGATCACCCGGGACGAGCCGGGAGGCCATCAGATCCCCCGGCTCGTCCCGGAACCAACGGGCTGGCTCGACGCGCGTGAGGCGCTGAGCACCGCGATCCTCGCGAGCGCGACACCTGAGCGCGACGACCGGCTCTTCCCCGGCGACATCCAGCAGTTCGGCAGCGGCGGCCTCGGTCTCGCGTGGGGCGCGGCGGGTGTCCTGTACGCGCTCGACGTGACCGGCTGCGAGGTCAGGCACGAGGACTGGCTGATCGAGCACGCCACGAACCCGGCGCCGAACCAGGGGCTCGGGCTCTACGACGGCCTGCACGGCGCCGCGTACACGCTCGCCCATCTCGGGCATCTCGAAGCGGCGGCCACGGTGGCCGACATCTGCCTCGGCGAACGCTGGGAGATGCTCGGCACCGACCTTCAGGGCGGGCTGCCGGGCATCGCGCTCAACCTCGACCTGCTGGCGGAGCAACTGGACGCGCCGGCCCTCCGGAAGCCGGCGCAGCGCGCCGCGCAGATCGTCGCGGACCACGTCATGGCCGCCGAGGGACCACCGCCCAGGCCCGGCCTGATGCGCGGCATGTCGGGCCCGGCGCTGATGTTCATCCGGCTGTACGAGCGGACCGGCGACCCGAACCTCCTCGACCTCGCGGCCCGCGCGATCGACCTGGACCTCGACGGCTGCGTGACCGACAAGAACGGCGCGCTGCACGTCGCGGACCACACGCGGATGCTGCCCTACCTCGGGCGGGGCAGCGTCGGCATCGGCCTGGTCATCGACGACTACCTGGCCCACCGCGAGAACGAGCGGTTCGCCGAGGCGCGCGAGCCGATCCGTACGGCCGCCCTCACGCGGTACTACGCGCAGTCCTCACTCTTCACCGGCCGCGCCGGCATGCTGCTCCACCTGGCACGCCAGGGCGACCCACGGGCGGCCACGCACGTACGCGACCTGGCCTGGCACGCGCTCGCGTACGAGGGCGGGCTCGCCTTCCCCGGCGAGAACCTGCTGCGGATGTCGATGGACCTGGCCACCGGGACTGCGGGCGCGCTGCTGGCACTGGGCGCGGCCCTGCACGACCGGCCGGTCCACCTGCCGTTCCTGGCGGCACCTGAGCTTCCCGCGAGAACCCTCGCGGGGATGGCGACTCGATCGGCAAGGGGGTGACAACGACAATGGCGCTTCTTGACATGCAGGGGATGAGCACCACCCCCGGCGGCCACGGTCACGGCGGCGGCGGTGGCGAGTACAACTCGACGCTGAGCCTGCTCTGCCACAGCTCGAACAGCATCGTGCTCTGCCTCTGACATTCGGCCTCAGCCGACCCTTTCGAGCAACGCAAGGAGGTGACAGACAATGGCGCTTCTCGACATGCAGGGCATGAGCACCACCCCCGGCGGTCACGGCGGCGGTGGCGGCGGCGGCGCAGTACAACTCGACGCTGAGCCTGCTTTGCCACAGCTCGCACAGCATCGTGCTCTGCCTCTGATGACTGGACCGTGGCCCCGGGGCCCATGGCCGGAGCCGCGAAACAGCTAGGAGACCGATGACGGTGAGCAGGCTCGTATTCCGTGCCGTACGCTTCGGCGGCGGCTGGGCGGGCCTGCTCGCCGTTTCATCGTTGCTCGAGGTCGGGGTGGCGACGCTGCTCCCGGCCGCTCTCGGACGCGCGGTCGACGGCGTGCTGGGCGGGACGGCCACAATGACGTGGCCCGTCCTGTACGCGTGCCTGGTCGCCGCCTCCATGACCGGTGACGTCCTGTCGGAGCTGTCGGCGGGGGCGACCACCGCCACCGCCACCGCGAAGATGCGGCACCTTTTCGTGCGGCGCGTGCTGGGGCTCGGCCCGGCGGCCGGTCTTCCCCCCGGCGACCTGACCAGCCGCGCCGTCACCGCCACCGCGGACACGGGCTACGCGCCCTCCGCCGTGGTCCTGGCGATCACCGCCGTGGTCCCTCCGGCCGGCGGAGTGGTCGCCCTCATTCTCATCGACCCGTGGCTCGCGCTGACCTTCGCGCTGGGCCTTCCCGCGATCGCGGTGCTGCTCCGGTCGTTCGTACGTGACACCTCCGCGGCCGTCACCCGCTACCTGAACGTCCAGGGGCGCATCTCGGCGCGCCTGGTGGAGACCCTGGCCGGCAACCGTACGGTCGCCGCCGCCGGCTCCGCGGAACGCGAGACCGAGCGGGTCCTGCGGCCCCTGCCGGAGATGAGCGAGCACGGTCACGCGATGTGGCGTATCCAGGCGACGACGGCCGGGCGGAGCACGCTGGCCGTCCCGCTGCTCCAGGTCGCGGTGATCGCCGTCGCCGGGTTCGAGCTCGCCCACGGGCGGCTGACCGCCGGCGGCCTGCTCGCCGCGACGCAGTACTCCGGCCTCGGCGCCAACATCGGCCCGGTGATCGCGCAGCTCGGGCGCTTCGCGCGCGCCCGCGCCGGTGCCGCCCGGCTGGCCGCGGTGATGGACCGGCCGTCGCCCGCGTACGGCGACGCGACGCTGCCCGCGGGGCCGGGCCGCCTGGAGTTCCGCGGCGTGTCCACGACCTCGGTGATCGACGGGCTCGACCTGGTGATCCCCGGCGGCGGCTCGGTCGCGGTCGTCGGGCGTTCCGGGTCGGGCAAGTCGCTGCTGGCCGCGCTCGCGGGGCGGCTCGCGGACCCCGACGAGGGGCGGATCCTGCTGGACGGCGTCCCGCTGACCTCGCTGGACCGAGGCTCGCTGCGGAACGCCGTCGGGTACGCCTTCGCGCGGCCGGCGCTGTTCGGCACGACGCTCGCGGGCGCGATCGGCGGCGACGCGAAGGCCGCCGCGCGCGCGGCGTGCGCGGACCCGTTCATCCGCCGCCTGCCGCGCGGTTACCGTACGCCGCCGGGCGAGGCGCCGCTGTCGGGCGGCGAGCTTCAGCGGCTGGGCCTGGCCAGGGCGTTCGCGCATCCGGGGCGGGTCCTGGTCCTGGACGACGCCACGTCCAGCCTGGACACGGTGACGGAGGTGCAGGTCGGCGACGTGCTGACCGGCGACGGCCGTACGCGGCTGATCATCGCCCACCGGGCCGGCACGGCGGCGCGCGCGGACCGGGTGGCGTGGCTCGACGGCGGCCGGATCCGGGCCTGCGCGCCGCACCACGAGCTGTGGGCGCACCCCGACTACCGCGAGGTCTTCCGTGAGTGACTCCGAAGGGCGCCGCGCGCGCAGCCGCCGCGTGCTGGTCGCGACGCTGCGCCGCAGGCCGCGCCGCCTGGTGATGTTCGCCGTGTGGTCGGCGGTCCAGGCCGCGCCGGTGCTGGTCTTCGGACGGTCGGTGGCGGGCGCGACGGACGCGTTCATCGCGCACCGCGTGACCACGGGCCTGGAGTGGCTGGCCGTCATCGCCGTCGCGGCGCTGGTGGGCGCGGTGGGAAGCACGCGGGCGTACGGGCCGCTGGCCGGCATCGTCGAGCCGCTGCGCGACCATCTCGTGCGGCACGTCGTACGCGGCGCCGTGCACGAGTCGGTACGTACCGGGCGCACCGGGGACGCGGCCGTCGCGCGGCTCAGCCAGCAGGTCGAGATCGTGCGCGACACGTTCGCGGGCGTGCTGACGATCGTGCAGGGCTTCGTGTTCACGCTGGTCAGCGCGCTGATCGGGCTGGCGGCACTGATGCCGGTGACGCTCGTGCTGGTGGTGCCGCCGGTGGTCGTGGGCCTCGCGCTGTTCCTCGGGATGGTCTCGCGCTCGGTGACGCGCCAGCGGGAGCTCATCCTGGCCGAGGAGCACATCGCCGAGTCGGCCACCGCGCTCGCGGGCGGGCTGCGCGACATCACGGCGTTCGGCCTGGAGGAGGAACGCGCGGCCGAGACCGGGCGGCTGATCGACCTCCAGGCGTCGGCCGCGCGGTCGATGGCGCGGCTGGCGGCCGGCCGTACGGTCGCGCTGGCCGTGGGCGGGCGGCTGCCGCTGCTGCTGATCCTGGTGGCGGCGCCGTGGCTGGTCCGGCACGGTGCCACGCCCGGCGTCGTGCTCGGCTCCATCACGTACGTGCTGCAGGGCCTGTCCCCCGCGCTGTACACGATCGTGCAGGGCCTCGGCGGCAGCGGGCTGCGGATGGCCGTGACGCTCGACCGCGTCCTGGAGGCGGGCGAGGTCGCGCCGGTCGAGCGCGCGGGCACGCCGGGCGGCGGCGAGGTGCGGCTGAGCGGCGTTCGCTTCGCGTACGGGCCGGAGGCCGA
This sequence comes from uncultured Actinomycetota bacterium, assembly GCA_963823735.1. Classification (GTDB taxonomy): domain Bacteria; phylum Actinomycetota; class Actinomycetes; order Streptosporangiales; family Streptosporangiaceae; genus Actinoallomurus. Next base: position 461,717 of record CAWGMO010000003.1, on the reverse strand, counting down.
GCCGGTCATCGACGACCTGTCGCTGCTGGTCCCCGAGGGCGACCACCTGGCGGTCGTCGGCCCGAGTGGCATCGGCAAGTCGACGCTCGCGCTGCTGATCGCCGGCACGCTGAACCCGGCGGAGGGCACGGTGACCCTCGGCGGCACGCCGGCGGCCGAGGTCGACCCTGCGGTGCGGGCGCTGATCCCGCAGGAGGCATACGTCTTCGGCGGCACGCTGCGGGAGAACCTCTGCTACCTGCGCCCCTGGGCCTCCGGCGACGCGCTGGACCAGGCGGTCTCCCGCGTGGGCCTGGAGGAGCTGTCCGTACGGCTCGGCGGCTACGACGCCGAGGTCGACCCGGCCGCGCTGTCGGCCGGGGAACGCCAGCTCATCGCGCTCGTCCGCGCGTACCTGTCGCCCGCGTCCCTCGTGGTGCTCGACGAGGCGACGTGCCACCTGGACGCGGCGGCCGAGGAGAGGGCCGAGCGGGCGTTCGCGGCCCGGCACGGATCGCTCATCGTCATCGCGCACCGGATGACCTCGGCACGGCGGGCGCGGCGGATCCTGGTGCTCGACGGCACGCGGGCCTGGCTGGGTACTCACGGCGAGCTATTGGCCCGTTGCGGGCTCTACCAGGACCTTCACGGTCACTGGTCGGCGCCACCGGCGCCGGGGGCGGGCCCGGCTCCGGACGCTGGAACTACGTCCCGGTCACAGCCATCCGGCGTCGTCGGCGATCCGGATGGCGTCCACCCGGTTGCGCGCGTCGACCTTGCCGATGATCCGGGAGATGTGGTTGCGGACGGTGCGAACCGATAGGAACAGGTGGTTCGCGATCTCGGCCGACGACGCGCCCTCGGCGGCCAGCCGGAGGACGTCGACTTCGCGTTCGGTCAGCGGGCTCTGCGCCGACCCGAGCGCGGCGAACGCCAGCTCGGAGTCGAGAACCCGTTCTCTGTTGGCCACACGGCGGACCGTGTCGGCCAGGTAGTCGGGCGGCGCGTCGATCAGGACGTACCCCATGACCCCCGCCGCGACGGCGCGGCGCAGGTCACCGGGCCGCCGGCGGTTCGCCATGATGACGATCGCGCATTCGGGCAGTTCTTCCTGGAGGGACCGGGCGATGGTGAAGCCGCCTTCGACGGCGACTCCTGCCCCGATCAGGACGACATCCGGTGCTAACTCGGCCGCGGCCGACAACGCCTTGTCCGGTGAATCTAAGGCGGCGGCCACCGACATGTCGGTATGACCGGAAAGCAGGGCGATCAAACCGCCCCGGATCAGGTTCATATTCTCAACGATGAGAACATTGATCACATTTGCCTCGTGACAGGTAGAAATAACCGAACCCCGATTTTGGCCCGGCTAATACTGTGACTCTTTACGTGCTGCTCACTCCGCTAAGCGTGAAAGACCCACCGAGGCATACGACGGTCAGGGACGTGCATCATGGACTCCCGAGGGGATAGGGCCAGTGCACCCTTAGATTGGATGACCTTGGGTTAGCAGTCAATGGCCCAACGTGGCCGAAGCGGGTCGCACATCAATGACCTTTATGTTTCGACCACCGGTCTGACCTCCGTCGACGGAAATCGGCACGCCGAGGTGCCCTGCCCGGTTATACGACCTTACCCTCGCGCCACACTCGCGCCGTCTGGGGAACGCCGGGCCGGTATGCCAGATGAATGTGCGACGGCGCGTCCAGAACATGGATATCGGCGCGCGCCCCCGGCCGCAGATGGCCGACGTCGTCCCGCCGCAACGCCCTGGCGCCGCCCTCGGTGGCCGCGCGCACCGCCTCCTCCGGTGTCATCCGCATCTCCCGCACGGCGAGCGCGACACAGAACGCCATGCTGGAGGTGTAGCAGGAGCCGGGATTGCAGTCGGTGGCCAGCGCGACGTTCACCCCGCCGTCGATGAGCCGCCGCGCGTCCGGGTACGGCTGGCGCGTCGAGAACTCCACGCCGGGCAGCAGCGTCGCGACCGTCTCCGAACCGGCCAGCGCCTCGACGTCCTCGTCGGACAGGTACGTGCAGTGGTCGGCGGACGCGGCGCCGTACTCGACCGCGATCCGCACGCCCGGCCCGTGACCGAGCTGGTTCGCGTGCAGGCGTGGCACGAGCCCGGCCTCGACACCTTTCGCCAGGATCTCCCTGGTCTGGTCCTCGTCGAACGCCCCTCGCTCGCAGAACACGTCGATCCAGCGCGCGTACGGCGCGCAGGCCGCCAGCATCGGCCCGGTGACGAGCGCGACGTACTCGGCGGGGTCCATGCCGGCCGGCACGACGTGCGCACCGAGGTAGGTGACCTCGTCGACCAGCTCCGACGCGATCCGTACGGCGCGCTCCTCGTCCGCGACGGTCAGCCCGTAGCCTGACTTGCACTCGACCGTCGTCGTGCCCTGGCGTCCCATCTCGCCGACGATCCGCCGGACGTTCGCCCGCAGGTCGTCGTCGCCCGCCGCACGGGTGCGCTCGACGGTCGTCCTGATGCCGCCCGCGGCGTACGGCGTGCCGCTCATCCGCGCGGCGAACTCCTCCGCCCGCTCCCCGGCGAACACCAGGTGGGCGTGGGAGTCCACGAACCCCGGCAGCACGGCGCGCCCCTCGGCGTCGTACATCTCGTCGGCGGCGGGCGCGTCCCGCGCCTCACCCGCCCACACGACCCGGTCACCCTCGATGACCAACGCCGCGTCCTGGACCAGCCACCGCCCCTCAACGGCTCCGGCCAGCTCTCCGATGTTCGTGATGACGGTACTCACGCGGCCAGCATCGCACCTGCCCCGCTGCTTCTCGTACCCCCGGCGGGCACGTGCCGTCTCGTATCTGAGACAGGTCGGTGACGGCGGAGACCGGTGGGGCCCGCGGTGCGGGACGGTCAGGCGGTGACGGCTCCGATCGCCGCGGCGAGGGCGGCGGGGACGTCGTCGATCAGGCGGTGGGCGCCGTCGTGGACGACCTCACGGCCGGAGATCACGACGTGGCGTACGTCCGCGGCGGTCGCGGCGAACACGGCCGACTCTGCGAGGTGCTTCGGGGACGCTCCGGCCAGGCGTACCGAGTCCAGGCCCACCGTCACCAGGTCGGCGTACGCGCCCGGCTCGATGCGGCCCGCGTCCGGCCAGCCCAGGGCCGCGTGGCCGTCCCTGGTGGCGGCGGCCAGGAGTTCTGCGGCGGTCCAGTGGCCGCGTTCGCGGGTGCGGAGGCGTTCGTCCAGTTCGACGGCTCTGGCCTCCTCGAACAGGTCGATGACCGCGTGCTGGTCCGAGCCCAAGGACATCGGCGAACCGGCGGCGATGAGGTCTCGGGCCGGGCCGATGCCGTCGGCCAGGTCGCGTTCGGTGGTCGGGCACATGCACACGCCTGTACTCGTGCGGCCGAGCAGGGCGATGTCCCCGGCGGTCAGGTGAGTCGCGTGTACGGCCACCGTGCGGGCGCCCAGTGCTCCCTCGTCGGCGAGCAGCTCGGACGGGGTGCGGCCGTACGCCTCCGCGCAGGCCGCGTTCTCTGCCGGCTGCTCGGACAGGTGGACGTGGAGCGGCGCCTCGCGCTCGGACGCCCAGGCCGCGACGACGCCGAGCTGCTCGCGGGGCACGGCGCGTACGGAGTGGATCGCGGCTCCGGCCAGAGCGTGGCCTGCGGGGCGAAGCGACGACGCGCGTGACGCCCACGCGGCGGCGTCCGGGTCGCCGAAGCGAAGCTGCGGGCCTTCCAGCTCGCGGCCGATCCCGCCGGTCAGGTAGCACGTGTCGAGCAGCGTGATGCGGATCCCGGCGTCTCCCGCGGCGGCGATCAGTGCCGACCCCATGGCGTTCGGGTCGGCGTACGCGACGCCGCCCGGGCCGTGGTGGAGGTAGTGGAACTCGCCGACGCAGGTGATCCCGGCGAGGGCCATCTCGGCGAAGACCCCCGTGGCGAGGGCGTGGTAGGAGTCGGGGTCCAGGCGGGCGGCGACCTCGTACATCTGCTCGCGCCAGGTCCAGAACGTCCCGCGACCCGCCTGGACGCGGCCCCGCAGCGCGCGGTGGAACGCGTGGGAGTGGGCGTCGGCCAGTCCCGGCAGGGTCAGGCCGGCGAGGCGTACGGCGCCGGGCGGCGCGGGCACGCCCGGTTCCACCCGCGCGAACCGTTCCCCCGACGTCTCGATCAGCACGTCGGCGGCGACGGCGTCACCGAGCCAGGCGTGCTCCGCGTGGTACCTCACCCGCGCACCAGGTTTTCCAGCACGTCGGCGAGGGCGTCGACTCCGGCGAGGCAGTCGGAGGTCTCGGCGTGCTCCTCCGGGGCGTGGGACACGCCGGTCGGGTTGCGGACGAACAGCATCGCGGTCGGCACGTGCGCGGACAGGATGCCGGCGTCGTGACCGGCGCCGGTCGGCAGCACCGGGACGCCGCCGAGCGTGGCGACCAGCCGGTCGCGCAGGTCCGTGTGGAAGTCCACGACCTCGGTGTAGGACTCCTCGGACAACGCGACGCCTACGCCGTGCGGGCGCGCGGCCTCCTCGGCGGCGGCGCGGATCTCGGCGACGGCCGCGCGTACGGCGGCGTCGTCCGGGGCGCGCGTGTCCAGCCAGGCCCGTACGAGGGACGGGATCGCGTTGACGCCGTTCGGGGTGACGCTGACCTTGCCCATGGTCGCGACCGCGTCGTGGCGTTCGGCGGCCTCGCGGGCGGCGAGCACGGTGCGGGCGAACGGCAGCATCGGGTCGCGGCGGTCCTTCAGCAGCGTGGTGCCCGCGTGGTTGCCCTGGCCGGTGAAGTCGAACCGCCAGCGCCCGTGCGGCCAGATCGCGCTGCCGACGCCGACGGGCGCCTCCAGCGCGCGGCCCTGTTCGACGTGCAGCTCGACGTAGCAGCCGATCCCGTCCAGGAACGCCGGGTCCGGGCCGATCGCCTCGGGGTCATGACCTTCGGCGGCCATGGCGTCCGCCCAGCTCACGCCGCTCGCGTCACGTAGTGAGCGGGCACGCTCCGGGGAGATCGCGCCGGTCATGAGCCGCGACCCGAGGCAGGCGACGCCGAAGCGCGCGCCCTCCTCCTCGGCGAAGACGGCGACGCCGAGCGGGCGGCGCGGCGTCACCCCGCGCGACCTCAGGACGTCGACCGCCGCGAGGGCCGACACCACGCCGAGCGGCCCGTCGTACGCGCCGCCGTCGGGCACGGAGTCCAGGTGGCTGCCGGTCAGCACGGCGTCCTGCCGCGCGCCGTCGCCGGTGTCCCACCAGGCGACGAGGTTGCCGTTGCGGTCGGCCTCGACGGTGAGGTCGCGGCGTGCCGCCTCCTCGGCGAACCAGGCGCGGCACTCCCGGTCGGCGGACGTCCAGGAGAAGCGGCGGTACCCGCCGCCGCTCACCCCTCCGACCGGGAGCAGCGACCGCCACATGTCCTCGAAGTCCATGCCGGTCAGCTCTCGCGCATGGGGACGCGGACGCCTCGCTCGGCGGCGACGTCGGCCGCGCGGTCGTACCCGGCGTCGACGTGACGGATCACGCCCATGCCGGGGTCGTTGGTGAGGACGCGCTCCAGCTTCTGCGCGGCCAGCGGCGTGCCGTCGGCCACCGACACCTGCCCGGCGTGGATGGACCGCCCGATGCCGACGCCGCCGCCGTGGTGGATCGACACCCACGAGGCGCCGGACGAGGCGTTGACCAGCGCGTTCAGCAGCGGCCAGTCGGCGATCGCGTCGGAGCCGTCGGCCATGCCCTCGGTCTCGCGGTACGGCGAGGCGACGCTGCCCGAGTCGAGGTGGTCGCGGCCGATCACGATGGGGGCACTGATCTCGCCGGTCTCGACGAGCTTGTTGAACTCCAGGCCGGCGCGGTCGCGCTCGCCGTACCCGAGCCAGCAGATCCGCGCGGGCAGGCCCTGGAAGTGGACCTTCTCCTGCGCCATCTTGATCCAGCGGGACAGCGGCTCGTTCTCGGGGAACAGGTCGAGGATGGCCTTGTCCGTACGGGCGATGTCCTTCGGGTCGCCGGACAGCGCCGCCCAGCGGAACGGGCCCTTGCCCTCGCAGAACAGCGGCCGGATGTAGGCGGGCACGAAGCCCGGGAAGTCGAAGGCGCGCGCGTACCCGGCGGTCTGCGCCTCGCCGCGGATCGAGTTGCCGTAGTCGAAGACCTCGGCGCCGGCGTCCTGGAAGCCGACCATGGCCTCGACGTGCACGGCCATCGACTCGCGGGCCCGCGTGGTGAAGCCTTGGGGGTCCTTGTCGCGCTCGGCGGCCATGTCCTCGAAGGCGACGCCGCGCGGCAGGTACATCAGCGGGTCGTGCGCGGCGGTCTGGTCGGTCACGATGTCGATGGGCGCGCCCATGGCCAGCAGCCGGGGTACGACGTCGGCGGCGTTGCCGAGCAGGCCGATCGACAGCGGGCGCCGCGCGTCGCGCGCCTCGGTGGCGAGGCGCAGCGCCTCGTCGAGGTCGTCGACGCGCACGTCGCAGTAGCGGTGCTCGACGCGGCGGTCGATGCGGGTCGGGTCGCACTCGACGCAGATCGCGACGCCGCCGTTCATGGTGACGGCGAGCGGCTGCGCGCCGCCCATGCCGCCGAGCCCAGCGGTCAGCGTGATCGTGCCTGCCAGGTCGCCGCCGAACTTCTTCGCGGCCACCGCGGCGAACGTCTCGTACGTGCCCTGGAGGATGCCCTGCGTGCCGATGTAGATCCACGAACCGGCCGTCATCTGGCCGTACATCGTCAGCCCGAGGGACTCCAGGCGGCGGAACTCCTCCCAGTTCGCCCACTGCGGGACGAGGTTGGAGTTGGCGATGAGGACCCGAGGCGCCCACTCGTGGGTGCGCATGACGCCGACCGGCTTGCCGGACTGCACCAGCAGCGTCTCGTCGGCCTCCAGGTCACGCAGCGAGTGGCACATCGCGTCGAAGGCGTCCCACGACCGCGCCGCGCGCCCCGAACCGCCGTACACGATCAGCTCGTCTGGGTGCTCGGCGACCTCGGGGTCGAGGTTGTTCATGAGCATGCGCAGGGCGGCCTCCTGCTGCCACCCCTTGGCGCTCAGAGTGGTGCCGCGAGGCGCCTGGACGGGACGAGGGCCCATGGTGTTCTCCTTCATGAGAGCGGTCCGATCACGGACTCGGCGGCGGCCACGACGGACCCGTCGCGTACGAGGTCGACGGCGGCGGCGATCTCGGGTGCCAGGTAGATGTCCGGCCCGGGCGCGGACACGCGGGTACGCAGGGCGGCGACGACGGCGGAGCCCGCCGGGCCGGGGCGCAGCGGTTTGCGCAGCTGGAGGGCGCGGGCGGCGGTCATCAGCTCGATGGCGACGACGCGGGTGAGGCCGTCGACGGCACGCCGCAGCTTGCGCGCGCCGCTCCAGCCCATGGACACGTGGTCCTCCTGCATGGCCGAACTGGGGATCGAGTCGACGCTCGCCGGGACCGCGAGACGCTTCAGCTCCGAGACGATCGCCGCCTGCGTGTACTGAGCGATCATGTAGCCGGAGTCCACGCCCGGGTCGTCCGCGAGGAACGCCGGGAGCCCGTGCGACCGGGACGTGTCGAGCATCCGGTCCGTACGGCGCTCGGCCATCGAGGCGACGTCGGCGATCGGGATGGCCAGGAAGTCGATCACGTACGCGACGGGGGCGCCGTGGAAGTTACCGTTGGACTCGACCCGGCCGTCCGGGAGCACGACGGGGTTGTCGACCGCGGAGGCGAGCTCCCGTCCGGCGACGAGCTCGGCGTGCGCGAGCGTGTCACGCGCGGCGCCGTGCACCTGCGGCGAGCAGCGCAGCGAGTAGGCGTCCTGGACGCGCGTGCAGTCCGGGCCCCGGTGGGACTCCATGATCGGGGAGTCGGCGAGCATCCGCCGCAGGTTCGCGGCGCTGGCGGCCTGGCCCGGGTGCGGGCGCAGCTCCTGAAGGTCGGCGGCGAACACCCGGTCGGTACCGAGCTGCGCCTCGACGCTCATGGCCGCGGCGACGTCGGCGGTCTGGAAGAGACGCCGCAGGTCCTCGATGGCCAGGACGAGCATGCCGAGCATGCCGTCCGTGCCGTTGAGGAGCGCGAGGCCTTCCTTGGCGACGAGGTCGAGGGGCGCGATGCCGGCGCTTTTCAGGGCCTCTTTCGCGCTGGTGAGCCGCCCGTCGGCGTCGCGTACGTCGCCCTCGCCGATCAACGCCAGCGCGACGTGCGACAGCGGGGCGAGGTCGCCGGAGCAGCCCAGGCTGCCGTACTCGTACACGGTCGGTGTGATGCCCGCGTTGAGCATGTCTTTGAGGGTTTCGGCCGTTATCGGGCGCACTCCCGTACGTCCGGTTGCGAGCGTGCTCAACCGCAGCAACATCATCGCCCGGACGACTTCACGCTCGACCTCCGCGCCTGAGCCGGCCGCGTGCGAACGGACGATGTTCTGCTGGAGCCGCGCCCTGAGCTCCTCGTGGATATGCCTGGTCGCGAGGGCCCCGAACCCGGTCGAGATCCCGTACGCGGGCGTCGGCCGCGCGGCAAGATCGTCCACGTGAGCACGGGACTCGGTGATCGCTTTTAGCGCGTCCTCGGTCAGGGTGACACGCGCCCCATCGCGGGCCACGGCGACGACGTCGCCGAACGCGACCGGCCCGACCCCGACGGCGACACTCTGTCCCACGGTCGTTTCCATACCCCTATTGCACGTTACGGGCAGGCCTGTTGAGAACCTCGGGCTGCCGCTTCTGTCTGAGATGCGAGACACTGGTCTGGTGGGACAGGTACCGGCGGCACGAAGAGCCCTGGCGGTACTACGTTTGCTTGCCTCCTCCGCCCGGCCTTTGGCCGCCTCCGCGATCAGCCGCGAACTGGATTTGCCTCGGTCCAGCACGTACCACCTACTGACCGCGATGGCCGAGGACGGTTTTGTGACGTACCTGCCTGAGGACCGGTTGTGGGGCCTGGGGGTCACGTCGTTCGAGATCGGCTCGGCGTATTTGCGCCAGGGGCCTTTGGAACGCCTCGCCCGCCCGTTGCTCGTACGCCTGGTGGACCGTGTGGGTGAGATCGTCCAGCTGGGCGTGCTGCACGGGTCGGAGACGTTGTACTTGCTGAAGGAACAGCCTCGCCACCACGCGACTTTGGTGACGGACGTCGGCGTGCGGATGCCCGCGTATTTGACGGCGAGCGGCCGGTCAATGCTCGCCTACCTGCCCGCCGCTCAGGTCAGAGCCCTGGTGCCCGGCGAGCTGGTGAACCGCACGGGTCTTGGGCCTCGGTCGCTGCGGGAGCTGCGCCGGCTTTTGTCCGATGACGTACGGCGCGGGTGGGCGGTCGAGGACGGGTACGTGACGGAGGGCTTCGCCAGCATCGCGGCGTGCAGCTTCGACCACGTGGGCCGCCCGGCGGCGGCCATCACGGTGACCTTCCGCCGCGACGCGGGCCCTGAGGAGGAATGGCCGTCGCTAGCCGCTCGCATCCGGGACACGTCCGCCGATCTGACCCGACGCCTCTCCGGCCATGCACCCTGACGCCCCACTCGGGTCAGGCGACCAAGCGTCTGACGAACTCCAGAATCATGCGACGCGTAGGAGCATCGCAATTGGGGCACTTCGTCTGAAACTTATGGCGATTCGTCTGCTCTATTGGATCACCGGGCGGTAGCGGTATCGCCGCTACATCGTCCACGATGCGGTAACGAAGCCCGCATGAGCGGCAAATATGATCGAGGAATTCCCCGACCAAGAAATTCTGGAATAGCTCGTCGTCGATGTTGCGCGCTGCCACGAGCTCGTCGAGAACATCGAGATCAGTTTCATCACTCCAATGCAAGAGCACGTACATGGGAGTGTCTTCGGAGACACCGACGAGAGAGTGCCCTCGAATACGCGGATGATCTGAGGCGATACCCCTCATCGATCTCATCTGGATATTCCGACGAGACCCTTCGCATCAAGCGACGCACCACGAGGAAAGTAACGCAGCAGCCACTCTCCGATAACGAGATCACTTACTTCCATTTGACGGCCTTGATCATATTGCGTACGAGAACTTCCGACTCTCCGCCGGCATGATTGGTCCATATCAGGTTGGCCGGGTCAACCACAGCCTTATAGAGAGGGCCCCCGTTGGCGAACTGCTGTCTAGCGATCGATTCATCGGTCGTGAACGAGATCATCGACTTTGGCCCAGAAACCTGTGAAATCTGGTACCAATTCGGAATGCGCCTGCGGATAGAGAGCTCATTTCCCCAAGTCTCGACTGCCGCACTATGCGCTGCCGATGATGCCTCCGACGCCGCGCCGACCGATCCGCCTTCCATATAGCCACGTTGAGCGGCATCGCTCATGATGATTCCTGTTTCGTCATGGATATGGTTTTCGGCGAATCTGTTCGTTCCACGATAGATCTCGACTTTATCACCGCGTAGCCCAGCGGTTCCGCCCAATTTGAGGATCCCTTAGTAGCCGTAGGGCCGAAGTCCTCCTGCGAGCCCGATCGGGTCGACACTCAGGTATCCGGCCGATGTCGGGTCGTAGTAACGGTGGAAGTTGTAGTGGAGGCCGCTCTCGTCGTCGTAGTACTGGCCGGGAAAGCGAAGCGGGCAGTCGGCCTGACCGGCCCGGTTGGCTGGTGTCTCGTATCCCCAGAGCGTGGCGTTCGAGCGCCGGAACAGTCTTCCGCCTGCATCGACCATCTCCATCGGGGCACCGACGAGATCAGTGACGATGGCGTAGAAGCGCTGGTCGAACCACCGCTGCGACTCGTTCTCCGATATGACGCGTTCGGACTTAGTCAAGGGCCTGAAGCTGCCCGGCCGATAGTCCCAGGTGGTGACCCGGGCGGCCCAGTCCCCTCCGGTATGGGCCTGTTCGATGAGGGCCGGGCCGTCCCAGGTGAAGGTGGTCTGTTCGAGCACGGCGCCATCGGGGCCGAGGCGTTGTTTGCCGACCCGGCGGCCGAGGGGGTCGTAGCGGTACCGCCAGTACTGGTGGTCCGGGGTCGTGACACTGGCGAGCCGGTCGTCGGCGTCCCATATGTAGGTCCACTCGCGGACCTGGCCAGAGAGGGTACGAGTACGCCGACGGATCAGCCCCCCTGGGCGTCGTGTTCGTAGGTGGTGCGTCCGGCGCGGCGGAGGATGGTTCCCGTATAGTCGCGGTCGCCGACCGCGGCGGACAGGGAGGTGTCCTGGCTGGCCGGGTCGCTGGCGGTCGTGCGAACGATGTTGCCCGCCGGGTCGTAGGCGTAGCGTTCGCTCCAGCCGTGGGCGTTGACCGCGGTGACGCGACCGGCACGGTCGAGGTCGAGGGTGGTCCGCCGCGCAGCCGATCTCCAACGGCAGTGACGTTGCCATCCGGTCGCCGCGTGTACGTGCGATGCTGCAGCAGCCGCGGTTCGGCGGGCCTGGCCCCGCTTGGTGCTGGTGCTCCCCACAGTGCCTGGGAGACCAGCCGGTCGTCGACGTCGTACTGCTGGTCGAGGATGGCTCCGCTGCCGATGTGGCGTCGTGTCTCGCGGGCGGCCTCGTCGTAGGTGAAGCGGAGGTTCTGGCCCGCGGTGGCCAGGTCGATCGGCCGGCGCACGGGGACGTGAAGTCCACGCCGACTCGGCGCCGGAGGGGGTTGGCGGTGCACCCGCCGTCCGAGGGCGTCGTATGTGGAGGCGAGGGTTCGGCCATCGCACGTCTTGGCGATCACCCGGCCGAGCGGGTCTCGGTGGAAGGCTATGTCCGCGTCCGGCCCGACCGCGCGGACGAGACGTCCGGCGGCGTCGTGGGTGAAGGTGCTGATCCGGTCCGCGGAACGCTGCTCGACGATGTTGCCGAACAGGTCGCGCACATAGTCGGTGACCTCACCTACGCCGTTGGTCCGTCGGACGAGGCGTCCGGCCGGATCGTGGGCGTAGCGCAGGACCCGGCCATCGAAGTCGATCTCCTCAGCCAGATCACCTGCGGGACCGTACGTATACGCCAGGTCAGCCGCTGTGGATTGATGACCTGGGTGAGTCTGAGTTCGGTGTCGTGCTGGAACTCCAGCCGGGTGCCATCCGACCGGATCTGGACGGCCGGGAGGTCGAACGGGCCGTATGTCGAGTACGTGGTCTGCCCGACGGCGTCGGTGTAGATGACCGGGTTGCCTTCGGGGTCGTACTCCCAGGCCTCGGTTGCGCCGCTGGGCAGAATCCGGGTCGTCAGGCGGCCCTCAAGATTCCACTCGAATCGTGTTGTCTGGCCAAGGGCGTCGGTGACGCCGATCAGTCGGCCGAACGCGTCGCGCTGGTAGCTCAGCTCGGATCCGGTCGGGTCGATGATCCGGTTCGGCAGGCCCGCCGGCCCCATGCCGACCTGGGCTAGATTGCCGAGCGCGTCGGTGACGGCCGTCAGACCACCGCGCTCGTCGTAGGCGTAGCGCGTGGTCGCGCCGGTCGGGTTGATCGCCGTGATGTGGTTGCCCGCGGGGTCGTAGGCATTGCGCGACACGGTGCCGTCGGGTCCCGCGAGCTGGACCGGCTTGTCGAGGTCGTCGAAGGCCGCCTCGATCGTCGTGCCGTCGGCGCGGTCGAGCCGGACGCAGTTCCCATAGAGGTCGTAGGTGTAGCGGGTGGTGTGGCCGAGTGGGTCGGTGTGGGCGATGAGCCGGTCGCGGTCGTCCCATTCGGTGGTGGTGGTGTTGCCGAGCGGGTTGGTCTCGGCGATGACCTTCCGGCGTTCGTCGAGCTGGTAGGTAGTTCGGTGACCAAGTGAGTCGGTGAGGATGGTGGCGTTCGGCTCGTAGGCGAGTGAGACATCCAGATAGCCGTCGGTGCCGTGGCCGCGGACCGCTCGGCCCTGGTCGTCGTAGTCGAAGCGGTACTCGTGACCGTTTTGATCTCGCCAGCCGGTCATGCGGCCGGCTGGGTCGTAGAAGAAGCGCAGCGGGAGGCCGCTGGAGTTGGTGATCTCGCTGAGGTGCCCGGCCGGGTCGTAGCCGTACCGGACGACGGTAATGCCTTCGCCTTCATCGGAGGTGAGGAGGCGTAGGGCCCGTATGCGTTTGCGGCCGACCGGGCCGTCGGTTTCGAGGGCGACCCTGTACCCGCCCGAGTGGTGTACCTCGGTGAGGGTGTCGGTCTGGTCGTAGTGGAAGGTGATGCGGTTGCCGTTGCGGTCGCTGATCGCCGCGATCGGCAGCCGCCAGCCGTGCACCCCGCTGGCGGCGGGGAAGTGCAGGCGGTGGCCGGTGCGCGGGTCGTCGATGATGTAGCCGTCGGCGCCGAGCCAGGTCAGTGGCCGCATCGGACCGGTCTCCGGCGGCAGTGCGATGCCCGGGGAGAACGCCGGTGGGTAGGCGCGGATGGTCCCGTCCGGGGCGGCGTAGCGGATCGCGTCGTCGGTGATCTCCAGGCGCTGGTCCACCGTGGAGGCCCAGGAGATCCCGTACAGCCCACCCTGCCGGTACGACGAAAGGTGGATGCGCTCGAATACCAGCGGGAGCACACCCGGGAGGGTCAGGTCGGTTTCAGCGAACAGCACCTCACCGGTCGCCACATCGATCGGGTCCGGAGTCTTGGTCCTGATTCCCGGATCCTCGCCGGGCTTTCCGTCCTTGAGCGCCTTGCCCGCGTCGCGCTCGGCACCTTCTTCGCCTGCCTTCGCGGCGTCCTTACCGACGTCTTTGCCTGCGTCCTCCGCCGCGTCCTTGCCCGCAGTCTCCGCCGCGTCCTTGGCGGCATCCTTCGCGGTCGCCTTGAGGCCGTCGCGGAGTGCGTCCTTGCCGACTTCCTCGGCCGCGTCCCCGAGCAGGTCCTTGACGGCGGCCTCCACGATCGTGGCGCCGACCTTCCCGCCTTCCATCAGCCCGCCCCGAGAATCGCGTTGATCGCCTCATTGATGATCGCGTTGATGACCATCTGCTGGATCTCCTTGAACACCGGGATCTCCAGCAACGACGCCCCGAAGGTCACCTCCACCGTCGCGAGCGCCTCGATGATCTCCATTAACAAGATCGTCAACTGCACGATCACGTTGATCTTCAGCGCGAGCACGACCTCACCGCACACCATCAAGATCGCGCCCAGCGTGTGACCTGCGGTCGCACCCTTCTTCAAGATCTGCGCCGGGGACTTCTCATGCTCCCAACGGGACTTGAACGCCTCGATCGCCGGGCCGCTGTTCCCCGACCACACCTCTTCGGCGGCGCGTTCGGCGTCGGCACTGATCTGCTCCAGCTTGCCGCCGTACGCGCTCCAGGACTGTCCCAGCTCGAACAGCCGCTCCTCATCGATCTCCGGCCAGTTGAACCCAAGGTCGTTCAGCAGGCGTTCCAGTTCGCCCGGCAGTGTCATCCCCATGGCCGCTACGCGCCCTTGCCCACGCGCTTGGCGGCATCCGTACTGGAGCGGTCCGCGCTGTCGTACTGGTCGGCCATGTGATGGATTGCGTCGCCGTACGAGGCGAACGCCTTGGCCGCCGAGTCATAGGAGGTGTGCGCCCATTCCAGTACCGCCTCGTACGCGGTCCCGATCAGGGAGCCCACCATGTCCGTCGACCCGTACTTCAGGTTCTTCGCATCCGGCTGGAACCCCTTCCACGCCGTGTCCAGCGCCTGCGACGCCCGATGCAGGTCCGAGCCGGCCTTCCGCAGCGACCCGGACTGGATGTCGATCTCATCACCGGCCACGAGTCCGCACCACCCGACGCCGCACCATTGATCTTCGCGACCGTCTCGGCGATCCCCTCGGTGAACCGGCTCATCTGCCGCATGACTCCGTCTGCAAGCCCTCCAGGGTCTCCGCCAGCGCCACCGGATCCGCCGCCGTCCCGGCCTGCGCGGCCGCGCCTTCAGGTCGTCCATGGCGGCGTTCACCGCCACCATGATCTGCGCGCACACCTCCTCCGACCCCGACCGCAACAACCGGGCGTCGACCGTCAGCGCCTCAAGATGACCACCCGACGCCACCCGCGCACTCACCCGCCCCTCGGCCGCCGAACCCTCACCGCACACCGGTTCGACATCCTCCGAAGCCACACCGGACCCGATACGGAGCGCATCGAGCGCCCTCCGCGTGTCCTCCAGCAACCGCCCGAACTCATCGCCATTAAAGTCGGCCACACATCCCCCTACGCCAGCCCCCGGCATCACAAAACGCAACGAAGCTAACACAACCCACAAAGACCCGAAACAGCCTTATCGACGGGCATCACATCACCCGGAAACGACACCTTTATCGGCGATACTCAGCGGCCAGGACACGCTCCGGCGCGGCGAACTGTCCAACCTGCGCGGAATGAGATCCCCTCGCACGACCAGCGAAGGGGAGGCGTCGAAGAATCGTGGGAATACCAGGCGTCGACCGTGAACGACCGAGATCCAGCAGACCGACCATCCCGCTCCACAGAGTTCGTCGTCGCCGTCAAAAGACCCCGGCGATCTTCTGCGGGGGTCTTTGGCGGGTGAGATTGGGAGCTCCGGCGGGCACTGGCGGGCGACATGACCCGGACCTGGCGCGACACCCGCTATGCGACCAACGTTATGTGCCGATCCGACCGTCGCTCAGGCGACCTTGACGGAGTGAGGTCCGACGCTGACCGTGACGTCCAGACGCCCACCCAGCGCGATCGCATAGGCCCGTAGCGTCTCAAGCTCCATCGCTTCGATCTTGCCGTTCTCGATTTGTGAGATCCGGGACTGAGATACGCCCAGGACGCCGGCAAGCTCGACCTGCGTTTTCCCGACAGCTTTGCGCAGCTCACCAAGGTGATGGCCGGCGACGTAGGCATCGAGATCAGCACGCGCCTTCGCCTGGCGTTCAGGGTCGGCCAGCTCAGGATGGCGGCGATGGGCCTCAGCCTTAATGTCTCGCCAGTTGCGTCCGGTGTTCATCGGTCGCCCTCCTTGTCCTTCTCTGCCCGGTAGTCGGCGTACCGGGCTTCAGCGAGCGGGATCGCTTCCTCATACCAGTGCGACCATTGCCCCGCCTTGTCGCCTGCGACCAGAAAAATCGCCGCCCGATCCGGGTCGAAGACGAACAGCATTCGGATCTCCGAGCGACCGCGGGAGCCGGGCCTAAGCTCCTTCAGGTCGCGGAGTGCACTGTGCTCCAAATGTGTCGACGAGAGGCCGGCCCAACGCGGGGCCGACAGCAGCCGGGCGGTCGATGGCCTGTTCGCTCAGCACCGCCGAATCTGGTTCGGACTCGCAGAGCTTCAGGAACCAGGTCTCGACCGGCTCTAAGAGAACGACGTCCCACTCCACCAGGCCAATATAACGCTGGACTCATACCCGCAGCACCCGCTCCCCGAACCCCACACATCGAGAACGAGACTCCGAAGCCCCCCGCCATGGCATCCTCGCCGCTGCTGTCAGGGACGAACATCGACGGAGTTCGCATCCGAGTGCCGCTCCATGGAGAGAAGGTGAGCCTCCGGGCGGATTCGAGCCGGCGACCTGCCGCTCACAAGGCCGTCGGTCAGTTTCGGGCGTAGTGCTCCTCGAACGTCAGCACCGCGAGGCGGGATCCTGGCTTGCGGGCGGCGCGCCAGGGTGTGGCCCAGGGGGTGCCGTTGACCGTGCGGTGGTATTCGAGGCCGCCTGCCTCGGGGGTTCGGATGTGGTCGGTGGCCGTGTCGGCGGCGGTGCCTGCGATCTGGCGGTTGTCGGGTAGGTCGGCAGTGGTGAAGTAGACGCGGAGGGTGCGGGGTGCGTCGCCGAGGCTCTTGCTGCCTGGAGGCGTTGGCTTGCCCTGTTGGTAGTTCGCCTCGGGCGGCCCGGGATCGTAGCGCGGGCGGTCTCGTTCGGTGTCCCAGTACTCCTTCAGCAGGGCCGGGATTCCGCCGCCTTCGGGCCATCCGGGGGTCCAGCCCTGTCTGCTCAGGACCGAATGCAGCGTCGTGGCCTGCGGGGCGACCTCGCCGGTGAACATGTACGCGACCGCCACTCGCAGATGGCACTCCGACCGGAAGTTGTCCTTGGTCTTCCAGTCGTCTCGGCCGCGGCTACAGGTGTCGACCTCGGGCTTCGCCAACAGGTGGAACTCGGGGAGATCCTTGGCGATCGCGGCGAGGTCGCGGTTCAGGCGTTCGCGTGCGGCTTCACGTGCTTGGGCGACGCGGGTGCCGTTCGGCTTGAGGGTGGGCTTCTTGGCGCAGCCTGCCGCGAGTACGGCGACGGCGAGCCCGGCTGCCACGAAGCCGGAGTTGCGTGCGGCGCTCTTCATACTCCCCAGCATTGCCGCTCCGGGCGAGTCTCGCATCTGGCGTTGACAGATCCCTTTGCACCTGCCAATAATTATTTGCATGTGCAAGGGAATGCTATGGAAGTATCTGAACTGACCGGAGATGACCTGGTGCGCGTGCTCGCCTCGCTCGCCAACCCGCACCGGCTGCGTGTCATCGCGGCACTCGCGGACGGGCGCGACTACGTGAGCCGGCTCGCCCGCGAGCTGGGGATCAGCCGCCCGCTGCTCCAGGTCCATCTACGAAAACTGGAGGCAGCCGGGCTCGTCTCGGCCGCCGTCGAAGTCTCCGAAGACGGGAAGGCCATGAAGTACTACGAAGTCAGACCGTTCACCCTTCACTTGACGCCCGCCGCCGTCCAAGCCGCGGCACTCACCCTCACCACGGACGAAGGGACGCCCGCATGAAGAACGACCTGTCGGCCGAGATCTGGGCGGCGCTGCTGATCGTCCTGGTCGCCCTCGTCGTCTGGACGGTGATCGCGGCATGGCGTACGAAGGTCGGCGCGCGCCGTGAGCAGGAGTACCGCCGCCTCGCCGAGCGTGCGGCCGGGAGCAACGAGGAGCTCGAACGCAGGCTCGGTGAACTCACCCCGCAACTGGCCTCGATGCAGAACCGGCTGGAGTCGATCGAGCGGGTGCTCAAAGAGGTCGAGTGACGTCTCCGATGCGGCCACGGCGGCGGTGACCACCCGCCGCCGTGCTTGAGGGTACGGCGCGCCGCACGACCTTCGAGCTCAGACGCCCATTCTCCGGGCGTGACCGGCACGGCGGCGAGCCCCAACGCCATGAGAGCGCGGTCACGCGCAACGCTCTTCGTACTTCCTGGCACCGCGGCGGTACGTCTTGTCCCGGAAGAAGCGGCGACGGTTCTTGGGAGGTCGGTCGATCAGGCGGGCCACGCGTTGCGGGCTCCACATCTGGTCCAGGAGCCGGGCGGCGTCCACGGCGTCCTGGTCCAGGTGCCAAATGATCCTCATCGGCTGCCTCCGCGGAGGAAGAACTGGCGGCCGGGACGTTCCCCCAGGTCGCAGCCCGCCAGGCGGAGTGCCACCTCGATCGCGCGTTTCCGGGCCGGACCGATGCCTCTGACCTCGTTGAGGCGGTCCTCTCGGGTCAGGGTCAGTACGTCCTCGATCGTTTCCGGCGGGTTCGGGGAGACGGCAAGGCAGAGGATGATCTCGTCGGGGAGTCGCAGGGCGGTGATCGGGCTGTCGAGGCCCTCCAGTGGCGTTCTCATGCGAGTCTCACCGAGACGACGTTCTCGATGCGTTTCGCGGCTTGGTCGACTTCGGTGGCGGGGCAGATCGGGTCGCCCCAGGACCAGTGCCAAGTGAGGATCTCGGACTTGTTCGGGCGGAGGGACACCACCTCGTCCAGGCGTGCGTTGCCGCCCGGGGCGAACACTTTGATCCGGGTCGACGGCTCCATCACGACCGTCATGAGGCCTCGGCGCCTGCACGCTTCGTCGAGCTGTTTGATCAGCTCATCCGCGCTATTGATGACCATGCGATACTCCATCCACAGGTGACTTTTTCGGGTCACATATTCGCGGCCAGCGGATAGGCTTGTGAAGCAATGAAGCGCCGTCGTTGACCAGCGAAGCTCCGATCGATATTCACGGCAGGATGTGAACCCGAGATGGCACCGAAACGCGAGACAGCGCTAGATAGCTGGGGTAAAGAGCTCGGGCTCGCATGTGAGGCCGCAGGCCTGACCGGAAGGCAGCTCGCGGAGAAACTTCACGTCGCCGCATCCACTGTGAGCCAGTGGATCAACGGCAGGCGCACGCCTCACGTGAAAGACGTCGAGCGCTGTGACGAGGCGCTCGACACTAACGGCTACCTGGCACGCTACTTCGACCGGTGGGTCACGCGCGACGTACCGTCAGAGTGGCGAGAGGGATGGCTGTCGGCTGAAGCCCAGGCGACCCTGATTCAGAACTTCGAACTGTTCGTCGTGCCTGGGCTGCTCCAAACGCCCGCATACGCACAGGCAGTTCTTCAGCACAACCGGCACTCGCCGATCGACATTGAGGAACTGGTCCGTCGCAGGATCGAACGGCAAGCGATACTCAATGACGAGAATCCACCGATGTGCATTTTCGTCATCGACGAGTACGCGATTCGACGTACCTTCGGCGACAAGCAGGTGATGCTGGAGCAGTTAGCACGACTATGCGAGCTCGCCTCCCAGCCCAACATCGTCATCAAGATCGTGCCGCTGGGGACTGAGTACTACCCAAGTTGCCCATTCATGACCGCGAGATTCAACAGAACCGAGATCGCCAACCTGGACACCACCCTCAATGGGCAAGTGATCGAAGCCGAGGCCAAGATTGCCCAAATCACAAAAATTTGGGAAGATATACGCGAAACGGCTCTATCTCCACATGAGTCCGTCGAGCTGATAGAGAGAGTGACGAAAGAGTGGACGGAATGAACTGGCGAAAGTCATCTCGCAGCGGTGCCAATGGCGAGCAGTGCGTAGAGGTCGCGACGGCGGAGAAGGCGGCCAAGTAGAGCTTTCGGGGTGGTGGTAGGTCCACCGTGAGGTGGTTCCTGCCCCACCGACAAGCTCGGGCCTGCTCCAGCAGGATTTCCACTGCCAGCCGATATCCGGCTGCTTCACCAGTGGGAAGGCCCCGAAATGAACGAAACACTCGCGCGACGCTTCACCGGTTACTCCTGCCTCGCCGCCGCCGTCGCGGTGATCGTCGAAGTGCCGCTCTACTTCGTCTACTCGGGGCCGCCGCCGGACTCCAACGTCCTGTCCCGGCTGCTGATCGGCATTATCGCGCTCGGCTTCATCCTGCTCTTCGTCACGGGCTTCCGCGAGCTCATCAAGACCGTGAGCCCGGCGCACGAGTGGATCGGCGGGATCGCCTACACCGCAGGGCTGAGCTACGTCGTCATCACTCTTGTCTCCAGCGGCCTGGAAGCAGGCGCCGTCATCGCGACCGACCATCCGATCGATCCGACGATCACGGTCTCCGGGACGTACATCCTGTACGGGTCGATCGACCGGATGCTGCTGGGCATGTTCCTGCTGGCCGTCGGGTACGCGGTGAAATGTACTCAGGTGCTGCCTCGCTGGGTCGGCCGGTCCGCGTACGTCCTCGCCATAACGAGCTTCGCGTTCGTACCGTCGCTGTTCTTCGGCAACAGGCCCGCCTTCTTCTACAGCGCCAACGGGTGGGGAACCACAGCGTCGATGGGTGCCCTTCTCAGCTACTGGCTTCTCGCCGTCGGCATCGCCACCGTACGGAGCGCGCGCCGCGAAATTGGGTCGACCGGTGCGGCAACCCATGGTTATGGTGCGGCGACCCTCGGAAAGGAATCATGACTCCGCACGATCCCCGGCTCGTCCGCGTCGATGACGACTGGCTCCGGCTGCCCAACCCGTACGACATTCCCGTCGACATCTGCGCCGGGCCCGACGTGCCGATCGAGTCCAGTGCGATCGACGAGATCCTCACCGTGCTCGAGACCGCCGAGACCCTCGACAAGCTCGGGGACGCCGCGATCGAGCGGGTCGCCCTAACACCCGACCTGCACAAAGGCGCCGGGATTCCGATCGGGACCGTGCTTCAGACGCGCGGCGCGCTGGTCCCGCAGGCGGTCGGGAACGACATCAACTGCGGGATGCGGCTCGAGACCACCTCGCTCACGGCCGACGACGTACGACCCCGGCTCGACGCGCTCGAAAAGCGGCTCAGGCATCTGTTCTTCGAAGGCGGGCGGCGGATCGCGCTGTCCGGCCTTCAGCGGGAGGCGTTGCTGCGGGACGGCCTGCCCGGGCTGCTCGGGGTTCCGCACGGCGACGACGGGATTTGGGCGGCCGTACGGCCTGGGGACGCGCGGCCCGGCCACATCCACAAGGACGCGTATCCGACGACGACCGCCGAGCCGTTCCGTGACTGGATCGACAGTGCGGGCGGGACCAGCTACGACAGCATCATCGGCAGTGTCGGCGGTGGTAACCACTTCGCGGAGCTGCAATATGTGGCTGCCGTGCACGACGGGCAGGCCGCGTACGCGTGGGGGCTCGGTGTCGGGCAGATCGTGCTGATGGTGCACAGCGGCTCGCTGTCGCTGGGGCACCAGGCGAACTCCTCCGGCATGGACCAGGCGCGCGCCGTGTGGCCGCGAGAGCTCCCGGCGCCGGACAACAAGATCATCCCCATGCTGCTGGACGAGCGGTCGGAAACGGCGCGGCGGCGGTATCTCGACGCGTTCGGGAACGCCGCCAACTTCGCGGTCGGCAACCGGTTCTTCCTGTCCCTGATGATGCGGGCGGCCCTGTCGATGGAGTGCGGGGACCTCGACGCCGACCTCGTGTACGACGCGCCGCACAACCTGCTCTGGCAGAGCGACGACGGCACCGTCGTGCACCGCAAGGGCGCGACGCCGGCGGGCGGGTACGACGAGGTCGGCCGGCGGGCCGTACGCGATGTGGGGTGAACCCGTCATCGTTCCGGGTTCGATGGGGGCGTCGAGCTACGTCCTCCGAGGCCACGGCAACCCGCGTACGCTCGCCAGCGCCTGCCACGGCGCCGGCCGCCGCGTCCCACGCGGCGCCGCGTCCAGGGCGGGCGACGAAGAGCTCGACGCCTTCCTGCGCGACTTCCGGGTCGTCACCCCGCTGGACCACCGTGACCCCGGCGTCGCCCGCCGTGCGGACGTCATGACGGCCTGGCGGCGCGACCTCAAGCAGGAGGCGCCGTGGGTCTACAAGGACATCGGCCCGGTGGTGTCCAGCCTGGACAACGCCGGCGTCGCGTCCCCCGTCGCCGAACTCCGCCCACTGCTGACCGTGAAGGGCTGAAGCCCCACAGCGCCCACAGCCCTACCGCACGGGCCGGTCAGCCCATCAGGCCGATCCGCCGGAGCCAGTCCCTGGCCACCACCGCGACGTCGACCTTGTTCACCTGTACGCGGGTGTTCATGGCGAGCAGGTCGGTGGTGGTCAGCCGCGCCGACACCGAGTCGAGCGCGGCGCGGCCCGTCGTGCTCAGCGACGACCCGTAGATCAGCGGAGTGATCTTCTGGGCGCTGAAGAGGTGCTTCGGATCGGTGAGGACGACGAGGCCGGCCACCGCGGGGTGGGTGGTGAACAGGTCGGCGGCCTGGATGACGTCGTCTTTCAGCTGGCCGGCCATGGTGGCCTGGTCGTCGGTGGCGAACGGCTGGTAGCCGTGGAAGCTCAGCCCGTAGGTGCCGCGCAGGCCGACGAGGCCCTGGTGCCGGGTCTGGAACTCCGCCGGGCCGCCCATCACCAGACGGCCCGCCACCCGCTTGAGGTCCGCGATGGTCCGCAGGGAGTACTTGGAGGCGATCTTCTTGGTCACCGTCACGGAGTCCTTGTCCTCCGCCGCCGACGGGGTGAGCAGCGTCATCCGCGCCGGCAGGTGGTCGCCGAGGACGGTGTCGACGTCGGCGGCCTCGATCGGGTCGCTGGAGCGGTCGAGCGACGCGGCCAGCGCGCCCGTGTACTCCGGGATCACGTCGATGGTGCCGGACTCCACCGCCGGAAGGTAGGTCTCGCGCCCGCCCAGGCCGAACCTCCGCGTCACTCGGTAGCCCTTGCCTGAGAGCTCCTGCGCGTAGATCTCGGCGATGAGCGTGCTCTCGGGGAAGTTGGCCGACCCGACGGTGACCTCGGGCGGAGGAATCACGGGTGGAGCGGTCCTGCCCGGAGTGAGGGAGTACGCGACGCCGGCGCCCGCCGCGACGAGGGCGAGCGCGGCGGCGGCGACGGCCCAGCCCCGGCGGCGCGGCGCCGGGGGTGGCACCGGCAGCGGAGGGACCTCGGGCCGGTCGACGGTCACCCGGTCGGGGCGCATCACGCCCTCGGGGAGATCGGCGGGCGAGCCGCCGAGCAGCTCCAGCAGGACCTCCTGGGCGTCCGGGCGCCGCCCGGGGTCCTTGCCGAGGCATCGGCCGAGCAGCTCACGGAACGGCGACGGCACACCGGCCAGGTCGGGTTCGCCGTGGAGGATGCGGCCGAAGACCGCGGCCACCGAGTCGTTCCCGAAGGCCGGGCGTCCCGTGGCGGCGTACGCCACCGTGGCGGCCCAGCCGAAGACGTCGGCCGCCGGGCCGAACGAACCCGCGAGCACCTCGGGCGCGGTGTAGGCGGGGGTTCCGACGACCCCGCTCGTCATGGTCGCCGTCGCGTTCAGCGCACGCGCGATGCCGAAGTCGATCACACGGGGACCGTCCGGGCCGACGAGCACGTTGTGCGGGGTGAAGTCGCGGTGCAGGACCCCGGCGCGGTGGGTGGCCGCCAGCGCGGAGATCGTGCCGACCATCAGGCGCACCAGCGCGCCGCCGCTCATCGGGCCCTCGGCCTCGACGAGGGTCCGCAGGGACGGCCCGTCGACGTACTCGGTGACGATGTACGAGCGGTCGCCGTCGCTGCCGAAGTCGAGGACCTGGACGGTGCAGAAGTCGGCGACCCGGCGTAAGAGCGCCACCTCGCCGGCGAGCCGGGAGTCCGGGTCGTCGACGAGCTTGAGCGCGACCGCCTCGCCGTCTTCGCCGGTCGCGAGGTAGACGACGCCCTGACCGCCCTGCCCGAGCCTGCCGGTCAGCCGGTATCCGGCGACGTGGTCAGGGTCTCCGGGGCGCAGCGGACCGGCATATCGCATGCGGTCCCCCTCCCCCGAGAGCCTTGGTCAGGGCCATTGTCTCGCACTGAAACGGATCAGAGCTCCGACGAAAAAAGGCCCCGATCCAGAACAGGATCGGGGCCTTTCTCAGGTACCGCGGATCAGCCGCCGAGGCCGGCCTGGCTCAGCCAGCCCTTGGCGATGGTGTCGGGGTCCTTCTTGTCCGTGACGAGCTGGGTCATCAGGGCGAGGAGGTCCTGGGTGGTGAGCTTGGCGGAGACCGCGTTGAGGGCGGCCTGGGCCGTGGCGTTCACGCCGGACTTGTAGATGAGCGGCGTGACGTTCTGCGCGCTGAAGACGTTCTGCGGGTCCTGGAGCACGACGAACTTGTTCGCCGTGATGGTCGGGTCGGTCGTGAACAGGTCGGCGGCCTGGATGCTGTTGTTCTTCAGCAGCTTGACCAGGGTGGTCTGCCCGTTCGCGTCGAACGACTGGAACTTCTTGAACTTCAGGCCGTACTTCTTCTCCAGCCCGACGAGGCCCTGCTGGCGCGTCTTGAACTCCGACGGGCCCGCGATGGTCACCTGGCCGGCCGCCGACTTGAGGTCGGCGATCGTCTTGAGCTTGTACTTCGCGGCGGTCTGGGAGTTGACCGTCACGGAGTCCTTGTCCTCGGCCTGCGACGACTGGAGGATTCCGAGGGTCGAGGGCAGCTTCTGGGTGAGCTCGGCGTTGACGTCCTGCTCGGTGACGGCCGTGCTGTCCTTGTTGACCGACGTGGTCAGCAGCGCGCCGTTGTACTCCGGCATGACGGTGATGGAGCCGGACTTCACCTGGTCGAAGTAGACCTCGCGGCTGCCGATGTTGAACTTCCGCGTCACCCTGACGCCCTTGGCCTCCAGGGCCTGGGCGTACAGCTCACCGAGGAGCTGGCTCTCGGGGAAGTTCGCCGAGCCGACGACGACGCCGGAGCCGGCGGGCTTTTGGTCGAGCGGGTTGCCGCTGCCCTTCTTGTCGCTCCCACCGCACGCGGTGAGAGCCATCGCGATGGCCACGCCCACGGCGGCGCCACGAACTATGCGGATCATGATTGTTCCCTTTCTTTGATCACGAAGTACGGGAGCCGCGCAGGCCTCGGGACACCAGTGTCCGGCGAAGCCCGACGAAGGTGAGCTGGACGAGTACCGCGAGCAGGACGACGAGCACGGAACCGCCGACGACCGACGGGTAGTCCTTACGGGACAGCCCGTCCACGATGTAGCGGCCGAGGCCGCCGATGCCGGCGTACGCCGCGATGGTCGCCGTCGCGACGACCTGGATCGCCGCGGTGCGCAGGCCGAGCAGGATGAGCGGCAGGGCCACCGGGACCTCCGCCTTGAGCAGGACCCCGGGGCCCTTCATGCCCATCCCCTTGGCGGCGTCCTTGATGTCGGCGTCGACGCTGCGGATGCCCTCGTAGGTGTTCACGAGGATCGGCGGGGTCGCGAGCGCGATCAGCGGGACGATGACCGGGGTGAGGCCGATCGAGGTGACCGTCACCACCAGCAGGAGCAGGCCGAGCGTGGGGACGGCGCGCGCCAGGTTGGCGAAGCTCACGACGAGGAAGCCGCCGCGGCCGGTGTGCCCGACGAGTGCGCCGAGCGGCAGGGCGATCAGCATCGCGATCGCCAGGGCGAGCGCGCTGTAGCCGAGGTGCTCCAGGAGCCGGTGCGGGATGCCGTCGCTGCCGCTCCAGTGGGCGGAGGCGGTCAGCCAGTTCCAGGCCGACGTGATCTGGTCGGAGAGATTCATCAGTTGCCCCTCCGCGTACGAGACCAGGGCGTGAGCAGCCGCTGCGCGCCCACGAGCACGCCGTCGCTCACCAACGCGAGGATGATGATCAGCACGCAGGAGACGATGATCGGTGTCGTGAAGTCACGCGAGTAGCCGTCGATGAACAGCTGACCGAGGCCGCCGTTCCCGATCAGCACGCCGACGCTCACCAGGCTGATGGAGGCGACGGCGGCGACGCGGGCGCCGGCGATGACGACCGGGACCGCGATCGGCAGCTCGACCTGGACCAGCCGCCGCAGCGTGCCGAAGCCCATCGCGGTGGCCGCCTGGCGTACGGGGTCGGGGACCGACCGCAGCCCGTCGACGACGTTGGGCACCAGGACCGACAGGGAGAACAGCGTCAGCGGGATGATGATGGTGAAGTCCGCCTGGCCGCCGCTGCCGATCCCGAAGTACGGGATGAACAGCATGAACAGGGCGAGCGACGGCACGCCGTACAGGACGTTGGCGACGCCCAGGGTCGGCGGGTAGAGCCACCGCCAGCGCGCGCACATGATCCCGAGCGGGATCGCGATGATCAGGCCGAAGAGGATCGGCAGCAGGGCGAGCTTCAGGTGGTGGAGAGTGAGCGTGGTCAGCTCGTCGGTGTGATCACCGATCCAGGACCACCGGACGATCGGCTCACCGCCGTCCGCGAGCGTCACCGCTCCTCCACCAGGGTCTCGTCCTCGGCGTCGAGCTCCCGGTTGAAGCGCAGACGCTTGAGGCCCTTCTCGCCGCCGAGGAACTCGGTCACGAAGCCTTCGGCCGGCTTGGCGAGCAGTTCGTCGGGCGTGGCGTGCTGGGCGAGCGTGCCGCCGACCTGGAAGACCGCGATCTTGTGGCCGAGCTTGATGGCCTCGTCGATGTCGTGCGTGACGAACGCGATCGTCTTCTGCAGGTCGGTCTGGAGCCGGAGGAACTCCTCCTGGAGGCTCTTGCGTACGATCGGGTCGACGGCGCTGAACGGCTCGTCCATCAGCATCACGGGCGGGTCGGCGGCGAGGGCGCGGGCGACGCCCACGCGCTGCTGCTGGCCGCCGGACAGCTGGAACGGATAGCGCTTGGCCATCTTGGTGTCCAGGCCGA
This sequence comes from uncultured Actinomycetota bacterium, assembly GCA_963823735.1. GTDB lineage: Bacteria > Actinomycetota > Actinomycetes > Streptosporangiales > Streptosporangiaceae > Actinoallomurus. Next base: position 435,079 of record CAWGMO010000003.1, on the reverse strand, counting down.
CGCGCTCCATCAGCTCCATGGCCGTGGCCCGCGCCTTCCCCTTGTTCCAGCCGAGGAGGTACGGGACCGTGGCGATGTTGTCGACGATGGTCCGGTGCGGGAAGAGCCCCGCGTGCTGGATCACGTAGCCGATGCCGCGCCGGAGCTCCGATGGGTCCTGGTCGCGGATGTCCTTGTCGTCGATGGTGATCTTCCCGGAGGTCGGGTCGATCATCCGATTTATCATCCGTAGCGACGTGGTCTTGCCGCAGCCGGACGGGCCGACGAGCACGGTTATCTGGCCTGTGGGGATCTCAAGGGAGAGATCGTCAACGGCCACGGTGCCGTCGGCGTAACGCTTGGTGACGCCGTCGAATTTGATCAAGTGAGTCTCAGCCCCTGAGGTATCCGGGATTAGAGGTCAAGATAGTGGCTTATTTTCGGTCCATGAGGGCCGGCAGATGAACCAGACGGCTGCAACGATCAACGGTAGCGGCTTGACCTGCGACATCGTAGGCGGAGTAGCCCGAGACGGCGTCATTGTTACAGTTCTGCCACAAGCCGTAGAACGCGCAAGACGGGCATGGCAGGTAGTTCGGGACATAGCGGAACATCAACCCGTTTACGGACGAACGACTGGTGTCGGGGCCAATCGGAACGTCTCGTTGGAAGGCGACGACACCCACGGCCTCCGGTTGCTCCGCAGCCACTCCGGCGGCGCCGGGCCGCTCATGTCCGCCGAGACCGTACGCGCGATGCTCGTCGTACGCCTCAACCAGATCGCCGCGGGCGGCTCGGGCGTCGACCCCGATGTGCTGGGCGCGCTCGCCGAGGTGATCAACCGCTGGCTGATCCCGCCGATCCCCGCGTACGGCGCCATCGGCACCGGCGACCTCACCGCCCTCGCGTCCACGGCGCTCTGCCTGATCGGCGAACGCCCGTGGCAGGGCGGCGCGCCCGGCCCGATCTTCGGCCTGCGCCCGTCGGACGCCCTGGCCTTCATCAGCTCCAACGCGGCCACACTGGGCGAGTCCGCGCTGGCCTGCCTGGACGTCGGCGGCCTCCTGCGCGTCTCGGTCCCGGTGACCGGCCTGTCCCTGCTGGCCGTGAACGGCTCCGCCGAGGCGTACGGCGTGCCGGTGCACGAGCACAGCGCCCACCCCGGCCGCCGCCGGATCGCCGAGGCGATGCGCGGCCTGCTGGACGGCGAGGAGCTCACCCCCGCACGCGTGCAGGACCCGTACGGGTACCGGGCGTTTCCGCAGGTCCACGGCCCCGCCATCGACGCCGCCGAGCACGCGGAGACGATCGTGACCCGCGAGATCAACGCCCCGTCGGAGAACCCCCTCGTCGACGTCGCGAACCACAAGGTGTGGCACAACGGCAACTTCCACACGGCGTACGTCGGCCTGGCCCTGGACGCCCTGCGCGCCGCGCTGTTCCAGACGGCGGCCCTGTCGGCGGCCCGCCTGGGCACGCTGGTCGAGCCGTCGTTCACGGGCCTGGAGCCGTTCCAGGCCGCCCCGGGCGAACACGGCTCGGGGATCATGATCCTGGAGTACGTCGCGCACTCGGCGATCGCCGACATCCGGCGCCTCGCCACGCCGTCGGCGCTGGGAAGCGCGGTCCTGTCGCGCGGCGTGGAGGAGCACGCGGGCTTCTCGACGCAGTCCGCCCGCGCGACCACGGAGGCGATCTCGGCGTACCGCATCGTGCTGGCCTGCGAACTGGTCGCCGCCGTACGGGCCCTGCGCATGCAGTCGAAGGTGCCGACGGGCCGCCTGGGCGAGGCGTTGTCCCTGGCCGCGGACGCCCTGGACCCCCGCATGGAGGACCGTCCCCTGGACGGCGACATCGCCACCGCCATCGACCTGCTCCCCCGGCTCGCGGCGTACGGACCGCCCTAAGGCGCGGCGGGCGCCGGGCCGGTCGACTCGCGTTCCATCAGGCTCGGCTCGCAGACGATACGGCGGCGGCGAGGTTTGCCCTCGATGGCGCCGACGATCACGCGCACGGCCGAGTGGACGATGCCTTCGATGTCCCAGTCGACGCTCGTCAGCGGCGGGGTGAGCAGGGCCGACATCGGGTGGTTGTCGAAGCCCGCCACCGAGACGTCGTCCGGGACGTCCAGCCCCAGCTCGCGGGTCGCGGCGTAGACGCCGTACGCGATCGAGTCGGAGAAGCAGAACAGCGCCGTCGGCCGCTCCTTGGCGGTCAGGACGTCCAGGGCGACGTCCGTGGCCGCGCCCAGGGCCTGCGGCGAGGTCACCACGTCGACCTTGATCCCCAGGCGCTCCGCCTCGGCGTTCACGTGCACGTCGGCGGGGCGGTCGGGGGTGCGGGCGACGGTCTGCGTGAGGACCGCGATGTGGCGGTGGCCCAGGCCGAACAGGTGCTCCAGCGCCTGCGTCACCCCCGCGCGGTTGTCGAAGACGACCTCGCCGTACGCGTGGCCGCCGTGCAGGGAGTCGCCGATCGACACGACCGGCAGGCTCTCGCCCAGCTCCGCCCAGAAGGGTGCCGCCGGGTCGAGGGGCTGGACGATGAGGCCGTCGACGCGCTGGTCGCGCAACTGGCGGGCGAGCATCAGCTCGCGCTCCGGGTCGCCGGCCGCGTCGAGGATCAACGCGTACCGGTCGCGGGCGAAGAGCGCCCGGCCGATGCCCACCGCCAGCGACTGCTGCCACAGGTCCTCCAGGGACCCGCACAGCAGGCCCACCATGCCCGTGCGCCCACTGGCGAGCGCACGGGCGATGGGATGGGCCTCGTAGCCGAGCTCCTCGGCGGCACGCCGGACACGCTGCTGCGTCTCCGAAGAGGTCTGGATGCCCCGCAACGCGTAGGACACGGCGGCCGGCGAGAGCCCCGTCGCCTTCGCCACCTCGCGGATCGTCGCGCGTTTCCGTTGCTGGGTCATCCCCCTCACCCTATAGACGTGGGCGGACAAGACTCAGGACGAAATCGCCATGCTCGTCTGTCCACCACTGGTCCACGCAGAGTCCCGCAGACCTGACCTCCGCCTCGAACCGCTCCCGGCGGAACTTCGAGGAGATCTCGGTACGCATCTCCTCCCCCGCCGCGAACTCCACGACGAGGTCCAGGGCGCCGACCCGTACGGTCTGGGCCCGGGTCGAGCGGAGGCGCATCTCGATGCGCTCCTCCCGCGGATCCCAGACCGCGACGTGCTCGAAACGGGTCACGTCGAAGTCGGCGTCGAGCTCACGGTTGATGACGCGCAGGACGTTCCGGTTGAAGTCCGCCGTCACGCCGCGGGAGTCGTCGTAGGCCGGGACGAGCCGCGACGGCGCCTTGACGAGGTCCACGCCGATGAGCAGCGCGTCGTCCTTCGCCATCGTCGCGGCCAGGCCGCTGAGGAAGCCCGTCCGCTGGCTCGGGGTCATGTTGCCGAGCGTGCCGCCGAGGAAGGCGATCAGCCGCCGGTCGCCGCCCGGGAGCTGGCCGAGGTGGCGCTCGTAGTCGGCGACGACCGCGTGCACCTCCAGGCCGGTGTGGTCGGCGGCGATCTGGTCGGCCGCCTGGGCCAGGAAGTCGCCGCTGACGTCCACCGGGATGTACGTGCGCAGCGTTCCGGCCAGCGCGGACAGCAGCAGCCGCGTCTTCTCCCCCGACCCCGCGCCCAGCTCCATCAGCGTCCGCGCGCCGGTCAGTTTCGCGATCTCCGGAGCGCGCTCGACGAGGATCGAGCGCTCCCGCCGGGTCGGGTAGTACTCCTCCAGCTTGGTGATCTCTTCGAAGAGCTCGCTTCCTCGTTCGTCGTAGAACCACTTCGGTGGAAGCGCCTTCGGGAACGCGGTGAGGCCGTCGGCGACGTCCTCGCGAAGTGACTTACCGAGGTCGTCGGCGGTCAGAAAGCTCTCGATGATCGGCACAGAAGATCTCCTCACAGCGGTGTGATGGTCACGCCGCCCGGTTCGGCGGTCACGAGTGAACGGTCCGGCACCTCCTCCCAACCGGGTCCGTCGTCGTACGGCTCGGACGCGATCACGACGTACGGCTCGGGTCCTCGCCGGACGAACAGCGTGTCCCCCCAGGTCGTGGCGGCCAGGGAGGTCCCGTCGGAGGCGAGCAGGTTGTAGCGCCCGCCGGCCATCGCGGTGACGGTCTCGACGACGTGCGCGAGGCCGCCGGCGAGGGAGTCGCCGTCGCTCCAGCGCCCGGCGGCGATCGCGAACAGCAGCGCCGAGTCCACCGGCGCGCGGGCGTCGGGCAGCGGCGCCAGGTCGCCGGCCAGCTCGCGGAGCTTCGCCTCGACGCCGGCGAAGCCCTCGATGGCGCCGTTGTGGCTGAACAGCCGCCGCTGGTCGGTGAACGGCTGCGCGCACGACTCGTCCACCGGGAACCCGACCGTCGCCGACCTCGCGGCGGCCACCAGGCACCCGCTCCGTACGACACCGGCGACGTCCGCGAAGGACACGTCCGTCCACATCGGCTGGGAACGCCGGTAGCGGACCGGCCGGTCGCGCCCGGCGTCGTACCAGCCCACGCCGAACCCGTCGGCGTTCAGGACGCACGTGCGCGACATGCGCGGCGCGTACGCCTGGACGTTCAGCGAGAACTCCGGCGCGTACAGGATCTCGTGCAGGCTCTTCGGCGGCCCCGCGTACGCCACGTGGCGGCACATCAGGCGGACCTCGCGCAGCGGAAGCCGGCGAAGATCTGCCGGCGGATCGGATAGTCCCAGTTGCGGAACGTCGGGCGCCCCGAGACCGGGTGGGTGGCCCACGAGCCGCCCTTCAACACCTTGTAGTCACCGCCGAAGAACACCTCGGAGTACTCCTTGTACGGGAAGGAACGGAAACCCGGATGGCCGTGGAAGTCGGTCGAGGTCCACTCCCAGACGTCGCCGATCATCTGGCGTACGCCGTAGGCCGACGCTCCGTCGGGATAGGACCCGACGGGCGAGGGGCGCAGCAGCCTCTGGCCGAGGTTGGCGTGCTCGCCGGAGTCGCCCCAGGGGTAGAGGCGCTTGCGCCCGGCGACCGGGTCCCAGCTCGCGGCCTTCTCCCACTCGGCCTCGGTGGGCAGCCGCCTGCCCGCCCACCGCGCGTACGCGTCCGCCTCGTACCAGCAGACGTGCTGCACGGGCTCGTCCATCGGCAGCGCCTCGGCCCGGCCGAGGCGCCGCCGCTGCCAGCCGTCGCCGTCGCGGCTCCAGAACGCCGGCGTCCGCTTCCCCGAGGTGATCAGCCACTCGCGCCCGCCGGGGTGCCACCACCGCGGGTCGGTGTACCCGCCGTCCTCGACGAACGCGGCGTACGCGGCGTTGCTCACCGGCGTCGTGTCGATGAAGAACGCCGGGACGTCGACCGTGTGGCCGGGGCGTTCGTTGTCGAACGCGCGCGGGTCGTCGCGAGCTGCCCATCACGAACGGCCCGGCCGGCACCAGCGCCTCGGCGTCGAAACGCCCGCCCGGCGGGGCCTTCCCCGGCGGGTCGAGCAGCGCCGGGGCGCCCTTGCGAAGCTGGTGCGTCGCCAGCATCGTCTCGTCGTGCATGTGCTCGTGCTGGATCACCATGCCGAACACGAACCCGTCCTCGGCGAGCGGGCCGGTGAGCGGAAGGCGCTCCAGCGTGTCGAGCACCCGGTCGCGTACGTCGGAGATATAGGTGCGGCTCTCGCCGGGCGACAGCAGGGGCAGCGACGGCCGCTCGGCGCGCGGATGCTCGAACGCGTCGTAGATGTCGTCGATGTCGGCCCGCAGCGCGTCGGCGCCCGCCGCCGCGCGCAGCAGCCACTGTTCCTCGTAGTTGCCGATGTGCGCCAGGTCCCACACGAGCGGCGACATGATCGGCGACACCTGCGCCGTCAGGCCCTCCTCGTCCAGTACCTCGACGGTCAGCCCGAGGCTCCGGTCCCGCGCCGCGATGAGCTCCGCCGCGATCCGCTCCTTCAGGTCCATCTCTGTTCCTCCCTCTGCGGGGACGCGTCGGCGGGGCTGAGTCCTCGTGCGACGAAACGCTCGATGTAGTGGTCGACCATGGGCGCGAGGTCCTCCGCGCCCATGCGGGGCAGCGCGTCGCGTGCCGCCTCGAAGCAGCGGCGCGCGGCGAGTGCGAGCACCGGGTCGGCGAGGCCGTCGCGCGCGGCCTCCCGCCAGCGGCCCTCGGCGGGTCCGGCCGCCTCCGCCGCGACGTCGGAGGCGCGCGGGTCGTCGATCAGCGCGGCCACGACGGCGATCGGCACCGGCCAGTACGCGAGCGGCAGCGCGTCGATCATTCGCAGCTCCAGCCAGCCCTGGGGGCGCACCGGAGGGAACAGCGTGGTCAGGTGGTAGGCGAGGTCGTCCAGGCCGGGGCTTCCGGTCGTGATCCACTCACGGAAGGTCATTCCCGGGTTGGACACCCAGCCGTCGCGCAGGAGCATCACCCGCGCGTCGAGCGCGTACTTCGCCCACGCCTCGACCGGGTCGTCCCCTGGCACCGGCCCAGTACGGCCGTGGTCGAGCGCCTCCCAGATGACCTGGCGGCCCGAGCGGACCCCCGGGCCGGGCGAGTTCGCGAACGCCGCGACCAGCATCGGGCCCAGCGCGTGCGCGAGGCGCCAGCGCCGCACGGCGTCCTTCTCGTCGGAGCCGATGTCGAGGCAGACCTGGAGTGAGGCCGTGGTGCACATCATGGCCACGCCCGGCGGGCCGAAGTACTCGCGCATGCAGCGGTACCGGCCTTCGTCGAGCTGGAAGACCGGCGTGCGCGGGTCGATTCCCCGTCCTGCCAGCGCTAGCCCGTCTTTGGCCAGATACGCGCCGACGTGTGCGATGTCCGTGGCGAGCGCCCCGTGCGCCGCCGTGATCCCCGATTGCGGGAGCGAACTGAGCTCCAGCTGACCGCCCGGTTCGTAGGTGATCCGGCTGCCGGCGGGCGGTGGCCCGGCGCCGTCCATGACCGCCCTGAGGCGGTCGAGGGGAATGCATCTTCGCTGGTCATGGCGGTCGACGACGAACCACTCGGTCTCGGCGCCGACCTGTCCTGGAGGGCCTGTCTTGAAGCACACGCCGGCGACGTGTTCGTACACGCGGTCGACGGTCAGTCGTTTCATGCGTACCTCCGATCACACCGTGAACGAGGCCATTCCCTACTGAACCGCATCAATAATCCGAAAATTCGCGAAACGGTTCGGAACGCCCTGGTGACGGCCCTAGCGTCCTGAACTGGTGAATCGGTTTACTTAAGCGGTACACTGATGCGGTTCAGTAAACCGGTTCACCGCCAAGGAGGCCCGTGCGTACCGACGTTCACCAGCATCTCTGGGGAGGGGCGTTCGCCGACGCTCTCCGCGCCCGTACGGCCGAGCCACGTCTTGATGGGTGGACGCTGCATCTCACCGGCGAAGCGCCGTATGAGTTCGACCCGGCGGACCACGACGTCGCCCGCCGCGCCGAGCAGGCGGCCGAGGACGGCTTCGAGCGCGTCCTGACGTCGTTGTCGTCGCCGCTGGGCGTGGAGTGGCTGCCCGCCGAGGACGCCGCGCCGCTGATCGAGGCGTATCACCTGGACGCGCTCGCGCTGCCCGAACCGTTCGGCGCGTGGGCCGCCGCCTGCGTACGCGAGATCGACGCGCCGGCAGTCGCCCGCGACCTCGACCGCGGCTTCGCCGGGCTGCAACTGCCCGCGAACGCTCTGCTCGACGCCGCCGCGTACGAGCGCTGCGGCCCGCTGCTGTCACTCCTGGAGGAACGCGGCCTGCCGCTGTTCCTGCACCCCGGGCCCGCGCCGGTGGTCGAAGGACCGTCGTGGTGGCCCGCGCTCGTCCCGTACGTGCAGCAGATGCACGCCGCCTGGTTCGCGTTCCGCGCGCACGGGCGCCCGCGCCACCCACGGCTGCGGATCTGTTTCGCGCTCCTCGCCGGCCTCGCTCCCCTGCACGGCGAACGCCTCGCCGCGCGCGGCGGCGGCCGTGGCGAGGTCGACCGGAACGCCTACGTCGAGACGTCCTCGTACGGCCCTCGCGCCATCGACGCGACCGTACGCGCGCTCGGCGTGGACACGATCGTGTGCGGCTCCGACCGGCCGTACGCACCCCCGTTCGGCGATCTGGGCCTCGGTGAGGCCGCCGAACGCGCCATCAAGGAAGTCAACCCCGACCGATTGCTGATCGGAAAGGAGTGATCCGATGTCCTTCGAGTCGCTGCCCGAGCGGTGTCTCGACAAACGCGAGCTCCGCGAGCTCGTCGATGATCTGGCACGCCGCGACGAGTCGTGGCGTGGCGAGGTCGATTTCCCGGACGGGCGACGGCACTACGTCTCGCTGTACCGCGACGACTACGTCGACGTCTGGCTGCTGTGCTGGACCCCCGAGAACGACACCGGCTGGCACGACCACGACATCTCCGCCGGAGCGGTCGCGGTCGTCGGCGGCACCCTGAAGGAGTTCAACCCCCGCATCGGCGGCCCCCACGTCGAGGTCGACGTCTCCGAAGGCACGTCTTTCTGCTTCGGGCCCGAGCACATTCACCGCCTCGTCGGCTCGGCCGACCAGAGCGTGTCCATCCACGCGTACTCCCCGCCCCTGTGGCGTCTGGGGCAGTATTCGATCGATGAGGGCGGCGTGATGAGGCGTGCGTCGGTGAGCTACGCGGACGAATTGCGGCCGGTGGACGCTGTTGCCTGAGTGACTTGCCCGCTATTATCCAGTTTTCTAACGTTAAAACTGGGCGAGCTGTCGGCCCACAGCGACGGGATGGAGCGGACGGTGTCCCTCACCGAAGCGCTGCGCGCGGGTGACCCGGAGGTGTTCGGCCTGCTCTACGACGAGCATGCCGGACGACTCCACGCGTACTGCCGCGTCATGGTCGGCGACGAGGCCGACGACGCCGTACGCGACGCCTTCATCGCCGCCGCCCGGCACCCTGGAACGGTCCCGGACGACGAGGCGCTGCCGGTGTGGCTGTACGCCCTCGCGCGCACGGAGTGCCTGCGGCGCGGCTCGCTGGTGCGGAAGGCTCCGCTCTCACCGTCCGCGGAGCCTCTGCTCCGCGCGGTGGCACGGCTGCGCGCCGAGCACCGCGAGGTCCTGGCACTGTCGGGCACGCTCACGCCGCTTCAGATCGCGCGCGTCATGGGACTGGCGCTGGACACGACGGAACTCCTGATCCGCGTGGCCCAGCGCCGCCTCGACCAGGCCGCGGCGTCGGTGCTCGGCGAACGCGCCGTACGCGACGAGGCGATGCTGACGGCGCTCGGCACCGGGAAGCTGTACAAGCTCGTCGGCGGGCCTTCGGACCCGCCGGCCGGTCTGCGGACCCGGGTGCTGACCTCGTGCGCGGAGGCCGAGCGCGCCGCCGACGGGGCGCTCCTCTTCGACCACGACGGCATGCCGATCCAGCTGGACGGCCTGTTCGGCCGCGCCGAAGAGCCGACGCACCCGATGCGCGTGGTCTCGGCGGGCGGGCGCCACGCGGCGCCCGACTCGGTCGACGTGCCGCGCAGGGGCTCGCGCCCGTCGCGGCACGCGAAGGTCACCGTGTCGCACGCGCGGCCCGGACGTTCCACGCGATCCGAACGGTCCCGGCGGGAGTCACGGCGGCACGACGGGCTGTTCGAGGTGCTCGGCCTGGCCGCGTGCGTCACCGCGGCGGCGAGCGTGCTCGCGCTGTGGCCGGCGCCGCACGACAACGGAAGCACCAACATGGACGGCACCAGCCTGCTGCTCCACCGCGGCGCCGCCGCGAGCCGTACCCTCCAGCCTTCGGCCTCCGGCGACACCCCGCCGCAGAACGCGACGGTCGCGGACGCCAAGAAGACGCCCACCCCGTCGCCGTCGGCCACCGCCACGACGACGAGCCCCGTGGTTCCTCCGCCGCAGACCGGCGTTCCGGCCACGGTCCCCTCGTCCTCTTCGCCGACTCCCACGCAGCCGCCCGCGTCGCCCACCCCGGTGGACTCCTCCCCCGCGACGCCGACTCCCACCCCGACGCCGTCGACCCCGACTCCGACGCCGAGCCCGGCGCCGTAAGGCCGAACTACCCGGGGGTCCGCGCGAGACGGAACCCCAGGTCATCGATGGCGAACGTCGGATGGCTGCGGCGCCGTACGGTGGCGCCGCAGCCCGCGCGCGGGCTCGGCCCAGCTACCGCCGCGGAAGATGCGGTACGAGCCGTAGACCTCCTCGTCGTAGAGGTCCCAGCACCACTCCCAGACGTTGCCGATCATGTCGTACAGGCCCCACGGGTTGGGCGCCTTGCCGCCGGCGTCGTGGGCCGCGTCGCCGGAGTTCCCGGCGTACCAGGCGATGTCGTCGAGGTCGCCGTACCGGTAGCCGGTGGTGCCGGCCTTGCAGGCGTACTGCCATTCGGCCTCGGTCGGCAGGCGGTAGCCGTCGGCCGCACCGTCGCGGGTCACCTCGCCGGCCTCTGTCGTGTAGACCTCGCCGAGCCCCTCGCGGCGCGAGAGCCGGTTGCAGAGTTCGACGGCGTCGAGCCAGCTGATGTTCGTCGCGGGCGCGTCGCCGTTCTCAGGCGGGTCCGTTCCGAGGGCGGCGCTCCGCAGGCTCACCGTCACGGGACACCGGCCGAGCAGGAACGGCGCGATCTCGACCTGCCAGCGGGTGCCGAGCCGGTCGTCCCGCATTTCCACGGCGCCGCCGCCGATGGGCACCATCTCGGGGTTCACCGGTCAGAACGACTGGTCATAGACGAGGCCGAGGACCAGCTCGGCCAGCACTCCGGCGGGGAGGGCGACGAGCAGCCAGCGCAGCGTGGCGGCCGTGAGGCGATCGCGTGCCGCCAGGAGCGGGATCAGCGCGATCCCGATCACGGCGAACAGGATGGCGCTCGACGTGTAGTGCAGCCGCCAGCCATAGCCGATCGCCGCCTCGGCGAGGAACCCGGCCGACAGGACCGCCAGGCCGAGCCCGTGCCCTTGGCGCCAGAGGCGGCCGGCGTAGCCGAACACGGGACCGCCGATGACGGCGCAGGCCGTCCAGAAGATCAGGATGCCGTGGCCGCCGCCCCCGAAGCCGCGTGCGGCGGCGGTGAGGTAGTAGCCGGCCAGCTCGAACAGGCAGGTCGCCAGCCCCGCGAGCGCCGCGGCCGGCGGGCGGCGCTGGAGGGCGCCCACCGCGAACGCCGGCGTCAGCCACGGGCTGGCGGCGTTCACGAGGCTCGCCCACGGGGAGTCCAGGTACTTCTGGAGAATCGACGTCAGCGCGCCGACGAGCGCTCCGATGACGATGACGGCACCGACGCGTACGGCGACCAGGGCTCAACCTCCGTCAGGGCGATCTCGACGCACCGACTCTACTGGGGGCCGGTCGCCATCGACGGCGCGGGCTCCACGGCGCGGCGCTCGGAGCGTACGTAGAAGAGCCCGAGCCCGGCGCCGGTCGTGAGCGCGATGATGTGCCCGACGGCGGCGACGTCGAGGTGTTCCACGCCTTCGAAGAGGCTGGGGATGAGCAGGATGAGCCCCACGGCGGCGCCGGCGCGCCACCATTTCCCGTTCGTGCGGCCGAGGACCTTCGGGCCGTACAGGATCGTGGCGATCAGCGCGGCGGCGATCACGTACGAGGGGCCGACGTCGTCGAGGAGCCGCATGGACTCAGGGAGTTCCCCGAGCGATATCCGCACGGCGACGAGGCCCTCGCTGATCAGCGTGCCGACGACGTGGGCGGCGAGGATGAGCAGGAGCGCCCTGGTGTTCCCGAAGCGCTGGACGAGCGGGAAGAGCCCGACCACCGCGAACACCACCCAGAACCACGGCACGCCCTCCGCGACGAACGCCGAGGCGATCAGGGTCCCGATCGGGTCGGTGTGCAGGTTGTGGACGTTCGTCGCGGTGGCGGCCACGATGTCTCTTCGCCCCGACGCGCCGATCCCGACGTAGACGGCGGACATCACGCAGAACGCGACGATGAACACCACCGGCATGGGATAACGCCTCAGAAGGGACCGCACGCATTCGAGGGTATGCCCGGTCTTTGAGAATTCGCTGAGACGCGTGCGGCCGGTGCGCGTCGGCCCCATCATCGGCCGCCTGGAATGATGTGGCGGGTGAGCGCCACCCGACTCATCACCCTCGATGACGCGCCGGTCCTGGCGGAGCTGGTCCGGACCGACCGTGACTTCCTCGCCCCGTACGAACCTCCACGGACCGAGGACCACTTCACCGACGAAGGCCAGCTCGCCTCCGCGCGGGACGCGCTCGAACGCTGCGAGCAGGGAACGACGCTGCCGCACGTCATTCTCGACGATTCCGGCGACGTGGTCGGCCGCGTCACGCTGAACGGCATCGTGCGCGCACCTTCTTTCCTGTCGTGCTCGGTGGGTTACTGGGTGGCCTCCGCCGCGAACGGCCGTGGCCACGCCACCGCCGCCGTACGGGAGATCGTGCGGGTGGCGTTCGAGGAGCTCGAACTGCACCGGGTCCAGGCGGAGACGCTGCTGGACAACGTCCGTTCGCAGCGGGTGCTGGAGCGCAACGGGTTCACGCGGTACGGAATGGCGCCGAGGTATCTGAACGTCGGCGGCCGATGGCAGGACAACCTCATGTACCAGGTGCTCAACGAGCCCTGATCACGCCCGCCGGGACTCATGGAAGCGCCTCAGGCGGAACGCCGCGCGTTCCACGGACGACGTCACCTCGACCGACCGGAACCTCCCCGTCGCCTCGGCGACCCAGAACGACCGGCCCACCGTCACGGCCGGGACGCGCCGTACGGTGCCGCCCGTACGGAACTCCACGACGACGTCCCCCGCCGGCGGCAGCAGGCCCCACGCCACCGCCCAGCGCCGGCCGCGCACGGCGCCTCGTACGAGTGACGCCCCCCGGCCACCGGCGACGGCCACGTCGATCAGGCCGTCGCCGGTGTAGACCTCCAGGGCCGCGCGATCGTGGCTGCCGCGCCCCACGCGCAGTTCCCAGCCGCTCTCGGGCAGCGGAATCGCATGGCCCATCACACACTCCCTAGATCGCGATGCTTCCCTCGGTGGAGCTCTCGCCCCGGCGTACAAGGAGGGCCGCCCCGGCCGCGACCAGGGCCACGACCGACGCCACGGCCATCGACGTCTGGAAGCCGTCCATGAACGCCAGGTGGCTGCCGCTCGTGATGGCGCGTGCCACCGGGCCCGGGGTGCCGGCCGGTACCGGCGCGACGCCCTGGGAGATGTACTCCTTGGCGCCGGTGAGCTTGTCCGCGACCGGGACGGGCAGGCCCGCTCCGGTGAGGCGGCCGACGAGGACGTGGCCGACGCGCGCGGACAGGATGGTGCCCAGAACAGAGGTGCCGAGGACGCCGCCGATCTGGAAGGCGGTCTGCTGGAGGCCGCCCGCGACGCCGGCGAGGTGGACCGGGGCGTTGCCCACGATCGCCTCGGTGCCCGCCGTCATGATGAAGCCGAACGCCAGGCCGATCAGCACGAACCACGGCCAGATCGAGTTGTACGACGCGTCGACCCCGATCCGCGACAGGCCGAACATGGCGACGGCGGTGAACAGCATGCCGATCATCAGGGGTACCCGCGGCCCGAAGCGCTGGGTGAGGACACCGCCGAGCGGCGAGGACACGATGAAGATCGCGGTCATCGGCAGCATGCGCACGCCGGCCTGCACCGGGCTCATCCCGTGGACCTGCTGCAGGTAGAGGGTGATGAAGAAGATCGTCCCGAACAGCGCGAACGTGCCGAGGACGAGCAGGCCGGTCGCGGCCGACAGCGACGGCGAGCGGAACAGCTTCAGCGGCAGCACCGGGTGCGACGCCATCAGCTCACGTACGACGAACCCGGCGAGCAGCACCGCGAACACCGCGAAGGACACCAGCGGCACCACGTCCCCGAAGCCGAGGGTGCCGGCCTTGATCAGGCCCCAGACCAGCGCGAAGAGCGAGCCGGACAGCAACAGGACCCCGGAGATGTCGAACGACCCCGTCGCGCTCTCGTCGCGCGACTCGCGGATCACCCACAGGCCCACGCCGAGGGCGAGCAGGCCGAGCGGTGCGTTCAGGAAGAAGACCGACTGCCAGTTGACGTGCTGCACGAGGAGCCCGCCGACGATCGGGCCACCGGCGATCGAGATACCGACGGTGGCGCCCCAGATACCGATCGCGGCGTTGAGCCTCTCGACGGGGAACGCGTTGCGGATGATCGCCAGGCTCGCGGGCTGGAGCAGCGCTCCGGCGAAGCCCTGGACGACCCGGAAGAAGATGACCATGCCGATGCCGCCGGACAGGCCGACGAGGACCGACGCGACGGCGAACCCGGCGACCCCGGCCAGGAACGTCTTCTTGCGGCCGAACCGGTCGGCGATCTTCCCCGCGGGGATCAGCGTGACGGCCAGCGAGAGCAGGTATCCGTTGGTGACCCACTGCAGGCCGGACAGGTCGGCGTGCAGGTCACTGGCGATCGCGGGGTTCGCGATGGAAACGACGGTGGCGTCCAGCCCCACCATCATCACGCCGAGCGCGACGGCGAACAGCGTGATCCAGGGATGACCGTGGCCGGTACGGCCCGGTCGTGCGCGCGCCCCCGGTGGGGACGCGAGTGTCGCTTGGGACATGAACTTGCCTCCGTGAAAGTTCGAGTGCTCCAGAAATCTGTCATGGAGTGACACATGTCGTCAAGCGACTAAAGTCGACCTATGACTACTGTCACAGCACGAAACAAGTCTTGGCCCGGCGTATGACGATCGGCTACCCTGCGGACATGGAGGCGACGACTGCCGTTGAGGGCTGCGCGCAAACGGCCGGCCGCCGTGAGCGCAAGAAGCAGCGCACCCGTGAGGCACTGGTTGACGCGGCTTTCCGCCTCTTCCAGGACAAAGGCTTCGACGCGACCACGGTCGAGGAGATCGCGGACGCCGTGGACGTGTCGTCCCGCACGTTCTTCCGCTACTTCGCGTCCAAAGAGGACGTCGTCCTGACGTTCCACGACGAGCAGCTCGCCACGATGATGGAGGAGCTCGCGGGCCGCCCGGCCGACGAGCCGGTCATGACCGCGCTGCGCCACGCCTCCGTCACGGTGATCCGCGCCTGCGAAGAGGGCGACTACGGCTTCGACCCCGACCGTTTCCTGTGCATCCAGGAGATGATGGAGGCCAGCCCCGCCGTCACCGGCCGCAGCCTGGAGCACGGGCAGAAGAAACAGGCCGACATCACCCGGGTGATCGCCGCGCGCATGGGCGTCGACCCCACGAAGGACCTCCGGCCCCACATCGCGGCGGGCGCGTCGGGATGCGCGTTCCGCTGCGCGTTCGAGGTGATGGCCTCCTGCGAGCCGCTGAAGGCCCGTCGCATGTCCGACGTGCTGGACGAGGTCTTCGCGCTGATGGAGGAGAGCCTCAACTACCCGTCGGCCGCCGGCGCGGAATGACGGGAACGGCCGGCGCCCGAGCACAGAGCCGGCACCAGCGCCGCGGGCGCATCGTCCAGGCCGCCGCCGCCCTGGCCTCACGCGGCGGGGTCGAGGCGATGCAGATGCGTACGGTCGCCGAGCGCGCCGGCGTGGCGCTGGGCACCCTCTACCGCTACTTCCCGTCCAAGATGGACCTGGTCGTCGCGGTCGTCGGGGAGGAGCTGGACACCCTCGACGCCGGTCTCGAACGCCGTCCGCCGCGCGCCGGGACCCCCGACGGGCGCGCCGTCGAGGTCCTGATGCGCGCGACCCGCGGGCTGATGCGCGAGCCGGAGCTGGCGGACGCCCTGATCCGCTCGCTGCTGCTCTCCGACGTACGCAGCGGGGCCCGCGACCGGATGACCGCGATGCTGGCGCGCGCCGTGGGCGGTGACGCGCCGGACGACGAGCGGCGCGTCCTGCTGCGCTCGCTCGCCGGAGTCTGGGCCATGGAGATGGTCGACCTCCTCCGCGGCCACACGGGCGACGAGCGGCTCCAGCGCCAGCTGGAGATCGCCGCCGCCCGGCTTCTCGCCGGTTTCTGAGCCGGTCAGGCCGTCACGAGGCCGCGGTACGCCATGGTGCGCACGAGGTGGAGGAGCAGGCGCGCGAGCAGCGCCTCGACGACGGCCACGAGGGCCTTCGTCAGGATGGAGGTAACGAGGTCCGGCACGGGGGGCACCTAACACTGGTCAACAGGGAGCATGAGCTTTCGAGTGAAGTATGCCTGTTTGACCGTTTTAAAGGCAACGCCCCAAGGTGACCATCCGGTGAACTCTAAGTAGTCATCCCCTCAATGACCTGCGACGATGCGATCTCCGGCGTGCTCGTCAGCCGCGACGCCAGCCAGGCGGCGACGGCGAACAGCAGCGCGCAGCTCAGCCCGATCGCCCAGCCGTGCGGGAGCAGCGGCCGGCTGCCGAAGAAGTGGCTGAGGCCCGGCACCTGGACGATGACCGCGAGCGCGCCGAACGACGCGAACCCGGCGCCCAGGACCACCGGGTCACGCCCGCCCGCCGCTACGGTCTGGGCGAGCTGCGTGCCGACCAGGGCGACGAGCCCGACCGTGTCCGCCTGCGCCCTCGTGCCCGTGAGCCGGCCCAGCAGCCAGGCGACCATGCCCGCGCCGGCCGTGGCCGTGCCCCGGATGACGATGTCGCGGGTGAGCGCCTCGCCGAGGGACTGCTCCGGGCCCTCGGTGAGCAGTTCCTCATGGCTGATCCCGGACGGCGGCCGTGACGCGAGCGCGATGGCCGGGAGCATGTCGGTGAGGAGGTTCACCAGGAGCAACTGGCGCACGTTGAGCGGGCTGCGCCCGCTGATCAGGCCGGTGCCGAGGGTGAAGGCGATCTCGCCGAGGTTCCCGCCGAGCAGGACGGCCAGCGCGTCGCGGGTCGACCGCCACATGGCACGGCAGTCCGCGACGGCGTCGGTGATCGTCTCGATGCGCTCGTCGGTGATCACGACGTCCGCGGTCTCGCGCGCGGCGGACGTCGCGTGCTCGCCGAGCGCGATCCCGACGTCGGCCAGCCGGATCGCCGGGGCGTCGTTCGCGCCGTCGCCGGTGACGGCCACGACCCGGCCCGCCTTCTGGAGCGCCCGCACCACGAGTGCCTTCTGCGTCGGGCTCACCCGCGCGAAGATCGAGACCCCCTTCAGGGCCTCGGCGAGGTCGTCCTCGTCGAGCTCGTCCAGCTCGGCGCCGGTGATGATCTCACCGTTCAGGAGCCCCAGCTCCGCGGCGATGGCCTCGGCCGTCGTCGGGTGGTCTCCGGTGATCATGACGATGTCCACGCCCGCCTTGCGGAGCCGTGCGACGGCGGCGGCGGCCGTCGGGCGTACGGGATCGGCGATGCCCACCAGGCCCAGCAAAGACAGCCTGCCGATGCGCGACTCGGTGAGGTCGACGCGCCCGGAGGCCACGCGCTCGGCGACGGCCAGCACCCGGTAGCCCAGCCGGGCCAGCCGGTCGACCTCCTGGTCGACCTTCTCGCGCGCGGTCTCGTCGAACAGGACAAGGCCGTCCTCGCGCACCCAGGACGTGCACCGATCGAGGATGATCTCCGGCGCGCCCTTGACGCTGAGGCGCTGCCCGTCGTCGGTCCGGCCGAGGACGGCGTGGTAGCCGCGGGCCGGCTCGAAGGGCAGCTCGTCGACGCGCACCCAGGTGCCCAGGCCCTCCGAGGCGTCCATGTGCAGGTCGCCGACGCCGCGCCTGATCGCCTCGTCGGTGGGGTGCGGGAGCCGGCCGCTGCCGTTGACCTCCGGGCTGGCGCGCAGCGCGGCGGCCACGATCTTGCGGGCGCCGGGCGTCATGCTCTCCACGGGCACGGTCGCGACCCCGTCCGAGACCTGGCGCAGGCGGAGCTTGCCCATCGTGAGCGTGCCGGTCTTGTCGAAGCACAGGACGTCGATCCGGCCGAGGGCCTCGATCGTCGTCGGGTTGCGGACGATCGCGCCGCGCTGCGACATCCGGCGCGCCGTGGCCAGCTCCGCCGCCGTCGCGACGAACGGGAGCCCCTCCGGCACGGCCGCGACGGCCAGGCTCACCGCGGGGCCGAGCGCCTGGGCGATCGGGCGCCCGCGCATCAGGTCGGACAGGAACAGCACGCCGCCCGCGCCGAGCGCGATCGGCAGCGTCACCTTCGTCAGCGACCGCAGCCGCTCCTCGACGCCGCCGACCGGGCGCCGGTCGCCGCCGAGCCGCGCCGTACGGCCGATCTCGGTCCGCGGGCCGGTCGCGACGACGACGCCGACGGCCTCACCGGCGGCGACGACGGAACCCTCGTAAAGCATCGACGTACGGTCCGCGACCGTACCGGCGAGGCTCGCCTGCGGGCTCTTCTCGACGAGCTGAGACTCCCCGGTCAGGCTCGACTCGTCGATCTCCAGGCCCTGCGCGGACAGCACCCGCAGGTCGGCCGGGACGGCGTCGCCCGCGCTCAGCATCACGACGTCGCCGGGCACGAGCTCGGCCGCGGTGACCGTGGTCTCCTCGTCGCCGGGGCGCCGCAGGTTCACGCGTACGGCGCTCAGGTCGACGAGCTGCCGCAGCGCGCGGTCCGCGCCGACGCGCTGGACGCCGGACATCAGGGCGTTGGCGCCCAGCACCGAGCCGATGAGGGCGGCGTCCATGATCGAGCCGACGACCGCCGAGACTCCGGCTCCGGCCGCCAGCGCGGGGGTGAGCGGGTTGTCGAGCTCCTCAAGCGTGATCTTGGCGAGGCCCGGCGTGTCCTCGGCCGGCTCCTCGGTACGGCGCTGCGCGGCCTCGTCCTCGCCGATGCCCTCCAGCGAGGAGTCCAGCCGGTCCAGAACGGCCTGGGCCGGCCAGGCGTGCCAGGGCGTACGGTCCGTGGGCAGCGGCGCGCGGCGCCGGCCGGCCGACAGGCCCGACCAGGTGCCGACGACGAACGCCGACACGGCGGCGGCGTCGACGGCGAGCCGCGCACGCCGCGCCGCGCGCTCCGGCGTTCCGGTCGCGGCGAGCAGCCCGCCGGCCGCCGACCCGACGACGGCGATGCGGGAGGCCCGCATGCTCGTCGCGCGGGCCGGGATCAGCGCGCTGAGCAGCATGCACGCGTCGGCCAGGCCGGGGCCGCAGAGCACGTGCGCGCCCCACGGCGGGTTCCCGGACGGCCCAAGGATGCCCACACCGACGTCGGCGGCGGCGAGTGCCGCGCCACCGCGTACGGCGATGAGCATGACGACGTGCCCCTGCTCCTGAAGTTCTTGTACGGAGGTGAGGAGGCGGCTGCCGCCGGCGACCGTGCCGTCGACCGTCACCCGGTGGCGCACCTCGGCGCCCGCGCCGGCGACCAGCACCGTCGCGGCCTGCCGCGCGGTGGCGAGCGTCACCTCCGCGAGCGGGTCCAGCTCGGCCACGACGGAGATGAGCGCGACCGCCTTGCGGTCACGGGTCAGCTGGAGGACCGTGGCGCCGCGCTCGCGCATGGCCTTGGCCTCGGCCCTGCCGTTCTTGTACGGGGCGACGGCCCAGGGGCCCTCCTTGCGGCGCTTCTCCGGCTCGGCGAGGTCGACGAGCGCGTACGCGCGTTCGTAGGCCACCTCCGGGTCGACCTCGCCGCCCAGCGGAACGACCTCTTCGATGACGAGCCCGCCCGTACGGAGCGCGGAGACGTCCACGATGATCCGGTCGACGCGGTCCAGCCTCCGCAGTGCCTCCGGCTGGAAGACGATGACGTCCCTGATGGAGGCCGCGATGCCGATCTGCGCGGCGAACGCCTCGCGCCCGAGCCGCGCCGCCTTCGGCACACCGGCGGCCAGCACGCCCTGCGCGCGGTCGACGTCCCGGGTCGCCGCGTACGTGCCGACGGCCGCCGTCACGGCGGCCGGGATCGTCCACGCGGAGCTCTCCACCGCACCGCCGGGCAGCGGCACCGGCCGCTCGGGGACGTGCAGGGCGGGAGCGTCGAAGGCGCCCTCGCCCGCGTCGAGGTGGGTGCTGCGGTCGTTCCAGGTCTGCAGGTGCCCGCGCATCTCGGCCAGCCGCACCAGCCGGTGCGCCGAGTTGATCAGCGGCCCGATCGGCTGGAAGGCGAGGGCGTGCGTGAGCGAGACACCGGAACCGATGATCCAGTCCGTGGCCGTACGCCCGATGCCGCCTTCGAGCCTCATCCTGAACTGGGGCGATGAGTCGATCATCGACGCCAGCGCGGGGATACCGGGTGGAAGCCGCGAGCCGTTCAGCACCCGGCCGGCGAGGGCCGTACCGCCGGCCAGGAGGTAGCCGCCGACCAGGGCCGCCTCGCGTACGAGCGCCTGCCCGTCCGGCGGATGCGCGATGCCGGCGAACGGCTCGTACGTGGCCTCGTGCCGCTTCTCGATGGCCTCGACGATGTCGATGAGCTGGTCCAGCGGGACGTCGTCGTCGTGGAACACCATGACGAGGCCGAGCGGGCCATTGACCTCCGCGCGCAGGACGCCGGCGAGGGCGCGCAGCTCGTCCCTGAGCGCCTCCGCCATCTCATCGGTGCCCGGCCGGTGCACCCCGCGTACCGGGATGTGCGTCCGCCCCGGCACCCGATGCACCTTGCGCGGATCCACCACGCCCGTCACCGAGTGGAACGCGTTACGCGGCAGGTTCGCCGCACCCGTGAGAAGTCGGCCCAACGGCATTGCGAAACTCCCGATCGTTCCGGCCGGACGTGGCCGATGGTTGTGTTCAGGGCATGCCTCAGCGACCACGCCGCCGTTCCGCGGCGGCCTGGTCGCCAGAGTGGCCGTCAGGACCGGGCGGTGCTCCCCTGCCGCGAGGCCCCGCGTGCGCGGGCGGCCCTGCGGGCGAACAGCGTGCCGATGCCGATCGCGGTGGCGACGGGCCAGTCGATCAGGCCGACGATCGCCGCGACACCCAGGCCGCCGTAGAAGACCAGGCGGTCGGCCGGCGGCATGACGCCCGCGACCGCGTGCCCGGCGTCGCTCACGTACGCCCCTCCACGTGCCGGGAACCGCAGCCTCACGACCTTGAACTTCGGCGTGAGGACCGGGATCGGGAGCGAGGCCGCGTTGCCGTTCGAGGACGCCCGGGTCGCGGGCGTGCTCCGGCTCGGACGGGAGCTCGACGACCTGCTCGCCGGGGTACGGCTGCGCGACGAGGACCCGCTGGTCGTACGGCTGCTCGAACTACGGCCGGACGTGGCGCGGCGGCTGCTCGACGGCGTGCTGCGGCTGGACGTGCCGCCGCTGGACGTCGAGCGGCTCGACGTGGAACGGCTCGGCGTGGTGCGGCTTGAAGTCGAGCGGCTCGACGTCGACCGGCTCGGCGTCGAGCGGCTTGACGTGGTGCGGCTTGAAGTCGAGCGGCTTGACGTAGAGCGGCTCGGAGTGGAGCGGCTCACCGACGTGGTGGCGCTCGATCCGGTCCTGGCGGCCGCCCTCGCGCGGCTCGTCGTGCTACGGGCGGAGGTGCCGGCGGTGGCGCGCTTCGCCCCGGCCGATGCCCTGCCGCTCCGCGTCGTACTGGAGGACGTCGCCTTGTTCTTAGACGCCGTCCTCGCCCTGGTCGCTCTCCCTTGCGCGGTCATGCCGAACGATCCCCCCGCTCACGAGCCGAAACAGCGCTGGTCAGCGCCTGACAGATCCACGCTGCATGGACGCGTTGGCGAATACAAGACCAGAAGGGGAGATCCGGACCGACCTTTTCCCTGGTCACGGGGGCAGATCGGGACAAGCCGGGATTATCCGTTACCGGAGGACGGTGCCGTCCTCCTCGTCGAGCAGGGCCAGCTCCGACCGGCGGGGCAGCCCCTCCCAGTCGCCGTGCTGGGTGACCGCGAAAGCGCCCGTCGTCACGGCGGTCCGCAGGGCCTCGGCGGGCTCGCGGCCGATCAGGCGGTCCGCCAGGTATCCCGCGGCGAACGCGTCGCCGGCGCCGACCGTGTCGACCGCGACCACCGGGCGGGCCGCACGAGAAAGGGACTCGCCGTCGCACAGCGCCACGCACCCCAGCGCGCCGCGCTTGACCACGACCTCCGAGGGCCCGAGCCGCGCCAGGGCCGCCGGGTCGGCCGAACCGGTCAGCAGCTCGGCTTCGTCCTCCCCCGCGAACAGGATGTCGGCGCGCGCCGCGAGATCGGCCAGTACGGGCCGCGCCTCGTCGGCCTTCCACAGCCGCGACCGGTAGTTGACGTCGAACGACACGCGCGGGGCCAGCTCGACCGCCGCGAAGATCGCCTTCCGCGCGCCGTCGGACAGCGCCGGCGTGATGCCGCTGACGTGCAGCATGCTCGCGCCGCGGATCAGGTCGGCGGGCAGGTCGCCGGCGTCCAGCCGCGAGCCGGCCGCACCCGGCGCGGTAGTAGTTGACGCCCACCACACCCGGCAGACGGTGTTCCTTGATCATGAGCGCGGTCGGCGCCGCCGGGTCCGTACGGATCGCGGACACGTCGACGCACTCACCGCGCAGGGTCGACAGTGCCAGCCGGCCGAACTCGTCGTCGCCGACGCGGCCGACGTACGCCACCTCGGTGCCGAGCCGCGCCGCGCCGATGGCGACGTTCGCCTCGGCACCCGCGATCGTCAGCCGGAACTCGCGCGCGTGCCGCATGGGTCCAGGTGACGTGGCGGTCATGACTGCCAGAACTTCGCCGGTCGTTACGAGCATCAGACTCCCCCGCTGCCATTTTCAACGGCTCCAAGGGTACGGATACGGCCAGGCCGATGAATAGGAGGAGGAGAAGCGTGGGACGCGACGAACCAGGTTACGAGCCCGATTACCGGTTTTCCCTGGCGAACGAGCGCACTCTCCTCGCCTGGATCCGCACCTCGTTCGGCCTGGTCGCCCTCGGGTTACCGCTCGCGGGAGGCATCCACGGCGTACGGCTGCCGTCCTGGCACCACGAGATCGGCTTGGCCGCGATCGCGCTGAGCGTGATGATCGCCCCGGCCGCGTACCGGAACTGGCGGCGCGCGCAGCTCGCGATGCGCCTCGGCGTACGCCTGCCGCGCGACCCGCTGCCGGTGGTGCTGGCCGGAGGCGTGGCGGTGCTGTTCGCGGTCACGCTGGTCAACGCCGTGGTGACATGAGCTCCGGCCTGCAGGGCGAGCGCACCGAGCTGGCCTGGTTACGGACCATGCTGTCGGCGTGGGCGGCGGCGCTGCTCGCGATGAAGATCGTCTACCCGCTGGGGCTCGTGGCCGTGATCGCCCCGGCCACGGTCACCGTCATCGCCTGGCGGCGCCGGCGGTGGCTGAAGGAGCAGGTCCCGCCCGCGCTGCCGTACGAGGCGGCGCTGCTCATGTCGGCCGGATGCGTGGTGGTCGCCCTCGCGGCGATGTTCGTGTGACGACGACGGAACAGAGCGTAGTCACCGAGGACAGAGAAGACTCACCTGGCGGCTCACTGTGATGTGACGGTCAGCCGTGGCAGCGGAAGCAGGCCCAGACGACCTTGCCGCGGTCCGGCAGCGGCACCCAGTCCCACGAGTCGCTGAACGCCTCGACGAGGTGCAGGCCACGACCGTTCTGCGCGGCGGAGTCGGGCGCCCTGTGCACCGGGATCTGGTCGCTCGGGTCCGTGACGGCACAGGTCAGGCGGTCACCCGCGCACAGCAGGCTGAGCCGGATGGGCAGGTCACCCCCCGGGTCGGAAAACCCCGCGCCGTATCTCATCGCGTTGGTGACGAGCTCGGACACGACCAGGCGCACCTCGTCGTTGATCGAGGCCAGACCCCAGCCGTACAGCGCGGCGCGCGCGAAGTCGCGCGCCTGCTTCACCGACTCCGGAACGGCGGCCAGCCCGACGCTCGCGGCGCGAGAATCGGCAGGCTCCGAAGGCGCGCGGTGGTCGCGCGGCTCAGCGCCATGCGCGATCGCCGACAACCACACCTGCGCCTCGTCGACGCTTCCTTCGGTCATCCAGCGTGCTCCGTGCCCTGCAGTCATTCGCGATCCCCTGGCGATCAGTGATCGACGTGCCCGGGCGCTATCCTGCTTTACATAACTTGCATATGCAAGGCCCGATGCACGTGCAAATGACCGTGCGGACTCTTGAACGGAGAGGAGGGATGGCACACTGTTGCGCTGACCGATGCTCATGGAGGTAGGGGTGGACACAGCGCAGCCCGCTGGAGGACCGACCGTCCTTCGCCGTCTCCTCGGCGCACAGTTGCGCCGGTTGCGGGAACGGCAGGGCATCTCGCGCGAAGAGGCCGGATACGCCATCCGCGCCTCCGGTTCCAAGATGAGCCGCCTCGAACTCGGGCGCGTCGGCTTCAAGGAACGCGACGTGTCCGATCTCCTCACGCTCTACGGCGTTACCGCGGAGAGCGATCGGGAAACCCTGCTGGCACTCGCCCAGGACGCCAACAGCCCCGGCTGGTGGCACCGCTACGGCGACGTCCTGCCGGGCTGGTTCGAGACGTACGTCGGACTGGAAGAGGCCGCGGCGCTGATCCGTACCTATGAGGTGCAGTTCATCCCTGGCCTGTTGCAGACCGAGGAGTACGCCCGCGCCGTCATCTCCCTGGGCAACTCGTCCGCGCTTCCCGCCGAAATCGATCAACGAGTCAGTCTGCGGACTACTCGCCAGAAACTGCTCTCACGTGAGGGCGGCCCCCGCCTGTGGGCGGTTGTGGACGAAGCGGCGTTGCGACGTCCGATCGGGGGATCAGAGGTGATGCGCGGCCAGATCGAGTACCTGATCGAGGCCACGCGGCAGCCCGGCATCATCCTGCAGGTGCTGCCGTTCCGCGTCGGCGGTCACACCGCCGAGGCCGGGGCGTTCACGATCCTGCGTTACCCCGAGTCTGACCTGCCGGACGTGGTCTACGTCGAGCAACTGACCAGCGCGCTGTACCTGGACAGACGCGATGACGTGGACTGCTACATGGAGGCGATGGAACGCCTCTGCGTGGTCAGTGCACCTCCGGACAACACCGCTGAGATCCTCAGCAGGATTCTCCAGGAGACATAGATGAAGTACTGGATGTACAACGGCATCCCCGCCACCGAGCTACCGGTCGTCAGCTGGAAGAAGAGTCACCGGAGCAACTCCCAGGGCAACTGCGTCGAGCTCGCGCAGCTGCCCGACGGCACGGTCGCCGTCAGGAACTCCCGCCACCCCGCCGGACCGGCCCTGCTGTACACGAAGGCCGAGATCCAGGCGCTCATCCAGGGCGCCAAAGCGGGCGACTTCGACAGCCTGATCGCCTGAACGCCTACCGAACGGCCCCCGGCCCGGCCGGGGGGCACCGTGCCGAGAACACGTTACGGCCCGCAGGCGCCGCGACGTACGGACCCGCACCCGTCTGAGCGACGGCCCCGGGGCCCGCGTCAGCGCGCCCGGCACACGGCCCCGGCACGGCCGTCTCCGCCCATCTCAGCCCGTTTCGGACCAGAACCCTCAACGGGCACCATCTGCCCCTCGCGGACCCGTCTCCGTACGCCTCCGCGTGTGACCGAAACGGCGATGTGACACCCCAGAAACGTGGCTTTCACCACCTTTTGGACGCGGCGCCTAATATCGAACCCGCAGGTAAGACCCGCCAGGTTATGGTCTAACCTCGCCGACACCGACAGGCTTGCCGAAGGGACGGGGCGCGTTGAGTGAGGTAGACGAGCCGTTGCGCGTGGCCCTGCTCTCGTACCGGAGCAAACCTCACTGCGGAGGGCAGGGGGTCTACCTCCGGCACCTGTCCCGCGAACTCGTCGATCTCGGGCACCACGTCGAGGTGTTCTCCGGCCAGCCGTACCCCGACCTCGACCGCGACGAGATCGTCCTGCACCGCGTCCCGAGCCTGGACCTGTACGCCGACGAGAACCCGTTCCGCACGCCGAAGCTGTCGGAGTACCGCGACTGGATCGACGTGCTGGAGTTCGCGCACATGCGGACCGGCGGGTTCCCCGAGCCGCTGACGTTCAGCCTGCGAGTGCTGCGCGAGCTGCGGAAACGCCGGCTCCTGTACGACGTCGTGCACGACAACCAGGTACTCGGCTACGGCAATCTCGCCATCCCGCGCCTCGGCCTGCCGATGGTCACGAGCATCCACCACCCGATCAGCGTCGACCGGCGCATCGAGATCGAGGCCGCGAACGGCCTGAAGCAGCAGTTCGGCAAGCGCCGCTGGTACGGCTTCGTCTCGATGCAGGCGCGGGTCGCGCAGCGGATCGGGCCGGTGCTCACCGTCTCGGAGTCCTCCAAGCGCGACATCGTCCGCGACTTCCAGGCGCCGCCCGAGCAGGTGCACATCCTGCCGCTCGGCGTCGACACCCAGATCTTCCACCCGCGCGGCGAGCGCGTGCCCGGCCGTATCGTCGCGGTCGCCAGCGCCGACTCCCCCCTCAAGGGCGTCGCCACGCTGCTGCGCGCGGTCGCCAAGCTCACCACCGAGCGCGACGCGCACGTCGTCATCGTCAGCAAGCCGACCCCGGGCGGCCCGACCGACCGGCTGGTCACCGAGCTGTCGCTGGGCTCGCGCGTACGCTTCGTGTCCGGCATCTCCGACGAGGAGCTCGGCACGCTGCTGGCCAGCGCGCAGATCGCCGTCGTCCCGTCGCTGTACGAGGGGTTCTCGCTGCCGGCCGTCGAGCACATGGCCTCGGGCACGCCGCTCGTCGCCAGCCGTACGGGCGCGCTCCCCGAGGTGGTCGGCGACGCCGCGATCCTCGTCGAGCCGGGCGACGTCGAGGAGCTGGCCGCCACGCTGCGCCGGCTGCACGACTCACCGGCCGAGCGTGAGCGCGTCGGCGCCGCCGGGTACTCCCGAGTGCAGGAACGCTTCACCTGGTCGGCCGTCGCACGCGCGACCGTCGGCCACTACAAGGACGCCATCGCCCGCCGCGCGGGCACCGCACGGAAGGAGCACGACCCTGCTGACCGTGGACTTTGATCGATTCCGTATCTCCCCCGGTGAGCACGTGCTCGACATGGGCTGCGGCGCCGGCCGCCACGCGTTCGAGCTGTACCGCCGCGGCGCCAACGTGGTGGCGTTCGACCGCGACGAGAAGGAACTCACGTCGGTCGCGGCCATGTTCGGCGCGATGGAGCTGGAGGGCGAGATCCCCCCGGGCGCCTCCGCCAAGACCGTCACCGGCGACGCCCTCAACCTGCCGTTCCCCGACGACTCCTTCAGCAAGATCGTCGCCGCGGAGGTGCTGGAGCACATTCCGGACGACATGGCCGCGATGCGCGAGCTGCTGCGGGTACTGAAACCCGGCGGCCGGCTCGCCGTGACAGTGCCGTCCTGGCTGCCCGAACGCATCTGCTGGGCGCTGTCGGAGGACTACCACACGGCACCGGGCGGCCACGTGCGGATCTACACCCGCGCCGAGCTGGAGGCCAAACTCAAGGCCACCGGCTTCCGCGTCGGAGGCCACCACCACGCCCACGGCCTGCACGCGCCGTACTGGTGGATCAAATGCGCGGTCGGCGTCAACAAGGACGACCACCCGCTGGCCAAGGCGTACCACCAGGTCCTCGTGTGGGACATCATGAAGCGCCCGCTGGCCACCCGCGTGGCCGAGCGAGTCCTCAACCCGGTCATCGGCAAGAGCGTCGTCGTCTACTTCACCAAGCCGGCCGCCCCGGCGACACGGGAGCAGGCGCATGCGGCGGCCTGACGCCGTACCTGGAATCCTGACCTCAGACGACCTCGTCGCCACCGCCCGCAGCATCGCCGCCCAACAGGAACCCTCGGGCGCCGTCCCGTGGTTCGCCCCCGTCGACGGCGTACCCGGCCACGTCGACGCGTGGAACCATGTCGAAGCGGCGATGGCCTTGTCGGTCGCGGGCTTCGTCCCGGAGTCGCGGCGCGCGTACGCGTGGCTACGCTCGGCACAACGCCCGGACGGCTCCTGGCCCGCGAAGTGGGTCGTAGGCTCGGTGACGGAGCCCGGCGGAGAGTCGAACCACGCGGCCTATGTCGCCGTCGGCGTGTGGCACGAGCTGCTGCTGACGGGCGACGTGGAGTTCGCGAAGTCGATGTGGCCGACGGTACGCCGGGCACTGGAGTTCGTCCTCTCCCTGCAGACGGCCCGCGGCGAGATCATCTGGATCCGAGAGTCCGACGGCCCCGCCGACCACGCCCTGCTGACAGGCTGCTCATCGATCTACCAGTCCCTGCGCTGCGGGGTGGCCCTGGGCGAACGCCTGGGCGAGCCTCAGCCGGACTGGGAGCTGGCGGCGGACCAGCTCGGCCATGTGGTGGCATGTCATCCTGAGGCCTTCGCGGACAAGTCCCGCTTCTCGATGGACTGGTACTACCCGGTCCTGGGCGGGCCGCTACGGGGCCCCGAGGCACACCGCCGAATCGCCGAACGCTGGGACCACTTCGTCGTCGACGGCCTCGGCTGCCGCTGCGTCTCCGACCAGCCATGGGTGACGGGCGCGGAGACCAGCGAACTCGTGCTGGCCCTGGACGCGATGGGGTCGCGTGACCGCGCGCTTGAGGTGTTCACGATGATGCAGCATCTGCGGTACGAGGACGGGTCGTACTGGACGGGGTGGCAGTTCGCCAACGAGCGTCACTTTCCCGGGGACCGGTCGACGTATACAGCGGCGGCGGTGGTGCTGGCGGCGGACGCTCTGGCGGACGCTTCGCCGGCGGCTCGGATCTTCAAGGAGATCGCGGGCCGACCATTGGGTCCTTCAGAGCCCGCGGACCCGGTGGCGTGCGGCTGCGAGGCACCCTCTCTCGCCGACAGTTTCCGTACGCGACGCTGACCTTCAGGCTCGGCCGATCTCGCCGAGAGGAAGATCTGGACTGAGGTCCCTCAGGTGGTCGATCAGTTCGGACACCAATCCTCGGTCGGCCGCGCCTTGTGCATGACGTGATATCGCATTCACCACCCCCATGCAGATCTCATCCGAGACCATCGGATCGTAGACCGCGCGCAGGATGCGTACGCTTTGGCCAACAGAAAGCGTCTCGACATCTTGCCGCAATCGCAGGAGCACCTCTTCTTGGATAGGCCGCACCCCGAGATTTGAGACCTGCATGTAGTATTCGAACCGCTTTTCAGGCGAAATATTTCCGGCCAAGTCCAGTTGTGCGATGACATGCGCCGGCACGAACGCACTGTCGGACACAAAGTGATAGTCCAGAGCGCTGTCGCCCAGCGCGTCGACATAGATCGCAGCCAGAACCAGTAGTTTCTCCAACGATCCGTCGCCCACGAACCCCTGCCTCCTGAGCAGGCCACCGAAGGTGGTATCCGGCGCCACCTCAGCGTTGAGACGGTCGACATCGACACAATAGTCTCGCGCCGCCTCCAAACCGATGGATCGCACCAACGAAATGCTCGAATTATCCTCCCTTTTGAGTCGGACGCCCTGAGGATTCTCGTCAATTCGTAGAGTATCTTGAACGGCCAACCATTCCCCCGCCGCCAGGAATGCTTTCCATAGATGTGCGAGTTCCGACCATCCGTATCCGATGTCATCGCCGAGCAGTTCATCGACGGCCACATCCCCGTCCGAGGTCAGGACGTACAAGGTGACCAGGTTCGCACTGTAGGTGGCCATGCGCCGCGGTGTTGGATGCCTCAACGGCTCATAGTTGCCGTACGAGGTGCTAGGAGACAGGTACAGCGCGCCGGAGAGCAACGTCCGGAGGAGTTCCTGACACTGGACGCGTTCACGATCCTCCATTCCCTTCAGCATCTCGGCGACGAAGTCGATGATCGGGGCACGCGCGGCGAGGTATGCGAACGAGAGCACCGAGTAGAGAAAGCGATCGTCCGGTGGTTCCGCCGGGGCGACAAGGCGGCTTGCGAGCGTTTCGCGTGTCTGCGCCAGTTCCCGCATGGCCCGCACCGCGAGCCATGCGACGAAGAACTCTCCGAAGGTCGCGTGCAGGAACTCATAGGACCTTGCGCGGTCCGCGTGCTGACGTGCCTCCGACTTGTGGATGAAGAAGAATCGTCCCGTCGCGCGCTGCGCCGGCGTCAGACGGGAATCCTCTTCGGACAGATCCCTCTCCGGGAAGAGGATCGGCAGATCGTGATTGAGCTCGTCCTCTCGCGCTAGCTGCCTGCCCCGGTTGAACATGGACAGCGCGACGATCGCCAACCGCATCAGTTCGCGCTCGGCCTTGGCGTCCTGTTGCGGCTGCGACAGGCGCCGGTTCTTCTCGTCCTTGCGGACCTCGCGCAGAGCGAAGTCCATGAACAGGCTCCGATACAGCTCGGCCCGGCCTATGACACTGTGACTGCGCAGAGCGTTGTCGGTGCTGTCGAAGATGGCGAGCAGAAGCAACAGCAAAGGCTGCTCCGACAGCTCCTTCTGCGCGATGACGTCGCCGACCGCGAGCGGGCTCAGGCCGCGCTCGGCGAGCGAGGTGGAGTTATGCCGGTTCCAAACGCCGACCCAACGCTCGATCTGCCGAGTGTCGAACGGTTGTAGCTGGAGCGCGAGCGAGCCCATCGGGAAGCGGGCGCGGTCGGCGACGACCGTACGGCTGGTGATGATCACTGCGATCGGCCGCTGGAGGGCCAGTTGCTCCCGTTGCAGGTCACAGACCTGCTCGAAGTAGTCGTAGCGATTGACGTCGGTGGCCTGCAGCATCTCGTCGAAGCCGTCGAGAAGTACGACCGGCAGCAGACCGCCCGCCGACTGCAGGAGGTCATGCCAGGCCACACGCTCACCCGGCCGCTGGTAGATCGCCTGCTCGATCTGCTCCCGCACCAGCGACTCGGCCGCGACGTCGCGAAGCTCCACCCGGATGGGGAGGAAATCGCCTTCCAGGAGCCGCGCGGCGAGTACTTCGGTGAGCTTCGACTTCCCTGAGCCCGGGTCGCCCAGCACGACGAGAGGAACCTCGGTGGCGCGAGAAGAGGTCAGATGCGCGACGAGGAAAGCGTTGACGTCGGCGACCTCGGTTTGTCCCCTCCACCACTCACGGGAGGCCGGTGAGTCGCCTTCGCCGACGGCGGCCACCCGGCAACGTGGGTTGATGTACGCGTCCTTCAACGACGGGAGAACCACGCCCTCCGGCGCCTGCCGCGTCGCGACGATCGGGTTCCGCATCGCCGCCTGGTAGCTCAGCTCCAGATGGGCACGCGTGCGTTCCACCGGTTGCTGCGTTCTGAGGTCGACCAGCAACTCCCCCAAGCGTGACAGCGCCGAGCCGATCGCACGATCCTCGGCCAGGCCCGCCCACACTTCGAACTCGCGGCTATCAGCGACCAGTTGCCGATAGTTCTCGTCGTAGTGCCGGAGAGCCAGAGAAGGCACGTCGAGCAGTGCGGATCTCAGGCGACCACGCTGAGTCCAGTTGAGGTCGTCGTGAACCGCCAGCCCCTCAATGAAGGTTTGCACGGAGTGCCCGGCCTTAACGTAAAGCTTGCGGGTCTCCTCGCGGATCTCCGCACGGGAGCGTGACGGCTCTACGGTCGGGAGTCTGCAACTGCCCAGGAACTCCATCAGACCGGCATAACCGCCCGTCCGCTTGCCGTGGTTCAGGACATGCGCCGCCTGCTCGTCACGGGTGATGCCGAGCGACGCCGTCTCGAACCCGGGCACGGCCTGCTCCAGCACCTCATCAAGGCACTCGAAGAATGACGACACGACGATGACCGCGTGGGCGGCGACCAGTCTCTGGGTGCGGTCGAAGCGGGAGATGCCGCTGCGCCACTCCGACATCCTTCGCAGGACCGACCCCGCGTACCGGATGACGTCGCTCTTCATGTCGAAGAGGCTCAGCGCCGTCCCCGGGTCTGCCCCGGACGTCCATGCCGTCGCTGTCCACGCGGTCAGGCCCGCCGTCGCGGCGGCGTCCAGCATCTTGACCATGCGGCTCTGGTCGTCGCCCAAAATCTTTAACGCGTCGCGGTACGTCAGGCCTTGAGGCATAGGAGCATCTTCGCCCGCGAAGCACCGGCTCGTACGCCTTTCACCGCTGGGCGCGTACGAGGATGTCGCCGGCGTCCGTTCGGTAGTACAGGACCGAGTGGCCTGAGCGGCGGCGGGTGATCAGGTTGGCGTCGTGGAGGACGCTTAGGTGGCGGCCTACCGAGCCCAGGCCTTGGCCGGTCAGGGCGACCAGTTGTGTGGTGCTCTTCGGCTCGTCGAGCAGCATCAGGACGCCTGCTCTCGCTCGGCCCAGCAGGCGGCCCAGGGCTTCGGGGACTCGGGTGGCCGGTGGTTCGGCGAGGACGCCCGCGCAGGGGTAGATCACGGCGTACGCGGACGGCTCGTCCCAGGCTACCCAGCCGTGGTGGGGGGTGACCGGGGTGAAGAGGAGGCGGGCTCCGGTCAGGTCGCGAGACGGGCGGTCGTACGTGTTGACCTGGAGGCGGCCCTCGCCCAGCCAGCGGATGCCGGGGCGGATGTCGTCCAGGGCGGACGACCATCCCTCGCGGCTCAGGCGGCGGGTGCGGGCGACGATGTCCGCTTCCAGTACGCGGCGGCGGCGTGGCCAGTCCGGTTCGATTCTCTCCCACACCCAGCAAAGCAGGTCGGCGGCGCGTTCGGCCAGGTCACACCGGTCGAGGATGGCCGGTACCGGGCCGTTCAGCGCCACTTCCAGGTCGGCGCGTACGGCGTCGGGCGGGGTCGCCTGGATCCTCGACAGCTCCTCTGTGAAGCTTTCCGACGGGACTCCCGCCAGGAAGTCGGCGATCCATCGGCGCTGGTTCAGTGCTGCGTGGACGAACGGCTCCAGCACCGGATCTTGGGCGACGAGCTCCCGGTACGCCGGCTCGTGTGCGGACAGCCACGCGCGTTCGCCCAGGTGGCCGGGCATGCCGCGGGACAGGTTGATCAGGCAGGCGACGGTCTCGGCCATCGGGGAGACGACGAAGCGGCTGCCCGCCAAGGTGTCCGCGGTGACCTGCCACCAGCCCATGTTTCGCCTCCCTGCGAAACACTAACCGGCCGTACGCCCCACGAACGACACTCCGCGTCATGCGTACCTATCGGGAACTGTTCCGCGAAACGGAGTTCACGGCGCTGTTCGCGGCCTCGTCCGTACAGATCGCCGCCTCGACGGTGAGCGGGCTCGCCCTCGGCACCCTCGTGTACGCGGCGACGGGGTCGCCGCTGCTGTCGGCGCTGAGCATGTTCGGGTCGTCGTTCGCGCAGGTGGCCGGGGCGACGATGCTCATGTCGGCGGCCGACCGGCTGCGACCCCGCACGGCGACGGCCGCGGTCGCGCTCATCTTCGCGCTCGGGACCGCCGCCCTGGCGATCCCCGGGCTGCCCATCGGCGCGATGTTCGCCATCGTTCTCACGCAGGGGCTGATCGGCTCGGTGGGCGGCGGTGTGCGGTACGGGCTGCTCAGCGAGATCCTCCCCTCGGGCGGGTACCTTCTCGGGCGCTCGGTGCTCAACATGTCCGCCGGCGCGATGCAGATCTGCGGGTTCGCCGCCGGTGGCCTGCTCGTGACGGCGCTGTCGCCGCGCGGGACGCTCCTCGCCGGCGCCGCCCTGTACGCCGCGGGGGCGGCCGTCGCGCGCCTCGGGCTCGTGAACCGCCCGCCGCGTGCCGCCGGACGGCCGTCGGTACGCGACACGTGGCGGACCAACGCGTCGCTGTGGTCCTCGGCGCCACGGCGTACGGTCTACCTCGCGCTCTGGGTGCCGAACGGACTGATCGTCGGCTGCGAGGCGCTCTTCGTCCCGTACGCGCCGGGGCACGCGGGCCTGCTGTTCGCCGCCGCGGCACTGGGCATGCTCGCGGGCGACACCGCCATCGGCCGTTTCGTCCCGGAAAGCGCGCGCAGACGCCTGGCGTCTCCCCTGCGCCTGCTGCTCGCCGCGCCGTACCTGATCTTCGCGGTCCACCCGGCCCTGCCGCTCGCGCTGGTCGCGGTCACACTCGCGTCGGCAGGGTACGCGGCGGCGCTGCTGCTCCAGGAGCGGCTGATGTCGCTGACGCCGGCCGAGACCCATGGCCAGGCACTCGGCCTGCACTCCGCCGGAACGCTCACGATGCAGGCGGTCGGCGCGACCCTGGCGGGCGCGGTCGCCCAGCAGACGTCACCGGCGACGGCGATGGCCGTCATGGCGGTGGCCTCCGTAGCCGTCACGCTGACCCTCGCGTCGGGCCTTTCTCACGGCCCGGCGATCGCCCATGCCAAAGGCTGAAAAAGACGGCGGTGCCGCGCTATCGCGACACCGCCGAACGCATTCTTTGTCAGCTGAGGACCTTGGGCTTGTAGGCGTGGAATTCACTGCCCGAGCTCAGGCCGTAGGTGAGCGTGCGGTGGTCGGTGCCGTAGCTGCCGCGCTGCTCGTACGCCATGTACGAGGAGTGCGCGCTGCTGGTCCAGTTCTGGAAGATCACGACGTGGCGGGTGTTGCTGTCGCCGGTCGAGTCGATGACCAGGTCACCGGGCTGAAGAGCGCTCATCGCGATGGGCGTGCTGACCGAGCTCGCCGCGAGACCGACGGTGTTCAGACCAGGCGTGGCCAGGCCGAGGGCCATCGAGGCGTAGCCGGAGCAGTCCGTGCGGTAGCCGTTGTGGGTCGCGGTCTGGCTGTAGGGGATGCGCGACGCGGTGTGCGGGTGCCAGGTCTCGGCGTTCGCGAACACCTGCGAGGCGGAGATCGCCGGGGTGACGGCCTGAGCGCCCACGGTGGTGACCGGCGCCGCGTTGGCGCTGATGGGAGCGAAGGCGGCGGCACCGGCGATGGCCAGTGCGCCGAGGCGAATGAATGACTTACGAGACATGAGGGGACTCCTTTGGGGGTCACGTCCGTACGTAAGGCACCATATTGCTTTTTGCATTAAGCGCAATACAAATATAGGTGTTCCATCAACCAGGCACCAACATCAGACAGCATTTTTGACAGGTTCTGACATCACGAGCGTGCGGTCCGGGAGCAGGAGGCTCCAGCCATACCCGGCCGCCTTCGCGGTCAGCGCGTCCACGGCGGCCCCGTTCACGTGCGCGAAGATGGCGCGATTCACCCATAAAGCGGCGGTGCCGCGAAATCGCGGCACCGCCGGTAAAACCGACCAGATCAGCCCAGGACTCTCGGCCGGAAGGCGTGGAACTCGCTGCCCGAGCTCAGGCCGTACGTGAGCGTGCGGTGGTCGGTGCCGTAGCCGCCGCGCTGCTCGTACGCGACGTACGACCTGTGCGCGGCGCTGGTCCACTTCTCGAAGATGACGACGTGGCGGGTGTGGCTGTTGCCCGTCGCGTCGATGACGAGGTCGCCGGTCAGGAGGCTGCCCATGGAGATCGGAGTGCTGACCGAGCTGGCCGCGAGACCGACGGTGTTCAGGCCGGGTCTGCGCAGGCCGAGGGCCATGGAGGCGTAGCCGGAGCAGTCCGTGCGGTAGCCGTTGTGGGTCGCGGTCTGGCTGTACGGGATCCGTGAGGCGGTGTGCGGGTGCCAGGTCTCGGCGTTCGCGATCACGGTGGCGCGGGCGATCGCGGGTGCCGCCTTGGAGGCGGGGGCGGCCGGGGATGTCGCCTTGGTGGAGGTGACGGCGGTCAGGGGCGCCGCCTGGGCGGCGATGGGGGCGAAGGCGGTGGCGCCGGCGACGGCCAGTGCGCCGAGGCGAATGAATGGACGAGCGGACATGAGGAGCTCCTTTTAACGGGGTCACATCACGTACGTCCAGCACCATATTGGTTCTGCCATTCGAAGTGGTGCGCGAATGCGCTTTCCGGCGGCAATTCCTATATGGCGGTTTCGCGATTTACGGCGACAAAATTCATTAAGTCGGCCAGCCAGGGGGCGGTGGATGGAGCAACGGTGGCGCGGCTCGCGATCGACCCCGACGCGGAGACGCACGAGCAGGCGCTCGGCTCGCACTCCCCCGGGACGCTCACCACGCAGGTGGTCGGCGCGCTCGCCCAGCACACGTCGTCACGTGGGCGTAGCCGTGGGTCGTGGGCGTGGGGCGTCGCCGTAGTGGCGGTGTGCGGTCACGCTGCCCCTGACACGTACCCCTTTTCGATGCTCCGGTAATGGCCCGTGACATTCGCAAAGAAAACGGCGGTGCCGTGAGAACACGGCACCGCCGTAACGCGCGGTCAGCCCAATACGTTCGGCTGGTAGGCGTGGAATTCGCTGCCTGAGTCGAGGCCGTAGGTGAGGGTGCGGTGGTCGGTGCCGTAGCTGCCGCGCTGCTCGTAGGCCATGTAGGACGAGTGGGAGTCGTCGGTCCAGTTCTGGAAGATCACGACGTGGCGGGTGTTGTTGTCGCCGGTCGAGTCGATGACCAGGTCACCGGGTTGCAGGTCGCCCATGGCGATGGGCGTGCTCACGGACGAGTCGGCCAGGCCGACGGTGTTCAGGCCTGGTGTGGCCAGGCCCAGGGCCATTGACGCGTAGCCGGAGCAGTCGGTGCGGTAGCCGTTGTAGGTGTCGGTCTGGCTGTAGGGGATGCGCTGGTCGGTGTGCGGGTGCCAGGTCTCGGCGTTCGCGAAGACCTGGTCCGCACCGATCGACGGGGCGTACGCCCTGGCGGCGGCCGCGGGGGCGGACGGTGCCGCCTGGGCACCGATGGGGGCGAACGCCGCGGCGCCGGCCAGAGCCAGCGCGCTGAGGCGCACGAGAGAGCGACGGGACATGAGGAAACTCCTTCAGGGGGGTCACGTCCGTACGCAAGCACCATATTGCGTTTGTCATTAAGTGCAATAGACGCACCCGTCTTACATCAACCACGCACGAACATCCGACAGCACCCTGACACATTTTGACAAGAATGTCGTGACCTGCACATAGGCCGGACAATTCCAGGCCCGCGCCGCCGGGCGCCGCCGCAGGCCGGGCCACCTCGGTTGACACCACATAGACGTAGAGGTCTAAAGTGCTAGGCAACTAGATGAATGGAGTAACGGTGATCGAGTTCCACCTGGACGCCGGCTCGGGCGTCTCGCCGTACCTGCAACTCGTCCGGCAGGTTCGCCAGGCTCTGCGGCTGGGCCTGCTGCGCGAGGGCGATCAGCTCCCGACCGTCAAGGAGGTGGTGGCGCGGCTCGCCATCAACCCGAACACGGTGCTCAAGGCGTACCGGGAGCTGGAACACGAAGGCCTCGCCGCCGCCCGCCCGGGTGTCGGGACGTTCGTCACCCGGACCCTCACCGACGCGTCGCTCGCCGCACACGGCCCGCTGCGTCAGGACCTGGAGCGCTGGCTCTCCAAGGCGCGCCGTGCCGGGCTGGACGAGGAGAGCATCGAGGCGTTGTTCCTCACCACCTTTCGCGCCGCGTCCGCGGAGAAGACGGCATGAACGCGGTGATCGAGACCCGCGGGCTCGGTAAGCGGTACGGACGGCACTGGGCGCTGGCGGACTGCACTCTCGACATCCCCGCCGGACGGGTCGTCGGGCTCGTGGGGCCCAACGGTGCCGGCAAGACCACCTTGCTCAATCTCGTCGGCGGCCTGCTGACGCCCACGTCCGGCACCGTGAACGTCCTCGGCGGGCGCCCCGCCGAAGGTCCCGGCCAGCTCGCGAAGGTCGGCTTCGTCGCCCAGGACACGCCCACGTACGCCGCGCTGACCGTAGAGGAGCACCTGCGGCTCGGCGCGCGGCTCAACCCTCGCTGGGACACCGGGCTGGCGCGTGAACGCGTCGAACGGCTCGGCCTCGATCCGGGCCGCAAGGCCGGGAGGCTGTCGGGCGGCCAGCGTGCGCAGCTCTCCCTCACCCTCGGCATCGCCAAACGCCCCGAGCTGCTGGTCCTGGACGAACCGGTCGCGAGCCTCGACCCGCTCGCCCGGCGGGAGTTCCTCCAGGGGCTGATGGAGGCGGCCGCCGAGCACACGCTCAGCGTCGTGCTCTCCTCCCATCTGGTGGCCGACCTCGAACGCGTCTGCGACCACCTCCTCGTCCTCGTCGACTCCCGCGTACGGGTGGCGGGTGACGTCGAGGAGCTCCTGGCCACCCACCACCTGCTGACCGGGCCTCGCCGCGACCCGGCGAGCCTCCCGGCGGACCAGCACGTCGTCTCCGCCAGCCACACCGACCGGCAGAGCACGCTGCTCGTCCGCACCGAGAGGCCGATCCACGACCCCGCCTGGACGGTCAGCGGCGTCAGTCTCGAAGACCTCGTCCTGGCGTACATGGGCCCGGGCGCCGAAGCCGGGACCGGCCGGCCCGTCCTGGAGGTACGCAAATGATCTGGCTGACCTGGCGGCAGTTCCGCACGCAGGCGGCGGTGGTGTTCGGCGTCCTCGCCGCCCTCGCCGCCCTGATGGCCGCCACCCGCCCCGGCATGTCCCACGCCTACACGACGGGGATGGCCGCCTGCGGCAGCGACTGCTCCGCGTTCACCCGCCGCTTCGTCCAGGACCACCATGGGATCTACTTCGCGCTCATCGCCGTGGTGATCTTCACGCCGGCCGTGATCGGGCTCTTCTGGGGCGCTCCCCTGGTCTCGCGTGAGCTGGAGACGGGCACGCACCGGCTGGCGTGGAACCAGAGCGTCACCCGTACGCGGTGGCTCGCGGTGAAGCTCGGCCTCGTCGGCCTGGCCGCGGTGGCCGCCGCCGGGCTGGGCTCCATGGCGGTGACCTGGTGGTCCGGCCCCATGGACCACGCCGCCGCCGGTCAGTACCCGAGGCTTTCACCGCTGGTCTTCGACGCGCGCGGCGTCGTCCCCCTCGCGTACGCGGCCTTCGCCTTCGCCCTGGGGGTCACGGCCGGGATGCTCGTCCGGCGCACCGTGCCGGCGATGGCGGTGACCCTCGTCGCCTTCATCGCGATCCAGGTCGCGATGCCGATGCTCGTCCGGCCGCACCTCATGCCCCCCGTGCGCACCAGCCTCGTGATCACGCGCGACAACGTCGGGGCGATCATGGCATCGCCCGACAATCCTCTGATCACGGTGGACGCGCACCTGCCCGACCCTCGCGCGTGGATCGTGTCGAGCCACACCGTCGACTCCAGGGGGAACACCGTCCGCGGCGTGCCCATATCGGTCCGGTCCGGCGTCTGCGCGCCGCCCGCGGGAGGCGCCATGGGCCCGCCCAAGGCGTGCTTCGACAAGATCGCGGCGATGGGCTACCGGCAGGCGATCACCTACCATCCCGCGCGGCGTTTCTGGTCGTTCCAGTGGATCGAGGCCGGGATCTACGCGGTGCTAACCCTGGGGCTCGCCGGGTTCTGTTTCCGCTGGATCCGCCACCGCCTGTCCTGACAGGTCCGAGAGCCGCGGGAAGGAGCTCTGGGCGCCCGGTTTCCGTACGGCGGCGGCGCCCACCTCCGCGGCGAACCGCGCGGCCGTCGCCAGGTCGTCGCCCCGCGCGAGACGTACGCACAGCGCTCCGGTGAACGCGTCGCCCGCGCCGGTCGTGTCCACGACTTCGGCCTCCGGGCTGGGGACATCCCTCGCACCCGTACGGTCGGCCACCGTCGCGCCCGACGCCCCGCGGGTGATCACCACGGATCGGGGGCCGCGTGCCAGCAGGCCGGATGGTTCGGTCGCGCCGAGGAACCGCGCCTCGTGCTCGTTCACGACCAGCGGGTCGCACAGGGCCAGGAGCTCGGCGGGTACGGCCGCCGGCGGCGACAGGTTGAGCACCACGCGGGCGCCCGCCGCTTCGGCGGCCTTCGCCGCGGCCAGTACCGCGGGTAGTGGGATCTCCAGTTGGAGGGACACGACCGAGGCCGACGCGAAGAGCGGGCGGGCGGCCTCGATGTCCGCCTCCGAGACCTGGGCGTTCGCGCCGGGCGAGACGATGATGCTGTTGTCTCCCTCCGGGCCGATCGTGATCAGGGCGACGCCGTTCGGGCCCGGTGTGGTGATCAGGTGGGAGATGTCCACGCCGTCTCCGCGCAGCGCGGCGCGTACGAAGTCGCCCTGGCCGTCGGTTCCGGCGCGGCCGAGGAACGCCACCTCGCCGCCCACGCGCGCGGCGGCGACGGCTTGGTTCGCGCCCTTGCCACCGGGGTGGGTCTCCAGGTCCGAGCCGAGCACGGTCTCGCCGGGCGCGGGGCGGCGGTCGACGCGCGTCACGAGGTCCGCGTTGACAGAACCGACGACGAGGACGTCGTATGTCACAGTTCCTCCTTGGTTTCGCCGCACGAGCGGCGGATCACGAGACGGGCGGGGAGAACGACCGACTCGACCGGGCGGTCCTCGACGCGGTCCAGCAGGGCGCGTACGGCCCGGCGGCCCAGCTCCTCGGCGGGCTGGGCGATCGCGGTGATCGGCGGGTCCAGGTGGGCGAACCACGCGACGTCGTCGAAGGAGGCCAGGGCCACGTCGCGCGGGATGTTCAGGCCGCGCGCGCGGATCTCGTCCAGCGCGCCGAGCGCCATCAGGTTGTCGCCCGCGAAGATCACCGACGGTGGCTCCGGCAGATCGAGGAGGCGGGCCGCGGCGGCGCGGCCGCTCTCCGCCTGGAAGTCGCCCGACTCCAGGTACTCCTCGCGCACCTCCAGGCCGCACGCGCGCATGGCGTCGGCGAACGCCCGCGTACGCTCGCGGCCCGTCGACAGCGTCTCCGGGCCGGAGACGAACGCGACCAGGCGGTGGCCGAGCCGGTGAACGTGCTCGATGAGGCGGTGGATCGCCTCGGTCCCGTCCGCGCGCACGGACGGGACGTCGAGGCCCGGCAGCGTACGGTCGAGGAAGACGATCGGGTCGCCCGCGCGTACGGACTCCGCGACGAGCGGCGTGACCTCGGCGGTCGGGCAGATCAGCAGGCCGTCGACGCGCTGTTCGAGGAGCGTGCGGACGTAGTGGTCCTGGCGTTCCGGGCGCTCGTCGGCGTTGCCGATGACGACGGTGTACCCGGCGGCGCGCGCTTCGTCCTCGGCGGCGCGTGCCAGCACCCCGAAGAACGGGTTGACGATGTCCCCGACGATCAGGCCGAGCGTGCGCGTGGCCTCGGTGCGCAGCGACCGCGCCACCGCGTTCGGCCGGTACCTCAACGTCTCGACCGCCGACAGGACCTTCGTACGCGCCTCGTCGCTGACGTTCGGGTTGTGATTGAGCACGCGGGAGACGGTGGCGACCGAAACACCCGCGTGAGCCGCGACCTCCTTGATACCAGCCACCCTGCCCCCTTCGTGGAAACGATTACATCGCAGCATATGGCTAGAGTGCCGGGGTGGACACGACGATGCCGCCCGAGCTGCTGCGCGCCGCCGAGGAGGCCAAGGGCTTCATGCCGGCCGCCGA
This sequence comes from uncultured Actinomycetota bacterium, assembly GCA_963823735.1. GTDB lineage: Bacteria > Actinomycetota > Actinomycetes > Streptosporangiales > Streptosporangiaceae > Actinoallomurus. The sequence goes on along the minus strand of CAWGMO010000003.1, from coordinate 394,212 downwards.
GGGGCTCGCGCTGTACGACCTGGCGCGTGAGCACGGCGCGCGCGGCCCGATCCTGGAGGTCGGCACGTACTGCGGAAAGTCCGCGATCTACCTGGGCGCCGGGGCGCGTACGGCCGGGTCGGTCGTCCTCACGGTCGACCACCACCACGGCTCGGAGGAGAACCAGGCGGGCTGGGAGCACCACGACGCCGGCCTCGTCGACGGGCGTACCGGCCGGATGGACACGCTGCCGGTGTTCCGCGACACGATCGTGTCGGCGGGCCTGGAGGCGGAGGTCGTCGCCATCGTCGGCACGTCACGCACGGTCGCCCGCGTCTGGAACACCCCGCTCGCCATGCTCTTCATCGACGGCGGCCACGCCGAGGACCTGGCGCAGGCCGACTACGACGACTGGGCGCCGCATGTCATGAGCGGCGGCGTCCTGGCCTTCCACGACATCTTCCCGTCGCCCGAGGACGGCGGCCAGGCCCCGTACCGCGTCTTCCGCCGCGCCCTGGAGACGGGCCTGTGGAAGGAAGGACGCGTGGAGGGCTCCCTGCGCGTCCTGGAACGCGTCTAACCTCTGACGTCCATCAGGGCGAAGCCGAGCAGGTTGAGGCCGCGCCACTCCGAGGGGCGCCGCGCCTCCGGCTGGCCGGCGGACAGGCCGATGCCCCAGACCTGGTCGTACGGGCTGGCCTCGACCAGCACCTGGGCGCCCGTGTTCTTCAGGAACCCGAGCAGCGCGGGGTTCTGGCCGAACTTCGCGGCGTTCGCGGCGACCACCAGGTCGTAGCGGTGCGCGGCCCAGGTGTCCTCGTCGAAGCCCTCGACCCGGCGGCCCGCGCCCTTGGCCTTGCCGGGGTCGTCGTCGGCCAGCACCTTCCGCTCGGCGGCGGCGTCGCCGAACAGCCGCGCCTTGCCCGCCATCATGTAGTGCTCGGCCGTGGCGTACCGCACGCCGTCCACGGTGAACGGCGCCGGGTACCACTGGCTCAGGCAGCTCTTTCCCACGCCGTTCCGTGGCGGCCGGTGCCCCCAGAACAGCAGGAGCTCCGGCAGGTTCCCCCGCCGCTCCAGCTCGACCAGCTCCTCAAGATCCACGCGGACGAAAATAGACCCTTGCCGGTTCCGGAGCGAGCGTGTTCTGCTGAGCGGCGTGAGTCAGCGCTCCCGGATCGTCATGTCAGAAGGCGAGGTCGCCGCGCTCCTGGCGGAGCAGGCCAAGTTCCAGCTCGCCACCATCAACAAGGACGGCACACCGCATCTGGTCACGATGTTCGCCGGCCTGGTCGACGGAAAACTCGCCTTCTGGACGTACCGCACGTCCCGTAAGGCGCACAATCTCGCGCGCGATCCGCGGGTCACGTGCCTCGTCGAGGCCGGGGTGGACTACTCCGAGCTGCGCGGCGTCATGATCTACGGCACCGTACGGGTCCTGACAGATCCGAACGACGTTCGGTATGTTGGCTCAAGAGTCGTCGCCAGGATGATGGATCTGGAGGACGACGACGCGATCGGCTCGGTCGTGGAGCAGACGGCGGCCAAGCGGTACGCCTACGTCGTCGAGCCGACCGGCGTCGCCTCCTGGGACCATCGCAAGCTTTAGGAGGGTCATGGAGGTTCAGGTCGATCCGCTCGCCTGTGAGGCCAACGGAGTGTGCGTCGGACTGGTACCCGAGGTCTTCGATCTGAACGACGATGACGAGCTTCAGATCATCGCGCCGGCCCCGCCGGCCGGGTTGCACGACCGGGTCCGGCACGCCGTACGTTCCTGCCCCAAGGCCGCGCTGTCGCTCGACGAGGACTGACCATCGGCCGGCGCGCGAGGCCCGGCCCTGCCAGGAGGTGTGCACGGTGCGAGCCGCGGTGATCCACGGATCGGGCGTCAAAGAGGTCGAGCTGCGCGACGACGCGACGACGGTCGGGCCCGACCCGGGCGAGGTGAAGGTCAGGATCAAGGCGACCGGCGTCTGCCACTCCGACCTGTCCGTCCTGAGCGGCACCATCGGGAACAAGTACCCCGCCGTGCTCGGCCACGAGGCGTCGGGCGAGGTGATCGAGGTCGGCGAGCGGGTGACCGCGGTCTCGGCCGGCGACCGCGTCGTCGTCTGCTGGACCCCGGCGTGCGGGCTGTGCCCCGACTGCGTCGCCGGGCGCCCGTTCCTGTGCGTGACCTACCTCATCCAGGGCTTCACCAAGCCCCGCTTCCGGCTCGGCGACGGCACGCCCGCGTTCGGCATGGCGGGCTGCGGCACGTGGGCCGAGGAGATGGTGGTGCCGTGGGAGGCGTGCGTCCAGGTCGCCGACGACGTCCCGTACGAGTACGCCGCGCTGCTCGGCTGCGGCATCTCCACCGGCGTCGGAGCCGTGATCAACACCGCGCGCGTACGCCCGGGCAGCGCGGTCGCGGTGGTCGGCTGCGGCGGCGTCGGGCTGTCGGTGATCCAGGGCGCGCGTGCGGCCGGCGCGGCGACGATCCTGGCGGTCGACCCGCTCGAGTCCAAGCACGAGATCGCGAAGGCGTTCGGCGCGACCCACACGGCGACGCCCGAGCACGCCGCCGAGACGCGCAAGCTCATCACCGGCGGCCAGGGGTTCGACTACGCCTTCGAGGTCGTCGGCCGCAGCGCCACGATCAGGGCCGCCTGGGACCTCACGCGGCGCGGCGGCGACGTGATCGTGGTCGGCGCGGGCTCGCGGGAAGACAAGGTCGAGTTCAACGCCTTCGAGCTGCTCTTCGACGGCAAGAACCTCAAGGCCTCGCTGTACGGCGGCTCGGACCTGCGCCGCGACGTACCCCGCTTCGTCGACCTGTGGCGGGCCGGAAGGCTCGACCTGGAGAGCCTCATCACGCGCCGCATCCGCTTCGAGGACCTCAACGACGCCATCGCCACGCTCGAACGCGGCGACGCCATTCGCCAGGTCGTCCTCTTCGACTAGAAGCAAGGGTCCGACCAGAAACACGGGAGACCGCGTACGGCGCGCCGCCGTACGCGGTCACGGCCAGGTGTCGGCGCGGTGAAAGTTGCCGCAACCACTTCCGTAACACCCGTATTGTCGACATTCTTCGTTTTCGGTGTATCCGTCCCGAACATGGAGAACACGTGAGGAAATCCCCACGCAGGCTCGCAATCGCCGCCATCGGCGTCGCCGCGGTGGCCGCGCCGTTCCCGGTCGCGCACGCCGACCAGGCGGCCGTTCGGATCCATGACATCCAGGGTGCCGCACATATCTCGCCGCTCGTCGGCAAGCAGGTCACCGCCGTACCCGGCGTGGTCACCGCGCTGTCGACCACCGGCTTCTGGATGCAGGACCCGACCCCCGACCGGGACCCGGCGACCTCCGAGGGCGTCTTCGTCTACACGAAGACCAAGCCCACGGTCGCGACCGGGGACGCCGTCACGGTGGACGGCACGGTCAACGAGTTCCGTCCCTCGAACGCGAAGACGAACCTCACCACCACCGAGATCGGCGCGACGGCCGTCACCGCGACCGCGCACGGTGTCGCGCTGCCCCGCGTCACGGTCATCCGCCGCACCCCGCACACGGTGATCGAGAACGACGCGACCGGCAACGCCGAGACGTCCGGCACGTTCGACCCCCGCCAGGACGGCCTGGACTACTGGGAGTCGATGGAGGGCATGCGCCTGGAGCTCGACGACGCGCAGGTCGTCGGCCCGACGAACCAGTACGGCGAGTTCACCGTCGTGACCAAGGGCGCGTCGATCCGCAGCAAGCGCGGCGGCGTCGTCGCGCGCCGCGACGACTTCAACCCCGAGCGCCTGATCATCGACGACGTGCTGGCCAAGACGCCGTCCGTGGACGTGGGCGACCGCCTGCCGGGCCGCAACATCGGCGTCCTCGACTACGGCTTCGGCGACCCGATGCTGCACCTCCTGGCCACGCCCGTGGTCCAGCACGGCGACCTGCCGCGCGAGGAGACGCGTACGGCGAAGAAGAACGAGCTCTCGATGGCCACGGCCAACGTCGAGAACCTCGCGCCGGGCGACCCCGCGACCAAGTTCTCCGGCATCGCCGACGAGATCGTCAAGAACCTCGCCTCCCCCGACCTGGTCAACGTCGAGGAGGTGCAGGACAACGACGGCGCCAAGGACGACGGCGTCGTCGCCGCCGACCAGACCATCGCCAAGCTGACCGCCGCGATCCAGGCCGCGGGCGGCCCCGCGTACGAGTGGCGCTCGATCGACCCGGTGAACGACAAGGACGGCGGCCAGCCCGGCGGCAACATCCGCGTGGGCTTCCTGTTCCGTACGGACCGCGGGCTCGCCTTCGTGGACAAGCCCGGCGGCACGTCCACCAACGCGACCGCCATCGAGAACGGCGAGCTGACCTACAGCCCCGGCCGCCTCCAGCCGGACGACGCCGCCTGGACCGACTCACGCAAGCCGCTGGCCGGGGAGTTCACCTGGCAGGGCAAGAAGATCATCGTGGTCGCCAACCACTGGAACTCCAAGGGCGGCGACGACCCGCTGTACGGGCCGGCGCAGCCGCCGCAGATGCCGTCCGAGACCCAGCGCAGCGGGCAGGCCGCCATCGTGGCGTCCTTCGTGAAGAGCGCGGGCAAGAAGGCCAACCTGATCGTCGCCGGGGACCTCAACGCCTTCGACTTCTCATCCCAGGTCAAGACCCTGACCGACGCGGGCCTGCGCGACCTGCCGTCCACGCTGCCGATCTCACAGCGGTACACCTACGTCTACGAGGGCAACTCCGAGGTGCTGGACCACATCCTGCTCAGCCCCTCGCTCGCCCACCAGCCGTACGACTACGACGTCGTCCACCTCAACGCGGAGTTCGCCGAGCAGGCGAGCGACCACGACCCCAGCGTCGTGCGCCTGCGCCTGAAGTAGGCACGAACGCATGCGGGGCGGTCGCCGGACACCGGCGGCCGCCCTTCACGTCACAACGGACCCTTCACACATAACCGACAAAAGTTTTGAACGTCTCTTAACGGGCATCCCGCGTTCGTTCATGTCGAGTGAAGGAGGACCCCGGATGCGTATCAGGGGCGGATTTAGCCTGTTCGGGCTGATTTACATATTGATCGGTATCTACATCGCGTGGGACCACGGTTACATCACGATCGACCTGCTGAAGCGCGTCCTCAGCGCTCTCCTGGCCGTTTTCCTGTGGGTCCTCATTCTTCTCGGGGTCAACCTGCACGTCCATTGAGCGTCCCGGCGCCTTCGCGGCCGTCCCCTTCGACGGGGACGGCCGCGAAGGCGTTCACGGAAGCGAAGGACGCCACAGCGTGGAACCGTCGCCGCGGGAGTCGCCGGTGAAGCCGACCGCCGTGAGCGTCGTCCCCGTGACGGTCACCCCGGCGATCCGCTGCACGCCGGGACCGTCCAGCCCGTGGCCGCGCGGCCGCGAGCCGCGCCAGGTCACGCCGTCCGCCGACGTCCACAGCGTCACGTCGGAGCCGGACGTCCCGGCGAGCACGAAGCCGTGCGGTGTCGCCGTCACGGCCGTGATCTCACCATCCGGCGCGATGCCCGGAAGCGACACCGGGCTGCCAGGTGCGCCCGCCGTCGGAGGAGACCGACAGGAAGGCGCGCGTACCCGCCCGGCCCGAGGCCACCAGCACGCCGGAGCGCGCGGCGATCCTCATCAGACCGCCCGTGACGGCGCCCTGCGGGAGCGCGGGCGGTGTCGCCGAAAGCGCCCACTTCTTCCCGTCGGCCGAGGTCCACAGCGCGGGCTTCGAAGTGGTCTTGTCCGTACGCGCGCCGACCGCGACGAAGCCCGCCGGGCCCGCCGCGACGTCGTTCATGAGCCCGCCCGCGAAGGCGTGCTTCGCCGACTCACGCGCTTTGGCCCAGCGCTTCAGGTCCGTGGAGTACCAGGCCGCGGCCGTCGTGCCCTGACGGCCGACGACGACGTAGGCCTTCCCCGACGTGGCCGCCGCGGACGGCGTACCCGCGAACGTCACGCCCTTCCACTGGCGCCCGTCCGCCGACGTGACGGCCGCCGAGCCGCCGCCTCCGCCGCCGACCACGAGCCAGCCCTGGCCTCCGTGCACCGCGTCGGAGAACCGCTGCGGGGTGTTCGCCGGGGCGGGCAGCGTCGCACGGGCCCAGGACGTGCCGTTCGCGGACGTCCACAGCGCCGGGTGGCCGTTCGTGCTGCCGAACGCGACGGTCTGACCCGCGTCGGAGACGACCCCGGTGACCGTGCGCTCGGGGTGCACGGCGTCCGGGATCGAGGCGAGGCTCACGTCGCCGACCCCGGAGAGAGTGAGGTAGGAACTGCCGTCGTTCAGATGGTCCGCGAGCACCGGGCCCTGAGGCGCGAGCACCACCCCGGTGACGGCCCGGCCGCGCGGCAGGGTGCTCGACAGGTGCCACAGCCTGCCGTCGGCGCTGGTCATGACGGCCGTCTTGCCGCCGGACAGCGAGATGAGCGTGGTCAGGCCGCTCTCGCCGCCGCCCAGCCCGGCGACGCCGGTGTAGCCGCTGATGGCGACCTGGCCCGTGACGGCCCACTTCTGCCCGTCCGGCGAGCCGAGCACCACGGCCTGCCGGACCGTCTTGCGGTGCTTCCCCTTGCCCGTGCGGTGCGACGCCTCGCGTACGGCGAAGAAACCCGCCTTCGTCGCGGCGATCCCGGCGGCCGTGCCCGAGGATCCGCCCGCCTGCTGGACCGCCACGGGGGCCCAGGTGCGGCCGTCGTCCGGCGACCGCCAGAACCCCTCGCTCGTCGTGGTCCGCGTGACCTTCTTCTTCTTACCGCCGCTCTTCTTCGTGACGGACTTGGTGGTCCGCAGGGTGCCGTGCGCGAGGACCGCGGCGCCGTTCGCCGTGACCTCCGACAGGCCGGCGACCGTGCCGCCGGACGGCGGCTTCAGCTGGTCGGCGCCCAGCCGGGTCCACACGTGGCCGTCGCCCGAGGTCCACACGACCGCCTGCGCGGCGCCCTTGACCGTCGCGGTGCCCACCGCGACGAACCCCGACGCCGTACGCGCGAGGCCGCTGACCGTGTCACCGGGGATGAATGCGCTGGAGGGCGCCTGGCGGGTCCAGCTCCGGCCGTCGCGGCTCGTCCACGGGACGTTCGTGACGAGCGCGCCGGCGAGTGAGGTGCCGCCGAGCGCCGCCCAGGTGCCCGCGCCTCCCGCGAGGAGCCGCGGGTACTCGCCCTGCGGCGGGTCGCCGCCGTCGGCGGCGCGCACCTTCGCGACCGACCAGGTCTTCCCGCCGTCGGCGGAGACGAGGAACTGTCCGCGCGCGTAGACGCCGCCCTGCTCCGATCCGGCCACGACGACCGTACGGTCCGCGCCGGCGACCGCCGCGAGCGTGTGCGTGCGCCCGTCGGCCTTGGCGGCCGGGTCGGCCGTGAACAGGCCGTCGGCGGCGACCGCGCCGGACGCGACCGGCTTCGGCGCCGGGCCGTCGTCACCGCCGCCACCGGAGAACAGCGCGTACGCTCCGCCGGCCACGACGACGACCGCCACGGCGGCGATCGCGACCGTACGCATGGGGATCTCGGGGAGCCGGCTTCCGCGCTTCGCCGGGCCCCACGGCTCCGCGCCGTCGTCGTCCGTCGCGGGCGGCGGCGCGGCCGGGCCGGCCGGGCCTCCCAGGGCCGGCGGGGCCGCGAGCTCGGGCCGTGCCGCCGGGTAGACCGCGACATCCTGCGGCGGAGCGATGGCCGCCTGCCGCGCGGCCGGGCGTTCGGGCTCGGCGCGCTCCCAGTCGATGCCCGCCCGGTGCCACACGGCGTTCGAACGCTGCCAGGGAGAGGTGTTCGGCATCCCCTGGACCCGGCCGGTCTCCCCGGTGGCGGCCGCCTCGGCGAGCCGCTCGCTCATCCGGCGGCGTTCGTCCCTGCCGTTCGACCGCCGCTCCGGCTCCTCGCCAGGGGGTTCGACCGCACCACCGAATGAGAACCCGGAAGACGCTTCGTTGCCGGTCGTGCTCACGCTCACCCTCTCGTCACAGGACGTCCGTGCAGGGGTCCATCAAACCGCTCTTCGCGGGACGACGGAGGCCCAAACCACCATGATCGGCACGAATTTCCCGGACGAGAGGATGCCTTGACCGCGGTGTGGCTTAGCTGTGCACGTAGACCTTCGTGCCGAGCGGCAGCAGCTTCGCCACGATGTTGGACGTGCCCATCGGAATGCGCACACAGCCGTGCGACGCCGGGTGCAGCGGCACCGCGGGCTCACCGTGGATGGCGTAGCCGCCGGTGAAGTAGTTGGCCTTGTACAGCTTGCCGAGCGGCGAGGTCTCCCAGCCCGCGGCCTTGCGGTACACCTTGAAGCTGCCGCGCGGCGTGTGCGCGACCGACCAGTGCCCCTGGGAGTAGTACTTCTGCTCCGAACCGGACGAGATGTGGCTGATCAGCACCAGCTTGCCGCTCTTGTAGACGTAGAGCAGCTGGTGCTTGATGCTGACCTCGGCGCGGTTCGCGGCACCCTTGGGGTAGAGCGGCGCCGGCGTCTTCGGGTGCAGGATCGCACCCCAGGTCTTGGGACCCGCGTCCGACGTCGGGTGGATTCCGTTGACCTTCTGAAGCGCCCACACCGCGAAGCTGGTGTTGGTGCCCCAGATGCCGTCGATCGTGCCCGGGTCGTAGTGCAACGCCTTCAGACGCGTCTGCAGCGTCTTCACCGCGGCGCCCTTGTCGCCGTAGTGCAGCGTCGGATAGGACTGCGCCTGAACCTCAGGCGCGGCGGCGGGGGCCGCCAGCCCGGGGGCCGCCATTGCCGGTACCAGGACAAATGCCGAAGCACTCCCCAGCACGACGGCCTTAGCCAGGCTCATTCGCATAATTTTTCTCCCAAACGTCGACAAATGGCGGGGCGTTTCTGTTGTACCTCAAACGCCCCGGCAATACGACGCTTATCAAGCCACAAAGGTTCGAATGGGAGAGAGTCCGGTCATCAACGGGCCGCGCGGGTGAGAACGTCCACACGACCCTTGTAACCCAATGCACGGACATGCACGACTCGGCCGTCGGCCGGCGCGCCACCGGGGTACTCCTCGTCGCGGGTGGCGCCGACGCCGCTCACCTCGACACGGATACCGGGCGGCACGATGACCTCGACGTCGGACTTGTAGGCGATCGCGATGATCGTGGTGACCGTCTCGGTCAGCTCGGCGTCCCGCAGGTCGATCACTCCGGAGCCCTTGTAGACGACCGCGCGGAACGTCCCCGGCACCCGCCAGTGGCCCGCGTGGCGCATGCTGTTCTTGTACGCGATCGCGTACCTGCCCGGTGCGGGGCCGTCCGACGAGAGCGGGACCGGCGCCGGCGCCGCGGGCCGCACGGCCGCCCCGGGCAGGTCATGGAGGAGCCGGTCCAGCTCGTCGTGGGTGCGCGCGGCGAGCGCCGCGTGCATGCGGTCGTCGAACTCCTGGTCGGTGAGGCGCCCCTCGGCGAAGGCGGTCTGCAGGCGTTGGACGATCACGTCGCGCTCGGCGTCGGAGGCCCGGATGCTCGGGGTGCCCGGCTTCGCCTCGCGGTACGGCTCCATGTCAGTTCTCTCCTTCGACGAAAGTCGAGATGCATCTTAACTGCATTACCCGATAGAGGGCGAGAGCCACGAAAGCGCCACCATCCGCCCATCGAGGGGTGACGGCGTGTGACGCCGGATGCCCGGCCCGTAAGGTTGGCCGGGTGCTGCTACTCACGACGCTCGACGCGTGGCGGGCCGAGCCCGACCAGCCGTTCCGCAGCGAGACCGCCGCCTACTCCCCCGCCGAGGACGCGGTCGCGCTCGCCAACGACGCCTTCGGCGACGAACAGGTCATCGCCCTCGACCTCGGGAAGACCCCGATGCCGCTACCGGGCGCGATCAACCGCTCGACGGTGCGGGAGATCCGGTACGCCCGGCGCGATCCGGGCGGCCGCGTCACCGGGCTGCACGCGCGGCCGGCCGTCGCCGAGAGCCTCGACCTGCTGCCGCATCCGGAGGGTGGCTGGTTCCGCGAGACCTGGCGCGCCCCGGTGAACCTCCGCGCCCACGGCGGCGAGCGCTCCAGCGCGACCGGCATCTACTTCCTGCTCGGGCCCGGCGAGGAGTCGATGTGGCACTCCGTACGCTCGGACGAGGTCTGGCTGTGGCACCGCGGCGGCCCGCTCACGCTCACACTGGGCGGCGACGGCGAACACCCCGGCACCCCGGAGACGATCACGCTCGGGCCCGCCGTCGACAACGGCGAACGCCCTCAGGTGGTCATCCCGGCCGGCGTGTGGCAGGCCGCCCGCCCGGCCCGCGACGAGGAGGTCCTCGTGAGCTGCGTGGTGTCGCCGGGCTTCGACTTCGCCGACTTCAGGGTCGAGTGACTTCTGGGGCTGGAGCCCCAAAGCCGGTCAGCGGTCCCGGAACTCCGGCTCGCGCTTCTCGACCGCCGCCGTGAGTCCTTCGACGACGTCCTCGGTGAGGAACGCCAGCGCCTGGGTGCGGTTCTCCACCGCGAGCTGGCGGCGCATGGCCGGCACGTCGAGGGAGAGGTTCAGCAGCTCCTTCGTGTGACGCAGCCCGAACGGCGACCGGCTCATCAGCTCGCCGGCCAGCGCGAGGGCTGCCTCCAGGTCGCCGCCCGCCTCGGTCAGCTCGGCGAGCAGCCCCAGGTCGTCCGCCTCGGCGGCGGTGACCGGCCGGGCCCGGTAGAAGATCTCCGACGCCCGCGAGACACCGATGAGCCGTGGCAGCAGCCACGTCAGCCCGAGGTCGCCCGCGGAGAAGCCGAGCTTGAGGAACGGCGCGGAGAACGTCGTGGTCGAGTCGGCGACCCGCAGGTCGCAGGCCAGCGCCATCGGCATGCCCATGCCGACGACCGGCCCGTGCAGCGCGGCGATCACCGGCTGCGGGATCTCGCGCAGCCGCGTCACCACCTCGCCGCTCCGCGTCAGGCCGTGGTAGATCCGCGCGACCGTGCCGCCGTCCGAGCCGGGGACGCCGCTCCGGATGTCCATGCCGGCCGTGAAGGCCCGCCCGGCGCCGGTGAGCACGACGACGCGTGTCGCGGTGTCGGTCATCAGGCCGTCGAGGATCGCGATGAGCGCCTCGACCATCGCGGAGTCGATCGCGTTGAGGCGTTCCGGGCGGGACAGCGTGATGACGGCGATGCCGTCGCGGCGTTGGAGTTCGACGCCCGTCACTTCAGCGCCTCGAACACCGCGGCGGTCTGCTCGCCGAGGTTCCGAGGCACGGTGTAGGGGTCCGCCTGGTTGATCCGCTGCCAGTTGTCGCGGATCTCCTCGACGCTCATGCCGTCCTTGCTGACGTAGCCGGGACCTTCGGCGACGAAGACGCGCGCGACGCGGCCACCGCCCACGGAGTAGGTCTCGCCGGTCTCCTCGTTGCTCTCGTGCGCGAGCCAGACCACGACCGGGGTCACGTGCTCGACGCTGAGGCTGTCCTTGAACTCCGGCGGGACGAGCTCCTCGGTCATGCGGGTCCAGGCGATCGGCGCGATGGCGTTGACCTTGATGCCGTACTTGGCGCCCTCGACGGCGAGGGTCTTGACCAGGCCGACGAGCCCCATCTTGGCCGCGGAGTAGTTGGCCTGGCCGAAGTTGCCGAACAGCCCGGCCGGCGAGGAGGTCATGACCACCCGGCCGTACGCCTGCTCGCGCAGGTGCGGCCACGCGGCCCGCGTCACCAGGAACGACCCGCGCAGGTGCACGGCGAGCACCTGGTCGAACTCCTCCGGCGCCATGTTCTTGAAGGACTTGTCGCGCAGGATGCCCGCGTTGTTGATCACGATGTCCACGCGGCCGTACGTGTCGAGCGCGGTCGCCACGATCGCCGCGGCGCCCTCGGGCGTGGCCACGTTGTCCGGGTTGGCGACGGCCTCGCCGCCGTTCTCGACGATCTCCTCGACGACCGCCGCGGCGGGGCCCGCGGAGGCACCGCTGCCGTCGACGCTCCCGCCGAGGTCGTTGACGACCACCTTGGCACCGCGTGAGGCAAGTTCGAGCGCGTGCCGCCGGCCGAGCCCGTGGCCCGCCCCCGTCACGATCGCCACCCGTCCGTCGAACCGCAGTTCCGCCATCGCCAGCTCCTCCTCGTGGCCTGTCCTGAAGGACAGTGTTCACCATCGAGCCGAATCCGGCTCGGGAGGGTCAGGAGCCGGGAACGGACTCCTCTTCCTCTTCGCGCGACTCGTCGCGCCTGCGGCGCACCATCCACACCGCGAGCACGGCGACCGCGATCACGGCGACGACGACCGCCAGGATGCGCCCGGCCCACTGGGCCACCTGTTCGAACGCGGTGCCGGCGAGGTAACCGCCGACGGTGTAGCTCACGCCCCAGGCGATGCCGCCGAGGGCGTTGAAGACGAGGAACCGGCCGTACGGCATCTTGGCGCTGCCCGCGAGGGCGGGCATCATCGCCCGCAGCAGCGCGGTGAACCGGCCGATGAACACCGCCAGCGCGCCGCGCCTGCGGAGGAGGTCCTGCGCCTTGCCGACCTTGCTCCGGTGCTTGCGGATCGCGTTCATGTCGAGGAGGCGGTCGCCGAAGCGGCGGCCGATCTCGTACCCGACCGAGTCGCCCGTCACCGCGGCGATGACGATCACGACGAGCAGGATCGGCAGGGACACCCGGTGCTGGCTGGCCAGCACGCCCGCGATGACGATCGCGGTCTCACCGGGGAAGACGAAGCCGAAGAACAGCGCCGCCTCGGCGAAGACCAGCGCCGCCACCACGGCGTAGATGACCGGTCCGTGTAGGTGGAGCAGAGCGTCGGTGATGTGGCCCACTGACGATCAACACCCCTGTTCCGGCGACTCCATGACGATAATCGTAGGGGGCGGCGGGTAACACCGGATCGCCCGGTGGTCGTACACCCCTCCCCCACGAGGATGACGATCATGGGGAACATCGTGCGCAAGGAGATGACCGGCGGGCGTTTCGTCCGGCAGGCCAACCACTTCACCGACCACATCGGCACCGGCCGTTTCCCCGCCGAGGCCGGGAGGTACCAGCTGTACGCCTCGCTGGCGTGCCCGTGGGCGCACCGGTCGCTGATCGTGCGCAGCCTGCTCGGCCTGGAGGATGTGATCGGCGTGACGATCGTCGACCCGATCCGCGACGAGCGCGGCTGGCGGTTCACGCTCTCCCCCGGCGACCGTGACCCCGTCACGGGCGCGGCCTTCCTGTCCGAGCTGTACGCCGCGACGGACCCCTCCTACGACGGCCGCGTCACCGTGCCGTGCGTGTGGGACACCGGGAGCGGACGGCTCGTGACCAACGACTATCCGCAGATCACGCTGATGCTGGAGTCGGCGTTCGCGGAGTTCGCCCATCCGGGGGCGCCGGACCTCTACCCCGCCGAGCTGCGCGCAGAGATCGACGAGGTGAACGACGAGGTCTTCGACAACGTCAACAACGGCGTCTACAAGGCCGGCATGGCCCAGACGCAGGAGGCGTACGAGGAGGCGTTCGACCCGCTGTTCGCCACGCTCGACCGCCTGGAGGAACGCCTGGACGGCCACGACTACCTGGTCGGCGACCGGCTGACCGAGGCCGACGTGCGCCTGTACCCGACGCTGGCGCGCTTCGACTCCGTCTACTACGTCCACTTCAAGTGCAACCTGCGGCGCATCGCCGACTATCCGCGCCTCTGGGCGTACGCACGGCGCCTGTACGCCATCCCGGCGTTCGGCGAGACGACCGACTTCGACCACATCAAGCGGCACTACTACGAGACCCACCGGCACCTGAACCCGGCGGGCATCGTCCCCAAGGGCCCCGACCTCTCCTGGACCCTTCCGGGGTAGCGTCGTGGCATGTACGACTTCGCGTTGAACCTCCACCGGCGGCTCGCCACCGAGGGCGACCTCGTCTGGTCGCCGTACTCCGTGGCGTCCGCGCTCGGGCTGGCCGCCGCGGGCGCGCGCGGCGACACCTACCGCGAGCTGGCCGGGACGCTCGGCGCGGCACCGGCCGACCTGCGGCTCGCCGAGGCCGCGGCGCTGGACGACGCCGAGATCGCGGTGGCCAACACGCTGTGGACCCGCGCGAGCCTGCCGGTCGAGGACGCGTACCGCCGCGCGCTGGCGTCCTTTCCCGGCGCCGCCGCCCAGGGTGCCGACTTCGCCGCCGACCCCGACGGGGCACGCCGGGCGATCAACGCCGACGTCGCCAAGACCACCCGCGACCTGATCAAGGACCTGTTGCCTCCCGGCGCGATCGGTCCCCAGACGTTCGCCGTGATCGTAAACGCGCTGTACCTCAAGGTCGCCTGGTGGAAGAGGTTCGAGGAGCGTGCCACGCGGCCTGAGGTCTTCCACGGCACCGGTGGTGACCGTGAGGTGCCGACGATGCACACGGTCGAGCGGATGCCTTACGCCGAGGCGGACGGGCTGCGGATGATCACGCTCACGGCGAAGAGCGGCGTCGTGGTCGACGTGATCATGGGCGGCACACCGTCGCCGGAGGCGCTTCGCGGGCTCTACGGCGCCGCGCGCCACGTCAAGATCTCGCTGTCCCTGCCGAAGTTCCGCGTCGAGGGCCAGGCGAGCCTCGGCGACCCGCTCGGCGAGCTGGGCGTGGTCACGGCCTTCACCGACGACGCCGACTTCTCCGGCATCTGCCCCGAGCCCCTGCGCGTCGACCGCGTCGAGCACAAGGCGGTGCTCGACGTCGACGAGACCGGTTTCGAGGGCGCGGCGTCCACCGCGGTGGTCATGGTCCCGGCGGGCATGGACGTCAGTACGCCCCTGGAGTTCCGCGTCGACCGCGAGTTCACCGTGATCGTCCGGCACCCGGCGACCGAGACGGTGTACTTCCTTGCACGAGTGAGCGACCCGCCGGGCGTTTCTTGAGACGGACGTCACAATCGCATGGTGTGGGAAGCCCCGTATATGGCAAAGTGACCGTCTCTCTTATGTAGAGATCGCCCAAAACGACCGGTCAGGGCTGCCGGCAGTGACCGCCTTGCCACGACGGCGCGTGCGGACGAGTAGCCTTGTGTCGTTTACAGATCCACCTGCGAGCGCGGAAGAGGGCGATCTCCGCCGTGTCGACCCAGTCGTCGCGATCCTCCGCCGACCTTCACACTCCTGACTTCGGTCCCAACGAGTGGCTGGTCGACGAGCTTTATCAGAAATATCTAGAAGACCCCAACTCGGTCGACCGAGCCTGGTGGAACTTCTTCGCGGACTACCATCCGGACTCGCCCGGCCGAAGGCTCCTGCCGACGCCGCGGCCGCCCCTCCCACACCGCCTCCCCGCGCCCGCCGACGAGGGCAAGTCCCCCGCCGCCAAGCCCGCCGAGAGCAAGGCCCCCGCGAAGAAGCCGGCCGCCAAGAAGGCCGCACCGGCAGAAGAAGGCCGCCCCAGAGCCCGCGCCTCCCGCGGGTGCCGAGGAGATCAGGCTTCGCGGTGTCGCTGCCCGCACGGCCACCAACATGGAGTCCAGCCTGTCCGTGCCCGACCGCGACGAGCGTGCGCGCGGTGCCGGCCAAGCTGCTGATCGACAACCGCATCGTGATCAACAACCACCTGAAGCGCGGGCGTGGCGGCAAGGTGTCGTTCACGCACCTGATCGGTTACGCGATCATCCGCGCGATGCAGGCGATGCCGGAGATGAACTCCTCCTACGCCGAGGTCGACGGCAAGCCCACGCTGGTCAAGCCCGAGCACGTCAACTTCGGGCTCGCCATCGACCTGAAGAAGGACGACGGCCAGCGCCAGCTCGTGGTGCCCAACCTGAAGGCGGCCGAGACCCTCGACTTCCGCCAGTTCTGGGCGGCCTACGAAGAGGTCGTGCGCAAGGCCCGCAACGAACAAGCTGACGATCGACGACTACGCCGGTACCACGATCAGCCTGACCAACCCGGGCACCATCGGGACGGTCCACTCGGTTCCGCGGCTCATGCCCGGCCAGGGCACGATCATCGGCGTCGGCGCGATGGAGTACCCCGCCGAGTACGCCGGCACCTCGTCCGAGGCCCTCGCACGGCTCGGCATCAGCAAGGTCATGACGCTCACGTCGACCTATGACCACCGCATCATCCAGGGCGCCCAGTCCGGTGACTTCCTGCGGCGCGTCAACCAGCTGCTGCTCGGCGAGGACGAGCTTCTACGACGAGATCTTCGAGGCTCTGCGCATCCCGTACGAGCCGGTCCGCTGGGTGCAGGACATCAGCGCCACCCACGAGGACGACGTCGCCAAGGTCGCGCGGGTGCACGAGCTGATCCACGCGTACCGCGTGCGCGGCCACCTCATGGCCGACACCGACCCGCTGGAGTACACCCAGCGCAGGCACCCCGACCTGGACGTCCTCAAGCACGGCCTCACCCTGTGGGACCTCGAGCGCGAGTTCGCCACCGGCGGCTTCGGCGGCAAGCCGAGCATGAAGCTGCGCGACATCCTGGGCGTGCTGCGCGGCTCGTACTGCCGCACCGTCGGCATCGAGTACATGCACATCCAGGACCCCGCCGAGCGCGCCTGGATCCAGGAGCGCGTCGAGATCCCGCACGACAAGCCGGACCGCGAGGAGCAGAAGCACATCCTGGGCCGCCTCAACACGGCCGAGGCGTTCGAGACGTTCCTGCAGACCAAGTTCGTCGGGCAGAAGCGCTTCTCGCTGGAGGGCGGCGAGTCCCTGATCCCGCTGCTCGACGCGGTGATCACCTCTGCCGCGCAGGCGGACCTCGACGAGGTCGTCATCGGCATGGCCCACCGTGGCCGCCTCAACGTGCTGGCCAACATCGTCGGCAAGTCCTACGGGCAGATCTTCGGTGAGTTCGAGGGCAACCTCGACCCCCGCAGCGCCCAGGGCTCCGGCGACGTGAAGTACCACCTCGGCGCCGACGGCGACTTCGTGGCCCGCGACGGCTCGAAGATCCGCACCTCCCTGGTGGCCAACCCGTGCCACCTGGAGACCGTCGACCCGGTCGCCGAGGGCATCGTCCGCGCCAAGCAGGACATCCTCGACGTCGGTGAGGGCGGCTTCACCGTCATGCCGATCCTCATCCACGGCGACGCGGCCTTCGCGGGCCAGGGTGTCGTGGCCGAGACGCTGAACCTCTCCCAGCTGCGCGGCTACCGCACCGGCGGCAGCGTGCACGTCGTGGTCAACAACCAGGTCGGCTTCACCACCGCCCCGGAGTACTCCCGCTCCAGCGTCTACGCCACCGACGTGGCGCGGATGATCCAGGCGCCGATCTTCCACGTCAACGGCGACGACCCCGAGCAGTGCGCGCGGGTCGCCCAGCTGGCCTTCGAGTACCGGCAGGCGTTCAACAAGGACGTCGTCATCGACATGATCTGCTACCGGCGGCGTGGCCACAACGAGTCCGACAACCCGTCGTTCACGCAGCCGCTGATGTACGACCTGATCGACGCCAAGCGCTCGGTGCGCAAGCTCTACACCGAGGCGCTGATCGGCCGCGGCGACATCAGCGTCGAAGAGGCCGAGCAGGCGCTCCGCGACTACCAGCAGCAGCTGGAGCGGGCGTTCAGCGAGACCCGTGAGGCGATCAAGCAGCCGTCGCAGGACGGCTTCACCAAGCCCGACATCGAGCACATCCCGGTCGACCACGCCGGTGTCTCCTCGGCCATCTCCGAAGAGACCGTCAAGCGGATCGTCGACACGCAGCTCAACCTGCCGGAGGGCTTCTCGGCCCACCCGCGCGTCCAGCCGCTGCTGGCCAAGCGCGCGCAGATGGTCGAAGAGAACGCCATCGACTGGGCGACCGGTGAGATGTTCGCCCTGGGCTCGCTGCTCATCGACGGCCGTCCCGTACGCCTGGTCGGCCAGGACACCCGGCGCGGCACCTTCGGCCAGCGGCACTCGGTGCTGTTCGACCGCAAGACCGGCGAGGAGTACACCCCGCTCAAGCAGTTCGGCCAGGGCACGTCGAAGTTCTACGTGCACGACTCCCTGCTGAGCGAGTACGCCGCGATGGGCTTCGAGTACGGCTACTCGATGACCCGCCCGGACGCCCTGGTCTGCTGGGAGGCCCAGTTCGGCGACTTCGCCAACGGCGCCCAGTCGATCATGGACGAATACATCTCCTCGGGTGAGCAGAAGTGGGGCCAGCAGTCGAGCGTCGTGCTGCTGCTGCCGCACGGCTACGAGGGTCAGGGCCCGGACCACTCCTCGGCCCGGATCGAGCGCTACCTGTTGTCCTGCGCGCAGGACAACATGACGGTGGCGCAGCCGACCACGCCGGCGAACTACTTCCACCTGCTGCGCTGGCAGGCGCTCTCGCCGCGCAACAAGCCGCTGATCGTCTTCACGCCGAAGTCGATGCTGCGGCTGAAGGCGGCGACGTCGGCGACGTCGGAGATCACCTCCGGGTCGTTCCTGCCGGTGATCGGCGACCCGATCGAGCCGAGCCAGGTGCGCCGGGTCGTGTTCACCTCCGGGAAGCTCTACTACGACCTCGTGAACGCCCGCGAGAAGGCCGGCGACACCTCGACCGCGATCGTCCGGGTCGAGCGGCTCTACCCGCTGCCGGTCGACGAGATCAAGGCGGAGCTGGCCAAGTACACCCCCGACGCCGAGCTGATCTGGGCGCAGGACGAACCGGCCAACATGGGGCCGTGGCCGTTCATCGCCCTGAAGCTGACGCCGCACCTCGAAGGACGCGAGATCAAGCGCGTGTCCCGCAGGGCCAGTTCGTCGCCCGCCGTCGGCTCGGCCAAGCTGCACGCCGCCGAGCAGCAGGGCCTGGTCGGGGCGATCTTCGGCGAAGAGTGACCCGCTGATCCACCACTGTGCCCCGTACGCGCCGCGTGCGGGGCACAGTGCCGTCCGGGGCCGGTGCGCTAGCTTGACCCGACCACAGACCATCGAACGAACAGGTGCACATGTACTTCACCGACCGTGGCATCGAGGAGTTGCTCGAACGCCGTGGCGAAGAAGAGGTCTCGCTGTCCTGGGTGGCCGACCGCCTCCGGGAGTTCGTCGACCTCAACCCGGAGTTCGAGACGCCCGTCGAGCGCCTCGCCACGTGGCTGGCGCGCCTGGGCGACGACGAGGACGACGACTGACCCGGCTCGCCAAGAAGCGATACATCTTGACTTTCGCCAAACGCGATATATCGTCTTAGCAGAGGTGTTCCGACGGAAGGAGACCGCGCCATGGCGCGCTGGACGATAGACGAGCCGACGACCGTCGACTTCGACGGCGTGGTCGCGCTGAAGGCCAACATCGTGGCCGGCACGGTGTCGATCCTGCCGAGCGCCGAGAAGCCGTCCTTGCGCGTCAGCGACATCTCCGGCCATCCGCTCGAGGTCACGCACGAGGCCGGCATGCTGACCCTCACCCAGAAGCGCAGCGGCCTCGAAGGCGTGCTCCAGTGGGTGCAGAACACCAAGGGCCGCGCCACGATCGCGCTGACGCTGCCGGTCGACTGCCCGATCACGCTGAACCTCGTCACCGCCAACGCGATCCTCACCGGCATGTCCGGCCGTGTCAGCGTCAAGACCGGCTCCGGCGACGTCACCTTCGACGGCATGACCGGCACGATCGACGCCACCACCGCGACCGGCGCGATCGAGGCGCAGGGAGTGACCGGCTCGGTCAGCTTCAACACCGTCTCCGGCGACCTGTCCCTGGCCAACGGCCGGCTCCACCGGCTCAGCGCGCACACGGTCAGCGGAAAGATCACCACGGACATCGACCTCGGCGACGGCGGCGCCGTCCAGGTCCGTACGGTCTCGGGCGAGGTCACCATGCGCCTGCCGGAGTCCACCTCAGCCGAGGTCACGCTCAACTCCATGGGCGGCCGCATCGACTCGGCCTTCCGCGAGCTGAAGCGCGACGAGCGCTCCGTACCCAAGGTCGTCACCGGTACCCTCGGCGGCGGCGGCGCGCCCCTGAAGGTCAACTCCGTCTCAGGCGCCATCACCCTGCTCAGCCGCCCCGACCCGGCCGCGCTGAGCAACGAAGGAGAGAACGACCGATGAGCCCCGTTTTCGGGCATGGGCGGCTACGGCTCTACCTGCTGAAGCTGCTGGAGGAGAGTCCGCGGCACGGCTACGAGGTCATCCGGCTCCTCCAGGACCGCTTCCTCGGCGTCTACTCGCCGTCGCCCGGCACCATCTATCCGCGCCTGGCGCGGCTGGAGGAAGAAGGCCTGGTCACCCACGAGGTCGTCAAGGGCAAGAAGGTCTACCGGCTGACCGACGCCGGGCGCGACGAGCTCGAACACCGCATGGACGAGCTCGCCGAGCTGGAGGAAGAGCTCACCGAGTCCGTCCGCGACATCGCGCGCGAGGTGCAGGAGGACGTCCGCGACACCGTACGCTCGCTGCGCGAGGAGCTGACGCAGGCGGCGCGCGAGATGCGCAAGCAGGGCCCGGTCAGCGCCTCGCAGAACCTCAAGGAGACCTCGCAGCGCCAGAAGCAGGAATGGCAGCGGCAGAAGGCGCAGTGGAACGACCAGAAGCGCGCCCTGAAAGACGAGTGGCGCAACACCTGGGGCGACGCCTGGACCACCGCGACCGGCACCGCCGAGGCGACGGCCCGCGTGAAGCTCGACCGCGCGCTGCGGAAGTTCGTCGAGGACGTCCGCTCGGCGACACGGGAGGGCCTCGACGAGGAGCGGCTCAAGCAGACCCGCGAGCTCCTCGCCGAGACCTCCGAACGCATCCGGTCGGAGATCTTCCCGCCCGAGGCGTAGGGCGTTTCCTGAGCCTCAGAGCGTGAAGACGATCTTTCCGAAGAGGTCGCCGTCGGCCATCGCGGCGAACCCTTCGCGCGCCTGGTTCAGCGGGAGAGTGCGGTCGATCAGCGGCCGCACTCCGGTCGTGTCGAGGAACCGCGCGAGGCGTACGAGCTGGTCACGGGTGCCCATCGTGGACCCGACGACCGAAAGCTGAAGGAAGAAGACGCGGTTCAGCTCGGCCGGCGGCACCTGACCGCTGGTCGCGCCGGACACCACGATCCGCCCGCCGGGCCGCAGCGACTTCAGCGAGTGGCTCCAGGTGGCCTGACCGACGGTCTCCATGACGGCGTCGACCCGCTCGGGCAGCCGCGCTCCGGACTCGAAGGCCTGGTCGGCGCCGAGCTCCAGCGCGTGCTTGCGCTTGGTCTCGCTACGACTGGTGGCCCACACCCGGTAGCCCGCGGCGGAGCCGAGCGCGATCAGCGCGGTGGCCACGCCACCGCCCGCGCCCTGCACGAGAATCGTCGACCCCGGCTGCAGATCCGCCTTGTCGAACAGCATCCGGTACGCGGTCAGCCACGCCGTGGGCAGGCAGGCCGCCTCCTCGAACGACAGCGACGCGGGCTTGGGCACCAGATTGCGCTTCGGCACCGCGACCCGCTCGGCGAAGGTCCCGTCGTAGGTCTCGGACAGCAACGACCGCTTCGGGTCGAGCGTCTCGTCGCCCCCACCCCGCTCCGGATCCCCGATCACGGAGTGAACGATCACTTCGTTCCCGTCCTCGTCGACCCCGGCGGCGTCACAGCCGACGATGATCGGCAACCGCTCCTCACGAATCCCGACGCCACGAAGCGTCCAGACGTCATGGTGGTTGAGCGCGGTGGCCCGGACGTTCACGGTCGTCCAGCCTTCGTCGACCGTGGGCTCAGGTCGCTCCCCGAGCTCAAGCCCGTTGAGCGGATTGTCTGCATCGATGCGTGCGGCGGTGACGGCGAACATGACTGGCACTCTAGTTGCAGCAGCCCTCCCCCGCCCTATGCGTACCCCTAGTGAAGCGGGTGCCGCCACCGCAGCCCGGGGAACCGGTCGAACCCCTTGTCGGCGGTGATGAACTCACATCCGTGCTCGATGGCCAGCGCCGCGTGATAGGCGTCCGGGACGTCGTTCCCCCGCGCGCCCGACCTCTCGACCAGGTCGGAGAAGATCGTCCAGTTGCGCGGACCGGGATACAGCGGGACGCAGTTGGAGCGGTCACGGAGGGCGGCGCCCGCGGCCATGGCCACGGGGACCGGTGTCGGGTCCTTGAAGGCCTTCGGGTTGGTCACCACCCTGACGAAGCCGCTGAGAGCGAGCTCCGACATGGCATAGGGCTCGGGGCCGTTCATCAGGGCGAGCAGCCAAGCGAGATAGCGCTCGTGGTCTGCCATCTCGGGGCGATGGGCGTAGACCAGAATGTTCACATCAACCAGGCGCACCGCCGGCTCGCTTTCGGTAGTACTCGTCCTCTTCCTCGTACATCAGGTCCTTGAGGACCCTCGGGTCGCTCAAGTCGAGCCCTGGCGTCGCCGGGCCGCTCCCACCTGACACCGGGAAGACGGCCGGCTCCTGTCCAGGGGCCTCGGCCCGCCGGAGCATGTCACGCAGCGCGTCCTCGATGACGGAGTTCAGGCTGCGATGCCGCTGGGCGGCGAACGACTTGGCGTCGGCCAGGAGTTGATCGTCGATTCGCACTGTGGTCCTCCGCATGCTTCCAGTGTCAGCAGCGTGACATAAAAATGTCAATGATCACAAGCGGTAATAATGAAGTAACGGCCCGTACACGGTTCTCGTGCGCGGGCCGTTACCTGGTCGGGCTCAGAGGCGTGCGACGCCTTCCTTGCGGGCCTGGTCGGCCACGGCCTTGGTGACGGCCGGGGCGACGCGCTCGTCGAAGGGGCTCGGGATGATGTATTCCTCGGTCAGGTCGTCGCCGACCACGTCGGCCAGGGCCTCCGCGGCGGCGAGTTTCATGTCCTCGGTGATCGTGTGCGCACGTACGTCGAGGGCTCCGCGGAAGACTCCGGGGAAGGCCAGGACGTTGTTGATCTGGTTCGGGAAGTCGCTCCGGCCGGTCGCGACCACGCGGGCGTGGCGGCGGGCGGCATCGGGGTGGATCTCCGGGTCCGGGTTGGACAGGGCGAACACGATGGCGTTGTCGGCCATGGCGTCGACGCAGTCCTCGCGGATGGTGCCGCCGGACAGGCCGACGAACACGTCCGCGCCCCTCAGGGCGTCTTCGGTGGAGCCCTTCAGGCCGGCCTTGTTGGTGTCGGCGGCGAGCGACTGCTTGATGGGGTTGAGCCCGTCGCGGCCGGCGTAGATCAGGCCCTTGCTGTCGGACACCGCGATGTCGCCGATGCCGGCGTTGATCATGATGCGGGAGACGGCGACGCCCGAGGCGCCGGCGCCCGCCACGACCGCGCGCATCTCCGAGAGCGGCTTGCCGGTGAGGCGGGAGGCGTTGCGCAGCGCGGCGAGGACCACGATCGCGGTGCCGTGCTGGTCGTCATGGAACACCGGGATGTCGAGCGCCGCGCGCAGGCGGTCCTCGACCTCGAAGCAGCGGGGTGCGCTGATGTCCTCGAGGTTGATGCCGCCGAAGCTGGGCGCCATCCGGGTGATGGTCTCGACGAGTTCGTCGGTGTCGGTGCAGTCGAGGCAGATGGGCACGGAGTCGACGCCGCCGAACTGCTTGAACAGCAGCGCCTTGCCCTCCATCACCGGCATCGCGGCCTTCGCGCCGATGTCGCCCAGGCCGAGTACGGCGGTGCCGTCGGTCACCACGGCCACGACCTTGGACACCCAGGTGTAGTCGTTGACGAGTTCCGGGTCCTCGGCGATCGCCATGCAGACGCGGGCGACGCCCGGCGTGTAGGCGAGAGACAGGTCGTCCCGGTCACGTACGGGAACGGTGGAACGGATCTCGATTTTTCCTCCGCGATGCAACGCGAAGGCCGGATCGGCGTCAAAATCGTGCGATTGATCAGGCTTTACAGCCACAGCGACCCCTGCTAGGTGCGATAAATGCGGGCAGACGACCGCATTCTGCCCTGGGTGCTCGAGCAGCGTGGTCGTCTCTTGCGTACGGGGGTCACCCGTTGAGCGATTATTCCACACCTGTCCGGCGCGCCCCAGGCAGGGGACCGTACCACCCCAGGAGTCGAGGCGTTGATCCGCTTCCCGCCCGCCCCGTAAGGGGTTTATGCCATTGTTAGTCCCCGTAAGGCGGCAGTAAGACGAAGCCGTCTTTTCCCCTCATTCCACCTCCCCTCCGTCCAGAGGAGGACGCTCTGCGCCCCCGTCCCCTGGCTCGCCGTCTCATGGCTGCGGGCCTCGCCGCCGTCATGGGACCGATCACCCTCTCCGCCTGCAAGGACGCACCTCCGACCAGCGCGCTCGGCCACATCAGGACGGCCGGCCGGATCGTGATCGCCACCGACGCCCTCTACCCGCCGAACGAGTTCAAGCAGAACGGCCGGATCGTCGGCTTCGACGTCGACCTCGGCACGGCCATCGCACGGAAACTCGGAGTCAGGGCAGAGTTTCAGGACGTCAAGTTCGACACCATCCTCCAGGCCCTCCAGCAGGGCAAGTACGACGTCAGCCTGTCCTCGTTCACCGACACGCGTGAGCGTGAGAGCCGCTTCGACTTCGTCACCTACCTGTCCGCCGGCACGGCGCTGCTCGTCGGCCGGGGCAACCCGAAGCGGCTGCGGCCCGACGACCTCTCCCTGTGCGGCCGCCGGATCGCCGTCGAGAAGGGCACCACGGAAGAGGACGAGCTCACGCACAAGGCGGTCACCAACCCGAGCGCCGGCGCGCGGATCGACTCCTGCCGCAACGGTCACCGGCCCGCGCCCATCCGGATGTCCTACGACGACCAGGCCGCGGCGAACCAGGCCCTGCTCAAGGGGCACGCCGACGCGGTGCTGGCCGACTCGACGTCCGCGACGTACGGCGCCAGGCAGTCGGGCGGCCGCTACGAGGTCTCCGGCTCCCCGTACGACGCCGCGCCGTACGGCATCGCGCTGCCCAAACGGCAGAACGAGCTGCGCGACGCGGTGCTGACCGCGATGAAGGATCTGATCTCCGACGGCACCTACCGGAGACTCACCGACAGGTGGGGACTGACGGCCGACGCCATCACGGAGCCGAAAGTCAACGCGGCGGGCTCGCAGCCGGCCCCGGTCGACGCGGTGGGATATCCCCGATAGCCGTTGTCGGATTGTTTCATGGCAGTAATCGCACTTGAGGCGGGGTTAGGCCAAGATGTCCACCAACCATCTGGCCATCAGGGGGCGATCGTCCCCGGGCTCCATAGGAGGACACCGTGCACACCGGTCCTTTGCGTCGCCGCTCCGTTGTGGTGGGCATCTCAGTTCTGGCAGGCACACTCGCGCTGTCCGCCTGTAATGCCAAGACGACGACTCCCGGCAAGAAGAGTGCGCTCGACACCATCAAGAAGAACGGCAAGATCGTCATCGCGACGGACGCGTCGTACGCCCCGAACGAGTTCAAGCAGAACGGGCAGGTCGTCGGCTTCGACGTCGACCTGGGTGCGGCGATCGCCAAGAAGCTGGGCGTCACGGCCAGCTTCCAGGACGTCAAGTTCGACAACATCCTGCCCGCGCTGCAGAGCAAGAAGTACGACATCGGCATGTCGTCGTTCACGGACAACAAGACGCGTGAGGCCACGTTCGACTTCGTGACCTACTTCTCGGCCGGCACCGGCATGCTGGTGAAGACGGGCAACCCCGAGAACCTCAAGCCGGACGACCTGTCGCTGTGCGGCAAGAAGGTCGCCGTCGAGAAGGGCACCACGCAGGAGGACGAGCTCACGCCCAAGTCCTCCGCCAAGCCGGACACCGGCGTACGCGTCGACAAGTGCAAGCAGGGCGGCAAGCCCGCCCCGGTGAAGGTCTCGCTGGACGACGAGAACGCCGCGAACCTCGCGCTCGGCAACGGCCGCGCGGACGCGATCCTCGCCGACTCCCCCGTCGCCGCGTACGCGGCCAAGGAGTCCGGCGGCAAGTTCGAGCTCGCCGGCACCGCCTACGACACGGCGCCGTACGGCATCGCGATCCCCAAGAACGAGAACGAACTGCGGGACGGGATCCAGAAGGCGCTGAAGGACATGATCTCCGACGGTAGCTACAAGCAGCTCACCGACAAGTGGGGCGTCACGTCCGGCGGGATCACGGACCCGAAGGTCAACGGGGCGACTGGCTGACGACCACATGACCGAGACCGACACTCCGGAACCGGTACGGCCTGAGCAGATCAAGGCCGTGCCGGTCCGGCATCCGGGCAGGTGGGTGAGCGGCGCGATCGTGATCGTGCTCGCCGCGATGCTCCTCCACATGCTGTTCACCAATCCGAACCTGGACTGGGGCACCTTCCAGAAGTACTTCTTCGACGGCGGCATCCTCAAGGGCCTGGTCGCCACCCTCGAACTGACCGTCATCGCGATGGCGATCGGCATCGTGGGCGGCGTGGTCCTCGCGCTGATGCGCCTGTCGGCGAACCCCATGCTGTCGTCGGCGGCGTGGCTCTACATCTGGTTCTTCCGCGGTACACCGGTGCTGGTCCAGCTGATCTTCTGGTTCAACATCAAGGCCCTGATCGGCGACATCTCGATCGGCATCCCGTTCGGCCCGGAGTTCATCACCTGGGACGTCAACAGCCTGGTGACCACGTTCGTCGCGGCCATCCTGGGCCTGGGCCTGAACGAGGCCGCGTACATGTCCGAGATCGTCCGGGCGGGCATCCTGTCCGTGGACGAGGGGCAGACCGAGGCGTCGCAGGCCCTCGGCATGCGGCGGCTGAAGATCATGCGCCGCGTCGTGCTGCCGCAGGCGATGCGGGTGATCATCCCGCCGACCGGCAACGAGACCATCTCGATGCTGAAGACGACGTCGCTGGCGTCCACGGTGGCCTTCACGGAGCTTCTCAAGGCCGGTGAGGACATCTTCAACGCCAACTACAAGACGATCCCGCTGCTGATCGTGGTCAGCGTCTGGTACATCGTCATCACCTCGATCCTGTCGGTCGGGCAGTACTACCTGGAGCGGTACTTCGGCCGTGGCTCCTCGCGGGCCCTGCCGCCGACGCCGTTGCAGCGGCTGCGCCGCAACCTGACGACGTTCCACGCCGAACCACCGACCGCGCTGGGGGGTTCATGACCGAGACCGCCCCCTCGGGCGACCTGATGGTCAAGGCCGAGGGCATCCACAAGTACTTCGGCCGGCTGCACGTGCTGCGCGGAATCGACCTGGACGTGAGGTCCGGCGAGGTGATGTGCGTGATCGGCCCGTCCGGCTCGGGCAAGTCGACGTTCCTGCGCTGCATCAACCACCTGGAGAAGATCGACTCCGGTCGTATCTGGGTGGACGGGCAGCTCGTGGGCTACCGCCAGCGCGGCGACAAGCTCCACGAGATGCGCGAGAAGGAGGTCGCGGCCCAGCGCCAGGACATCGGCATGGTGTTCCAGCGGTTCAACCTGTTCCCGCACATGACGGCGCTGGAGAACATCATGGAGGCGCCGGTCCAGGTACGCGGCGAGTCCAAGGCGTCCGTACGCGAGCGGGCGCTGGCCCTCCTGGAGCAGGTCGGCCTGTCCGACAAGGCGTCCGGCTACCCCTCGCAGCTCTCCGGCGGCCAGCAGCAGCGGGTCGCCATCGCGCGGGCGCTGGCGATGCGGCCCAAGCTCATGCTGTTCGACGAGCCGACGAGCGCGCTCGACCCCGAGCTGGTCGGCGACGTCCTGGACGTCATGCGGCAGCTCGCGGCGGACGGCATGACGATGGTGGTCGTGACCCACGAGATGGGCTTCGCGCGTGAGGTGGGTGACTCGCTCGTCTTCATGGACGAGGGTTCCGTGGTCGAGAAGGGCGTCCCGCGCGAGGTCCTGACCGACCCGCGGCACCGAAGGACGCAGGACTTCCTGTCGAAGGTGCTCTGAGCCGGTGCTCCCGGCTCGGCGACCGGGCGAGATCGCAGGATCTCGCCCGGTTGCCACAGCATGTCTTCATCTGGCATTAGCGGATCTAATCGATGATGACCCGCATGTCAGGCTTCCTGTTCACAGTCCGGTGCGGTGTAATGGCCGAATCAGGGCAACGCCTCTTACGGTCCGGTAGGAGTGCCCGTGGACCTCGCCTCATACGCCGACCTGGCGATCCAGCTCGTGAACACCGACGCGCCCGAAGGCGATCGACTGAGTGATCTCGACGGGTTGCGCGACCTCCTGACCATCGGCCAGCACATGAGCGGGCGCGTCGGCCGGCAGGATCTCGACTCCATGCGCGAGCTGCGCGACGACCTGCGCGCGATCTTCGAGGCGGTCGCCGCCGACGACGAGTGCGACGCCGTCGAACGCCTCAACTCCCTGCTGATCCAGCATCCGATCCACCCGCAGGTCTCCGGGCACGACGGCCACCGCTGGCACCTGCACATCACCGAGAGCGGCTCGATACCCGACAGGTACGCCGCCGGGGCGGCCATGGGCCTCGCCGTACTGGTCTCGGCGGACGGCGTCGGACGCCTCGCGACCTGCGAGGCCGCGGAGTGCCGGAACGTCTTCTTCGACACCTCGGCGAACCGCAACCGCCACTACTGCTCCGACCGGTGCGCGATCCGCGGCGAGCCCGTCGATCAGCTCGGCCTGAACCAGACCGACGGCCTCGGCCAGTAGCGCGCGACCACCCGCCCCACGATCAGGTCGTCGGGCACGGCGCCGAAGTCCCAGCTGTCCTGGCGCCCGGCGGCCTTCTGGTTGTCGCTCTCCAGCCACCAGCCGCCCGTCTCGCGCCGTACGGCGCGCTTGACGATCAGCAGGTCGGCGTCCGCCGGGTGGCGCGCCACCACCACGTGGCCGGGCGCGACGCGGGCACCGTGCCGTACGAGCAACCAGTCGCCCGGCCTCAGCGCCGGCAGCATCGACTCGCCCCTCACCTCCATCGTCCGCACGATGTGTACCTCGCCTCACTCGGGTAAGGGCTCAGGAGTAATGTCTGACACCGGAGCATGATCCACGAACAACGGAAGGGACACGCAGGTGCTTGCACGAATTCTGCGCCCCAAGAACACGGTTTCCGCGCACTGTGACCTGCCCTGTGGCGTGTACGACCCCGCGCAGGCACGCATCGAGGCCGAGTCGGTCAAGGCCATCGTCGAGAAGTACGAGGGCAACGACGACCCGGTGTTCCGCGCCCGCGCGCTGCTGATCAAGGAGCAGCGGTCCGAGCTCGTCAAGCACCACCTGTGGGTGCTGTGGACCGACTACTTCAAGCCGCCGCACTTCGAGAAGTACCCGCAGCTGCACCAGCTGTTCAACGAGGCGACCAAGCTCGCCGGCGCCAGTGGCACCAAGGGCGGCGTCGACGTGGCGAAGGCCGACGATCTCCTCGCGAAGATCGACGAGATCAGCAAGATCTTCTGGGAGACGAAGAACGCCTGAGTCGTTCCCCGCGTGGCCGGTCCGGGAGTCATCCGGGCCGGCCTCTTGGCGTACGGACCGGCCCGCGTATGGCCCGTCATGGTCGAGAACAGGTGACATGCATGCGTGCCGGACGCGCGAGTAGGTGCGCGCAAGCGGTAGTTTCAAGGGAGCGGGTAGCCCCAACAAGGGAGTGACGTGACCGAGGAAACCGCAGCCATGCCGGCCAGTCTTTCTGACGTCCGCGACGTGGTCACCGTGCGGCTGCCGGCCGACAGTGCCTATCTGTCCGTGCTGCGCACGGCGACGGCAGGTCTGGCGGCACGCCTCGACTTCAATCTCGACGAGATCGAGGATCTGCGCATCGCCATCGACGAGGCCTGCGCGATGCTTCTCGCCCAGGCGGTGCCAGGCACCGACCTGACCTGCGAGTTCGAGCTGAGCGACGACGCGATGAGCATCGCCGTGTCCGTCCTCACGGTCGACGGCCAGCAGCCCAGCCGCGACACGTTCGCGTGGACGGTCCTGAGCTCGCTCGCGGGCGACGTCGACGCGAAGGTCGGCGCCGACGACCGGGTCATCATCGTCCTGCAGAAGCGACGCGGGCAGTCGACATGATGGCCACCGACTCGACGCAGCATGGTCCGCCGCCCGGCGAGGTGACCGAGTGACCGAGAAGACGACCATGGCGGGCAACGAGCACGGCGTCCCCGACCGCACCAGGGCGCGCCGGATGTTCGAGCGCATCCAGACGCTTCCCGAGGGCGACCCGGAGCGCCAGCGCCTCCGCGACGAACTCGTCGAGCTGCATCTGCCGCTCGTCGAGTACCTCGCGCGCCGCTTCCGCAACCGCGGCGAGTGGCTCGACGACCTGGTGCAGGTGGCGACGATCGGGCTGATCAAGTCCATCGACCGCTTCGACCTCGAACGCGGTGTCGAGTTCTCGACCTACGCCACGCCCACGATCGTCGGCGAGATCAAGCGCCACTTCCGCGACAAGGGCTGGGCGGTGCGCGTTCCGCGCCGCCTCCAGGAGCTGAAGCTGTCGCTGACCAAGGCGATCAGCGACCTCGCCCAGCGTGAGGGCCGTGCGCCGACCGTCAGCGAGCTGGCCCAGCACCTGCAGATGAGCGAGGAGGAGGTGCTGGAGGGTCTCGAGTCGGCGAACGCCTACTCGACCGTCTCCCTCGACGCCCCCGACTCCGGCGACGAGGACGCACCGGCCGTCGCCGACTCGCTCGGCATCGTGGACGAGGCCCTGGAGGGCGTCGAGTACCGCGAGTCGCTCAAACCGCTGCTGGAGAAGCTGCCCGCGCGCGAGAAGCGCATCCTGCTCCTGCGGTTCTTCGGGAACATGACGCAGTCGCAGATCGCGGCGGAGCTCGGCATCTCCCAGATGCACGTGTCCCGGCTGCTGGCGCGCACACTCGCCCAGCTCCGCGACGGCCTCACCGCCGACGACTAGAGACGAATCCGGGCCCGGGCTACTCCTCCAGGAGAGCCCGGGTCGACGGCGGGCTGAGCAGGGCGGCGGCTCCGATGACGGCGACCACGATCACGGTCGCTCCCAGGACCTGCCGCTTGCTCTGCACCATCGAGACGGCCGCGATCACCGCGAAGATCTGGGTGAGCAGCGCCGGGGCGCGGCTCCACCGCCTCGCCTGCCACAGGCCTCGGCCCACGAGCAGCAGGCACACCCCCGCGAGAACGGCCATGAAGGCGAGCGCGATCGCACTCGCCATGTCGTGCGGCCGGCCCGTGACGGCGTCGACGCCGACGTAGACGCCGAGCGCCAGGACGACGGCTCCCTCGACGGCCTCGACGGCCGCGGCTGTGATCAGAGTGGCGGGACGTGTGGACACCCCGGAACACTAGCCGGGCTTAACACTCGATGTCGCCGAGGCCGCGCCTTCGCATGAAGAGGGTGAAGCTACCCTTTTGCACGTGCGTGCCCTTCTGATCGCCAATCCCAAGGCGACGACCACGTCGCGTCGAGCGCGAGACGTGCTGATGCGTGCGTTCGCAGGCGAGGTGCGCCTGGAGCTCGCGGAGACGCAACGCCGTGGTCACGCCACCGAACTCGCGAGCCAGGCCGTCAGTGACGGATACGACGTCGTCATCGCCCTGGGCGGCGACGGCACCGTCAACGAGGCGGTGAACGGCCTGCTCAGCGACGGGCCGTCGCCGGACCTGCCGGCGCTCGCCGTCGTTCCCACCGGGAGCGCCAACGTCTTCGCCCGCGCCCTCGGGATGCAGAACAACCCCCTGGACGCCGCCGGGCAGGTCCTGGAGGCGCTCCGAGCGGGCCGCAGCCGTACGGTGGGGCTCGGCCAGGCCGGCACGCGGTATTTCACGTTCTGCGCGGGTCTGGGGCTGGATGCCGAGGTCGTGCGCCGCGTCGAGGAACTCCGCCAGGCGGGGTCGCGCGCGTTCTCCACGCTCTACGTCCGTACGGCGGTGCGGCAGTTCTTCATGATCACGGACCGCCGCCGCCCGGCGCTGACGCTGGAGGCGCCCGGAAAGCCGCCTCTGGGCCACATCTTCATGGGGATCGTCTCCAACACGTCCCCGTGGACGTACGCGGGACGCTGGCCGATCGATCCGAGTCCGAAGGCCAGTTTCGCGACCGGGCTCGACCTGTTCGCGCTGCGGAGATTCGACGTTCTGTCGACGCTCGGAGTGCTGCCGCAAATCATCCCGCCGTTCAACCGGAAGCCCCCGAAAGGCAGCCAGATCCTCGGCGTACACGACCTCTCGGAGTTCACGATGCGGTCCCACAGGCCCATCGCGTTTCAGGTGGACGGCGACTACCTGGGACAACGCGACTTCGTCACGTTCCGTACCGTACCGAAAGCGGTGCGTGTGGTGATCTGAGATCGTCGCGATCCCAACTGTTTCTGATGTGTGACAAATGCGACAACCATACTTTGAGAAAAATTTCTCAAAGGCCTTGCGCCCCTCAGAGTGCCCTGCGAATCTCTTAGTGAGGCGCAGGACGTCGGGTCATGCCGCAGCGCCGCGAACACGTATCCCGGGGTCAGTCTGCAGAGCACCCGGCTGTTTCCAACATCGTGAAACCGTTCACAAAGTGGAGTAATCGCTTCACGATCGATCGAAGTATTAAGGAGTGGACCGCATGGACTGGCGCCACCGCGCTGCCTGCCGTGACGAGGACCCCGAGCTGTTCTTCCCGATCGGCAACACCGGCCCCGCACTGCTGCAGATCGAAGAGGCAAAACAGGTCTGCCGTCGCTGCCCCGTGACCGAATCCTGCCTGCGCTGGGCCCTCGGCTCCGGCCAGGACGCCGGCGTGTGGGGTGCGCTGAGCGAGGACGAACGCCGCGCTCTCAAGCGCCGCAACGCCCGGGCCCGCGCCCGCGCGCACGCCTGAGGAAGACTCTCAAGCGAGCAGGCGTGCGTCAGCGTCGACACGCGCCCCAGGCTCGCGCATCAGCACCCGTGGCAGGGGATCCACGGGTGCTGTCGTGATTCTCAGCCCGGAAACGGCCGCGCCCGGTGGGTCTGGTCGTCTAGCGGGATGTCGAGCATCACCTCGGTGCCGCCGCCCTCGCGCCGGCGGAGGTCCAGGACCCCGCCCAGCTCGCCCACGATCAACGTGCGGACGATCTGCAGGCCCAGGCTCGCCGCCTCCTCCACGTCGAAGCCCTCCGGCAGGCCCTTACCGTTGTCGGACACCAGCACCCCAAGGCGCTCCTCGGTCCGCGTGACCAGCACCTCCAGCAGGCCCGACTGGTCGGTCAGCCCGTGTTCGAGGGCGTTCTGGAGCAGCTCGGTGAGGACCATGGCCAGCGGGGTCGCGATCACCGCGGCCAGTACGCCGAAGCTGCCGATCCGCTTCGGCCGCACCTTGGTCTCCGCGGCCGACACCTCCCCCGACATGGACATCACCCGGTCGGCGATGTCGTCGAAGTCGATCAGCTCGTCGGGTGTGTGCGAGAGGGTCTCGTGCACGATCGCGATCGAGCCCACGCGGCGTACGGCCTCCTCCAGCGCCGTACGGCCCTCCGGAACCCGCAGCCGCCTCGCCTGGAGCCGCAGCAGGGCCGCGACGGTCTGCAGGTTGTTCTTCACCCGGTGATGGATCTCACGGATCGTGGCGTCCTTGGTCATCAGCTCCCGGTCGCGCCACCTCAGCTCCGTGACGTCGCGCAGCAGCACGATCGCGCCCGTACGGTCGCCGTCGACGATCAGCGGGATCGCCCTGAGCTGCACGACGGCGCCGTTCGCCTCGACCTCGGTCTCGCGCGCCGCACGCCCGCCGGCCACGACGGCCAGTGAGTCGTCCACGGGCGTCATGATCAGCCGGGCGGTGATGTCGCCCAGATGGGTGCCCGCCAGGTCGGCGGGGAGCCCGAGCCGCCGGTACGCCGACTGGGCGTTGGGGCTCGCGTAGAGCACCCGGCCGTCCCGGTCGACGCGCAGGAGGCCGTCGCCGACGCGCGGCGACCGCGCGAGGTTGGGCTCCTGGCCCGGGAACGGGAACAGCCCCTCGTTGATCATCTTCGCGAGGTCGCTGGCGCTCTGGAGGTAGGTGAGCTCCAGGCGGCTGGGGGTGCGTGCCGAGCTGAGGTTGGTGCTGCGCTGGATGATGCCGAGGATCTCCCGCCCGCGGCGCACCGGGATCGACTCCTCGCGGACCGGGATGCCGCTCCCCCACTCGGGGTCGCCCTCGCGGCAGATCCGACCCTCACGCCACGCCACGTCGACCAGGCCGCGCCGCCCGTGGGAGGCGATCTTGCCGACGAGGTCCTCCGGGTAGGCCGTCGGGCCGGTCGTCGGGCGGATCTGCGCGACCGCGACCCACCGGTCGACCTCGTGGGGCGTACGCCGCGGGGTCGCGGCCTTGAGGGGAACCCACAGGACGAGGTCCGCGAAGGACAGATCCGCGAGCAGCTGCCAGTCCGACACCAGCGCGTGGATCCACTCCAGGCCTGCGGTGTCGAGGTCGGTGTGCTGTTTGATCAGATCGCTCAACGTGGGCACATCCGCATCATCGCAGGTCGCCCTGGAATGATTCGACGCGTGAACCCTCTCGACCGGCTGACGGCGGCGACGCGGGAGCGCACGGCCGCCGGCCTGCGCCGTACGCTGCGCCCGCGCACCCCCGACCAGCGGCTGCTCGACCTGGCCTCCAACGACTACCTCGGGCTCTCCCGTGATCCCCGGCTGATCGAGGGAGCGGTCGAGGCGCTCCGTACCTGGGGCGCCGGCTCGACCGGCTCCCGGCTCGTCACCGGCACCACCGAGCTGCACGCCTCGCTCGAACGCGACCTGGCCGCCTTCACCGGCATGCCCGCGGCGCTGGTCTTCTCCTCCGGCTACCTCGCCAACATGGGCGTCGTCACCGGCCTGCGCCCCGGTCTGATCGTCTCCGACCGCGGCAACCACGCCTCCCTGATCGACGGCTGCCGGCTCGCCCGCTGCCCGGTGACGATCACCCCGCACGGCGACGTCGCGGCCGTGGAAGCCGCGC
The DNA here is from genome assembly GCA_963823735.1 of uncultured Actinomycetota bacterium. Lineage (GTDB taxonomy): Bacteria > Actinomycetota > Actinomycetes > Streptosporangiales > Streptosporangiaceae > Actinoallomurus. The sequence continues at coordinate 359,658 of CAWGMO010000003.1, read as the reverse complement.
TCGACGGCGCACGCGACGCCGTCGTCGTCACCGACGCGGTGTTCTCGGTCGACGGCGACCTGGCGCCCCTGCGCGAGCTGCACCGCGTCGTACGCCGGCACGGCGCCCTGCTGGTGATCGACGAGGCGCACGCGCTCGGCGTCGTGGGGCCCGGCGGGCGCGGCGCGGCGTACGAGGCCGGGCTCGCCGGAGAGCCCGACGTCATCCTGACGGTCACGCTGTCCAAGTCGCTGGGCTCCCAGGGCGGCGCGGTGCTCGCCGCCCCCGAGGTGATCGAGACGCTGATCGACACGGCACGCTCGTTCGTCTTCGACACCGGGCTCGCCCCGGCGTCGGCCGGAGCGGCGGCCGCGGCCCTCCGGGTGATCTCCGGCGACCCGGACCTCCCGTCCCGCGCCCGCGCGAACGCCCGGCGGCTGTCCGCGATCGCGCGCGAACTGGGCCTGGAGACCTCGGTGCCCTCGGCCGCCGTCGTCCCTGTGATCATTGGAGGCCCGGAAGACGCCGTGCGAGCGGCCCGAATCTGCGCCGAGCACGGGGTTCGCGTCGGCTGCTTCCGCCCGCCGTCCGTGCCGCACGGCCGCGCCTGCCTGCGGCTGACCGCCCTCGCCACACTCGGAGAGTCAGAACTCACAGACGTCAGACGAGCATTGGCCGGTGTCAGAGGCGACCTCGGCCCGTACGCTGCTGGTAACGCCGATGTGGCGCGGCGGTGAATTTGAGGAGAGCGTGTGACGGCTGAGCGGGCACCTGATCTCGGGGTGGAGCCCCGCGTTCCGAAGTACTACCGGCTGAAGAAGCACCTCGTGGAGCTGACCGAGGCTCTGGCCCCGGGCAGCCCCCTGCCTCCGGAACGCACGCTCGCGGAGAAGTACGGCACGTCCCGTACCACCGTGCGCCAGGCCCTGGCGGAGCTGGTGATCGAAGGACGCCTCCAGCGCATCCAGGGCAAGGGCACGTTCGTGGCCAAGCCGAAGGTCGCCCAGGAGCTCCAGCTCGTCAGCTACACCGAGGACATGAAGCACCACGGGCTCCACCCGGAGACCCGCATCCTCGACATCGGCTACGTCACCGCCGACGAGCGCTGCGCGAACCTCCTCGGCATCCGGCCCGGCGGGCGCGCGCTGCGCATCCACCGGCTCCGGCTCGCCGACGGCGAGCCGATGTCGATCGACACGTCCCTCCTGCCCGCGCGCCGCTTCCCCGGCCTGCGCAAGGAGCTCCCCCGCCACCGCTCGCTGTACGAGACCCTCGCCACCGCCTACGACGTCCACCTCGCCGAGGCCGAGGAGACCATCGAGACGGTGCTGGCCACGCCCGACGACGCCGGGCTGCTCGGCGTCGACGTCGGCCTGCCGCTGCTCCTGCTGTCCCGGCACGCCTTCGACACCGAGGGGGCTCCGGTCGAGTGGGCGCAGTCGCTGTACCGCGGCGACCGCTACAAGTTCATCACCCGACTGAGCCGCCGGCGCGAGACCCCATGACCCTGGCGCACGGATCACTCGTCACCACTCGCTAGAGTCGCGCGAATGAGCGTGCTCGTCGTCACCGGCACCGACACCGGCGTCGGAAAGACCATCGTCACGGCCGCGGTCGCGGCACTCGCGCGCATGCGCGGTGCCTCCGTGGCCGTGGTCAAACCCGCCCAGACCGGCGTACGCCCCGGGCAGCCCGGCGACCTCGACGACGTACGCCGCCTCGCGGGCGTGACCGACCTGCACGAGTACGCCCGCTACTCCGGCGCGCTGTCGCCCGCCGCCGCGGCGCGTCTCGACGGCCGCCCCCCGCTCGACCTGGCGGCCTGCGCCGCCCAGGTCCGCGCGCTCGACCACGACCTGGTCGTCGTCGAGGGCGCCGGCGGGCTGCTGGTCCGCTTCGACGAGGAGGGCGCGACGCTCGGCGACCTCGCCCACGAGCTCGGCGCCCAGGTGCTGGTCACCGTGCGGCCCGGTCTCGGCACGCTCAACCACACCGCGCTCACGCTGGAGGCGATGGCCGGCCGCGGCATCGACCTCGCCGGCGTCGTCATCGGCTCCTGGCCCTCGCGCCCCGGCCTCGACGACCTGAGCAACGTCCGCGACCTGGAGACCATCGCCGCCCGGCCGCTCTCCGGAGCCCTGCCCGAACACCTCGGGCGCCTCGACGGCCCGGAATTCCTCCTCGCGGCCCGCGACGGACTGGCCCCTCACCTAGGGGGGACTTTCCAGGCCGCGAGATTCCGGGAGGATTGCCATTCCCGCGTACGCACGTACGGGGACCTGAAGTCATGAGAGGACGATCGTGACCGACTACCTCCAGGCGTCCGCGACGCCGAACACCCAGGACATCCTCGCGGTCGCGCGGGACCAGGTGCTCGGCCGTGGTGAGGGCCTGAACGAGAGCCAGGTGCACGCCTGCCTGACCCTGCCCGACGACCAGGTGCAGGACCTCCTCGCGCTCGCGCACGAGGTCCGTATGCGCTGGTGCGGGCCCGAGGTCGAGGTCGAGGGCATCGTGTCGGTCAAGACCGGCGGCTGCCCCGAGGACTGCCACTTCTGCTCGCAGTCGAGCCAGTTCCAGTCGCCGGTACGCGCGGCGTGGCTCGACATCCCCGCCCTGGTGAAGGCCGCCAAGGAGACGGCGGAGACCGGCGCGACCGAGTTCTGCATCGTGGCGGCCGTGCGCGGGCCGGACGCCCGGCTCATGGCGCAGGTACGCGAGGGCGTGGAGGCCATCCGGCGCGAGGTCGACATCAACGTCGCCTGCTCGCTGGGGATGCTCACCCAGGAGCAGGTCGACGAGCTGGCCGCCATGGGCGTGCACCGCTACAACCACAACCTCGAGACGCCCAAGTCGCACTTCGCGAACGTCGTGACCACCCACACGTGGGAGGAGCGCTGGGGGACCTGTGAGATGGTCCGCGCGGCCGGCATGGAGCTGTGCTGCGGCGGGATCATCGGCATGGGCGAGACGGTGGCCCAGCGCGCGGAGTTCGCCGCGCAGCTCGGCGCGCTGGAGCCCGACGAGGTTCCGCTCAACTTCCTCAACCCGCGCCCCGGCACCCCGTTCTCGGACTACCCGACGGTCGAGGGCGCCGAGGCGCTCAAGACGATCGCGGCGTTCCGGCTGGCCATGCCCAGGACGATCCTGCGTTACGCGGGCGGCCGTGAGCTGACGCTCGGCGACCTCGGCACCCGTTCGGGCATGCTCGGCGGCATCAACGCGATCATCGTCGGGAACTACCTGACCACCCTCGGCCGTTCGACCGACCGTGACCTTGAGATGCTCGGCGAGTTGAAAATGCCGATCAAGGCCTTGTCACAGACTCTCTAGCCGGCCGAACACCCCGGTACGGTCGGTGCGAAGGGGCTCACGCGCGTGGGCCCCGCACAGACTGAGGGTGATCAGCATGAAGACGGCGGCCGCATCGGCTCTCGCCGGCATCGCACTGCTCGCGTCGGGCTGTGCGGGCAGTTCCCAGGCTGACATCGACCATCCGGCGCCGGGCTCGAAGAGTCCCGGCGCCGGGGGCTCGCTGGTCCTGCGGACCACGACCTCGGGTGGCATCGCGGGGCTGGGCGCCCCCGGGTCCGTCCCGGACTTCTCGCTCTACTCCGACGGCCGTGCCGTCGTCCGCAGCGGCACGCGCCTCACCGAGTACCACCTCACGCCGAAGGCGCTGAAAAGCCTCATCTCCGGCGCTTCGGACGCCGGGCTCGCGACGCCCCACACGACCGACGACCGGAACATCGCCGACGCGATGTACAAGAACGTCACGTTCGTGACCGGCGGCCGCGCGAGGACATCGAAGATCATCCAGGCCGGCGGCACGACCGACCCGGCCTCGCAGTACCTCAAGCGGCTCGACCCGGCGACGTGGCCGCGCACCGACCTGACCTCCGGGCCGCGGCCGTACCACGCGGCGCACGTCGCGGCGCTGGCGCTGCCCGCGGCGGGCAGCGGCCCCGCGTGGCCGTTCAAGCCCCTGACGGCCGGCACCCGCGTCGGCACGCGCACCTGCACGGTCCTCAACGGCTCCGATGAGGCCAAGGCCGAGAGCACCCCGCAGTGGACCGACCACTCCCGCACCTACCGGGTGACCATCCGCCCGCTGCTGCCCGACGAGCAGGGCTGCGCGGCCCTCACGCGCTGAGAGGCGTCTTCCCCGCGCAGCGGAACACCGGGCTTCGAGAGGCCGTAGGCGTCCGGTGGCCACCGGACGCCGACACCGAGATCGTGATCGCGGACGGGCCGTTACCGCACCGTTATCATCTGCGGTCAAAGTGGCGGCCAGCGAAACTCGGTCTCGAAAGGGCGCCCCCATGTCCGATCCCCGCCCGGCCAGCCCGCTCGTACGGGTCGTGGTGGCCGTTCTCCTGGTCGCACCGTTCATCGTCTACCTCGCCGTCCCCAGCTACGCCCGCGTGAAGCCCAGACTCGCCGGCTTCCCGTTCTTCTACTGGTGGCAGCTCGCCTGGGTGATCATCACCGCGGTCTTCATCGGGACCGCCTACGCCCTCACCCGCTCCCACCGCGGGGAGGGCCGGCGATGAGCGACGTCAACGGCGTCGAGCTCGGCGTCTTCATCTTCTTCTTCGTCCTGGTCACCGGCATGGGCTTCGCCGCCGCGCGGTGGCGCCGCGGACACACCCTCATGCACCTGGACGAATGGGGCCTCGGCGGCCGGAGCTTCGGGACGTTCACCACCTGGTTCCTGCTCGGCGGCGACCTCTACACGGCGTACACCTTCATCGCGGTGCCGGCGGCGGTGTTCGCCGGGGGCGCGATGGGCTTCTGGTCGCTGCCGTACGCCGCGATCGCCTACCCGATCGTGTTCCTCATCGGCCCGCGCCTGTGGTCGGTCGCCCACGTGCACGGCTACGTGACGACGGCCGACTTCGTACGCGGCAGGTTCGGCTCCAAGTCCCTCGGCCTGGCCATCGCGCTCACCGGGATCCTGGCGATGATGCCCTACATCGCGCTCCAGCTCGTCGGCATCCAGGCCGTGCTGACCGTCATGGGCGTCACGGGCTCCGGCCTGGCCAAGGACCTGCCGCTGCTCATCGCGTTCGCGCTGCTGGCCGCGTACACCTTCACGTCCGGCCTGCGCGCGCCCGCGCTGATCGCGTTCGTCAAGGACACCCTGATCTACCTGGTGATCATCGTCGCCGTCCTCTACATCCCGACGAAGCTCGGCGGGTGGGGCCACATCTTCGACAGCGCCCAGACGAGCCTGGCCAAGACCAACCCGGTGACGCACAAGCCGAGCGGCTCGATCGATCACCACCGACATGACCCACTGGGCGTACGGCACGCTCGCGCTGGGGTCGTCGCTGGCCCTGTTCATCTACCCGCACACCGTCACCGGCGCGCTGGCGTCCGGCCGCCGCGACGTGATCAAGCGGAACGCCGCGCTGCTCCCGGCGTACTCCCTGCTGCTCGGGCTGCTGGCCCTGCTCGGCTACATGGCCCTCGCCAAGCCCGACGTCGCCTCGGCGGTGAAGGCCGCGAAGAACCCGCAGCTCGCGGTGCCGCTGCTGTTCGACCACACCTTCCCGAGCTGGTTCGCCGGTATCGCCTTCGCGGCGATCGGCGTGGGCGCGCTGGTGCCGGCGGCGATCATGTCGATCGCGGCGTCGAACCTGTTCACCCGGAACGTCTACACGGCGTTCTTCCGCCCCGGCGCGACGCCGGCCGAGGAGACGCGTGTGGCGCAGCTCGTGTCGCTGCTGGTCAAGGTGGGCGCGCTCGTCTTCGTACTCGGCCTGAACAAGACCCTCGCCATCAACATGCAGCTCCTCGGCGGGATCTGGGTCGTGCAGACGTTCCCGTCGCTGGGGTTCGGGCTGTACACGCGGTGGTTCCACCGGTGGGCGCTGCTCGCCGGCTGGGCCGTGGCCATGGCGTACGGCACGTTCACGGCGTACCAGCAGCACTCCCCCACGCAGGCTCACTTCGCGCAGTCGATCGCGAACGTGCCGCTGCCTCCACCAGACGGCGTACATCGCGCTGACCGCCTTCGTGATCAACATGATCGTCACGCTCGTGCTCACGCCGATCTTCCGGATGGCCGGCCTGCCGGACGGTGCCGATGAGACGCGGGCGTCGGACTACACGGCCGACGCCGAGGATGTGGCCGACCTTCCGGAGCTCGTCACGGAGTGATCAAAGGAGGGTGAACCTGGTGTTTCGCCTGGTTCGACGTGCATTATGCTCGCAGCGTGAGCGAGGACAGCTCTGGAGCGACCGCGCCACCTCCGTTCGCGGAGCCTCTCGACGGCATCGAAATCCGGATCGCCCGTCCCGAGGAGTACGAGCGGATCGGTGACCTCACCGCGGGTGTCTACGTCGCGGGCGGATACATGCGGCCCGAGGACAAGTACGTCCTGAAACTGCGGAACGCCGCGATACGCGCCAAAGAGGCGGAGCTCGTCGTCGCCGTCCTGGGCGACGAGCCGATCGGCACCGTCACCTACTGCATCCACGGAAGCAGCTTCGCGCAGCTCACCGCGGCGCGCGAGGCGGAGTTCCGTATGCTCGCGGTCGTGCCCGCCTCACGCGGGCTCGGGCTCGGCGAGGCACTGGTGCAGCACTGCGTACACCGGGCCAGGGAGGACGGCTGCGACACGTTGCGCCTGTCCACCGAGACGATCATGCATGCGGCCCACCGCATCTACAAGCGGCTGGGCTTCGTCCGCACTCCCGAGCGCGACTGGTCTCCGATCAGCACCGACCTGGACCTGCTGCTGACGTACGAACTCGCGCTCTGAGCGAGGAGTACTCTTCTGCCTCGTGACGGAGATGTACTGCGACCTGTGCGGCGACCCCGCGACCGGCGACGACCACGCGCGCTGCCGCCAGGCACGTGAGATGGAGCCACCGCGCTACTGCGCGGAATGCCGCCGCCGCATGGTGGTCCAGGTGACCCCGAGCGGCTGGACGGCCGTCTGCTCCCGCCACGGCACCCGCACGGCCGGCTGACCGGCGTGCGGGTGTAGCCACGGCGCGTCTACTCGATGACGGCGATCAGGTCGCCTTCCTGGATGACGTCGCCCTCGGCCACCTTGAGCTGGGCGACGACTCCGGAGTCCTCGGTGAGCACCGGGATCTCCATCTTCATCGACTCGAGGATGACGAGCGTGTCGCCGTCTTCCACCTGGTCACCCTCGGCGACGACCACCTTCCAGACGTTCGCCACCATCTCCGCGCGGACCTCGGGCACCGCGGCTCCTTTCATCGTGCACCGGCACCTGCCGGACGCAGTTGTCAACCGATCGTGAGGCCGGAGCCTTTAGCGGGCACGCATCCGGTCCACGAGTCCCGTGTCGTACCGACCGGAGGCGAACTCCGAGTCGTCCAGCAACTCCGTGAAGAACGGAAGGTTGGTCTTCGGCCCCTCGATCGTGAAGGCGCCGACGGCCTCGCGGGCCGCTGCGAGGGCCTGCGAACGGTCCGCTCCGTACACGCACAGCTTGGCGAGCAGCGGGTCGTAGAAGGGCGTGACCCGGTTGCCCGCGGTGTAGCCGGAGTCGACGCGGACGACGTCACCGACCGGCTCCTCCCACACCTTGATGTCGCCGGGGCTCGGCAGGAAGCGCTTGGGGTCCTCGGCGTAGACGCGGAACTCGATCGCGTGCCCGCGCGGCTCCACCGAGGTGAACGACACCGGCTCGCCGGCGGCGATGAGCAGTTGCTGCTCGACCAGGTCGATGCCGGTGACGAGCTCGGTGATCGGGTGCTCGACCTGGAGGCGGGTGTTCATCTCCAGGAACACGAACTCCTGCTTGCCGGGGTCGACGAGGCACTCGACGGTGCCGGCGCCGAGGTATCCGACGGCCTCGCCCGCGCGCACGGCCGCGGCGAGCATCCGCGCCCGCAGCTCCGGGCCGACGCCGGGTGACGGCGTCTCCTCCACGACCTTCTGGTGGCGGCGCTGGACCGAGCAGTCGCGCTCGCCCAGGGCGACCACGGTGCCGTCGGGGAGGCCGAGGATCTGCACCTCGACGTGGCGCGCGCGCTCGACGTAGCGTTCGAGCAGGATGTCGGCGTTGCCGAAGAAGCGCTCGGCGCGGGTGCGCGCCGTGTCGAAGGCCTTGCGCAGCTCGGCCTCGTCGTAGGCGACGCTCATGCCGATGCCGCCGCCCCCGCCGGACGCCTTCACCATCACGGGGTAGCCGATGCCCGCCTCGACGGCGGCGACCGCCGCGTCGGCGTCCGGGACCGGCTCGCGGGTGCCCGAGGAGACCGGCACTCCGGCCTTCTCCATCAGGTTGCGCGCGCTGATCTTGTCGCCCATGGCGTCGATCGCGCTCGGCGTCGGGCCGATCCAGGCCAGCCCCTCGTCGATGACGCGCTGGGCGAAGCGGGAGTTCTCGGCGAGGAAGCCGTAGCCCGGGTGCACGGCCCGCGCGTTGCTGCGCTTGGCCGCCTCCATCACCGCGTCGATGTCGAGATAGCTCTGGGCCGGCTGCGCCGGGCCGATCAGGATCGCCTCGTCCGCCTCCGCGACGAAGGGGAGCTCGGCGTCGGCCTCGGAGTACACGGCGATGGCCTTCACCCCCATCGCCCGCACGGATCGGATCACCCGCCGCGCGATCTCGCCCCGGTTGGCCACCAACACCGACTCGAACAACGGTCCCTCCTCGTTAGGTCAACCCAGGGTGAGGATAGCCACCCGCCGACTGGCGTAGCGCCACGCCCACCCACAAATCGCGCATGATCGAATTGTTGCTCAGCGCAGGCGGTCGACGACGTGCCCGAGGGCCTCGACCACGGTCGGGTCGTACTCCGCGGCCGAATCGCCCCGCAGACGCTCCAGCACCGCCGCCGACCGGTCGCGGTCCGAGGACGCGCCGACCAGGTCATCGTAGGCGTTCGCGACCTTGATGACCCGGCTCGCGAGCGGCGGCGCGGGCCCGTCGGCCGCGCGGTACGGCTCGGACTGCCGGCGTACGATCTCGGCCACCTCGTCGAGCACACCGGTCTTGGTGATCACGCCGGCGCCGAGGCCGGCGATGCGACGCTGCTCACTCGGCGAGGCCAGTACGGTCGCGCCGCCGGGGATCGGGTCGCGCAACGACAGTTGCCCGATGTCGTGCATGAGCGCGGCGTATTCCAGCTCGAGGAGCTCCTCCTCGGTCATGCCCAGCTCGCGGCCCATCGCGACGGCCAGCTCGCTGACCCGCCGCGAGTGGCCGGTCTCGACGTAGCCGCCGACCTCGGTGACCTGGGACAGCGCGCGCACGGTCTGGAGGTAGGTGGCCCGGATGCCGGCGAAGCGGCGGAACGCGACCTGCGTCACCAGGATCGGCGCGGTGAACACGAGCAGCGCGGCGGGCCCCATCACGAAGGTGCTGACGGCGATGAGCATGCCGGTGGCGCCCGACGCGACGCAGAGCGGCACCTTGGCGCGTATCTCGTCGCCGAGGGCGATGCCGAAGCGGGTGCGGACGGCCTCGGCGCGGATGGTCGCGGCGGCCACCACCTCCACCGCGCAGGCCAGCACCACGGTCAGGGCCATGACCGTGATGAGCGTGGGCCAGTGGTGGCGCAGGGAGGACTGGGCGATGGGCCGGAAGATGAAGGCGACGAGCGCCGGGCTGAGAATGCGGCGGGCCATGGCGTCGAGGCCGGGGACGCGGCCGACGGCGATATGCGGGAGGGACCCGACGAGGGTGCCGCACGCGGTGACGGTCACCACCTGGAACGCCGAGTGGGTGGCGGGCTCGCTGCCCACCCTCAGGAGCAGGGCGTACCCGAGAGAGCCCGCGCTGGCGATCGGCGCGACCTCGCGGTTGCCCGGCATTAACATCCGCAGGAGCTCGCCGACGGCGATGAGGGCGCCGAACAGGATCGCGGTGCGGGAGTCCTTCAGGCCGACGGCGCCGACCTGCGTGACCGAGGCGATGATGAGCATCCCGGCGACCGCGATCAGCAGTAGCTGGGCGGAGTCGAGCGACTGCCAGCCGGGCCGCCGGCGCGTCGAGGCGGTCACGGGCGCGCTCCTTCGCTCGCGACGCGCAGCGGCGCGCTCGGGTCGTCGTGGTCCTGCTGGGTGGTCTCGATGTCCTCGCCCTCGGGCGGGACGAGCGGCTCGGCCGGCTCCCAGCCCTCGGTCTCCAGCGCCGCGACGAACGCGTCGACCAGCTCCGGGTCGAAGTGGGTGCCCGCGGAGCGCCTCAGCTCGGCGATGCCCTCCTCGCGCGAGCGCGCGGCGCGGTAGGACCGGTCGGAGGTCATCGAGTCGAAGGCGTCGGCCACCGAGATGACGCGGGCGAATTCAGGGATCTCCGAGCCGGCCAGGCCCATCGGGTAACCGGTGCCGTCGACCCGCTCGTGGTGGTGCATGATCCCGGCGAGGGCCTCGTCGAGGAAGCCGATCTCGCGCACGATCTCCAGGCCCCGCATGGGGTGCAGCTGGATCGCCGCGAACTCCTCCTCGGTGAGAGGGCCGTCCTTCTGCAGCACCTTCGTCGGCACGCCCAGCTTGCCGACGTCGTGGAGCATGCCCGCCCAGCGGATCGCGCCCACGCGCTCGGGCCGCATGCCGATCACACGGGCGATCATCACCGAGCCGCGCGACACCCGCTCGCTGTGGCCGCGGGTGTAGTAGTCCTTCGTCTCCACGGCCTGGCACAGGGCCGCGATGGTGGCCGAGTGGGCCTGGTGCTGGGCGCGGGTCTGCTCGAACGCCCAGCGGGCCAGCAGCATCGGCAGCAGCACGAGGAAGGCCGAGAACGGCCCGATGACCTCCCACGGCGCCGCGATGAGCAGCCCGAACATGCCGTACGCGAGCTGCCCGGCGGCGAGCTGGCCGATGGGGCGCCAGCGGAAGCCCCAGATCGGCGCCTGCTTGGTCAGGACCAGCACGACGCCGACGAGGACGAGGTTGACCGCGACGTAGGTGACGACGGCCCCGGCGTAGGGCGTGATGATGCCGGGGAACGAGCCGTTGGTCGGCATGCCGATCGTGCCGCCGACCGCGCTGTAGACGACGCCCGAGAGGTATCCGGCGAGCGCGAACTGCGCACCGTTGAACAGTCTCTTGACCGGGCCGACGTCGCGGCGCCCGGTGACGATGGCCGACGCTCCGACCAGTGCGGCCCCGGCAGGCCCCAGAAGGACCACCGAGGCCAGACCGGCCGAGTAGCTCATCGACACGCGTGCACTCGCGCTGTTGAGCAGCGCGGGGACCGACTCGCACACGACCGACAGCACCACGAGGACCGCGAGGGTGGTCCAGTGGATGCCGTGGAGTGACGAGAGGCCGATGCATGATGCCGCGAACGCGACGACCGTGCAGACGTACGCCTGCGCGGCGAGGGGTAGTCCACGCAATGCCGCCCCCACGAGGTTATGGCCTAAGCCCAGGACACGCCTTTACGCATGCTTCTCTGCCTCCCCCTAGTGAACTCCCCGACCCCCTGTGGTCCGGAGGCTCGCCTGCCTTGACTCGCCGCCGCCCCGTGAAGCCGCCCGAGGAATCGGTGGTAAGCCTAACCCGAGAGCCGGGGGTCACGCAGACGCCCAGGGAAACGTGAGCAAAGCGTGAAGGTATCGTCACCTAGCGTCCCGAGTGAGGCCGGATGCCCAGCTTACGCCTCAGTCACCGAGGGTCGCGCGAACCTGCTCGATACGGCCGAGTACCTTCGAGCGGAGGTCCTGCGGCACCGCGTCACGGCCGCAGCACTTGTTGACCAGCTTCTTGACCGACTCCTCGAGACCGTACTCCCGAAGGCACGGGCCGCACTCGTCGAGGTGCTGCTTGATGTCGGTGCAATTACCCTCGTCGAGCTCGCCGTCGAGATAGTCGTAGATGCGTCCCAGCACCTCCGAACAGGGCGTCTCGTGAGGCTTTCCGCAACTCATGTCGCCTCCTGCGCCACGCACGGGGGGACAGGCGTTCGGTGACTCATGCCGTGCCCTCCCCCTGCCGGCCTCCGTTCACGCGGGCGAGCCCGCGCTCACGTGCGTAGTCTTCGAGCATCGAACGGAGCTGACGCCGGCCGCGGTGCAGCCGCGACATCACCGTGCCGATCGGAGTGCCCATGATCTCGGCGATCTCCTTGTAGGCGAAACCCTCGACGTCGGCGAAGTAGACCGCCATGCGGAAGTCCTCCGGCAACGCCTGGAGCGCCCTTTTGACATCGGAGTCCGGGAGGTGTTCGAGCGCCTCGGCCTCCGCGGACTTCAGACCGGTCGAGGTGTGCGACTCCGCCCTCGCCAGCTGCCAGTCCTCGATCTCCTCCGAGCCGGACTGCTTCGGCTCCCGCTGCTTCTTACGGTAGGAGTTGATGAAGGTGTTGGTGAGGATGCGGTAGAGCCAGGCTTTGAGGTTGGTGCCCTCCTGGAACTGGTGGAATGATCCGAACGCCTTGGCGAACGTCTCCTGAACCAGGTCCTCAGCGTCGGCGGGGTTGCGCGTCATGCGCAGCGCCGCGGAATAGAGCTGGTCGAGAAACGGGAGCACGTCGCGCTCGAAGCGCTGCGTTCGCTGCTCCAGCGTCTCCACTGCCTCAGGAACCTGACCCACCTCCTCCGTGCGGCCGTCGCCGGCCCCGGCACCGTACGCATCAGACGATATCGCGTACTTGGCCGGGGACTTCTGCCGGTCCACCAGCATGGCGGCCATCATCACCTCGAACTTTCACGCGTCAGTGTCCGTTATGACGCTGTGCAACGCACCGCACGGCCGCAAGATTCCCGAGAGACGAGGAATGCAGCGGCACACCGACAGGAAGTGTGAACTCGCGCCTCCAACAGGGAAGGATTGGGAGAAATGCATCCCAGAGGAGCCGCCGTGCTGTCGATTCCGGCGAAGCATCCCGCTGTTGGCGAGTCCGAGTCGCTCGCGAGCTACTGGACGTTCTACTGGGCCGTCGCCGCCGCGCAGCTGTCCCGATGGCTTCCCCGCAGACCGTCCCGGGTACTCGATCTCTCCGGCGCCCAGGCGCGCTGCGCGGCGCAGGCCGCGCACGCCGGGCACAGGGTGGTGGAGGTCTGCGACACGCATGACGACGCCCCGCGCCCGGGCCGTACCCGGCCGGTGGTCGCCGACCCGACCTCGCTGGACTTCCTGTCCCCCGGGTGTTTCGACGCCGTGGTGGCCGAGGGGAGGATGCTGTCGCGCCACCTGGTCACCGAGGACGTCGTGGCCGAGATCGCCCGCGTGCTGCGCCCCGGCGGCCGCGTGCTGCTGAGCGTCGACTCCCTGGTGCTCGGTATGGCGATGCTCGCCGAGCAGAACTACTGGGCGCACCTGTCCGACGTGCCCCGCTCGGAGGTCGTCCTGGTGCCCTGGCCGGACGGCACGATCACCCGGTGCTTCGGCGTCGAGCAGCTACGCGAGCTGCTCACCGACTGCGGCCTGGAGGTGGAGTGGGTCCGGTCGCGTACGACGCTGTCCCCCTCGACGGTCGAGCACGTCCTCGGCGTGAGCCCCCAGGCCCTCCCCCGGCTCGTACGCGCCGAGCTGACGGCTCCCCTGAACGACGAGCCCGTCGGCATCCACCTGGTCGCCAGCGCGATCAAGAAGGTCTAGAAGAGCGTCGGGGGCACCTCGGCCGGGACGACCGTCTCGGGCAGGGGTTCGATCAGCTCCGGCCCGTTGTTCTGGACCTTGTTGACCGCCGTCGAGACGCGGTGGGTCTCCAGCAGGCCCGTGACGGCCGGCCGGAGCAGCGACCGCGCCTCGTCGGACCCGGTCACCGCGGGGTCCAGCCACGCGCCGAACCGGTCCGGCTCGACGATCATCGGCATCCGGTCGTGGACGCGCCCGACGTCGTCGGTCGCCTCGGTCGTGATGATGGTGCAGCTCAGCACCCACTCGTCGTCGCCGCCCCTGGGCCGCCACACCTCGTACAGGCCGGCCATCGCGAGGACGCCGCCGTCGGCGCGGCTGATGTAGTGCGGCTGCTTGGCGCCGCCCTCCAGGGTCTGCCACTCGTAGTAGCCGTCGGCCGGCACGAGGCAGCGGCGCTTGGCGAGGGCGCGGCGGAACGCCGGCTTCTCGTGCACCGATTCGTACCGCGCGTTGATCATCCGCGCGCCGACCGAGAGGTCCTTGGCCCACGAGGGCACCAGCCCCCAGCGCGCGACGTGGAGCTCACGGACCTCACGGGTGAGCACGACCGGCACCGGTTTGGTCGGCGCCACGTTGAAGTCGGGTTCGAGCTCGCCCGCTTCGTCCTGGTCGATGTCGAAAAAGTCGATCAGCTCCTGGCGTCCTCGCGCCGAGGTGTACCGCCCGCACACGTCTGGGTCCCGCCTCCGATCACATCACCGCAACCTGGCCCCCAAGCTTGTCAAACGAGTGTGCTTGTTCGCTCTCTCGATGGGCATGAGCAGGACTATGCAAATCATGAGGAACATCGCCCGTCCGCTCGTGGCGGCGCCTTTCGTGGTCACCGGACTGGAGACGCTCCGCAACCCCGGTCCGCGCGCCGAGAGCGCCGCACCCATGATCAAGGCGCTCGCGGACCGCGTCTCGTGGCTCCCCTCCAACGACCCCGAGACCCTCGTCCGCATCCAGGGCGCGGTCAGCGTCGGCGCCGGCGGCCTGCTCGCCCTCGGCAAGTTCCAGCGCCTCGCGACGCTGGCGCTCGCGGCGGAGCTGCTCCCCGCGCTGCTCACCGAGCACCGGTTCTGGTCCGAGGACGACCCGTCGCGGCGCGCGTCCGAGCGCACCCTGATGCTGCGGAACGCCGGCCTGTTCGGCGCGCTGCTGCTGGCCGGCTCCGCGCCCATCGACCGCCACCCCGTACGCGCGGCCAAGCAGAGCCTGCACGAGGCGCGACTCCAGGCGGCCATCGCGCGCGCCGAGGCCGGACGCCAGACCGAACGCGCGCGCCGCAAGGCCGCCAAGAGCGTCACGACGACCCAGCGCAAGGCCGCCAAGGGCGTCCAGCGCACGGCCGGAAAGGCCTCGAAGATCACGAACCGCTGAGCGTGAGGACCTCGTCCATGTGACGCAGGATCGGCGCCGCCCCCGGCAGAACCCGCCGGTGCGTGATCAGCAGGAGCGTGTGCCCCGCGGCCGCGTCCAGGAGCTCGGCGAGGACGGCCTCCCCGGCCGCCTCGGTGAGCCCGGCGTCCGGTTCGTCCAGGATGAGGACGGGCACGCCGGCCAGGAACGCACGTGCCAGCGCGATCCGCTGGCGCTCCCCGCCGGACACGACGACGCCTTCCTCCCCCACGAGAGCCTCCGCCGGCAGGCCGATGCCGGCACGCCGGAGCGCCCGCACCACCTCGTCGTCCGTGGCGTCCGGGCGCGCGACCCGTACGTTCTCCGCGACCGAGGTGCCGAAGACCCGCGCGTCGCGCGCGCACAGCCCGATGACCCCGCGTACGTCGTCGCCCGCGAGATCGCGAAGCTGGACGCCGTTCAGCGTCGCCGTCCCCTCGTACTCCACGAACCGGAGCAGGACGGCGGCCAGCGCGGAGGTCGCGACCCGGCCACGGCCGACCAGCGCGACCCGGCGCCCCGGTGGGAGCAGCAGGTCGGCGTCGCCGAGCGCGACGACCTCGCCGTCCGGCCAGCGGGTGCGCAGATCCGAGACCCGCAGCTCGTACGGGCCCGGAGGAAGCGGAAGCGGGACCTCGCTTTCGGGCGCCCGCCGGTGGCGGTGTGCGAGCGGCGTCGCGTCCACGGTCGTCTCCCCCTGAGCCTGCGAGTGACGCCACGTTAGGGCGGCACGGAGACGGCCGCCCGGTGATCTACCAGCCCGTGCCCGAACCACGACCCTCAACGGACCCGCTCACCGGCAAGATCGCGCTTACCCGCGGCCGGTACTCTTCAGTCATGCCTCCAATGTGGTCCGCACCGGCCGCCGACGGCCCGGTCGACTCCGCCGTCACGCTGCCCGGGTCCAAGTCGATGACCAACCGGGCGCTGATCCTCGGCACTCTCGCCGGCGAGCCGACCCTGGTGCGCAGGCCGCTCCGCAGCCGCGACACGCTGCTCATGATGGCGCGCGCTGCGCACCCTCGGCGTGAAGATCGACGAGACCTCCGGGGGCGACTGGCGCGTGACGCCGGGCGAGCTGCGCGGCCCGGCCACCCTCGACGTCGGCCTGGCGGGCACCGTCATGCGGTTCGTGCCGCCGGTCGCCGCGCTCGCCGACGGCGAGGTCTTCTTCGACGGCGACCCGTACGCCGCGCAAGCGGCCCGATGGGCCCGATCCTCGCCGCGCTGCGCGCCCTCGGCGCCGACGTCGACGGGCGACGCGCCTGCCGTTCACCGTGCGCGGCCCCGGCTCCGTCCCGGGCGGCCCGGTCACGCTCGACGCCTCCGGCTCCTCACAGCTCGTCTCCGGCCTCCTGCTGGCCGCGCGCCGCGTACGCCAAGGGCGTCGAGGTGCGCCACGAGGGCCCGCCGGTGCCGTCCGCGCCGCACCTGAGATGACCGTCGCGGATGCTGCGCGACGCCGGCGCCTCGGTCGAGGCCGAGGCCGACGTCTGGCGCGTCGGCCCGGGCCCCTCCGCGGCGGCGAGATCGACATCGAGCCCGACCTGTCCAACGCGGCGCCGTTCCTGGCCGCCGCGCTGGTGACCGCCGGGCGCGTGACGGTACGCGGCTGGCCCGGCGCAGACGACGCAGCCGGGCGACGCGCTCCGCCACCTGCTCGCCGAGCTGGGCGGCGCCGTCGCCTACGACGACGGCGACCTCACCGTGCGCGGCGACGGCACCCTCACCGGCATCGACGTGGACCTCGGCGACGTCGGCGAGCTGAGCCGCGTGATCGCCGCCCTCGCGGCGCTGGCCGCCGGCCCGAGCGGCTGCGCGGCATCGGCCACATGCGCGGCCACGAGACCGACCGGCTCGCCGCGCTGGCCACCGAGATCAACGGCCTCGGCGGCGACGTGACGCGAGCTGCCCGACGGCCTGGAGATCCGGCCGCGCCCGCTGCGCGGCGGCGTCTTCCACACCTACGACGACCACCGGATGGCCATGGCGGGCGCCGTGCTCGGCCTCGCCGTGCCCGGCGTCGAGGTGGAGAACCTCGCGACGGTCGGCAAGACCCTTCCCGAGTTCGGCGACCTGTGGGCGGAGATGCTGCGGCGGTCGGGAGCTGAGGTCACGCCGCGCGCGACTGGGCGAGGCTCGACGAAGACGACGTACGGGTCACGGCCGGGCAAGGGGTCACGGCCCGCGCACCCGGCTCCGCCCCGCCCACGAGGACGCCGTCAGCGGCTTCGTCGTGGCCGTCGACCGCGGCCGCTACACCTGCCTCGTCGAGGGCGAGGGCGGCGGACGTGCGCGCAAGGCGTCGCGCGGCACCCGTCGGTCACCGCGATGCGCGCGCGCGAGCTGGGCCGCAAGGCCGTGGTGGTCGGCGACCGCGTCGGCCTGGTCGGCGACGTCACCGGCGCGCCCGACACGCTCGCCCGCGTCATCCGCGTCGAGCAAGCGCACCTCCATGCTGCGCCGTACGCGCCGACGACACCGACCCGGTCGAGCGCGTGATCGTCGCCAACGCCGACCAGCTCGTCATCGTCACCGCCCTCGCCGACCCCGAGCCGCGCCCCCGGATGATCGACCGCTGCCTGGTCGCCGCCTACGACGCCGGCCTGGAGCCCGCTGCTCTGCCTCACCAAGGCCGACCTGGCCTCGCCGGACTCCCTGCTGGAGACGTACGCGCCGCTGGGCGTCCCGCACTGCTACGACCCAGCGGGGCGAGTCCGTCGACGACCTGCGCGAGCGGCTGGAAGGCAGCATGAGCGTCCTCGTCGGACACTCGGGCGTCGGCAAGTCCACGCTGGTCAACGCCCTGGTCCCGGACGCCGCGCGCGCCGTCAGCGAGGTCAACCCGGTGACCGGGCGCGGGCGGCACACCTCCTCGTCGGCGATCGCGCTGCCGCCGGAGAGCCGGCTGGATCATCGACACGCCGGGCGTACGCGGCTTCGGGCTGGCCCACGTGGGCACCGAGACGTCCTTGACGGCGCCTTCCCCGACCTCGCCGAGCGCGCCTCCAGCGTGCCCGCCGCGCTGCACCCACCGGCAGGACGACTGCTCGCTCGACGCATGGGTCGCCGAGGGGCACGCCGACGCGTCACGGCTCGACGCGCTCCGCCGCCTGCTCGCCAGCCGCGAGGGCGACGACACCGACTGAGATCAGGCCTGGCGGGTCGGCAGGATGACGACCTGGCGCAGGTTGACGTGGCGCGGCCTGCCGGCGACGTACGCGACCAGGTCGGCGACGTCCTCGGCCGACATCGAGCCGATCACGTCGTCCATCTCCGCCAGTTGCCCGCTGAGGGCCGCGTTGTCGATGTGGCCGCCCAGCTCGGTCGCGGTCAGGCCAGGTTCGATGTTGGTGACCCGGACGTCCTTCCCGCCCAGCTCGGTGCGGAGCGAGGCGGAGAGCTGGGTCACGGCGGCCTTGGTGGCCCCGTAGACGGCGTAGGCGGGGAACTGCACGTGCGCGCCGATCGAGGAGACGTTGACCAGGTCGGCGGTGCCGCCGTCGGCCGCCGCCTCGCACAGGTCCGCGGTGAAGGCGCCGATGACCCGGAGCACGCCGCCCAGGTTCGTGTCGATCATGCGGGCCCACTCGTCGGCGCGTCCGTCGCCGATCGGGTTGGGCAGCATCACCCCGGCCGCGTTGACGACGAGGTCGACGCGCCCGTACGCGTCGTGGACCCGCCCGGCCGCCGCGGCGACGGACGCGTCGCTCGTCAGGTCGGCCCGCACCGGGACGGCCTGCCCGCCGCCGGCCTCGATCTCCGCGGCCAGGGCCGTCAGCCGGTCCTCGCGCCGGGCCAGCAGCGCCACGCGTGCGCCCTGCCCGGCGAGCAGGCGCGCGGTGGCGGCGCCGATGCCGCTCGCCGCTCCGGTGACGACGGCCGTACGGTCCTTGAGTTCGTTCATGGTGGTCCTCCCTTTTCCGTTCCGATCGTGCGGTCCGGCGCGGGGCGGGCCCAGTGCCCCGGCGAACCTGGGTCCGGCAGAACCACCCTTGACCGGGCGAAGTAGCCGATACTGGGAGATATGGACAAGCGAGCGGAGCTGAGCGAGTTCCTGCGCACGCGCCGGGCGCGGCTCGCGCCCGAGGACGTCGGCCTGCGCTCGTACGGCGGACGGCGCCGCGTCCCCGGCCTGCGCCGCGAGGAGCTCGCCCATCTGGCCGGCGTCAGCGTCGACTACTACGTACGCCTGGAGCAGGGCCGTACGAACAACGTCTCCGACGAGGTCCTCGACGCGGTGGCGCGCGCGCTGCTGCTGAACGACGACGAGCGCGCCCACCTCCGCAACCTCGCCAGGCCCGCCCGCACCCGGCACCGCCCCGCGCGCTCCGAACGCGTACGCCCCGGCCTGCGGCGCCTGCTCGACATGGCCGAGGGCGTCCCCGCGTACGTCATCGGCCG
Organism: uncultured Actinomycetota bacterium; assembly: GCA_963823735.1. Taxonomy (GTDB): domain Bacteria; phylum Actinomycetota; class Actinomycetes; order Streptosporangiales; family Streptosporangiaceae; genus Actinoallomurus. The sequence continues at coordinate 340,313 of CAWGMO010000003.1, read as the reverse complement.
GCGCGGCGACATCCTCGCCTGGAACCGCCTGGCCGCCGCACTGATCACCGACTTCGGCGCGCTGCCTCCGGCGGAGCGCAACTGGGGCCGGCTGATCTTCCTCAACGAGGACGTCCAGGCCCTCTTCGACGACTGGACGGTCAAGGCGCGCGAGACCCTGGCGTACCTGCGCCTGAAGGCCGGGGAGTACCCGGACGACGCCGAGCTGGCCGCCCTCGTCGGCGAACTGTCGGCACGGAGCGAGGACTTCCGCCGCTGGTGGGCCGACCACGACGTCAAGGACAAGAGCAACGGCCGCAAGATCATGCACCACCCGTTGGTCGGCGAGCTCGTCCTGGACTACGAGTCGTTCCGGCTCCCCGACGACCCCGACCAGGTGCTCGTGACGTACACGGTCGAGGCCGGGTCCGCGTCGGAGGCGAGCCTGCGCCTGCTGTCGACCTGGACGGCCGTCAGCGCCTGAGCCCAGTTCGCCGGCACTTTTCTGAAGTTTTTCGATCTCCTCATCGGACGGCAAATCTCCCATTTCACGCAGCGGCGCGGAGACGAAAAGGCCCCCGTTCATTTCGATGCGCCAGTACGGTCGCCGGACCGGCGAATCGACGCCCGCCGTGGTCAGAGCGGTACGCCAGGCGATCACGTGCTGGTAGACCCCGCCGATCAGGGCCCACGCGGGTCGAAAGGGAAGGCCGGAATCGGGGGTTCCGGAATCGGTGACCGGTCCAGATCCATGAGCGACTTCACTCGGCCCGCTCTGTCTGTCAATCCCTCTGTCGCGATAGCGTTGCACGCTGTGGCGGACTATTCGGATGACCTACGCCTTGCTCACGTCATGGCGGACGCGGCCGACGATGTCGCCACGCGCCGGTTCCGTGCCCTCGACCTCACGGTCGAGACCAAGCCGGACCTCACGCCCGTGACGGACGCCGACCGTATGGTCGAGGACACCCTGCGCAACACGCTGAAGCGCGCTCGCCCGCGCGACGCGGTCCACGGCGAGGAGTTCGGCCGTACGGGCTACGGCCCGCGCTGCTGGGTCATCGACCCCATCGACGCCACGAAGAACTACGTGCGCGGCGTCCCCATCTGGGCGACGCTGATCGCGTTGATGGAGGGCGACGAGGTCGTCGTCGGCCTCGTGTCCGCGCCCGCGCTGAACCGCCGCTGGTGGGCCGCGCGCGGCGGCGGCGCCTGGACCGGCCGCAGCCTGGCGAAGGCCACGCGCTGCCGGGTCTCGGGCGTCTCGGAGCTGCACGACGCCTCGTTCTCCTACTCCAGCCTGCACGGCTGGGAGGAGCGCGGCTGCTTCGACGGCTTCATGGACCTCACCCGCTCCGTGTGGCGCACCCGCGCCTTCGGCGACTTCTGGTCCCACGTGATGGTCGCCGAGGGCGTCGTCGACGTCTCAGCCGAGCCCGAGGTGTCCCTGTGGGACGTCGCGGCCGTACAGATCATCGTCGAGGAGGCCGGCGGCGTCTTCACGGACCTGTCCGGTGTGCCCAGCCCCGGTCTCGGCAGCGTCGTGTGCAGCAACGGGCTGCTGCATTCGACGGTCCTGGAGAGGTTCGGCTCGGAATCCGCTTGAGCACGACCGGCCGAACAAGATATATCTCAGGATCAGGAACACCCGCCGGGTACGCGCACGTTCTCGTAGCAGGTCCACGGAACGGAGAAGATCGTGGGACGCACCGGAACCATCGTCATCGGAGTCATCCTCGCGCTGATCGCCTTCTTGCTGCTGCCAGGCTGGCTGAAGCTGCTGGGCGTCGTGCTGCTCGTGGGCGTTCCCGCGGCGGGCTACATGATGCTCGACCCCAGGCAGCGGCGCCGCCTGCGCGCACAGGGCCGCAAGCGCCTGGGCTGAGCCGGCTCACCCCGGCAGCGTACGAATATCGCGGATCGGCAGCACGGCGAGGGTCGCGGCGGCGATGACACCCGCGCTGACCGCGACCGCGCCGCCGAGGCCGAAGGCCACGGTCGCCGGCCCGGCCAGGCTCTGACCTGCCGGGCTGAAGATCAGCGAGCCGAGCGCGTCGTAGGCGTACACCCGTGACAGCGCCTCCGCCGGCACGTGCCGCTGCACGGTGACGTCCCACTGCACGCCGAACGTCTCCATGCCCGCACCCGCGACGAACGCCGCCGCGATGATGACCGGCAGCGGCGCCGCGACCGCGAGCGCGATCAGCATCGGCACCTCGATCAGTACGCCGTACATCGCCACCAGCAGCGGATGCCGCGGCCGGTACCAGAGCGCGAGCAGACCGCCCGCGAGGAACCCGACCATCTGGACCGCCACGACGAGCCCCCACACCGCCGGGCCGCCGAGGCTCCGCACCGCCACCACCGGGCCGAGAACCTCGAAGCCGCCGGAGAAGGCGGCGTTCACGAACGCGAACTGCACCACGATCGCCCACAGCCACTTACGCGACCGGAACTCCCGCCAGCCGCCGGCGAGCTCGCGGAGCATCCCCGCACGCACGGCCCCGCCCGAGGGCAGGCGCAACCCGGCGAAGAACACCCCGGCGACCAGGAACGTCGCCGCGTCGAACGCGATGGCCCAGCCCGCGCCGTACGCCGCCACGACCAGCCCGGCGAGGCCCGCCCCGAGCATCTTCGCGACGTTGGTGCAGAGGCGGAGCAGCGCGTTCGCCTGCTGGATCAGCGCCGGCGCGACGGTCTGCGGCACGGCGCCCATGGACGCCGGCGCCAGGAAGGCCGCGCTCACGCCGTTCACCGCCTCCAGGAGCGCGAGCTGCCAGACATGCGCCGTCCTCGTGATCAGCAGGACCGCGGCGGCCGACTGGGTGATCGCCGCGATCAGCGAGAACGCCACGAGCAGGACATGACGCGGCATCCGGTCCGCCCACACGCCGCCGACCAGGAGCAGCGCGACCGTCGGGAGGCTACGGGCGGCGAGGACGAGCCCGAGGTCGCCGGCCGAACCCGTGAGGTCCAGGACGGCGAAGGCGAGCGCGATGGGCGCGAACGCATTTCCGAGGAAGGTGACGAAACGGCCGACCAGGACTCTGCGGAACCTCGGTGCGGCGAGAGGCTCCAGCGCGGCTTTCATCGAGCCCCAACCGTAACCCGATTTGGTGCGGCGGCTGCGGTTCGCGCCGCTTGATGCCGGACACACCCAAGGGCTGCACCGTTTCCGCAGGTCCCGCCCTGATCCGCCAGGATTACGGTCTGGGGGGAGTGATTCGATGGCCACGGAACGGCCGATCTTCATTCTGGGCTGCCCGCGGTCGGGCATGACACTGCTGCGGCTGATGCTCCGCACACATCCACGCATCGCGATCGCACCGGAGACCCGTTTCCTGCTGAGCGCCTACGAGGACCGCGGCGCGTACGGCGACCTGCGCGAAATCGCGAACCGCCGCGCACTCGCAGACTGGATCGTGGCAGGCGCGGGCACCCGCTTCGACGAACTAGGCCTGGACCCACGCGCCGTCGCATCAGAGATCGTCGCCGGCCCACCGACACTGGGCTCGGCCGCCGGAATCGTCCTGCGCGCGTACGCCCGCCGCCTGGGCCGCCCACGCTGGGGCGACATGCGCCCGGCGTACGTCCAGCACATCGACGAACTGTCCCGCCTGTTCCCGGACGCCCAGTTCATCCACGTGATCCGCGACGGCCGCGACTGCGTAGCGGCCCTGAAGCGCTCTCCATGGTGGCGAATGGGGACCTACCACGCGATCGCGACCTGGACCCAGGCGATAGACGCCGGCCGAACCGCCGCCCGCCGCCTGCCACTGGATTCTTATTACGAGACCCAGTACGAGCACCTGATGTCCGACCCGGAGGGCACGCTACGGGGCCTGTGCGAGTTCCTGGAGGAGGAGTACGCCCCGGAGATGGCGTCCCATTCGGAGGCGGCATCGCCAGAGTGGCGCAACTGGCGCGCCGGCGTTTCCACGTCCACGGGTCTGGAACCGTGGGAACTCTCCCTCTGCGAGACGGTAATGGCAGACCGCCTCCAGTCATACGGCTACTCGATCGAAGGAACCCCCCGCCCATCCCTGCACCATCTGGCGAGATACTCGACGATCACAACACACCGCCGCCTGGCCGCCCGAAAACGCACCCTCCTCGACCGCGCCACCCAAGCCACCGAACCCCACACGGTCGCCTCCCATTTGGCGTCTGTCCCAGAGGAACAACTGGCCCGCGATTCGTCGTAGGTGTGGTTGTGCGTCGCCTGCACGGAGCCGGGGCCTTACGTCGCGGCGGTATGGACAGATAGACGAGCGGGTCGCGCCGTGAACGAGCGGCCATTTGCGCGGGTAAACGGTCCGTACGGCGGGCCGCAGGATCGATCAGCCCATGCAAGCAACCACACCGATACGGCCTACTCCTGTGGCTACGCCCTGACCTCAACCGCGGCGAGCCGCCCTACCGGCCACACGTCGACTGATGACCCTGGCTCCGCCAGCGTGACCGCAGCAAATGGCGTACGCCATGAAGCCTTGGAACCAGGCGGGAACCAGGTAGGCGAACACGCACCCTGACCGCCCCGAACCCGCCTACCGCCGCGCCGCCACATACAGACCGCAACCTCGATGCCACCGCAATCACCGCTGCGGCCGGGCCAGGCACCGCCAGATGGCCCCACCCACGCCCCGCCACACACAGACCGCACCCCCAACACCACCGCTGCGGCCGGGCCTGGCAGAGATGGTGTTGGCGTCGCGGTCTAGACGTGGCAATCACCTAGTGTCGTCCGGCGAGGCGGCTGCGGTCGTGTCGGGATCGCGCGGTCGGTATGTGCAGGTCACCTAGTGGTGCCTGGCGAGGCCGGAGGGTGGCTGCGGGGGTGTTGAAGTTGCGGTCTGTGCGTGGCGTGGGTGGCGGTCGCATGGCGGAGCGTGCCGAGGCCGGGCATGGTGGCTGCGGTGGTGCTGGGGTCGCGCGGTAGGTGTGCGCGGACACCTGGTGGTGCCTGGCGACGCCGGAGCGGTGATTGCCGTGGTGTCGGGGTCGCGCGGTAGGTGTGCGCGGACACCTGGTGGTGCCTGGCGACGCCGGAGCGGTGATTGCCGTGGTGTCGGGGGTGCGGTCTGTGGGTGGCGGGGCGTGGGGGCGGCAATCAGGATCGCGCCCAGGGTGCGGCCGGCGGTGGCGCCCTTCTTGAGATCTGCGCAGGGGACTTCTCGTGTTCCAGCGGGCCTGGAACGCCATCTGGCGGAGCCTGGCCAGGCCGCAGCGGTGGCTGCGGTGGTGTCGGGGTTGTGGTCTGTGCGTAGCGGGGCGGGGGTTGGGGGCCATCTGGTGGAGCCTGATGAACGCTTCCCGCCTCGCCAGCCAACACGTGGCCACCACCCGCGCCCTCGACGCGAAAGCGCGTGGCACTCGCACACCTCTCCGCACAGGCCGGTGTCGCCAAGCCGCGGGTCTCCATCAATTCGGAGAGCGGCTGGTCGGTGTCGCGGTGACCGCCGTTTATCCCTGGCGGCCCTAAATGCGCACGGCCCGGCCGCCGTCGTGCGGCTGCCGGGCAGGCGAAGCGTTGGGGCTGCGGGTGGTGGGGGCAGATAGCCGCGCGTGATCGGGATTGGTGGGATCCCCACCCTGGGGCCGGCGTTGTCGACTCAGCGGCGGCGTGGGGCGGCTATCTGGGCGACCTGCCGACCGGATGTGCCGGGGCTCCGAAGCGGGTGACCGGCGGTCTCGTGGGCTCCGGTGGCTGAGGGCGCGGGCTGTGTGCGCGGGTGTTCAGGGGGTGAAGCGGCCTTCGATGGTCTCGCGCATGTCTTCGGGCAGCTCGTGTTTGCCGGCCTTGATGCGGTCGAGGAAGTCCTTCCAGGCGCTCACGCTGAAGAACAGCTTGGGTCCCTCTGGGTCCTTGCTGTCCCGTACCGCGATGACGCGCTCGCCCTTGCCCTTTTCGGACGCGTCGGACACCGCACACCTCTGTTCTACGAATCCTGCGAATATTTCCTGTAAGCAAACGGTAGCAGGGCGAACCTTCCCTGGTCCGGCCTTCTCGCGTCACTTCGTACGGCCAGCGGGAATGACCTTGGCCTGCCTAACGCTGGTGAGACTCTACGACCGGTACGGTGCCGGGGCATTCCGCGGGAAACAAAAAAAGGCCCCATCATAGATGGGGCCTTAATGCATTTTGGCCTATAAACGAGGTAAGGCCCGCCACGGTGGTGCTGTGGCGGGCCTTGACCTATCTATGTTTGTGTCCGGCGGTGTCCTACTCTCCCACACCGTCCCCGGTGCAGTACCATCGGCGCTGAAGGGCTTAACTTCCGGGTTCGGAATGGGACCGGGTGTTTCCCCTTCGCTATGACCACCGAAACGCTTTACAGGATCTCGGCAGGGTTCCCTGGCCGTGTCCCGGGAACCGCATAGTGAACGCGAACATTACGCTTGTTTTTAAGGCTTGTGTGTGTTCAAGCCACTCGGCCTATTAGTACCAGTCAACTCCACACCTTGCGGTGCTTCCATTTCTGGCCTATCAACCCAGTCGTCTAGCTGGGGGCCTTACAACCCGAAGGTTGGGAGACCTCATCTGGAGGAAGGCTTCCCGCTTAGATGCTTTCAGCGGTTATCCCGACCGAACGTAGCCAACCAGCCATGCACCTGGCGGTACAACTGGCACACCAGAGGTTCGTCCGTCCCGGTCCTCTCGTACTAGGGACAGACCCTCGCAAGTCTCCTGCGCGCACAGCGGATAGGGACCGAACTGTCTCGCGACGTTCTAAACCCAGCTCGCGTGCCGCTTTAATGGGCGAACAGCCCAACCCTTGGGACCTACTCCAGCCCCAGGATGCGACGAGCCGACATCGAGGTGCCAAACCTTGCCGTCGATATGGACTCTTGGGCAAGATCAGCCTGTTATCCCCGGGGTACCTTTTAGCCGTTGAGCGACACCACTTCCACACGTAGGTGCCGGATCACTAGGCCCTGCTTTCGCACCTGCTCGACATGTCTGTCTCACAGTCAAGCTCCCTTGTGCCCTTGCACTCGACACCTGATTGCCAACCAGGCTGAGGGAACCTTTGGGCGCCTCCGTTACTCTTTGGGAGGCAACCGCCCCAGTTAAACTACCCACCAGGCACTGTCCCCCACCCGGATTCACGGGTGCGGGTTAGACGCTCGAAACGACCAGAGTGGTATTTCACCAATGACTCCACCCGTACTGGCGTACGAGCTTCACAGTCTCCCACCTATCCTACACAAGACGCTCCAAACGCCAATGCCAAGCTATAGTGAAGGTCCCGGGGTCTTTCCGTCCTGCTGCGCGTAACGAGCATCTTTACTCGTAGTGCAATTTCACCGGGCCTGTGGTTGAGACAGTGGGGAAGTCGTTACGCCATTCGTGCAGGTCGGAACTTACCCGACAAGGAATTTCGCTACCTTAGGATGGTTATAGTTACCACCGCCGTTTACCGGCGCTTAGGTTCTCAGCTTCGCGCCCGAAGGCACTAACCGGTCCCCTTAACGTTCCGGCACCGGGCAGGCGTCAGTCCGTATACAGCGTCTTACGACTTCGCACGGACCTGTGTTTTTAGTAAACAGTCGCTTCCCCCTGGTATCTGCGACCCCCACCAGCTATCCAACGCTAGTTCGGTCACCAGCAGGGGCCCCCCTTATCCCAAAGTTACGGGGGCAATTTGCCGAGTTCCTTAACCACAGTTCACCCGATCGCCTTGGTATTCTCTACCTGACCACCTGAGTCGGTTTGGGGTACGGGCCGCCGACACACATCGCTAGAGGCTTTTCTCGGCAGCATGGGATCACTCACTTCGCCTAAATCGGCTCGGCATCACATCTCACCCTTAATGGTGTGCGGATTTGCCTACACACCGGGCTACATGCTTACCCCAGGACTACCATCGCCTGGGCTGAGCTACCCTCCTGCGTCACCTCATCACTTGCCTACTACCACCTCAGGTCCCGCACTCGCTCCAACAAGACCCCCGAAGGGATCAAGCAGAGTCCGTGCGGTTAGTGTCAGTGGGTTCAGCATGGGCGCGTGTCAGCGGGTACGGGAATATCAACCCGTTGTCCATCGACTACGCCTCTCGGCCTCGCCTTAGGTCCCGACTTACCCTGGGCGGATTAGCCTGCCCCAGGAACCCTTGGTCATCCGGCGGAGGGGTTTCTCACCCCTCATTCGCTACTCATGCCTGCATTCTCACTCGTGTGGTCTCCACGGCTGGCTCACGCCGCCGCTTCACTGCCCACACGACGCTCCCCTACCCATCCCTGCCCCTGGATGAAGATCAAGTCCTCACCTGGGTACGTGCTGGGATGCCACGGCTTCGGCGGTGTGCTTGAGCCCCGCTACATTGTCGGCGCGGAATCACTTGACCAGTGAGCTATTACGCACTCTTTCAAGGGTGGCTGCTTCTAAGCCAACCTCCTGGTTGTCACAGCAACTCCACATCCTTTACCACTTAGCACACGCTTAGGGGCCTTAGCCGGTGATCTGGGCTGTTTCCCTCTCGACTACGAACCTTATCGCCCGCAGTCTCACTGCCGCGCTTCTGGCTTACCGGCATTCGGAGTTTGGCTGACTTCAGTAAGCTTGTAGGCCCCCTAGGCCATCCAGTAGCTCTACCTCCGGTAAGAAACACGCGACGCTGCACCTAAATGCATTTCGGGGAGAACCAGCTATCACGGAGTTTGATTGGCCTTTCACCCCTACCCACAGGTCATCCCCCAGGTTTTCAACCCTGGTGGGTTCGGTCCTCCACGCGGTCTTACCCGCGCTTCAACCTGCCCATGGGTAGATCACTCCGCTTCGGGTCTACAGCATGCGACTATGGACGCCCTATTCAGACTCGCTTTCGCTACGGCTCCCCCACACGGGTTAACCTCGCCACACACCGTAACTCGCAGGCTCATTCTTCAAAAGGCACGCCATCACTTCACAACACCCCGAAGGATGCTTACGCTCTGACGGCTTGTAGGCACACGGTTTCAGGTACTATTTCACGCCCCCTCACCGGGGTGCTTTTCACCTTTCCCTCACGGTACTAGTCCGCTATCGGTCACCAGGGAGTATTTAGGCTTACCAGGTGGTCCTGGCAGATTCACACGAGATTTCACGAGCCCCGTGCTACTCGGGAGACATCATATGGAGGCATCGGGATTTCACCTACCGGACTATCACCGACTACGGTCGACCATTCCAGATCGTTCGGTTATCCCAACACTTTCTCACTCCACACCCGATCAGCGGATCGGATACAGAAACTCCCACAACCCCACACACGCAACGCCCGCCGGCTATCACACGCGCATGGTTTAGCCTCTTCCCCTTTCGCTCACCACTACTCAGGGAATCACTTTTGTTTTCTCTTCCTGCGGGTACTGAGATGTTTCACTTCCCCGCGTTACCACCAACCGTCCTATCAATTCAGACGGAGGCAACACCCCATGACGGGTGCTAGGTTTCCCCATTCGGAAACCCCCGGATCAACGCTCGGTTGCCAACTCCCCGGGGTATATCGCAGGCTCCCACGTCCTTCATCGGCTCCTGGTACCAAGGCATCCACCGTGTGCCCTAAAAAACTTGAACACAACAAGAAACTTAAGATGCTCGCGTTCACTATGCAGTTCTCAAAACACGGACAGCCCAACCCTCAAACCACCACCAGACCACCAACACCCTCAAACGAGGGAGGCGATGCGATGTGGAGGCGAGATCAGCCTGCAAACACCCCGGCACCTCCACCGACAAGGCAGATGAACCAGGGTGTCCTGAAGAAGACCAGACGATCACTCGTCCGTTCCCTCAGGACCCAACAGTGTGCTCACAGCTCCCGGTCGGTGCCGGATCGGTTTTCCCACTCCCCACACGAAGTGCGGGGCGGTACTAGCGTCCGGTGTGTTCCGGGTGCTGTGAATAGCCAGTGCTCCACTAATGAGCCGACACGTCGACAGGGCGTTCGCCTGCCACACGCATCATGGACCCCACACCCCACGAGTGGGCGTGTGTGGCCAGGTGCTCCTTAGAAAGGAGGTGATCCAGCCGCACCTTCCGGTACGGCTACCTTGTTACGACTTCGTCCCAATCGCCGGCCCCACCTTCGACGGCTCCCCCCACAAGGGTTGGGCCACCGGCTTCGGGTGTTGCCGACTTTCGTGACGTGACGGGCGGTGTGTACAAGGCCCGGGAACGTATTCACCGCAGCGTTGCTGATCTGCGATTACTAGCGACTCCGACTTCATGGGGTCGAGTTGCAGACCCCAATCCGAACTGAGACCGGCTTTTCGGGATTCGCTCCACCTCGCGGTTTCGCAGCCCTTTGTACCGGCCATTGTAGCATGTTTGCAGCCCAAGACATAAGGGGCATGATGACTTGACGTCATCCCCACCTTCCTCCGAGTTGACCCCGGCAGTCTCCTATGAGTCCCCACCATTACGTGCTGGCAACATAGAACGAGGGTTGCGCTCGTTGCGGGACTTAACCCAACATCTCACGACACGAGCTGACGACAGCCATGCACCACCTGTCACCGGCCCAAAAGGACCCCGCATCTCTGCGAGTTTTCCGGTGATGTCAAACCTTGGTAAGGTTCTTCGCGTTGCGTCGAATTAAGCAACATGCTCCGCCGCTTGTGCGGGCCCCCGTCAATTCCTTTGAGTTTTAGCCTTGCGGCCGTACTCCCCAGGCGGGGCGCTTAATGCGTTAGCTACGGCACGGAATCCGTGGAAGGACCCCACACCTAGCGCCCAACGTTTACGGCATGGACTACCAGGGTATCTAATCCTGTTCGCTCCCCATGCTTTCGCTCCTCAGCGTCAGGTAAGGCCCAGAGAACCGCCTTCGCCACCGGTGTTCCTCCCGATATCTGCGCATTTCACCGCTACACCGGGAATTCCATTCTCCCCTACCTACCTCTAGTCTGCCCGTATCCACCGCAGGCCCGAGGTTAAGCCTCGGGTTTTCACGGCAGACGCAACAGACCGCCTACGAGCTCTTTACGCCCAATAATTCCGGACAACGCTTGCGCCCTACGTATTACCGCGGCTGCTGGCACGTAGTTAGCCGGCGCTTCTTCCCCATCTACCGTCACGTTAGCTTCGTCGATGGTGAAAGAGGTTTACAACCCGAAGGCCTTCATCCCCCACGCGGCGTCGCTGCGTCAGGCTTTCGCCCATTGCGCAATATTCCCCACTGCTGCCTCCCGTAGGAGTCTGGGCCGTGTCTCAGTCCCAGTGTGGCCGGTCACCCTCTCAGGCCGGCTATCCGTCGTCGCCTTGGTAGGCCATTACCCCACCAACAAGCTGATAGTCCGCGAGTCCATCCTTGGCCGAAAAACTTTCCACCACCGACCATGCAGTCAGTAGTCGTATCCGGTATTAGACCCAATTTCTTAGGCTTATCCCAGAGCCAAGGGCAGGTTGCTCACGTGTTACTCACCCGTTCGCCGCTCGAGTACCCCGAAGGGCCTTTCCGCTCGACTTGCATGTGTTAAGCACGCCGCCAGCGTTCGTCCTGAGCCAGGATCAAACTCTCCGTTAAGGTCAAACGACAACCACCGGCGAAGGCGGCTGCCAAACCTGTAACAGGAACAATCCCGACAAGAATCATTCTTGCCAAAGAAATCCAAAACCATCTCAAACCAGCAGAGACAAATCCCTGCAAGCCATCAATGGTCGAGGACCAAAAAGGCACTGGCTTTTAGCACACTGTTGAGTTCTCAAGAAACGGACGCCTACCTTCGTAGACCCTTTCAGGTCTCTTCCGGGGCAACCCTTCTACCTTACCACCCTCGCCCGGTCTGTCAACCCCCAGATCCAAGATCTTGGAGCAGATCCAACCGTCCGAAGACAGCCACCCAGCACACAGCCATGATCGGAGACCGATCGTGATCGACTGCCAGGTGTCCCCTTACCGGGCCGGCCACCAAACTCTCTGGCGTCCTGCATCCCGTCCTTCGGGGTGATCCCCACTCTACCGCCTTGATCGGAGTGGTCCGAACCGAGCGATTTTCGTGGAGCTTCCCCTTGGTCCGGGCCGCCTTCCGGCGTCCCGTTCCCCTTGGGGCGAGGAGAACATTACGTGCGCTTGGCACAAGGGTCAAATCAGCGCCGCCGCCGAGGTTTCGGGCCTTCTGAGCACCACTCCAGGAGCGAACGAAAGGCCGAATGTCCGCCCTCTCAGGTGCCCCGGGTCGTACGACGCGGGTGTCTCATTTACCCCCATTGGGCGCGAGCGGACGAGTCTCGGCGCACACCCGATGGGAATGACAGGGAACGGGACGGCGAGTCGAGCCGCGGGTGAGTACGGGGCACGGGTCAGCGGGGGGCGTACGACCGACTGACCGATCGGGTTTCGCAGCAGAGAGCGGCTGGTCCCGCCCGTCACTCGCCGCCCCATCACCGAGCCCTCACCCACGGATCACTCGGGCGACGGCGGCCAGGTGCTCCCGTTGATGCCCCATCGGTGCCGCCGGCTATGGGGCTCCCGGCCTGACGGTCAGTGGTGCGTGCGGTGCATGTGGTGCGGCAGGCAGCCGGCGGCCGCGGTGGCGGTGGTGGCGGCTGTAGCGGTGCTGGCGCCGAGGCTCTGAGAACGATCATGAGCGGTCGGTGGGCCGGAGTGGCCGGCTTGTACGGGTGAGGCCGCTGCGCGGGCGGAGAGAGCTCGTCTCCCGCCTTGGGATGGCTACTTGGACCGTGGTGTGTCGCTCGCCCTGAAGGACAGCGGCTGCGGGGCGCGTGTTCGTCGAAGCATCGGCGGGGCCTCGCTCACCAGAGTCGCGGCTTGAGGGCCCCTCGCGCCGCCGCGGAAGGCCGGGTGCCGGCGGGTTCTACTCGTTCAGTAGGCGTGCGGCCAGGTCGTACGACTCGCGTATCGACGGTGTGTCCCGGACGTTCAAGGTCACGGGCGACAGGCGGATCGTCTGCTCGTCCGTCACCTGGTGGCGGGTCCAGCTGTTGGAGGGTCGGTTCCAGCGGACGGCGGTGTCGGGGGTCAGCCAGGTGATGGTCATTCCCTGTGGCAGCAGGTTCGCCTCCTGGGCGAACAGGGCGGTCAGGTCGGCCAAGGACTGGCGCGTGTACGTGGCCGGGGCGCCTGCGATCGGGTTTCCCGGGATCAGGTGTTCGTGGCCGTCTTCAACCGTCAGTTCGGCGTCGACCAGTAACGGCGGCTGCCAGGACCAGGCCACGTTGGAGCATGGGATGGTCCACCACAGCCTGATGTGCATGGCATCCACCGTAAACAAGCGAGAGGCCCGGAGGAGAATCTCCTCCGGGCCTCTGCCCTGGTAGCGGGGGTAGGATTTGAACCTACGACCTCTGGGTTATGAGCCCAGCGAGCTACCGAACTGCTCCACCCCGCGTTGCGGTGTGCCCTAACTCTATGGGGATCCGCTCCCCCTACGCAAATCGATCCCCCCTAGCCACTCGGCGTGGGGCTCGGGTTCGGGGGCGCGGATGACGACGATGACGGCTTCGGGCTTGCCTTTGGGCTGGTCGGCGGGGTCTTGGCGGCTTGGGACTGGAGTTTGGCCAACTGGTCCAAGGCCGCCTTCAGCTGGTTCTGGGCCTCGCCGTAACCGGTCCAGTCCTTCTTCGCCAAGGCGGTCTGGCCGTCGTTGTACGCCTTGTTGGCGGCGTCGATGGCCGCACGGATGTCCTCGTTGGACTGCAACGGCGAGCCGGACGGCGTGGAGATGCCTCCGCCCTTGAGGACCTGGCTCAGGGCGTCGTCGAGGGTCGCTCCGAAGCCGATGTCGTTGCCGTACGAGACCAGGACGCGTTTCAGCAGCGGGTAGGCGCCGTTGCCGGCGTTCGCCTGGAGGTACACGGGTTCGACGTACAGGAAGCCGCCGCCGAACGGGAGCGTGAGGAGGTTGCCGCTCACCGTACGAGACCCCGGGCCGCGCAACAGGGTGAGCTGCTGGGACACGGTCGGGTTGTTCTCGAAGGTGTTCTGGACCTGTTCGGGCCCGGGGGTCACCTGGTTTCTCGGCACCTGGAGGATGCGGATCTGGCCGTACGTCGGGCTCGTCGGCACGCTGTCGACGGCCATGAAGGCCGTGAGGTTGGTGACCTTGCCTCGCGGGACGAAGGTCGAGGTCAGGGAGAAGCCCGGGTTGGCCTGGTCGGGCATCTTGACGCTCAGGTAGTACGGGGGCTCCATCGTGCCCTCACCGGTGGGGTCGGTGGGGATCTGCCAGAAGTCCTGCCCGCTGTAGAAGGCCCGTGAGTCCTGTACGTGGTAGCTCGCCAGCATGCGGCGCTGGATCTTGAACAGGTCCTCGGGGTAGCGCAGGTGCGCGAGCAGCGTCGGCGGGATCGCCGAGCGCGGCTGGACCGTGCCGGGGAACGCCTTCATCCACGTCTTGAGCACCGGGTCGGTCGGGTCCCAGGCGTACAGGTGCACGGTGCCGTCGTACGCGTCGACGGTGGCCTTCACCGAGTTGCGGATGTAGTTGATGCGGTCGCCGGTCTGGGCGGTGACGGACACCCGGCTCTCGGTGTTGGTGTCTCTCGTGGCGTCGGCGAGGCTGGTGCGTTCGGAGTACGGGTACTCCTTCGCGGTCGTGTAGCCGTCGACGATCCACTGGATCCGGCCGTCGACGACCGCCGGGTACGGGTTGCCGTCGACCTTCAGCCACGGCGCGGCCTTCTGTACGCGCTCACGCGGCGTCCGGTCGTACAGGATGCGCGACTTGGAGTTGATCGCTCCCGACAGGAGGAGGTTCTTCTCCTTGAACTTCAGCGCGTACAGCGTGCGGTTGAAGAGCGAGCCGACCGGGACGCCGCCCTTGCCCGCGTAGGAGTTGTTGTGCTGGCCCGTGGGGCTCTTGTCGTCGGGGTAGTCGAGCTCGCGCGCACGGGCGCCGCCCACGATGGAGTACGCGGGCGAGCGCTCGCCGAAGTACACCTGCGGCTTGCTGATGCTCAGCGAGCCGGTCGGCGGGATGTTCTTCTCGGTGAACACCGGTGCGCCCTGCGCGTCGACCTGGTTACCGGGGGCCGCGACGAAGCCGTACCCGTGCGTGTAGACGAGGTGCTTGTTGATCCACTTCGTCTGGCCCGTGGCCGAGGCGTCGATCTCGCGTACGGCGACGACCGTGTCCTTCAGCGCGCCCCCGTTGGTGGGGTCCGGGTAGCGGTCGATGTCGAGGGGGTTCGGGAACTTGTAGAAGCCCTTGATCTGCTGGAGCTGCTGGTACGTCGGGGAGACGACGGCCGGGTCGAGCAGGCGTACGTTCGGCAGGGTCGAGGTCTCCTGCTTCGCCTGCTCCGGCGAGAGCTTGGTGTTCGGCACGTAGTCGGTGATCTTGGTGCCGCCGACGTCGTACGCCGCGCGGGTGGCGGCGATGTTGCGGGCGATGTACTTGGACTCCTTGTCGACCTCGTTCGGCTTGACCTGGAAGGTCTGGATCAGCAGCGGGTAGACGCCGCCGATCAGGATGGCCGAGAGGACGAGCAGGCCGAACGCCATGCCGGGCAGCATCGCGCCGCGGCGCAGCAGGGCGGCGAAGAACATCAGGGCGCAGATCAGCGCGATCACGGCCAGGATCGTCTTGGCCGGCAGCACGGCGTTGACGTCGGTGTAGGACGGCCCGGTCACGACGCCGCGTTCGGAGTGCGCGAGACCCCAGCGGTCGAACCAGTACGCGACCGCCTTGAGCAGCACGAAGACCCCGAACACCACCGACAGGTGCGCGCGGCTCGCCGGGCTGACCTTCTCCCCCGGGCCCTGCACGCGGAGCCCGCCGTACAGGTAGTGCACGACCAGCGCGGCGAGGAAGGACAGGATCACCGTGGTGAACAGGAAGCCCAGCACCAGCCGCAGCAGCGGGTAGGTGAAGACGAAGAACGAGATGTCCTTGTGGAACTGGGGGTCCTTGACGCCGAACGGCTGGCGGTTGAGGAACGCCAGCCAGATCTTCCACTGTCCGGACGCCGACGACGCCGTCAGCAGCCCCACGATCGTGAGGAGCCCGATGACGATCAGCCGGCGGTGCGGGTCGATCACGGCGCGGTAGCGCTCCAGGCCCTGCTGCTCCACCGAGGCAGGCCGGTACGCGGGCCGCAGCCGGTACGCCGTCACGATGTTCACGCCGAGCAGCGCGATCATGATGAGGCCGGCGCTGAAGAACAGGATGAGCCTGGTGGTCAGCTGCTTCGTGTAGACGGTCGAGAAGCCGAGCGAGCGATACCAGAGGACGTTCGTCCAGACCGCCGTGAAGGCCAGGAAGACGGCGACCAGGATCACCAGAATCACGATCACGGGTATCAGCAGCCGCGATCGGCCGGTGCGCATTCGGCCGCTGAAGCCTGGGCTCCGGAAGGTCACGAGGGTCCCCCTTGGCCGGGTGTATGTGAGGGCAACTTACCGAGGCGCCGCTGGGTTCCCGCACACGACCGGCCACGTTGGAGCAAATCGCCCGGGAAGTCGGTGAAAAAATAGCCGGATGACCCGACTCGAACAGCTCGTCCTCGACCTCGAACGCCACGCCGCGGGCGCCGGATGGGACGCCGCTCCCCGACTGTACGCCCTGGTCGAAGCCCCTGAGCTGCACGAACAGGAGCCGGAGCTCGCCGGCCAGCTCGGTGTGCCCAACGAGCCGGGCCGGATCGCGGCCCTCGAACAGCCCGACCTTCCGGCCGACAAGCCGATCGAGGACGTCCTGGGCGGAATCGAGTGGCCGGAACAGGTCGGCGGCTGCGCGCTCGTCGTGGAGCGCATCCTGCTGCCCGACGTCGGCGAGGACGACGAGCCGGACGGGGATCCGGCCGAGCACCCCGGGCGCGAGGACGTACGCCTCGTGGTGGGCGTCCTGCGCGACGGCTCACGCCACTCGGCGATGCGCATGCGCGGGCACGACAGCGACGATCAGGTGCTGGCCGGGGCCGATCTGCTTCCCGGGCTCGCCGACGCGCTGGCGTCGACGCTCACTTAGACGGGCAGGCCGGGATCGGGCCGTGCCCGGACACCAGGTCCGACAGCGCCTGCAGGGCGCCGTGCATGTTGTCGACCCGGATCAGCCGCAGCCCCTTGGGCGCCGTGGCGACGGCGTCGGCGCAGTTCTTCGTGGGGGTGAGGAAGGCGGTGGCCCCGGCGTCCTTGGCGGCGACCATCTTCTGCTGGATGCCGCCGATCGGGCCGACCTCGCCCTCCGGGCTGATCGTGCCGGTGCCGGCGATGAAGCGGCCACCCGTGATGTTCTGCGGGGTGAGTTTGTCGTAGATGCCGAGGGAGAACATCAGGCCGGCGCTCGGGCCGCCGACGTCGCCGACGCTGATCTTGACGCTGACGGGCGACTGGTACTTCTCCCGGAGGATCACGCCGACGACGGGCTTGCCCGCCTTGTCGCTGGTCTTGTCCGGCGAGGCGATCGTGTGCACGGTGACCTCGGAGCTCTTGCCGCCGCGTTTGACGGTGAACTTCACCTTGTCGCCGGGCTTGTGGCCGCTGATCGCCGCGCTGACCTGGGGAACACCGGTGAGCGGCTTGCCGTCGACGTCGTCGATCTCATCGCCGGCTTTGAGCTGCCCGTCGGCGGGCATGCCCTTCTGCACGGAGTCGACGATCACGAGCGTCGTCGTCTTGACGTGCAGCTCGTGCAGGGCGGCCTGGGTGGCGGCCTCCTGGGAGTCCGTCATCTCCTGGGTGTTCTGCTGCTCGACCTGCTTGGTCGGCTCGTTCTTCGGGAAGATCGTTTCCTCGGGGACGACCGCGACGTTCGGGTCGACCCAGCCGCGCAGGGCGGTCAGCAGGTCGATGCGGTTGCCCGGCCCACCCTGGTACGCGACGGTCACGAAGTTGAGGTGGCCTTCGGTGGGGTAGGTCTTCGCGCCGGTGATCTGGATCAGCGAGGTCTTGCCGAGCTGCCCGAGAGTGTCGGTCGTGGGGCCGGGCCGCAGCGCGACGTACGGCACGGGCATGACGGCCCCGGCCGCGCCCAGGACGAGAATGAGCAAGCCGGTGACGATAAGAGTGGCAGCACGACGGGACATGCCCGGCAGCCTACGCGGTCGATCGACCGTCTCGCCGGGCCCTTACGGCCTCTTCCGGCTCGAGCGCGCCGAGGAATTTCTTGAAGTATTCGACTTCTTCGAACGAGCCACGGATACGGGGACGTCTGCCCCACAGAGTCGCGATCGCCCCGCACAACAGGGCGACAGCCACAGGTACGACCCACCACGCCAGAACCGCCATGCGTGCCACCTCACACCGAACCGGGACACCTTCTACGTAACCGGTACGGGTGACGTTAAATCACTCTGAGCCGACCCATTCCTCCTGGCCGTCGGCGAAGACCTGGTGTTTCCAGATCGGCACGCTGGTCTTCAGGTCGTCGATCAGCGCACGGCACGCCTCGAACGCCTCGGCGCGGTGCGCGCAGGCGGCGGCCACCACGACCGCGAGATCACCGATCTCCAGGTCGCCCACCCGGTGCGCGGCGGCGATCGCGTGCACCCCGTGGTCGGCGGCGACCTTCGCCATGACCGTGCGCATCTCGTCGGCGGCCTTCGGATGCGCGGAGTAGGACAGGCGGGTCACCGTACGGCCGTGGTCCTCGTCGCGTACGGTGCCGACGAAGATCGCCGTACCGCCCGCGCCGGGATCTTCGACGGCGCCGAGCACCTCGTCCACGGACAGCGGGACGTCGCGGACTTCGGCCAGCCGGATCACGTTCACCCGAGGAACGCTACCCGCAGCGCGTACGGCGTCTCACCTCGGCTCTCATCGCTTCCGCGAGCCCAGGATGCCCGCGCGCACCGCACTTGCGATGCGCGGCGGGCATCCGATGTCGCGGCTGCGCGGGCCGAAATCAGCCCCGGCGTTTGCGGCGGGCCCGGCGGACGATCGCGGCGGTGCCGATGACCGCGACGGTGGCGCCCGCGGCGGTCGCCATGGTCGCCTCCTTGCGCGCCAGACGGCGCCCGACCAGGGCGTGACGGCCGGCGACCTCCTCCAGGAGCACGCCGAGGGCCCCGGTGTTGTCGTGCGCCGGCTTCCAGCCCGCCCCGCGCAGGGCGGCGCAGTCGGCGACCCACGGGTAGACGACGAAGTGCAGGTCGGTCGCCGGCGCCGGGGTCACCCCGATGCGGTGGAGACGCTGCGCCGTACCGAAGGTGATCACCGCGGGCAGCTCGAAGCGGCGGCGGCCGGTGATCTCCTCGACCTGCTCGGGTTCGAGCCAGCCGTCGCAGCCGACCGCGATCTTGCCGGTGACGTCGCCCGCGATGGCGAGTTCGAGGGCGCTGACCAGGTCGTCCACGTGGCAGAACTGCCAGCGCTGCGCGCAGCCCTTCACGGTGAGGAGCCGCGGCGCCTCGAAGTGGCGGGTGACGACCGTGTCGATGCCCGCGCCGACCAGGGCGGCGGGCCGCAGGACCGTGACGGTCATGCCCGGGTGCGCCACCGGCGCCATCGCGGCGAGTTCCTCGATCTCCAGGAAGTCGCCGACGATGCCGTCGTCGGGCTCCGCGGACAGCGGGGAGTCCTCGGGCAGCGGCACCGGGTTGTCGGACTGCGCGCCGTAGACCATCGCGCTCGTCACGACGACCACGTGGCGTACGCGCACGGCCGCCGCGGCGGTGATCACCGTCTGGGCGCCGCGTACGTTGTACGCGCGGCGCTCCCGGTGGTCGGTCTCGGGAGAGTTGTCGATGTCGAGGTGGACGATCACGTCGACGTCGGAGATGCGCTGGGTGAGCTGTGGATCACGGATGTCGACCACGCGCCACGTGACTCCGGGCACATCGCCGCGGTGGTCGTCGAGCGCGACGACCTTCTTGATCTCGTCTGAGCCCGCGAGCCGCGCGACGAGAGCGCGCCCGATCCCCTCGGCCGCCCCCGTGACGGCGACGACCGGGCCCGTACTACGCCGTGGGCGAACCTGTCGTGTACTCAAGTCGAGCAAGCCTCCCATCGCACGCCCCCGGGCTGCGACCGGCTAACGTGAAGGTTGTGACCTATTCATCCTGCCCGAGGTAGAGCCTGTGAGCGACATCCCCTTCGGGTTCGGCCGCCCGGGTGAGCCCGGCGACGAGAACGAGCCCGGTAAACAGGATCCGTTCGGCGGCGGCAACATGCAGGATTTCGCTGCCATGTTGCACCAGTTCGCCGACATGTTGTCCAACCAGTCCTCCGGCGGCGGCCCGCTGAACTGGGATCTCGCCAAGGACATCGCCCGCCACCACATCGCCGAGCAGGGCGACCCGTCCGTCCTCGACGCCCAGCGCCGTGCGATCGTCGAGTCCCTGCGGCTCGCCGACCTGTGGCTGGACGAGACCACCACGCTGCCCGCGGGAATCCGTACGCCCCAGGCGTGGAGCCGGTCCGAGTGGATCGAGAACACCCTTCCGGTGTGGTCGAAGGTCTGCGACCCGATGGCGGCCCGCATGGTCGAGTCGATGGGCTCGGCCATGCCCGAGGAGATGCAGGCGATGGCCGGCCCCATCGTCGGCATGATCCGCCAGATGGGCGGAGCCATGGTCGGCGGCCAGGCCGGGCAGGCCCTCGGCGCGCTCGCGCTGGAGGTCGTCGGCTCGACCGACGTCGGCCTTCCGCTGGCCCCGGCCGGTGTCGGCGCGCTGCTGCCCGCGGGCATCAAGGCGTTCGGCGAAGGGCTGGAGATCGCCGAGGACGAGGTACGCGTCTACCTGGCGCTGCGCGAGGCCGCCCACCAGCGGCTGTTCGAGCACGTGCCGTGGCTGCGCTCGCACCTGCTGCGCGCGGTCGAGGACTACGCCAGCGGCATCACCGTCGACCTGTCCAAGATCGAAGAGGCCGTCTCGGGCATGGACCTCAACGACCCGGAGGCGCTCCAGCAGGCCCTGGGCGGCGAGCTGTCCCTCACGCCCGAGGAGACGCCGCAGCAGAAGGCCGCGCTGGCACGCCTGGAGACCGCGCTCGCGCTGGTCGAAGGCTGGGTCGACACGGTCGTCAACGCCGCCGCCGGCCAGCGCCTGCCGTCCGCCGTCAAGCTGGCCGAGGCCGTACGCCGCCGGCGCGCGACCGGCGGCCCCGCCGAGCGTACGTTCGCGACGCTCGTCGGCCTGGAGCTGCGGCCGCGCCGCCTGCGCGAGGCCGCGTCCCTGTGGGTTCGGCTCGGCGAGGCGCGCGGCACCGACGGGCGCGACGCCGTCTGGGCCCACCCCGACCTGATGCCGACCGCCGACGACCTCGGCGACCCGGCGGCGTTCGTCGAGGGCAAGTCCGACGACATCGACATGTCCCACTTCACCGACGAACCAGACTCCGACGGACCGGACAGCAAGGAGTGAGTCCGCCCTTGCACGCGGACGCCGTACAGGTGCTGTCCGCGTGGGAGCCGCCGTCCGCGCAGCAGGCCGCGGCGCGGACGGAGTTCCTCGCGCACCTGGCGTCGCACGAGGACGGGATGTGGCGCTCGTGCGTCGCGGGGCACCTGACCGCGAGCGTGGCCGTACTGGACTCCTCGGGCTCGCGGGTGCTGCTGACGCTGCACCCGAAGGCGGGGATGTGGCTCCAGCTCGGCGGCCACTGCGAGCCGGACGACGGTTCGCTGTCCTCGGCGGCGCTGCGCGAGGCGACGGAAGAGTCGGGCATCTCCGGCCTGCGGCTGCTGCCCGGGCCCGTACGCATCGACCGGCACCGCGTCTGGTGCCACGGCGGGTCGTACCACCTGGACGTGCAGTACGCGGCCGTGGCGCCGGAGGGCGCACGGGAGCAGATCAGCTCCGAATCGGATGATCTGCGGTGGTTCCCACTCTCGTCGCTTCCGGACCGGAGCGACGACGCTCTTCGCGGCCTGGTGTCGGCGTCCGGCCGGCTCTTCGCCGACTCCTTCTAGGAGAAGCTGTTGCCCGACGACGGCCCGCGTACCGACCGGGCGACGCCGGCCCGCGTCTACGACTACCTCCTGGGCGGCGAGAACAACTTCGCCGCCGACCGCGAGGCGGCCGAGCAGCTACTGCGCACTTCGCCGGAAGTGGGCGTCATCGCGCGGGCGCACCGCGCTTTCCTCGCCCGCGCGGTGCGGTACCTGACGGCGGCCGGAATCCGGCAGTTCATCGACCTGGGCGCCGGCCTGCCGACGTCCGGAGCCGTCCACGAGGTCGCACGCTCCGTCGCCCCGGACGTCCGCGTGGCGTACGTGGACAACGACCCGCTCGTACACGCCCACGCCCGTACCCTGCCGCCCCAGAACGGCATCGCGCTCATCGACGCCGACCTGCGCTCGCCCCGGCAGGTCCTGGACCACCCGGCCCTGCGCGCACTGATCTCAGTGATGTCCCCGCAGGAGTGGCGCGACGCTCCCGAGGACGCCGGCACGACGAGCGGCTACGGAGGCGTCGGCCGTAAGGCGTGAGGGTCAGCGCAGGAGGCCGCGGCCGGTGATCAGGGGGAGGTCGAGGGCGGTCAGGAGGCCTGGGCGGGCTTCGACCACGGTGGGGACGGCGTTGACCAGGCGCATGGCGGTGGCTTTCAGGCCGCCGGTGTTGTGGTCGCCGTCCGTGCCCTCCAGTCGCAGGTCGAGGGTGTAGTTCGGTTCGCCGCTCACCTTGACTCGGTAGCAGCCTCGGCCGGTCGGCTGGGGCCAGTCGGGGGCCAGGTCGTCCCGTAGGCGGGTGACGTGTTCTAGGACGATCACTGGGCGGCCGGCGGACATTCCCCTCACCTCGAAATGCAGGGCGGCGGCGGTGCCCTTCCGCACGGTTCCGGCCGTTACCTTGAAGGTTTCCGGTGCCGGGAGGCGTTCGTGCCACTCCTCTACCGCGTCCAGCTCCACATCCAGGCCTGCGGCGAGCTGGCGTACGACGCTGCCCCAGGCCAATGAAAGTACGCCCGGTTGCAGCAGGAACGGGGGGTCGTCCATCTCGCCGCCGAAGCCCATGATGTCGAACAGGACCGTTCCCTGGGCGTACGTCGCGTAGTTCAGGATCTCCATGCAGCGGACCTCGGTGATGCGTTCGCTGATGCCGGTGACGGCCAGTGGGAGCCAGTCGTTGGCGAAGCCGGGGTCGATGCCGTTCACCCAGATCGAGACGCCGCCGTCCAGCGCAGCCTGGGTGATGGGGGCGCCCATGGCCTCGTCCGGGAACTGCAGGAAGACGGGGCTGCTGGAGACGACGTTCGCGCCCGCGCGCAGGATCTTTTGTAGATCCTCCATCGCCTCGGCCAGGCGTACGTCGGCCATCGAGGTGTAGACGACGCAGTCGGGGCGCAGGGCCAGGACGGCGTCGGCGTCGTTCGTGGCGAACACGCCGAGCCTTTCCAAGCCTGCCAGCTCGCCGGCGTCGACGCCGACCTTGTCCGGGTTGGAGACCCACACGCCGACGAGGTCGAGGTCCGGGCGGGCGTTGATGCCGATCAGGGCGTTGCGGCCCACGTTCCCGGTGCCCCACAGCACCACGCGATACGTCATCCGGTCTCCTTCTAAAGGTCCGGCAGCCCCAGGTCCAGGTTGGGCTGGTCGGTGCCGCCGTCCACCTCCAGGACCCGGCCGGTGACGAACGCTCCGGCGGGCGAGGCGAGGTACAGGACGGTGGCGGCGATGTCGTCGGGGTCGCCGATGCGGCGCAGCGGGGTGTTCTCCTCCATTTGGCTCCGCAGCTCGTCGCTGGTGGTGACGATCTCCAGCGCGGAGGTGGCGACCGAGCCGGACGCGATGGCGTTCACGCGGATGCGCGGTGCCAGGTCGCGCGCCGCCAGCCTCGTGTAGTGGGCGAGGGCGGCCTTGGCCGTGCCGTACGCGAGGAAGCCGCGGCCGGAGACACGGCCCATGACGGAGGTGATGTTGACGATCGACCCGCCGCTCGCGGTCATGTGCGGCACGGCCGCGCGGTTCAGCGCGTGCGCGATCCCGACGTTGAAGTGGAACGCCTCGGCGAGGAACTCATCGCTCGTGTCGAGGAAGGCGTTCGGGTAGGCGCCGCCGACGTTGTTGACGACGATGTCGAGGCGGCCGAACGCGTCGACCGCCGTACGGGCCAGGCCCGCGGCGGCGTCCAGGTCGTTCAGATCGGCGGGGACGACGACGGCGCGCCGTCCGACGGACTCGACGCGCCGCGCGATCGCCTGGAGCTGGTCCTCGCTGCGGGCGGAGATGACGACGTCGGCGCCGGCCTCGGCGAGGGCGACCGCGCTCGCGGCCCCGATCCCCCGCCCGGCACCGGTGACGATCGCGGTCTGACCGGTGACGCGGAAGCGGTCCAGGATCACGTCCCGAGCCTAGGTCGGCCCCGAAGGCCTTTCAATAGGGCCGCGTACGGCCGAGCCTGGACAGGGCCACCCGAGTCAGCGCGGTGAAGCCGCCCATCTCGCGATAATGACGCGAATAGGTCGACAGACAGGCCCGGAGGTCGCCGCAGTGAGTCCATCGTTTCCGATCGTCCCGTCCGGTCATCAGCCGCCGGAGAAACGCTCCGGAGGGTTAGCTCCGCGGCAGGCCGGGGTGGCTCCCGTCCACCAGGCGGGTGAGATGGGCCTCGACGACGGCGCGAAACTGCGCCGGCAGTGCTGGGAGACGATCGGCGAACGCACCCGGCAGCGGATGGGCGAGCTGGCCGGCGACACCATCGACTGGTACGCCGAGCGGGACCCGTCCAGCCCGGACGGCCGCTCGCACGCCGTCGTCTTCGGCGCCCGCGGGCTCAGCATCGCCAAGCCGAGGATCAACACCGACCATCGTCCGGTCTACGCGATATCCGCGTTCGAGTTCGCCCCCTCGTCCCTGCGGCACGTACCGGTGGAGTACCGGCCCCGGCCCCAGGACGCCTTCACGGCGTCCGGTCCGGGAGCGCCGGGCGGGCCCGCCCTCGGATTGAGCACGGTCGCGCAAGGCGTGCTCGGGAACCTTCCCCCTCGGGTGCAGGAACTCCTTCAGGTGCCGTTCGCGGCAGGGCAGCAGATCGTGCGCTGCGGCTGGCACTACGAGGGATTCGAGAACCACTTCAACATGTTCATGTTCTATCTGGCGGGACCGAAGGACGTGACCGTCGCCACGGGCACGAAGACGATCCCGGCGGGGCACACGTCCGCGACAGCTCACTGGTCGTTGACCTGCTATCGGGCCTCGGTCGCACGCCGGATCGGGAAGTAGCGGTGCCGGAGAACTTCAACGCGCTCGGTGGCCACGACGCGTACGAACTGCTCGGCGTCGAGCCGGACGCGTCCCGGCAGGACATCCGGCTCGCCTACCGGGCGCTGGCGAGATCTCACCATCCCGACCTGTTCACGGCTCAGGCGGAGAAGGCGCAGGCCGAGGAACACATCCGGCTGCTCAACGCCGCGCGGGACATCCTGGACGACCACCGGTCCGCGTACGACGCGTTCCGGTGCGCCGACGACGTCGAAGAGCCCGCGGACTACGAGATCATCGACGACCCGTGGGACACCGCCCAGGCGGGCGCTGCCCCGCCGAAGCCCGCACCCGCTCCCGCTCCCGGCTACGTCCCTCCGCGCCCGGCTCCCGCGTGGTCGCCACCGCCGCACGTCCCGCCCGCGCGGCCGCCCGGCGCCCCGATGCGCCTGCGCGACCACGGGTTTCGGCACCCCGTCGGATGCCTGGTCATCGCTGTAGCGATCTTCGTCGTGCCGTTCGCCATCGATGTGATCAAGAATCTCTCGGCATCCGGCCCTGAGCCCTCCGCCTCGGTACCGGATTCGCTCGCCGGCACGTGGAAGGGAACGGTGGCCCGGAAGAGCGGAGACAAGTCCCGGTGGGGCGTCGAGATCACCCTGCACGCCGGTAAGCGCAACGGCGATGTCACCTACCTCGACGGCCAGTGCACCGGGACAGCGGTCCCCGTCTCGTACAAGGCGGGCAAACTGACGGTCAGCACCGAGTTCTCGAAGGAACACGACAATTGTGACGTCGGTGACTTCGAACTCACCCTCAAGCACGCCCCGCGGGCCGCCATCGCCTACCACGACCAGAACGGCAAGCTCACCTTCTCCGGAGTCCTGACGGCGAAGTGACCGTCAGGACGACAGCGCGGCCAGGTGCTCGGTGAGCAGGTCGCGGAGGACGGAGGACTCGCGCAGGTCGGGGCCGAAGACACCGGTGACGCCGAGCAGCGCGTCGACGATCTCCGCTGGGGAGTTCGCGCCCGCGACCGCATCTCGCAGCGTGCCGGCCATCGGGTCGTCCAGGTCGCGGGTGGTGACCACGTAACGCATCCACGCCGCGACGCCCAGGGCCGCCCAGCGGGGCTCGGCGCCCGCGGCCAGGCGGTCGCGGATGACGGCGAGCTGGCGGGGTGGGAGTTTCTGGGAGCCGTCCATCGCGACCTGGGCCGTACGGTGGCGCAGGGCCGGGTTGGCGAAGCGGTCCAGCAGGGACGTCTTGTACGCCTCCACGTCGAAGCCGTCCGGTACGGACAGGGTCGGGCCGGCGTCCTCGTCCATGTAGCGGCGTACGACGTCGCCGAGTTCGGCGACCGCCTCGGAGATGAACTCGTGCCTCGCGCCCAGGTACGCCAGCATCGAGTGTGAGCCGTTCAGCAGGCGCAGTTTCATCGTCTCGTACGGCGCGACGTCGCCCGTGAGGATCGCGCCCGCGGTCTCCCAGGACGGGCGGCCGGCGGCGAAGGAGTCCTCGATCACCCACTGGGTGAACGGCTCGGTCACGACGGCGCCCTCGTCGCGTACGCCCAGGAGGCGTTCGGCCTCGTCCAGGTCGGCCGCGGTGGTGGCCGGGACGATCCGGTCGACCATCGTGGACGGGAAGGTGACGTCGCAGGTGAGGCGGATGCCGGCCCGGTCGCAGTAGTCCTCGACCAGGCCGCGTACGGTCGCGCCGTTGGAGGTCAGGTTGTCGCAGCACAGGACGGTCACCGGGGCGTCGCGGCGGGCCAGGCCGGCGGCCAGGCGGCCGATCACCGTACGCGGCGGGCGCCCGGCGAGGTCGAGGCGTGTCTCCTCGTCGAGCCGCAGCCGGCCGGTCGCGGGGTCGTGCCGGTAGCCCTTCTCGGTCACGGTCAGGGAGACGACGCGTACGGCCGGGTCGGCGACGCGGGACACCGTCGCGTCGCCGGTCAGCACCTCACGGACCGAACCGATGATCCGCGCGTCGGTGCCTTCCAGTCCGCGGACGAGCAGGCCGTACAGGCCGTCCTGCGGGGCGAGGCGTTCGGCCACCGCGGCGCTGCGCTGCGTGATCCCGCAGATGCCCCAGCCGTCGCCGGCGTCTTCGGTGTAGACGGCCTGGTGGGCGCGGTGGAACGCGCCGATTCCGAGGTGCACGACGCCGGCCGACGACGGCACCTGCCTCGGGCGGGTCGCGAGCGACAGCCGGTCACCAGTCATGGATGGTCCCGTCCTCCAGGCGGTTCACCGGGAGGTACGCCGGCCGGTAGGGGAACTCCGCGGCGGCCTCCTCGTCGATGTCGACGCCGAGGCCGGGCTCCTCCGAGGGGTGGAGCATGCCGTCCTCGAACCGGTACGTGTGCGGGAAGACGACGTCGGTGTTGCCCGTGTGCGGGACGTACTCCTGGATGCCGAAGTTGGGCACCGAGATGTCCACGTGCAGGGCCGCGGCCAGGCAGACCGGCGACAGGTCGGTCGCGCCGTGCGAGCCGGTGCGCACGTTGTAGAGCGCGGCGAGGTCGAACACCCGGCGCAGGTGCGTGATGCCGCCGCCGTGGACGACGTCCATCCGGATGTAGTCGATCAGCTGCTCGGTGATGAGCCGGTGGCAGTCCCAGATGGAGTTGTAGACCTCGCCGACCGCGATCGGCGTCGTCGTGTGCTGCCGGATCAGGCGGAAGCCCTCCTGCAGCTCTTCGGAGATCGGGTCCTCCAGCCAGAACAGGGAGTACGGCTCGAGCGCCTTGCCGAGCCGCGCCGCCTCGATCGGCTTGAGCCGGTGGTGGACGTCGTGCAGGAGGTGGAAGTCGTAGCCGTAGCGCTCGCGCACCGCCTTGAACAGGTCGGGGATGAAGTGGAGGTACTTCGCGGTCGACCAGGTCTCCTCGTCGGGCCGGACATCGGAGGTGGCGGGCCCTCCGTCGACGCCGTAGGTGATGTCCTGTCCCGGCAGGCCGACCTGCACGCGTACGGCGCTGTAGCCGCGGTCGAGGAAGTGGCCGACCTCGTCGAGCACCGCCGGGATCGTCGCGCCGTTGGCGTGCCCGTACGCCGTGACGCCCTCGCGGGAACGTCCGCCGATGAGCTGGTAGACGGGCATCCCGGCGACCTTGCCCTTGATGTCCCAAAGGGCGGTGTCGACGGCGGCGATCGCGGTCATCGTGACCGGGCCGCGCCGCCAGTACGCGCCCTTGTAGAGGAACTGCCAGATGTCCTCGATACGGCTCGGGTCGCGGCCGATGAGCAGCCGGCAGACGTGGTCCTGGAGGTAGGACGCGACGGCCAGCTCGCGGCCGTTGAGCGTGGCGTCGCCGACACCCGTCACGCCCTCGTCGGTGATGATCTTCAGGGTCACGAAGTTACGGTCAGGGCAGGTGACGATGACCTTGGCGTCGGTGATCCTCATGGAGTCCGTTCATGGAGGAGGTTACGGGTGTTGTCCCAGCCCTCCAGGCCCATGTCGAGACGCGAGAGGTCGCCGGGGGTCCGCACGCGGTGCCATCCCGGCCCGGAGCGTACGGCGCCGGGCCGCCCGGCCGCGCCGCGGAGCCGGCTCGGGGCGTCCGGGGTGTCGAGATCCACACCCGCCACCCAGTCCGGCACGGGCAGGTGGGCGGCGAGCGCGACCAGGCCACCGTCGCGTGCCGGGCAGATCGCGACCTCGCCGCTCCCGAGGGCGCGGAAGAGCTTGCCGATCAGCAGGGGTGGCAGGTCGGGGGCGTCGCCGGCGACGACCACGGCCTGCTCGGCGCCCATCTCGTGGAGCGCGCCGAGCAGCGGCATGAGCCCGGTCGTGTGGACGATGGGCGTGCCCGGCCAGGTGACGGCCTCGGCATCCGGGTCGGGGCCGGTCAGGGCGAGGACCGCCGTGACGAACTCCAGCCCCGCGACGACCTCGTAGGTGTCCTCCAGCAGGGCGAGGCGCAATTCCGCGGGATCGGCGCCCGGAAGCGCCGGTACGGCGGCCTCACCCGCCAGCACCGCGGCGAACCTGGACGTCAACTGACGGGCTCCCCGTCGGTGAGGGGAAGCCGGGCGGTCGCCGCGACGCCCTCGAGGTAGCCGCGGGCGCGTTCGGTCTTGGAGTAGCGGTTGACGAGCTTCCAGAACGTCGGGCCGTGGCCCGGCACGAGAAGGTGGGCCAGCTCGTGGAGGAGGACGTAGTCGACGACCCACGCCGGCATGCCGCGCAGCTGCGTCGAGAGGCGGATGGTGCCGTCGTCGGGCGTGCAGGATCCCCAGCGGGTGTGCTGGTTACCGACCCAGCGGACACTCTCGGGGGTGACACGGCCGTCGAGGTAGCGGGTGGACAACTGGCGGGCGCGCTCGAAGAGCGCGTCGTCGCTCGGATGCCTACGACGCTCTCGCTCGGCGAGGCGCTCGAGCACGGTGGAGATCCACTCTTGCTCTTCGGCATCGCTGAGTCCGGCCGGAACCATCACGACCGTTTTATCGCCGTCACGGCGGGCGGTGACCGTACGGCGGCGGCGCGAGGAGCGCCGGACCTCTATCTCGCCTGTGGGGGGCACCGTAGCACCGTATCTAAAAGTTTGTTTTCTCCACAGGGGGTGGACCGCATCGATGCAGGTAGAAACGGTCCAATTGATTCATCCCCAGGTCTGTCCACATGCTTGTTCGCACTCTGTCCACAGCGACACCCCGTGCCGTCCCCAAGGGGTCCCCAACGTTGTCCACAAGGGTTCGTTGACGCTCTCCGGCCCGCGCTCGTACCGTCTGCCGCAGCGGAGGTCCCCGCGTCGGCCGGGCCGGCGCTCGACCGGGAAGGGGCGGGAACGGCCCGGCACACGGGGGCTTTCCGCCCGGCGTCAGGCGCCGGTGAACCTCGGCGCGCGCTTCTCCCGCTGGGCGGCGATCCCCTCCAGCAGGTCGCGAGTGACCATCGTCACAGGCTGGGCCAGGACCTCCCAGGTGAGCGCGGCGTCCAGACTCGGGTGACCTCCGTCACTGAGCGCCGCCTTCGCCAGACGCGTCGCGATCGGGGCCTTCTCCGCGATCTCCCCGGCCACCCGCAGGGCCTCGTCGAGCACCTCGTCGCGCGGGACGGCGCGGTTGACCAGACCGTGCGCCTCGGCCTGGACGCCGGTCACCGTACGGCCGGTGAACAGCATCTCCCGCGCGAGCGGCAGGCCGGCGACCTCGGGCAGGAGATAGGTCGCGGCCATGCCGGGGTGGATGCCGAGCTTGGTGAAGGGCGCGATCAGCTTGGCGTCGTCGGCGGCGTACCGCAGGTCGCAGGCCAGCGCGAGGCACAGGCCGGCGCCGACGGCGAACCCGTTGACGGCGGCGATCGTGGGGACTTCGAGCGACCGGATCGACAGCCACGTACGGTAGAAGTCCAGCAGGTGGTCGCGCAGCGCGGGGATCTCCAGCCCGCGCCGCTCGCTGAGACCGATCAGGTCGCCGCCGGAGGAGAAGGCGGTGCCCGCGCCGGTGACCACCACACAGCGCACCTCGGAGTCGCGCCGGAGATCGGCGATCGCCTCACCCCAGGCGTCCGTCATCGGATCGGACATCGCGTTGCGCCGCTGGGGATCATTGAGAGTGAGCAGGACCACGCCGCCGGCGCGGCGGTCCACGAGCAATTGATCGGTCATGGCGGGGAGGTTAGCGTGGCGTGAGAAAGCACACACTTACCTGCGTGAGGACGTCATCTATGCTCGCAAGTACCAGCAGTGGACATCTGGTACAGATCGGTATAGATCGAGTGACGTCTCCCCCTGAGAATGGGATCGTGAGCGGAGCGACCAGCGTGCACAGCACATTCCCGGGCGAGCGGGTAACGGCATGAACGACCTCCCCCGCCGCGCCGTCACGCGTACCGCCAAACTCGCCTCCCTCCCCATCGGCTTCGCCGGGCGTACGGCCCTGGGCGTCGGCAAACGCACCTTCGGCAAGTCCGCCGAAATGGTGGCGTTGGAGATCCAGCAGCGCACCGCCGACCAGCTCTTCAAGGTGCTCGGAGAGCTCAAGGGCGGAGCGATGAAGGTCGGCCAGATGCTGTCGATCTTCGAGGCGGCCCTGCCGCCGGAGATCGCCGGGCCGTACCGCGCGACCCTCACCCGGCTCCAGGAGGCCGCACCGCCGCTGCCCGCCAGGACCGTCCACCAGGTCCTCGCGACCGGGCTCGGAGTGGACTGGCGCGAGAGCTTCGCGGAGTTCGACGACAAGCCGGCCGCCGCCGCCTCCATCGGCCAGGTCCACAAGGCCGTCTGGCACGACGGGCGCACCGTCGCGGTCAAGGTCCAGTACCCCGGTGCCGGGAAGGCGCTCCTCAGCGACTTCAACCAGCTCGCACGGCTCGGACGCCTCTTCGCCGTCCTGATGCCCGGCCTCGACATGAAGTCGATCCTCGCCGAGCTGAAAGAGCGCGTCGCCGAGGAGCTCGACTACACGATCGAGGCGGAGTCCCAGCGGACCTTCGCCGAGGCGTACGCCGACGACCCGGACATCTACGTCCCCGAGGTCGTCGCCCAGTCGGGGAACGTCCTGGTCACCGAGTGGATGGAAGGCACACCGCTCTCGGCGATCATCACCGGCGGCACGCAGGAGGAACGCGACCACGCCGGGCTGCTGTACTGCCGCTTCCTGTTCTCCGGGCCGGCCCGCTGCGGGCTGCTGCACGCCGACCCGCACCCCGGCAACTACCGGCTGCTCGACGACGGCCGCCTCGGCGTGATCGACTTCGGCGCCGTCGACCGGCTGCCCGGCGGGTTCCACCGGCGGATCGGCATCCTGATGCGCATCGGCACGATGGGCGACGTCGAACAGGTCGAGCAGGCACTGCGCGACGAGGACTTCATCCGCGAGGGCGTCGAGATCGACCCCGAGTCACTGCACGCCTTCATCGCCCCGGTCGCCGAACCGCTGATCGAGGAGACGTTCAAGTTCAGCCGCGAATGGCTCCGCGAGGAGGCCGCCCGCGTCACCGACCTGCGCCCCACCAACGTCGTACGCCAGCTGAACCTGCCGCCGTCGTACGTGCTGATCCACCGCGTGGTGGCGGCCGGCACCGGCGTGCTCTGCCAGCTGGAGGCCGAAGGCCCCTTCCGCGGCGAGGCGCTGCGCTGGGTACCCGGCTTCGCCGACGACGAGGACCCCGAGGAGATCGCCTCCTAGGAAGTCACCAGTCGGCGGGGTCCAGGCGGCCCTCGATCGAGCGGAGATTGTCGCGGCTGCAGCGGTCGCAGAGGTGATGCGTGCCGCGGCTGGTCACATCGGTGGTCCAGCCGAGCGGTGAGTCCGCGGTCGTTCCGCAGGACGTACAGGTGACCATCCGGTGCCCCCATCTGTCAGGTCTCACCCAAGCATCACCGATCGGCCGCCCCGGCGGAAGCGGAACGCCGCGCCTTGGCCGATCCCTTGCGGTCGATCTTGCCCTGAACCCAGGCAGGGCCCCGGCCGTCACTGGCCGGGGCCCTGCTATCGGGAGGCGCGTCAGCGCATGGTCATTCGGCGGAGCCGACCGGCCGTCACCTCGGCGTCGCGCCTGGCCCGGCGTACGGCACGGGCCTGGACGACGTCGCGGTGGCGGGCCAGGTCACGCTCGGCCTCGCGTATTCGCTCCTGTGAGAGTTCTATGCTCAGCAAACTCATCGGCTGCTCTTTTTCGATGTGGGCGGGGAAGGCGGGACGGCGAATCATGCCGCCACCTCGGTGGCGTCCTTACGGGGACGTCCACGCGGCCGCTTCCGCGGCACGACGACTCCACGGATGAACAGCTCTCCACCCCAGACACCCCAGGGCTCGCGGCGCTCGACGGCACCCGCGAGGCAGGCGCGCCGGATCGGGCACTCGGCGCAAAGCGCCTTGGCCAGCTCCACGTCCTGCGGCGACTCGGCGAAGAAGAGCTCAGGCTCGGTCCGGCAGGGAAGATCCAGGTTCTCGCTGATCGCGGTGAGCGCGAGGCCCAAGGTCTCCACCCCTCTCATGATTTGGTCTCGTTGGCTCTGTCGGTTTTCGGCCAAACAAAAAGGCCGCGGTTCCCGGGTCGGGATCCGCGGCCTGGAGGCCTCATTGGAGCTGTTACTCCGGAGGTCTCCAGGGGTACGGACCCAGCGCTCCACGCTTGCTAGCGCTCTTGACCTGGGCATTCTTCATCTGGATAGCCGAGAACGTGGCGAGGGCGTGCTGCTCCCCACGAAGATCAAGACCGCCACGCAGTCGTCCGAATTCGACGGACTCGTAGCGGGACTCGGTGATCCTCACGCCGGTGGGCGCCATGGGCGCTCCACACGGGGACAGCACGGCCGGACGCGGGTGGTCGGCCGCCCAGATCGTCATCGCCTGCTTTGTCGTCACGGGACTGCCACCACCTTCCTGGTCTCGGGCTCCGGACGGAGCCGTTCATGTGCTCGCGAGAAGCGTACGATCGCCCCCCGGATGAGGGCAACGTATTTTCTACCTGCGATTTCTTATTTCTTTCCGCGCTGTCTCGCGGACTCGTAAAGAAGGACCGTCGCGGCGGACGCGGCGTTGAGCGAACTCGCCGCGCCCCCCATGGGGATGCGCACCACGTCGTCGCAGGCCGCGAGCCACGCGGCACTCATCCCCCGCGTCTCGTTCCCGATCACGATGAGGGCCGGATCGGCGAGATCATGGTCTCCGACCAGGTCGGTTCCGGTCTCGTCGGTGCCGATGATCCGGATGTCCCTCATCCGGGCCCACTCGACGACGGGTTCGGGACCGCTCGCGCGGACGACGGGAACGGCGAACATCGAACCCGTGCCGGCGCGTACGGCCTTGGGGTCGTAGACATCGGCGGCATGCCCCGTGACGATCACGCCGGCGGCCCCGAAGGCGTCCGCGGACCGCACGATCGCCCCGATGTTGCCGGGATCGGTCGGCCGATCGAACACGATCACCGGCCCGTCGAGCCCGATCCGTCCGAGATCATCAGGCCGCTGCGCCGCGACGACGACGACCTCGGCGTCATCCTTGCCGGCGAGCTCGGCGAGCAACTCGGGCGCCATCTCGACCCGCTCGGCACTCGTCTCGCCCAGGAGATCGTCCGCCCAGGCGGACAGACGGCGGCCTGAGGCGTACAGGACGGCCTTGAGCGGCCAGCCGTAGCTGACGGCGACGGTGATGGGCCGGACGCCTTGAACGAGGAACTCACCGGCTCTGTGACGCTTCGTACGGTTGGTGAGCAGCGCTTCCCACTGCTGGAACCGCGCGTTGCGCGTGGTTACGCGGGTAATCACGACCGGACACCCTAGCGGACGATCGCGAGATCGGTGCCCGGGCCACATTTCTCCGGGGATTGCGCATGCCCATTCCGGTCGACATCATCGACATATGCAACCGGGCGAAGCGGCGAATCCGGACAGGCGTATCACGCCGGAGATCGTCGGCTTCGGTGCCCTGAACGTTGATTACATCGCCAGCGCGTCCCGGCTTTCCGAACGCCTCGCGGACCAGATCACGGAGTCGACCGCCCGGTTCGAGTGGAACAGCGAGGGACCGGTCGAGGAATCGGTCATCACAAAAGCGATCGACCGCCTGGGCGCCGCCTCTCTGGACGCCTCACTCGGCGGCTCCGCGTGGATCACGATGTCCGTACTGGCGCAGATGAGAATCGGCGTTCCGCTGGGATACGTGGGCGTGGCCGGGCGGATCGAAACACCTGGCCTGTCGTTCTTACGGCAAATGGATCTTCTGGGAATCGACCGCCGCTGGGTCGCCCGGCGGCCCGACAAGCTGAGCGGCATCTGCCTGTCGTATCTGGAGGACGCCGAGCGCGTGATGCTGACGCATCCCGGCGCCAACTTCGCCATGGCGGAGCATCTACGGGAGAACGGCCGGGAGATCGCGCGCTACCTGGCCGGGGCACGGCTGGTCCACGTCACCTCCTTCCTTGACGCGCGGACACCGGAACACATGCTCGACCTCCTCACCGAGGCGCGCCGGCTGAAGCCCACACTGATCATGAGCCTGGATCCCGGCTACGACTGGGCCACCCACCGGAGTGACGCCGTCAACGGCATCCTGGCGCTGGCGGACCTCCTCTTCGTCAACTACCGGGAGTTCAAGGCGCTCGGCGACTACGCGCCGGGAGAGCCCGACGAGGTGGTCGCGGCCCGGGTGCTGCGCGGTTGCGCCGACGGCGGCACCGTCTTCGTCACCAAGCGGTACGACTGCGTGGAGGTCTTCCGCACCGTGGGAGCCGGCGTGCACGCCCGGAAGTTCCAGCTCGAACGCCCCCGCCAGGAGACCGTGGAGGACGCGACCGGCGCGGGCGACGTCTTCTCCGCGTCCGTGCTCGCCTCGCTGACGTCCCGGAGGCTGCTCTCCGAACTGGGCGCGTTCCTCGGGCTCAGCCTCGCGCGGCAGAAGAAGAGAGGCGCCGGGCAGGCGCTGAGGAGGCCGGTGTTCCAGACGCTCGACCAGGGCTTCCTCCAGTCGGCCGAGACCCTGTCCGCGCTCGGGACACGCGCGGCGGGCGTGCTGGTCGCCCACGACGGCAACCCGCACTGGGAGAGCCTGCGGCGATTCATCGAGACGGACTGCGATTTACCGGTGCAGATCATCGGGACCGACGACGACCCATTGACGCACACGCGCCTGGATCGGTGCAGTTTCGCCATATGTGTCCTATCGGCGTCCCGTCCGATGTCGAGTGGAACACAGCGGCCCGATCAGAACATTGTTCACAAGATTGGCATCTTCCAGGGACGTTACGGCTTCGGCAGGGTGGCGATACTCGCAGAGGAAGGCTGTGAGTCCTTCTCGAACATCGCCGGACTCGTGCGGTTGGACTTCCAGCCGGGAAGGATCGAAAGTGCTTTCCTGGAGCTTGAGCGAATGCTCATGCGCGAAGGACTACTGACGCAGGGAGGTGAGCGTGGTGTCCGATGAATTCGATCTACAAGACTCCACTCGGGCGACGCGTACGTTCGCACTCGATGTGGTCGGCATCGGTGCCCTCAATCTCGACTACATCATCAGTTCCTCGAATCTCCCCGACGAGCCGCGCTCGGCGCGCCTGAGCAGCCGGATCATGGATCTGCTCGACGCGGACCAGCCTGTGCCCGAATGGGGCACCGAGACGTCCGTCGACGAACGCACGGTCTACGCCGCGCTGGAGGCGGTCACCGCGTCGTCGTTGCAGACCG
Organism: uncultured Actinomycetota bacterium; assembly: GCA_963823735.1. GTDB lineage: Bacteria > Actinomycetota > Actinomycetes > Streptosporangiales > Streptosporangiaceae > Actinoallomurus. The sequence goes on along the minus strand of CAWGMO010000003.1, from coordinate 304,165 downwards.
CTCTGGGCGGGTCGGCGTTCAACGCCATCCACACCCTCGCCCAGCTCCGGCTCGACCTCCGGCTGGGGTACGTCGGCGCCGCCGGGCGGGTCCCCGGCCGCGGCCTGTCCAGCGTCCAGCAGCTCGACGCGCTCGGCGTCGACCACCGGTACGTCTTCCGCGACGACGACCATCTGTGCGGCGTGTGCTTCTCCTTCACCGAAGACGGAGAGCGGACCCTCCTGACCCACGTCGGCGCGAACGCGATCATGGCCGACCACTTCGAGACCGCCCTCGACGACCTGGTCGCCTACCTGGCCTCCGCGCGCGTGCTGCACGTGACGTCGTTCCTCGACGACCGCACCCCGACGCGGCTGCTGGCGGTGCTGAAGGCCGTGAAACGGGTCAGCCCGGACACGCTCATCAGCTTCGATCCCGGCCACGTCTGGAGCCAGGATCCCGGCCCGCCGATCGCCGAGATCGTGAAGCTTTCCGACTACCTGCTCCTCAACCACCGGGAGTTCCTCGAACTGGGCGACCGGGTGGCCGGTGAGTCCGAGGACGACGTGGCACGCCGCCTCCTCGATCGAATCTCCGGCGACCGCGGAATGCTGATCGTCAAGCAGCGCGACGGTGTCCACTCCTGGAGACGGGAGTCGGGCAAGGTGGCCCACGAGTTCTATCCGCAGGAGGTGCTCCCCGACGACGAGGTCGAGGACGCCACGGGCGCCGGCGACGTCTTCGCCGCCGGGCTCTTAGCTGCTCTGACCAGCGAACGCCTGCAGACCGAGCTCGGCTCCCTGCTCGGAATGACGCTCGCCCGGCACAAGTTGCGTTACGTCGGCAGCCACGGCCATGCCCGGCTCGCCAAGGTCACTCGCGACTTCATCGGCTCCCTGGACGCCACGCGGCGAACCCCGGCCCTCCCCCGCGGGGTGTTCGTCGCGCACGGCCGCAGCCCTGCCTGGCTCGCCGTGAAGGCGTTCGTCGAGGAACGCTTCCGCCTGCCGGTGTACTCCTTCGAGTCCGACGCGTGGGGAAGCCGTCCGGTCACCGAGGCACTGACCGACTACCTGGGGCGCTGTAGCTTCGCCCTCTGCGTGCTCACGGCCGAGGACGCCACCGGCGACGGCCATCTCATGGCCCGCCAGAACGTCGTCCACGAGATCGGCCTCTTCCAGGGCCGGTACGGCTTCGACCGCGCGCTCATGCTGGTCGAGGAAGGGTGTGAGTTCCTCCCCCAGGGCGTCGAGCGCTCCACGATCGCCTTCCCCAAGAACGGGATCGACCGGACGTTCTGGCACCTCGACCGCATGATCGAGGACCAGGGGTTCAAGCGGTTCGGCTCCTGATCAGGACTTGCCGAGTTCGCGTTCCCGGCGTTCGCGGCCGGCGTCGGTGACGCGGATCAGGCCCTCCTGGACGACGGAGACGACGAGTTCGCCGTCCTGGGTGAAGACCTCGCCTCGGGCCAGGCCTCGGGCGCCGGAGGCGCTCGGGGTGTCCTGGGCGAGCAGGAGCCAGTTGTCCACGCGGAACGGGCGGTGGAACCACATCGCGTGGTCGAGGCTCGCGCCGGCCGTGTCGCCCCACGTCAGGCCCTGGTTCAGCAGGACGGTGTCGAGGAGGGTCATGTCCGAGGCGTAGGTCATCAGGCAGACGTGGAGGAGCGGGTCGTCGGGGAGTTCGCCGTCCACGCGTAGCCAGACCTGGGACTGGGGGCCGGTCAGTGACGAGTCGTGGGCGGCTTCCCAGCTCAGTGGGGTCACGTGGCGGAGGTCTACCGGGCGTTTGCGGTCGAAGCCCTCCGCCTTGTCGCCGAAGATCTTTTCCAGGCGTTCGCGGAAGGTCGGCAGGGTTTCGGGGGCCGGGACGTCCGGCATCCGTGCCTGGTGGGTGATGCCCTCCTCCATCACCTGGAAGGAGGCCGACAGGGTGAAGATGACCTTGCCGTGCTGGATCGCGGAGACGCGGCGGGTGGTGAAGGAGCGGCCGTCGCGTACGCGGTCGACCGTGTAGACGATCGGGACGCTCGGGTCGCCGGGGCGGATGAAGTAGGCGTGCAGCGAGTGGACGAAGCGGTCGGTCGGGACCGTACGGCCGGCGGCGACGAGGGCCTGGCCGGCGACCTGGCCGCCGAAGACCCGCTGGCGGTGTTCTTCCGGGCTGCTCCCGCGGAAGATGTTGACCTCGATCTGCTCCAGGTCGAGCAGCGCGAGTAGCTCCTTCAACGCGGCGTTCATGGTGGCGTCCCTACTCTGGCGGCCCTATTTGTGCCCTATCAGTCAACCAGGTCATCTCCTCTGCACAGCGCGAGGACGGCGCCGCCGTATCGGTCGAGCTTGACGGCGCCGACGCCCGGGATCGCGGCCAGCTCCGCCTCCGACGTCGGCGCGCGCTCGGCGATGGCCTGCAGCGTGGCGTCGGTGAACACGACGTACGCGGGGACCTTCTGCTCCTTGGAGGTGCCGGCGCGCCAGTCGCGCATGCGCTCCAGGAGCTTCTCGTCGAAGTCGGCCGGGCAGGTCTCGCACCGGCCGAGCTTGCGTTCGACGGCGGCGGTCAGCGGGCGTTCGCAGACGCGGCACGGCTGTGGCCCGAGGGCGGCGGTGCGGCGCTTGGAGCGGTCGATGCGCGGCGGCCCGGAACTGCGCGGCGCCACGCCGTCGAGGAAACGGGACCGGCGGCGGCTCTTGCGGCCGCCCGGCGAGCGCGCCAGCGCCCACGAGAGCGTCAGGAACTCGCGGGCGCGGGTCACTCCCACGTAGAGCAGCCTGCGCTCCTCCTCGATCTGCTCCGGGCTCTTCTCCGCGTAGATGATCGGCAGGGTGCCCTCGACGAGGCCGGCGAGGAAGACGGCGTCCCATTCGAGGCCCTTGGCGGTGTGCAGGGTCGCGAGCGTGACGCCTTCGAGCGTCGGCGCGTGCTGCGCGGCGGCACGCTCCTCCAGCTCCGCGACGAAGTCGCGCAGGCCCGCCTTCGGGTTGTCGGCGGCGACGTCTTCGGCGAGCTGGGAGAGCGCGGCGAGCGACTCCCAGCGCTCGCGCGCCGCGCCGCGGCCGTCGGGCGCCTGCTCGGTCAGGCCCGCGCTCAGCAGCACGCTGCGCACGGCGCGTACGAGCGGCTCGCCCTCGTTGATCGACCGTGCGGCGCCGCGCATCAGGACCACGGCCTGGCGCACCTCGGCGCGCTCGAAGAACCGCTCGGCGCCCTTCAGGACGTACGGGAGGCCGGCGTCGGCGAAGGCCTGCTCGTACGGCTCGGACTGGGCGTTGATGCGGAACAGGACCGCGATCTCGCGCGCCGGCACGCCCTCGTCGACCAGCTCGCGGATGCGGCGTGCGACGCCCTCGGCCTCGGCGACCTCGTCGTCGTACTCGTGGAAGGAGGGGGCGGGGCCGTTGCCGCGCTGGGCGATCAGCTCCAGGCGGTGCCCGCGCGTCTCGCCCTTCGCCTGCTCCAGCACGCCGTTGGCCAGGCCGACCACCTGCGGCGTCGAGCGGTAGTCGCGGACGAGCTTCACCACGGTCGCGTCCGGGTGCTCCTTGGTGAAGTTGAGGAGGTAGGTCGGGCTGGCGCCGGTGAAGGAGTAGATGGTCTGGTTCGGGTCGCCGACGACGCACAGGTCGTCGCGCTTGCCGAGCCAGGTGTCGAGCAGGAGCTTCTGCAGGGGGTTGACGTCCTGGTATTCGTCGACGACGAAGTAGCGATATTGGTCGCGGAAGGTGTTCGCGACCTCCTGGTGCTCGGTGAAGATCGCCGCGGTCAGCTCCAGCATGCCCTCGAAGTCGAGGAGGTTGCGGTCGCGTCGGATCCGCTCGTACGTCTCGTAGAGGCGCCCCATGTCGGCGGCGTCCACGGGCGGCGTACGGCCCGCCTTGACCGCCGAGACGGCGTATTCGTCCGGACGGGTCTGGGTGACCTTGGCCCACTCGACCTCGGCGGCGGCGTCGCGCAGCTCCGTACGGCCGCAGGACAGACGGCAGACGCGTGCGGCCTCGGCGACGAGCGCGAGCTTGGACTCGACCAGCCGCGGCGGCTCTCCCCCGATGACCTTGGGCCAGAAGTAGTGCAGCTGTTTGTACGCGGCCGCGTGGAACGTCTTCGCCTGGACACCGGGCGCGCCGAGCCCGCGCAGGCGGCCGCGCAGCTCGCCGGCCGCGCGCGTCGTGAACGTCACCGCCAGCACGCGCTGCGGGGCGACGACACCGCTGAGCACCGCGTACGCGATGCGGTGGGTGATCGCACGGGTCTTGCCCGTGCCCGCGCCGGCCAGGACGCACACCGGTCCGCGCGTTGCCTCGGCCACCGCGCGCTGCTCGGGATCGAGCCCGGCGAGAACCTCATCCGCCTCCATCGCCCCTCCTTCCACCGACCGCTCATCCTCTCAGGCCGCCCGGACACTCGCCGCATTCCTCGCCCGTCCATCGGGAATGAGACGGGACCCGGCTCTGTTGACCTCTGTTGATCGCATCGGACCGAACCGGGGAGAGTCATGGCCACGCCCACGACGGGTGAGCTGACGATGTACACCACCACGTGGTGCGGGTTCTGCCGGCGGCTGAAGAGCCAGCTGGCCCGCGAGGGCATCGACATGGTCGAGATCGACATCGAACGCGACCCCGAGGCCGCGGCGTTCGTCGAGAACGTCAACGGCGGAAACCAGACCGTACCCGTCGTCGTCTTCCCCGACGGCACCGCGGTCACCAACCCGACGGCCAAGGACGTGAAGGCGCGCCTCGCCGCCATTCCTGGCTGACCTGCGCTTAAAGGCCCCGGAGCAAAGCTCCGGGGCCTTTCGCATTTTCGTTAGGGGCACCTTAGGCGCCGCTTAACAGTTTTTAATGCGACCCCGAATGATTGCGGCTCATCGCGCCGAAAACTACCTTCGGATCAAGCACGATGAGCCCCACAAGATTGGCAACAATCATCTGAACGGCCAGTAGGACCGAAAAGCGCCCCGCCAGGCGAGGGCCGGTGAGCACCCCGCGTGTTCACCGGCCCGACCTTTCTCTCAGCGCGTACGCGACAGGTCGGTGATGACGACCTTTCCCACCGGACGGTCCTCGATCAGGTGGCGCAGGGCCTCGGCCGCGGCGTCGAGCGGGTAGATCGAGTCGATGACCGGGCTGATGCGCGACGTCACGAGCAGGTCGATGATGGTGGCCCAGGCGATGCGGGACCGCACGGCGGTCATCGCCGCGAGCGAGAAGCCGTGCAGGACGGCGCGGCGGCGGATCACCTCCACGATCGGCAGGGGCGCCACGCGGCCGCCGGAGTAGCCGACCAGGACGATCCGGCCGCCCGTCGCCAGGGCCTCGGCGATCTGGGCGGTCAAGGTGCCGCCGACGCCGTCGACGGCCACGTCGATCCCGTCGGCGAAGGCGTCGCTGAGGCCGTCGGGGATGCCGTCCTTCTCCAGGTCGACGACCTCGATGCCGTGCGCCCACGGCGCCTCGCGTACGGCCTCCGCCTTGGCGGTGCTGCCGGCGCTGCTCGCCACCGCCGCCGCGCCCAGGGCGCGGGCGAGCTGGCACGTCGCATTGCCGACACTTCCCCCGATTCCGGGCGAGAAGACGCGCGCGCCGGGGGCGAAGCCGCCGGTCTGCAGGGCGAGCATCCCGGTCAGGTACGCGATGGGCACGGCCGCGGCCACCTCGTCGGAGACGTTCATCGGGATCTCGGCCAGGTTCCGCGCCGGGACCACGGCGAACTCGGCCATCGTCCCGTCCGCGGTGACGCCGCCCGGACCGGCGAAGAACATCACCCGCGCCCCCGGCCGCCAGCGGCCCTCCGGGTCGGCGGCGACGATCCCGGCGCCCTCGTTGCCCAGGGTCAGCGGCAGCGGGCCGGCCGTCGGGATGGAACCCGTCGCCACGACATGGTCCAGCGGGGTCACCCCCGCGGCGGTGACCTGCACGAGCACCTCACCGGCCGACGGAACCGGCTCTGCGACGTACTCGACGCGCAGGTCCGTCGTGTGCTCGGTGATCGGGTACGCCCGCGCGGCCTTCATGCCTCGCACCTTTCCGATGGGGGCGTCAAGCCCGGGCGTAACCGTCCGAACATCTGCATACCCGCCGAGTGACGACGGCACGCATGCGAACGGGCCGGCCCCCTATGGGAAGGGGACCGGCCCGCCGCATCACCGCGTCAGGACGTCACGTGCACGTAGTCCACGACGAGCTGCTGCGGGAAGGAGGTGCCGCCGTCCGGGTCGCCCGGCCAGTCACCACCGACCGCGAGGTTGAGCAGCATGTAGAACGGGTGGTCGAAGACCCAGCGGTTCCCGCCCAGGTCGGCCGGGGTCCGGGTCTCGTACACGTTGCCGTCCACCGACCACGAGATCGAGTTCGGCGCCCAGTCGACCGCGAAGGTGTGGAAGTCGTCGGCGAACGCCGCGCCGCCCGGCAGGGTGTAACCCGCACCGATGCCGTTGGCACCGGAGTAGCCGGGACCGTGGATCGTGCCGTGCACGGAGCCCGGCTCGAACCCGACGTTCTCCATGATGTCGACCTCACCGCAGTTCGGCCATCCGTTGCTGCCGATGTCGTTCCCGAGCATCCAGAACGCCGGCCACATGCCCTGTCCGCGCGGGAGCTTCATCCGCGCCTCCATGTGACCGTACGTCTGGGTGAACGTCGCCGGTGTGGACAGCCGCGCCGAGGTGTACTCGCACGTGCCGTACCAGCACTGGTAGTTGCCCGGGTTCTCCCTCTTGGCGGTGATGACCAGGTGGCCCTGGCCGTCGAGCGCGGCGTTGTTGGTGCCGTCGGTGTACCACTCACGCTCATGGTTGTTGACGTTGTCGCCGGTCTCGAAGTGCCACTTGCTCTGGTCGACTCCGGCGCCGGCGGGGCCGTCGAAGTCGTCCGTGAACGTCGCGGCGGCCGGTGTGACCTTGTGGGCCGACGTGGTGGCCTGCGGGGCGACCGCGTGTGCGGTGCCGCCCATGCCGGTGATCAGCGCGGTGGCCAGGATGACCAGGCCGGTGCGCTTGCGGGGAGCGATGGGCATGGTTTTCGCCTCCTCTTTCAGAACTGCGGGGGGATTCGGATTTCGGAAAGGGTCAGCCGGGCAAACTCCATTTCTGGTTGGCGGTGCCGCTGCAGTCCCATATCTGCAGCCGGGTTCCGTTGGCCGAGCTCGGGCCGGTCGCGTCCAGGCACCGTCCGGACGCCGGGTTCACCAGCGCGCCTCCCGAGGCCTGCCATTTCTGCGCACCGGTGCCGTTGCAGTCCCAGAGCTGGACCTGTGTGCCGTTGGCCGTGCCGGCCGAGGTGAGGTCCATGCACTTGCCCAGCGCGCGGATGGTCTGGTCGGAGCCGACCGTCCACTGCTGTGCCGCGCTGCCGTTGCAGTCCCAGAGCTGGACCGCCGTGCCGTTGGCGCTGCTGCCCGACGCCGCGTCGGCGCACTTGCCGCCGTACCCGGTGATCTGGCCTCCGGTGCCGCCTCCGCCGCCGCTGGTCGTGACGTGCACGTAGTCCACGACGAGCTGTCCGGGGAAGGGGGTGCTGCCGTCGGGGTCGCCGGGCCAGTAGCCGCCGACCGCGAGGTTCATGATGATGTAGAACGGATGGTCGAACACCCAGCGGTTCCCGCCCAGGTCGGCGGGGGTCCGGGTCTCGTACGCGTGGCCGTCCACCGACCAGGTGATGGAGTTCGGCGCCCAGTCGACGGCGAACGTGTGGAAGTCGTCGGCGAAGGCCTGGCCGCCCGGCAGGGAGTAGCCGGCCCCGATGCCGGCGCTCCCGGAGTACCCCGGGCCGTGGATGGTGCCGTGCACCGCTCCGGGCTCGAAGCCGACGTTCTCCATGATGTCGACCTCGCCGCTGTTCGGCCATCCGACGCTGCCGATGTCGTTGCCGAGCATCCAGAACGCCGGCCACATGCCCTGACCGCGCGGGATCTTCATCCTGGCCTCGTAGTGGCCGTACGCCTGGGTGAAGGTCGCCGAGGTCGACAGCCGCGCCGAGGTGTACTGGCACGTGCCGTACCAGCACTGGTAGTTGCCGGGGTTGTCCTTGCGCGCGGTGATCACCAGGTGGCCCTGGCCGTCGAGGGCGGCGTTGTGCGTGCCGCTGGTGTACCACTCACGCTCGTGGTTGTTGACGTTGTCGCCGGTCTCGAAGTGCCACTTGCTCTGGTCGACGCCCGCGCCGGAGGCTCCGTCGAAGTCGTCGGTGAAGGACGCGGCCGCCGGGGCGACCGTGTGGGGCTTCACCTGGGGGACCGCCGTGGCGGCGCCGCCCGTACCGGTGACGAGGGCGGTGGCCAGCAACAGCAGGCCGATGCGGTTTCGCGAGAACATGTGCTCAGCCCCTCTCAGCTCGGCAGGTGCCACTGCTGGTTGGCGCTGCCGGCGCAGTCCCAGATCTGCAGCCGCGTGCCGTTGGCCGAGCTGGGACCGGTCGCGTCGAGGCACCGGCCGGACGCCGGGTTCACCAGGGTGCTTCCGGAGCCGGCCTGCCACTTCTGCGCGCCGGTGCCGTTGCAGTCCCAGAGCTGCGCCTGGGTGCCGTTGGCCGTGCCGGCCGAGGTGAGGTCCAGACACTTGCCCAGCGCCTGGATCGACTGGTCGGAGCCGACGGTCCACTGCTGCGCGTTGCTGCCGTTGCAGTCCCAGAGCTGGATCGCCGTGCCGTTGGCGGTGCCGCCCGAGGCCACGTCGACGCACTTGCCGCCGTACCCGGTGATGGCGCCGCCGCCTCCACCGCCCCCGCCGCCACCGCCGGTGAGGGCGTTGAACGTACGGGAGAACTGGTACGCGCTCTGCGGCGTACCGCTGCACGAGTCGGACAGTTGCCCGTTGGTCGGGCACGCCTTGTCGCGGCCGAGCGCCCAGAAGGCGAGCTCCTGGATGCCGTGGCTCGCGGCGAAGCTCTCCAGCGTGGAGGCGTTTCCGGTGGTGAAGATCTCGTTGGTGGAGTCGTTCACCCCGATCATCGGAGTGTTGCCCTCCATCGCCCAGAGCTGGTCGGAGGACTTGCTCGTCCAGATCTGACCGAGCTGGCCGTGCAGCGCGGTCGCGGCGTTGACCGCGGCCTGGCCCATGTCCATCGACGCGCCGTAGTCCATCGTCATGATGTTGACGAGGTTGACGTCGAGCCCGCGGCTCTTCGCGTTGTTGAGCAAGCTCAGCGAGTTCGAGAGCAGGCCCGAGGGGTCGACCGGCAGCGTGTAGTCGACGTACAGGTGCTTGCCCGCCGACGCGTACTGCTGCTGGAGCGCGGCAAGCGCCTGGTTGCGCCGGTCGTTGGCGGACGTGTCGTTGAGCGTGTCGCCCTCGATGTCCAGGTCGATCCGCGTCAGGTTCAGCGTGTCGATGACCCTCTTGTACTGGGCCTGGAGCGAGGAGACCGACGTGCACGCCCGGCCGAGTTCGGTGCCGCTCGCGCCACCGAACGACGCGATGACATCACCCCCGGAGGCGCGCAGGTTGTTGATCGCGGTCTCCCAACCCGCGTTGTCGATCGAGGTGTCGCCGTTCCAGGTGGCGTTGCAGCCGCTGCCGGAGATGACGAACGCGAGCGTGTAGTACTTCAGCCCGGTGGCCGACTGGGCGTTGGCCATCGCCGAGGTGGAGCCCCACGTCTCGACGTACGGGGCGGCGTAGTGGGCCGGGAAGCCCGGGCCCGGGTTGACGGCGGCGTGCGCGGCCTGGCCGGTGCCGAGCACGAGGCCCGCCGCCAGCAGCGGGACGCCCGCCGCGGCGAGCCTCCTCAGCCGAGATCGTGGTGCGGATGGGTTCTTGTGACGGAACATTGCCGTCCTCCTGGCGGGGAGTGTTTCCCGGCCGGGGAAGGCCCGGCCGGGTGCGACGGTGAAACCGCTGGGATCAGGCGCCCGGAAGCGTCCACTGCTGGTTGGCGGCACCGGTGCAGTCCCAGATCTGCAACCGGGTGCCGTTGGCTGAGCTGGGACCGGTGGCGTCCAGGCATCTGCCGGACGCCGGGTTCCGCAGCGAGTTCGACGCGCCCTTCGCCCACTGCTGGGCGCCGGTGCCGTTGCAGTCATAGAGCTGGGCCTGCGTGCCGTTGGCGGTGCCGGCCGAGGCCAGGTCCAGGCACTTGCCGAGCGCGCGGATGGTCCCGTCGGTGCCGACGGTCCACTTCTGGGCGGTGCCGCCGGTGCAGTCCCAGAGCTGTACGGGCGTGCCGTTCGCGCTGCTGCCGCCGGTCACGTCGGCGCACTTGCCGCCGTAGCCGCTGATCTGCCCGGTCGAGCCGGATCCGCCGCCGCCGCTGCCCTGGGTTCCGCTCCAGGTGAAGGTGGCGGTGGTCTTGGCCGGGAGGGAGTAGACGAACGACTCGCCGCCCCAGTTGACCTTGAGCGACTGCGTCGAGCCACTGTCGTTGTAGGCGACGAGGGCCTTCGAGCCGTCCGGGTTGCGCCAGGCGACGTTCGGCACCGCGGAGTTGGCGGACGAGTCGATCCGGTACGCGCCGGGCTTCACGAACTTCGTGAGGTGGCCCATGTCGTAGTACTCGACCGTGTAGTCGACCTGGCCGCTGCGCGAGTCGCCGTTGTGCACGGTGATGAGCCCGGTGCACGTACCGCAGCCGCCGTTGTGCGGGCCCATGTTCTGGTCCACGGCGAGCGACCACTTCACGACGCTCTTACCCCAGTTGCGGGTGTAGTCGATGATGTTGTGCATGTCCTCCTGCTGCTGGTTGCTCACCCAGGTGCCGCCGGAGTGCTCGGTGTCGTAGGCGTCGAGCGAGGGGTACTGGTTGTGCACCGTGGTCTGCTCGCCCACGTCGCCGCCGTAGCCGTGCCAGGCCATGCCGCCGAAGTTCGGGTCGTTGCGGATCGCGGTGTCGTCGACCTGCGGCGCGCCGTAGCTGCCGTAGGTGTCCCAGTTCCAGTCGAGGGCCAGCACCTTGGTGGACAGCCCGGCCGCGTGGAAGGCCGGCAGGAGGTTGGTCTTGGTGAAGTAGTCCAGGCCTGAGCCGTTCCAGCTCATGGACGGGTAGCCGCCGCAGCAGGTCGGCTCGTTCTGCGCCGACACGAAGTCGATCGGTACGCCCTGGGCCTGGTACGCCTGGATGTACTTCACGAAGTACTGGGCGTACGCCGCGTAGTACTGCGACTGGAGCCAGCCGGGCTGGTTGAAGTCGCCGTTGTCCTTCATCCACGCCGGGGCGCTCCACGGCGTGGCCATCACCTTCAGCGCCGGGTTGAGCTGGCGGGCCTGCTTCGTCAGCGGCAGCACGTCGGCGTTGTCGTGCGCGATGGAGAAGTTGTTGAGGTTCGGGTCGGTCTGGCCCGACGGCATGTCGTCGAAGGAGTAGCTGTTGCGGGCCAGGTCGGAGGCGCCCATCGGGTTGCGCAGGAAGTCCAGGCCGATGCCGCTCGACGGGTCGAACAGCTTCTGCATGACCTGCGTACGCGTCGAGGAGCTGAGCGCTCCGCTGCTGTTCATCAGCCAGGCGGCGGTGTCGGTGAAGGACGCGCCGGCGCCGGTGAACTGCTGGTACTTGGTGTTCTCGTCGACGGTGACGGTCTGGCTTCCGCTGCCACCGGTGCCGAAGTTGATCGGCGTCTGCTGCTCCAGACCACGGGTGACGGTCCGGCCACCGGAGTCGCTCGTCGTGGTGAGCCAGATGTTGACCGGCTCTCCGGCGGCCCGCGCGGGCGAGGCGCCACCGGTGACGAACGCGGCGATGAGGATGGCGAATGCTGAGGAGACGGCGATGAGCCGGGCGGGCCTTCGGCCGGCGCGACTGGCGATCATGGTCATGAGCGGCTCGGGCTTTCTGGGGTCGTCGGGTGGACGCATGGCCTTGGGGCGGAGGCGGCGTCGCGACCCGGTGGACCCCGTTCCCTGCGGGGGAACCGCGCGTACGCGGTGCGGTGACCGGGCGTGCCGGGGCGGAGCCGGGCGCTCGTGTCACGGCGGGGACCGCACGTCCCGTGCGGGCGAACCCCTGGAGCGTGGCCTCGCTGGCGGGCGGGGCGGGGACCAGGGCTGCTCCACTGGCGGGTGGAGCGGGGGGAATCGTCGACCTCGGCGCCCCGCTGGCGGGCGGGGCAGGGCACGCACGCATCCGCGGCGGGACGGGCGCGCCTGACGGCGGTGGTCCCGGCGGTCGCACCCGGCAGGGAGGTGCGTTGCGGCATGTCGCGTTCCTTCGCTGTGACGAAGTACGAGGTCAGGCCCCCAGTTGGCCATAAGGCAGGTATTTATTAAGAAACCTTCCTTATAGTTGGGTTGACGGTAACGTTACCGACATGTCATGTCAACACCCCCTGCCGACGGCTGACTGCTTGACTGTGGATACAGATGGCGATAAGCAAAGCTGAAACAACTTCGAAACGGTGGTCATCCAACATGTACGCCGAAGAGCGACAACAGGAGATTCTTCGGCGCACGCGTGACGCGGGCCGGGTCGACGTGGTGACCCTCGCGGAGGACTTCGGCGTGACCATGGAGACCATCCGCCGCGACCTGACCGTCCTGGAGCGCGCGGGCACGCTGCGCCGCGTGCACGGCGGCGCGATCCCGGTCGAGCGCCTCGGGTTCGAGCCCGCGCTCGCCGCGCGCGACGCGGTGATGACCGCCGAGAAGGAACGCATCGCCAAGGCCGCGCTCGCCGAGCTGCCCGCCGACGGATCGATCATCATCGACGCCGGGTCGACGACCGGGCGGCTCGTCCAGGTCCTGCCGGGCGACCGCGAGCTCACGGTGATCGTCAACTCGCCGCCGCTGGCAACGGTGCTGGCCACGCGCGCCAACCTGCACGTCGTCATGCTCGGCGGCCGGGTGCGCGGGCGTACCCTCGCGACCGTCGACGACTGGGCGATGCGGCCGCTCGCGCGCCTGCGCGTCGACGTGGCGTTCATGGCCACCAACGGGTGCTCCGCCGAGGTCGGCCTCACGACGCCCGACCCGGCCGAGGCCGCGATGAAGGAGTCGATGATCAGCGCAGCCCAGCGCAGCGTGCTGCTCGTCGACCACACCAAGGTCGGTACCGACTACCTCGCCAAGTTCGCATCGCTGTCGGACATCAGCGTGCTCATCACCGACACGGGCCTCGACAGCGGACTGGCGGCCGACCTCGCCGCCGCGGGACCGGAGGTCGTACGTGTATGACCGCCTCACCGAGACTGTTCGGGCAGAAACCCAAGTACGCGATCATCTGGCTGATCAGCACGGCCGCCGCGGTCGTCGCGTGTGACGCCGGGATCCGGGCGATCTACGCCTCGGACGCCGACGCGAAGAGGAGCGCCCCCGCCGTACGCGCGGCCGGGCCGCCGGTGACCACCCTGGCGCCCTCCCCCATGACGACGCCCAAGCCGAGCCCGCACCACACCGGCCCGCTGCCGTACCGCGCCGTCGAGATCAGCGATCCGATCGACCACGCCCAGGTCAACGGCCGTCTGGGCGTCCAGCTCCAGGGACGCTCCGGCAAACTCGGCGGGGCCGGGCTGCGTATCTTCGTCCTCGCCTTCAACGGCCAGTACTACCTGAGCGACAACGGCCCGGTCCTGGGCGACGACGGGCGCTGGAGCTATCTCGTCAAGCCGATCGGCGCGGGCACCCGTGACATCGGGCACGTGTTCACCATCATCGCCGCGACCGTCGACCGCGCGTGCCAGGCCACCCTGCGCAACAGCAACCGCGACCCCGACGGCAACATCGCCTTCCCCGTCCTGCCGGACGGCTGCGTCGCCGCCGCCAAGGTGGACGTCCTCAAGACCGCCTACTGAGGGCCCGCGGTCGTACGCATCCAGATGGCGGCCTCGGTGCCGCCCGTCGCCGAGCGGCCCAGGCGTAGCTCTCCCCGGTCGACTCGGCGAGGCGCCGCGCGATGTCGAGCCCGAGGCCGGTCGAGTCGCCGCCGCCGGTACGCCCGCGCTCCCGCATCCGGTCGGGGTCCTCGATCCCGTGACCGGCGTCGGAGATGACGACGCCGACGCTGCCGGCGCCGGCCTGGAGCCTCACGCCGAACGCCGTGCCCTCCGGCGTGTGGTGGAAGACGTTGCCGATCAGGGCGTCGACCGCGGCGGCCAGCTCGCTCCGGCTGACCGGGACCCGCGCGGGCTCGGCGCCGACCGCGAGGTCCCACTCGCGGTTCTGGTCCTCGGCCAGCACCGACCAGAACGCCGCCCGGTCACGTACGACCTCGGCCGCGTCGCAGCTCGCCGCGGCGTCGCCGCTCGGGCGCTGTGCCGTCTTGATCACCGTGTTGATCTCCTGCTCCAGCCGTGTCATGGCCAGGCGGGTGTCGTCCATCTCCGGGCCGCGGCCGAGCCGGTCCAGGTGCAGGCGCAGGGCGGTCAGCGGCGTACGCAGGCGGTGGGACAGGTCGGCGGCGAGCTGGCGCTCGGTCGCGAGCCGCTGGGCGATCTGGTCCGCCATGGCGTTGAACGCCCGCGCGGCCTCGCGCAGCTCCGGTGGCCCCTCCGGGGCGATGCGGAACCCGATGTCGCCCGCGCCGAGCGCGCCGGCCGCGCGGGCCAGGCGGCGCGTCGAGCCGACCACACGGGTGCCGAACCGGTCGGCGGCCAGCATCGAGAGCAGCACGAGGCAGACCGCGACCGCCACCATGACGCTCCAGGCGGTGAGCGCGCCCGGCGGCACCAGCCCGGACCGTACGTCGACCTCGACGACGGCCATCCCGCCGAACGGCGACGGCACCGGCTGCAGGACGGCGCGGCCCTCGGTCGTCGTGACCTCGCTCGCGCGTGCCCGGTCACGTACGCGATCCAGGTCCGCGGCGGCGGCCACGGGCGGCGGGCCGACCCGCTCACCGTCGGGCAGCGTCACGCCGACGCGGTCGGGGCCGGAGGCGTTCGCGTCGGCGACCGCGCGTTCGACCGCCGAGCGCTGCCCCGACCCGGCCACGGACGGGGCCACCACGCTCGCCCTGCGCTGCGCGCGCAGGGTCGCCCGGTCGACCGCCGAGGCGCGTACGACCAGCGCGGACGGGATGAGGAAGGCCACCGCGACCATCGACGTGACGGCCAGGGAGATCAGGGCGAGGGTCCTCCTCATACCGGGGCCTCCAGCCGGAAGCCGACCCCCCGTACGGTGTGCAGGTATCTCGGCTCGGCGGCGGTCTCGCCGAGCTTGCGCCGCAGCCACGACAGGTGCACGTCGATGGTCTGGTCGTCGCCGTACGGCTGCTGCCACACCTCGGTACGCAGCTCGGCGCGCGTGACGACCTCGCCGGGGCGTGCCGCCAGGAACGCCAGCAGGTCGAACTCCCGCCGGGCCAGGTCGACGTTGCGGGAGTCCAGGGTCACCTCGCGGCGGATGACGTCGATCCGCAGGCCGCCGACGACGAGCGTCGTGGCCTCGGCGCCGCCGCGCGCCCGCCGCAGGACCGCGCCGAGCCGTGCGTCGAGCTGGTCGATGGTGAACGGCTTGACGAGGTAGTCGTCGGCGCCGGCGTTGAGGAGGCGCACGATCTCCTGCTCGTCGTCGCGGGCGGTCACCACGACGACGGCGACGTCGGACACGCCGCGCAGCATCTTGAGCAGTTCGAAGCCGTCGAGGTCGGGCAGGCCGAGGTCGAGGAGCACGGCGTCCGGCGGGTCGGAGGAGATCTCGCGCAGGGCGTCCCAGGCGGCGCCGACGCTCCGCACGCTGTGACGGCGCTCGGACAGGTCGTGTACGAGGGCTCCGCGCACATCCGCGTCGTCCTCCACCACAAGGATGTTGACCATTCGCGAATGTTATTGCGCTCTCCCTAGGCGCCTGCCTCGATCACCGCTGCGCGCGCACCGGCCGCGTCGTCGGCGCCGAGAGCCGCCTCGGCGAGGCGCTCGCAGTCGGCGAGGGTGTGCGTGGCGAGGCTCGCGCGTACGGCCGGCAGCCCGCGCGGGCTCATGGACAGCTTGGTGATGCCGAGCCCGGCCAGCACCGGCGCGAGCAGCGGGTCGGAGGCCGCCTCGCCGCAGATCCCGACGGACTTGCCGCTCGCCGCGCCGGCCTTGGCACAGCTCGCGATCAGGTCCAGCAGCGCGGGCTGCCACGGGTCGAGCAGGTCCGCGAGGCCGCCGGTCTGGCGGTCGGCGGCGAGCGTGTACTGGCTCAGGTCGTTGGTGCCGATGCTGAGGAAGTCGACGGCGTCGAGAATCCGTCCGGCGCGCAGCGCCGCCGCGGGCACCTCGATCATCACACCGGCCGTGGGCAGGCCGAAGGCGCGGACACGCTCGGCGAACCCGGCCGCCTCCGGCGCGGTCGAGACCATCGGCGCCATCACCCACACGTCGGCGGACGTCTCGGCGGCGGCGCGCGCGATGGCCTCCAGCTGGGTGTCGAGGATCTCCGGGCGGTCGCGCGCGACCCGCAGGCCGCGCACGCCGAGCGCGGGGTTCGGCTCCTCGTCGAGCCCGAGGAACGGCAGTGGTTTGTCCGCGCCGGCGTCGAGGGTGCGCACCACGATCGTGCCGCGTTCGAAGCGCCGGAACGCCTCGGCGTACGCGGCGGCCTGCTCGTCCAGGTCCGGCGCGTCGTGCCGGTCGAGGAAGAGGAACTCGGTGCGGAACAGGCCGACGCCCGCGACGTCGGCCAGGTCGACGCCGTCGAGGTCGGCGGCGGAGCCGATGTTCAGCATGAGGTCGACCGCGTGCCCGTCGGAGGTAAGCCCGGGCCCGCTCCCCTCCTGGAGCCTGCCGCGCTCGGCCTCGGCTCGCGCGCGCATGCCCGCGAGCTCGTTCTCATCGACGCCGACGACGACCACGCCGGTCGTGCCGTCGACCGTCGCGGCGGCACCGTCGGCGGCCTCCAGCACCCCCGGGCAGCCCACCACGGCGGGCAGGCCCAGGGAGCGCGCCAGGATCGCGGTGTGGCTGGTCGGGCCGCCCCGCTCCGTCACCAGCGCGAGCACGCTGGCAGGGTCGAGCGACGCCGTGTCGGCGGGCGCCAGATCGCCCGCGACCAGGATGAACGGGTGCCCGGGAGCGGGCACTCCGGGCATCGGCAGGCCGAGCGCGGCGGCGACCGCGCGGTTGGCGAGGTCGTCCAGGTCGGCGGCGCGCTCGGCGAGGTAGCCGCCCAGGGCGGACAGGGCCTCGCGGTGCCCGTCGAAGCTCTCGCGCAGCGCGTGCGGGGCGTCCGTGCCGGAACGGATGCGCGACTCGGTGTCGTCCCGCAGCGTCGGGTCGGCGGCGATCATCGCCAGGGCCTCAAGGATGTCGCCGGCCTCGCCCGTGGCGGCGCCGGCACGCTCGCGCAGCCCGGACTCGACGGTCTCCAGCGCGCTGACCGCGACGGCGACCTCCTTGTCCGCGTCGGCGACCTGCCGTGGCGCCGGCAGGGACGGCGGCGGGCCCATCCGCGCGATGAGGCCCGCCGCCAGGCCGGGGCTGACCCCGATGCCCCGCAGCGACTCAGGCATCGGCGGCTTCCTCGGCGTCCAGGTCGCGGGAGAGCAGGGTGACGAGCGCGTCCAGCGCGGCGTCGGCCTCGGGCCCCTCCGCGTCGAGCGTCACCTCGGTGCCGTGCCCGGCGCCGAGCGAGAGGACGGCGAGCATGCTGGCCGCCGCCACCGGCTTACCGTCACCCACTCTGATCCGCACCGCCACCGGCTGGTCCGCGGCGGCCTTGACGAAGATCGCGGCGGGCCGTGCGTGCAGGCCGGTGCGAGAGGCGATCGTCACGGTTCGCTCGGGCATGGCTGGGTCCTCCTCAGGGTTCGATGGTGACTTTGATCGCGGTACCGCGCGCAACGATGTCGATGCCCTCCAGGACACGGGACAGCGGGAGACGCTCGGTGATCAGGTCGGCGACCGGCACGGCGCCCGACGCGATGAGGTCGAGGGCGCGCGCGTTGTGCGAGGGGCTGGACCCGTTGGCGCCGACGATCGTCAGCTCGCGGTAGTGCACGAGGTTCGAGTCGCAGGCGATGATGGGGTTGTCCTTGGGGAGCCCGCCGAAGAAACTGACGCGGCCCTGGCGCGCCGCCATCTGCAGGGCCTGCTCCTGTGCGGCGCCGGAGGCGGCCGCGGTGATCACGACGTCGGCGCCGCGGCCGTCGGTCAGCTTCAGCACCTGGTCGACCAGGTCGGAGCCGTGCAGCGCGGCGTCGGGCGCCACCCGCTCGGCGGACATGGCGAGGCGGTCGGTGTTCAGGTCGGCGAGGAAGACGCGCGCGGCGCCGCGCGAGCGCGCCAGGCGTACGTGCAGGCAGCCGATCGGACCGGCGCCGATGATGACGACGTCGTCGCCGTCGCCGACGCGGGCGAGCTCCTGACCGTTGAGCACGCAGGCGAGCGGCTCGGCGACCGAGGCCTCGTCGAAGCCGAGCCCGTCGGGGATGCGGTTCAGGCCGTCGACGGCGAGCACCTTGGCCGGGACCACCGTGTACTCGGCGAAGCCGCCGTCGTAGTGGTAGCCCATCGACTCCTGGTTCGGGCAGACGGTCATCCGGCCGCGGCGGCACTCCTCGCAGGTGCCGCACGGGATCGCCGCGATGACCTGCACGCGGTCGCCCGGCCGCCAGCCCGTCACGCCGGCGCCGACCTCGGCGACCTCACCGGCGATCTCGTGCCCCATGACGCGGGGCGGCCTGATGTGGTGGTGGCCGAACTTGGAGATCTTGACGTCGGTGCCGCAGGTGGAGCAGTTGCGGACCCGGATCTTGACGTCTCCGGGGCCGGGTACGGGCTCGGGGGCGTCCTCGATGCGGATGTCTCCGGGCGAGTGGAAACGGGCGACCTTCACTCTGCTTCTTCCTCTCCGGCCGGCTGCAACAGCCGTACCACCTCATCGATGTCGTCCGTCTCACGCAAGGCACGCGCGCGCTCGGGATCGAGCAGGATCTGCGCGAGCTCGCTCAGGAGACGTACGTGGCCGTCCCCTCTCGCCGCGATGCCGATGCACAGGACGACGTTCTCGCCGTTCCAGTCGACCCCGCCCGGAAAGCGGACGAACGACACGGCGTCATGGTGCACGGCGTCCTTACCCGCGAGGGTGCCATGCGGGATGGCGACGCCCTCACCGACGAACGTGGACACCGAACGCTCGCGTTCGAGCATCGTGGCGACGTAGGAGGCGTCGACGGCTCCGGCCTCGACCAGCGCCGTCCCGGCCTGGCGGACGGCGTCGTCCCGGTCAGTGGCCTTCGCGTCGAGGCGTACGGCCGCGCGGTCGAGCAGCTCAGGCACCGACCTCGCCACCGTTCTTGATCGCTGCCACGAGCTTGGTCACCGCCGGGTCGCCGAGGAAGACCTGGAACGTCACGATCGGCTTGCCGTGCGCCCCGGCCTTGGCGCGCGCGGCCAGGCCCTCGTGGCAGACCACGACGTCGGCGTCGGCCGGGATGGAGTTCACGGGCGTGTGCTCGACCGTGACGTCGGACTTCTTGAGCTGCTTGCGGAGCTGGCTCGCCAGCATGACGCTGCTGCCCATGCCCGCGTCGCAGGCGACGATCAGTTTGCGGACGTCTTTACCGTTCATGGCGTTCACGCCTCCTGGGGTGCGTTCTGCGGCGCCGGCGCGGGTTCGGCCGGGCCGTCCTCAGCGGTCTCAGCGGTGGTCTCGCCGGTGGGGGCGGTCTCCGGCTCGTCCTCATCGTCCTCGGCCAGCTTGCCGAAGCCGAGCAGCACCGAGCCGACGGCGAAGGACACCGCGGCGGCGACGACGATTCCGGCGAAGTTCCCGAAGTAGCTGCCCTTGGGGGTCTCGGCGGCGTAGGCGAAGACGCTGCCGGGCGACGGGGTCGCGACCAGGCCCGCACCGGTGATCATGAACGTGCCGATACCCGCGGCGCCGCCGGCGATCGAGGCGAGGATGAGGCGCGGCTTCATCAGGACGTAGGGGAAGTAGATCTCGTGGATGCCGCCGAGGAACTGGATGACGATCGCGGCGGGCACGCTCGGGCGCAGGCGCTTCGGGCCGAACAGCAGGTAGGCGAGCAGCACGCCCAGGCCGGGGCCGGGGTTCGACTCCAGCATGAACAGGATCGACTTGCCGTGGTGGACCGCCTGGGCCACGCCCAGCGGGCCGAGCACGCCGTGGTTGACGGCGTTGTTCAGGAACAGCACCTTCGCGGGCTCGATGAGGACCGAGGCGAGCGGCAGCAGGTGGTGGTGGATCAGCCATTCGACGCCGTTGCCGGCGGCGTCGGTGACGTGCGCGACGATCGGCTTGACCGCCCACGCTCCGAACACCGCCGCCGCGGCGCCGATGATCCCGGCGGTGAAGTTGTCCACCAGCATCTCGAACCCGGCGCCGGTCCGCTCCTGGGTGAACTCGTCGACGCGCTTGAGCACGTACGCCGTCGCCGGTCCGAGGACCATCGCGCCGAGGAACATCGGGATCCCCGCGCCGACGACGACGCCGATCGTGGCGACCGCGCCGACGACCGCGCCGCGCTGGCCGTGCACCATCCGCCCGCCGGTGTAGCCGATCAGCACCGGCAGCAGGATGTTGATCGTCGGGTCGACGAGGGCGCCGAACTGCTTGTTCGGCAGCCAGCCCGTCGGGATGAACAGCGCGGTGATGAGCCCCCAGGCGATGAAGGCCCCGATGTTGGGCATCACCATCCCGGCCAGGTAGCCGCCTATTCGCTGGATATGGGCCTTGGGACCACTACCGGTGATCTTCGGTGTGTACGCAGTGGCCATGAGGGCCTCCTTGGGGGGTTCGGTTTTCTGCGTATCGGGTCATGCGATCAGCGACCGGTCCAGGTCCGGCCGCGCGTTGATTCGGACGATGTCCCGCCGGATGTCCTCCGGACGCGGCATCCGGCTCGCGGGCAGGGAGACGGCCGCCGCCCCCCAGGCCAGCCCTTCGGCCAGCGCCGACCGGCCTCGCGCCCCAGCCGCGAGGAAGCCGGCGAGAAGGGAGTCGCCGGCGCCGACGGTGCTGCGCGGCTCGGCGATCGGAGCGTCACCGATGATCACTCCGTCGTCGTCGACGAGCACGGCGCCGTCGGCGCCGAGGCTCGCGAGCACGCTCTGGGCGCCGCGGTCGCGCAGCTCACGCGCCGCCTCGATCGCGTCGCCGATGCTGTCGACCGGACGGCCGACCGCCTCGGCGAGCTCGTCCCGGTTCGGTTTGATCAGTGCGGGGCGCGCCTTGACGGCGGCGAGCAGCGCGGGGCCGCTGGCGTCGACGGCGACGCGCACACCGGCCGCGGCGAAGTACTCGCACATCCGCGCGTAGATCTCGACGGGCGCACCCGGCGGGAGGCTCCCGCAGGTCACGACCCAGCTCGCCGTCTCGGTCTCGGCGAGGACCGCGTCGGCGGCGGCGTCCAGCTCCTGCCTGGTCAGCGGTTCGCCGGGCTCGTTGAGCTTGGTCACCACGCCGTCGGGCTCGGCGATCGTCACGTTGGACCTCGTACGCCCGGACACCGCGACCGCGTGGAACGGGATCCCGTCGGCCTCCAGCAGGCGTACGAGCTGGTCGCCGTCGGCGCCGCCCACGGTGACCACCGCGACCGACGCGACCTTGTTGGCGAGCAGGGCGCGTGAGACGTTCACGCCCTTGCCGCCGGGGTCCAGGCGGGCGGAGGTCGCGCGGGTCATCGTCCCTCGGGTGAGACGGTCGACCTCGATGGTCCGGTCGAGGCTCGGGTTGAGCGTCAGGGTGACGATCATGAACCGCTCCGCCCGGTGTCGTCGGCGCACATCGTGTTGCTTCACCGCCGTTTCGCTTTGGTTTCCATTTGTTTACGCCCATATGGGTCCGCCGTCAAGGGTCAAACGGATAGGGCCGGAAGCGCCGGCCGGACGAAACGGAGGTCAGCCCGCCCAGATGGGAATGTGAACCAGGATGGTGGTCCCCTCACCGGAAGGGCTCTGGACGTCGAGCGTGCCGCTGAGGGCCTCGACGCGGTCCTTCAGCCCGATGAGACCGGATCCACCGCCGACGTCGGCCCCTCCGACACCGTCGTCGCGGACCGACAGGCGCACGCCGGTGCCGTCCATCCGCAGCTCGATCCAGACCGTGGACGCCTGCGCGTGCTTGATGGCGTTCGTCACGGCCTCGGAGACGATGTAGTAGATGGCGACCTCTAGGCGCTCGTCCAGGCGCGGGATGTGCAGGCTGAGCTCGACCGGCGCCCCCGCGCGGCGCGCCAGGGCCTTCAGGGCGGGTTCGAGGCCGGCCCTCGACAGGATGGCCGGGTGCAGGCCTCGCGAGATCTCCTGCAGGTCCTCAAGGACCCCCGTGAGGCCGCGTACGGTCGCGGACAACTGCTCCTTCAGCAGCTCCTGCCCCTCCGGGACGGCCGCCTCGGCCGCGCGCAGCTCCAGCCCCAGCGAGACGAGGCGCTGCTGCGCACCGTCGTGCAGGTCGCGCTCGATGCGGCGGCGTGTCTCGTCGGAGGCCGCCACGAGACGTGCGCGGGCCGCGGTGAGCTTGGCGCGGCTCTCGGCGTTGGCGAGCGCGGTGCCGACCAGCTCGGTGAACTCCAGCATCCGCTCCTCGGTGCCCACCGGCTGCGTCTCCTTACCCGCCGAGAAGGCGATGATCACGCCCCAGAGGCGCCCCTCGACCACGACGGGGCTGCCGATGCCCGACTTGATGCCGCGCGTGCGCGCCCACACGCCGATGCCGCTGGTGGCGTGCTCGTAGTCGGCCGTACGCGCCGGAAGCTCGGTCCGCAGCACCTTCGACTCCAGGCTCCTGCCCTCCAGCGACCAGTGCGAGCCGACCGGCGGCACGGCCTCGGGGTGCCCGACACGCTTCCAGGACCCGACCACGGTCTCCATGCGGTTGGTCTCGAAGCGGTTGATCACGATGAAGTCCGCGCCCAGGATGCGGCCCAGCTCGCCGGCGACCGCCTCGAAGACCTCCTGAGGCGAGACCGCGCGCGCCACCAGGGTCGCCACGCGCCGCAGGGCCGCCTGGTCGGCCGCGACCTTCCGCAGCCGGTCGTGGCTGACCTGGAGGGAGCCCGCCATCGTGTTGAAGGCGTGCTCCAGGGTGCCGATCTCGGCGAGCGACGTCTCGGGCATGCGTACGGTCAGGTCGCCGCCCGCCAGCCCGCCGGCCATCAGGGCCGCGCGGCGCACGGGCCGTACGATCGCGCGGGTCAGGTAGGCCGTGAAAAGGAAGATCAGGATCAGGGAGCCGGCGGCGGCCGCCGCAGCGGTGATCGTCGCCTCCCGCGAGGCGCTCAGGGCCCGTTTCTGCTCGGCGGAGGCGAGCCCGCGCTGGACGGCGACGAACTCGTCGAACTGCGCGCGCAGCGCGTCGACCCGCTGCTTGCCCTCCGTGGTGACCTGGTCGGGCTGCTTGGCGCCCGGGTTCTGCCGCGCCCTGGCCACCAGCGGCACCGAGTAGTCGTTCACGTAGGAGTCGGCGTCGCGCACGATCTTGGCCGCGCGCGGGCCCTGGCCCGAGCCGGCCCGGTCGGCGAGCCGCTGGAAGGTTCGCTTCTCACCGGGATAGGCGGCGCGCGCGGCCTTCCAGGGGTCGAGGAAGACGTTGTTCCCGGTGATGACGTAACCGCGCTGCCCGGTCTCCAGGTCGACGATGAGGCGTTCGAGCTGGTTCACCGAGGCGAGGACCGCCTGGGAGCCGTCCGTGAGGCGCTCGGAGTCGCGCAGACCGGCGATCGCGCCGTAGAGGAGGATGAAGGTGCCCACCATCAGACAGGCCAGGATCCCGCTCGCCGCGATCATGCGGCGGCCCAGGCCTCGTCGCGCACCAGTGCCCGTTTTCACGGAGCGTGACGCCCATGCTTTCACGGCACATCCTCATGACCAGCAGAAACCGGTCGGAATGAGTTAGTCTCTAACTCATCACTGTACGGTGGGTGAAGGCTGATGGCGGAACGGGGCGTCCGCATAACACTTGCGGATGACGACATCCTCCTGCGCGAGGGGCTCGCCAGTCTGCTCGAGCGATCCGGCTTCTCGGTCATCGGGCAGGCGGGAGACGCGGCGGAGCTACTCGACCGTGTCCGCGAAGAGGAGCCCGATGTCGCGATCGTCGACATTCGGATGCCCCCGTCGTACGAGACCGAGGGGCTGGACGCCGCCCTGACGATCCGTCGGGAGTTCCCCGCGGTCGGGATCCTCCTGCTGTCCGCCCACGTCGAGGTCGAGCAGGCGACGGAGCTGCTCGCCGCCGGCAGCAGGGTCGGCTATCTCCTCAAGGGGCGCGTGACCGAGGTGAACGACTTCGTCGAGACCGTCGAGCGCATCGCCCACGGCGGCTCGGTCGTCGACCCGGGCCTGGTGCAGGAGCTGCTGTCGATCCGCCGCCGCGACGACCCCCTGGAGGGCCTCACCGACCGCGAGCGCGAGGTGCTCGCGCTGATGGCCGAAGGCCGCTCCAACGCGGGCATCGCCCACCGGCTGTGGATCACCGAGGGAACGGTCGAGAAGCACGTGCGGAGCATCCTCACCCGCATGCAGCTGCCCGAAGGCGAGAACGACCACCGGCGGGTCCTCGCCGTGATCGCCTTCCTGGAGTCACACTAAGAGCCCTGCGAGCGCAGGACGGCGCGGATGGCCTCGCCCGACAGCTCGGTCTTGGACAGGAACGCGCAGGCGGCGCTGACCTCGGCCATGTCGTCGAAGTCGCTCTCGGCGTAGGTCGACACCAAGATCACGGTCGGCGGCCGTACGACGCCCTGGCCCGCGATCTCCTCGGCCAGCGCGAATCCGGACTCCTCGCCCAGGCAGACGTCGACGAGCGCCACGTCGGGGCGCAGCTCGCCGATCCGCCTCATGGCCTCCGCATGACAGGAAGCCACGCCGACGACGTCGATCCCGTCGCGTTCGAGTGCATCACGAGCGGCTTCGAGAAACCGGTCGTTGTCATCGACGATGACGCACCGCACAGGCATACCTCCAGCTTCGCCCACCTGCGGCGACGGCGCATTGCTGCTACCCGTACCACGCCAGGTAGCACTGGCCTCCCATAGGGATGGGGGGTGACGCCGATGACGAAGAACCTGAAAAAGAAGAACGTTAGAGGCATGACCGGCCGTGTCAATGGAAAGGCCCGTCCGAGAAGGGAAAGGGGAAAGGTGCCCATGTGCCAGCGCCGACCTCGATGCCCCGCCACCGACGCGGGTGGTCCTCCGTATGCCCGCGCCGGCCTCGTACCCGCGCCGTCTTCGCCGACGACACGAGCGTTTTCCCCATGGGACGTCCTACGATCGCTCCCAAACCGGCCCTCGGGCTCTCAGCCGCCGTCTGACCCCACATCGACAGGAGCCACCCCCATGCAGCGCATCCGCATCACTCCGAAACGCCGCCCCCGCCCGGCCGAGTCGAGTGACCTGGACCTCCGTACTCCGTCGGGCCGCCTGCTGCCGTACTGAAGGACCCAGGCGGCCCGGAGCGCCACGCTCCGGACCGCCTGAGACCTCAGCGACAGCGGGCGGCGTTCACCAGTCTCCGGGCAGCCGGTCGCCGTACCAGCGCTCGATCAGCTGCCGGGCGATCGACACCCGGCCCGGCAGCAGGACCTCGCCCGCCTCGGCCGCCGCGAGCAGCTCCGGCCGGGTGAACCACCGCGCCGTGCGGATCTCCTCGCCGTCGACGTGGAGCTCCTGGCCCTGTTCGGCACGTGCGTAGAAGCCCAGCATCAGGCTGCGGGGCAGCGGCCACGGCTGGCTGCCGAGGTAACGGCAGTCGCCCACCGTCACTCCGACCTCCTCGTGCACCTCGCGGATCACCGCCTGCTCCAGCGACTCCCCCACCTCGACGAAGCCGGCGAGGACCGACATCCGGCGTGACGGCCACTTCGCACCGCCCGCGAGCAGGATCCGGTCGTCGTCGTGGACCAGCATGATCACCGCGGGATCGGTCCGCGGGAAGTGCTCGGAACCGTCCGCCGTACAGACACGGATGTGCCCCGCCGCCGCGGACTCGGTGGGAGAACCGCAGCGCGGGCAGAAGCGGTGGGTGGCGTGCCAGGTGTCCAGCGCGACCGCCAGCGTGAACAGACCGGCGTCACGGTCGCTGAGCAGGGCACCGGCCTGCCGCAGGTCGACGGGCTCCGTGCCCTCGATCACCGGCAGCGCGGCCGACACCCCGAAGTACGCGACGCCGTCCGGGTCGACGCCCAGGAGGTACCGCTCGCCCTCGGGCGCCTCGCCGGTGCCGACCAGGATCAGCGCGGGCTCGGAGCGTACGAGGACCTTGCCCCGCTCGACCACGAGCACCCGGCTGAGCGGATCGGCCCAGACACCGGCGAGCCACTCCTCGTCGCGGCGGCGCTCGCCGACCCGGTCGAGGTTGCCGCGCGAGAGGGCCAGCCAGCCGAGGGGCTCGAGAAGATCGGTCACGTCGACACCTTTCACAGACCCGTGGCGAACTCGTCCCAGAGGTACGCCGCCGTCTCGGCGCCCTTGAGCAGGAGCGACATCTCGACCTTCTCGTTGGGCGCGTGGATGCGGTCGTCGTCGAGCCCGACCGCCACGAACACCAGCGGCGCTTCGAGGATGTCGGCGAGGTCGGCCTCGGGGCCGCTGCCGCCCTCGCGGGTGAACAGCACCTCCGTGCCGAAGGCCTTCTCCATCGCGCGCTTGGCGGCGCGCACGCCCGCCGAGTCGATCGGGGAGAAACAGGGGCGCACCCCGGCGCTCGGGTAACGGACCTTCGCCTCGACGCCGTGCGGGGTGTGCTCGGCGACGTACGCGCCGAACGCCTCCTGGACGAGCAGGGGGTCCTGCCCGGCGACCAGCCGGAACGACACCTTCGCGTGCGCCTCGCGCGGCACGATCGTCTTGCCGCCCGGGCCGGTGTGACCGCCCCACATGCCGTTGACCTCGGCCGTCGGGCGTGCCCAGACGCGCTCCAGGGTGGTGAAGCCCTCCTCGCCGAACGCGGCGCGGCTCTCGCCCGCCGTCGCGAGCCAGCCGGCCTCATCGAACGGGAGCTTGGCGAACAGCTCGCGCTCCTCGGCGGTCAGCTCGACGACGCCGTCGTAGAAGCCCTTGAGCGTGACCCGGTTGTCGTCGTCGTGCAGGCCCGCCAGGAGCCGCGCCATCGCGTGGAGGGGGTTCGGCACGGCGCCGCCGAACGACCCGGAGTGCAGGTCGGAGGACGGGCCGTACAGCGAGACCTCGGCCTCGGTCAGGCCGCGCATGCCGGTGCACATCGACGGGACGTCGGCCGCCCACATCGTCGTGTCGCTGATGACGACCGCGTCGCAGGCCAGCCGGTCGGCGCGGTCGCGCAGGAGCTGGGCGAAGTGCGGCGAGCCGGACTCCTCCTCGCCCTCGACCAGCATCTTGATCGTGACGGGCGGCGCGGTGCGGCCGCTCGCGGCGATGCCGGCCCGCAGCCCGAGCGTGTGGAACAGGATCTGGCCCTTGTCGTCGGACGCTCCGCGCCCGATGATCCGGCCGTCCTGCTCCACCGGAGCGAACGGGTCGGTCTCCCACTCGGCGAGCGGCTCGACCGGCTGCACGTCGTGGTGGCCGTACACCACGACCGTCGGTGCGTCCGGATCCTCGGCGGGCCACTCGGCGAAGACCGCGGGCAGACCGCCGGTCTCCCAGGTCTCCACCACCGGGAACCCGGTCTCGCGCAGGTGGCCGGCGAGCCACTCCGCCGAGCGCCGTACGTCACCGGAACGCTCCGGGTCACCGGAGATCGAAGGGATGGCGAGCCACTCCTTGAGCGTGGCGAAGAACCCGCTCGCGTTGGCATCGATGTATTCGCGTACGTCCATTGAGCCGCTTCCTCGCAGGCAGATCTACTTGTGGCACTCTAATGCCGTGACCGTCCTCATCGACCGCCCCCTGTGGCCCGCGCGCGGGCGGCTGTGGTCCCACATGGTCAGCGACACGTCGCACGAGGAACTGCACGCCTTCGCCGGCCGCCTCGGCATGCCGGCGCGCGCCTTCGACCGCGACCACTACGACGTGCCGTCGGAGCTGTACGACTCCGCGCTCGCCCTCGGCGCGGAGGCGACCGGCTGCCAGGAGCTCGTCGCCCGCCTCACCCGCGCCGGCCTGCGCCGCCGCAAGACCCGCACGACCTAGCCGAGCAAGGTCAGCTCGGTCTCCAGGTTCTGCCGGGCGGCGGTCTCCCAGAGGTCGCGTCCGGACGCGGTGCCGTAGAGGGACGGCAGCTCCAGGAGGTTGCGCAGCACGGTGGCGCGGCCACGGCGGAAGACGTCGTCCGGCACCTCGGCGTACTCCTCGCGGACGGCGGCGGCGTACGCGGCGTAGCGCTCCGGGCCCGCGGCGAGGATCGCCAGGTCGGCGTCGCACAGGACGGCGGCGTTGCGGTCGCCGGGCGGCACCTCGTGCGAGGCGGTCAGGCGTACCAGGCGCGCCACCTCGGCGACGGTGTCCGACGGCGCCCCGGCCTCGGTGAGGAGGCGCTCGGCGAGGACCGCGCTCTGCTCCTCGTTGTCGCCGCTCAGCGGCGCGTAGACCGCGTCGTGGAACCAGGCGGCCAGGCGTACGGCGGCGGCGTCGTCCGCCTCTTCGGCGAGCTCGTCGACGTGTTCGAGGACCTCGGTGAGGTGCTCGGCCGTGTGGTAGCGGCGGTGCGGTTCGTTGTAGCGGCGCAGCAGGTCGTCGGCGATGCCGGGCCAGAGGTCGTCGAAAGAGGTCATCGGTGCGCCCTCGCGCTCCAGCGCCCGTCGGCCCGCTCGATCGCGATCGGGTGGTCGAAACAGGCGCTGATCAGGTCGGTGGTCAGGACGTCGGCGGCGGGCCCCGAGGCGAGCACGCGCCCCTCCCGCAGGAGCAGCGCGTGCGTGGTGCTGGCGGGCAGCTCCTCCAGGTGGTGGGTGACGAGCACGCTGGTCAGCGACGGGCGGGCGCGCCGCAGCTCGTCGATGGAGGTCAGTAGCTGCTCGCGCGCGGCGACGTCGAGGCCGGTGGCGGGCTCGTCGAGGAGCAGGAGTCTCGGGTCGGGCATCAGCGCGCGGGCGATCAGCGTACGGCCGCGCTCGCCGTGCGAGAGGGTCGGCCAGCGCGCGTCGTGGCGGGCGCCGAGGCCGAGCAGCTCGATCAGCTCCTCGGCGCGGTCGGCCTCCTCCGGGCTCGGTTTCCAGTGCGGCACCAGCTCGACGCTGCCGGTCGCGCCGGTGAGCACGACCTCGTGCACCGTACGGGCCGAGCGCAGCGGGTGGTGCGGGTCGACGTGGCCGATCCAGGCGCGCAGCTCGCGTACGTCGACCCGGCCGAGCCGGTGGCCGAGGACGTGCACGTGGCCGCTCGTCGGGTGCCGGTGCGCCCCGGCGAGGCTGAGCAGGGTGGACTTGCCCGCGCCGTTGGCGCCGAGCAGCGCCCAGTGCTCACCCTCGCGGACGGTGAGCGAGACGCCGTCGAGCAGCGCACGGCGGTCGCGGACGAGACGGACGTCTTCCACTCGCAGCACAGGAGTCATCGTCCGCAGGCTACCGAAGACACACGGGAGCGCTGTGGTTGCGTCGCGCCCGCCGCCCACGCCAGTATGGACACGCCACTTAGGCAAGCCTTACCTCATTGAAAGGGAGGGCCGTGCGGCTCTACCTCGTCGCCGGCAAGGAGACCGACTCGGTCACGCACGGGTTCCTTCCGGCGGCCGCGTCGCTCGGCCTCGACGTCACGCTGCTGACCGACCGGCCGTGGCCGGTGGAGACCGTCCGCTGCGACGTCACCGACTTCCGCGCGGTCATCGCCGAGATCTCCGCGCGCGAGACGCCGGCCGCGGTCTTCTCCAACAGCGACCACCTCCAGGCGCCGGCGGCGCTCGCCGCCGAGTTCTTCGGCCTGCCCGCCAAGGACTGGCGTGCCGCGCTGCGCACGAAGAACAAGGCGCTCACGCGGCGCGCGCTGGGCGGGGTGTACGCGGTCGAGCTGAGGCCCGGCGAGCCGCCGCCGGACGGCGCGCCGTACCCGCTGGTCGTGAAACCGCGCGAGGGCGTGGCCAGCGAGGACGTCTTCCTCGTCGGCGACGCCGCCGAGCTGGCCGCCCGCTGCCGCGAGATCTGGGCCCGCCGCGACGGCGCGCTCGTCGCCGAGGAGTACCTGCCGGGTTCGCTGCACACCCTGGAGACGCTGAACGGCCAGGTCATCGGCGGGTTCGCCACCAGGGTCTCGGCTCCGCCGCACTTCGTCGAGGAGCGTCTCGACTGGGCGGCGCCGCCCTGCGCCGCGCCAGGTCCTGGCGGCCCTGCGCACGCTCGGCGTCGGTTTAGGCGCGTGCCACACCGAGTACGTCGTCCACGAGGGCCGTGCCACCATCGTCGAGGTCAACTACCGGATCATCGGCGACCACTGTGACTTCCTGATCGCCGACCTGCTCGGCGTCCCGATCTTCGAGTGGGTGCTCCTCGCCCACCTCGGCAGGCCCGTGCCGGACCTGCCCGCGAGCACCGGCCACGCCGCCGTCGACTCCGTCATCGCCGACCGGTCCGGAACCCTCGCCGCCGCGCCCGAGCGCCAGGAGTACGAGGACGCCGGGGTGCGGCTCGCGTACTGGCCGGTCCGCCCCGTCGGCGACACGATCACGCTGAGCCGGACCAACCGCGACTACGTCGGCACCATCCGCGCCGTCGGGCCCGACCCCGCGCGGGTGGAGGCCGCGATCGGCGGGTTCCGCGCCCGGCACCGGTGGGAGATCGTGCCGTGAGCCCTTCGGCCGCGCGCCACGAGGAGTACCTCGCGGGCCGGGTCCTCGACGCGCTGCTGCGGGAAGGGTACGGCGGGCTGCCCCTGCGCGTCACCGGCGACCGGCTGGCGCTGCCCGGCGGGCGTACGGTGACGCTGACCGCCGACGCGAGCGCGTCGCCGCACGGGCGTCACCCCGGCTTCCTGTCCGAACGCGTGGTCGGCGGCGCCGTGACGCTGGACGAGGTGCTCGGCGCGGTGCGCGCCGTCGCGGACCCGCGCGACGACGTGGACGCCTTCGAACGCGAGTGCCGCGAGACCGTGCGCGCGCTCCGCCTCGCCGACTCCGTACGCGCCAGGGCCTCCGGGTTCACCCGGTACGAGACCCTCGCCGCGACCGTCGACCATCCCGTCTACCCGACCGCGCGCTGCCGCCTGGGGCTCGGCGAGCGTGACCTGCTGGCGTACGCGCCGGAGTTCGGCCCGTCCTTCCAGCTTCGCTGGACCGGCGTGACCGGGTCCACGCGCCGCGGCGAGCGGCCCGGCTGGTGGCCGTCGGCGGGCGACCTGGGCCTGCCGGGCGACCACGACGTGTTCCCGGTGCATCCGCTGACGGCACGGCTGGTCAGGACCCTGCCCGGCCCGAAGGTGACCGTACGCCCGACGCTGTCGATGCGCACCGTCGCCACCGGCGCGCGCGAGCAGCTCAAGCTGCCGATGCCGACCAGCACGCTCGGCCTGCGGAACCGCCGCGTCATCATCCCCGGCACCCTGTCCGACGGCGCGCTCGTCGAACGCCTCCTCGGTGAGATCGCCGCGCGCGAGCGGCAGCCCGTGCTGCTCGCCGACGAGCAGACCTACGGCCACGCCGACGACCCGCTGCGCGGCTACCTCGTGCGGCGGCTGCCCGCCGAGGGCGTTCCGGTCGCGGCGCTGCTGGCACGCACGCCCGAGGGCCCGTACGTCATCGAGGAGCTCGCCGACGACGTCGAGGCGTTCTTCGGCGCCTACCTCACCGTGTTGTTCGGCTGGAACGTCCTGCTGCTGACCCGGTACGGCATCGCCCTCGAAGCCCACCAGCAGAACGTCTCGATCGTGCCCGGCGAGCCCCTGCGGCTCATGATCAAGGACAACGACTCCGCCCTCCTCGACCTGGACAGGCTCCGCCGTGCCCTCGGCCACGCGCCGGATCCGGAGGAGTTCAACGACGACCGGCTGCTCACCGGCGACGCCGAGGCGCTGGTCCGCGTGTTCGTCACGATCACGCTGCACCTGTGCGCCGGGGCCATCGCGTTCGGGCTCGCCGACCGCGGCCTGCTCCCCCTCGGCACCGGTCTCGGCCTGGTACGCGACCGCCTCGGCGCGGCGCTCGACGCCTGCGACGACCCGGGCCTGCTGCGGGCGCGCACCCTCGACGCCGACCGGCTCACGTGCAAGGCGATGGTCACCGCCGGAACCCTCGTCGGCAAGGACCGCACCCTGGCCGGCGACATCAACAAGCACTACGGCCCGCCCGGCCCCAACTACCTGAAGAGGTCTGCCACGTGACGTCGGCACCATCGCCCTGCATGCCCGCGCCGTGGCTCGACGGCCACCCGGACGCGGACGAGGTGACCGGCCTGATCCTGTTGAACTGCGTGGTGCGTGAGCTGTGCGCGCCGGGCCGCCAGGTGTGGGAGG
Source organism: uncultured Actinomycetota bacterium (assembly GCA_963823735.1). Classification (GTDB taxonomy): domain Bacteria; phylum Actinomycetota; class Actinomycetes; order Streptosporangiales; family Streptosporangiaceae; genus Actinoallomurus. The sequence goes on along the minus strand of CAWGMO010000003.1, from coordinate 272,024 downwards.
CCGGCCCGTACCTCGTCGCGCGGCTGCCGCGCGCGGACGTGACGGTGCGGGCGCGGCTGCTGCGGCCACAGGTCATGACGCCGCGGCTGGCCGGCCCGATCGAGGAGCTGCGCGGCGGCTGGGTCCCCCTCGGCTGGCGGCGGCTCGCCGACCTGGCCGCCGCCGAGCTGGAGCCGATGACCGGCACCGCCAACCCGGAGTTCACCGCGCAGGTCGCGGCCAGCCACGACGCGATGGCGGCCATGATCCGCGCGGGGCGCCGCGAGGAGGCCGACGCGTTCCTCGACTCCGAGCAGTCGCTGGTCACCGGGCACCGGTTCCACCCGTCGCCGAAGGCGCGGCAGGGCACCGAGTGGCGGCGCTACGCCCCGGAGACGGGCGCGCGCTTCCCGCTGCACTGGCTGGCGGTGCGCGCGGACGCCGTGGCCGAGGAGGGTGACACCTCGCTCCTCGACCGGCTCGCACCGCCGGTGCCGGACGGCTACCGCGCGCTGCCCGCCCACCCCTGGCAGCTGTCCCTCGTACGCCCGGAGTCCGACGCGATCATCGACCTCGGGGCGCACGGCCCGTACGCCGCGCCCACGTCGTCGGTGCGCACGGTGTACGTCCCGGACGCCTTCCTGAAGTTCAGCCTCGACGTCCGCATCACCAACTGCGTGCGCAGGAACGCCTGGTACGAGCTGTCCGGCGCGGTCGCGCTGACGCGCGCGCTGCGGCCGGTCTTCGACGGGATGCGCGCCGGCCTGCTCGGCGAGCCCGGCTACCGCACGGTCGCGGCCGACGGGCTCCACGAGACGCTCGGGGTGATCGTGCGCGAGGGCGTCACCGGGTTCCCCGGCACACCGCTGCTCGCCGCGGCCATCGCCGACCCGTACGGCCGCAGCGCCGCCGCCGTCTCGCGCCTGCTGCCCGGCGCGTCACCGGATCACTTGCTCGCGTGGTGGGACGCCTACGTACGCCACGTCGCGCCGCCGGTCCTGGAGGCCTACCTCGCCCACGGCGTCGTCCTCGAACCACACCTGCAGAACGTCCTCGTCGCGGTGGACGACGACGGCATGCCGATCCAGGCGATCTTCCGCGACCTGGAGGGCACCAAGCTGCTGCCCGGGCCGTGGGCGGACTTCCTCGCGGACCTGCCCGGCCCGGTGGCGCGCGGCATGACGTACGAGCCCGGCCGCGGCTGGGACCGGGTCGTGTACTGCCTGTTCGTCAACCATCTCTCGGAGGTCGCCGCCGCGCTCGCCGACCTGTGGCCGCCGCTCGAACGCGAGCTGTGGCGCCTCGCCCGGCACCACGTCGCCCGGTACGCCGGCGGGACCTCGGTGCCCGGCGGCGCGGCACGGCTGCGCGCGCTGCTCGCCGGGGTACCGCTGCCCGCCAAGGCCAACCTGCGCACCCGCTGGGCGCGCGAACCCGACCGCGAGTCGGCCTACGTCCCGGTGCCCAACCCGCTCGCCGACCTCCGCGAGACGATGTCCTGATGATCACCGACGACGTGCGCGAGACGGCCCTTTCGACGACGACCCCGGCGTACGTGTACGACCTGGCCGGGCTGCGGGACCACGCCGCGTCGATCCGCGCGGCGCTGCCCGTCGAGCTCTTCTACGCGGCCAAGGCCAACCCCGACCCGCGCGTCCTGGCGGCACTGGAACCGCACGTCGACGGCGTCGAGGTGTCGTCCGGCGGCGAGCTGGCCCATGTGCGCGCGGCGCTGCCCGGCACGCGCGTCGCCTTCGGGGGGCCGGGCAAGACCGACGAGGAACTGGCCCTGGCGACCGAGGCGCACCCCGGCGACCGGGCCGGCGACCGGATCCACGTGGAGAGCCCGCACGAGCTGGCGCGGCTCGCCGCGCTGCGCCGCGAGGCCGACGTGCTGCTGCGGGTCAACCTGCCGATCGCCACGAGCGGCGCGGCGCTGACGATGAGCGGCCCCTTCGGCATGGACCCCGAGGCGCTCGGCGCCTGCACCGAGCTGCTGGCGCGGAGCCCGTGGCTGCGGATGCGCGGCGTGCACGCCCACCTGGCGTCCGGGCTGGCCGCCGAACCGCTGCTGGAGGTCGCGGAGCGGGTGCTCGGCTGGGCGCGCTCCTGGCTCGACGGCCCCGCCGAGATCAACCTCGGCGGCGGCATGGGCGTGGACTACACCGACCCCGCCGCGCGCTTCGACTGGGCGGCGTACGGGCGCGGGCTCGACGCCCTGCGCCGGCCGGGCGAGACCCTGCGCGTCGAGCCCGGCCGTGCCGTCACGGCGTACTGCGGCTGGTACGTCACCGACGTCATCGACGTGAAGCGCACCCGCGGCGAGGCGTACGCGGTGCTGCGCGGCGGCACCCACCACCTGCGCACCCCGGTCGCCAAGGGCCACGACCAGCCGTTCACCGTGCTGCCGTGCGGGTCCGCGGGCCCGTCGGTGAGCGGGCCGGTGACGCTCGTCGGGCAGCTCTGCACGCCCAAGGACGTCCTGGCCCGGCAGGTGCCGGTCGAGCGGCTCAGCATCGGCGACCGGGTGGCGTTCGCGATGGCCGGGGCGTACGCCTGGAACATCTCCCACCACGGCTTCCTGATGCATCCCGAACCCGCGTTCCACCACGTCGGCGAGATCAAGCCTGCGGGATCCGGGCGAGCAGCTCGATGAGGCCGTCCTCGTCGAGGAGGTCGGCGGGGCGTACGGTGCGGTTCGCGGCGACGTAGTGGAAGGCGGCGCTGACCCGCGCGACGTCGACCTCCATGAGCTGCGCCCAGGCCAGCCGGTACGCGGCGAGCTGCACCGACGCCACGCGGGCCTCGTCGCCGGACGGCGGGCGGCCGGTCTTCCAGTCGACCACCTCGTAGCCGCCGCCGGCCGCGCGGAACACGGCGTCCATCCGGCCGCGGACCAGGCGGTCGCCGATCAGCGTCTCGAACGGCACCTCGACCTCGTACGGCTCGCGGTCGGCCCAGGCGCTCGCCTCGAACGCCTCCTGTAGCGCCACGAGCTGCCCGTCGTCGGCCGCGCCGTCGTCGGAGGCGCCGGGCAGGTCGTCGAGGTCGAGCAGGCGCTGCTGCCCCCAGCGCGCCTCCAGCCAGCGGTGGAACGCGGTGCCGCGCCGCGCGTACGGCGCGGGCGGCCGTGGCAGCGGGCGGCGGATCTGGCGGGCCAGCGCGGCCGGGTCGCGGGCGAGGGCGACGAGTGAGGACACCGACAGGTGCGCGGGCAGCTCGACCGCGAGGCCGTCGAGCCCACGGGAGCGGTCGCGCTCGGCGAGCAGCAGCTCGACGTCGCGCGCCCACGCGGAGACACGGCCGCGGTCACTCGGCGAGGGCGCGGCGTAGGCCGCGGCGCTACGGCGCCCGCGCATCGCGTCGTCGACCATGCGGGCGCCCTCGGCCGCCGCGTCGTGCCGGTCGCCTTCGAGGGCCACCGGCCAGGTCGCGACGTCCTTCTCGGCCAGCAGCGGGTTGTCCTCGCCGACCGGCTCGTCGGCCCAGTAGCCGGCCTGCCCGGCGCCCGCGTCGCACGCCTCGCGTATCTCCTCCAGGAACGGCGAGGCCCGCAACGGCTTGGTGGAGGTGCCCCAGCGGTAGCCGGTGGCGATCAGCAGGTGGCGTGCGCGGGTGACGGCGACGTAGGCGAGGCGGCGCTCCTCGCGCAGGTCGCGGCCCGAGGTCTCGGCGTTGAAGGTCTCGACGTCGTCCTTCTGCAGGCCGGGGAGGTCCGGCAGGTCGGCGCGGTCGCCGCGCAGCGGGTACGGGAGGGTGCGGGCGTTGGTGGTCCACCGCGAGGAGTTCTGCGGCCGGGCCGGGAAGACCGAGCCGGGCCCGGGGTTGCCGTCCTTGGTCGGGTTGAACACCAGGCCCGGGACGACGACGACCTCCCATTCGAGGCCCTTCGCCGCGTGCACGGTCAGCAGCTTCACGCTGTTGGTCTCGCCGACCCGGCCCGCCTCCAGCCCGAACTCCTCGGACTCGGCGGCCGTCAGGTAGGCGAGGAACGCGCCGAGCGTGGGGTCCTCGGCGTCGCCGGCGAACGACGCGGCGGCGTCCACGAAGGCGTCGAGGTCGGCGCGTGCCGTCACGGGGTCCAGCCCGGCGCGCGCGGCCACCTCGATGTCGAGGCCGAGCGTGCGCTCGACCTCGGTGACGAGGTCCGGCAGCGCCAGGCCGACGTGCCTGCGCAGCACGCGCAGCTCGTCACGCAGGCGTTCCAGCCGTTCCATGCCGGTCGGGGTGAAGGCCCCGGCGTCGCCCAGGTCGTCGAGGGCGTCGATGAGGCTGCCGTTCTCGTCGTTCAGCTCGGCGACCACCTGCCGCAGCGGATCCGTCTCGACCGGTCCGGGCGCGGGCCCGGCCCCGGGGTGGACGTCGCGCGCCGCCTCGCGGGCGAGGTCGCGGGCGCGGCGGCCCAGCGCCACCAGGTCGCGCGGGCCGATGCGCCAGCGCGGCCCGGTGAGCAGGCGCGCCAGCGACGCGCCCGCCGACGGGTCGTGCACGACCTTGAGCGTGGCCACGACGTCCTGGACCTCCGGGACGGTGAGCAGCCCGCCGAGCCCGACCACCTCCACCGGGATGCCGCGCGCCTCCAGCGCGGCGCGGATCAGCGCGAACTGGGAGCGCTTGCGGGCCAGCACGGCGATGTCGGAGGGCTGGAGACCGGCGCCGTGGCGCTCGTAGCGGTCCCACCAGTGGCCGTCCGGCGCGGTGTCCTTCGGCTGCCGCAGCAGGCTCTGGAGGCGTACGGCGAGCCGCTCGGCCTCGTCCTCGACGGTCTCCAGCAGCGCGCACTCGACGCGCCCGCGCTCCTGCTGCTGCGCGCCCGGCCACAGGCGCGGGACGTCCTTGGCCTCCTCGCGCAGCTCGACCTGGATCCGCGCGGCGACGTCGAGGACCCGCTCGCCGTTGCGGAAGCTCGTGGAGAGCTGGCGCATCGGGGCCGGGCGCGTGTGCTCGGGGAAGTCGCGTACGAACCCCAGCAGGTTGCCCGCGCTGGCGCCCCTCCAGCCGTAGATCGACTGGCACGGGTCGCCGACGGCGGTCACCGGGTGGCCGCCGCCGAACAGCGACTTCAGCAGCACGAGCTGCGCGTGGCTGGTGTCCTGGTACTCGTCGAGCAGCACGGCGCCGTAGCGCGAGCGCTCGATGGCGCCGACCTCGGGATGCCCGGCGGCGATCCGCGCGGCGAGCGCGAGCTGGTCGCCGTGGTCGAGCACCTCACGCTTGGCCTTCGCCCGCTGGTACGCCTCGACGATCGGCAGGAGCTGCTCGCGCACCCGCTGGGCGCCGAGGATCGTGCCCTGGTGCTTCTTGGTCGGCTTCTTGACCTCGGCGACGCGTTCGTTCAGCCACGTGCCGATGTCGCGGACGTCCTGGGAGGTGCGCAGGTGCTCCGACAGCTCGCCCGCGAGCGCGATCACCGCCTTGGTGACCGTGTCGGGACCCCACTCGACGGCGTCCATCGGACCGTCGTAGGAGTCCACGACCCGCGCCGCGATCTGCCACGACACGGCCGGGGTGACCAGGCGCATCGTCGGCTCCAGCGCGGCGCGGAGCGCGTGGTCGCCGAACAGCCGCGCGGCGTACGCGTGGTACGTCGACACCGTCGGCTCGCCGTCGAGCACCTCCGGCTCGATGATGTCCTCGTGCTCGCGCAACTGGCCGAGCCGGCGGCGTACGCGGTCGGACAGCTCGGCGGCGGCCTTGCGGGTGAACGTCAGGCCGAGCACGCGCTCGGGACGGATGAGGCCGTTGGCGACCAGCCACACGACGCGCGCCGCCATCGTCTCGCTCTTGCCCGAACCCGCGCCCGCGATCACCGCCATCGGCGCGAGCGGCGCCTCGATGACGGCGGCCTGGTCGGGGGTCGGCTCGGGCACGCCGAGTCGCTGGGCCAGCTCCTGCGGCCCGATCACGTCACCTGGCCGCCGTTCTCATGGGCCGGGCAGGAGCTCTGCACGGGGCAGTTGCGGCAGTGGTCGTCGCGCTTGGCCTCGAAGACCGGGCTGGCCATGCCCTCGGCGACCCGGTCGACGAGCCGGCGCGGCCACTCGGGGTCCTCGTCGGCGGACGGAGCCGCCTGCCCCTGGACGCGCACCCGCGCGGCGTACGCGCCCTTGCCGACCTGGATCAGCTCGGCGCCGCCGGGCTCGACGAGGCCGCGGTCGGCGAACGCGCCCAGCATCACGGCGAGCTGGTAGACGCCGAGCTGCGGGTGGCGGGCGAGGTCCTTGTCGGGCACGGGTGAGCTGGAGGTCTTGATGTCGATGATCCAGGCGCGGCCCTCGCCGTCGCGCTCGGCGCGGTCGACCCGGCCGCGGATCGTCACGCGGCCCAGGTCGAGCTTGAAGGAGTCCTCGATGGAGACGACCTCACGCGCGTCCGCGCGCGTGTGCCACTCCATGAACTTGGCGACCATCGCCTCGGCCTGGCCGCGCTGCTTCTCCGAATACCAGACGCTGCGGAAGTCGAGGTCGTCCCAGACCTCGTCGAGGCGCTTGGCGATGTCGGTGTCGGTCACCGCGTCGTCGGTGCCGACCAGCTCGGCGACCGCGTGGATCACCTTGCCCATCGTGGCGAACTCCCCCGCGCCGCCGTCGTCGGCGCCGACGCAGGCCGCCAGCAGCCAGCGCAGGCCGCACTTCTCGAAGGTCTCGACCTGGGAGGGCGAGAGCACGAGCTGCTCGTCGTCGGCGAACGCGGGCCCGACGTGGGACGGCTCGGTCAGGGCGTACCAGGTGTCCGGGTCGGCGCCCTGCACACCGGCGCGCGCCAGCCGGGCGAGGTGGCCGGCGGCGGCGCGGCGCAGCGGGGCCGCGGCGCCGGGGTCGGTGACGACCGAGCGGAGGTCCGCGACGAGGGCGCGCAGCGACAGCCAGCGGGTGCGCTCGTCGAGCTGGGCGTGCTCGGCGTCGTCGGGCAGCAGCTCGCGCAGGAACCGCGACGGGCGCTCCTCGGCGTCCTCGCCGCCGACCGCGGTCGCGATCAGCCGGCGCTTCGCGCGCGTCGCCGCGACGTAGAACAGCCGCCGCTCCTCCTCCAGCATCTTGGCGGCCATCGAGACGGCCTGGACGCCTCCGGGCCGCTCACCGCGCACCGGCGCGGGCTCGGCGGCGGTCGCGGAGTCGATCAGCTCCTCGCTGCCGAGCAGCGAACCGCGAAGCCGCAGGTCGGGCCAGACGGCCTCCTGGACGCCCGCCACGATGACGACGTCCCACTCAAGGCCCTTGGAGCGGTGGGCGGTCAGGATACGGACGGCCTCGCCGTCCGGAGACTGCTCGGCGAGGCTGTCGCCGGGGATCTCCTGGGAGGCGAGGTCGTCGAGGAACAGCTGCGCGCCGGCCTGCGGCAGCCGGTCGGTGAACCGCGCGGCCATGTCGAACATCGCCACGACCGCGTCGAGGTCGCGGTCGGCGGCGGCGCCCCGCGCCCCGCCGCGTACGGACGCCTCCAGGAGCCGGTCGGCGAGGCCGCTCTCCTGCCACACCGTCCACAGCACCGACTCGGCGTCGCCGCCGCGGTCGGCGACCTCGCGCGCCAGGCCGATGAGCCGCCCGACGCGCTCGGCGGGGGCGCGCACCTTCGGATGGATCAGCAGCAGCTCACGCGGGTCGTTCAGCGCGCGGACGAGCAGGCGGTCGGCGTTCGGCTCGCCGTTCAGCGTGCTGAGGTCCCGCAGCGCCCTCTTCAGCCGCCGCAGGCCGAGGGCGTCGGCGCCGCCGATCGGCCCGAGGACGAGCTCCTCGGCGGCCTCCTCGTCGAGCAGCCCCGGACGCAGCGCCGCGCGCAGCAGCACGATGAACGGGCGGGCGCCGGGCTCGTTGACCAGCGGGACCTCGTCGCCGGCCACGATGACGGGCACGCCGGCGGCGGCGAGCGCGCGCCGCAGCGGCGGCACCTGGCGGACCGCCGAGCGCACCAAAACGGCCATGCGGGACCAGGGGGTGTTCTCCAGGAGGTGCGCGCGGCGCAGCTCGTCGGCGACGAGCGCGGACTCCTGGCTGGCGGAGTCGGCGACGATGACGCGTACGGCGTGCGGGTCGGCGTCGTCGGCGTCGCCGGTGTCGGGGGTCAGCAGGTCGCGGTGGTCGCCGGCCAGGCCGCCGATGGGCAGCCGGGACGCGACGCGGCGCGAGGCCTCCAGGATCGGCGGCGACATGCGGCGGCAGGTCCGCAGCGAGACGACGGGCGCCTCCTCGCCGGTGACCGTGCGGAACCGGTGCGGGAACTCCAGGATGCCCGCGACGTCGGCGCCACGGAAGCCGTAGATCGACTGGTCGGGGTCGCCCACGACGATCAGCTCGCCGCCACCGCCGGCGAGCTGCCGCAGCAGGTGCTCCTGCGCGGGGTCGGTGTCCTGATATTCGTCGACGAGCACGATGTCGTGCGACGCGCGCTCGCGGCGGCGTACGTCCTCCAGCGTGAGCAGCCCGGCGGCGGCGCGGATCAGCTCGGCGTAGTCGTAGGCCATCACCGGGTCGACGTCGAAGCGCTCGTCGTAGCGGTCGAGGAACAGACCCGCCGCGCGCCAGTCGTCGCGGCCGTGACGGCGGCCGAGGTTCAGCAGCTCGCCGGGGCCGAGGCCGCGCTCGGCGGCGCGCAGGATGAAGTCGCGCAGCTCCTCGGCGAACCCGCGGGTCTTCAGCGTCTCGTGCAGCCGCGACGGCCAGTCGCGCGCGCCGTCGGCGACCTCGCCCTGCAGCAGGCGGCGCACCTCCAGGAGGTGCTCGGGGCCCGACAGCAGTCTCGGCGGCGCCTCGTCGGCCAGCACGGCCTCGCGGCGTAGCAGGGCGTACGCGTAGGAGTGGAACGTCAGCGCGAGCGGCGTGCGGGTGGTGCGGCGCAGCCGGCCGGTGATGCGCTCGCGCAGCTCACCGGCGGCCTTGCGGCCGAACGTGAGGACCAGGACCCGCTCCGGGTCGATCCCGCGGTTCTCGATGCGGTCGACGACGGTCTCGACGATCGTGGTCGTCTTGCCGGTGCCCGGACCCGCCAGCACCAGGAGGGGTCCCCCGGCGTGCGCCACCACCCGCCGCTGGTGCTCGTCGAGCACAGGCGGGAGTGACCGCGCCGGGCCGGCGCGGCGCACGAGCCGATAGGACGCTGCTGACACACATGTGATTGCAGCAGATCATCGGGGATGATCGTGCCAACGTTGCGGCATGTCGCGATTGTGACCTCGATCGCGCTCGTTTCGGCGGGCCGCGCCCGCGCGGTCGCCCGATGGCCTTGGACGGCCACCTTCCTGCGCCTACGCTCTCGATAGCGAGCGCCTGCACGCCGACGGCCCGCACGATGAGAGGGCGAAAATGTCAGACATCGACCTGGCCGCGATCGAGGCCCAGCGGGCCCGGATCCGCGACTCCTACCTCAGTGAGGACCGCCCGGCCAGCTCCGCGCGGGGCGTTCACCACGTCGCCCTCATCTCCTCTGACGTCGAGCGGACCGTGCGCTTCTACCAGCAGGTCCTGGAGTTCCCGCTCACCGAGATCTTCGAGAACCGCGACTACAAGGGCTCCAGCCACTTCTTCTTCGACATCGGCCACGGCAACCTGCTGGCGTTCTTCGACTTCCCCGGCCTCGACCTCGGCCCGTACTCCGAGGTGATCGGCGGCCTGCACCACGTCGCGATCTCGGTCGAGCCGACGCGCTGGCGCCGCCTGAAGGCCAACCTCGAGTCGGCGGGCGTGGACTACCAGTTCGAGAGCGGCACCTCGATCTACTTCCGCGACCCCGACGGCGTACGGCTCGAGCTGATCGCCGACCCGCTGGGCGAGATGTACGGCACACCGGTCCTGTAAGACCTCCGGCCGAGGGGAACCACCGGTCTCACTTCTCCCGTCTGAGGATGCGAACCGCATTCAGGCGGACACGAAGGCGTGCCGCCGGAACCCCCCCAGCAGGAGTCCTGATGCCCGCTTCCAAAAAGATCCCCGAGGTACGCCCGCGGCCCAGCCGCGCCATGGCGATCACCATCGCGATCGTCCTGCTGATCGTGGCGATCCCCACGCTCAGCGGCTTCTTCGGCGGTTTCGAACGCACCTCCGGCGGCGAGGTGGCGGTGATCCGCAACGGCGGAATGCTGGACAACAACAAGATCCGCCAGGTCATCGACCCCGGATCGGGCGTCACCTGGACCGGCTGGTGGTCGCACGCGCACAAGTACCCCGCGCAGCAGCGCTTCTACACGATCACCTCGAACGGGAACGGCGACCGCGCCGGCGTGGACGTGGTCACGGTGCCGAGCAGCGACGGCGTCAACATGGGCATGGAGGGCACGCTCTACTTCAGCCTGAACCTCGACCACGCGACGCTGCGCAAGTTCGACGACAAGTTCGGCACACGGAAGTTCACCGCCGCCGACGGGCAGACCCGGTACGCCTACGACGGTGACACGGGCTGGTCGGCGTTCCTCGACCAGATCGTCCGGCCGGTGATCGACAACGACCTGCGGACGCAGGTGAACAGCTTCAAGTGCGCCGAGCTGGTCTCCTCGTGCGCGCTCGTGCAGAACGGCGCGAACCAGCAGGCCTCGACGAAGCCGCAGAGCAACAACGCCAACATCGCCAAGGTGCAGAACGCCATCAACACGAGCCTGGAGCAGGACCTCCAGCAGACGCTCGGCGCGCCGTTCCTGACCAACCTCCACTTCAACCTGGCCCGCGTCACCCTGCCCGAGTCGGTGCAGCAGGCCGTCGACCGCGCGCAGGCCGCGTTCGCCGCGGTCAGTGAGGCGCAGGCCAAGGTCGCCCAGGCGCGCGCCGAGGCCGCCGCGAACAAGGCACGCCAGGACGGCTACGACAAGTGCCACACGTGCGCGGACATCGAGAAGCTGAAGGCGCTCCCCCCGGGCATCACGACGTACGCTCCGGGGAACGACAGGCTGTCCATTCCGAGCCGGTAGGAGACAGGTATGCGTGCCCTGGCGGTTCCCCTCGCGCTCCTGGTCGTCGCGCTGATCGCCGTGCTGCTCGTGATCGCCTTCCGCAGGCCGGCGACGGCGCCGGAGGCCCGCTGGGAGGCCGGCACCGAGATCACCGACGGCGTCACCGTGGTGTTCGTCCGGCACGCCGCGGGCGCGCGTGAGCTGGGCCGCCAGGTGATCGCCGAGCTCCCGGCCGACCTGCCCGACTGGGAGAGCCGCTACCACGAGGCGATGTCGGAGGCCCGGTCCCGCGCCTCCGCGCTACAGATCGAGACCGGCTGACCGTCACCTGGGACGGCGGTTCAGACCCCGCCGTCCCAGCGGGCGCCGCGCATGTCGACGCGCTCGCCGCGCAGCGGGGTCCCCTCGACGCGGTACTTCTCCAGGGCGCGCCGCTCGTGGCCGAGCGGCGGTGAGCCGTCGGCGCGGGTCACGCGCCACCACGGCACGCCGCCGCCCCACAGGGCCATCACGCGGCCGACCTGGCGCGGGCCGCCCTCGCCCAGGTACTCCGCGATGTCGCCGTAGGCCATCACGTGGCCCGGCGGGATCCGGTCGACCACGTCCAGCACCCGCTCCGCGAACTCCGTCGGCTCACTCCGCACGCCCGGCCTCCACCGCCTTGATCCGCCTGACGAACAGGACCGTCGTCGCCACCGCTCCCCCGAGCCCGAACAGCGCCGCGACGCCGACCCAGCCGCCGAGGAAGACCAGGCCCGGCGGGTGGTGCTCGACCGGCACCGGCATCAGCGGGCGCTCGTCGAAGCGGCCGACCTTGCCGTTCGCGATCACGCCGTACCCCTGGATCCTGGCCGCCTCGGTCAGGGCGGCGGCGGCGTTCACCTCGCCGAACCCGACCTTCTCGTCGTAGCCGGCGACCGGGCGGCGGCTCGCGCTCGCCGTGATCGCCTGCGCGACGGCGGCGGGTTCCATGCGCGGGTACCTCGCCCTGACCAGCGCCGCGACGCCGGAGACGATCGCGCCGGCCTGGCTGGTGCCCTCGCCCTCCCAGTAGCTGTTGCCCGGCCCGGCGCCGATGACGCCCTGGCCCGGGGCCGCGACGACCACGCTGGCGTTGCGGTCGGAGAACTTCGCGGCCTTGCCGTCGCGTCCCACGGCGGCGACGCCGATGACGCCCGGGAAGGCCGCCGGGTACGAGAAGCGGACGATGCCGTCCTTGTCCACCTTCGTCGGGCTCTTGGAGTCGCCGTCGTTGCCGGCGGAGGCGACCACGACGATCCCCTTGGAGATCGCGTACGCGACCGCGGCCCGCTCGTCCGTCGACGCGCTCGGCCCGCCGAGCGACATGTTGATCACGTCGACGCCGTGGTCGGCGGCGTAGCGGATGGCCTTCGCCAGGGAGTTCTCGTACGCGGGGAGCTTGCGGAACTCGGCGTAGCCGGGTTCGTCCGGGTCGGCGATGGTGCGTACGGACAGGACCGCGGCATCGGGCGCGACGCCGATGATCCCGGCGTTCGAGCCGTGGCCGTGGCCGGCGATCAAGGACGCCATCCAGGTGCCGTGGACGCGGCCGGCGTCGGGCGCGACGGACTTGATGAGGTCGGGCCCGGTGGTGACCGAGCCGGACAGGTCAGGGTGGGAGCCGTCGATGCCGGTGTCGAGCACGGCGACGGTGGCGCCCTTGCCGCGCGTGACGTGCCAGGCGTCGCTCGCCGAGACCGCGTCGAGCATCCACTGCTCACGTCCGCGGATGTCGTCGGCGCGCGCCGGCGACGGCGCGAACACGGCCGCGAGCGCGAGGACCGCCGCCGTACGCCTCAGCATTTCCACTGCCGTGTCCGGGAGCAGTCCGGCGCGGCGGGCAGCGCGAGGGCGTCGTTGATGTTGCGGCCGGCCTCGGAGGCCAGCAGGAACGCGGTGGTGTGCTTCTCGCGTACGGCGGTGGCCGGGCGCCCGTCGGTCTGCCCGGCGGCGGTGAGCACGACGTAGGGCCCGGACTGGCCGGTGGCGATGTACTGCCGCGCGGCGTCGTTGAACCGGGCCGTCACGGTCTCCGGGAAGGCCAGCGCGCGCAGGAAGTCACCCGTCTTGCCGGGGTCCGCGGGCGTCAGGGCCTCCTTGGCCTGGACCGCGGTGTGCTCGTCGGCGAGCGCGGCGATGCCGACCGTGAACACGACGCCCTGGAGCTGGTCGACGTAGGTCGCCCGCAGCAGCGCGCGGCAGCCGAAGCGGCGCAGGACGGCCGACGGGCCGGGATCGACGCCGGCCGTGCAGGCGCGGTCGGGTGCGACGCCGACGCGCTGCGCGTGCTCGATGCCGCCCTGCTCGGAGGTGTACGGCACGGTGTCGGGGAAGATCTTCTCGGCCGGCCAGGTGCGCCAGCGGTCCTGGACCTCGTGGGCCGCGGCCTGGTACAGCTCCCACTTGCTGGGCTTGCGGTGGAACTCCCAGTAGACCCGCCCGGTGGCGATCGCGCCGACGATCAGATAGCCGGCCGCGGTGACGATCGCGACCACGAGCCAGAGGGTGCGGCGCTCGTGCCACGGCCGGTGGTCCGGCGGCCGTTCCTCCGGCCCCGGCGGCCCCCCGGAGCCGCCGGGTTCCAGTGCGGGCCAGCCCGGCCCGGAGGTTTGCGCCATATCTGACAAGGTTACTTGGAGTCGCCGGAGCGCCTGTCAGATCGGTGCCTGTTGGCGCGTTCCGGCCGGTGCGAAAAGAGCCCCGGCGCGGCCGCGCCGGGGCTCGTGCCGCCCGGTCAGTAAGTGGGCTGCGACGGGTCGATCTGGTTCACCCAGGACAGCACGCCGCCGCCCAGGTGCACGGCGTCGGAGAAGCCGGCGTCCTTGACAATCGCCAGGCACTCCGCGCTACGGGCCCCTGACTTGCAGTGCAGGACGACCTTCTTGTTCTGCGGGAGGCGCTCCAGCGCGGCGCCGGACAGGAACTCACCCTTCGGGATGAGCGTGGCGCCCGGGATGCTCACGATCTCGTACTCGTTGGGCTCGCGGACGTCGACGAGGAAGATGTCGTCCGTGTCGAGCATGGTCTTCAGCTCGGTCGCGGAGATCGTGGAGTCCTTGGCGGCGTCGGCGGCCTCCTCGGAGATCGCCCCGCAGAACGCCTCGTAGTCCTCGACCAGCTCGGTGATCGTGGGGTTCTTGCCGCACAGCGGGCACTCGGGGTCCTTGCGGACCTTCACGCTGCGGTAGGTCATCTCCAGGGCGTCGTAGATCATCAGACGCCCGACGAGCGGCTCGCCGATGCCGGTGATCAGCTTGATCGCCTCGTTGACCTGGATGGAGCCGATCGAGGCGCACAGCACGCCGAGGACGCCGCCCTCGGCGCACGACGGCACCATGCCGGGCGGCGGGGGCTCGGGGTACAGGCAGCGGTAGCAGGGGCCGTGCTCGGACCAGAACACCGACGCCTGGCCGTCGAAACGGTAGATCGAGCCCCAGACGTACGGCTTGCCGAGCAGCACCGCGGCGTCGTTCACCATGTAGCGGGTGGCGAAGTTGTCCGTGCCGTCGACGATCAGGTCGTAGCCGGAGAAGATCTCCATGACGTTGTCGTTGGACAGCGCCTCGTTGTGGACGACGACGTCGATCAGCGGGTTGATCTCGCGTACGGAAGCCGCCGCCGACTCCGCCTTGGGGCGGCCGACGTCGGACTGGCCGTGGATGATCTGGCGCTGGAGGTTCGACTCGTCGACGATGTCGAAGTCGATGACGCCGAGTGTGCCGACACCGGCCGCGGCGAGGTACATCAGCGCGGGCGATCCGAGACCTCCGGCGCCCACGCACAGCACCTTGGCGTTCTTCAGCCGTTTCTGGCCGGCCATCCCGACGTCCGGGATGATCAGGTGGCGCGAGTAGCGCCTGACCTCGTCGACGGTGAGCCCGTCCGCGGGCTCGACCAGGGGTGGCAACGACACGATGTCTCCTGTGCGCGCTCGGGTGTCTTCGGTTCAGGTCCTATCCAACCGACAACTCCGAGGTGGCGTCCGCGCATTCCCGGCCCGCCGCGCGTGTGTCCGCTCACGCCGGTATTAATCCCCAGCGGCGCTACATAGATCGCGGAATTGAGGGCAGGTCGTGTCTCATAAGGCCAGATAAAGGAGATGCAGACCATGGGCTTCATGGACAAGATCAAAAACAAGCTGCAGATGAGCAAGGGCCGGACCAAGGAAGGCGTCGGCCACGCCGCCGACGACCCCTACCTCAAGGCCGAGGGCCGCAATGACCGCATCGCGGGCGGCGCGAAGCAGGCCGGCGAGCACGTGAAGGACGCCGGCAAGAACATCCGGGACGGCTTCAAGAAGTAATACCGTCGCCCGGCGCCCTCGCTAGCCGGCAGCGGGGGTGTCCTGCGGCGTACGGATGTCATCCAGGAGGAAACGGAACTCGCGCGCGACGACCTCAGGGCGTTCCATCTGCGCGACATGACCCACATTCGGAAGAACGACAACACGGGACCGCTTGAAGACGCGCCCGGCCCGCCCCGCCATACGCGGGTCGACGAGCCGGTCGTGGCGGCCGTAGATCAGCAGCGTCGGCGCGGTGACACGCCCCGCGTAACGCCACAGCGAGCGCCGCATGTACGCGGTGACGATGGCGCGCGACGTGGCGATGATCGCTTCGGCGGTGTGCTCCAGGTCGTCCCGGCGCCGTGTGTCGGCGACGAGATCCATGATCCGGTCGGGGTGCAGGCCGGCGCTGTCGAAGAAGCACATGTCGAGGGTGCCCTGCACCCGCTGCTCGGGAGAGAGCAGCGCGATCCGGCGCACCGCCCACGGCCCGAAGCCCGGCATGGTCGCGGCCAGGATGCGCGCGGGCCCGTACCTCGGGCGCAGGTCCGGCAGGGCGGGTGAGACCAGGGTGAGCGTCTTCACGAGGTCGGGCCGCGTGCCCGCGAGGCGCGTCGCGATGGCTCCGCCGAGCGAGTTGCCGAACAGGTGGACCGGGCCGCGCCCGCGCACCTCGATCAGGCGCATGACGCTGCGGGTGTGCGCGTCGATGCCGTAGTCGCGGTCGGGCGGCGGTGGGGAGTAGCCGAAGCCGGGGAGGTCGAGCGCGTCACCGGTGATCTCGTCGGACAGCAGCCCCATGACGTCGGTCCAGTTGGTCGCCGACCCGGCGAGCCCGTGGATGAACACGGCCGGCTCGGGGTCGTCGCCCGTCGCCGGCGAACTCCGCACGAACACCTCCCGGTCACCGAGCGATACCAGCTCGCCGGGCCAGTGCGGAATGGGTGCGGTCATGTTGAAAAGAACAATACCGGGCGTGATTCCGTGCCTGGCTCTGCCTTGACCCGATCTTGGAAATAGTGAGAAACCGCTCACCTGCGGCTTCACGCGAAAAGGAGAGACCCCTCACCCGAAGGTGAGGGGTCTCGGTGCTTCAGCGGGCCGTGCCCATGGCTCAGGCGGGCTCGTGGCGCGGGCGGCGGTTCTCGTGGCGGGCCGGGCGGTCGCCGCCGGGGCGGCCGTCACGGCGCGGGCGCGAGGAGCCCTCGTGGCGCTCGCCGCCCGGGTGGCCGCCCTCACGGCGCTCACCGGTACGGCGCTCGCCGTAGCGGCCGCTGGGACGGCGGTCACGGCCTCCGCCGGGACGGGGTCCGCGACGCTGCGGGCGGGGCTCGGCCTCCACCTCGACCGGGACGCCGCTCGGCGGCGTCGCCCCGGTGATGCGGATCAGGGCGTCGTCACCCATGCTGACCTTGGACCGGAGGGCGCGGACACCGGCGCGGCGCATCATGCGCTCGGTGTTGCGGACCTCGTTGTGCGCGACGAGCGTCGCGACCGTGCCGCGCTCGCCGGCGCGGGCGGTGCGGCCCGCGCGGTGCAGGTAGTCCTTGTGGTCGGCGGCCGGGTCGACGTGCACGACCAGCGTGACATCGTCGACGTGGATGCCGCGCGCGGCGACGTCCGTGGCGATGAGCACGGCGACCTTGCCCTCGCGGAACTCCGCGAGGGTGCGGGTGCGGGCCGCCTGGGTCTTGCCGCCGTGCAGGGCACCGGCGCGTACGCCGACGCGTGCCAGCCGCTTGGTCAGGGTGTCCACGCCGTGCTTGGTGCGGACGAACATGATCGTGCGGCCCTCGCGGCCGGCGACCTCGGCGATCACGTCGCTCTTCTCGGCGCGGTCGACGATGAACAGGTGGTGGTCCATGGTCTCGACCGGCGCGGCGGCCGGCGCGACCGAGTGGGTCACCGGGTTGTGCAGGTAACGGCGGACGAGCTTGTCGACGTCGCCGTCGAGCGTCGCCGAGAACAGCAGGCGCTGGCCGTCGTTCGGGATCTGGTCGAGCAGCTTGGAGACCGCCGGCATGAAGCCGAGGTCGCACATGTGGTCGGCCTCGTCGAGGACGGTGATCATCACGTCCTGGAGGGAGCAGCAGCCCCGCTCGATGAGGTCGGTGAGCCGGCCGGGCGTGGCGACCAGGAGGTCGACGCCGCGGCGCAGCGACTGGATCTGCTTGGCCATGGACATACCGCCCACGACGGTCTTGGCGTGCAGTCCGAGGCTGCGGCCGAGCGGTGCCAGGGCGTCCTGGACCTGCATGGCGAGCTCGCGAGTCGGAACGAGAATGAGTGCGCGCGGCCGCTTCGGCGCGGCCGGTTCACCGGCGATCCTGGCCAGCAACGGCAGGCCGAATGCGAGCGTCTTGCCCGATCCGGTCTGGCCGCGGCCGAGCACGTCGTGCCCCTCGAGTGCGTCGGGCATGCAGGCGGCCTGGATCGGGAACGGCGCGGTGATCCCGCGACGGTCCAGAGCGGACACCAGCTGCTCCGGGACGCCGAGCTCGGCGAAGGTGGGCAGGGTCGATGAAGCTGAAGTCAAGTAAGAACCTCTCGGAAAGGGCCCGCCTCGAGAGGTTCCCAGCGATCCGGGGGATCGCGGACTCGTAGCCGGCCGGGTGGCGCGGGAATGCGCCAGAACATGAAACACAAAGCTTACAGGGCGTCCCAACGCCTCTCGCAGGCGGATGTATTCCCCGCCCGTTCCATGACTTTTCTGCTGTGCGTTCCACCACGCGCCGAATCCGAGCGTTTCCCGTGGTCAGGCCGTCTTTCGTGTTCCGCCTCTCGGCTTGGCGCGCGGCTTCCTCTTGCCGCCCGAACTCGCCGCGTCATCGCCCTCTTCGCCACCGGAAGGCTTACCGGAGGCGGCGGTTTTCTTCGCGGGCTTCTTGGTCTCTCCGCCGGAGCGCCCCTTCTTGGCCGCCTCGACGCTGGCCCGCAGCGCCCCGAGCAGATCGGCCGCCGCGGGCGTCTCCTCCTCGGGTTCCTGCGCGACGACCTCGCGGCCCTGGACCTTGGCCTCGATCATCTCCTCGAGCGCCTCGCGGTAGGCGTCCTTGTACTGGGACGCGTCGAAGTCGCCGGCCATCGTGTCGATCAGCGAGGACGCCATCTTGAGCTCCTGCGGGCGTACCTCGACGTCCTCCTCCTTGAACTTGAACTCCGCCGCGCGCACCTCGTCGGGCCACAGCATCGTCTCGACGACGAACACGCCGTCGCGTACGCGGAGGGTGGCGAGCGACTCGCGCTGGCGCAGGGCCATCTTCACGATCGCGACCATCCCGGAGTTCTCCAGGGCGTCGCGGAGCAGCACGTACGGCTTGGTGCCCTGGGCGTCGGGCTCCAGGTAGTAGGACTTGCTGAAGTAGATGGGGTCGACCTGGTCCATCGGCGCGAACAGGAGCACGTCGATGCGGCGGCTGGTGGAGAGCGGCAGGTTCGCGAAGTCTTCGTCGGTGAGCACGACGATCTCCCCGCCGGGCAGCTCGTAGCCCTTGGCGATGTCGGAGTAGGCGACCTCCTCACCGCACTTCGTGCAGACGCGCTTGAACCTCACCCGGCCGCCGTCCTCGCGATGGACCTGGTGAAAGGCCACGTCGCGCTGCTCGGTGGCCGAGTACAGCTTCACCGGGATCGTCACGAGCCCGAATGAGATCGCGCCCTTCCAAATGCTGCGCATGAGCATCCCCTACCCCTCGGAGGTGTCGATCCACCTGCGAAAAGTGTCCGAATTGTGCCCAATTACTCTGGCGTCAGCGGCGACCGGGATGGGGAGGAACGACCATATGGGTGACCATCTGCCCGACGACATACCCAACGGCATGCCCGACGTGCCTGACGTCCCCGGCGACGTCCCACCGATGCTCGCCACCGCCGGCGCACTGCCCGACGAACTCGACCGCTGGGCGCTGGAGATCAAGTGGGACGGCGTACGGGCGATGGTCTACGTCTCCGGCGGCGGGGTACGCGCCGTCGGCCGCCGCGGGATCGAGTCGACCGCCCGCTATCCGGAGCTCCAGACCCTCGCCGACCTGCTGCCCGACCAGAGGGCCGTGATCGATGGCGAGGTCGTGGCGTTCGACTCCGACGGGCGGCCCAGCTTCGCGCGGCTGCAGAGCCGCATGCACGTGGAACACCCGGACGCCCGGCTGATCCGCCAGGTGCCCGTCCACTTCGTCGCCTTCGACCTGCCCTCGCTCGAAGGCCACGCCCTGTACGACACCCCGTACCGCGACCGCCGCGCGCTGCTGGACGACCTGGAGCTGGCGGCGGGCCCGATCGAGGCGCCGCCGTACCTGCCCGGCACCGACGCCGAGCAGGTACGCGAGCTGCTCGACTACACGAGGGAGCTGGGGCTGGAGGGCCTGATGGCCAAGCGCCTCGACTCCCCGTACCGGCCCGGGCGGCGCGTCGACTTCTGGCGCAAGATCAAGAACTTCCGTACGCAGGAGGTCGTCATCGGCGGCTGGAAGGCCGGCCGCGGACGGCGTGAGGGCGGCGTCGGCTCGCTGCTGCTCGGCGTGTACGACGGCGGCGAGCTGCGGTTCGTGGGCCACGTCGGCACCGGATTCACCGACGCCGACCTCGACGACCTGCACAAGTGGCTCGTCCCGCTGGAGCGCCGCACCAGCCCGTACGCCACCGAGGTGCCGCGCGAGTTCGCCCGCTGGGCGCACTGGGTGGAGCCGGCGCTCGCCGGCGAGGTGACGTACTCCCGCTGGACCAGGGACCGGATGCTGCTGCACGCCTCCTGGCGAGGGCTGCGGCCCGAGCTGTCGCCGTGGGAGGTGCGCGCCTCACCCGACGGGTGATTGAAACCCCGTTCGCCGGGGAGGTCCCGCAGGTGTGAGCGCCAAGAAGAGGGTGATGGTCGACGGCACCGAGCTCATCCTGTCCAACCTCGACAAGCCGCTGTACCCGGACGGCTTCACCAAGGGCGAGGTCATCGACTACTACGCCCGTGTCGCCCCCGCGATACTCCCCCACCTGGAGGACCGCCCGGCGACCCGCGTGCGCTACCCGGACGGCGTCGACGGGCAGAAGTTCTTCGAGAAGAACGCCCCGTCGCACACACCGGACTGGGTGCGTACGGTCCGCGTGCCGACGCCCGGCGGAAGCCGCGACTCCCTGGACTACGTGGTCGTCGACGACCTGCCGACGCTGGTGTGGGCGGCCAACCTGGCGGCGCTCGAACTCCACGTCCCGCAGTGGAGGGTCGGCCCGCGCGGCGGGCCGCGCGACCCCGACCTGATGGTGTTCGACCTCGACCCCGGAGAGCCCGCCGGGATGGACGAGGCGCGCGAGGTCGCCGCGATGCTGCGCGACCTGCTCGCCGCCGACGGCCTGGAGTCGTGGCCGAAGACGAGCGGCAAGAAGGGCTTGCACCTCTACGTGCCGATCGAGGAGACCTCCGACGCCCGTACCTCGGCGTACGCCAAGGAGGCGGCGCGGCGGCTGGAGTCCGACCATGGAAAACTGGTCGTCAGCCGAATGGAGAAGAAGCTCCGCAAGGGCAAGGTCTTCGTCGACTGGAGCCAGAACAACCGCCACAAGACCACGGTCGCCCCGTACTCGCTGCGGGCCGCGCCCGAGCCGTCGGTGTCCGCGCCGGTGACGTGGGACGAGATCGACGGTGACACCGAGCTGAGGTTCGGCCCGGACGCCGTACGCGACCGCCTGGAGGAGCACGGCGACCTCCTGGCACCCCTGCTGGAGGCGCGGCAGAAACTTCCGTGAACTCTCAGCTCGCGTACAGGAAGGCGGCAGGTACGCCACCATTGGTTCGGAGTGACCGGTGAGCCCGGATGTGACAGATCGGCACCACGGTGCCGTCGGGGGAGCACGCGCGGCGCGCGTGAAATCAGGAGGATGATCAGGTGACGGACGCGCAGGACAAGCGCTACGACGTCATTGTGCTCGGGGCCGGTGCCGGCAAGAACATCGCCGCCGACCTCGCGCGGGCGGGCCGTACGGTCGCCCTGGTGGTGGACCGCCTCGTGGGCGGTGAATGCCCCTACTTCGCGTGCATGCCGTCCAAGTCGCTGCTGCACTCCGCGCGGCGCGGCGAGACGTGGGAGCACGCGATCGCACGCCGCGACGAGGTCACGCACCACCTCGACGACGCTCCGACCGCCGCCACGATGGCCGAGGCCGGCGTCACCGTCGTACGCGGGCGAGGCCGCGCCCTGCGGCCCGGCGTGATCGAGGTCGACGGCACCGAGTACGCCTACACCGACCTCATCGTGGCCACCGGCAGCTCGCCGGTGACGCCCGCGGTCGACGGCATCGGCGACGTGCCCACCTGGACCAGCGACGAGGCCCTGACCCGCCCCGAGCTGCCGCGCCGCCTCGTCGTGCTCGGCGGCGGCCCGGTCGGCTGCGAGCTGACCCAGATCTACGCCGCGTTCGGCTCGCAGGTCACGCTCGTCGAGGTGGCCGACGGGCTCCTGGCCTCCGAGGCGCCGTTCGCGGGCGACCTGCTCGCCGACGCGCTCCGGCGCATGGGCGCCGACCTCCGGCTCGGCGTGGCGGCCACCACCGCCGAACGCACCGAGAACGGCCTGCGGCTGACCCTTTCCGACGGCGGCCACATCGACGCCGACCGGATCCTCATCGCCTCGGGCCGCCGCCCGAACGTCACCGGCATCGGCCTGGAGACCCTCGGCGTCCGTTTCGACGCCGAGAGCGGCATCGAGGTCGACGCCACGTGCCGGGTGGCGCGCGACGACGACGCCGACACCGAGACGAGCGTCTGGGCGGCCGGCGATGTCACCGGCATCGCGCCCTACACCCACGCCGCCAACTACCAGTGGCGCGTGGTCGTCTCCAACGTGCTCGGCAAGCGCCGCGAGGCCGACTACCGCGCGATTCCCCGCGCCGTCTACACGACGCCCTCGGTGTACGCCGTCGGCGTCTCCCCGGTCACGGCGACCGGGCTGGAGCTGATGGCCGCCGGGTACGACCTGGCACGTACGCCCCGCGCCGCCGTCGAGGACGACGACAGGGGCCGCGTGGAGCTGTACGCCGACCGCGCACGGGGTGTCCTCGTCGGGGCCGCCGCGGTCGGCCTCTACGCTGAAGAGTGGATGAGTGAGATCACGCTCGCCATCCGCGCCGAGACGCCGTTGAGCATCCTGACCGAGGTAGTCCACGCGTTCCCGACATACGGCGAGGCGATCGAACCCGCTCTTCGCGAGCTGGCCGACCGCCTCTGAGAGTCCCGGGAGATCACATGTCAGAGAACGACACCGAGCTGGGTATCGAGGTTCCCGAGCCCGACGCGGCCGAGCAGCGCATCCCCGCCGACGAGGACGACATCTCCATCTCCGCGACGACCGAGGCGAACGAGGCCGACGTCGCGGAGCAGCACACCTACGTGGGCGACTCCACGCAGCGCTGGCCGGACGGACTTCCGATCGAGGCGAATGAGGCGGATGCCGCCGAACAGGCCATCCCGGTGCGAGACGATCAACTGGACGACGACGACTATCGGTGAGGCGCTGCTCGCGGCCCGGGGTTACCCGGCCGTAGGATGGTGGTTCTAACGCCTGCGGCGTTCCTGCGCCGCTCCAGCAGGTGATCGGAGAACACGTGACCGCAACCCCGGACGCCCGACCCCGGGGCACCAGGCTGCCACGGCTCGCACGGCGCCGCCAGCTGCTCGGAGCCGCCCAGGAGGTGTTCGTCGCCCAGGGCTACCACGCCGCGGCGATGGACGAGATCGCCGAGCGCGCGGGCGTCAGCAAACCAGTGCTCTACCAGCACTTTCCCGGCAAACTCGAGCTTTACCTGGCGCTGCTCGACGAGCACGCCGAGGGGCTAGTGCAGCGGGTGCGCGACGCGCTCGCCTCGACGCCGGACAACAAGCTGCGGGTGCAGCGCACCATGGAGGCGTTCTACGACTTCGTGGCCGGCGAGGGCGAGGCGTACCGCCTGGTCTTCGAGTCGGACCTGCGCAACGTCGCCCCCGTACGCGCCCGCGTCGACCGCACCAACCAGCAGTGCGCCGAGATGATCGCCCAGGTCATCCAGGAGGACACCGGCGTCTCCAGCGAGGAGGCGCACCTCCTCGGCATGGGCCTGGTCGGCATGGCCGAGGTCAGCGCGCGCTACTGGCTGTCCCAGAGCGGCTCGATCCCCAAGGAGCACGCCGAGGGGCTCATCTCCCGGCTGTCCTGGCGAGGCATCGGGGCCTTTCCCCGCACCACCTGATCCCCGCACTACCTGACTCCCGCCTCATCAGGGGCGGCATCATGCGATAGTGCCCATGCACCGGCGGCGTGGCCGCCGGTGCGAGCCGCGACTGACGCGGTGTTCGACCGCGACGGAGGGAACGAGCGACGTGCAGGTCAGGATCGGTGTGCAGTCCGTACCGAAGGAACTCGTCGTGGACACCGCGATGTCCGCCGAGGAGGTCGAGCAGGCCGTCGCCGACGCGCTCGGTGACGACGAGGGCATCTTCACGCTGCGTAGTCGCGGTGGCCGTGTCGTCGTCCCCGCCGCCAAGCTCGCGTACGTCGAGATCGGCGAGGCCGAGGTGCCCAGCGTGGGGTTCGGCACCTTCTGACGCGGTCACTGCGCGTGGCCGGAAACGGCCATCGATCCGGGCGGTGCGATAACGGCCTGGTCATCCGCTTCCACCTGCGAGGGCACGGTGGAGGTTCGGGGTGTATTTCCATTCGTGCCGGGAATAGGACGAGCGGCGCGGGCGTTGACCTGGGCGTCGGGGACTTTTTGTTTCCGATGGCGCCCGCTACACTGCGTGGCGAAAAGTGACCGCGCGCTAGACGGTGCGACCCCTGGTCACGTTCTGAGGAAGAATTTGACGGCTGGTCCCTCCGCGTGAAGACGCGACCGAATGTGCCGACCGGCAGGTGCACGAAAGCCCTGTCGTCGATGGCGCATGAGTCGAGTGCCACGCCACGGCATGCCGCGCCACCGATCCGGTGCGTGCGCGGCGCCGATGGGACCCCGCACTCTGGAGGCTGAAGGCCCTGACGACTTTTTCTGATCTCGGTGTTATCCCCGACATAGCAGATGCCCTCGAGACCGAGGGCATCGTCGAACCATTCCCTATCCAGTCACTCGCCGTGCCGATCGGCCTCGCCGGGCACGACATCATCGGCCAGGCGCGTACCGGCACCGGTAAGACGCTCGCCTTCGGCATCCCGCTGCTGCAGCTCATCGAGCACGGCGGCAAGAAGCCGCAGGCCCTCGTCATCGTGCCGACGCGCGAGCTGGCCATCCAGGTGACCGACGACCTCAACGTCGCGGGCGGCAAGCTCGGCAGCCGCGTGCTGTCGGTGTACGGCGGCCGCGCCTACGAACCACAGATCGACGCGCTCAAGCACGGCGTCGAGGCGGTCGTCGGCACGCCCGGACGCCTGCTCGACCTCGTCAAGCAGAAGTACCTCGACCTGTCCCACGTGTCCATCCTCGTCCTCGACGAGGCCGACCGCATGCTCGACCTGGGCTTCCTGCCCGACATCGAGCGCCTCGTGGACAAGGTGCCGGCGAAACGCCAGACGATGCTCTTCTCGGCGACCATGCCGGGCGAGATCGTCGCGCTGTCCCGCAAGTACCTCACCCGGCCCACCAACGTGCGGGCCGAGTCCCACGAGGAGTCCGAGGCGACCCCGCAGGTCGTGCAGCACGTCTTCCAGGCACACCAGATGGACAAGCCCGAGCTGCTCGCCCGCGTCCTGCAGGCGAACGGCCGAGGCCTGACCATGGTGTTCTGCCAGACCAAGCGCGCCTGCGACCGGGTGGCCGAAGACCTCGCCAAGCGCGGCTTCGCCGCCGCGGCGGTCCACGGCGACCTCGGCCAGGGCCAGCGTGAACGCGCGCTGCGCGCCTTCCGCGCCGGCAAGATCGACGTGCTGGTCGCCACGGACGTGGCGGCGCGCGGCCTCGACGTCGACGACGTGACCCACGTCATCAACTACGAGTGCCCGGACGCCGCGGACACCTACATCCACCGGATCGGCCGTACCGGCCGGGCCGGCAAAGAGGGCATCTCGGTGACTCTCGTCGACTGGAAAGACCTCCAGCGATGGAAGCTCATCAACGGCACCCTCGGCCTGGACTTCGCCGAGCCGGCGGAGACCTACTCCACCTCTGAGCACCTCTACTCCGCGCTCGACATCCCCGCGGGCATCGGCAGCACGCTGCCGAAGGCACAGCGGGAGCGCGCCGGGCTGGAGGCCGAAGAGGTCGAGGACATCGGCGAGACCGGCCGCACCCGCTCGCAGCAGCGGCGTGAGGAGCCGGCCCCGGCGAGGCCCAAGCGCCGCAGCCGCACCCGGCAGCGGACCCGTGGCGGCCGCCCGCTGGAGGACGAGACCGCCGCTGAGACAGTGGTCGCCGAGACCGCGGCCGAGGCCGTCGTCGAAGCACCCGAGAAGGTCGTCGAAGAGGCACCCGCACAGGAACGCCCGGCCCGCCGGCGCGCCCCACGCGCCGTGAAGGCCGACGCTCCCGTCGAGACGCCTCAGCAGGAGACGACCGAGAAGGCACCCCCGAAGGTGGCCTCAGAGGCGCCCCCGGCGGTGTTCGAGAAGGCACCCGAGCAGGTGGCTCCGGCACGCGCGGAGGCTCCGGTCTCCTCGACCCCGGCCGGTGTCCCGGTGGTGGAGTTCATGCCGCCGCCGATCGACCCGACGGCCGAGGTGGACGACCACCTGCCCGAGCCGGTGGCTCCGAAGCCCAGGCGCAGGCGCCGCAGCCGTAGCGGTGGAGCACGCGAGAAGGCCTGACCGGAGCGTGACAAGGGGCGTGGCAACGGACCGCGCCCCTTTTCATGCGCTGAGCCCTTCTAGGCGCTGAGGCCTTCGCACGATCGGGCCTTCGCACGATCGGGCCTTCGTGCGGTCGCGGCCTACGCGCGGCTCGGGCCTACGCGCGGTCAGGCCTACGCGCGGTCAGGCCTACGCGCGGTCAGGCCTTATGCGCTCAGGCGTATGCGGCGCGGAGCGACAGGGCGTGCCTCGGGCGGTCGGTGATCAGCACCGTCACCCGCGGGTCGGCCAGCAGGCGGCGCATCTGTGACTCCTCGTTGACGGTCCACACCATCGCCGGGATCGAGAACCTCCCGCACAGGCGCAGGACGTTCGCGCGAGCCAGCCGCCGGTGCACGGCGAGCCAGTCGGCCCCGCAGGCGCGCATCCGCGCGAGCGGGTACAGCTCGCGTGCCCGCGCCGGCAGCCGCATGAAACGTGTCACCTCGCGCAGGTCACGGCCGATCGACAGCGCCGCGGTGACGTCGGGGAAGCTCTTCTTGATCCGGTGGATCGAGGCGTCCAGCAGCGTGGTGGCGACGAAGTTCTCCTCGCCGAGGATGTCGAGGGCGAGCTTGATGATCTCTTCCTCGCCGCCGTCCTCCTTGAGGTCGAGGTGGCCGATCGCGCGACCGGCGATCAGCTTCATCACCTCGCGCACCAGGGGCACCCGGTGCCCCATGACGCCGCACAGCTGCTCGTAGGTCAGGTCGCCGATCGCACGGCCCCCGATCGAGGGATCGTGGAAGACGACCAGGTCGCCGTCGCGGGTGCGGCGAATGTCGAACTCGATGTACTCCGCCCCAGTGGTGAGAGCGGTCTGGTAGGCCTCCCACGTGGCCGGAGTCGCGTCCTCCGAGCCACCTTTGTGCGCCGAGACGGCAACCGTCATGTCGAAATCGTACGTCGCGTGACCGGTCCGGTTACCGCCATAGCGCCTAAGCTGGTTTCGCCCTGACTTCGACAAGTAAGCTCCTGCCAGTGAGTACGCCCCGGTTTCTAACTTTGCCCCCCGGCGTCCGCCGGACGGACATCGAGACCTCACGTGGCCGTTTCGCCGCTTTGGAGGCGCTCCCGGGTCATGGCGTCTCCGAACGCCTTCCCGCGTTGCTCGTCCCGGGTTTCACTGGAAGCAAGGAAGATTTCATCGCGGTTCTTCAGACCCTCGCGGGCGCGGGCCGCCGTGTGGTCGCCCTCGACATGCGGGGTCAGTACGAATCGGACGGCCCGGACGACGAGTCCGCCTACACCTGCGCGGAGCTCGGCGCCGACATCGCCGCGGTGCTGGAGGGCTTCAACGACCCGGTCCACCTCGTCGGGCACTCCTTCGGCGGCCTGGTCACCCGCGAGACGGTGATCTCCGATCCGGCGCTGGTCGAGTCGTTCACGCTGATGAGCTCCGGCCCGGCCGCGATCGGCGGCGGGCGTGAGGTCGAGGGCCGGGTGCTGCTCGCCGCGCTGCCCAAGGTCGGCCTCGAACACCTGTGGTCCACGCGCATGGAGCCCGAGGCGGTCGCCAAGGGCGTGCCGCCGGAGATCGTGGCGTTCCTGCGGCGGCGGATGTTCATGAACTCCTCCGGCGGCCTCCTCGGCATGGCGAACGAGGTGCTGTCCTGCGCCGACCGCGTCGACCACCTGGGCAAGGCCACCGCGAGCGCCGGCATCCCGATCCTGGTGCTGTACGGCGAGAACGACGACGCCTGGGACCCCCAGGAGCAGGCGCTGATGGCCGAGCGCCTGAACGCCCCGAAGGTGGTCATCCCCGGCGCGGCGCACTCCCCCGCCGTGGAGGCACCCGAGACGACCGCGAGCGCGCTCACCGTCTTCTGGAACGAGGCGGAGCACCCCTAGAAATGAGACAAGAGACTCATGGCGTCTCATGTAACGAATTCACTTACGATGGTCGCCATGGAGTCCACCGTGCAGCCCCCGCAGAGCTCGACCTGGCAGGTCCACATCGACCGGTCCATGTGGATCGGCGGCGTACGCGGTCTCATGCTCCAGGCCCTGCACCCGATCGCGATGCGCGGCGTCTGGCAGAACTCCACGTTCCAGGAGGACCCCATCGGCCGGCTCCAGCGCACGGCCGACTTCGTGGGCGTCGTGACGTACGGCTCCACGGAAGAGGCCGAGCGGCTCGGCCGCCGGGTCCGCGCCATCCACCGGTCGCTGCGGATCCAGGACCCCGACACGGGCCGTACGCACCGGGTGGACGACATCGAGCTGCTCCTGTGGGTGCACTGCGCCGAGGTCTCGTCGTACCTGGAGATCGCCCGCCGCTCCGGCCTGCGGCTCAGCGACCGGCAGGCCGACCGCTACCTCGCCGAACAGCGCCGCAGCGCCACGTACGTCGGCCTGCACGCCGAGGACGTGCCCGGCAGCCTCGCGGAGATGAAGGCGTACTTCGCCTCCGCGCGCCAGAACCTCAAGGTCACGCCCGAGGCGCGCTCGGCGGTGAAGTTCCTGCTGTGGCCGAAGCTGCCGGAGGAGATGCGCCTGCTACGGCCCGGCAAGCCGTTCTACGTGCCGTTCGGCGCGCTCTGCTACTACTCGCTGCCCGCCTGGGCCCGGCGGATGTACCGGATCCTGCCGGAGATCCCCCAGCCGGTGGTCACGGCCGGGCTGAGGGCGTTCCGGCTGGCGATGAACTCCCTGCCGGAGCCCATCCACGACCTGTCGTTCGACGACGCCACCAAGGAGATGCTGGCGGGCGCGCGCGGACGGCTGTCGGCCGAGGGCTACGACCTCGGCAAGGGGCTGCGCGGCCTCCGCGACCCGCGCCGCTGGCCCTCGGAACTACTCGGCGAGAGCCGACCACGGCTCACGGGGTGACGCCGCCTGCTGCCCCTCGGGGCAGTGCTTGAGGTAGTCGCACCACGAGCAGAGCGCACCCGGCTGTGGCGGGAACCTCTCGTCGAATTTCTCGTGCCGCCGCTCGGCCGGGAGCTGCTCGCCCGGCTTGGCCTTCTCGCGGTACCAGTCGTCGGCCTCGGAGCACTCGCCGCCGATGTCCTCGGCGCGCCGCAGATGGCGGTCGAGGGACTCCTCGGTGTGCTCCCAGACCGCGACCTCGCCGGTCGGCAGGTGGTGCAGCTCGACGAGGTTGCACGGGGTGCGCATCATCCGACGCGCCGACGCGGCGTACAGCGCCAGTGCCAGTGAGGATCGGGCGTCGTCGGAGGTCAGCGGGCGCCGGCCCGTCTTGTAGTCGACCACGACCAGCTCGTCGCCGCGCCGGTCGAGGCGGTCGATCCGGCCCTGCACGGTGATCAGGTGGGTCTTCATCGACACGGTGCGCTCGACGCCGATCGGCTCGTCGGCCGGGTCGAGGCCCGCGGTGTAGCGCTCGACCATGTCACGGGCGCGCTGCCGCCAGCTCGCGGACTGCGCGTCGTCGCGGAAGCCGTCGGTCAGCCAGCCGCGCTCCAGGAGGCGGCCCGCGGAGGGGGGCGTACGGTCGGCGAGCGGCAGCCGCCACCAGCCGGCGAGCGCGTTGTGCACGCTCGCGCCGACGCTGTTGTGCGCCCACGGCGGGCCTCGCTCCGGCTTGGGCCGGTCGAGGTAGTTCATCCGGTAGCGCCGCGGGCAGTCGAGCCACGTGTTGAGGCGCGAAGGCGTGCAGGGGTAGAGCCTTTTCGGCATCCCCTCGAAACCGAGCTGCTCGGCCGTCATGATCGAAGGACCGCGCTCAGTCTTCGGTGTCAGGCTCCTGCGCGAGGGCGAACCAGCTCTCCCACTGGGCGTCCTCCTCGCCGACGGTGGTCTCATCACCCTGGCCCGGCAGGACACGGGTGTCCTTGGGCAGCGGGCCGAGGAGGGCACCGATGGAGTTGAGCTGCTCCTGCAGGTCGGAGTACTCCGGGCCGACACGGCCCGGACGCCCCTTGTGCAGGGTGTCGCCGGAGAACAGCACGCCGAGCTGCTCGCTGTAGAGGCAGATGCTGCCGGGCGTGTGGCCCGGCGTGTGCATGACCTCGAGCTGAGCGCCGCCGATCTCGAACACTCCGCCGTCCTCGATGTCGAGGTCGGGCTGGAGGTCCTTCATGAACTCGGTGTCGTCCTCGGCCTTGGCGAGCGCGCGGAAGTACTGGCGCCACAACAGGCGGTCGCGCGTGTGCAGCGCGATCGGGGCCGGGTCGTCCTCGTCGGCCTCCGCGACCTCGAGAACGGCGCTGAGGTGACCGTCGCGGCCGTCGGTGCAGATGACGGCCATCACCTCCCGCTCGCCGATCTCCTTGAGAATGGCCTCGGCCTCATGAGCGGGGTCGACCACGATCACCGCCTCGTCGTCACCGATGACGTAGGTGTTGCTCTCTACGTCGTACTCGGTGTCGTCGATGGTGACCTTGCCCGACGTCACTACTTTGTCGATACGCGCGTCCACACGCCGAACTCTATCGACTTCCCGGCCGTGGCGCGTACGCCACCACCCATATCAGCTCGCCGAGGGGTCAGGCGCGGGCTCGGCCGCCCAGGTCACCTCCACAGTGTGGCTTCCGCCGGCTCCGCTGAACGTCACCGATCCCGAGCCCTCGGTACGCGGGCTGCTCGCGTACAGGGTGATCGTGACCGTCGAGCTCCCGCCGGCGTCCAGATGCCCGGCGGCCTCGCTCACGGACAGCGGGAGACTCGTGCTCGCGGTCCAGTCGACGGCGGCGCCGGTCGCCCCGAGCGTCACCGTGCAGGTCGTGCCGGAGTCGCCGAGGTCGCACGACGCGTCGACGGAGAACGTCGGGCCGGGCGCGGGTTCGCTCGTACCGGAGTCGGGCGGTGTCGTGTTGTCCGAGTCGGGCTGCGGGTCCTCACCGACCTGGGCCGCGCTCGTCGTCCTGGTCACCGTCGCGGTGGGGCTCCCGCCCGGCGTCCCGCCGCCCTTGTGGTCGTACGCCTCCAGCCCGAGGATCACGCCGCCGGCCAGGACGGCCGCTCCGGCGATCCCGGCCAGGGCCGGCCACAGCGCGCGTGACCTCTTCCGCTCCGGCGGCGGCGCGGTGGTATCGCCGCCGGACGGCATCCGTGCCGTCCCCGCCGGCTCCGGCGCCATCGTCTCCATGTTCCCGATCGCCGCGTTCCGGCGCCCGATCGCCGCGGCACCCGCCGGCATGGTCTTCGGCGGGAGGGTCGTCGGGACCGCGGCGGTGACGCCCTCGGCGAGGATCGCGGTCTGCTGTCCGGGCTCGCGCGCCTCACTGGGAACGGCGTCGTGGCCGAGCAGCCGCATCAGCAGCATGCTCGCGGAAGGACGCCGCGCCGGGTCCTTGTTCAGGCACTCGGCGACGAGGGAGCGCAGCCGCCCGGACAGGGCACCGAGCTGCGGCTCCTCGTTCAGGATCCGGTGGGCCAGCGCGGCGAGGGTGTCGCGGCCGAACGGCGGCATGGCGTTCGCGGCGAAGACCAGCGTGGCCCCCCAGGCGAACACGTCGGCGGCGGGGGTGATCTCGGCGCCTGTGACCTGCTCGGGCGCCATGTACGCGGGGGTGCCGAGCATGTGCCCGGTCATCGTCGCCTGGCGGTCCATCATGCGCGCGATGCCGAAGTCGATGACGCGCGGGCCGTCCGGGCCGATGAGGACGTTCGGCGGCTTGAGGTCGCGGTGGATGACTCCGGCCTGGTGGATCGCGACCAGCGCGGTGGCCGTGCCGATGGCGAGCCGGTCCAGCGCCCCGCCCTGGAGGGGGCCCTGCTCGTTGACCAGGGCCTGGAGCGACGGGCCCGGAACGTACTCGCTGACGATGTAGGGCTGGTCGCCGGCGATGTCGGCGTCGATGACCTGGGCGGTGCAGAACCGCGCCACCTGCTTGGCGGCGGCGGCCTCGCGGGCGAACCGGTCGCGTTCGCCGCCGGCCTCGGCGAGCTGGGTCTGCAGGAGCTTGACCGCCACCCGCTCGGAGGCCGGCGTCTCGCCCAGGTAGACGACGCCGTACCCGCCGCGGCCCAGACGTCCGATCAGTTTGTACGGGCCCAGGCTCGCCGGGTCCTCCGGCAGTCGGGGCGTGTAATCGGGCATCAGGAGCCTCCGCTTCGGGCGAGCGGCCTTCGTGACTCGCTCACACCCGTTGGACGCGGTGGCATGCCTCCTGGTTTAACGCTTTCGCGCCCGCTGCCTAGTTCACCATGGCGATCATGAACCCGTCGTGCCCCTTGAGACCCACGGTCTGGATCGCGGTGGCGGTGACGCGGGGGTCCGCGGCGACCAGCTCGGTGAGGCGGCGTACGCCTTCCACGGAGGGGTCGTGGGCGTTCGCGTCGGCCACCTTGCCCTCGCGTACGACGTTGTCGACGATGATCACGCTGCCCGGCCGCGCCATCTCCAGCGCGTGCCGGAAGTAGTGCGGGTTGTTGACCTTGTCCGCGTCGATGAAGGCCAGGTCGAAGGGGCCCTCGGCGGCAAGCCGCGGCAGCGTCTCCAGGGCCGGGCCCACGCGTACGTCGACGACGTCGCCGAGGCCGGCCTTGGCGACGTTGTCCCGCGCGACGCGTGCGTGCTCGGGGTCGAGCTCCAGGCTGACGAGGCGGCCTCCGTCCGGGAGGGCGCGGGCCAGCCAGATCGTGCTGTAGCCGCCCAGCGTGCCGATCTCGAGGATGTTGCGCGCGCCGGTGAGGCGGGCGAAGAACTGCAGCATCCGCCCCATGGCCGGCGACACGGAGATG
Organism: uncultured Actinomycetota bacterium; assembly: GCA_963823735.1. Classification (GTDB taxonomy): domain Bacteria; phylum Actinomycetota; class Actinomycetes; order Streptosporangiales; family Streptosporangiaceae; genus Actinoallomurus. The sequence goes on along the minus strand of CAWGMO010000003.1, from coordinate 239,440 downwards.
TCGGGCAGGCCTGCGGCCGCGGAGGCCTCCCGCGCCGCGTCGAGCTCGGGGTCGGACAGCCCCAGCCCCGCGTCGAAGAAGTCGTCGACCGCGCCCCACATCGCCTCGGTGATCTCACTCTCGGACATCGTCCCGCCCCCCTGGGTCGTGGGTACCGACGTCCCTTCTATCACCCTTGGAATCGCGGCGGCGCGGACGTGAGGCGCGGGCAGAGCGCCCCGTACGGCAGGTCGGGGTCGTTGTCGCGCAGGTCACGCAGGCTCAGCTGCTCCAGCATGAGCAGGCCGGCGGCGCTGGGCCACAGGATCGCCCAGAGCCAGTTCGCCAGGGCCTCGCCGGCGAACGCGGCGGTCTCGGTGCCCACGGGCCACATCGACACGGGGTGGCCGTCGATCTCGACCTTGGCGTCGGGCGCGGAGACGCCGAACCCGTCGCCGGGATCGGGGCCGGGCAACCCGGCGAAGGAGGATCCGAGGCCGATGCCGGGCTCCTCGGCGACGATCACCAAGTCGGCGGCGCCGCCGAGCGGCGCGGGACCGGAGAGCGCCACGGCGACCGCCAGGGCGCCGGTCCGCTCGTCGCCCGCACCGGCGAAACCGGTGACGAGCCAGCCGGTCGGAAGCGGCCACGGGACCCAGATCGGGACCTTCGCGACCGCACGGATGGCCTCCAGGCCCTCACGGCCGGGGCTGTGAGGCTCCTGAAGCGGGCTGACGGCACCGTGCACGGCGCAGGTCCACACGCTCGACCAAGCGCTGGGAGAGCCGAGTGGCCCTCGGCACCGCGGACACGTGGGCGCGGTCCTCATGGTTACTCACAGTCGCCTCAACCGGCGCCGACGTCAAGCGTTTCGGCGATCCCGAACCAACCGATCGGCCACTATCGAATACCCGATCGGGGCCGTCAGCCGGTGCGGTACTCCTCCAGAAGGCGGCGTCCGATGATCATTTTCTGGATGTCGGCGGTGCCCTCACCGATCAGCAGCATCGGCGCCTCGCGGTACAGCCGCTCGATCTCGTACTCCTTGGAGTAGGCGTAGCCGCCGTGGATGCGGAAGGAGTCCTCGACGACCTCCTTGCAGTACTCGCTGGCCAGGTACTTGGCCATCCCCGCCTCTAGATCGTTGCGCTCGCCGGAGTCCTTGCGGCGCGCGGCCATCACCACCATCTGGTGCGCGGCCTCGATCTTGGTCGCCATCTCGGCGAGCCGGAACTGCACGGCCTGGTGCTCGGCGATCGGCCGGCCGAACGCCTCACGCTGCTGTGCGTACGCGACACCCAGCTCGAAGGCCCGCAGCGCCACGCCACAGCCGCGCGCGGCGACGTTCACGCGGCCGACCTCGACGCCGTCCATCATCTGGTAGAAACCACGGCCGGGCTCGCCGCCGAGCACCTGACCGGCGTCGATGCGGTACCCGTCGAAGATCAGCTCGGTCGTGTCGATCCCCTTGTAGCCCAGCTTGTCGATCTTGCCGGGCACGGTGAGGCCGGGTGAGACCTCGCCGAAGCCGGGCTCCTTACCGACCAGGAACGTCGTCATGCCCCGGTGGCCGCCGCCGGGGTCGGTGCGCACGAGCGTGGCGACCAGGTTGGCGGAGGCGCCGTTGGTCAGCCACATCTTCTGCCCGTCGATCACGTAGGCGCCGTCGTCGCCGAGCCGCGCGCTGGTCCTGATCGCGGAGACGTCCGACCCGCAGCCCGGCTCCGACATCGAGAAGGCGCCGCGCACCTCGCCCGTGGCCATGCGGGGCAGGTAGTGCTCGCGCTGCGCCGGCGTGCCGTGGTGGGCGATCATCCAGGCCACGATGAAGTGGGTGTTGACGATGCCGGACACGCTCATCCAGCCGCGCGCCAGCTCCTCCACGACCAGGGCGTACGTCAGGAGCGACTCGCCCAGCCCGCCGTACTCCTCGGGGATCACGAGCCCGAACAGCCCGAGGCGCCGCATGCCGGCGACGATCTCCTCGGGGTAGGTGTCGGTGCGATCCAGCTCGCCCGCGACCGGCAGGATCTCGCGGTTCACGAAGTCGCGTACGGTCGCGAGCATCTCGGCCTGCACGTCCGTCAGCCCCTCGGTCCGCGCCAGGCGGCCCATGATCGCTCCCTTCGGCTCAGGCGGGTGGTTCGAACGACCTGGTGCGCCGCAGCCCGGCGGCGCGGCCCTTCGCCGCGATGACCAGCGCCATCTTGCGCGACGCCTCGTCGATCATCTCGTCGCCCAGCATCGCCGCGCCGCGGCCCTGGACGCGGGTGGCGTGGTCGTACGCGTCGAGGATCAGCTCGGAGTGGTCGTAGTCGTCCTGCGCCGGCGAGAACACCTCGTTGCCCGCCTCGATCTGCGCCGGATGCAGCACCCACTTGCCGTCGAACCCGAGCGCGGCGCTCCGCTTCGCCGCGCGCGTGAACGCCTCGACGTCGCGGACGTTGAAGTACGGGCCGTCGATCGCCTGGAGGTCGTTCGCACGCGCCGCGAGCAGGATCCGCATCAGGATGTAGTGGTACGCGTCGCCCTCGGTGTAGCCGGGCGGCTGCTCGCCCACGACGAGGGTGCGCATGTTGATCGAGGCCATGAGGTCGCCGGGCCCGAACACCAGCGCCTCCAGGCGCGGCGACGCGGCGGCGATCTCGTCGATCCTCGTGAGGCCGCGCGCGTCCTCGATCTGCGCCTCGATGCCGATCCGGCCTACCGGCAGGTCCGTCGCCCGCTCGATCTGGGTGAGCAGCAGGTCGAGCCAGACGACGTGGTCCGGCGTGGTGACCTTCGGCAGCATCAGGCAGTCGAGGTCGGCGCCCGCGCCCTCGACCAGCTCGATGACGTCGCGGTAGCAGTACGGGGTGTCGGCGTCGTTCACCCGCACGACGCGTACGCGGTCGCCCCAGCCGCCCTCGGTCAGCGCGGTGACGGCGTTGCGGCGCGCCTCCTCCTTGGCCTGCGGCGCGACGGCGTCCTCCAGGTCGAGGAAGAACTCGTCGGCGGGCAGGTCACGCGCCTTGGCGATGAACCTCGGATTGCTGGCGGGCACGGCCAGCGTGGTCCGGCGGGAGCGCATCGGCATGATCCGGATGCTATCCGCTCCCCCTCGGCCACCTGCGGCCCGGTCGCGCCGTGGAAGACTGCTGATCGTGGAGAACGACGCGCTGGTCGAGGAAGCCACCAAGAAGTCCGGGCTGCTGTGGCTCGCGCTGCCCGGCCTGCCCTACCCGCGTGCCGCCTGGCACGTGTGGCACGTACCCCCCGCTTCGGAGTCCGGGGCGGCGTACGTCGTCACGGGCGGCATCGAGCAGCCGCTGCCCGGCCTGCCCGAGGCCGAGCGGATCACCGTCACGGTGCGCAGCAAGGACAAGGGCTCACGGCTCGTCTCCTGGGTCGCCGAGGTCGTCCAGGTCGAGCCCGGGTCCGAGGAGTGGGAGTCGGTGGTGCCGGTGCTGGCCAAGGCGCGCCTCAACGCCCCCGACGGCGAGCACCAGACCGAGCGCTGGGCCGACGAGGCGTACCTCATCCGCCTCGGCCCGACCGGCGAGGTCGTCGAGTCGCCCGGGAACATGCCCGATGAGGCCCCCGCGATCCGCCCGGTGCCCAGCCCCGCCACGACGACCGGCCGCACCCCCTTCATGATCAAGGGCAGGCTCCGCCGCGCCGACCGCTAGGAAAGACCGATGGGCGGCAGGCGGCGGGTTCCGAGCGCGGCCAGCTTGTCGGGGTTGGCGATGACGTGGACGGTACGCACACGGCCGTCCGCGACCTCGATCGCCACCATGCTGAGCACCTCGCCGCCGGCCCAGGCGATCAGGGCGGGCACGCCGTTGACGTACGCCTGCTCGTAGTCCATCTCCTCGACCGCCACGCCCTCGTACGGGCGCCGCGCGATGGCCGCCATGAACCTCGCGACCTTCTCCGCGCCCTCGATCGGGCGCCGCGCCGCGGTCCGCTTGCCGCCGCCGTCGGTGATGAGCGTGACGTCGGGCGCGAGGACGGTGAGGAGGCGTTCGAGGTCGCCGCCGACCGTGGCGGACAGGAACTCCTCGGTGACCCGGCGCTGCTCGGCCGGGTCGGGCGCGAAACGGGGGCGCCGCTCGGACACGTGCTCGCGCGCGCGGTGCGCCACCTGGCGGACGCTCGCCTCCGAGCGTCCCAGCGTGGTGGCGAGGTCGGCGTGGGAGTAGCCGAACACCTCGCGCAGGACGAAGACCGCGCGTTCGAGCGGGGACAGGGTCTCCAGGACGACGAGCATGGCCAGCGAGACCGACTCGGCGAGCTCGACGTCCTCGGCGACGTCGGGCGAGGTCAGGATCGGCTCGGGCAGCCACGGGCCGACGTAGGACTCGCGGCGTACGCGCGCCGAGCGCAGCCGGTCGATCGAGCCGTTGGTGACGACGCGGACGAGGTAGGCCTTGGGGTCCTCGACCTCCGAACGGCTCGCGGCGGACCATCTGAGCCACGCGTCCTGCACGATGTCCTCGGCGTCGGCGGCCGTGCCGAGCATCCGGTACGCCACGGAGAACAGCAGCCCCCGGTGCTCCTCGAACACCGTCACGGCGCCGTCGTGCTCGCTGATCTCGGTCATTCGGCCCCCTCGCGCGGCGAGAACCCCATCGTGCCATCCGGGCGCGGCCGGGCGTGTTCCGCCCCTTTACGGATCGAGAAGGCATGCCTCGGTAGCCTTCCAGGCATGACCGGAACGCCGTCTCGGGTGTTCGTCGCGCGTCTGGCCGGTATCGCGGTGTTCGACCCGGCCGGCGATCAGATCGGCCGTGCGCGCGACGTCGTCGTCGTGCTGCGCCAGCCCCCGCGTACGCCGCGGGTGCTCGGGCTCGTCGTCGAGGTGCCTCCGCACCGCCGTGTCTTCCTCCCGATCACCCGGGTGACGAACATCGACGCCGGAGCGGTGATCTTCGACGGCCGGATCAACATGCGCCGGTTCGAGAAGCGCGGCTCCGAGACGCTGGCGCTCGGCGAGATGCTCGACCGGCGGGTGCGCCTCGCCGGCTCCGGCGAGGAGGTGATCGTCATCGACCTGGCCATGGAAGAGAGCCGCAACCGCGACTGGCTGATCACCAAGGTGGCCGTACGCCGGGTGCGCACGGGCACGGCCACACGCGGGCACGGGCTGCCCGGGCTCGCGCACTCGGGGCGGCTCGGGCTGCGCCGCCGCGGCGGCGAGACGTTCGTCGTCGACTGGGAGGCGATCAGCGGCTTCACGCTCGGCGAGGAGGGCCAGGGCGCCGACAGCCTGCTCGCGGCGTTCGAGCAGATGCGCGCCCCCGACCTGGCCAACGTCGTGCACGAGCTGTCGGCGAAGCGGCGCGCCGAGGTCGCCGCGGCCCTCAACGACCGGCGCCTCGCCGACGTGCTGGAGGAGCTGCCCGAGGACGACCAGGTGGAGATCCTCGGCAAGCTCGACGCCGACCGCGCCGCCGACGTCCTGGAGGAGATGGGCCCCGACGACGCGGCCGACCTGCTGGGCGAGCTGCCCCCCGACCAGCGCGAGCGGCTGCTGGCGCTGATGCAGCCGGAGGAGGCCGCGCCGCTGCGCCGCCTGCTCAGCTACGCCGACAACACCGCCGGCGGCATGATGACCACCGACCCGGTGATCGTCTCGCCGGACGCCACGGTCGCCGAGGCCCTCGCCCAGATCCGCAACTCCGACCTGAACCCGGCGCTGGCCGCGCAGGTGTACGTCTGCCGCCCGCCGTCCGAGTCGCCGACCGGCCGCTACCTCGGCACCGTCCACTTCCAGCGGCTCCTTCGCGAGCCCCCGCCGACGCTGGTCAGCGCGATCTGTGACACTGAGCTGGACCCGCTGCGGCCGGGCGTGCCGCTGCAGACGGTGGCGGGCTACCTGGCCACCTACAACCTCGTGTCCGTGCCGATCGTGGACGAGAACGGCCGGCTGCTCGGCTCGGTGACCGTGGACGACGTCCTCGACCACCTCCTGCCGGACGACTGGCGCGAGACCATGGGCGACACGCCCGGCGACGAGACCGACGAAGAGGAAGAGGCTCTGCGCGGCGCGGAGACGACGCGTACGGCCGAAGAAGGGGACCTCACGTGAGCACACCCCTGCGGCGCGAGCAGCGCCGTTTCGGCCGCCTCGACCAGCCACGGGAGATCCGCAGGCCGCTGGTCCCGCGGCCGTACTACGACCCGGAGGCGTTCGGGCAGTTCTCCGAGCGCATCGCGCGGTTCCTGGGCACCGCGCGGTTCCTCGTCTACATGACGGTGTTCGTCGCCCTGTGGCTGGCCTGGAACGTCCTGGCGCCCTCGGCGTGGCGTTTCGACCCGTACCCGTTCATCTTCCTGACGCTGATGCTGTCGCTCCAGGCCTCGTACGCCGCGCCGCTGATCCTGCTGGCCCAGAACCGCCAGGACGACCGCGACCGCGTGCAGTACGAGGGCGATCGTGCCCGTGACGAGCGAAGCGTCTCCGACACGGAGTACCTCACGCGCGAGGTCGCGAGCCTGCGGATGGCCATGAACGACGTCGCCACGCGCGACTGGATCCGCGACGAGTTGCACCACCTGGTGAAGGAACTTCGCGACCGCCAATAACATGGGTACATGGCCTCCCCCACGATCGAGCAGGTGACCGCGGCGCTCGCGACGGTCAACGACCCGGAGATCCGCCGCCCGATCACCGAGCTCGACATGATCAAGAACGTCGACGTCGCCACGGACGGCGGCGTCACCGTGGGCGTCTTCCTGACGGTCGCGGGGTGTCCCATGCGCGACACGATCACGCGTGACGTCAGCGCCGCCGTCGCCAAGGTGCCGGGCGTCTCCGGCGTCACGGTCGACCTCGACGTGATGAGCGAGGAGCAACGGCAGGCGCTGCAGACGAAGCTGCGCGGCGGCCAGGCGGCCAAGGAGATCCCGTTCGCCAAGCCCAGCTCGCTGACCCGCGTCTACGCGGTGGCGAGCGGCAAGGGCGGCGTCGGCAAGTCCTCGGTGACGGTCAACCTCGCCGCGGCGCTCGCGGCCCAGGGCCGCAAGGTCGGCGTCGTCGACGCCGACATCTACGGCCACTCGGTGCCCCGCATGCTCGGCGTCACCGGCCGTCCCACGCAGGTCGAGCAGATGATCATGCCGCCGAACTCCCACGGCGTGAAGGTCATCTCGATCGGCATGTTCACCGAGGGCAACTCCCCGGTCGTGTGGCGCGGGCCGATGCTGCACCGCGCGCTCCAGCAGTTCCTCGCCGACGTCTACTGGGGCGACCTCGACGTGCTCCTGATGGACCTCCCCCCGGGCACCGGCGACATCGCGATCTCGGTCGCGCAGCTGCTGCCGTCGGCGGAGATCCTCGTCGTGACCACGCCGCAGCAGGCCGCCGCCGAGGTGGCCGAGCGCGCCGGCGCGATCTCCGCGCAGACCCACCAGACGGTGGCCGGCGTGATCGAGAACATGTCCTACTTCCCGTGCCCGCACTGCGGTGAGCCGGTCGACGTGTTCGGCTCCGGCGGCGGCCAGACGGTGGCCGACGCCCTCACCCGTACGCTCGGCACGTCCGTGCCGCTGCTCGGGCAGGTGCCGATCGACGTACGCCTCCGCGAGGGCGGCGACCAGGGCCGTCCGATCGTCCTGGACGACCCCGACTCCGCGGCGTCCAAGGAGCTGCGCGCCATCGCCGACAAGATCTCGGGGCGTTCGAAGAGCCTGCGAGGCCGTCAGCTGGGGCTCAGCCCGAACCGCGGCTGACCTGTTCGGGACCCATTCACGACCCGCGCACAAGGCGTGTTATCTCTCGACTCCTCGTGTTCACGTGATTACGTGGAGTCATGGCACTCGATGGCGCCGGACGGCGCGCGGCGGTTCTCGTCGCGACGGTCATGATCGCGGGTTGCTCCTCCGGCGGCCGTGGCGGCCCGGCGGCCGGGGCGAATCACCGCCCGCCCGCCGGGCCGGCCCACCTCATCGGTGAGCCTCCCGGCGCCCCGGGCCGGCCGGTGCTGTCCGACGACTTCGGCGGCAACCGGCTCGACACCGCCAAATGGGATATCTACAACGCGCCGGACGCGCGTACCCACCCGGGCGTCAACGCCGGCACCCACGTGGCCGACGGGCACCTCGTGCTCGTCGGAGGCCTCTACAAGGGCCAGGACCAGTCCGCGGGCGTCATCTCACGCCTCGCACAGACCTACGGGCGCTGGGAGGCGAGAATCCGCTCCGACCCCGGCCCGGGCTACTCCGCCACGGCGTTCCTGTGGCCTACGCACCTGGGCGAACCGGAGTGGTCGGAGATCGACTTCGCCGAGATCCTCGCGGGCGACCGCAAGAGCGGCGGCCTGTTCATCCACCACGGCAAGGACGACCGGCAGGTCCAGAAGACGATCAGGGCCGACTTCACCCAGTGGCACACGGTGGCCGTCGACTGGCTGCCCGACCACGTGACGTTCTGGCTCGACGGCGCGAAGTACTGGACCTACCAGGGGTCCTTCATCCCGAAGCAGTCGGACATGCACCTGTACCTGCGGAACGAGCGGCGCAACGGCTTCCACCGCACGGAGAGCACGCCGCGCAAGACGACGATGCAGGTGGACTGGATCCGCGTCTTCCGCGCCCCTGAGGCCAAACGCTGAGCCGGCCGAACGCTGAGCCTCAGGTGGCCTCGGGGTCCCAGGGCGGGCGCTCGCCGAACGGCAGCAGCGGCTCCTGGGCGGTCGCGTAGTCCTTCGGGGCGTCGTCCAGGTCGTCCAGCAGGTGCTTGCGGACGAAACTGCGCGGGTTGAGGTCGGAGACGTCGAAGTCGGCGAACTCCGGCCCGAGCCCCTCCTGGAGGTCGGCCTTGGCGCTGTTGGCCATGGTCCGTAGCTGGCGCAAGGCACGCCCCGCCTGCGAGGCGACCTTGGGCAACTGGTCGGGACCGAAAATGATCAGGGCCAGCACGACGAGAACCAGTGCCTCACCGAGTCCTACGTCGAACACCCGTCCTCCACATGATGACCCGCGGGCCGCCGGCGGCCCGTTCGACTCAGCTTAACCGCGCCGGGCCGCCGGCGCCCCATCGGAGATCGCCGGCGGCCCTTGACGTCAGCCGGAGCCCAGCGTCAACTGGGCCGTCTTGTGCTGTCCGCCGCGCGTGTAGGCGATCTGAACCTTGTCGCCCGGGGACTTGCCGCGGATCGCCACGATCAGCTCGTCGGCTCCCGCGATGGGCTTGCCGTCGAAGGTGTTGATGATGTCGCCGGGCTTGAGGCCGGCCGCCGCCGCCGGACCGCCGGCGACGACCATGCCGCCCTTGCACTGGGTCTGGGAGTTGGCCGTCGCGATGCGCGCGCCGCCGCCCTGGTAGGTCATGTCGATGCAGGCGCCGATGACCGGGTGGGTGGCCTTGCCGCTGTTGATCAGCTGCTCGGCGACCCGCTTGACCTGGTTGCTGGGGATCGCGAAGCCGAGGCCGATGCTGCCGCTCTGCTGCTTCTCGCTGCCGAGCGTCTGGTCGCCGAGCGTCGCGATCGCGGAGTTCACGCCGATGACGTTGCCCTTGCCGTCGACGAGCGGGCCGCCGGAGTTGCCGGGGTTGATCGCCGCGTCGGTCTGGACCGCGTTGATGTAGGCCGACTCGCCGCCCTCACCGCTGGTGTTCACCGGGCGGTTCAGCGCGCTGACGATGCCGGTCGTCACCGTGCCGGCCAGGCCGAGCGGTGACCCGATCGCGATGACGGGGTCGCCGACGGCCAGCTGGTCGGAGTCGCCGAGCGTCAGGGCCGGCCGGTCGCCGAGCGTGGCGGGCTTGATCACCGCGATGTCGGAGTTCGGGTCGTGCCCGACGATCGTGGCCGTCGTCGTACGGCCGTCGTTGAAGACGACCTGCATGCTGCCGCCGCTCACGGCGGGCTGCACGACGTGGTTGTTGGTGACGATGTAGCCGCCGCGGACGATGAAGCCGGTGCCGGCCCCGCCCTCGGTGCCGTTCGACACCTTGATCATCACGACGCTGGGCACCAGGCGGCTCGCGATGCCGGCGACCGACCCGGGATCGCGGTTCTTGGTGCCGGTCGTGGTGGCGCCGCTGCCGAGGTCGACCGTGCCGCCGTTGTCACCGCCGCTCGCCAGCACGCCGACGCCGGCGCCGAGCGCGCCCGCGACCAGCGCCACGATGACCGAGATGACCAGGAACACGCCCATGGCCGGGCCGCGGCGTTCGTTCGGCGGCATCGACGGCACGGGCGCCCAGTTCGGGCCGGGACCGCCGGGGTAGCCGCCGGAGAGCTGCTGCTGGGGCTGGTGCGGCGGCGTGTGCCAGCCGTAGCCGGGAGGCCCCTGCCTCGGCTGCTCGAAACGCTGGTCGTACGGCGGCGGGCTGAAGCCCGGGCGCGGCGGACCGGGGGGCGGGCCACCGGGAGGCGGCCCCTCAGGGCGCGGAGGAGGCCCGTACGAGCCTTGCGGGCCCGAATCGGGTGGCGCCATCCCCGGCTGCTGCATCGCCTGCTGAGGAGGCTGCTGCGGGTTCTGGGGGTGCTGCTGCTGAGGCGGCTGCGGCTGCTGAGGCCGACCGGAGACGAGCAGCTGATCCGCAGGGTTCTGCGGCGGTGTGTCCTCCGGCTCGCGCACACGCCCGTCTTCGTTCGGGGAATCCCCGGGCGCGTGGCTGTCTTCCGTCATCACCAGGCTCCTTGCCTACCGCGCGTGAAATTGCTCGTGTGCTCCCACATTGGCGCGCGAGGCATGTGGCGAGCATAAGCGATCTGCGACGCGAAACCCCGTGTTCCGCAACGTGATCGTCTCATCGGACGTTTCCGTTCGAACGCCTTAGACAACGTGATCTCCACGCATCAGTCAAATGGGTTGGCCCATGAGAGGAGACGGTCGAGACCGCGGCTGAGACGTTTCCAAAAGCCCGTACCGCCGTGCGGCAGGGCCGCCACCGCGCCGTCGACGACGGGAGGCGGAGCGTCCGCGAGGATCGTGTAGACGTAGCCCTGGCTGGCCCACATGGCGCGTTGCTGCACCGTGTCGCGCATGTAGACGGTGCGACCGCCGCGCGTGGCCTTGTGCCAGTTGGCGACACTGCCGGCGTCGAGCATGCCGCGCTCGACGAACACCGAGATCACCGAGAGGCCGTCGGAGTAGCTCAGGTGGACGACCGGGCCGCCGCCGTCGAGCTGGCGCGCGTCGTACAGGCTCAGCCGGCCCGGCAGCTCGGACGGCACCGGCCAGCCCTTGGACTTCAGCGCGCCCAGGTCGGACCCGACCAGCTCGTGCGCCCACGCGGTCTCGACCGTCTTCGGCATCGCCATGGTCACGAACTGCGCCTTCGGCGCGGACTGGTCGATCTCGGTGAAGAAGGTGAGGTTGACCTCGCGGCCCTGCTGGTCGAGCAGCTCACGGCGGAGCATGAGGCCGCTCGCCTTGTCGATGTGGAAGCGGCCCGCCGCCGTGCCGTCGGGGCGCCTGGCCTCGATGACCGTCGTCGGGCGGCCGCACACCTGGCCCTCGCCGGCGCGTACGACCGCGTAGTTGCGGGCGAGCAGGTCGAGCATGCGCGGGGTGTAGCCGGTGAGGCCGCCGGTCGCCTGCCGGGAGTCGTCGGCCTCGACGATCTGGGCGCCGCGGTCGGCGGGACCGCCGGTGGTGCTCTGGACGCGGATGCGGGTGCCCTGACCGGGGACGTGCGTGACGTTCACCAGCGACGTCGTCGCCATGCCGCTGCGGCTCCAGGCCGTGATGAACTGCGTGCCCTGGTACGGGGTGGTCTGTGCGGCGCCCTCGGCACCGCGCAGCAGCCGCAGCGCCTCAGGGTCCGAACCCATCCGCGCGCCGCTCGCGGTGTCGCCGGTCGTGACGAACCAGAGCATGAGAAGAGCGGCGGCGATGCCTCCCGCCAGCCCGCTCCGGTGTGTGGTCCGATCCTTCACGGGCGATCGCTGGTCGTCTCTGCCGGCTGGGGATCGGTCAGCGGAACATCGCCCGAGGTCAGGGCGTGCTCGACCGCGAACTGCTCGACGGCGGGCGCCACGCGCGGCAGCGAACGCGGCTCCGATCCAGCGGCGAAGGCCGCTGAGCCGACGCCGAGGACGGCCAGGGTCGCCGCGCCGGCCACGAGGTAGCGGGCGCGCGGCATGCGGCGGCGCTCGGACCTGGACGAACGGCCGCGGGGCCGGGTGTCGCGCGGACGCGCCACGGCGGGGCGGCGGCTCTCGCCGGGAAGCCGTGCCGGGCGCGGCGGCAGCGGGCCGCCGGGCTCGCCCATCGCCTGCAGCCGCTGGAGCAGGGCGTCGCCGGGCGCCGGGGTGTCCATCGCCCCGAGGCAGCGCTTGAGCCCGCGCATCAGGTCGGCCTCGGCGCGGCACTGGTCGCACGACGTCAGGTGGCCGAGGACCTTCTCGCGCTCGTCGTGGTCCAGCTCGCCGTCGATCAGCGCGCTGAGCCTGCGGCCCAGATGGTGGCTCACCGCGCCTCCTCGGTTCCGGCGGAGGCGCGCCGTGGACCACGGTGCTCCAGCGCGGCGCGCAGCTGCGCGCGGCCACGGTGGATCCGGCTGCGCACGGTGCCGAGCTTCACGCCGACCGTCGCCGCGATCTCCTCATAGGACAGGCCCTCGATGTCGCACAGCACGACGGCCGCGCGGTAGTCGGGTGCCAGGCTGTCGAGCGCGGCCTGGACGTCGGCGTCGAGCTTCTTGTCGTCGTAGGCCTGCGCCGGGGTCGGCTCGTGGCCGCGCAGCCGCTCGGCGGCGTCGTCGGCGAGGCCCTCGAACCTGATCCGCTGGCGGCGGCGCGCCTGGTCGAGGAAGAGGTTCGTCGTGATGCGGTGCAGCCAGCCCTCGAAGGTGCCCGGCTGGTAGTTGGCCAGGGAACGGAAGACGCGTACGAAGACCTCCTGCGTGAGGTCTTCGGCGTCGTGCGGGTTGCCCGTGAGCCGGAACGCGAGGCGGTAGACGCGGGTGGAGTGCTCACGCACGATCTCGTCCCACGTCGGGGGGGTCCAGGCGATACCGGCGTCGTGCACCGTCGCTCCCCTCTCACGCAAGAGTTCTGCCACCGCCATATTGCCCCGATTCTTCCTCTCCGCCTACCCGGCTGCCGTGGCCCTCCTGAAGAACGTGACGGTACGCGGCGGAGTTCCCCCTCCGTACTAGTGTTTGCCACGCAGGCTCATGCGCCCCAAGGAGGAAGCCATCGACGCGGTCCAGGCCAGTCTGGCCTACGCAGAGCATTACCTCCCGGAGGACGAGGCGCTGCGCAGCGCCCGGCAGCACGGCGAGGACGTCGGCGCGACGCCGATCGGTCCCGGCGGCGGCGCCGCCCTGCGGTTCATCGCCACCGCCATCGGCGCGCGCACGGTCGTGGAGATCGGTTCGGGGTGCGGTGTCTCCGGCATCTGGCTGCTGCGCGGCATGCGGTCCGGAGGCGTACTCACCAGCGTCGACGTCGAGCCGGAGAACCAGCGGCTGGCCCGCGAGGCGTACGCCGAGGCCGGCTTCCCGACCTCGCGCGCCCGCCTGATCACCGGCCGCGCCCTCGACGTCCTGCCGCGCCTGAACGACGGCGCGTACGACCTGGTCTTCTGTGACGCGGCCAAGAAGGAGTACCCCGAGTACCTCCCCGAGGCGCTGCGCCTCCTGCGTCCCGGCGGCGTGGTGGCGTTCGACAACGCCCTCTGGCACGACCGGGTGGCCGACCCGGCCAACCGCAGCCCGGAGACCGTGGCGATCCGCGAGCTCGTACGCCTCGTGCGCGAGGACGACCGGCTGACCCCGATGCTCCTGCCGATCGGAGACGGCCTCCTCGCCGCCGTGAAGGGGTGACGCTGGAGGTACGCCGGCGGCCGGTCGCGGGCGACGTGCGCGCGGTGGGCTGCGCCGTCGTCCTGGTCGCCTTCTCGCTGGTGTTCGCGCTGGCCGCGATCCCCGCGCTGCCCGGTGTCGGCGCGGTCGTGTTCCTGGTCGTCGGCGTCGCGGGCACCCTGCTGTTCGCGGGCCTCGCCGCCTCGATGGCCGGGCAGCTCGCGGCGCGGCGTCCCGTCCTCGTCCTCGACGCGGACGGCGTGCGGATCCCGGCGCCGTGGCCGTGGCCGGGCACGCGCGACCGTCTCCTGCCCTGGCCGGAGGTGGCCGCCGCCGTCGTGTGGAACCGGCCGGTCCCCCGCGGGCGCCGCGGCGTCGCCGAGCACCTGGCGTTCCTGCCGACGCGCGAGAGCGCCGGGCGTACCGGCCCGCCGCCGAGCGAAGAGCTGGTCGCGCTCCACCTGGACGACCTGCCCGGGTACCCGACCGCGCGGTGGTCGGTCCAGGTGTCACCGGGGTGGGACATCGGCGTCGACGAGATCGCCGCCGGCGTCCGCGAGCGGAACCTGCCCGTCGCGGACGCCCGTACGCGCTGACTAGGCCTTAGCGGCCGTCAGCCAGCTCAGCAGCAGGCGTACGCCGAAGCCGGTCCCGCCCTTGGTGACCTCGCCGTCGTCGGAGGCCGCGCGGGCCGGGCCCGCGACGTCCAGGTGCGCCCAGCGGCGCCCGCCGACGAACTCCTTCAGGAACAGCGCGGCCGTGATGGACCCGGCGCCGTACCCGCCGTGGCCGGCGTTGGCGATGTCCGCCACGTCGGAGTCGATCGCGGGGCGGTACTCGTCGGAGAGCGGCATCCGCCACAGGGCCTCGCCGCTCGTGTCGCTCGCGCCGAGCAGCTCGCCGGCGAGGTCGTCCTCGTTGGCGTACAGCGCGCCGTAGCGGGAGCCGAGGGCGACCTTGGCGGCGCCGGTGAGGGTGGCGATGTCGACGACGACGCTCGGGTCGAGCTCGGCGTCGGCGTACGCGATGGCGTCGGCGAGGACCAGGCGGCCCTCGGCGTCGGTGTTCAGGACCTCGGAGGTGATGCCGCCGAAGTGCCGGATGACGTCACTGGGGCGCATCGCCGAGCCGGACGGCATGTTCTCGGCGGAGGGCACCAGGCCGGTGACCCTGACCGGGACCTCCAGGGAGCGCAGCGCGCTCATCACCGCGATGACCGCGGCGCCGCCGGCCATGTCGGTCTTCATGGTCTTCATGCCCTCGTTCGGCTTCAGCGACAGGCCGCCGGAGTCGAACGTGATGCCCTTGCCGACGAGGACGACGTGCGTGCCGGACCCGCCCTCCGGCTCGTACGACAGCTCGATGAGCCGCGGCGGGCGCGAGGAGCCGGAGCCGACCGCGAGGATGCCGCCGAAGCCGCCCTCGCTCAGCTCGCGCTCGTCGCGCACGCGTACGGTCAGCGACGCGCCTTCGGCGAGGGCCTCGGCCTGCTCGCCCAGCCACTGCGGGCACTTCTCCAGGGAGGTGGTGTTCGTGAGGTCACGCGCCAGCGCGACGGCGCGCGCGACCACGGCGCCGCGTTCGAGCGCGGGCCCCGCGGCGTTCACCACGCTGATCGTGCCCGCCCCGGGACGCTTGGGCGCCTCACCGAGGCGGAAGTCGTACGAAGCGAGCAGCAGGCCCTCGGCGAACGCGGCGAGGTCACCCTCCGAGGGCGCGCCGACGACGGCGTCGTCCAGCCCCCTGAACCGCCTGGCCACCGTGGCGCCCGCCCTGCGCAGCGCGGCCGGCGAGCCGTCGCCCACCCCGAACAGCAGCAGCTCGGTGATCCCGTCACCCTGGCGGAACGGCGCGCTGACGACCTCGCCCGGCTCGCCCTTCGCCTCCTCGTGCGCGAGGAGGTCGGCGGCGCCGAGCGCGAACAGACCCGCCAGGCCGTCGGCGTACGCCGGGTCGACCTCCGGGCCGGACCGCACCGGCAACGCGATGACCCCGGCGTTCGCCGCGACGTCCTGGACCGTCCCCTCGACGGCACGGAGCTGCGTGAGTACTGGCACGTATCTCTCCTTGGAAACAGCGAAGCCCCGGCGTCCGCCGGGGCCCTCGCTCGACACTTCAGAGGCCGGTACGGTCACGCCCGGCCGGGCGCGGCGTCCTAGCCCACAACGCCCTTCAAAGCGTCCCCGAGCTCGCCTGCCTCATCTGCCGACAGTTCGACAACGAGCCGCCCGCCACCTTCGAGCGGGACACGCATGACGATTCCGCGCCCCTCCTTGGTAACTTCGAGCGGACCATCGCCTGTCCGCGGCTTCATCGCCGCCATGCGTGCATCCCCTTCCTGCCTAGGGCCGCGTGGGGCCGCCGGGTTCCTTAGCCGTTGACCCGCCTGCCGCATCAACGTCAACTGTGGTGGACCATTATCCCGTTTTCGGGACGCTAAGTGGTAACGATCAGCTCGGAGATCGCCGGAGCGGAGTCGCTTGATTGCCCGATCCGCCCTGTTCGACCTCAACGGTGAGCCGCCGAGAACGCGGGGCGGACGCGTGCCGATGACCGCGCTCGTCCGTGTTCTCCCCGGCCTCGCGAGACGCCGGGCCCGCCGCGCGTACTGCGGTGTCTGCGGTGTCACGCGCGGCTGGTCACGATCGGTGCGGCTACCACGAGGCCGCGGGATACGCGCTGGCTTCCGGGGCCGCATGCCACGAGGGGCGGCCGGACGATCGGGACACGTCCGCCGATTGGTGACGGACATTGGCATCTACTTGTTATCCAGCATATTCCCGACTGGCGTGGCGTGAGCGGGCGCATACCACTCTTGAGGTGCAGCGGGACCTAGATCGTCGCGGCGCGAGGTCGCCGGCGCCCCGGCGTGGCTCTTGCCCGGGGGCTCCCGCGTCACCGATGGTTTGCCGTGAAGGGTCAACCCACACAGCGCCCGCCGCGGGCGCCCCGAAGGAGCCTGACCGTGCCGGAGAGCGTGCTGTACGACCTGGTGGCAGGTGTGGCCACGATCACACTGAACCGCCCGGACGCGATGAACTCACTGACCGTCGAGACGAAGTCCGCGCTGCTCTCGGCCTTGGAGCGGGCACGAGACGACGCCGCGGCGCGCGCAGTCGTCCTGACCGGTTCCGGCCGTGCCTTCTGCGCCGGTCAGGACCTGCGCGAGCACGCCGCGAACCTGGAGGCCGGACGGGGTCTGGACGGCACCGTGCTCGCCCACTACAACCCGATCGTGCTGACCCTCGCGTCGATGCCCAAGCCGGTGATCGCCGCCGTCAACGGGGTCGCCGCCGGGGCGGGCGCGTCGCTCGCGTTCGCCTGCGACCTGCGGATCGCGTCGTCGAAGGCCTCGTTCACGACCTCCTTCACGAAGATCGGCCTGGCGCCGGACACCGGCATGTCATGGACGCTGCAACGGATGGTCGGCCGCGCCAAGGCCCTGGAGCTGCTGCTGCTCTCCGAGCCGGTCAAGGCGCCGGAGGCACTGTCGCTGGGCCTGGTGAACCGCGTCGTCGCGCCGGAGGAGCTCGCCGACGCGGTCGGCGCCCTGGCCGTGACCCTCGCGTCGGGCCCCACGGCCGCGTACGCCGCGGTGCGGACCGCCGTCGACCACGCGGCCACCTCCGACCTGGCCGGCGCCCTGGCCCAGGAGGCCGTGCTCCAGGACGCGTGCGCGGCGACCTCGGACCACGGGGCCGCGACCAAGGCGTTCCTCGCGAAGGAGACACCGGTCTTCGAAGGCCGTTGACTCTCCAGCGACTGGAAGGTGGATCGTCCTTCGCATGAGTGAGTTCACCATCGGGCAACTCGCTCGGCGCACCGGCGTCCCGGTGCGCACGATCCGCTTCTGGTCCGACACCGGTGTGCTCACGCCCACCGGCCGGTCGGCCGGCGGCTACCGCCTCTACGACACGGAGGCGGTGGCCCGGCTCGACCTGGTGCGTACGCTGCGCGACCTCGGGCTCGGCCTGGACGTCATCCAGGCCGTCCTGAACCGCCAGACCACGCTGGCCGAGATCGCGGACGTGCACGTCAGGGCGCTGGACGCCGAAATCCGCACCCTGCGGTTGCGCCGCGCCGTACTCCGTACGGTCGCCGACCGCGGAAGCACGACCGAGGAGACGGCACTGATGCACAAGATGGCCCGGCTGTCCGCACGAGAACGCCAGTCGATCATCGACACCTTCGTCGACCGGACCTTCGAGGGGGTGGACGGCGGAGGCATCGAACAGGCGATGCGCCGCCTGCCCGCCGAACTCCCGGACGACCCGACACCGTCCCAGGTGGACGCCTGGGTGGAACTGGCCGAACTGGTCCAGGACCCGTCGTTCGGCCGGCGCGTACGCGAGATGGCCGTGGCGGGCACAACCCAGCCGCCGGGCCACGACCCCCAGGCGGTCCTGGAACACGCCGGAGCCGCCGTGTCCGCCGGAACCGCCCCGGGAAGCGCGGCGGGGAAGGAGATCCTGGACCGGATCGTGCCGGCGGACATGCCCGCCGAGTCACGCCGGGAGCTCCGGGAGGGCCTGGAGAGGTTCACCGACGCGAGGGTGGAGCGGTACTGGCAGCTGATGGGCGTGATCAACGACCGCCCACCGTTCCCACCGGCGGTACCGGCCTTCGAGTGGCTGATCGAAGCCCTCCGCCTCCACGGCTGACACCACCACGCGGCGGCGGGGGTCTGGCGGCCGGTGACCAACCGCCCCCCGGCCCGTCGTGGAGGCTCGCGCCGTCACGACGGGCCGGGGGGCGGCGCCTCGGGGGCTGAAGGACCGGTGGCCAGCGGACCCACCGCGGCGTCAGAGAGGCTCGCGTGGTCGTGCCGGGCCGGGGCGAGGCCCTTCGGCTGACGGCCGACGCTCAGAGGCCGTGGTGGCGTCGTGGCGGGGTGCTGGCGGTCGATGTCGTCGCCTGTGTGCGGTGGGGGTGTTGGGCGGAGCCGGTGGGCGTTCAGCGGGCTACGGCGGCGTCGTAGAGCTTGTGGAGGAGGAGGTTCAGGGTGGTGCGCTGGCGGGTCGTCAGGCCGTCCAGGAGTTCGGCCTCGATCTTCTCGCCGGCGCGGCCTAGCTGTTCGGCCACGTTCCGGCCGGTGGCCGTCAGTTCGATGACGCGGCGGCGGCGGTCGGCGGGGTCGGTGGTGCGTACGATCAGGCCGCGGCGTTCCAGCAGTTCGATGACCAGGACCGCGTTGCGAGGGTCGACGCCGATCGCGTCGGCCAGGCGATGCTGGGAGCTCGTCCGTACGCGCCGTAGGGCGAGCAGCACCCCGTAGTGGTGCGGCGTGAGGCCGTGCTCGGCCAGCATCCGTGCCCAGCGCCGCCGTGACTCGGCGCCGATGCGCGCCAGTAGATAGCCACTGCCGGACAGCGGATCCTCCGAGCGCCTCTCACCTTCCCGAGCCTCACCTCGCCGCGCCTCGCGTGCCCTCGCGTCGTCGGCTCCTCCGGGCGGCGTCGTGGCGTCAGTGTTCCGACCGATCGTCATAAGTCATGATATTAACGCCCCTCCGTCCGGCGCATACCGGCCGGCACTCCCGCCGTGCGACCGTCTCGCCGACCACTCTCCGTAAAGCGTCTCTCCGGCGGCGGCGTTCGGGTTCCAATCGCCGCCCGGCACAGAAATCCAGCCGACGTGATCTTGCACACAGAATAAATTCGGTCCGGTCTTTCGGACGGATCCGTTGGGGCGCTTAAACACTTTGATCTGTTACGGAGCCACACCCGTCCGTTTGCGGCCAAAAAAGCCGGCAGGACCGATATTCAGACTCCCCACAACCTGGGGCCCTCAATTTTCATCGGCCACGAAAGGGCTCCGCGCGGCGCCTCTGCCTGGCATCGAGCACTCCAGGGGTCCATGGCCACACGCCGGGCGCGATGCGGAAACGGCGCGCCCACCTTTTCGGCCATGGCCAATACCACCCAGTACATGATCGCCCGGGAGGTGAATCCACTGATGAGTAAATTAAACGCCGGAAGAAAGTATCACTCGGACGGGAGGCGCCGTGAACATCCCCGACCACGTTACGGGGTGGCAAAAGAGTACGCGCAGTGGTGAAAGCCTAAACGGCAACTGCGTGGAGGTTACCCTCGTGGGCCGCGACCGCATGAGAGCGATCCACTAGGGGTGGCGCGTGAGGGAGCCGGACTCGGGGTCCGGCTCTTCCACGCGGCCCGGCCGGTCAGGCGGTGTAGGCGCCCCGGCGGTGGCAGGACGTCAGGTGGTCGTCGACCAGGCCGCAGGCCTGCATCAGGGCGTACACCGTGGTGGGGCCCACGTGGCGGAAGCCCAGGCGTTTCAGCTCCTTGGCCAGGGCCTTCGAGCCATCCGTGGTGGCGGGGACGTCGCCGCCGGTCTTCGGGGCCGGGGCGGACGGGTCGGCGTAGCGCCAGACCAGGGCGGCCAGGCCGCCGGGGAGGTCGAGTGAGGCCTGGGCGTTCGCGATCGTGGCGTCGATCTTGCGGCGGTTGCGCACGATCGAGGCGTCGCCCATGAGGCGCTCCACGTCGGCGGGGCCGTACGCGGCGACCTTCTCCATGTCGAAGCCGGCGAAAGCGCGCCGGAACCCCTCGCGCTTGCGGAGGATCGTCAGCCACGACAGGCCGGACTGGAACGCCTCCAGGCAGAGCCGTTCGTACAGCCCGCGGTCGTCGCGGACCGGACGGCCCCACTCGTCGTCGTGGTACGCGATGTAGTCGGGGGCCGAGCCCCACGGGCAGCGGCTGAGCCCGTCCTCACCGGTCGTTGTCATTCGAAAATTTTAGCGAGCCGGCGCAGCGCCGTCCGCAACATGACCTGGGTGAGCGGCCCGATCGCGATCCAGCCGGCGCGCCCCGCCGGGCCCAGCGGGAGGTCGATCAGCTCCGACCACGTCACCCGGCAGCCGCCGCCGGGCAGGTCGATCAGGTCGAAACGTCCTTCGCCGCGGACCAGGCGGCCGGTGTGGCGCACGGTGACGCGGTTCGGCGGCCTCCACTCGGAGATCTCCATCGTGTCGAGGAAACCGACCGGCCCGATTCCCGTACGCGCCTCGACGGTCTCACCCTCGGCCGCGCCGCCCTCCGCGTACGTGAACGGCACCCACTCGCCGTGCCGCGACCAGTCGACGAGGACGTCCCACACCTGCGCCGCGGGCGCGGGAACGTCCGCGGAGGAGTGGATCGCGACCCGGCTCACCGGTCTTCGTCCTCGTCGTCCGCCGGAGCGGTCTCGGCGCGCGCGGCGTGGCGGCCGGTCGCGGGAGCCTCGACGGGGAACGTGTCGTGGCCGCCGCTCTCCGTCCCGGGCGTGTCCGTGCGCGTCAGGTGGCCGCCGGTGTCCGGCGGGCGTACGGCGTGGCCGCCGCTCTCCGTGCCGGGCGTGTCCGTACGGGTCGCGAGCGGGTCGGCGGAGCCCAGCGCGGGCTGGGCGGAGAAGCCGTCCGTACGTGTCGCGGGCGCGGCGAGTGCCCGCCGGCCGCCGGGGTGCGCGGTCTCGCCCAGGCGTTCGCGGGCCTCGGCGAGCTCCTGCTCCAGTACGGCGATGCGGGTGTCGCGTTCGGTGAGCTCCTGGGCGAAGCGGTGCAGGGCCTCATCGGTGATCTGCTTGTGGTACCCCCACACGCCCAGGGGCAGCCGGAGCAGCGCGGCGTCGGTACCGCCCGCCGGGCGGCGGTACGGCAGGGACAGCGGCGGGTGATCGGGGTGCTCCGCGGACAGCTCTCCGCCTCCGCCCACGGCGACGACGACGATCGCGCCCAGTACGGCAAGGGCGGCAAGGACCACGGTGATGGTGACGACCAACGTCGGGCTCCCCTCTCTTCTCAACACGATCGTGCCACAACCGGGCACGGCGTCGCCCCCGTACGACTTGTCAGGTACGCCCTGACATCAGTACTGTCAGGGCCACCCTGACAAAGGAGGCTGGAATGTCCGAGGGTCCGAGGTGTTCCTTCTGCGGCAAGCCGCACACCGAGGTCGCCAAGCTGGTCGCCGGGCCGGGCGTGCACATCTGCGACGAGTGCATCGCCCTGGCCGAGTCGATCGTCGACGAATACCGCGACAAGACGGGCGAGCTACGCATGCCGCTCTGGAGCGACATGACGGACGAGCAGATGCTCGACCACATCCCCCGTGTCCACGCCGTCGCGGAGCAGATCGAGGCCGACCTGCGCGGCTGGGTGCAGGAGCTGCGCAGGCGCGGGGTCACCTGGGCGAGGATCGGCGCCGCGCTCGGCGTCACGCGGCAGTCCGCCTGGGAGCGGTTCTCCGGCGAGGAGTGACCGGGTCGGGGTGTGCCACGATCGGCGGCATGGAGACGCTCCGGGAGTTCGCGATCATGACGGCCGGCGTCGTGCGTGGCGCCGACATAGCCGAGGTCGCCGCCGACCCGGAGCTGGTCCGCCAGGTACGCCGGGACCACCCGTCACTGGCGGTGGCGGTCGCCCCGGCCTCCGAGGCGCAGGCCACCGCGTGCGTACTGGCCGGGGCGGGCCTCCTGGCCGGCGACGCCTTCGCCGGCGTCGCGGAGGCGACGGGCACCACCCTGATCTGCACCGCCCCGAACCGCGGCGCGGGCCGGCTCGTACGCGCCGCGGACCTCCGCGAGGCCGAGGAACTGGCCGGTCAGGGCCACTCCGTGCTCGCGGAGGAGGAACAGGCCGCCCTCACGGCGGTGTACGCCTGGCTCGGCGCTCGGGTCTTCCGTACGCAGGACGTGGCCGCCACCCGGCAGGTCCTGGACATGGTCGCCTCGATCAAGGGCACCCGCCCGCCGGCCGTCACCCGCCGCGGCCTGGCCTGAGGCTCACGGCTCGGCTTCGACGTAGTCCTCGGCGGTCGGCTGCAAGGGCACCTGGACGCTCTCCAGGTGGTCGAACGCCTCCTCGACGGTGGTCGTCCACACAACGGCGTCGAAGATGTGCGGCCGGGCGAAGCCCTCGTCGAGCAGGTGGGTCATCAACTGCTTCAACGGGTCGTACAGGCCGTGGGGGTCGAGGATCGCGATCGGCTTGCGGTGCATGCCGAGCATGCGTGAGGTCCAGACCTCGAACAGCTCCTCCAGGGTGCCGAGCCCGCCGGGCAGGACGAGGAAGCCGTCGGAGCGGCGGTCCATCTCGCCCTTGCGCGACCGCATGTCCTCGGTCACGACCAGCTCGCCGGAGTCGTCGTCGGCGATCTCGACGTCGACCAGCGCCTTGGGGATGACACCGATGGTCTGGGCGCCGCCCTCGCGCGCGGCACGCGCGACCGCGCCCATGCAGGACACGATCGCGCCGCCGCTGACGAGGGTGTGGCCGCGGCGGGCCAGCTCGGTGCCGGCGGCGGAGGCCAGCTCGACGTAGCGGCCGTCGATGCGGCCGCTGGAGGAACAGAAGACACAGATCCGCATGTCAGGAGCCGTTCCCGCCCGCGCGCGCCAGCTCTTCCTGCGCGGCTCGCTCCTCCATCTCACGCGCCCGCGTGTGGTGCGCGTTCACGATGATCTGTACGACCTCGGCCGGGTCGTCGGTGACGTGCACCAGGTCGAGATCCGCCGTCGCTATCTTCCCGCTCGGCTCCATCCGCTCGCGGATCCAGTCGACCAGCCCGCCCCAGAACTCCGTGCCCACGAGCACGATCGGGAACTTGGTGATCTTCTTCGTCTGCACGAGCGTGATCGCCTCGAACAGCTCGTCCAGCGTGCCGAAGCCGCCCGGCAGCACCACGAACGCCTGGGAGTACTTCACGAACATCGTCTTGCGGACGAAGAAGTACCGGAACTCGATTCCGATGTCGATGTATTCATTCAAGCTTTGCTCGAAGGCCAGCTCGATGCCCAGGCCGACCGAGACGCCGTGGGCGTCGGAGGCGCCCTTGTTCGCGGCCTCCATGATCCCCGGGCCGCCGCCGGTTATCACCGCGTAGCCGGATTCGGCGAGCGCGGAGCCGATCCGTTCCGCCAGGGCGTACTCCTCGGTGCCGGGCTTCGTACGCGCGGAACCGAAGACGCTCACGGCCTTGGGAAGGTCGGCGAGAAGCCCGAAACCCTCGACGAACTCGGCCTGGATGCGCAGCACCCTCCACGGGTCGGTGTGCACCCAGTCGGAGAGGCCGCGGGAGTCGAGCAGCCGCTGGTCGGTCGTTGTCGAGGGGATCGCCTTGCCACGGAGCGTCACAGGGCCCTGCCGCCTCCTGCGCGGCGCCTGATCAGGTTGCATTCCAATACCGTAACCAGCGGCGCAACCCGATTGGCCTCAGCCGAATCGGGCGCGCTCTATCTCCTCATAGGACTCGATCTTGTAGTCGATGCGTTCGAGGTTCTGGTTCAGCTCCGCGACGCGCGCCGTGACCTCCGCACGGTGCGCCACCAGGAGCTCCTTGCGCTCGGAGGCGGTCCCGGTGCCCTGGCGCGCCAGCTCGGCGTACCTCAGCAGGGAGGCGATCGGCATTCCGGTCGCGCGCAGGCACGTCAGCAGGCTGATCCAGCCGAGGTCCCGCTCGTTGTAGCGGCGGTGCCCGCTGGCGGCGCGCTCGGGCGGCTCGCGCAGCGCGCCGATGCGCTCGTAGTAGCGGAGGGTGTGCGT
Organism: uncultured Actinomycetota bacterium; assembly: GCA_963823735.1. Lineage (GTDB taxonomy): Bacteria > Actinomycetota > Actinomycetes > Streptosporangiales > Streptosporangiaceae > Actinoallomurus. The sequence goes on along the minus strand of CAWGMO010000003.1, from coordinate 215,171 downwards.
CGAGACGCCGGTGCGCTCGGCGGCCTCCGCGATGGTGAACTCCTCGGTCACGGCCTGGGTCATAGGACCACTCTCACATCCCGGTCAAGCGGTGAGCCACGCCCGCATCCGCTGTTCGGAGGCGAAGATGCGCGGGATCTCGACGTACTCGCCGCCGGTGTGGGACAGGCTCGGCTCGCCGGGGCCGAAGTTGACCGCCGGGATGCCGAGCTCGTAGAAGCGCGCGACGTCGGTCCAGCCGAGCTTGGCGCGCGGCGGCGGCTCGTCGGCGACGCTGACCGCCTCGACGAACGCGGCCGCGGCCGGGCGGGTGAGGCCGGGCTTGGCGCCGGGTGAGCCGTCGACCACCGTGACGGTGTGGCCGTCGAAGAGCTCGCGGAGGTACTTCTCCGCGTCGGCGAGCGACTTGTCGGGCGCGAACCGGTAGTTGATCGTCACGACGCACTCGTCGGGGATCACGTTGCCGGCCACGCCTGCGCGGATGTAGACGGCGTTGAGGCCCTCGTGGAACTCCAGGCCGTCGATGACCGGGCGGCGCGGCTCGTACGCGCGGAGGATGTCGAGCACGGCGCCGGCGCTGTGGATGGCGTTCGAGCCCATCCAGGAGCGCGCGCTGTGCGCTCGCTCGCCCGCGACGGTGACGTCGACGCGGATCGTGCCCTGGCAGCCGCCCTCGACGATGCCGCCGGAGGGCTCCATCAGCACGGCGAAGTCGGCGGCGAGGAGCTCGGGGCGGGTGCGGCCGATGCGCGTGAGGCCGTTCCGCTCGGCCTCGACCTCTTCGCACTCGTAGAAGAAGTACGTCACGTCGCGGTTGGTCTCGGGGATCGTCGCGAGCTTGAGCTGTACGGCGACGCCGGCCTTCATGTCACCGGTGCCGCAGCCGTACAGCCGGTCGCCCTCGACCCGCGAGGGGAGGTTCCGGTTGATCGGGACGGTGTCCAGATGCCCGGCGACCACGACGCGTTCGTCCCGGCCGAGCGAGGTGCGGGCGATGACGGTGTCGCCGTCGCGTTCGACGCTCAGATGGGGCAGCGCGCGCAGCGCCTCCTCGACGGCGTCGGCGAGCTCCTTCTCGTCGCCGCTCACCGATTCGATGTCGACGATCGCCGCGGTGAGAGCCGCGACATCCTGGTTCAGATCAAGCCGCATGGCGCCCGATCTTACGCACAAGCGTGCCCGGATCCGGCCACCACCCCTCGTTCAGACCCGACCTTTACGCCACTTCTGACCTGTGCTGACCGGTCGATGTGCCAAACGAAAACCGGTTTGTTAGGAGAATTTTCCACCTTCACCAAAGTTACTCCGTAGGATATTTACATGGCGGGAGCGGAACTATTTTCGACCGCAGGGAGTCCCCCGCCATGCCCGATACCCCGGCACTCGGCCGTCGTCAGCTCATCGCCCGCGCGGCCGTCATCGCCGGCGGCGCGGCCCTTGTGGGCGCGACCGACCTGGAGCGGGCGCGTACGGCCCGCGCGGCCACCGCGCCACACGTCTACACGCGCGCCGACTGGAACGCCCGGCCCCCGACGTCCCCGGCGACGATCATCAACGCCCCGGACCACCTGGTCGTGCACCACATGGCGTTCCCGAATGTCACCGACTACTCGCTGGCGCACGCGTTCCAGCTTTCGCGTGACTGCCAGGACCTCCACATGGACACGAACGGCTGGGCCGACACCGGGCAGCAGCTGACGATCAGCCGCGGCGGCTACGTCATGGAGGGCCGCAACAAGTCCCTCCAGGCCATCGGCCAGGGCAAGAACGTCATGGGCGCCCAGGTCGCCAACGAGAACGGCCACACCCTGGGCATCGAGAACGAGGGCACGTACACCACGGCGCTCCCGCCCGTCGCCCTGTGGAACTCGCTCGTCCAGACGCTCGCCTGGCTCTGCGGCGTGTACGGCCTCGACCCGCACGCCTCGATCCTCGGGCACCGCGACTACAACACGACCACCGAGTGCCCCGGCGACGCGTTCTACGCCAAGCTCCCGATGCTGCGCGACGACGTCGCCGCCTCCGTCGGGCTGGCGCGCACCGAGCAGGCCACGCCGTACGTCCGCTCGAACCTGCCCCGCGCCCACAGCCTCGGTGACCACGGCCCCGCCATCGGCCGCCACGACCCCCGCCCCTGAGACCCGCCCTCAGGACCCCCCTCCGCCCCTGGTCCGGTCCCCCCGCCGGACCAGGGGCACCACCCCCGCCTAGGAGAACCGTGAGCCCCTCTTCGCGTCATCGCATCTTCCGCAAACTCGGTACCGCCGCCGTGGCGACCGCCATGGCCGCCGGCGTGCTCGCGGCCTCCCCCGCCGGCGCGCAGACCGGTGTCCTGGCCCACCCCGACCGGGACCACGCCGGATCCGGCCTGGTGTCCAGCTCCTCGGTGACCCCGGCGGTGTCCGGGCTCAAGGGCCTCGACGTCGCCAGCTACCAGGGCAACGTCAACTGGAGCACGGTCAAGGCCAACGGCGCCTCGTTCGCCTACGTCAAGGCCACCGAGGGCACGTCGTACCAGAACCCGTACTTCGCCCAGCAGTACAACGGCTCCTACAACGTGGGCCTGATCCGCGGGGCGTACCACTTCGCCACGCCGAACACCTCCAGCGGCGCGTCGCAGGCCGACTACTTCGCCGCCCACGGCGGCGGCTGGTCCGCGGACCACCACACGCTGCCCGGCGCGCTCGACATCGAGTACAACCCGTACGGCGCGACCTGCTACGGCCTCAGCCAGGCCTCGATGAACAGCTGGATCCACGCGTTCGTGAACGAGTACCACGCCAAGACGAACCGCTGGGCGGTCATCTACAGCACGCTCGACTGGTGGACGAGCTGCACGGGCAACAGCGACGCGTCGTTCGCCAACAACGACCCGTTCTGGATCGCCCGCTACTCCAGCTCGGCCGGCACGATGCCGAAGGGCTACGGCGCGTACACCTTCTGGCAGTACGCCGACAGCGGCACCTTCCCCGGTGACCAGGACGTGTTCAACGGCTCGGCGGCCCGCCTGCTCGCCCTCGCCGACAACACCCCCTGAGACACCTCACCGACCCGTCGTCCCGCGGCCATGGGGGCCCCCGCTCACATGGCCGCGCGGCACGGCATCCCACGTGAGGATCCCCTCACGTGTTCGTCCCACCAAGAGGAGAAATAGATGTCACCCCGCATCCTTTTCACCACCCTCGCGGCCGCGGTGCTGGCATGCGGGTCGGCGTCAGCCGCCGTCGCCGCGCCGGCCGCGTCGACCGCCAAGGTCGCCAACCACATCACGCACCCCGAGCGCGACTACATGGGCTCGACGATCAAGGCGCACGAGAAGGTCGCCCCCCAGGCCGTCACGCCCAAGCTCGCCGCCGGTCTCCCCGGCCTCGACGTCAGCGGCTGGCAGCCCGGCATCGACTGGAACTCGGTCAAGGCCAACGGCGCGACGTTCGCCTACATCAAGGCCACCGAGGGCACGACGTACACGAGCAGTGAGTTCAGCAACCAGTACACGGGCTCGTACAACGTCGGCATCGTCCGCGGGGCGTACCACTTCGCCACGCCCGACACCTCCAGCGGCGCGGCGCAGGCCGACTTCTTCGCCGACCACGGCGGCGCCTGGTCCGCCGACGGGCTCACCCTGCCCGGCATGCTCGACATCGAGTACAACCCGTACGGCGCCACCTGCTACGGCCTCGACCAGGCCTCGATGACGAACTGGATCGCCGACTTCGTCAACGAGTACCACGCGCGTACGAGCCGCTGGCCCACCATCTACAGCACGCTCGACTGGTGGAGCACCTGCACCGGCAACAGCGGCGCCTTCGGCGGCAACGACCCGCTGTTCATCGCCCGCTACTCCAGCGACCCCGGCTCGCTGCCGGCCGGCTGGGGCTTCTACACCTTCTGGCAGTTCGCCGACAGCGGCACCTTCCCCGGTGACCAGGACGTCTTCAACGGCACGCCGGACCGCCTGACGGCGCTCGCCAACAACACGCCCTGACCTGATCGAGGCGCACCCCCGCGGAAGAGCCCCCGGCGAACGATCTCGCCGGGGGCTCTTCCGCGTGACAGGTCAGGCGCTGAGGCCGTGCTCGCGCAGGACGTCGTTGAGCTTGGACTTGTCGTGGCGTACGCCCGGCTCCAGGCGCCGGATGATCAGCACGGCCGGCATGCCGAACGTGCCGCCCGGGAACTCCTTCAGCCGGGTGCCGCCGACCGCGACGCACCAGTCGGGGATCCGGCCGCGGCCGATCTCCTCGCCGGTCTCGACGTCGATCACCGGCATCGAGGCGGACAGGTTGGTGCCCGAGCCGACGACCGCGCCCTTGCCCACGCGCGCACCCTCGACGATCATCGAGCGGCTGCCGATCATGGCCTCGTCCTCGATGATGACCGGCTTGGCGTTCGGCGGCTCCAGGACGCCGCCGATGCCGACGCCGCCGGACAGGTGGACGTTCTTGCCGACCTGCGCGCAGGAGCCGACCGTCGCCCACGTGTCGACCATCGTGCCGGAGTCGACGTACGCGCCGATGTTGGTGAACGACGGCATCAGCACGACGCCCGGGGCCAGGTAGGAGCCCCAGCGCGCGATGGCGCCCGGCACGACGCGTACGCCGTCCAGACGGGTCTTCAGCGGGATGCGGTCGTGATAGTTGAAGTCACCGACGAGCGCGCGGGTCATCTCGAGCACCTTGAAGCTGAGCAGGATCGCCCGCTTGGCACGCTCGTCCACGAGCACCTCGTCGGTGGCCTCGTCGACGGTGGCGACGCGCGCGGTGCCCGCGTCGATGAGATCGACCGCGGCGACGATCTCCTTGCGGGCGTCGGCGTCCTGCGGACTCAACTCGGCCCGGCGCTCCCACAGCTCATCGATGACACTGGAGATCGGGCTGGCGAACGTGTCGGTCATGGCCGTGAGGATAGCGAGCGGATGTCCATGAGTGGGCGCGGAGCCGGTACGGTCTTGCCGTGAGTCGGACGAGAGGAAGACGGCTGAGGCTGGCCGTCATCGCGATGGTCACCGTGCTGGTCATCACGGGTGGCGGTGTCGCGCTGTACCTCCATTTCCGCCCCTACCTCCACGGCACCGGCTGTGAGGCCCACTCGGCCGACGACGTCATGCCGCTCGACCTCGACCAGGCCGCCAACGCCGCGACCATCGCCGCCGTCGCGCTGCGCCGGAAACTCCCCGAGCAGGCGACCGTCGTCGCCTTCGCCACGGCGATGCAGGAGTCGCACCTGCACAACCTGGAGAGCGGCGACCGCGACTCCGTCGGCCTGTTCCAGCAGCGCCCCTCACAGGGCTGGGGCACGGCCGAGCACCTGAAGGACCCCGTGTACGCCGCCGGCCGGTTCTTCACCGCGCTCGTGAAGGTGAAGGACTACTCCGGCCTGCCGATCAGCGAGGCCGCACAGCGCGTACAGCGCAGCGCCGACGGCAGCGCGTACGAGCAGCACGAACTCGACGCCAAGACCCTCGCGGCGGCCTTCACGGGCCACGAGCCGGGCGGCGTCCGCTGCTGGTACCCCCCGAACCGCCGCAAGAAGCGGTCACAGCCGCAGGACGCGATCAGCGAGCTGGGCAAGACGCTGAAGCGCTCCGGCGACGGCGAGACCATCACGGTGACGACACCGCGCAGCGGCTGGACCATGGCCGTGTGGCTCGTCGCGCACGCCCAGCCGTACGGCCTGCACGAGGTTCGCTACGCCGGGCGCCACTGGCAGTCCGGCAGCGGCCACGACGGCTGGACCAACGACAAGAAGGCCGCCTCGGACCACGTGACGGCGCGCTGACTCACACCGGCATCGTCGAGCTGACCATGAACTTCGGCGGCACGCTGAGGGTCTGCAGCACCACGCAGTAGCGCTCGGTCAGCAGGAGCAGCGTGGCGATGTCCTCCGACGAGGCGTCGGTGTCCAGCGCGAAGTCCAGCCGGATCGCCGTGAACCCGACCCGCGCGTCCTTGTCGACGGCGAGCGTGCCACGGAAGTCGAGGTCACCCTCGGCGCGTACGGTGCCGCTCCGGAGGTCCAGACCCAGCGAGGTCGCCACGGCGTTCATCGTCACCCCGGCGCAGGCCACGAGCGCCTCCAGCAGCATGTCCCCGGAGCAGAGTGCGATGCCGTCTCCACCGGAGGCGGGATGCAATCCGGCGACGGCGAGGGCGCGCCCGGTGTCGACCTTGCAGGTGACACCGTCACCGAGCTGCCCCTCGGCCTTGAGCGTCACCACGGCGGCGCCCGGCTTCTCCTTGTACTTCGCCTTCAGGGGCGCCTGACGGTCCCGCAGTTCCTGACGGTCCATGACGGTCACACTCCCAGTGCCTAGGGGGATTGCAGACACTGACACGTACGTCCGGCGCGAACGGTTCAGCCGTCCACGTGGCCGACCTCTCGCGACGGCGGGGTGCCGGTGAACAGGCTACGCAACACCACGGCGACGGACGCCGGTGACACGACCGAGCCGGTACGGCCGATCTGCTCGAGCGACAGCCCGTTGACCAGAGCCAGGAAGACGGTCGCGGCGTGCCGCGGGGGCATCGTCAGCCGCAGGCCACGGGTTCGCGCCTCCTCGGCCAGGCGATCGGCGACGGCGTCGGTCAGCAGGCCGCGGATCCGGCCGAGGATCTCCGCCGACCGCCGGTCACGCGCGGCGTACGTGCGGAACTCGGCGAACAGGACGTTCTCGTTCCACTCCTCGGTGACCATGGTGACCAGTGCGCGTGCCAGCGCCTTGATCTCGCCGTCGACCGTGCGGGCGCGCCGGGTCGCCGCGGTCAGCCGATCGGCTCGCTGGGTGAGCTGCTCACCGAGCAGCGCGAGGAAGAGCTCCTCCTTGCTCGCGAAGTTCGAGTAGACCGCGCCCTTGGAGAAGCCGGCCTGGCTCGCGATCGTGTTCAGTGACGCGCGGTGGTAGCCGACGTCGGCGAACACGCCCCGGGCGGCGTCCAGCACCCGTGCGCGAACGTCCTCACGCTTCGGTCGCTTCCGTGACGTGACGGGTCGGTCGGTTGACACGTGCATGGTGACATCTTGCCGGTTGCCGCCCTGACGGCGCTCGATACCGGTGGTACTGAAACCATTGCCGCGCCGGGCGGCCGGGGCTATTTTGGCGAAATGAATACCGGTGGTATCGAAATTCCAGGACCCAGATGTGTCGTGACCGTCGTGGTGGTGCTGCTCACCGCCCTCGTGTCCATGGCCGTTCCGTCGTCGGCCTCACCGGCACCGGGAACGTTGCTGTCCGCCCACGCGTACACGGCGAACCTCCTGCCCGGAGTGCCGATGGCAGCGAAGGCCTGGCGTGTCACGTACTCCTCCACCAACGCGGCCGGCCACTCCACGGTCGTCGGCGGGACGGTGTTCGTGCCGTCTCACCCGGCCGCCGACACGCCGCTCATCGGCTACGCGATCGGCACACAGGGGCTCGCGGACCGGTGCGCTCCCTCGACCCAATTCGCCCAAGGGTCGGAGTACGAGGCATCGCTCGTGCAGTCGGTGCTCGCCAAGGGGTGGGCCGTCGCGCTCACCGACTACCCGGGCCTCGGTGAGCCGGGAGAGCACCCCTACATCGTCGGCCCGGCGCTCGGGCCGGCCGTCCTGGACTCGATGCGCGCCGCACGACGGCTCCCGTCGGCTCACCTGCCCAAGTCCGGGCCGACCGCGATCATGGGCTACTCCGAAGGCGGCGGGGCCGCGGGATGGGCCGCGCAACTGGCCGCCCGCTACGCGCCGGACCTGCACGTACGCGCCGCGGCGGTCGGTGGAGTCGTCGCCGACCTTCCGGTGATCGCCAAATCGCTCGACAACGGGCTGTTCGCCTTCCTGCTCGGCTACGCGGCGATCGGCTTCGACGCGGCCTATCCGGGCCTGAACGTCGAGCGCTACCTGACGCCCAAGGGCGAGCGCACCTTCGCGCGGCTGAAGCGGAGCTGCCTCGTCGGCGGGAGCCTGGCCGAGTCGCCGTTCACGCGTACCGCGTCGCTGACCACACGGGACCTCTTCACCCTGCCGGAGTTCGCGAAGCTCATGCGCGAGGACAGCCTGGGCGCGGTCGCGCCGGCCATGCCTGTGCTGCTCCAGCACAGCCCGGTGGACGAGGTCCTCCCCTACGGGCAGGCCGTCGAACTCGACCACGAGTGGACGGCGAAGGGCGCCGACGTCACCTTCAAGCCGATCCCCGCGCCCGACCACCTCACCGGAGGGCTCCTCGCCGCACCGGTGGCGATCTCCTGGCTGTCCGGCCGATTCTCCGGAGGGTCATGATGCGACGTCTGTTCCGCGCCGTGCTCGCGATCGCGATCGTCCTCGTCCTCGGCGAAACCGCCGCCTCCGCCCGCGCCTCCGGCGGATCGCCGGCCATCGCCGCCGGACACGGCATCAGCGTCCGGTCCGAACACTTCGACGGCGAGCGCACCCTCCGGATGGTGCTGGGGACGACCGCGCTGGCCAAGCCGGTACGCGTCAACGTCCTGCTGCCCGCCGGCTACACGAAGAGCGACCGCCGCTACCCCGTCCTCTACCTGTTCCACGGGACCGGCGGCGGCGCGGACGACTGGCTGAAGTCCGGTGACGCCGCCGCGCTCACCGAGCGGTATCCGATGATCGTGGTGATGCCGGACGCGGGCTACGACGGCAACGGCGGCGGATGGTTCACCGACTGGGTGCACCAGGACACCACCCTCGGCAAGGCCGACTGGGAGACCTTCCACATCGGGCAGCTCGTCCCGTGGATCGACCAGAACCTGCGCACGTCGGCGAGCCGGTCCGGGCGTGCGGTCGCGGGCCTGTCCCAAGGCGGGTTCGGCGCCTTCTCCTACGCAGCGCGCCATCCCGACCTGTTCTCCTCCGCGGCGTCCTTCTCCGGAGCGCCCGACATCGCGCGCAACCCGCTCGCCAAGACCGCGGCCGTCGCCGTGATCTCCGCCACCGCGAGCGTCCTCGACGGAGTACGCCCGGACGCGATGTTCGGCGACCCGATCATCGACGGGATGAACTGGAGCGGCCACAACCCCGCGAGCCTGGCCACCAACCTCGGCCACACGTCACTGCACCTGTGGGCGGGCGACGGCATCCCCGGACCGCTCGACTCGCCGTCCGTGGACGTCATCCTCGACGGGCTGCTCGAAGGCGTCGTGCACGAGTCCAGCGTGTTCTTCGCGAACGACGCGCGACGCGCGCACACGCCGTACCACTTCGACGACTACGGGCCGGGAACCCACTCCTGGCCGTACTGGTCGCGAGACCTGACCCAGTACCTGCCGCGTCTCGCGCGGACCTTCGACCACCCCGCGCCCGCACCGGCCGCCGTCTCGTACCGCTCCGTCGACCCCCGCTGGTCGCAGTGGGGCTGGACGGTCACCGCCCACCGCACCGTACGGCTGGCGTGGAGCGGGCTGAGCGACGCCTCGCTGACCGGATTCGAGTACACGGGCGCGCCGGCGACCGTGACGACACCGGCCGTCTACCGGCCCGGCGCGCGGTACCGCGTCGGCGGCGCGGTCCACGGCGCCGTGACCGCGGATCGGGCCGGCCGGCTCACGATCACCCTGCCGTCCAGGGAGATAACACCCGCCCGCGTGACGATCGCGACGCGATGACGGGCGCGCGAGGAGGCCACGCCCTCGTCACCGGCGCCGCGAGCGGCATCGGCCGCGCCGTCGCCGGTGAGCTGGGGCGGCGCGGCTTCCGCCTCCACCTCACCGACCTCGACGCGGCCGCGCTGGACTCGGCGGCGGCCGGCCTGGCCGCGTCCGGCGCCCAGGTCGTGCTCGCCGAAGCCGCCGACCTCACCGACCACGACGCGGTGCTCCGGCTCGCCGGCGAGGTCCACGCACTCGTGCCGGCGCTCGACGCCGTCTGCAACGTCGCCGGCATCGCGATCTGGGGAGAGGTCGACAAGCTCTCCCACGCCCAGTGGCGTGCCGTACTGGAGGTCGACCTCGTCGGTCCGATCAGCGTGATCGAGGCCTTCGTCCCGGCCATGATCGAGCACGGGAGCGGCGGGCATCTCGTCAACGTCTCCTCCGCCGCGGGCCTGCTCGGCCTGCCGCTGCACGCCCCGTACAGCGCGGCCAAGTTCGGGCTGCGCGGGGTGTCGGAGGTGCTCCGCTTCGACCTGGCCCGGCACGGCATCGCGGTCACGCTCGCCTGCCCCGGCGCGGTCGACACACCGATGGCCGACCGCGTCGTGGTCGCCGGCGTCGACACCGCCGATCCGCGGTTCGCGCGGTTCCGTGAGCGGTTCCGCACCCGTGCCGTGAGTCCTCAGCGCGCGGCGAGGGCGATCGTCGACGGCATGCTCCGCCGCCGCTACCTTGTCTACACCTCGGCCGACATCCGCGTGATGCACGCCATCGAACGGCATCTGCCGCGTGTGTACGCGCTGATCTTCCACGCCGCCAACCGTGCCGCCGCCCGGCTGGTACACGATCTCGAGAAGGAACCCGCCGCATGACCACCAGCCGGATCACCCCCGGCCGGCTCCGCGACGTCGGGCTGCTCGCCTGGACGATCGCGCACGCCGGCGGACGGCGCACCGGAAGCGACCCGATCAACCTGTTCCTCGTCCTCGGCCGGCACCGGAGGCTGTTCCGCTCCTGGCTGTTCTTCGCCGGCCGGCTGATGCCGCGCGGACGCCTGCCCCGCACCGACACGGAACTCGTGATCCTGCGCGTCGCGCACCTCACCGGCTGCGAGTACGAATGGCGGCACCACACGCACATCGCCCGTTCCGCGGGCCTCACCGACGCGGACCTCGCCCGGGTGACCCGCGACGACGAGGAATGGCCGGCACGCCACGCCGCCGTCATCGCCGCGACCGACCAGCTGATCGGGACCGGCGACCTCGACGACGCGACCTGGACACGGCTGCGCGAGCACTTCGACGACCGGCGCTGCATCGAGCTGGTCATGCTGGCCACGCACTATCAGATGCTCGCGACGACCATCCGGGCGCTGCGGATACCGCTCGAACGCACCTCCGATCAGGCGGGCGGGCTCACCAGGCGCGTGCGGTAGGCGATCACGACGAGCTGGGCGCGGTCGCGGGCATCGAGTTTGACCATGGCGCGGTTGACGTGGGTCTTCACGGTGGCCGGGCTGACGAAGAGACGGCCGGCGATCTCGTCGTTGGACAGGCCGGCCGCGACCAGGACGAGCACTTCGCGTTCCCGGCCGGTGAGCGCGGCGAGGCGCTGTGGTTTTGGCGGGTCGTCGTGGTCGGGGTGGCTCAGGAAGCGGGCGGTCAGGCTCCTGGTCGCCGCGGGCGACAGCAGCGCGTCGCCGCGGTTCACCACGCGGACGGCGTCGAGCAGCTCGGCGGGTTCGGCGCCCTTGCCGAGGAACCCGCTCGGCGCCCGCGCGCAGCGCCTGGAACACGTACTCGTCGATCTCGAACGTGGTGAGGATGAGCACGCGCACACCCGCCAGGTCGTCGTCCTGGGTGATCAGGCGGGTGGCGGCGAGGCCGTCGAGGGCGGGCATGCGGATGTCCATGCGCACGACGTCGGCCCGCTCCGTACGCGCCAGGTCCACGGCCGCCCGGCCCGTACACGCCTCGCCGACGACCTCCAGGTCGGACGCGGACTCGATGACGACCTGAATCCGGCGCGCATCAGCGCCTGGTCGTCGGCGAGCAGCACCCGGATCCTTCCTGACCGGTATGACGCTCGGGAGGCTGGCGGGCGACCGGCTACGGGCCCGCTTCGCCGCCGTACCTCTCTTCCGCGTGTCCGCCCTGGTCGCCGCCGCCGGCCTCGGCGCCGCCCTGCTCATCGGCCGCCCGGCCGCGGGCCTGGCCGGCTTCGCGCTCCTGGGCGCGGGTCTGTCGATCACCCTGCCGCTCACGCTCGGCGCGGCCGGCCACCGGGCCGCCGACGCCGGCCTCTCCCCTGCCGCGGCCGTGGCCCGCGTCTCAACGATCGCCTACCTGGGGTCCTTCACCGGACCGGCCCTGATCGGCCCCTTCGCCTCGGCCACCGGCCTGCGCACCGCCCTGCTGCTCCCGGTCGTCACCATCACCACGGCCGCCGCGGCCGCTTCCGCCCTGGCCGTCGAGCCATGACCGGCCTCCACTCCGTCCGGCCCGATGGGCGGCCGATTCGCGGGAAAGCCCGGGCCGTGACCCGGATCAGGCGAGGCGACCCATCACAGATCCAGGGCCCGTTCCCTCGGCCTTCTCCCCGCCGAGCGCCCGATCGGCGACGTCACCCGTCCCCTCGGCCACACGTCATCGCCGTCGACGGAGTGCCGGAACGCCTGGAGATGGCGCGCCGAAGTCGCCGTCCTCGATGTTGCCGAATCCGGCCACCGCGATGTCCTGGGGAATCCGCGGCCCGCTCCGCCGTACCTCGTGCGTCGCACCGAGCGCGAGCTCGTCGCTCTCCGTACGCCGCGACGTCACGTGGCCGCCTCTTCGCGTCTCATCGGCCCAGTACGCTCGTCGTTTCGCGACCGCCGCTGCATGAGGTTCTACTGATCTGGAGAGTCGGCTGTGTCACGGTTCCTTGCCGAACATCCACTCCGTGCTCTCACCTGGCGTTCGCACAAGGCGTTCCTCTGCGTCCTGGCCGCCGCCGTGGTCCTGCGGATCATGGTGATGGTGGCCTTCCCGCCGCTGTGGTTCAACGACAGCTACGACTACGTGCGGATCGGGCTGCATCCGTTCCCCGCACCCGCTTCGGCCGGGTGGGTACGGGCTCTTCCTGTGGCTGCTGCGGCCTTTCAGCAGCTTCGGGCTCGTCGTGGCGGTGCAGCACCTGATGGGCCTCGCCGTGGGGTGCATGGTCTACGCGCTGGTCGTCCGCCGGTACGCGCGGCCGCGCTGGACCGGCTGCCTCGCCGCCGCGCCGGTACTGTTCGACGCGTACCAGCTTCAACTCGAACACCTGGTCATGTCCGACGTTCTGTTCATGTTCCTCGTGGTCCTCGCGGTGACGCTGGTGCTCTGGCGTTGTGAGACGACCTGGCGGGCCGGAGTGGCCGCCGGCGTGCTGCTGGCCCTGGCGACGTTGACGCGGCCGGTCGGCGGGCCGCTCATCGGGCTGTTCGCCGTTTTCCTGGTGGTACGGCGCGTGGGCTGGCGGGTCGTCGCCGCCGGCCTCGTCGCCGCCGCGCTGCCCGTCGTCGCGTACGCGCTCTGGTTCCAGTCGGCGACCGGGCACTTCGCGCTCACGAACACCGACGGCGTCTACCTGTGGAGCCGTACGGCCGCCTTCGCCGACTGCGCGAAGATCGAACCGCCGCCCTCCCTCGCCATGATGTGCCCGAGCCGTCCGCCGTCGCAGCGGGAGGCGTCGTCATCGCAGATCTGGGAGAAGGGCTCGCCCGTCGCCGCCCACGACGACGTGGCCAACGATCGAGGCCGGAGGTTCGCCCTGAAGGCGATCGCCGCCCAGCCTCTCTCCTATGCCGGCGTCGTCGCCGAAGGGCTCGGCTACACCTTCGACTGGAGCCGTCACCCGTACCCGAAACGGAGCATCACCCGGCTCTACCTGTTCCCGGCGAACACCAGGACCGTGCCCGGATACCCGCTCATCCAGGGCCACGAGTCGGCGGCGTACGTCGACTACGCCGGTACGCGGTCGACCGGCGGCATCCACGGGCCGTACGCCGGGTGGCTGCGCTCGTACCAGAGGCTCGTGTTCACCCGCGGCACCATGATCGCGGCCCTGCTCCTGGTCGGGCTGGCGGGGCTGATCCGGCGGGAACGCCTCGACCTGGCGATGATCCTGTGCACGGTGGCCTGCCTGCTCGTGATGCCCCTCATGACGGCCGACTTCGACTACCGGTACCTGCTTCCGGCGACGCCTTTCGCCTGCCTGGCCGCAGCCCTGACCACCCGCCGCGTACGGCCCCATGAGCGGGAAGAGGGCCCGCCGGTCGAAACCGGCGAGCCCCTGAAGTCCGCGACCTGACCGAAGCCCGCTAGGGCCTGTCTGACAGATCCGCTGTCCGGCTGCGCGACGCCCAGACAGGCTCTAGATGCCGAGACCCCGGCCGATGATCTCCTTCATGATCTCGGTGGTGCCGCCGAAGATCGTCTGGATGCGGGCGTCGAGGTACGCGCGTGCGATCGGGTACTCGGTCATGTAGCCGTAGCCGCCGTGCAGTTGCAGGCAGCGGTCGATGACCTTGTTGCACAGCTCGCTGTTCCAGTACTTCAGCATCGACGCCTCTTCGGTGCCGAGCCGGTCCGCGACGTGCTCGGTGATGCAGCGGTCCGTGAAGGAGCGGGCGACGGTCAGCTCGGTCTTCATCTCCGCCAGCGTGAACCGGTTGTGCTGGAACCTCCCGATCGGGCGGCCGAACGCCTCGCGGGTGCGGCAGTACTCCAGCGTCTCGTCGAAGGCCTTCTCGGCCCCGGCCAGCGCGGCCACGCCGATGGCCACGCGCTCGCGTGGCAGGCTCTGCATGAGGTAGATGAAGCCCTGGCCCTCCTCGCCGAGGAGGTTCGCCCGTGGGACGCGCACGTTGTCGAAGTACAGCTCGGCGGTGTCCTGGGCGTGCAGGCCGATCTTGTCGAGGTTGCGGCCGCGCTCGAAGCCCTTCATGCCGCGCTCGACGACGAGCAGGCTGATGCCCTGGTGGCCCGCCTCCGGGTCGGTACGGGCGACGACGATCACGAGGTCGGACAGGATGCCGTTCGTGATGAACGTCTTCTGGCCGTTCAGGATGAAGTCGTCGCCGTCCTTGACCGCGCTGGTCTTGATGCCCTGAAGGTCGGACCCGGCGGACGGCTCGGTCATCGCGATGGCGGTGATGATCTCGCCGGAGCAGTAGCCGGGCAGCCAGCGCTGCTTCTGCTCGTCGGTGGCGAGCCGGTTGAGGTAGCCACCGTTGATGTCGTTGTGCACCGCGAAGCCGGGGCCGTGGATGCCGGCGCGGGCGAGTTCCTCACCCATGACGACGTAGTAGCGGTAGTCGGGCTCGCCCCCGCCGCCGTACTGCTCGTCGATGTCGATGCCGAGCAGCCCCTGGCGCCCGGCGGCCAGCCACACGTCGCGGGAGACGACACCGTCCTTCTCCCACTGCGCGTGGAAGGGCGCGACCTCCTTGGTGATGAAGGACCGCACGGTGTCCCGGAAGGCCTCGTGTTCCTCGGTGAAGATCTCGCGCTGCATGCCGTGGCGCTCCTCGGACTACGTAAGTAGAACCTTATTCGGTTCCATGAAACACCATCGGACGGGCTCCCGCCCAGCCGTGCGCGACCGTCAGGCGGTGAGGCGGGCCACAGCGGCGGCGACCCGCTCGTCGGTAGCGGTCAGAGCCACGCGTACGTGGCGTCCCCCCGCAGAGCCGTAGAACTCGCCCGGAGCGACCAGAATGCCGAGCTCGGCCAGGGTCTTCACGGTGTCCCAGCAGGGCTCGTCGCGGGTCGACCAGAGGTACAGACCGCCCTCGGAGTGATCGATGCGGAAGCCGGAGGCCTCCAGGGCGCGCCGCAGCGTGCCGCGCCTGCGGGCGTACCGAGCCCGCTGCTCCTCGACGTGCTCGTCGTCGTCGAGCGCGGCCTTCATCGCGGCCTGCACGGGGGCGGGCATGAGCATCCCCGCGTGCTTGCGAACCTCGAGAAGCTCCTTGACCAGGAGCTGGTCGCCGGTCACGAACCCGGCACGGTACCCGGCGAGGTTCGAGCGCTTGGACAGCGAGTGCACGACGAGGATGCCGTCATGGCTGCCGCCGCAGACATCGGGACGCAGCACGGAGACCGGCTCGGCCTCCCAGCCCATCTCGGCATAACACTCGTCACTGACGAGGATCACCCCGCGCGAACGCGCCCACTCGACGACCTTGCGCAGGTGGTCGGCGGGCAGAATCTGCCCGGTGGGGTTCGAGGGCGAGTTGATCCAGAGGATCTTCGGCAGCTCGGGACCGAGCTGGAAGACGCCGTCGACGGCCCGCGAGGCCGCCCCGGCCAGCCGCGCGCCGACGTCGTACGTCGGGTAGGCGAGCCCGGGGTAGGCGACCGTGTCGCCCTTTCCGGCACCGAGCAGCGAAGGCAGCCAGGCGACCAACTCCTTCGTACCGAGCACCGGCAGAATCGTCGCCGGATCCCCGTCGACACCGAGCCGCCTGGTCATCCACCCGGCAGCGGACTCACGCAGCTCCGGCGTGCCGTACGTCTGCGGGTACCCGGGCGCGTCGGAAGCCTCGGCCAGCGCACGGCGTACGACCTCGGGGGTCGGGTCGACCGGCGTGCCGATGGACAGGTCGACGATCCCGCCGGGATGCTGCTGCGCCTGCTTCTTGTACGAGGCGAGCAGGTCCCAAGGAAAGTCCGGCAACGACTTGATCATTCATCCCCCAGGTATATGAGCGCCGTCCGCCTCGGTCGGAAGCGGACGGCGCACCACAAGCCCGTAGTGTCAGGCTTCTTCCCCCTGCGGCGGCAGAACCGCCACAACAGGGTGATCCTTATCGATCTTGCCGACCTTGGACGCGCCACCCGGCGAACCGAGATCGTCAAAGAACTCCACGTTGGCCTTGTAGAAGTCCTTCCACTGATCCGGCGTGTCATCCTCATAGAAGATCGCCTCAACAGGGCAGACCGGCTCACACGCACCACAGTCGACGCACTCGTCCGGGTGGATGTAAAGCATGCGCTTGCCCTCGTAGATGCAGTCGACGGGGCACTCTTCGATGCATGCCTTGTCGAGCACGTCCACGCAAGGCTGCGCGATGACGTAAGTCACGTCGTACTCCTCAACGTCTGTGGCCGTCGCCACGGCTCGCAGCGGTGTCCTTGCCTAGTATTGCTGTTGTCAGTCAACTGTTACGACATGGGGGGCGTCACATCGGACCGCATCTTCACGCCCGGTATGTCGTTTCCGTATCCACATCCGACGTTGGGCGACGAGTGTCACTCCGCCGCCGTCTGCCCAACGGAGCGTACAGCGATGTAGTCGGATACCTACAGGCGTGGACGAACGGAACCTTGACGGTACGCCGCCGAGACGACTCGATCACAACCGTGCCCGAGGCCGACTTGGTCGCCGGCAAGGTCGTCCCCCCACCCCCACCCCGCCGCCCTCGCCAGGCCTAGGGCCTGGGGGTTTTCGGGCGTTGATCGCCCATCATTTCCGTCCTGCCGGAAGCCCAGCGCCGCGCGGGCGGGCGGGCGACTCACGCCGGGGCGCCCGGGCGAGATTCGCGGGGATCGCCGATATGAGCGACAAAGATCGCGCCGGCCGCCGCCTGGCCCTCACGTCGCCACCTCTCTTCGCCCGCCGAGCCCGGTCGGGCCCCTCCTTCGCAGGACGCCTCGACGGCTCCCAACGTGACCAGACTCACGGCGACGCTCGCGCCAGATCTCTTACGACCAGGGCTGCATACGAGCTCGTGGACGCCAACCAGACCTCGCCCTCGCCGCACCACCACCTCCCGAACCGTGGTCCCCATACATGCCCCCCCGAACCGCCCTCGCCGCACAAGACCACGCATATCCCGAACCGCCCCCCAATCTCTCCTCCCGCGCCCTCCCAGCGTCTCCTCCCGCGCCGCCCAGCCTCTCCTTCGCGCCGCGCCTCCTCCCTCGCCCCAGCCACGCCTCCCGCGGCCCCCAGACACTCCAGCGCGCCGCGCCTTTTCTCGCCCCAGCTACTCCTCCCACGCCTCCAACCTCTCCTCCCGCGCCGCTCCTCCTTCCGCGCCACCCAACCTCCCCGCGCGCCCCAACCTCTCCTCCCGCGCCGCCCCTCCTCCCGCGCCACCCAACCTCCCCGCGCGCCCCAACCTCTCCTCCCGCGCCGCCCTCCTCCCGCGCCACCCAACCTCCTCCCGCGCCCCAACCTCTCCTCCCGCGCCGCCCCTCCTCCCGCGCCACCCCAGGGCATGACCGCATCAGGCACCGCCCAAGCCATCCGATGGCGCCGTGTACCCGGGACGGCGGTCGTGTTGGTTCTCGTGCCGAACTTGAGCACGGCTTGCTGAGACGACGCCTTACCGCGGGCCGGCGCTGGTCGGGCGATGAATACCTGGCCCTCCTCCAACTGCCGGTGCGTCAGGGCAGGGGCCACTCCGGCACTTCCGGGGGGAGGTCGCGGCTGAGCTTCATGGGGAACTCCGCCGGGCGCTTCTCCAAGAACGACGTGACGCCTTCGGCGGCGTCGGGGGCGGCGCCCAGGACGCGCATGAGGGCGGAGTCCGCGTGGTGGGCGTCCCAGGGGGATGCGGCGCTCAGGCCTGACCACATCAGGCGGCGTACGGCGGCGACGGAGATCGCGGAGGTGTTGGCGGCGATCTCCGCAGCGAGCTCGTACGCCGCGTCGAGGAGTCGCTCCCCCGGGTACAGGCGCGAGACCAGACGCCCTCGCAGTGCCTCTTCGGCGTCGAAGACCCGGCCGGTGGCGGCCCATTCCATGGCCTGGGCGATGCCGACGATCCGCGGCAGGAACCAACTCGACGCGGCCTCGGTGACGATCCCTCGCCGCGCGAACACGAAACCGAACCGCGCGTTGTCGGCGGCCAGCCGGATGTCCATCGGAAGCGTCATCGTGATTCCGACACCGACCGCAGGGCCGTTGATCGCGCCGATGACGGGCTTGAGCGACCGCGCGATGCGGAGCGCGACCGTACCCCCGCCGTCCCGCGGCGTACCGTCGTCGAACGTCTCACCGGGGCCGGCGACCTTCTCGCGCGCGTCGTGGTCGAAGGTCTCGCCGGCGAGCGCGAGATCGGCACCCGCGCAGAACGCCCGGCCTCGTCCGGTGACGACGATCGCCCGTACGTCGTCGTCGGCGTCCGCTCGGTCGAACGCGTCGATCAGCTCACCACGCATCACGAACGTGAAGGCGTTCAGCCGCTCCGGGCGGTCCAGCGTGATCGTCGCGACCCCGTCGCGTGTTGTGTAGTCGATCTCGGTGTACGCCACTGCTGCTCCCTGAGGGCCGCGAACGATTCCAGAATCGGATTCTAGAGCTGCCGGGATCGTCGGGGTATCCCGTCACCGAGCGCGCGAGGTAACGCGGGGGCCATGCAGTCAGGCAGACCCGGCCCTGGCCAGCCCGGCAGGCCCGGCCCCGGCAGGTGCGGTCCCCCGCGCCGTAAGAGTCCCGCGCCTCACTTGCCCCATCCCCTCGCGCGGCAGCAGTGCGTCTCCTGCCTCGGCCCGCCACTCACCGCCCGATACACGCCCCGGGCCCTGATCTCCCTCGCCGCTCTGCGCCGAAGGAGAGTCCCCGTGCCTGGCTTGGCCTGTCCTCCGCGCGATATCAGTCCCACGCCTGCCCCCGCCCGCAGCTCACCACCCGATCCACGCCCCCGATCCCGATCTCTCTCGCCGCTCTGCACCGAGGGAAAGCCACACGCCTGGCCTGGCCCGTCCTCCGCGCGATATCAGGCCCGCGCCTGGACTGGCCCGTCCGCTCCCCGCGATATCAGTCCCGCGCCTGCCCCCGCCCGCAGCTCACCACCCGATACACGCCCCCGGTCCTGATCTCCCTCGCCGCTCTGCACCGAGGGAAAGCCTCCGCGCCTGGCCTGCCCCGTCCGCGGGGGGTAACAGTCCCCCGCCCGACCCGGCCCACAGCTCACCGCCCGGCGCATGCCCCGCCCCTGATCCGACTCGCCTCCCTGCGCCGAAGGAGAGCCCCGCGCATGGCTTGGCCCGTCCTCCGCACGGAATGAGTCCTGCGGCTGACGGCATGAGGTGAGCTCGCTGTGCGGTCGTATCGGTGATCGGGCACGAGTGATTCTCGGTCGAGGGCATTCCGGTCAGACCTCGCTTCCGACGGATCGGACGCGGCGGGTGTCTTCGTCGGCCGGGCAGCCGATGAGGGACGGCATGGACGGGACCAGGGCCTCGCGGCCCCACTCCGTACGGCTGCCGGGGTAGTCGGCGGGTGGGCCGACCTCCAAGGTCGTGGGCGACGTGAGCGCCAGGCGTACGGTCAGTGGGCTGCTCGGCGTGTGCGGGGTCGCGCCCCAGTAGGCCCAGAAGTCGTTCGGGTCGATCTTCGGGTGGTCGTCCACGGGGCGGATTCGCTGGGAGGGGCGGCGGCGGGTCCACTCCCACTGGTCGGTGAGCAGGCGGTGGGCGAGGGCGCGCAGGAGGTTCAGTGCCGGGAGGTCGTGGGCGCAGGCGACTCCGTTCATCGTCAGGTCGGGGAGGCCGAACCTGCGCATTCCTAGGAGGGTGATGCGGAGACAGGAGCACTGCGCCGTCGTACGCGCGTCGCCGATCGGGTCGAGGCGTGCCGCCGTCTCGTCGACCTCGTAGCGGGTGCCGAACCACTGGTCGCCCATGCGGAACCAGCCCCGCTCCGTACGGGCCAGGCCGTCGCGGAGGATGACGTGCCGGGCCTGCGGGTCGATCAGGACGCCGTCCGAGACGTCCGCGATGGCTCTCGCCACCGCCCGTGCCGTCTGTTCGGCGCGAGGCTGCCCGGCCGTCCCCTGACGGTGTGCGAGCACGATCTGGTGTGAGGACTCGCGGATGCGTCTCTTGTCATCATCCGAGGCGAGAATGCCGTCGAGCCGCCATGTCGCCTCGTCCGCGCGGATCGTGAAAATGGACAGCTGCGGAGTGCCGATCGCCTCCATCGCGGCCGCCCGGAACACCTCGGGCACCCGCCACGGCACCGCCGTACGCGGGTCCTCAGGCGGCTCGTTCGTCGCGATCACGTAGTGGGACGTCACGCTTTCCGGGACGGACAGCACTAGGTGGGACATGACCGGCTCCTTGAGTGGTGAGGATCTGGCCACTGGGCGGGCGGCGGGCCGGCTTTCGCCTCGGCACGCTTGGACACCCGTGGCGCGAGTGGGTTCGATGGCGCGGACTGCTCGATGGACCGGAGGCCCTGTACGCCTCGTGGCGCCGCTGTTCGTAGGCTCGAAACGGTCATGGGGCTGGACCTCCTTCGGTTGATGGTTCGGACGGGTGGCATCTGGTTCGCAGGCCGATGCGGGGCGCGCGGCCGTACGCCGGGCTTGCAGGAAAGCCGCCCGGTACGCACCAAGGACGGGCGGTGACTGGCGATAGGACGGACCAGGGATGGTCGGATCTGGTCGGGGATAGGTATGTGGTCGGGGACAGCCGCAGATGGCCGGAGTTCCCGTGCCGGAACGGGCTGAGCAACGTCAGCCGCCCGAACGGTCCTGTACCGGGACGATCTGGACGTACACCAGCCACCCGAACGGCCCCGTAGACGGGACGGTCTGGACGTGCACCAGCCGTCTCAACGGTGGCCGTGCCGCGGCGGGCGGGTGGTCAGGCGGCGGTGCGGCGGGGGGCTTTGTTCACGAAGGGCATGGCCAGGTCGACTACGTCGTTCCACCAGTCGGCGGGGGCGGCGTCGAAGTCGGCAGGCGGGCCGACCGTCAGGTACGGGAGAGCTTCATCGCTCTCCTCCGGTCTGAAGCGCAGCCGGACCCGTACGCGACCGCCGATATGACCGGACGGGGCGGAGGCCCAGTAGCGCCAGACGTCGTGGGCCTCGACCCAGCGGTGGGCGGGGAGTCGGCGGGCTCTCGCGCCGGGGTTGCAGGCGAGCCAGTCCCAGTGCTCGGACAGGAGGGCCACCGACAGGCTGCGCAGCAGGGTCACGGCGGCGAAGGAGTTGGCCAGGGGGACGTCGATGGCCTCCAGCTCCGGTAAGGCGAACCGGTGCAGGCCGGCCGTCATCAGGCGCAGGACTCCGAGCCTTCCGATCGACCCCTCCTCGTCGCCGGAGACGAACGTGGCGAGCCAGTCGTCGGCCAGGCAGAACTCCGGGTGCTCGGTACCGAAGCGGAAGTCGTACGGCAGGATCTGGTGAGACCAGCCGTCGTACACGATGCCGTCGCAGGACTCGGCGATGGCGCGGGTGATCGCGCGCAGGGCCTGACCATGATCTGGTTGGGAGACGGGCGGTAAGTGGCCCATCACGACGATATGGTGCGTGGTCTTGCCGAGCAGGTAGTGCTCCTCGGGCGTCGACCACACGGCGTTTCGCATGAGGTCGGCGTAGCCGGACTCACCGGCGGGAACAGTACGGATCTGCACTAACGGCGAGTCGAGCAGGCCGGCCGCCAGCGGGTGGCGTATCCGGGCCCGCGCCACGGACGGCGGGTCGTACGGAGGATCGGCCGTCGCCACGACGAAGGGTGTCGCCACGGCCGCGGGGATGCGCAGGTCCATCATCTTGACCTCCCATTGCTCTTCCAACTCCCCGAATCCTGACGCCCCCTCCCCCCACCCCATAACCCCCCTCCACACCCTGTGGATAACTCCCGGGATCGAGCAGAACTCCCACACCACGGGGTTCCGAGTCGCGTGCGACGAGCCACGATGCGAGACGTTACGGCGGTCCGCCCTGAATGTCGGATATGTTTCGGCACATGCAATGGGCCGTGGCGACATACGACACCGCCTTCGGCTATGTATCCGCGCACGGCGCTCCGCTCATCGACCTGCTCGACCCGAGACCGGACGAGCGCGTGATCGATCTTGGTTGCGGCACCGGGACGATGACCGCCGAGATCGCCGCGCGTGGCGTCGAGGTTCTCGGCATCGACGGGTCGCTCGAGATGGTGAACGCGGCGCGTTCGCAGCATCCGAACCTGTCGTTCGCGGTCGGCGACGCGCACGATTTCTCGGTCAGCGAGCGCTATGACGCGGTTGTCTCCAGCTCCGCTCTGCACTGGATGAGGCGCGACCCCTCGGCGGTGATCTCCCGCGTACGCGCGGCGCTGCGGCCCGGGGGACGGTTCGTCGGCGAGATGGGCGGCGCGGGAAACTGCGGCGATCTGATCACGGCGGTGCAGACGGCGTGGCGGACGTTCGACCTGCCCGAGCCCGAGATGCCGTGGTACTTCCCGACTCCGGCCGAGTACGCGAAACGGCTGGAAGAGGCCGGTTTCGTGGTGCGCCTGATGGAGTTCTTCGACCGGCCGACCCGCCTCGCCGAGTGCCCGGACGGCGCCGCCGACTGGGTACGGCTGTACGCGCCCGAGCTGATCGCCGAGGTCCCGCCGGAGATCGCCGGACGGCTCCTCGACCGGGTGAACGAACTGGCCGCACCCGCCCTGCGCCGCGAGTCGGGCTGGATGGCGGACTACGTACGCCTCCGCTTCGCCGCCGTACGCTGACCGCAGGAAGATCGCAGCCGGTCTTGGTCCGCCGGCGTACGAGCCCCCGGACGGCTTCGGAGCACTTCGAGGTGGCGGGCGGGTCGCAGGCGGCTGCGAGGCTGACAGCGGGGGTGTACGGCGGCCGTGGCGGGTGTAGCCGCAGACGGTGCCGAGTGTGGGTGCGGGCCTGATTGCAGGGGTGCGTGCGGACCATGGCGGGTGTGAACGCGGACAGCCGCAAGGGCGGGTGCGGCCCCGTCGCGAGTGCCGGCGCAGACGGTGGCGGAGGCGCGTGGACGGACGAACACGGGTGCAGGCCCCGGCGGACGCGAACCCCGGCGCCCAGAGGCGGGCGCCGCGCCGCAGCCATGCAGGCAGTGACGGACACACATACGGGCCCCGGCGGACGCGAAACCCCTGGCAGTCAGCAGACACGGGCGCGGCGCTCGCGGGCAGTGACAGGTACGGGTACAGGAGGCCCCGGTGGACGCGAACCCCGGCTAGCGGAGGCGGGCACCGTTGCCGCAGCCACGTAGGCAGTGACGGACACGCGCACAGGCCCGGCGGACGCGAGATCTCGGCGCTGGACACGGGCGCGGCGTCGAGGTGGGTGAGCGGGTGGGGGTGCGTGGAAGGTGGGTGTTGTGAAGGGGTGCTCGCGGGGCGGGTGGACCTCCCTGGTGGGTTGAGGTGCGGGTTGGGGTGGGGTGGGTAGGGTCGGGGGGTGCTTTGGCTGTATGAGGTCGGGAGTGGATCGGTCCGGGAGTTGGTGCCGGCTCGGGGTGGGGTTGTGCGGGTCTCCTGTTCTGGGGGGCTTCGGGAGTTGCTGGTCTCTGATCTTGTACGGCGGGTCTGTATGCATCATCGGCTGCGGGTTGTGGGGATCTGGGAGGACCTTCCCGGGGCGGCCGAGTTGAACGTTCGGGCGGCGGAGTTGGCCGACGGAGAGGCTGACGTACGCGTTCAGGCGAATGGTCTTGACGCCGCTGCCGGGGCTGGGGGGCGGCCTGACGGTCTCGATTCGGCGGGTGGGCCTGGCTCTCCGGGTTCGGGCCTGCTTCGGGTGGGGGTTGCTTCGGCGGTTCTGGGGGCTTACGACGGGCTGGATCCGCTGGCGCTCCGGATGGCGCTGTTGCGGACGCACTACCGGTCCGAGGTCTCGCTTCACCGGCTTGATCTGGAGAACGCCGCCGCGGAGCTCACTTCGCTGCGGCGTACGGTCGCGGGATGGGCTCGGGCTCCCGGGCGGCCTATCGATCAGCGGTATGTCGACGACGCGCTCTCGGCCCTCGATAACGATCTTGACACTGCCGCCGTCTTTCCCCTACTCCAACGGCTCGCGGATGACGCGTCGCTGCCGGACGGGGCGAAGTTCGAGACGGTGATCAAGCTGGACATGATCCTTGGGCTTGACCTTGTCGCCCTCGTCGGACGCCTCTAACCAGCAATAGGTTAGGGCCGTTTTACCAGTTCACTGGAACCTCTTTTCTTGTCCCTGGGCCCTCAGTAAGCTCAACAGGTAATTTGCCCCGGTGCCCACGGAAATTCAGGATGCGATTCCGCCGTTGTGTCGGCACGCTGTTGCTGGCAAGTTCGCTCACCGCCTGTGGAAGCCGCACGTCAGGGGGCTTCCATCCGAGTGGGCAGGTCCCCTCTGGCGATCACACGACGTCATCCGACGGCACTCAGGGCGAGACGGCCAAGGCGGGTGATCCGACCGTGAAGACGCCCCAGTCGGCACTCGCCGCTTACCGGACATACCAGCGCGTGTACGAGCAGGTCTATGAGACCGGGAACGCCGCGGCCCTCAACTCCGTCGCAATCGATCCTCAGCTCTCGCTCATCACCAAAGATCTTGCCAGCGTCCAGGCCGAGGGCGTCATCTGGCGGTTTCACAACGTGCTGAACCCAAGGGTCCAAGGCCGTTCGGCCGATGATTCGACGGTCGTGATCCTTGATTGCGTGCAAACTCTCGGCGCATACCGATTCTCCGCAAAAACTGGTAAACGTCTCAGCGCCTGGCGCGGAGGTAATTACCTTTATCAGGCGATCATGCGATTCGCCGATGGCTCTTGGAAGATCTCAGAGGCGAGGCAGGGCAGAAAATGCTGACCAAGCTGTCCTCAACGGTCACGGCGCTGGCGCTGGCCACCGGGCTCACGGTGACCACCGTCGCGATGGCGGAGGCGGCCATGGCCGCTCCCTGTCAGAACGGCGGCGGCTGCAACATCCATCAGGTGATCCACCGGCGTGGTGGCGGAGGTTCGAGCTCGGGCGCCGGAGGCACGAGCGACACCGGTCCCGGGCTCGGCTGCCCGACCGTCGGGAACACCATCGTGTGCGCGCCGGCCGCGAACGGGCCCGCACCCGTGCCGCACATTCCGACCATCGACGTCGCGTACAACGCGCGTGACCAGATCACCGTGCCGGCGCCGCACGTCCACACCGCGCCCAGGGCCCGCACGTACGTGCAGATCAAGACGGGTCTCTGGGTGAACCCCGCCGACTTCTCCAGGCAGTCGATCACGGTGACCGTCCCGGACCAGTCGGTGACGGCGACCGCCACGCCGCAGTCGGTCACGTGGAACATGGGCGAGGCGAGCGTCACCTGCGGCGGCGCGGGTACGGCCGGCGGCACGCAGTGCGGCTACACCTACGACCGGTCCTCGGCGGGGCAGCCCGGCGGCAAGTACCGGATCTCCGCCACCATCACCTGGACCCTCGCCTGGACCTGCACCGGCACCTGCGACCAGCCCGGCGGCGCGCTCGACCCGCTGACGATGACGACGGCGGCGCGGCTGGCGGTCGGCGAGGTCCAGACCGAATCACGGCCCGGCTGACAGCAGAGGACACAGGTGCACCTTTCCCGAGCACGCGTGCTGGCCGCCGTTCTCGCCGTGACGATGGTCGCGGCCTGTGGTGGTCCCGCTCACAAGCCGAGCGGCAAGGTCCCGACGAGCCAAGCGAGCCCTGTGGCGCCTGTCTCGTACACCGCCGAGCACATCAAGGGTGCGCTGCTCCGCGCCGGTGACGTCGCCTCCGGTGTGCACGGTGAGCCGGTGACCTTCACCGGCTTCGCCAAGGACACCGTGCCGTCCTGCGCGGACACGAAGATCGCCCTGCCGGGGAACCCGGCGACGACGGCGCAGCAGTACGGCCCGTCCGACACCCGCTCGTCCGCGCCGGGATACGCGCAGCAGGCGGCCGTCTTCCCCGACGCGGCCGAGGCCACCAAAGCGTTTGCCCAGATAACGGCAAAAATCGCCAAATGCCCTGGCACGCAGCACGTCGCGTCCAAGAAGCTCAGCGCGAAGCAGATCACCCTCCCGTACGCCGCCACCTGGAAGACGACCACGGACACGGTGAACGGCTGGAGACACCTCCAGGGCTTCGAGAAGCGCACGTACTCGCCCTCGTCCAGCATCATCAACGTGATCTACGAGGTCTACGACTACGCCGAACGCGGCAACGTGATCATCGCCTCGCTCTACCTCAAGCGCGTCAAGCCCTCGGCCGCCGGCGACCCGGCGGCAAAGGCCGCGACCGGCCTGCTCACCGAGCAGCTCACCAAGATCGGCTAGAGCAGGCCGCGCGAGGCGAGGACGATGCCGTCCTCGTCGCTGTAGAGCCACGCGCCGGGGCGGAACTCCGCGCCGCCGAAGACCACGGGCACGCCCGTCTCGCCGGCGCCGTCCTTGGCGCTCTTGCGCGGGTTGGACCCCAGGGCCTTCACGCCGAGGTCGAGGTCGCGCAGGGCCACCACGTCGCGTACGGCGCCGTTGATCACCACGCCGGCCCAGTGGTTCTCGACCGCGGACGCGGCGATCATGTCGCCCATCAGCGCCGTACGGAGCGAGCCGCCGCCGTCGACGACCAGGACGCGCCCCTCCCCCGGCGTGGCCAGGACGCTCTTCACCAGGGCGTTGTCCGCGTCGCAGCGGACGGTCTCCACCACACCCGCGAACCGGGTGCGCGCGCCGTACGAGCGGAACTGCGTCTCGCAGCTCTCCAGCTCGGCGCCGTAGTCGTCGATCAGATCGGCCGTCGCGAAGTCCACGCCCGAAAGCGTAGCCGGATCAGGTGTCCGGGCCGCCGGTGGGACGCCCCAGCAGGCGCGACAGGACGATCGAGGTCTTGGTCTGGACGATGTTGGGTTCGTTGCGCAGGTGTTCGAGGGCCTGTTCGAGGCCCTGTATGTCATGCGCGCGCAGGTGGACGAGCGCGTTGGCGTCGCCGGTGACGGTGTAGGCGGCGACCACTTCGGGGTGCCGCCGGATGCTCGCGTAGATCTCGTCCGGCGACGTACGGCCCTCGCAGAACAGCTCGACGAAGGCCTCGGTGGTCCAGCCGAGCGCGGCGGGGTCCACGACGGCGGCGTAACCGGTGATGACTCCGTCTTGGCGCAGCCTGTCAACGCGGCGCTTGACTGCGGGCGCCGAAAGGCCCACTTGGTCACCGATCTGTGAGAACGAAGAGCGCGCGTCTTCCAGCAAACACGCAACGATTCGCCGATCAATGTCGTCAAGACGCAACGTTCTTCCCCTTCGACGCGCAAGTCCGTTATTGGTGTTGCGGCCAGGCCGACCTTACGCTGCAAGTGGTGCCTCACCAACCCCGTTGGCACACAACGGCCCGTATCGCCAGGAGTACACCACGTGACGATGCAGACCCTTGCCCGCGATGACGCGGGCATGACCACTGGCAGGCCGGCTCGCACCTACCTCATGTGCCCGCCGACCTACTTCGACGTCCAATACGCCATCAACCCGTGGATGGACCTCACGACCCCGGTCGACCGCGACCGGGCGGTCGCCGAATGGGAGCGGCTGCGCGCGACCTACGTCGCGCTCGGTCACAAGGTCTTCGAACTCGATCCCGTCGAGGGGCTGCCCGACATGGTCTTCGCCGCCAACGGCGCGACCGTGGTGGGCGGGATGGTGCTGGGCGCCCGGTTCCGCCATCCGGAGCGGGCACGGGAGGCCGAGGCCCACCAAGCGTGGTTCCAGGCCCGCGGCTACCGCCGCATCACGCCGGCCACGTACGTCAACGAGGGCGAGGGTGACTACGCCTACGCCTACCGCGCGATCGTCGCCGGGCACGGGTTCCGTACGGACCCCGCGGCGCACAACGAACTGCACGACGCCTTCGGGCTACCGGTGATCAGCGTCAAGCTGGTCGACTCGCGCTTCTACCACCTCGACACGGCCCTGTTCGTCATCGACGCGTTCACCGCGGCGTACTACCCGGGCGCCTTCGACGAGGACGGCCTGATCAAACTTCAGACTCTCTTCCCCGACCTGATCGAGGCGAGCGAGAAGGACGCCCTGGCGTTCGGGCTCAACGGGGTCAGCGACGGACGGCACGTGATCATCCCCGACGACGCGATCGATCTGAGCGCACAGCTCACGCACCGTGGTTACGACGTCATCCCGGTCGAGATGACCGAGCTGCGCAAGGCAGGCGGCGGCCCCAAGTGCTGCACGCTCGAATTGCGCCCATAACCTGGATAAACGCGAGTCGTCGAAGGAGACGCCGTTGAACACCCAAGAGCTTCGAGAGCTGTCCGAGCGGCACAGCGCCCACAACTACCACCCGTTGCCCATCGTGATCGCCGAGGCCGAGGGCGTCTGGGTGTACGACCCCGAGGGCAAGCGTTACCTCGACATGCTCGCCGCGTACTCCGCCGTCAACTTCGGGCACCGCCACCCTCGGCTGGTCGAGGCCGCCAAGCGCCAGCTCGACAAGGTCACGCTGGTCAGCCGGGCGTTCGACCACGACCAGTTCGGCCCGTTCGCCGCCGAGCTGACCGCGCTCGCCGGCAAGGACATGGTCCTGCCGATGAACACCGGCGCCGAGGCCGTCGAGACCGCGATCAAGACCGCCCGCAAGTGGGGCTACGAGGTCAAGGGCGTCGCCGCGGACCAGGCGAACATCGTCACGTTCGCCGGCAACTTCCACGGGCGTACGACCACGATCATCAGCTTCTCCGACGATCCCGACGCGCGGAACTCCTACGGGCCCTTCACGCCGGGCTTCCGGTCCGTCCCGTACGGCGACGTGGCGGCGCTGCGCGCGGCGGTCGACGAGAACACCGTCGGCGTGCTCATCGAGCCGATCCAGGGTGAGGCCGGCGTCAACGTGCCGCCGAGCGGCTTCCTCACCGCGGTACGCGAGATCTGCACCGAGGCGAACGCCCTGATGATCGCGGACGAGATCCAGTCGGGTCTCGGCCGCACCGGTACGACGTTCGCGGTCCAGCACGAGAACGTCGTGCCCGACATGTACCTGCTCGGCAAGGCCCTCGGCGGCGGCATCATGCCGGTCTCGGCCGTGCTCGCGAACGAGGACGTCCTCGGGGTGTTCAAGCCCGGCCAGCACGGCTCGACGTTCGGCGGCAACCCGCTCGCGTGCGCGATCGGCCGCGAGGTCGTCGCCATGCTGGCGACCGGCGAGCACCAGGAGAACTCCCGCGTCCTCGGCGAGCACCTGCACGCACGGCTCGGCAAGCTGCCCTCCGACAAGGTGCGCGAGGTACGCGGGCGCGGGCTGTGGGCGGGCGTGGAGCTCAACGGCAAGGCGCGGCCGGTCAGCGAGAAGCTGATGGACCGCGGCGTCCTCGCGAAGGAGACCCACGAGACGACGCTCCGGCTGGCGCCGCCGCTGACGGTGACCAAGAACGAGCTCGACTGGGCCCTGGACCACCTTGAGGCGGTCCTGAGCGAAATCTAGGCGTACGAACCAAGAAGGTCCGGGTGATACCGCCCGGACCTTCTGCTTTGTACCGGATCGTTGCTTTAAGTCGATTGCCCAAGCCACTGCCGGGCCCTATAGTCCAGTTGGACTAATCAGAACAGACTAGAGACCGGCTCATGTCACGCCCACTCACACCGCTGGGTCTCGCGGTGCTCCACCTGCTCCAAGGCGAGCAGATGCACCCGTACGAGATGCAGCAGCGCATCCGGGACTACGCGATCGACAAAGTGGTCAAAGTCGCGCACGGGTCGCTTTACCACACCGTCTCCCGGCTGGCCGACCGCGGACTCATCGAGCCCGTGGAGACCAGCCGCGACGGACGCCGACCGGAACGCACCGTCTACGCGATCACTGAGGACGGCCGGAACGAGGCACACCTGCGGCTGCGGGAGTTCCTCATGTTTCCGGCGAAGGAATATCCCACCCTGGGCATGGCGCTGTCCTTCATCTCCATGCTTCCGCCGGCCGACGCGGTGGCGCTGCTCGACCGGCGCGGTGTCGCCCTGGAGGCGAAGCTGGCGGCCCACCGGGCGGTCATCGACACCCTGACGAAGCAGGGGCTCGACCGCGTCGAACTCGTCGAGGTGGAGTTCCTGAACGCCCAGCTCAGGTCGGAGCTGGACTTCACCCGCGAGCTGAGAAACGACATCGAGAACGGCACGTTGACCTGGACGCCCCTGGGCGGTTCAGACGGGGAGAGAGAATGAGGAAGTGGCACGGCAACCCCTGGGCGATCTTGATCACGCTCAGCCTGGGGTTCTTCATGACACTGCTGGACCTGACGATCGTCAACATCGCGATACCCAACATGATCGACGGCCTGAAAGCGTCTCTGGACGAGGTGCTGTGGGTCATCAACGCGTACGTGCTGATCCTCGCCGTCCTGCTGATCACGGCGGGCCGGCTGGGTGACCTGCGCGGCCAGCGCACGTTGTTCATCCTCGGCGTCTCGGTCTTCACCCTGGCCAGCCTCGGGTGTGGGCTCTCACAGAACCCCGCGGAGCTGATCGGCGCGCGCGTCGTCCAGGGCCTCGGCGCGGCGATGCTGATGCCGCAGACCATGGCGATCATCATCGCGACCTTCCCGTCCGAACGCCGAGGTGCCGCGCTCGGCATCTGGGGCGCGGTCGCGGGCGTGGCCACCATCGCCGGGCCGACGCTCGGCGGCTTCCTCGTGACCTCGTTCGGCTGGCGCTGGATCTTCTTCGTGAACCTGCCGATCGGCGTCATCGTGCTGGCCATGGCGATCACGATCATCCCCGCCGTGAAACAGGAGCGCCGCCACAAGCTGGACGTCCTCGGCGTGCTGATCGCCACGGTCGCGCTGTTCTGCCTGACGTTCGCCCTGACCGAGGGCCAGCGCTACAACTGGAACGCCTGGATCCTCGGCCTGATCGCGGCCAGCGTGGTGATCTTCGTGATCTTCATCCTGCAGCAGCGCAGCCAGCAGTCCAGCGAGCCGCTGGTGCCGTTCGCGCTGTTCCGCGACCGCAACTTCACGATCCTGAACTTCGTGGGCGCCGCCGTCTCCGTCGGCATGGTCGGCATGTTCCTGCCGTTCACGATCTACCTCCAGTCGATCCTGGGCTTCACGGCGCTGAAGGCCGGGCTGGTCATGGCGCCGATGTCGCTCATCTCGATGTTCGTCGCCCCCATCGCCGGGCGGATGTCGGACAAGATCGGCGGCAAGTTCATCCTGATGGGCGGCCTGACGCTGTACGCCGTCGGCATGGGCTACGTCGTCGCGACCGCCCAGGTGGACCGGCACTGGGTCGCCTTCCTGCCCGGCTTCCTCATCAGCGGCCTGGGCGTCGGCTGCGTGTTCGCGCCGCTGGCCACCGAGGCCATGCGCAACGTCGACCCCCGGCTCGCCGGGGCGGCCTCGGGCGTCAACAACACGATCCGGCAGATCGGCTCGGTCGTCGGCAGCGCCTCGATGGGCGCCCTGTTGCAGAACCGGCTCGCCGTCTCCCTCCAGCACGAGGCCACGACCCGGTCCGGCCAGGTGCCGGCGCAGGCGCGCGGGCCGTTCATCGCCGGGTTCAAGGACGCGGCCAAGGGCGGCATCGAGGTCGGCGCCGGGCAGAGCGGCGCGGCCCAGCACCTGCCCGCGGGCACGCCCAAGCCGATCGCCGCGCAGATCTCCCGCATCGCCCAGGAGGTCTTCCAGCACGGCTACGTGACGGCGATGAAGCCGACCATGGTGCTGCCGATCGCGGTCGTCCTGGTCGCGGCCGCGTCGTGCTTCGCGGTGAAGCGTCTCAACCGCGCGGACTCGCCGCGGGCGCAGGCCCCGGTGGAGACCACGGCGTAGGAGATGTCCGGTGGGTCTTGGCCGTCGCGAGCACCGCGTAGCAGGCCAAGACCCACCGGGCACGGCGTAGGTCAGTGCGGGTGGACCCGGTGGTAGGTGCCGTCGTAGTACAGCAGCGGACTGCCACCGGGTTCCGCACGGTCGACGGCGAGCACCTCGCCGACGACGATGCTGTGGTCGCCGCCGTCGTGCACGGCGTACGTGCGGCACTCCAGCGACGCGATGGCCGAGTCGAGGATCAGGGCGCCGGAGCGCGAGCCCCGGTGGGCCGGCCAGCCGTCGAGCTGCCCTTCGAGGTCGCGGCCCCGGGTGGCGAACCACTGCGAGGCGTCCACCGACTCCTCGCCGAGCACCGACACGGCCCAGGTCTTCGTCGAGGTCACGACGTCGTGGAAGCGTGAGGCCCTCTCGGGGCAGAACAGGACGAGGACCGGGTCCAGCGACAGTGACGTGAACGCGCTGACCGTCATCGCGTGGTCGACGCCGTCGAGGGCGGTGGTCACGACCGTGATACCCGTGGCGAAACGCCCGGCCACCCGGCGATACTCCCCGGGGTCGACACCCGCGGACATCGGCATTGCGGCAGGACCCCTCTCCACGACGGAACGCCCGGAATGCCGGACGCTCACAGGGATGTTACCGGCGCGTCAGCGCCGTACCTCTGGGGTGGTCGCGGCCGGACCCAGCATCCACGGCTGTAGTGACGGGGTCCAGGACACGGCGATGACGGCGGCGATCGCGCCCCCGAAGATGAAGATGTAGCCGGGCGTCAGGCCGGTGACCACCAGGTCGCCCTCAGGCCGCCGGCTCGAGAGCACGAGCACGACGATCAGCCAGAACACCGCGGGCACGACCGCGCCGAGCTTGCCCCGCAGGGCCCACCCGGCACCGCGGAAGACGGCGAGGTTCACGAGGGACCAGGCGATCGCCGCCACCGGGACACCGCCGGCCTCCCAGGAGAACTCGAAGGAGCCGAGCACCCCCAGCATCGCTCCCAGCACGGCCAGCGCGCCGTAGACGGCACCGGTCAGGAACGCCGGCGCGGGCGGGCTGCTTGGACTCGTCGTCTCCTCCACAGCCGGTCAGGCTACCGCGTGGAAGAGACCGGTCTCGCGGCCTTCGTCCCCGGGAATGCCGGGTTCTCCGGCGAGGCGCGTGTAGTACTCGACGCCGAGCAGCGGGGTGCCGACATCGTTGGACAACGCGTAGTAGGGCGGATCAACGGTGATCTGGGTCGGATGCGCCCGCATCGCGGCCACCTTCGCCGGCAGGTACGCGCGGGCGTCGACGGCGGTCGTGATCTCCTCGAACGGGACCCCGAAGCCGTACTCGCCGACGGAGCCGACCCGGCCGAACGGCCCCTGCCCGACGGCCTCCTCCAGCACCGGCAGCGGCACGGCGGTGGCGTAGAAGCGCGTGGGCCGCCACGGCTCGCCCGTGCCGAACGACGGGTCGGAGGCCCGCTCGAACGCGCGCCACGCGACCCGGTAGGCCTGGATGTGGTCGGGATGGCCGTAGAAGCCGTTCGCGTCGTAGGTGACGATCACCTGCGGGCGTACCTCGCGCACGATGCTCACGAGCAGGCCCGCCGCCTCGTCGAGGTCGGCCTGCCAGAAGCAGCGCGGGTCGTCGTTGGTGGCCAGGCCCATCATCCCGGAGTCGCGCCAGCGCCCGGCGCCGCCGAGGAAGCGGTGGTCATCGACGCCGAGGGCGGCGCAGGCCTGGTCCAGCTCGCCGACGCGGTGCTCGCCCAGGGCGGCGCCGGACAGGTGACGGAGGTCCTCCGGGATCACCTCACCCTCCTCGCCGAGCGTGCAGGTGACCAGGGTGACGTGCGCGCCCTCGGCGGCGTACTTGGCCATCGTCGCGCCGGTCTCGATGGACTCGTCGTCGGGGTGGGCGTGCACGAACATGATGCTCGGGTCGGCGGCCATGTCAGTCACCGATGCCGGGCTGGGCCGTGCCGCCGCCCGGGCCCGCCGTCCCGCCGGGGGGCTCGGTGCCGCCGCCGGGGTCGGTGGTGCCGCCGCCCGGGTCCGTGGGCTCGGACGGGTCTGAGCTCGGCGGCGCCGTGACCGTGTCGCTGGGCGCGGGCTCGCCGGAGGGCGTGAAGGTGTGCTTACGGCGCGTGGGCAGGCTCGGCCGGCTCGGCTCCTGGGTCGCCGACGGCTGGCTCGACGGCGCGGGGGTGTTCACCGTGCCGCCCGCGGGGTCGTTGCCGTGCGAGGCCGCCCAGATGATCGTCGCGACGACGCCGGCGGCCACCAGCAGGGCCGCCAGCGCGATGACCATGTTGCGGGACGAGAGGCCGGCTCCGGACGCCGGACGCGCGCCGCCGGGTGCGGTGGCGCCCGCGAGGGCCGCGCCGCCCGCCATCGCCTCGGTGGCGCCGGCCTGGCGCATCGTCGGAGCGGCGCCGACCTCCGGGCCGGTGGCGAACGCCGCGCCCTGGCCCATGATCGCGGTGGACGGGTCGCCGACCGGCGCGGCGCTGGGCGTGACGCCCTCCTCGCCGAGGAGGCGCATCAGCAGCGCCTGGGCGTTCGGGCGGGTGGCCGGGTCCTTGCCGAGGCAGTCGGCGACGATGCCGCGCAGCGGCTCTTCGAGCGTGCCGAGGTCCGGCGGCTC
Source organism: uncultured Actinomycetota bacterium (assembly GCA_963823735.1). Classification (GTDB taxonomy): domain Bacteria; phylum Actinomycetota; class Actinomycetes; order Streptosporangiales; family Streptosporangiaceae; genus Actinoallomurus. Next base: position 180,442 of record CAWGMO010000003.1, on the reverse strand, counting down.
GTTGATGATCCGGTGGATCACCGCCATGACGGTGTCCTGCCCGAACGGCGACTGGCCCGTGGCGGCGTACACCATCGTCGAGCCCCAGGCGAAGATGTCGGCCGCCGGGGTGATCTCGGCGCCGGAGAGCTGCTCGGGGGCCATGTACGCCGGGGTGCCGATGGCCGAGTTGGTCATCGTGGCCGCCGCGTCGAGCGCCTTGGCGATGCCGAAGTCGATCACGCGGGGGCCGTCGGCGCCGATCAGGACGTTCTGCGGCTTGAAGTCGCGGTGCACGATGCCGGCCTGGTGGATCGCGACCAGCGCGGTCACCGTGCCGATCGCGAGGCGTTCGAGGTCGGCCCCGGAGCGCGGCGAGTCACTTGAGACCTGCTGGGCCAGCGACGGGCCGGGGACGTACTCGCTGACGATGTAGGGCCGGTCGCCCTCGGCGTCGGCCTCCAGCACCTGGGCGGTGCAGAACCGCGCGACCCTCTTGGCCGCGGCGAGCTCGCGGAGGAAGCGCCCGCGCGCGGTCTCGTCGTCGGCGAGGTCGGCGCGCAGCAGCTTGATCGCCACCGGGTCACCGGACTCGGAGTGGCCGAGGAAGACGACGCCCTGACCGCCTTCACCGAGGCGCGCCTCCAGTGTGTAGTCACCCAGCCTCGCGGGGTCTCCCGGCTGAAGGGGACGGCCATCCGGCATGGGGAACTCCTGGGTGGGGAAGTCGGGGATTCGTGTCAACGGTAGCCCTGTCCAGGAGCGGACGGGCATGCATGCGTCTGTCGCGTCCGCCTGGCAGGATCGGAGGCATGACGATCAGTTTCCCACGGCAGAGCGCGCGTACTCGCCGTTTCACTCTCGGTGCACCCCGCGGATTTCAGGTATCGCCCGACGGTTCGCGCGTCACGTTTCTGCGGTCGGGCGGCGGCACGGACCCGGTCACCTGCCTGTGGACCCTGGACGTCGGCAGCGGCACGATCGGCGAGGAACGCCTCGTCGTCGACCCGCGCACGCTCGACCTGCCCGGTGAGGAAGACCTCCCGGCCGAGGAGAGGGCCCGCCGTGAGCGGGCCCGCGAGCAGGCCGGCGGCATCGTCTCGTACGCGACCGACCGGGCCATGACGGTCGCGGCGTTCGCGCTGTCCGGGCGGCTGTTCGTCACCGACCTGGAGAAGGGCGTGCGCCCGCTGGACGCCGCCACTCCCGTCTTCGACCCGCGCCCCGACCCGACCGGCAGCCGCGTCGCGTACGTCTCCGGCCGCGCCCTGCGCGTGATCGAGCTCGGCTCCGGCGACGACCGCGCGCTCGCCGAGCCCGAGGGCGACCACATCTCCTACGGCCTCGCGGAGTTCATCGCGGCCGAGGAGATGCAGCGCATGCGGGGCTACTGGTGGGCCCCTGACGGTGACGCCGTCCTGGCCGAGCGGAGCGACGACTCCCCCGTACGCCGCTGGCACATCGCCGACCCGGCCAACCCCGGCTCCGCGCCGGTGGAGGTCGCCTACCCGGCGGCCGGCACGCCCAACGCCGACGTGTCCCTCGTGGTGCTGCGCCTCGACGGCGGGCGCCAGGAGGTCGAGTGGGACCGGGAGACCTATCCCTACCTGGTCACCGCCTCCTGGGACTCCACCGGAATCCTCCTCGTCGTGCAGACGCGCGACCAGAAGACCATGCGGATCCTGTCCGCCGACCCGGCGACCGGTGAGACCACCCTCGTCCGCGAGGACACGGACCCGACGTGGCTCGACATCGTGACCGGCGTGCCCGCGCGCACCGCGTCCGGCGACCTCGTGTGGACCTCCGAGGACGACACCTCGCGCCGGCTGCTCGTCGGCGACCAGGCCGTGACCCCGGCCGGTCTCCAGGTCAGGTCCGTCCTCGGCGTCGACGGCGACACCGTGCTGTTCACCGCCTCCGACGAGCCCGCCGAGATCCACGTCTGGCTCTACGACGGCAACGGCCTCACCCGGCTGAGCAGCGGCGCCGGCGTGTTCGGCGGCCGTCGCTCGGGCGGCACGACCGTGCTGTCCGGCGCGGTGCTCGACCGGTTCGGCGTCGTCACGACCGTGCTGCGGGCCGGAGAGGCCGTCGGTGAGATCGCCTCGCACGCCGAGACGCCCGGCATCGACGTGAACGTCACCCTGATCAACGCCGGCGAGCGCGAGATCCGCACCGCGGTGATCCTTCCTTCGGGCCACACCGGCGACGAGCCGCTGCCGGTGCTGATGGACCCCTACGGCGGGCCGCACGGCCAGCGGGTCGTGGCGAGCCGCCGCGCCTACGCCGAGTCGCAGTGGTTCGCCGACCAGGGCTTCGCCGTGATCGTCGCCGACGGACGCGGCACGCCCGGCCGCGGCCCGGAGTGGGAGCGCGCGATCCACCGTGACGTCGTCGAGCCGGTGCTGGAGGACCAGGTGGCTGCCCTGCGGGCGGCGGCCGAGCGGTTCCCCCTCGACCTGTCGCGCGTGGCCATCCGCGGCTGGTCGTTCGGCGGCTACCTCGCGGCCCTGGCGGTGCTGCGCCGCCCTGACGTCTTCCACGCCGCCGTCTCGGGCGCCCCGGTCACCGACTGGACCCTCTATGACACCCACTACACCGAGCGTTACCTCGGCCATCCCGAGGAGGACCCGGAGCCGTACGAGAAATGCGACCTGATCCGCGCCGCGGCCGGTACGGGCGGCGGCCACGAGGGGCGTGACACGCGCCCGCTGATGATCATTCACGGGCTGGCCGACGACAACGTCGTCGCCGCGCACACCCTGCGGCTCTCGTCGGCGCTGCTCGCCGCGGGCCGGCCGCACAGCGTGCTGCCGCTGTCGGGCGTGACGCACTTCACCTCCAAGGAGGCCGTCGCCGAGAACCTCCTGCTGCTGCAGGTCGACTTCCTGAGGAACGCCTTGTAGCCATTGCCCTCTCTCCCGGCAATGGAGACGATCTGGGTACGGCCCACACTCCGGAGAACAGACGACGTGAGCATGATCATCGAGCGACGCGGCTCGGCGCTGCCCGGCGCCGGCCCACTCGATCTCCTGCTGATCGAGGACGACCCGGCGGACGCCTTCCTGTTCGAGGAGCTCCTCACCGAGGAGATCTCCGACGTGCGGATCATCCGTGCCCGTACGTTCCGGGAGGCCCAGGAGCGGATGGACCCGGGGGTCCAGTGCGTGGTGGTGGACCTGTCACTCCCGGACGCCGAGGGCCTGGACCTCCTGCGCGGGGTCCTGGCGATCGCGCCGCGCGCCGCCGTGCTCGTGCTCACCGGGCGCAGCGACTCCGAGACCGGGGTGGCGGCGGTGTCCGCGGGCGCCGAGGACTACCTCGTCAAGCACGAGGTCGACGGGCCGCTCCTGGCCCGCGCGATCCGCTACTCCCTGCAGCGCAAGCGCGCCGAGGAGACCGAACGCGAGCTCATGGAGGCGGAGCTGCACGGCGAGGAGAACGCCCGCATCGAGCGCGGCCTCCTGCCGGTGCCGATCATCAAGGGCGCGCGCCTCACGCACCACACCCGCTACCGGCCCGGGCGTGAGCGCGCGCTGCTCGGCGGCGACTTCTACGACACGGTGCGGACCCCGGACGGCGCGGTCCACCTGGTGATCGGCGACGTCTGCGGCCACGGCCCGGACGAGGCGGCGCTCGGCGTACGCCTGCGGATGGCCTGGCGGACCCTCGTGCTGGCCGGCCACACCGACGCCGGCCTGCTCGACACCCTCCACGAGGTCCTCGGCCACGAACGCTGGTCCGAGGAGATCTTCGCGACGCTGTGCGCGGTGACGATCGACCCGGCCGCGCGCCAGGCCACGTACCGGCTCGCCGGTCATCCCGCGCCGCTGCTGTTCAACGCGACGTCCGCGATCGCGCTCCCGGACGAGAGGACGGGGCCGGCGCTCGGGCTGTTCCCCGACTCCAAGTGGCCCGAGGGGCAGATCTCGCTGACCGGCGCGTGGACCCTGATGATGTACACCGACGGACTCATCGAGGGCCGCATCGGGCAGGGCTCCGAACGCCTCGGCACCGACCGCCTCGTCCACCTCACCGCGCGCGCCCGCGACGACGGCCTGTCCGGCGAAGGGCTGATCGACCGGCTCGTCACCGAGGTGGAGACGCTCAACGGCGGGAACCTCACCGACGATCTCGCCATCGTGATGGTGTCCGGGAAGGCGGAGGCATGACGCTGGAAGCGCCGGTGCGGGAGCGCGTCGGGCCGGAGCTGCGGCCGAGGGCCGTGGAGAGCGGCAGGAGCCTCGGCCGCCGGAGCGCCCTCGGGGGCATCGCCGTCGCGCTGGCCCTCGTCCTGGCGACGATCATCGTCGGCGCCGCCGTCCGCGACGCCGGGAAGGCCCGCACCGACCTGACCCGGCGCGTCGACCCGGCGATCCTCCAGGTCCAGCGGCTCGACGGCGCGCTGGACGCGCAGGCCTGGGCCGTACGCGAGTACGCCGCGACCGCCGACGAGGATCGGCGCGGCGACTACGACCGCGCGGTCGCCGCGGAGGCCGCCGCCTCGGCGTCGGCGCGGCGGCTGATCGGTGCCGCTCCCGGCTCCGGCCCGTCACTGGCCGCGCTCGGCGGCGTCACGTCCGCGATGGCGGCGTGGCGGCGCGACCTCGCCGGCCCGGTGCTCGGCGCCAAGGGCCGTACGGACCTCGGCGGGCCGCTCTTCCGCGCGGGCGACCAGCGGCTCGACGCGGCGAAGGCCGCGCTGCGGGCCGAGGAGAGCCGCCTCGACGCGCTGCACCGGCGGGCCGCCGACAGCCTCGACGCCGAGATCCTGAAGCTGTATCTCGCGCTCGGCGCCGGAGCCGCCGTCGTCCTCATCGGCGCGATCCTGCTCACGACGCTCGTACGGCGCACGCTGCTGCGGCCCGTCACCGAGCTGACCCAGCGGGTGCGCACGGTGGGCGCGGGCGACTTCGGGCACCCCCTGGACGTCACCGGCCCGGTGGAGATCGCCGAGCTCTCCGCGCACATCGACGCGATGCGCGACCACATCGTCGAGGAGTGGCGCAAGGCGGCCGAGGCGCACGTCATGCTCGCCGACCAGGCCTCGGAGCTGCGCCGGTCCAACGCGGAGCTGGGCAGCTCCAACGCCGAGCTGGAGCAGTTCGCCTACGTCGCGAGCCACGATCTACAGGAGCCGCTGCGCAACGTCGCCAGCTTCTGCCAGCTGCTCGCGCGCCGCTACTCCGACGTGCTCGACGAGCGCGGCAAGCAGTACATCGAGTACGCCGTCGAGGGCGCCACCCGCATGCAGGCGCTCATCGACGACCTGCTGGAGTTCTCCCGCGTGGGGCGCACCAAGCACGACATGCAGGTCGTCGACTCCGAGGAGGTGCTGCGCGCGGCCCTGGGCGACCTCGGCCTGGCCCGCTCCAAGACCGACACCGGGATCACCAGCGACCCGATGCCCGCGGTCGTGGGCGACGCGATGCTGCTCAGCCACGTCTTCCAGAACCTCATCGCCAACGCGATCAAGTTCCGCGGCGAGGACCCGCCGCGCGTGCACCTCAGCGTGCGCCGCGCCGGTGACATGCAGGAGTTCGCCTGCGCCGACAACGGCATCGGGATCGACCCCGTGCACGCGGAGCGGATCTTCCTGGTCTTCCAGCGGCTGCACCCCAAGGGCGACTACTCCGGCACCGGCATCGGCCTGGCGCTGTGCAGGAAGATCGTGGAGTACCACGGCGGCGAGATCTGGCTCGACACGGCGGCACGCGACGAGGGCACCGTGATCCGCTGGACCCTCCCCGCCGCCGACGCCGCACCGAGAGGCGACGCGTGAGCGCCGAGTTCCGGATCGTCATGGTCTGCACCGCGAACATCTGCCGGTCGCCGATGGCCGAGGCGATGATCCGGCACGCGCTGCGCTCGTACGGGCCCGGCGTGACGGTCGAGAGCGCCGGCGTGTACGGCCACGAGGGCAGCCCGATCGCGCCCGGGTCGGCGGCGGCGCTGACCGCGCTCGGCATCCCGTGGGACGGTCACCGCGGCCGGCTCCTGACGCGCGAGATCGTCGAGGACGGCGACCTGGTGCTGACGATGGAGCGCGCCCACCTGGAGGCGATCCTCGCGGGCTCCCCCGAGGCACGCGCGAAGACGTTCACGCTGCGGGAGTTCGCCCGGCTGGCCGGGAGCGAGCCCGCGGCCGGCGCGCGCGGGCTGCTCGCGGCGGCGGCGGGCCGCCGGGCGGCCCTGCCGTGGCCGCGCGTCGACGACGTCCCGGACCCCTACGGCGGCCCCGACGAGGGCTACCACGCCTGCGCGGCGCTGCTCCTCGCCGAGGTCGCCACCCTGCTGCGGCCGCTGGTCAGCGCCGCTCCGTGACGGCACTCCGGCCGTGCCAGGACTCCCAGAGCGCGGCGTAGGAGCCGCCCTCGGCGATCAGCTCGTCGTGGCCGCCCAGCTCGGCGATCCGGCCGTCCTCGACGACGGCGACCCGGTCGGCGTCGTGCGCGGTGTGCAGCCGGTGCGCGATCGCCACGACCGTACGGCCGTCCAGCACCGCCGACAGCGTGCGTTCGAGGTGGCGCGCCGCGCGCGGGTCGAGCAGCGAGGTGGCCTCGTCGAGCACCAGCGTGTGCGGGTCGGCCAGGACCAGCCGCGCCAGCGCGAGCTGCTGCGCGCGCGCCGGGGACAGCTTCAGGCCGCCCGCGCCGACCTGGGTGTCCAGGGCGTCCGGCAGCTCCGCCACCCAGCCCGCCTCGACGGCGGCCAGGGCGGCCGTCACCTCGGCGTCCGGGGCGTCCGGGCGCGCCATCACGAGGTTGTCGCGGATGGTGCCCTTGAACACGTGGTGCTCCTGGGTGACCAGCGCGACGTGCCCGCGCAGGTCTTCCAGCGGCAGGTCCACCAGCGGCACGCCGCCGACCTCCACGGTGCCGGCGCGGGGCCGCAGGACGCCCGCGATCAGCCGCCCGAGCGTCGACTTGCCGGCGCCGCTCGGCCCGACCATCGCCAGCCGCTCGCCGGGGCGCAGCCCCAGGTCGACCCCGTGCAGGACGTCGTTGCCCGCACGGTAGGCGTACCGCAGGCCGTCGACGGTGATCCGCTCCCCGTCGGGACGCTCGTCGGAGGCCACCCGGTCCGGGCGGACCTCGGCGACGCCCAGGAGCCGCGCCAGTGACGCGCCGCCGACCTGGAGTTCGTCCATCCAGGACAGCAGCCGGTCGAGCGGGTCGATCAGTTGCTGGACGTAGAGGGTCGCGGCGGTCACCTGCGCCAGCGAGGCCCACCCCCGCGTGTAGAGCAGGCCGCCGCCCAGGAGGGTCGCCACGACCGGCAGCACGTAGCCGAACTCCACCATCGGGAACCACACGGTGCGCAGCTTCAGCGTGTACCGCTCGGCCGCCCAGGCGTCCGCGATGTCGGCGTCGCCGCGCGCGATGCGCCGCGACTCCAGGCGCAGCGCCTCGATCGTGCGCGCGCCCTCGACCGTCTCGCTGAGCCCGGCCGTGACCCCGCCCCACGCGGCGTTCTCCCGCAGGTAGCCATCGCGTGCCCGCGCGAGGTACCACTTGGTGCCGAACCACAGCAGCGGTACGCCGACCAGGCACGGCAGCGCGGTCAGCGGGCCGACGAGGATCAGGGCGCCGATCGCGAACGCGCCGGTCACGAGGGCGATCAGCGTCTCGGGCACGGCCTTGCGCACGCTGCGGGCCAGCGCGTCGACGTCACGCGTGGTCCGGGTGACCAGGTCACCGGTGCCGGCCCGCTCGACGGTCGACAGCGGCAGTTCCAGGATGCGGTCGACGAACTCCTCGCGGAGCTGCGCGAGGACCTTCTCGCCCAGCCGCGCCGAGGCGTACACGGCGAAGCGCATCAGCACGCCCTGGGCCACGACGAAGACGGCGATGGCGATCGCGATCCGGTCGGCCGTCCAGTGGGAGGCATGCCGGCGGACGTCCTCGACGAGGTCGCCCAGCAGCCTCGGCGCGGCGAGGCCCGCGACGGCGGCGAGGCCGTGCAGGCTCAGCGCGATCGTGAGTTCGCGGGGGTGGGCGAGTGTCAGCCGCCGGGCGTACGCCCGCACCTGGGCCGCCGTGGCGACGGGCAGGATCTCGCTCATTCCTCCTCCTCTCGTGTGACGGTCGCGGCGTAGCGGGGCGCGACCGCGAGCAGCTCGCGGTGGGTGCCCGCCGCGGTGACGCGGCCGGCCTCGACGAAGGCGACGTCGTCGGCGTGGTCGAGGACCAGCGGGCTCGTCGTGCAGACGACGGTCGTACGGCCGCGCCGGAAGTCGGCCAGGCGCCCGGCGATCCGCGCCTCGGTGTGGGCGTCCACCGCCGAGGTCGGCTCGACGAGGACCAGCACCTCCGGGTCGGCGGCGAGCGCGCGTGCGAGCCGCAGCCGCTGCTGCTGGCCGCCGGAGAACTCACGCCCGGCCTCGGCGACCTCGCCGTCGAGGCCGCCGGGCAGCCCGTCGACGATGTCGCCGGCGCACGCGGCCCGCAGCGCGGGCGTCACGTCGCCACCGCCGAGCTCGCCGGCGAGAGTGCCGGAGAAGAGCCGCGCGTCGTTGTCGGAGACCAGGACGGCCTCGCGGACGACCGGCATCGGCACGTCGCGCAGCGGGACGTCGCCCCAGGTGACCGCGCCGTCGGCGAAGCGTCCGAGCCGGTCGGCGATGGCCTGGGCGTCCTCCGGCGAGGCCGCCGCGACGGCCGTGAGCCGGCCCTCGCGCACGGTCAGCCCGGAGGCCTCGTCGACGAGGTCGCCCTCGGGACGCGGTGCCGTGCCCTCGTCGGACAGCTCGGGCTCCAGCGACAGGATGTGGACGACGCGGCGGGCCGCGACGAGCGCCTTCGTCATCTTGTCGGCGGCCTCGGTGAGCGTCCGCATCGGCTCGACGAGGAACACGGCGTAGCCGTAGAACGAGACGAGCTGGCCGATCGTGATGTGGCCGTCCAGCGCGAAGCGCGCGCCCAGCCAGGTGACCAGCGCGATCAGCAGGCCCGGCAAGAGGACCTGCGCGGCCTCCAGCAGGGACTCGGCGCGGGCCACGCGCACGCCGGCGACGCGGACGGCCTGCGACTCGCCGCGGTAGCGGGAGGAGAAGACCTGCTCGCCGCCGATGCCGCGCAGCACGCGGAGCCCGGCCACGATGTCGCTGGACCTGGTCGTGAGCTCGCCCTGGAGGTCGCGCTGGCGCCGCTGGTGCCGGTGGAGCGGGCGGAGGATCGGGCCGACCACGGCCGCCATCAGCGGCACGCCGATCAGGACGATCAGCCCGAGCGGCAGGGACGTGGCCAGCAGGATGGTGCCGACCAGCAGGATCGCGACGACCGAGCCCGAGGCGCGCCCCGTGACGTCCATCGCGCTGCCGATCTGGGCGACGTCGGCGATGCCGATGCTGACGACCTCTCCGGTCGCCATCCGTTTCGGCAGCGTCGCGCCCAGGCGTACGGCCTGGCGGGTCGTCACCTGGAGCGTGCGGAAGGACGCGCCCAGCCAGTTGGCGAGCACGAAACGGTGCCGCATGACGCCGGCGACCGCCTGCACGATGCCGAGCAGGGCCAGCACGCCGGACCAGAGCAGGAGCGCCCTGGTGTCACGTGCGGTGATCCCCGCGTCGATGGCGCGGCCGATCGTGGCCGGCGCGAGCGCCTGGGCGACCATCCACACCATGCCGAAGGCGGCGCCGCCCGCCATCGTGGACATCTGGGTACGCGCCACCCACAACAGGTAGCGGGCCGGCGAACGCCCATCGGGCATGCCGGGATCTTGGACAGGGAACGAGCGCATGGCGACACACACCAGAGCCGAGAGAAGGTGGGCCTCTCGACGTTACCCACGCCCTGTGATCAACCGCGAACGATTTTCTCCTCGGCGAAGTGGCACGCGCTCAGGTGCTCTCCGCGCACTTCCAGCGCGGGTTCCTCGGTGGCGCAGACGTCCTGGGCCTTCCAGCAGCGCGTACGGAACCTGCACCCCGACGGGGGGTTCGTCGGGCTCGGCACGTCGCCTTCGAGCACGATCTGGGTGCCGGGGCGCGTCGGGTCCGGCACGGGCACGGCCGAGAGCAGGGCCTGCGTGTACGGGTGCGTCGGGCGGTCGTAGATCTGCTCCTCGTCGCCCATCTCGACGATCTTCCCGAGGTACATGACCGCGACCCGGTCGGAGATGTGCCGGACGACCGCGAGGTCGTGGGCGATGAAGACGTACGACAGGCCGAACTCCCGCTGGAGGTCGGCGAGGAGGTTCATGACCTGGGCCTGGACCGACACGTCGAGCGCGGACACCGGCTCGTCACAGATGATCACGTCGGGGCGCAGCGCGAGCGCCCGCGCGATGCCGATCCGCTGGCGCTGGCCGCCGGAGAACTGGTGCGGGTAGCGGTTCACGTGGTCGGGGTCGAGCCCGACGATCTCCAGCAGCTCGCGTACGCGGGTGCCGCGGCCCTTGTCGGGGTCACCGTGGACCGCGAACGGCTCGCCCACGATGTCGCCCACGGTCATGCGGGGGTTCAGCGAGGTGTAGGGGTCCTGCATCACCATCTGCATGCGGCTGCGGAGCCGGCGCAGCTCGGCCTTCGGCAGGCCGAAGACGTCGCGCCCCTCGAAGAGCACGCTGCCCGACGTCGGCCTCTCGACCGCCATCAGGAGCTTGGCGAGCGTGCTCTTGCCGCAGCCCGACTCTCCGACGAGGCCGAGCGTCTCGCCCTTGCGCAGGTCGAAGGAGACGCCGTCGACCGCGTGGACCTGCCCGATCTGGTGCCGGAACACCACGCCCTGGGTGAGCGGGAAGTGCTTGACCAGGTCGCGTACCTGGAGGATCTCCTCAGTCACCGGCGACCTCCTCGGCGTAGTGGCAGGCGCTACGGTGACCGCCGCCGAGGTCGCGGAGCTCCGGCACCTCGGTCGAGCAGTTGTCGCGCGCCCGCGGGCAGCGGGGGTGGAACGGGCAGCCGGACGGAATCGCGGCGAGGTTCGGCGGCGCGCCCTTGATCGGCGTGAGCATGCCGCCGCGCGTGTCGATGCGCGGCACCGAGGCGAGCAGGCCCTCGGTGTACGGGTGCCCGGGGCGTGCGTACAGGTCGCGCACGGCGGCCTCCTCGACGGCACGGCCGGCGTACATCACGACGATGCGGTCGGCCACGTCGGCGACGACGCCGAGGTCGTGCGTGATCAGGACGAGGCCCATCGCCATCTCGTCCTGCAGCTCCTTCAGGAGCTTCATGATCTGCGCCTGCACGGTGACGTCCAGGGCGGTCGTGGGCTCGTCGGCGATCAGAACGTCCGGCTCCAGCGCCAGCGCCATGGCGATCATCACGCGCTGGCGCATGCCGCCGGAGAACTGGTGCGGGAAGTCGTTCGCGCGGTCGGCCGCCGTGGGGATCCGAACCCGGTCCATCAGCTCGATCGCGCGCTTGCGCGCGTCGCCGCGCGAGGTCTTGCGGTGGACGATCAGCATCTCGGCGATCTGGTCGCCGACGCGGTGCACCGGGTTCAGCGCGGACAGCGCGTCCTGGAAGATCATCGCGATCTTGGCGCCGCGGTAGGCGCGCCGCTTCTTCTCCGGCAGGCCCAGCAGCTCGGTGCCGCGGAAGCGTACCGAGCCCTTGGTGACGTGCGCGGGCGGCGAGTCGAGGATGCCCATCACGGCCTGCGCGCTCACGCTCTTGCCGGAGCCGGACTCGCCGAGGATCGCGAGCGTCTCGCCTTCCTCCAGCGAGTACGACAGGCCGTTCACGGCGTTCACCGACGAGCCGCGCATGCGGAACTCGACGTGCAGGTCCTCGACGTCGAGGAGGGTCGTGCCCACTCTCACACTCCCCTTCTCATCGGAGCTTCGGGTCGAGCGCGTCGCGTACGGCGTCGCCGAGCAGCAGGAAGCTCAGCACCGTCGCGGTCAGGAACACGGCCGGGTAGATGAGGAGGTACGGGTAGTCGGTGAAGATCTCCTGCGCCTGGCTGAGCTGGAGGCCCCACGACACGGTCGGGTACTGAAGGCCCACGCCGAGGTAGTCGAGCGTCGCCTCGTACCCGATCACCACGCCGACGTTGAGCATGGCGTACACGAAGACCGGCGCGATGGCGTTCGGCAGGATGTGGCGGACCATGATGCGCAGGTCACGCGCGCCGAGCATGCGCGCGGCCTGAACGTAGTCGGCGTCGCGCACCGACAGCACCTGCCCGCGCATCAGCCGCGTCATCGTCGGCCACCACAGCAGGCCGAGCACGAACGACTCGGTGAACATCCCGTGCGACGGGAACGCGGTCAGGATCACCAGCGCGCCGAGGATCAGCGGCAGGCCGAAGAAGATGTCGGTGATCCGCGACAGCAGCACGTCGAGCAGCCGCCCGTAGTAGCCCGAGATCGAGCCGAGCGTGATCGCGAGTGCCAGCGCGATGCCGGTCACGACGAAGCCGACCACGATCGGCGCTCGGGTGCCGTGCACGATCTGGGACCAGTAGTCGCAGCCGTGGCTGTCGGTGCCGAACGGGTGGGCGCCGCCCGCGAAGGGGTTCCAGGACGTCGGCCGCAGCTTGGCGTGGCGTACGTCGCAGCCCTCGTTCGCGCCGTAGCTCGCGAACAGCGACGGCACGAGCGCCATCACGCCCATGAACGCCAGGATCGCGACCGCGATCCAGAACGTCACGCGACGGCACAGCGCCTGCCACGCGTCACCCCACAGCGAGGCGTTCGCCCCGCTGACCGCCGACCCGGTCTGCGCGGTCGCGGCGACATCGGTCGTCTCACTCATAACGGATCCTCGGGTCGAGGACGCCGTACAGGATGTCCACGATCAGGTTGGCGAGGAGGTAGATCATCACGAGGAAGGTCGCGATGCCCACGACGGTCGGGCCGTCCTTGATCTGGATCGCCAGGAAGATCTGCTGCCCGATGCCGGGCAGGTTGAAGATCCCCTCGATGACGATCGCGCCCGCCATCAGCGAACCCAGGTCGACGCCCAGGTACGTGACGACCGGGATCAGGGAGTTGCGCAACGTGTGCCGCACGATCACCCGGCGGCGGCTCAGCCCCTTGGCGACCGCGGTGCGCACGTAGTCCGACCGCATGTTCTCCACGAGGCTGGTACGGGTCAGCCGCGCGATGTACGCGAGGCTCATCGACCCCAGCACGATGCCGGGCAGCAGATAGCTGTACGGCCAGCCGTCGTCGGACCCCGCCGTCGGGAACCAGCCGAGCTTCAGCCCGAACAGCAGCTGCGCGGAGTAGGCGAGCACGAAGCCCGGGATCGCGATGACGAGCGTGGTGCCGCTCAGCACCAGCGTGTCGACGACGCCGCCCTTCTTCAGTCCGGCCCACACGCCGAGCGCCATCCCGACGACCAGCTCGTAGATCCACGCGGTGAGGGCGAGCTGGGCCGTGATGGTCCAGCTCGTCTTCATCACGTCGGACACGGGCTGGCCGCTCAGCGTCTCGCCGAAGTCGCCCTGTACCAGGCCCCACAGGTACTTCCCGTACTGGACGATCAGCGGTTCGTCCAGGTGGTAGTGGTGACGCAGGGCCTGGTACACGGCCGGCGGCATCGGCTTGTCGCCGCCCAGGACCCGGATCGGGTCACCGGGCAGCGCGAACACCGCCAGGTAGATCAGGAGCGTCGTCCCGATCAGGACCGGCACCATCTGCAGCAGGCGCCGCGCTACATAGCGCCACACGCTACTTGACCGTCACCTGGTCTAGGTGGACGAGGGTGCTGACGTACGGGTCGACGTGCACGTCACCGATGTGGCTGGAGTAGCCGGCCTGGTCCTGCCAGTTCCACAGCGGGGTCAGCGGCATGTCCTTCAGCACCATGTCCTCGGCCTGCTGGTAGTACTGCGCGCCCTCCTGCGGGGTCGCGGCGGCGTTCGCCTTCGTGATGAGCGCCTCGCACGGGTCACCGTTGTAGCCGCTGCGGGTGGGCTTGGCGCACCGCGGAGTGAGGTAGTCCTCCGGGCTCGGGTAGTCCATCGTCCAGTTGCTGCGGTACGGGCCGGTGGCCTTGTGGTCGATCAGCTTCGTGATGTAGTCCGACGCCTGGACCTTGTCGAAGGTGACGCTGATCCCGAGGTTCTGCTTGAGCTGGTTGGCCACGTCGGTCATCCACTGCTCGTACGTCGGGTCGGCGTTGGAGAACATCAGGTGCATCGTGCCCTTGAACCCGCCGGCCTGGGAGAAGAGCTGCTTGGCCATCGCCGGGTTGTACGTGCAGGCCTGGCCGCAGGCGCCGGCGCGGTAGCCGGGCACGATCGGGGCGAGCAGCGAGCCCACCGGCTTGAACGTGCCGTTGTAGACCGCGTTCACGATCGCCTGGCGGTCGATCGACATCGAGATCGCCTTGCGGATGTTCGGGTCCTTGAACCGGCTGTCGTAGAGCGGGAACTCAAGGAAGTCCATCGTGCCGCTGGGGACGCTCAGGTAGCGCTTGGCGAGCAGGCGCTTGGCCTCGGGGACCTTCGCGGCCGGGATCTGGGTGTCGAAGTCGACCTTGCCGGCCCGCAGGTCGGTGTAGGCCGCGTCACGGCTGGCGTACGTCTTGAAGGTCACGCCGTCGGACTTGGCCGGGCGCGGGCCCTTGTAGGCGGCGTACTTCTTCAGCTTGATCTGCCGGTTGTGCTCCCACGAGCCGTCCATCATGAACGGGCCGTTGCCGATCGGCTTCTGCTCGTACGCCTTCAGGTCGGTGAAGGCGGCCTTGGGCATCGGCGCGGTGCCGACGAAGGACAGCACGTACGGGAACTGGCTGAACGGCTGGGTGAGCGTCACCTGCAGCGTCTGCGGGTCGACGACCTTGAGGCCGCTGAGCTTGTGGACCTTCGGCTTGCCGCTGTCGGGGTTGAGGTCGGCGTACCCCGCGATGGTGCCGAGGTAGTAGTTGTTGCCCCAGGCGTTCGTGGAGTCGGCCGTGGCGTTCCAGGCGTCGGCGTAGCTCTGCGCGGTCACCGGCTCGCCGTTGTGGAAGGTCAGGCCAGGCTTGACCTTGATCGTCCAGACCTTCTGGTCCGTCGAGTCGACCGACGCGGCGTCCTGCGGAACCGGCTTGCCGTTCGGGTCCAGCGTCATCAGCGTGTCGAACAGCGCCGTGTCGACGCCCAGGCCGTACGAGTCGTTCGTGTTGCCGGGGATCAGGTGCTCGGGCTCGATGTTGGCGATCGTGAAGACCTTCGGCTTGTCGCCGGACCCTCCACCACCGCCGCTACAGGCCGACGCCGCCAACGCGACCGCGACCACGCCCACGAGCATGCGCTTGACCATCATCGAGCCTCCATAAGCCACAAGGGTGGCCCCACCTTGGCCAACTCCGGGCAGTGATGGTAGTTCTTTGCCGAAAATGTTTCGTGATCGAAACATTCCTACCATCATTCCCTTCCGACCCTCCATGGCCTGGGCGGATCTCCCGCCAAGGATCTTGGAAAGAAGGGGGTCAGCACAAGGTCACGGCCCGCCCGTCGCGGCGCTCGCGGGTCAGGCGCTCCTGGCGGCCGCCCTCAGGAGGTCGGAGTTGAGGCGCGCGATGGTGTCGAGCGGGATGCCCTTCGGGCACACCGCCGTGCACTCGCCGGTGTTGGTGCAGCCGCCGAAGCCCTCGGCGTCCATCTGGTCGACCATGGCGATCGCGCGTCCGTGCCGCTCCGGCTGGCCCTGCGGCAGCAGGCCCAGGTGGGTGATCTTCGCGGCGGTGAACAGCATCGCGGAGGCGTTCGGGCAGGCGGCGACGCACGCGCCGCAGCCGATGCAGGTGGCGGCGTCGAACGCGTCGTGCGCGTCGGCCTGGGGCACCGCCACGGCCGCCGCCTCCGGCGCGGAGCCGGTCGGGGCGCTGACGTAGCCGCCGGCCTGGATGATGCGGTCGAAGGCCGAACGGTCCACGACGAGGTCCTTGACCACCGGGAAGGCCCCGGCCCGCCACGGCTCGATGGTGATCACGTCGCCGTCGTCGAAGTGGCGCATGTGCAACTGGCAGGTCGTCGTCGCCCGCTGCGGGCCGTGCGGCGTGCCGTCGATGACCAGCGAGCACATGCCGCAGATGCCCTCGCGGCAGTCGTGGTCGAACGCCACCGGGTCCTCGCCTTCGAGGATCAGCCGCTCGTTCAGGGCGTCCAGCATCTCCAGGAACGACATGTCCGGCGATACGCCGTCGAGGTCGTAGGAGACCATCCGCCCCTTGTCATCGGCGTTCCGCTGCCGCCAGATCCTCAGTGTCAGCTTCACTTGTACGACCTCTGCGTCATCTTCACGTGCTCGAAGCGGAGGTCCTCCTTGTGGAGGACCGGGACGTCGCCGGTGTGCTCCCAGGCGGCCACGTAGGCGAAGTTCTCGTCGTCGCGCAGCGCCTCGCCGTCGGAGGTCTGCGACTCCGCGCGGAAGTGGCCGCCGCACGACTCCGTACGGTGCAGCGCGTCGACGCACATCAGCTCGGCCAGCTCGAAGAAGTCCGCGATGCGGCCGGCCTTCTCCAGCGCCTGGTTCAGCTCCTCGTTCTCGCCCGGCACCTTCACGCCGGACCAGAACTCGGCGCGCAGCTCGCGGATCCGGTCGATGGCCTTGCGCAGGCCCTCGTCGGTGCGCTCCATGCCGCAGTACTCCCACATCACCGCGCCCAGCTCACGGTGGAAGGAGTCGGGCGTACGGTCGCCGCCGACCGACAGCAGCCGCTCGATGCGCCCGGCCACGGCCGTACGCGCCGCGACGACGGCCTCGTGGTCGTCGCCGACCTTCTGGAACGGGCCGTCCGCCAGGTAGTCGCTGATCGTGTTCGGCAGCACGAAGTAGCCGTCGGCCAGGCCCTGCATCAGCGCGGACGCGCCGAGGCGGTTCGCGCCGTGGTCGGAGAAGTTGGCCTCGCCGATCACGAACAGGCCGGGGATCGTCGCCCGCAGGTCGTAGTCGACCCACAGGCCGCCCATCGTGTAGTGCACCGCCGGGTAGATGCGCATCGGCACCTCGAAGGGGTCCTCGCCGGTGATGCGCTCGTACATCTCGAAGAGGTTTCCGTACTTTCCCGCGACGGCCTCGCGGCCGAGGCGGGCGATGGCGTCGTCGAAGTCCAGGTACACGCCGAACCCGCCGGGGCCGACGCCGCGACCCTCGTCGCAGACGTTCTTGGCGGCGCGGGAGGCGATGTCGCGCGGCACGAGGTTGCCGAACGAGGGGTAGAGGCGCTCCAGGTAGTAGTCGCGCTCCTCCTCCGGGATGTCGCCCGGCGCGCGCGTGTCGCCGCCCTTCGCCGGTACCCACACCCGGCCGTCGTTGCGCAGCGACTCCGACATCAGGGTCAGCTTCGACTGGTGCTCGCCGCTCTGCGGGATGCACGTCGGGTGGATCTGGGTGTAGCAGGGGTTCGCGAACAGGGCGCCCTTGCGGTGGGCGCGCCAGGTCGCGGTCACGTTGCAGCCCTTGGCGTTCGTGGAGAGGAAGAAGACGTTGCCGTAGCCGCCGCTGGCCAGCACGACCGCGTCGGCGGTGTGGGTCTCGATCTCGCCGGTGACCATGTCGCGGGCGACGATGCCGCGTGCCGCCCCGTCCACGACGATCAGCTCCAGCATCTCGTGCCGGGTGAACATCTCGACGGTGCCGGCCGCGACCTGCCGCTCCAGCGCCTGGTACGCCCCGAGCAGCAGCTGCTGGCCGGTCTGGCCGCGCGCGTAGAACGTGCGGGAGACCTGCACGCCGCCGAACGACCGGGTGTCGAGCAGGCCGCCGTACTCGCGGGCGAACGGCACGCCCTGCGCCACGCACTGATCGATGATCTCGGCGCTGACCTGGGCGAGGCGGTAGACGTTCGACTCGCGGGACCGGTAGTCGCCGCCCTTGACCGTGTCGTAGAAGAGACGGTGCACACTGTCGCCGTCGTTGCGGTAGTTCTTCGCGGCGTTGATGCCGCCCTGCGCGGCGATGCTGTGCGCGCGGCGCGGGCTGTCCTGGTAGCAGAACGACTTCACGTGGTAGCCCAGCTCGCCCAGCGTCGCGGCGGCGGACCCGCCCGCCAGGCCGGTGCCCACCACGATGACGGACAGCTTCCGGCGGTTCGCCGGGTTGACCAGCTTCCCGCCGAAGCGCCGCCGGTCCCAGCGTTCCGCGATCGGCCCGTCCGGCACCTTCTCGTCCCGGATCGGCTCGCCGACGGTGTAGAGATTCACGACACCACTCCGAACGTGACCATCAGAGGAACAGAGGCGAAGCCGGCGACCAGCAGCACGGAGATCGCCGCCGCGAGGAGCCGCAGGCCACGTACACGCCGCCGCGCCAGGCCAAGGCTCTGGAACGCGCTCCACAGGCCGTGCCGCAGATGCAGGCCGACCATGACGACGGCGACGAGGTAGAAGGCCGTGATGTACCAGCGCCCGGGGGCGAAGTCCGCGACGACCTTGTCGTACGGCTCGGCGCTCCCGCCTCTGGGGTTCACGGCGCCGAACGTCAGGTCCAGCAGGTGCCAGACGACGAAGAGCAGGATGACGACGCCGCCGTACCGCATGACGTGCGTGGCGTACCGGCCCTCGCGCGCGGTGGGCCGCGCCGCGTACCGGACCGGCCGCGCGCGCCTCGCGCGGCGCGCCAGGGAGACCGCGGACCACAGGTGCAGGCCCACGGCGGCGACCAGCACGACCCTCCACGACCGACAGGAGGACGCGGTGCGGGAGGGCCGGCTCGCCGATGGTGCGCAGCCAGTGCGCGTAGTGGTCGAAGTCGGCGCGCCCCAGGAAGATCTTGAGGTTGCCGACCATGTGGACGATTAGGTACAGGACCAGGACGGCGCCGGTCACCGCCATGACGGCCTTCTTGCCGACGGACGAGCGGTAGACCCGCCGCGGCGGCGTCGCATCCGAACGGGTCACGCGAGTTCTTGTCACTGTCGACACGTTCCGGAAGCTATGTCCGCTTCAACGATAAGTCCAAGACATGATCCTGCTCGTTTCGATAGCCGTAGACTATCGACCGTGCAGCTACAGCAACTCGCGTACTTCGTGGCGGTCGCCGAGGTGAGGCACTTCACCCGCGCCGCCGAGACGCTGCGGGTCGCCCAGCCCTCCCTGTCGAAGCAGATCAGGACCCTGGAGGAGGATCTCGGCGCGCCCCTGTTCAGCCGCGCGCGCGGCAACATCACACTGACCCCCGCCGGCGAGGCGCTGCTCCCGCTGGCCAGGCGGATCCTGGCCGACGTGGAGACCGCGCGGCGCGAGGTCCAGGACCTCGCCGGGCTGCGCCGCGGCCGGGTACGCCTCGGCGCCACGCCCTCCCTGTTCGCCGGCCTGCTCGCCGACGCGCTGGCCGTCTTCCGCCGCCGCTATCCGGGGATCGAGCTGCACGTGGAGGAAGGCGGGTCGCGCGACCTCGTACGCGACCTGGCGCGCGGGCACCTCGACCTGGCGCTGATCATCCTGCCGCTGCACAGCACGGACCCGGCGCTGGAGACGGCGCCGATCCTGCGGGAGGACCTCCTCGTGGTGTCCGCGCGGTCCGAGGCGCCGCGGCGTACGCACCTGCGGATCGAGGACCTGCGGGACCGGCCGCTGGTGATGTTCCGCCGCGGCTACGACCTGCGCGAGGCCACGCTGACGGCGTGCCGGCAGGCGGGCTTCGAGCCGTCGTTCGCGGTGGAGGGCGGCGAGATGGACGCCGTGCTGCGCTTCGCCGAGGCCGGGCTCGGGGTCGCCGTGGTGCCGTCGATGGTCCTGGCCGGGCGGCCCGGCCTGGCCGGCACGCCGTTCACGCCGCCCGGCCTGCAACGCACGATCGCGCTGGCGCACCGCAAGGACGTGCACCCCACGCACGCCGCCGAGGCGTTCCACCAGACGCTGCTGGGGTTCCTGTCCGACGCGGAGGCCGCGGACACCCTGCCCGCGGGGGTCGAGCGGATCCCCTGATCAGCCGACGACCTCGACCTCCGGCGCGAACCTGCCGAGCGCGCGTGCGAGCCGCCGCCGGTTGACCCGCCAGCCGCCGAGCCGCGTGGAGACCAGCCGCGGAAGCTCCTCGTCGGGCGGGGCGTTCCCGCGCAGCGCGATCGCGCCGCGCCCCGACGAGCCGCCCTCGGCCGCGTGGAACTCGATCACGGTGATCTCGTCCCAGCGGAACCAGCGCCCCTTGGACCTGCGCCCGGACGGGCACCAGTACACGCCCTCGCTCGCGACGGCGAAGGCCACCGCCCCTCGTACGACCCGGCGCAGGTGGACGAGGGCGAGGACGAGCAGGACGAGCCCGGCGAACGGCATCACCCAGCCGGCGACGTAGGTCGCCCAGTCCATGGGGAGCGGGTGCGGCTTCGGGACCCAGCGGCGCGACGCGGGGCGGCGGGACGCCGTGACGGCGAACCCGGTGAGGAGCGCGGCCGCGATGAGAGCGGGCACAAGAGGCCCCCACCACGCGTAACGCACGACGTACGCCCCCGGCCCGAAGTGGCTCCGGCCTCTCATCGGCACTCCCGCCCAGCCGTCGAATGGGTCGCGCCGTATCGTAGACGTCCTGTTCGCGACGCCGCCCCCTGAGGCAGGGACGGCAGCGCGCCGTCTCAAACCGGACACTAGTCACGTTACTGTACGTTAGGTAACATAACGCCCACGGATCGTTTAATGTCGAATTATTAGCAAATGCAACTGATCTACTCACCGGTAAGTGGGCAGTTTCACATTCGGTGATCGCGCCTCGTATCTTGCTCGTGACCACTCCCTATTAACGTATGAACGCCCCTGAACAGAGGAGAGGCCCGGCGTACCGGCGGCCCTCCCAGGTGGTGTTCCATCGATGGAGATCCCGCATGACGCAGACAACGGTGGACGCGCCGTCCAAGGATCGGGCTCAGATCCCGGCGCGCACGCTACGCAAGGACCGCTACTGGCTGAGTCCGCTCACGACGTTCGTCATCTTCACGGCCTGGGTCGTGTACGCGACGGTGCGCTCGATGATGGGGAGCAGCTTCTGGGTGGCGAAGTATCACTATCTGACGCCCTTCTACTCCCCCTGCGTCAGCAAGGCCTGCCCAGCAGAGGCGGCCGACTTCGGCAGGTTCGTTCCGGCGCACCTGCCGTTCTTCATTCCGTACGCGCTGATCTCGCTCCCGTTCCTGCTCGGGTTCCGGCTGACGTGCTACTACTACCGGAAGTCCTACTACCGGGCGTTCTGGCTGTCGCCGTCCGCCTGCGCGGTCCCGGACAAGAGCCCGGCGCGCAAGACCCCGGGCCGGTACACCGGTGAGACCCGTCTCCCGCTGATCCTGCAGAACGCCCACCGCTACTTCTGGGTCATCGCCGGCCTGATCTCCCTCGTCAACACCTGGGACGCCATCAACGCCTTCCACGGCAAGGACGGCGGCTTCGGCATCGGCCTCGGCACGATCATCCTGTGGGCCAACGTGATCCTGCTGTGGGCCTACACGCTCTCCTGCCACTCCTGCCGGCACGTCATGGGCGGCCGTCTCAAGAGCTTCTCCAAGCACCCGGTCCGTTACTGGCTCTGGACGCAGGTCAGCAAGCTCAACACCCGCCACGGGCAGTTCGCGCTGATCACGCTCGGCACGCTCGCGCTGACCGACGCGTACGTCGCGCTCGTCGCGCACGGGACCTTCTCCGACCTGCGGATCTTCAACTAAGGACGACGAATAAGTGACTGAAATCGAAAGGCTGCAGTACGACGTCGTCGTGATCGGCGCCGGCGGTGCCGGCCTGCGCGCGGCCATCGAGGCCCGGCTGCAGGGCAAGAAGACCGCGATCATCTCCAAGTCGCTGTTCGGCAAGGCGCACACCGTCATGGCCGAGGGCGGCGCCGCCGCGGCGATGGGCAACGTCAACGCCAACGACAACTGGCAGGTCCACTTCCGCGACACCATGCGCGGCGGGAAGTTCCTCAACAACTGGCGTATGGCCGAGCTGCACGCCAAAGAGGCCCCGGAGCGGATCTGGGAGCTGGAGGCCTGGGGTGCGCTCTTCGACCGCACCAAGGAAGGCAAGATCAGCCAGCGGAACTTCGGCGGCCACCAGTACCCGCGCCTCGCGCACGTCGGCGACCGCACCGGCCTGGAGCTGATCCGCACCTGCCAGCAGAAGATCGTCTCCCTCCAGCAGGACGACCACAAGGAGCTCGGCGACTACGAGGCCAGGCTCCGGGTCTTCTCCGAGACGACGGTCACCCGGCTCCTCAAGGACGCCGAAGGCAAGATCTGCGGCGTGTTCGCCTACATCCGCGAGACCGGAAAGTTCGTCGTCATCGAGACTCCCGCGGTCGTGCTGGCCACCGGCGGCATCGGGAAGTCCTTCAAGGTCACCTCGAACTCCTGGGAGTACACCGGCGACGGGCACGCGCTCGCGCTGCTGTCGGGCGCGACGCTCATCAACATGGAGTTCGTGCAGTTCCACCCGACCGGCATGGTCTGGCCCCCGTCCGTCAAGGGCATCCTCGTCACCGAGTCCGTACGCGGCGACGGCGGCGTACTGAAGAACTCCGACGGCAAGCGCTTCATGTTCGACTACGTCCCGGACGTCTTCAAGGACCAGTACGCCACGACCGAGGAAGAGGGCGACCGCTGGTACGAGGACGCGGACAACAACCGCCGTCCTCCGGAGCTGCTGCCGCGTGACGAGGTCGCCCGCGCGATCAACTCCGAGGTCAAGGCCGGCCGCGGATCCCCGCACGGCGGCGTGTTCCTCGACATCGCCTCCCGGCTCAAGCCCGAGCAGGTCATCAAGCGGCTGCCGTCGATGCACCACCAGTTCAAGGAGCTGGCCGACGTCGACATCACCGCCGAGCCGATGGAGGTCGGCCCGACCTGCCACTACGTCATGGGCGGCGTCGAGGTCGACCCCGACACCGGCGCGGCGCTGATCCCCGGCCTGTTCGCGGCGGGCGAGGTCTCCGGCGGCATGCACGGCTCCAACCGCCTCGGCGGCAACTCCCTGTCCGACCTGCTGGTCTTCGGCCGCCGGTGCGGAATGGGCGCCGCCGAGTACGCCACGGAGGTCGGCACCGTCACGGTGCCCGAGGCCGAGGTCGAGGCCGCGATGGCCGAGGCGCTCGCCCCGTACGACCGTGAGGGCGGCGAGAACCCCTACGCCGTGCACCAGGAACTCCAGCAGACGATGAACGACCTCGTCGGCATCATCCGCCGCGAGGAGGAGCTGGAGCAGGCGATCGAGTCCCTCGCGAAGCTGCGCGAGCGCGTCGAGAACGTCTCCGTCACCGGCGGCCGCGGCTACCACCCCGGCTGGCACCTCGCGCTCGACCTGCGCAACATGGTGATCGTGTCCGAGTGCGTCGCCAAGGCGGCCCTCGAGCGCCAGGAGAGCCGCGGCGGCCACACCCGCGACGACTACCCGAAGATGTCGGCGGATTGGCGCAAGGTCAACCTGGTGTGCCGTTACACCGACGGGGCCGTCTCGCTGAAGCGCCAGGACATGGAGCCGATGCGCGAGGACCTCATCACGCTCTTCGAGCGTTCCGAGCTTTCGAAGTATCTGACCGAGGGCGAGCTCCCCTCAGAGGAGAACTGACATGGGCTACAAGGCGAAGTTCCGGGTCTGGCGCGGCGACGGCGGCGAGGGCGAGCTCAAGGACTACACGGTCGAGGTCAACGAGGGCGAGGTCGTCCTCGACGCCATCCACCGCCTCCAGGCCACCGAGGCACCCGACCTCGCGGTCCGGTGGAACTGCAAGGCCGGCAAGTGCGGCTCGTGTTCCGCCGAGGTCAACGGCCGCCCGCGGCTGATGTGCATGACCCGGATGTCGACGTTCACCGAGGACGAGACCGTCACGGTGACGCCCATGCGCACGTTCCCGGTCATCCGCGACCTCGTCACCGACGTCTCGTACAACTACGAGAAGGCCCGCGAGGTCCCGTCCTTCGACGGCGGCGACGTGAAGCCCGGCGAGTTCCGTATGCAGCAGGTCGACGTGGAGCGCTCGCAGGAGTTCCGGAAGTGCATCGAGTGCTTCCTGTGCAACAACACCTGCCACGTCATCCGCGACCACGAGGAGAACAAGGAGCACTTCGCGGGCCCCCGTTTCCTCATGCGGGTCGCCGAGCTGGAGATGCACCCGGCCGACGTCGCCGACCGGCGCGAGATCGCCCAGGAGGAGTTCGGCCTCGGGTACTGCAACATCACCAAGTGCTGCACCGAGGTCTGCCCCGAGCACATCAAGATCACCGACAACGCGCTGATCCCGATGAAGGAGCGCGTCGTGGGCAAGCGGTACGACCCGCTGGTCTGGCTCGGTTCCAAGATCGGTGTCGTGAAGCGCGGCAAGGACACCAGCAAGGCCTGAGCTCGCCCTGTACCACCCTGGAACACCCCGGAGGCACTGTCCTCCGGGGTGTTCCGCGCGTCGGGGCACAGGACCAAGACGGCTCGGTCACGTGAACGCGCACCCTTCGTCGGAATAGCCTTTGACGGTGGAATCCGAGGAAACCGAGATGTCCGACCCCCAGGACGACCCCGGGCACCGCCCCCCGTCCCCCCGCCCGGGCGAGCCCCCGCCGTACCACGGAGGCCCACCCCAGCCCCAGTACCAGCAGGGACCTCCTCCCGCACCAGCAGTACCAGCAGCCCGCCGGGCTACGGCCCGCCTCCCCAGGGGCGCCGCCCGGCTACGGCCCGCAGCAGGTTCCTCAGGGCTACCCGTCACAGCGCGGCAAGGGTCTCCTAGGCGCCCTCTTCGACTTCGAACTTCGACGAGATGGTGACCACGAGGCTGATCAAGGTCGCCTACGCGATCGCCATCATATCTACACCCTCGTCGCGCTGTCCTGATGCTGCTCTTCGCGTGTAGCTCTTCGCCTGGAGCATCGTGCTCGGGCTGATCACCCTGTTCGCACGCGCGATCGTCGGATCTCCGGGCTGCTGTCGACCTTCGGCTGGTCCTCGAGTTCATGATCAACCAGTTCAAGATCACGGAGCACCTGAAGGCGATGAAGGAGAGGGAGGGGCACGCTGATCGCTGTCGCGGATGCGGGCGGGCGCGTTAGGCTCGCGGCGGCAACGGCTGACGGGGCAAGGGACGGGTAGTGGCGGAGACCGAGCGGCCCTCCGAGACGCGGCGGGACGAGTTCGAGACGCGCCGCGACGACGTCCCCACCCCGCCGGGTGAGACGCGGCGCGACGCCGAGCAGGGCGGGACCTCGCTCGTACGGCTCCCGGCCGAGCTCGCCGGCCGATTCACGGTGCTCGGCGACCTGCCCGCGCAGGGGGCCGAGTCCGACCTGCTGAGGGTGCGCGACGAGGCCGGCACCGAGCTGGTCGTGAAGATCTTCCGGAGCGGGTTCACCGCCGACCGGTCGGTCTGGCGGAAGCTGCCGACGCTCGCCTCGCCGTACGTCGTCCGCATCCAGGAGACCGGGCACGCCGAGGGCCGCGACTACGAGGTCATCGAGTACATCGCGGAGGGCAACCTCCGGGCGCTCGGGGTCGCGCCTGCCGGTGGAGTCGGTCGCCGAGGTGGTGACCCAGCTCGCCAGCGGGCTCGGCCGCCTGCACCAGGCGGGCATCGTGCACCGCGACCTCAAGCCCGAGAACGTCCTCGTACGCGGCACGGCGCCGATCCGCCTCGCCATCACCGACTTCGGGCTGAGCCGGGTGATCGAGCAGAGCGTGGTGTTCGCCTCCTCGTCGCGGACCCTCGCGTACGCCGCGCCCGAGTCGCTGTCCGGCCAGGTCTCGCCGGCGCGCGACTGGTGGTCGCTCGGCATCATGGTCCGCGAGCTGCTGACCGGGCGCACCCCGTTCGCGGGCATGAGCGAGACCGCCGTCGTCGACCACCTCGCGACCCGCACGATCGACTGCGACGACATCGAGGACCCGCGGATGCGGCTGCTCTGCCGCGGGCTGCTCACGCGCGACCCGCGCCGCCGCTGGACCGTTGAGGAGGTCGAGCGGTGGATCGCCGGCGAGAGCCCGGCGGTGGCCGAGCCCGAGCCGCCGCGCCCGACGTCGCTCACCTCCGGTGCGCCGCGCGGCACGCTCGCCTTCGGCGGCCGCTGCTACGCCGACCGCGCCGAGCTGGCCCGCGCGCTCCTCACCGACTGGGACGCCGCGGCGCGCTACTTCTTCGGCACGATGTTCACGCCGGTCGGCCCCAGCGAGGCCTGGCAGGCGCTGCGCGGGTGGCTGAACGGCTTCGACGACGACCCTGAGGGCCGCATCCGGCTGATCGACGAGTCGCTGACCGGCGACCACCCGGCCGACGTGAAGCTGCTGCGGCTGCTGCGCTGGCTGGACCCCACGCTGCCGCCGCACTACCTCGGGCTGCGCGTCCTCCCCGGCGACCTGCCGGCCCTCGCGGCGGCCGTGGACGACTCCGGGCACACCGACCACGACAAGGCCACGCGGGCCGTACGCGCGCTCTGGCAGCTCGGCCTGCTGCCCGAGCTGGCGGGGTTCGCCGGGGGCGACGAACTCGCCGGCGTGAACGACCGCTGGCGGGGCCTGACGGCCTCCTGGAGCCGGCTCGCGGTCTGGCTTCGGTCGCAGCTGCCGCGGAGCGCCGGGCGGTTCCCCGACGCCGGAGCGCCCGGCTTCGACGAGCCTCCCGCCGTGCTGGCGACGCTGCTCGCGCTCGCCGGGCGCCCGCGCGAGACCAAGGACGCGCTGCGGTCGGCGGCGGACCGGTGCCGCGAGTCCGTACGCGAGCCGGTGGCCTGGTTCGGCTGGCTGCACGACCAGGCGGGCGACGACCCGCTGCGCCTGCTCGCCGTCGTACGCGCGGCGCCGGACGCGGTCCTTGAGGTCGAGGGCGCGGTCCGGCACCGGTACGAGGCCGAGCAGCGCGCCGCCGAAGGCCTGCGCCACTGGGACGAACGCGAGAAGGAACGCCTCTCCGGCCGCCGGCAGGCCATCACGCGCGCGCTGCTCTGGACGCTGCCGCTCGCCGTCCTGTGGCTCGGCGGAAGCTGGCTGGCACCTCGCCTGCTGGACTCCTCCGCCGTACGCTCGACCACCGGCGCGACGGGCACCAAGGCGGACCCGACGCCGTTCCTGCTCTTCGTGGCGGTGATCGCCTGGCTCGTCGAGGCCGCGTGCGAGGCCGTCGTCGCGGCGCGCCAGGGCGGCGACTACCTTCCGCTCGGCCCCTGGATGTCGCTGTCGAGGTTCCTGCGCGGCGCGGGCCGCGGGCTGTCCGGCGCGTCCCGCCAGGTGTCGGGCGCCGCACGGCGTACGGGCCCGCGCGGGTGCGGCGTGCTGCTGCTGATCGGCATCGTCCCGCTGTTCCTCATTCTGATCCTCACCGCGACACTGCTGTCGATCGCCTGGCTGCTGTGGCTCGTGGTGCTGGTCATGGTGCCGCTCATCCACGTCGTGGCGAGCGGCGTACGCCTGCAGCGCTGGGGCCAGGAACGCAAGAAGACCAAGGAGCACGCCGTGGGAGGACGACCGTGAGCAGTGGCGTCGAAGCCGACATCGCGCTGGACGCGGCGGTCATCGCGAGCCTCGGCCTGATCAGAGTGCTCGGCGGCACGGCCGGTCTCGCCGCGGCGGGCGCGGGCGCGCTCGCCTCGTTCGCCGAGGAACGCGCCGCGATCCGCGCGGCACGCCTCCAGGACGTCGAGCACCACGAACAGGCGGTCGGCGAGGTCCTCGACCGCAACGCCCGCATCGCCGCGTTGAAGGCCTCCGCGGAACGGCACGACGCCGACGTCGCGCTGCCCGCGCCGCTGGAGCCCGCCGGGCGCGCGGCGGACGAGCTGGTCGCGTGGTGCGCCGAGGCCGACATCGCCCTGACGGTGGCGGAGGAGTCGCTGGGCGCGGGCATCGCCGCCGCGGCCGCCGGCCGCATCTTCGCCGCCGTCTCGTCGTTGGAGGCCGAGCCCGGCGAGGTACGCCCGGCCGAGGCGCGCCCGGCACAGCCCGCGCCGCCTGCCCTGGCCGCGACGATCGCCCGGGTGCTCGCCCGCCTGCTGCCGGACACCACGGACGACGACCTGAAGGCCGTCACCGAGGCGGCGGAGGCCGCCACGAACGCCACCACCGACGCCGAGGCCGAGAGCCTGCTCACCGAGGTCCGCATCCGCATCCAGGAGGCGAACGAACAGGCTCGCAGGCGCCGGGAGGACCGCTCGGCCGCGACGAGGTTCCTGCGCGAGCTGGAGCCCTCCCCCGAGGCCGCCGCCGTGTGCGCACGCCTCCGCGAGGTCGCGGACGGCGAGCGGGCGTTCGAGGAGGACCTGCGGGCCGAGGCCCTGCGCCTGGTCGCCGCGGCCCAGAAGCAGGCCGAGCACCGCTACGTGACGGGCGCCCTCCGCGAGGCCTTCGAGGACCTCGGCTACGAGGTGAGTGAAGGCTTCGAGACCCTGACCGCCCAGGACGGCGAGGCGTTCCTCACCCGCGGCGAGTGGGCACAGCACGCCATCAAGGTGCGCGTGGACGAGCGGCAGGTCCGGATGGCGTTGCTGAGAACCGAACCCGCCGAAGGCGAGGAACAGCGACGCCTGGACGTCGAGCGCGAGGAACAGTGGTGCGCGTCCTTCGACGCGGCCCGCGAACGCCTCACCGCCGCCGGCATCCACGCGGACGTCCGCTGGCGCATCGAACAGGGCGAGAAGCAACTACCGGTCGTCCAGCGCCCACGGACCCGCCAGCAGCCCCGTACCCGCAGCCGCGAACGCGACCGCTGACCATCGCCGCGGCCTGACGCGCCGAGCTGCCGGTGGCGGTCGCGGCCCGTAGGACAGACCTCAGGAGCGAAGCGAACGCCCGCTCCTGACCCCGTGGAAGGCCCACAGGCCGCACGTACGCCGGCCGCCGTGGGTGTCCCACGGCGGCGTGGCGGCTCAGGCCTGGCTGGCGCGCTTGCTGCGGGCGCGGGTGCGCTCGCGTTCCTTGGAGTCGAGGACGACCTTGCGGAGCCGGATCGCGGCCGGGGTGAGCTCGACGCACTCGTCGTCGGCGACGAACTCCAGCGCGGCTTCCAGGCTCAGCACGCGCGGCGGGGTGAGCCGCTCGAAGGCCTCGGCGGTCGAGGACCGCATGTTGGTCTTCTGCTTCTCCTTGGTGATGTTGACGTCCATGTCGTCGGCGCGGGAGTTCTCGCCGACGATCATGCCCTCGTACACCTCGGTGGTCGGCGCGACGAACATCGTGCCGCGCTCCTGCAGGTTGAACATGGCGTACGCGGTGGCGGCGCCGGCCCGGTCGGAGACCAGGGAGCCGGTCGGCCGGGTGCGCAGCTCGCCGAACCACGGCTCGTAGCCCTCGAAGACCTGGTGGGCGATGCCGGTGCCGCGGGTCTCGGTGAGGAACTCGGTGCGGAAGCCGATCAGGCCGCGGGCCGGGACCAGGAACTCCATCCGGATCCAGCCGGTGCCGTGGTTGGTCATCTGCTCCATGCGGCCCTTGCGGACGGCGAGCAGCTGGGTGAGGACGCCGAGGTACTCCTCGGGCGCGTCGACGGTGAGGCGCTCGACGGGCTCGTGCCGCTTGCCGTCGATCTCCTTCGTGACGACGCGCGGCTTGCCGATCGTCAGCTCGTAGCCCTCGCGGCGCATGGTCTCGACAAGGATCGCCAGGGCGAGCTCGCCGCGGCCCTGGACCTCCCAGGAGTCGGGACGCTCGGTCGGCAGCACGCGGATGGAGACGTTGCCGATGAGCTCGCGGTCGAGCCGGTCCTTGACGAGCCGGGCGGTGACCTTGGTGCCCTTCTCGCGGCCCGACAGCGGGCCGGTGTTGGTGCCGAGGGTCATGGAGATGGCCGGCTCGTCGACCGTGATGAACGGCAGCGGGCGCGGGTCCTCGGGGTCGGCGAGCGTGTCACCGATCATGATGTCCGGGATGCCGGCGATCGCGATGATGTCGCCGGGGCCGGCCTCCTCGGCCGGCTTGCGCTCCAGCGCCTCGGTCATCAGCAGCTCGGTGATCTTCACGCGGTCGATGGTGCCGTCGTGCTTGCACCACGCGACCGACTGGCCCTTCTTGATCGTGCCCGCGTGCACGCGGCACAGCGCGATCCGGCCGAGGTAGGAGCTGGCGTCCAGGTTGGTGACGTGCGCCTGGAGCGGCGTGTCCGGGTCGTACGACGGCGCCGGGATGGTCTCGCGGATCACCTGGAACAGCGGCTCGAGGTCCTCGCTGTCGGGCATGCCGCCGTTCTCCGGCTTGTCCAGGCTGGCGCGGCCCGCACGCGCGGAGGCGTACACGATGGGGAAGTCGATCTGCTCCTCGGAGGCGTCCAGGTCGAGGAACAGCTCGTACGTCTCGTCGACGACCTCGGAGATGCGCGCGTCGGGCCGGTCGACCTTGTTGACGACGAGGATCACCGGGAGCTTGGCGCCGAGCGCCTTGCGGAGCACGAAGCGGGTCTGCGGGAGGGGCCCCTCCGACGCGTCCACGAGCAGGACCACGCCGTCGACCATCGACAGGCCGCGCTCGACCTCACCGCCGAAGTCGGCGTGACCGGGGGTGTCGATGATGTTGATCGTGGTGCCGCCGTGCAGGACGGCGGTGTTCTTCGCGAGAATCGTGATGCCCTTCTCGCGCTCCAGGTCGTTCGAGTCCATGACCCGGTCGTCGACGTCCTGGTTGTCACGGAAGGCGCCCGACTGCCAGAGCATGGCGTCGACGAGCGTCGTCTTGCCGTGATCGACGTGCGCGACGATGGCGACGTTGCGGAGATCGTCCCGAGTGGCGATGGGCATGCGTGCGGGTCTCGCTTCGTGGTGTGGGAGTCGCCGCGGAATCCGCGCGGCGCCTGCCATTCTACTTGGCTCCCCAAGGGCCCCCGGTCGTCGGAGAAGACCGCCTGGGCCGCTTCGGACGACGAATACGGCTGTCGTGCCGGTATGAACAGGAATATGTACGTTCCGTGGCGCAACCGAATCGGGACCGGCGGCGTCTGAGAATGTATGCGGGACGTCCCGATCCTTGCCGGAGCATTCAACGGGACGTCCCGCTTGACCGAGCGGCGCATGCGCCGGTCACTCCGCGCCGAGGTGCCGTTCGATCGTCTCGACCTTCGAGGTGAGGCCGTCGGTGACGCCCTCGCGCACGTCCGCCTTGATCACCACGCTGACCCGCGGCGCTCGGGCGGCGACCGCGGCGACCGCGCGGCGGATGACGTCCATGACCTCGTCCCACTCGCCCTCGACGCTGGTGAACATCGCGTCGGTGCGGTTCGGCAGCCCGCTCTCGCGTACGACGCGCACCGCGTCGGCGACGTACTCCCCCACCGCCTCTCCGACGCCGAGCGGGGTGACGGAGAACGCAGCGATCATTTCGGCTCCTTCAGGTGGGGACGTACGGCCTCCAGCACGCGCAGGTCGGCCGGCAGCCAGGGGACGTCGAGGAGCTCGGCCTCGGCAAGCCAGCGCAGCTCGGAGTGTTCGAGGGCCTTCGGCTCTCCGTCGACGATGCCGGCCGTCCACACGTGCATGAAGTAGCCGTTGTTCAGCGGCCAGTCGTCGCCCACGCGGCAGCCCACGCTGATCTCGATGCCGAGCTCCTCGCGGCACTCGCGGACGATCGCCTCGTGGTCGGTCTCGCCGGGCTCGACCTTGCCGCCCGGGAACTCCCACCCGCCGGCCAGCTCCGGCGGCTCCGTACGCTGGGCGGCCAGAAGCCGTCCGTCGACAATGATCGCCGCGCCTACCACCAGGCCGGGCATGGCACACCGCCTCTCTTCTCACGTACCGTCGTCGGTCCGAGCCTCAACTTCACCAGTGACGCGGCGGTTCCGCTCCGCTGACACGCGGGAACCTGCCCGTGGGATGCCGCGCGTACGCGAGCGCCGCGCCGGATGGTGCCTCCCGGCGCGGCGTCCCGGTCACAGCCTCTTGGTCGGGCCGTTGTGCCCGTTGTGCGCGGTCGGGCGGGTGAAGCCGACGGCTCCGCCCGGGTAGGTCTTGTAGTTCTGGAGCTTCACGACGTCGCCCGTGTGCGGTGCGACGATCATGATGCCCTTCTGGGGGTTGTAGACGATCCCGACGTGGCCGGGGCCGCTGTGGCCGGGGAGATATTCGAAGTAGACGAGGTCGCCGGGCTGTTCCTGGCCCCGGGGCACCGAGGCGCCCCACCAGTACTGGGCGTCGGACAGGCGGGGGATCGTGACGCCGGCGTACTTGTACGCCGAGCTCGTCAGGCCGGAGCAGTCGAAGCTGTTCGGTCCCACGGCGCCGTAGACGTACGGCTTGCCGAGCTGCGCCCGGGCGTACGTGATGACCTTGGCGACGATCGCGTTGGGTGCGGCGGGAGCGCCGTTCATGTCCACGCAGGTCGGGCCGTTGGCCTGCACGACGTCGAAGCTGCCACCGGCGTACCGCTTCGCCCAGGAGAGCACGAGATTCACGTACTGCACCGAGTGGTTGTAGGCGAAGATCGCGGTGCGGGTGCGGTCCGGGGCGCCGCTGTGCTTCAGGTACCGCGCGGCGCCCGGAATGGCGTCGGCGGGGTCGTAGCGGTCCTTCTTCCCGTCACCGTTCCCGTCGACGCCGAAACCGCTCCAGGTGCCGGCGAGGAACTGCATCGGGCCACCGGCGCCGGCGAAGTTCTCCCCGCTGTGGACGCCCGGGGCGGTGGACTGCCCGTGGTCGGTCTCAACTTTGCCGATGCCCGCCAGCAGGTTCCACGGCAGGCCGAACTGCTGGCCGGCCTTCTTGTAGTACTGGAGATAGTTCGAGGGAATGGCGTTGGCGTCGTTCGACTGCTGTGGCTGCGACGCGGCCCCCGCCGTGTCGGTGCAGTCACCGCCGCCCGCACCCTGGTACAACTGGTTGGCGCCGAAGAACAACGGGATCGCCAGCAGGCTGACGAAGAAGAGCGCCGCGGCTCCTCCGGCGATGACGATCGGGAGACGGGCGACGCCCTGGTCCGATCGCGCGAAATGGTTCAGTGAAATAAATCGACGGCCATTGTTCCGCCCCCCGAAGCCGCCGATCCGCCGGCGATGCTTCATCTCCCGCCTCTCACTTATCACCTACATCTGCGGGCTGGAACGCGTAGACCACCCAGCTCCCGCCCGACCTCGTCACCGTGACGGCGTACTGCTGGGTGGAGTCGCTCGTCTTACCTCCCTTGGTGATGTGCTGCTGCCCGGTCGTGAGGAAGATGAGCTGGTCCTTGCCGACGCTCCGGATGGAGTCCACGTGAGCGTCGGAGGTGGAGACCTCCTGGTCCTGCGTGCGCTGTGACAGCAGGCCCGGAGCCGAGGAGTCGCGCTGGAGCTGCGTCTCCAGGTCGGACGTCGCCACTCCCTGGAGCCGGCCGACGTAGACCTTCGGGTCCTCGTCGAAACGGTAGGTGCCGTACGCGACGACGAAGCGGCGTGACACGTCGGCCGCGTTGCTGAAGTCCTGCTGGCTCAGCCCCAGCATCGAGTACAGGTCGTACGTGCCCGGGGACGGCGTGGGGCCGACCGGCGCGGCGCTCGTCTCGGCGGGCGCCGACGGTCTCGCCGCCGCCGTGTGCTTCGCCCGCGCGTGGCCGTCGCCCCCGCCGCCGATGGTGAGGAACACCCCGGCGGCGGCCAGCACGACGACCAGCCCCGCGAACAGGAGCTTGCGCTGGCGATCCGTCAGATCCATCGAACTCTCATTCCCCGCCGTCGTCCTCGGGCTTCACCGGGCGCAGCCAGAAGGGCATCTCCGGAGCGTCGTCGCGGGACTTGCCGGACCACAGCGGCGGAGGCGCAGGCCGGCTGCCGCCACCACTCGATCCCGAGCCGCCGCCGGACCCTTCGTCCTGCCGTCGCTGTGCCGCCTGGGCCGGGTCGCGCCGCCCGCCGGAGGTCTTCCGCTGCGGCGCGGCCTCTTCCTGGCCACGGCGCGAGCCGCCGCCGAACCAGCCGCGTCCGCCTCCGGAGGCCGCCTCGTCCCGGTCACCTCCGCCGCCGAACCAGCCACGGCCGCCCGCGCTGGTGGGGCGCCGCGGCGTAGTAAGGCTGCCGCCGCCGCTCTGCCCGCCGGCGCTGCGGCCGCCCGCGCCCCAGCTCGGGCCGGTCGGTGCCGACGGCGGGCGGGTGCTCTCGCCCCCGCCGGACGAAGGACGGCGTTCCTCGCGCGGCGGCGGACCGCCCGCGGGCGGTCGCGCCGAACCGCCGGCGCCCGTTGGGCGCGGGCCCAGCAGGCCGCCGTTCACGCGTCCGCCGGACGGAGCCTGCGTACCGCGTGGTGAGAGGTTGAGCGGCGGGGCGCTTCCGCGAGGAGTGCCGGCCGCCTTCGCCGCGAGCTGTGACGCGCGCCCGCGCCGGTCGCCGCCGGCGACGCCCGCCATGGAGCCGCCGCCCTCGCGCCCGGACAGGTCGCCGTCGCGTGAGTCGTCGACCATCAGGCTCGGAGCACCGGTGAGCGGCGTGGTCTCCCGCTTGGCGCTCCAGCGGCCGAAGCGGTAGCCCGCGGTGCCCGGTACCGCCGCCGTGGCGACGGCCGTGCTCCGCTTGCGGGTCTCCCGTACGGCCTGTTCGAGGTGTTCCTCGCTCCGCCGGGAGCCGACGGCGGAGTACCCGACCGCGGCGAACAGGTGCTGGAACGGTTTGCGGTAGATGAACGCCGCGAGCGTGACGAGCGAGATGAGCAGGATCTGCAGGCCCCACGGCAGGCTCTCGGCCATGACCAGGCCGTAACACCAGAGCAGCAGGGCGAGCACGCCGATGAGCGCCGCCTGTTTCAGCAGTGTCGACAACAACAACTCGAACCAGCGCACCGCGATGACCCGGCCGATCCCCGGATGGATGCCGATGCCCAGGAAGATCGGCCCCGCCACGAGCAACAGCAGGAAGGAGATCTTCAAGATCATCAACATCACGGCGATGACCAGCACGAGCAACCCGGCGACCAGGGCGGCCAGCAGCGCTCCGAACGAGACCGCGAGCCGCGAGGTCCAGTTCTTACCTTGGAAGAGCGGATAGGCGCCCGGGTAGTTCGACTTGATGTCCTTGGTGACCGCCTTGTAGTCGTTCGCCTTCTTGTCGACGTCCACCTTCTGGCCGTTGTACGTCTCGCTCAGGTCGACGGCCTGCGAGGACAACAGCTTCGCGGCGTTCGCCTGGACGATCTTGCTGTTGGCGTCGTCGGTGCCGAACTCGCCCATCAGCCACGGCTTGCAGACCAGCGTCACCCACAGGCCGTTGGCGTTGCTCGTCACCGAGTCGTGCTGCACGGCCTGCTGAGCGGTGGGGCCGTCCGGCAGGCAGGCGGCACCGTTCGCGTTGCTCTGCGGGAGCGCGGCGTTGAACGCCGCCGTCGCCCCGTCGGAGACTTTCGTCCCCAAAGTCGTGAAGTCGCTCGGTCTGCCGATCAGCCAGACCAGAGCGACCATGGCCATGACCATCCAGATCGTGCCCTCGGCGACCTTGCTGGCCCGCCGCCGGATCAGCCCCCACCAGGCGAGCCAGAGCGCGCCGAGGATGACCACCCAGGACCAGTACTTGGCGCCGAAGGTGTTGCCCATCCCGTGGATGACGCCGTCGACGGTCTTCTTCAGCCACCCGAGCAGCGACTCGGACGCCGCCGCCTCGTAAATGGTGATCGTCGTACGGTCGAACGCCTTGGCCAGCGTGAAGACCACGTTGGAGACCGAGTTGCCGACCATCGCCATGGCGTCCGAACAGCCCATGTCGACCGCGTACCAGGTCTGCCCGGAGGTGCCGTAGCGGTCGTAGTAGCTGACCTTGTCCGGCGGTGCCTTCTGCAGCTGGCTGCTCGGGTAGTCCGGCGGCTGCACCATGCCGTCGATGCCGGAGCCGTACTGCTCGGGCGAAGGGTGATCCGCAGGCGCGCACGCGTCGTTCGGGTTCGGCAGCGGAGGTGGTGCCGCGCTCGCGACACCGATCGGGCTGAGCACGAACACGGCCATCAACATGAGAATGAGAAGCGACCTGCGCTTCCCTCGTGGCCGTTTGTCCTGCGCGACACGTCGCCGGCGGACGGCTGGCACCCTCATCGGGGGACCTCCTGGGTGACCTCGATCGCCGGGTCGTGGGGGGCGTTGCGTGGGCGAGGTGGTGACGCACTCTCACCGTGCGCGTTCTGGACCTCTCCGTCTGTGGTCTCGCCGGGCTTGGAGCGCGTCGGGTTCGTGTCGAGCCAGCGCAGCAGTTCCTCGGAGACGAGGTCGACGCCGATGCGGCCGGCCCGCCCGTCGAGGTCGCGGAAGATGCACTCCCCGTTGCCCAGGTTGCGCAGGACGGCCTTGTGCTCGTCGGAGTTCTCCACGCCGAGCAGGGACATCACGTTGCCGACCTCGTTGCGCTCGGTCGACCGGAAGGAGTACACGGACGACAGGCAGTTGGTCACCTGTTCGTTGAGCAGGTCGCCGGCGTTCTGCGACACCAGGATCAGCGCGGTGTTCCGCGACCGGCCCATACGGGAGACCTCGGGGACCAGCTTGGCGCCCTCCGGCGTCTGCGTGATCGCCCACGCCTCGTCCAGGAAGATCGCCTTGGGCAGGTGGCGGTCGAGGCCGTGCATGAGTCTTCGGGCGAACTGCGACACGAGGTACATCAACGCCACCGACAGGCGCTGCTCGTACGAGTAGTCCTCGCGCGAGATCGCGACGTCGGGCAGGGTCAGGCCGCCGAGCGTGAACACGGTGGTCCAGCCGGCCGTGTCGATCCGCTCGCCGCCGGACGGGTCGAAGCACAGCCGGGCGAGGCGCATCTCCGACATCGACCGCAGCACGGCGCCGAGGTTCTTCGACGCCGGGTCGTCGGAGCGGTCGAGGTAGTCCACGACCTTGCCGAGCGACGGCTGCGGCTGGTTGGCGACCGCGCCGACCGCCTGGATCATCGCGGACTCGCGCTCCTCGGACATGCGCGGCAGCAGCAGCCGCAGCGTCTCGGTGGCCATGGTCTTCTTGGCCGCGAGGTCGTCGCCGAAGCTGAACGGGTCGAGCAGGCCTGGCGCCGCGGACCCCAGGGGCAGCACGCGAGCGCGGCGACCGCGCCGCCGCAACAGCTCCACCAGGGACTCCGCGTCGCCCTTCGGGTCGATCGCCGCGATCGTCACGCCGCGCAGGGCCATCTGGTAGATCAGCAGCAGCGCCAGCGTCGTCTTGCCGCCACCGGGCTCGCCGGTGATCGCCACGGCGGTCGGCCGGTTGCGCGCGGCGGCCACGAGCGGGTCGAAGTGCACGACCGAGCGGGCACGGCCGAGCGTCTCGCCGATGTACGGGCCGACCCAGCCCGCCGAGGTGTCGTCGAGACGGTCGCCCAGGTCGACCGTTGCCGTCGGCATGCCGCCGGCGATCGTCCGCAGCGGCTGCCGCTGCGCGTACGCGTTGACGCGGATCCGGTCGCCCGGCAGCGACTCACAGAACAGCGAGAACTGGTCGCCGGTCGAGCAGACGATGTCGATGCCGAGGTCGCGGTAGTGCTCGACGACGGCGTCCACGCGCTGCTGGAGAAGCTCCTCGGTCGGCGCCGACACGATCAGCCGGTGCCAGCCGTACACGAACGGCAGGCGCTCCTTGGTGATGCCGTGTTCGAGCATGCGCGCGGCGTCGATCTGCTCGGCGAGCGCGATCGGCGCCTCGGCGCCGGCCTCCCTGATGTGCTGGTCCATGTCGCGGGCGTGCGCGAGCTTGCGCTGGACGTCCTTGGAGGCCTTGGCCGGCGGCACGAGCTTCATCCGCGCCGACACCTCGACGGGGAACGGCAGCGCGTCCGCGAAGTGCAGCCAGGGCTCGCCGTCGGGGAACGGCATCAGGTCCGGGAACCGGGCGAACGACAGGTACGCGGCGTACGACGCGCCGTCCGGCCGCTCCATCCGGAGGTTCGACCGGCCGTTGATGATCGAGCCCTCGACGAGGGCCTCGATCTCGCCCGCGCCCCAGGTACGGCGCGGGGTCGCCGACGGCGGCGGGTCGGTGAGGGCGCCGCTCGCCGCGTGCTGGAACAGCCAGGCGAGGTCGGTGGAGGTGGCGTGCCGGGCGTACAGGGCGCTGCCGGTCAGGGCGCGGCCGAGGCGTTCGGCCTGCTCGGTCCAGCGGGCGACCTCCTTCTCGGGGATCGCGTCGTCGTGCAGCCCGAGCGCTTCCTCGCTGCGCTTGTAGAGCCCGAAGAGCTGCCGGAACGCGCCACCGGACAGCTGCGCTCCAACGCCGCGCGGCCCGAGGCGTACGCCGAGGTAGACCTCTTTGGTCCAGAAGTCCTTCGCCCAGACGTGGGCGTACATCTCCTCGAGGTACTCACGCCAGCCGGGGCCGCGGTCGGAGGTCTCGTCGAGCGCGAGCGCCCAGTCGGCCGCCGGGTACGTGCGGTGCGAGATGCGCAGGTGGATCTCGGCGTCCTGCATGCGGACACCCGCGAGCGCGATCGTGATGTTGGTCGCGAGGGCCTCGCGCTCCTCACCCGTGGTGAACTCGTACGACACCGTGGGCAGCCGGAAGTAGGCCCATGCCGCGTTGTCAGTGAGGAGGATCCGGTCGTCGAAGTAACGGACGGCCAGCCTGCTCCGAGCCTTGGACGCCTTGCTCATCGAGTCCCTCTCCACTCCTCACGCGCTCCGCGGACCACCTCATACGCCGGCCCTCCTCTCCGCTCTCCACACCGGGCCGGTCTCATCGCGAGGCCTCCTGCCGTGGGTAGCGTTCGGGGATCTGGACGAGCCCGCCGGCGACGACGCCACCGAGCGCAATGTAGGCCTTACGGGTAGGTGCGCGCAGTGTGCGCAGCTCATTACGTGGCGCCCGGTCGAGACTGAGATGGTCGTCCCACGGAATACGGACGAGCGCGCGGCACCGGCCGCGCGCGACCGACTCGGCCTGCTCCACGTCGTCCATACTGCGCCGGCTCACACCGTTGATCACAGTCACGGCCTTCGACCGCAGGTCCTCGTACCCGTGGCCGTCGAGCCACTCGAACGTCATCGCGACCGCGCGCGGCGCGTCGGAGCTCGCCGGGGCGACCAGCACGATCTGGTCGGCGTACGGCAGCACCCGCGCGACCACCGCGGCGGCGGCGTCCAGCAGCGTGACGGAGTAGAACCGGTCGAGCGTGCGCATCGCGAGCGCGTAGTCACGGTCGTCGAGCGCCTGCACCGGGTTCTTGCCCGCCGCGACCACTTCCAGACCGGACTTGGAGACCGAGGTGTACCGGCGCATCATCTGGTAGCCGGTGACCTGCTCGGCGTGCGTGATCAGCGAGGTCAGCGTCTCGCGCGTCTCAGTACGCGTGCGCCGCGCCATGGCCCCGGGCCCGGGGTTGACGTCGACCGCGACGATCCGGTCACCGCGGTGCTGCGCGAACGTGTGGCCGAGCATGAGCCCGGTCACCGTCTGCCCGGC
The DNA here is from genome assembly GCA_963823735.1 of uncultured Actinomycetota bacterium. Classification (GTDB taxonomy): domain Bacteria; phylum Actinomycetota; class Actinomycetes; order Streptosporangiales; family Streptosporangiaceae; genus Actinoallomurus. The sequence goes on along the minus strand of CAWGMO010000003.1, from coordinate 141,329 downwards.
GCCACCGGTGCAGCCGAGCACGACGACCCGGCGAGCGCCCTCGAACGCCGTACGCACGCGCTCCTCGTAGTCGCCGTCACCCTGGCCACCGCCGGAGAAGAGCCGCCGGAACCCGCGCCCCTCCTCTTCGCGCCCCTCCTGCTCGTGGGGCGGGTTGATGGGCCCGGGCCGTACGGGCGACGCGGGCCCGGACCGTACGTCACGTGCCGGCGACTCGGGCGGCGTCACCGCCGGGTCGGTCCAGCCCTGTCGCTCGCCGCGTCCGGGCGGCGTGCCAGGACGCGCGGGCGGTGCCTGCCGCGCCGCCGGCGGCAGCGGAACCTGCGACGGCGTACGACGCGGCGAAGGCGCCCGCGGCGGCACGACGGGCGGAGGCGTGACGGGCTTGTGCGGCGCGACCGGCTCGGACGGCTTCTGCACGGGCGACGGCTGCGTCTCACGAGCCCCGGCCGCCTCGTCACCGTGCGACCGGCTACGCGCCTGCCCCCCGGAACGCCCGAACGGCCCGGGCGGCGCACCACGCGGCGCCGGCCCACCGACGTCCGTACGCGGCGGCTGCGACGGCCACACGATCTGGTCGGTACGAGCGGCCTCGATGGCCCGCTCCTCCGCGGTCCGCTCGGGCGTACGCTCACCCGGCGCCGCGGCGTCACCGGCGTCCGCCGCCGGTACGTCCGGCCGCGCGGGGGCGGGGGACGCGCCGGGCTTGGCGTGCCGCCCGGTCGGCAACGGAATGACCGGCGCGAACGGAACGTCAGCCCCGCCGCGCTCCGTCACCGGCGTACCGGACCGCTCGGACCGGGCAGCGGCGTCCGGCCGCTCCGAGCCGGACGACGGCGCGGAGCCACCGTGCCGCTCAGACTCCGGCGTCCGTACGGGGGTGGAACCGCCAGGCCGCTGGGATTCGAGCCCGGCAGTGTCGTCCCGCGCCTCTTCGTGAGCACTCTGGTCGAGGCCCTCAGCATCGGCGGCACGCTCACCCGAGGCCCCGGCCGAAGCCCGATCCTCCTCGGCGGAACGCGACGCGGCAGGACGCTCCAGCTCACGTTCCTCCCCCGCGGACCGCGACGCGGCAGGACGCTCCAGCTCACGCTCATCGCTGACGGCACCGGACGTGCCTGCGGCACCCGCCGAGGCGGGAGCCACGGGCTCCTCGCCGCTCGCGGACGCGGCCCGTCGCGGGTCCTGTTCTCCGGCCGGAAGGCCGGGCGTGGTGGAGACGGGTGGGGTCTGTTCCCCATCTCGGGGAAGCGGCGCCGCCGGGTCTTGTCCGCGCTGTGGTGCGGCGTGGCGGCCCTGGTCGGCCGGTGGGCGGGTCGGCTCCGTGGACCTCGGCGTGTCCTCGGCCGGTACCGGTGTGGACCAGGAGGGTGGGACGGAGATCTCTGGTTCGTGTGAGGTGTTCCGCCGCTGCGGGCGGCTGGGCGTACCCGGGTTCGCCTGCGGGCGCTCGGGGTCGTCCGCGCGCGGTTCGGCGGGATAGCCGCGAACCGTCTCGGGTGCCGTCCGGCCAGGTGCCGACTCCGGGCGGGACGTCTCGGCGTACGGGGCCTGTCCGGGGCCTCCCGGCTCGTCGTGCTTCGAAGGCCGGGACTCGGCCTGCCCGGGAGTGTCGGACGGCCAGACCCGCTCCGTACGGCCGGTGCTCTCGGACGGCCAGACGCGCTCAGGCTCGGACTCCGTCTCGGACGACCCCGCCACGGCGCTCTCGGAAGCCTCCGCCTCGGCCGGGCCCGGCTTGGAGGCCGCCGAAGCGGGCGGCCAAGGAGTAGCCGACTCGGACCGGGCCCCCTCCCCCAAGCCCGGCAGGCCGGGGTCCGCCGGCTGCGATTCGGACGTGCCGGGCTTGCGCTCAGGCCGGGAGCCGGAAGCGGGCGGCCATGGGCTCGCAGCCTCGGACGTCCGACGCTCCGTTTCCTCGACGTGGTCCTGGGGCTCCGACGCGCCCGGCTGCCGCGGAGGCGTGGGGCCTGAAGCCGACGGCCATGGGCTCGCCGGGGGCGACGGGTGGTTTTCGGTGCCCTCCGCGCGGTCCTGCGACTCCGGCGTGCGGCGGGATGTGGGCGGCCATGGGGTTGCGGCGTCTTTGCCCGTCGGCGGGGGGACTACCGGGGTGCCGTCGAACGGGGTCGGGAGGAGGCTCGGGCGTGGGGTGCGGGGTGGGATCGGGGGTGGGGTGGGGCGCCTTGTGGGGGGTTCGGCTCCGGGGCGTGACGGGGGGCTCTCGGTGCCGTGGGAGGCCGCGGGGCGGCGGGAGGTCTCCGGTGAGGGGGGCTGGACTTCCTGCTCGGTGGTTCGGGCGGCTTCCGAGGGGCGGCGTGAGGGTTCTGGGCGTTGGCGGGCTCGGCCGGGTGTGCCCGGCTGGCCTGGGTGGGACTCGGCTCGGGTGCGTTCCGGGGAGCGGATGGGCTCTTCGGCGGTGCGGGCCGCCTCGGAGCGGCGCCTCGGGTCCTCGCGGGTCGGGTCCGGGCGGTGGGGGGCCCATTTCGGGGCGCGGGCGGGTTCGAGCGGCCGGACGCGCGGATTGGGCGGCCGGACGTCCGGGCTCGGCGGGCTGGGCAGCCGGACGCGCGGTCTCGGTGGGCGGACGCCCGGGGTCGGCGGACGGGGCGGCCGAACGACCCGCCTCGGCGGCCGAACGACCGGGGTCGGCGGCCGAGAGTGCGGATTGGGCGCCCGGACGTCCGGGCTGAGCGGTCTGGGCGGCAGTACGCGCGGCCTGGGCGGCCGAACGTCCGAATTCAGCGGCCGGAGCGGACGAACGACCGAGCTCAGCAGCCGGAGCGGCCGAGCGGCCGAGTTCAGCGGCCGCAGCGGCCGAGCGGCCGGGTTCGGCCGTCTGGGCGTGTGAACGTGTGGGGTCGGCGGCCTGAGCGTGTAGCGGGGGGGCGCCGTTCTGAGTGGGGGCCGGCTGGCGGGCGGCGTGGATGCGGCCGGACGGGGCGCGGTGGCGGCGCCAGACTCGGCCGACGATGGCGACCTCGTCGGGCTCGTGGATCGGAGTCAGCCTTGCCCAGGTGCGCGCCTCGGTGAGGTAGCGGACCTGGGAGATCATCAGCTCGGTGAGGCGCTTGCCCTCGATGACGGGGCGGGTGGCGAGCCACGTGAGGACACCTGGCGGCACGATGTACACGACGTGCCATGGCGCGTGAAACGGAACCCGGGCGACTTGGAGCAGGATGATCCAGGGTAGGAAGATGCCGACGAAAACACCGATCTGCACCAATGGCAGCGGCATCGGCAGCCTGAGATCATAAAGCTTGTACAGCCGCTTTTCGATGCGCCAGATATTGGTGTACGTGGGCAGATCCACGCGGTCCCCACTCCCCTAACTGAGACCGGCCATATTCAGACCAGCACGGCACCCTGCTTTGATCAGGTTATGCTCACCCCAAGCGCCTTGGCTATAGCCTTGGCCGTGGTCTCAATGATGTTCGGCACGTAGAAGATGACGCCGATTCCGATGGCAAGAATAATAAACTGAACAAATCGCGTGATCTCTCTGGTGAACAGAAAGAAAATCGCAACGATCGACACAATGACCAGGAACAGCGGCCCGAAGATCTGCCGCAACCATTTCGCGAGATCGTCCGTGTTCAGGCCGTCGGCGGGCGCGGCTTCCACGTGGTGTGGCAGCACGGCCAACATATGCTGAATCATCGCCCTAGCCTTCCTCGCTCGGAGACTGAATTGTAGCGTTCAGGTGGTATCGACCGGCACCTCACTGCCCAGCGGGAAGCGTCGATCCCTGAATGTCCTTGACGTACCAATTGTTGTCTTTCTTGAGCATCGTGACCTGGTAGGTCTGCTCGAGCGTGCCGCCCGTGGTCTTGCTCTGAGCTGGCGTGACCTGCCAGACCACGGTCGCGTTCACCGTGCGGGAGCCGGCGGCGCCGTTCGGCGCGATGATCTCCTTGAGCTGGCTGAAGCCCACCGCGCCGCCCAGCCCGGTGACGGGCGGGTCGGAGTAGTAGTGCAGCGCGGCCGTATCGCCCTGGGCGTAGGCCTTGAAGAAGCCCGTGAGGGGCTGCTGCAGCTCGGTTTCGAGCGCGGAGTCGCGGTCCTCATTGGCCGCCGGCACGGCCGCGCGCGGCGGTGCGGGCAGCATGGCGGGCCGTCCGGAAATCGCCAGCGCGCCGTCCTTGGCGTAGACCGGGACGGCCAGCTCGAACAAACGGCCGTTGGCCTGGACGAGAAGTGTGACGATCGCGTGGCTGACGTCCTGGGCGCGGACCGAAGCGACCTGCGCGGAACGCAACACCGACTTACCGGTGCCGTCCCAGCCGAGCTGCGCGTCGATGCTCGGGGAGAGGAATTGCCCGAGCTGCTTCTGCCGGTCGGCCGCACTGGCCTGCGACGGATCGTAATTCAAATAGACGTTCACGAAAGAGAGCGCGTACGACGATGCCGCCGCCTGCGGAAACTGCGGTTTGCTGGGGCTGTCCGACGTCGTGGTGCCGGACTGCTTGGTGGTGAAACGCTCGAACGGCGCACGGATGCCGTTCACCAGGATGACGAGGAGGACGGCCCAGAGGACGGCGCGGCCGACGTAGATCATCCACCGGCCTCCGGAACCACCGCGGCCGCCGCGGTCACGGCGCCCGCCGCCACCGCCGGAGCCCCGGCCGCCCTTGCCGCGCCGCGCCTTCTTGCCCGAGGGTTCCTCCCACGGGTCGGCGGACGCGAAACCGCCCGGTTGGTAACCGGGCGTGCCGGCGTCTACAACGCCGGAGGACCTGCGAGCCATCGTCCCTCCGCTTGCGCCTGCCCCCCGGATCGGCGCGCCGTCTTATCCAAGTATCAGTGTTCGATTTACCACCTTAACCACGGCGGTCAATTGTTCCAGTGTCGAGCGGCGATGCACAGCCCCGCCGCGCGGTTGTGGAAAAGTCTCTGACCGCGTGGGATTACCGCAACGTGAGGTTCTGCTCTCCCTCTACACGTTGAAGCGGAACTCGACCACATCGCCGTCCCGCATGACGTACTCTTTGCCCTCCATACGAGCCTTGCCGACCGCGCGAGCAGCGGGAACGGAACGCTCCGTGACAAGGTCCTGATACGACACGATCTCGGCCTTGATGAACCCTTTTTGGAAGTCGGTGTGGATCACACCGGCCGCCTCGGGCGCGGTGGCGCCCTTCCGGATCGTCCAGGCGCGGGCCTCCTTGGGCCCGGCGGTCAGGAACGTCTGCAGGCCGAGCGTGTCGAACCCCACACGTACGAGCTGGAGCAGGCCCGGCTCGTCCTGGCCGGTCGACTGCAGCAGCTCCAGCGCCTCGTCGTCGGGAAGCTCGATCAGCTCCGACTCGATCTTGGCGTCCAGGAAGATCGCCTCGGCGGGCGCGACCAGGCCCTGCAGGCGCGTACGCAGCGCGTCGTCCGTCAGCTCGTCCTCGTCGACGTTGAAGACGTACAGGAACGGCTTGGCGGTCAGGAGGTGCAGCTCGCGGAGGGTGTCGAGGTTCAGGCGCGAGGCGAACAGCGTGGTGCCGTCGTTGAGCACCTTCTGCGCCTCGCGCGCCGCGTCGAGGACCGCGAGCTTCTCCTTGTCCTTCGTGGTCCGCGTCTCCTTCTCGAGGCGCGGCACGGCCTTCTCCAGGGTCTGGAGGTCGGCGAGGATCAGCTCGGTGTTGATGGTCTCGATGTCGCGCAGCGGCGCGACGTCGCCGTCGACGTGGGTGACGTCCGGGTCGTCGAACACGCGGATGACCTGGCAGATCGCGTCGGTCTCGCGGATGTTGGCGAGGAACTGGTTGCCCAGCCCCTGCCCCTCCGAGGCTCCCTTGACGATGCCCGCGATGTCGACGAACTGCATCGTCGCGGCGACGGTCTTGGCCGAGTCGTACAGCTCGGCGAGATCGTTCAGGCGCGGGTCCGGCACCCCCACCACGCCGACGTTGGGCTCGATCGTGGCGAACGGGTAGTTCGCCGCGAGAGCGGTGTTCTTGGTCAGCGCGTTGAACAGCGTCGACTTGCCGACATTGGGAAGCCCGACGATTCCGATGGACAAGCTCACGGACGTCGAGTCTAGGGCCTGTCTCGAAGTCCCCGTCCGTAGCGAGCGGTGTCCAGCTGGTGGCTCGCAAGGCGGAGGAGGGAGTCGGCCTGGTGTTGGCCGGCGACCGACGACAACGCGGCGAGGCGCCGGCTGGGCACCGCGCAGTAGGACAGCGGGGCTTCGAGACAGGCCCTAGTTGCCCGAACGAGGCCCTCGGCGCATGCGGCTCGCACCCACACGCCACCTCCCCCGCGCGTCGCGCCGACTTTGCGCGGTCGCTTTGTCACGATGCGGGGATGAGCCTTCTCACCGGCCTGCTGATCGGTCTCGTCCTCGGTGTCGTCGTGGGGGTGGCGTGGGCGCGCGGGCGTACGGCGACGGTCACGGCGCGCGCGAAGGCGGCCGAGGAGAAGCTCGCGTACGTGGAGGACCGGCTGTCGGAGCGGTTCCAGGCGCTGTCCGCGCAGGCCCTCGACGCCAGCAACCAGCGGTTCCTGGAGCTGGCCGGTACGCGGCTGGCGACGGCGAACGCCGAGGCGGCCGGTGAGCTGGACCGGCGCATCGCGCCCATCAAGGACACGCTCAACAAGGTCGAGGAGCAGCTTCGCGAGGTGGAGACCGGACGGCGTGAGTCGCACGCGATGCTCGCCAAGCAGGTGGAGTTCGTCCGGCAGAGCTCCGACCAGCTACGCGCCGAGACGCACACGCTCGTACGCGCGCTGCAGCGGCCGGAGGCGCGCGGGCGTTGGGGTGAGCTACAGCTTCGGCGGGTCGTGGAGATCTCCGGGATGACCCGGCACTGCGACTTCGACGAGCAGGCGCGGGCCGATGACGGGCTCCGTCCCGACCTGGTCGTACGCCTCGCTGGCGGCAAGAACATCATCGTCGACTCCAAGGTGTCGCTCGCGGCGTACCTGGAGGCGGCGGGCACCGAGGAGCCGGACGTGTGGAAGACGCGGCTGGACGCGCACGCGCGTCACCTGCGCGACCACGTCGACCGGCTCGCCGCCAAGTCGTACTGGCAGTCGTTCAAGCCGTCGCCGGAGTTCGTCGTGCTGTTCGTGCCGGGCGAGGCGTTCCTGGCGCCCGCGCTGGACCGCGACCCCGGCCTCCTCGAACACGCGATGCGCCGCCGCGTGCACATCGCGACGCCGACGACGCTCATCACGATGCTGCGCACGGCGCACTACGCGTGGCAGCAGGAGGCACTGTCGGCGAACACCCGCGCCGTCTTCGACCTGGGCCGTGACCTGTACGAACGGCTCGGCACCCTCGGCCGGCACGTCGACCAGCTCGGCAAGTCGCTCACGAACGCGGTCGTCTCCTACAACCGTACGGTCGGCTCGCTGGAGAGCCGCGTCCTCGTCACCGCGCGCAAGCTGAACGAGCTCGGCGTCACCGACGCGGACCTGGAGGCGCCCAAGCAGGTCGAGGAGCCGGCGCGGTCGCTGTCGGCCGCCGAGCTCGCCGACGACGCCGACGAGAGCCGCCAGATCCGCCTGCTCCCGTAACGCCGTGTCGCAAGACGTGGCGGCCCGTGTCGGGTTACCGTACGGTCAAGCACGCTCAACTTCGGGACGGCTGGTGGCAACGGACACGCGTGGGGGCCCGCAGACGGCTTCTTCTCCGGCAGGAGAGACGACCCGGCATCAGCCGGCCGGTTCGGGCGTGACGCTCACCGGCCGCGGTGGCGTCGTCGTCGTCTTCGCCTTCACGCTGCTCGGCGCGATCTGCGGCGGCCTGTTCGGGCTGCACGGCGCCCAGGGGTTCCTCTTCGTCGCGGGCTGTCTGCTGGCGGTGTTCACGATCCGCCGTACGGACCTGCTCACGCTGGTCGTCAGCCCGCCACTGATCTTCTTCCTCGTCACCGTGCTCTCAGCGGTGACCGGGTCGCTCGGCGAGAAGTCGTTCCTGGTCAGCGTCACCCTCACGGTCATCACGACGCTGACCGCGAGCATGCCGTGGCTGTTCGTCGGCGCGGTGCTCGTGGTGCTCATCGCGGTGCCGCGCGGCCTGCCCACGGCCCTGCGCGAGCTGAGCGCGCGCGTCGCGGCCGACCATCCGTTCCGCGGGCGCGGGTCGCTGCTAGGCCGCAAGGACGAGGACGACGACCCGGTCCGGTGGGACGAGACCCCCGGGCCCGGCGGCGGAGCGCACGCCAAGCCCGAGACGGACGACTGAGCTACCTCTTACTCGGCGGCGCGCAGGTCGCGGCGCAGCTCGTGGGGCAGCGCGAAGACCATGCGCTCACGCACCGACTCGACCTCTTCGACGGTGTCGAAGCCGAACTCCGCGAGCCGCGCGAGGACGCCGTCGACCAGCTCCTCGGGCACCGAGGCGCCGCTGGTCACGCCGACCGTGGTGACGCCGTCGAGCCAGGCGGGATCCATGTGCTCGGCGTAGTCGACGAGGTAGGACGCGTCGGCGCCGTGGTTCTTGGCGACCTCGACGAGGCGCTTGGAGTTGGAGGAGTTCTCCGAGCCGACGACGATGACGAGCTGCGCCTCGGCCGCGATCTCCTTGACGGCGACCTGGCGGTTCTGCGTGGCGTAGCAGATGTCGTCGGACGGGGGGTCGAGGAGATTCGGGAAGCGCACGCGGAGGGCGTCGACCGTCGCCGTGGTCTCGTCGACCGACAGCGTGGTCTGCGACAGCCAGACGACCTTCTCCGGGTCACGGACCGTGACGTTGGCCACATCGGCGGGACCGTCCACGAGCTGGACGTGCTCGGGGGCCTCACCGCTCGTGCCGATGACCTCCTCGTGGCCCTCGTGGCCGATGAGAAGGATGTCGTAGTCGCTGTTCGCGAAACGCTTGGCTTCCTTGTGCACCTTCGTGACCAGCGGACACGTGGCGTCGATGGTACGGAGGCTGAGGCCGGCGGCCTCGTCGTGCACGACCGGGGCGACCCCGTGCGCGGAGAAGACGACGATGGCGCCCTGCGGCACCTCCTCGGTCTCCTCGACGAAGACGGCGCCCTGTTCCTCGAGTGTCTTGACCACGTGAACGTTGTGCACGATCTGCTTACGGACGTAGATTGGCGCGCCATAGCGCTCAAGTGCCAGCTCAACCGTTTGCACGGCACGATCGACGCCCGCGCAGTAGCCACGCGGCTTGGCCAGAAGAACGCGACGAGTCATACGCCCCATGTTAGGTGTGATCCGGCGGCCTTCGTCGCAGTGGCGAAACCCGGCGACGGCGTGTGAGCACCCGGGCACCGTTGGGCAGAGTGTTGAATGACAAGAACCGCATGGTACCGACCAGTCCATATTCATCGGGCTGGAGGGAGCTGGAACAACGATGACACGATCGCCACGCCGCCTGAAAGACCAAGTGAAGGACACCGTCAGCGAGCTCCCGATCTACGCCGCCCGGCTGGCGGTGATGGGCGTCGGGCGGGCGCTCATGCTCACCGACCGCGTGCGTAAGGACTACAAGGAGGCACGCGACACCGGCATCGCGCCGGTGCTGGGCCGCCTGCGGGACGACGCCGAGAACCTCACCGAGAACGTCGTCGGCAAGGTCGCCGGCCGCGCGCCGGGCAACGGCCAGGCCGCCGCGAAGCCGCGTACGCGCACGGAGACGGACTCGGAGATCTCCATCGGCAAGCCGGCCGCCAAGCCCGCGACCCCGAAGCCCGCCGCCAAGCCGGCGACGCCCAAGCCCGCGGCGTCCAAGCCGGCGGCGTCCAAGCCGGCAGCGTCCAAGCCGGCGGCGTCCAAGCCGGCCGCCGCGAAGCCGGCGGCCTCGAAGCCGGCCCCCAAGCCCGCCGCCTCCAAGCCCGCGGCGCCGAAGGCGACGGCGTCCAAGCCCGCCACCGAGCCGAAGGCGAAGCCCGCCGCCGAATCGAAGGCGAAGCCCGCGACGGCGTCCAAGCCTGCCGCCGCCTCGGCGGCCAAGCCCGCGACCCCGAAGCCGGCCGCTTCGAAGCCCGCGGCCACCAAGCCCGCCGCCTCGAAGGCTTCGGCTCCGAAGCCCGCCGCGTCCAAGCCCGCCGCATCCAAGGCCGCGCCGAAGCCGGCCAAGGCCACGGCGAAGACCGAGAAGGACCTGCCGGTGTCGGGTTACGACGACGCGACGCTGGCGTCCGTACGCGCGCGGCTGCGCAACCTGGACGCCAAGCAGGTCGGCGAGCTGCGCGACTACGAGCGCGGTCACCGCGCACGCGCGGACTTCCTGCGCATGTACGAGAACCGCATCGCCAAGCTCAAGAGCGGTAACTGAACCGCCGCCGTGACCGGTACGCCCGGTCACGGCGGCGGGTCGGTGCCGGTCAGACGTGCGCGGGCCGGTAGGTCCGCAGCCAGCCGTCGAGCGCGACCGCGCGCTCCAGGCCGATGCGGTTCTGCTGGAGGCTGGCGTTGCCCATGGGCTTGTCCAGCGCCACGCGTACGGCCTTCAGGTCGAGGTACGGGCGTACCGGCGAGGACGAGTCGCCGACGATGGCCTCGAGGTTCTCGCGTACGGCCAGCTCGTAGCTCGGGTTCTGCGTCGCCGGGTACGGGCTCTTGCGGCGCTTCACCACCGACTCGGGAAGCGTGTCCGCGACGGCGCCGCGCAGCAGGCTCTTCTCACGCCCGTCGTAGGTCTTGTGCGACCAGGGCGTGTTGAAGACGTACTCGACGAGACGGTGGTCACAGAACGGAACGCGCACCTCCAGGCCGACGGCCATGCTCAGCCGGTCCTTGCGGTCCAGCAGCATGCGCACCATGCGGGTGAGGTGCAGGTAGCAGATCTCCCGCATGCGGCGTTCCATCGGGCTGGCGGACGGCAGGTGCGGCACCTCGGCGATCGCCTCGCGGTACCGCTGGTCGAGGTACGCCTGGGAGCCCTGGTCGAGGCCGCGGTCGAACAGCTCGCGCCCGTTGCCGAGCGCGGCGCGGGTCCACGGGAAGGCTTCGGCCTCCACCGCCGCCGGGTCGTGGAACCAGCGGTAGCCGCCGAACACCTCGTCGGCGGACTCTCCGGACAGGGCGACGGTCGAGTGGCGCCGGATCTCCTGGAAGAGCAGGTACAGCGAGCTGTCCATGTCGCCCATGCCGGGCAGGTCGCGGGAGCGCAGGACGCTCTCCATGATCTCCGGTGAGGCGAGCTGGTCGCTGCGCAGGACGACGTCGGTGTGGTTCGAGCCGACGTGCTTGGCGACGTCGTGGACGTACGGGCCGTCGGCGGTGTCGCGCATGTCGTCGGGCGTGAACCCGCCGGTCTCGTCGGTGAAGTCGACCGCGAAGGACCGTACGGAGTCGACGCCGAGGGCACGGTCGGCCAGGGCGGTGAGCGCGCTGGAGTCGAGCCCGCCGGACAGCAGCGTGCACAGCGGGACGTCGGAGATGAGCTGGCGCTCGACGATGTCGTCGAGCAGCTCACGCACGTGGCGCACCGTGGTGGGCACGTCGTCGGTGTGCTCCTGCGCGGTCAGCGCCCAGTAGCGGTGGTCGCTGATGCCCTGGCGCGAGACGCGTACGACGTGGCCGGGCTCGACCTCGTACATGCCGTTGAAGATGGCGTGGCCGGGCGTCTTGGCGTTGGTGATCAGCTCGAACATGCCCTCGTCGTCGACGCGGGCGTCGAACATCGGGTTCGCGAGGATCGCCTTGGGTTCGGAGCCGAACAGCACCCCGTGCGGGGTCGGCGCGTAGTAGAGCGGCTTGATGCCCATGCGGTCGCGGACGAGCAGGAGTTCCTCGGTACGGGTGTCCCAGATCGCGAACGCGAACATGCCGTTGAGACGCTCGGCGAGGTCGGCGCCCCACCGGAGGTACGCCTGGAGGACGACCTCGGTGTCGCTGCGGGTGCGGAAGCGGTGGCCGTACGACTCCAGCGTGCTGCGCAGCTCGCGGAAGTTGTAGGTCTCCCCGCTGTAGACCATGGTCGCGGGGCCGTCGCTCATGGGCTGCCTGCCGCCGTCGACGTCGATGACGGCCAGCCGCCGGTGCCCGAGTACGACGTGGGTGTCGGACCACACACCCTCGTCATCCGGACCGCGGAGCGCCATCGTCCGTGTCATGGCGAGTGCCGTGGCACCCTCCCTCGTAAGGTCGCGCTCGTAATCCACCCAGCCGGTGATGCCACACACAGGTGTCCTCCCGAGATATATGTATTCCACAGCCAACATAGGCTTTACGTGAGCTGACTGAAACATGTCAGAAACATTTGTTACGTCCGTCACCCCGATCCGGGGGGTGACGGGCGTCCTCAGGACCCGGCGAAGAGCTTCTCCAGGGCGGGCAGAGCGGCCTCGATGGCCTCGCGTTCCGCGTCGCTCAGCGTGTCCATCCGGCCGGTGAGGAACGCGATTCTCTGCTCACGGCCGATGGCGAGCATCCGGCGGCCCACGGGTGTGAGCTCGACGGTGACCACTCGCGCGTCGGCGGGGTCGTAGCCGCGTGAGACGAACCCGTCGCGGGCGAGCCGGCCGATCTGCCGTGTCATCGTCGGCAGGCGTACGCCGTGTTCGGCGGCGAGGTCGGTCATGCGGCGCGAGCCGCGTTCCAGCGAGCCCAGAACGGTGATCTGCTGCGTCGTCACGCACTGCCCGGCACTCGCGCGGCGGAGCATCAGCACCACGTCGCGAATCTGCCGGTTGAAGCGCTCGGCGACCATGCGTGAATCGGACATATCTACTCCGATTTCACGGTAACAGACCCCAGCTTAGCTGGGCTAACTACGGAGTGTGACGTTGCCCACACATTTCAGCCGTCCGCGCGGAAGCCGGGCAGCAGCCCCGGCAGCGCGGCGCGGCCGGCGGCCGTCACCGTGAGCCCGCGCGCGCCGTCGCCGTCGGGCTCGACGAGGCCGCGGCCGGTGAGCGCGTCCAGGACCTCCTTGCCCAGGACGCCGCCCAAGTGGGGCAGCCGGTGGACCTTGTCGAGGCAGGCGGTGGCGAGCTTCCGGCGGCCGGGGCGTACCGAATCCAGATCGACGCCCAGGCCGGCGAGCGGCGACGGGTCGGCGCCCAGGACCAGCTCGTCACCGTGCCCGTCCGGTGGCCTCAGGGCGTCCCGCTCGACGAGGGTGGCGAAGACGGCGACGCCGAGCAGTCCCGCCGCGTGGTCGTAGCAGGTGTGCGCGATGTCGGCGGCGGCCACCGGCCGGCCGGCGCGCAGGTCGCCGTCGTCGGCGTCGGCGTACCGCGACAGCGCCGCCAGCACCTCGCCGACGCCGCCGCGACCCACCCGGTAGACGGCGTGGCGGCCGGTGTGCTCGACGGTGACGAGGCCGGCCGTACGCAGCCGGGCGAGGTGGTTGCCGAGGCGCGGCGCCGTCACGCCGAGGGCGTCCGCGAGCTGGCTCATGGTGTGCGGGCCCTCGGCGGCGAGGAGCTGGAGCGCGCTGAGGCGTATCGGGTCGGCCAGCTCGCGCGCGAGCGCGGTGACCGATGACAGGACCCGGTTGTCCGGGTCGATCCATCCCGGCATGTACACCTCCCGATGCGGCTTTCACCTTACATGAAGCCCTGAAGGGTGTTTGCGCGATGGCCGCCTCGACCGCTACGTTCACGTTCAACGATGTCGTGAAAGGTGGTTGTCCATGGTCACGGCGCACGCTCCCCGTGTCACCGCCCCGGCCCGTGGCGGCCTGCGGCTCCTGCTGTGGGGGCGCGGGATCTCCGCGCTCGGCGACGGCCTGTGGTTCACCATCTGGGCCGTGTACTTCACGCGCGTCGTGCACCTGTCCCCCGCCGTCGTCGGGATCGGCATGGCGGCGGGCGGGGCGTGCGGGATGGCCGCCGCCGTACCCCTCGGGGCGCTCGGCGACCGGCTCGGCCCGCGCGGCGTCCTCGTCACCGTCACCGCGATCCGCGCGGCGGCGATGGCCGGTTACCTCCTCGCCCGCGACCCGTGGACGTTCACGGCCGTGACGGTGGCGTTCTCGGCCTTCACCAACGGCGGTACGGCGGTGCGGACGGCGCTCGTGACGGCGCTCGTCACCGACGACACGGAGCGGATGTCGGCGCTCGGCCGCCAGCGGGTGATCCAGCACGTCGGGTACGCCGCCGGGGCCGGCCTGGGCGCGCTGGTGCTGTCCGCCGACCGGCCCTCGGTGTATCTGGTCGCGATCGCCGGCAACGCCGTGAGCTTCGTGCTCCTGGCCGTGCTGACCGCCGCGGTGCCCTCGCCGGGCCGCAGTGCCCTGTCCAGGAGGCCGAGCGCGCGCCTCGCCCTGGCCGACCGCCCGTACGTCAGCGTCATGGCGGCCTCGTCCGTGCTGTCGCTCTGCTGGGCCATGCTGTCCACCGGGCTGCCGATCTGGATCTCCCACGACACGCGGCTGCCGCTGTCGCTCAGCGGCGCCGTGGTGGTCATCGGGTCCGTCGGCATCGCCGTCCTCCAGCTCCCCGCGAACCGGCTCGCGCGCACCACGGCCACGGCGGCGCGCACCTCGGTCCTGGCCGGCGTGGCCCTCGCCGCCGCGTGCGTCCTGCTGGCCGGCACGCGGTCCGGCGCCGGGCCGCTCGCGGCGGCCGTGGTGATCGCGGCGGGGCTGCTGCACCTCGCGGGCGAGCTCGGGTTCGTCGCGGCGTCCTGGGGGCTGTCCGTGACGCTGATGCGCGAGGAGGCGCGCGGGGCGTACCAGGGCGTCAGCGAGGCGGCCACCGCGACGGTCCAGATGGTCGCGCCCGCGGTCTTCACGCTGGCGCTCGGCGCGTTCGGCGCGGGCGGATGGCTGATCGTGGCGGGCGCCTTCGTGGCCGCGTCAGCGCCGGTTCCGGCCCTCGCGCGGTGGGCGGTTCACACCCGGTGACGGCCCGGACGGATAGTGTTCGCGGCATGGCGCTGGAGACCTCGGCGGAGTCCCCGACTCCGGTACGCACCGTCCTGCAGCTCATCGGGGGCTGGATCGGCAAGCTCGGCCGCATCTGGGTGGAAGGCCAGATCACCGAGCTGAACCGCCGCGCGGGCACGGTCTACTTCACCCTGCGCGACCCGGTGGCCAACGTGTCGGTACGCGTCGTCTGCCCGCGCGCCGTCTGCGACAACGCCGGGCCCGCGGTGATCGACGGGGCGCGCGTCGTCGTGCACGCCAAGCCGGACTTCTACATCAACCGTGGCTCGTTCGCGCTGTCCGCGCTGGAGATCCGGCCGGTCGGCGTCGGTGAGCTGCTGGCGCGGCTGGAGCGCCTGAAGCAGCTCCTGACGGCCGAAGGGGTGTTCAACGCCGAGCGCAAGCGCCCGCTGCCGTTCCTGCCGGGCACGGTCGGGCTGATCTGCGGCCGCGACTCCGCCGCCGAGCGCGACGTCCTGGAGAACTCCCGCCGCCGCTGGCCCGCCGTCCGGTTCAAGGTCGAGAACACCGCCGTGCAGGGCTCGTACGCGGTGCCGGAGGTCATGGACGCCCTCGCGCGGCTCGACGCCGACCCCGACGTCGAGGTGATCATCATCGCCCGCGGCGGCGGTTCGCTGGAGGACCTGCTGGCCTTCTCCGACGAGGCCCTCGTACGCGCGGTGGCCGCCGCTCGTACGCCCGTCGTGTCGGCGATCGGGCACGAGCAGGACACCCCGCTGCTCGACTACGTCGCCGACGTCCGCGCCTCGACGCCCACCGACGCGGCCAAGAAGACCGTGCCCGACGTGCGCGAGCAGCTCAGCCTCATGCGCCAGCTCCGCGACCGCGGGCGGCGTGTCCTGGCCGGGCGTGTCGAGCGCGAGGTGCAGTGGCTGGCCGGGATGCGCTCGCGGCCCGCGCTGGCCGACCCCGTACGCGAGATCGAGCGCCAGGCCGAGGCGGTCGAGACGCTGCGCGGGCGTACGCGGCGCTGCCTGTCGGCGGCGATCGACCGCGCGACGGACGACCTCGGGCACACCCGCGCGCGCCTGGTCACGCTCTCCCCCGCCGCGACGCTCGAACGCGGCTACGCGATCGTGCAGCACCCCGACGAGTCGGTCGTACGCGACGCGGCGAGCGTGAAGAAGGACGACGAACTGCTGGTCAGGTTCAAGGACGGCAGGGTCACGGTGCGCGTCGATTCGGTGTGAGGGGCGCCTCAGCGGCGAACGATGCGTTCGCTCCTCGTCACTGGCGTAACACAGATAGGGTTTTGCACCACGAACCGGCTGATATGCCCGCCGGTGTGCCGACCTCTGCGCCTAAGGAAACACCCGTGGCCCAGCCCCCGCCGTACCAGCAGCAGTATCCGGGTTCCGGCCAGCCGTACCAGCAGCCGCCAGGCCAGCCCTATCAGGGCGGCGGCCAGCCGTACCAGCAGCCCTACCAGCAGCAGCCGTACCCCCAGGGGTACCAGCAGCCGCCGCAGCAGGGATACCAGCAACAGCAGCCGTATCCCGGCCAGCCGTACCAGCAGCAGCCCTACCAGCAGCAGGGCCAGTACCCGCCCCAGAACCACCCGCACCCGAACTACGAAGGGCAGCACGCCGGCTACCAGCAGCACGCGCAGGGCAGCGTCGCCTGCCGCGTCTGCGGCAGCGGCCCGGCGGCACCCGCGACGTTCCGCGCGGTCGCCGGCGCGCTGGTCATGCACACGATGTGGACGACGAACGGCCCGTTCTGCCGTGACTGCGGCCTGAGCACCTTCCGCCGCCAGACGACCAAGACGCTCGCGGTCGGCTGGTGCAGCATCGGCGCGATCATCATCGCGCCGATCTTCCTGCTGATGAACCTCGTCGCCCGCGGCAAGGTCGCCGACCTGCCCGCGCCGCAGCCCTACCAGGCGGGCCAGGCGCCGGCACCGCTGGACCCGGGTCCGCCGGTGTTCGCGCGGCCGGGCGCGTACGTCTACCCGGCGCTGGGCTTCCTGCTGTTCGTCTTCGTCGTCATCGGGAACCTGTCCAGCTGAGCGTCGGATCGGGGTGGTCGGCGAAGCCGAGCCGCCGGTAGAGCGGCATCCCGAGGGGGCTGGCGTTGAGGTCCACGCGCCGGACGCCGAGCCCGTGGAACCACGCGAGCAGCTCCTCCATGATCGCCCGGGCGTGCCCGTGCCCGCGGTACTCCGGGTCCGTGACGACCCCGAAGACGTGCCCCAGCACGCCGGCGGGGTTGTACGGGCTCGGCAGCCGCCGGTCGATGACGCCCATGCCGGAGGCCGCCAGCCCGGAGCCGCCGTCGACGACCAGGACGCGCATCTCGCCGGACCCGAGGCGCGCGACCAGCTCGTCGGCGCAGAGCCTGCGCCACTCGTCACCCGGCGGTGGCGGAGGCCAGTCCGGGCCGAGGTCACCGAACATCACCTCGCGGAGGCGTACGAGCTCGGGCACGTCGGCCGGGACGGCCGTACGAACGACTGACATGCGCCGATCCTAGAGTTCCGCTCGGTAGGGTTCAGGGGTGGCCGACGAGAAACCTGAGCTGTCCTATGAGCAGGCGCGTGACGAGCTGACCGACGTCGTACGGCGGCTGGAGGCGGGCGGGCTCACCCTGGAGGAGTCCCTCACGCTCTGGCAGCGCGGCGAGAAGCTCGCCGGGATCTGCGAGGAGTGGCTCGAAGGCGCGCGTGCGCGGCTGGCGGCGGCGATGGCCGAGCGCGCCGAGCCGGAGACGGCCGGAGACGCGCCCTTCTGATGCCGGTGCCGAAGATCCCGGACCCCACCGTCCCGCACCCGATCCCCGATCAGCCGCGCGTGGTGCTGCTCAAGCCCCTGGTGACGTCCCCGCTGATCGAGGTCGGCGAGTACTCCTACTACGACGACCCGGACGACCCGGCCGCGTTCGAGACCCGCAACGTGCTCTACCACTACGGGCCGGAGCGGCTGGTCATCGGCCGGTTCTGCGCGCTGGGCACCGGCGTGCGGTTCATCATGAACGGCGCGAACCACCGGATGGACGGCCCCTCGACCTTCCCTTTCCCGATCATGGGCGGCTCGTGGGCCGATCACGCCGACCTGATCACCGGCCTGCCCGGGCGGGGCGACACCGTGGTCGGCAACGACGTGTGGATCGGCTACGACGCGATGGTGATGCCCGGCGTGCGCGTCGGCCACGGCGCGATCGTCGCGTCCGGCGCGGTCGTCGTCGACGACGTGCCCGACTACGGCGTCGTCGGCGGCAACCCGGCCCGGCTGATCCGCACCAGGTACGGCACGGCCGACGTCGCGCGCCTGCTCGCCCTCGCCTGGTGGGACTGGCCCGCCGAGCACCTCACCGAGCACCTGCGCGTGATCATGTCCGGCACCGTCGACGACCTGGAGAAGATCGCGCCCTAGTGCTTCTTCGGCTGGGCCTTCAGGGAGCCGGCCAGCACCGCGAGCTCGTCGTAGGACGCCGTGCCGCTGACGACCAGTGTCACGCCGGGCAGGGAGCGCACCAGGGAGCGCTGGTCCTTGTCCTTGCGGAAGGTCCGGCTCCAGGTCGCGCCCGCGATCTGGGCGGAGCCGTCGGGGGCGCCCTGGCTGGTCATGCGGTCGATGAAACCGCCGTGGCCGCCCGCGGTCTCGTTGCTCTCCTCCAGTGCGGCGTAGCGCTTCTGCGGCGTGAAGAAGCCCAGGTGCCACGCGATCGGGCCGCCCGCCTTGCCGCTCAGCCGTGAGCTGGTGGGGTACCACTTCGCGGGCAGGCCCTCGGGGGCCTGGGCGGCGTACGGCGCGACGGCCTGGAGGCCGGACAGCTCGCCGGTGTACTGGACCGTGTGGACGGTGTCGTCGTGGCGCTGCGGGGTGACCAGCAGCACCATGCCGACGATCACCATGCAGCACAGCATCGCCATGGCGAAGCCGGGCACGCCGGACGTCAGCCGCCGGTAGACCGACGGGGAGACCACGATGGGGCCCTCGGCCTCCGTACGCGGCTCCGTCACGGTGTCGCCGGCCTCCGCCGGCGTCTGGTCAGGGCCGTCGCTCACGCGGGCGCTCCATGCCGGAGATGATCGTCAGGACGTCGTCGGCGAGCCGGCGGGACGCCTCCTCGTCGTCGGACAGCGAGACCTCCGAGACCGCGCCGGACATCGCGCCGGTCAGCACGACCACCAGGGCCTCGTCGACCTCGCCGTCGCCGACGTGGAACAGGGCGGCGTTGCGCCGCGCCCAGGTACGGAGGCGGTCGCGCAGCACGCGGTCGAAGCCGGGCGGCCCGTCGCCGGACAGGAACAGCCGGGCCAGGTCGCGCTCGGCCAGGCAGCCGTCGAGGTAGGCACGAGCGCCCGCGATGAACAGGCGCATCGGGTCGGTCTCGCCCTGGTCGCGCACCAGGTGGTTGGCCTCGCGGGTGCGCTCCTGCTGGCGGGTCTGGAACTCCTCGAACAGAGTGAGGTACAGATCGGCCTTGCCGCTGAAGTGGTGGTAGAGGCTGCCGACGCTGGCACCGGCCTTGGCCACGATGTCGGTCACGGCCGCCTGGGCGAACCCGGACACCGAGAAGACCTCGCGTGCCGCGCCCAGAAGGGCGCCGCGTGTGGCGGCGCCGCGGTCGGAGGTGCGCGGGAGGTGTTCGATGCTCACTGACGCGCTCCTCGCGGAGTCAGGGGCGCGCGCGGCGCTCGCCGCGCGGACGGGGTGACGCGAGTCGCCGAACATTTTGCTCGCTCACCGGATCGCCGCTCGATGTTGCTGCTCATTACGGCCCTAGATTACGCCCTGTCTGCTCTGAAATACGATCGATGGAGAGCTACCAGGAAGGCATGCACCGCCATGACCGAAGAAACGACCGTATCGTCCCCCCTTGAGACTGAAGTCGACGCCCCGGACCGAAACCTCGCACTCGAGCTGGTTCGCGTCACCGAGGCGGCTGCCATGGCCGCGGCCCGCTGGGTCGGCCGTGGTGACAAGAACGGCGCGGACGGTGCCGCGGTGAACGCCATGCGGCAGCTCATCAACACGGTGTCGATGAACGGCGTCGTGGTGATCGGTGAGGGCGAGAAGGACAAGGCGCCGATGCTGTTCAACGGTGAACAGGTCGGTGACGGGAACGGCGCCGACTGCGACGTCGCCGTCGACCCGATCGACGGCACCCGGCTGGCCGCGCTCGGCATGAACAACGCGATCGCGGTGATCGCGGTGAGCCCGCGGGGCACGATGTACGACCCGTCCGCGGTGTTCTACATGGAGAAGCTCGCCACCGGCCCGGAGGCCGCCGACGTCGTCGACATCGAGGCGCCGGTCGGGGAGAACGTCCGCGCGGTGGCACGCGCCAAGGGCTCCTCGCCCGAGGACGTCACGGTGGTCATCCTCGACCGCCCGCGGCACGAGCGGATCGTGAAGGAGGTCCGCGAGTCGGGGGCGCGGATCAAGTTCATCACCGACGGCGACGTGGCCGGCGCGATCATGGCGGCGCGGGAGAACACCGGCATCGACCTGATGCTCGGCATCGGCGGCACCCCCGAGGGAATCATCGCGGCCTGCGCGCTGAAGTCGCTCGGCGGCGTGCTCCTCGGCAAGCTCTGGCCCCAGGACGACGCGGAGCGGCAGCGGGCCATCGACGCGGGCCACGACCTGTCACGGGTGCTGACCACCGACGACCTCGTGACCTCCGACGACGTGTTCTTCGCCGCGACCGGCATCACCGACGGCGAGATCGTCGGCGGCGTCCGCTACCGCAAGGGCACCGCGATCACGAACTCCCTGGTCATGCGCTCGCGCAGCGGCACGACGCGCCGTATCGACAGTGAGCACCGGCTGGAGAAGCTGCGGGCGTACTCCGCGATCAACTTCGACAGCGCGACCTGATCCTCACCGGGCTCCGGGCGCCGGAGCCCGGCCGACCACGCTTGCGGGCGCGGCCCTGGGGTCTGGGGCTCCAGCCCCCAGGGATGGTGCGCCTACTTGATGCTGCCGGCGGTGAGGCCGCCGATGAGGTACCGCTCGATGAAGACGAACAGGATGACCACCGGCACGATCGCGATCAGCGAGGTCGCGAACAGGTACTGCCAGTGCTCCTGGTACTGCGTCACGAACGACGGGATCGCCACCGTGAGCGGCTGCCGGTTCGGCGACGCGGTCACGGTGAGCGCCACGATGTACTCGTTCCACGCGCCGATGAAGGTGTAGACGACCGCGGTGACCACGCCGGGAAGCGAGATCGGCAGCGTCACGCGGGTCAGGGCCTTGACGCGGCCGGCGCCGTCGAGGAACGCCGCCTCCTCCAGCTCCTTGGGGATGCTGGCGAAGTAGCCGTGCAGGATCCACACGCAGAACGGCAGGTTGAACGCCGCGTTGACCAGGATCAGCGCGAGGAGGGTGTCGGTCAGGTTGAGCGCCACCATCTCCCGGTAGATGCCGATGACCAGCGCCGTCGGCGCGAACATCTGCGTGACCAGGATCAGCAGCAGGAAGGCGTTGCGGCCGCGGAAGCGGTTGCGCGCGGTGTAGTACGCCGCGGGCAGCGCGCACAGCAGCGTCACCAGCGTGGCGGTGCCCGCCACGATCAGCGACACCTTCATGTTCTGCCAGATCGGCGCGGCCTTCCACACGTTGACGAAGTTCGACCAGTCCCAGTGGGAGGGGAAGTAGGTCGACTTCATCAGCTCGTGCTCGGGCTTCAGAGCCGTCAGCAGCATCTCGAGGTACGGCGCGACGAACGCGAGGCCGACGAGCCAGCCCACGCCGGTGAGGATCACCGTGCGGAGCGACGGTGCCCTGCGTCGCGGGTTCACGGCCTGGGCGGTCATGCGACCTCCTCCCGCCAGCGCGAGGCGCGCAGGTAGAGCAGAACCATCACGAGGATCAGCACGAAGTTGACCACCGCCATGGCCGCGGACTCACCGACGCTCTGGTCGAAGAACGCGATCTTGTACATGAAGGTCGTGGTCGTGTCGGTCGCGTGTCCCGGACCGCCCTGGGTCATCGCCCAGATGATCGGGAACGAGTTGAAGACGTTGATCACGTTGATGATCGACGCGATGAGGATGGCGGGGCGCAGCAGCGGCAGCGTGATGCTGAAGTACGTGCGGAAGGTGCCCGCGCCGTCGACGCGCGCCGCTTCGTACACCTCGCCCGGGATCGTCTGCAGGCCGGCGAGCATCACGAACGACGCGAACGGCAGCGAGACGAAGACCGCCACCCACATCATCCACAGCATCGCCTGGTCCGGGTGGGCCAGCCAGTTCACCGGCTTGTCGAGCACGCCGATGTCGATCAGCACCCGGTTGACGATGCCGAAGTAGTTGTCGAGCATCCACTTCCAGACCAGCGCGGTCATCAGAACCGACGCGGCCCAGGGGACGATCACAGCCCAGCGCACCACGCGGCGCCCGGGGAACTTCGCGTTGAGGAGCTGGGCGAGCGCCAGGGAGATCAGCATCGTCACGACGACGACGCCGGCGACCCAGAGGACCGTGCGCACGAGGACGTGCACGAGGTCGTCCTCGCCGAACAGGTCGGAGTAGTTACGGCCGCCGCTGGAGCCGAGCGTCACGCCCGACGAGCTGATCTTCTCCAGCGAGGTCCGGACCATCTCCACGACCGGCCACAGCACGACGACGGAGATCAGCGCGATCGCCGGGCCGATCCACAGCAGCGGCGTCAGCGCCTCGCGTACGCGCTTGCCGCGCCCGGCGCGCGGTGCCGGGGCCTTCGTGGCCCCGGCACCGCGTGCGATCGTCTTGGCGTCCGCCACGTCAGCCGTTCTTCTCGGCCGTCTTCTGGATGGCGTCCAGAACCTTCTTCGGGTCGGCGCTCGCCACCGAGGTGCCCATGCTCTGCTTCACCGCGCCGGCCACCGCGGACCAGGCCGGGTTGCTCGTCGGGGCGAACTTGGCCGCCGGCAGCGCGTCCACGAACTGCTTGTAGTACGGGTCGCTGCTGAGCGCGTTACCGGCGGACTTGGTCACCGGCAGGAAGTTCTCCAGCTTGAGGAACTTGGTGGTGTTCTGCTGCTGGTAGAAGAAGTTCAGGAACTTGGAGATGGCTTCCTTGTTCTTCCCGCCGTTCTTGAACCCGGCCAGGATGTCGACGACACCCAGCGTGTTGTGGACCGAGCCGTCCTTGCTGGGCAGCGGCGCGATCCCGTAGTTCAGGTTCTTGTTGACCGGGTCGATGAACCCGGCGCGGGTGAACGGGCCGTTGATGCCCATGCCGACCTTGCCCTGGGCGAACTGGTTGAAGACCGTCTTGCGGTCGGTCGTCTCCGGGTTCGGCTGGGTCAGGCCCGACTTGTTCAGGTCACGGAGGAAGTTCAGGGTGTCGATGTTGGCGGGCTGGTTGATGGCCCACTTGCCGGAGCCGTCGACCCAGCCGCCGTTGTTGTTCATGGCCCAGGAGAAGAACTCCGCCTGCGACTCTTCGGGGCCGAGCGGCAGGCCGTACCCGACGGCGCCCTTCGCCTTGATCTTCTGAGCGTCGGACTTGACGTCGGCCCAGGTCTTCGGCGGGTCGGTGATCCCGGCCTTCTTGAAGAGGTCCTTGTTGAAGAACAGGAGGCGGGCGCTGGAGATGAAGGGCAGCGCGTACTGCTCGCCGTTGTACTTCGTCTGGTCGACGAAGGTCGGCGTGAAGTCGCTCAGGACCTGCGGCGACACGATGTCGGAGGCCTTGTAGATCAGGCCGTCGCGCGCGAAGTCGGAGAAGGAGTTGTAGTTGAGGATGTCCGGGGTCTGCTTCGTCTGGACGTAGGTCTTGACCTTGGCGTCCATCTGGGTCCAGTCGACCATCTCAAGGTTGACCTTGTAGCCCTTGTTCTGGGCTTCGTAGTCCTTGATCAGGCTGTCCCAGTACCCCTTGGTGTTGTCGTCGTAGATCGCGGCGACGAACTTGATCGTCTTGCTGTCGCCGCTGCCGCCGGACGAGCTGCCCTTGCTACATCCGGCCATGCCGAGGGTCACCGTCAGACCCACGGCGATGGCGCCGGTGAGATGCCGTTTCACCTGTCCCCGCCTTCTCCTGGTTGAACTTCGGGGCGCGCGGGTGCGCGCGACGTTTCACACGCATGAAAGGTTGTGCACGATTTGCCCACTTCACGAGCAGTTTCGCGCATGGCACTGAACGATAGGAGCTGGTCCGTACCAGTTCAAGAGGATGTGCGTGGAGAGTCTCAACCGTTATTGAAACGCCCTCGTGACCTGCTGGTCCAGGCCGGCGGTCTCTCTCATGGCCGTGAGCCGCCGCGCGGCAGCCGCCAGCGGCGGGGCCTTTTCGGCGTGCGCGCGCCCACCGAGCCGAGTACGACGGTGCCGGCCACCTCGATGACCGGGACATCCTGACCCTGCGGCGACTGTACCCGCAGGTCACGGGCGCCAAGGACGGTACGCCCGGTGAACTCCACGCGGACGCCGTCGGGCACGAGGAGCCGCAGCCGCCCGCCGAGGACGTTCGCGTGGATCACGATGTGCCGCCGCTGGAGCAGGGCCTCACGCAGGTCGATCTCGACGGTGCCGAACAGCGCCGCGACCGGGAACCGGCCCGGCACCACCCACCGGCCGCCGTGGCGCACGGTGGAGAACAGCGCGTGGAGGCGTTCGGCGTCGAGGCGTATGGGCTGCTGGTCCGCCGGGATCAGGTCGGAGGTCAGCGCGGAGAGCTCGCCGAGCGTACGGGCGGCGTACGCGCGGTCGGTGCGGTCGGAGTGCTCGGTGAGGGTGATCCGGCCGTCGACGTGCGCGTCACGCAGCAGCACGACGACGCGCTCGCGGTCGGCGTCGGAGGCGCGCATCTGCCGGGGCGAGATCCGCTCGTTGCCCGGTTTCCACGGAAGGTCCACGTCCCGACGATATTCGTTGGCGCGGTGTCGTAGGTCATCCCTACCGTGAGTGCCATGGCAATCGAGCTGCGGGACGTCGTCAAGCGGTACACCGACCAGGACGGCACTCGCATCGCGGCGGTCGACGGGCTCACGCTGGACGTGCCCGACGGTGTCTGCCTCGGCCTGCTCGGGCCGAACGGCGCGGGAAAGTCCACGACGATGCGCCTGCTCACCGCCCAGTCGCGCGCCGACGAGGGCACGATCAGCGTCCTCGGCCATCCGATCCCCCGCGAGGCCAAGCAGGCGCGCGCCCAGATGGGCGTGGTGCCGCAGGTCGACAACCTCGACGAGGAGCTGACCGTACGCCAGAACCTCGAGGTCTTCGCGCGCCTCTACCGCGTGCCGCGTGCGGGGCTGCGCGACGCCGTCGAGCGCGCCCTGAGCATCGCCCAGCTCACTGAGCGAGCCGGCACCCGCGCGGTGAAGCTGTCCGGCGGCATGCGGCGGCGGCTGCTGGTGGCGCGCGGGCTCGTGCACTCGCCGCGCCTGGTCCTGCTCGACGAGCCGACGGTCGGCCTGGATCCGCAGGTGCGCGCCGAGCTGTGGGGTCTGATCGCCGCGCTGCGCGCGGAGGGCGTGACGATCCTGATGAGCACCCACTACATCGAGGAGGCCGAGCGCCTCGCCGACACCTGCGCGCTGATGTCGGGCGGCAAGGTGATCGCGAGCGGCACGCCGGCCCAGCTGATCGCCGACCACGCGGGCGACCGCGTCGAGGAGCACGAGGGGGCGCCGGACCGTCTCGCCGAGGTCGAGGGGCTGGCACGCGCGGCCGGCCTGCCCACCCGGCGTACGGGCCCGACCGTCTCGGTCCTGTGCGCGGAGCGGATCCCGCCCTCCCTCGCCGACACCCTGGCGCGGTCGAACGGCCACCGCGTCGTCCACCGCGCCGCCAACCTCGAGGACGTCTTCGTCGTGCTGACCGGAGAGACCGTTGAGTGAACCCAGACTGAGGACCTTCGAGTGGGCGCCGGTCCGCGGGGTGTGGCGCCGCGAGCTGGCGCTGTTCAGCCGCTACTGGACCTCGACGTCGTTCGCCTCCCTCGTCGAACCCACCATCTACCTGCTGGCCTTCGGGTTCGGCTTCGGCTCGCTGCTCGGCCACGTGGCCGGCTACCGCTACGTCGACTTCGTCGGTACGGGCGTCGTCGCCACGGCGGTGCTGTTCACGGCCGCGTTCCCGGGGATGTTCAACACCTACATCCGCCGCACCTACCAGCACTCCTACGACGCGGTGCTGGCGGCGCCGGTGGACGTGCACGAAGTCGTCGCGGGCGAGACGTCGTGGGTCGCGGTGAAGAGCGGGATCTTCTCCTGCGCGCCGGTGATCGTGGCGCTGTTCTTCGGGCTGCGACCGGGGCCGTGGGTGTTCACGCTGCCGGTCATCACGACCCTCACCGCGGCCGGGTTCGCGCTGTTCGGCGTCTGGGCGTCCACGGTGGTCCCGTCGATCAACAGTTTCGACTATGTGATCAGCGGCATCCTCGCGCCGCTCTTCCTGGTCGCCGGGACCTTCTTCCCGGTGTCCGGGCTGCCGGGATGGGCTCAGACCGTCGCGCACGTGAACCCGCTCTACCACTGCGTCGAGCTCGTACGCCACGTCGTCTTCGGACTTCATCCGCTCGCCGATCTCGGCCATCTGGGCGCGCTCGTGCTCTTCGCCGGCCTCATGTGGATACTCGCTCTGCACGGAATGCGGAAGCGTCTGATCGACTGACCCATTGACCGCCCTATGACCAGGTATCTACCCTGTCGCGAACCTCTTTCATGTTCCGGAGGACGACGTGGCGGCAGAGATCGATCAACGGATCCGGCGAGGCCGCCGGTCGGCGTACGCCGCATTCGGCGTGCAGGGGCTCTGTTTCGCGGCCCTGGTGACCCGTATCCCGGAGATCCAGAAGGCCCACAACCTGAGCGACGGCACCCTGGCCCTGGTGCTGCTGGCGGTGCCGGTGGTCGCCGGGATCGGCAGCGTGATCGCCGGGTACATCATGCCCAGGTACGGCAGCGGGCCGGTGCTGCGCGTCGCGCAGCCGCTCGTGCTGCTGGCGATCATCGCGATCGGTCTCGCGCCGGATGATCTCGCGCTGTACGCGACGACGGCGCTGTTCGGCCTGTTCGTGGGCGCGGTCGACGCGTCGATGAACGCCCAGGCCGTCACCGCCGAGACCTTGTACGAGAAGAGCCTGCTCACCGGGTTCCACGCCGTGTGGAGCGCGGCGGGCATCGTCGCCGGGCTGTGGATCGCCCTGGCCAACAAGATCGACATGAGCCTCAGCGCCGGGTTCGCGATCCCGGCGCTCCTCGGCCTGGTCGTGTCGCTGTGGTCCGGGCGGACGCTGTACGGCAAGGCGCTGGAGATCACCGGGCCGAGCGATGAGCTGCTCAAGGCCGCCGCCAAGCGGGTGCCCTGGCGGCCGATCATCGTCATCGGTGTGGCCGTGACCTGCATGTACATCGCCGACTCGGCGACGTCGAGCTACAGCGCCAAGTACCTGAAGGACGACCTGCACGCCTCGGGGTTCGTCGCGCCGCTGGCGTACGTGGGCTACCAGGTCTTCATGATGTTGAGCCGTGCGGGCGCCGACCTCGTCGTGCGCGTCTACGGCGCGGCACGTGTCGTGGCCGTGGGCTCGGCCGTCGGCGGCCTGGGCCTGCTCGGCGCCGCCGCCGCGCCGAACGCGGCCGTCGCCATCGCCGGGTTCTGCGTCGCCGGCCTGGGCCTGGCCGTGGTGGTGCCGACGTCGTTCTCGGCGGCCGGGAAGCTCGACCCGACGGGCCTGGGCATCGCCGTCGCGCGCGTCAACGTCTTCAACTACCTGGGGTTCGTGCTCGGCGCCGTCGTCGCGGGCGCCGTCGCCTCGAACCTGTGGATCGCCTACGCCGTGGGCGCCGCGCTCACGCTGGTGATCCTGGTGTCGGCGAAGGGCTTCCAGCCCGAACCCGTCGCCGGAGCAGGGACCGACACGGCAGCGCGTCCGGTCACCTGACCCGGCGACGGGGTCAGTGCCGCGAGCTCTCTTCCTCTTCCAGGCGGACCATCGCGGCCTCGCCGGCCTTCTCGGCCTCTTCCGGGCTCAGCTCCGTCAGCGCGATCCGCAGCGCGACCTCGGCGGCGTCGGCCGCCGCCCGCGCCGTGATCGCGTGCGTATGGGCGCGTTCGATGTCTCCGAGGCCGATGCAGTCGAAGGCGACCTGCGTGTCGTGCGCGGCCAGTTCGAGCTGGCGCGCCGCTTCGTCAAGGCTCATGTGGTCTTCTCCCATTCGTTGTGGCCGGTATTACCCGGGATCGCCCCGGCCACACGGCTCATGTCAGGCAGGGCGCGCCGTACCGGTGAACGCCCCGCCCGCGCCGAGGCGCCAGGTGCCGTCAGGCTGCGGCCCGCCGCTGAGGAGAACAGGCTCGCCGGCGAAGATCGGCCGGTGCGCCCGGTAGGCGAACTCGCGTACCGCGCGGCCGGCCGCGAAACGCCGCGGCAGCTCCAGCAGGCCCAGGGCCAGCAACGGCCCGTGCACGAGGAGGCCGGGATAGCCCTCGACCTCTGTCGCATATGACAGATCGTAGTGGATCCGATGCGCGTTGGACGTGAGGGCGCTGAACCGGAACAGCATCACCGGGCCGGGTGCCAGCTCGATCCTCCACGGGCCCGCGGGCTCTTCGCCGTCAAGTGCGGGCGGGACCTGCGAAGGTCCGCTGTCGCGGTAGACGAGGTCCTGTTCCTCCTCGACGCGAAGCTCGCCGCCCACGGAGAACTCGCTGCGCACCGTCACGAGCAGCAGCCAGCCGGACCCGCCGCGCCGCACGCGTACGCGCGCCACCTCGGTCCGGCGCGTGACCCTCTCGCCGCGGCGCAGCGGCGCGTGGAAGGTGAGCCGGCCACCACCGAACATCCGGCGGCGGTCCGGCAGGGGCGGCAGGAAGGCGCCGTCGCTCGGGTGGCCGTCGGGTCCCAGCTCGGACTGGGCCGGGAAGTCGGCGAAGTACAGCCAGTGCCACAGCGGCGGAATCGCGTCTCCCTCGCGCGGCGCCGGGTCGGGCCGGTCGAACAGCGCGGCGAGCGCGGCCACGGGCGCGTGGGTCATGAGGTCCTCGGACACGATCTCCGGAGGCGCCCACGCGCCGGCGATGGCCACGAAGTGGGACGGCGGCGCGTCCGCTCGGTCGCTCACGCGTATAAACGTACCTGTCGGTACCCCGAGGGAGGTTCCATGGTGAACGCCGAGGAGCAGGCGATCGTCGAGGTGGTCGCCGACT
Organism: uncultured Actinomycetota bacterium; assembly: GCA_963823735.1. GTDB lineage: Bacteria > Actinomycetota > Actinomycetes > Streptosporangiales > Streptosporangiaceae > Actinoallomurus. The sequence goes on along the minus strand of CAWGMO010000003.1, from coordinate 112,455 downwards.
TCGTCGACCGCGAGGTACGCCCGTCGGCGCGCGAGCTGGAACACGACGGCACCTACCCCGAGCGGCTGATCGCGCGGATGAAGGAGCTCGGCGTCTTCGGGCTCACCGTGCCGGAGCCGTACGGCGAGGTCGCCGTCTCCAAACGCTGCTACGCCCTCGTCACCGAGGAGCTGGCGCGCGGCTGGATGAGCCTGGCGGGCGCGGTCGGCGGCCACTCCGTCGTGGCGTACCTCCTGGGAGTCTTCGGCACCGAGGAGCAGAAGGACCGGTACCTCCCCCGCATGGCGACCGGCGAGCTGCGCGCGACGATGGCGCTGACGGAGCCGTCCGGCGGCTCGGACCTACAGGCGATCACCACGACGGCGCGGCGCGAGGGCGGCCGGTACGTCATCGACGGCGCCAAGATGTGGATCACGAACGCGCGCCACGCGGGCCTGGTCGCGCTGCTGTGCAAGACCGACCCCGGCGCCGAGCCGCGGCACCGCGGCATCAGCATCCTGCTCGTCGAGCCGGGCGAGGGCATGACGGTCTCCCGTGACCTGCCCAAGCTCGGCTACAAGGGCGTGGAGAGCTGCGAGCTCGCCTTCGACGGCCACGAGGCGCCGCTCGGCGCGGTGCTCGGCGGCGAGGAGGGGCGCGGGTTCGCGCAGATGATGCGCGGCCTGGAGGTCGGCCGGATCCAGGTGGCGGCGCGCGCGCTCGGCGTCGGCCGCGCGGCGCTGGAGGACTCCCTGCGGTACGCGCAGGAGCGCGAGGCGTTCGGCAAGCCGATCTGGCGGCACCAGTCGATCGGCAACTACCTGGCCGACATGGCGACCGAGCTGCGCGCGGCGCGGCTGCTCACCCTCGACGCCGCCGATCTTCTGGACACCGGGCAGCGCTGCGACATGGAGGCGGGCATGGCCAAGCTGTACGCCTCGGAGGCCGCGATGCGGATCGCCCTGAACGCCGTGCGGATCCACGGGGCGGCCGGCTACTCCACCGAGTTCGACGTCGAACGCTACTTCCGCGACGCCCCGCTGATGATCGTCGGCGAGGGCACCAACGAGATCCAGCGGAACGTCATCGTCAAGCAGCTGGTCGACCGTCACCCTCTGCGCTGAGTCAATCCCCACACATCTGTCCCTAGACTCGTTTCGCATGGATCCGGTCTTCGTGGATGTTTCCGGGCGACGCAGGATGGCCCTCCGCTGGTCGGGCATCACCGCCGCCGGAGCGCTCGCCGTGTTCCTCGTCATCGTCGGGGTCGCGCTGATCACCCAGGTCGACGTGCCACGGACCTCGCTCCCACGTGACACCGTCACGCATGCCCCGACACCGCAGCGCCGGACGGGCCATTGAGCGTCCCGAGACGGCCCCAGGACCCCCGCAACCACTGGCTGATGCTGCTGCTCTTCGCCATCGCGGGGTTCTGCGCCCTGTCGTTGCAGGCCTTCAGCGAGGGGCCGAAGGGGGTGGCGCACGCCGCGGACGGGCGCCCGCCCGCGGCCATCGCGCGCAGCGGGCCGGTGCTCGACCCCGCGGGTCCGGCGAGCGTCCGCGCACCGGCGCGTACGGTGGCGCTGACGTTCGACGGGGGTCCCGACCCGAAGTGGACGCCGGGCCTGCTCGGGGTCCTGCGCCGCCACCACGTCAAGGCGACGTTCTTCGTCTCCGGGGCCCGCGCGGCCGAGCACCCCGCCCTGACACGGCGCATCGCCCGCGAGGGGAACGAGCTCGGATCCAACGGCTACTCCCAGAAGGGCGACCTGGGTGCGATGCCCGCCTGGCGCGGCGAGCTCGAACTCGACCTCACCCAGCAGGCCCTCGCGGGCGTCGCCGGCGTGCACACCCGGCTCGTACGCCTCCCGGACGTCTCGAAGCCCGCCGAGCTGTACGGGGGGCGGCAGCGCGCCGCCGAGCAGGCCGCGAAACGCGGGAACCTCCTGGTGTTCGCCGACCTCGACAGCCACTCCGCGACGAAGCCGACCGCCAAGGGGATCGCGTCGTCGGTGACCCCGCCGGACGGGCGGGGAGCGGTCGTGCGGCTGCCCAGCGTCGGCGGGGACCGCCGCGCGACGACGGCCGCCGTCGACACGCTGCTCACCCACCTGTCACGGCAGGGGTACCGCGTGACCACGGTGTCGGACGCGCTGCGCCTGCCGCCCGCGACCGTCCCGGTGTCCGCCACCGCGCGGGTGACCGGGACGGCGGTGACCGTCGCACAGCTCGGCGCGGGCTGGCTCACGCACGGGCTGACGATCCTGTTCGGCGTCGCCGGTCTCTTCACGACCGGGCGGGTGCTGGTCCTGCTGTTCTTCGCCCGGCTGCACATCTACCACCTGTGGCGCGACACCCGGCGGAAGCGGCGGCGCGAACGGGCGCGCGTCAGCCGCAGGAGCCAGGTGCTGCAACTCACCAAGCCGTCCGTGTCGGTGATCGTGCCGGCCTACAACGAGGCCGCCGGGATCGGCGCGACCGTACGGTCGCTGGCCGACTCCCGCTACGGGGGCGAGCTGGAGATCATCGTGGTCGACGACGGGTCGACCGACGACACCGCCGCCATCGTCGAGGCGCTCGACCTGCCCGAGGTACGCCTGGTCCGCCGGCCGAACGGCGGCAAGCCCGCGGCGCTCAACACGGGCATCGCCGAGGCGCGGTACGAGGTCCTCGTGCTGGTCGACGGCGACACCGTGTTCCGCGCCGACACCATCGGGAAGCTGGTCGGGCCGCTGTTCAAGCCCGGCGTCGGCGCGGTGAGCGGCAACACCAAGGTCGCCAACCGCAAGGGCATCCTCGGCCGCTGGCAGCACGTCGAGTACGTCATGGGCTTCAACCTCGACCGGCGGATGTTCGACGTGCTCAAGTGCATGCCGACCGTCCCGGGCGCGATCGGGGCGTTCCGCCGCCAGGCGATCGAGGAGGTCGGCGGGCTCAAGGACGACACGCTCGCCGAGGACACCGACCTGACGATGGCGCTGTGCCGGGCCGGCTGGCGGGTGGTGTACGAGGAGACGGCCGTGGCCTGGACCGAGGCGCCCTCGACGCTGTCGCAGTACTGGCGGCAGCGGTACCGGTGGTGCTACGGCACGATGCAGGCGATGTGGAAGCACCGCCGCGCGATGATCGAGCGCGGCCCGAGCGGCCGTTTCGGCCGCCGCGGCCTGCCCTACCTGGCCGTCTACCACGTGATCCTGCCGCTGTGCGCGCCCGCCGTCGACATCCTCACGCTGTACGGGATCTTCGCGCTGAACGCGCGTGACGTCATCCTCATGTGGCTCGCGTTCTCGGCCGTGCAGGTCGTGGCCGGGCGGTCCGCGCTGTGGATGGACGGCGAGTCGACGTGGGTGATCTGGACGCTTCCGCTCCAGCAGTTCGTCTACCGGCAGCTGCTGTACATGGTCGTGATGCAGTCGCTGATCACCGTGGTCCTCGGCGCGCGGCTGCGCTGGCACACGATGCGCCGGATCGGGGCGTTCGGCGGCCAGACGTGACGCCGCCGCTCAGACGGGCCGGTCCTCCCGCAGGGCCGCGAACAGCGCCGCGGCGCGCTGGGTGTCCCACGTGACGTAGTCGCCGACGCCCCGCTTCGTGCCGGTTCCCTTGATCGGGACGGTCGTCGTACGGCCCTGGCTCGCGGCGATGTGGCGCATGATCCATCCGACCTGGGCGAGGTCCCAGAGGTGGTCGCCGTCCGCGACGTAGACGTCGCCCGCCGCCCGCTGGACGAACGGCACGACGCGCAGCGGGTCGGCCAGCACGCCCGGGCTCGTCGCCCGGTGCACGAGCGCGGCCAGGAACTCCTGCTGGTGCTTGACCCGGTCGAGGTCGCCTCCGTGGAAGGCGTGCCGCGACCGCACGTACCCGAGGGCCGTACGACCGTCGAGCCGCCGGCAGCCCGCCTTGAGGTCGAGACCGGCCTTCTTGTCGTGTACGGGCGCGTCGACGCACATCCGCACGCCGCCGACCGCGTCGACCATGCCGACGAACCCGCCGAACCCGATCTCGGCGTAGTGGTCGACGTGGAGCCCGGAGGCGTGCTCGATGGTCTCGGTCAGCAGCTTCGGGCCGCCTTCGGCGAACGCGGCGTTGAGCTTGTTCGGCGGGTGGCCGGGGATCGGGAGGTAGGAGTCGCGCGGCAGGCTGACCAGCGTCGGGGTGTGGTCGCCGACGTGCAGCAGCATCATCGAGTCGGTCCGCTTGCCGACGCCGCCGCCCGTGTGGAGGGTCCTCTGCTGCGCCTTGGAGAGCCCGTCGCGGCTGTCGGAGCCGACGATGAGCCAGTTGGTGCCGTGCCCGCCCGCGGGCGTCTCCGCGCCGCCGAGCGCCGCCTCGCGGTGCAGCCGGAGGTCGAGGTACACGCCGAACACCGCCAGCAGCACGACCGGGGCGAGCAGGACGGCGAGCGCACGGCGTCCCCAGTGCCGCCGGCGCGTCATCAGGGCGTCGTCGAGGTACGCCGGCCGGCTCCCGGCGAGCCCCGGGTCCTCGTCGTACGGGTGCTCTGTCCGCGTCATGCCGACCGAGGGTACGTCGCGTCACGCGCCGATCGCGACCGCGAGGAGGTCGACGGCCTCGGCGAGACGGCGTTCGGGCAGGCGGGCGTAGCCGACGACGAACGCCGGCGGGCCGGGCCGGTGCACGCGCATCGGGGCGACGCCCTCGATGGCGATGCCCAGGTCCGCGGCGCGGGCGACGACCCGCTCCTCATCGCAGGAGTCCGGCAGCTCGGCGTAGGCGTGCAGGCCCGCGGACACGCCGAGGAGACGCACCTGGGGCAGCCGTACGGCCAGCGCCGAGACGAAGGCGTCGCGCCGGTCGCGGTACATGCGCCGCACCATCCGCAGGTGGCGCGAGTACCCGCCGGTCGCGACCAGGTGGGCCAGGACGTACTGGTCGAGCATCGGCGATCCCAGGTCGTGCAGGGAGCGCGCCGCCCGCAGGCGTACGGCCAGCCACGGCGGGGCGACCGCCCAGCCGAGCCGCAGCGCCGGCGAGAGCGCCTTGCTCACCGACCCGGCGAGCACCACCCGCTCGGGCGCGAGGCCCTGGAGGCAGCCGACCGGCTCGCGGTCGTAGCGGAAGTCGCCGTCGTAGTCGTCCTCGATGATCACCGCGTCCACGTCGCGCGCCCATTCGATCAGCGCGGTACGGCGGCGCGGCGAGAGCACCACGCCGGTCGGGAACTGGTGCGCGGGCGTGACCAGCACCGCACGCGCGCTCGTACGGGCCAGCGCGGCGACGTCGATGCCCTCGTCGTCCACGGGAACGCCGGTGATCTCCACGCCGGTGGCACGGATCATCGGAAGCTGGTGGTGGCCGGCGGGGTCCTCGACGGCGAGGACGCGATGCCCCTCCTCGACGAGGATGCGCGGGAGCATCGCCAGCATCTGCGCGACACCAGAGGTGACCACGACCGTGTCCGGGGTCGTGACGGCCGCGCGCACGCGTGCCAGGTGCTCGGTGAGCGCGGCGCGCAGCTCCGGCACGCCGGCGGGGTCGGGGTAGTTGAACGCCGCGTGCGGGAGGTCGCGCAGCACGTCGCGGAGCGCCGCGACCCAGCGCTCGCGCGGGAACGACGCGAGGTCCGGCTTGCCCGGCCGCAGGTCGTACGCGATCCCCGGCGGGTACGCGGGCCCGGCGTCGGTGCCGGCGGCCAGCCGCAGCGCGCGCTCGTGCGCCTCGCCGCGCGGCGAGGACGGCGGCGGCGCGGGCGGCAGCGGCGCGACACGCGTGCCGTCGCCCTGCCGCGACACGACGAACCCCTCCGCGACGAGCTGTTCGTACGCCGTCACGGCCACCCCGCGCGACACGCCGAGCCCGTCGGCGAGGTCACGCGTCGACGGGAGCCGCGCGCCGGGCGCGAGCCGCCCCTCGCGTACGGCGCGGCGCAGCCCGGCGGCGAGCTGGCCGGCCAGGTGCCCGGCGGCGCGGTCCAGCGTCAGATGCAGGTCCACGCGCCGCCTCCCCGAAATGGTCCTCTGCGAGGAGCCGTGATTGGTCCTCGTTCGCGGGCCAATGGTCTCCTACTTTTCCCTTATGGGGCAGAGCAGTGACATACGGGGATACGCGCAGGCCGCGGCGGCGATGACCATCGTCGGCGCGCTCACGGCCGTGTCGGCGACCATCGCCCGCTATCCGATGTACGGCGGGCAGGCGATGCGGTACGCCGTGGCCGCCCTGATCCTGTTCGGGATGGCGCGGACACGCGGTGCGGGCGTGCGGCCGACGCGCGGGCAGTGGGGGCTCATCGCGGGCCTGGCGGCGACCGGGCTCGCCGGTTTCAACATCTGCATCATCGAGGGGACGCGCTACACGAGCCCCGCGACGATCGGCACGGTCATCGGGGCGACCCCCATCGTCGTCGCGGTGGCGGCGCCGCTCATGGACGGCCGGCGGCCCGCGCCGCGCGTGGTCATGGCCGCGGTGGTGGTGGCGGCCGGGGCCGGCGTCGCGAACGGCCTGGGAGCGGGCAGCCCGCGCGGTTTCCTGCTGGCCCTCGGGGCGATGGCGGGCGAGGTGTGCTTCTCCCTCCTCGCCGTGCCGCTGCTGCCGAAGCTGGGCGCGGTACGGGTGTCGGCGTACTCCTCGGCCGTGGCCGTGCCCCTGCTCCTGGTCGTGGGCCTGCTGGTGGACGGCACCTCGGTCGTACGGGTGCCGACGCCGGGCGAGGCCGCCGGGCTCGCCTACCTGGCGCTCGTCGTGACGGCCGGGGCGTTCATCGTCTGGTACGACGCCCTGGGCCGGATCGGGGCGGACCGCGCCAGCCTGTTCGCCGGCCTGATCCCGGTCAGCGCGGCGGTCACCACGGTCCTGCTCGGGCTGCGGCCTCCGCACGCGGCCGACCTCGCCGGCGCTCTCCTTGTCGGGTGCGGCGTGGTGACCGGCCTCAGGCGGTCAGCGGACCGGCCACTCCTTGTCGCTGCCGCGCCGGACCATCACGATCCAGCCGACGACGAACGTGATCACGAACAGGGTGCCGACCACGAGGAGCACCCCGTAGATCGCGGCAGAGTTGCGGAACAGGCCGCTGACCACGGCGGCTGACGTCATCAAATCCATGTTTTCCCCCATTGTTCGCCCTACCCCGCCCGGCCGGGAGTAACGCCCACGTACGGCCTCGCGGCCCGGCCGCTCTACCCTGGTGATCGACCCAGACCAGCCGCCAGCGAGGAAGCCGATGCCCGAGTTCGCCTTCACCGAGCTACTCCCCCAGGGTTCCGACGAGACCGAGTACCGCCTGCTCACCACCGAGGGGATCACCGAGCTGGAAGCGGGGGGCCGAACCTTCCTCCAGGTCGACCCGGAGGTGCTGCGGCTGCTCACCGAGACGGCGATCCACGACATCTCCCACCTCCTGCGCCCCGCGCACCTCACGCAGCTCCGCCGGATCCTCGACGACCCCGAGTCGTCGCCGAACGACCGGTTCGTCGCGCTGGACCTGCTGAAGAACGCCAACATCGCCGCGGCGGGCGTCCTGCCGATGTGCCAGGACACCGGCACCGCGATCGTGATGGGCAAGCGCGGCCAGCACGTCCTCACCGGCGGCGACGACGAGCGCCACATCGCACGCGGCGTCTACGACGCGTACACGCGCCTGAACCTCCGCTACTCCCAGATGGCACCGCTGACCATGTGGGAGGAGAAGAACACCGGCAGCAACCTGCCCGCGCAGATCGAGCTGTACGCCGCGGCCGGCGACGCGTACAAGTTCCTGTTCATGGCCAAGGGCGGTGGCAGCGCCAACAAGTCCTTCCTGTACCAGGAGACCAAGGCGGTCCTGAACCCGAACCGGATGCTGACCTTCCTGGAGGAGAAGATCCGGTCGCTGGGCACCGCGGCCTGCCCGCCGTACCACCTGGCCATCGTCGTGGGCGGCACCAGCGCGGAGTTCGCGCTCAAGACCGCCAAGTACGCCTCGGCGCACTACCTCGACACGCTGCCGACCGAGGGCGGCCCGGCCGGGCACGGCTTCCGCGACGTCGAGCTGGAGCAGCAGGTCTTCGAGCTGACCCAGAAGCTCGGCATCGGCGCGCAGTTCGGCGGCAAGTACTTCTGCCACGACGTGCGCGTGATCCGTCTCCCCCGCCACGGCGCGTCCTGCCCGGTGGCCATCGCGGTGTCGTGCAGCGCCGACCGGCAGGCCCTCGCGAAGATCACCCGCGACGGCGTCTTCCTGGAGCAGCTGGAGGCCGACCCGGCCCGCTACCTGCCGGAGACGACAGAGGACGACCTTGAGGGCGACGTCGTACGCGTCGACCTCAACCGCCCGATGGAGGAGATCCGCGCCGAGCTGAGCCGGTACCCCGTCAAGACCCGTCTCTCCCTGACCGGCCCGCTCGTCGTCGCACGCGACATCGCGCACGCCAAGATCAAGGAGCGGCTGGACGCCGGCGAGCCGATGCCGGACTACCTGCGCGACCACGCCGTCTACTACGCGGGCCCGGCCAAGACGCCCGAGGGCTACGCCAGCGGCTCCTTCGGCCCGACCACGGCGGGCCGGATGGACTCCTACGTCGAGCAGTTCCAGGCGGCCGGCGGGTCACACGTGATGCTGGCCAAGGGCAACCGCAGCAAGCAGGTCACCGACGCCTGCGAGGCCCACGGCGGCTTCTACCTCGGCTCCATCGGCGGCCCCGCCGCGCGCCTCGCCCAGGACTGCATCAAGAAGGTCGACGTCCTGGAGTACGCGGAGCTGGGCATGGAGGCGATCTGGAAGATCGACGTCGAGGACTTCCCCGCCTTCATCGTCGTGGACGACAAGGGCAACGACTTCTTCGCCGACACGACCGGGCCGCTGCTGACCATCGGCCGCCGCTGACTCAGGCGCCGGGCGGCCGGGTCGCCGCGAGGACGTCGAGGGCCGCGTCGAGCTGTTCCAGCGTGAGCAGCCCGCGGTCGACGTAACCGGCGTCGAGAACGACCTCGCGGATGGTCCGGCGCTCGGCGAGGGCGCGCTTGGCGACCGAGGCGGCCTCCTCGTAGCCGATGTAGCGGGTGAGGGGCGTGACGATCGCCGGGGAGGACTCCGCGTTCTCCCGGTTGCGGCGTTCGTCCGCCTCGATCCCGGCCACGCACCTGTCGGCGAAGACCCGTGAGACGTTCGCCAGGAGCCGCAGCGACTCCAGGACGTTGCGGGCCATCATCGGCATCATCACGTTGAGCTCGAAGTTGCCCGACGCGCCGCCGAAGGCGATCGCCGCGTCGTTGCCCATCACCTGGGCGGCGACCTGGCACACCGCCTCGGGGATCACCGGGTTGACCTTGCCCGGCATGATCGACGAGCCGGGCTGCAGCTCGGGCAGGCGTATCTCGGCGAGCCCGGCGCGCGGCCCGGAGTTCATCCACCGCAGGTCACAGGCGATCTTGAAGAGGCCGGCCGCGATGGTCCGCAGCACCCCGCTGGTCTCGACGAGCGCGTCGCGCGCGCCCTGGGCCTCGAAGTGGTTACGCGCCTCGGTCAGCGGCAGGCCGGTCTCGCGGCACAGGTCCCCGATGACACGCCCGGCGAACCCGGCGGGCGCGTTGAGCCCGCTGCCCACGGCCGTGCCGCCCAGCGGCAGCTCGGCGAGACGAGGGAGCGCGGCGTACAGGCGCTCGACGCCGTACCTGACCTGCGCGGCGTAGCCGCCGAACTCCTGGCCGAGCGTCACCGGCGTGGCGTCCATCAGGTGCGTACGGCCGACCTTGACGATCGGCGCGAACTCCACGGCCTTGCGGTCGAGCACGCCCTCCAGATGCCGGAGCGCCGGGATGAGCTCGTTGACCGTCAGGCCCACGGCCGCGAGGTGGATCGAGGACGGGAACACGTCGTTGGAGGACTGCGAGGCGTTCACGTGGTCGTTCGGGTGGACCGGCTCGCCGAGCCGGTCCTCGGCGAGCGTCGCGATGACCTCGTTGGCGTTCATGTTCGACGACGTGCCCGAGCCGGTCTGGAACACGTCCACCGGGAACTGGTCGTCGTAGGTGCCCTCGGCGACCGCGAGGGCGGCCCGCTCGATGGCGTCCGCCATCGCCTTGCCGATCACCCCGAGGTCGGCGTTGGCGCGCGCCGCGGCGGCCTTGATGTGGCCGAGCGCCGCGATGTGCGCGCGGTCGAGACGCTGCCCGGAGATCGGGAAGTTCTCCACCGCCCGCTGGGTCTGCGCCCGCCACTTCGCCCACGAGGGAAGCCGGACTTCCCCCATCGAATCGCGTTCGACCCGGAACTCCTGCTCGGACATGACGACCCTCCAGCGCGAGGCGAGATCACCGCTTTCGACTCTACGGGGTGGCCCGTCACCCTCCGTCGGCGGCGTAAACCCCGGCGCGCCACTCGAACGGCGCGGCGCCGGTCTCCGGGCGTACGCGGACGCGGACGCGCGTCGGCGAGCCCCCCGCCGGCAGCCGCAGCGACGCCGTCGCGAGACCGCCCGTGGCCGTCGCGCAGGAGCCCGTCACGCGGCGCGCCGGGTGCCCGGCGGCGTACGCGACGAACGTCAGGCCGGGCGCGCCGGCCGGACACGTCACGAGCACGGACAGGCGCCGCCCTGAGGCGCTCTCGGCGGCGACCGCTCCCCCGCGCGCTCCTGGCACGCTCAGCGTCAGTAAGGGCGTCGACGGCCACGTGCCGGCGCGCCCGGCGACCCGGCGCGCCATCGCGGTGCCCGTGCCGGCCGGGACGGCCGGAGGCAGCGTGGCTTCGGCCGTGGGAGTCAGTGTGCCGCCGCCCGCCGGTGTCGACGGCACGACGGCGGGAGGGGCGCCGTGGGGCGCGGTCCAGCCGTTGACGCCCGCCACGACGCCCGCGGCGACCGCGAGGGCCAGCACGCCGCCGCTGATCGCGGGGAGCACGGCGAAGCGCTTCACGACGTCGCGCGAGGGCCTCCTGGGCCTCTTCGGCGGCCGTGGAGGGGGCGGGGGCGCCGCGGCGGCGTCCAGCAGCTCCGCGGCGCGCTCGGCGCTCAGCCGCCGCGACGCCTCCTTGTCGAGCAGGCCTTCGAGCAGCGGGCGCAGCGGCCCGGCGCGTACGGGAGGGTCCGGCAGGCTCGTGACGAGCGCGCTGAGCGTGGCCATCGACGTCTCGTGGTCGTACGGCGGGCGGCCCTCGACGGCGGCGTACAGCGTCGCCCCGAGCGACCACAGGTCCGAGGCGGGCGTCGCGCGCTCGCCGGTCGCCACCTCCGGCGCGACGTACGCGGGCGACCCCATGAACGTGCCCGTCTGCGTCAGCGTCGTGGCGCCGTCGTAGGTGGCGATGCCGAAGTCGGTGAGGACCACGCGCCCGGAGGTCTCCAGCAGGACGTTGCTGGGCTTCACGTCGCGGTGGACGATGCCCTCGGCGTGCGCGGCGCGCAGGGCGGCCAGCAACTGGCGCCCGACCTCGGCCACGCGCGGCGGTGAGATCGGGCCGTCCTCGGTGAAGACGTCCTCCAGCGAACGCGCGGCGACGTACTCCATGATCAGGTACGGGCGGGAGTCCTCGATCACCACGTCGTACATGGCGATCAGCCCGGGGTGCCGGAGGCGTCCCGCCGCCATCGCCTCGCGGTTCGTGCGGGCGAAGAGGTTCATCTGCTCGCGGGGTTCGAGGCTCTGCGGGAGGTGGACCTCCTTGACCGCGACCTCGCGGCGCTCCGCCTCGTCGTAGGCCCACCAGACCGTGCCCATGCCGCCCCGGCCGATCCGCTCGCGCAACCGGTAACGGCCGGCAAGCAAGCGATCGCGAGACTCGGCCACGAAGCGCAACATACCCGTAGGACCTACGGTCCGACACCTGGACCTTGACCGTACGGTCATGGGCGGAACGGCGGCCGGGGCCTCACGTGGCCCGGGCCGCCGGCGCGGTCAGCCCGTCCGGTGGTGTTTCCCCGGGTGCCGGGCGGCCTTGTGGCGGGCCGGCTTCGGCGCCACCGGCCTGCGGTGGTTCCGGGCGTTGACGATCCGCTCGGCCGCCGTGCTCGGCGCCGCGGCCTTCACGGGCGCCTCGACGGCCATGGCGACCGCGAGGCACGCGCCGAGGGTCATGAGCACGGTCTTGGGCATGCGGAGCCTACGTGAGGCGCTGGGGGCCATCTCTGCGACTTCTCCGGTACCCGGGTCTAGTACCAGCCGGTGGACTGGGAGTGCGCCCACGCGCCACAGGGGCTGCTGTAGCGGTCCTTGATGTAGCCGAGCCCCCACTTGATCTGCGTGGTGGCGTTGTTCTGCCAGTCAGGACCGGCGCTGGACATCTTCGAGCCCGGCAGGGCCTGCGGGATGCCGTACGCGCCCGAGCCGTTGGCCGCGTGGGTGTTCCAGTGGCTTTCCTTGTTCCACAGGTTCACGAGGCAGCCGAACTGCGAGCTCGGGCTCCAGCCGAAGTTCGAGAGCATGCCGCGGGCGATCTTCTGCGCCTCTCCGGCCGGGACGGGGTCGCCCGCGGTCGCGGGGCCCGTCGGCTTCGGCTTCGGCGGGGGCGTGCCCTTGGCGAACAGCGTCGGACGGCTGACCTCGTTGCGCGCGGCACGCGCGGCGCTCTTCTTCAGCAGCGTCCGCCGCTTGTCCTCGGCGTCCTTGCGCTGCGCGTCCGTGAGCGGCGCCGGCGCCTGCGCCTGCGCGTCGGTGTGCATCGGCTGCTTGCTCGCGGTGTTGCCGCTGGAGGAGCCGGACCCGGTCATGGCCCAGGCGCCCGCGGCGCCACCGCCGGCCACGACGACCGCGGCCGCGATGACCGCGACCTTGATCATCTTGGGTGAGGAGCGCGGCCTGCGGCGCATGCCCTCGAAGTCGGGCTCGACGCCCGTGGGTTCCGTCCCGCCGTCCCGCATCGCCTCGCCGGCGTACGGCATCGGCTCCGCGTCGTAGGGGTAGACGGGGTCCTGCCTGGTCGGCGCACCCGCGACCTTGACGTCGTCGGCCGAACGCGGATTCCGGCCCTGGCCTGAATCCCACGGGCCCTGCTCGGGCGCCGTGCCGTCCTGTCGATCGTCTCGTCCGGGTGACCCATAGTGGTCTCCGTACAAGGCGGTCCTTCCGACGGTCGCGCGCGCATGGGCACGCACGCGAGCTCTTCACCCCCGGGCTCACCGCGACCTCGGGGGGAGGTCACAGACGTGAGGCCCAGAGCGGGCAGGACCACCAGGAGTGCGGCGCTAGGGGGAAGGCGCCGGGACCAGGGGTGTCCCGCGGGGGTGCTTACGGCGCCCAACACTGCACGAAGACGGGGGGTATCCCGCAACCGGAATGACATGACTGATCTCACGTCGAATCGCACCACACAGGGCACAGGACCCCGAATTGCCCCGCAGAGCAGGCCTTTTCGCAGATGCCGGATCGTAACGTGATGTTGGTCACACCGTTACGATCACCGCCTTTACGGCTCCACTGGGTGACGAAAAAGGGCCCCTCCGGCAATGGCCGGAGGGACCCTGAGGACGAGGTCAGAGCGCTGTCAAAGCGCCGTCAGAGCGCGGTCAGACGCCGATGTCGCCGAGCGTGTCGGTGACCAGGGCGGCGATGGGCGACCGTTCGGAGCGCGTCAGCGTGACGTGCGCGAACAGCGGGTGCCCCTTGAGCTTCTCCACGACCGCCACCACCCCGTCGTGGCGGCCGACGCGGAGGTTGTCGCGCTGGGCGATGTCGTGGGTCAGCACGACCCGCGAACCGGCGCCGATGCGGGACAGGACCGTGAGCAGCACGCCGCGTTCGAGGGACTGCGCCTCGTCGACGATCACGAACGAGTCGTGCAGCGAACGCCCGCGGATGTGCGTCAGCGGGAGCACCTCGAGCATGCCCCGGTCGAGGACCTCCTCGATGACGTCGGGCGTCGTGAGGGCCGACAGCGTGTCGTACACGGCCTGGCCCCAGGGCGACATCTTCTCGTTCTCGGTGCCGGGGAGGTAGCCGAGGTCCTGGCCGCCGACGGCGTACAGGGGCCGGAACACCACGACCTTGCGGTGCTGGCGGCGCTCCAGCACGGCCTCCAGGCCCGCGCACAGCGCCAGCGCGGACTTCCCGGTGCCGGCACGGCCGCCGAGCGAGACGATGCCGACGTCCTCGTCCGTGAGGAGGTCCAGCGCGATCCGCTGCTCCGCCGAACGGCCGTGCAGGCCGAACACCTCGCGGTCGCCGCGGACCAGCCGGATCGTCTTGTCGTGCATCACGCGCCCCAGCGCGGAGCCGCTCGCGGAGATCAGCCGCAGCCCGGTGTGGCAGAGCAGGTCGCGTGCCTCCTCGGCGTCCAGGCGCCCGGAGTCGTACAGCTCCTCCAGCCGCTCGGCGCTCACCTCGATCTCCGCCATGCCGGTGTGCCCGGTCTCCACCACGGTCTCCGCGCGGTACTCCTCGGCCGTCAGACCCACCGACGCGGCTTTCACCCGCAGGGGGAGGTCTTTCGAGACGAGTACGACGTCATGTCCTTCCTGCGACAGCGATCGGGCCACCGACAGGATCCGGGTGTCGTTGTCGCCGAGCCGGAAACCGGCCGGCAACACCGAGGGATCACTGTGGTTGAGCTCGACGCGGACCGTTCCACCTTCGTCACCGACCGGAAGCGGCTCGTCGAGGCGGCCGTGTGCCAGCCGCATGTCGTCGAGCGTCCGGAGCGCGGCTCGCGCGAAGTACCCCAGCTCGGGGTGGTGCCGCTTCGCCTCGAGCTCGGTGATGACGACGATCGGGAGCACGACCTCGTGCTCGGCGAACCGGGTCAGCGCGCCCGGGTCGGCCAGCAGGACACTTGTGTCGAGGACGTACGTGCGCCGGGTGGCGGCAGATGTGGCCACTCGTTCTCCTTCGGGCGCCCGCCCAGGTGAACCACCTGGGAAAGCGTCCTTTCCTCGGGGGGACCTGTGACGACGCTACGACCGCCGGGCCACCCGAGAAAAGACACACGCCGACAAGTAACCCGGACGTAACAGGGCATTTGTCGGCGCGTTCGAGGGTGTTCAGCCTCCGTAGCGGCGGTGGCGCGCGGCGTAGGAGCGGATCGCCCGCAGGAGATCGACCTTGCGGAAGTCAGGCCAGTAGGCCTCGCAGAAGTAGAACTCCGAGTGGGCGCTCTGCCAGAGCATGAAGCCGGAAAGCCGTTGCTCTCCCGAGGTCCGGATGACCAGATCCGGGTCGGGCTGGCCGCGCGTGTAGAGGTGCTCGGCAATGTGCTCGACGTCGAGGACCTCAGCGAGTTCCTCGATGCTGGTGCCTCTGCTCGCTTGCTCGTAGAGCAGAGAACGCACCGCATCAGCGATCTCACGTCTACCTCCATACCCAACGGCGACGTTCACAATCAGCCCAGGAGCGTCCGATGTGGTCTCTCCCGCGTGCTTCAGTACACGTGCCGTCTTGTCGGGCAGAAGGTCGAGCGCTCCGACCGGTTTGACGTGCCATCCCTCGGCCGCGAGGTCCTCAACGGTCTTCTCGATGATGGCCAGAAGCGGCTCCAGCTCCTCGGCCGGCCGCGTGAGGTTGTCCGTGGACAGCAGCCACAGCGTGACGACCTCGACACCGGTCTCCTGCGACCAGTGGAGCATCTCGGAGATCTTGTCGGCGCCGCGCTGGTGGCCGGTGTTGATGTCGGCGAGCCCCATCGAGCGGGCCCAGCGCCGGTTTCCGTCGAGGATGACTCCGATGTGGCGCGGAACCGCGTCGGACCTGAGACGTCCCTCAAGCCGTCGTTCGTACAGCTTGTAGACCAGGTCCCGCAATCCCATGTGCCGCACCTTCTCCTTTTCCGCAGTCCCGTCAATGCGATTATCGCCGGTGAGGACGAATGCGGGGCGCTTACGGATGAACTCACGAGAACGTCTCGGTGGTCCGCACCCGCCTGACGGGCCTTCCTGACCAGCGCGTCGAGGGACCGTGCGACCAGATCCCACGACCTGTCAGTGCACCCCGGCGTACGAACCGGGGTGCACGCGCCGTCAGCGGATCGACTTGACGATCGCCTCGTCGAGGCCGGCGAAGGACTTGAGGTAGTCGCGGCGCTCGTTCTTCATGCGCTCGACCATCGCGGCGTACTCGTCGAGACGGCCCTGGCGCTCGTACAGCCGCCTGGGCCGGAGGATCTCCTCGTCGTCGATGCCCGGCAGCGAGGTGGCCACCTCGTAGCCGAAGTCCGGGTCGGCCTCCCACTCGATGGTGTCCTCGACGATGGCCTGCACGATCGCGGACGAGTGCGGGATCTTGACCTTCTTGCCGCGGTCGTCGCCCTCGCCGCCGCCGACACGGCCGGTGTTCAGCACGAACACCTTCATCTCGTGGCTGTCGAGCAGCTCCAGCATCCGGTTGCCCATGTCCGCCATGTCGCGCGGGAAGAACGGGTTGGTGCCCGGCACGCGGAGGAACTTGCCCTCTTCGTCCTTGCCACCGGCACTGGTGCCGGTCGTCTCACCGAGCATGAAGTACGCGGCGGCCTGCGCGCGGTCGAGCCGGGCCACACCGGGGACGATGTTCTCGTTCCGGTTGAGGATCAGCAGGAACTCCGCGGGCTCCACCTGGTCGGCGGGCCACGGGTCGACGTACTTGAACGGCCAGGTCGTACGGCCGTTCTTGGTGTAGGAGGTGTCGAAGAAGTCGACCTTGCCCTCGCCGTCGACCGAGACGTTCTCCAGGTAGGCGTCCGGCTTGACCGTGGCGTTGTAGATCGTCGGCTCGAACTCCGGGTCGAGCCCGAAGGTCTTGGCGAAGCAGCCGTTCTCGGTCGTGTAGACGTGGCCCCGCGGCATCAGCGCGATGAAGTCGTCCTGCACCGGCTTGCTGCCGAGCTGCGTCGTGAAAGTGGTCGTGGTCTTCCCCGTGCCGGACAGGCCGACGATGATAACGGTCTTGTTCTCGCCGCCCACCGGAATTACCTTGCAGCCGGCGTGCAAAGAAAGGCCGCCCCGCTTATAAACGATGTTGTTCCACATACGCAGGCCACCCTTTTTGGACTCACCGAAGTAGTCCGAGTTGAACACCCGCGTGATGTTCGAATTCAGGTCGACCGCGATCAGGCGGTCGTTCGGGTAGCCCGCCATGGGCAGGCCGGGCGTGTAGACGACCGTGGTCTCCGGCACCCAGGTGGCGGGGTCGTAGTCCTCGCCCGCCGGGTAGTAGAGCTGCTGCTGCATGCCGGCGATGTTGGCGTTGGCGGCCTCGATGACGAGCCGCGCCTTCGTACGGAACCCGGGGTCGCTCCCGATGTACCCGTCGACGACGACGACGTTCTCCCCCGCCAGGTAGGCGTCCTGCTCGGCGGCGACGCGCTCGTACTCGTCCCGGGTGATCGTCTGCTTGGTGGCGTTGGTGGAGTCCTCGGCCGTGAAGGTCGACTTGGAGCTCCGGCTGTCCACCCGCGCCTTGACCACGACATTGCCGAACTCGGTCAGGGACGCGTTGGTCATCTTCTCGGTGAGTTCACGTAGTCGCGCCGGCGCCGGATTCCACTCGATGGTCCTGGCTTTAACCTCGTACGCCACGATCGCTCCTTCGCGCAGGGAAACCCACGTATGAATGGCTGAAGGCTTCCGAGTGTACCCCGACTGGCGATTCAAAACAGCGGCGGGGCGGCTTAGGGAGATCGCTTTCACGTCATTGGTATAGACCTTTGGATTAGACCTTTGGATTAGACCAGTCGCGCAATTTAATTTGTTTCCGGCGCGTTACGCGTGGTCGCCTCAGACCTGAGGGCCCGCCGCCCGTGCACGCTGCACGTGCTGCAGGGCGTCTCGCAGCTCGCCGAGCCACTCATCGGCGTTCTTGCCGACCAGGCGCACGCACCAGGCGAGCGCGTCACTGCGGCTGCGCGCCACTCCGGCGTCGACGAGCGTGTCGAGGACCCGGCGCTCCGGCTGGCGCAAACGGGTCATCACCGGCACCGAAAGCGTCGTGAACATCGCGGTCTCGTCGCCGCACGCCACACCCCAGGAGACCTTACGGCCGAACCGGTGCTCGGCCTCGCGGGCGATGTCCACGCGTGCGTCACGCGTGGTCTCGCGGAACCGCTGCATGTGGCCGGCGATCGCCCCGGACCGCTCGGCGTCGGAGACGCCCTCGGCCGTCCCGGGCTCGGTCAGCCGGCCCACCACGGTGATCTCCTCGCGGTCGACCACCACCTCGGGGGCCCCGTCGAACCACTCCTCCGGCAGGCGGCCCGAGAACCAGCCGCGCAGCCTCTCTGCTCCCTCTTCAGTACTCATGTAATCATAATTACACACTATCGCCGCTTCGACCAAGAAGGCCGATAGGTTGACAGTCGCAACTTTTTGGGAGTTACTTTCATTTCATTGCTACTCCCAATTTGGAGCATCTGTCATGAACTCTCTCGGTAGCCGGCGGTGGTGGGTGCTGGGCGCCCTCGTCGTCATCCTGCTGGCGGTCAGCCTCGACCTGACCGCGCTCAACGTGGCCCTGCCGACGCTGTCCACGGAGCTGCACGCGAGCACCGGCGCGCTGCAGTGGATCGTCGCGTCGTACACGCTCGTCTCGGCCACGCTGCTGATCCCCGCCGGGCTCCTCGGCGACCGCTACGGACGCAAGAAGATGCTCCTGGGCGGCCTGGCGATCTTCCTCGCGGCCTCGGTGCTAGCCACGTACGTCTCGAGCCCCTCGGGCCTGATCGTGGCCCGCACGCTCATGGGCGTCGGTTCCGCGATCATCACGCCGCTCGCCCTGTCGGTCCTGCTGGTGGTCTTCCCCAAGGAGGAGCAGCCGAAGGCGATGGCGGCCTGGGCGGGCGCGTCGATGCTCGGCCTGCCGCTCGGCCCCATCATCGGCGGGTACCTGCTCGACCACTTCTGGTGGGGCTCGATCTTCTTCATCAACATCCCCGTCTCCGCGTTCGCGCTGTTCCTGGGCGTCGTCCTGATCCCGGAGTCGCGCTCGGCCGCGGCGCCGCGCCCCGACGTCACCGGGCTGCTCCTGTCCACCGGCGGCCTGGCCGCCCTCGTCTACGGCACGATCCAGCAGGCGGAGTACGGCTGGGCCGACCCTCGCGTCTGGGCCGTCATGACCGGTGGCGCCATCGTCCTGCTCGGTTTCCTCCTCTGGACCCGCCGCGTCCCCGTACCGCTCGTCGACCTGAGCCTGTTCCGCAACCGGCGCTTCACCGGCGGAGCCGTACCCGCGACCCTGCTGACCTTCGCCCTGTTCGGCCTGCTGTTCGCGACGCCGCAGTACTTCCAGGCGATCCTCGGCAGCGACGCGCTCGGGTCAGGGCTCCGGTTGCTCCCGCTCATCGGCGGCATGATCGCCACCTCCCGGCTGACCCCGCCGCTCGTCGCCCGGTACGGCCCGCGCGTCGTGCTCTCCGCCGGAGCCGTGCTGATCGCCGCCGGGATGGTCACCGGCGCGTTCACGACCGCCGGCTCGGGCTACGCCCTGGCCGCGACCTGGCTGACGGTCACCGGCCTCGGCATGGGTCTCATGCTGCCGACCGCGATGACCGCGGCGATGGGCGCGCTGTCCAAGGAACAGGCCGGCGTCGGGTCGGCCGTGCTGATGACGATCCGCATGATCGGCGGCGCGTTCGGCGCGGCGGTGCTCGGCAGCGTGCTGTCGGGCGGCTACCGCGGCCACGTGAACGTCGCGGGCCTGCCCCCGGCGGCGGCCGAGGCGGCGAAGGCGAAGATCGGCGGCGGCCTCACGGTCGCCAAGGCGCTGCACGACCCGGGCCTCGCCGAGTCCGCGCGCTCGGCGTTCGTCCACGGCATGGACCTCACCCTCGCGGTGAGCGCGGGGATCATGGTGCTGTCCGCCGTGATCGCCGTACTTCTGCTGCCGGGACGAGGTGCGGCGGACTCCGCCGGTGACGGACAATCGGCTCATGAGTACGCCGCCGCTTGAGAAGCCTCTCGAACAACGGCTCAGCCTCCGCGAGCGCAAGAAGCTGAAGACGCGCCGTTCCATCCAGGAGCACGCCCTGCGGCTCTTCACGGAGCAGGGGTACGACGCGACGACGGTCGAGCAGATCGCGGAGGCGGCGGAGGTCTCGCCGAGCACCTTCTTCCGCTACTTCCCCACCAAGGAAGACGCGGTGCTGACCGACGAGTACGACCCGCTGATCACGGAGGCGTTGCGCGAGCAGCCGCCGGAACTCTCTCCGGCCTCGGCCGTGCGCAACGTCATGCGGGAGATCGTCGGCGCGATGATGGCCGAGGACCGGCGGCGGATCATCGACCGGCTGAGGATCATGATGTCGGTCACCGCGCTGCGGTCGCGCCAGTGGGACCAGACGAAGGAAACGCAGCGGATGCTCGTCACCGCCCTCGCCGAGCGGCTCGGCCGCCCGGCGGACGACTTCGAGGTCGTCGCGTTCGTCGCCGCGATGATCGCGGTTTGGGAGACCACGATCCTGGCGTGGTTCGAGAGCGACGGCGAGGGCGACCTGCTCGCGCTCCTCGACCGGGGCCTCGACTTCGTGGTCGCCGGCTGCCCGCTCTGACTCAGGCGCCGGCCTTGCGGGCGGCGAGCTGCGGGTTGACCCGGATCGCGCCCCAGAAGTTGGTCATGTAGACCGTCTGGATCTGCACGTCGGTGCCGGTGTGCGGCGCGACCACCATCTTGTTGTTGCCCAGGTAGATGGCGATGTGCGAGACGCCGTTGAAGGTCGGGTCGTTCTTCCAGGTCAGCAGGTCGCCCGGCTGCGCCTGGCTGAACGGGATCCGCCAGCCGGTGAACGCCTGGATGTCGGCGGTGCGCGGCATCCGGATGCCCGCCCTGGCGAAGGCGTACTGCACGAGACCGGAGCAGTCGTAGCCGCCCTCGGCGTCGGACTCCCCGCCCCAGACGTACGGCATGCCGATCTTGGACTCGGCGGCGCGGATCGCGGTCGTGACCTGCGGCGCCGACATCACCTCGGGCGAGCCGGCGACCGGCTTGCCGGGTGTCGTCGTGCCGTCGTAGCGGGACTCCAGCGCGGCGGTCTTGCTGCCCTTCGGCAGGACCTTCCGAAGCGCCTTCTCCAGCTTGCCGACGTTGGTGTGCGGGGCGCTCACGAGCAGCGCGTTGCCCGTCGGCATCCCGATCGTGCGCGCGGTCGCGTGGGACACGACGGCGTCGACCTGGCCGATGCCCATCGTGGCGTACGCGCCGACGCGTACGGAGGTCTGGTGCTGTGCTGCCGCCGACCTTGGTCCAGGACGCGAGCGGGACCCCGCCGTCCTTGCCCATCGTGAACGACACGGCGACGTCGCCGCCGGCGATGTTGCGCCACAGCGCGTCGGACTTGGCGCTCGCCTCGGGCGTGTACGCGCGGAACGTGGACGGCTCGACGCCCATCACGCCGACGCGCTTGCCGCCGAGGAGGGCGCGGGCGGCGTCGACGACCTCGACGGCCTTCACGCCCTTGACCTGGCGAACCCGCTGGACGGCGTCCGGCGGAAGTGTCTGCCCGGCCGCCACGAGGACGTGCGGGGTGATCTCCTTCTTCAGTGCCGTGACGGCTCCGGCGCTGAACCCGGTGGTCTGCGCGGCGGCGACGAAGCTGTCGCCGACGTTCCGCTTGGCTCCGTCACCGTGGTCTCCGGCCAGCACGAACGTCACATCGGCGACGAGCGTGGTGACCAGCGAAATGCCAATGACCGTCGGTACTACGCGGCGGCTCGGCCAGCGCACGGCACCCTCCCTCGTCCCCGATGCGTCGATCTACGACTATGAACCACTGGGGCGGCCGGCGTCCAGATGCCCTTCCGCCACAGGGGTCACGCGCGAACCCGGCCGTTGCGCACGGCCGGGTTTACCCTCCTGAGGTAACACCGGGATAACGCAAAGATCAAGGCCTGACGGCCGCAATGTTGACAAATCTTCTAATTGAGACCGGTTTGTGCCGAATCATCCACCGGTCGTCCCGGTCGAGCCGCTCCCGCAGGGCGTCGACCTCGGTGACCGGAAGATCGCAGGTGAAGTCCCTGCAGACGTACGCCGCGGGGCTGCCGCCGACCGGAGTGCGGCCCTCCAGGAGCGGGACGCCCTCACCGATCGCCACGACCGCCGGAACCGGGCTCAGCAGCGCCGCACGGTGCAGCTCCCGCGTACGCGGGTCGTCGCCTGGCCCCGCGATCGCGACCTCCAGCGGCCCGGCGAGGCGTACGCCTCGGCCACCGCGAGGCCCCAGCCGGCGAACCGGGCGTACCGCTCGGCGAGCGGCACGACCGGGCCCAGCGCGGACGCGGCGGCCTCGCGGTGCCGGTGCCGAGCCGGTGAGCGCGGCGTAGGACAGCAGGGCGCCGGCCGCGGCGAACTCGCCGGACGGCGTCGCGTTGTCGGTGGGGTCCTGCGGGCGCTTCCAGAGCCGCTCGGCGTCGTCGGCGGTGTCGAAGAACCCGCCCTCGCCGTCGGCGAACCGGTCGAGCACGACGTCGAGCAGCTCGCCCGCGAACTCCGCGTGCCCGGCCTCGCCGGTCACGCCGTACAGCGCGATGAGCCCCTCGGCGAGGTCGGCGTAGTCCTCCAGCACGCCGGCGTTGGCGCCCGCCGCGCCCTCGCGTGAGGTGCGGAGCAGCCGCCCGTCGCGCCAGTGGACGGTCGCGCAGCAGGCCGTGCGGCGGCCGGTCGGCCGCGTCGACCAGGTCGGGCCGGTCGAAGTAGCGCGCCGCACTCGGCGAGGGCGGCGACCGCCAGGCCGTTCCAGGCGGCGACCACCTTGTCGTCGCGGCCCGGCGGGACGCGGCGCGTACGCGCCTCGAGCAGCGCCGCGCGTACGCGCTCGTACGCGCGTCCGTCGTCGCGCGGGGTCGCGCAGCAGCTGCAGGACCGAGGTGCCGTGCTCGAACGTGCCGGTGACCTCGAACAGCTCCGCGGCCCACGCGCCGTCGCTCGGCGCCGAGCACCTCGGTGAGCTGCGTCGGGCGTCCAGACGTAGTACGCGCCCTCCTCGTGGCCGCCCTCGGGCGTCTCGCTGTCGGCGTCGAGCGCGCTGCGCGAACCCGTCCTGCGCCGTCCGCAGGTCGCGGAGCATCCAGTCGCAGGTCTCCAGCGCGACGCGCCGGGCCAGCGCGGTCGCCGGTCGAGCCGCCACCAGTGCGCGTAGACCCGGGCCAGCAGCGCGTTGTCGTAGAGCATCTTCTCGAAGTGCGGCACGACCCAGGCCGGCGTCCACCGAGTAGCGCGCGAACCCGCCGCCGAGCTGGTCGTACATGCCGCCGCGCGCCATCGCCTCCAGCGTGCGCTCGGCCATCGGGAGCCCGTCGCCGCCGCGCGCGGCGTGGCGGAGCAGGAACTCCAGCACCATCGACGGCGGGAACTTCGGCGCCGTCGCCGAACCCGCCGCGCTCGTCGTCGAAGGTCTCGGCGAGCCGCGCGCACCGCGGCGGCCTGGACCGCCGTCGGCCGGCGCGTCCTCACCGGGCGGCGAGGCCGTGCCGGCGAGCGCGCCGACGACCTTCTGCCCCTGGGCGACCACGTCGTCGCGCTTGTCCGTGCCAGGTCTGGGAGACCGCCTGGAGGAGCTGGCGGAAGTGCGCGCCTCGGGAAGTAGGTGCCGCAGAAGAACGGCTCGCCGGACGGGGTCATGAACACCGTCATCGGCCAGCCGCCCTGGCCGGTCATCGCCTGGGTGGCCTCCATGTAGACCGCGTCGACGTCGGGGCGCTCCTCGCGGTCGACCTTGACGCTGACGAACAGGTCGTTCATCAGCCGCGCGGTCGGCCTCGTCCTCGAACGACTCGTGCGCCATCACGTGGCACCAGTGGCAGGCGCTGTAGCCGACGCGACAGCAGGATCGGCACGTCCCGGCGCCTGGCCTCCGCGAACGCCTCCTCGCCCCACGGGAACCAGTGGACCGGGTTGTCCGCGTGCTGGAGGAGGTACGGGCTGGTGGCGTCCTTCAACCGGTTCATCGTCTCTCCGGGGGATTTCCGTTGTCATCGGCTGTCCGGCATCGCCGGTCGGCGACCTGTGCTCCACCGTAGTCGGCGGCCGACGGCCGTTCCCGGCCGCTCTGCAATTGCGCGACGCGATTCCGCACACGATGGCCGGTCAGCGAACTAATCTAGGCAGAGGGCTCATCACGGTCGGAGTGTGGATAGTGGATCTGATTTCGGTCTCAGCGTTGGTCGTCGCTCCTGTCGAAGATCTTCAACGGCACCACCGAGAAGGCCGGCGAGCAGCTCTGGGACTCCCTCAGCATCCGTCGTCCGGCGCCTCTTCGGCCGCCGCAGCACCTCGGTCGAGGCGGTCAAGCGCCTCGGCGAGACGCCCGGGCGACGCCGACTCGATCAAGCCCTGGCCCAGGCGCTCGTCGACGACTCCGCCGCGATCCGCAGGCCGCCGCGCAGCTGCGCCACTGGCTGGCCGCCGCCGAGCGCGACCTTCGCCGCGGACGAGCGCGTCGTCAACACGATCACCGGCGACGTACGCGGCAACGTCCTGCAGGCGCGCGACATCCACGGCAACATCACCTTCTGAGCCCTGGGCGCGCAGCGTTGCGGAACCTTTCAGGTACGCCGCAGGCGGGCTCCAGGATGGTCGGACAGCATCCGGCTACATGCGAATCCTCCAAGGCGGAGCGCTGCTGGCGTCGGCCGCCGCGCTGCTCTTCTCCGCGGCCTGCGGCTCCTCCGGCGGCAAGGCGTCGGCCTCCGCCGTCCGCCGACGCCGTCGTCCAGGTCGCGGCGGCTTCGCCGCGTACACCGCCTGCCTGCGCCAGCACGGCGTGAACGTCCCCACGGCACGCCCGAGCGGACGCCCGTCCGGCGCGGGTGGCGCGGAGGCTTCGGCGGAGTGGCCTTCGGCGGCGGCGCGAACCAGCAGGCGCGTCAGGCGTGCCGTTCGCTGGCGCCGCAGCGGCGGCGGCTTCGCGGCGGCCGCGGCATGCAGGAGCTACAGGCGTTCCGCAGCTGCCTGTCCGACCACGGCGTGAAGCTCCCGACTCCCACCCCGGCGCGCCGCGCACTCCGGGCGCGCCAGCGCACGCCCGGGCGCCGGTCGTACGCCGGGCGGCGGCATGTTCGGCCGGTTCGACACCTCCGACCCGAAGATCGCCAAGGCGGTCAAGACCTGCCGGCCGCTGCTGCCGTCGCTACCCCGCGCCCGTCCCTTCTCGAGCTGACACTTCGCCGGCCCCGCGCGGGATCACCGCCGGGCCGCGGGTCCCTCGCAGGCGCCGCGCCCGGCGGCCGGTCGATCCGCGCGGCTCCCGGCCGCCTCAGCCGCCCTGGACGCTCGTGGCGGTCACGGTGCCGTCCTGGCCCGCGCGTGCCCTGCACGACCACCGGGCGAACCCGCCTTCAGGGCCTTCGGCTCGTTGACTTCTTGGCGATCGTCACCTTCGTGGAGCCGGTCGTCTTCACCCGTACGATCCCGCTCGGCGGTCTGGACGTAGATGTCGTCGCCGTCGACGAGCTTGACGGTGCCCGTCGTACCGCCGCCGCCCTCCGGCTCGCTCCGGCGCCGCCGCCGCGTCCCCCGTCTGGCCTCCGGCGCCGAAGCCGCCGGTGAAACCGCCGCCCTGCCGTGCCCCGCCGGCGGCCGAGCTGACCGAGCAGGTCGGCCGGGTCGGAGCGACTTCTGCGTACCCCAGTGCCGGTCCGCCTGGACGCCGCCGACGAAACCGCCGACGAGGAGCACGGCCGCGCCGAGAACACGGTGACCGACGGCGGCCCGCGCCGCTTCGGCCGCGGCTCGGCCGCGAGCTCCTCGTCCAGGTCGCCGCTCGAACGGCGAGGTGTTCAGCAGGTCCTCCGGAGCGTCAGGGAATTCGGTAGTCCTCCCGTGGCGCATCAGTTGTCTTGCGCCGGGTTCCAGTCACGGTTGCTCCCTATTCGTGGCGGAGGGCTTCGATGGGGCGGAGCTTGGCCGCGCGGTTGGCCGGGATAGCTGCCGAAGAACAGGCCGATCGCGACCGAGACGCCCGAGCGCCAGCGACGATCGAGCTGGGCACGATGACCGGCTGGACGCCGACGACCTTGAACTGGCTGCCGATCACGCCCGCGGCCACGCCGAGCAGGCCGCCCAGCAGGCTCAGCACGGTCGCCTCGACGAGGAACTGGCCGAGGATGGCGCCGCGCGGCGCGCCGATGGCCTTGCGGATGCCGATCTCGCGGGTCCGCTCGGTGACGGTCACCAGCATGATGTTGGTGATGCCGATGCCGCCGACCAGCAGGCTGATCGCGGCGACCGCGCCGAGCAGCACGGTGAAGGTCTTGCTGCTGTCTGCTGATCGCCGACTGCAGGCTCGCCTGGTTGAGGATCTGGAAGTCCGCGGTGTTGCGAGCCGGTGATGCCGTGCCGCTGGTTCAGGATGTCGGTGACCTCGGACTGGGCCGCGTCGACCGTCTTGGGCGTCTTGGCCTGCACGACGATCTGGTTCAGCGCGCCGTACCCGGTGAGGCTCTCCTGTACGGCCGGCAGCGGCGCGATCGCGACGTCGTCGGCGTCCTGGAAGCCCGAGGACCCCTTCGTCTTCAGCACGCCCGACGACGGTGAAGTTCACGCCGCCGACGGCGATCTGCTTGCTCGATCGGGTCGACGGTGCCGAACAGGTCCTGGTCCACGGTCTGGCCGATCACGACGACCTTGCGGTCGTTCAGCACGTCGTCGTCGGTGAAGTACGTGCCGCGCTCGACCGGGTCGTTGGAGGCCTCGAAGTAGGCCGGGTACGTCCCGACGAACTGCTGGATCGCGTGGCTGGTCCCGGCGTACGTGGCGTTCGGCGGACGAGGCGTTCACCACCGGCGAGACGCTCTTGACCGAGGGGCGGCCGTGACGTCGGCGAGCGCCCGCGCGTCGTCGACGGTGAGGTCGCGTGCCTGCGTACGCGGGCCGGTCTGCTGCTGCCGTCCGCGCGCCGACGCCTCCTCCGCCGCCGAACAGCCGGGCGAAGCCGCCGCCACCGCCGTCCGCCGCCGCCGCCCGACGTCGACGGCGTCACGGTCAGCGTGTTCGTGCCCAGCCGCTCGATGTTCTTCTGCACCTGCTGGGACGAGCCGTTGCCGACCGCGACCAGCATGATCACCGCGCCGACGCCGATCAGGATGCCGAGCGTCGTCAGGCCGCTGCGCAGCTTGTTCGCCGCCAGGCCGCGCAGCGCGAACCGGAGCACTTCGCGTCGTCATCGCAGACCCCACCAGTCCCGGGCGGCGGCTCGTCCACGTGCGCCCTGCGCCGGTCGTCGACGATCTGGCCGTCGACCAGGCGGATGACGCGCTTGGCGTGCCGCGCGACGTCGTCCTCGTGGGTGATCAGCACGATCGTGCGGCCCGAGCCGCGCTGAGCCGGTCGAGCACCTCCAGCACGTCGGCGGTCGAGCTGGTGTCGAGGTTGCCGGTGGGCTCGTCGGCGAGGAGCAGCGCGGGCGCGGTGACCAGCGCGCGGGCCACGGCGACGCGCTGCTGCTGGCCGCCGGACAGCTCGTTCGGCTCGTGCTCGACGCGGTCGGCGAGCCCGACCCGGTCGAGGGCGGCGAGCGCGCGCCGCCTGCGTTCGGCCGCCTTCACCCCGCCGTACGCCAGCGGCAGCTCGACGTTGGCCAGCGCGCTCATCCGCGGGATCAGGTTGAACGACTGGAAGACGAACCCGATCCGGCGGTTGCGCAGGATCGCGAGCCGGCGGTCGTCGAGCCTGCCGACGTCGGCGCCGTCGAGCAGGTACCGGCCGCCGGTCGGCACGTCGAGGCAGCCGAGGATGTTCATCAGCGTCGACTTGCCCGAGCCGGACGCGCCCATGATCGCCACGTAGTCGCCCTGGTCGACGGTGAGGGACACGCCGCGCAGCGCGTGCACGGCGGTGCCGCCCTCGCCGTACACCTTGGTCACGTCGCGGACGTCGAGGACGGTCACCCGCGGCCTCCGTGCGCGGCGCCGCCGCCGCCGGTGAGACCGCCGCCACCGCCTCCGGGGAAGCGGCCGGTCGGGAAGCCGGTGCCCGTCCCGGTGGACGTGGTCGCGATCACGACCTGGTCGCCCTCGGCGAGACCGGACTTGATCTCGGTGCCCGCGTCGCCCTGCACCCCGGCCTGAACGGTCTTGGTGACCTTCTTGCCGTGGTCCAGGACGGTCACGGTGCTCTGGCCGCCGGCGGTGCGTACGGCGGCGGTCGGCAGGTAGAGGACGCCGTCCGCGCTCGCCACGGTCACCTGGACGGTCGCCGTCGCGCCGATGCGCAGGCCCGACGGCGGCTTGCTCAGCGAGACCGTCACGCCGTACTGCACGACGTTGTTCGACGTCGTCGACGTCTGGTCGATCGCGGTGACCTTGCCTTCCGACCGCGCGCCCTGCATCGCGTCGAACGTGACGCTCGCCGTCTGGCCCTTCTTGACCTTGGCGACGTCGGACTCGGTGAACTCACCGGTGATCGCCAGCTTGGAGGTGTCCGCGACGGTGATGAAACCGCTGCTGCCGGAGGACGTGCTCGTGGAGGAGCTGCCGCTGTTGCTGCCGTTTCCTCCGCTGCCGGAGGATGTGCTGCTGCTGGACGACGACGACGCGCCCGCCGCTGGAGGAGCCGCCGACCGAGCCGTTGACCGCGATCACCGTGCCGTGGAAGGGCGCCGTGATCTCGGTACCGTCGAGCGCGCGCTGGGCGCCGGCGTACGAGGCCTTGGCCTGGACGTAACTGGAGTAACCGGACGGCGTCGAGGTGTCGCCGGACTCGGCCGCGTCCAGGGCGGCCTTGGCCGAACGCAGGTCATCGCTCGCGCTCGCGTCGTCGACGGTGGCGAGGACCTGGCCCTTCTTCACCTTGTCCCCGACCTTGACCTTGACCGAGTCGACGGTGCCGCTCGTACCGAACGAGAGGTCACGCGACAGGGAGCTGGCGACGGAGCCGGAGGCCGAGACCGAGGAGACGACGTTTCCGCGGCTGACACGCACGATCCGGCCAGGCGAGGACGCGCCGGCGTCGTCGTTCAGCGAGAAGTACGCGACGCCCGCGCCGATGGCGATGAGAATGGCCAGGATGCCGTTGAGCAGCACGCCACGGCGTCGAAGGAGGGCTTTCACCCGCCATAGCGTCGTGTACACGCCTGGGTCCAGGCTGACCCGATCCTGAAAGGTTTCTGCGAGCCTTGCCCCGTGTATCTGTGCGCTCGGGGTCCGCCCTTCAGGCAACTCTCAGGGAGATTCGGGTCCCGGTCACTTTGGCAGGCCAGGATCGTGCGCCGTGCCGACCATTCGCGATCTCAGGACACCACCGTGGCTGACGGCGGGAGCGGTGGCCCTGATGGCGACCGGCCTGATCGCCGCGGGCGACGCCCCGGCCCACGGAGCGACGTACGCGACCGTACGCCGCGGAACCGTCACGGCCACGGCCGGAGCCGCGGGCACGATCCAGAGCGCCGACACCCGCGAACTCGTCTTCGGCACGTCGGGAACGGTGACGAAGATCGAGGTGTCCGCCGGTCGAAGGTGAAGGCGGGCGCGGTACTGGCAAGACTGGACGACGGCCCGGCCAGGGAACAGATCGACGTCACCGAGGCGGCCCTGGCCGCCGCACGAGGACACGTACTCCAAGGCCGAACAGGGAATCTGCACGGGCGGCGGTTCCGGCGGCGGCGGCGCGGGTGGGTCCGGCGGCTCTGGCGGGTCCGGCGCCTAGCGGGTCACTCGGCCGCGCGCGGCCGGTGGCTCCGGCAGCTCTGGCGCTGCCGGTGGCTCCGCGGGCCGCGCCGACTCTGGCGGACGACGGGGCTCAGCAGACGAGCTACGACGGACATTCCCGAACAGCGGGAGGCCGACCCCGTCCCCGACGGTCACGTCCCCCAAGCCGACACCGACTCCGAAGCCCACCCCGACGCCCACACCCCCGACACACTCCCCGCGCCCGACGCACTCACCACGCCCGACGGGCCGCCCGACCACCGGCCACGGACGCCCGACGGGCCGTCCGGGCGGCGGCGCGAAGGGCCGTACCGGCGGAAAGAGCACCGCCTGCAAACCCGGCGCCGTAGAACAGGCGTCAGCCGCCGTAACGCAGGCAGAGGTCAAGGTCCGCCAGGCCGAACGCACCCTACGCGCGACCAAACTGACCGCCCCGATGGACGGAACCGTCCTCAAGGTGACCGGCACCCCGGGCGCCCAGGTGGCCGGAGCCGCCAAGACCGGCTTCATCACCTTGGGAGACCTGACCGACCTCCAGGTACGCGCCATGTTCCCGCTGGGCGAGGTAGACCACCTGAAGATCGGCCAGCCCTCCAAGATCACCCTGGCCATGCAACCGGACCACACGTACACAGGAACGGTCACCGGCATCGACCCGGCCGCGACCACCAGCGGCACCCGAGCCCTGTACGGCGTGATGATCTCCCTGAACGACTCCCCCAAGGGCCTCCTGACCGGCATGAGCGCCACCACACAGGTGGAGACCGCAAGGGCGGAGGCCACCGCGTACATCCCGCCGAACGCCGTCCACGACCTGAAATCCGACACCGGCACCGTCCTACTACGCCACTCCGGCCGAACCACCACCCGCACCGTCCACCGGCGTAAAAGGCGACCGCTACGCCGCCGTAGTGTCAGGCCTGACAGCCGGCGACCGCGTCCTCCTGTCCTCCGGAACCACCACAGACGGCTTCCCCGACCCGACCTTCCCCACCACCTGACACCCCGCCGACCACGCGGCTACGGGTGGGGCGCGTGCCGGGACGTGCGGACGTAGGCGACGCGACCACTGTCACCTAGTCCAGCGACACCCACCACCGCGCTTCCAGCCGGCCCGCTGGTAGGTGACGCGGTGGCGCGGGCGGTGCGGGGCGCGATGACACGAGCAACGCGGGCGGTGCGATCTTGCGGTGGTGCGGTGGTGCGGTGGTGCGGAGGCTTGGACGGGCGCGATCACGCGGCGACGCGGGCGGCGCGGTGACGCGGGGCGAGGGCGCCTGGCCTGGCGCTGGCCGACGTGGCGGCGTGGCGCGCTGGCGGGCGCGGCTGGCGGCGTGGGGGGCGTGGCGCGTGGGCGGGGCTGGCGCGATCGGCGGGGCGGCGATGGCCGCGCGTGGCGGCGTCGGCGTGCCGTGGCGGGCCGTGCGCGCGGCGCTGGGCGTCGCGTGCGGCGGCGTGGCGGCGTGGCGGCGTGGCGGCGTGGCGGCGTGGCGGCGTGGCGGCGGTGAAGCCAACTCGGATGGTGGCGGCCACCACCGTCCCTAGGAGGTGCCACTAGGCGGGGCTGTCTGGCACTACCTCTGGGCCTCGGAACCATGTGAGCCTGGTCCCTACCGGCGCCGGCGCCGTAAGGCGTACATCCCCACCACGCCCCCGGGCGTGCGAACGGCCCAGGCCGGGGAAGCCGGGCTGGGCCGTTCGACTTAGGGAGAGGGGCTGGTCAGGTACCTGAGCTGGAGGTCAGGGTGATGTTGGCGGTTTTGGTCTTGCCGTTGCGGACGTAGGTCAACGCGATCTTGTCGCCCGGCTGGTAGCCGCGGATCGCGGCGGACAGGGTGTCGGCGCCGTCGACCGTTTTGCCGTTCACCTTGGTGACGATGTCGCCTTCCTTCAGGCCGGCCGACGCGGCCGGGGTGCCGGCCTGGACCGAGGCGATCAGGGCGCCTGACTGGCCGCCGCCCATCGCGTCCGACAATGTCACGCCCAGGTACGCGTGCGTGGCCTTTCCGGACTTGATCAGCTGGTCCGCCACCTGCTTGGCCGTGTCGATCGGGATGGCGAAGCCGACGCCGATGTTGCCGTTGCCGCCTCCCGAGGTGGCGATGGCCGTGTTGACGCCGATGACCTGGCCGTAGGAGTTCACGAGCGGGCCGCCGGAGTTGCCCGGGTTGATCGCCGCGTCGGTCTGGATGGCGTCGCCGATCGTCGCGCCGTTCGAGCCGCCCTGCTGTTGCTGGCCCTGGCCGGGGATGCCCTGGCCGGGGAGCTGGGGCTGTTGCTGCTGCTGGTCGCTGCCCTCCGACAGCGTACGGTGCAGGGCGCTGACGATTCCGGACGTCACGGAGCCTTCGAGGCCCAGCGGGCTGCCGATGGCCACGACCGGGTCGCCGACCTGGAGGCGGTCGCTGCTGCCGAACGTCGCGGGCTTCAGGCCTGACACCCCGGACGCCTTGATCACGGCGAGGTCGGTGGACGGGTCAGTGCCGAGGACCGTGGCCGAGGCCTGCTTCCCGTCGCTGAACTTCACCGAGATCTGGCCGCCCTGCGCGGCCTCGGCGACGACGTGGTTGTTCGTCATGATCGTGCCGTCGGAGCGCAGGATGACGCCGGAGCCCTCGGCCTGGCCGACCTGTGTGGTCACCGTGATGGACACGACGCTCGGCTGGACCGCGCCGGCGATCGCGGCGATTCCGGTGACCGACCTGTTCGAGGCCGGCTGTACGGCGGTGGGGCTGGCGAAGGTGGTGTTGTGGCCGACGAGTGCCGCGACGGCGCCGCCGGCGACTCCGCCGGCGAGGACGAGCGCCAGCGCGGCGCCGCCCGCGGCGGCCTTCCGGCGCGGCGTCCACCAGACGGGGCCACGGGGTTCCGCGCCGTACGCGGGGTACTCGCCCGTCGTCCCGTACGGCGGCTGCCCGCCGTGCTCGGCCGGGTTGTACGCCTGGCCCTGTTCGCCGGAGGCGGCGCCGTACTGCTGCCCGCGCTCGGGCGACGCGCCGTACGACTGGCCCTGCTCGGGCGACGCGCCGTACGGCTGCCCCTGCGCGCCGTACGGCTGCCCGTGCCCCGAAGACGCGGCGCCGCCGTGCTGCGGGCCGTCGGTCGTGCCGTACTGGTCCTGGCCGGGGGGCGGCCAGGCCTGGGCGGCGCCGGGGGGCGGTTCGGGTGCCGAGGACGCTCCCGGCAGCGGCTCACCCTCAGGTGTCGCCCCCGACGCGCCCGTGCGCGGCTCTTCCGGACGTTCGCCCGAGGGGCGGTCGTGGGTCTCCATCGCTCACTCCCAAGATCCGTCGCTTGCCTGTTACCTAGAGGATCACCCGCGTGACTGCAACCGTCCTGAGGCGCACCTGAAAGTTCCTGCAATAAGGCCCGTATAAGACCTCTATGACTGCGCCGGCTCCACGGCGTCGTCCACCGGGTCGACGTCGATGACGTCCGGGTCCAGCGGCAGCGTCACACGGAACGTCGCGCCCTCGCCCGGCTTCGTGTCGACCTCGACGGTGCCGCCGTGCGCCTCGACCAGGCCCGACACGATGGCGAGGCCGAGGCCGGTGCCGCCGCGGCTGCGCGCCGGGTCCGCGCGGAAGAAGCGTTCGAAGACCCGCGCCGCCGCCTCTGGGGGCATGCCGGGCCCGCTGTCGACGACCTCCAGTACGGCCGCGGGCGCGTCGCCGAGCTGTCCTCCGCGTACGACGACCTCGATCGGGCCGCCGGCGGGGGTGTGCTGGAGCGCGTTGCCGACAAGGTTGCCGATGACCTGCCGGAGGCGCACCTCGTCGCCGGTCACGATGAAGGCGGACCCGCTGCGTACGGACAGCGAGATCTCGCGGCCGGAGTCCAGTACGCGGGCGTCGTGGACCGCGTCGGCGGCCAGCGCGAGCAGGTCGACGGGACGTCTGGCGAGTGGCCGCTGCTGGTCGAGCCGGGCCAGCAGCAGCAGGTCGTCGACGAGTACGCCCATGCGGACGGCCTCGTCCTCGACGCGGCCGATGAGGCGGTCGAGCTCGGCGCGTTCGACGTCGCCGCGCTGCCGGTAGTACTCGGCGAAGCCGCGGATGACGCTGAGGGGCGTACGCAGCTCGTGGCTGGCGTCGGCGACGAAGCGCCGCATCCGCTCCTCCGACTCCCGCGCGGTCGCCTCGGACTCGGACTGCGCGCGGAACGCCGTCTCGATCTGGCTGAGCATGCCGTTCAGGGCGTTGCCGAGCCGCCCGACCTCCGTACCGGGGTCGACGTCCGGGACGCGCT
Source organism: uncultured Actinomycetota bacterium (assembly GCA_963823735.1). GTDB lineage: Bacteria > Actinomycetota > Actinomycetes > Streptosporangiales > Streptosporangiaceae > Actinoallomurus. The sequence continues at coordinate 78,763 of CAWGMO010000003.1, read as the reverse complement.
GCGACAGGTCGCCCGCGGCGATGGCCTCGGCCGTGTGCTCGATCTTCACCAGTGACCGCAGGCTGGCCCGTACGATCGCGACGCCGAGGCCCGCGACCAGTACGAGGACGATGCCGCCCACGACGAGTTCCACGCCTATGAGGCGCCCGGCCGTACGGCCCGCGTCGCTGAGGTCCGAGGCGGCCACGGCGTACCCGGTGCCCGCCGTCTCGACGTGCACCCGCCAGCGGACGTCACCGGCGATCGCGTTGACCGTGACGGAGTCTCCGGCGTGCGCGGAGAGCCAGGCGGCGTCCTGCGGGACGTTCGGGTCGGACTCGACGGGACGCCAGAGCGGGCGCGTGGAACGCCAGATGACCTGGCCCGTCGCGTCACGCAGCTCGACCGGGTACGGCCCGGTGACCGGCACCCGCTGCGCGTAGCCCGGCTGGGTGGCGACGCGCGCGACGACACGGGCGACGCTGGTCAGCTGCTGGTCCGTACGGTCGAGCAGGTAGCCGCGCATCGCGGAGACGCTCGCCACGCTGACGACCACCAGGGCCAGGGCGACCATGGCGAGCACGCCGGCGACGAGTTTGACCCGCAGCGGCGTCCGCGAGGAGAGGCGGGTCGCCCATGAGGCCATCAGTGCTCCGGTGGCAGACGGAGCACGTAGCCGACTCCGCGCAGCGTGTGGATCAGCCGGGGACCGAGCTTGTCGAGCTTGCGGCGCAGGACCGAGACGTAGGACTCGACGATGCCGGTGTCACCGCGGAAGTCGTAGTCCCAGACGTGGTCGAGGATCTGGGCCTTGGACAGCACGCGGTTGGCGTTGGTCATGAAGTAACGCAGCAGCTTGAACTCGGTGGGCGACAGCTGGATGGGCTTGCCGGACCGCCACACCTCGTGGCTCTCCTCGTCCAGCTCCAGGTCGGCGAACTCCAGCCGCGGCGGCGCCTCGGCCGGGCCGCCCTGGGCGCGGCGCAGCACCGCGCGGATGCGCGCGATGACCTCTTCCAGGCTGAACGGCTTGGTGACGTAGTCGTCGCCGCCGAGCGTCAGCCCGCGGATCTTGTCCTGGGTGGCGTCGCGCGCGGTGAGGAACAGCACCGGGATGTGCGCGCCACCGCCCCGCAGCCGGCGGATGACGTCGAACCCGTCCATGTCGGGGAGCATCACGTCGAGCACGATGAGGTCGGGCCGCCGCTGCATGGCGACCTGGACGGCCTCGGTTCCCCCGGTCGCCGTCACCACCTCGAATCCCGCGTAGCGGAGGCTGCCCGACAGGAGCTCCAGAATGTTGGGTTCGTCCTCGACCACGAGTAGTCGCGCTTCGCTCACGCGTCCATGGTGGCCTGCGGAGTTGAGGGCTACCTGAATACGCCCTGAGGGGGCTCTGGAGAATCACCCCCGGGAGGCTGTGCGGGGAACACCCTGCCCCCTCGGGCGCTTGTACCTCTCGGGAACCGTCCGCATCCGGCCGCTATAGATGCAGATTACATACATACGCGGAGTGAGGGTAAAGGTTCCCTGTAGCACGGCATTGGGCGGAGGGGGCCGCGATGGTGGGAATGTCATGTCCGGAGTGACCGGCCTCAGAACGGCCCCGCCTCAGCCGCTCACACCGGGCCGCGACCGGCCGCGCTGGTGGCGCGAGATCCTCCTGCTGGCGATCGTCTACCTGATGTACGACGGCGTGCGCCTGCTGGTGGCCGCCGGGCATGGCGAGGCGTTCGCCAACGCCCACCACGTACTGAACCTGGAACGCACGCTGCGGCTGGCCCACGAGCAGTCGATCAACCGCGCCGTGTCGGCGACCCCTGTCTTCGGCGTCACTCTCTCCTACGCGTACGCCACGCTGCACTACCTGATCACGCCGATCGTGCTGGTGTGGCTGTGGCAGGCGCGCCCGGCGCGCTACCGGGGCGCGCGCACCGCGCTGGTGACGGCCACGCTGCTCGGGCTGATCGGCTTCTGGTTGTTCCCGACCGCGCCGCCGCGCATGCTGCCCGGCTTCGTCGACACGCTCAGCAGGTACCACGACTGGGGCTGGTGGGGCGGTGCGGCCAGCGCGCCGAAGGGTCTCGGCGGGCTGACCAACGAGTTCGCCGCGATGCCGTCGCTGCACGTCGGATGGGCCGCCTGGTGCGGCTGGCAGGTCTTCCGCAACACCGCACGCTGGTGGCTGCGCGCGCTCGGCGCGATCTACCCCGTCTTCATCGTGACCGTCGTCATCGGCACCGCGAACCACTACGTGGTCGACGCGGTGGCCGGCCTCGCCGTGATCACCACCGGCGCGGTGGCCGCGCGGCTGATCCGGTGGGGACGCGACTACGCGTCGTCCTGATCGCCGTGGGAGGCCTTGGCCTTCTCCTCCTGGCGGCGCTCCCAGTCGGCCTGGCGGAGGTCTTCCTCGCGCGGGGCCTGGATGCGGGCGAGCCGCTTGTTCATGGAGCGGACCAGGAAGAAGAGGGTCACGCCCAGCGCGGCGACGATGAAGAACGCGAGCACCCCGGGGGTGACCTGGTCCTCGTTGACCGCGAGATACATCATGGCAGGCACACCTTCTCATGGACGCCGGCGAACAGGTCGTTCTCCGGCAGCTCGGTGTCGACCAGCGAACGTGCCAAATGGTAGTCCTCGGTCGGCCATGCCTCGCGCTTGATCTCCGTCGGGCTCGCGAAGAACGGGCCCTTGGGGTCGATCTGGGTGGCATGGGCGATCAGCGCGCGGTCGCGTACCTCGAAGTAGTCGGCGCACGGCACGCGCGTGGTGATGTCCCACTTGACCGGGCGGTCCTCCCACTTTCGGATCATCTCGTCGAACGGCGACTCGACGCCCGCGCGCAGCATGGCCTCGTGCTCGGCGATGTAGCGCTGCTTGTGGAAGGTCATGTGGTAGTAGAGCTTCAGCGGCTGCCAGGGCTCGCCGGTGCCGGGGTAGCGGTCCGGGTCGCCGGCGGCCTCGAACGCCTCGACCGACACCTTGTGGCACATGATGTGGTCGGGGTGCGGGTAGCCGCCGTTCTCGTCGTAGGTGAGGATCACGTGCGGGCGGAACTCGCGCACCGCGCGGACCAGCGGCTCGCTGGCGATCTCCAGCGGCTGCACGGCGAAACAGCCCTCGGGCAGCGGCGGAAGCGGGTCGCCCTCGGGCAGGCCGGAGTCGACGAAGCCCAGCCACTGCTGCTCGACGCCGAGGATCTCGCGGGCGCGCGCCATCTCCTCCATGCGCACGGCGGCGAGATTCTCCCTGACCTCGGGCCTTTCCATGGCGGGGTTGAGGATGTCACCCCGCTCTCCACCCGTGCAGGTCATGACGAGGACCTGCACCCCCTCGGCGGAGTAACGGGCCATCGTCGCCGCACCCTTGCTGGACTCGTCGTCCGGGTGGGCGTGCACGGCCATCAGTCGCATGGGCTCCGGGCACGAGGTCTCGGACAACTGTGACTCCCCGTCAGCGTAGGGTCGTATGCGTCGGCGCAGACGGCCCCGGAACACCGGCGCCGGACCCGTCCTGGATGATTCTTCCTGAGAACACCGACAGACCGCACGGAGATTCCCGCTCATGAGCGCCACTGGCAAGACCACCCGAGGAAACAAGGTCGCCTACGCGATCATCGGGGCATTCGTGGGGCTCTGCGCCATCGGGTGGGCGATTATCATCGCCCACACGGAGGGCACGCCCGGCATATCACCGCAGGTCGTGTCGTGGCAGGCGGCCGCCGGTTCGGTCCGCGTGCACTACGAGGTCTCCAAACCGAAAGCCGACGACGTGCACTGCGCGATCGTCGCCTACGACACGTCACACGGAGAGGTCGGCCGGGTTCTGGTGGACGTTCCGCCCGGCACGTCGAGTATCGACACGAGGCGCGAGGTGCCGACGTCGTCCCTCGCCACCGCCGTGGACGTGCGGGAGTGCCGTAGAGGTTAAAACAGCCTCCCCTATGGGGAACAAACAAGAACGTCATAACGCCATAAAGCTCTCTTGCGCTGGCTACTCCACGTTTGAATGCCGGTAGCCTTGAGAGTTCTACGGCCGCACTTCACGTGGATGAGGAGTACCCGTGACCGAGACCCGCGACGCCAACGTCACCTGGCTTACCCAGGAGGCGTACGACCGGCTCAAGCACGAGCTGGACCACCTCACGGGCCAGGGCCGGATCGACATCGCCGCCAAGATCGAAGCGGCGCGCGACGAGGGCGACCTGAAGGAGAACGGCGGCTACCACGCGGCCAAGGAGGAGCAGGGCAAGCAGGAGGGCCGTGTCCTCCAGCTCCAGCAGATCCTCCTTAACGCCCGGGTGGGCGAGGCTCCCCGCACCGAAGGGGTCGTCGGACCTGGCATGACCGTGACGATCCAGTTCGCAGGAGACGACGAGGAGGTCACGTTCCTTCTCGCCTCACGCGAGGAGAGCGGCGCCCCGATCGACGTCTACTCCCCGAAATCGCCGCTCGGTGCGGCGATCAACGGCAAGAAGGTCGGCGAGAAGGCGAAGTACCAGATGCCGAACGGCCGCAGCATGGCCGTCGAGATTCTGGACGCCACGCCCTACGCCGGCAGCTGAGCGAAGGCCGCCGCCCGCGTTTCGTTACGCGCGCGCGGCGGCCCGAACCAGCGGAAGCGTCCGCTGGTGCACCGGGGTTGCCAGCGCGATGACCGTCGAGGCACGGCGTACGCCCTCCACGTCGACGATCACGTCGATCACCCGCTGAAGATCCTGGTTGCCTCGTCCGACGATCCGGCACAGCATGTCGCCGCCGCCGGTGATCGTGTGCGCCTCGATCACCTCGGGGATGGCCGACAGGCGCTCCGCGACCGGGTCGTGGCCGCCGGCCTGCCGGATCTCCAGCGTGATGAACGCCGTGACCTGGTACCCCAGGGCGGCCGGGTCGACCTCCGGGCCGAACCCCCGGATCACCCCGCGCTGCTGCATGCGGTCCAGGCGCGCCTGCACCGTGCCGCGCGCGACTTTCAGGCGGCGTGAGCACTCCAGCACGCCGATGCGCGGCTCCTCGGTGAGCAGCTCGATCAGCCGGGCGTCGATGTCATCGATCATGGGCATCCTTCGGCAATCCGTGAGCATGGTGTACAGAAATCCCTCTTTGCCCCCCTCACAACTGTACAAGTTGTCCAGCAAATTAAGCGTCCCTTGCGCACTATGTAGTCCACGACGGACATTGTGGTGGTCACCCCCCGCTTTCAGTGCACGAGGAGAGCCATGACCAACGCAGCCCAGGACGATGTCTTCCCGGTCAAGGGAATGGACGCCGTGGTGTTCGCCGTCGGCAACGCCAAGCAGTCGGCGCACTACTACTCCACCGCCTTCGGCATGCGTTGCGTCGCGTACAAGGGTCCCGAGACCGGCAGCCGGGACGAGGCCGCGTACGTCATGGAGTCGGGCGGCGCGCGGTTCGTCCTGAAGGGCGCCGTACGCGCGGGCACCGACCTGGGCCGCCATGTCGCCGAGCACGGCGACGGCGCCATCGACCTGGCCATCGAGGTGCCCGACGCCGAGGCCGCGTACGCCCACGCGATCGCCCAGGGCGCGACGAGCGTCGAGGCCCCGTACGTCATGGAGGACGAGCACGGCAAGGTCGTGATCGCCGCCATCGCCACGTACGGCGAGACCCGCCACTCGCTGGTCGACCGCACCAACTACTCCGGCGCGTACCTGCCCGGGTACGTCGCCGCCGACCCGATCGTCGCGCCGCCGGAGCGGCGTTTCTTCCAGGCCATCGACCACTGCGTGGGCAACGTCGAGCTCGGCCGGATGGACGAGTGGGTGGAGTTCTACAAGCGCGTCATGGGCTTCACGAACATGAAGGAGTTCATCGGCGACGACATCGCGACGGAGTACTCCGCGCTGATGTCGAAGGTCGTCGCCGACGGCCGCGGCAAGGTGAAGTTCCCCCTGAACGAGCCGGCGATCGCCAAGAAGAAGTCCCAGATCGATGAGTACCTGGAGTTCTACGGCGGCCCGGGCATGCAGCACATCGCGCTGGCCACGAACGACATCCTGCACTCGGTGGACGCCATGCGCGCCGCGGGCGTGGAGTTCCTGAACACCCCCGACTCCTACTACGAGGACGCCGAGCTGCGCGAGCGCATCGGCGAGGTCCGGGTCCCGATCGAGGAGCTGCAGAGCCGGGGCATCCTGGTCGACCGCGACGAGGACGGCTACCTGCTGCAGATCTTCACCAAGCCGATCCAGGACCGCCCCACGGTGTTCTTCGAGCTGATCGAGCGGCACGGGTCGCTCGGCTTCGGCAAGGGCAACTTCAAGGCCCTGTTCGAGGCCATCGAGCGCGAGCAGGACCTGCGCGGCAACCTGTAGTCAACGGCGGCCCAAGGCACGCCAAAAGGAGGGTCCGCGCCGGGCGCGGCGCGGACCCGTCCCACCGGGGCCACGCGCACGGTTGCGGCATGACCCAACCGCCCGAACAGCCGGGAGACCGCGAGCCCGCATCCCCTACGTCCGGCGGTGAGCCCTGGCCGTCGTACGGCCCTCCCCCGGCGCAGCCGTACGGCTCGGGCCTCGGGTACGGGCAGACGCGGCCGCCGTTCGTGTACGGCGGGCGCTGGCGGCGGCTGCTCGCCGCGGTCGTCGACGGCCTGATCGTGTACGCCGTGACCTGGCTCGTCACCGCCCCGATCGCCGGGCTCGGCTCGATGTACGAGCGGACCACGCCGCGCCAGGTCATCGCGGACCTCGTCGCCGCCGCGCTGGCCTTCGCCTACTACGTCTTCCAGCACGCCCGGTGGGGTCAGACGCTCGGCAAGCGCGCGATGAGCCTGCGGGTCGTCCGTGAGGGCGACGGCGGCGCGATCTCGTTCGGGCAGGCCGCCTGGCGTCTCCTGTTCCAGTACCTGATCTCGTTTGTGACCTGCGGTGTCGGCGGGCTCGTCGACGTCGCGTGGATCCTGTGGGACGAGCGGCGCCAGGCCCTGCACGACAAGGTCGCCAAGACCGTCGTCGTCGCGGTGGAGCCCGGCGAGCCCGACCCGTACGCCGCGCGGTGAGGCCGCGCACGGCCATCGTCCGCGCCCTGCTCGTCCTGCTCGTCCTGGCGCCGTCGGGCTGCACGGCGCGCCGCACGCCTGTGATCGTTCCGGTCGCGGGGGCGGTGAGCGCCGGCGACCCGTACGTGCCGGGCGACGGCAACGGCGGGTACGACGTGCTGAACTACGACCTCGACCTGCGCTTCAGCCCGCGCGGCGCACCCAGCCTGGCCGGCACCGCGACGATCACCGCCGACGCCACCGAGCCGCTGTCGCGCTTCGACCTGGACCTGACCGGCCTCACGGTCTCCAAGGTGACGGTCGGCGGGGTGCCCGCCTCCTACTCGCGTACGCCCGGGGAGCTCGTCGTCGTCCCGGCGAAGCCGCTGCACAAGGGCCGGTTCGTGGTCGGCGTGGCGTACTCCGGCACGCCGCGTGAGATCAACGATCACGCCTTGGGCCGGTACGGCTGGACGCCCACCCACGATGGGGTCTTCACCGGTGACGAGCCCAGCGGCGCGCACACGTGGTTCCCGGGCAACGACCATCCGGCCGACAAGGCGACCTTCGGCTTCCGCATCACCGTCCCCAAGGGCCTCACCGCGATCGCCAACGGAGAGCTTTCCGGCACGACCACCTCCGGCGGCTCCACGACGTACACCTGGCGCGAGCGCAGGCCGATGGCGACGTACCTGGCGATGGTCGACGTGGGCCGGTTCAGGGTCCGCACGGGCCGTACGGCGGGGGGCGTTCCGGTGTACGTCGCCGTCGACCCGTCGGTCGCATCGGTGGGGCTGAGTACCCTGTACAAGGAGACCGTGCAGGTCACGGACTTGTGGACCACTCTTTTCGGTCCATATCCATTCGACTCGACCGGTGGCGTCATCGACGACGCGCCGGTCCAGTTCGCCCTTGAGACCCAGACCCGGCCGGAGTACGCAGCGGGCATCGCCGCCTCCCCCACCGTGATCGCCCATGAGCTGTCACACCAGTGGTTCGGCGACAGTGTCACCCCTGCGCGCTGGAGCGACATGTGGCTCAACGAGGGCTTCGCGACGTACGCCGAGTGGATGTGGGGCGCCCGCCAGAGCGGAGGTGTGCCGATGCGGCGCCAGTTCGACGCGCGCTACGCCCAGAAGACCGGTGACCTGTGGACCGTCGCCCCGGCGGCGCCCGGACGCCGGGGGCTCTTCGGCCGCGCCGTGTACGAGCGGGGGGCGATGACGCTCCAGGCGCTGCGGCAGAAGGTCGGCGGGCGGACGTTCTTCGCGATCCTGCGTTCGTGGACGGCGGAGCACCGGTACGCCAACGCGACGACGCCGGAGTTCGTCGCGCTCGCCGAGCACCTTTCGGGAAAGCCGCTCGGCCCGTTCTTCCAGGCCTGGCTGTACGGAAAAGGGCGCCCGGCGCACTGGTGACCCCCGCGAACCTTGTGAACCGGACTTCGGCAGGAGGATGCTGTGGCCTGCCGTCCGGCTGTTCCGCGATCTGAGACAACGGGAGACTACGCATGGCGAGGATGACCTCACGGGCGCTGGCGATCGCCGCTGCGGCGGCGTCGCTCGGGCTGCTCGGCCCAACGGCGGTGGCCGGCACCCACCGTGACTTCACGCCGGGCGCGCCCGGCGCGGGCGACTCGTACTTCCCCGACATGGGAAACGGCGGCTACGACGCCCAGCACTACGACCTGGCCCTGTCGTACGACCCCGGCACGAAGGCCATCGACGCGGTCGCGAAGATCCGGGCACGCGCCACGCAGGACCTCTCCCGCTTCGACCTGGACTTCATGGGCCCGCTGAAGATCAGCAAGGTCACGGTGAACGGCCGGCAAGCGGCGTACACGCGTACCGGCGCGCAGGAGCTGGTGATCACGCCCTCGCAGGGCCTCCCGCGCGGCCGTGACTTCGAGGTCGAGGTCGCCTACTCCGGCGTGCCGCAGCTGATCAACGACAAGGCGCTCGGCGTCTCCGGGTGGATCGCCACGCACGACGGCGCGGTCGCGCTGTCGCAGCCGTTCGGCTCGGCGACCTGGTACCCCGTGAACGACACCACCCACGACAAGGCCACGTACGACTTCACCGTCACCGTGCCCAAGGGCCTGAAGGTGCTGGCCAACGGCGACCCGGCCGGTGAGTGGTCGCGCGGCACGTCGACGACGTTCCGCTGGTCCGACCGCAGGCCCACCGCGAGCGAGCTCGTCCTGCTCTCGATCGGCCACTTCTCGGTGAAGGACTCCCGTACGAAGAGCGGGCTGCGGAACATCACCGCCGTCGACCCCGCGGCGGTCAAGCCGGGCAGCGAGGCGACCGCCTCCGACGACTTCAACAAGGCCACCGGCGACGTCATCGACTGGGAGCAGACGGTCTACGGGCGCTACCCGTTCACCTCGGTCGGCGGCATCGACGTGCTCGCCCCGAACGTCGGCTACTCCCTGGAGACCCAGGGCCGCCCGGTGTACGCCCGCAGCGCGGCCGGCTCGCTGCCCTCGGCGGACCTCCTCGCCCACGAGCTGGGCCACCAGTGGTTCGGCGACGCGGTGACACCGTACGAGTGGAAGTACATCTGGCTGAACGAGGGCTTCGCGACCTACACCGAGTGGCTCTACAGCGAGCAGCACGGCGGCCAGACGGCGCAGCAGGCGTTCGACGCGGCGTACAAGTCGACGAGTACCGACTGGAGCGGCAAGGTCGCCGACCCGGGCCGCGACCACATCTTCGACGACCTGGTCTACACGCGGGCCGCGATGACCCTGCACGAGCTGCGCAAGACCATCGGCGACGACGCGTTCTTCAAGCTGATCAAGGCCTGGCCGGCCGCGCACCGCTACGACAACGACACGACCGCCGAGTTCACGGCGTTCGCCCAGAAGTTCACGAAGAAGAACCTCACGCCGCTGTTCCAGACGTGGCTGTTCACCGAGGGCAAGCCCGCCCTGTGAGCCGAGGACGCCCCCGGCCGGCCGTGGCCGGGGGTGTTCGGCCTCAGGTGAAGCTGAGGGTGTAGCCCTCGGAGCGCAGGCGCCCGATGACCTCGTCGCAGTGGGCGGAGCCACGGGTCTCCAGGTGAACGAGCACCTCGGCCTCGTCGAGGTCGAGGCGGGCGCCGACGCGTTCGTGCACGACGTCGATGACGTTCACCTCCATCTCGGCCAGCTCGCCGAGGAGGTCGACGAGGGCGCCCGGGTGGTCGCGCAGCCGGGCGCGGAAGACCAGGTAGCGGCCTGACGCCGCGAGCCCGTGGCGGAGCACCTTCGACAGCAGCAGCGGGTCGATGTTGCCGCCGGACAGCACGGCGACGACCGGCGCCTGGAAGGCCTTCGGCTGGTCCAGCAGCGCGGCGACGCCCACGGCGCCGGCGGGCTCGACGACCTGCTTGGAGCGTTCGAGGCAGTTCAGGAGCGCCTGGGAGATCATCTCCTCCGAGACCGTCACCACCGAGTCGACCAGCTTGGAGACCATCTCGAACGTCAGGTCTCCGGGCCGCCCGACCGAGATGCCGTCGGCCATCGTCGGCGAGGGCTCGACGACGACCGGGCGGCCGGCCGCCAGTGACGGCGGGAACGCCGCCGCCTGCTCGGCCTGCACGCCGATGACGCGCACCTCGGGGCGCACCGCCTTGACCGCGGCGGCGATGCCCGCGGCCAGACCGCCGCCGCCGACGCCGACGAGGATCGTCTTGACGTCCGGGCACTGCTCCAGGATCTCCAGGCCCACGGTGCCCTGGCCGGCCACGATGTCCGGGTGGTCGAAGGGATGGATGAAGATCGCGCCGGTCTCGTTCGCGTAGTTCTTGGCGGCGGACAGACAGGCGTCGACGCCGGGACGCTCGAACACGACCTCGGCCCCGTACGCGCGGGTGGCGACGACCTTGGGCAGCGGCGCGCCCTCGGGCATGTACACGACGGCCTTGCTGCCCAGCAGGCGCGCGGCCAGCGCGACGCCCTGCGCGTGGTTGCCGGCACTCGCCGCGACGACACCCCGGGCCCGCTCCTCGTCACTGAGCCGGGCAATGCGGACATAGGCACCGCGCGCCTTGAACGAGCCCGCGCGCTGGAGGTTCTCGCACTTGAGGAAGACCTCACCGCCGATCCGGCCCGAAAGGGATCGGGACTCAAGGATCGGCGTGGTCACGATGACGCCGCGCAACAGCTCCTGGGCTGCGCGTATGTCATCGATGTCGACGGGGCTGGTCATAGGGCAGAGTCTTTCATGGCCTGATCATCATCCCCGGGATCCGTCCGAAAAGCGTCAGCCGGACGTCCAGTACCGGTCGGCCCCGAAGATGAAGGCCGCCGCCCCGACGAGACCGGCCATCTGCCCGAGGGCGGTCGGGACGACGCGTACCTCACGGGCGAAGTCCATCCGCGCGTGCGCGCGGAACGTCTCCTCCAGCGGGCGGAGCAGCATCGGCCCGGCCTGGGACAGCCCGCCGCCGACCGCGACGACCTGAAGATCGCACAGGTGCGTGGCCGAGGCGATCGCGACGCCCAGCGCCCAGCCGGCGCGGTTCATCGCGCGTACCGCGACCGGGTGCCCCCGCGCGGCGTCGTCGGCCAGCTCCTTGCCGGTCTCGCCGGTCCACCCCTGCTCGCGCGCCCACGCCGAGAGGGCGGGGCCGCGCGCGATCGCCTCCAGGCAGCCGCGCCCGCCGCACTCGCAGACCGGGCCGTCGGGATCGACGATCACGTGCCCGATGTGCCCGGCGTTGCCGCTGGCCCCGTGCACGAGCCTGCCACCGAGGATGAGGCCGCCGCCCACGCCTGTGGACACGACCATGCCGAGGACGTTGTCGCGGCCACGGCCCGCGCCGCGCCAGTGCTCGCCGGCCGTGACCGCGACCGCGTCGTTGTGCACGCGTACCGGCACGTCCGGGTACAGCTCGGTGAGCCGCTCGCCCAGCGGGAAACCCTGCCAGCCGGGGATGTTCAGCGGCGAGACCGCGCCCGACGGCCACGCGATGGGCCCGCCGCAGCCCACGCCCACGCCCGACACCGGCCGGGCGGGGAGCTTCTCGATGAGCGTGAGCAGGGTGCGCCACAGACCGTCGCCGTCGACGTGGGGCGGCTCCGGGGTGCCGATGCGCTCGTACGCCGCGACCCGCCCTCCCGCCTCGACAAGTGCCACGGCCATTTTCGTGCCGCCGATGTCGATGGCGAGAGCGGGGTCGTTCACGCGTCGCCTCCCGTGGCGCCCGGCCCGAACGCGAGGATCGAGGCGGAGAATCCGTGCACGTGGTTGCGGCCCCCGACGGGACCGATCTCCCCGGCGCCGAAGAACCCGCCGATGCCGGAGGTGCCCAGCACGCTGCGGAGCAGCCGTACGTCATGGTCGGAGTTGGGGTACATCGCCCGCCCTCGCCCCGTACAGGAGAACAGCAGGGCCCCCTCGACCGGTGACAGGTCGAGGTCGCCGAGCCGCAGTGTGAGGTCCTCGTCGGCGGCTCCGGCGTCGCGCACCTGGAACCGGACCGTGCGCCCGATGTCGATGACGTCGCCGGTGGCGATCGCGCCGGCCGCCGGGTCGGCGCCCACGACACTGCGGACGAGGAAGTCGCCGCGGTCGTGCTCGTCGGCGTACTCGTCGATGGCGACGCCGATGAGCAGACCGCCCTCGATCAGCTCGCGTTCCTTCTCCGGCAGCCCGGAGACGACCTCTTCCAGCTTGGTGAGCGCGGGCGAGCCCGCCAGCTCGTACAGGACGTTGTCCTCCGAGCGGGTGACGACCATGGGCGGGCCGACCGGCCGCGCGCCCTGGCTGACGACCATCGAGGTCATCACCGAGCCGCCGATCAGCACGCCGACCGCGCCGGAGTCGACGACCTCGCCGTCGGCGAACAGGCGCGCCGCGCCGCGTCCGCCCTGCCCGGTGGCCAGGCCGCCGACCAGCGGCAGGCCCGGCAGCACCTCGCCGGAACGCTCGACGAACGCGTCGACCGGGAAGGTGTACGGGTCGGCGAGCAGCACCGCGACCACGTCGTCGTCGCTGGTCTGCGGCATGCCGACGACGGCGAGCCGCTGCACGGCCTCGGGGTCCTCACCGGGGAACTTCAGGGTCTCCAGCCGGAACGGCTCCACGCGGGCCCCGGGCAGCTGCGCCGCCCAGGCGCTGACCGCGCTGGAGTCCTCTACTCCGTGGTTGCCCCCGATCACCCCGGGGGCGCCACAGCCGATCACGTTGGGGGTTCCCGCGACCTCCATCGCCCGGCGCGCGGCGTGTTCCACGGCGTCGGGGGACTGCGAGCACACGAAAACGAAGACGAGGTCGGGCGGGCCGTCGAGCGGCAGCCGGGCCTGCGTCACCGCGGAGTCCGCGGCCGCGATGAGATCGGGGCCGACGGCCAAGCCATCACCGAAGCGAGCCACTGGGTCGCTCCCTCCACAGGTCCGATTCCTTACGGTCTACCACAGGCCGCCTTTCCCTCCGGGAGCGTGGACAAGCCGCTTTCCACCGGCGCGTCCGGGATATCGCGCCCCGTCATTGCGGGTGTACCCCGTGCGACGGGGGCCCGCCAACTCGGCCGATGCGACCTACCCCCGCCGGATGCGGCCACGAAGATCGAGGCATAGTGTCGGACGAGGCAAGTCCCGACGCGGCGAGCGAAGTGAGCGCCGTCACAACCATCGCGCCGCTGTAGACCACTGAACGATGCGAGCGAAAAGCGGTACAGGACAGTGAACACGCGACCTACGACACTTCGTGAACTCCGCGCGACTGGTCATGTCCACCGGCCGGTCAAAGAAGAGATACGTGAGAACCTCCTCGCCCGTCTGCGGTCGGGCGAGCCTCGCTTTCCGGGCATCGTCGGCTTCGACGAGACGGTCCTTCCCCACCTGGAGCGGGCCCTGCTCGCCGGGCACGACCTGGTGCTCCTCGGCGAGCGCGGCCAGGGCAAGTCACGCCTGATCCGCACGCTCGGCGGCCTGCTGGACGAATGGACCCCCGTCGTCGAGGGCTGCGAGATCAACGACCACCCGTACGCCCCCGTGTGCGTGCGCTGCCGCCGCCTGCTCGCCGAGCAGGGCGACGACCTGCCGATCGCGTGGAAGAACCGCGACGAGCGGTACGGCGAGAAGCTCGCCACCCCGGACACCAGCGTCGGCGACCTCATCGGCGACGTCGACCCGATCAAGGTCGCCGAGGGCCGTACCCTCGGCGACCCCGAGACCGTGCACTACGGCCTCGTGCCGCGCACCAACCGCGGCGTCTTCTGCGTCAACGAGCTGCCCGACCTCGCCGAGCGCATCCAGGTCTCGCTGCTCAACGTCCTGGAGGAGCGCGACGTGCAGATCCGGGGCTACGCCCTGCGGCTGCCGCTCGACGTCCTCCTCGTCGCCAGCGCCAACCCCGAGGACTACACCAACCGCGGCCGCATCATCACGCCGCTGAAGGACCGGTTCGGCGCCGAGATCCGCACCCACTACCCGCTCGACCTCGACGACGAGCTGCTGCTGATCGGCCAGGAGGCCCAGGTGGGCGCGGCCGTGCCGAGCCACCTGATGGAGGTCATCGCCCGGTTCACGCGTCTCGTACGCGAGTCGCCGGCCGTCGACACACGCTCCGGCGTGTCGGCGCGGTTCTCCATCGCCGGCACCGAGACCGTCGCGGCCTCCGCGATGCGCCGCGCGGCCATCGCCGGCGAGGACCAGGCCGTCGCGCGCGTCTGCGACCTGCCCTCGATCGTGCCGACCCTGCTGGGCAAGGTCGAGTTCGAGGTCAGCGAGGAGGGGCGCGAGGAAGAGGTGCTCGCCCACCTGCTGCGCCGCGCCACGTCCGAGACCTGGCGCCGTACCCTCGGCGCCGCCGACCTGACCGGCCTGCTCGACCGCTTCGACCGCGGCGCGACGGTCGACGCAGGCGAGCTGCTGCCCGCCGCGGAGCTGCTCCACCGCATCGGCCCGGTCACCGGGCTGTCGAAGATCCTGGACAGCCTCGGCATGGAGGGCGAGTCGCCCGGGTACGCCGCGGCGGCCCTGGAGTTCGCGCTCGAAGGTCTCTACCTCATGCGCCGCCTGTCCAAGGACACCTCGGACGGCACGTCGACCTACCGCACCTGATCAGGAGTTCGCCCATGGCCGGATTCCGGTACGGCCCGTACCACGACGGGCCGGATCCGCTCGCTCCCCCGTACGACGTCCGCGCGGCCCTCGACGCCATGGGCGACTCCATGCTCGAAGGCACCAACCCCGCCGACGCGCTGCGCGACCTCCTCCGCCGCGGCCTGCCCGGCCAGGACCGCCGCCGCGGCCTGGACGACCTCCTGCGCCAGGTACGCGCGCGGCGCCAGGAACTGCGCAACCGAGGGCGGCTCGACGGCACCCTCGACCAGGCGCGCGAGCTGCTCGACCGCGCCATCGGCCAGGAGCGCTCCGCGCTCTTCCCCGACCCGGACGACAGCGCGCGGCTGCGCGAGGCCGAGCTCGACACGCTGCCCTCCGACACGGCCGCCGCCGTACGCCGCCTCTCGTCCTATGACTGGAAGTCCCCGGACGCGCGGCGGACGTATGAGGAGCTGAAGGACCTCCTGCGCAGGGACGTCCTCGACGCGCAGTTCCGCGGCATGAAGCAGGCCATGAGCAACCCGGACCCGGCCGCCATGGAGCGGGTCAAGAACATGATGGCCGCGCTGAACGACATGCTCGAGAAGGACGCGCGCGGCGAGCACACGCAGGACGACTTCGAGAACTTCATGCGGGAGTACGGCGAGTTCTTCCCCGACGAACCGCGGAACCTCGAAGAGCTCGTCGACTCCCTCGCCCGCCGCGCCGCCGCCACCGAGCGCCTGCTCGCGTCGATGACGCCCGAGCAGCGCGAGGAGCTGGCGTCGCTGATGGCACAGACCCTGGAGGACGCCGGGCTCGCCATGGAGATGCAGCGCCTGGGCTCCTCGCTGCGCCAGCGCCGCCCGGACCTGGACTGGAACGGCGCCGAGCGCATGAACGGCGACGAGGGCATGTCCATGGGCGACGCCACGACGGCCCTGGAGGAGCTCGCCGACCTGGCCGAGCTGGAGGGCGCCCTGCGCCAGGACTACCCGGGCGCGCGCCTGGACGACGTCGACGAGGAGGCGATCCGGCGCGCGCTGGGCCGCCAGGCCGTCGACGACCTGACCGAGCTGCGGCGCATCGAGGCCGAGCTGGAGCGCCAGGGGTACGTCAAGCGGCGCGGCGGGGAGCTCGACCTGACGCCGAAGGCGGTGCGCCGCATCGGCGAGACGGCGCTGCGCCGCGTGTTCGCCCAGCTCGACTCCTCACGCCGCGGCGACCACGACCAGGTCGACGCGGGGCAGGCCGGCGACCTGACGGGCGGCAGCCGCGCCTGGCAGTACGGCGACGAACAGCCCATCGACGTGGTCCGCACGGTGTCGAACGCCCTGCGGCGCGGCCGCCCCTCGGGCGCTCGCGTACGCCTGAACGTCGACGACTTCGAGGTGCTGGAGACCGAGCGCCGTACGGCCGCGGCCGTCTGCCTGCTGGTCGACCTGTCGTACTCGATGGCGCTGCGCGGCACGTGGGGTGTCGCCAAGCAGACCGCGCTGGCGCTGCACACGCTGGTGGCGACCAAGTACCCGCAGGACGCCGTGCAGATCATCGGCTTCTCGAACTACGCGCGCGAGCTGCACCCGACCGAGCTGGCGGCGCTCGACTGGGACATGGTCCAGGGCACGAACCTCCACCACGCCCTGCTGATCGCGGGCCGGCACCTGGACAAGCACCCGCAACACGACCCGATCGTGCTGGTCATCACCGACGGCGAGCCGACGGCGCACCTGCTGCGCGACGGCCGCTCGTCGTTCGACTGGCCCCCGTCGCGGGAGACGCTGGAACTCTCGCTGGCCGAGGTCGACAAGATGACGCGGCGCCGCGCGACGCTCAACATCTTCATGCTGGCCGACGACGAACGCCTCGTGTCGTTCGTGGAAGAGGTGGCCAGGCGCAACGGAGGCCGCGTCTTCGCCCCCACCCCGGACCGCCTCGGCGAGTTCGTGGTCCGCGACTACCTGCGCGTGCGGAGAGGTACCGCGCACTGACCCGCCTGGTGGGTCGGCTGGTCCGCCGGTGCCCACGGGGCTAAGGTCGTCCCCATGTCCAGCGCCGATCGCCTGCTCATGATCCTTCACATCGGCTTCGCGATATTCGCGCTCGGGCCGATAACCGCGGCCACGATGGCGACGCCTCGCTACATCCGCAAGGGTGACGCCTCGGTCGTGCGTTATCTCAACCGCATGACGCGGATCTACGGGCTGCTGACGCTGGGGATCTTCCTGTTCGGCCTGCTGCTGGCGCACGGGAAGTTCAACCAGGTGTGGCTGTCGGCGTCGATGACGCTGTTCATCGTCGCGGTGGTGCTGCTGGTCATCGTCGAGCGCGACCAGCGCAAGGCGCTGCACAAGATCGAGCTGTCCGACGCCGAGGGGCGGCCGGAGCCTGCCAGGCCGGCGCCGCCCGCGCCCGCGGAGAGCACCGACACGCCCGTGGCCGGAGCCCCGATCCACGAGGACAAGCCCGCCGAGGAGACCCCCGAGCCCGCGGCCGTACGCGACCGCGAGCTCGCCAAGGTGGAGACCGGGCGCATCGCCACCATCTCAGGTGTCGTCGCGCTGATCTGGATCGTCATCCTCGTCCTGATGGTCTGGAACGGCTGACTCAGCCGAGCGCGCGCTCCAGGTCGGCGAGCAGGTCGTCGCAGTCCTCGATGCCGACCGACAGGCGTACGAGGTCGGCGGGCACCTCCAGCGCCGAGCCCACGACCGACGCGTGCGTCATGCGTCCCGGGTGCTCGATGAGCGACTCGACGCCGCCGAGCGACTCGGCGAGGGTGAACAGGCGCGTACGGTCACAGACCTGGAGCGCCGCCTCCTCGCCCTCGGTGACGCGGAACGACACCATTCCGCCGAAGGCCCGCATCTGCTTGGCCGCGACCTCGTGGCCGGGGTGGTCGTCCAGGCCCGGGTAGTAGACCTTGGAGACCCGCGGGTGGCGCAGGAGGAACTCCGCGATGCGCGAGGCGTTGGCGCAGTGGCGGTCCATCCGCACCCCGAGCGTCTTGATGCCGCGCAGCGTCAGCCAGGAGTCGAACGGCCCGGCCACGCCTCCCATGGAGTTCTGGTGGAAGGCCAGCTCGGCCCCGAGGCCGATATCGGACACGATGAGCGCGCCGCCCACGACGTCCGAATGGCCGCCCATGTACTTCGTGGTGGAGTGCACGACGACGTCGGCGCCGAGGGCCAGCGGGCGCTGGAGGTACGGCGACGCGAAGGTGTTGTCCACGACGAGCAGCGCGTCGGTCTCGTGCGCGAGCTGGGCGAGCGCCGCGATGTCGGCGATGCCGAGCAGCGGGTTCGTCGGCGTCTCGACCACGATCGCGCGGGTCTCGGGGCGTACGGCGGCACGTACCGCGCTCAGGTCGGCGAGCGGAACGGCGTCGTACGTGACGTTCCAGCGCGACAGAACCTTGGAGATCAGCCGGAACGTCCCGCCGTAGGCGTCATCAGGGATGATGAGGTGATCGCCCGGCTTGCAGATCGTACGCAGCAGAGTGTCCTCGGCGGCCATGCCCGAGGCGAACGCCAGACCGCGTACCCCGCCTTCGAGCGCGGCCACGCACTCCTCGAGCGCGGTGCGGCTCGGGTTGCCGGTGCGGCTGTACTCGAATCCGCCACGGAGTCCCCCTACTCCGTCCTGCTTGTAGGTGGAGGTCTGATAAATCGGCGGAACGACCGCCCCTGTCGCGGGATCTGGCTCCTGACCTGCGTGAATGGCAAGGGTCTCGAAGCCGGTCGCGTCGTTGAAACCGTCCATGGTCGAGAGGTTAGTACCTCTTGTGACACAGACCTACCACGGCTTGGCCATCCCTGCGGATGAGCTCCCTCCGCCGGAGGTACCAACGGGCATTCCCCAACGGCGGTGAGGAATGGGTCACACGTTGCCACTATCGTGTGGTACCCAAACAAATCTATGAAGGGGAGCCACCCGTGTTCGGATGGCTGGGACGTACCGTCGTACGACACCCATGGTGGACGATCGTTGCATGGCTCGTCGCGGCGGCAGCCGCCATTACACTCGCGCCGAAGCTCGATACCCACTCTGACCAGCAGGACTTCCTCCCAACAAAGTATGAGTCGATCCAGGGCGCCAAACTGGCCGACAAGGCCTTCCCGAACGGAAGCCAGAAGACCAACAGCGAGCTGATGGTCGTGAAGCGCTCCGACGGCGGGGCGCTCACCGATGCCGACCAGCAGAAGAACGTCCAGGTGGCGGCCACTCTGCAGGCCAAGCACATCGCCGGCGTGACCGTGGTGCAGACGGGCAAGACGACCCTGTCTCAGAACCACAAGATCCAGGTCATCGCCATCCCGTTGCCCAACAGCTACGGCGACGCGAAGCTCGAGAAGGCCGACGAGACCGCGGTCAAACAGCTGCGCACGGCGGCCACCGACGCGTTCAAGGGCAGCGGCCTTCATTTCGGCGTGACCGGAAACGTCTCAAGTACGATCGACAACGCCGACTCGAACAACAAGACAATGGCATTGATCGGCGCCGCGACCGTCGCGCTGATCATCATCCTGATCTTGTTGATCTTCCGGGCACCGATCGCGGCACTATTGCCGATCATCGTGATCATCTTGGTGCTCGAGGTCTCGAACGCGATCACCGCGATCGTCGGCAAGGCGTTCGACCTGAAATTCGACGCGGGCTTTGAGTCCCTCATCCTCATCGTGCTGTACGGCATCGGCACGGACTACATCCTCTTCCTCCTGTTCCGCTTCCGAGAGCGCCTGCGCCTCGGAGAGGACAAGAAGACCGCGATGATGGTCACCGTCGAGCGGGTCGGCGAAGCCATCGCCTCCGCCGCCGGCGCGGTCATCGTGGCGTTCCTCGTGCTCCTGCTCGCCAAGTTCAAGTCCTTCGGCGCGCTCGGCCCTCAGCTCGCGATCGCGGTCGGCGTCATGCTGATCACCGCGCTCACGCTGATCCCGGCGATCGTGTCCCTGCTCGGCCGCGCCGTCTTCTGGCCCTCGAAGTCCTGGAAGAAGGAGCCGAAGGCCAGCTTCTACACGAAGCTCGGCAACGCCGTCGGCCGGCGTCCGCTGATCACCGTGATCGCGTCGGGCCTCGTCCTGGTCGCCCTCGGCAGCGCGACACTCGCGTTCAAGGCCGACTACGACTTCATGGCCGGCCAGCCGCAGCAGACCGAGTCGGCCAAGGCACTGAAGGACCTGCAGTCCAGCCTTCCGCCGGGCCTCACCGACCCGACCACCGTCTACGTCCAGGCACAGAGCGGCAAGCTCGACAAGGCCGCCCTGGCGACCTACCAGCAGACGCTGGGCAAGGCGGACGGCGTCGGTGGTACGGCTCCGCCGGAGGTCAACCCGGACGGCACGGTCGCCAAGTTCACCGTCATCCTCAAGCTGAACCCCCACACGAACGCGGCCATCGACCTCGTCAAGGGCCCGTTCAAGACCACCGCGCACCAGAACGCCCCTCCCGGCACGAAGGTGTACGTCAGCGGCACCACGGCGATCTTCGGAGACATCAACAAGGTCAACAACCGTGACCTGTCGGTCATCCTGCCCGTCGCGGTGTTGCTGATCGCGATCATCCTGGCGCTGCTCCTGCGCTCGCTGGTCGCGCCGCTCTACCTGGTCGTGGCGGTGCTCCTCGGCTTCGCGGCCACCCTCGGCGCGTCCGTGCTCCTGTTCCAGGAGGCGGAGGGCAAAGAGGGCCTGATGTTCGAGCTGCCGATCATCTTGTATCTGTTCGTGCTGGCCATCGGCACGGACTACAACATCCTGATGATCGCGCGACTGCGCGAAGAGGCGCGGGAGGGCCACGAGCCACGCCGCGCGGCCGCGGTGGGCATCCAGCACGCCGGGCCGACCGTGGCGGCCGCCGCGGTCATCCTCGCGGGGACCTTCTCGATGCTGGTGCTCTCGCCGGTCTCGTTCCTCGCCCAGATCGGATTCGGCGTCGCCATCGGCATCCTGCTGTCGGCCTTCGTCGTGTCGACCTTCTTCGTACCGGCCTTCACCGCGCTCATCGGGCACGCAGCCTGGTGGCCCGGTCACGCCGACCGCTCGCGCGTCGAGTCCGGTCCGGCCGCCGAAGAGCCGGCCGAGATGGCCGATCAGGACGGCTGATCCGCTCCGCACACAGAAACGCCCCGTCCATCCGGACGGGGCGTTTCCGTTCTCGTACGGTCTTCGTCAGGTCAGCTCGCGGCGAGGAAGCCGAGGAGGTCCTGGCGGGTGATGAGACCCGCGGGCTTGCCGTCGACCAGTACGACCGCGGCACCGGCCTTCTCCAGGACGCCGACGGCCTCGCTCACCGGCTCGCCGGAGCCCACCATCGGCAGCGGCGGCGACATGTGCCTCTCCAGCGGGTCGTCGAGCTTCGCCCGGCCGCTGACCAGCGCCTGAAGGAGGTCGCTCTCGCCCACCGAGCCGACGACCTCGGCCACCATGACCGGCGGCTCCTCCTTCATGACCGGAAGCTGCGACACGCCGTACTCCCGCAGGATCGACACGGCGGTGCCGACCGACTCGTGCGGGTGGACGTGCACGAACTCCGGCAGGCCCGCGCCCTTGCGCTCAAGGATGTCGGAGATGCGCTCATCGCTCTCGGACGTGAGGAAGCCGTAGTCGGCCATCCAGTCGTCGTTGAAGATCTTCGACAGGTAGCCGCGCCCGCCGTCGGGCAGCAGGACGACGACCACGTCGTCGGGGCCCGCCTCGGCCGCGACGCGCTGGGCGGCCACGACCGCCAGCCCGCAGGAGCCGCCCACCAGGAGCGCCTCCTCACGCGCGAGCCGTCGCGTCATGTTGAAGGAGTCCTTGTCGCTGACCGCGATGACGCGGTCGCAGATGTCCCGGTCGTACGTCTCGGGCCAGATGTCCTCGCCGACGCCCTCGACGAGGTACGGGCGCCCGGTGCCACCGGAGTAGACCGAGCCCTCCGGGTCGGCGCCGATGATCTGGACCTTGCCGTTCGAGACCTCCTTCAGGTAGCGCCCGACGCCGCTGATCGTGCCGCCGGTGCCGATGCCCGCCACGAAGTGCGTGATGCGGCCCTCGGTCTGCTCCCAGATCTCCGGGCCCGTCGTCTCGTAGTGCGAGCGCGGGTTGTTCGGGTTCGCGTACTGGTCCGGCTTCCAGCCGCCAGGGGTCTCCTTGGCGAGCCGGTCCGAGACCGAGTAGTACGAGTCGGGGTGCTCCGGGTCGACCGCACCCGGGCAGACCACGACCTCCGCGCCGTACGCCCGCAGCACCGCGATCTTGTCGCTGGCCACCTTGTCCGGGCAGATGAAGATGCACCGGTAGCCCTTCTCCTGGGCCACGATCGCCAGCCCGACCCCGGTGTTGCCCGATGTCGGCTCGACGATCGTCCCGCCCGGTTTCAGGGCTCCAGACGCCTCGGCGGCCTCGATCATCCGGGTGGCGATCCGGTCCTTGACCGAGCCGCCCGGGTTGAAGTACTCGACCTTGGCCAGCACCTGGGCCGGGGTACCGGCCGTTACCTTGCGGAGGCGAATGAGGGGGGTGTTCCCCATGAGCTCCGTGAGTGAGTTGTGCACACGCACCGCGACGTCCTTGTCGTCAGATCCAGTTCTGCCCTGAAAGGTACCCCACGCCTTCCTGTCACGTTCCGTGGGTGGACTGTCACTGTGCGCTGCTAGGGTCGGTCGGCGCATACAACCCCTGAGGGAAGGCCTGACCGTGGCGACGCTTTGGCGACTACGTTCCGTGTCCGTTGCCGTACTCCTCGCTGCCGCCGGGTGCGGCGGCGGCGGCTCACACGGTGGCGGCGACACCTCGGCGGAGGCGGGCTGGCACGACTCGTCCGTCAACGCCGTCAGCAAGCCCGTCATCGGCGCGGGCGTCACCGCCGTGACCTCGCTCCGCGCCGACGGCCACCTGCAGACGACGGCCTTCGACGTGGCCAGCGGCAAGCGCCTGTGGGCACAGCCGGCCGTCATCGCGGGCCGCCCCGCCGCCATGGGCGTGGCGCCGCCGGCCGTCGCGGGCGCCACGGACCGCGCCGTCGTCACGAGCGTGGAGCCGCACTCCTCCGGTGCCGCCCTGGTCGGCCGCGACGCCCGTACGGGCGCCAAGCGCTGGACCCGCGTGGTCGGCACGACGTTCGGCCCGGCACGCTGCGGCAACCTCGTCTGCCTGTCCGAGGCGACCGCCCGCCGCACCGCCGACTTCACCGCCCTCGACCCGGTCACCGGGTCCCAGGTCTGGAAGATGCCGGGCGTCGCCGAGGTCGAGTGGGCGGACCAGCGGCGAGTCGTGGTGTTCCGCATGTCGGCGCACCCGACCGTGGAGGCGCACGACCTGTCCACCGGCAAGCAACTGTGGACCTTCCCCGTCGAGAACGCCCTGGGCCGGGGCGTGAACCTCTCCGGCGGCTGGGCGTTCGGGTCCCTGGGCGACTCACTGGTCGGCTACCTCGCGCCGTACCAGACCCGCAAGGACGGCCCGCTGTCCTCCTTCGGCTTCTTCTCCCTCCGCATCACCGACGGACGCCAGCTCTGGGCCCGCCGCCGGCTGCTGCGCGTGTACCCCAGCGCCAACCCGGCCGTAGCCCTGATCACCCGAATCGTCGACAACGCGGACCGCTACGGCGGCTTCGCCCAACTGGACCCGAGGTCCGGCCGCTCGCTGCGTGAGATCACCGCCACCGGAGCCCCGAAGACCGACTGGTGGCTGGCCTTTCCCCCGGACCTGTCCGCCCTCGGATTCCTCGCCCACGACAAGCCAGGCCGGATGTACGACCTGAAGACCGGCCGCACGGTGGCCGGCCACACCCGCGGCTGGTCCTTCTGCACGACCACACCGACACCACTGAAGATCGACGGCCAGCAGGGCTTCTACCCGATCGCGGCGCTGTGCTCGTACGACCTGAAGACCGGCAAGCGGGTCAGCCCGGTAGGCACGCCCCCAGGTTGGTACACGGGCGCCGTCGACGGCTGGCGCGTGTGGCGAGACGAGGGCGGCTCCCTCCACGGCGTCCACGACGCCGGAGGCACGAGCCCGGGGATGTACAGCTAGCAGACGGTGAGGATGGCCCTCATCCGGCCAGAGCAGGGTGAGGGCCGCAGGTAGTAGGGGCGCGCGGACACACGCACTCGGCGGCTCAGGCGTAGGTGGTCATGATCCGGTCGGCGTGGTCGCAGAGTCGCTCGGTCATGTGCCTGTACTCCGCCGGGTCGGTGCCGGAGAAGGCGGACCGATGCCAGAGCCCGCCCGGGGCCAGAAAGCGTTCCGCGTGGCCGGTCCCGAGCCGGTCGTCCAGGAGAAGCAGCGCGCCGAGGGCCCAGGGCTGGTCGTAGTGGCAGTCGATTCTGGGCAGGTAGCGGTCAGGTTCGTCGTCTCAGAGCAGGTCCGTACCGAGCCTCAGGTACCGGCGGCCACCAGGGCCAGGATGCCCCAGACCACCCAGCGCTGAACGAACGCGCGACTCTCGGGGGCGGTGGGCGATCTGAAGCTCATGCGACCATCCTGGGGCCATGACCACCCCTTGCCCGCCGCCCAGGCCCACCTCACTCGTCACCGGCCACGCACCCATCGGACGCCGCACAGCGGTGACGGTGCCCGGGGGCTTTGCTGACGCCAATGCTCGTTTACTACCCATCAGTAGGCATGGCACCGGGCAGGCAGTAGCCTGCGAATCGGGCATCTCGCTGGATGTGCCCGGACCCAGCCGAGACGAGGAGACCCATCATGCCTGAGGCTGTCATCGTCGCGACCGCTCGTTCGCCGATCGGGCGGGCGTTCAAGGGCTCGCTCAAGGAGCTTCGGCCCGACGACCTGACCGCGACGATCGTGAAGACCGCGCTGGACAAGGTTCCGCAGCTCGACCCCAACGATATCGACGACCTCCTGCTCGGCTGCGGTCTGCCGGGCGGTGAGCAGGGCTACAACCTGGCTCGGGTCGTCTCCGTGTTGCTCGGGTGGGACAACGTGCCCGGGGCGACGATCACGCGGTACTGCTCTTCCTCGCTGCAGACCACCCGCATGGCGTTCCACGCGATCAAGGCGGGCGAGGCGGATGTGATCGTTTCGGCTGGGGTCGAGATGGTCAGCCGGTTCGCCAAAGGTAGTAGTGACGGGCTGCCCGACACCAAGAATCCGCTGTTCAACGACGCTACGGCCCGTACGGAGAAGCGTGCCGAGGCCGGGGCCGACCCCTGGAAGGATCCCCGTGGGGACGGGGAGCTTCCCGACGTCTACATCGCGATGGGGCAGACGGCCGAGAACGTCGCCGAGTCGCGCAAGGTGTCCCGGCAGGAGCAGGACGAGTTCGGCGTACGGTCGCAGAATCTCGCCGAGCAGGCCATCGCGAACGGCTTCTTCGAGCGGGAGATCACTCCGGTCGAGTTGCCGGACGGCACGGTCGTCTCCAAGGATGACGGGCCGCGGGCCGGCACGACGTACGACAAGGTCTCGCAGCTCAAGCCCTCCTTCCGGCCCGACGGCACGATCACGGCCGGCAACTGCTGCCCGTTGAACGACGGCGCCGCCGCGCTGGTCGTGATGAGTGACACGAAGGCGGCCGAGCTGGGACTGACACCGCTCGCGCGGATCGTCTCCACGGGCGTCACCGGGCTCTCCCCGGAGATCATGGGCCTGGGGCCGGTCGAGGCGTCGAAGAAGGCGCTGAGGCTGGCCGGGCTGACGATCGACGACATCGACCTCGTGGAGATCAACGAGGCGTTCGCCGCGCAGGTCGTCCCGTCGTACCGCGAGCTGGGTGTCGACATCGACCGGCTCAACGTCAACGGCGGCGCCATCGCCCTCGGGCACCCCTTCGGGATGACGGGCGCGCGCATCGCGGGCACCTTGATCAACAGCCTCCAGTTCCACGACAAGACCATGGGTCTGGAGACCATGTGCGTCGGCGGCGGCCAGGGCATGGCGATGGTCCTCGAACGCCTCAGCTGAAGCGACCCAATACGGACCCCGGCGGCGTGTCCGCCGGGGTCCGCGGCGTATCGGGGCAGGTAAATGCACATGTCGTGCCACCCTCGCCAGTGGTGTCACCCTCGTAATGGGGCCAGGACGAAGAGTCATGGATGATCTACGTGCAGTAACAGGAAAGGTCCCCCTGAGGGGGTTGTGCGATTGGGATCGCTGTTGCAGAGTCGTCACCAAGCAGCACGCCCATCCAGGAGGTGCCTATGTCCCTGAACCACTCACCGGAGACGCACAAGAATCTCATCGCACGCATCCCGAAAGTCACAGGACGTGACCTCCCCGAGTGGTTCCAGGCCATAGATGACGGTCCCTCCTTCCTCCGATGTGACGAGAGGGTCAACTGGCTGGCGGACGAGCACGGGCTATCGCACGGATACGCGTCGGCCCTCGTCCACGAGCACGAGCTGCACCGTCGCGCCCTGCGTTTCTAGACCGGCGTTCCCATCGTGGACCCCAGTCGCGCGCGCGACTTCATCGGCGAACACCCTCGCGCGGTCATGGTCACGCACCATGCCGACGGACGCCCGCAGACGTCACCCGTTCTGTGCGCCGTCGACGACATGGGCAGGATCATCGTCAGTACGCGCGAGACGGCGGTAAAGACCCGAAACCTCCAGCGCAATCCCCACGTGACGTTCTGCGTCATCACTGACGCGTTCTTCGGCGAGTGGATGCAGGTCGACGGCGAGGCCGAGGTCGTACACCTTCCCGAAGCCATGGAACCGCTCGTCGACTACTACCGGAAGCTCTCCGGTGAACACTCCGACTGGGATGACTACCGCGCCGCCATGGAGCGCGACCGGCGAGTGCTCGTCCGAGTGGCGATCACCCGCGCCGGCCCCGACGTCCAAGGCTGAGCGCAACCGCCAACGCCCCCGTTCTTCTCGGGGGCGTTGTCGCGTCCGGACGGGTTAGTTCCGGCTCGTGAAGTACGACAGGAAGCGCAGCAGCTCCAGGTAGATCCACACCAGGCTGAGCGTGAGGCCGAAGGCCGCGAGCCAGGCCGTCTTCTCCGGAGCGCCGGCGCGTACGCCGTCCTCGATCGAGCGGAAGTCCAGGAGCAGGTAGAGGCAGCCGACGAGGATCGCGGCGACGCTGAAGATGATCCCCAGCGGGCCGTGCTCCCGTATGCCCAGGCCGCCCACGTGGAAGATCGACACGAGCAGGTTGAGGATCATCAGGCCGACGAGCGCCAGCCCGGCCGCGAGGGTGAACCGGACGAACGCCGGTGTCACGCGGACGATCCGCAGCGAGTAGACGGTCAGCATGGCCCCGAACGCCAGCCCGGTGCCGATCACCGCCTGCAGCACGATGCCGTTGTAGACGGAGTTGTACGTGTGGCTGATCACGCCGACCGCGACGCCGTACGAGGCCGCGAAGCCCAGCACCAGCAGCGGGTTGACCCGGCGGCCGAACGTCATGATCGCCCAGAACACCAGGCCGACGACGATCGCGAGGAGCGCGATGCCGTTCGCGATCCGGTCGGGGATGAACACCCACGCCAGCGCGCCCGCGACCGCGAGCGTGCCGAGCGTGAGGAAGGACCGGACGACGACGTCGTCGATCGTCATGGCGCGTGCCGGGGTGTACGACGGCGCGTCGTACATGTCCTGAAGGTGCCGGGCGCTGGGCGCCTGGCCTCTCGCCTGCTGGGCGAAGACGCCGCGGCGGGAGAAGACCGGGTTGCTGCTCTCCATCGAAGCCTCCTGTGTCCCTGGACGCCGATCGCCGTGTTCCCGAGCCTACGGCGCGCCGTACGAAGACGGGCGCGCCGCGTGGCACCCACGACAGGGACAGGTCAGACCGAACGGGTCGGACCAGCCGTCAACCTCTGTCAAGACCGGTGCCCCCGGTCGGAGTCGAACCGACACAAACAACTCTTTTAGGGAGTCTGCCTCTGCCTGTTGGGCTACGGGGGCGCCGTAATCATACCGGTGCCACGCCAATAGCGGACCACTACGTAAATGCGGTCAGGAATTCATATTACTGTCAGAACATAATTCATGCCCGAAGCGCGTTCAGTGTTTCTTCGTAGCCAGCTCGAACTCCTCGCGTGGACGCTCCAGGGACGATCCGAGCGAAACCACCTCACGCTTGAAGAACAGGGCCAACGTCCAGTCCGCCGTGACCCTGGCCTTGCGGTTCAGGGTCGGCATCCTGGACAGGTGATACGTGCGGTGCATGAACCACGCGATGATTCCGCGCATCTTGATCCCGTAGATCTGCGCAACGCCTTTGTGCAGGCCGAGACTGGCCACAGATCCGGCATAGGCGTGTTTGTACGGCTTGAGCGCCTTGCCGCGCAGCGAAGCCACAACATTGTCACCGAGCACCTTGGCCTGGCGTACGGCGTGCTGAGCGTTGGGGGCGCAGAACTTTCCCGGTTCAGTGAGGTCGGGAACCGCCGCTATATCACCGGCGGTGAACGCGTTCTCAACGCCGCTTACAGTCAGTTCGGCGGTCGCCTTGACTCTGTCCTTGTCATCGACAGGAAGATCAGTGGCCTTGACAACAGGATTCGGCTTGACGCCGGCGGTCCATACGAGAGTTCCGGCGCCGAACTCCTCGCCGTCGCTCAGCACGATGTGACCGTTCTCGGCCGACTTGAGCATGGTGTTCAGTTTGACGTCGATGCCGCGGCCCCGCAGCGCCTCGACGGTCCACTTGCCCATGTCCGGCCCGACCTCGGGCAGGATGTGGTCGCTCGCCTCGACGAGCACCCAGCGCATGTCCGAGGGGTCCACCGACCTGTAGTACGCGCAGGCGTCGCGCGCCATGTCCTCCAGCTCGGCGAGCGCCTCGACCCCGGCGTACCCGCCGCCGACGAAGACGAAGGTCAGCGCGCGGTCCTTGGTCTCCTTGTCCCGCGTCGACGCGGCGATGTCGAGCTGGGTGAGGACCTGGTTGCGCAGGTAGATCGCCTCGGCGACGGTCTTGAACCCGATGCCGCACTCGGCGAGGCCGGGGATCGGCAGGGTCCGCGAGATCGACCCGGCGCAGAACACCAGCGTGTCGTACGGGATGGTGCGCGTCTCACGTGGCCCGTCGACGCTGCCGCCGGGGACGACCTCGACGGTCGCCGTACGCCCGGCGTGGTCGACGCCGATCACGCGGCCGTTGAGGATGTCCACCTTCGGCAGGACCCGCCGGAGCGAGACCACGACGTGCCTCGGCTCCAGGTTGCCGGCCGCCGCCTCGGGCAGGAACGGCTGATAGGTCATATAAGAGCGGGGATCCACCAGCGTGATCTTGAGTTCTCCGGAGCCGATGGCCCGGCGCATCTTCCGCTGGAGCCTGAGCGCTGTGTACATGCCGACGTATCCGCCGCCGACGATGAGTACGTGTTGGGACATACCGGATGCGGTACCCATGGCACTCTCCAGAAACGAGCCGGAAGCTTGTGAAAGTTTTCACGAGCTACGTTCCTAACGTACTCCTCCAGATCATCGGGCGGGAAACAGGGCCTCTGTGAACCCGATCACCTCCGAACCAGGCGGCCGAACGCTGCGTCATAGATTCCGTAAGCGGGCGCACAGAGCAGTGGGCAGGGCGCGGGGGCGTCCGGAGGAAGCGGGGGCTCCACCGGACTCCCCCTGCCCACCGTCCCGCTTCACCTCGCCGCCGGCCGGACGTGTGAGCGTCCGGCCGGGCCCGTCAGGACCTCTCGGGAAGGCCGGAGAGCACCCGGGCACGGGTGAAGACGGCGTCGAGCATGGGCTCGGTCACGCGGCCGGTGAAGGTGTTCTGCTGGCTGGGGTGGTAGCAGCCCAGGAGGGTCAGCCGGTCGCCCTTCGGCGACTCCACGGGGACCTCCACGGCGTGCCCGAAGGCCGTACGCGGGGTCGGCAGCGCGTAGCCGCCCTCCTTCAGCGTCGCCCAGAGGGCCTGCCAGCCCCATCCGCCCAGGACCACGATCACCCGGAGCGACGGGGCCACGAACTCGAGTTCCCTGAACAGCCAGGGCGCGCACGCGGTGCGTTCGGCCGGGGTCGGCTTGTTGGCGGGAGGCGCGCAGCGTACGGGGGCGACCATGCGGGTGCCGAGCAGCCGCTGGCCGTCCGCCGCGTGCACGCTCGTCGGCAGCGCGGCCAGCCCGACCCGGTACAGCGACGCGAACAGCCAGTCGCCGCTCCGGTCGCCGGTGAAGATCCGGCCCGTACGGTTGCCGCCGTGCGCGGCGGGTGCGAGGCCGACGATCAGCACCCGTGGCGCCGGGTCGCCCCAGCCCGCGACCGGCCTCCCCCAGTACTCCTCGCCGGCGAAGGCCCGCCGCCGTTCGACCGCGACCTTCTCGCGCCACTCGACCAGCCGAGGGCAGGCGCGGCACACGGACTGGCGCGCGACGAGCTCGCCGAGATCGGGGGCACCGGCCGCCAGCGAGCGTACGGCCGCGGCGTCGCCGGCCACGGGCGTACCGGGCGACGCGGGATCACCGGGCCAGCCCGTTCCAGGCGGGACGTACGGGGCGTTCATCGGCTCAGGTCAGGGACCAGGCGATGCCGTCGAGGATGTCGTGCTCGCTGACGACGACGTCCGCGAAGCCGTACTCGCGCATGATGCGGTCCAGGATCAGGGCGCCCGCGCCGATGACGTCCACGCGCCCCGGGTGCATCACGCCGATCGCGGAGCGTTCCGCCTGGTCGGCGTGGAGCAGCATGCGGGTCACGTCGTGGACCTGGCGGGCCTTGATGCGGGACAGGTGAAGACGGTCCGGGCTGTACTCCGGGAGGTCCAGGGCGATGCCCGCGACGGTCGTCACCGAGCCGGCGAGGCCCACCAGGGTCTTGGCGCGCTCGACCGGCACCACCGGCTCGTCCGGCGTGGGCGGTGGCGGCTCGCTGCCCGCCGGGTGGACCGCGACGGCGTCCGCGCCCCGCGGCGGCAGCGGGGCGCCGCTGCGCACGGCGGCGAGGGCCGCGTCGATGTCGGCGACCGCCGAGGCGACCTGCTCCGGGGACGGCGGGTCCGAGCGCAGGTGGCGCTCGGTCATGCGGACACAGCCGATGTCGACCGACCTGGACGCCTCGACACCGGAGGTGCCAAGGACGAACTCGGTCGAGCCGCCGCCGATGTCCACGACGAGGTACGGGCGCATCGGGCGGAGTGCCGCGAGGTCCCTGGTGGCCCCGTGGAACGAGAGCTGGGCCTCCTCGGCCCCGGTGATCACTTCGGGCTCGACACCGAAGATGTCCACCACGCCGCGGACGAAGTCGTCACGGTTGGCGGCGTCGCGCGTCGCGCTGGTTGCCACCACCCGGGTCTTCTCCACGCCGTGACCGGCGATCAGCTTGGCGTACCCGCGCATCGCGGTGAACGTGCGGTCCAGTGCCTCGGGGGCCAGGCGGCCCGTCTCGTCGACACCCTGGCCCAGGCGCACGATCTCCATCCGGCGTTCGAGGTCGGTCAGACCGTCGTCGGAGAGATCGGCGATCAGCAGCCGGACCGAGTTGGTACCGCAGTCGACCGCGGCCACGCGCGTCGGTGTGCTCACGATTCGTCCGCCTCCCGGCCGGCCTGACCGGCGCGGCCCTCCCGTGATCCCGGTACGCGGGCCACGCCGCGTACCTCCGGCTCGCCCACCGGGGGGTCCGCCGTATCAGTGATCATGACAGCTTCTTGACACGGTGGACAGGTGGCGAGTGAGTTCGAATTCCGTACAACACAGCCGCCGGAGCGCCACCAGTCGGGCAGCGCGTCGAGCGCCTCACGCCCGAAGGGGTTCGCCCCGGGAACCGCCAGCTCATGGGCGACCAGGGCATGCAGGCACTTCACACGGACCGGCATGCCGCCGGCACTCTGGGTGCCCTCGGCGAGCGGCTCAAGGCCCTGCTCACGCGCGGCGTCGTCGCGGCGGCCGACGTAGTCGCGGTGCGCCGCGTCGTACGCCTCGGCGAGGTCCGGCGAGCTCGCGAGGCGCGCGGTCATGTCGCGCATGAGACCACTCGCCTCCAGGGTGCCGATGGCGGAAGCCGCCTTTGGACAGGTCAGGTAATACAGCGTCGGGAACGGGCTGCCGTCCTCGAGACGCGGCGCGGTCTCGACCACGTCGGCCGAACCGCACGGACATCGATGCGCGACCGCCCGCAGCCCACGCGGCGTACGGCCGAGTTGCGCGGTCACGTCCGCCACATCGCTTTCGTCGATCACCGGTGCCCCTCCGGATTACCGCAGCCGACAGTGTCGCCGACAAAGCTGAGCGTGAGCTGCAAGGTTATGCGATCAGCGACGGCGGTCGGCCGCGTCGACCGACCGCCAGAGGGTGACGTACCAGGGAGGGGTGGCGGGCGCGGTCTTGTGACTGGCCTCCTCGCCACCCTCCTGACCTCCGCCGAGCACCACGTAGCACTTGGCGCCCGGGTCGCACATGTGGAGCCGCCGCCTGGCCTCACGGCGGACGTACGACTCGTCGCCCAGCCGCTGCTTCTGCAGGGCGAGCTGCTGCACCTGTTGCTGTGCCTGCCGCTGCTGCACCCGCAGCTGGGCGATCTCGCGGCGCTGCGCGATGTACTCGCGTACCGGGTAGGCGAGGCTGAGCGCGATCGCGCAGGCCACGACGGCCAGGATCGCGGCGCGGCTCGTCAGGTGAGCGCGCCGCAGCTCCTTGGCGTCCGCCTCGGCCGCCTCGGGCGACGGCCGGCGCCGGTCAGGCGCCGTCCGCCGGTTGTCCTCGGCGGCCGGTCGCCGCTTGTCCTCGGCCATGGGTACGGGTTCTACTCCCAGCGGAATCGCGGGAACGCCGCCGCGCCGGCGTACCGGGCCGCGTCGTCGAGGATCTCCTCGATGCGGAGCAACTGGTTGTACTTGGCGACCCGGTCGCTGCGCGCGGGGGCGCCGGTCTTGATCTGGCCGCAGTTCGTCGCGACGGCCAGGTCGGCGATCGTGGTGTCCTCGGTCTCGCCGGAGCGGTGGCTCATCATGCAGCGGAAACCGTTGGTCTGCGCCAGGGACACCGCGTCGAGCGTCTCCGAGAGCGTGCCGATCTGGTTGACCTTCACCAGCAGCGCGTTGGCCGAGCCGGCGTCGATGCCGCGCTGGAGGCGCTCGGGGTTGGTGACGAACAGGTCGTCACCGACGATCTGCACGCGGCCGCCCACGGCCTCCGTGAGGGCGTTCCAGCCGCTCCAGTCCTCCTCGGAGAGGGGGTCCTCGATGGAGACCAGCGGGTAGGAGTCGAGCAGCTCGCCGTAGTAGGCGGCCATCTCCTCGGCGGTGCGCTTGGCGCCTTCGAACTCGTACACGCCGTCGGAGTAGAACTCCGTGGCGGCCACGTCGAGGGCGAGGGCGATGTCGGTGCCGGGCCGGAAGCCCGCCTTCTTGATCGCCTCAAGGATGAGGTCGAGGGCGTCGCGGTTGCTCGGCAGCTCCGGGGCGAAGCCGCCCTCGTCGCCGAGGCCGGTCGCCAGACCGCGGCCCTTGAGCACGGACTTCAGCGCGTGGTAGGTCTCGGCGCCCCAGCGGACCGCCTCGCTGAAGGTGGCGGCGCCGATCGGCGCGACCATGAACTCCTGGATGTCGACGTTGGTGTCCGCGTGGGCACCGCCGTTGAGGATGTTCATCATCGGCACCGGAAGCAGGTGCGCGTTGGGGCCGCCGACGTAGCGGAACAGCGGGAGGTTGGAGCTCTTGGCGGCGGCCTTGGCGACCGCGAGGCTGACACCGAGCAGGGCGTTGGCGCCCAGGCGCGACTTGTCGGGGCTGCCGTCGAGGTCGATCAGCGCCTGGTCGACCAGGCGCTGGTCGTCGGCGTCGTATCCGAGGATCTCGGGGGCGATCTCGTCGAGCACCCCGAGGACGGCCTTCTCGACACCCTTGCCGTTGTAGCGCTCGCCGCCGTCACGAAGCTCGACGGCCTCGAACTGGCCGGTCGAGGCGCCACTCGGCACCGCGGCGCGGGCCTCCGTGCCGTCGTCGAGGAGGACCTCGACCTCGACGGTGGGATTACCACGGGAGTCGAGGATCTCCCGAGCGTGTACGGCGTCGATCGACGACACTTGAGCTCCTTGTGATGACTACCGGACGTTTCGCCCCCAGAGCCTAGCCGTCCCGGTCGGGGCCTCGTCGCAACGCCACCCCATTCGGCAATTCGGGTTCACCGGTGAGAAGCAACCCGGCTGGGCCCGCCACCGGCACTTTCCTTCTGTGGTCCTGCGGTTACATCACGGTCGCCCGGGCTTGACGAGCACTTCGTACGCCTTGTCTACTTAGGCGACAAATCATGTATGTTCTATAGACAATATGGAGTTGCGATGAAAACGCGGTTCGCGGCCCTCGGCCTCACCATCCTCGCCGGGACCGGAATGCTCGCCGCGTGCGGCAACTCCGACGCGTCCTCGGATTCGAGCACGACCGTCCGGCTGGGCTTCTTCCCCAACATCACCCACGCCACGGCGCTCGTCGGCGTCCAGAAGGGCATCTACACCAAGTACCTGGGCAAGGCCCCGAAGGCCCTGACGTTCAACGCCGGACCGGCCGCCACCGAGGCCATCTTCTCCGGCGCGGTCGACGCGACGTACGTCGGCCCGAACCCGGCGATCAACGCGTACGCGAAGTCGCACGGCCAGGCCATCAAGATCATCGCCGGTGCGGCCAGCGGCGGCGCCGCCCTCATCGTGAAGCCGTCCATCAAGTCGGCGGCCGACCTGCGCGGCAAGAAGATCGCCACGCCGCAGCTCGGCAACACCCAGGACGTCGCGCTCCGCTACTGGCTCAAGCAGCAGGGCCTCAAGACGGACAAGAACGGCGGCGGCGACGTGCACGTCGTGCCGCAGGACAACTCCCAGACGCTCACGGCGTTCGCGCAGGGCCAGATCGACGGCGCGTGGGTGCCGGAGCCGTTCGCCTCCCGGCTCATCCTGGAGGGCAAGGGTAAGCAGCTCGTCAACGAGGCGTCGCTGTGGCCGGGCGGCAAGTTCGTGATCACGACGCTGATCGTGCGCACCGAGTTCGAGAAGAAGCACCCCGACCTGGTGAAGAAGCTGCTCCAGGCCCAGGTCGAGGCGAACGCCTTCATCAACTCCAACAGGGCCGAGGCCGAGAAGTCCGCCAACGCCGAGCTGCAGGCCCTCACCGGCAAGCCGCTCAAGCAGAACATCCTCGACTCCACCTTCAAGAACGTCTCCTTCACCAACGACCCGGTCGCCTCCTCGCTCGCCGCGAGTGCCCAGCACGCCGAGCAGATCGGGCTCCTCGACCACGTCGACCTGAAGGGCATCTTCGACCTCGGTCCCCTGAACGAGGTCCTGAAGGCCAAGGGAGAACCCGCTGTGAGCGGCTCATGAGTGTGACGACGCACAGAAACCCCGAGTCCACGACCGCGCCGGCGGTCCGGATCAATGAGATCTCCAAGGCGTACGGGACCGGCGACGGCGCCCTGCTCGCCCTCGACAACGTCTCGCTGACCATCGCCGGCGGGGAGTTCGCCTGCATCCTCGGCGCCTCCGGCTGCGGCAAGAGCACGCTGCTGTCGGTGGTCGCCGGGCTGGACCGGCCGACACTCGGCACCATCGACGTCGGCGGCGCGCGGGTCGGCCTGATGTTCCAGGAGCCCGCGCTGTTCCCGTGGCTCACCGTCAGCGGCAACGTCGAGCTGGCCATGCGCACCCGCGGCATCGCCAAGGCCGAGCGCAGGAAGCGCACGGCCGAGCTGCTGGAGTCGGTGCACCTCGGCGAGTTCGGCCGCAAGCGCCCGCACGAGCTGTCCGGCGGCATGCGCCAGCGCGTCGCCATCGCGCGTGCGCTCGCCCAGGACAGCGACGTCCTGCTGATGGACGAGCCGTTCGGGGCACTCGACGCGATGACCCGCGACCTGCTCCACGACGAGCTGGAGCGCATCTGGTCCGAGCGCTCGCTGACCGTCCTGTTCGTCACCCACAACGTGCGCGAGGCCGTACGCCTCGGCGACCGGGTCGTGCTGCTGTCGAGCCGCCCCGGCACCGTGGTCGAGGACTTCCCCGTGCCGCTCGACCGGCCGCGGCGCATCGACTCGGGCGAGGTCGCCAACCTCGCCGCGAGCATCACCGATCGGC
Source organism: uncultured Actinomycetota bacterium (assembly GCA_963823735.1). GTDB lineage: Bacteria > Actinomycetota > Actinomycetes > Streptosporangiales > Streptosporangiaceae > Actinoallomurus. The sequence continues at coordinate 42,782 of CAWGMO010000003.1, read as the reverse complement.
TTCGTGAGGAGGTCGGACGTCATGGATCCTGACACCCCCGTGATCGACTCCAGCGGCTTCCCGACGGCCGGAGGCAGCGTCCGGCGCCAGATCGTCGGGCTGGACGCCCTGGAGATGGCGGCGCAGTCCCGGCACGGCGTCGTACGGCGCGCCTGGGCGTCGGTGTGGCCCGTACTCGCCGCCATCGGCATCGCGGTGATCGTGTGGGAGCTGGTCGTGCTCAGCGGCTGGAAACCCACGTACGTGCTGCCGGGGCCGGGCGACGTCTTCCCGCAGCTGTGGAAGGACCTCCAGCAGGGCGCGTTCTGGTCCGGCCTGGGCCTGACCATGCGCCGCGCGGTGATCGGCTTCGCGCTGGCGATCCTCGTCGGGGCCGTGCTCGGCGCCGTCGTGTCGCGCGTGCGGTTCCTGCGCGTGGCGTTCGGGTCGCTGATCACCGGCCTGCAGACCATGCCGTCGATCGCCTGGTTCCCGCTCGCCATCCTGCTCTTCCAGCTCAGCGAGAGCGCGATCCTGTTCGTCATCGTGATCGGCGCCGCGCCGTCGATCGCGAACGGGCTGATCGCCGGCGTCGACTACACGCCGCCGATCCTGCTGCGCGCGGGGAAGATCCTGGGCCTGCGCGGGTTCGCGCTGTACCGGCACCTGATCCTGCCCGCGTCGCTGCCGGCGTTCGTGACCGGGCTGAAGCAGGGCTGGGCGTTCGCCTGGCGCAGCCTGATGGCCGGTGAGCTGCTGGTCATCATCGGGCACCACGCGTCGCTGGGCGTACGGCTGGAGTACGCGCGGGAGAACATCGACGCCAACGACATGATCGCCACGATGATCGTGATCCTGGTGATCGGCATCGTGATCGACCGGCTGTTCTCGGCGGCCGACCGTACGCTGCGCGCGCGCCGAGGGCTGGCCGAGACCGTGACTTGACCTCGACCTAGGTTGAGGTCGCAGGCTTGTCGCATGCGTGCAGTGTGGATGAAGGAGTTCGGCGGGCCGGACGTGCTCGTCGCATCGGAGACGCCGGAGCCCGTGCCTGGGCCCGGCCAGGTGCTGGTCGACGTGGCGTACGCGAACATCACGTTCGTCGAGACACAGCTGCGGGCGGGCACCGGGCCGTTCCCGGTACGCCCTCCGCTGATCCTCGGGAACGGCGTCGGCGGCGTGGCGGACGGCCGCCGGGTCGTGACGAGCACGGGCGGGTCCGGCGGCTACGCCGAACGCGCGGCCGTCGACGCCGCCGGGGTCATCGAGGTGCCCGAGGGGCTGGCGCTCGACGACGCGGTGGCGCTGCTCGCCGACGGCCGTACGGCGATGCTCCAGGTGCGCGCGGCCGGGATACGCCCCGGCGAGCGCGTGCTCGTGGAGGCGGCGGCGGGCGGCGTGGGCACGCTGCTGGTCCAGCTCGCGCGCGCGGCCGGGGCGGAGGTCGTCGGGGCCGCGGGCGGGGCGCGCAAGGTCGAGGTCGTACGGGGCCTGGGCGCGACGGCGGTCGACTACCGGTCGAGCGGCTGGGAGAAGGCGGCGGGCCCGGTGGACGTCGTGTTCGACGGCGTGGGCGGGGACGTGGCACGGTCGGCGTTCGGGCTGCTGCGCCCGGGCGGGCGGATGCTCACCTTCGGGCTCGCGAGCGGTTCGTGGGCCGCCATCGGCGAGGACGAGGCCAAGGCGCGCGACGTCCGGGTCTTCCGGGCGAACGCCACGCAGCCGGAGATGCTCGCGATGACGAGGGACGCCCTCGCCGAGGCGGCGGCCGGTCGGCTGCGCCCCGTGATCGGCCGGCGCTTCCCGCTGGAGGACGCCGCCGCCGCGCACGCCGCCATCGAGTCACGCGCGACGATCGGCAAGACCCTCCTGGAGGTCTAGGGCCTGTCTCGAAGTCCCCGTCCGTAGCGAGCGGTGTCCAGGTGGTGGCTCGCAAGGCGGAGGAGGGAGTCGGCCTGGTGTTGGCCGGCGACCGACGACAACGCGGCGAGCCGCCGCCTGGACGCCGCGCAGTAGGACAGCAGGGCTTCGAGACAGGCCCTAGAGCCTCAGCTCGCCTTCGAGGAGGGCCATGATGTGGGCGTCGACCCAGGTGCCGTCCCACAGGAGGGCGTCGCGCTTGGTGCCCTCGTGGACGAAGCCGAGCTTCTCGTAGACGTGGCGGGCGCGCGGGTTGAAGGCGTACACCCACAGGTCGATCCGGTGCAGGCCGGCCGTCTCGAAGGCGTGGGCGAGGACGAGCCGGCTCGCCTCGGTGCCGAGGCCGCGCCCGCACAGCGACGCGCTCGCCAGGGAGATGCGGAAACCGCACGACCGGTTGGCGGCGTCCAGTTCGTTCAGGACGACCTCGCCCGCGTACGCGCCGGTGGCGAGGTCGACGATCGCGAGGTCCAGGCGGTCGTCGTGTTCGGCGCGCGTGGAGTACCAGCGTTCGGCCATCTCGACGCTGGTGTCCTCCAGGTGCGTGCCGGTCAGCCGGCACGTCTCCGGGTCGGCCAGCGCGGCCGCCAGGCCCGGCGCGTCCTCGGCGGTCACCGGGCGGAGCAGGACGCGCTCACCCTTGAGCGTGGGCTTGTCGGCGAAGGAGATCCTCTGCTGCGGCATGGCAGCGAGCATGGCCCATGGCCGGTGCCGTACGCACCGGCTTTTCAGGCGCCGCCCGGGAACGGCGGCGGGAAGGTCGGCGGCGGGAACGTGGGCGGCGGGCTGTGGCCGCCGCCGCCACCTCCGCCTCCCGGCGGGAACGGCGGCGGGAACGGGCTGCCGCCCTTGCTGACATGGATCGTGACCGTCGTGCCGGGTTCGACGCTGGATCCCGGCCCCGGGCTGGTCTGGGCCACCTGGCCGCGGCCGTACGAGTCGGAGGTGACGCTCGACCCGACGTTCACGTCGAAGCCGGCCGCCTCCAGCCTGGACCTCGCCTCGGAGACCGACATGCCGAGGACGTCCGGGATCCGTACGTGGTCCTCGCCGGAGCCCTCGCGGTAGTACGAGCTCGGCGGGCTGTGGAAGGAGTGGGCGGGGGTGCCGGACAGCGCGCCCAGCATCGTCTCGCGCCAGATCGGCGCGGGGATGTCGGCGCCGAACACCTCACCGAAGCAGCGCCCGCCCAGGCAGACGTTCCGCAGCGGGTGGGCGTAGCCGCCGCGCGGGTCGCCGACCCACACGGTGCTGGCGATGTCGGGGGTGTACCCGGCGAACCACGCCGAGGAGAAGTCGTCGACCGTGCCGGTCTTGCCGGCGGCGTCGCGCCCGATGCCCATCCCGGCGGCCGTGCCGCGGGTGAGGACGCCGCGCAGCACGTGGTTGACGGCGTCGGCGACGCCCTTGCCGATCGCCTGGTGGCAGCCGGCCGCGGGGACCTCCATGTCCTTGCCGTCGGCCGTCGTGATCTTGTCCAGCACGACCGGCTCGCAGTAGCGCCCGCGCGCCGCGAAGGCCGCGTACGCCGCGGCGAGGCGCACCGGGGAGACGGTGTTGAAGCCGAGCGTGAACGAGGCGTACTGCTGTAGCGCCGTGCCGTCGGCGCGGCGCATGCCGAGCTTCTCGGCCATCTTGGCGGTGTCGCAGAGGCCGATGTCCTTCTCCAGGTGCAGGAAGAAGGTGTTGACCGAGTGCCAGGTGCCGGTGACCAGGCTGAACGAACGGCCGCCCTCGCCGTCGGCGGAGTTGCGGAGCGAGTCGTTCGAGCCCGCGGGCTTGCCGGCGCAGTTCTTGAAGCCCGTCGCCGTGAACCGGTCGGGCGCGCTCAGGCGATGGCCGAACGCCATGCCCTTGTCGAGCGCGGCGGCCAGCGTGAACACCTTGAACGTGGACCCGGCCTGCATGCCGATGCTCGTGCCGTGGTCGGAGTCGGCGGCGAAGTTCACCCAGGTCTTGCCGCGCTTCTCCGCGGGCCCGAGTGAGCGGTCGACGACCATCGCGCGCACCGCGCCGGTGCCGGGCTGCACGAGCACCTCGGCGGCGGCCTTGTGCTCGGAGTTCTTCTGCGGGACGTAGTGGTCGACCGCCTTCTGCGCGGCCTTCTGCATCTTCGGGTCCAGCGTGGTGCGGATGGTCAGGCCACCGCGCTGGAGGAGCAGCTTCCGCGCGTCGGCCGTCTTACCGAAGATCGGGTTGGTGAGGATCTCCCGCTGCACGTAGTCGCAGAAGAACGGCGCGGCGCTCTCCACGCAGCCGTTCGGCGTCGACTTGATGTGCAGGCCCAGCGGCGCCCGCTCGGCGGTCCTCACGTCGCCCTGGTCGGCCCAGTGCAGCTGCCCCATGCGCATCAGCACCGTGTTGCGGCGCTGCGTGGCGAGCGTGGGGTTGACCGTGGGGTCGTAGGCGTACGGGTAGCGGACCACGCCGGCGAGGAGCGCGGCCTCCTGGAGGTCGAGCGAGGCGGCGGACTTGCCGAAGTAGTGCCGCGAGGCGGCCTCGATCCCGTACGCCCCGTCGCCGAAGTAGGCGATGTTGAGGTAGCGGTCGAGGATGTCATCCTTGCTGAGCTGCTTCTCGATCGCGACGGCGTACCGCAGCTCCCGCAGCTTCCGCGCCGGGGTCGCCGCCCTCGCGGACTCGCGCTCCTTGGCGGTGTCGGCCGTCTCGACCAGGAGGTTCTTGACGTACTGCTGTGTGATGCCCGACCCGCCCTGTGTCACCTGCCCGGCGACGAAGTTGCCGGCGGCGGCCCTGATGGTGGCCTTGAGGTCGAGCCCGCCGTGCTCGTAGAACCGGTTGTCCTCGATCGCGAGGATCGCCTTGCGCATGATGGGGGCGACCTTCTTGAGCGGGACGTCCACACGGTTCTCGTAGTAGAACGTCGCGATCTTGGAGCCGTCGGCGGCGAGGATCAACGATCTCTGCGGCACCGCGGGGGTGTGCAGGTCACTCGGAATCGCCTCGAACCAGTTCGCACCGTTGCGCGCCCCGATGCCCAGCATTCCGACCGTCGAGAACGCGACGATGGCCGCGAGCACTCCAGCGACTGCTCCAGTGCCCGCGAGGCGGCAGAGCAGCCGGAAGACGCCACGTCCACCAGACGACACGCGCTCAGGGTACGTGGCGGCGCAAGCGCATGGATCTCAAGGCCCTAACAAAACAGCGTTCAAACCGGTTAAATCGGGATGAATCCCCCGTAGAGGTCGGGTTTTTTGGGTGGATAACTTGAGTTTGGCGCGAGCCGCGGCGGAGGCCGCCGATCACGGCGGGAGGAGCCAGTCCAGCTCCGGTCCGTCGTCCTCGTCGCCCGCCGCGTCCTTCTTGTCCTTCTTATCTTTCTTGTCCTTGTCCTTGTCCTTCTTGTCCTTGTCGTCCTCTTCCTCGCCACTCCCCTTGCGCGTGTAGTCCCCGTCCGGCCGGTGGAAGCCGTGCTCCGGCGTCTTCGACAGCGCCTCCGTCATCGTCTCCCGCCAGATCGGCGCCGGAATGTCCGCGCCGAACACCTCGCCGTAGCACCCCGCGTCCCCGAGGCACACGTCCCGCAGCGGGTGCTGGTAGCCGCCGCGCGGGTCCCCCACCCAGACCGCGCCCGCCAGATCCGGTGTGTACCCGGCGAACCAGGCCGAGGAGAAGTTGTCGACCGTTCCCGTCTTCCCGGCGGCCGGTCGGCCGATGTCGTTGCCCTTCGCGGTTCCCTTCGTCAGGACGCCTCGCAGGACGTGGTTCACCGCGTCGGCGACGGACTGCGGTATCGCCCGGTGGCATCCCGCGCCGGGCACCTTCACCGGTCCGTGCGGGGACGAGATGCTCGTGATCGGGATCGGGGAGCAGTAGCGCCCCCGGGCGGCGAAGGCCGCGTACGCCGCCGCCAGGCGCACCGGGGACACGGTGTTGAAGCCCAGGGTGAACGACGGGTACTGCTCCAGTTTGCCGCCCGTCGCCTTCCGCATCCCCAGGCGTGTGGCCATGCGGTACGTCTCGCACAGGCCGACCCTCTTCTCCAGGGCCAGGAAGAACGTGTTGACCGAGTGCCACGTGCCGGTGACCAGGGTGAAGTCCTTGCCGCCCTCACCGTCGGCGGCGTTGCCCAGGGAGCGGGTGTCGCCCACGCGGTCGCCCGCGCAGTTCTTGAAGCCCGTCGGGACGAACGACTTCGGCGCGAAGAGCTTGTCGCCGAAGGCCATGTTCTGCTTCAGCGCCTCCGCCAGCGTGAACACCTTGAACGTCGAGCCCGCCTGCATGCCGAGGCTCGACCCGTGGTCGGAGTCTGCGGCGAGGTTCACCCACATCTTGCCCGGCTTGCTGCTGTCGCCGAGCTTGCGGTCGATGGCCATCGCGGTGATCTCGCCGGTCCCCGGGCGGATGAGGACCTCCGCGGCGGCCTTGCCCGAGGAGTTCTTCGGCGGAACGTACCGGTCCACGGCCTTCTGGGCGGCCTTCTGCATGGACGGCACCAGCGTCGTGTTGATCTTCAGGCCGCCCCGCTGGAGCAGGGCTCGGCGGTCCTGCAGCGTCCTGCCGTACACGGGGTTGCCGAGGATCTCACGCTGCACGTAGTCGCAGAAGAACGGCGCCGAGCTGGTCACGCAGCCGGCCGGCGTACGGGTGATCTTCAGATGCACCGGCCGCGCCTTGGCGACCTCGGCGTCCTGCGGCGAGACCACCTTCAGCAGGGCCATGCGGTTCAGGACCATGTCGCGGCGTTCGCGGGCGTGGACGGGATGCAGGTGGGGGTTGTACGCCTGGGGCGAGCGCACGACGCCGGCCAGGATCGCGGCCTGGTCGAGGGTCAGTTTCGCGGCGTGTACGCCGAAGTAGTGGCGGGCCGCGGCCTCCACGCCGTACGCGCCGTCGCCGAAATAGGCGATGTTGAGGTAGCGCTCCAGGATCTGGTCCTTGGTCAGCTTCTTCTCCAGACCGACGGCGTACCTCAGCTCACGCAGCTTTCGGCCCGCGGTCTCCTCCAGCGCGCTGTGGCGAGCCGCGGAGTTGAGCGCGGCCTCGGCGAGGGCGTTCTTCACGTACTGCTGGCTCAGCGTCGAGCCGCCCTGGATGACCGTGCCGGCCCGCAGGTTGGCGATCACGGCACGGAACGTGCCCTTGGGGTCGAGCGCGCCGTGCTCGTAGAAGCGGCTGTCCTCGATCGCGACGATCGCCCGCCGCATGATCGGCGCGACGCCGGAGAGCGGCACCATGACGCGGTTCTCGTAGTAGAACGTGGCCAGCTTCGTGCCGTCGGAGGCCAGGATGACCGAGCTCTGCGGCAGCTCCGGCGTCACCAGGTCGATGGGCAGCGCCTGGAAACCGCGGTTGGCGATGCCGACCATGTACCCGGACGACAGGGCGTACGGCATGACGACCGCCGCCGAGAGCAGACCCGCCACGAAAGCGAAGATCGCCAGGCCTCGTACCCTGGCGAGCCATTCCCCCGGTTTCACCCCCACACTTCGCAGTCATCCCCACACGGGAGGTAACCGGAAACCCTGGGGCGGCGTGTCGCCTTTAGCGGGTGTCCTCCCAGCGGCGCACCCGGTCATGGAAGCGCCGCGCGGCCGAACGCAGCTCGGCCTCGGGGTCGCGCCCCTCCGCACGTGCCGTCCTGACCAGCTCGAACAGCGCCGCGCCCGTCTCGTCGTCGGTGAACAGCTCCTCCGGCGCGCCGGCCTTGACGGCGCGGCGCTGGAGCTGTGCGGCGAGCGAGAGCGACGGCTGCCCCATGGGCACCCCATGGAAGATCGACGCGTCGTCACCGCGCTCGGACGACTTGATCTTGTCCCAGTTGGAGTTGACCTCGTCGGCGTCGGCGACCTCCACGTCGCCGAACACGTGCGGGTGGCGGCGCACGAGCTTGTCCACGATGCCGGCGGCGACGTCGTCGATCGTGAAGTCCTCGGCGATCTCGGCGTGGAACGCGATCTGCATCAGGACGTCGCCGAGCTCCTCGCGCAGGGCGTCCAGGTCGCCGCTCTCGATCGTGTCGACGGCCTCGTACGCCTCCTCCAGGAGGTACGGGATGAGCGTCGCGTGGGTCTGCTTGCGGTCCCACGGGCACTCGCGGCGCAGCGTCTCCATCACCGACACCAGGTCGAGGACGCGCGCGCCGGGCAGGTCGTACGCGCCGGGCAGCACCTCGACCTCGGGCGGGTCGTCGAGGCCGGTCAGGACCGCGCCGACCTCTCTCATCAGCGCCTCGTCGCCGTCGGGGCCGGCCAGCCACACGAGCGTGCCCGAGGACGCGCCGCGCAGGAGATCGGCGGCGTCCGGCTCGGCCACCTGGGTCTCGACCCCGGCGTCACCGAGGTACGGGATCAGGGGGTGGGCGGCCGAGCCCGTCAGGACGCGGTCCGCCGTGCGAAGGGTGTCCCAGGCCCGCCAGGTGAGCTGGCCCGGTGCGACGCGCGGCGAGGTCGCGAGGAAGATCAGTCCTGGCACTTGACCTCGCTCGGCGTGCCGCCGGTGCCGGAGTCGGGGCTGGAGAGCCCCGGGCAGACCGGGCCGAGGGTCACCTTGCGGTCATCGAACGTGCCGTAGCGCGGGTTCACGTCGATGCCGAGCTTCTGGTTGGCCTTCGCGTACGCGGCGAACACCTGCCCGATGACCTGCTGCTGCCGGCTCTGGTCGACCTGCGCGCCGCCGGTGATGCCCTGGATGAGGGCGCGCTGCGTCATGACCGTACGCGCGAACTGCTCGCCGTACTTCGTCGGCAGGCCCTGGGCCAGGATGTTGGCGTCGACCGCGGGCCAGCCGCCGTTCGAGGCGACGAAGGCGTCGACCTGGCCGGGCGAGATCGCGATGTGGCGCTCGCGCGCGACCTCGTCCCACGCCCGCATGTCGAGGAGCTGGTGCAGCGCGCTGCGCTGCGGCGAGGCCGGGTCGAAGGGGATCTGCTGGCCCCCTTGGTCCTGGCTCTGTGACTGCTGCACGATCTGCTGCGCGGCGGGGTGCTTCGGCAGCTCCTTGCCCCACTCGGTGACGGCGGAGTCGAGCTTGGCGACCGTGATGCGGTCGTGGCCGACGATGGCGGCGGAGCCGGTCTTGACGGTGCCACATGCGGTCATCGCGGCACCGGCGGCCAGCACGGCGACCGTCACCTTCACAGATTTGGCGAACACGGGTGTCCTTCTCATGAGTTGCGCACGGGGTCGGCGAGGAACAGCGCCTCGACAAGGTCGGTCGCCCATTTCAGCAGCTCCTGGTCGCGCAACGGACGCCCGCCCAGTGGCGCCGTCTTGGGCATCGGCACCAAGAGGGTATTGGTCGCCGTCTTGATGATGCTCTTGGGGTACAGCCTCTGCAGGCGCACGCGGCGCGAGTCGGGGAGGTTGACCGGCGTGAACCGGATCTGGGTGCCCTGGAGGGTGACGTCGGAGAGCCCGCCCTTGCGCGCGACGGCGCGGAAGCGCGCGACCTCCAGGAGGTTCAGCACCGGGACGGGCAGCGGCCCGAACCGGTCGACCAGCTCGTCGCGGACGGCGGCGATCTCGGAGTCGTCCTGGATGCCCGCGATGCGGCGGTACGCCTCCAGCCGGAGGCGCTCCCCCGGGACGTACTCGTGCGGGATGTGCGCGTCGACCGGCAGCTCGACCTTGACCTCGGTCGTCTCGGCCGGGCCGTCCTCGCGCAGCTCACGGACCGCCTCGCCGACCATGCGGACGTACAGGTCGAAGCCGACGCCCGCGATGTGGCCGGACTGCTCGGCGCCGAGGACGTTGCCCGCCCCGCGGATCTCCAGGTCCTTCATGGCGACGAACATGCCGGCGCCCATCTCGGTGTGCTGCGCGATCGTCGCCAGCCGCTCGTGGGCGGTCTCGGTCAGGGGCGCCTCGGGCGGGTACAGGAAGTAGGAGTACGCGCGCTCGCGGCCACGCCCGACACGGCCGCGCAGCTGGTGGAGCTGCGACAGGCCGTACATGTCGGCCCGGTCGACGATCAGGGTGTTGGCGTTCGGGATGTCGAGGCCGCTCTCCACGATCGTGGTGGCGACCAGGACGTCGTATTCGTTCTCCCAGAAGTCGACCATGATCTTTTCGAGCTGGTGTTCGTTCATCTGGCCGTGCGCGACGGCGACGCGCGCCTCCGGCACCAGCTCGGACAGGTGCGCGGCGACCTTGTCGATCGAGCGCACCCGGTTGTGCACGAAGAAGACCTGGCCCTCGCGGAGCAGCTCGCGCCGGATGGCGGCGGCGATCTGCTTGTCGTCGTACGGGCCGACGAACGTCAGGACCGGGTGGCGCTCCTCCGGCGGCGTGAGGATCGTCGACATCTCCCGGATGCCGGTGAGCCCCATCTCCAGGCTTCGCGGGATCGGCGTCGCCGACATCGCGAGGACGTCGACCTGGGTGCGCATCTCCTTGAGGCGCTCCTTGTGCTCGACGCCGAACCGCTGCTCCTCGTCGATGATCACGAGGCCCAGGTTCTTGAACCGGGTCTCAGGCGACAGCAGGCGGTGGGTGCCGATCACGAGGTCGACGGTGCCCTCGGCGAGGCCGCGCAGCGTCTCGGTGACCTCCTTGTCGGTCTGGAACCGGCTGATCGGCTTGATCACGACCGGGAAGGCCGCGAACCGCTCGGTGAACGTCGACAGGTGCTGCTGCACGAGCAGGGTCGTCGGCACGAGCACGCCGACCTGCTTGCCGTCCTGTACGGCCTTGAAGGCCGCCCGCACCGCGATCTCGGTCTTGCCGTAGCCGACGTCGCCGCAGATCAGGCGGTCCATCGGGACGGCCTTCTCCATGTCGGACTTGACCTCGTCGATGGCGCCGAGCTGGTCGGGCGTCTCGACGTATGGGAAGGCGTCCTCCAGCTCGCGCTGCCACGGGGTGTCGGGCGCGAACGGGTGGCCGGGCGAGGCCTGGCGCGCGGAGTAGAGCCGGATCAGCTCGCCGGCGATCTGGCGTACGGCCTTGCGCGCGCGGCCCTTCTGCTTCTGCCAGTCGGCGCCGCCGAGGCGGTGCAGGCTCGGCGCCTCGCCGCCGACGTAGCGGGTGACCTCTTCGAGCTGGTCGGTGGGGACGAAGAGCCGGTCGCCCTTGGCGTACTCGATGATCAGGTATTCGCGGGTGGCGCCCTGGACCGTACGGCTCGCCATCTCCACGTAGCGGCCGACGCCGTGCTGCTCGTGCACGATGTAGTCGCCGACCGTGAGCCGCAGCGGGTCGATGCCGCCGCGACGGCGCGACGGCATGCGCCGCATGTCCTTGGTCGAGGAGCGCTGGCCGGACAGGTCGGTCTCGGTGAGGACCGCGAGCTTGACGGCGTCCCACACGAACCCGTGGTCGAGACGGCCGCACGCGACGTGCACGACGGACGGCTCGGGCGGGCCGGGCAGGTCGGCCACCGACGCGCCGAGGCCCTCCTCGCGTACGACCTCGGCCAGCCGCTCGGCGGGGCCGTGGCCCTCGGTGACGAGCGCGACGCGCCAGCCCTCGTGGATCCAGCCCTTGATGTCGGCCATCACGCGCTGGGTGTCGCCGCGGTAGGCGTCCGCGGCGCGGGCGCCCAGGCGCAGCGCGCCCTCGTCGACGTCGCCGAGGGTCTCGGTGACCTCGGTGAACTCGCCGGTGGACTCGGAGTACTCGCGGCGGGTGCGCGTCTCGCCGCCCGCGAACGGCGTGATCGTCCACCAGGGGAGGTCCAGCCCGGCCGCGTGGTCGCGGACGTCCTCCAGCGAGTGGAACGCGGCGCCGCCCAGGTCGATCGGCGCCTCGCCGCCCGCCGCGGCGGTGACCCAGGACGCCTCCAGGAACTCCTGGCCCGTACGGACCAGGTCGGTGGCGCGCGTGCGGATCCGCTCGGGGTCGCAGACGACGATGCTGGAGCCTTCCGGCAGGGAGTCGAGCAGCAGCTCCATACGGTCGGCGAGCACGGGCGCGAAGGCCTCCATGCCCTCGACCGCGTCACCGTCGGCGATCTTGTCGAGCACGTCGGCGAGCGCCGGGTGCTCGGCGGCCAGGGCGCGGGCGCGCTCGCGTACGGACGGGGTCAGCGGCAGCTCGCGGCACGGCGGCGCCCACAGGCCGTCCTGCGCGACCTCCAGGGAACGCTGGTCCGCCGCCTTGAAGTAGCGGACCTCCTCCACCTGGTCGCCCCAGAACTCCACGCGCAGCGGGTGCTCCTCGGTGGGCGGGAAGACGTCGAGGATGCCGCCGCGCACCGCGATCTCGCCGCGCTTCTCGACGAGGTCGACGCGGTGGTAGCCGGCGTCGACGAGGCGGCGTACGACGCCGTCGAGCTCGGCCTCGTCGCCCTGGCGCAGGCGTACGGGCTCCAGGTCGGCCAGGCCCGAGACGATCGGCTGGAGCACCGAACGGACCGGGGCGACGACCGCCTGGAGCGGGCCGGCCGCCGGGTCGTCGGGGTCGCCGTGCGCGAGCCGCCGCAGGACGGCGAGGCGCTGGCCGACGGTGTCCGACCGTGGCGACAGTCGTTCGTGCGGCAGGGTCTCCCACGCGGGGAAGCCCGCGACGGCGCCCGGGTCGAGCAGGCTCGACAGGGCGGCGGCGAGGTCCTCGGCCTCCCGCTCGGTCGCGGTGATCATCAGCACCGTACGGCCGCGGTCGCGCGCCAGCGCGGCGCCCAGCATGGGGCGCAGGGCAGGCGGGGCGACCAGGTCGAGTCGCGCGCCGGTGCTCTTGAGAGCCTGGCGCAGCGCGGGATCGGCAGAGGCGACGTCGAGCAGTCCGGAAAGCGTCATGAGCTCATAAGGGTTGAGGCAACACGAAAACCCGGGAGCGAAGTCACCCCGGGGTATCCACCCTACGCGCCTGCCGATACCACAGGCCGCCCACCCCGTACGAGTAGGGACGAGTAGGTAAGACGAAACGCACCACACGGACAAAGCCGAATGTGAACACGATCCATAATCGGAAGACTACGCTCCGGAGTTGTGACCGACCTGCGAACGCCGCCGCTCCACGACGGGGACCTCTTCCCCGCACGCGTTCGCGAGTACGCACGGGAAAAGCCGATGCAGCACCTCGCGATCCTGGAGGCCGGCTGCGGCGGCAACGACGAGATCGACCTCGGTTCCATCGACTGCAGCGTGACCGGGGTCGACGACGACGTCCCCGAGCTGCGCTCGCGCACGCGCGACCGCCGCGACCTCGACGCCTGGCATCTGGGCGACCTGCGCACGGTCCCGATGCCGCCGCGCGTGTACGACGTCGTGTACGCCCACCACCTCATCGAGCGCATCTCGCACGCCGAGCTCGTGCTCGACCGCTTCGTCGCCGCGCTGAAGCCGGGCGGGCTGATGTTCATGCGGTTCCGCGACCGCGAGACCGCCTTCGGACGCGTCGACCGCGCGCTCCCGCACTGGTTGCGGGCGATGCTGTGGCACTCCGAGCAGCCGCCGCCGAACGTCTATGACCGCGTCGTTTCCCTGGAGGGGATGCGCTGGTACTGCATGATGCGCGGCCTGGTCATCTCCGAGGAGTACACCTCGCGGGACACGATGACCGGCTTCGGCCGCCTCATGGGGTTGCTCTTCCGCAGTGTGTCCATTCTCGCCCGAAATCGCCTGACCTCGGCGTACAGCGAGGTGACGATGGTGATCCGCAAGCCGGAGAATCGCTTCGCCCGCATCCTCTGAGGTGTCCGCCTCAGCGCGTACAGTTCAATGAGTCAGGGGTCGAGCACACGATCGGAGCCAGCGTTGACCACCGAAGCCGGCGAGTTGCGTGACGTACCGACCCTGACGCCGGGTCCGGCCGAGCTGGCCGACCTCGAGCTCTTGATGAGCGGGGCCTTCCAGCCACTGACCGGGTTCCTCGGCGCGGTCGACGCCGCGACCGTCACGGCCGCCGGGCGGCTCGCCGACGGCACGCCCTGGCCCGCGCCCGTGACGCTCACCGTCCCCGACGACCTGGTCAAGGAGGAGCGCGTCGTCCTGACCGACCCGGAGGGCGTTCCGCTGGCCGTCGTCGAGGCCTCCGAGACCTGGCAGGACACCGCCGCCTACGACGGCGCCGAGACACCCCACACCGAGTGGCGCATGGCCGGCGTCGTGAAGCCGCTGCACGTGCCGGAGCACGGCCCGTTCCGCGGGCTGCGCCGCTCACCACAGGACATCCGCGCCGGCCTCGGCGGCGTCACCACACTCGCCGTCTCGACGCGCACCCCGCTGCACCGGCGCGACCTCGGGCAGATCCGCCAGCTCGCCGAGCGCCTCGGCGCCCGCGTGCTCGTGCTGCCCCTGCTCGGCGCCGGCCACAGCGACTCGCTGATCCGCGCGCTGCTGTCCGTACGCCGCGAGCTGCCCGCCGAGACCCTGATCGTCCCGGTGCCGCTGGCCGACCGGCCGGGCCGCGAGATGCGGCTGAGCGCGCACATCGCGGCGGCGTACGGCGCCACGCACCTGCTCGCGCCTGAGTTCACGCCCGCCGACGCCGAGGCGGTGCCGCTGGAGCTGGTCGCCCCCGAGCCGTGGGCCTACGACGACAGCGTCGAGGTCTGGCGGCCGACCTCCAAGATCGACCCGGACCACGTCCGCACCGAACCGACCCGGACCGAGCTCACCGGCATGCTGGAGCGCGGCGAGGAGGTCCCGGACTGGTTCACCTTCGCCTCGGTCGCCCGCGAGCTGCGCCGCGCCGCGCCGCCGCGCCACGAGCGCGGCGTCACGATCTTCTTCACCGGCCTGTCCGGCTCGGGCAAGTCCACGATCGCCCGCGGCCTGGCCGACGCCATCGTCGAGCGCGGCGGCCGCACCGTCACCCTCCTCGACGGCGACGTCGTACGCCGCATGCTGTCGGCCGGCCTCACGTTCTCCCGCGACGACCGCGACCTCAACATCCGCCGCATCGGCTACGTCGCCGCCGAGATCACCCGGCACGGCGGCGTCGCGATCTGCGCGCCCATCGCCCCGTACGCCCGCACCCGCGCCGAGGTGCGGCAGATGGTGAGCGCGGCCGGCGACTTCCTGCTCGTGCACGTCGCCACCTCGCTGGAGGAGTGCGAGCGCCGCGATCGCAAGGGCCTGTACGCACGTGCGCGCGCCGGCCTGATCCCGGAGTTCACCGGCATCTCGGACCCGTACGAAACCCCGGCCGACGCCGACCTCACCATCGACACCGAGTCATGTCGCCGTCCGACGCCGTCGGCCGCGTCTTCGACCTGCTGGTCGAAGGCGGCTGGATGACCACGGACTGACGCAGGTCAGAGCCTTCCACTTGTGTTCTCCTGAGCTGGACGTACGCTGAAATCCGGTTTTGCCTATTTTTTTGGTAGGTCATACGGATGCACTTCGACTACGTCATGGCACTCGGGTCGTTCCTGGTGGCGATCGTCGTGGGGCTCACGGGCATGGGCGGCGGGGCACTGATGACGCCGATGCTCACCTTCTTCTTCGGGGTACCCCCGCTCGCCGCCGTGTCGAGCGACCTGGTCGCGGCGGCGGTCATGAAGCCGGTCGGGAGCCTCGTGCACCTGCGGCGCGGCACCGTGAACCTCCGGCTCGTCGCGTGGCTGTGCGCCGGGTCCGTGCCGACGGCGTTCTGCGGCGTGCTGGCCGCGCGGGCGCTCGGCGACGGGCAGCGGGTGCAGGACCTCATCGGCAAGGCCGTCGGGGTGGCGCTGCTGATCGCGGCGGCCGGGCTCGCGGTGCGCGGGTACCTCGCGATGACCGACCGCGCCTCGCGCCGGGCCGACCGGCGTACGGCCGTCCCCGGTTCACCCGCCGCCGAACGCCCCGGGACCGTCGCGGTGCGGCCGGTCCCCACGCTGCTGGTCGGCGCCGTCGGCGGTCTCGTCGTGGGGCTCACCTCGGTCGGCTCCGGCTCGCTGATCATCGTGGCGCTGCTGGCCCTGTACCCCTCGCTGAAGGCCAACCAACTCGTCGGCACCGACCTCATGCAGGCCGTGCCGCTGGTGTGGTCGGCGGCGTTCGGGCACATCCTGTTCGGCGACTTCAAGCTGTCGATCACCATCGCGCTGCTGGCCGGGTCGATCCCCGGCGTCTACATCGGGTCGCTGATCTCCTCGCGGGCGCCGGGCGGGCTGATCCGGCGCGCGCTGGCGTTCGTGCTGATGGCCTCGGCCCTGAAGATGTTCGGGCTCGGCACGGCCACGATGGTGTGGGTCATGATCGGGGTGGCCGTCGCCAGCGCGGGCGTGTGGATGCTGCTGCGCCGGCACCACGGGCTGCGCGCGATCTCGCGCGGGGACGACGACGCCTCGGACGCTGTTTCGGAGGCCCCGGCGTCCTCAATTGGTCGTGACCAGTACGAGACCCTTTAACCGAATATTTCATGGAAGGGTTGCCTGATGGGGATTCTCATCGGGGTGGTGGGCGTCGTGGCGATCGTCGCCGTCGGCGTCGTCGTGGCGGTACGCCCAGGGCTGCTGCCCGAACGCTCACGGTGGACCGCGTCGCGGCCGTGGCTGCCCCTCGACCGGCTGCGCCTCGCCCGTACACAGCTGACGGAGTCGGTCGGCGCCCTCACGGCGTTCCTGATGCTCCTCGGCGGCGGCATCCTGGTGCTCTCGGCGATCGCCGCGGTGTTCGGCTTCGGCATCGCCCTGCTGGAGCACCCGGTCGACTGGTGGGCGTTCCACCTGTCCGACCGGCTGCGCTCGCACGGCTGGGCCCGCCTCATGAACATCGTCACCCAGACGGGCAACCTCCCCGAGACGCGTACGGCGGGCGTCATCGCCTCCGTACTGCTGATCTTCGCCGCGCGCGGGCGCCGGTGGGCCCCCGCCGTACTGATCCTCACCGTCATCGTCGTCGAGAAGTACCAGCAGTCGATGCTCGCCACGATCGTCGACCGCGGCCACCCGCCGACGACGCTGGGCACGTACCCGTCCGGCGGCTGCGCGCGGCTCATCTCCATCTACGGCGTCATCATCTTCGCGATCCTGGAGCTCACCCGCGCCGGCCGCCGTACGCGCGTCGCCGCCTGGACGCTCCTGTGGGCCGGCGCCTTCGTCGAGGGCTACTCCCGCTGGTACCTCAACAAGCACTGGGTGACCGACGTACTCGGCGGCTGGTTCTACGGCGGACTGCTCCTCGCCGTGGTCGTTTTCGCCGGTCGCGCCCTCACGCACCGTCCTTCACCGGAGGCACCCGCCGAGGCCCCTTCGATCGAATTCCGTGAATTGACGGACAGGACCCGCTCCTAGTCGCAACAATGCGGTCTCGATCACTGCCTTGGGCCCGCCCGCCCTTGCCTCGCTTGTGATAGACAAGCTCGGTTCACGGGTGAATAAAACTTGGAGCAAAACCATGCGCCGACGCGTGCTCAACGTCGCGGCCTCCGCCGCGCTTGCCGTCGCCGGGGCGGCCGCCGCGCCTGCGGCCCACGCCGACATCAGCCAGTCCGCCGTCGTCTCGACGAACCCTGTCAACACCACACCGAACGTGCTCGACGGCACGGTGCGCGCCATCGCGGTGGTGGGCACGAAGGTCGTCGTCGGCGGCAACTTCGACCAGGTCCAGGAGGCCGGGACCAGTAAGCCGGTCGTCGCCCGCCACAACATCTTCTCGTTCGACCAGAGCACCGGGAAGATCGACACGAGTTTCGTCCCGAAGATCGACGGCACCGTGTACGCCCTTCAGCCGGGCACCTCCAGCAGCGTGTACGTGGGCGGTTCGTTCACGAACACCAACGACGTCGGCCTCGGCGGCCTGACCCGCCTCAGCGTCACGACCGGCAAGGCCGTCAGCGGCTTCAACGCGCGCGTCGGCCACGGCCTGGTCTTCTCGATGATCCGCCGCGGCAGCCACCTGTACGCCGGCGGCGAGTTCACCACGATCGCCGGCGTCGCACACGCGCCTCTCGGGCGGTTCGACGCCACCACCGGCAAGGCCGACGCCGGCTTCAACCTCTCGATCAGCCAGCCGCGCTCGGGCTCGCTGAAGGTCTACAAGATGGCCGTCAACCCCGACGACACCAAGATGGTCATCGACGGCACCTTCACCCAGGTCGCCGGCTCGCGCCGCTACCAGATCGCCATGATCGACACCGGCACGACCGCGAAGCTCGACTCCTGGTCGACCGACCGCTACGCCACGGCGTGCAACGCGGACGCGTTCGACACGTACATGCGCGGCATCGACTTCGCCCCTGACGGCTCGTACTTCGTCGTCGTGACGACGGGCGGCCCGTTCGGCACCACGCAGCTGTGCGACTCGGCGGCCCGCTGGGAGTCCAGCAAGACCGGCTCCGGCCAGGACCCCACCTGGGTGAACTGGACCGGCGGCGACACGCTCCTGTCCGTCTCGGTGACCGGCAAGGCCGTGTACGTCGGCGGCCACCAGCGCTGGCAGGACAACCCCCAGGGCCACGACAGCGCCGGCCCCGGCGCCGTCTCCCGCCCGGGCATCGCGGCCCTGAACCCGGTCGGCGGCAAGGCCCTCTCCTGGAACCCGACCCGCACCCGCGGCCACGGCGTGGAGACCCTGGTCGCGACGTCGGATGGCCTGTACGTGGGCAGCGACACGGACGTACTGGGCAACGAGCACCACGGCCGAATCGGAATGTTCCCCCTCGGCTAGGGAAAACCCGAACGAACCACGACGCCGCCGGGCACCGCCCGGCGGCGTCGTCGCGTTCAGGGCCCGCCGTCCCCGGGACGTGACCGGCCCGCCCGAGCCCCTCCGGTTCGGAGCAGCACGGCACGGCGAGCTCCCCGGCGACGACGTCCGCACGCACGCACACCGCTCGGGCCGGCACCGCACCACCTTCTGCCTGCCGTGCACGACACCGACCCCGAGGAGCCCGGCGGTCCGGCGCTCGCCGAGCTGGTCGACATTGACATCGTCCCTATGACCAGGACTGGCGCCTCGACCATGGCGACGTCCAAGCCGCCGAGACACTGCTCTTGCACCGTCACGGCGGGCGTCGATCCGCCGACCTCCTCGCCGAGCTGCTGACTCAGACGCCGATTCCGCGCGCCCCTCGACCTCACCCGGCGAGCAGCGAGGTTCGTGCCCATCGCGCGATCCTGAAGGCCACTCTCCAGCGAGCGGCGCGCCCCACGTTCGCGCTCCGAGGCGACCAAGACCTGGCCGAGGTGCTGATGGCGGCCTTGGACGTCAAGGATCCCCGACCAGATGGCACAGCGAACGTGTCTCGCGGCTGCCGTCCTCATCGGGCGGCAGGTGGGCTGTCCGCCCACCGGCTCGAAGCGGTCCGGCTGGCCGTCTGCTCCACGACGTCCAAGCTCACGGCCGAGGCGAGCGGTGGCAGCGTCGGCCCCGGCTGTCCCCCGTACGCGAGACGCCGCCCCGGGCCAGGCCCGGGGCGGCGTCGTCTTCCGTTGGTCTCCTCAGCTTGCCGGGGCCAGGACGATGGTCCACATCAGTGCTCGGCTGACCGCGTCCGTGGTGGCGGTGAGGTTGCCGTACGGGCCTGTCGGGACCGTGCCGCCGCTGTCGGTCGTCAGGGACGTCACGCGGCCCCCGCTGGTGCCGTACGACGTGCCACGGGTCGTCACGCCGCTCGGGGCGTTCCATGCCGTCGTCGTGGAGGACTTGTCGGACCATTGCGACACCACCCAGCTACCGCCCGCTGAGACGGTCGCCTGGGGTGTCGTGTGCGACAGGGTGTTGGCCGGGTCCGCGGCCTTCGCGGACGTCGCCACCGGGGACGTCGTGGACGTTCCCCGGTACGCCAGGACCCTCAGGTTGCCCTTCGCGTAGTCGCTCAGGCCCACCGCCACCGTCGAGCCGGCGCTGCTCGACGTCGCGACCCGTTGCCAGACCGTCGAGACGGAGATCCCGTTGGTCTGGGTGTCGACCTGGGTCCAGCCGGACGGCGGCGTGATGGTCTTGGTCGGGTCGTTGTCGGTGAACGTGAGCAGCAGGCCGTCGCCGGCCTGTACGGCCGGCGGGACCGTCACCGTGGCGTTCTTGGTGTTGGCGTTGTACGCGTCCGTGCCGACGTAGGCGATGTCGACGGCGTTGTTCGCGGCGTGCACCTGCTGGGACACCGTGTCGGTGCCCGAGCGGTTGTCGGTGACCTTGAGGGTCACCGTGTAGGTGCCGTTCCCGGTGTAGGTGTGCTGCGGCGCCGCTCCGGTTCCGTGGGCGGAGCCGTCGCCGAAGTCCCAGTCGTAGGACGTGATCGTGCCGTCCGAGTCGCTGGAGCCCGAGCCGTCGAACGTGCACGAGAGCTGGTCGCAGTTGGACGTGAAGGCCGCGTGCGGCGGGACGTTCGGGATGCCCGCGTACAGGAACACGCCCTGGCCGCGCCAGTCGCCGGTGTCGACGACCGTCGGGCTGCCCGAGGGGATCCCGCCGGCGAAGGCGAGGCTGCGCAGGCGGCCGTCGGCGGTGCTGACGTAGTAGAGCTTGCCTCCGGCGGTGAACATGCCTCCGACGGTGCTCCAGTCGACGCCCGGCAGGTTGCCGCTCGCGGTGACCTCCAGCGCCGCGACGGCGCCGCTCTCGGGGTTGAAGCCCCGGTAGAAGAGCGAAGAGGTTCCCCGCGTGTAGTAGATCCGGCCGCCGAGGTAGAACATGCCCCGTACGGACTTGACCTGGTTGTGCCAGTCGGACTCGTTGGTGAGCTGGTCGGACGCGTTGATCACGCTCGGCGAGCCGAAGGTCGAGCCGTCGAAGGACCGTTTGCTGAAGGTGCCGTCCGACGCCCCCGCGTACAGGTCATTGTTGATCATGAAGGCGCCGCGTACGGTGCGCCAGTCGACGCCGCCGGTGGAGTCGTCGGTGACGCTTCCCGCCGTGGTGCCGTCGAACGAGCGGTGCCGCAGGTAGTTCGACAACGTCGAGCCGCCGGAGTAGACGTCGCCCGGCAGCGTTCCGATGTTCTGCGCGGGCAGGACCTTGCCGCCCGACACCGGGAACATGGCGAGTTTCTGGTGGGTCTCGTCGCCCGCGACGTCCGTGTCGCTGGCCATCCACAGCCCCTGCGAGGTGGCCAGCAGGTCGAAGACGCCGACGCCGCGCGTACGGCCCGGGTTCCACTGGAACGGCATGCCGCTCTCCGGGGAGAGGGCCGCGATGCCCGAGCGGTCCATGGCGCCCTGACCGGGCGAGTCCGAGCCGAACGGGTTGTTCGACCAGCGGAAGTGGCCGCCGACGTAGACGACCGAGTCGGTGATCTCGATGGCGTACGTCGTGTCGCCGCCGGTGTAGGTCACCCAGGTCGGCTGCAGGTTCGAGCCGGTCGCGGAGGTCTCCCAGCGCACCTGGGCGTCGCAGAGCTTGGAGGTGCCGCCGGCGGCGCCGGTCGTGGAGACCACGAAGTACGTCCCGTCCGGCGAGACGTCGACGTCGCGCATGTACGAGTCGAACGACGACGAGCACGCCGCGGCGTACCGGTTGGTCTGCCAGTTCGCGAGCTGGGCCGAGGCCCCGCTCAGGTCGACCATCACGATCTGCGGGCGCGCCTGGCCGTCGACGGACGTGAAATTGCCCACAGCGATCAGCTTGGAGCCGTCGGGCGTGATGTCCATCTTGTAGACGAGGGTCGTGCCGCCGTTCTGCATGCCGGCGAAGCCCAGCGACTGGAAGTCGTCGAGGCGCCCGGTATTGGGGTTCAGTGTCGCGAGCGCCGCACGCGCGACCCCGTCGACGTGCGCGAAGTTGCCGCCGACCCACAGCCTGCCGCCGGAGAGCCGCAGGTCCTTGACCCGGGCGTCGACGTTCGGGGTGAAGCCAGAGACGGGCTGGCCCGTGTTGATGTCGAGGCGCGCGAGCACCTTGTGCGCGACGCCGTCGATGTGGGTGAAGATGCCGCCGAGGTAGATGGAGTGGCCGTCCGCGGACGGCAGGAGCACGCTCACCTCGCCGTCGGCGGACGGCTTGAAGGAGTCGTCGATCGCGCCGGTGGTGGCGTCGAAGGCCAGGACCCGGCTGCGGTTCACGACCGTCTGGGATCCGGCGGCCTTGACCTGGGTGAAGTTGCCGCCGATGAAGATCCGGCCACCGATCTGGACAACGGAGCGTACGTCGCCGTCCACGAGGTTCGGCGTGAAGCCGACTGGGTCGGCACTCACGATGCCGTTCTGGATGTCCGCTCGGGCCGGCCGGCCGGGGGACGCCGTCACAAGACCGGTGGCCAGCAAGACGCCGGCCCCCATAGCGATGAGACTGCGAAGGCGCACGTGGCTTCCTCTCCGCGTCCTCACTCGGCCAAGCGGGGGCAGCCGTTCGAGGAAAACAGGTGGTCAGGGGGAATCTATCGGGGCATTTCACCTCCTACGGAGGGAAAGCCAGTCACCATCCGGTCACATATCCGCAAAAAACCCTTCGGCTCCCCCTATGGGTAGGTGTCGTTATAGTTCGCAGCCATGAAGAGAAGTACGCCTGTATCGATCCCGCGCTTCGCGCTGTCTGTCGCGCTGGCGGCATCGCTGACGGCGTGCGCCGTTACTGAGACTCAGACGCCGGACGCTCCCGCGCGGAGTACAGCCCCGGTGGAGAAAGCCGCACAGAAGTGCACGATCTCCTCGAAGCTGGTGCCCTCCTGCGGCGCGTGGTGGGGCGTGACCCCGGTGGGCACGAGCCAGCGGCCGATCGCCCAGGTTCAGGCCTTCGAGCACAAGACCGGCCGTCAGGTGGACCTCTACCACGCCTACCACTCGGGGTCGGAGCTCTTCCCGACCGCGAACGAGATCGCGCTGACCAACCAGCCCAAGCACCCGCGGATGCTGGTCCTCAACTGGAAGCCCGACATCGGCAAGACCTGGCGGCAGGTCGCCGCCGGCGCCATGGACGCCCAGATCGCCCGCGAGGCGGCCTACCTCAAGACCCACTTCCGCAAGAAGTTCTGGCTGGTCATCCACCACGAGCCGGAGGAAGAGGTCAAGGACCGCCCCGGCTCCGGCTACACCGCCGCCGACTACAAGGCGATGTTCCGGCACGTCGTCGGCCAGTTCCGGTCGCACGGGACGCGCAACATCCTGTTCACGGTCGTCTTCATGGGCTACACGGGCTACACCTCCAAGCCCTGGTTCAAGGACCTGTACCCGGGTGACGACGCCGTCGACTGGGTCGGCTACGACCCGTTCGCCAAGTCGAACATCAAGGACTACGCGAACCTCCTCAACAAGGTCGCCGCGCCCCAGCAGACGATCGGCTTCCCCGGCTTCTACGACTACGCCGAGCGCACCTTCCCGAAGAAGCCGCTGATGCTCGCAGAGTGGGCGGTCCTGGAGTCCCCGACCGACCCGAACCGCAAGCCGGCGTTCTTCAACAGCGTCGCGAAGGAGTTCGCGAAGTACCCGAAGATCAAGGCCCTGACGTACTTCGACGCCCAGCACGCGCAGAACATGCCGGACGGCGGCAACACCAGTGTGGACGCCACCCCGGCCGCGCTGAAGGCCTTCCGCGCGCTGGGCAAGCTGCCGGAGTTCAACGTCCGGCACTGAGCACGGCGCGGGACAAGTACGCTTCTGACTCTGGCAGGCCGAGGTGAGGCAGGGGCGTCAGGGTGGGCACAGTGAGGGTCGTCCCGGCTCGGGTGATGACGAAGCCGGCCCCGTGGCGCCCCCGTCCCGGCTGGCCGCTCGTCGTGATCTTTGTCGGGTTCCCCGTCTGGTGGCTACTCGGCATGGGCATGCTGATCTTCCTGATCATGAGCATCCCGATGGCCGTTCACCTGTACAAACGGCGGTCCTCGGTGCTCGTACCGCGCGGCTTCGGCGCCTGGCTGGTGTTCCTCGCCTGGGTGGTGCTGGGCGTCGGCGTGCTGTGGGCGAACGCCCCGGGCGCGGTCCCCGGCGGAAACCTCGGGCGGCTGCTCCCCTTCGGCTGGCGCCTCGCGTGGTACTTCGCCTCGACGATCGTCCTGCTCTACATCGCCAACCTCAGTGACGAGGAGCTGCCGGCCGACCGGGTCGGCAAGCTGCTCGGCTGGATGTTCATCGTCACCACCGCGGGCGGCCTGCTCGGCACCTTCGCGCCGCACCTGGCGCTGACGTCGCCGGTGGAGATGATCCTCCACACGCACAACACGTTCCTGCTCGACGCGATCCACCCCAAGACCGCCGACGTCGCGACGATCCTCGGGTACGAACAGTCCCGCCCGATGGCGCCGTTCGCCTACGCGAACACCTGGGGCGCCGCGTACGCCTTCTTCCTGCCGTTCTTCGTGATCACCTGGCTCGTGCGCGCCGACGGGAGGCGCCGGGTCGCCGGGATCATCATCGCGCTCGCCTCGCTGTGGCCGGTGGTCTACTCCCTCGACCGCGGCCTGTGGATCGCGCTGGCGGTGGCGGGCTGCTTCGCGGGCCTGAAGATCGTCGCGCGCGGCGGCGGGCGCGCGCTGCGGCTCGCGCTGGTGGGCCTCGCGACCGGGGCGCTGGTGTTCATGGTCTCGCCGCTGCCCGACATGATCCAGACCCGGTTGCAGCACCCGCACAGCAACGACCGGCGGGCCATGCTCTCGGAGCAGAGCGTGCGCAGCGGCGTGACCGGCTCGCCGATCGTCGGCTTCGGCACCACGCGCAACGTCCAGGGCAACCTGACCTCGATCGCGGGCGGTGACCGCCCCGGCTGCAAGGCCTGCGGCGCGCCCCCGCTCGGCACGCAGGGCCACATCTGGCTGTTGATCTTCGCCAACGGGCTCGTCGGCACGGTGGCCTTCGGCGTGTTCTTCCTCGTGCGGTTCGCCCGTCACTGGCGCGAGCGTTCGGCGTACGGCGTCGCGGGCTGCTGTGTGCTGCTCGCGTTCGGGCTGTTCCTTTTCATCTATGACCTGGTGGAGGTCCCGCTGTACACGGTGATGATCGCCGTCGCGCTGATGTGGCGCGCACGGCGCGAGGCGCTCGCGTGAGCGCCTGGGCGGACGCCGTGGCCACGCTTTGGCCCGACGCCGAGGTCGGCACCGGGGCGGCGCCGGGGTCCGTACGCGAGTTCGTGTTCCTGCCGAGCGCGGAGCGCCCGCGCCTGCTGCTGCCCGCCGGGCTGCCGGCGGCGGCGTCGGCGGCGCTGCGCCGCTACAGCCACGACCTCGGCGCACGGCAGCGCGTCACGCGTGTGCTGACGGCGACGGCCGTACGCGCCGGGCTCGCCGACCGCGCGCTGCGCGACCGGCTGCACGTCACCGGCGCGGGCGAGTCGGTCGAGGACCGCCTCGCCGAGATCCTCGGCCGTCCGGTCGTGGTGAGCGTCGGCCTGGGCTCGGCCCGCGCCAACCGCAAGCCGATCCTGCACGTCCTCACGCCGCGCGGCGAGCCGCTGGCGTTCGTGAAGGTCGGCGACACCGGCATGGCGCGCGACCTGATCGCCGGTGAGGCCGCGGCGCTCGGCCGCCTCGCCGGGCGCACGTTCCGTACGCTCCGCGTCCCCGAGGTGCTGCACCACGGCGACTGGCGCGGCCTCACGCTGCTCGTGCTGACGCCGCTGCCGACCGGCGCGCTGTCGCTGCGGTCGCGGCGCGGCGCCCCCGTCGAGGCGATGCGCGAGCTGACCGGAGAGCCGCGCCGCGTCCCCCTCGCCGAGAGCACCTTCTGGAAGCGCTTCCTCGACGTTCCGCTGGAGGACCCCGCCCAGGAGAAGCGTTTCGCCGGCGTGGTGGCGCGTGTCGGCGCGGCGTACGGCGGCGACGAGGTCGGCTTCGGCGCCTGGCACGGCGACTGGACCCCGTGGAACATGGCCTGGCACGGCGGGCGCGTCCAGCTCTGGGACTGGGAGCGGTTCGACGACGACGTCCCGGCCGGGCTCGACCTGCTGCACTACCGGCTGCAGACCGGCGGCGGGTACACCACGTGGCCCGGCGCCGAGATCCTCGCGCCGCTCGGCCAGCGCGGCCGTGAGGCCGCGGTCACCGTCGAGCTCTACCTCCTGGAGCTCGCCCGCCGCTACCTGACGGCGTCCCAGGGCCCCCTGGGCGAGCCGTTGCGCCCGCAGGCGGCGAGCCTCCTCGACCTGCTCCACTCGACCTCGGGGAGGCCCTCTTGATCTCACGGCGCGACGCACCTCAGTGGGTGAAGGACGGCGGCCGGGCCGTCACGCGTACGGCCGGGCGGCTCAGCTCCGGCCTGCGGGCGCTGCCGGACTTCCTCCTCGTCGGCACCCAGCGGGGCGGCACCACGTCGATGTTCCGCGCCCTCGCCGAGCACCCCGGTACGGCCCAGCCGAACTTCCACAAGGGCGTGCACTTCTTCGACGTCAACTACGCGCGCGGTCTCGGCTGGTACCGCGGCCACTTCCCCGTACGCCAGGGGTCGCGGCTGGCCTTCGAGTCGGCCGGCTACTACATGCACCACCCCCTCGCGCCCGAGCGCATCGCCGGTGACCTGCCCGGTGTGAAGCTCCTCGTCGTGCTCCGCGACCCGGTGGAGCGCGCCTACTCCGCGCACAAGCACGAGCTGGCGCGCGGCTTCGAGACCGAGGCGTCGTTCGAGCGCGCCCTGGAGCTGGAGCCCGAGCGCCTCGACGGCGAGGTCGAGCGCCTACGGGCCGAGCCCGGCTACCTCAGCCACAGCCACCGGCACCACTCCTACCTCGACCGCGGGCACTACGCCGACCAGATCGAGGTGCTGCACCGGCTGTTCGGCCGCGAGCGCGTGCACGTGGCGTTCGCCGAGGACTTCTTCTCCGAGCCGGAGCCCTGCTACGACGCGGTCGTCGACTTCCTCGGCCTGGAGCGCTGGCGTCCCCCGGCCTTCGAGCGGCACAACGCGCGGCCGGGCTCGCCCCTGCCCGAGCCGCTGCGCGTACGCCTGCGCGAGCACTTCGAGCCGCACGACGAGCGGCTCGCGAGCCTTCTGGGCGTGGTCCCACCATGGCGACTCTGACCAGAGCGCCCCGCCAGTCGCCGCTCCTGCTGACTCCCAGCGAGTCCGAGCGCGGCGACCCCGACGCGGTACGGCTGGTCCGCTACCAGGGCTTCGTACGCCGCCAGTGGCCCGTCCTGATCGTCATGATGGCGGTCGGCGGCGTGCTGGGCATGGTGCGCGCCGCCACCGTCACGCACAGCTACACCTCGTCGGTGACCGTGGCGGCGCCGCCGGTGGCGGTGGAGTCCGGCCTTCCGCCGCTGGTCGA
This sequence comes from uncultured Actinomycetota bacterium, assembly GCA_963823735.1. GTDB lineage: Bacteria > Actinomycetota > Actinomycetes > Streptosporangiales > Streptosporangiaceae > Actinoallomurus. The sequence continues at coordinate 15,925 of CAWGMO010000003.1, read as the reverse complement.
GGGGCCGTTCGCGCTCGTCGACCAAAAGCCGGTGCTGGACACCATGGACACCGAGGCGCAGCTCGCCACCTCCGGGCTCGTGCTCGCCCAGCTGAAGACGGTGCCGGGTTTCAACATCCCCGCCGACCGGCTCGGCAGCCGCGTCAGCGTCGTCGCGCCGCCGAACTCCCGCATCATGACCATCAGCGTCCGCGCGAACCGGCCCGGCAACGCGCGCGAGGGCGCCCGTACGATGGCCCGCACCTACATCAAGCTGCGCGGGCGCGTCATCGGCGAATACCAGACCCGCAACCGCCAGACGATCAACCGGCGTCTCCTCGTCATCCAGGCCGAGCTGAAGGCGCTGCCGGACGACTCCTCCGCGCAGGCCCACATCACGGTGCGCACGCGGCGCCAGGCGTTGCAGCGGCAGATCCTCGACGCGCAGAAGCAGCTCGCCTTCACCGACCAGTTCGCCGAGGTGCTGCGGGCTCCCGGGCGGCCGAGCCGTCCCGACGACCCGAGCTCGGCCGTGAACCGCACCTCCGGGGCGGGCATCGGCTTCCTGGCCGGCCTGGCCGTGGGCCTGCTGCGCGACCGGCGGCCACGGCGCCTGCGGTACGCCCGCGACGTACGCCGGCGGATCCGGGTGCCGGTGCTCACCGAGGTACGCCGCGACAGCCTCGCCGACGCCGGGCGGCGGCTGCGCAACCTGGGCTTCGCCGAGGACGCCCGGACCATCCTGGTCACCGGGATGCCCGGCGACACCGCCCATCCCATCGCGGTCAGCGTCGCCGCCGCCTTCGCGCACGGCGGCGCGCCCACCACGCTGCTGCACGTCGGCGAGAACCCCGTGCCCTCCTACCCGGGTGAGACCGGCGAGCGCGACCCCTCCCTGGGCTCCTTCCGCGTCGAGGCGCTGTCCGCCGACGACGGCGACCGCGGCCTGGCCGTCGCGGTCGACCAGGCGCACCACGAGGCGGGCGTGGTCGTCATCTCCGGGCCGCCGCTGGACACCGCCGAGGCGGTCACGCTGGCGGCCATCTCCGACATCACCCTGGTGACCGTCGCGCTGAAGAAGGTCACCGACCGGCCGCTCGCGGCCGCGATCGCCCACCTCGACGCGGCGGGCGCCCCGCCGCGCGGCATCGTCATCTCCTACGGGAAGAAGGCAGCAAAGTGAGCCCGGACACCCCGGCCGTCTCCGTCGTCATCGCCACGCGCGACCGGCCGCAGCTCCTCGCGAAGGCCGTCGCGGCGGTCCTGGCGCAGGACTACACGGGGCCCGTCCAGTGCGTCGTCGTCTTCGACCAGGCCGAGCCCGACACCGCGCTCGCGCGTACGGACTCCGGCCGCTCGGTGGTCGTCGTCGCCAACGACCGCACGCCCGGTCTGGCCGGCGCCCGCAACTCCGGCGCGTCGGCGGCGACGGGCGAGCTGCTGGCCTTCTGCGACGACGATGACGAGTGGCTGCCGTCCAAGCTGCGCCTCCAGGCCGACCGCCTGCGCGAGACCGGCGCGGACGTCGTCGTCGCGGGGATCCACGTCGACTACGGCGACAAGACGATCACGCGCGTGCCGGCCCCGGACGACGTCACGCTCGCCCAGCTCCTGCGCCGCCGCGTCATGGAGGCGCACCCGTCGACGGTCGTCGTACGCCGCGAGGCCTTCTTCGACAAGATCGGCCTCGTCGACGAGGAGATCCCGGGCAGCTTCGGCGAGGACTACGACTGGATGCTCCGCGCCGCCGCGGCCGGGCCCATCGCGGTGGTGGCCGAGCCCCTCGTACGCGTCCTGTGGGGGCAGACCTCGCACTTCAACCGCAAGTGGCGCACGATCAGCGACGCCCTGCAGTACCTCCTGCGCAAGCACCCGGGCTTCGCCGACGACCCGCGCGGGCTGGCACGCGTCCAGGGCCAGATCGCCTTCGCCCACGCCGCCCTCGGCGAACGCCGCGAGGCCCGCACCTGGGCGCTGCGCACCCTGCGGGGCTCCTGGCGCGAACGCCGCGCCTACCTCGCCCTCGCGGTGTCGTTCCGCCTGCTCACCGCCGACCGGATCCTGCGGCTCGCCCACAACAGCGGGCGGGGCATCTGACTCAGCCGCGGACCGCGTAGCGGAGGTGGACGACGCCGCCACGGAAGCGGTGCTCGTCCAGGAGCTCCAGCCGGACGCGAACGTCATCCGGCAGGGCGCGCTTCCCGCCGCCGACGACGATCGGGCCCAGGAACAGGTGGAGTTCGTCGACCAGGCCCGCGGCCATGGCCTGGCCGGCGAGCTCGGCACCGCCGACCGCGATGTCGTGTGCCGAGGACTCCTTGAGCCGCCTGATCGCCGCGGGGTCGAAGTCGCGCTCGATCCGCGTCCGCGCGCTCGACGGCGCCTGGAGCGTCCGCGAGTAAACGATCTTCTCGGCCGCGCGCCAGATCTCCGTGAAGTCCCGGCTCACCGCGGACTGGTCGTCGCCGGTGCCGACGGTCTCCCAGTACACCATCGTGTCGTACATCCGGCGCCCGTACAGGTAGGTGCCGATCGGGCGTTCGAGGTCGTTGACGAAGGCGTGCACCTCCTCGTCGGGGGCCGCCCATCCGAAGTCGCCGCGCTCGTCCTCGACGTACCCGTCGAGCGAAGCGATGGCGGAGTAGACCAGCTTGGCCACGTCAGGCCCCCTAGGACGAGCGGCGGTGCATCAGGTCGTCGACCAGGCGGCCGAACCGGGCCACGGACTGGGCGACGTCGCCGTCGTCGGCGCGTACGGCGAAGCCGTCCGGGTCGGCCAGGGCGCTGTCGAGGAGCGCGCGGAAGGCCTGCTCGTCGGCGGCGGAGCTGATGAGGCCCTTGGCGGCCATACGGGCGCAGAAGCGCTCCTGGTGGTCGTCCACGTGCTCGCCGAGCGCCGGTGAGCGCGGGACCACGATCGGGCGTACGCCGTGGCGGCGGCTCTCGGTGATCGTGGTCGGGCCGCCGTGGGAGACGACGACGGCGGCGTCGTTCAGCAGGCCGGTCAGCTCGCCGTGGTCGAGGTAGGCGACGCCCTCGGCACGCCGCGGCGGGGCCGAGGTGCCGTGCTGGACCACGCACTTGACGCCATCGGGGAGCCACGCGTCGACCCAGGTCACGAGACGGTCGAAGGGGTGGTGGTCGGTGCCGACGGAGACGAAGACGAGCGAGGTCAAAGAAGGCTCCCGATGACCTGGGCGCGGGGGTAGAAGCGCGTCTGCTCCTCCCACTGCACGCAGAACAGGTCGGTGATGGGGCGGCACAGGCGGCCGGTGAGCGTCGGAGAGTCGAGCCGGTCGTAGACCTCGATGTAGACGGTCGGCACGCGCATGACCTTGGCCACGATGAAGAACGGGAAGGCGACGGCGGCGCCCGTCGAGACGACCACGCCCGGCCGGTCGCGCCGCATCACGCGGACCGCGAGGGCGAAGTTCCGTACAAGGTTGCGTACGTTGCGGGTCGTCGGATGGTAAGCCCACACGGCGTCCTCGGCGTCGAGCTGCGAGCGCGCGTCCTCGGTACCGAAGGTCACCCAGGTGCGCCTGCGCTCCTCCCACCAGGGGCGGAGCGCCAGAAGCTGGGCGAGGTGGCCTCCGCTGGAGGCGACGAGGAGCGCATGCTCCCGTGCATCGGGCATGCCGCTCAATCTAAACGGAAAGCCAAGAGGGGACTACCAGTTTGGTAAGTGAGGATAGTGTCATGCCGAGCGTATGACCCTGGGAAGGGTGCAAGTCGAGGGAGAGCAGGCATGGCGGCTGACCAGGATCCGCAGGGCCGATTGACCGGTGTCGCCAGGCGCCATCTGAAGCTCGTGTTCACCCTCGCCATCGCGGGCCTGCTCCTCGGGGCCGCGGCCGGCCTTCTGCTCCCGGCGAGCGCGAAGGCGACGGCCACCGTCCTCATCAGTCCCCTGGACGGAAACCCCTACTCGCCCAACGGCCGCGGCGACGACCTGACCAACCTCCAGTCCGAGGCGCAGCTCGTCACGGCCGACTCGGTCCAGCAGGTCGTACGCCAGAAGCTGCGCAGCGCCGACCGTACGCGCGTCTCGGTGACCGTCCCGCCGAACACCCAGGTCCTGCTGATCACCTACACCGGCGCCAGCGCCACCGCGGCACGTGACGGCGCGCAGGCCTTCGCGAACGGCTACCTCGACTACCGCAAGCAGCGCGCGCAGGGCGTGCTCGACGAGCGGGCGCGCAAGCTCCGCGACCAGGAGAAGCGGATCCAGCAGCAGCTGACCGCGACCAACGCCCGCATGTCGACGACGCCCGCGAGCCAGAAGAGCTTCCTGCGCCAGCGCGTCGCCGCGTACAACAACCAGCTCGGCGTCATCGACGAGCAGAACAACGACATCGCGGCCACCCCGGTCACGCCGGGGTCGGTCATCACGCCGGCCCAGCCGCCCGCCGCCTCGCTCACGACGCGCAGCGCGACGTTCGGCGGCGTGGGTCTCGCGGTGGGCCTGTTCGCGAGCGTGCTGCTGGCTCTCGCCCTCGAACGCTCCGACCGCCGCCTGCGCGACGTCCGCGCCGTCCAGCGGCTCGGCGTCCCGGTGCTCAGCACGGTGCCGTCCGGAGGCGGCCTGGTGCTGGTGACCGCGCCGAAGAGCAAGGCGGGCGAGGCGTACCGCCGCCTCCGCGCCGCGGTCGTGGCCTCCGTGCAGGAGCGCCCGGTCACGCTGCTCGTGACCAGCGCGACGCCGGCGGCCTCGGCGACGCTGACCAGCTCCAACCTCGCGGTCGCCCTCGCGCACGCCGGCTCGGCCACGATCATGGTGGACGCCAGCTTCTCCGAGACCAGCCCGTCGGCGCTGTTCGGCCTGGGCCAGTCCAAGGGCCTGTCCGACGTGCTGATGCGCGGCACCGACCCGACCCAGCTGCTCGTGAACGCCGACTCCCAGCTACGGCTGCTGCCGCGCGGGCCGGGCGCGGGCGCGGCGGCCGAGCGGTTCAGCGGGCCGCGGATGCGCGAGACCGTCCACCTCCTGCGGGAGAAGGCCGAGTACATCCTCATCAACGCCCCGAGCGTGCACGACGCCAACGCGCAGGCGCTGTGCACCCTGGCGGACGCGGCCGTCCTGGTCGTCACCCTCGGCCAGACCACGCGCCACGACATCGACATGGCCTACACCGAGGCCGAGCGCGCGGGCGCCATCGTCATCGGCACCGTCGTCGAGGACGGCCGGTCCCGGCGTTCGGCCACGCGTGACCGCGACGGGCGGCCCGCGACGCGCGAGACCGACTACAGCCCCGGCGTCTCGGTGCACAAGCGCGACGACTACGGCCCCGGCAAGCGCGAGCCCGAGCACCCCCCGGGCACGTCCGTGCAGAAGCACGAGCCGGAGTTCCGCAAGGGGCGCTCCCAGACGGGCGGCAACACGAGCCTGACGGCGACCTCGCCGGACTGGTCGCGGTTCTCCGGTGACGAGCCGCCGCACCCCGAGCCGTCCGACGAGTCCGACTCCACGACGACCGCCGTGCACAAAGCGATCGAGGCATGACATCTGAGCCTCACCTGTCGCGTCTGGCCCGTGGCGGTGCGCTCAACCTCGTCGGTGCGGCCTCGGCCGGCATCATGGGCCTCGCGCTGGTGCTCGCCGTCGCGCACACCTACCCGCAGAAGGTCGCGGGCGCGTTCTTCGCCACGACGTCCCTGTTCGTGATCCTCAATGCCGTCTCGGGGCTCGGCAGCGACGCCGGGCTGCTGCGCTTCCTGCCGCGTCACCTGGCGCTCGGCGACCACGGCGCGGCCCGGCGTACGGTGCCCGTCGCGCTCGTCCCCGTGGTGGCGCTCTCCTGCGTGGCAGCGCTGGCCCTCGCGGTCGCCGCCCCGGCGCTGTCGGGCGCGATCGGCGGCGGCTCGCAGGTCACGCCGATGCTGCGGGTCCTCGCGGTCTTCCTGCCGGTCGCCGCCGCGCACGACGCCATCCTGGCCGCGACGCGCGGCCACTCGACCATGCGGCCCACGGTCGTGATCGAGAAGATCTTCCGTCAGGTGGCGCAGGTCGCGGGCGTGCTGGCGGCGGCGCTGTTCACGACGAACCCGGTGGCGCTGGCGTTCGCGTGGGCGCTCCCCTACCTCGTCGGCCTTCTCGTGGCCATCGGCTGGTATCACCGGATCGCCGGGCGGCTCGATCGCGGGAGCGCTGACACGCGGGCCCTGTCCCGCGAGTTCTGGCGCTACACCTCGCCGCGCGCGGTCGCGCAGATCTGCCAGACCGCCCTGCAGCGCGCCGACATCGTGCTCATCGCCGCGCTGGCCTCGCCGCGCGACGCCGCGATCTACACCGCCGCCACCCGTTTCATGGTCATCGGCCAGCTCGGCACCCAGGCGGTCCAGCAGGCCATGCAGCCCGCCGTCAGCCGCCTGCTCGCCCTGGACGACCGCGAGGGCACCGCGCGGGTCTTCTCCGGCTGCACCACGTGGACGGTCGCGCTCACCTGGCCGGTCCACCTGTCGGTGGCGGTCGCGGCGCCGATCTACCTGTCCGCGTTCGGGCACGGCTACGCCCACGAGGGCCAGTACGCCACGGTGATCCTCGGGCTGGCCATGCTGCTGGCCACCGGCACCGGCCCGGTCGACGTGATGCTGCTGATGGCCGGCCGCAGCGGGCTGAGCCTGGCCAACAACGCCGCCGCCCTCGTCGTCGACCTCGCGCTGAACGCCGTCCTCATCCCGTGGCTGGGCGTCACGGGCGCGGCGATCGCCTGGGCCGCCGCCCTCGCCACCCGTAACGTCCTCCCGCTCGTGCAGGTTCGCAGCCTGTTCGGCATGACGCCGACGGGCGCGGGCCTCGGCCTGGCCGCCGGTTCGGCGCTGGCCTGCTTCGGCGCCCTTCCCCTGATCGCCAGACTGGCGTTCGGCACCACCGCCACGCTGGGCGGCTTGGTCCTCGGAGCATGCTGCTACGCCGGGCTAATGTGGGCCGGACGCAACCGACTCGCCCTGACGGCCTTCGCGGCTCTGCTGCCCGGCCGCCGACCCACCGGAGGAATGGTCCATGGTGCTTGACCAGGCACGCCACCTGTTCACGCGGGGGTCGCGCGGTGCCACCCGCCGGGCGCGGCAGGCACTGAAGTCGACCGGCCTCACGCCCAGCGGCCCGGTGTACGGCCGGCTCGTGGACACCGCGCGCTCGGTGCCGATCCCGCCGAAAGCGCGCGTCGTGCTGTCCACCGCCGTGCTCCGCAGGCCCGGCCGCGTCAGCGTCCCGGTCGACCGGCTGCTGCTCGGCGCGCAGGGCGGCTGGACCGCGCGTGAGTTCGCCGACCGCACCGGTGACCTGCTGTGGCCCTCGACGAAGCTGGTCGACGGGCCGCACGTCGCGCTGCTGCGCGACCCTCCCACCTCCGACGAGGAGATCCTGGCGAGCCCGTACGGCCGTCTGGCGCGGCGCTGCGTCGACGCCGGCGGCACCTACTTCGGCGCGGCCGACGACGCCGGGATCGTCGCGGTGGCACGCGCCTTCCTGTCCGGTGAGAGCGGCGAGCGCCGCCCCGAGCAGAGCGGGCGGCTCGACCCGATCCTCGTCGCGCCCGTACGCGGCAGCGACCAGTACCAGGTCCTCGACGGCCACCACCGCCTCGCACGCGCCGTCGTGGCGGGCGAGACGACCGTCGAGGTCGTCACCAAGTGGATGCCGGTCACCACGCCCCTGCAGGACCTCCTCCTCCGCATGAGCTGGCTCGACGGCAGCAAGGAGCTCTACCAGCCGATCGAGGCGCCCGAGCTCGCGCAGAGCTGGACGACCGTACGCCGGTGCACCGACCGGCTGGAGAAGATGCGCGCGGTCGTCGCCGAGCGCGGCCTGACGGGCTCCTACCTCGACGTGGCGAGCTGCTACGGCTGGTTCGTCTCGGAGATGGGCAAGGGCGGCTTCGACGCGCACGGCCTGGAGCGCGACCCGCTCGCCGTACCCCTCGGCCGCGCCGTCTACGGCCTGGAGGAGGGCCGGATCACCACCGGCGACGCCGTGGAGCTGCTGTCGGGCTCCGAGCGCACGTACGACGTCGTCTCGTGCTTCAGCCTGCTGCACCACTTCGTGCTCGGCCGCGGTTCGGTACGCCCGGAGGAGCTGGTCAAGCTGCTCGACGGCGCGACCGGCTCGGTGCTGTTCATCGACACCGGCCAGGAGAACGAGGAGTGGTTCCGCACCTCGCTGGCGGGCTGGAACCCCACCAAGATCGCGGAGTTCCTCCGTGAGCACACCTCGTTCGACGAGATCGTCGACCTGGGTCCCGACGACGACGCGCACCCGCCGTACGCCGCCAACTACGGACGTCATCTTTTCGCCTGCCTGCGCACATGAAGACCCTCGCCGCCCTGGTGATCCTGTCGGGCACGATCGCCGCCGGGACACCCTCGACCGGCGCCCACCGCGTCATGCTGGGCTCGGTCGGACAGACGCGGCAGGAGACCCAGCAGCGCGAGCAGGAGAGCGGCCACCGGCTGCCGGGCGTACGCGTCTTCCGCCGGTGGGACGAAAAACTCCTCGACGGCAACCAGACCTGGGACCGCGACACGGGCCACACCGTGTTCCTGTCGATCAAGTCCAAGCGCAAGAGCGGCGCGCTCATCGCCTGGCGCGACATCGCGAACGCCCGGCCGGGCAGCCCGCTCTACAGCGACATGTGGCGCCAGGCGAACGAGCTCAAGCGCTTCCGCGCCGGGGTCTACGTCGTGTTCAACCACGAGCCCGACGCCAAGACCTCGCGGCCGATGGGCAGCCCCGCCGAGTTCGTGGCGGCCTGGCGGCGTCTCGTCACGACCTACCGCGCCGCGGGCGTGCGCAACGCGCGGTTCGTGTGGACGATGACCGGTGACGCGTTCGACGTCGGCGCGCGCGCCGACGCGTACTACCCCGGCGACGCGTACGTCGACGACATCGGCGCCGACACCTACAACTGGAACACCTGCCACTCCGCGCGCGGCACCTGGCGGAGCCCGGCCTCCCTGCTCGACCCGCAGCGGCGGTTCGGCCTGCGCCACCCCTCCAAGGGGCTCATGGTGCTCGAATGGGGCTCGGTCGAGGACCCTGCCAGCCCCGGCCGCAAGGCGCAGTGGATGCGCGACACCTCCTCGCTGCTCGCGCTGCCGGCCTACCGCCAGTTCCGCGCGCTCCTGCACTGGGACGACCGCACCACCGGCATGCTGGCGAGGACGACCTGTGGCTTCGACTACCGCACGTCGGCCGCCGCGATGTCGGCCTGGCGGTCGATGGCGACGTCACCGGCGCTGACCGCCGCCTCGCCGTGTGACACGGGCGCCTGCATCGCCACCGGGAAGCCCGCGCGCAGACCGGCGCGCTCGCGCCTCCCCCTCGTGGCGGGCGGCCTTCCGGTCGCGGTGCTCGTGGCGGGATTCGTCGGATTCGAGGTCCATCGCCGGCGCAAGGCGGTCCGCCCATAACGGGCGTGGCCATTGCGCGGCGATCACCGTCACAGAGTGGATAGGCTCACCAACCCCCCGTACGAGAATCGACAAGGAGCTGACCCCCCATGGACATGCGCGTACCCCGCGCCTCGTCGGCAGCAGCGCTGGTCGCAGCGCTGCTGCTGCTCCTGGCCTGGCACGCGGTGCCGGCCCGGGCCGCGAGCATCGACCCGGAGCTCGTCGCGGAGTCCGTCACCGAAGACGGTTACTACGTCGACTCCGGGGCGTCCTACCTGAAGTCCGACGCCGACCTCGACCGGCTGCGGGCCGCCCTTGAGCAGGCCGGCCGCGCGGGCGTTGTCGTGCTCCCCGCGGGCAGCGCCTCCGGGCCGGTCATCTCCCGCCTGCTGGCCACCCCGAACCACAAGGCCACCTACGTCGTCCTGACCGGCACGCGGCTGCAGGCGGTCTCCAACGCCTACACCCGGTCCACGGTCAACAAGCTGGTCGCGCGTGCCTCCACGGCCGCGACGCCCGGGTCGAAGGTCCTGAGCTTCCTCTCGCTGCTCAACCCCAAGCACCGTGCGGCCGCGGCCGCCAAGCAGAAGGGCGGCACTCTGCCCGCGCCGTCGCAGACGGGCGCTGCCGCTGCCCAGCACCTCTCCCGCGCCGGCCGCGGAGAAGAAGAGCACCTCCGGCGGCAACGGCATGCTGTTCGGTGTCGTCGGCGGCGTGATCATCATCGTCGCGGCCGGTGGCGGCTTCTTCCTGTGGCGCCGCAAGAAGCAGGGCCCCACGGACCCGCCCGGCCCCGGTGACGCCGCGCACGGGTTCCAGTGACGCGAAAGGCGTTGCCACGGCGCGCCGGCGCGTGACAGGGTCTCCGTAGTCAGCACGGCTTGAGAAGGAGGTGGCCCCCGATGATCGTTCATCTTGACGACCGGGCGCGCCTCCTCGCTCACCCCTGCCGCTGACGACGCGCGCGGAGGGCGCCCTCCATCACGGAGGACCCATGTCCGTCTCACCCTTCCGCATCGACGTACCCGACGATGTGATCGCCGATCTGCGGGCGCGCGTCGGTGCCACCCGCTTCACCTCCGCCTCCGACCCGCGCCCGTGGGCGGCCGGCGTCGACCCCGGCTACCTGCGGTCGGTCCTGGCCCACTGGGGCGGCGGCTACGACTGGCGCGCCGCAGAGGAGCGCCTGAACGCGCTGCCCCACTACCGCGCCGACATCGGCGGGCAGCTCGTGCACTTCGTGCACGTACGCGCGGCGGGCGACCGCCCCGGCCTGCCGATCGTGCTCACGCACGGCTGGCCGAGCAGCTTCATGGAGATGCTGCCGCTGATCCCCCTGCTGACCGACCCGGCGCGGCACGGCGGCGACCCGGCGGACGCCTTCGACGTGGTGATCCCGTCGCTGCCCGGGTTCCTGTTCTCCGACCTGCCGCCGGGCGCCCCGATGACCCGCGAGACCACGGCCGAGACCTGGAACACCCTGATGACCCGGGAGCTCGGCTACCCGCGCTACGGCGCGTACGGCGGTGACATCGGCGCGGGCGTGACGACCTGGCTGGGGGCCCTGCACCCCGAGAGCGTGGTCGGGCTGCACGTCATCCATCCGGGCGCGCCCGCGGACGTCTCGGACCTCTCCGAGGCCGAACGCTCCTTCGTCGCGGCCATCGAGGCCTTCGACCAGACGGACGGCGGGTACAGCGCGATGATGATCACGCGCCCGGACACCATCGCCGCCGCGCTCCAGGACTCCCCCGCCGGGCTGGCCGCCTGGATCCTGGACAAGTTCCGCGACTGGAGCGACTGCGGCGGAGACCTCGACGCCCGCTTCTCGCGCGATGACCTGCTGACGATGATCACGCTGTACTGGGCGACCGGCACGATCGGCTCGTCGTTCCGCCAGTACTACGACTGGGACCACACCCCGCCGCGGCCGGTCGTCGGCGTGCCCACCGGGGTCACGATGAGCGCCGAGCCGGTCTTCCGCGACCTGCCCCGCAGCTTCGCCGAGCGGAGCTACTCCGACATCCGCCAGTGGCGTGGCCCGACGGCCGGTGGCCACTTCATGCCCCTGGAGGAGCCCGCGATGCTCGCCACGGATCTGCGGGACTTCTTCCGGCCCCTTCGCGGCACGTGAAGTGGAAGGATCGAGGTCACGCCCGTTTCTGCCGGTACATGGAAAGGCGATGCCGATGGCTCCCAGAACCGCGACCGCCCAGAAGGTCGAGCGCCCCGAGCTCTTGGAGTTCCTCCGCCCGCGCCACCACGGCCTGCTGGCCACCACCCGCTCCGGCGGGCGTCCCCAGCTGTCCCCGGTCACCTGCGGCGTGGACGGCGAGGGCCGCGTCCTCGTCTCGACCTACCCTGAGCGCGCCAAGGCCCGCAACGCCCGCCGCGACGACCGTACGTCGATCTGCGTGCTGTCCGACGACTGGGACGGCCCGTACGTCCAGGTCGACGGCCACGCCGAGGTGCTCGACATGCCGGACGCCGTGGAGGACTTCGTCGAGTACTACCGCTGCATCTCGGGCGAGCACCCCGACTGGGACGAGTACCGCGAGGCCATGCGCCGGCAGAACAAATCGCTGATCCGCATCACCATCGACGACTGGGGCCCGATCGCCACCGGCGGTTTCCCGCCCGGCCGCTGATCGGTCCAGGCCGGGGCGGACGCCCGGTGCTGAAGAGCTTCACCACCGGGCGCCGTCAGGCTCTGTACGCGATCCTCAGCGGCTGTCCATGATCATGCCGGCGCCGACGGTGGCGTTGGTGGCCTCGTCGATGAGGATGAAGCCGCCGGTCGTACGGTTGCGGCCGTAGTCGTCGGCGAACAGCGGCTGGGTGACCCGGAGGGTGACCCGGCCGATCTCGTTGAGCTCCAGCTTGGTGGCGTCCTCGTCGCGGTGCAGCGTGTTGACGTCGAGCCGGTACGTGCAGGTCCTTGACCATGGCGCGCGCCGAGCGGGTCGTGTGCTTGATGGCCAGCTTGCTGCGCGGGCGTAGCGACGCGCTCGTCGGACATCCAGCAGACCATCGCCTCGATGTCCTGGGTGACCTGGCGGCTGGTTGTTCGGGCGGCAGATCATGTCGCCGCGGGAGATGTCGATGTCGTCCTCCAGCCGGAGGGTCACCGACATCGGCGGGAACGCCTCGTCGACCGGCCCGTCGAAGGTGTCGATCGCGCGATGCGCGTCGTGAGGCCGGACGGCAGGTGCATGACCTCGTCGCCCGGCTTGAGCACCCCGCCGGCGACCTGGCCGGCGTAGCCGCGGTAGTCGTGCAGCTCGGGATCGGTCGACCTGTGCGGGCGGATGACGTACTGCACCGGGAACCGCACGTCGATCAGGTTGCGGTCCGAGGCGATGTGGACGTTCTCCAGGTGGTGCAGCAGCGACGACCCGTCGTACCAGGGCATGTTCGCCGAGCGGCTGCACGACGTTGTCGCCGTGCAGCGCCGAGATCGGGATGAACGTCAGGTCCGACGTCGTACAGCTTGGACGGCGAACGCGGTGAACTCGTCCTTGATCTGCTCGAACCGCTCCTGGTCGTAGTCGACGAGGTCCATCTTGTTGACGCGAGGACCAGGTGCGGCACCCGCAGCAGCGTGGCCAGGAACGCGTGCCGCCGCGACTGCTCCAGCAGGCCCTTGCGCGCGTCGACCAGGATGATCGCCAGGTCGGCGGTGGAGGCGCCGGTCACCATGTTCCGGGTGTACTGGATGTGCCCGGGGGTGTCGGCGATGATGAACTTGCGCTTGCGGCGTGGCGAAGTAGCGGTAGGCCACGTCGATCGTGATGCCCTGCTCGCGCTCGGCGCGCAGGCCGTCGGTGAGCAGCGCCAGGTTGGTGTACTCGTCGCCGCGGTCGCGGCTGGTGCGCTCGACCGCCTCCAGCTGGTCCTCGAAGATCGACTTGGAGTCGTAGAGCAGCCGCCCGATGAGGGTCGACTTGCCGTCGTCCACCGAGCCCGCGGTGGCGAACCGCAGGATGTCCATGCCACTGCTTCCTCACCAGTCGTCGGCGCCGGAGACACTTCGCGTCTCATCAGAAGTATCCCTCCCGCTTGCGGTCTTCCATGGCGGCCTCGGTGGCCCGGTCGTCGGCGCGGGTCTGGCCGCGCTCGGTGATCCGGGTCGCCGCGATCTCGTCGATGACCTCGTCGAGCGTCGCGGCGGTCGACTCGACGGCGCCGGTGCAGGTCATGTCGCCGACGGTCCGGTAGCGGACCGTCATGTCTCGTACGCCGGCTCGTCGTCGCCGCGGTTGGAGTACGGGCTGTCGGCGAGCAGCATGCCGTCGCGCTCGAACACCTTGCGGTTGTGGGCGAAGTAGATCGAGGGGATCTCGATCCCCTCGCGCTGGATGTAGTGCCAGATGTCGAGCTCGGTCCAGTTGGACAGCGGGAAGACCCGGATGTGCTCGCCCTGGCGGATCCGGGCGTTGTAGAGGTTCCACAGCTCGGGGCGCTGGTTCTTGGGGTCCCACTGGCCGAACTCGTCGCGGAAGGAGAACACCCGCTCCTTGGCGCGGGCCTTCTCCTCGTCGCGGCGGGCGCCGCCGAACGCGGCGTCGAACCGGTGCTCCTCGATCGCGTCCAGCAGCGTGGTGGTCTGCAGCCGGTTGCGGCTGGCCCGCCGGCCGGTCTCCTCGGCGACCCGGCCCTGGTCGATCGACTCCTGCACGCGAGGCGACGACCAGCCGGACGCCCAGCTCGGCGACCCGCCGGTCGCGGTACTCGATCACCTCGGGGAAGTTGTGGCCGGTGTCGACGTGCATCACCGGGAAGGGGATCCGCGCCGGCCAGAACGCCTTCTCCGCCAGGCGCAGCATGACGATGGAGTCCTTGCCCCCGGAGAACAGCAGGACGGGCCGCTCGAACTCGGCCGCGACCTCGCGCATGATGTGGATCGACTCGGCCTCGAGGACGTCGAGCTGCGACGTCAGGTAGTCACGTCCTCAGCGGCGCTGGACTGCATCGGAGACTCTCCGGGCGGCGCTCGACAGGACGGCCCGGATGCCGGCGAGCAGCGTCTGGCGCCAGTCCCGGGTGGCATACCAGGATATCCGGGCAGTTAGGGGTCGGCCTGGTTGTAGGCCAGCGGGGAGCCGTCGATCCGGCGCGCGTGGGCCCCGGCGGCGAGGGCGACGGCCACCGGGGCGGCGGAGTCCCACTCGTACTGGCCGCCGGCGTGCACGTAGGCGTCGACCTGGCCGGCAGCACGGCCGCGATCTTCGCGCCGGCCGAACCGATCGGCACCAGCTCGACGTCGCCGTCGAGGTGCTCGGCGAGGTCTGGACGAACTCCGGCGGGCGGGTCCGGCTGACCGCGACCCGCAGCCGCCCGCTCGGGGCGCGGCGGCACGGGCGGCTCGGCGGTGGAGAGCGTATGGCCCTGGGCGGGCAGCGCGACCGCGCCGGCCGTCAGCGTGCCGCGCTCCCAGAGCGCGACGTGGACCGCCCAGTCCGCGCGGCCCCCTCGGCGAACTCGCGGGTGCCGTCCAGCGGGTCGACGATCCAGACCCGCTCGGCGCCCAGGCGGGTCGGGCGTCGTCCTTGCCCTCCTCGGACAGCACGGCGTCGCCCGGGCGCTCCGGGCGAGGGCCTCCATCGAGGAACACGTGGGACGCCGGTCGCCCTCGTTGCGAGGGCTGATGGGTCGGTGAAACCCCGGTCGGCGCGCAGGGCGGCAGCAGCAGCTCGCCGGCCGCGTCGCCAGCTCCGCGGCGAGTGTGTGGTCGTCCTGCGCACGAACGTTCTGCTAGTCAGTATGCGCCAGCGCCGCGCGCGACAGCCGGACCAAGTCTTCCACAGGATCTGCAGGTCCAGCATCAGGGACCAGTTCTCCACGTAACGCAGGTCCAGCCGCACGGACTCCTCCCAGGAGAGGTCAGACCGGCCACTGACCTGCCAGAGCCCGGTCATGCCCGGGCTGACCGACAGCGGCGGCGGACGTCGTCCCCGTACTGGGCGACCTCCTCGGGCAGCGGCGGCCGCGGGCCGACCAGCGACATGTCGCCACGGAGCACGTTGATCAGCTGGGGCAGCTCGTCGAGGGAGTAGCGGCGCAGCCGGCGCCCAGCGGGTCATGCGCGGATCGTGCGGATCTTGAAAGGACCCGTCTGTCGTTTACTGGATCAGCGTGGCCTTGCGCGCTCGGCGTCCATGACCATCGTGCGGAACTTGTAGACCGTGAACTCGCCGCCGTCGCGCCCCACGCGCGCCTGCCGGAACAGCACGGGCCCCGCTGCCCGAGCCGGATGGCCACCGCCACCACGCCAGCAGCGGCGACAGCACGATCAGCGCGAGCCCGCACCGACCCGGTCGAAGGCGTTCTTGACGACCTGGCGGCGGCCGGCAGCTCCGGGTGGTCCACGTGCAGCAGCGGCAGCCCCGCCGACCGGGCGGATCGAGGTCCGCGGCCCGGCGACCTCCATCAGCGCGGGGGCCACGACCAGGTCGACGTCGTCCTTCTCCAGCCGCCAGGCCAGCCGGCGCAGCGCCACGCCGTCCATCTCCGGGCAGGCCAGCACGGCCACGGTGCAGGCGCGTGTGCCCTC